>CAVYPH010000007.1:0-1613445 GCA_963770345.1 Bryobacteraceae bacterium | reverse complement strand
GAAGATCGAGGCGTTGATTTCAAGGAAGTGCCGGGATATTTCCGTGTCAACAATTAGGCAGCGTGCCCGTATATTGGCACTTCTGTGGGCGCTATCGCGTCTCCCGGTACCGAATTCCTAGTTTGTCTATGCGCCATTGCAACGTGGTCCGCTTCATTCCGAGCAGCGCTGCTGCGCCCTTAGGTCCACCGACGACCCAGTTGGTGGCTTGCAGCGCGTCCGTGATGTGCCGCCGCTCGGCGTCTTCCAGCGTACCGATCTGATTGACGGCGGCAGGCGCGGGACGGTCTTGAAGACCGGACAGCGGGACCTTCAGAACCGGTCCCTGCGAGAGAATCACGGCGCGTTCCATGAGATTCTGCAACTCACGGATGTTCCCCGGCCAGTGATACCCGGTGAGCACGTTCATGACCTCGGATGGAATGGTATCGATGATCTTGCTCATCTGCCGCGCATACTGTTGGACGAAGTGACGGACCAAAAGAGGAATGTCTTCCTGCCGTTCGCGCAGCGGAGGAACTTGAACCGGAAAAACATTCAACCGATAAAACAGATCGGACCGGAACTTCCGCTCCTGCACCATGGCCGCGAGATCCTGGTTCGTGGCCGCGATCAGACGGGCACCGGTTTGAAGCGTGCGTGAGCTGCCGAGGCGCTCGAACTCCCGCTCTTGCAAAACACGCAGCAACTTGGGTTGCAGTTCGAGGGGAATCTCGCCCACCTCGTCGAGGAAAACGGTTCCGCGGCTGGCTACTTCGAAGCGGCCGATGCGTTGGGCCACGGCTCCGGTGAAAGCCCCCTTCTCGTGGCCGAAGAGTTCGCTCTCGAGCAGACCGGCCGGAATCGCGGCGCAGTTCAGTTTCACGAACGCGCTCTGGCGGCGGGAGCTCAAATCGTGAATCGCACGGGCGATCAATTCCTTCCCGGTGCCGGTCTCGCCGCAAATCAGGACGGTAGAATCGGTCGGAGCGACCACCTCGACCTGCTGCAGCAGAGTCCGCAGTGCGACGCTCCTACCGACGATATCCTCGAAGTTCATTTCGCCGCGAATTTCATCCTCGAGGTAGACCTTCTCTTGGGTGAGCTTGTCTTTCAGGTTGGTAATCTCGCGATAGGCGAGCGCGTTCTCCACCGCTAGAGCGACCTGGTTCGCCATCTGCATCAGGAAATCAACCTCATCCTGAGTGAACACCTTCTCCTCGCGCCTGCCGAGTATCAAGACACCGAGGATTTGGCCTCGGCTGGCCAACGGGAGGTAGCAGACGCATTTAACTCCGGCAGCGATCGGAAGCGTGGGAACGCCGGGGTTGTCAGCGCCGGGATCGATCCGGTTCACTACTTCCGGATTGCCCGTCCGGAAGGCCCGAGCCGGCGCTAATGTTCCGCCGATCGGCATGCCGAGACCCTCGTAGGCAATGCCTTCGCTCCCAGGAAAGTCGAACGCGTATAACTGCAACTCATTGCTCTCCGGATCGGGCAGTGCGACGCCAACACCATCGCATTCCATAACGCGCCGGACGTTGGCCGCCATCGCCCGAAGGAGATCTCTCAGTTCCAGATTTGAGACCACGGCGTTGTTGAGATCAAGCAGCAAGGCCAGGTGCTTGTTCTTACGCTCCAACTCCTGGGCGTGCAGCGCATCGTCGACGGCTAGAGCGATCTGGTCGACAACCAGCGAGAGAAAACGGACCTCTTCTTCGGAATATGCATTGGGGAGTTTGCTGCCGAAGCCAAAACTTCCGAGACGACGCCGGACGGTGGTCAAAGGCAGCGCGCAGATCGACTGCACGCCCTGGGACTTGAAGAATTCCATTACACGCGGGAAGCGCGTCTCCTGGTCGATGGATGGGATTATTAAAGGCTGCTGGCGTTCATAGATCCAGGAAGTCATCGTCTCTTCCGGAGGAAAATCAGGGCGCTGGACGCCGCTCTTGGAATGAGTGCCTAACCATGCAATTCTGTTGGCGGGTTGGTCGTAGTGGATGCAGTAGATGGCCTCGAAGTCGACCACTTTGCATAATTCCGCAGCCAGAGCGTGGAAAAGATCGTCGCAGCCGCGGTGGGCCTTTATCGCTTGCGCGACGCGGATGAGCATCTCGTACCGCTGGGCAAGCGGAGAATCCGGCCTCGCTTCGGATGGCGGGTTCATCGGCGTGGTGCCTTCAGTATACGGGTGCTCCTGGTTCGTGCTGTTCTGATTCGTTCCTCAAAAAGCTGACGAATGCGGGTGCATTGATACTCAATCTCTCGAGCAGGTATTCGAGAGGCTTATTGATTGAGGCGGCTTGCCGCCAGAGCGTATTCGCGACAAAGTCACGGTCGAGATCTACAGATTGCGAAGGAAGGCACTCGGCCCGAACGGAACGATCGAATAGGGATCCAACGCCGTTGTTGGGAAATCCTTTACGTTGACGGTTACGATGACTTGCGCATTGCACCGGACGGCGGCCGCCAGGACATGTCGATCCTTGGGATGGTTTTTCATAGCGGCGATGAGATCCTCGTGGCGCTCCACCCACGCCTCCGGGAAATGGCGTCGAATTTCATTCTCTCTGTAAGCGACTTGCTCATCGGTCAGACCGAACTTCTCGACGAGGTTCCGATTCACTTCGTTCATGATTTGACCGGTCCACTTTGGCAGGTAGAGTCCTCGCCCGCTCGCAAGCCGCAGCAGAGTGTCAGCTAAAGGCATCGGGATGAGAACACAGGCGTCTAAAACGGCTTTGAGGCCTGCTTTCACCCGGTTCTCTTACTCATCGTTGCCGCCTTCGGACATCACGTTGCGATCATACAGCCCAGCTTCAAATGCTTGCCGGGAGAGACGGTCGAGAGCAGCCTGACGCTCTTCGTCGCGCTTGTGAGCGAATTCAAGGACGTCTCGGAGATAGACTCGACGCTGATTCCCAACTCTATGGTGGGCCATTGCGCCGGTCTCGAGCAGCTTGACGAAGAACGGCCTGGACATCCCGAGCAGGTCGGCCGCACGTTGTGTGGTGATCACTTGATTATCCGGTAATAATGTGACTGCCTTGCCCTCTGCCATGAGTTCGACCACTTTCCGGAGAACTTCGTAAACCGTTGGAGGGACGATCAGGCGTTCTCCCGATACACTCACCAACGCGGGGGCACCGAGGTCGAGCATACGCTCAAGATCTCGAACTTGCTCTTGCTCTGTGGGGGGTAGGGTAATCGGTTCCCGGGTATCTACACTCATAACAATTATGATAACAGATACTCGAAATACTCGAATTAGTCGAAATTCTCGGATGAAACTGATGCCAAACTGTTAAGCTAAAAACCGTGCGGGTCATTTGTTGTGGTTTGTTCTCGACTTTGTTGGTGATGGCGGCATCCAGACTGCCTTATGTTGGACTTCCGGACAGTGCGGTGCTGCTAGAAGAGGAGCCTCTGCCGGTCTGGGCGCACCCGCATCGTGGCCTGGTTCTCTGAGTGCTCGCTCCAGCAGACAAACCTCTAGAGAGGCGCACGTTCTTAAATGAGAGCGACACTGAATATACCTGCCCGGACGAAACGTTAGGCCATTTCTACACCGCGCCTACCCGGGTGTCACTCGTCGACACGCAATCCAAACACGTCCTCAACACGGTGCCGGTTAGGCTCGGCTCTGCCGACCAGTACAACATTCCGTTTTGGATTCGATCTGGTTTCCCTTACGAAGTTCGCAGCCCACTCAAACGAGATTCGGGCAAGCCTCATATTCTCGCTCTAAGAGATTTTAACGGCGATGGAAAGGCCTTGGAATTTGCCTTCTATGTAATGGAATCCTGCAATGGGCCCTTGACAATGGTATGGGGCTATAGGCAGCGGCAGGACCGCGTGATCGTCTACGAGTTCTTGATCCACAGCAACTTGCCTGGCGAACAAGATGCTCCGCGGACGTGGATGTATCGGTTTGCGTCCAGGAAGCCAACTGGAACGCTGCATTGGCACTACGACGACTGGTACAATTCCAGACTGCACCTTGAATACGACTTTCGCTATCTTCCTGAGCGGGAAAACTTCGAAGGAACCGTAAGGATTACCGGTGGTAATACGAATGTCCGGGAGAAAAAGTGAGCGTATGTTGATACAGATTTTGGTGCGGAGGGCTGGTCGCGTTCCGCGGTTGCGATCGAGCTGTGGCTGCGCCCCACATTAGGTAAGTCGCGGTCACAGCTCGAATGCCGGTGGATGGTGTAGTTACTTCTTGACTTCTTCGGCTTTCAGCTTTTCGCGCTGCTCTTTCAAGATTGCCTTGCGGCTGAGCTTGATTTTGTTGCCTTCGAGCGCGAGGACTTTGACCATGATCTGGTCGCCTTCTTTCAGTTCGTCGCGTACTGCTTTCACGCGATTTTCTGAAATTTCGCTGATGTGGAGCAGGCCGTCGGTGCCGGGGAAGATTTCGACAAACGCTCCGAAATCAACCAGGCGGACAACTTTGCCGAGATATGTTTTACCGATTTCGGCGACCGCTGTGATTTCGCCGACCATCTGGATGGCTTTCTCCGCGGATGTACCGTCGGTGGCGTAGATTTTGACTGTGCCATCGTCCTCGACGTCGATCTTGCAACCTGTCACGTCGACGATGTTGCGGATGACCTTGCCGCCAGGGCCGATGAGTTCGCGGATCTTGTCCGGCGGGATGTTCAGCGTGAAGATGCGTGGAGCGTACTGCGAGAGATCCTTGCGGGATTCCGACAGTGTACCGAGCATCTTGTCGAGGATGAAGAGGCGCGCGCGGCGGGCCTGCTCCAACGCTTCGGTCATGATGGTCGTGGTAACGTTGAGCACCTTGATATCCATCTGAAGGGCGGTGATGCCGTCCCTGGTGCCTGCGACTTTGAAATCCATGTCGCCGTAATGATCTTCGGCGCCTGCGATGTCTGTGAGAATCGCGTAGGCATCCCCTTCCTTGACGAGGCCCATGGCGATTCCGGCTACTGGAGCCGTAATCGGCACACCGGCGTCCATCATTGCAAGGGTTGCGCCGCAGACGGAAGCCATGGAGCTGGAACCGTTCGATTCCAGAATGTCGCTGACGATGCGGATGGTATAAGGGAACGTTTTCGGGTCAGGAATAACGGACGCCACAGACCGTTCGGCCAGAGCGCCGTGTCCGATTTCACGACGGCCCGCGCCGCGCATGAAGCCAACTTCGCCGACGCTGAACGGCGGGAAGTTGTAGTGCAACATGAAGGTCTTCTCTTTCTCCGAAGGATCGAGAAGTTCGATGCGCTGGGCGTCGTCTGAGGTGCCCAGAGTGCACGTGACCATCGCTTGCGTTTCGCCGCGGGTGAAGAGGGCGGAACCGTGCGTTCTGGGCAGCATTCCCACTTCGCCGGTGATGTTGCGGATTTCGTCGAACGCGCGGTGATCCGGGCGGCGGCGATGCTTCAACATTTCGTCGCGGAAGATGCGTTCCTTCAGAGCATCGAAGAGCTTCTTCACTTCAGGGCGCTGCTCTTCGGGATATTCTTCGAGCAGCTTGGTCTTGATCTCGTGGATCTTGTGATAGCTGTCGAGCTTGGCGTATTTGTGTGTATCGAGGGCGTCGGTAAGGTTGGTGCGAACCTTGGTGGCGATCTCTTCAAAGAGCGCTTCGTTCACAGGCGGCGGCGTGTAGACACGCTTCGTTTTGCCGACTTTGGCAACCAGCTCCCTGATGGCAACGGCGATTTTGCGGCAGCAGTCGTGACCGTATTCGATGCACTGCAGAACTTCGGCTTCGGACGCGCCCCGGCCACCGGCCTCAACCATGACGATGCCTTCATCGCTTCCGGCAACAGTGATGTGGAACTTTGCTCTTTTCGTTTCCTCGTAAGTGGGGTTGGGAATCATCTTCCCGTCGAGGAGAGCGACACGGATTCCGCCGAGCACATGGTGAAACGGAATGTCGGAGATGGCGAGCGAGGCAGCCGCGCCGATGATGGCGAGGGTGGAAGGATCGCGCTCGGGATCGGCGGAAAAGACCATGCCGATGACCTGCGTTTCGCATGAGAATCCTTCTGGGAACAGCGGCCGGATGGGCCGATCGATCAGGCGGCTGGTGAGAATCTCTTTTTCGGACGGACGGCCCTCACGTTTGATAAAGCCGCCGGGGAATTTTCCAGCGGAGTAGGTATATTCACGATAATCAACCGTGAGGGGGAAGAAACTGGCGCCAACTTTGGGCTCTTCATTAGCACAAGCGCTGACAAGCACTACGGACTCGCCGGACCGAACGACAACCGAGCCGTTCGCCTGCTTCGCCATCTTTCCAGTTTCAATGGAAATCTTTAGACCGTCTAGGTCTACTTCAACTGTATGAACCATCTAGGGACATCCTCCAATCACAATCACGATGTTCGCACCGCGATTGGTACTTGATTAAGAGGAGACTGGAGTTGCTTGCGGGATGGACCGACCCACCAGGGACGGTTTGTCAAACGGGCATCGCCCGTCTGCACCTTAAGAGCCCACTCTGGACGACAGGAGCTAGCGGCGGATGCCGAGACTCGAAATGAGCGTCTTGTATCTCTCAGGGTTGTTATTCTTGAGATAGTTCAACAAGCGCCTACGCCGAGCGACCATCATCAAAAGCCCACGCCGGGAATGATGATCCTTGCCATGGAGTTTGAAATGATCCTGAAGCTGCAGAATCTTCTGACTCAGGAGAGCAATCTGCACCTCGGGCGATCCGGTGTCGGATTTGTGGATCTTATATTTCGAGATAACGTCGGACTTCTGATGTGCCGCCAGTGCCATGCTAGAGTGAAAACCCCTCGTCTTACCTTAATCCTTAATTTTCGATTACCAGCATAGCATATCACAGAACTACTTGTTGCGTTGTAGGCGGGTTGCGTTTAGGCGCGATGGCCGGCGGGGATGCCGGAGCGCAGCAGAACGGATTGCACTTCACTTGGATTCAGACGCGTGGCATCGTATTCGACCAGGAGTTTATCCATAGCGGGGGTTAGGGTGATGCGCTCGATACCATAGACACTGTTGGCTCGGGAGATGGATTCGAGTAACTTCTCGTCGAGCGGACGGGTGAGATGGTACTGGAGTTGGATTTTCGTCATCGGGAACTATTAGGATAGCATCCGGGGGACAATCAAAGCGTCGGAAAGCCCTTACGTGCCAACGCGAGCTTATAGTAGGAAAGACGCCGAAGAAAAAACTCCGACAATGCAAATAGAGCAACTCGAACAGAAACTGGGCTGTAATTGGCCCGCGATCAAGAAGGCTAAGGACACCACTCAAAACCGACGTAGGATTCTAGAGGAGGCGTTCAAGGGACAGGTTGCCAGTGACACCAGTGTAGTGCTGTTTGGTTCGATTGCTCGTGAAGAAATGACGTCCGGCAGCGATGCTGACTGGATTTTGCTCGTGGACGGGCAAGCATACCCTGAGCACGAGGATCAGAAACGCGATCTTGAATCCAAGCTTCAAAAAAACGGTTTTGGCGAACCTGGCCGATCCGGAATCTTTGGATGCATGGTCGGAAGCCATGGTCTCGTGCACGAGATCGGAGGTGAGGATGACACGAACTCCAATACCACCCGACGTGTGCTTCTGCTTCTTGAGTCGTTTCCGATTGGCGACAAATCTGCATTTAGAAGAGTACGACGGCAAATCTTAAATCGGTATGTTCGCGACGACCGGGGGTTAATGTTTGGGAGTGGGAGTCGCCGGGTCCCTCGCTTCTTGCTAAACGATCTGACGCGCTACTGGCGTACCGTCACTGTGGATTTTGTATATAAACAGCGCTCTGATGCTGGCAGGAAGTGGCCATTGCGGAATGCAAAACTTCGAATGTCTCGCAAGCTGGTGTTTGCCTCAGGGCTTCTCAGATGTTTCTTGTGCCAACTCGATGAAGAAGCCGAGAGCGCCAGAAAAGCACTGATCTCGAACCACGATCCCGCTCCCATGCTCGCTTACATCGAATCCGAACTCGATCGAACGCCCCTTGAGATGCTTGCGCGCGCAGTGTCAAGATCCGAAATTCCGGACGAGGTTGGACGGAAGTTATTCAATAGTTACAACTCGTTCCTATCTCTGTTAGATGACGAGGAGTGCCGGAAGCATCTGGAAGCACTGCAGCTGGCGGATATTGGCTCATCTCCCGTCTGGAAAAGGGTTAGGGAGATGAGCCAAGATTTCAACGATGGCTTGCGAGACCTTTTCTTTGGAAATGATAAGGAACTCCGTGACCTAACCATAGAATATGGAGTGTTTTGATGCGTGTTATCGGTTTCTCTACAGGCGCGATTGCCAAATCGGACTACTTGGCGGCTCTAGCGAGTCTTCGTAGATACGGCGTATCCGCGGTAGAATTGTCTGCGCTTCGACTTTCGGAACTCTGTCCACTGGTCAGAGCTTTGCCGGACATGGAACTGTCCCAGTTCGAAGTAATCTCGTTTCATGCGCCCAGCCGCTTCGACCCGCACGAGGAGCTTTTGGTTGTGAATGCACTTCAAGACGTTGTGGCAATGCAGATTCCGATTGTCATTCATCCTGACGTCATCTACTCCTTCGAGCGCTGGGCAACATTCCACGACCGCTTGCTGATCGAAAACATGGATAAGCGCAAGCCGGTCGGTCGAACGGCAGAGGAACTGAGTGAGTTTTTCACTCGACTTCCCGAAGCTCGCTTGTGCTTCGATATCGGACATGCCCGGCAAGTCGATCCCACAATGGCAGAGGCCAGGAGAATCCTCGAGAAATACCGAGACCGTTTGGCGGAAGTGCACTTGAGTGAGGTAAACAGCAGTAGTCGGCACGATCCACTCTCCGCGTATGCGATCGAAGCATTCCAATCGGTCGCAGGATTAATCCCTGAGAATGTCCCGGTGATCCTCGAAACGCTAATCGATCAGGGGCAAAGTGATGTCGCTACCGAGCTTGCTCACGCGAGACAAGCCCTTCAGTGCAAGAAAGTGCTTGCGTGCGCCTAAGACATTGGATTCTTAGACTGGAAACGTCTCTGACGAGTTGCCTGCGCATCGAATCTTGTTTCGAGGCTTCATTTACGCGAGTGGCCTCGTATTCGATTAGGAGTTAATCCATGGCCGGGCTTCGGTGGCGCGTTCGATACCATAGACACGCCGCCGCCCGGAGCCGTGAGATCTACGATGTGGGCCATTCCACTCCGTTACCGAACGGTACGATGTTCGGAACGCGGTGGGTCCCGACGAAGAAGGGTGTTGCTCTTTCGTTTTCGAACTGCTCAAAATTGTCATCTTCTCTATATGCGGGACGGAGTTCGTGTTCCTGGGGCTCCGACGTTCGATGGCCAACAAAACATCCCTGCACCGCTGGCCATGCTCGTGCACGTTGCTAATCGAGTAGCACCGCCCGCGACGCCATTTCGCAGGGGTCTGAGCCTTTCGGAATGTGGATGTATCGCGAAAGTGTGGTTCCGTGGGTAAAAGAGGATGTGCACGAGCGGCTGAAGACGATGACGGTGGATGACTTCCCCGTACAGGCGGCCGCGAACGTTCGAGGCGGAGCGGCGGCACGTTGGAACGGCAGCGTATTTTATCCGGCCAAAGTTCCAGATCTTATCGGCGTGAAGCAACTGAAATATTTTGATGCGACAGCGACGCACGTGAATCGCGGAGTCGGCGACCTGATGCGCTATGCGGCGCTGGTAAGTTCCGCAGAAACGACGGATTTTGGTCCGCACCATGTGCTTCCGCCGGATGCAGACCGGGTTCAATGCGGGCTGCCGGATGAAGTACTCTATGCGCTGGCGCTGTACATCGAATCACTCGAGCCGCCGCGCAACCCGAATGAGTTCGATGAAAAGGCGAGAGAGGGCCAAAAGACTTTCGCGCGCGAGGGTTGCATTGGCTGTCACACGCCGCCGCTCTACACCAATAACAAGCTGACGCTAGCTGAAGGATTTGCTCGCCGAAGGACAAGCCGGCCAGCCTGGACGTGCTCCCAATCTCGGTGAGCACAGACCGGGGCCTTGCTTTGAAAACGCGTAAGGGCACGGGGTGCTACAAGGTTCCTTCGCTCAAGGGCGTTTGGTATCGCGGTCACTACTTCCACGATAGGTCGGCGGCAAGCTTGGAGGAGATGTTCGACGCGGACCGACTCAAAGACACTCATGTTCCAGGGGGGCTGGAGTCCGCCAGGGACCAAGACTCGTGCGATCAAGGTCATGAATTCGGCTTGAGGCTGGATCCACGTGAGCGGGAAGAACTGATTGCGTTTCTCCGGACGCTTTAATCGGCTACGATCCGGCGCGCCGGAAGTTTGCAGGCGCCCAACCGCATCGCTTTCCGAAATGGTCTAATCGTATCGAGGTTGCGGACGACGCCTCGTACGTGACCCATCATCTTAGGACTCAGTCCGAAGGAGGAGAGTCAGATGGACCCTGCAACAATCGCCGCCGGCGCGGTCGTCCTCTTGTCGCCTTATGTAAAAAAGAGCGTGGAAGCCTTCGCGGGAGAGGCCGGGAAATTGGTCTTCAAGAAAACGGAGGAGCTATTCACCTGGATCAAGAGCAAGTTCACGGGAGAAGCGGCTTCCACACTTGGCCGATTTGAGAAGGACCCGGAGCGCTATGCGCCGTTTCTTGAGGACATCCTAGCGGAACATCTCCAGCGTGATCCGAAACTACTTGCGGATTTGGCCGGAATCATGGAGGAGATCAAGAAGGAAGCGCCAACCTTGAACGTTGTGATCAAGATGAAGGAGGCCGAAAACGTCACAGCGATCCGAATCAAGAACATGAGCCGGGGAACGGCGAACGCGTCCGTCGATATCGAGAAAGGCAAGAATATCGTCGGGGCCGAGGTTGATAATATGTGACGAGTTATTCATCGCCGGGCGGCATGAGATCCACCCACGACGGACAGCTCGTAGCAATCGATTTCACTCGCGAGTTCATCCGCTGGGATAGAGACTTCATTGGCCGCGATCATCTGTTCGCGCTTATCGACACGCTGCTGCAGGATGGCCAACATCCACTCCTGGTGCTGACGGGTGAGCCTGGCGCCGGAAAGAGTGCATTTGCTGCGCAGTTGACCGAGCGGCGGCGGGATGTGGCGGCATTTCATTTCTGCATCGACGGCCGCATCGCGACCGTCACTCCCGGGGCAGTCCTGCGCTCGATTGCCGCTCAGCTCGTCAAGAAGCTGCCCGGCTATGCGGAAGCTCTAGTTGAATCCATCAAGCCGCACCGGCTGGCGATTTACATCGATATCCGCGTCGAGCGGCTCGATCCGGGTGGACGGATTACCGGCCTGGTGATCAATCACCTCTCGACGAGCGACCCTGACGAAGATCTCGAAATACTGCTTCGGGGTCCGTTGGCACTTATGGACCCGCCGCAGCAGCCCATTTTGATCGTGATTGACGGCCTTGACGAGGCGGTGCGGCACGGCGGTGTTTCGAATCTCGTTGCCCTTTTGAGTAAGCTTGGGGATCTGCCACCTTGGGTCCGGCTGTTATACACGACTCAACCGACAGACGCGGTTCTCCGCTACCTGGAGTTTCTGCATCCCAAAGTCATTCCTGTAAACCAATCCGGCGATGCCGATAACGTCCGTCTTTATGTCGAGAAACGTGCCGCGAGGGAGTCGATTCTCGCACGGCTGAATGAGGCCGGCGTAGAACTGC
Organism: Bryobacteraceae bacterium; assembly: GCA_963770345.1. Lineage (GTDB taxonomy): Bacteria > Acidobacteriota > Terriglobia > Bryobacterales > Bryobacteraceae > CAVYPH01. The sequence goes on along the minus strand of CAVYPH010000007.1, from coordinate 1,601,832 downwards.
AGAACCTGGTTGCTTCCGTGATGGCTCGCGCCGCGGATAATTTCCTTTTCTCTGTGGTTCTGCTGGACGACATCGAGGCTGGGAGGCAGCCTTTGGATAACCTCGACGCTCTTCCTCCGAGCCTGGATGAGGTCTATCGCCGCTACTTGATCCGATTCTGCAACGATAATTGGTACGAATTACACAAACCCGTTTTAGGTAAGCTCGCGGTCTGCCAGGACACGATCACCGAAGATCAATTGGCCCGATTCGCCGGGATACTGCCGAGTCACGTACGACGCAGCCTAGAGATTGTCGACCGGTTTCTGAATGTTATCGACGATGCGACAGAGACGTCGTTCCGCTTGTATCACAACTCGTTCCGAACATTCCTATTGGACAAAAAGCGAGCCGGATATTTCTGGTGCAATCCTGTAGAGGAACATCAGGGCGTTGCGAATGCGTATGCCGGCAAAAACGGCGCGCCATACGACGATTGGGACGCCTACGGGCTGCGAAATCTCCCTTCGCATATTGCGCGCGCGAAATCCGCCGGTATGCTCAGTGCGCTGTTGCTCGATTATCTATGGCTCAGGGCTAAGCTGCGGGTGATGACGGTCCACGAGGCGCTGTCCGACTTCAACTTGATGGAGCCGGACGACCGCGTCCGAGCGGTCGCGTCGGTCCTGCGACTCGCCTCGGGCGCGCTTTCCCGGGACCCGGAGCAGCTTTGGATTCAACTTTACTCACGGACGATGACGGCGGCCATTCTCTTGCATCATTTCCCGTCTTCACCCGGAGGCAGTTGGCTTCGTCCACTTGGTCCGTCGTTGCGCCAGATCGACGACCCACTTGTTTGGTCTCTGTCCGGCCACCGGCGGTCGGTCGTGTCGGTAGCAGCAATTCCTGGTTCGCCGTTCGTCGTATCGGGCTCGATGGACAAGACGGTTCGGTTTTGGGATCCCGGTCGAGGGGTGGAAGTTAGAGCGCCCATCGTTCACGAGGGTGAGATCGCGGCAGTTGCCGTCTCGCCGAACGGCAAAGAGCTGGTGATTTTGTCCGATAGGACCATCACGATCAGGGACCTAAAGACCGGAGAGGTTATTGAGCAGTTCGTTGACCGCGAGGCGTGGGGCGTGGCGGTCTCCGGAGATCATCCTTGGATCGCAGCGGTCGGGTTGGGTATACGCATCTGGAATCGCGAAACGCGTAAGTCCACGCCGGTATTCGATCGGGGCGCGTGGACGTGCGCCTTCATCCCAGGGTCCACGCGGATGGCGGTGCGAAGCGACTGGCATGTGACGATCGTGGATGTCACGGACGGCAAAGTCATCGATCGCTTCGATCACGGGGGATACGAGTTGGGAAGCAACTCTCTGACCGTGTCGCCGGACGGGAGATTCCTCGCGTCTGGCGGTCATGATAAGACAAAGTCGAGCCTGGCAGATTCGAGTATCAGAGTGTGGGATTTGGTTTCAGGGGTCTGCAAACGCATCTCTGTGCAAAACGAGCACCATGGACCCATCGAGGCGCTCGCATTCACGCCCGACCTGACTCGAATCGTATCCGGAGCGCGGGCGGGCTCGGGAAGGCCGCCGCTGGACCACACGGTGAAGGTCTGGGATCTTAAAACCGAGCGTTGCATTGCGACGTTTAACGGCCACAGTGCCAACGTGCAGTCGGTTGCGGTCAGCTCGGACGGACGGTATGCCGTTTCGGCGGCGACTGATCGCAGGCTTCTGGTATGGGATCTGAAGCACCCAAAAAGCGACATCCGGGCTCACAAAGGGCAGGTCACAGTAGCGCTGACGACCAAGACCGCGAATCGGGCGTTTACCGCGTCGGAGGACGGCGTCCTGAACGAATGGGACACTCAATCGCGTCTGGTGACGCAGGAATGGAGCTTGGAGGAATCGATCATCGCGTTGGCGGCCAGCGCGGACGGGAACGTTATCGTCGCATCGTGCAGCGAATACTCAATTATCTTTAACAGCTCATACTATAGCGATCTCGTGCAGGTGTTCCGGTCCGGGGTCAAGAAGCCAACGACTTTAGTGAAGCATTCAGGGGACCTCAGGCAAGGACATTACCCGGCCGTATGTGTCACACGCGACGGCCGGCATGCTGTTCTTGCACGAGCGCAGGACGATCAGGTTTACAAAACACCTTCAGCCATCGAGTTGTGGGACTTGAAGGCACAGCGGCTTGATCGATCTTTGCCCTACCCAGCGAAGTTTGTCAACGCGATCGCGCAACTGAATGAGCCGGGTAAGATATTAACCGCGTCAAATGAGGTCGCTGTCTGGGACGTTTTCCGTCAGCCCTCTCCGATCTTTACATTCGGCTCCGGTTACGGGTCGGTTGTTTCGATCGCCGTGTCCCCGGATGAACGGTTACTCTCCATAGGCCGCTCGAACGGGGCCGTTGAGGTATGGGAGCTTGCTACAAGGACGCTAGTTCGCACAATCGCCGCCCACGATGGCATCGTCAATGGGGTGGCCTTTCTGGGGGGTGCGGATCGTATCGTCTCGGTGGGCGAAGACAACTGTGTGAAGGTCTGGGACTGGGATCAAAGCAAACTATGTGCGCTCTTCGTTGGTGATGACGAGCTCACCGCCTTGGCGGTAAGTAACGGAGGAACGGTCATCGTGGGCGAAAGACACGGGCGAACGCATTTTCTTGAGCTGGTAGAGGGTATGAGTTCCACGTAGCGATGCATTGCTGCAGGCGGGCCGGACTTATTGCGACTCCTTCTCAGTCTCGTGTCGCACTTTCCAAAGTATCTGGCGTAGCATGCCGAGCCAGATGATGGCATCTCGTGCACTGAGGTTGAGGCGCAGCACCATGCGGCGAATCTTGTTAACGGTCGAGGCTTCGGTTCGTGCCTCGGTGTATCCCGACTCATGAAGGACGATGTGCAAAAGATCGGCGATGCGTTCGTTGTTCTCCGCGCTGGCAGGGGCGGGCTTTGGAGAGGTTACCGGGGCGGCCTGGTCATTGCTTCGGATGAGCTCATAGAGACACACGGCGACTGCTTGCCCGAGGTTCATGGATTCATGCTCGTTGCGGGTCGGGATATGCATCAGCCAGTGGCAATGAGCGAGCTCTTCGTTGCCGAGTCCGAACTTCTCTGAACCGAAGAGGATTGCGACGGGACCGGAGGCGAGAGCTTCGCGGATGAGAGGTCCCCCGATTTCGAGGCGGTGGAAGGGGTGTTCGAGAACGCGGTGGCCTCGGGATGCGGTGCCGACCACGAGAGAACAGTCCTTCACGGCGGCAGCTACACTATGATATTGTTCACTGCTAGTGAGCACGGCGGCAGCATTCACCGCGGAGCGCGCCTCCAGGTACGCGATGTCGTACGCGTTTACAAGACGAAGATGGGAAAACCCGAAATTGCTCATAGCGCGAGCGGCGGCCCCGATGTTGAGAGGGTTTCGAGGAGAAACCAGCACCACGCGGAGAAGGTCGCTATCTGCTGGCATGAGGAGTGTTTAAGAGCTATCCTATCTATTTTGCTTCCGGGAGAGCGAATTCCGGCATGACCACAATCTCAACGGCCGATCAAAGCCGCCCATTCGAAGAGAACCGGCTGTTGCAATGCCTGACATCGATTTATCTTTTATTGTGGGGCCTGATGGCGGTCGCGCCGTTGGACCGTACAGACTGGCTGCTGGAGAACATGCTGGTATTCGCGTTCTGCGGGCTGGCGGTTTCGACGTTCCAGCGATTTCAGCTTTCCGACCTTTCGTACTTGCTGATATTTGTTTTTCTCATGCTGCATGCAGTGGGAGCACACTACACCTACGGGCAGGTTCCGGCTGGTTATTGGATCAGGGATCACTTCGGGTGGAGACGGAACGATTTCGACCGAGTGGCGCACTTCAGCTATGGGCTGCTGTTCGCATATCCGATTCGGGAGCTTTTCCAGCGGCGGCTGAGGCTCAGGGGTATCTGGCCGTACGTGCTTGCGGTAGATGTGATCCTGGCGAGCAGCGCGTTCTATGAATTGCTGGAAGCGTGGGTGGGGATGTTTGCGCAGCCGAAGCTGGCGGAACAATTCATGGCGACGCAAGGCGACTACTTCGACACGCAGAACGACATGGCGACGGCGCTGTTGGGCGCGGTGATTGCGATGTCGTTCAATGCATGGCGTAACTGGCGGGCGCGGCGGTTGGAGATCTAGCGCGCGAACGACGCTAGTGTGAACCTATTATTGCCTTCGAACCACTGAACAGCCTATCCTATTGAAACTTCATCATTGTTGGGAATCAAGAGGAAGCCTGTCATGCGGCGATTCGAGGTAACATCCGGAAGAGTGGCGGTGTTTGTGGCCGCGTTGACCTTGGGAATGCTGATGCCCACGCGCATGGCGTTCGCTCAGGGTTGAGTGATCTCACGCTCCGGTCTGGAGTCAAATGGTGCGGAAGGTGGCGGCTACCTGCAGCCGGGCGACTGGACTGCAACGGTCGGTGTGCGGCATGTCTATTCCCACGTGCATTTCAGCGGTCCGACGGAGAATGTCTCGCGGGCACAACTGGGTACCGAAGTTCAGTCGAAGACCAACCTCGACGATCTCATCGTGACTTATCAGCTCACCCCTCGGATCAGCCTCACGGGCACTCTTCCGTTTGTGTACGCCAGCAGGCGCCAGCAGGCTCAATACGCGACCCTCCATACGTCCGGCCTTGGCGATATCAGTCTCGGAGCGCAGTATTGGCTCCGCAGTCCGAAAAGTGAAAAAGCAGGCACGAACAACGCGCAGTTTGGACTGAGCCTGCTGATGCCGTCAGGCAACGACCGCCAGAGTAATGTTGTAGCAACGACGTATGGTGGGCCCACATCGACACAATACCCCGACTACTCAGTCCAGCCAGGGGGAGGCACTTGGGGCGGAATCATGTCGTGGCAGGCGTTCCAGAACCTGGGGAATAACACCATCGCATTCGTCGATGGCAACTATGTGATGACTCAGGGCGGCTACCATAGCTTCTGGACCGCTCATGGAGGAACGTCAAATGGCCCTCCCTCTCCTACACCAGGCATGACTCAATTCGATGCAATTCAGGATCAATACATGTTGGAAATCGGGGCTTCTCATCCTGCGCCCCGGATCAAGCGGCTAGGCCTGACCCTATCGATCCGCGCCGAGGGCGTGCCTGCGCACAATCTGATCGGGAACGATTTGGGGTTTCGACGGCCCGGCTTCGGCGTTGCCCTGACACCAGGTGTCATCTACACGCGGGGAAACCACATGTTGCAGTTCAGTGTTGGCAAAGTCATGATCCGCGATCGGACAAAGAGCGTTGCCGAAGAGATAAACGGTGTGCGTGCAGGGGACGCCGCCTTTGCAAACTACGTGTGGATGGCGGGTTACACCCTAAGAATGCCGGGAAAGAAGAGTGCCGTAGAAGAATCCGCAGCCAAGGCTTCGCACCCATCGATAGCCGGCGTGCTTCCAGCGGGATCGTCCCAGACGGCTCCTGATACCTTCGAATCATTCAGTTTGAAGACGCTCGACGGGAAGAAGAAGACGCTCAAAGACTTCGCGAATAAGGTCACGCTGGTGACTTTTTTCTTCCCTCGTTGCCCGTATTGCAACATCGAGCTTCCCGAGATTCAGAAGATTTACGACAAGTACAAGGACAGAGGGCTCTCCGCCGTGTGGGTGAACATCCTGCCTGAAGAAGCGGGTTTGATCGCAGGCTGGCAAGTGGCCAAGAATCTCACGGTTCCGGTATTGATTGGGGGATCGCAGGAATCTTTGCAAAGGGACTACCGCATCGATTCGACCCCATTAACTTATCTGCTGGATGAAAACGGCCGCGTCCTGTTCCGCGAGGATGGCTACAAGCCCGGCGATGAGAAAACTCTCCAGGTCAAAATTGAGGCAGCCCTGAACATCGTCCCGACCGGCACAGCTTCAACGTCGCTTCGGCCGTGCTCCGAGGATGCCGGGCCTTCAGCCCGCGCGCCGCAGATTGCCGATGCGGTCATGTCCCAATTGCAAGCGCCGTGACTAGTTACCGGCGGCGTTCGACCACGGTGGCACTATGCCGTTCATTCGGGCGTAGGCGATCAACTGTCCCATGTGTTCGTTGGCGTGGACGATGATGCGGAGATACATGCCGTCCACAGTGGCGTCTCGACCGCTGACTTTCACCTTGCGCTGAAGATCGGCGGGCTTCACTGTGGCATGGGACGATTTGACGGCTTCGAGCGAACGCTTCAACCACTCGATCACTTCCGGCTTGGCGGTGACGGTCTTTTCCATGTCAGGCGACTTGATATCCGCGGGCATTTTCGGGCCTGTGACGCTCAACAAGTAGAAATTTGCGAGAGCGATGTGCATGTAGACTTCGCTTACGGACCGCACTCCCGCCCCCGGACGCCACGCGAACTTTTCGGCCGGAATCGCTTCGGCCAGATCGATTAGTTGCTTGGAAACGTGACCCCATTCCCCGTCGTAGCCCTGCCACAGGCCCTGCGGTTGGGCGTGCAACGCCGATGCGCCCACAAGGAGGGCGAGCAAGAACGTTTTCATTATTTGATTCTACGCGATGAGATCCGGTACGACTTGGCCGTATACGTCGGTGAGCCGGAAGTCGCGGCCGGCATAGCGGTAAGTCAATTTCTCGTGATTGAGCCCCATCAGATGGAGCATGGTGGCGTGGAAATCGTGGATTGAGACCTGTTTGTCGACGGCTTTGAAACCGAGTTCGTCGGTAGCTCCGTAGGCGATTCCGGGCTTGGCGCCGCCGCCCGCCATCCACATGGTAAAGCCGTAGGGGTTGTGATCTCGTCCGTCGCCGCTTTCGGACACCGGCGTACGCCCGAATTCCCCGCCCCACACGACGAGGGTTTCCTCGAGCAGGCCGCGGCGCTTCAGATCGCGTAGGAGAGCGGCCGAGGCATGGTCCATTTCCGGGCAGCGTTCGCGAAGGTTCTTGGAGATTTCCTTATGATCGTCCCACGGTTGGCCTGGACCGAAATGCACCTGCACGTAGCGTACGCCGGATTCAACGAGACGGCGCGCCAGGAGACAGCCGTTGGCGTAGGGCGTGGTTCCGTATTCCTCGCGCACGGCTTCCGATTCCTTGCGCACGTCGAAGACTTGTCGCCGAGAGTTTTGCTGCGCAGATAGCGAATCATCTTCTCGGGATCGGGGTCGGAGTTGTTGACGACGGTCCCCTGATATTCGGCCGGCAAGAAACCCGAACTGGCGAACATGCTGGCGTCTCAGCGTGGAAGGACATACCGATAATATCGGTGGAGACGATTACAACATGGAACTCTCCAGGAAGCGCGCGGAAGCAGTGAAGACAGCCCTGGCGGAGCAGTACAGGATTTCGTCCGATCGGCTGACGCCGGCCGGTTTCGGCATGACGCGGCCAAAGGAATCGAACGACACTCTCGAGGGCCGCGCGCGAAACCGCAGAGTGGAACTGGTCAAGAATTAGCGGCTTGTCATATACTGGGCAGCGTTCACCTGGAGACAATCAATGAGGAGTGGTCGAAGTGTTATTTTTGCCGTGGCGCTTTTGTCTGCGCTACCGATTTCCGCTCAAACGAATTTAACGCCGGCGCAGCTCAAGGCTCGGGCGAAGGCTCAGGGCGTACCGGAGATACCGTTCGACTCGGTGCCGAATTTTCTGAAAATGCCTCCGAACCTGTTCCTGGGCGAAGGCATTGGAGTGGCGACGAATTCGAAAGGGCACGTTTTTGTTTACACGCGAAGCCAGTCGACTCGACTATTCGAGTTCGATCAGAAGGGCAATTTCGTCCGTGAGATTGGCGAGGGATTGTACGGCTTTGCGTTCGCCCACGCGGTAAGGGTCGACCCGCAGGACAACATCTGGTGCGTGGACGAAGGCTCGAACATGGTGATCAAGTTCAACCCGGAAGGGCGCGTGGTGATGGTACTTGGCCGAAGGCCGGAACCCACCGATGCCACGGGCACGGCGGCTCCAGCGAGCCCCGCGGCGCAACCGGGGAAGTACACTTTTGATCGTCCGACGGATGTGGCGTGGGATGCCGCGGGAAATATTTTCGTTTCCGACGGCTACGGTAACTCGAGAGTTGTGAAGTACGACAAGAATGGGAAATTCATCGCGCAGGTTGGCACGAAGGGATCCGGCCAGGGGCAGTTGAATCTGCCGCACACGATTGCGGTGGACGCGAAAGGGAATGTCTACGCCGGCGACCGCAGTAACGCCCGCATTGAAGTGTTCGACAACGATCTGGTGTTTAAGGCGATTTACGACAAGACCGGCGCGCCTTGGGCCGTATGCATTACTCCGGGGCCGCACCAGTATCTGTATACTTCCAACTCAAATCCGGATAGCAATAGTTCCGAGATGAATGCGGTGACCGGCGAGATTTACAAGATGGAATTGGATGGCACAATTCTTGGGAAGTTTGGCTCGGCGGGTAAGCAAGTGGGCAAGTTCAGCACGGTGCATGAAATCGATTGCCGCAACCCAAGTGAGCTTCTGGTTTCGGAAATCACGGCGTGGCGCGTACAGAAGATCGTGTTGCATCCGAGCGGGAAATAACGATGAACATTCCGATGAGCAAATCTTTGTTGGCGGCTTTGCTGGCGGCGGGCTCGCTGGTGGCGCAGGTTCCTGAAATCGCCTACGATTCCACAGCGAATCTGCTGAAGTTGCCGGAACACATTTACCTTGGCGAAGCTGCGGGAGTGGCGACCACTTCCAAGGGAAACATCCTTGTCTATACGCGGACGGGCGGTGTTGCGACAACTGGTGCATCGCGTTGGTTTACGCATGGCGGATCGCGGTTGTTCGAGTTCGATTCCAACGGCAAGTATATGCGCGAGATCGGACAGGGAGTGTACGGTTTCCTGTTCGCTCAGGCGGTGAAGGTTGATCCGCAGGACAACATCTGGGTGGTGGATCGTGGGTCGAATATGGTTCTCAAGTTTGATTCGGCCGGGCGGATGGCGATGACTTTGAGCCGAAAGCCCGAGTCGGTGAATCTTCCCGGAGGAGGCGGCGGAGCGCGTGGGGTCCCGGGCGATAACTTCGTACGCCCGACCGACGTGGCTTGGGACGCGGCGGGCAATATTTTCGTCGCCGACGGCGGCAACTCAAGGATTGTGAAACTCGATAAGAGCGGAACATACGTGAAAGCGTGGGGCTCGAAGGGGACGGAGCCTGGTCAGTTCAGCACGCCGCACTCATTGGCCGTGGACGCTCAAGGTAACGTGTACGTGGCCGATCCCGGGAACAAACGAATTCAGGTTTTCGATAACGACGGCGCTTTCAAGAATCAGCTTTCGAACGTTGGCGCACCTTGGGCGATTTGCATTTCTCCGGGCGCTCATCCGTTTCTGTTCAGTTCGAATTCGAACGCTACGGACTCCATGGATAACGGCGAAATCTACAAGATGCAGTTAGACGGGACCGTAGTGGGTAAGTTCGGCCAAGCCGGCAAGCTGCTGAAGGAATTTGGGACGGTAAATGAAATGGATTGCCGTAATCCGAACACGCTCATTGTGGGTGAGCTGACGAACTGGCGGGTGCAGAAGCTGACTCTGCACTAAGCTGCGCCAGGTATTTTTGAAACTCTTTCGCGAACTGTTCCGGCGAAAAACGGGATGCAGTGGATTGCAAGGCCAGATGATCGGCCGGCGCCGGCAAATTCTCCAGCTGGCTGATGGCATCTTGAAGGGCTTGTTCATTGGGTTCCTGATAGAAGACTCCGCTTCCAGGTATCGGCGGTACGATTTCCAATGAGCCGCCGCGGCCGAGCGCAATTATGGGCTTGCCGCTGGCCAGCGCTTCAACAGCGGCGATGCCGAAATCCTCTTCGCCGGGGACGAGGAACGCGCTGCATCGGGCGAAGAGTTCGCGGAGATCCTCGTCTCCAACGCGTCCGCAGAATTCCACGTTGGGTCTCGCGGCGCGCTTGAGATTCTGGTATTCGGGTCCGTCTCCGACGATCTTTAATTTTCGCCCGGTCCGCGAGAACAATTTCACTGCGTAATCGACTCGTTTGTAGGCTACCAACTCGGTGACGATCAGGAAGTAGTCCTCCGGCGGTTTCCAATAAAAATTGCCCACGTCCACGGGCGGATGGATTACCGATGCCTCGCGCCGGTACGTTTTCCAGATGCGTTTACGGACGGCTTCGCTATTTGCAATGAAGCTGTCGACGCGGGCGGCCGAGGCGAAGTCCCAGAGCCGGAGATAATTAGCCAGGGGCGCCATGAGTGCGCGCTGGACGGAGCTCTTTGTCCATTCGTGAAGATAAGCTGGGTATAACTCCCAGAGATAGCGCATGGGAGTATGGCAATAGCAGACGTGAAGCGTGGAGGAGGACGTCAGGACTCCTTTGGCGGGACCGGATTCGCTGCTGATGACGAGATCGTATTCGCGAAGATCGAGACTTTCGAGGGCAATCGGCATAAGCGGAAGAAGCGATCGATAGACGCGGCGCAGAGGATTGAGAAACGAGGCGGTGACCCGGTGTGATCGAATGAGCGGGGAGACTTTTTCGGGATCGTAGAAGAGAGTAAAGATATCGGCGCCGGGAAAGAGTTTGCATAGAGCTTCTACTACTCGCTCGCCACCACGCATGTTAAGGAGCCAGTAGTGAACTATCGCCGTGCGCATGTGGAGGAATTCTAGCACTACTGGAGAGACCCGCCATGGTAAGATATTGGATAAGTTATCTTGTGTATTTTTCATTTCTTTTTGTAAATAAGATGTGAAATTGTAAATAAATTGTAAAAATAGGATATACATGCAATGTTGAAGGAAATCGAACAGATCGAATCCGCGTCGAACGACCAAGTACTGGTGAATACGCCTCTTCCGCTGCGGGCGACGTTTTATCCGCGCGGGTTCCCAGTAGAAATTCAGACGAACTCGGAGGAAGTTCTGGTGGCGGCGCAAGAGAGTTGGGGCATGTGCAGGCAGGAATTTTTCGAACGCCCGGTGGAGGTTCGCGTGGCCGTAGCCGGAAACACCGCAGTCTGCTCGGCCCCTCCTGTTTTCCAGTCGCAGCGCCACTTACTCTCGATTGTGTCCGACAACGAAACGTTCGCCCTCTGCGATATGAGCAAGGGATTCGCATACTGCTGGACTACTCCCGGCACCATTAAACACCGGCCTTTTTTCCGTTATTACTTTCTCGAAGCGATCACCCTCTGCCTGCTTGGTCAACTGTATTGGACTCCGATCCACGCCGCCTGCGTTGCGCATCATGGGAAAGGTTTGTTACTCTGTGCGCACTCAGGAACGGGAAAGTCGTCGCTGGCTTTGGCGTGCGCCCGCGCCGGCTGGACATTCATTTCTGACGACGCGGCCGGTCTGATCAGAAGCAGGTCCGATCGCACGGTGGTTGGGCATCCCTACGGGATGCGTTTTCGCCAGAGCGCGTGCGAGTTGTTTCCGGATCTGCGGAAACGGCTGGTGAAAGTGCGGGGCAATGGAAAGGTGGGAATAGAATTGCCGACCGCGGAATTGGGAATTAAGACGGCGACACAATCCACCGTGGATCACATTATTTTTCTTCGGCGGCGATCTTCAGGACCCGCGCGATTGGAACACTTCTCAAAAGACGAAGCGTTTGACCTGCTGTCGGAAGTGACTCGCTACGGCGAGCCCGACGTTTGCAACGCGCAGATTGAATCGTTGCGGCATTTGCTGAAGGCGCCCGTGTGCGCTTTGTCATATAGTGATCTTGACTCGGCTGTCGAACGGCTCAGATTGCTGGTGGAGATGGGACGTGATTAAGAGCATCGTTGGCTTGGCTCTCTGCCTGGCCGCGGTCGCGCATGGGCAGGTTTCGTCGGCCTCCTTGATGGGAGAACTCCGTGACGAATCGACCGCACTAGTCCCGGGCGCACAGGTAACTATTCGCCAAGAGAGCACCGGATTTACGCGGAGCGTGGTGACGGGCGCGGCCGGCAACTATCGTGTGGATGAATTACTTCCCGGTTCCTATGTCGTCAGCGCGAGCAAGGCGGGCTTTCGGGAGGTCACTTATCCGAATGTCGTCGTGGAAGTGAATCAGAAGGCGAGACTCGACATGGTTCTGCAGGTGGGCACCGGGGGGGGGGACACGATCACGGTTACTGACCCCGTGAGCCGGGTAGCAGCCGACGACGCTTCGGCGGGCTTTCGGATGGAATCGAAAAGCATCGAGGCGCTGCCCATACAAGGGAGAAGCGTTGCTTCGCTGGTCACGCTTGGACCCGGCGCGATACCGCGACAGTTAGGCGGGTTTACTCACGACGTGATCAACGACCTGCAAGGGAACCGGGGAGCAGTAGGATTGAATGCACCGATCAATGGTGCGCGCTCCACTATGAATTCCTATATTTTGGATGGCGCTTACAACACGGATCGCAACACATTTTCCGTCGTGGTCATTCCGCCGCTAGACGCGGTACAGGAGTTTCATATCCAGACTTCGCTAATGCCCGCGGAGTTCCCGCAATCGGCTGCCGCCGTCGATATTGTGACTAAATCGGGAGGCCAACACTTCCACGGCAGCGCATATGAATTTTTTCGCAATGAGGCTACGGACGCGCGCAATCTATTTGACGATCCGACCCTGCCTCGGCCTATTTTCAGGCAGAACCAGTTCGGCGGATCAATAGGTGGGCCGGCGATACTGCCGCGCACATATTTCTTCGCTGCCTATGACGGTCTGCGCGGGAAGTCCGCTACTTCGTCGCTGCACACTTTGCCCGATGCGGTGTTGCGCGCGGGCAACTTTCAAAACCAGGCCTCCATTTTCGATCCTGCGAGTTTGAACGCGGCAACCGGCACGCGGCTTCCGTTCGCGGGCGATACAATTCCGGCGGATCGCATCGATCCGATCGCACGCACCTTCCTGACTCAATTCGAACCGCTGCCAAATATTCCACAACGCGGCTCCAGCAACTATCTCGACTCGACGCCGAACGTGAATAACAACGACAACGTGACTGGACGCATCGATCATCAACTTGGCCCTCATTCATGGCTTTTCGGACGGTATACCATCAACGACGAACGGGGACGGATCGCCGGATCGTTTCCGCAATTGCCAACGGTGGAAAACCTTCGCGCGCAGCAGGCGGCCATTGGACACACTTTGGCCGGCAGCAACTGGGTGAATGAGGCACGCCTATCGTTCACACGGTTACGTGTGTTCGATGTTCCGGAGAATGCGTTCACGAATGACGTGGTTCGTAAATTGGGTATTCAGGGATTCTCGAGCGACCCGTTCAATTACGGTCTACCTTATTTCCTGGTGACGAACTTCGACATTGTTACGGATTCCACCATGCTTCCCCAGGTTCAACGCGACAACACTTGGGAGGCTTCAGATGGATTTTCAAAGACGAGCGGACGCCACAGTTGGAAGGTGGGCTTCGACTGGGTTCATTTCCAACTGAACTATCTGCAGAGCCAATATCCGCGCGGGCAATATCAGTTCAATGGATTTTTCACACAGAATCCGTTGTCGCCTAACGATACCGGCGATCCCTTTGCGGACTTTCTGTTGGGGTTTCCTCAATCGACGAAGCGATTCACCGGCGACGCGCAGGCGTATCTCAGACAGAACAGCTACGCCGGTTACGTTCACGATGATTTTCGTGTGAGCAACAGGCTGACTTTGACGATGGGTGTCCGGTACGAATTTGTCAGCCCGTATACGGAGGCTCGCAATAACCTGTTGAATTTGGATTATTCGAAGCTCCCGGCCGCGCCTGCTCTGGTTAGGGTCGGTTCCGCTGTGGACCCGGACCGCAAGAATTTCGCGCCTCGAATCGGGATGGCTTGGCGTCTTCCATCGCTGTTTCACTCTTCGGGCGAGACGGTGTTTCGCGCCGGTTACGGCGTCTATTTTGTGCCGGAAATCGCTGTTGAAACCTACGACCTGGTTCGAAACGGGCAGAATAATCAGATCAACGAAACCACAGGGCTCACCCCGATTCTCACTCTGCGTGACGGATTTCCGCAAACCTCGTCGACAGGTTTTCCGAGTTACTACGGGGTTGATCCACACGCGCGTACTCCATACATGCAGCAGTGGACGGGGAGCTTGCAGCATGAGTTTGCGAAATCGATTCTGTTGGAACTGGCCTATGTGGGCTCGAAGGGAACGCATCTCGGCCGGTTCCGATCGTTCAATACCCCCGCGCATATCGAGACCGGAGAAAACCTGCCTCCGCGGCCTGGGGACCTGCAATCACTGCGCACATTTCCATCGCTTGGTCCGATTTTTCAACGGCAACATATTGCCAACTCGTCGTACAACTCGCTTCAGATCAAAGCTGAGAAGCGATTTCCCGGGCACATTTCATTTCTTAGCAGTTTCGTCTGGTCTAAATCGATCGATGACGCGGATACGGTGGTACCGGGCCAGTATGACAGCATTGGCGCGCAGGACGAGCGCAACTTGCGGCTGGAGCGCGGGCTGTCGTTTTTCAATGTGGGCCGCCGGTTGAGCGCGGGTTTTGTGTTTGAGACTCCCGACACTCGGGTACTGCGGTCCTTGTTGAACCACTGGCAGTTGAGCGGCGTGGTTACTATCCAGGACGGCACGCCTTTGAACCCCGTCTACTTTGCCACCGATACGGCGAATTCGGGAACGCCAAACCGGCCCAATATTGTTTTAGGACAAAGCGTCAGCCTTCCTCCGAGCCAACGAACCACCGACCACTGGTTTAATACGGCCGCCTTCTCTGATCCGGCTCCTTTCACGTTTGGGAATGCCGGCCGCGATACGATTCCGGGGCCCGGGAATGAGGTGGTCGATCTGGCCATCCATCGACGCTTCCGTGTGCGTGAAGGGGCGGCGATCGAAGTCCGCGCGGAGAGCTTCAACGTTCTGAATTATCCCAATCTTGGCATCCCGGGGCCTTATCCGGACTTCGGTCCATTCTTCGGAAAGATCTTCTCGACCGGCCAGCCGCGCCGCATGCAATTTGCTCTTCGCCTCGATTTCTAACAGACTGTAACGTGAATGTCTGAAACTCCGCGCGCTATTCGAGCAGTGCTGGAGGCGCTGCAGTTTACGGATGCGGAGCCTGAACAACTCCGCTTGCTGACGGCCGGGGATTGGGAAAAGGCGCTGGCCTTTTGCGATCGTGCGCAGTTGACGCTGCCGCTGCTGATACGATGCGCCGAGTTTCTTCCCGATGCAGTGCGCACGCGTATTGAGAGGAACGTGGCGAACAATTCTCTGCGATTCCGGCAGATCAAAGCCGCCTATGAGGAAGTGGCCGCCGCGCTGAAGGTAGCAGACGTGGAGTTTGTCGTTCTGAAGGGCTTTACACACTACCCCGAGTTCGCGGACGATCCGCGCTTCCGCGTCCAGTACGATATGGATCTGTTTTGTCCGCATGAAAAACCTCTGCTGCGGGCGCGTGACGCCGTTCGCAAACTCAACTACGAACCTCTGGAAGGATTCGAGAATTTTCCGATCGACCATCTCCCGACAATGATTCAGAAGACCGGGTGGGAGTGGCGTGGTGATCACTACGATCCCCAGATTCCGCCTTCCATCGAATTGCACTTCCGCCTGTGGGACAAAGCGACGGAACGCTTCGGCCCGCAAGGTCTCGAGCTCTTTTGGGACAGACGAGTCCCGTGCGAGTTGGAAGGAATTGAATTTCAGGCGCTCCATCCGGTGGACAAGCTTGGATATGCGTCACTCCACCTACTTCGTCATCTGCTGCGCGGCGAACTGCGGTTGTCCCATGCGTACGAAATTGCCTGGTGCCTTGAACGCAAACAGGCGGACGACTCGTTTTGGGAGACCTGGAGCGAATATCATGACGCATCGTTGCGGAGGTTGGAAGCAATCTGCTTCGCGGTGGCGCAACTTTGGTTTGGTTGCCGCCTAAACGTTCGTGCGCAGCGTGAGATGGAGCAACTGCCGCCGAATGTCCGGCGATGGCTGCAGGTTCACGGGCGCGCCCCGATTGCGGCGAAGTTCACGCCCAATAAGCAGGAACTTTGGCTTCACTTGAGTTTGGTCGACGGTTTGTACAACAGGCTCTCGGTTGTGCGGCGGCGCCTTGTTCCCGGCCGTCTGACCGGGACAGGTTGATGCGGTCACGGTGCCTGATGAACAGATGACTTGGCGTCGACACGTGCTAAAGCGCGTGCGGTATGCAAGATATCTGTCGTTACGCGTGTGGCACCATACACGCCTGCTGGCTCCGACCCTTTGGCACGGACTCCGTTGGTGGTGGACGGGGAAGAATATCGGGAAATCGTTTTTCATTTTTCTGGCCGCCTCAGCCCTCTATGATTTTGGGTTGTTCGTCTTCTACTTGCTGTACAACCTTTATCTGCTGGATAGGGGATTCAAAGAGAACTTTCTCGGCCTGGTGGCCAGCGCAGTAACCGCAGGAAGCGTAGTTGGCACGGTTCCCGCGGCGATGTTGGCCAACCGATTCGGACTCAAGAGGGCGGTGCAACTTTGCTTTTTGTCGGTCGCACTGATTTCGGCGTTGCGCGTGCTGGTGAACGAACCGGCAGCGCTGCTTGGCCTGGCGTTCATGGGCGGCGTTGCTGCGTCCATCTGGGCGGTTTCCATTTCGCCGGCCATTGCCCAACTCACAGGAGAAGAGAACCGCCCTTTTGGATTTAGCTGCATATTTTCGACTGGTATCGCGATTGGGATTCTCGGAGGACTGGCAGGAGGTTCGCTCGGCGCCTGGCTAATGAAACTTCACCTCGCAAGCGACACCGTGCATGCCGCGCAAGGATCCCTTCTTATTGGATGCGGCATCGCCGCTCTGGCCGTCTGGCCCGCATCTTATTTGCGGTTTGACGCCGCTCCTCGGCGCGCGGCTCGACTGTTTCCGAGAAATCCGCTCGTGTTCCGTTTCCTCATCGCTCTGGCGGTGTGGAGCCTTGCGACTGGCTCGTTCAATCCGCTTTCCAACGCATTTTTCGCGCGCGCCATTCACATGCCTGTCGAGCGCATCGGATTTGTCTTCTCGGCTGCGCAATTCGCGCAAGTGGTGGCGATGCTCCTGGCGCCGGCGGTCTTTCGAAAATTCGGACTCATCAGCGGGATTGTGTATACGCAGGTGTTAACGGCCATCGCCCTTGCGTGCCTGGCCACTGGGCCTGGAGCTTCGGCGGCCGCTCTTGGCTACATGGGCTATTCGGCATTTCAGTGGATGAGTGAGCCCGGCATGTATAGTCTTTTGATGAGCCAGGTGTCCGCGCCCGAAAGAACTGGTGCATCTGCGCTGAATTTCCTGGTGATATTTTCATCGAATGCGATCGCCGCGGCGTTGGCAGGCACGGCGATTAGCAGATACGGCTATTCCCCAGTTCTGGGAGCAGCGGCTGTGGTCGCGCTATTGGCGGCGGCGCTCTTTCGTGCGCTGCCCGACCGGATGACGTCCAAAACTTGATCGCAATATCGATCCAGCGTGTATTTTTCTTCCCACGCTTTACGGGCTGCTCTAACGATGTCCGGGAGGCGTCGCGGCGTTCTGCATGACATCCAATAGCGTTGCCGCAAGTGATTCGGGATCGTTCGAAGCCGTGAGGAAACCGGTGCGTCCGTGGTCGACTACTTCCCGGATGCCGCCAGATGGATATGCGACAACGGGGACTCCTGCTGAGTAAGCTTCGAGAATCACTCGCGTGGTTCCGTCAATGGCGGCTGACGGGATTACGAGCAGATCGAGATTCGACAACACTGCGTCTATGTCCTGGCGCCAGCCTAGAAACTCCACTGGCAACCCGTCTGACAGTTTCTGGACCGAACGTTGGTAGGCAGGATCGGAAAACAAAGGTGCTCCGCAAACGACAAAACGGCATCCTGGAAATTCGTTATTCACGATTCGTGCTGCGTTGAGGAATTCCGTTTGGCCTTTCTCCGGCGCGATGCGGCCAATGATTCCGAGCCGCCATCCGCCGTTCGGTGGGAACGGCCGGGCGGTGAATGGTATTTCCGCGATTCCGTTGTAGACGACGTGAAATCGATCTGGTGGAACGTACGCCCGCAACGGTTGCCCGAGGAATTCGCACGACGCGATTACCGTTGCGTTACTCGCGCGAACCGACCATCCAGCCAGTCGTCGCGCGTAAGGTGCCGGGAGGTGACTGTGAACGTGGAAAATCAACGGAACTTGTCCGCGGGAGGCCAGTGACGCGGCGGGGAGCGGGCGCGGGCCGTTTACGTAGATGAGTTCGCTCCGGTGGATAGCGGCGAGTTGAGCGACCTTTCGCCAGGTTCTCGCGATGTCAAACGCAAATCGGACCGCGTCGGAAAACGTTTTGCGGCCCGAATGATAGGGACCGCAGGCGATGAAGTCGACCGGAGTGAGATGTTCTTTCAGTTGCTGGGAGAGCGGGCCTTCAGACGGCAGCGCAACGCGAGGCTGCCATCCACTCTTATTCATGGCGACAACGAGATCGAAGAGACATCGTTGCGCACCACCGAACTCGCTGAACTGATCGATTAGCAAAACCTTCATCGGCGCAAAGCGGTTGCCAGTACCCAAAAATAGAGCGGCAAAACACGCCAGTAAGTGAGCAGATCGCCCGACAGCATCTGGACCATTTGTCCCGTCCAAAAGCAAAAAATCGCAGTTCCGAAGAAGGACGCTCTGTTGTCGGGACTTCTGGCTGCTTTTAGCGATGCGCGTAAAATGGCTACGCAAAGAACCAACACGGAGCCTAGTCCAAGAATTCCTGTCTCGACAAGGAGGCCCAGATACATGTTGTCGGGTGTGGTGATCTGCCCGATGAAGTCGGAGTATGGCAACGTTTTATAACCGACTCCGAGTAGCAGATGCCAGGGGTGTTCCAACAGGAATGTTCCGAGAATGCGCCAGCTCTCCACGCGTCCTGACAGCACGCCTTCGGTCGCAGGGACGAAAAACTCCACGGAGTTCGAGAGACGGGACCAATATGCTTCGGCGAAGGTCGGAAAAAGCCAATAAACGATCGCGGCGCCGGCCACAAGGGAACTCAGAACCACAACCAGCGCACGTTTCGGATCGATTCGCACGCGCCGCACATAGAGTAACGCAACAAGCGCGACTATGACGTTCACTACCGATCCGCGCGAGTACGAGAAGGCCAAAGCAGTAGTGAATACCGCGGCGCCGAACAGGAGTGCCGGCCGCGAAAGTGGGACCGCATCCTTGGCTCTGAACAGCGCGACCACGATTATGACAAGGAAGAACGCGCAGAAATTCCCCAACGTGCTGGCTTCGTAGAACACTCCTTGGGCACGCCGGTATACGCCGCTATCGAGCCAGACGAATTGTGGTCCGTAGCCGGCCGGCGCTGGAAACTGATAGTAAAAATCGACACAAGCGAAGATGGCGGATACTACTGCCATCCAATAGATTGGCCGGAACTGCGCAAAACTATTCACACTCGTGAAAGAGCCGGGCCCATGGACGGAGTAGAAAAATACGTAAACTGTGACACCGAACAACAGCACCCGCGCCAAGCTACCGGCGGCGATTTCCACACCGGAAAAAGCTGCTGCGCACCCGACGCTGGCCAGCAAGACGGCGAAGAAACACAGCAGCGAGGCTGAAATCGCGTCAAACGAAATCCTCCATTCGGAAAGCCGCGCGATTCCGATGAAAACTCCGGCCGCGGCGACTGCCACTCCCAGATGAGGGCCCGAATTCCCCAGAGCGACCGGCAAGGGGGGAAGAAGAAGCGCTGTGAAAAGAAATACTGCGATCCATCGCACCGGTGACACAAGCAGCCACCAGGCGGCAGCCAAAAATATCAGCGAGAGCGTCAGTGGAAGCGAGAGATCCGGTCCGTGAGGCAGAGCTACGGTGGCCGCGCAGAGTCCTACGAAAATCGACAGGAGGATGGGGGTCGGGCGGCGGAAAGCGAATGTTTCATTCATTGCGACGTTTCCCGATTACGTCGAATGGCGCGAGGGGTTCGGTCCTTCGCTGATGTTGAAAGTTGAATGCGATGCTCAGATAAATCAACGAGGCAACGAGCGCGATTAAAAGCGACGCCACTAGATTGAGTGGGACATTCGGCCAACTCGGCTTCTGCGGCACGATTCCCGGATCAATGAGGCGGAGCCGTTCGCTGCGATAACCCTGAGTTCCCTGTAGCTCGATCAGGCGGGTGTTTTCGCCATCGTAGTTCGCTTGCAGGTTCCTCAACCGCGCCTGAATGGCCTCGCGCATGGCGATCCGTTTTGCCAGCAGCGATGACTTCCTTTCGAGTTCCACTTGCAACTCGTTGTTCTGTTTTTCCAGCGACGACGTGCGCGCTTGGGCCGTGGCCAACTCCTGGCGGTCCCGGAGGGAGACATTTGCCGGATCGGTTTGGCTTTTAACGCGATCGCCCCACTCCGCGACGTCAGCTTTCGTGTCGATCAATTCCTGCTGTGTTCGGGATTTCAGCTTTGTAAGGGAATCGATCTCCAGCGCCAAGCCTTCAGTGGGTTCCCGTTCGCCAAATTGGTGCGCCTCCGCGCGGGCCTGCTCCAATTGAGCCCGAGCGAGCGCGAGTTGTTTCTCTGCAGCATCGATGGAACTCTGGTCGTTCTCGCGGCTGAGAGATTGATTTGTCGTGATGGACTCGCCGGCCAGATATTGCGCCATCGCCAGGGCCTTCGCTGGATCTGGCAGCGTGACGTCGATCTCCAGAATCTTGGTATCCCGCTGCTTTGCAACCTTGAGGACGCGGCGTTTCAGAGATTCGATGGAAGGCTTATCAGGTCCGTCGGCCAGATGAAAGTGCTCGACCGCCTTGGCGAACAGGCTGTCACTTGCCGCGAAACGTTCGTAGCTCTTGAGCGATTCCAGGTAGACCGGGCTCACTGCAGTGGAGTTCCGAAAGTCCGACCCCGTTGGCGGATCGATGAGGATTGTTGCGGTAGCCGTGTACTGTTTCGGCAGCACGAAACTGATCGCTAGAGCCACCGCCACGGCCACACCGCACGAAGTGGCAATCACAAGCCAGCGCGCGCGCAGGTAGCTGACGTATTGATACGCGTCAAAGGGCGTGGGCATTAGCGGCGACTCCGCCTGAAGGCCTGAGATAGTCTAGCTTGTATGCTCATATTGCTGCCTGTTACGGCGGCGTTGATCGCGATCCTCATTACCCCGGGCCTTCTTTTCTATTTTGATGTTACGCCGAAAATTCTGGTTCTGCTCTGCGCTACTGCCATCGCGCTATTTTTCTTCCAACAGAACCGTCGAGGCTTCCGGGCTCTGTTGGAGGACAGACTTGGGCGCTGGTTCTTCATTCTGATCACCGCACAGGGGCTCTCTCTCATTATCTCAACGATCTGTTCCCGAAATGCGGCGCTCTCGCTTAACGGTGGTAACTGGCGAAGGTTCGGATTGATTACGCAATCGAGTCTGCTGATTTTCATACTGCTGGCGGCCGGCTTTCTGATCACCGACCCCCGTTGTCTGCGTTTGCTATTGAGGACGATTTCAGTATCCGGAATGATGGTCGCGCTGTACGGAATTTTTCAATACTTTGGTATCGATCCGTTGCAACCGGCGTCGGCCTATCAGATTGGCGAGGGCGTCTGGACTATCGTTCGTCCTCCAGGCACACTCGGTCACGCGGATTACCTCGGCGTGTATCTGCTTTACGTGGTCTTTTGCGGCTTTGGGATGGCCATGATAGAAGAGATTGGCCTCTGGAAATGGTTAGGGGCGGGCGCGGCGGTTTCAGCGGTACTCGCCATCGTGCTGAGCGGGAGCCGCGCCAGCATCCTGGGTTTGATTGTTGGTATTGCGACAGTCCTGGTGATGCTGCGTCCAAAATTGAGACTGACGCACGTTGCGATTGCTGCCTGCTTTCTCGCGGCAATCGCCGGCTTCTATGTTTCGCCGCCTGGAGAGAAGCTGCGCGCTCGAACGCGCTGGTATGTTGAGGATCCAACAGGCGGCGGAAGGCTATGGTTGTGGCGGGACTCAGCTCAAATGGCGGAAGAACGATTGGCCGAAGGCTACGGTCCCGAAACGTTCACGACTGAGTTCCCGCGTTTTCAATCGCTTGAGTTGGCTCGAGCGTATCCGGACTTTTATCAAGAATCGCCACACAACATGTTTCTCGACGCGCTGACGACTCAAGGTGTGCCGGGGCTAGCCATATTGATCGGTCTTTGCGGCCTGGCGATTCTTGCGGCGTGGCGTGCCCGGATTGTTCAACCGAAACTCTCCGCTGCGCTGGCCGGAGCCTTGATCGCAGCGATGTGCAATCAACAATTCGTATGTTTCATCGTTCCTATCGCGTTCTTTTTCTATCTTGTGATCACAATGCTGCTTGCCGGACAAACCAACGCCAGACCCGGCGAGGAACCGCTCGGGCGGCCGATCGCCTTAGGAGTGGTCGCAGTGGCCGTGACCGCGGTCCTGATTGTTTTTGGCGCACGGCTTGCCTGGTCCGATTTGGCTCTTGCCGCAGTCCAGCGCAACTTGGACGCGGGAAACTTGGACGGGGCAATCGGCGCCTACAAGACTGTGGAACGCAACCATCCGGCCGGCAGTAGTCCGGCGCTGTTCTATTCACGCCGGATGGCAATGTTTGGCAGGAGCTCGAGCAAGATACTTGAAAAACTGAGAGCCTCTCACGAGGCGGCGACGGCGGCGGCCGAAGCTGTGCGTTCCGCTGAAGATCGGCCGAACGCTTACTACAATGCGGCCGAGGTAAGCGCATCGCACGAGGATGCAAAAGGCGTGGAACGGAATTTGCGTGCGGCGATTGCGTGCGCTCCAAACTGGTTTAAACCTCATTGGGTGCTGGCTCAGTTTTTGGCCAGAACCGGACGGCTGGCCGAGGCTGAGGCCGAAGCTGTCTCCGCCGTTGAACGCGACGGGGGGGCGAATCCGGAACTGACTCGCACCTTGGCGGAGATCCGGCGCCTGCGAGCGATCAAACAGTGAGCGAATTTCATTGCCGTGGCCTGACATTTCGCTTATTATTTAAGATAAGAGGACTTTTCGTGAAGGGACTTTCCTACTTCGCTTTCGCGCTACTTATTTCCGTCCCGCTTTCCGCGCAGACGCCATCCATCACTCCTGCCGGCATTCTCAACGCCGCGAGTTTCACAGTTGGAGAGCCCGTCGCACAGGGTTCGCTGATTTCAATTTTTGGCTCTAACCTTGCTTCTACACTGGCCCAGGCCAGCACGATCCCGCTTTCCAATCAACTTCTGGACACGTCGGTGACGTTCAATGGCGTTGCGGCGCCTTTGCTTTTCGTATCGGGAGGCCAGATCAACGCACAAGTTCCGTGGAACACATTGGCTGACGGCGTCAGCACCGGTAATGCAACTGTAGTGGTAACGAGAGGCGGTGTTGCTTCGGCTCCGCAGACCGTCGCCGTCGGTCCCTTCTCACCGGGCATATTTGCCGCGACCACGGCCAGTGGTGCGTTCATCGCAATCGCCGTAAATCCAGATGGTTCCGTGGCTGCTCCAGTGAATGCGATTCCAGGACTGACCTCGCGCCCGGCCAATCGGGGTGACGCTTTGATCATATATGCCAATGGTTTAGGTGCCGTCACACCGACCGTACAGACCGGCTTTAGTCCTTCGGATGGTCTGCGAACGAATAACACGACACCGCTTGTAACGATTGGTGGAATGTCGGCCCAAGTGTTGTTTTCCGGTTTGGCCCCACAATATGTCGGCGTGAATCAATTGAATGTCCTAGTTCCGCAGGCAGCGGCCCCAGGCAGCGCCGTACCGCTACAAATACAGGTGGGTGGCATTACCACGTCGGATAAAGTATTGATTGCAGTGCAGTAACGGCTAGTTACCAGGCGTCGATGCCGCTCAGTACGCGCGGCATCGTACGCCACAAAACGCGCAAATAGAGTCCGATCGAACGTTTTCGAGCCAGGAATAGATCGAGACGGACGCGTTGCCGGTAGGTCAACCGGCTGCGTCCCATGGTCTGCCAAAGACCGGTAATCCCGGGCTTGATTGACAGCACTTCCAGTTTCTCAACTCCATAATGCTCAGTCAGTTCGCCTTGAGTGAGCGGCCTTGGCCCTACCAGAGACATCTCCCCAATCAGGACATTTACTAACTGGGGCAGTTCGTCGATCGAGTGCTTGCGAAGGAAGGCGGCAAACCGGCTGGTGACGCGGGGATCGTGCACGAGTTTCTTGCCACTAACAGGGTCCTGCCGGATAAATTCGATAAGTCTCGTGGAATCCTGGCTCGGAGTGCCATCCCACATCGTGCGGAATTTGAAGAGCCAAAACTTCCTTCCGTGCCGTCCCACCCGGCGATGCCCCAGGAGCGGAGAGCGGCCAGAGAGAATGAAAACGGTGGTTCCCGCGACAAACAGCACAGGAGAAAGGGAGACAAGGGCCAGCAAAGCAACCGGCCGCTCAGCGACACCAAGAACACCGAGAACGATTCGGGAGAATACCGCGGTTCGAGAAGGCGGCGCGGCGGCGCTGGAATGAAGTTGAGCTAGATTCACGTACGCCCTGAAACCAGTTTCCCTTAATTCTATTTAGTCAGTTGTCGATTTATTGTGAAAAATTTGTCAAAATCTGTACAATTCAACGTATGAGTTCTTACGAATGGAGCGACTCGGTGGTGCTGGTGATTGCCGTATAGGTGTCGGGCCGGCGGTCTCGAAAGAGCGGAAACCTTGTTCGCGCTGCGATCACTTTGGCCCTGTCGATCTCGACGGTGAGGATTTGCTCCTCGGCCGGACTGGCCTGGCTAATGATTTTTCCGAACGGGTCGATCGCCATGCTCTTGCCGGACATGTTCCAATCGCCTTCGCGGCCCACGTGGTTGCAGGCAGCGAAGTAGACGCCGTTCTCCAGAGCGCGCGTTGACAGAAAATTTTCCCATGGATCACCGATGGGTGTCGCGTAGGGCGCGATGATCAGCTCTGCTCCATTGAGCGCCAGACACCGGCAGGATTCGGGAAACAGGTTGTCGTAGCAGATGGAGATCCCGAGCGTCCACTCGTCAACTTTGAAAACCGGGAACGACGACCCACCGCGGAAGTAGATCTTTTCCAGGCTCAGCAGCGCGGCCGGATGCACTTTGCGATACTTACCGGCGATGGCGCCATCGCGGCCGATCAGCATCGCAGTGTCGTAGTAAAGGCCGGGACGAGCCATTTCAAAAATGGTTGATAGCACATAGATCCCATGCTTACGGGCTCGATCCTTGATTCTCGACTGGGTGTAGCCGTCGTCCGTTTCGGCGTAGTCCATGTAGCGGGAATCGCGGTATTGGGGAAAGTACTCGTTGTTGAAAAACTCGGGCAGGACCACGAAATCGGAGCCTGCCTCGGCTGCCTGATCGATGAAGGCGCAGGCCCGCTCGACATTTTCATCGCGCGCGGCGGTGTGGCTGTTCATCTGGATGAGAGTCAATCGCACGGTACACGATTCTAACAGACCATCAATGGCGTTTTACCCAGACCTCGGAGACCATCATGCCGCCGCGCTCTTGTTCCGACTCTGTCCTGTCCAGACCGGCTTCGTTTAGAAGTCTCTGGAATGGAGGCAGCGGCACGTGTCTGGAGTCCGGTGGTGGCTCCGAAGAAGCTGTACATCGCCCAGAGCCAGAGTTTCGCGTGCCACTTGCGCCAGCCGTGTGGCGGAATAGCAAACTCGCTCACCAGCCAGACTGCTCCGGGAGCCATTGCGACTGTCAGGCGGTGAATCAGTCCGCGAGTTTGAGCTTCGTTGAAGCAATCCAGAAAGAAACACGTGATCACTCCGTCATAGTGCTCTTGGGTCCATCGGGACGACAACGCATCCTGTCGCAGGAAATGGACGCGGTCCTGATTTCCAATGCGCCGCTGCGCGAGGGCGATCATTTCGCAGCTCACTTCAACGACGTCGATCTGGGCTTGGGGTGCGAGCGCGAGCAACTGCTCGAGAGTCCGTCCGTCGCCTTCTCCGAGAACTAAGATGTCATGGGCGGTGGCCAATCGATTGAGGAACGCAAATCGCCTCCGCTCGAGCGCGCGGCCGAACGACGCATATTCGATCCAGCGGTACCATCGCGCCAGGCGGTCGATATTCATGGGATCAGGAGTGGAATCAGCAGCACCGCGTCGGCCAGCACTCTACGTGCGTCGCGAGACAGTTTTTCGCCCCACAACGCCAAAGCCGCTAACCCGGCCGCGCCGGCGGCCACAGCGGCGTACCATCGCGAATTTCCTGCTGCAACGCACACCACGGCGAGGAGCGACAACCAGATCCAGTCCCGTCGTTTGGACCGTTCGCGTTCCCAGTTCTCTATGATCACCAGATTCCCAAAACAGAGCGCGCAGAACGCCGCAGCCGGCCAACCGAGAGTCTGCAAGGGTGTAGCCGTTCCGGTCCAAGCGACGAGAAAAACACCAGTTGTAAACAGTATCGCGGCGGCCGGTTGTTTCCACGCACCTCGAATTCGCCCCAGAGGAAAGACCCCAAGATAGACGATGACTCCCGCGGCGACCAAAAGTCCGTTGGCGAAGCACAGCAGGGCGCAGCCAGAGAAACGTGACTAACAGATCCGCACAAAGGACCGATGCCAACAGTATCTGCGCGAATCTGCGGTGCTGGCGATAGAAACTATGCCGCGGTGTTTCCTGCGCTGGAGACGGATCGCGCACGTCCAGAAGACGGTCGGCGAGGTAGATGGCCCAGACGGTCAAGCCCAAAGCGCAGCGGCCGGCCGGATATAAGACTACCGGATAAATGCGTGCCAGAAAGTTCTGCCAAACCAGCGCCACTATCGGCGCATCCAGACTCAGCAGATTAATCCACAACCAGACCGGCGGGCGCAATTATCGCGTTGCGGCGCCGACCCGCGACTCAGGCAACGCCCAGGCAAACATCACCCCGCCCGCGCTCGTCACAACGTACTGCCGTCCATCCAGTTCAAAAGAAATCGGTGAACTTTGCATGCCGGCGCCTTCACCCGCATGCCAGAGCGTTGTGCCATCGCTGGTGCGGAGCGCCATCACATTGCCCGCGCTGTCGCCGGTGAAGATCAGTCCGGAATCCGTCGTCAGCACGCCCGCGCCCGACCCGTTGGGTCCCAGTTCATGACTCCATCGGATCTTGCCCGTCTGGTAGTCGATCGCGTCCAGCACTGCCTTGCCCCAGACGCCGTAGTCCGCGCCTGCCCAACCAAACTCGCCGTCGGCCGGCTTGGCGAAGTAAATGCCGTAACTCGGATGCGCGTCCACGATAAACAGTCCGGTCTTGGCGTCGAAACTCGGTGAACGATAGTTGGTCATGCCGCCCTCGTCGGGTGCAATCAGCCGTCCGTCGGGAGCCGGTTCCTTGGCTGGATTTGGAATCGGACGGCCCTGCTTGTCCACGCCCAATGCCCAGTTCACCGGCCCAAAGGGAGTCGTGAGCAGGCTCTGTCCGTTCGTCCGATCGAGGACAAAGAAATATCCGTTGCGCGAAGTCTGCATCAACATCTTGCGCGGCTTGCCGGCGAAATCCGCATCCACCAGGACCGGCGTCTCCACCGCGTCCCAATCGTGCGTATCGTGCGGCGATGGTTGGAACGCCCAGGCCAGCTTTCCAGTGTCGGGATTGAGCGCCACGATGCTGCAGGTATAAAGGTCGTCGCCCGGACGCGTTTTGCCTGTCAGCACCGGCGTCGGATTTCCGGTTCCCCAATAGATCAGGTTCAGAGCCGGATCGTAGGTTCCGGTCATCCACGTCATGCCGCCCGACGTTGCGTTCGGCGTTCCCACGGGCGGCGTGGAATCCCATTTCCACTGCGTCTTGCCGGTCTCGGGATCGATCGATTTCAAATATCCGGAGAGGTTGTCGAAATCGCCAGAGACGCCGACGATCACGTGGTTGCTCACTACCAGCGGCGACATCGTCGTCCAGTAGCCCTTTTTGGAATCGGCAACCACGATGTCCCAGCGGACCGTGCCGTCCTTGGCGTTGAGAGAGATCAGATGCGCATCCGGCGTCATGAAGTAGAGCCAGTCCTTGTACATGGAGACGCCGCGCGAACCGATGTGGAAGCCCTTGTTGGCCGGATATGTGTAGTGCCAGATCTGATGGCCGGAACGCGCGTCCACGGCCCACACGTTGTCAGGAACCGTGATATAGAGCACGCCGTCTACCAGCAGTGGCGAACACTTGATGGCGGCGTTCTGACCGGTTTGGAAAGCCCAGGCGAGACCGAGCATGTCGACATTTTGCGGCGTGATTTGTTTCAGGGCTGGTGTGGCGTCTGCCGGAATAATCGCCGTGATAGCCGGGCCAACTGTCGGCCGGAGGATGCAGAAGCAGCTCGGGATTCACGCCCTGCGCCGCGAGCGTTCCGCACAACATCAATGCACTGCAGAAGAGTTTCATGTTTGGACCTTATTAGTCGCCTAGCGTAGCGTTTGCAGATAGGCCATCAGATTGTGAATGTCCGCGTCGGTATATTTGGCGAGCAGGTCCGCGTGGACTTCGGCGGGCGCGTCGATCTTATACTTCACCCGGCTGGTGGGCCAGGAGCGGTAGCGCCCGGTATCGTCAGTCAGCCCGACGTGGAATTCGTCGTGATACGCCAACGTGCCGTTGATGGTTTCACCAGACGGAAGAGCGACGGCGATCTTTGCCTTCGCGCCTCTTGGATAGAGGAGACGCTCTTCCAGTTTCAGTCCTTCGTAGCGCTTGGCAACACCGGCCAGATCGCCGGACGGCGAGTGACATGAGGAGCACTTCCCTGCACCATTGAAATACTGTTTGCCCGCCTCGGCGTTGCCGGTTTGGAGGTCGGTGACATCCACGCCGCGGCGGCCGCCTTTCTGCGATTCCGCGATTGTCTTTCGCGCGTGAATGAAGGCGACGAGTTCGGCGAGTTCCTGATCGGAGACGGTGAAGCGCGGCATGCCGTTCTGCGGACGCCCGTTGCGCACGACCGGACCGATTTTGTCGCCGCCTGCGTCGTCGGCGACCAGCTTGGAGCGCGTGAGATCCGGCCCGTCTTCGCCGCCGCCGGCATCGCGGCCGTGGCAGAAAGCGCACTCCTGTACGAAACGCGATTCACCGGCCTGTGCTGCCGGCGACATTGGAGTTTGCGCGGCTATAAAGGATGCGCCGGATAGCAGGAGTGTAGATGCCAGCAGGGTTGATCGAAGAGGACTCGTTGGAAAGTGCACCATATTGCACCCTTCATCTTACATTGGGCGCGATGGTGGGAGCCTACTCGCTCTCAATTATCTCCCGGTCAGAGGAAGGTTCTCCGAGGCAATGGCGGCAACGAAGAACTGTGTCTCCCTGATGTGGGGCACTCCACGATGTTCATCCACCCTGCCTGGACCGGCGTTATAGGCGGCGAGGGCCAATTCTACATCTCCCCTGTACTGATTCGAGGAGCCGCGCGAACAGCCGTGCGCCTGTGTCGATGTTCACTTTTGGATTGAAAGGATCGGACACGCCGTACTGTTCCATGACCGATGGCATCAACTGCATCAACCCTCTGGCTCCTTTCGGCGAAACCACTCGTGTTTCGAAGCGTGATTCGTGAAAAATGATGCTCATGAGCAAGCCGGGAGGCACTCTGTACCTGGCCGCAGCCTCCTCAACCCAGCGCGCGAGTTGCACGGCGGTCAGTTGCGGACTGCTGCTTGGGGCGACACTGATGGGCAAGGGCAACACGGGCGATATCGAAATCGCTTCCACTGCCGGTACATATTGGACCAAAGTGACGGGTGCGGGTCTCGCGAACCAATACGCGCTTACGGCTGAAATCGTCAAGAGCGCTGGAACGATCAATAGGGAGAGAATCTTCGGGAGATCGTCGAGACTAATTGCTGAGTGATACCGCAACCGCACCGTCACAATCACTGAGTGGTCGCGCCGTCACGTTTCTCTCTAAAGGATTTTCCGTGGACATGGCTAGGACCTCGACGGTCCGCTGAGTGCTCCGGAGATCAGACCAGAGCGGCTCGTGGACAACGTGCACCTTCGCCGGCGGCGTCGCGATAAAAACGCCGCCAGAGTAAGCACACGAACAAATGCCCCGAACCCGGAGCGTTTCATGAACGCCGGTGCGATCAGTTCGCGGGGGCGGCTGCGTCTGGCGCAGTCTTAGGATGCTCGTCGCCGCGATGGCAGGTGAAACAGGTCACGTGAGTATTGCCATCGGGGAATTTCGCATTAATCTCCCGCGTCATGGTGATCATCATGCGAGCGGTTGTCTTTTCGGGCTTGTCATCGCTGGCGAAATCGCCGTCCACGTGACAAGTAGTGCATTTGCCGCCCAAGGCGATGCGAAAGGCGCCCATCATTGGACGAATTTCTTCGGGTTTGAGCAGTTTAAGATTCTTTGGAGCCGGACGGGGGCCCTTTTTTTCGCCAGGCGGGGGAGGATCCTGTGCGAACAAAGGAATGACGATAAGCAAACAAAGAAGTATCCGCATTGGGTATATGATACTCTGTTCCCGCTCGCTTTTGAAATGGAAATATCGCTACTGTTTTGTGGACTCTGGGGGTGATGCCAGCGGCACTCTCGATCTGTACTTCATAGCTTCGCTGTGCGCAACTGCTTGGCCAGACATTCAGAGGTAGGCATCGATAGCGACAGAATCGTCATAGTCGGATTCTGGTAACCGTCGTTGACGAAGGTGCTGCCGTCGTCCATGAACAGATTGTTGATGTCGTGGCTCTGGTTCCAGTTGTTCAATACGCTCTTCTTCGGATCGTGGCCCATGCGGCACGTTGTCGAATTCATGAACGCTGCAGCCCGCCGGGAAGGCCGCAGCGCGGCGAACTGCGAGGGCGTGAAGAACGGCGGCAGTGCGCCGGTCGAGCCGTCCGCAGGACTCATAGAGAGGTTCGGACGTTCGTCGGCGGCCAATGCCCCACAAACCTTCTGCGTTTCACAGAAATAGTTGAATTATATGCCGCCGGCCGCTCACATTGAGCGCGATGTCTTCCTCACGAACGCCGCAATCCCGCCAATACCCAACAGAACGACGGTCCAACTCCCGGGCTCAGGTACTCCCGCAAAAGTTAGGTTGTCGACGGCAAAAAGGTCCGCCGGGACGGTCGATGGAAAAGTCAGGGCGGCTTTCCCGATTGCGGGACCGGTAAGCGATCCCGGGATGGAGGGATCGCCGTAACTGAACAGAGCCTCGCTGAATCCACCGGAGACAAGAACACCGGTATTGATGTCATAGGTATTCAACACGTTCCCCAGGCTGTCGAAAACGGTCAAAATGGCGCCAGGCGACTCAGAGTCCACCGTGTCGAGCGCCAAACCGAAATCCAGTGTCGCGACAGGAGACTCGAAGGTCATCAGGAGTTGGACAACCAGCGAGGGGGACAACGGACCCGCTAACACTGGAGTGGAAAGAAACATGGCGGGGTTGGGGCCAGCGGTGTCATATTGCGCGTCGTTGGAAGCGATTCCGTTCTCGGTGAATCCAAATGTCACTCCGGCAAACGTCAGGCCGTCGACCGGTTGCGTCGGCAACTCGTCGAAGGTCAGCACAACCGGACTGCTTCTGGCCTGCGATACAAACAGCAGACACACGCCAAGTGAAATGATTAAGTGTTTGATAGCTTTTCTCCTAATAGGGGGCGTTGTACAGATCTTTCAACCGGAAACTTCGATACATCACGTTGTTTGTCTGTAGGGTGTAGTCGAGCACGCCTGCGGGCTGGGGATTGGGCAGCACTTCGATCGACTGCGCAAATTCAGCCGGGCCGGGATTGATGAAACCGGAGAGGAAGTGAAAATTGCCGTTGGCCAATGGCTGGGCGCTTCCTAGAGCAAGAGAGTAGGAACCAAGATCCGCGGATACCTCGGGCGTGGCCGTCATATGCGTTTCGTCCAGCAGATAGGTCTGTCCACGGCTATGCTGTCCGGGAAACTGCGCGATGCGGGTGTTGCCGTTGTCGAATAGCGCAATTCGGTTACCTATCAGAACCGCGCTGTGCTGATGCGAAAACCACGAATATGGATCGGTGCTGGCGCCGAGTGTGAAATCTCCCCCTAGACCGAGCTTCCAGATCACATGTCCATCGCCCGCGCCATTGGCATAGTTGATCTTGATTACCCAGTCTTGAGAGCGCATCGACAAGAGCAATGAGCCGTCGGGCAGATAGAAAAGGCTGTTGCTGTGCAACCAATCATTCGCTGTGGACGCCAGGGTCAGGGGCATGCAGCCGCCGGCAGCGCAGGTATCGTTTAGAGTGGCTTTTCTAGCTGGATCCAAATGCGCGAACGGATCCCAAGCCCAGACCACTTGCCAGTTCTGATCCATTACGACAATCACGTCCCCGACCACGTCGATCGGGCCGGGTCCTTGGACATCCGTTAAGATTCGCTCCTGTGACGCGATCGCCGCCGTATATCCGTTCGGAAGCCGGACAGCGTCGTGGGTCAGCGCCGTGATTACCGGATAATGCAGCGCCTGCAACTGAGCTGAAAGACGGACAACATTCGTTTCGCCGATCGTATTTCCGTCGAGATCGATTTCCCGCAGGATCGCTTGCTGGAGGCTGCCACCCGGCAGGCGTGGCAATGTCATGAATGTTCCTCCCGTCAGAGGGCGCAGCATGTAGGCGAGCGTGTCGCGGCTGTTCCCGTCGTAGTACCAGATGACATTTCCCTGCAAGTCGCGCGCGATCGGCCACGAAAAAGAGTTGTTGATCACGATGTTGGACTCGAGTACCAATTTCTCCGCCGCACTGGACGAGGCGGTTTGCGAACGGATCACATTCGCCGGCGGAATCCCGGGGGGTACCGATCCGGTTTGGAAGCTTAGCAGGGGCCCATTAGTGGTCGACCAGCCGCTCACCAGTTGCTGCTGCAGGGTGTAGGCGGTATTGGCTT
The DNA here is from genome assembly GCA_963770345.1 of Bryobacteraceae bacterium. Classification (GTDB taxonomy): domain Bacteria; phylum Acidobacteriota; class Terriglobia; order Bryobacterales; family Bryobacteraceae; genus CAVYPH01. Next base: position 1,569,066 of record CAVYPH010000007.1, on the reverse strand, counting down.
CCATTCCGGCAACCCAAACATTCAAACTCTTTCCAGGCACGCAGGCGAGCGAACGGGTGGCCATTTTGACCGCAGAATTCGCAGTTGGCCAGAAATTCACACGGACGCTGCCCGTTAGACAGGGAGGCGCACTGTAAAGGGCGAGCAACGTATTATCGGTGGCGGAAACAATCGGCGTGTTAGCCACAATTCGTGAGGCAACAGTGTAGGATTGACTGGTAACCGCGGTGGACGAATTCACGGGATCGAAGGCGGTAACCTCAACTTCGAAACCGCCATCCTGCATCGGAACCCAGTCAAATTGATTCGTATAGGGTGAAAAATCCCGGAAAGTTGTGTGCTGGCCTCCAGTTGGACGAACGCGAAACCGGAACTGTATTCCCAGGTCCGCGGAATCTGACGAAGCGCTCCAAAGAACATGCGACCCGGCAGGAAGGCTGGGCGGGGACTGGAGATTCAATTGGGCCGAAAAGCCGAACGCCGAAGAAGTGAGGCCCATTACGCCCAATATGGCGAATAACGTCCGTCGTCCAAAATTCTGAGTACTATTGAGCATTAGATTTCATCCTTCATTTCGGCGCGGCAATTCCCAGGAGTTTTTAAAATACCCTGGCCCCACCTACAAAGATATTCAGTAATTGCAGTACCTTTGAACTATAACTCTTTCGACGGTTCTATGTTGTGGAATTAGGGCGTTCTAGGTGTTTTTTAGCAAGTAAGCAAAATCGCTTAGTAAACATTTAATGGATTAGAAATAGTACTAAGATGCTATCTTTTGAAGAACTGATTATGGTGGTTAACTAAACGGCCAGACTCGTTCGACGGTCTTACTCAGGATCCACGATTTATCGTCTTCCGAGAGGAATTTCATATCGTCGCGAACCTGGGTGAGCGCCTGGGCGTACTGTGCGTGGGAATTCTCGATGACAGGCCAATCGGTGCCCCACATCAACCTTTGAGCACCAAATGCCCGCAACAGATCCTGCTGCAATTTTTGTGCGTCGAGCCATGGATAGGGCTGTTTGGATAGCGACCAGGAGTGCGAAATCTTAACGAAAACCTTCGGCAACTTTGACATGCTGGTTAATAGCGTCCATTTCTCCGGCTGATCCAACGGGCAGTCGGCCATATGGTCGATCACGACGGTGAGATCGGGAAGAGTTTCGGCGAGACGTTGAACGTCAGGAAGTCTTGTAACGGGGGCCAAAATAGTCATCGGGACTTTCAGATCGCGGCAGCGCTTCCAGAGCGGCGGCATGAGCGGACCTTTGATCCAATCACCCGATTCGCCGGCGCCCGGGCTGAGCCGTACTCCGCGAAATCCCTGTTCCTGAACCAGTCTCGATAGATGGTCAGGCGATTTCGGATCGTTCGGATCGACGCGGGCGACCCCGCGGAAGTATTGCGGATACTGCTTCAGCACGGATGCCAGATACGAGTTGTCCCAGCGATAGTGAATTACCTGGATAATGACGGTCTTCTCAACACCGTTAGCCTTCATCAGCTCGAGCAGCATCTCGGCCGATCGATCCTCAGCAGGCGGTTGTTTAGTTTCCTTCGCCCAGGGAAATCGCGGATCGGCCTTCCAGACGTGAACGTGCGAATCGATCACGCGGTGTTTGGGTTCGGGCATTCCATGCAATAGCCCAGCGCCGGCCCAGGCGCCAATGAATTCACGCCGGCCGATCATAGGTAAATCGGCTCGAGTTTCTTCACTACATACGCACCGCAGCGTTCATAGCTGGCGCGTGGACCCTTTCGGGCGGTGTCGAGATCGACGCAGATCCAACTATTGAAGTGAATCTCTTTCAAGATCCGGTGACACCCGGGGAAATCGACTTCGCCGTCGCCGAGATCGTAGATGCTGGAGAAAAATTTCGCTTCGCTCGAATCCTTGGCGTGCACTTTGCCGTTGTCCAGTTTCACGTCGGCGGCGGGCGTGGTCCACTTGGCATCCTTGTAATCGGCAAACATGATGCGTGATTTGTGTTTTTGGAAACATTTCACCACGTCGTAGCCGGCCAGATGCAAATGGGCGGTATCGGGCGAGAAGCGGAAGAGCTTCGGATCGGTCATGGCCATGCAGCGGTCGATCTCCTCCGGGTCCTGGCACATCTGATTCAGATGATTGTGCAGCCCGGCCTGGAATCCCATCTCGCCGGCGATCTCGCCGATATGGTTATACGTTTCGCACATCGTGCGGAATCCCGATTCCACGTCCGATCCCGGCTTCATGCGGCTCGGCGAGAAGACAACCAGGTGCTTTGCGCCGAAGGCACTCAGAAATTCCATGGCTTTCTTCGCGTTGGCGAGAACTTTCTTCTGCTGCGCCGGGTCCTGCGCAGGTCCGTTGAATGAGATGGTAATGACATGCAGGCCGCGCTTCGAGAGCTCGCGCTCCATTTGAGCTTGCGTGACCCCATAGACGTCGAGGAAAGCCGGGAACCCCGTGACTCGCATTCCGATGAAACCGGTGTCGCGCATCACGTCGAGAATGTCGGTGAACGGCACCTTTTGAAAGTGCCCCCAAAGTGCCGCGCTGACCGCCCATTTAACATTGCGGTTTGCGGGAAGCTGCCCGGCGGCCTTTGCCAGCGCAGCGGCAGTGAGCGATAGGAACTGTCGGCGTTGCATGCGGAAACTATCCTATCGCACAATCGGCGGGCGTGTGGCCACTGACACGTTGTGTATTGCCTGACACGGAACAGCGCATTGAACTATAGGTCTTTGCGGCCTTTTGTAAGCGGAACACGGCTTGCCTGTTCCCTTGATAGCCGAGCATCGAGGCTCGCTGAGGAGAAAACTGAATGTTGACGTTGAAGTTCCTGTTCGAATCCCTGGGATTCGCGCTATTCGTGTCTGCTGGCGTCGTCCTGGGACATGATCTCTACCAGATTTATTACAAGAAATTGGAAGCTCAGCCCATCCGCTGGCCTTTTGCAGCCAAGCTGACCGGTTGGGCGATGCTCCCGTTGCTCGTCGGAATGAGCATTCAAGTGGTTCCGGACGGCATGGCCGGCGTGCGGGTGAGTCAGATCTCCGGCACGCTGCCGGGCACACTCTATCCAGGCCTGCACGTAGTTCTACCGTTGATGCAACGCGTCGATTTGTTTGACATCCGAGATCACGTTTTCCGGACCTCCGGCGCGGACGATGCGAAGCAGGCCATCGAAACATTGAAGGTGCAGACGAAGGAAGGTCTGGCCGTAGGTCTGGCGGTCTCTGTTCGCTACCGGCTCGATGCGCAGCGCCTGCCGTACATTCAGGCGAACCTGCCACAACCTGTGGACAAGGAAATCGTGCCGTCGGTGGTCGCCGCCGCTTTTCGGGAGTTGGCGCCGAACTACCTCGTTCGCGATGTGTTCGCCGGCAAGCGCGAGGAGATTCGCCGCTCTGCCGCCGACGTCATCACCCGAAAGCTGGCATCTGACGCCATCGTGGTGAAAGAGGTGATGATGCGCGATATCGTTTTGCCGGGCGAATATGCCAAGAGCCTGGAGGGGACGCTGCTCAAAGTACAGGAGAACGATCGTCTGACGATTGAGCTCGATGTAAAGTTGAAGCAGGTCCGCGCCGCCGAGCTCGAAGCGGAAGCGGAAAAAACCCGCCGCGTGAAAGCTGCCGAGGGAGACGCTCAGATCGTCGTTATACAAGCCAAAGCACAGGCAGATGCCATGCAATACACACTTCCACTGAAGGAGAAACAGATTCAACAGACCCGGCTCGAAGCGGAGGCGCGCAAGGAATCGACTGTAAAACAAGCGGAGGCGATGGGCGAAGCGAAAGTGATCGACGGCAAAGCGGAACTGGATCGGCGCAAGATGATGAATCTGGCGGAAGCCGACCGCGTGGAGATCATGGCTAAGGCGGACGGGACTCGGATGAGGTTGGAGGCGAGTGTTCTGAAGGACAATCCGTTGCTGATTCAGAAAATCATCGCCGAACGGCTTTCCGATAAAGTGCAAATCATGATGGTTCCAAATGATGGGAAATTCTTCTTCGCGAACGATGTCCTAAAGGGGGCTACGCAAGCGGCGTTGAACCCCGGACATGGCGCGGAGCCTAATTCTCAATAAATAACCTCTCATAACCAGGAACGCTCCCGATCTGGTACGACAGAAGATGACGCATGCCGGATCTCATCTCCAGTTCGAAGAGCTACCGCGACCTCCTGGGCCGTCTGAAGAACCAGATTCGGACGGCCCAGGTTCGGGCCGCGCTCGCGGTGAACCAGGAGCTTGTTGTGCTCTACTGGGGCATCGGAAAGGAGATTCTGGCCCGCCAGAAGGAGGACGGCTGGGGCACTTCTGTCATCGAGCGGCTGGCGAAAGACCTCCGCTCAGAGTTCCCGGAGATGCAGGGGCTCTCGCCTCGTAACCTCGGCTATATGAAGGCTTTCGCCGACGCGTGGCCGGACGAATCAATTTTGCAAGCGCCACTTGCAAAAATCACCTGGTATCACAACCTCACCCTCCTGGAGAAAGTAAAGTCCCGCGAGGAGAGAATTTGGTATGCAGAGCAAACCATCCAGAACGGATGGAGCCGGAACGTTCTCGTCATGCAAATTGAAAGCGGCCTCTACCGGCGGCAGGGAAACGCAATCACGAACTTCCAGGCGACGCTTCCCCAGCCACAATCCGATCTCGCGCAGCAGCTCATCAAAGATCCGTACAACTTCGATTTCCTCACGCTGGCAACGAAAGCACAGGAGCGCGATCTTGAACGGGGCCTCCTCGCCCATCTGCGGCAGTTCCTAATCGAACTTGGAGTAGGATTCGCGTTTGTCGGAAGCCAGGTGCCGCTTGAAGTCGGAGGAGAGGATTTCAGGCTCGATCTGCTCTTCTATCACCTGAAGCTCAGATGTTTCGTCGTCATTGATCTGAAGATGACGCCCTTCAAGCCGGAGTACGCCGGCAAAATGAACTTTTACCTCTCGGCGGTCGACGACTTGTACCGCCATTCTGACGACAAGCCGAGCATCGGCCTCATTCTGTGCAAAACGAAGAATCGGATCATAGCGGAATACGCGCTCAGGAACACCGCGGCGCCGATGAGCATCTCCGAGTTCCGGCATCTTGAAACGCTACCGGAACAACTCAAGGGCACCCTTCCGACCATAGAAGAGATCGAGGCCGAGCTAGGGAAGACCGAGGTGCTTTGATAAACTAATAGGGAAGTCTATATCTTATATGATCTCTCGCCTGCGCAGGCCCCTCGGCGCTCCAGCTTTGTTTTTGCTAGCTGGTGGCTTTGGCGTGTGCGCGATCCCGGCGGAGATTCCGCGGCTTCCCGGAGAGTTTTCGTCGGAGTTGGGCAGCCCTTGGACGCTGGCCAGGCTGGATAACGACAGCCGGCTGGATACTGCCATCAGCCGCGTGGAAGGCCGTAACGCGGAAGGCTATCTCTACCGGGTCGACTTAACCCTATCCTCCGGAACACGTGTTGGATCTTTCACCGTTGCCGTCGACAACCGCTGGGGCATTAATATTACGCCACGCGACGTGGACGGCGATCACGACCTGGATCTGGTGATCACAACGAGGTTCTCCCGCCAACCGGTGGGCGTTTGGATCAATGACGGAAACGGGACCTTCGCTGAAGGCGATCCGGACGACTATTCGGATTCCATTTGGCTGGAAGAGTCGTCGGTGGCATCCGAGCATCCGGTAGATTCCCGTCTTTCTCTGGCTGCTGGGCAGACTCATCACTTTTTTTCTCTCGCTGAGGCAGGTTGGATTCAGTCTCAGCCAAGTCCTGAATTTGGCTCCGGTACGGAAAAACGTGCCTCGGCTCATAATTCGGACTTAAGTTTGCAACCTTCGCGGGCTCCGCCTCGCCTTTAAGTTTGTGAATCTTCATTTGCCGCCAGGTATGGAAATATACGTGTGACTTCACCGGCGGCGCGGTTAGCCCTCTTCAGGAGAACATTTGCATGTGGCGCATAAGGACTATTAGTGTCCTGGGATTTTGCCTGTTTGTTGTGTGCCCGCCGGTTGTGGCTCAGCAGGTGCTGAACTGGCAGCAGATCAAGGAGAAATTCGAAGCAGCCAATCCGACGTTGCGCGCAGGCCGGATCGGGGTCGATGAATCGAAGGCTCAGGAAATCACAGCGTACCTGCGTCCCAATCCCGATTTCACGGCGGCGGTCGATCAAATCAACTTGCTGCCTGATCCCATATCGGGTGCGCCCTACCGCCCACTCGCAGCATTGTTCCCCTGGGTCTCGGCAAGCTATTTGCATGAGCGGCAGCACAAAAGGGAGTTGCGCCGGGACAGCGCACGAAAGGGAACGGACATCGCCGCCTCAAGTCTGGAGGACCAGGAGCGAAATCTGCTCTTTAGCTTGAGGGGCTCGTTCGTTCAGGCTCTTCAAGCGAAGTCTGTACTGGCCCTGGCGAAGGAGAACCTGGCCTATTGGGATCACGTTCTGGATGTGAGCCGCGACCGGTTTAAGGCGGGCGACATTGCCCAACTTGATTTGGACCGCCTGGAACTTCAGCGCATCCAATACGAATCCGACGTGCAAACCGCGGAAGTTAACGTGCGAACCGCCAAGATCCAACTCCTGAATCTGCTAAACGACCGCACTCCGCTCGAACAGTTCGACATCACGGGCATGTTTGACTTTTCGGAGCAGTTAGCATCGCTGGATGAGTTTCGCCGGGAGGCGCTCGACAGCCGGCCCGATCTGCGCTCCGCATTGCTAAGCGTCGACAAAGCAAAGACCGATCATCAACTCGCAGTTGCCAATGGATCCGTCGATCCGACGTTCGGAGCCGACCTGGGACGTAACCCTCCCCTCTCCTCCTACATCGGCTTCAGCATGAACATCCCGCTGCGCATCTTCGACAGGAACCAGGGCGAGAAACTCCGCACACAACTCGACATATCGCGCAACGAACGCCTCAGAGACGCCAACGAAGCCCAGGTGTTCAGCGATGTCGACTCGGCCTACACCACACTCAATGGAACGTTGAGTCTGCTGCGCCCATATAAGGCGAAATATCTGGTCCAAGCGGCCAGAGTTCGCGATACGGTTTCGTTCGCGTACCAACGGGGCGGGGTATCCCTCCTCGATTTCCTAAACGCACAAAACGACTACCGGACTATCCAGGTGGCGTACTTGAATCTGGTTGGTTCTTTCCTAAACGCCGCGAGTCAATTGAACTTGGCGGTAGGTCGTGAGGTTATTCAATGAACCGGAAGTTTGATGTCGAAATTATCCTATGCTTTGCGCTAAGCCTTCTGTTGTCCGGGTGTGGCGCCAAGGCCGCGCCAGATCCCGCAGCGGGCACTCCGCCCCCGGCGACGGTGGAGAAAGAACTCGATTCCAGCCTGGTCAAAGTGGACCATCCGGAGCAATTTCCCCTGGCTACCGCGTCGCAATACAAGGCCGCGAAGGAGTTGAGCGTGACGGGTGTGGTAACTCCCGATGTGTCGCGCACCGTACCGGTGATTTCGCTGGCGTCAGGCCGGGTGGTCGACATTCGCGCGCGGCTAGGAGACGAGGTTAAGAAAGGGCAACTCCTGATGCGGATCAGAAGCGCCGATATCAGTTCCGCGTTTTCCGATTACAGGAAAAGCGTCGCAAATGAGGCGCTGACGAAGGCGCAGTTGGAACGTGCCAAAGCCCTTTTAGAGAGAGGAGCAATCGCCCAGAAAGATATGGAAGTAGCTCAGACGGCCGATGAAACGGCGAGAGTGGATGTCCAGAATGCGGAGGAGCGCATCAAAGTACTAGGGTCCGATCCGCAGCATCCGGATGGAGTGGTGGACATTAACGCTCCCATCTCGGGCGTCATCACCGAGCAGAACGTGACGGCCGCGGCGGGAGTGAAAACGCTCGACAATTCGCCCAATCTCTTCACCATCGCCGACCTCTCGTCGATCTGGATTGTGTGCGACGTGTACGAAAACGATCTGCCCAACGTGAGGCTGGGTGAATATGCGGACATTCGGCTCAACGCCTATCCCGACAAAGTTTTCAAAGGACGCATCAGCAACATTGCGCCTATTCTCGATCCCAGTATTCGAACGGCAAAAGTGCGGCTGGAAGTTCAAAATTCCGGATTGATGCGCATCGGAATGTTTGTCACCGCCACCTTCCGCGGCCTGAGCGCGGAAACTCATGCGATGGTGCCGGCAACGGCGATTCTCCATCTGCACGATCGCGAATGGGCCTACCTGCCGGATGCTGGACGATTCCGGCGCATAGAAGTGACCGGCGGAAAGATGCTGCCCGGAAACATGCAGGAGATCCTCTCGGGAATCGATCCCGGGCAGCAGGTGGTTTCAAACGCGCTGGTTCTGCAAAACACCGTCGAACAGTAACTGTGGAACGGCCAATGGAAGCGTAGGCACCGGGCTTGGCAGCACCAGCTCCGATAGCGGCTTGCGCGTCCGCGGCGCTGTTTCGCGAGCGCGTAACGCCTCAGGCAGCTCTTCAGGAGCACCGGAATAACCAATGGCGATGGCTGCCACGGGCTCGTAGCCTTCTGAGATCTGGAACAGTTCTCTCACCTTTTCGGGATAGAATCCACCCATTTGGTGCAATGAGAGGCCGAGATCCGTTGCCTCCAGAGAAAGACTAGCCACCGCTTGGCCGACATCATACAGCGCATGACGGTTTGCTTTTCCGTTGTGGGAGAAATGCAGCTTTGCTAAAGCGATCATCAACACCGGCGCCTTCCCCGCCCAGATAGCATTCGACTCCATCAGTGTGCTGGCGATCATCGCAAACTCCTCCGATTGGTCCTTGGTGGCGATGATAAAGCGCCAAGGTTGCTCGTTCGCCGCTGACGGAGCCCATCGGGCGGCTTCCAGGAGTTGTCCCAACTTCTCCGGCTCCACCGCGAGGGCCGAAAAGCTTCTTGGACTCCATCGGCGGCGGATCAGATCGTGAACTGCGTTCTCAAACATATGCATCCTCGTTAGTTTCTACCGTGCTCCGGGTGTCGAAAGCCATCGGGCCGGGTCCATCCAGATAGAACTTCAACAGCCCGCCGATGATCGCAAGGTTCTTCAGTACTTCGACCGTTTGCATCTGAGCTTGGGCCGGGTCGCCCATTTTCGCCACATGAAACACGATGGTGGCCGGTACGAGGAACAGGGCCAAAATGAGAGCGGTCCAACGCGTCTCGAAACCGGCGAGCAGAGCCAGTCCGCCGGCCAATTCGATCACCGTGGCGATCGCTATGGAAAACTCCGGAAGCGGAAGGCCAGCCGACCCGGCAAGCTGCGCCATGTATGCAAAGTGCGTCAGTTTTCCGACTCCGGACATAAGGAAAATAAGCGCGATGAGCGCCCGGGAAATGACAGAAATTGATTTGTTCATGCCTCTAGCTCCTTAAAACGTCAGTCGTGATAACGAATATTACAGCCAGCGAAGTCATGCTTCGCCCCGCAGGCTTTCCAATAATTCGACAAGCTGTTCCAGCTTCGGTCGTCCCAGATGACCGAGATGTTCCTTCAGAAACGCTTCCACAGGACGGTCCAGCGAGTTGACCAGGTCCAGTCCTTCGTCGCTGATTCGGGTCACCACTACACGCCGGTCTTCCTTACTGCGCTCCCGGAGGATGAGTTTTCGGGCTTCCAACCGGTCCATCAACCGCGTGATGTCAGGATCGTGTGTCACCATACGCTCGCCCGCCTTCGAACAGGTGAGACCGTCGCGGCCGGCACCGCGCAGGATGCGAAGCAAATTGTATTGCGTAGGCGTGAGTTGGTGGCTCTTAAAAAGTTCGCTCATCCGCTGTTGAAGAACTTCGGACGTACGAGCCAGGTTCAGGAACGCTTCCTCTTCAAGGAGGGCGAACGGCTTTGTCTGCTGGATCTCGCGGACCAACTTCCCTGCCATGATTTATAATACTCGTTATAACAATTATTGTCAAGGAGGATATCTACACTCCCACACCATCCGATAACATAAGAGCGATGAGCGAACCGACGAACTTCTTCTCCGCGCGCCGCGACTTTTTGAAAGCCGGTACGGCGCTGGTAGCTGGCATCCCAGCTCTTTTGAAAGGCGCACCAGCCAGCAATGCGATCAAAGTCGGGTTGGTCGGCTGTGGCGGCCGCGGAACCGGCGCGGCGTCACAGGCCCTCCATGCAGACGATTACGCCGAGTTGACCGCGGTGGCCGACATCGATCAGGAAAACATCGACAAATGTCTTCAGAACCTCACCAAGATTAACGGCGCCAAGGTGAAGGTGGACCCGAAGAAGCAGTTCCTCGGGCTGGATGCGTATCAGAAAGTGATAGACAGCGGTGTGGACGTCGTGCTGCTCGCCACGCCCCCGGGATTCCGGCCGCTCCACCTTCACGCGGTGATTAACGCCGGGAAACATGTGTTCTGTGAGAAGCCGGTTGCCGTAGACGCGCCCGGATTGCGCTCGGTGCTCGAGACGGTAAAACTGGCCAAGGAAAAAGATGTCTCACTAGTAGCAGGATTCTGCTGGCGATACAGCAATTTCGTACGCGCGACGTTCGACCAGATTCACGGTGGAACCATCGGCGATGTGGTGGCCTATCACGCCACTTACTACACCAATCCGGTGAAACCAATGCCTCCGGAAAACACGCGTCCGGCGGGAATGAGCGATGTGGAATGGCAGGTTCGGAACTGGTACAACTTCTCCTGGCTCTGCGGCGATAGCCTCGTGGAGCAGGCTGTCCACAGCGTGGATAAGGTGGCTTGGGCAATGCACGATCAGCCGCCAGTGAGTTGCGTCGCAGTTGGCGGGCGGCAGATTCCCGCCGAGGGCGGCAACATCTTCGATCACTTCGAAGTCAACTACCTTTATCCGAATAACGTGCGCGCGTTCATAGTGAACCGCCAGATCGAAGGGTGTTACAACGAAAACTCGGATTACATCCTCGGCACGAAAGGTGTGGCCACTATCGGACGCGGTCCGCTGCCGCGCATCGTGGGCCAGACGAATTGGGCGTTTGAAGGGACCAAGAACGACATGTATCAGTACGAGCACGACATGCTGTTCGCCTCCATTCGCAAAGGCGATCACATCAACGATGGCCAGCGGCTCGCTACCAGCACCCTGCTGGCGTTGATGGGCCGTATGGCAGCCTATACCGGACAGATGATCACCTGGGACCAGGCGATGAACTCGCAGGAAAGGCTGTTCCCCGAGCATCTCGAATGGAACATGAGCCATGCAGTTTCACCCATGCCTCGGCCGGGAATCACGAAGTTCATCTGATATGTTTCGCGTGATATTCTCGCTATTCTTCCTGACCGCGCCGGGTTGGGCCCAAATCGATTTTCAGAAGCAGATTCAGCCGATTCTAGTCGCTAATTGCATCGCCTGCCACAGCGCCGCGAAGGCCGCCGGAGGACTGCGGCTCAGCACGAGAAGTTCTGCGCAGAAAGCTATCGCAGGCCAGAGCACTCTTCTCGCCCGGATCGAAATGACACCGGATCAGGCCGGCGCAATGCCGCCAGGCGGACGGCAACTTCCCAAAGAACAACGTGATCTCATCCGCCAGTGGATTTCGGAGGGTGCGATCTGGCCGGAGAGCGTCGTTCTCGGAGCCGCTGCTCCTAAAGCAGCGAAAGACGACGAAGCGCTGATCAGCCGCGTGCGCCAACGCATACTCGCGAACACGAAAGAGAAATCGCAAGCGGACATGAAGCCGTACAAGACAATCATCCCGAACACCGATGTTGCCTTCCAAATGACTCCGGTTCCAGGCGGCGAATTCACCATGGGAACGCCCGATTCCGAGCGCGGCCACCGCAAAGACGAGTCGCCCCAACACAAAGTGAAGCTCGATCCGTTCTGGATGCAGACGTACGAAGTGACCTGGGACGAATATCGACTATTCATGTTCGCCAACCAGGCCGGCGAGAAGACAAACCAGGATGAACTCGTAGATGCGGTCAGCCGCCCAACCAAGCCATACGTCGAGATGAGCTTCGGCATGGGACTGAACGGCTTTCCGGCCATCAGCATGACCCAGCACGCGGCGAACAAGTACGCCGAGTGGCTTAGCGCCAAAACCGGCTATTTCTACCGGCTGCCGACCGAGGCGGAATGGGAGTACGCCTGCCGCGCCGGCACGACGACCGCCTATTCGTTCGGCGACGATCCATCGGCGTTGGGTGAATACGCCTGGGACAGCGCCAATAGCGATGGCAAGTATCAACTGATAGGCAAGAAGAAGCCCAATCCTGGGGTTTATACGACATGCACGGCAACGTGGCGGAGTGGACGCTCGATCAATACTTGCCAGACGCTTATGCCAAGTCTCCGACGGCGAATCCATGGGAGCGGCCGACCAAGCCCTATCCGCAAACCGTGCGCGGAGGATCGTGGAACGATGGTCCGGATCAGCTTCGATGCGGTGCGCGCTTGCCGTCGGATGCCACCTGGAAGCAGCAGGATCCGCAAATCCCGAAAAGCATCTGGTATCTCACCGATGCCCAGTGGGTCGGGTTCCGGCTGGTGCGGCCGTTGAAGATTCCGTCCGTAAAGGAGATGTACCTCTACTGGAACAACGGCGTCGAGCACGACGAATAGCGATTAGTTTTCCAGGTGCGCCAAGTGAATCCGCAGCGTACGATACGCCCGGAATAACAGCGATTTCACCGCGGAAACGGAACATCCCATGACTTCCGCTATTTGCGTGTATTCCAGGCATTCGTACTTGTGCAGCAACACGGCTGAGCGCTGGTTGTCCGGCAGAGCCTCCACGGCGCGCCGGACTTCGAGAGCAACCGATTCTTTCACCAAAATGCTTTCCGCGCTCGGATTCGCATCGCGCAGGATGAACGGGCGATTGTCGTCCAACGGCTGGTCGAGCCGCAGATGCCCACGCTCGTGCCGCTCGTCGCGGATCCAGTTGAGCGCCACATTCATCGCAATGTGAAACAGCCAGGTGCGAAATCTCGCGCTCGGCTGATAGGTCTGGCGCGCGCGATAGGTCCGTACGAAGACTTCCTGGGCAAGGTCCTCGGCCGCGGCGCGGTCTCGGACCATTCGGTGCATATAGTGGACGATCGAAGGCTTGTAGGTTCGAACCAACTGCGAGAGGCACTCATCGTCCCCTGCGGCGGCCCGCATCATCAGAACGGCTTCGGGATCGAGTACGGCCGCAAACTGCGGGGTGCCCGACGGCATAGCAAAGACCCTGTTTTGTAGCTGCACGAGTGTCTAGACGGGCGTTCGCGCCATCCGGTTATCGCAGTAGATGTAAAGAACAAGTAAAACTTGTAACCGCTTGACTGATAAGCTCAAAGTGGATGCGGCGTTTCGCCACTCTGATGTGCGTTTTGGCTCTTCCCACCGCCGCGGCAACTGCACGCCTGGAGCGCTTCGAAGCCACCGAACCGCACATGGGCTCGTTATTTCGAATCACCCTCTACGCGTCCGATAACGCCACCGCACAGGCCGCTTTTGGCCGCTGCCTTCCGGCGAGTGGCCGAGCTTGACCAGATCCTGTCGGACTACAATCCCCAAAGCGAGCTATCACGAGTGTGTGACGAAGCCTGGCGGCATCCAGTAAGTGTCAGCGCGGATTTATTCGCCATATTGGCTGAATCGCAGCGGATCGCGCGGGCCACGGACGGCGCTTTTGATGTAACTCAGGCTCCGGTCATCCGCCTCTGGCGGCAGGCGCGAAAGGACCAGCGTCTCCCGGATCCGGTTGCGATCGCGGAAGCGCAACAGCGCACCGGTTATGAGCGTCTGATTCTCGATCCCGGAGCCCGCACGGTGTTCCTGAAAATGCGCGGGATGCTGTTGGATGTGGGCGGCATCGCCAAAGGCTACACCGCGGACGAAACCCTCAAGGTTCTGCGGGCACGCGGAATCACGCGCGCACTGGTGGCGGCAAGCGGCGATCTGGCCATCGGGGATTCGCCGCCGGAGACTCAAGGTTGGCGCGTTGGGATATTCCGCCACGTTTTCTTCTTGCACAATATAGCTGTCTCGACAGCCGGGGATGCCGAGCAATTTCTCGAGACGGGCGGCGTACGCTACTCGCATATCATTGATCCTAAGACCGGAATGGGGCTGACGAACCGTGTGGCCGTGACCGTTCTGGCCAGAACGGGAATCGAAGCCGACGGACTGGATACTGCAATCTGCGTGCTGGGCGCGGAGCGCGGTCTCGATTTCGTCGTCCGCCACACGCGAGTCAGCGTATTTATCAACACGCCGGAAAGGGAATGGGTGCACACCCGTGTCAAAATATTAGAAGTACCCCAATGACAGGCCACCACGTTAGACAGAAGTTCCTGGACTATTTCTCCGCCCGAGGCCACCGCGTTGTACGAAGTTCGTCGCTTGTTCCGGCCAACGATCCCACGTTGCTGTTCACCAATGCCGGCATGAATCAGTTTAAGGACGTTTTTCTGGGCCAGGAAAAGCGAGATTACTCGCGTGCCACGACTTCGCAGAAGTGTGTTCGCGCTGGCGGCAAGCACAACGATCTGGAGAACGTCGGCTACACGCGGCGGCACCACACATTCTTCGAAATGCTGGGCAATTTCTCGTTTGGCGATTATTTCAAGGCCGAAGCGATCGATTTTGCCTGGGAACTAGTGACCAAAGACTATGGCCTGCCGAAGGATAAGCTTTACGTCACTGTTTTCCGCGAAGACGACCAGGCCGAGGAACTCTGGCAGGAAATCGCCGGAGTGCCCAAGAGCCGAATTTTCCGCCTCGACGAAAAGGACAACTTCTGGCAGATGGGCGACACCGGCCCGTGCGGCCCCTGCTCGGAAATCCACTACGATCTCGGTCCTGAAGGCGCGGAAAAGGGCCGCGAGGACGAAGAATTTCCGCTCGACGGCGGCGGCCGTTTCGTGGAGATCTGGAACCTGGTTTTCATGCAGTACGACCGCTCAGCGGACGGCGTACTTTCGCCGCTTCCCCGCCCTTCTATCGATACAGGCATGGGATTGGAACGTGTCGCGGCGATCCTCCAGGGCAAGCTCAGCAATTTCGACTGCGACCTGCTGCTGCCGGTTATTGAGTTCGCCGGCGATCTCTTCAAAGTGGAATACGGCGAGGCGGATCGAAGCGACACCGTGTTGCGGATCTGCGCCGACCACGCGCGTGCCGCGGCATTCCTGATTCACGATGGCATCGTTCCCGAAAACGAAGGGCGCGGTTACGTGTTGCGAAAGATCATGCGCCGCGCCATGCGCAACGCGCGCATGATTGGAGTTCAGGATCAGTTTCTGTACAAAATGACCGGATTTGTCGCGGAGTTGATGAAACCGGCGTATCCGGAAATGCTCGAGAGCATCCAGCGTGTTGCTCGCGTGGTGAAAGAAGAAGAACACCGGTATGCGACGACGTTTGAAGTCGCCGAGCGCGTCTTTCAGGACGAAGCCAAGGCCGCGGCCGGCGGAGTATTGCCCGGTCCGGCCGCGTTCAAGCTCTACGACACTTACGGCCTCGCGCTTGACGAGCAAGAGGATATGGCCCGGGAACGCGGACTCGTCATCGATCGCGATGGTTTTGATATCGCGATGCAGCGCCAGCGCGAACAGGCGCGCGCGAGTTGGAAGGGGGCGGAGAAGACTCAGGTCGATCCCATCTATAAAGAGCTGTACGCCGCGCATCCGACGCAGTTTCTCGGCTACGAGGAGTTGATCGCGGAGGCGACCGTCGTAGCGCTTCCGAAGGAGGGCGAACTCGTGCTCGACCGCACTCCTTTCTATGCGGAATCGGGCGGCCAGGTTGGCGATCAGGGCGTGCTCTATTCGCTGGCCGGTGAAAAATTGGCCGATGTACAGTCGGTCTATGCGCCCGTTAAGGGCCTCAACGTCCACCGCATTACTGCTCTCGCTCCCATTCACGTGGGTGACAAAGTGAAGGCTCAGGTGTTCCGTGAAACACGCATGCCCACCATGCGCAACCACACCGCCACGCATCTGCTGCAGGCCGCGCTACGCCGCGTTCTTGGGCCGCACGTAAAACAGGCGGGCAGCGTGGTGGAACCGGCGCGTCTCCGCTTCGACTTCGCACATTACGCGCCCGTTCATGCGGACGAATTACAGGAAATTGAACACCTCGTCAATAGCGAGATTCTTCTCAATGTTCCGGTTGAAACCGACGTGATGGACATCGACAAAGCGCTCAACACCGGCGCAATGGCTCTGTTCGGTGAGAAATACGGCGACCGTGTACGCGTGGTTTCCATTTCCGATTTCAGCCGCGAGCTTTGCGGAGGTACACACGTCCGGCGCACCGGCGACATCGGGATACTCAAGGTAATTTCCGAAGGCGGAGTATCGGCCGGTGTTCGCCGCATTGAAGCGGTAACGGGCGAGACCGTGGTAACCAAGCTCGAAGAGAAATACAGCGGCGCGCATGAGCAGGCGGAAAAATACGCAGCGCAAATCAAGACCCTGGAAAAGCAGGTCGACCATCTGAAGACACGCCTCGCACAGTCGCAGGTAGGCGAGCTGGAGCAATCGGTCCGCGTGGTGAAGGGCGTCAAAGTTCTTTCTGTGCGCGTCGAGGATCTCGACCGTCAGCAGCTCCGCTCGCTTGCGGATGTGCTGCGGAACAAATGGCAGAGCTGCGTATTGGTGCTTGGTTCTTCGCACGATTCGCAAGTCTCTCTGGTTTCAGCGGTGACGAAAGACCTGACGTCAAAGGTGCATGCCGGAAAGCTGATCGGCGGAGTGGCACAGGCGGTCGGCGGGAAGGGCGGCGGGCGTCCGGACATGGCCGAGGCCGGCGGCAATAACAGCGATGCGCTTCCGGCGGCTCTGGAAGGTGTCTATTCCACGGTCGAGGGCATGCTGTGATTCATGTCGACGCCCTGGTAGTCGGAGCCGGACCCACGGGTTTGGCCTGCGGCATCGAACTGCAGAAACGGGGCGTCAATTGCGTCATCATCGACAAAGGCTGCGTCGTCAACTCCATCTATCATTACCCGGCGAACATGGTGTTCTTCACTACGCCGGAGCTGCTGGAAATCGGCGACATCCCGATGACGTCGCTCAACGACAAGCCCACTCGCGGCGAAGCGCTGAAGTATTACCGGCGCGTGGCCGGCCATTACAACCTGAATGTTCATCAGTATGAAAGCGTACTCGCCATCGAGGGCGAAGATGGAAAATTTCTCGTGCGCACAGAAGATCGCAACCACTGTGTTCATCAGTACATGGCCCGGAAAGTAGTGCTGGCCACCGGCTACTATGACGTCGCGAATCGGCTAGACGTGCCAGGCGAGGAGCTACCGAAAGTAATCCATTACTACAAAGAGGCGCACCCATACTACAACCAGGATGTTGTGGTAATCGGTGCGAAGAATTCAGCCGCCATCGCGGCGCTCGAACTTTGGTGGACCGGCGCGCGGGTCACGTTCATTCACCGTGGCGCAGGGATCTCTTCATCGGTAAAATACTGGATCAAACCGAACATCGAGAACCGCATCAAGAACGGCGAGATCAAGGCGTATTTCCATTCCCAGGTCATTGAAATCAAGTGGGATTCCGTGCTGGTTCAGACGCCTGAAGGCTTGGTCACAATCAAGAACGATTTTGTTTTCGCCATGATCGGCTATCGGCCCGATCTGGAGTTTCTCGGTGCTACGGGTATAACGCTGAAGAAAGACTCGCTGCGTCCCGTTACCGACCCTGATACGCTCGAGAGCGAGCGGCGGGGCGTGTACCTCGCAGGCGTGATCGTAGCCGGGATGCATACGAACGAGATTTTCATTGAAAACGGCCGCTTCCATGGCAAAAAGATTGCCGAAGCAATTGCTAAAGCTATCAACTAGTACGGGGAATTCTTATGAAACTACCATCCAAGATGACACTGATGACGGCAGCGCTGTTTGCTGCACTATCGATCACGGGCGCGGCCGTGGCTGCGCCGCCAGATACAGCTCCCCCCAAGAGCACGGCCAAGAAGGTGACTGATGCTGTGCCTCCGCCCACAGCCCAGGAGATCGCGGATGCCAAGGCCAAGGGATTAGTCTGGGTCAACACCAGCACCAAGGTCTACCATAGCGGCGGAGATTTCTACGGCAAGACCAAGCACGGCAAATTCATGACGGAGTCGGACGCTAAGGCCGCCGGCTTCAAGGCTGCGCAGGAACCCGGCGGGAAGAAGAAAGCCGCTACTGGCACGAAGACCAAGTAAATAGCGGGACGCGCGGACGGAGCGATTACGCTTTGGCCCGCTGCCGATTCTTGCGCACAAAATCGGTATCCTGCTTGGGTTCGCCGTCACATTCAATGGCAATCACCGTGGCTGGTTCGTCTGGCGCGGTCGACGGAAGCCCCGTGAACTGGACGCGCATTTCGTCCTGTTTGAACCTCACGTCGCGGCCGGACGCCAGCAGCCGCGCCGACTTCACAGGCGTCCTCAAACCACCCAGGGTCACAGTCTCGCCCGGCCAAAAATGGACGTGCATGTAAAGCGTATTGCTCTTGCGCGTGAAGTTGGCGTAGTTGGATCGCCGGACCTGACAGCGGTCGGTTCCGAAAACCGCGTCTCCATTCTTCGAAGTCCACCTCCCCACCGCCGAGAGGATTTTCACCGACTCCTCGGGAATGGAGCCATCGCCTTTAGGGCCGATATTCAACAGATAGTTGCCGCCGTCGCGTGAGCAAGTAACCAGATTTCGAACGATCGTTTTCGGAGTCTTCCAATCGTCGTCGGCGTGCTGATAACCCCAACTGCCGTTCATCGTCATGCAGGATTCCCAGTCCTTATCGGCTTCGGCCACAATCCTCTGCTCCGGAGTGGCGAAATCACCGGCGAGTTTATTCCGGTTGTTCACCACGATGTCCGGCTGGAGTTCGAAGACCATCTTGTTCATCCTCTCCGATTCCCAGCCTTCGGGGCTCAGCGGCCACGAAACGTCGTACCAGAGGATGTCGATCTTCCCGTAGTTCGTCAGCAGTTCACGGATGAGTCCGTTGGTGTAAGCGACGAAGCGCTTCCGCGCGTCTTCGTCAGTGGCGCAACGGGCTCCATCCGGATGATGCCAATCCATGAGCGAATAGTAGAACCCGACGCGCAATCCCTCCGCACGTGCAGCTTCCACATATTCCTTCACCAGGTCGCGCCCCGGACCCTGTTTCGTGGCGCAATAATCCGTCAGTTTCGAATCGAAGTTGCAGAAACCCTCGTGATGCTTGGTGGTCATCACCATGTAGTGCATGCCTGCCTGCTTGGCCAGCCTCGCCCAGTCGCGTGCGGCATTCGGTTTGGGTTTGAAGCGCTTCGCGACCTGCTCGTATTGGGAGACGGGAATCGCTTCGTCCTCCATCACCCACTCGTGTCGGCCAATCACGCTATACAAGCCCCAATGAACGAACATGCCGAACTTGGCTTGCCGCCACCACTGGATGCGCCGGTCGTGATCGGGAGGAGTGCCGGCCGCGACGGCTTCGGCCATTGCAAGTCCAGGGCGCAGAAGCGTAGCACCTGCTAAAACAGATCGGCGGGAGAGGGGGAATTCAGACATGGAAGGGACCTCAAACAGCCCGATCCTATCACTTTTTACCCCTGCGGAATACCGATCGCAGCGAAGTTGAGGAACATCAGGGCGAAGCAGGCCACCGTCAAGATTATGCAGACGATCGCCCCAATACCCCAGATCCGTTCGCCCGGCGATTCTGCAGCGCGCGGTGTCCCCGCCACCCAGGCGATAGCAAATCCCGAGGCCAACCCGCCGATGTGTGCAGCATTGTCGCCGCTAAGGAATATCGACATCACAATACCGTAAACCGCCCACTGCAGAAAATGAGAGCGAAGGGCGTCCCCCATCGCAGTCCGGCTTTTCGTGCCGAGCGCGATCATGGCGCCGATCAGTCCAAAGATTCCCGCTGACGCGCCGATCGATGTGATGGGACTCCAGAACGTACTCGCCAGAAATCCGCATACTGTCGTGACGAAATAGATCACAATGTAACGGCGCGCCCCGAAAATCTGTTCGACCATCGCCCCAAGATCGAAGAGCGCCCACGAATTGAAGAGGATGTGGATGACACCGCCATGCAGGAAGCCCGCTGTGACAAGCCGCCACCACTGGCCAGCTTCAAATTGAGCTTGTGGCCATTTCGCTCCGAACATACGCAACGTGGCCGCGTCGATATCCAGCGTCAATCCTTCGCCCGACGCGCCCTTCATGCTGTAGATGGTGGTCGCGGCGTAAAGTCCGAAATTGATCAGCAGGATGATCATCGTGACGAATCGCCCCGACGAGAACATTCCGCCGCTATCCAACTGAATTGTGCGTCTAGGCTTCGATTCCACCGGAGGGGCGAGTTGAAACTCGCAGTACGGACATACCCGGTCGGCATTGCTGATAAAGGCCCGGCAATTCGGGCAGATCCGGCGATTTTCCACTTGATCTCATTGTACAGGTTGAACCCGCTGCTTCCGGCGGTTTGGCTCATTACAAATGCTACAATCGTGGGTTCAGCATGCCAGTTACGGAGAAAGAGCATCGGCAAAATATTGTCGACATAGGCCGACTCGTCTACTCAAAAGGATGGGTGGCGGCCAACGATGGCAATATTTCGATCCGGCTCGACGAGCATCGTATCCTTGCCACTTGCACCGGTATTAGCAAAGGCATGATGCACGTGGATGATGTCATTATTTGCAATCTGGACGGGAACAAAATCGAAGGCCGGCGCGAGCGGACGACCGAAATACTGATGCACACCACGATCTATCGCCTGCGGCCCGACGTCCAGGCGGTTGTGCATGCGCATCCGCCGGTATCCACGGGTTTTGCCGTGGCCGGCCGACCGCTGAACCTGGCGCTATTGCCTGAGGTTGTCATCGGACTCGGCTGCGTGCCGCTGGCGGAATACGGTTTGCCTGGTACTGCAGCGCTGACAGATGCGCTCGAACCATACATCCCGAAATACGATGCCCTATTGATGGCCAATCACGGCGTGGTTTGCTATGGAGAGGACGTCTACAAGGCGTTTTTCAAGATGGAAACCGTCGAACATTTCGCCCGGATCACGCTTGTCGCCGAATTGCTCGGCGGCCCGAACGTGCTTCCGCGCGCGGAAGTCGATAAACTAGTCGATTCGCGGGGCCGGTACGGCGTAAAGTCGCGGAGCGGCGTTGGACCAGACTGTCCGGTGGTTCTGGAAGACGTTTTGGGTGGCGGGACAAGCCAGCCCGACAAAATTCTAGTGACGCGTGATGAGTTGATCGCGTTGGTGGACGAAGCTGTTCGTGCGCGCGGTTAACTTTGGAGGATTTGAATGGGTGAAGCTTTAGGAATGATCGAGACGCGGGGACTGGTGGCCATGATCGAAGCCGCCGACGCCATGGTGAAAGCGGCCAACGTGACAGTTGTCGGCTGGGAAAAGATCGGATCTGGTTATGTCACCGTGCTGGTGCGCGGCGACGTGGCTGCCGTTCGAGCGGCGACGGACTCCGGCGCCGCCGCTGCCCGCCGCGTTGGAGAACTCCTCGCGGTTCACGTGATTCCGCGCCCGCATCCGAGTTTGGAAGGCGTGCTGCCGATCGGCAAGGCAGCGGCCTGATTCCTTGCGGAACTGGTCCCTATGATTCTTGCCCGCGTCGTTGGCACCGTCGTCGCCACGCGCAAAGACCCGCGCCTGGAAGGGTTCAAGCTGCTGATCCTCAAACCGATCTCCCCGGAAGGAAAAGATGAGTCCGGTTATGTCGTCTCGGTAGATACAGTAGGCGCCGGGGCAAGTGAAACCGTGTTGGCCGTCGCCGGAAGTTCTGCACGCATGGCGGAGGGCTGCAAGGATCGGCCCGTCGATTCGGCGGTGGTCGCCATTGTCGATACGGTATCGCTCGATCGGATACGGGAGACCTAACATGTACCTCGGACGCGTCATCGGTAAGGTTTGGGCGACCGTAAAAAACGAGAGCCTGCTCGGCCAGCGACTCCTCATCGTCCAACCGCTCACGCCCGAACTTGCACCCACCGGCAAGACCGTGATCTGCGCCGACTGTTCCGGCGCCGGAGCTGGCGAAACCATCTACTGGTGCAAAGGCAAGGAGGCGAGTTTTCCGTTCCTGCCAGCGCTGGTCCCGTCGGACAATACAGTGGTTGGAATCGTCGACTCACTGCACGTGAAGAGGTGAAGTTGTGCTCATCGGCCGCGTTATCGGCGAAATGGTAGCAACGGAGAAGCACGCGAGTCACGTCGGATGCAAAGCGCTGATTGTCCAGCCGCTGCAGCTCGACGGGTCGAATCGTGGCGATGCCGTGATTGCGTTCGATGCCGTGGACGCCGGGGTGGGAGATCGGGTGTTGCTTGTAACCGACGGCTACGCCGCCATGACCAGCCTGGGCAGGCTTGAATCACCCATCGACATGGCTGTCATCGGCGTGATCGATCGCCTTGACTTCAGTCTGGGTGCCGGCGGAACTGGACCGGCGGCCGACAACTCCGTCGCTACCGGAAGCGCGGCCACCGACGCCGGACTTCCTCTTCCGCTCGAGACGCTTGGGGGGCGCGGGCAGGAGCTTCTGCTTCCAGCCGTACCGGTCAAAAAGAAGACGAGCCGAAAGAAGGAAGGCGAGAATTAGCTTCAGCGCCTCGGCTGTCGAATACATCACGTGGTACGAAGCGTAGATATCCCTCTCTTTGGGAGCGGCCGCTGGCGGTAGAAAATCGAAAGACCGGCTGATCGCTGCCATGGAGGGCACAATGTATCCCGCCTGGAAGGCTACGATCAGAATCATAGCTCCCGATGCAAACATGATGAACCTGCTCCGGTGGGCCGTAAACAACGGCCGCGCTCAGGACCGCCAGCCCGATTCCGATCTGCGCGACTCCCCAGACCTCGAGGAAAAAGCGGGTCAATTCGGACGCCTGGTATCGCATCATCAGGCGTGTAATATCCTGCCCGAGGTCCTCAATGTCCTTAGCGAACGGGCCCGGAGGATTATTCATGACCCGGTCGACATTAGCGAAACTCTGACTGGTCACGAAACCGAAAATCAGAATCCCCAGTATCCACCCACCCAATAAGTACGCGGCAAGCCGTCTGGTATGCATCTATATCGTTTCAGTCTATCTCATCGGACCCAGGTGGGAGCGACATACGAATAAAATACGACTAGAAGACCCAGCACGGATGCGAGAAAAATACTGTGGCGCAGTGTGAATCGGAACAGCTTCGATTCGTCGCTGGATGGTAAGCCGGTGGCTGCGGCAGCCACGGCAATGCTTTGCAGGCTGATCATTTTTCCCATGACTCCGCCGCCGGAATTCGCCGCCGCCATGAGGATCGGATTCAGTCCAAGTGTCTTGGCCGTTACAACCTGAAGATTGCCGAATAACGCATTTGCCGAAGTATCGCTGCCGGTTAGAAACACGCCGAGCCAGCCGAGCAGTGCGCTGAAGAACGGGAACATGGCGCCGGTTCCGGAAAACGCGATTCCGAGAGTGGCCGTGGCACCCGAATAGTTCATCAGGAACGCCAGGCCCAGTACGGCCGCGAACGTAAGCATCGGAAACGCCAGTTGGCGCGCCGTGGAGCCGATGGTCTTGATCGTTTCCGAGAAGGACATTCGAAGCGCCACCGCGGAACAGAAGGATGCCAGCATGCAGGCGGTTCCGGAGGCCGAGAGGAGCGATAGCGTGTAACTCGCTGCGTAAGGCGATGGCTTCGGAACCACCGGGGCGGCGCGAAGGATCAGATTGTGCAGGCCCGGCCATCCAAAGATAAACGTGGCTTTATTGAGCACCACCTTCACCGGGTCCCATCCCCACAGGAGGACGAAAAGCACTAGCAGACCATACGGCATCCATGCTTGAAGCGTCTCAGAAGTGCTATGGTGGCGCGGCAAGTGAGCCGACAACTCGCCTTCCAGCACGAATTTATCGCGCGGCTTCCAGACCTTCAACAACACGACTAGTGCGGAGATGGCCACTAACGATGCCATGATGTCGGTCAGTTGCGGGCCGATGAAGTTCGACACGTAGAACTGCGTTCCCGCAAAAGCCACGCCGCAGACGAGCACGGCTGGAAAAACGCCCATCAGGCCGCGGATGCCGCCCATGACGAGGATGAGATAAGCGGGAACGAAGAGCGACATGGGCGCGCACAGACGGCCGACATTGGCGCTGAGCGCACCTACAGGCAGCCCGGTTATGCCGGCCAGCGTGATCACCGGAATACCGATTGATCCAAAGGCTACCGGAACCGTGTTGGCAAGCAAGCAAATGCCGGAAGCATAGAAGGGCGAGAACCCGAGGCCGGCTAACATCGCTGCAGCAACTGCTACCGGCGTGCCGAATCCCGCGGCTCCCTCAATGAAGGCGCCGAAAGCAAAGGCGATCAGCAGGGCCTGTAAACGCCGGTCCGGCGTCAGACTGCCGACGGAGTCCTTGATCACTTCGAACTTTCCGGTGATCACCGTCATTCGATACAGAACCACTGCCCAGAACACCACCCAGCCGATGGGGAACAATCCGAACGCCGCGCCGTACGTGGTGGAAGTCACAATCAGATTGACGGGCATCTGGTAGACGAACGCCGCAACCAGCACGGCGGCGCCCAATCCAGCCAGCGAGGCCATCCACGAGGGCTTTTTCAGGACACCGAGCAGGAACAAAAGTGCAAAGACCGGAAGAGCCGCGACCAAAGAGGAGACGCTGACGCTCTGCATCAGGGGAATATAGTTTTGTTGCCACATAGGCCGAATCATTATTTCACGGTTCGGTGGGGCTTCGTGCAAGAATCTCTCTATGAAGTATGGAGTTCTATTCGGGCTCAGCCTCGGCGTTCTTGTTCATGCCCAGACGCCAGAGCAAAAGTCGCTTGAGTACGTGAAGGCGAACTACACGAAATACGAGTACCGGATTCCAATGAGGGACGGAGTGAAGTTGTTCACTTCCGTCTACGTGCCAAAGGACGACTCCAAGCCGTATCCGATCATGCTGTCTCGCACGCCTTACAGTGTTGCTCCGTACGGCGTCGATCAGTACAAGAACTCACTCGGACCTTCTGAGTTGTTCCAGAAGGAGAGCTACGTCTTCGCCTACCAGGATGTGCGTGGCCGGTATATGTCGGAAGGCGAGTTCGACGAGGTGCGGCCCTACAAGCCGGTGAAGAAGGATTCGAGAGACACCGATGAGAGCACCGACGCCTGGGACACCATCGACTGGCTGGTGAAGCACGTCCCGAATAACAATGGACGCGTGGGCATCTGGGGCATCTCTTATCCGGGATTTTTCGCGTCCGAGGCGATGATCGATGCGCACCCGGCGTTGAAGGCCGCTTCTCCTCAGGCGCCCGTCACCGACTACTACATGGGCGACGATTCCTATCACAATGGAGCTTTCTTCCTGGCCGCGAACTTTGGTTTCTATGTCAATTTCGGCAAGGCCAAGACCGGCCAGAGCTACCGTCAAACCCGCCGCGCTTCGACTTCAAGACTCCCGATGCTTACGATTTCTACCTGCGCATGGGATCGGTGGCTGATTCCGAGAAGTTCCTGAAGAACGAAAGTCGCTACTGGACGGAGCAGTATGAACATCCGAATTACGATGAGTTCGCGCGGTCACGGAATGCGGCCCGGTATATCAAAGACATTAAGCCCGCTGTGCTGGTGGTCGGTGGATGGTTCGATGCCGAGGATCTCTCGGGACCGCTCAAGGTCTTTCGGGCTATGGACAAGGGAACGCTGGTGATGGGGCCTTGGTCTCATGGAGGCTTCGCGCGCGGGGATGGCGAGAAGCTCGGCAGCGTTGAGTTCAACGCGAAAACGTCGGTCTTTTTCCGGGAGAACATCGAGCTTCCGTTCTTCAATTTCTATCTGAAGGACAAGACAGATCCCAAACTACCTCGCGCTTATCTCTTTGAGACCGGCACGAATCAGTGGCGCAAGTACGATTCGTGGCCGCCGCAGAACGCAAAGACACGGACGCTCTATCTGCAGGCCGCGGGCAAGCTCGGGTGGGAGCCTCCGAAGGAAGACGGATTCGACGAATATGTGAGCGATTCGAACCGTCCCGTGCCGTACATCGGCTATATCGCCCCAGGAATGGTGCGCGAGTATATGGTGGACGATCAACGTTTCGCTTCGCGCCGGACCGACGTGCTCAGCTACCAGACCGAACCTCTGGAAAACGATCTGATCGTGGCCGGTCCTGTCTCGCCCCAGCTTTTTGTGTCGACCACTGGGACGGATTCGGACTTTGTCGTGAAGCTGATCGATGTCTATCCTAACGACTATCCGAATATCGGCGGCTACCAACAACTCGTCCGCGGCGAACCCTTCCGGGGGAAGTTCCGGCACAGCTTTGAGAAGCCGGAGCCGTTCACTCCGGGCAAGATGGACAAGATCGAGTTCTCGATGCCGGATATCAATCATACTTTCCGGCGCGGCCATCGCATCATGGTGCAGATTCAGAGCTCGTGGTTTCCGCTGGTGGATCGCAACCCTCAGAAGTTCGTCGATATCCCTCACGCAAAGCCGTCCGATTTCGTGAAAGCGACGGAGCGTGTGAGCCGCTCGAAGAGTGCGGCGACCGGCATCAAGCTAAGCGTGGTGGAGTGACCAACCTATACTTGCAGGATGTCTCTTCGCCGCGTTGCCCTGTTGCTGCTGCCTTTCTCGCTCTCGGCCTTTGCCAGTTCTTACACGCTCTACGATGGCTCGCTGGGGACGGCTCCGTCCGCTCAGGGCTGGAGCTCTTTTACGCTCGGGTCGACCGAGACTCCAGGCGCGGGTGCGGTCACGCTCGATTCGACTGCTACCAATGCGCTGCATGCCGGTTACGGACTGCTGGCGCCGATATCGCTGGATACCAATGTCGGATTCGACTATTCCTTTACTGTCCGCGTGAACAGCGAATCTCATTCGAGCAACGATCGGGCAGGATTTTCGGCAATCGTCATCACGTCGAACCTCACCGGCATTGAGCTTGGCTTCTGGCAAACCGACGTGTGGGCACAGAACGTGGGATTCACACATGGCGAGGACGCGTCGTTCGACACTACTTCCGGACTGATCCAATACGACCTGCTGGTGCAGGGCACGAGCTACACGCTGTACGAGAACACGACGGCGCTGCTCTCCGGTTCGCTTCGAGACTACTCGGGTTCTGCGATCCCACCTTACACTGTGGCGAACTCGCTGTTCCTGGGGGATGATACGACATCCGCCAAGGGCAGCTTCAGTCTCAGTGCGGTCGGTCTGTCGGCGCCGGAACCTGGCGCGTTCGTGCTGCTTGCAAGCGGACTGGCTGCGCTTTTGCTGCGAAAGACTTCACGCACCTGAAGCCGATGTTCGGACTGCGTTCGGCAGGGCGGGCCCAACTGCGGTAGGCGCACGTCAGATACTTCTCTTCGTCGGCCCAGGAGCCTCCGCGGATGACCCGGTAGCGTGCCGGTTGCGGGGCCTGGCGGATTCTTCGCGGGAGCTTCGGTGTAGTAGTCCTTCTCGTACCAGTCCGCGCACCACTCCCAGACATTGCCGACCATGTCGTACAGTCCGAAATAATTCGGCTTGACGTGAGCCGACCGGCGCTGGGCCTTCGACCGCAGTTGAAGCGCGCCAGTCTTCCTTAGTCGGGCTTGCGCTTGACCCCACGGATACGTCAGACCTTCCAGGGAGCCTCGGCACGCCCGTTCCCATTCGGCTTCGGTCGGTAAGCCGCTTGCCCGCCCATTTGGCGAAGGCAGAGGCGTCGTCCCAACTCGACATCCGACCACGGGATACTTGCTCTTTTCCCGCTGGAACCTTGCCGCCGCGGCCAGTTGTATGGCGCGCGATGCTTTGTCGCCTGCACGAAGGCCGCGTACTGCTCGTTGGTCACCTCGTGCTCGTCCAGGTAGAACGGATCGACGCGAATCGGCTTCACCGGACGATCGTCCTTCATGCACTGTCCGGGTACCACTTCAGGCCGTCGTCCGGGAGCTTGTGGGAGCGGCCGCGAAGGAACTCACCGCCGGGAATGAAGACCATCCCCGGCTCGCGCTGCCCGGGCCGCAAGCAGCTAGACGAGAAGGCTAGCCGTAAACAGAGTCGAGATTTCATCCGTGGGAATGTAGCCGTTGGGCCCCAGCGGATCGACGTAGGGGTATGTGCGCCCTGAAGGAGTGTTGCGAATCTCCTTGCTCCAGTCGATGCCCAGCGCCGAGTACATGGTGGCCAGCATGTTCTCCATGCGCGGCTGCTCCTTGTGATTCCAGCCGGTCTCGAGCGCACTTTGCGCCTTCTGAATCGGTCCGGCCCGAGGATGCGTCCGGCCTTGACGCCTGCGCCGGCGAAGATCGCCGGATAGCACTGTTGTAGTGATCGCGGCCGGCCATGTTGTTCAGCGCGCCCGGCGTGCGGCCGAACTCGCTCATGCACCACAACCAGCGTCTCATCGAGCAGCGTCTTTGATGGGTTCGCTCTTCGACGGCATGGTGGCCAGATCTTCCATCAGACTGGAGAGCGCCGGATCGAATTCGGAGCAGAGCATGTAGTGATTGCGAGGCGGCCGTGCGATCCCAAATCTGGACGTGATGATCCCAACCCGGATGGCAGAAGTGAATGTAGTGCGTGCCGGCGTCGTGCGGCGAGCATGTTGCGCGCGAGGATGCGTGGAGATGCCGACTGGATTGTTGCCGTACCGCGCTTTGTCTTCCTTCGGTGATCTTGAATGCGCCGGGCCAGCGCGTGTCGGTGAGAAGCCGGTGCGCCGTTTCGTAGAAGTCTTCGTAGCCCGCCATCTCCTTGCCGTAAGCTTTCGAGCGCGCCGTTCTCGGCATCGCGCAAGTTGGCAGCAGCAGCTGCCAACGCTCTTCGAGCAACTCGACCGCTTTCTGATCCATTGAGTCGCCCTTTACGGCGGCCTCGGGATTGATGTCCACGACTGAGAATCGCGGCGGCAGGAATCCGGTGGACAACGCGCCGGCCGCGCCCTTTTCCAGATAGAACGACATGTACGTCGGGAACGTGTCGCTTGGCGCCGGCGCTTCGATTCCAGTTCCATGGCGACGACCGAGCCGATGGCCGGAATCTCGCGCGCGAACGCGAGGTTTAGCTGACGTCCGGTCTGCTGATAATACTGGCCGCGGAAGTGAACCTCTTCGTGGCTCAACATGGATCGCATCATGGCGAACTTGTCCATGTGCTTTTCGAGCTTGGGGAACAGCAGGTGCGAGAGATACAGATCGTCGCGCAGCTTGCGGACGTCCAGATCCTTCGGCGTGCCGGTGTTCTCCTTGAAGTCGAACGATTCGATGTGGCTGATGGCCCCGGAGATCTCGTAGAAGAGAACATTGCGGGCCGTGCCGCGCGGCTGAACCTTGCGTTCTCGCCGGCCCTCATCTTGCAGCGGCCAAACGCCATCCACAGATGCGCCGAGCAGGCCGAGTCCGCCCAGCTTGAGCAGATCGCGACGGGTTGGATACAGATCGCCTACTCGTTCATGATTCCCTCTTAGTGGTTAAAGAAAAACTCGACCTGGTTGATGAGCGCCCACTGCAGGTCCTGAGCGCCCTGACGTTCGATTCTTTCGCCATCGCTTCGACGGCCATCTTGCGTTCCGCATCGGTAGGCGGGCGGGACAGCGTGGCCAGGAACAGCTCGCTCACCACCTTGTCGTTGTCGTCCTTGTAGGTGTCGAGCAGGCGTTGCACGCGGCTGTCCTTGGTCGCCAGCACACGGTCGTTCACCACTGGCGACTGCATCAACAGCATCGGCTGCAGCGGCGAGCCGGTGGGCGCATGCGGCGGATTGCTGCGGTTCGATTGGCCGAAGGTCTGCATGAAATACTTCACGTCGGCGCTGCCGCCCGGACCGCTCAACTTGCATCGCCATACCCATCTTTTCGTCGCCGTACTTGAAGGAACCGGGCCGGATCGGTGGCGACGCGCGATGGCATCGTGTACCTCTTCGGCGTCCAACATGCGGACGAATTTGCGGGCGTAATACTTGGTGTAGGAATCCTTCCACTCGCCATCGAAGCGCGCCGAAAGCTGATAGGCGTTCGACTTGCAGATCGTAGCGAAGAGGCGCTTCAGGCTGTATCGTTATGTCGCGGAAATCCTTGGCCAGCGCTTCCAGCAGCTCGGGATGCGACGCCTGCACCTGCCAGCCTGCCGGCATGGTTTTGGGATCGAGACGGGCCAGGTCGAATTCGTCGAACGGCTCGACGATTCCGAAGCCCATCAGCTTCGACCAGAACAGATTCACTGTGGCGCGTGCGAACTGCGGATCGGCGGTCATCATGCGGCCCAGCTCTTCGCGGGGTTCAGCGTCGGGCTTCGGCTGTCTCGCCGGTCAGGATGAACGCCGGATCGATTCGGTCCGCCGAAGCGGGGCACGCGGATCATGCTCTTGCCCTTGGTGTCGTAGCCGGGATTCTCGTCGTCGATCATGAACTCGCCGGACTGCGGCTTGCCGTGCTCCCAATACATCAGGTAGCGCGAGTTGCCGAGGAACGACGCGTACTGGAAGAACTCGGAACGCTTCTTGCTGGCTGAGCCAGACGTTCACTTTCTCGAGATGACCCTTGCCGTCGTGGCAGGAGATGCAGGAGAAATTGATGCCGAGAAACGTCTTGCCATACAGGATCGCCAGTTCGTCGTCGGTGTCGAGCTGTTGAACCATGCCGTAGATCGTTGCCGTCATCCGGTTGCGGCTTGCCTTGCACATGCTCGCGGGCGATCACGTTGGACGCGGCCGACTACGTGATTGCTTTTGGCCGAGGCGGCGATGATGGAGCGCGCAATGTCGTCGTAGGGACGGTCGACGCGCAGGTTCTCCTTCATCCAATAGTGGAAGAGATTCTGGCCGCGGCCCATTTTGCCGTTGGCGCGGAAGACGTCCATGAAGTAGTAGGCCCACTTGTCGACGTACGCTTCGCTGGCGAGCAGCTGGTCGACCAGCTTTGTCGCGCTTGGCCGGATCTTTGTCGGCGATGAAATCGGTGAGTTCCTGTGATGCGGGAATGCGGCCGGTGAGATCGAGCGTGACGCGGCGCATGAACTCGTAGTCGGTGGTGAGTCCGGAATGGGGAATGGCGTCCTTTTCCATCTTGGCGAAGATGAAATTGTCGACGAAATTCCGGCGTGCTACGGGTGTGCTGATGGCTGCAGCGCTCTTGTTGGAGGGCGAGACCCGCTCGGTAATGACTCCTGCTTCGTTCGACTTCGGCGGCTGGAAGAGTGGCGCGTGCGCGTCGGAGAAGCGGTCGGGCGGCAACTGCTCGACCTGCGCGGGACGAGGCGCTTGATCGGCAGCTGTGGCTATGCCGAGCGCCAGAAACCACATGTATCGTTTCACTTTGCCTCCTACAGTGAGGTGTCTGAATTATATTCCAAAAATGCGCGCGATGGGGACACCCACGTGCTTTGGCCGCGAATGGACGGGAATGAACGCCCATAAAACAAAGCTTAGGCGCAGGTTTCCCGTTGGCGTTTCTTTCTCGATGTCTGCGGGCTCAGGGTTCGGAATTGGACGGGTTTTCTGTATGATTTTTCTGATCATAGGTTGCCTAGCTGAGGTCCTCCGGGGGCGCTTCGGGCAAATCGAGGCCGATTTTTAGTCTGCTTTTTCCTTGGTCCAGACGGGCCCTCTCTTCTTCGGAAATGAATGAGCGGTAAGAGATTGGCTCGGGTGCTTCGAATTCCGGGACAGGGGCCAGTTGGGTGAATTTGGCTGGTTTGGACGTCCGGGCGGTTTGCAGGCGCTCGAGGTCGCGGCGGGCTCGCTCGTGCAGGCGGCGCATGCGGCTTTCGTAGAGGCTGACCAGGCCGAGGGCTTTGAGCAGGCCGTGATCCTTCATGAGGGCGAAGGCAATTCGGGCCTGGGGGTCGATTTCGGAGTATGCCTGGTCGACGGCCGCGGCGGTTTCGACGGCGGAGAGATCGAGCATGGCCGACTCGATGTCCCACCAGCGCTCCTGACGCCACTTTCCGCTGACGATTTCACGGACGAGATCGTTCTCCTCGACGTTTGCCGGATGGAATAGGGCGATGTAGTCGTCCAACATTTCGTTGAAGAGTGCTTCCTCCTCGGAATTGAGGACGAGTTTCTTTCCGGTGAGGGAGTGACGCCGGGAATTTTGGGCGCAGATGGCCTTTCCCTCGGGCGTTTTCGGGCCTCCCTTGGCCCCGTTGATCCTATTTGTTTCTCTCTGACGCTCACTCATAACTGCTCTGGCACTTCAAAATTAGGCGGGATCCCGGTTGGGAATCCCTTTCCTGATTGGAAGATACTAGGTGGGTGATGGTGGCGGGCGGGTTTTCTCGCTATTTTGTATTGGTTTGTTGGAGTTGGCTGGGTGCGATTTTTGTTACCGATGGATTATGTGGCTCGCAAAGCCGCGGAGCCGCAAAGAAAATCGAATGCTTGAGGGACTGTTCCCTGAAAAAGAAACCACATGAAAAGGTTCATCATCACGGGCTCAAGGCTTATGTGGATGGCGTGACCGTCAAGCTCCTGGTAGAGGCGGTGCGCGTGAACGATTTGGAACAAGGTTCGTCCTGAGCTGATCAACTCGGTAGAGGCTTGGAATTACGAATATACGACGCTGCACTATGCGGTAATCGGCGGTAAGCCGGAGATGGTGCGAGTTTTGATGGAACTCGGAGCTAATCCGCACGCGGGGATCAGGCCGCATAACGACGCGACGAGTGCTCTCACCATTGCAGTGGAGCGTGGGTACGATGAGATCGCCGCGATTATCCGCGAGGAAGAAGCGCGGCGCGAGGGTGGTCCGCCGGCAGAGGACGAAGCGCCGGCGGACCTATGGCGAGCGCTGCGGGAAAACGATGAAGACCGGGCGATAGCGATTCTGAGTCTGCATCCGGAGTTAATTCGATTTCAGATGCCGGGCCACAGAGGGACGGCTCTACACCTGGCATCGGCGTTGCTGGCGCAGCGACTGGCGGTTTGGCTGCTGGACCATGGCGCAGATGTGAACGCGCAAACGAGCGACGGGTCCACGCCACTGGATGTGGCCGGGGGCTTATGCGATTCCGCACATAGAGCGGAGAAGATGGCTGCACTGACGGCTCTACTGCGTGAGCGAGGGGCTCGGCTCACGGCGCGCTCCGCTGTGATTCTGGGCGACGCGGAATTCCTGGGGGCGCGCCATGCGAAAGGCGATCTGCCAGCTCCGGAGGACGATCAGGGCTGGCTGCTTAGACTCGCCGTTGACTACGATCGGCCGGAGATTTTGAAGCTCTTGTTGGATCTCGGGCTCGATCCGGACGCGCGGGCGCGCGTGGACGATGTCGATGAACTCGCTTTCACGTGGGGAATGCCGTTGTATCAGTGCGCGCGATATGGGAAGCACTCCATGGCGGAACTTCTGCTGGAGCGCGGGGCGGATCCGAACGGGCAGGTGTATGCGAGCGGCACCCCGCTGTCGGAAGCCTATGGGCAGCGCGATGAAAAGATGATCGCGCTGCTGGAGCGATACGGCGGCAAGCCGAACCCGTCGATGGCGGGTTTCTACAGGCGGAAGGATCTCGCGCAGAAGCTGCTGGAGGAACATGGCGATGCCAACCTGGCGGATGATGGCTTCGGATCGGGGACGGTGGCAGCGCAACTGGTGAGCGCAGCGGCGCGCGGCGGCGATCCGGAGATCCTACAGATGGCGATGGAACGTGTCGACTGGGCGCAAACCGACCCACGGTGGTACGGCGGTTTAGCGAAGGCTCTGGAGTTTTGGAATCACTGGATCGGGCCGTGGCGCCATCATGAATGGGATCGGACCACATACCTCACGTGTTTCAAATGATTCTGGAGCGAACTGGTCCGCCAAATCTGCAGCGTCGATTCGGCGTGACCTTGCTGCATGAGATCGTGACGATGGGCGATCACGTCACCGTTGACGAGCGTGCGGCGTTCGCGGTAGCGGCCCTTGATGCGGGCGCTCGCATGGATTTGCGGGATGACCTGCTGAGGAGGACGCCGCTGGGTTGGGCCTGCCGCTGGGGCCGCGCTGAGTTGGCGGGTCTGTTCCTGGATCGGGGCGCCGATCCTGTGGAGGCGGATGCAGAAGGGTGGGCCACGCCGCTCGCTTGGGCGCAAAAGAAGGGGCATGATCCCGTCATTGCGATGTTGCGCGAGCGTCGGCGATAAGGAGTTGAATAGTCTTTGCGGGCACCCCTTATCCCCGGCTTGCAGCGGCTCTAACAGCAGGGTTGGATCCGGTCGGATTGGCGCGTTACCGAGGGCGGAAGGGACGCGAATTCATGATCCGCATGAACGCACGCGATCGTTATTATGACGTTCCTTGCCTGGAACTACGTTCGCTTTTTCGACAGGGCGGAGTGGAGCGGGAACTCGCTCGGGAATTGTTGTTCCTTGTGGATTAGCAGGTACAGGAGGGCTCGAGAGGGGATTTCTCCGGAAGACGCACGCTTCGCAGCGCCCGCCACGCGAGTTGATCCGATGGAGTGGTACTGTCGGAATAACGTGTTTGCAGTGTGCTGAGCGCGGCCGCGACGTCTGGATGAAATTGTGTCGAAACGACTGCGGTGCGCGGTGGAGACGTTATTTGGGGTGAGGGACTATATCGATGATTTTGTAGGTATCACCGTCGATTTCGAAGTAGAAGCGCCAACTGCGGTTGACGCGAGCTTGCCAGATGTCGTTTGCCTCATTGTATTTCTTGGCGTGTAGCGAAGGATGATTCAGATTATTCGTGAGCAGTAGAGATTGTTTGTCGAAGGATTTTTTCACAGCAAAGGGAGCATTTCGATAGGATCGCATGAAGCGCTCGCTTAGCTCCAGCTTCATTTCTTCTTGTGGTTAGGTTTCTGACTTTCTTTTTTCAGGACGCTCATCATTTCCGCGTGGGTGTTAAAGGGACCGTGAATGCGTCCTGCTTGGATGTCGGCCAGGCCTTCGGCAAGGCGGGCGTCAATAACCCGGCGCTGAGCAGGAGTATATTCATCGTCCGCAGCGGGAAACGCTGAGCGGTCGATGACTCGTTTGGGCGTGAGCACAACGGTGCCGCGATGAAGTTTCACCTCCAGCAAATCACCGTCAGCGATTCCGACGCGTTTTGTGACTGATGTGGGGAGGGTGACCTGGCCTTTTTTTTGAACTTTAATAATAGACATAAGGTACAAGTCTCGCTAATTGTGGAAATCGGCCGCCGGGTTCCTAATGGAAGCATAGCAGACGGGCGAAACCCGATTCTAAGCGTTACTCCTCCCGCAAGGCGTCCATCGGATCGAGGCGTGATGCGCGGTATGCCGGGCCGTAGCTCGCGACCAAACCCACCGCGGCCAGCACGGCGATGGCTCCGCCCAGCGTCACGGGATCGTACGTTTGCAAACCGTAGAGCATCGACGCCGCTGCTTTGGCGGCCCATAGGGCTAGTGCGACTCCTACGGCCAATCCGATCACGAGGAGCAACGCAGCTTCCCTGAGAACCAGCTGAATCACACGCCCGCGGCCCGCGCCCAGCGCGATGCGGACGCCGATCTCGTTGCGCCGGCGCTGCACCATGTACGCAATCATCCCGTATAGCCCAAGTACCGCCAGCAATCCGGCGAGCAGCCCGAATGCCCCGGCGAGTGCTGCCATCAAGCGATCGCGCATTAGAGATTCTTTCAGTTGAGTGGTGAGAACGGTGAACTGAATTCCGATTCCAGGATGGAGTTCTGCCATTAGCGCGGTTATGGCCCGAAAGACTCCTCCTACCGGGGCGCTGGTTCGGAGAACAAACGTGGCGCCGGCGCCGGGGGGATCGTCATTCTGTGCGACCGGCAGAAAACTAATCGGCTTGAAATCTTCACGGAGTTCGGCGTATTTCGTATTGCGCACCAACCCCACGACCTGGTAGACCGGATCGGGCTTCCCGGCCGGACCCTGGACGCGGAACGAATGGCCGACCGGATTCTTGCCGTCGAAAACAATGCGCGCGAACGCTTCGTTGACGATCGCCACTTTGGGCGCCCCCCGATTGTCGCGGACGTCAAAATCGCGCCCGGCGAGGAACGAGGTTTCCATGGTCTTGAAGTAGCCGGGGCCGGCGCGATTAAACATACAGTCGTGGCTGTGTGCGGAGGGGCCGTCGGCCCAGGTCTTTTCGTCCCAACCGGAGCCGCTTACCGGGGTAAACCAAACTTGGGCCGCGGAAATGGCCCCGGTGCGTGTGCGAATGCGCTCGAGCATCTCGCGATAAATTTCCGGTAGACTGTCTTTCGAATACTGTGCCGCCTTCAGATCGACGCTCACCGCAACGATGCCCTCCGGCCGGAATCCGGGATCGACATCCAGCAGCTTTTGAAGACTGCGCACGAACAGGAACGCGCCCACCAGCAGCACCAAAGACAGCGATATTTGCCCCATCACCAAGGCGCGGCGCAAACTGAACCGCTCGCGTCCCGAGGTGAGCCCTCGTCCGCTGGAGCGCATGGCCGATGCCGGAGCCACGTTAGTAGCGCGCACGGCGGGTGCTAAACCAAACAGCAAGCAGGTGAGGATAGCGATGCCCGCCATGAAACCAAGCATCCGCAGATTCAGATCCAATCCAATGAACACGGAATTGCCTCGTGTGGTGAGAAAGGCAATGAGGGCGCGGCTTAGGCCCTGGGCCAACAATGCTCCAAGCGCAGCGCCAAACAGGGCCAGCAGCATGCTCTCCGACAAGAGTTGCGCGACGAGCCTGCCTCGCGACGCGCCGATCGCCTGCCGAACCGCGATCTCCCGTTCTCGAACGCTGGCGCGGGCCAGCAGCAGGTTGGCCAGGTTCGCGCAGGCGATCAGCAGCACGAGTCCGGTGGTTGCCAACAGCATCCACAACGGGTTCTCGTAGTTACGGCGCAATCCGGATACGCCCGTGCCTCCCGGGGTGACCTCGAGCTTGTTGGCCAGATAGCGTTTTGCGTCGTCGGGCCGGTAAACCGGCGGAAGCGTGGCTTCCATAATGCTTGGCGACAGTGTCTGGAAGAGCGCATTCGCTCGCTCGATCGTCCAACCCGGCTTCAACCGCCCCATTGCGGACAGCCACCAGGCATGCCGGCTGGGGATTCGTCCTTTGCCGTCTTCGGCAAAGAGCGGATCGGCGCATACGGGCAGCGCCACGTCGTAACGATTGCCGACCTCGACACCGAAGAAGCTGGGTGGCGTGACTCCGAGAATTGAGACGGGCCGGCCTTCCAGCCTGACGCTACGGCCGAGCACGCCTGCATCGCCGCCGAGTTCGCGCTGCCAGAAAGCGTAGCTGATGACCGCGCCGGGCGAGCCGCAGCCGGGCTGGTCGTCCTGAGCGGTGAAGGTGCGCCCGAGCATTGCAGGGACGCCGAGCACGACGAAGAAATCTCCGCTAACGTAAAGACCGTCGGCGTAGCGAGCTTCGCCTCCCTGCGCCAGATTGAATCGGGCGGAACTCCAGGCGATTGTCCCGCTGAAGGCTTCACGCCGCGTACGAATCTGTTCCCACTGCGCATAGGTGAAGCGCGCGCTGCGGGTGGAGAACCAGCCGGACCGCTTTGAGCCCTTTGCGAAGTCGATGTAGGCCATCTGCTCAGGTTTGTCGATCGGCAGCGTTCGCATGCGGACCGCTTCAATGAGTTGAAAGATGGCGGTGTTGGCTCCGATGCCGAGAGCTAGAGATAACACCGAGACGATCGTGAAGGTCGGGTTCAAACGAAGCTGGCGGAGGGCGAAGCGTAGATCGCTGAATAGGGTTCCCATGGATCTTAGTACTTATGACGATGGGTTTGGTTACGTGGTTCGCAAAAAAATACTGCTTGGCCGCGAATGGACGCGAATTCACGCTAATGAAAAACTAAGTTGCCGGTTCGTTTCTTGATTCGATTTAGCCGGAAGTAGACGGTTTTGGTGTGGACGGCCAGGCATCGCGCTGTTTGTTTTACATTGAGGCTGCATTCGCGCACGCTGTTGACCGGTATGGTGGCGCTACTCGGCGCGGCGTCGCTGCTGCTGGCTCCGGCGTTGTTGGTTTCGGTGGCACTACTTTCGGGGCTTGGTCCGGCGGGAAAACTGCAAAGGCGGACGCGGCCGTGACGCTTCGCGCGGAGTAGGGCGCTGGTTTTTTGGCAGGGCCGGTTTCAGGCTGATGGCTCGTACAATGCGAGCTCAAGATTCTTCGATGGCGTCCAGAACCTGCCTGACGATTTTCGGGTGCAGGGTTTCGCTGGTATGGAATGGAACGGAACCACCACTCTTCGTTCGCTCTTTGCGTAGATCCGATGACTACCCTTGGAGCGCAACCAAACGAAGCCCGCTTTCAAAAGCATCGCTTCAGCGTCCCCTGCCGTCAGGCGCGGAGCCTTAGGCATGAACTTCGACTGCGGTCGTAAGAATCTGCTGACTCAGCGCCGCTGAACGCTCTTCTTCGGTCAAGGTCTCCAAGAAGAGTTCAATTGCCTCACGAATATTGGTCAGAGCCTCTTCAACCGTCTTTCCCTGCGACTGGCACCCCTTTAGTTCCGGGCACCATGCGTAACACCCGTGCTCGTCCTGTTCAATTACGACACTGACTTTTCGCATCATCAGACACCAGTCTACCGGAACGTGCAGGTTGCGAACATTTGGGCTATTGCAGGATAGCGACCAGCGGCTTGCCTTCGATATTCTTCATTTCCAGGCCCAGGAGTTTGGCGATAGTCGGCGCCACATCCAGGTTGGTATTTCGTCGAGCACGACGTGAGGGCGAATTCCGGCTCCGGAGGCGATGAAGATGGCGTTCATTTCGGGGTCTGTGTTGAGATATCCGTGCGCACCGGGGTGAGCCGGGAGAACGGATGCGACAACTTCTCCCTGGTCTCCAGCGGCGAAGGCGTAACCATCCTTCGCAGCAATGACCAGGTCGGCCATCTGGTGATTTTTCGTGGGGTCCGGATATCCGAAGGCGGGGAAATCTTGTGGCATGAGAATTCGGTCTATGCCTTCGACGCCGGCCAGTTTCCGGGAGCGGCGCGCCGGGCACATCATCCAGGTAACATCGATCGCCGGACGAATTGGGCCGATTGGCCGCGCACCGTACGCAGCGGCAAAGTTCGGCGTCGAGGGCTTCTCGGAATCACTGTACAAAGAAGTCGGACCTCTCGGCATAAAGGTGACGATCATCGAGCCTGGCGGCTTCCGCACCGATTTTGCGGGCATCTCCACAGACCTTCGCGAAGGTCGCCCGGAGTACGATGCGACGGTCGGCGCTACAGTGCGCTTCCAGCGAGACTATGACGGCAAGCAACCGGGCGACCCTGCGAAGGCAGCCGCGGCGCTTCTGCACATTGCGTCACTAAGCGACCCGCCTTTGCGGCTCTTGCTGGGAAGCGATTCGTATAACGCCGCCGAACAGGCTGCACTTCAGAAACTTGAGTTGGACAGAAAATGGAAAGATCTCAGCGACTCAACTGACTGCGCCTCCGGCGACTTTTCTGCCCGATGACGCCCTTTGCCGGCGCAGTGCAGTGTAGTCGGCACTCGCCAAGAGCGTGTCAGGCGACCGCCCCCTGGACGTAAAACTCGCTACTCCTTGAACTGGCCAGCAGCGTTCTGCCGATGAGCGGCAACGATATTCCGGCTTCTCGTACAGGGGCCCAAAGCGTATCATGCTGGTCCTCAGATCTGGGCCTGAGGCTGCGGATGCCTCTTCGTGAGACAGGTTGGGGAGTGGCGAGCGAGAGCGGGTTTTGTCGGGGAGCGGCCGGCTAAAAGTGGAGCCGGGCTAAGAAGTGCTCGAAACCCAGCCTGGTTGGATCGCAAGGGAGGGGTGCATATTCTTGGCTGCTTGCTTTCAGTACCCTACCGTAAAGCGCTGCCGAGGATGGGTCGGGCGTTCCAGTTCGTCGATCATCGCGACGGCGTAATCCTGAACCGAAATCTTGCTCTGGCCGGTAGGGTCTACCAAGAGCTGGTCGTTTCCGAGGCGGAACTTTCCCGTACGTTGTCCGGGCTTCAATTCTGCCGAAGGGCTCAGATAGGACCATTCAAGTTCAGGCTCTTTTCGCAGTTGGTCCAGAGCATTGATCGTCGCCAAAGAACCTGGCTTTACCCAGGGCGGCATATCCATATCCGGGCTGTCGATAACACGGACTCCAGGTTTGACCTCCAATCCACCCGCTCCGCCCACCCAGAGCACCCTTTTGATTCCCGCCTTCTTAATCGCGGCGATGATGGATGCTGTTCCTCGAACCTGATCGTCATAAAGGTTCGGGTTCTTCCATCCAGGATTGAAGGCGCTGATAATTGCTTCGTTTCCTCGGATCAGCGTCGAAAGAGAAGCCGTGTCGTAAACGTCGCCAGCCTTCGCGGTGAGACCCTCGCCTTTTTCAAGCTTCTCCGGATGCCGCACAATCGCTGTCACCACGTGCCCTCGGTCGAGAGCCTCCTTAAGCAAGGCTGAGCCAACGAAACCTGTGGCACCTAACAAGGCTACCTTCATCGCATACTCCTTATGTATCGCGGCGTATCGCCGATACAAGCAAACGTTATCGATTCTCGGGACTCCAACGACAATAATCCGCGCCCCAAGTTGAGCACTCCGACGCTGCGCGGCCGAGTCAGCACCCTTTCCGATCTGCGAGCTTCCGGTACCCGGCCTCCGACGTTTTCATCCTCTTCCTAGGCCGATCTATAAAATGGGATGCACGGTTTACATTATTCAGCCCACGGGTGCCCCATGACGAGTCCGAGTTCACGCATAGGCCAGCAGGCGGTGTGAGTCGGGAGCGGCAATATGTGCCGCCAGATAAGCAGCATCGTCTCCGATACCGAACAGAATTCCCGATCTTTGGTTGTACAACCAGGGCAATCCTAGAAAGTACAAGCCTGGATATCTGGTGACTCCACGCTTCTGGATGGGATATCCGTCTGAATCGACGACTGGCAACTTCACAAGGCTGAAATCAAAAGCGTATCCCGTCGCCCACACAACAGTGAAAATTCCCAACCGTTGCAAGTCC
The DNA here is from genome assembly GCA_963770345.1 of Bryobacteraceae bacterium. Lineage (GTDB taxonomy): Bacteria > Acidobacteriota > Terriglobia > Bryobacterales > Bryobacteraceae > CAVYPH01. Next base: position 1,528,221 of record CAVYPH010000007.1, on the reverse strand, counting down.
AGTTCCGTCACCTCTTCCTGCTTATAACCATCAAGCAATCGCGGGACGTTCTCGGTCGGAACGGCCAACTCGACACGGCTGATGTAATCGTCGATCTTCTTTAGTGCGTCAATCTCGAACTGATCGACTGCGGCGAGCGTTTCCGTTAGGTCAGGCGCAAGGATGAGTTGTCTCTCGTGAGCATCGCGCACGTGTCCGAGCAGGACTACACCGTCGCGGGCGAACTGATGCAAATTCAGACTCTGTCCACCGTTCTTGCCAGAAATCTGCGGGTGCGGATGGAATTTGTCTGCGGCCGATTTCAGTTCTTCGACCTTGGTGTCGAATATCCTGATCCGTGTGAGCCAATCACTGATATCCTTGCCGCGATATCGTCGGGGCACACGTCCGGCGCTGCCGATCGAAAGATAGACTTTCCTTCCGCTCTGATAGAGTTCTTGGGCAATCTGCGTTCCGGACTGCCCGGTTCCCACCACGAGCACTGCACCCTCTGGAAGAGTTGAGGGATTCTTGTACTTCATCGAGTGCAGCTGCCGGACCGCTGGAGGAATTTCCGTGCTAAATGGTGGAATCTTAGGCGACTGGTAGAGGCCCGTCGCGATTACTACGTTCTTGGCCTCATAGTTCTTCTCGCTTGTACGTACGGCATATCTGTCGCCGATTTTTTCTACGCTGAACACTTCGACTCCGCAATGCACAGGTAAGCGAAAGCGCTCGATATAGTTGTCGAAGTACTCTACAACTTCTGCCAGAGACATGAATCCATGAGGATCGTCTCCGCTGTATTCTGCTCCGGGCATCCGTATCTGGAAATTCGGCGTTACTAGCGTGAACGAGTCCCAGCGTTGATTTCGCCACGCATTAGCCACCGCTGGCGCTCGTTCCAACGCGACATGTTGGCGACCTTCCTGAGTCAGGTAATAGCTGATGGCTAGGCCAGCCTGACCACCACCGACGATAACCGTATCGATTTTGTGCAACATGGACGCCTCCTCGATTTTGAAGTCAGCTCGATCGAAGCCCCGGACGAGCCGGGGCCCTCGCTCGGAGTCTCACTTCGGCTGTGACACAGTCCGCAAGTACGGTTTCGGTGCCTTCCAACCTTTGGGATATTTTTTCTATGCTTCCTCGTTTGAGACCCCTGCGGCAAGACCTACGGGCAGGTGTTTCGGGAGCAAGAGTAAACGACGCGATGGGACTCCGCTTGCTGCCACAGATTCTTTTCTGTCGGTCATGGTATTTTCCACCCCACGGAGCCCACAAGGGTAAGCGGCTACTTCGCCTCGGACCCGTGACTCGCGACCTGCTTCCATTCGCCGCCCCTTCTTGACGAAAGTGTCCGTGGCAATGATGGTGTGGTCGCGATGTTCACCCTTGATCACCAGGTCATAGGTGTCCCTGTAGGTTGCCACAGCCGTATTGCCGTACACGCGCACCTTGAGTTCAGAGAGTTTCTCGCTGTTTGTCTTAATGTTCTTTGTGTCGGCCATCAGTTTCAAGAGTTCGGCTTTGGTGTAGTAGGTTCCATCGCTATCGCCCCGGGTCCAATCCTCAGCAAGAACTTTTTGGTAAAAGGCTGGGTCGCCCGCCAAATTGGCTTTGACGCCATCATTTTCCAAATTAGAGATAGCCGTTACGACGTCAGCTTTGGCCCCGGTTTGCGCTTGGGTCACACTCAGCCCTGCGAACAGGGCGATAACAAAAAGTGAAATCCACAACACGCGGTACTTTGCATTCATAGTTGTTCTCCTTTTTCCTCACGAGGATCTATTTTCACAACAGTAGCTCACTCAACTGTTTACTAGTCAACTATAGAGACGCACTTCGCCGCCTTTGGATTCAAACTTTCTTGAGTTACTGGGAGCTAGCTGCGGGGACGTACGTCGTCGAAGGTTGTTCGCCTCGCGCGAGTTCCAGCAAACGGATCAGTTCTTCGATCTCGGATTCATCCAGCTGATGCAACGCTTGGTTTACCTTGTTCCTAACGGGGGTGTCGAGTTCGTGCAAGAGATCGAGCCCAGGCTTGGTGATGAAACAAAGAACCTGTCGGCGGTTATCGGAAGGGCGTTCCCGGCGCACGAGTTTCTTCCCTTCCAGCCGATCCAGCAAGCGGGTTATACCCGGTGCCTGTTCGATCATCCTCTCTGCGATGTCCAGTGTCGGAAGCCCCCCCAGACCTGCGCCTCGCAGGATGCGCAGGACGTTGTATTGCTGCGACGTGATGCCCTGTTGATCGAACACCGGCGAACAAAAACGGCCCAAATAATTGGCGGTGCGCAGGATGCTTACTACAGCGTCTTGCTGGCGCGAATGCAGGAGGTGCTTCTTTTTTGCTTCTCCGTCCAATTTTGCTTTCACTTGGGCCACTGGCATAACTATACATATCAATAGTTGTCCTGTCAAGTGTGGTCGTAACGTCGCTTCTCCCGATCTTGCCGCCCGACAAACACTGCGAACCGGCAAACCAGTGGAGGCAGCCGGGCTGCCGCTGGTTTGGAACTCCTAGAAATGTAATTTTCATTTGCCCTCCTGATCGGATAATGAGCGGCGACTCATGACGGGCCGTCGAGATAAACGTCCGCTGCGGAGACGTTACTCATCCGATGGGCGGCCCAACAATGCCTGATCCGAATGTTTCGACTACGGTAGATAGCTCTTCTGGCGACAAGCCGACAAGCTTGGGGTAAAGCTCTTCTACTCCACCTGGTGAAAAGAAGGTCAACATGCGGATCGGAGCGTTCGAACGATTCCTCCACGCGTGATGTGCGCCTGCTGGAATAACCACAATTGAGCCGACGGAAGCATTGAAAACGTCGCCGTCGATGCTGAAGGTCACAGTCCCTTCAAGGATGTGAAAAATTTCATCTTCCGCATGGAAGTGCATCGGTGTTGCTGTGCCTGGCGCCGCGATATTTTCCATAATTGCATAGCGGCCATTCACCTGTGTTCCGTGAACCCGAATACACAATAGCTCTCCGGGGATTGTCTCAAACCATTTGATGGTGTCATGGTGACTGACAATAGGTGTACGTTGTTCGAGTGCATGATCAGATCCAAACTCCGTGCCGAACTTGTGGGGATCATTCATCAGAATTTCTCCTTTATGGGTGTTTTCTTCAAGCGATAGTCGAGTTCCTTCTCCCACTTTCGCTTAAGAAATGCCTCTATCTCCTCGCGGCCCCGCAGAAACTCTGCGCGGTTGCGCCATTCGGAGTCCGGCGAATAGGAGAGTGCAACCCGTTCAGGATCACGGGAATTCCAGGCGTCCTCTGCCAACTGCACCTTCCGGGTTGCCGTCTCCAAGGTGAACGGCGGGCGATTGTCGTGGCAGCGCTCATCGCTTGCCTCTTATGTTCTCGTTATAAACTTGTGTACCGGCCTGCGCCATTGCGCCCGACTTCATCGCATTGGCGAGCATAGTGTACACTGACACCCACGCGGCCTTCACATCGAGAGTAAACTGTTCGACCAGACCCTGCTCCAGAGTCCACACCAGAGCGCTGGCTACCGTGTCGTAGTGCTCATCCGTCACACCGTAACCCGCGTGCCGGCGGCCCATAGCGCGAACCGCCGGTAGGATTTCATGCAGGCGGTCGAGACCGTGCACCGCTACCGCCAGCATCTGCATCAGCTTGCGGCCCTGCTCGCGAATATCGCCACGGAACATAGGCCTGAGCGTGGGATCAAGCTCGAATAGGCGGCCGTAAAACAACTCCGCAGCGGTCTCCGCAATTGGCATTACCTGGGCAAAACTCCGCAGTACCAGATTTTTTTCGTTGAGTGTCATGATTCGTCTCCGCCTCATTAATGGGATGAAGTTGACCTCGGAAACTACGCTAATTGAATCCTCTTCAGCGAACGACTATAAGCGTCTCAAAAAATGCGCAAAACAGGCCGAAAACAAGAAAAATAACCACAGAAGAGACTTGACAGGTAGGGTTTCGGAATCAGCAGGTCACCAGATGGTTCAAAAGGTTCTGTGGTGTCTCTTTTGCAAACGAAACCGCCTAGAGAGCCATGTGCAGGGTCTTTAGAATCAATATTGCAATTGCCTAGCGGTAGAATCTGGGATTCTACCCACCTGGCTTTCTTCTTCTATGAGTTCCCCTTGTTTGCTGTCTTTCATTGCTGTCCGTGGGGTGCCTGAACGGCACAATGTTGTGCGAAGTTATCCTGGATTCCTCTGCGCAACCGAAGCTGATCGTCGGCGCCCGACTCGGCTTCGAGCGCCTGGGTGACAAACAGGAGGTCCGCCCAACTGTCGTCACTGCGCTCACGTTATCGCTGTTGCGGATTCGCGCGCGTGCCTAAGAAACGTTCCCTTGCATCGCTGACCTATCCATTGGCGGTGGATAGTCGCGAGTGCCAGCCTGGCACGCTGGCATTCACATCGGTACAAGTCCAAACAATACAATCGTTTCCAAACGGCCCAGGAAACTCGTTACTCCGTTTTCCTTCAAATTGCAATCTGCAATAGTACTGTAAGTTATCGAACAGATGGAGCGGGAGACGGGGGTCGAACCCGCGACGTCCAGCTTGGGAATATGAGCGTCGATTGTAAATAAATGACTTAGGCGTCTATGGCGCTGTTTTCTGGTCATGTAAGTCTATATGGTTCAACGATCCATTTTCATGTTCCCGGTTAATGAGGTAAACGAGGTAAAACCCGACGGCCCCGGACTTCGCTGCGAATTGCCGTTTGCAATACGATTACTTTTGGACCATCTCTACTCTCTCGCGAACATCGAGACCGAGCAAGCGTGCAATCTCGCGAAGCCGAGCGAAGCTTGCAGTCTGATAATCGCTGGCTTCGTAGCGTTGGATTTGCTGGGGCTTCACACCCAAACGCGCTGCTAGATCCTCTTGCGTCCATCCCGCCGCGATGCGCGCTTGAATGAGCACCTTCGGCAGCCCTTCGAGGGAATCTAGTTCAAGAATCTTGGGGCCACCTGTCTTCAAGATCTCGTATTCCTGAAGTTCCGCTTCGAGGTCCTGCAGTTGGCTCTTCAGCCCGGCCTTTTGTGCCTCCCACAGCTTCGGATGAACGTTCTTCGGCCGGGGCGTCGCGGCCAACTCATTTAGCGTAGCTCGGAACTTCTCGGCGTGAGCTCGGGTGATGCGATGCTGCCGCTCGTTCTTGATCACAACTTTGCCTCCTGAAGATTCAACCCTACAATTCCTTTTGATCGTCCGGTCTCTTTGTCCGTCTGGAAGAACTCCAAGAACGCTCGTCCGCTTGCGCCTTCGGGCATCTGGGCGGGGAAAAACTCGCCGAAATACTTGCGCTTCTGCGCCGTCCTGCCCTTCGAAAAATCAAGAAAAACCGAATCCAAAGCTTCCACATTCACTCCGTCGATGTCCCAGCAGGCATCGTAGTCGCCCGGCTCACGCTTGATCGTTACGAAACTGCCGTCGATGTACACTCGGCTGCACCCCGCCCTATTCAATGCTGCCAACGCCAGGCCAAGGCCACCGAGCAACTGCTGCCGACGTGAGCTGAACCCAAATTGCGATTGAATCTCTAGCCAAGTAGCCCAGTGGATGCCAGCCGGCAGCCTGCCGTCGCGATTGAACTCTGGTAACATTATACCAACCCTACAATAATGTTGTGTTGGGCTGGAAGATGTTTTCCATCCCCCGCAATGCCAAAGGCAACTACGACTGGAACGCCATCGCAGACGGCCGCTACTATGTCGAGTGGTACGTGGGCGGCACTCGCCGTCGTGTGAGCGCTGGCGTCACCGCCGCTCAGGCACTTGAGGTACAGCGGCGCAAGCACCATGAACTGGAAGGCCGCAAACTGGGTATCCCCGGGTTTGAAACAGCCGGCGAGACTGTCAAGAAGCCTCCGTTGCACGTCGCCATCGCTAAATACCTGGAGCAGATCGACGCGCTGAAAAAGCCCAACACTCATCGCAAATATGAAGCCGTGCTCAACCGCTTCGGGGAGTTCTTCCGCGACTGCGTCTCGATCGACGCGATCTCCGGTGACGACCTGACGCGCTTCGTCGTAACACTCAAGAAAGATCATGGCCTGGGATCCAACACGATCCTGCACAGCGCGGTCATCGTCGCGCAATTTCTCAAGCGCCATGGTAGGAGCGGGATCACGAAAGAGCTGTCGCTACCGGAGCGCATCATGCCGCTTGTGAAGATATACCGCCACGAGGAGCTTGCCCGCTTCTTTGCAGCCTGCTCCGATGCGGAACGCGCCTTGTTCGCCACGTTTCTGCTGACCGGTTTCCGCGAGCAGGAGGTGATGTTCCTGCGCTGGAGCGACGTGAACTTCGAGTTGCGGACTGTGCGGGTGACCTCAAAACCGGAACTGGGATTCTATCCGAAGCGATGGGAAGATCGTGAAATTCCGGCCCCGGTGGAACTCATCGACGAGCTTCGGAAGCATACGCATCGCCCGAACTGCCAATTTGTGTTCCCATCCCCTACCGGTAACCGCGAACAGCACATGGTCGATCACTGCAAATTGATCGCGAAGCGTGCCAAACTCGACCCAACAGAGTTTGATCTGAAGACATTTCGTTCGACTTATGCAACGGGAATGCGGCGCAGGGGATTCGATGTACGGACCGTGCAACACTGGATGGGCCACAAGTCCCTCGAAGACCACGATGCGCTACCTGGCGCCGGCCACTGATGTTCACGACGAGTTGGACCTGATGACCATTCCTTCCGTCGGGAAGGCCGACCCGGCGCCGCGAAAGTCTGCCGCGAGCGAAACTCGTTCTCTTCCGTAGGGAGGACGATCGCATGCCCGCGCCAAAGGGCCGGTACCCTCCGGCGCGCTAAAACCAGGTACCTGGGGATACCAAGTCTGTGGTATGAGTCAGTGCTGGATGCGCCGGTCCGAGCGGCCCTGGAAAGTTTGCTCCTGAAACAGCTCGACAAAAGCTGCAGTCCGTTCGTTCGCGCGCGCGTGGGCCGTAGATCTGAAAGAGCGAAAGATACGGGTGAACGCGATTAGCCCCGGCGTCGTGCCAACTCCCGCTACAACACGGCTCTCGGCATGAACCAGGAGGCTGTGGATCAGTTCGTGAGTGCATCCGTCGTCAACATACCGCTCGGCCGCCCTGGCACGACGGATGAAATCGCAAAAGCCGTACCCCAAGCGCCCAGTCGGCCAATGTGGCGAGCACGTCATCCGCGCCCGCGATCAGTGGACCGATCTCAGGAGCAGCTCTGCACCGAGGCGGAGTCCAGGATCCGGCAACACGCGGGAATATTCATTGGGGCACTGGTTTCCCCTTGGTCTCAGGTCCGGCAAACGGGGTAACTATCAGTCCTATGAGATAGATGAGCGACATCGTCGCTGCTGCCCTTCCAATGCCGCCAAAAGACGAGATCAACCAACCTCCGAAGAGTGGGCCGGCCGAAGCGAGAATCCGTGAACTTTCGAAAACGAGGGACATTGCCGAACCTCTTACGCTCGTTGGGAAAAGCTCGGGTAAATAGATGGTCAACCAGGAGAATTGGCCAGTCGTAAAGAATCCGGTCGCTGCCGCCGCAATCAAGAGAGCCGGCCGCTCTGTCACCAATAGAAACAAGGACAGGGAGAAGACCAGCGAACCCAGGTAGTACAACCAGATGGCCGGTTTCCGTCCTAGACGATCGGCGAGAATTCCCATGCCGATGTAGCCCACGAAAGCCCCGGCGCTAAACATCAGAGCGACGGATGAAGCTGCGGTCTGGAATGGCGGTCCCGCTTTCGCTGACAGTTCTTCGGCATATTGTGGAATCCAAGTGGAGGCAGACCACCACCCCACCACCGTACTGATAGACATGAGAAGCAAGAGCGATACGCGTCGCCGAAGATCCGAACATGAAAGGATGCGTATCACAGTGAACCGGGTTAACTCTTGATCCTGCTCGGAGCCGATGCCAACCTGGAGGCGCCGCTGCGCCTCTCGCCGCTGTGCGTCGGCGGTTACCCAGAGAGAGGGTTCGTGTACCCCGCGTCGGAGATATAGCAGCAGGAAGGCCGGCAAGACGCCAACCACGAACATGTAGCGCCAAGCCGAAGGTCCGAGTGGACTCAATAAGAGCCATATGCCCGAGGCAAAGAATATGCCCGCGCCAATGGCTGAGTGGAGTACGCCGGCTGCACGTCCCCGTGATAAGGGCGGCCAGAGTTCGGCGACGAGCGCTGCGCCCGGTCCCCATTCAGCGCCCAGGGCGAACCCAGTGAATAGACGGAATACTATAAAAGACCAATAGTCTCGGGACAACGCCGTGAGCCCCGCAAAGAAGGCGTACAAGAAGATCGACAAAATGAGCGTGCGCTTCCTACCGATATAGTCAGTGAGAACACCCGCCGCAATCCCGCCGCACGCCCGTCCCAGCAGAGTCGCTGCAAGTAGTCCACCCATATAAATGGGGGCTTTCGCCGCTTCCTGCGGAACGATTTGGCGTACGGCGGGCGCCATTGTCAGGACCAACGCGTAGGTTTCATATCCGTCGAAGACCCACCCGAGCCAGGAGACCGCTAGCGCTCTCCATGCCGAGTTGTCGACGGATGCGAGCCGGAGCCGCATTGACGCTGCCGTCGTCATCATCTGAGATCCATGGGATCGAGGCCCACGCACGAGATCGATCAGCTTCATGGCGTCCGACCGCTCCCGGTTAACCGCGCCATCGACGTGCTGATCGGGACGCGCCAACAATATCGATCATAGACTTCTCATGCTTCGGGTGCATCTCCGTTCGACAGCCAGCAGTACGCCCGCACTTGTGCGCATGAATTGTAGCGATCTGCTACGGTAGACTGGACTTGTCGCAAATTTCGAGGCTTGCTGGAATCCCGGCTGTTGGTCGATCAAGCGCCGTGGAGCGAGAGGACCACCATCGTGGAACCTTCACAACAACATCTCGAATCCCTCCGCAAAGATGAGGAGTTCGTCCTGTATCGGGAGTGCTCGAACCAGCCCGGTTCAGCCTCAGTTCTCGTGCTAGCTCCTGCTTCCATCCATCTGGCCAGGGAGACCCTGGGAAAAATGGAGCACGAATACTCGCTCAGGAATGAACTGGACTCGACTTGGGCGGTTCGGCCGCTCAAACTTTCCGAGCAACGCGGACAGACGACGCTCGTGCTCGAAGATCCTGGCGGCGAAACGCTCGATCGATTCCTTCCAGGGCCGATGGAGATGGCGCTGTTCTTACGCTTCGCTGTCGGTCTCGCAACCGCACTCAGCGCGTTGCACAAAAAGGAACTGATTCACAAGGATGTGAAGCCGGCGAATTTTCTGGTGGACCCCGCCGCGGGTCACGTGCGGTTAATGGGCTTTGGGATCGCTTCGCGCCTTCCACGTGAGCGCCTGGGGCCCGAACCTCCCGAGTTCATCGCTGGAACACTGCCCTACATGGCCCCCGAGCAGACTGGACGAATGAATCGCTCGATCGATTCGCGGAGCGACCTCTATGCTTTCGGCGTAACGCTTTACGAAATGCTGACGGGGACGCTTCCATTCACGACGTCCGATCCGATGGAGTTGGTGCACAGTCACATCGCCCGACAGCCGGTGGCTCCCTGCGAAAGGCGTAAGGATGTTCCGAGCTCGCTTTCGGCCATCATCATGAAGTTGCTCGCTAAGACGGCTGAAAAGCGCTACCAAACGGCTACCGGCGTTGCGAGCGATCTTCAGCACTGTCTTGCTGAATGGGAAAGGAGCGGCTGGATCGATGAATTTCCGCTTGGCGAACACGACACGCCAAACCGGCTGCTTATTCCCGAAAAATTGTACGGCCGAGAATCGGAAATCGGTAGCTTGCTCGCCGCCTTCGACCGTGTTGTAGCCGGCGGCAGGCCGGAACTGGTGCTTGTCTCCGGCTACTCGGGCATCGGCAAGTCGTCCGTCGTTAATGAACTCCATAAACTGCTGGTTCTCCCGCGCGGCCTTTTGGCATCAGGTAAATTCGATCAGTACAAGCGCGACATCCCATATGCCACTTTGGCACAGGCCTTTCAGAGCCTTCTGCGCCTGCTTTTAGGCAAGAGCGAGGCAGAGCTGAACAAATGGCGCGATGCCCTTCGCGAAGCCCTAGATCCGTGTGGGCAGTTGATAGTGGATATGGTTCCCGAATTGAGGCTCATTATAGGAGACCAGCCACCGGCCCCTGAGGTTCCCCCCCAGGATGCGCAAGGCCGTTTTCAGTTGGTATTCCGCCGGTTCATCAGCGTATTCGCACGGCCAGAGCATCCGCTGGCCTTGTTTCTCGATGATCTGCAATGGCTCGACGGGGCGACGCTCGATTTGCTTGAAAATCTGCTGACCCAGCCGGAGGTGCAGCACTTGCTGTTGATAGGCGCCTACCGGGACAACGAAGTCGATCCCGCTCATCCCCTGATACGCAAGCTCGAGACGATCCGCCGGTCTGGAGCCACCGTTCACGAGATTACCCTTCTCCCTCTCAGCCCTACAGACGTGGTGCAGTTAGTTACGGATTCCCTTCACAGCGAGCCGGAGCAGGCTGCCTCATTGGCGCACCTGATCCACGAAAAGACGGCTGGAAATCCATTTTTTGCAATTCAGTTTGTTTTGACGCTTGCGGATGAGGGTCTGCTCGCGTTCAATCACGACGAACGGCGGTGGTCCTGGGACGTCGACCGCATTCAGGCCAAGGGCTACACCGAGAATGTGGTGGACCTCATGATCGGGAAGTTGAACCGTCTGCCGATCGAGACTCAGAATGCCCTACAGCAGCTTGCCGGCCTTGGGAACAGCGCCGATTTAACTCTACTGCGCATAGTTTGCCATGCCCCGGATGAGGAAATCCACAGGCAGCTTTGGGAGGCTGTCCGCACGGGCTTGATTTTCCGCTCGAAAGATTCATACAGGTTCGTCCACGACCGAGTGCAGGAAGCAGCTTATTCTTTGATCCCAGAAGATCTGCGCGTAGAGACCCATCTTCGAATAGGGAGGCTGCTCGCAGCGGAAACTCCTCCAGAGGAGCGGGAGGAGAGAATTTTCGAGATCGTCAATCAGCTCAATCGCGCGTCTCACCTGATCACTTCAGATGAGGAGCGTGTGCACATCGCACAGCTAAATCTTATTGCAGGCAGGCGCGCGAGGGTGTCCACAGCGTACGCTTCTGCGCTCAATTACCTCACCACTGGGCGCGCGATGTTGAGTAAACAGAGCTGGAACGATAATTACGAGCTCATATTCGACATTGAGCTGCTCATGGCTGAGTGCGAACTGTTGACCGCAGACATGGAATCGGCCGACAATCGGCTGGCGGTGCTTGCCGACCATGCCAGGAGCGACCACGACCTCGCTGTCGCCACACGCTTGCGCCTCACACTTTACACCGCGCTCGATAGGAGCGACCGTGCAATTGCAGTGTGCCTTGAATATCTCCGGAGTCGTCGCACATACTGGTCGCCTCATCCGACGAGCGACGAAGTTCGACGCGAATACGATCGAATCTGGTCCCAACTCGGGAGCCGCCAAATTGAGGAACTTGTCGACCTGCCATTGGTAACCAATCCTGAGATCCTCGAGATTCTCGACGTGCTGACGGAGATCGTGAACACCGCATTGCATACTGACGAGAACCTGTCCTCTCTTGTCATTTGCTACATGGTCAACCTGAGTCTCGAGCATGGGAACAGCGATGCAGCGTGCTTTGCCTACGTGTCGTTTGCGATGATCGCCGGACCGCGCTTCGGCAACTATAAACCCGGATTTCAATTTGGGCGCCTAGGCTACGACCTTCTTCAACAACGCGGTTTGAAGCGTTATGAAGGTAGGACATCTATGTCCTTCGGTAATGATGTTATCCCGTGGGCACGACATGCACGGAGCGGCCGCGACTTGATACGTCGCGCCTTCGATATGGCGAACCACGTTGGCGATCTTACGTTCGCAGCTTATTGCTGGGACTCTTTGAACTCAAACGCACTGACGATAGGACTCCCCCTTGCCGACGTGCAGCCCGACGCTGAGAGAGGCCTCGCTTTTGTTCGAAAAGCATCCTTTAGCTTCGTGGTTGACCTCATCAGTGTGCAAGTTGCGCTTATACGGACTCTCCGTGGCCTCACGCCGGTATTTGGGTCGCTTGATCACGAGGATTTTGACGAAGCTCGATTTGAATCCCATCTGGCTGCAAACCCTCGTCTCGCTTTACCCCAGTGCTGGTATTTTGCCCGCAAGTCACAGGCGCGCTTTCTTGCCGGGGACTACCCATCTGCCGTCGATGCCTCATCCAAGGGACAACGGGTAGCCTGGACATCGCCGTCCATGTTCGAAAGAGTCGAACTGTACTACTACGGTGTCCTTTCGCACGCTGCATGTTGGGATAGTGTTCCTGATAATCAGAAGCAGGAACAACTTCGCGAACTGACCTCTCACTACAAGATGTTTGAAGTATGGGCGGAGCATTGCCCGGAGAATTTCGAAAACCGAGCTGCATTACTGGGCGCGGAGATTGCTCGGCTGGAGGGGCGAGAACTGGATGCCGAATCCCTCTACGAGAAGGCCATCCACTCGGCGCACGTAAACGGATTTATTCACAATGAGGCGGTTGCTTACGAGGTTGCTGCCCGCTTCTACGCGGCACGCGGTTTCCAAAAGTTCGCAGACGAATACTTGCTCGAAGCCAGGTGTTGCTATCAGCGTTGGGGAGCCGATGGCAAAGTAAGGCAGCTCGATCAGCTCTATCCCCACCTCAGGGTGGAGGAGGCAGTTCGTGGCACGACGAGCACGATCGTGACGCCGACTGAGTGCCTGGACCTAGCGACCGTAATCAGGGTCTCGCAGGCGGTCTCGGGCGAGATAGTACTGGAAAAGCTGATCGAGAAGCTGGTACGAATCGCGCTCGAGAATGCAGGGGCCGAGCGAGGTCTGCTCATCCTGCTTCGTGGCGGCGAGCCGCGAATCGAAGCCGAGGGTACCACTGGCCCGGGCAGGATCGAGGTTGCCATTAGACAGGCGGCCGTCACGCCGTCCGATCTCCCCCAATCCGCGCTGCATTACGTGATCCGGACGCTGAAGGGCGTGCTCCTGGATAACGCCTCGACCGATAACGTGTATGCAAAGGATCAGTATGTGCGGCGGAAGCGCTCCAAGTCCATCCTGTGCCTGCCAATTGTCAACCAATCGAAGCTTGTCGGCGTGCTTTTTCTCGAGAACAACCTGACTCCATGCGCCTTTACGCCGGACCGCGTTACCGTGCTGGAACTGCTGGCTTCGCAAGTCGCAATTTCTCTGGAGAATGCCGGGCTTTATTCCGACCTCCATCGCAGCGAAGCTTTCCTAGCTCAGGGCGAGAGGATGTGCCAAACGGGCAGTTTCGGCTGGAATATTTCGAGCGGAGAGATCTACTGGTCGGACGGGACCTACAAGATCTTTGGGTATGATCGAACGGCTAAGCCAACGGTAGAAATGGCATTTCAGCGAGTTCATCCCGACGACAGAGATTTCGTTCGGCGGGCTCACGAACATGCGATCAAGGAAAAGACGGATTTCAATATGGAGCATCGTTTGCTGATGCCGGACGGCGCAATCAAACACTGCCACGTCATTGGCCGCGCGTTGCAGACCTCGTCAGGCGACCTTGAATTTGTGGGCGCCGGGACGGACGTTACCGCGGCAAAGCTGGCGGAAGAGAAGATCCGCCAAAACGAAAGCGAGCTTCGACAGATTCTGGATTTCGCTCCGCAGCACGTTTATGTGCTAGGGCCGGATCCGGACACGCGGCTCTACGTGAACCAGGCCGCGCTCGATTATCTCGGTTTGACCGCTGATGAGTGGCGGACCTGCGACCGCCGCAAGCTCTTTCATCCGGATGATTGGGAGCGCGCGAGGCGCGAGGCTCAAAGCAAGTTCGCCGCTGGCCTCCCGCACGAAGTAGAAGTGCGTTTACTGGGAAAGGACGGGAAATATCGCTGGTTTCTCCGACGCTGGAACCCGCTGCGGGATGAACACGGACGCCTCACTCGTTGGTATGTCGCCGGAACCGATATCGAGGATCGAAAGGCAGCGGAGCAAAGGCTCCAGGACGAGAATGTTTCGTTGCGCGAAGAGCTCGACAAAGCATCCATGTTCGAGGAGATTGTGGGAAGTTCGGCGGCCCTGAAAAAGGTGCTCTCCCTCGTCTCCAAGGTCGCGCCGACCGACTCCAGCGTTCTGATCACCGGCGAGACAGGCACTGGCAAGGAACTGGTTGCGCGCGCGATTCACCGGCGGTCACGGCGATCCTCACGCACATTTGTTAGTGTGAATTGCGCCGCGATTCCGCGTGACCTCATCGCATCGGAATTATTTGGCCATGAGAAGGGCGCCTTCACGGGGGCAACTCAGCGTCGTTTAGGACGCTTTGAACTGGCAGAGAAAGGCACCATCTTCCTCGACGAAGTTGGAGAGCTCCCGGAAGAAACTCAGATTGCTCTTTTGCGGGTTCTTCAGGAACACGAATTTGAGCGCATCGGAGGAACTGGGACGATTCGCGCCGATGTTCGTGTGATCGCCGCCACCAATCGCGACTTGGAGTCCGCGATCGCCGCGGGTTCGTTTCGAAGGGACCTGTTTTACCGGCTGAACGTCTTCCCCGTTGAGATGCCGCCTCTGCGGGAACGAAGAGAGGACATCCCCTTGCTCGTGAGGTATTTCCTGAATCGTTACGCTCGGAAAACAGGCAGGCATTTTACCGCGGTCGACAAGAAGAGCCTGGATCTGCTGCAAGCATACAGCTGGCCCGGTAATATTCGGGAATTACAGAACGTGATCGAGCGGTCGGTCATTGTGGGCGAAACGGCGACATTTTCAGTGGATGGAAGTTGGCTTTCGCGGCAGAGTTTGTGCAGCGCGCCCAGTGTCCCGGATATCCAGCCGGCCCTCTTGAACCGGCGTCCTGATGAGGAGAAAGCCATCATTGAGGCTGCCTTGCGCGCGTGCCATGGGCGGGTGTCCGGGCCGTCAGGAGCCGCTGCCAGCCTGGGCGTTCCCGGAACTACTCTCGAATCGAAGATCAAGGCACTGAATATCAATAAGCACCGCTTCAAGGGGATTCGAAAAACAGCAGGTTCTCCGAACTGACTCGCACTTACCTTACGGAAATTTCTACGAACTTCGTAAATTGACGAAGTTCGTAAATTATAAAATCTAATAATACCTTTCATTTCACCTACTTTAGGTTGGTCCTAGACCTGCATCTCCGTAGGCAAGATCTTCCTTGGAAGAGCAGGATGTTCAGAATTCACAGGTCGGAGAACGGGGAAGTAGTCTTTACGATAAGCGGCCGGCTCGACGCAGAGCATATCGCCGAGTTGGAAACACTCATCGGCGCGGAAACGAATGGCCGCCGCATCATTCTCGACCTGAAAGATATGACTTTGACAGGTCAAGACGGCATCGATTTTCTGACCCGGTGCGAAGCATCTGACATCGCGCTGGTGAATTGCGATCCATACGTTCGCGAATGGATTAGCAGACAACAAAGCGGCACGTAGCGCATAAAGGAGGGATTTTTGCGGAGAGCAAACTGGGCGCCGACGCTGGATGAAGAGTGCCACCGCTGTGAGCTTTTCAGGGACTGAGCCCGAAGCTTCGGAGGGGGCCTTATCGATTTTGATGGGTCCCCGACCGGCGAGTTCTGGAGTGGCACGTCCGCAATCCAGCGCAGGTTGATGTTGAACGGGAAGGTTGGGAGCCTGCTTTCGTATAGCGACACCCACCCGGCTGCCGCAGTAATACCGGCATGTTCTGATCCTGTTTGATCAAAAAAAAGGCAAACCGAACACATTTATGAAAGGAGCGAAACTATGGGCACTGCAGGTTTGATGGAATCCAGTCTGAAATTCCGGGCTCTGCCAGAAAGTCTCACTGGAGAAACGCTCGATCTCTGTGACGACGACATTTTCGCGACATCCGTGTTCGAGGAGATCGTCGGCTCCTCTAAGGCGATCTGCCGCGTGACCGAGCAGGTGATGAGAGTTGCTCCCAGTGATGCCACCGTTCTGATCACGGGAGAAAGCGGCACGGGGAAGGAAATGATCGCTCGCGCGATTCACAATAGGTCGCGTAGATCCCGGTCGGTTTTCACAAAAATGAATTGCGCTGTCACTCCACCGTCGCTCATGGCGGCCGAGCTCTTTGGCTATGAGAAGGGCGCCTTCACCGGTGCCAACCAGCGGCATTCCGGGCGCTTCGAAATCGCGAACCACGGGACGATGTTTTTCGATGAGATCGGTGAGATGCGGACCGAGACCCAGGTCGCCTTGTTGCGCGTGCTTCAGGAACGCGAGTTCGAGCGCGTTGGAGGCACCGAAAGCCTTCCAGTCGACGTGCGTGTAGTTGCCGCTACAAACTGCGATCTGCCATCGGCAGTTCGTTCCGGGAAGTTTCGTCTGGATCTGTTTTACCGGCTCAACGTCTTTCCAATCCGTGTCCCCCCCCTTCGCGAGCGCCCGGAAGATATTCTTTTGCTCGCAAAGTATTTCATCGAACGCTACGCTGCTAAAGAGGGCAGGATGATTCGAAAGATAGAATCGCGGGCAGCCACTCTTCTAGAGGGCTATCATTGGCCCGGCAATATCCGAGAGCTTCAAAATGTCATCCAACGAGCCATGATCCTCTGCGACTCGGACACGTTATTTGTGGAAGAGGCGTGGTTGCAGCCGGAAGCAGAGCTTCGGGCCGGCCTGCGGCCGTCGGATCGCCCGGAAACAGTAACTGGGACGTCGAAGTCGACAACACTGAAAGAAGTTGACCGGGCCTTAATCCTGCAGACATTAGATGCGTCCGGTTGGATGATCGGCGGACCGGAAGGCGCAGCAGTCAGACTAGGACTCGCGCGCACCACCCTGATATATAGAATGAAAAGGCTTGGCATCTTTCGACCTACTCAGCGCCGCGGAGTAAGGATTCCCGAAGCGGAGCTCTTGTTCACAGAGTGATCAGCCAGGTCTATGGCCGCGTGAAAGATTTCCTTTTATAGCCGAATTTGCTTCGAGCGGCTTTGCAGGTGAACTTCCGGTTGATTTTGACACGGTTGCGAAATTCTTCGTTCGCCGAGGCATTGCCGCGAGAAGAGGCCGAATTCGATTTCAGCATGGTTGAGCCAGCTTCTATGCACCCCGTATTGCCCGGAGCACCAGCAGCTGATGGACTACCTCCAACAGTTCGACGATGACTGGCGTGGGATTGAGGCCAGGCACCTTGCCGTGTGCGAGGAGTCAGCAGAAAGCGCAGTGCCGCTATGCGCCATGTGCAATCGTCGGCTGGCTTTACTTTTGAAATTCCGGGATCGTCCGCTCACGCGATAGCTTTTTGCTGCGATGCAGTCGGTCACCCTATTTCCCGCGGAGGCGGAAGATTGTGACCGTAGTGTTCGCGCCACCGATATCGGGAGCGTACGAGTTGAATACCCCCACGAAGCCTGAGACGATCGCCACGTTTTGCACCCCGCGAGCGTCGTAGGTGACCACGCCGCCAGCAGATGGGCCATCCACGGCGCTTCGCAGAAGTACCTTGCCCGTCCTCGCGTCAAGTGCCAGCAGGTCACTGGTCAATTCACCCGTGAAAATCAGATCGCCAGCTGTCACGGTGACGCCCGCTAACATCGGTTTCGCGGCGTCGTAGCGCCACTTCTCCTTGCCTGTTGAAACCTCGAATGCAGTGAGCCGTCCATGCGCGGCTGACCACGGATCAAACTTCAATTCACCGCCGAAGTAAAAGCCGTGCGTGTGCTCTTTCTCCGCATCCGGCGGCGCCGCGTCCTTTTTGAACTCTGCACACCAATCGGTAGTAGGCACTACCAACAAATTCAGTTTCATGTCGTATGCGGAGCCGTTCCACTCCTGCCCACCGAAAGGCCCCGGGCAGACCCGCACTGGCGTCGCGGTTACAGCCGCATCAGCGTTAACTCGTCTAGTGAACGGAACGCTGTAGAGGATGTCAGTCGAATCGCGATCCAAAAGCCGCAGTATTCCATCCTTGCCCGTGCTGGCGACCACGTCGCGAGTCGACCCACCGATCGCCGTCCTGAATATTGGGCCGATGTGCGTGACATCGTAATCGTGTACGTCGTGCGGAATGAATTGCCGGTACCACGCCAGGCGGCCCGTCGCGCCATCCAAAGCGATAAGCGAATTCGTGTATAGATTGGGCCCGGGGCGGCCTTCGTCATAGATATCAGGCGCGGCGTTTCCACCGGGCACATAGAGCAGGTTTTTCTTCTCGTCAAATGTCATAGGAGTCCAGAGATTTCCTCCGCCGTGTTTGCGCGCTGCGGGATCTGCCGCCCACGTGTTTGCTCCGGGCTCGCCATCGCGGGGCACAATGTTGATCGCCACGCCTGCTCGCCATCATTGACTCGGAATGCGCCGACCCAACCGCTTGAGGCCCACTCGGCGCCCGCCGGTCCGATATAAACCAGATCACCGTGAATCAGCGGCGGCATGCTGATAAAGTAGCCCTCTTTCGAGTCAGCAATCTTGTTGGCCCAAACCGTTTGCCCATCCTTTGTATCGAGCGCCGGCAGGAAGCCATCAGCAGTGCCGCGGATGATCTTTCCGGCGGCGAGTGCCGCACCGCGTTGCGTGTTGAGCGTCTCGTAATCGCGCGGCGACCATTTGCTCATCCAGATCGCGTGGCAATCGGAGCCATCAAGAGCAACGGTTGTAATGCGCAGTCGTCAAATACATGATCCCTGCGGAAACGATAGTACGTGCACACTCTGGCTCGTTGCGAGACATCCTTCGTATTGATCTGCGTAAGGGGCGAGTAGCGGGTTCCCGCGAGGTCGTGGTCCACGTACAACCAGTCACCGCCGTTCGGATTGCCGACGGGACCTTGCCGGGAAGCAATCGTCTACGACACGCCGAAAATGACAGCAGATCCGACGAGAATAGTAGAGAGCCACTTTAACTGCATGGATGTTCTCCTTGTCTCAGACTTAACCTCTTTGCTTGCGCTTGGAGCCTCGCTGCTCAAACGGCAAGTGCTCGCCTGTCGTTTCTCTGATCTCCCTGGGCGCTGAGGACCTCGTCGGCGGTCGGTGTCTCGGCGAACCACTTTTGGAGCACGTCGAGCGAGCGGGCGTGGCTCTCATCACTGTCGGCGGTGCAGGCATCGGAGACGACGATCGTCCGGTGCCACCCCCTTGACCATATGCACCACCACCAGAGCTGTTCGGGCGGGATCAAGCCTGTCCATCGGTGTGTCCTTCTTCATTGGAAATCTCCTGAAACAGAATTTATGAACTGTTCGCTGCGTATCAGAGAACGTCCACGCTCTTTACCCGGGGCATGCCGAGTGCCGGGAAGCAGCGTCGCAGGATCGCCTGAATTCAAAAGGGGTTGTGCAATTGCAAATCTCGCCAGTATTCGTTGTGCGTCGAATCTCTGACGTCAAGACCGAATACAGATCGACGCGGCACGGGCACGACCGCAGCACGGATAGGTTCGGACTAGTGTTGCCGTTCTGCGGAGCCGTTGGACCGGACGAACTGGCGGCCCGCCTCCCAGACGTCGCCGGTCTGGATCTTTGCGAAAAGAACGCCACAGTTGCGCAGGCACTCTTCCTTTCGTGCGAGGGGAGTGAGGGGCCCCACCCTCGACACGATGGGCGCACAAACCTTCTTCCTTATCCGGGCAGAACGTACTTCTGTCTCTGCTGACCCGGCATTAGGCGAACGCCTTCAGAGTCGGTGTTTCCGGTTCGTCTGAACGTAAGGTTGAACGCGTGAGCGAACTGCGCTCGCGACGTGTCAGTGAGCGTTTCCGCCTTGACGTCAGAGATTCGACGCGCGACTAAAACCGACGACAGTTGTCATTGCGCAACCCTTTTAAATGCAAGCGGTGACGAGACGCTGCTTTCTGGCACTCGGCTTGCGACTGTAGAGAGCGCAGATCATGAGAGGACAAATGCCATGCAAACAGCTCAATCGGACTATTTCTCGGCCTATCGCCAACTGAAACTGACGCGGGACGCCAAGGGCGTGCTGGTGGTCGAGTTCCATAGTAACGGCGGCCCGTGCATTATGAACGCACAAGGCCACACGGAATTTGTCGACGCGTTTTACCGGATCGGACAGGACCGTGCTAACAAGATCGTCATCGTCACCGGCGCCGGAGGGGACTTCATTATCGATGTCGACTGGTCATCTTTCGGCGACGTCTCTGATCCCGAAGTCTGGAGCCAGGTTCACGACGAGGGTGTTCAGGTTTTGGAAAACATCGCCAACATACGCGTGCCGGTAATTGCGGCGATCGAGGGACGCGCCTACGTGCACTCCGATTATGCATTGCTCGCCAATGTCATTGTGGCGGGCGAGGGTGCGACCTTTCAGGATGTCGCGCACTACGCCCAAGGTGTTACGCCGGGTGACGGCATCTTCACCACGTGGAGTTATCGCGGTGGAGCGGGACGTGCCGAGGCGTTTCTGCTCGATCCGAAGCCTCTGCCGGCGGGCACTGCGCAGCAATGGGGAGTGGTCGCGGAGGTTGTGCCGAACGGGCAGGCGCTCAATCGAGCGCGAGAATTGGCCGAACTGTACCTGAAGGCTCCGGAGGTTACACGTCGCAACACACGCGTACATTTCATCCAGCCGTTGAAGGAACGCGTGGTGCGGGAAGTCGGCTATGGGCTTGCGCTCGAAGGATCGTCCTCCGCCGATCTCGTGAAATCAAAACAGGTCAAGAGCGAACCAGTTGCGCGGATGAAAAAGACTGGCTAAGAAGACAAGAGCTTCACTGATTCTTTGGGCAGACACCATCACGGGATCGAGCCGATGGTGTCTGCCCGGGAGAGCAGTGCCTCGCGATTCAACCGGATCGAATAACGCTGGGCTAATTGGCAAAGAGTAGACGAATGACCTGCAGCCAGGTGTTCGATCTGTGCCTGTCCAATGAGCAGCGGATTGGTGTGTTCCCGTTTGATGCCTCGTACGAACGTGCAGTTGAGGAAGCGCATCGATTCACGCCACGGCGTGATCGCTAGCTCGTCGACTGGTCTGATGCAATCTCACGAAAGAAAGAAAGAAAGGAAGGAAGGATAAGGATGTCTCAAAGAAACGGTCTATCAAAGCGAAGTGAAAAAGGTCTTCTGACTCCCGATAACTGCGTTGTCGCACTGATCGATCATCAGCCACAAATGCTGTTCGGTGTGTCAAGTACCGACCGGCAATCGATCATCAATAACACCCTGGCATTCGCGAAGGCGGCTCAGGTATTCGGCCTCCCTGTGGTCCTGAGCACGGTTGAAACGAAGAGCTTCAGCGGATACATGTGGCCGCAGCTCGCGGCGCTGTTCCCGGGAAGAACGCCGATCGAACGCTCATCGATGAACTCATGGGACGACAAGAACTTTGTCGCCGCAATCGAAAAAACGGGGAAGAAGAAGATCGTCCTGGCGGGTTTGTGGACCGAGACGTGCGTCGCTCTCCCCACTATCCAGGCCATCAATGACGGCTATGAGATCTACGTTGTGGAAGACTGCTGCGGCGACGTGAATCAGATGGCCCATCGAGAACTCGATGCAGCGCGTGATTCAGGCAGGCGCGAAGCCGGTCACCTCTCTCTCCGTGATGCTGGAGTGGCAACGGGATTGGGCGGAGCGTGACACCTATGACGCGGTGATGGACATCGTGAAGAACCACTACGGCGCATACGGCGTGGGAGTGGAGTATGCCTACACGATGGTCCACGGTGCCCCAGCAACGAAATTCCCGGAATACTCTATTCCGGCCCTCGCGATGGCGCACAAATAGCCGCGGCCGGGGTGGGCGCGACATACCAGTGTTCGTCCACTCCGGTCATTTGACAAACAAGGCTCAGGAGAAGCAAATGACAAACAATCGAGCGGATTTGATTTTGTTCAACGGTAAGATTGCTACCCAGGACGACCGCCATACGGTCGCTCAAGCGGTCGCCATTCGAGATGGCAAGTTTGCTGCGGTGGGAACCGATGGCGAGGTGATGGCCTTTCGCACCGAAGGCACCAAGCTGGTGGACCTTAACAAGCGAGTGATGATCCCGGGCCTCAACGACTCTCATACGCACCTGATCCGCGGCGGGCTCAATTACAACCTGGAACTTCGCTGGGATGGCGTTCCCTCGCTCGCCGACGGTTTGCGGATGCTGAAGGAGCAGGCGCAGAGAACGCCGCCGGGGCAGTGGGTCCGCGTGGTGGGCGGGTGGTCTGAATTCCAATTCGCCGAACGCCGGATGCCAACTCTGGAGGAGTTGAATCAAGCTGCCCCAGACACGCCCGTCTTCGTTCTGCATCTCTATGATCGCGCACTCCTCAACCGCGCCGCCTTGCGCGTCGTTGGCTATACCAAGGATTCGCCGAACCCACTCGGCGGAGAGATCGTGCGCGACACCGCCGGAAACCCGACTGGCATACTGATCGCGCGCCCTAACGCGACGATCCTCTATTCCACCCTAGCGAAAGGGCCGAAGTTGCCACCGGAGTATCAGGCGAACTCCAGTCGCCATTTCATGCGGGAACTGAATCGGCTAGGCATCACCAGCATCATTGACGCCGGCGGTGGTTCCCAAAACTACCCGGAGGATTATCAGATCATCGATGAGCTTCACAAGAACGGCGAGCTGACGGTGCGAATCGCCTATAACCTGTTCACACAGAAACCCAAGGATGAACTTGCCGATTTCAGCCGCTGGACCGGCAGGGTGAAACCGGGGCAGGGCGACGATTATTATCGTCACAACGGTGCTGGTGAAAATCTCGTTTTTTCGGCAGCAGATTTCGAGGACTTTCTGGAGCCTCGCCCGGAGCTTCCAGTCTCAATGGAGCAGGACCTGAAGCCGGTGGTGACCCTGCTGGCTCTGAACCGCTGGCCGTTCCGGCTGCACGCGACTTATGACGAGTCGATCACGCGCGCCCTTAACATCTACGAAGAGGTAAATCGCGAAGTGCCGCTGAAGGGTCTCCATTGGTTCATCGATCATGCGGAGACAATTTCGAAGCGGAATATGGAGCGGATCAAGGCACTGGGCGGCGGCATTGCGGTCCAGCATCGGATGGCGTTCCAGGGTGAATACTTCCGCGATCGCTATGGGGAAGCCGCCCTCAAGCGTACGCCGCCCATTGCAGAAATGTTGCGGATGGGACTTCCCGTCGGCGGCGGCACGGACGCGACGCGCGTCGCAAGCTATAACCCGTTTATCTCGCTCTACTGGCTCGTGACGGGGAAAACCGTCGGCGGCCTTTCGATGTATCCGGAGAGCAACCGCCTGGATCGCATGGAAGCCCTGAGGCTCTGGACCGTTGGGAGCAGTTGGTTTTCCAGTGAAGATGGCAAGAAGGGCGCCATCGTTCCGGGCCAGTTGGCGGACCTGGCCGTGCTCTCTTCCGACTACTTCTCCGTACCTGAAGAAGAAATCAAGGGACTGGAATCAGTGCTTACAGTTGTCGGAGGCAAGGCCGTATACGCCGCCGAGGAATTCGCCGAGCTTTCTCCTCCAGTTCCGCCGGTTCTACCTGATTGGTCCCCCGTGGCGGCCTATGGCGGTTACGCCAAGCCGGCCCTGGCCCCCGCCTCAGCTCGCTCATCTGTGGCCCTCGCACACAACCACAAGCACGTAAGCGCGGATTGCGGCGTCGCGGGGGGCTTTGGCTGCCTCTGCTGGGCTTTCTAGTCGTTAGCTGATCCGAACTCGTCGTCAAGAAAGGAAATTCAAAAATGCGAACGACCAAATTCATGGCAGTGACCGCTGGTGTCCTTCTCAGCTTGGGAGTCGTCCCATCGCTGCTGCCAGTTCGTGCACCGGGAATGGCCTACGCCGCTACGGCGACGCCAAACGTGGCTGTGGGGCCACAATACGATACGACCCACGTCTATGTCGCGCCAGCGGACTTCGACCGCTTCGTGGCTAGCCTTCTCGCCACTTTCGGGGGCACTACCTCCAAACAAGGCGTTTTCACGGTGACTCCAACTTCGAGCAGCACCATGTCGCAACTGGTGTTGACGCCCGTAGGGACCGTGTCGGTGTTCGGATTCAAGACCCCGGTCCCGTACCCATTCGGGGTGGAGCGGACGGGCTATCTGGTAACCGATATAGAAGCGGCGATCCACGCAGCCCGCGCGACCGGCGCGGATGTCTTGGTCAATCCGTTCAACGATCCGATCGGCAAAGATGCCATCATCCAATGGCCGGGAGGTGTGAATACGCAGCTTTATTGGCATACGACCGCGCCATCCTACGCGCCGCTCGAAACGATTCCGGAGAACCGCGTCTATGTGTCGGCAGACAGGGCGTCCGCGTTCGTTCGCAGCTTTCTCGACTTCTCTCATGGCAAAGTCGTCTCCGACGATCCGCGTGCGCCCGGCATCGAGATCGGGCGGCCGGCCGACAACTATCGGCGTATCCGGATCGAATCGACTTTCGGCAAGCTGACGGTGCTCGTGACGGACGGCCACCTTCCCTATCCCTACGGACGAGAAATCACCGGATATGAGGTCAGCAACCTCGCAGATACCCTGGCCAAGGCCAAGGTATCCGGAGTCGCGGTCTTGGTCCCTCCCTACACGGCCGATAAACGGAACGCGGCCATCGTGCAATTCCCCGGCGGCTATATCGCCGAGATCCACTCTTCCGATTCCGGGAAGTAGGTGTGCCATGCGAGTCGCTCCTGCTTGCGTGATCACGTTCTTAATTGCCGTATCGTCTGTTCGTGCCCAATCAGACGAGACCACGGAACCCGTGAGCCCAGTTCGCGCTTACAGTTTGCTGCGAGAGAACGAGGACTGGAGTTTCCTCAAGGACCCATCACTACGCCAGGATTTCTGGGATCCGATCAAGTACATTCCTCTGGGCGAGGACGGATGGTATCTCACGATCGGCGGTGAGATCAGGGAAGTATTCGAGCGAGTCGGTAACGACAACTGGGGCAAACAGCCGTACATGAATGCGTTCTCTCTCCAGCGATATATGCTGCACACTGATTGGCATCTCGGCAAGTCTTTTCGCGTGTTCGTGCAAATGAAAAGCGGACTGGAGGCATTCCGGCAGGGCGGGCCCCGTCCGATTGACGAGAAGAAGACTCGATTTCGAAGCGGCGTACGTCGAAGTCGGGGACTCGCATAAGAAGAACTGGATCGTGCTGCGAGTCGGCCGGCAAGAGTTGAATTACGGCTCGGGCAGGCTTGTCTCCGTTCGAGAAGGGCCAAACGTTCGCCAGAGCTTTGACGGCGTCAAGATCAGAAGCAAAGCAGGCGCATGGAACGTCGACGCGTTCGCGGCACGTCCTGACCTGGACAAGATTGGATTCTTCGACAACGTACCCGACCACAAGACTGCGTTCTGGGGGCTTTATGCCACACGGCCCTGGCGTCGGGGCATTTCTTTCGACACTTATTACGTGGGTGAGGATCGTAAAAATGCGACATTCGATCGCGGAACCGCCACAGAGGCTTCGCCACAGCTTGGCAATGAGGCTCTGGCGACCGATCGCCGTCGAAGGAGCCCGGCCTGGGATTTCGACGACGAGGCCGTCTTGCAATTTGGGAGCTTCGGGTCGGCATGACCATTCGTGCATGGACTGTCGCGTCAGATCACGGGTACAGTCTTCCTAACCTGCCGCTAAAACCGAGATTTAGCGTTAAGGCAGATATCTCCAGCGGAGATGATCCTCGAACTCACACGCTGGGAACGTTCTATCCGGTATTCCCCCTTGGCAATTATTTTGGGGTTCTAGCGGACACGGGTCCGGGCCCGCTGAATTTCATCGATGTGCATCCGCGGATTCAAACACAGTTGCCGCATGCGGGTATCCGTCTCGACCGACTTGGTGGTTCAGTGGAGAGAGAACTTGCACGACGGAGTCTATGCGGTTCCTGGCTTCCTGCTTGTTCCGGCCGGCACGAGCCAAGCCCGGTTCGTAGGCTATCGGCCCGGCGTGGAGGTCAAATGGCAAATTGACCGCCACGCCTATCTCCAGGCGGACTACGGTGTCTTTTACGCCGGCGAGTTCCTGAAGGAAGCCTCGCCGGGACGCAACATTAACTATCTGGAGTTGTGGGCAGGATACAAGTTTTAAGGAGCGATTTATGGACCGGCTCTCTCATGGTGGCATTGTTGCGGCGCGTATTCTGATTGCAGTCGTGTTCGTCCTCAACGGCCTCGGGATCGTTGACCAAACCATTCCCGCGAAGGAATTGATGGAACGGGGCGCGCCCGTCAGTTTGGTCCCAGTGATAATGCTGGCTGGTCGCGTGTTGGAACTTGCCGCTGGGTTCGGGCTCGCGTTGGGCGTTTTCCCTCGCTTGATGGCGCTCGCACTTTTCGCCTTTCTAGTTCCCGCAACATTCATATCACATTCGTTCTGGCTAGCTGCAGGTACGCCGGCCTTCCAAGGGCAACTGATCAACTTCTCGAAAAATATAGCCATTTGGGGTGGTCTCCTGTTCATTGCCGGGTCGGTAGGGCAACCATGTGTGCTGCCGCGGAGGACGGTCACAAGCGAGAAGGCTGGCGAGACCGAAAATCGTCAGATAGTGGGGGTCAGAAAATGAGCGCGCCACCATCTCCCGACCCCGTATCTCCTTACATCCTTCTGGGCATGACGGCTACAACGGGAATTGTCGATGCTGTGAGTCTCTTGGCTTTGGGCCACGTCTTCACCGCGAATATGACCGGTAACGTTGTGTTCCTCGGTTTCGCGCTCGCAGGTGCGCCGGGCTTCTCGATTCCGAGATCGTCCATGGCCTTGATGGCCTTCTTGCTTGGCGCGGCAGCAGGAGGGCGATTGGCAACTCACATGAGTTCCCGCCCAGCGCCTTATTGGACCAGTAGAGCCTTTTGCATAGACGGGTTATTGTTGATCAGCGCTGCCCTAGCTTCGCTCACGTTAAGGAGTCCAGGTGACGAGAACTCCATTCCTCTTTTTGGAGTTATCGGGCTTACAGCCCTTGCCATGGGATTCAGGAACGCCACGACGCGCAAGCTCGGCGTACCAGATCTAACCACAACGGTCTTAACCCTAACGATTACGGGGTTGGCGGCGGATTCATTTTTGGCAGGGGGAACCAATCCGCGGTGGCGGAGGCGCATTGCCTCCGTGCTGCTGATGTTTTCGGGGGCTGCCGTGGGTAGCCTTATGGTGAAACGTTCGGTCGCGGAGGCGTTATGCGTGTGCGGTATCGCGTCGGTCGCATGCGCCTTCGCAGTACTCGGATGGTTTCCTCATCTTCGTGGACGTGATTCACGAAGCGTCCCGACGGCATCCGAAAGCTCAAAGATTTAGACAATCCTGTAAGGAGTTGAATATGAAAGCGATGCTCATTTCTTTTGCAGTAGGTCTTTTGGTCGGCATAGCATACGCGCTCCTGCGCGTGAAAAGTCCTGCGCCGCCGCTTGTGGCATTGGCCGGACTATTGGGTATGGTTTGGGGCGAACAGCTCATTGAGCGGTTCCTCGCGCACAAAAGCGCTGATGCTCATATCAGTTCAGCACAAGACGCGGTAAGTGGCACGAGATGAGGTTGAGCCTGAACCTCATGAGCATGTATTGTTTTGTGCAGGTAATATTTGCCAGGGACTGGAGCACGGTAGAACGAACCGCGCAGACGCGAGGTCGATGACAGATGTCGCAGCCGAAACCTAATGTCGCTCGGAAGGTTGCAAGCGTACTCACGACGGTCGTGATCGGCATCGCCTTCTTCTTTGCCATCATCGGGGTGTTTGGTTTGTGGGTCGCTATCGGTGGTCTTGCCCTTGCGATACTGACGGCGGGCGTCATCATCGGGCGCGCTCCGGAAGAAGGAGATCTGTCATGAACCTGGATGCGGCGATGCTCGCTCGCGTGCAGTTCGCCTTCACGGTGAGCTTCCACATCATCTTCCCGACCACGTCCATCGGCCTGGCGATGTTCCTTGCCGTGGTGGAAGGACTGTGGTTGAAGACCAGGAACCCCGTCTACCTGCAAATCTACCGCTTCTGGCTCGGCATCTTCGCCATGGCGTTCGGTGTCGGCGTGGTCACTGGCATTGTGCTCTCCTTTGAATTCGGGCTGGGATTCGCACACTTCGCTCAGATCGCAGGCCCAGTCATAGGTCCAATGATCGCGCTCGAAGTCCTGACCTCGTTCTTTCTTGAGGCCGGCTTTCTCGGAATCATGCTCTTCGGGCTCCGCCGCGTGGGACCAAGGCTTCATTTCTTCGCCACTTGCATGGTAGCGTTGGGCACGCTGCTATCGGCCTCGTGGATTCTCTCGGCGAACAGTTGGATGCAGACACCCGACGGCGTGGCGATGCAAAACGGCCGCCTGGTGGTGACGGACTGGTTGAAGGTCATCGTCAATCCATCCTGGCTGTATCGCCTCCCCCACATGCTCACGGCGGCTTATCTCACGGCGTCCTTCCTGGTGGCGGGTGTCGGCGCATTCTATCTCTTGCGGAGGAAACACACGCTGTTTGCACGCAAGAGCGTATCGATTGGAATGGCGTTTGCCGCGATTCTCATCGCCGGCCAAGTCTTCATCGGAGACATTCTTTATGGCACGATGTTGAAGCATCAGCCGTCGAAGATGCAGGCGGCTGAAGGCTTCTGGGAGGAACAATCCCAATCCCCCGCGCCCTACTACTGGGTCATTGTTCCCGACCAGGCGCACCAGCGCAATCGGGTGGCGCTCGGCATCCCCTATCTCGGCAGTATCTGGCTTACGCATAGCCTGCATGGACGGGTCGAAGGCTTGAAGAATACGCCGCGCGACCGCCAGCCTGCGATGGGCATGGTCTTCTATGGCTTTCGGATCATGTACGGCATCGCGATCCTGATGTTCGGCATGGCTGTCGCTTCGCTCTGGCTGCGCTGGCACGGTGGCCTTTTCACAACGCGTTGGTTCCTGCGCTCACTTGTCATCATGGCCCCTTCAGGCATCGTCGCGACGCTGGGAGGCTGGTACCTCGCTGAGACGGGCCGACAGCCCTGGGTCATCTTTGGACTGCTGCGCACAGTGGACGCTGTCTCTCCCGTGCCGGCCGGTACGTTACTCTCAACGCTAATCGCTTTCATTTTTGTCTACGCCTTTTTCATGACGGCTTTTCTGATTTTCGTCTTTCGGATGATCCGCCGCGGCCCGGAAGCGGCGCCGGATCATGCAGAGGCATCCGCGTCGCTCAAGAACGCACTCCGTCCCCAGGTGCTCGATAGTCCGACGGCGAATGCGGTGTTGGGAAGGTAGACCATGGACCTGCCACTTCTTTCCGCGGTTTTCGCCGCATTCTCTATCACGATGTATGTGCTGCTGGACGGCTTTGATCTGGGTGTCGGGGCGCTCTTGCTATTGCAGCCGCACGAAGCCTCGCGGAATCATATGGTCGACTCTATCGCGCCAACCTGGGACGGCAACGAAACCTGGCTCATCATGACCGGTGTCACGCTGCTTGCGGGCTTTCCCCTCGCCTACAGCATTCTAATGCCCGCGTTCTATGTTCCGCTCATCGTCATGCTTCTTGCTTTGGGACTGCGCGGCGTGTCCTTTGAATTCCGCCCTCAGGCGCAGCGCTATCGCCCGTCCTGGGATGCCGTCTTCAGTATCGGATCCATTGTGGCGGCTTGCATGCAGGGGGTGATTCTTGGGGGGTTGATTCAGGGTGTCACAATCCGCGGCGGCGCCTTCGGCGGCAGTGTTTTTGATTGCTTGCGCCCCTTTCCGATCCTCTGCGCGGCGAGCGTTCTCTTCGGATATATAGTGCTGGGCGGCTGTTGGCTCTACTTGAAGACGACCGAAGCGTCCCGTCATTTCGCCGAGCGAACGTTGTGGTTGGCTTTACCTGCCTTCCTTATGCTCTTCGTCCTCGCCTGCCTGACGGCTGCCTTCACGCAACCGGAAGTGCGAGCCGCCTGGAAGACTCACACGGTAAGCCTCGCGACCATTGTAGGGATGATGGCTCTCGCCGCGATTGTTCTTTTTGCCAGTATCGGCAAACGGTCAGAACTTCGACCGTTGGTCGCGGCAGTCTCGATGGTGGGTCTCGGAATCGCCGGGCTGGCTGTTCTGATATTTCCAGACATCATCCCGTTTCGGCTTTCCCTGTGGGAGGCTTCCGCCTCGCGCCTCAGTCATGTCTTCCTGTTAAGTGGCGCGGTCTTCGTGACTCCATTGGTGCTGGCTTACTCGGCGTTCGCTTATTGGGTCTTTCGAGGCAAGACACCGGTGAAAGGCTGGGAAGCATGAGTACTCAGCGCCGTCGCTTAGTATGGTTTGCCTGCATGTACTTGGGTTCCGTCGTATCGTTCACATTGATTACTCTTCTGGTTCGCACCATCCTTAAGGTTCTTTGCACGCGCTAATTTCTAAACTATGGGAGCACAGCACGAACTTCACGATAGAGGAGGCCGGGAGATGAAGGGCGACAGTGGAACCAGCTTGGTTAACGCATCCCACGGCCGCCTGCGTAACGCTCGCAATCCACGTGCGAACAAGGCTTCTGCGTGTTCGCGACAGCCTTCTGATGATCGCCTGCAGTACAGCGCTGGGACTTGCGTCCTCGCAATTGGTTCGCTATGTCAACGATGGCATCCTGCAGCGCAGCTTTGGGGTGTTTTTGATCGTGCTGGCGATTCTCGTCCGGTTCGGGCACCTCGGCGAGGGAGACCGTTCGGCGCCGCTCTCGAAACGGGCCCAGACCGGCATCGGATCCTTGGCCGGCGCCCTGAGCGGCCTCTTCGTTGTCGGCGGCGCCTTCGTCAGCGTGCCGTTGCTTGAGCGACGGTGCCGCCGCCAGAAGGAACTCGACGAGGCTGTGACGGCGATCGGCAGCAACGCGACTGGCGTTCAGGGGACTCGTTAGTCGGTTCAAACAAAGGAGATAAGTATGGCATTGAAACCAAGGAGAAACGGGTGTACAGAGCCCAAAGCGGCAGAAGCCTCGGGCGGAGAAGAGAGAGCAGCGGGCACCGGAGGGAACTCGGCGCTTGACGCGGAAATCAGACGTCGCGCATACCAACTCTACGTTGAACGCGGCGGAGAACACGGCCGGGACCTGGACGATTGGCTCCAGGCGAAACGGGAATTCGAAAGTGGGGCGCTTTTGGCCTGAGCAGGCCAATTAGAGAATCGGCGACCCTCGCGGACAAGGAGGAGAACCATGTCTTCCGGCTTGATCGATACAAGTAGTGGAGTTCCGCCTGCCCTTGAAAACTCCCCAGCCGTCTTGCCTTCTGACGGAACCGTGGGACACCGCTGGGCTGTAGTTCTGGCGGGTGGAGACGGAACCCGTTTGCAGAGCTTGACGCTTAAAATAGAACTGGCGAGCGAAATATTTCAGACACACGCGTCGACCCCATATGGTAACGATAAACGTTAGATCCCTATCGGGAGCGCCCCGCCAGAAACACTTCGAGAGAACACGGCTGTTGGGGAGGGGTCCTTTCGATAGGGCCGTTTGAAGTGACCCGCTCGCGCGGGGGACGCGGGTAGCTATGGAGAATCCTTGTGGTTTTGGTACTTCGGGGGTGTGGTTTCGCAAGTGCTAGAGGGGCTGCGGCAACTGCAGTGGGGACTTTGATCGTCCTTTATATACGGCATTGAGGAGGGAAGGTGAAGCCTGATGGAGAAGAGGGTTCGGCTGCCAGGCGGGCCTTCGGTTGATAGGTGCCCACGTCGGTGCGCATAGTGATAGCAAGGCGGTTCCAGGCGTTGATGGTGGTCAGGGTAAACACCAGCGCGATCAGTTCCTGTTCATTGAAGTGCGCTCGTGCGCGCTCGAAGACAGCGTCGGGCACATGGCCTTCCGTGATCCGGGTGACGGCGTCAGCAAGCGAGAGCGCCGCGCGTTCGCGCTCGGAGTAATATGGCGCCTCCTCCCACGCGT
This sequence comes from Bryobacteraceae bacterium, assembly GCA_963770345.1. Lineage (GTDB taxonomy): Bacteria > Acidobacteriota > Terriglobia > Bryobacterales > Bryobacteraceae > CAVYPH01. The sequence continues at coordinate 1,496,428 of CAVYPH010000007.1, read as the reverse complement.
CGCGCCCATAAAGTCTCTGCTCGGTCTCGCCGAGGGCGCGGGCATCTTTCGAATGCATGTCGAGGCAATACGCGCACCCGTTGATCTGTGAGGCGCGCATCTTCACCAGGTGGACCAGCGATTCCTCCAGGCCTGAATTGTGGATGTAATGCTCGAGTTGATGCATCCCGCGGAGCGCTTCCGGAACGTTCGAGTAGTCGATGCGAGCTTTCATCGCAGGCTCTCCTTGACGCTGCCTGGCCATGAATGCCGCCCAAGGGTCTTCATGAATTCCTCCGAAACGCTCGTGCTTTATAGTTAAGCGCCCGAGTACTGAGGCTTGGCTGGTTCGTAATACGTCGGGCTGCCAAGGCGATCGGTAAGCCAACCAACAAAGCGTGCGTTAGAACCCCGTTCAGCAAGAGCGGCAAAGAGAAGGGTGATTTCGCGACGGCTGTATGCGGTAGTACGACAAAGTTCGTAAGAATGAAGCCCGCGGCGCCGTAGGTCATGCCCCACATTGCCGCGTCCCTGCGCGACATGGGCAGAAACCGAGTTGCTCCCACGTAGATGGCGGCAACCGCGAAGGCGATGAAAAAATGGGCGAGGAGACCAACCAAGGCTCCGGCGAATCCCCTTTGAAAAGCGGCCGCTCCATAAAAGCCGCTGGCGATGGATTGCAGAACCTGGATCGGGTTCAAGCCCCCAATGAAGTAGTAGGCCACGACGCCGTCAGCCGCATCGAGTGTTCCAGCGATGAGTCCGCCATAGAATATCGCGGCACCTGGTGTGATCGGTTTCGATTTAGACATAATCACCTGGATGCTCCATTTCTGATATTTCTGACACTCGTTCTCGGAAAACGCGATCACGCTGTCGTGAAGCTGCCGTCGACAGAGTGTGCCGTACCTGTCGCATAGCTGGAATCATCGGACAGCAGATAGGACACAAGGCCGGCAACATCTTCAGGTGTGCCGTGCCGATCGAGTGGAACCGTCTCCGCAAACGTCTTTTTGCTGCCGGCGAATACCTCTTCGGCGAGTTTGAAGGTCATTCGGCCGGCGATGGGGCCGGGGCAGCAGGCATTGACCCTACTCCACGCGGTCCTTGCTCGAGCGCGGCGGTCTTAGTCAAGCCGATGATGGCGTGTTTGGAGGCTACATAGGCGCAGATTCCCGCGCCGCCCACCAGGCCCAAAGCGCTCGACATATTGACAACCGACCCGCCTTCGCGCATCCTCGGCAATACGTATTTCATGCCGAGGAACACATCCCGGATGTTGACGGCCATCACCCGATCAAAGTCCTCCTCGGGGAAGTCGACTATCGGGCGCAAGGGGGTTTGAATTCCCGCATTGTTGACGAAGCCGTCGATTTGGCCCCAAAGCGCGAAGGCGCGCGTGGCGTAGCCAAGCACCTGTTCGGCGTCGGAGACGTCTGCGACACTTGTTTCCAGCGTACCGGGGCCAGAGAAGGTAGCCAGACGCGATAACGCGCTTTTGTGCCGGGCTACAGCAAGTACATTGGCGCCCTGCGAAATCAGGCGCTGGACGATGGCAACGCCCAGGTCGCCTGTGGCGCCTGTAACGATGATGTTCTTTCCGGAAAATAGCATGGGTGTACTCCTATTCGAGTTTGAAATGGATGTCGCATTCAGATGCGGCGCGTTGCGGGGCTCGAGATCATCCTGAACCGCCGAAGATCGATGTTGCCGGCGACAAGATCGGGCGTTGCCTTCAGAAATGCCTGCGAGGCAGCATCATCGACGGACCGGTGCAGATCATAGTTGAGGCATCCGGCTTCTAGCCGGGTGAGCTCGACTAGAGCGGCGAGAGCCGCGCCGAGCGCCTCACTCTGGCCACGCCGAGCCCGGAAGAAAGCGAGATTTGTGACCTGTGACATGGAGTTTCCCTCCCCGCTCACGCCGGTGATAGACGAATGATGGGTTTGATAGTGCCGCCATTTTCGCTGTCTTTGGCAGCCTGATTGATTTGATCGAGGCTGTAAAACTTGACCAGTTTCTCGAACGGGAAGCGCCCCTGCGCGTTGAGTTCGATGAGCTGCGGGATAAAAATGTCGGGAACGCTCTCACCCTCAAGAATGCCGCGTATCGCCTTACCAGGCAGCATCAGGTTGTTCACGTCAAAGCTCACCTCTGTGCCCAGTGGCTCTGCTCCGACGATGCCGCACGTGCCGAGAGATCCGAGTGCTTCTATCGCCTGATGCAACGCTCTGGGGTCCCCGGAGGCCTCTAGCGAATAATCGACTCCGCCACCAGTAATATCTCGGATCGCCTCAACTGGATTTGTCTGTTTACTGTTGATAGCGTGCGTCGCGCCCAGTTCCTTTGCCATTTCCAGACGCGAGGGCACGATGTCTATGGCGACGATGGTCGTCGCTCCAACAGCCCGTGCTGCCATGATCGACGAGCATCCAACTGCGCCCGCGCCGAAACAGGCAAACGTTGTACCCGGAGCCACTTTGAGCGCATTCATCACAGCACCGGCCCCAGTCTGAATACCGCAACCGAGGGGACCGAGGCGTTCGAGTGGCGCGTCACTCCTGACCTTAACCACGTTACCCTCATTGGCGAGGGCGTAGGTCGCAAACGACGATTGCGCAAAGAAGTGATCGTGAACTTTCTCGCCCTTGGCATCGAGTGTGGCGGTACTGCCGTCGAGCCGCGCTCCGCCGAAGGAGAGTGGGAAGGTTCTTTCGCAGTGAGCAATTCTCCCCAGGCGACAAGGCCTACAACGTCCGCATGTCAGGAATGTGAGCACTACAGAATCGCCAGGCGTGACTTTGACAACATCCGCTCCTACGCTCTCGACAATCCCTGCGCCTTCGTGGCCAAGCACGATTGGATGCGGTACGGGGTAGCCTTTATCACGGGCGACCATGTCGGTGTGGCACAAACCAGTGGCGACGACCTTGACCAATACTTCATCGCGCCGCGGGCCCTCCAAACTTAATGTTTCGATGCTAAAAGGTCCGCCTTTCTTGCGGACGACCGCGGCTCTAATCTGTCTTGTGTTGTTGCTCATCGAACTTCTCTCCTCAGTAAAGACTCTGTCGTAACTCCCACTTTCACGCGTCCGGATGGACTGTCAGCAGTTCACCCGTCGCCGGATTACGTGACTCGAAGTTCATTGAAGCCTCCCTCCCACCTTCTGTGCCATATTCAGTTTTATTTGCATGTTCAGCAATAATTACGGCCTATTATTCTGCTGCCACCAGATAACAGCGGTGGTGCGAACAGCCGCATCGACTGCGCTACGAACTAGGTTCATCGTCGTAAACCAGAGTCCTTTCTAGAGGCGCCTACGAGGCGCACTCAACAGCTCCGGCGAACCAAGCTGGGCGGACGCGATTCTGCGTTAAGGCTTCAACGACACGCTCCGGAGTTCCCAGATCGGTCCATCCCGAGTCACGATCGCGAACCACCAGGAGTCGATGCGACTCCGGGGTCAAGATCTCACGGGAAAAATCAACCGCGGGTATCGCTCCGTAGGCGGTTTCCCAATCGTTTCTGGCAAAACTGCGTTTGAGGGACCGGACTATGCCGGGAATTCTGGTACGCAGTAAATCCAGGAATGCGCTAGCACGTCCAATGCATACAAACTCGTTCCACAGGCACCGGCGGTCTAAGAGGGTTTGAGCCTGGTTAAGAGACGGCTTCTCCCAAAAGCATCTCACGCGAACCGCCGCATCCGAGTGGGACGGCAAGTCCGAGTCCGGCTCGATCCATCCGTATTCGACTTCCGGATACCGCGACTCGGCCCCCAATAGAACTACCGACTCCGGATATCGCTCGACTGAGTCGAGACCCCTCTCTAATGCGAGTCTGAACGCATGGCTATTCGAATAGAAGTGGTCGCAAGGGAAGAATGCGACAACCGCGTCACGATCGGCTCGCGAGGTTTCTAGCAGGGCCATTGCCATCGCGATTGCGGTTCCTCGATTCAGAGGCTGTGCAATGACTCGCGAGCCGCCGGTGTGGACTAGTTCCTCGCGATAAAACTGTTCGTGACACTGCGACACCATGATTATTTCGCGATCGTTATCAAAGAGCGGCTTGACGCGGGCACGCGTCTCGCTTAGCAGGCTTTGCTCGCCAAAAACGCGGCAAAATTGCTTCGGCCGCAAATCGCCGGCGATTCTGAGCGTAAGACTTCGCAGACGCGTCCCGTCTCCGCCCGCGAGAAACACTGCCCAACGATGCCGTGAGTCCATCAGTGCCTTATCCTGTTCTGATCCAGACTTCATGAATGTTCTCCTCGTTCTGTGCGTGCCACAGCTCCCCTCAATCCGAGCTGCGCGACCTGAGCGAACTCCAAATAGTTTCGACCGCGATTAATACCCAGCCGCTGCATCTTATACAACAAGGTCGTCCGTGGCAGGCCCAGCCGGGCGGCTGCGCCATTCCGGCCGCCGATCACTCCTTTGGTTTCTTGGAGGGTTTGAAGGATGTGCGAACTCTCCGCCTGTGCCAGAGTGACCGGCGCGGATGACCTCGACAACTTCGAGCCGTACGGTGTTATGCAGGTGAGTTCGGGCCGCGAATCGCTCAGCACGTCACCGCTTGAGAGAATCACCGAACGCTCGATGAAGTTTTGCAGTTCCTGAACGTTACCCGGCCATGAATGACGTACGAGAGCCGTCATGAAATCTTCTGATATGGCCGTGATTCTCTTGTTCATGCGAGCAGCGTAATCCATCGCAAAATGTTGAACTAACAAAGGGATATCCTCGGATCGATCGCGCAGCGGCGGTAGTTCAATGGGGAACACGCTCAGTCGATAGAAAAGATCAGCCCGGAATTGACGTTCGTCGACCATCTCGACAAGGTTCCGATGCGTGGCGCAGATCACGCGCACATCGGTTTGAATCGTCGCACCACCGCCCAGGCGCTCGAACTGTCTCTCCTGCATGACACGAAGAAGCTTTGGCTGCAATTCGAGCGGAAGGTCGCCGATCTCATCCAAAAACAACGTGCCATGGTTAGCCCGCTCGAACCGTCCGATACCCCGCGTGACCGCTCCGGTGTAGGCGCCACGCTCGTGACCGAACAGTTCGCTTTCGAGCAAACCTGCAGGTATGGCGGCGCAATTCACCTTCACAAATGGACCATTCGATCGGTCGCTGCACTTGTGAATGGCTTCTGCGATGAGTTCCTTGCCAGTTCCCGTCTCCCCGTTGATCAACACCGTGGAGTCGGTCGGCGCCACAATTCGCACCATGGCAAGTACGCGCTGTAAAGCGGCACTGTTACCGATAATGCGCGGTGCCCCACTGGAGTAGAGTTCGTCGCTTTCGAGCGCAACTTGCGCCGACGTCACATACGGGATTTCAAAGGATGCGCTATCGTTGACTGCGGGCAGTTTAAGTGCCCGGCTTGCCTGTGCCGCCATTTCTTTACTCCTCTCGTTCCTATGCTCTCGACGCGTACAAATCAGTGCCTGCTTAAGCGTTAACTTTCGCCTCGCTGTCCCTTGATCCACTCGCGGATATATGCGGGGCAATTCTTCAGTGTTATGCCGTTCGCTTCACAGCGATCGAGAAAGACGATTGCATCTTGGCCTACAAGCGTTAGGTTCTTTAGGTCCAAAACTATACGGCGCCCTTTCGTTTCTGATCTAATGAGCGCTTCCAGCTCGGCGATATCTTCTTCCCCGATTTGGCCACTCAGCATATAGGTCACTTGCCCGTTCGAGGATCTTTGAATCTTCAGCACAATCTCTCAACTCCGTCGGCATCTTCTTTCCTTCAACGAATTCTTACTCCTGCTGCCTCCCGACGGTCCGAACACTCGTCCTTTGGTTTCGCGGAGTGCGGCCAATAAGGCCATAGCAGAATGACAAACGGTGACTTGTCATTTGGCTGCTGAGAAGTTCGTTGGTCTCAAGAGAGAGCTTTCGATCTCGAAGATCAAAGGGCCGTTCTCCTCTGTCGATTTACGGATGGCCAGCCATTCAGCGTCTGACTCAAACGCAGCCCACTGTTCTTGGCGCTGTGCAAGCGACTCCCATGCAAGCAGATAAGTGAGTTGTTCAGTGCGACCAACGATTGTCGTCCAGAACCCGGCTTGCAGGAAGCCATGGCGGACCATTATCGGCAAGGTTTGATGTTCGAAGCGTGCCAGCAGGTCCGCCATGCGGCCCTGCACGACTCTGTAAACACGAAGCTCGTAGATCATGTGCTCTCCTGACAATCCGGATTTAGGCAAAGCTAACTTCGGTCAGCGGGCGCCTGCTTTTTTGCGGCCAGTTATTGGTAGCTGCTCGACCAATCGCAACCAACAGTACTGGAATCTCATCGGGGAGAAGGCTGAATTCACTGCCGACGGCCACAGCATCGAAGCCGATCATCGGGCACGAGCCGAACCCATGCCCTTCGGCGGCATATAGAAGCGACCCAGCTCCAAACGTAGTGCTTTGTATCGCTTCATCCCGCTGCATCTGCGGTTTATCGTCGTACAGACCTTTAGCCGCTCCTACCCATCCAGCGACAAGCTCGGGCGACATGAAGCCCGCATCCGCTGAGGGCGCGAGACGCCCTTCCAAGGCGGACTAGTCCGCGAGCTGTCCGCATTGGCTCGAAGACATTCGTGGTGCGACGGTGTTCGATTACGTCTTGCAATGCTTGATTCATGGTTTTCTCCCGGATTGCTCGGTGTCTAGACGTGCAGTACTGTTGCGCCGACGGTGCGTCGCTGTTCGAGTTCCTGATGTGCGTGGACCAGTTGATCAAAGCGATAGATGTTCGTTGGGTCGACCTTGAGGATTCCCGACTGTATGGCGTGGAAGAGATCGGCTGAGGAGGCAGCGAGAGCTTCTGGGGTGTTGTTGTAGTGCGGCAAAATTGCCCACGTCAAGTACAGCGCTCGGGGTGCCAGCTCAAATGGATTGATTGGTTCCGGAAAACCCGAGACATTGCCGAATTGAACCAGCGTGCCGCGGGGTCTCAGTACCGCGAGTGAGCCCCGGAACGTATCCTTGCCGACCGAGTCGTAGACAGCCTTTACTCCCTGGCCACCAGTCAACTCAAAGGTGCGTTCTACGAAGTCTTCCGTGCTGTAATTGACTACCGCTGTACAGCCCGCTTGGAGAGCGATTTGCGCTTTATCCGCAGTCGATACTGTTCCAATCACGCGAATCCCAAGCGATCTTGCCCACTGCGTGAAGATCTGACCCACTCCACCAGCTGCAGCGTGGTACAGGACGGTATCTCCTTCGTGGAGTTGAACGGTTTCCTTCAGCAGGTAACGTGCTGTCAATCCCTTGAGCAGGCTGCTGGCTGCCTGGTCGTCTGTTACTCCATCGGGAATTAAAGTGAGGCGATCCTCAGGATAGAGACGCACCGTCGTGTACGCACCGAACGCATCGGCGTAGGCGACCCTGTCCCCAACCTTCACCAGCGTCACGTTCGGGCCAACCGCTTCGACGACTCCGGATGCTTCGTCACCGATGATCGCTGGAAACTTCGGGACCGGCAGTGTTCCGCGGCGATAGTAGATGTCTACAAAATTGAGACCGATGACGGTGTTTCGCACCAGAACCTCGTGACCGACGGGATCAGGAACATCCATGGTCTCGAAACGAAAGACATCGGGCTCTCCATACTCGTAGATACGTGCAGCTGTTGCTTTGGTCGACATATAGCTTTCCTCGAAACGTGTAAGTGTGTCCCGGTGTTGTCGCCAGACTGGAGACAACACCGGTCAGAGTCACAAGTTGATGCGTTTACCTGTTTCGGACGAATCTTGAATCTGCTCGAAGAGCTGCTGCTGCCAGACCGCATCGTGGAATGTCGGAACGACTTGTGTTCCACTGGCCAGATCTCTGCTCAACGCCACATACAAGTCGCCGAGTTCCGCTGCGCCTGTCTGTAGGCCGGCCCGTGGGAACCACTCGTACTTCGCAGGGATTGGGAGATGCTCCAAGGGCCTGCTGCTGTAACCGGGGACGGCGCTATCCCCCTGTGCCCCAGTGACAATGAAGTCTTCATCGACACCACCAAATGCTGAGGTGTTTGTGATCTTGAGATCACCTGCATCGCCCGTGATATCGATCTGTACGCCGGAACCGCTCAACTTGCCGCCCTCGATATGGATCGAAAACAAACCACCATCCGCAAGAGTTCCATGCATCAACAGTTCGTCTGGCGATGTCGTCTGGATCTTTTCTCCTGTCTCCTTAATGGTGACCTCTGGGAACTGATTGGCCGTCAGCGCCGAGAAGCTGGACGGCTTTCCCACCAGTGAGAAGAGGACTGGAAAGAAGTGTCCGCCGAAGATCGCTACGACGCTCATGAAATTCTCGATCGGCAAGCTCCAACGGACGGCATTCGCACGGATCTTGCCGAACATATTCACACTCACGTGCATCCGAGCAGAACGAACCTTGCCTACATAACCCTGCGCGACAAGGTCATGAACATACCGAAATGCCGGTGCAAACGGTCGCTGCAGGCCAATCTGGGTTTTCACTCCGGCAGCATCTGCGAGCGTCGCCAGCTCGGCAGATTTGGCCGCAGTCGGCGTAAGCGGCCACTCGCAGTAAACGTCCTTGCCTGCATTGATGGCTGCGCGGATACCCTTCTCATGTTGCTGAGAGGTGGTCAGCACCAGGACCTGGTCGACCAATGGGTCCGTCACCAACGCATCCAAACTCTCGGCTACGTGAGGAATGCCATACTCTGTAGCGGCCGCCATCGCCGCTTCCTTGCGTTGGCTGTAGATAGCTACGATCTCGTACTCCGGCAAAAGCCTCAGCACCCGGACATGTGCGAACAAGGCCCAATTGCCAACACCGATCAATCCCAGACGAATTTTCTTTTGATCCTTCATACCTTCCTCCCTATCCTTCTCCTCTGAATTACGATTGCTTTGTGTAGAATCACGGGTGGGCTACGCCGTGCCGTTGGCCTTGGCCCACAATAGATAGCAGGCGATTACACTAATTACTAACATCACTATGATCAGTGCCCAGACAATAAGCTCCTGTTCTCGGGTGTATTCACGCTGAACTGGTGATGCTTTCGAGTCATTCCGAGTGTCGTCATCCGACGACAGCTCCTCTAATCGCGAGGGGGACACCGCCTCGCGCTCGGAGGAGAAAACCATACGGCGCCGTTTCGCCTCTGATCTAATGAGCGCTTCCAGCTCGGCTACATCTTCTTCCTCGATTGGCCGCTCAGCATATAGGTCACTTGCCCGTTCGAGGATCTTTGGATCTTCAGCACAATCTCTCAACTGCGTCGGCATCTTCCCTCCTTCAAGGATTCTTACTGCTGCTGCAGCCCCTTGCGGCGGTCACACGTGTTCTATGATTGCAGTCACGGTTCCAATCTTAAGTTACTGAAAATACGGGGATTAAGAGATGTCTGAATTACGAAAGTTCGTGAGGTTACGAAAGCTCGTAATTTCTTGGGTACTTATAGTCGGATTCGTGACGGCTATGCAGTCTTGAAGCGATTCTTGCTTATCTTTAGCGACTTGATCTTCGAATCCAGGGTAGTTCCCGGCATCCCCAGTTTGGCAGCCGCTCCTGACGGTCCGAACACCCGTCCTTTGGTTTCGCGGAGTGCGGCCTCAATCATCTCCTTCTCCTGGGCAGCAAGCTTTTCAGAAAAGTCAAACTGCACTTTTGGCTCAGTCGCCGAAGGTCGTCGAGAGAGCCAACTCTCATCGACTGAGAAAGTCTCTGTTTCACATACAATGACAGAGCGCTCAATCACGTTCTGCAATTCGCGAATATTACCCGGCCAGGAATACGACTGAAGCAGATCAAGGCTCTTTTTGTTCACCGTCTGAAAGCTCTTTCCTGCTTTCCTTGCGTAACGATCAATGAAATACTCGACCAGCACGGGAATGTCTTGTCTTCGTTCCCGCAGAGGAGGCACTTCAATCGGAAAAACATTGAGCCGGTAAAACAGGTCGCTTCTAAACACGCCAGCAGCGATGCCGGCTTCCAAATCGCGGTTGGTAGCGGCAATCACGCGAACATTAGTCCGCATCGATCCCGTTCCACCAACACGCTCAAATTCGTGCTCCTGTAGAACACGCAACAAAGCGATCTGAGTTTCGGCGGGAAGCTCTCCGATTTCGTCGAGGAAGATCGTACCTCCCTCGGCCAGCTCAAAGCGACCTAAGCGCCGTTGAGTCGCCCCCGTAAAGGCGCCCTTCTCATGGCCAAATAATTCTGACGCGATCAAGTCGCGCGGGATTGCTGCGCAGTTTACGCTAACGAAGGCTCGTGAGGAGCGCTGGGAACGCCTGTGAATGGCGCGCGCAACGAGTTCCTTGCCCGTGCCGGTCTCGCCGGTGATTAAAACGCTGGAGTCGGTCGGAGCGACCTTAGATATTCGGGCAAGCACCATTTGCAGCGGCGCAGAAGTTCCCACAATCTGCTCGAACATCGATGCCTTATCGATTTCCTCTCGCAACGCGACGTTCTCATTCTGGAGTCGCTGCTCAACCTGCTTGCGATCCTCGATATCGGTCCCCGCGACATACCAACGTGTGAGGCGTCCCTGGTCATCTCGTATCGGGTTCCAGCGGAAGAGAAACCAGCGATACTTTCCGTCATTTCTCCGGAAACGTAGCTCGGCTTCGTGCGGGAGGCCGCTCGAGAATTTACCTTGAGCTTCGCTCATCACGCGTTCCCAATCATCTGGATGACAAAGCCTGCGACGATCGTAAGTCTGCCACTCCTCAACGGTAAGACCGAGATAATCGAGCGCGGCTTGATTGGCAGAAAGAAGGGTGCGGTCGGGATCAGGTCCTAACACATAGACGTGCTGCGGCACCAACTCCAGGATCTGTCGAAGCTCGCTTTCGCTTTGCCGGATTTTCTCCTCCGCTTGCTTTGCCGCGGTGACGTCCATCACCGTTCCGACAAATTCCACGAGGTCGCCTTCCTCATTGACGAGAGGATGTCCGATCGCATGGAGGTGCTTGACAGCTCCGTCGGGAAGAACGATGCGGTGGTCCGCTTCATAGTCTGTTTTTTGGATTTCGCACTCTTCGAAGAGTTCCTGAATGCGTTTTGCGTCCTCAGGATGAGTTCTATTAAGCCAAAATTCAGCATTCGACTCAGCCTCATCGGGTCTCACGCCGTATATTCGATACACTTCCGGCGAGACTATGACTCTCCCCGAAGCAATGTCATGTTTCAAGCTACCTGTGTGGCTCAATCGCTGCGCTTCGAGCAACTCGGCTTCGCGCTGGCGCAGTTCCGCTTCCGCTTGCTTTGCTGCGGTCACGTCGGTTACGGCGCCCACAAATTCGAGATTCTCAGCCGAAGTCTTCAACGCGCGACCTAAGACGTGGACGTACTTCACCGAACCATCCGGCATCAGCAAACGATTCTCAAGATCAAAATCCGCTCCCGTTTCGGACACACGGTCGCGAGTCTGTTGTACGCGATCCCGGTCGTCGGGATGAATTCGCTGCATGATCCATTCCAGCGTGGGCTTGGCTACTCGATCGTGTTCGAAAATTTTGTAGGTCTCCTCCGACCAGTAGATTTCTCCGCTGAGTACGTTCCAGCCGAAGCTGCCCGTGTGGCTGAGGGTCTGTCCCTGGGCCAGGAAAGCTTCGCTGCGTTGCAGATCAGAATAGAGGCTGGCATTCTCCAGCGAAATCGCGGCCTGCGAAGCCAGCAACTCCAGCATCGCGATCCGGTCCGAGGTGAAAGCGCCGGGAGTCAAATTATTCTCCAGGTAGAATGCGCCGGCAAGCTTCGTTTGTTTAACGATGGGCAGGCATAGGACAGACCTGGGGCTCCTCTGGCGCACATACTCGTCCTCCGAATACAAGCTCCCGGTCGAAGCATCGTCGAGCAGCACGCGCTCCCGCGTACGAATCACGTAATGAAGCGCGGATTGGGGAAGATCGGATGCAGTGATGCCCTTCTGTCGAACATGAACCCAGGCTCCCCCCTGGCCGGTGGTAGCCTCCGCCTCGATCCGCAGTTCGTCTTCGCGGAGAAGAATGAGCAGCCCTCGCTCAGCTCCGGCATGCTCCACCACGATTCGCATGAGCCTTTCGATCAGCTTGGGGAGGAGGATCTCGCTCGAGAGCGCCTGTGAGGCCTTGACGACAGTCGCGACGTCCAACTGCCCGACCGGAGTGCCGATTGTGACGGCGGCTGAGGCGGACGTATGTTCGTCGTGTAAACGCGGGTAGAGCGCGTCGAGCTGCTTCACCTTCCCGAGCGCACCCCAGCGGTCGTAACAGTTCCGCGCGCGGTGCAGATAGGCGTGGGCGCTCGTCTCAGAGCCGTGCGCCGCGTAGAACCGAGCGGCCAGTTCGTGAGCCAGCGCCTCAATCTGGATGAAGCCGCTCGCGCGCGCCTGGTGAATAGCTTGTTCATAAAGACGCATAGCGTCGGAGTCTCGCCGTTCCAGTCGGGCGATTTCGGCCGACACCAGCATGTACTTGTCGGCGAACGTCGGTGGATAGTTTTCGGCCCATTCGCGCAGTTGTTCCTGGTGCGCCGACAAAAGTTTTCGCCACTCTTGCTGCTCGTCGGCCGACGCGCTTTCATAGCTGGCCGCCACCGTCAGCGCGGTGTAGTAGAAGTAGTCGAGTAAAGGCCCAGGTAGGAGCAGAGCGGAGTGGATATGGGCGGCTGAGGACCAAAGCAGCGGCTTCGCCTTGTCGGCTGCCGCGAGAGCCTGGGCGTAGTCGCTCGCCAGGAACCGCGTCTTCAGTTTGACGATCCAGTACAAGGCGACTATCATGGCCGGCTGACCTGCCGTCAGTTGGACCTCGAATGCCGCCTCGTCGAACTGCGTATCGCTGAAGGTGGAAAAGGTCGCGGTCCGGCTCTGCATGACCGCGATGAAGCGTTGCTGGCTCAGGATCATGTCCACGGCATCGCCGTACTTGGCTTGCCGGGCAAAGTCCAGCGCCATCTCCGACTCGCGCCAGACCGCGTCGAGGGGATCGTTCCGTAGGAGGAGTCCCGCGACAGATTGGAGCATACCGTAGCAAGCGAAAGTCAGATCACCCGTCTCAATCGCGGCGCGAGACGTCTCCCGCATAAAATTGATTGCAGTCGCGATCGGCTGCATCCAAAAGGCGACCAATCCCATCGCAAAGTGGATTTTTGCCCGATAGGCCAGGAAGCCGTGTTTTTCGACCAAGTCGAATGCGAGCTTAGTGAAACAAAAACCCTCTCTGTAACGGTGAAAGACCGGTCCGAGAGTAGTCCCCCAAAACGCGTAGGCGTGCGCGGACGCGCCGCTCATCCCATGCTCCATGCTGACGTTCACGATGCGGCATATGAGCAAGCTGTATAAGTTGAAGTCGGTAAAGTAGGCGGGGGTAGTAAGGACCGAGAGCACCTGCATAGCGGCCTGAAGTTCCGGATCGGTCATTAACGGCAGATCGATCAATCCTTCAATTGGGCGCCCGGCAAGGGTTTGCCATACCATCTCGTATTCCAACTGGACCTGGTCCCAGGTCGGGTGCGCCGGCATATCGATGCCGAACAGGCGCAAACATGCGAGCGCACTATCGACCGCCTGCTGGTTCTCCGACTTTAAGATATGAAGCGAAACCTTCAGGTTGTAGACGGCAGCCTGGTCGACTTTCGACACCCCGCGGGGCAACAACTCTTGAATCAGATGCTCAGCTCTTTCGAAATTACCGGTCAGAAACTCGCACTCCGCGCGTTCGAGCCACAGGCTGAACGTCAACTCGTACTGGCTTCCCCAGTCCCTCTCGTCCAAGAGCGTCATGCCGGCCGCAAAATACGCACGTGCTGACGCGTAGGCCGCCGACGCTTTGGCCTTTCGTCCGGCACGCAGGTCGATTGCCGCCACTTGCGCTTTCTCGTCGCGATCGGTCAGCAGCGTGGCGCCGCGATTCAGCTGGTTCGCGACATCGAACAACTGCTCGTCGAGTTGCTCCGGCGTCATGCTTGCCAGGAGAGAACGGCCGATGCGGAGGTGGACGCCGGCTCGGTGCTGCTCGGGAATCAAAGAGTAGGCCGCCTGCTGGATCCGGTCGTGCAGAAATTTGCAAATGTCATCCTGGCGGAAAACAAGCCCGGCGCGGACGGCTTCCCAGAGGGCTGCGTCCACCTCCTCCTCTGTTTCGCCGTGAACCAGGGCCAGAGTCGAGATCCCAGCGACATTGCCCAGGCAGGCGAGCTGTTTCAGGGCTTCCTGCGTGGTGGGGGAGAACCGCTTCAGCTTCGCGGCCACGAGATCCACCACATTGTCGGTATAGCTTCTGGCGTGAATGCGATCCATGTCCCATTGCCAGACCCGCGCGACCGGGTCGAACGCGAGCAGCCGCTCATCGGCCAGCGCCGTGAAAAACTGGATGGCGAAGAACGGATTCCCACCGGTCTTCTCGTGGACCAGTTGGGCCAAGGGCAGGGTGCGCTCCGGTGCGCAGCGCAGGGCATCGGCGAGAAGGCGGCCGACATCGTTGATCCCGAGGGGCGCCAGTAAGATGTCCTGCACCCGGACTCCGGCTTTGCGGATTGCCTCCAGCGTTCGCAGAAGCGGGTGAGAAGGACTGACCTCGTTGTCCCGGTAGGCGCCGATCAGCAGCAGATGTTGCACCTCCGAATGCGTGACCAGATGTTCGAGGAACTCGAGCGTTGCTGTATCCAGCCACTGCAGATCATCGAGGAACAGCGCAAGCGGATGTTCGGGTCTGGAAAACACCCCGAGGAAGCGGCGGAACACCATTTGGAAGCGGTTCTGCGCATCTTGCGGCGGGAGGTCTGGAACGGGCGGCTGCTTGCCGATGATGAATTCCAGTTCGGGAATGAGGTTGACGATCAACTGCCCATTCGGTTCGACCGCCTCCCTTAGCGCGCTCCGCCATTGGTCCAATTCCGCTTCGCTTTTAACGAGGATCTGACGCGATAGGGTCTGGAAAGCCTGTGCCAGTGTCGTGTAGGGGATGTCGCGCTTGTACTGGTCGAACTTGCCCGCCACGAAAAGTCCACGCGGAGGTACAAGCGCCTTGTGCAGTTCGTTCACCACGGAGGATTTGCCGACGCCGGAGTAACCGGATACGAGCACGACTTCCGGCGTACCGCGCGCCACGACCCGGTCGAAGGCCGTAAGCAGGGTTTCGATCTCGGGCTCTCGCCCATAGAGTTTTTCAGGTATGAGCAGCCGGTCTGACGAATCGTGCGCGCCCAGCGGAAACAAATCGATCTGATGCAGCGAATCCCATTCCGCCAGGCAACGCCGAAGATCGGCCTCCAGGCCTTCCGCGGTCTGATAGCGCTCTTCGGCATTCTTGGCGAGGAGCTTCATGGTCAGAGAAGACACGGGCTCAGGAAGCGCGACGAGATCGCCTGGCGGCTCCGGGCGCCGAGCAACGTGGCAATGGATCCACTCCAGTGGGTCGGCAGCGGTGAATGGCAGCGCGCCCGTAAGCATCTGGTACAAGGTGACGCCTAACGAGTAGAGATCGGTGCGGGTATCAATCGAGCGATTCATGCGCCCGGTCTGTTCGGGTGCCATGTAAGCCAGGGTGCCGGCAATGATCTCCGGCGGCGCAGGCGCCTGGCGCTCGTGTGGCAGTCGGGAGGCTATGGCAAAGCCGGTGAGCCATACCTTGCCGGCGTCGTCGACGAGTACGTTCCCAGGCTTGAGATCCTTATGTATAAGGCCACGCCGGTGGACTTGGCCGAGCGCTGTCGCCAAGCCAATGGCGATACGCAGGACGCCAGTCAGATCGAGCTTTTTGCTGCGCTGAAGAACCAGATCAAGGGGCTCACCGCCAGGGTCCATCAGTATGAGGATCGTCCGCCCTTCATGACGAGTGAGCGCCAGGGGCTTGGCCGCCCATGCGGAATCGAGTTCAGCTGCGAGCGAAAATTCGTGCTCAAGCCGCCGAAGACCCTGGGGCGATGGGTGTTCCGCAGCGACTTCTACTGCCAGGACCCGCGATAGGCTACCGTGCTGCCGGCCGCGATAAAGGGTGAAGTCCGGGCCTTCCCGGATCGGCTCCAGTACGTACGCAGAAAGCTCTGTCATGGGGGCATCCTCGTTGCCACTGCTGCACGATCCCAAATTACTCATTGTGACAGCTCTTGGCCTTTCCGGTAACGGAGGGAAATCGGTTCGAAACAGCACCGCGCGTCAGAGGCAGGGATCGTTTCAAAACTGCACAGAGCGTTACGAGCTTCCGTAACTTCACGAACTTTCGTAATACAGACATATATATTAAGTAACTTTTTTTCAGTATCTTATGATTAGACCGGTGACTGCCATCAATAGAACACGTGTGGCCGTCGCCAAGAGGCTGCAGCAGCATATTAACACCTTGAAGGAGGGAAGATGCCTACGCGATCAGAGAGTCGCTCGGAGGCCGAGCTGGCTTTCCGCCTCGATCCTCCATGACCTCCGGAATCCTGTGGGGACAATCTGCGCAGGTGCCGAAATGTTGATGACGCTCGACACTGCGCCAACCCAGGTGAAACGCCTCGCCGCTAATATGCACCGCGCATCCAGCCGCATGCGGGAATTATTAATAGACCTCCCAGCGCGACGTTTGCGCGCCAGGCTGTTCTCGACCACATGCTCATCGCGATGATCGCCGTCGTCATCATGGCGCTCAAACACATCCCGATGTACCCCTTCTGGCACGTTTCGAGGGAGGTGCTTCGGGCACGGTCTTACTTCGCGCCGAAGCGCTGCCGTTGCAATGCTGCGAGCTTTTCTTTAGGCGGATCGTTCCAGCCGAATGCGGAGTAAACGGTGAGTGCAGTTTCAAGCGCGAGCGTGCGCCTGCCCGCGCGCAGCTCCTCTGCGGTGTATGTCTGGTCGATGCCGACCGCATCCTCTTGCGACCACCCGTCAAGCGCTGGTTCTCCGGGCCACGTGAGTTCCCGACCTGCCACACTGAGCAGTTCGACCGCGATCCCGACGTGATTCGTGAAGATCTTCCGGTCTGCCATGCGGGCGGTGAACTCGAACAGCGCAGTGACCACGTCCAGGATCTCGAGGACTTGGGTCCGCTTCCCGAACTGCACGAACCGATCGAGCGCCCGGTTGTGCACGAACTGCCCGGACTGGAACAGGACCCATCGCTCGGTGTGCTCTACGCCGGAGTCCGTAAGATCGACTTCTGCTGCGACCGACTCGAACCCCTGCTCAGGCGACGTGCTGAACCACGGATATTGCTCCCACATCGCCTTCGATCGCACGTTCTCGGCCGCGACGAATTGGGACCAGTGATCGAGGTTCTTGAATCGCGCTTTGCGGAACTCCATCGAACGGCTCCAGAGACGCCAGCGCGGCAAGCCCCAGATCTTCGTCATCACTTCAGTGTCCGGCAGCCGTTTGCGCTGCTCCCTATACTCGCGGTGAGCGGCCTCAGCCTTGGCGGTATCGATGACGAGCACCGGCGCGGGCGGTTTGGTGTCCTGCTTTTGTTCCAGGGTGCTTTCCGGGACGTTGAGGATCTCAAATACTCCGTTCGCTGCGAGTATCGCGTAGGGGTTCTGCTCGTCCTTGACCGTGGTCTGTTCGCGGATGAATGTTGGCACGCTGACGGCGAGGTAGTCACGGAGAGACTCGCCCGTGATGCAGCGATCCCTCGCGAACGCTGTCGCTTCCTGCCCCCGAAATGCCCTAAGCAGATGATGCGTCCAGATGCCATGACCTACTGCTTGCGAGGGATAGGATTTTTGCGTCGGCGAACACGAGAAGAACGCTGCGGCCTAATCCGTAGATGTGACGAACTCGGCAAACTCGTCGCGCTGCATACCCACGACAACGCTCCGTCCAAGCATCCCACTTTCCCCGAGCGTGCTCGCGCACGCGTCGATGAACACCAAACTCTTGCGGCACGGTGAGCTTCTCAGCGGCGAGAGTAGCACTTCGTTCAGGCACGTCGTCGTGTCCGCGAGATTGAAGGCGTGCGTGTCCCAAGTCGTGATCCGGTTCCATCCGTCCGCGTAGAACCCGTGCCCCGCATAGAAGAAAATATAGCGGTCGTCAGGCGTGAGCCCGCGAATCTCGTACGGGATCTCCTGCTTGAGGCGGTTCTGCGTCACCTCTTGGTCGACCCAGAGCTTGATATTTCCCGGAGGAACATTCATCTGCTGCATCAGGATGTCCCGCATTGCATACGCATCAGCAATCGCGAACGGTACAGCAGGCAAGCCATCTTGTTGGTAGTGCTCCACCCCGAGCAGCAAAGCGTATGTTGAACCGGCCATCAGACCACGTTCTCACAGAAATCGCGCTTCTTGCGAGAATCGAAATAATCCCTTATGACGGTTCGCAGCCCTGTCGTCTGTATCTCGTGTGATTCGAAGATCATCACACGTACCCAAATCGGGCACAAGGACATGCAGAAGCATTCCTTCCCCTGCCCGACGTGTGGCGTCGTCGTCACCTATATCCTTGACCTCGATCAGGAGAAGGGTTCCTTCAAGTTCCGTGATCCGGAGAACGGGAAATGGTCCGCACGACGAGGACGGCGCGGTCAAAACGCTGACATTCAGCGATGAGATCGTCCCTACCCGCAAGTATGCCGGACTTCATCAGTCCCCACATTGCCACATTCGGACGCTACGACTGGGAGAAGCGCCGCGAGGATGAGGGCTGCGGCAACTCTTCGTGCACGAGACCTTCCAGTATAACCGAGCAGACGAAAGTTGACGAATCCGTGCGCGAGTCGCTACCCGACTTGCTGAGGGAATTCGGTTTCACCGCACGTTCGTTCTCGTCGGCGGAAGAGTTCCTTGCCTCCGAAGACGTCGGTCAGACCAACTGTTTGAACGTGTATATACTGCTGACAAAATCCTGGACATTACTACGTCTAAATTGGAGTGTCATAAAAAACCTTCCTTTAAATCATTCAGAGTTTGAAGTGCAGGGTGGTCAGGTATGCTGCATTGAACCTCCTTGAGACTTCATCATTGTTGCCAGCCTCTTCAGTAGCTGATCAGCCAGCCTTGTCGCATCTGCTGAAAGAGTCTCGCGACGTTCAGCGGCCGCATGAGCCGCGAGGCCTATGGCTCCAATCGGCGGCAGCTTTTTTCCGCCTTGGGCCTGAACATCGAACTCACCCAGGGGCACAAAGCCTGCCTCTTTCTTAACGAGAACCTTCACATGGGCGTCAAGATAACTTGTTCCCAAGTTCATTCCGATTAATCTTTTGGCGGGATTGCCTGGATCCGCTCTTGTAATACACCCGCTGACGACGAGGGCTCCTACGGGGATAGTGTTCGGATCAGCGTCCGTCGTCACCGACATCTTCTTCGAGAGTCTCTTTTGGAGTTCGTTTGAAATCGCGTCCAATACTTTGGGATCGACGGGAAGGCCGGCCAAGTCATTAGTTTGGGGACACGCTTGTTGCGGGAGGGTCGCCGAATCTGCACGGGTCTCCGATGCGACAGCGAATCTGAGTACTACCGCGCTTCGGCCCGTCGTTGGAGGTCCATTGATTGCTCCCGCCTGCGCGTAAGAACTGGAAATGGTTGCGGCCAGCAAAGCCGCCGTTAACAAGGTTTTCATGGTTCGTTTTCTCCTAGTTTGTATCTGTCCGGAATTCGCGCATTCACGTCATCGAAGTTTGATTTGAATCCCGGCACAACTCTAGCGTGCCCTTGAATGGGTCTGAATACCAGACAAGAACGATAAAGGGACGGTAAAGAAGTCTTAAACGGTAAAGAAGTCTTAAGAAGATCGCATGAAGTCTGAGATATTAAGGACAGCATGACATCTGCGGAGTTGGCGTCACATTTGTGGACTCTCCAGTCATTTGGAAAGCATGTGGGGCAGGCATTCAGCCCAATGTCACTTAGTTTTCCCTGCCTTTCTGATGGGAAAGTGGAAGCCTCGACCCCAGATGGCCCGAGGATAGGATCGGCGTTTGGTGCGGCGGGGAAGTTTGCATCGAGCGACCAGATCGATGATGGTATTCAATTCTTGCTCTTGTTGTTTGGCCCCGCGCGCCGCCAGGATTTTTGGATATCCATCGAGCACGATGTTGCAGGCATAAGTAGAGCTCAACTGCCGCGGATCACCTCCGGATCGTTGCGCTGCTAGGTACATGATCGTCCGAACCAGGTTGTAGGCTAACACCGCGACCAGGAGTTCTTTTTCCATCATGTCGGCAGATTGCACCGACAAGTGCTGAAGCCGAACCGTCTGTTTCAGGCTACGCAGGTCAGTCTCAATGCGCCAACGTTTACCGTAGCAGGCCACGATTTGTTTAGCCGGCAACTCCAATGTGGTGAATAAGTAGAGCCACTGTTTGTGTTGGCCACGCCCGACTTGCTGAGCAATCAGCCGTCCCCGGCACGCTGGCATCGGCGGGCCAAGTACGATTCTTTTTCCCATCCCACCGGCTGGTCCGCCATTGCACGGATTGATCTATGGCGCGGGAAATCGCGCCTCCCGTTAGTTTGCGCGCCCGTACTGCGGTCAAGCGGATGACGATTCCATGCCCTTGCGCCTGTGCGTGATAGGCCACAGAAAAGATACCGAAATTCCGGTCGCCGATCACTGATCCGGCCGGCAGCATGCTTGGTAGCTTGCTCGGCCAGCGCTTGCTCACTGACCGCCTGCGGGCCGTACATCGGTCCCCAATAGGGCCGTTCCGCCAATCCCGTATCTACGTCGTGGAGTACCACAATCCGCACTACCGGCCGGTGCGATTTGCCATAACGATTCTGTGCCTGCGGGTATGCCTTCACCAGCTCTGCACCATACTCCAACTGCAGGAGGATCCGTCCAGGACATAGACCCTGGGCTGGCCCTCCACCGTGGGTAGGCCTATATGTTGGCGAAGCCGTTCGATGAGTTCATTCACGCTTCGACTCACCAACAGTTTGGGCAGATTTCTGACGGGCTTGACAATAGCCTCCCGTGCCCAGCCCAATCCGTTTCTCCTCCACTCGTTTACATCGGCTCAGCAAGGAGGTAAAACGGCCTTGCACCAATTGCTCCACACTCTTGGCAAGCGTGCCCCCAGCCTGGAGCCGCTGGTTCATCATCATCCGGATCACCAGTCGCGCCGAGTAGATGCCATTGTGAACGATTTGACCCGATTGCCGCTGCAACAAGCGGAATAGCTCGGCAGGAGCAATGCGCAAATACAGATTCAGGAAAACAGACGAGTCGCAATCGGGCATCCCTCAAACATAACGCCTACAAAATGTTTCGGTTAGGCGCAACGCCCGAAGAAACTAAGTGACATTGGGTTGCAAACCTGCCCCGCATGCCCGCCCGCACTTTTGGAATCACTCGGGACAGTCCACTAGCCGCAAATTAGCCCGGATTTCTCACAGACCCTCTAGCAAAAAGCCGAAGGCCGTCCTTTCTTTGGCTCTAACTGCTGTGTGGAAACTCAGTTATGCCATGAAGGACGGCTTTTTGCTAGAGGGTCTGTGAGAAATCCGGGCTAAACCGAACAGCTCCACCTCAAGTCACACTTGAAGGTCCAGTCCACGCCAGAGGCTGTGCGGAGCCGTGCTTGCCATCGGCTTCGGGACGGACAAAAAGATCTTTCCGACCGTTTTGTGCCCCTTGTGAAGCCGATTCAGCTCGGCAATCCCATTCCAGAGAGGCGGGTTGATCATGGCCCCTGGAAAACCGAGTCTTGTCTGGCCTTTTCGCGTCACCACCGAAGGTGTGTGAGATATGCGGGTTAGAGGCCTGCTTACGGCTTGTGCCGGGCGCTCTTCTCTCGGTCTGCTACGCTCGCTACCTTTTTGTCTTGCAGTTGCTCGATGCTGGGCAGCTGTGAAACATCCCATCCACCGCCCAGGGCCTTGATCAGCAGGACGACGCTGTTCACACGGCGGGTAGTGAGGTTCACTGATGCGACGCGCTGGTTCAGCACGTCGGTCTGTGCCGAGATCACATTGAGAAAACTCACTGTTCCCGCTTCGTAATTTGACTGTGCGAGATCTAACTCGCCCTCCGCGCTCCGCAGCGCCCGATCCTGAGCGCCGTCTTCGTCGGCAAGTACGTGAATTGCGGCAAGCTGATCCTCCGCGTTCTGGAACGCCGCTAATACAGTCTGACGATAAATTGGCAGCAGCGGCATCGTAAGCTGTGATGGCTTCGGCGGTCAGTGCGCGGCGGCGACCCTTGTCGAAGATCGTTTGGGCAAGTGCCGGACCCACGGACCAGGCCCGGCTTGGCCAACTCAACATCTGGCCCAGGTTGGCGGTTGCCAGTCCAGCGCTCGCGCTTAGGGTGAGGTCAGGATAGAAGGCTGCTTTGGCCACGCCGATCTGCGCATTTGCCGCCGCCACCCTTCGCTCCGCGGCAGCGATGTCCGGGCGGCGCTCCAGAAGTTCGCTGGGGATGCCTGGAGGGATCGTCGGAAGGTGCGGCTCGAAGGATTTAGCGGAGATTGAAAACTCCGCGGCAGGTTTGCCTACGAGGACCGCTATGGCATGTTCCAGTTGTGCACGCTGCACGCCCAAATCGATCCGCTGTACGTGTGCCGCGTCCAACTGGGCCTGTGCTTGCAGGACATCTTCCTGCGAGGCCAGCCCGGTGCGGAGGCGATCTTCGGTCAATTCGACGGAGCGCTGGAACTGTTCTACGATTTCGTCCAGCGCGCGTGCTGCCTCGTCCGATCCGCGAAGCGCGAAATAATCGGACGCCAGTTCCGCTTGCATACTGAGCCGCACGGATGCAGCATCCGCAGCCAGGGCCTGCGCGGTGGCACGACTCGAGGCGACGTCGTTGCGTACACGCCCCCAGAGGTCGGGCTCCCATGTCGCTTCCACCGGCAGAGCTGCCTCATTGATCGCGCGGGGGCCTGTTGTCGGTTGACGTGAATTCGTGTATGACGGTGCGGCCGTTATTGTCGGGAACAGATTCGAGCGGGATGCGAGGACCGCCGCATGTGCATTTTGATACTGTGCCATCGCAGCAGCGATGCTCTGGTTGGATACCTGAACCTGAGCTTCCAGCGTGTTCAACTCAGCGTCTTGGAACGACGTCCACCAGTCTTTTCTCAGAGCGGAATCCTGGGGGTCGGCAGCCTTCCAGCCGGGCTGGTCCTCCTTGTAGGACGGGGGGGCCGGGGTCGCTGGCCGGGAATAATGGGGCCCGACCGCGATGGTAATGCCGAGAGGCCGCCTTAGTTCGCTTCCGGTGTTGTTTTGCAGGATGAGCGGCAACGCACCCAGCAGGGCGGCCATCGTCGTCATCAGGATCGGCCGGAACCGGAGCAGACAAGCCTGATAGATTGCTTGGGCAGGAGTCTTGTTCTGGCCGCGCTGCGCTTCGAGCGCAAAATCGATCAGCATGATCGCATTCTTTTTCACGATGCCGATCAGCAGAATCATGCCGATCAGGCCGAGCACGTCGAGTTGTGTCCCCGTCACGTTCAGAGCGATCAGCGCACCTACACAGGCCGATGGCAGTGTGGAGAGAATCGTGACGGGATGAATCAGGCTTTCGTAAAGAATGCCAAGAACGATATAGACCGCAAATAGCGCCGCTGCAATCAGCAGAGGCTCACCTCGAAGCGAATCCTGAAACGCCTGCGCGGTTCCCTCGAAGGTACCGATGATGTCCGGAGGAAGCCCAACCTTTCGCGCGGCTCCTTGAATCGATTGAACCGCCGGTCCGAGTGAGACGCCCGGGGCAAGATTGAAGGAGAGCGTCACGGATGGGAACTGACTCTGATGGTTCACGGCCAGGGCCGTTTTCGCCGGAGTGCTGCGCGTCACCGCGGACAGCGGAACCTCAGTTCCCGACTGCGAGCGCACATATAGGCGTTCGAACGCCGCCGGATCGCGCCAATACTCGGGCGCGACGTTCAGCGTAACGTGGTATTGGTTCGACGGACTGAAGATAGTGGAAGCCAGACGCTGGCCAAAGGCGTCGTAAAGCGTATCGTCCAAAAGTTGAGACGTGATCCCAAGTCGCGCCGCGGTTGCACGGTCGTAAACCATGCGCCTCTCTGAGGCGCCACTCTCCTGATCGCTATTCACATCCATCAGGCCCGGCAGAGCGGCCATTTGCCGATTCATGACGTCCGCCCAGTGGCTCAGTTCAGGAAGTTGGTCGGTGCGAAGCGTGTACTGGTATTGCGCGTCGGCGATCCGCCCCCCGACACGGAGGTCCTGCACGGGCTGATAGTAGGGCCGCACGTCCGGTACCCGAGCGGTGCTTATCCGAAGGCGCCCGATGACATCGTCAATAGGAACGCGCTCCTCTCGGGGCTTCAGTGAGATATATAGCGCCACCGTATTCGGTGTGCCGGTGCTTCCCGCTCCGCCGGTGATGGCGACTGCGTTGGTTACGGCGGGGTCGGAATCCAGGATATGCATGACCTCCAACAACCGGCCGTGAACGGAATTAAACGAAGAATCCGTGCGCATTTCCAGGCGTGCGAGCAGCATCCCGGTATCCTGCTGCGGAAAAAATCCCTTGGGGGTACGCGCGAACATGATCCCGCTCACCATCACCGCTCCAATCGTCACCACAACGGCGATCAACGGATGGCGCAGGACCACACGAAGAGTCCGCGCATACACGTTCACGACAAACTTGAACGCTTGCTCGGTCTTCCGAGAGATCCAGCTTTGCCCTTCCGAGTTCAGGTGCAGCAGCCGTGAGCAGAGCATCGGCGTGGTGGTGAGCGATATAACCATGGAGATCGTTATCGCCACCGCAAGCACCACGGCGAACTCGCGAAAAAGCCGGCCCATGATGCCGCCCATAAACAGGATCGGGACGAAGACGGCGACCAGCGAGACGCTGATGGCGATCACGGTGAATCCGATTTCCCGCGCCCCTCGAAGCGCCGCCTCGATCGGTGAAAGCCCCGCCCCAAAATGCCGCGAGATGTTATCGATGACCACTACGGCATCGTCAACAACGAATCCGGTCGAGATGGTCAGAGCCATGAGCGAGAGGTTGTCCAGGCTATAGCCGCAGAGGTACATGACGCCGAACGTTCCGAGCGGCGATAGAGGAACCGTGATACTGGCAATGAGCGTGGCGCGTGGACTGCGCAGAAACAGCAGTACCACCAGAGTGACAAGGATCACGGACAACACCAGCGACTGCTCCACATCGTGGATGGAGGCTCGAATGGTCACTGTCCGGTCGATGGCGATCGTGGAATGAATCTGCGGCGAGACCGATGCTTGAAGAGCGGGCAGCGCCTTCTTAACGCGGTCCACGGTCTCGATCACGTTCGCGCCTGGCTGGACCATCACGGCAAGCACCACGCCTGGCTTGTCATCCAGCAGTCCGGCTGTGAGTACGTTCTCTACCGAATCGGAAACTATAGCGACATCTGATATCCGCACTGGCGATTGATTGCGATAAGTCAGGATCAATGGTGCGTAATCGGCGGCCTTATCGATCTGGTCGTTGGTAGCGAGAGTCCAGCGCTTCTCTCCGTCATCAATGTGACCCGTCGGACGATTGAGATTCGTGGAAGAGAGCCCGGCGCGAACATCTTCGAGGCCCAGATGATAACTCGCGAGTTTCTCAGGGTTGACCTCCACACGCACGCCCGGCAAAGAACTCCCCGCAACGAGAACCTGCCCGACGCCGTCCATCTGGGCGATTTTCTGCTGCATCACGGTCGAAGCGGCATCGTAGACTTGCCCTTGGGACATGGAATCCGACGTGAGCGCCACCACCAGGATGGGAGCCGAAGCAGGATTCACTTTGCGGTACGTCGGGTTCTGCGGCAGGTTCGAAGGCAACTGCCCGCTGGCAGCATTGATTGCGGCCTGCACCTCGCGCGCCGCCGCATCGATGTTCTTCGTCAGATCGAATTGCAGCACCACAAGGGTAGAGCCGAGCATGCTGGACGATGTCATCTCCGTGAGGCCTGCGATTCGACCGAATTGACGTTCGAGTGGCGCTGCGACCGACGAAGCCATGGTCTCCGGATCGGCGCCAGGCAGGTTCGCGCTCACCTGGATCGTGGGGAAGTCCACTTGCGGCAGCGGCGCAACCGGGAGCAGACGAAATGCCACGATTCCGCTCAACGCAACTGCCGCCGACAGCAGCATCGTAGCAACAGGACGCTCCACGAAGATGGACGAGAAATTCACGCGGCCTCCTGATGGCGTCCAAACCTGCGGCCGAGCGAATCGAAGAACAGATAAACCACCGGTGTCGTGTAGAGCGTGAGAATCTGGCTCACGACAAGGCCGCCGATAATCGTGATGCCGAGCGGACGCCGCAATTCGGATCCGGTGCCGGAGCCGAGCGCGAGCGGCACGGCTCCTAGAAGCGCGGCCATGGTCGTCATGAGAATCGGACGGAAGCGCAGCAACGACGCCTGATGGATAGCCTCGCGGGGAGATTTGCCCTCATGCCGTTCGGCATCGAGGGCGAAATCGATCATCATGATTGCGTTCTTCTTTACAATGCCGATGAGCAGAATGATCCCGATCAGGGCGATCATATTTAACTCGGTTCCCGTGATTTGCAATGCCAGAATGGCGCCGACGCCGGCCGAAGGCAGTGTCGAGAGGATCGTAAGGGGATGAATGTAGCTCTCGTAGAGTACGCCGAGCACGATATACACCGTGACGAGCGCAGCCAGAATGAGGATTGGCTCACTGGTCAGAGAGTCCCGAAAGGCGCGGGCCGTGCCCTGATATTCCACCGCGACGTTGTCCGGCGCTTGTACGCGCGAAATGGCTGCCTGAGCGCGATCCACAGCCTGGCTCAACACAATGCCGCGCGCCGGATCGAATGAAATCGTCGCCACGGGAGACTGGCCCTGACGCTCGATCATGGAAGGGGTCAGGCCGGCTTCCAGTCGGGTAAACGCGTCGAGGGGAACCTGTGTACCGGACGTCGAGCGGATATAGATGCTGGAAAGAGCGGCGGGGCCCCTTTGAAAGTCGGGGCGCGCGTTCAACACAACTCGGTACTGGTTAAGCTGCGTGAAGATCGTCGAGATCTGGCGCTGGCCGAACGCATCGTATAGAGCATCGTCCAGCATTTGAGGAGATATGCCGAGGCGGGCTGCGCTGTTCCGGTCGATGACCACCTGCTGTTCCAAGGACCCGGCGTGGTAGTCAGTGCTCACATTGCGCAATTCCGGATACCGGGACAACTCCGTTACCAGCTTTTGCGTCCACTCGCCGAGGTCCGCGGCATTCGGTGTCTCCATGGTGAGCTGATACTGCGCGCGCCCCACGCGGTCATCCACGGTCAAATCCTGCACCGGCTGCAGGAACAGACGGATTCCACTCACCTGTGCGACTTGGTGCTGCAGTCGATGCACGATCTCGGAAGCGGTCGCATGGCGCTGCTCGATTGGCTTAAGTGCGATCATGATCCGGCCGTTGTTGAGGGAGGAGTTCGCCCCGTCGACGCCTATAAATGACGAGATGTTTTCGACCGCGGGGTCGCGCAGCAGCACATCCGCGAGCCGCTGCTGGCGTTCGGACATGGCGGCGAACGAGATGCTCTCCGGTGCTTCCGAGATTCCCATGATCATGCCGGTATCCTGCACCGGAAAGAATCCTTTCGGGACGGATATGTATAGCCAGATCGTGACACCGACCGTGGCTGCCGCCACCAGCAGCGTAATGTTCTGGTGCCGGAAGACGACCTGGAGCGTGCGGTCGTACGCCTGAATCATCGCGTCGAAGAACTGTTCCGACATTCTGAAGAGACGGACTTGCTGATCGGCGGGCTTGTGTTTCAGAAGACGAGCGCACATCATCGGCGTCAGAGTTGAAGAAACCACCGCGGAAATGAGGATGGTCACACCGAGCGTGATGGCAAATTCGCGGAAGAGCCGCCCCACGATATCGCCCATGAAGAGGAGTGGAATCAGCACCGCGATCAACGAAACGGTCAGCGAGAGAATCGTGAAGCCGATCTGCCGTGCACCTTTAATGGCGACGTCCATGGCACTCTCGCCGGCCTCGACATAGCGGGCGATATTTTCGATCATGACGATGGCATCATCCACGACGAAGCCGGTCGATATCGCCAATGCCATTAGCGACAGGTTGTTCAGAGTGAAGCCGGCCAGGTACATCACGGCGAAAGTCCCAATCAGCGCCAACGGCACCACCACGCTCGGAATCACGGTTGCCGCCAGGTTTCGAAGGAAAAGAAAAATCACGGCCACCACTGGAATCACCGTGAGAGCCAATTCGAACTGAACGTCCTTGACGGACGCCCGTATGGTGTTCGTCCGATCGGTCAAAACCGCGATGTGTACCGAGCCAGGAACGGTCTGTTGCAGTTGCGGCAGCAACGCATGGATCCGGTCCACAACGCCGATAATGTTTGCGCCAGGCTGGCGCTGCACGTTAAGAATCACGGCGGGTGCGCGATTCATCCAGGCCGCCTGTTCGGCATTCTCTACCCCGTCCCGAATAGTTGCCACATCAGATAGCACTACCGGCATGCCGTTCCGGTAGGCGACCACCAGATTGCGATAGTCTGCGCTCTTCAGCATCTGGTCGTTCGCTTCGATGGTTTCCGATTGCAACTCGCCATCGAGAGTCCCTTTGGGCCGATTCGTTGTGGATGCTGCGATCTGCGTGCGGATGTCATCGAGATTGAGATTTTGCGCCGCCAGCCGCGCCGGGTTGAGATCGATCCGGATAGCAGGCTTTTGCCCTCCACTGACGCTTACCAGCCCGACTCCCGGGATTTGCGAGATCTTTTGCGCCAAACGCGTATCGGCAATGTCCTCCACCTGAGCGAGAGGAAGATCGGTGGACGTAAGGGCGAGCGTCAGGATCGGTGCGTCCGCCGGGTTCACTTTGTTGTAGATCGGAGGGTTCGGGAGATCGGAAGGGAGGAAGCTGGCAGCAGCATTGATCGCCGCCTGAACTTCCTGCTCCGCGATGTCGATGTTCAGTTTCAGATCGAACTGCAGCGTGATCACCGACGCTCCTTCCGAGCTGTTCGATGTCATCTGTTTCAGCCCGGGCATCTGTCCCAATTGCCGCTCCAGCGGGGCGGTGACCCCTGAGGCTACAACGCGGGAACTGGCGCCCGGCTGGAATGTCGCCACTTGAATGGTCGGATAATCCACTTCCGGCAGCGCGGAGATCGGCAATTCGCGATATGCGACCAGGCCGGCGAGCAGGATTGCGCACATGATCAGCGAAGTGGCAACCGGACTCAGTATGAAGGTTCGCGAAATATTCATAACGAAGCTCCGGTCTTCCGGACGGAGACGGCGGCGCCGTCACGCAGTCCGTCGAAACCTTCCACCACGACCTTGTCTCCCGCTGCCACGCCAGAGGAAATCGCGGTCTCTCGGCCGGACGCATTTCCGGTCACCACCGGCCGGCGAGTCACCTTGCCATCCGGCGTCGCAACAAAGACGTAAGCCGACTCGTTCTCGCGGCGCACCGCAACACTGGGAATCAGGACGGTATCGACGGAGGTTCCGCCGGCGAGGCGCACGTTCACAAACTCGTTGGGAAACAGCTCATCGTGTTCGTTTGGGAAAATCGCTTTCACGCGAACGGTGCCGCTGCCAGGGTCGATCTGGTTGTCAATGGTCAACACAGTTCCAAGGCCCAGCCGTTTGCGCTGTTCCCGATCCCAAAATTCGACAGGAATGCTGCGGCCTGCGCGCAGGGCGTGAAGCACCGGTCCCATATGGTCTTCCGGCAGGCTGAATACGACGGCGATGGGCTGCACCTGGGTGATCACCAGCAGGCCATTCGGATCGGTCGCGTGAATCATATTGCCGACGTCTACGAGCCTGAGTCCAATGCGTCCGGAGATCGGCGCTACGATGCGGCTGTAGATCAACTGCAGACGCGCGCTGTCGATCTGAGTGCGATCCTGATCGACTAGGGCCGAGCCCTGTCGCACCGTCGCGGCCTGAGTATCGATCTGCTGTTGCGGAACCGCCTGCTTCGAATGCAGCGAGTCATATCGCGCAAGATCCCTCTTCGCGTTCTCGAGTTGCGCTTCATCCCGCTCCAGCTGCGCTTGTGCCTGCGCGAGCGTTGCCTGGAAGGGGCGAGGATCGATCTCCGCCAGCGGGTCGCCCTCACGAACGAATTGGCCTTCGCTGAAGTGAACCGCCATCAACTGCCCGTCGACGCGGCTCTTGACTGTAACGGTGTTCAGCGCCGTTACATTTCCGAGTGCGAACAGCGTGTCGCTGGATTTTCCTCGCACCGCAGGGGCGATTGCCACCGACACGGGTTGAGCCGCATCTGCGGCCGGTTGCTCGGACCGCGCACGGACGCTCGCGTTCTGTCGGCGATAAGCCGAAGCCGCAGCAATCGAAATAACGAAGAAGAGTAAAATGAGAACGAAGCGAGACCATTTGCGGTTCCTGCTCGGTATTTCGAATGGTCCAAATCCTGCTTCCTTCATGTTTCCAGCATGTGGGAGAAGCTCTCGACATACCAGACAAGAACGATAAGGAAGTCTCAAGAAGTATTAAGAACCGCCGGCCGGAAATTGCGAAATCTTGGGAATCCCGCGGGGAGATCGTAAGTTAGTTTGGTGGTGGGCCTTTTATGGAAACGATCCTTCTCGTAGACGACGATGTAGAGTTGTGCGGATTACTGCGGGAGTATCTGTCCAACGAGGGATACGAAGTAGAGGCGGTCCATAGCGGATCTGAAGGTCTGGAGCGGGCTCGGGCGCGAAACTACGATCTGCTGGTTCTCGACATCATGCTTCCGGATATGCAGGGCCTGAGTGTCCTGCGCCGTATTCGGACTGAATCGCGTTTGCCGGTGCTAATGCTCACCGCGCGCGGGAATGAGATGGACAGAATTATTGGACTGGAGGTGGGAGCGGATGATTATCTGCCGAAGCCGTGCAATCCCCGCGAACTCGCCGCGCGCGTTCGATCGATTCTGAGGCGTACTGGTCCGGAACAGGACGTCGCGCGGCCGCCGGAGCGAATCGTAGCCGGCGATCTCGAGCTGCAGCCCGGTTCGCGCACGGCCCGGAAGCACGGAAGCAATCTGGATCTGACGGTGGTAGAGTATGATCTTCTCCAGATCCTGGCGCAGTCCGCGGGACAAGTCGTCACACGAGAGAACCTTGTGAAGAGCGTGCTCGGGCGCGAATTCTCTCCTTACGATCACAGCATCGACGTACACGTCAGCCACCTGCGGAAAAAAGTCGGACGGCTCCAAGATGGCACGGAGCGAATCCGAAACGTGCGCGGTGTCGGATATCTTTATGCTCTCCAGAGCAATGATTAGGCGCCTGGATCGAGTACGTCACACGTTCTTTGTCAAGGTCTCGCTCTGGTTCTGGCTTGGTATGGCGCTGGTTGGCGTCGCCTTCGCGATCTCCTCGATATTAACGGAGCCAAGGTCGTTCGACCGTACAGGAAAAGCGGTGATTTCTTCAATGATGCCCCGTGAAGCAGAGCGCGCCGTAACTGCCTTTGAAGAGCGCGGTGCGGCAAGTGCAACCGACAGTTTCAAGGCTTCGGAGCGGTTGTTTGGACTGCGAGGAATGCTCTATGACGAGTCGCTTCATGAGGTGGCGGGCGATGCCGCGGGTGTTGCCGGCTTTGGTCCGACACTGAATCGCTTGCTCGATCGCGCACGCTCCAGCAAACGAACCGAATCCGAGTCAGTCGCGGGCGCGCATGTTTTCGTGCAGCCTGTTGTGGATTCCCGCCAAAAGACCTTCTATTTCGCTCTGATCTATCCGTCGGTCTTACAACGCATCCTGCACGCAGACTGGACTGCTCAGTTCGTCCGGCTCGCCTTCTGTCTCACGATGGGCGGCTTGATTTGTGTGTGGCTGGCATGGAATCTCACTAAACCAGTTCGCCGGCTGCAACTGACGGCGAGGAAGCTCGCCGACGGCGATTTGGCTACCCGGGTCGGAGCTGAACTAATCGACAGGACCGATGAGTTTTCCGAACTCGGCAAGGATTTCGACGCGATGGCGTCGCGAATCGAGCAATTAGTCGAGGCGCACAAGTCCTTGCTGAGCGACGTTTCCCACGAATTGCGCTCGCCTTTGGCGCGCTTGAGCGTAGCTCTCGGACTCGCTCGGCAGAAGTCCGGGTCGGAGGCGAGGGATTTGCTCGACAGGATCGAGCGGGAAACGGAACGGTTGAACGATCTGATCGGTCAGCTTCTGTCATTAGCGCGGCTCGAAAGCGAGACAGAGTTTCGCCGCGAGCATTTTGACTTGTTTCTGCTGATGGAACAAGCGGTAGCCGATGGCGATTTCGAGGCGCGCGCACATGGGTGCCGGGTTGAGTTGAAGGGAGACGGGCCGTTTTGGATCGACGGCTCGGTTGAGCTTCTTCGTAGCGCGATTGAGAACATCGTTCGGAATGCGATCCGGTACTCGCCGCCGGGCAAACCGATCGAAGCAGTGATCGACGCCGATTGCGCCGGCAGTCGCAACTCAATCCGCGTGACGATCCGCGATCACGGCGCGGGCGTTCCTGAGGATGCGCTCGGCCATCTGTTCGAACCATTCTTCCGCGTGGCTCCTCGCTCAGCCAACGGCACTGGTGGTACTGGGCTCGGGCTTGCGATTGCCCGGCGTGCCGTTGACCTTCATCACGGAACTCTCTCCGCACGGAACGCTCCGGGCGGCGGACTGGCAGTCGCCATAAGTCTGCCACGATGATAATCCTCCTTTGCTCTCACAGTCCGATTCCAGAGAATGCGAATCTCAGCGCCAGTAACCGTCAACAAACAGGTACGCGTTGCTTGCCGCCACGTATTTCCAATGCGGCGGGACCCAAATAGCCCTCGGGTGCGGCGGAGTCACCCATTGTGCCGGTACCCACAAATAGGCTCGCCCGTTCCAGCCGTAATATCCGCCGATCCAACCATACCGGGGGCTGGGTGCTGGCACCACCGGCTCCGGCACAGGCCGCTTCGGTGCGATGCGAACCAGAATCGCGGTCGCAGCGTTTGCAGCGACCGAAAGAATGAAAGGTAGCAACCCGCTCGCGATTGCCGGAGAAATCGTGTGATTCATCATCACTCCCTGTTATTGGTCTACTTGTCTGAAATATCGCTGCGCATAGTTGGGGCCATCCAGGCAAGCTCACTCCGGCGAAAGAGTGAGAAAGCGAAACTGGCTGTGCCTTTCGACCTGAACGACGACGGCCTTGTTGTCCGGCAACCTGTCCATAGCGAGCCTCAACTGCTGAACGGAAAGGACAGGTGTTTCGTTTAATGCGACGATCACATCCCCGGTCACGAAACCTGTGTCGGAGTCATCACTCTCGGTGGTCGTGGCGATAACGTAGATCCCGGCAGTGGATCGCAAATGAAACCGGCTGGCGAGAGCGGGCGTTACTGTTTTTCCGAATATGCCCAACTCGCCGATGACGTTATCCGGCAGGTCAGGAGAACCGTCAAAGTCATCGTTATCGCGATCATCTGCGGAGATTGCTGTCACACTGAAATGCAGCGTGTCTCGACCACGCAGCACCGTCATCGCGACCGGCTTCGCAGGGTCGTGCAGATACATTGTCGCGACGAAATAGGGCAAAGAAGGGACGGGGGTGCCGTCAACCTGCGTTACGATATCGCGTGAGCGCAGTCCTGTGCGTGCGGCAGGCGCGCCCGGCAGAACATCGGCGATGATGACTCCATGCGCCTGGCCCAGGTCGAGGCCTTGCGCGAGCGCCGGCGTGATCGTTTGCATGTTGACGCCAATCACGCTGCGCCGCACGGTTCCGTGGCTTCTCAGTTGTTCGTAAACATATCGCACGACGGGAGCCGGGACTGCGAACCCCAGACCTTCGTTGCCGCCGGTTTTACTCAGAATCAACGCATTGATCCCTATAAGGTTGCCCGCGACGTCGAGCAGCGGACCGCCGCTGTTGCCGGGATTTATGGCGGCGTCGGTCTGGATGTATACCATCGGCACACCCGGACTTGGCTGACGTCCCACTGCGCTCACAATTCCGAGTGTGATCGTGTTGTCGAGCCCGCCAGGGCTGCCCACAGCCAGTACAACCTGTCCTTGATGGGCGCGGCTGGTTGCGCGGATCGGGATCGTCGGCAGCCCGGAAGCGTCCACTTTAAGGAGCGCAAGGTCTGTGTCGTGATTTGTCCCCACCAGCACCGCTTCGAGGACGCGCGGTTCGCCGGCGGGCAACGATTCCGGTTTTGATTCCGGCGTGAGCATCACTCGGATGCGTCGCGCATTTCTTACCACGTGCTCGTTCGTGATAATGTACCCGGACGGATCGACGATGACGCCGGAACCGACGATCTGGCCGGGAGTTAATACCGCTGGATTCTTGTCGTCGGTTGGCGGGCACCACGCCGATACTTGCACTTGGACGACAGCCGGGGCGACCGTTGCCGCGAGTCGCTCGAGCTCATCGCTAAAGCCCGCGAGTGACTTCGTCTGCGCCCCCGCGGGCGCACTCGCCGCGAGATAGAGGACAAGAAAACTGAATGCAAAAAGCACATATACTCTGATATGTTTCACCGTTGTTCTCCTAAATTCGTATTTCTATCGGGACCCGCTCCTACATGTACGTACTCGCGCATTTCCTCCGCCTTCCTCTTAGCGCTGCGCGATAACCCTTCAACGCCTGGACTACGGCCAGCACTGTCGGTCGGTAATCCGCAGCCAGTCGCGCATTCAGAGTTTCAACCGAGTCTCCATCGAACTTTGACGATTCGAAATCCGGCACAACTCCAGGGTGCAGTCGAACGGGCCTGAATGCCAGACAAGAAGGAAGAGGACAGAGTAAAGAAATCTTAAGAAGATCGCCGGAATTTAAGATGTTGAGAAGCGCATTTCAAGAGGAATGAATGGGTGTTACATCCGATCCCATGAAATTGCTCATCTGGTCAGCCTCTTTAGACGACCGAAGAGAGTTGGTTACTTGCGACGCCGAACGGACGCCTTAATGCGCTTAGAAGCCTCATGTGTCTTCGGACCTGACTCGGCGGGTAACGCCAAGGCAGTTCTCTGCATTAGCGCAGCAATGAGCAAGGAACAGTTCCACTACGCGAGATGGATGACGTCCAGAGCGATAATATGCCGATAGGTTTACTTCTTCGAACTGCCAGTCTGGCATTACCGGCACCAGCAGGCTTTGTTGCAACTCACGCCAGCATACGATTGAGGGCATTTCCGCGATCCCCATGCCAGCCACGGCCGCGCGGATCACACCCGCATAGTCATTGATGGCAAGGCCGCCTCTTAACGGGATACGCTCCGTGTTGGCGCTGTTCGACAATCTCCAAGTCACATCACTGAACCACTTGCAGAATCCGATGAGGCGATGACGTTTTAAATCCGTGGGGTGTGCGGGGGCGCCGCCGCGTGCGAGATACGAAGGCGCCGCAACAAGGATGTGGCGGTAGCGGAGCAATGGCCGTGATACGAGGCCGCTGTCGGCTTGGCGGCCAACTCGCAGCGAGATATCCACCTCGTCCTCTACCATCTCCAGGTGGCGGTCGGTGACAAGCACTTTGGCTGAAACCTTCGGATACTGCTGCAGGAAGCCGTGAATTAGGGGAACCACCAGGAGATCAGAAAGGCTGGGAGGTGTCGCCAGGCGCAGCGTACCAGCTACCTCGGTTCTGCGGTTTTGTATCGCAGCGAGCGCACCATCTAGAGCGTCGAGAATTCCCTGGCAACTGGGAAGCAGGTCGTTTCCGGCCTCGGTAGCCTTTACTGCTCTGGTCGTTCTCTCAAGCAATCGAACACCAAGGTGGCGCTCCAGATCGCCGATTTTTCTGCTTACGGTCGAGACCGGAACGCCGAGTCGGCGCGAGACCTCCGAAAAGCTGCCGTGTTGCAGAACACGTGCGAACAGAGCCATTGCATTCAGATCGGGTGAGACATTCATCTTTCCAATTATGCAATAGTATTTTCCAGATCTGTCTATTGTTTCAACTATGGGAGGCCCCTACACTGAGAGACATAGGGTTCACGATGAATCCTGGATGTCTCGAAAATCAACATCATTCGAAGGCGGGAGCATCCTGGACGCGGTCGAAGGCGTCCCAAACATCAGCTTGCTGCCTTGGCAGGATCGATTGGTTCCCATTTTTCTGGCGACGCTGGCGATCCGGCAAAAAAGTCCACGGATCACTTTTGAGAGCGCCGCGCAGATGCTGGACACGTTCGCGATGCAGCAGGGTGGCACGCAGTATCGCCGTCTCGTCGGAGCCTTCCAGCGAATCTTCGGCGCAACCATCTTCTTCGGTACCGACTCACAACGTGAGCGTGCCGCGGTTGTCCATCGCGCACGTTTTAATTTCATGAGCGAAGCCCGCATCTGGTATTCCAGAGACCCCGATCAGAAGCTTCTTCCTGGGATTGCCAGAACGTGATCGTTCTCAGTGACGAGTTCTATCGCGAAATCCTAAGATCACCCCATACCAACCGATCTGGAAGCTGCCAAGGCGCTTTCATCCAGTCCGCGGCTCTCGATCTGTTTATGTGGCTTTCCTATCGTTGCTTCACCGCGCGGGAGGGAGCGCGTTCCACTCTTTGGCGAATTCGGACTCATCAGCCAACTGGGAGCGCGGACTATGCGCGTCCTCGAAAGTTTCGCGAGAAGCTGGAGGGCTGGCTCGATCTTATTCGTACGATGTGGCCCCAGTGTCCTGCGTCGATTGACCACGACGGCACTGGACTTTTTGTTGACCGGCGAATGCCGTTCTTCCTGGAGGAACCGATGCGAACCGTTCAGC
Organism: Bryobacteraceae bacterium; assembly: GCA_963770345.1. GTDB lineage: Bacteria > Acidobacteriota > Terriglobia > Bryobacterales > Bryobacteraceae > CAVYPH01. The sequence continues at coordinate 1,459,842 of CAVYPH010000007.1, read as the reverse complement.
AACGAAACGGGATCTGGCGCCTGTCGCTCGAACAAATTGAGCGACGGTAGCCGATCATCTCGGAAATGGACGCGTCCACGGGAATCAGTCTGCCCCTTGTTTGAGTCGGCAGATTTCTATGTACCTCGCCAAGAACGTTGTGCGATGGAGCACGACCAAGATCGGCCGATTTTATAACGGTCGCCACCACACCACCGTTCTTCACGCGGTTCAGAAGATCGAACGGCTCCGGCAAACGGATGAGTCTGTGGACGCGTTGATCGAAGTACTCACCGTTGTCGCTCAGCCCACAAATGGAAGGCCGTTTCACAGAAAGGTTTGAGCCCGGATGGACTGCTGCCTTGGTCGAAGCCGTTGCCCACCGGGTTCTGAAGGAGATTCGTTGCTCTGCAGCTCAGGGCAACTCGGAAGGCCTTTTAGCCTTGCACGAACAGAAGGAGGGATGACGCAATGACAGCATTAGTATTGACATTGTGCATTGTCCCTGATATCGTGGTGGTGGCGTGATTCCGGCTTTCGACCCGACTACCGGGCACTCCCGCCTGGTGATCATCGGGCAACATTGGAAGAGATCGGGAGTCGGTTCGGGTTTACGCCGCGGCGCCGTTGGCTCCTGAAGGGATTGCGAGTCGCGGTGGCCGCGTTTTGGCGGCTGGCATTGAGGACATCTTCATCGACGGGAGTTTTTGCACGGAGAAGCTCGATCCAGGTGATGTGGACGGATACTGGGTCGAACCAGACGACGGCGTGCATGATCGCATCGATCCTTATTGGATCGACTTCGAGATGATTCTGGTTGCAAGGTCGGAAATGGAAGTGGCGGATGTGGGCGGATCACGGCGTGGAGTTTTTCATCCATCCCGCTATGCGCGCAAAACCGGCGGTCGGGTTTCCGGAATTTTTCCGGCAGGATCGAGAAGGTCTGCCCAGGGGCGTAATTCAGGTAGTCAGGTCAGAATCTATGATCAAGAGCGATGCTCAGAGAGAACGCACGGCGGCTCAGATAGAAGTTTTCGGCAAGCTCTTGCCAAAGTGGACCGGGAAATGACAGGAAAGCGCGCCGCAGCAGTTCGCGGCAGCTACGAAGGCATGATCCGTCAACTGGAGGACGAACTCCACGAATACGACGAGCTTAAGTCCGGCGAGCTAACTTTTCCGAATGTAGAACGCCTGGATCAAATCGCGCCCTTTGTCGCGAAGATGCGGATTGCAAAGGGCGTATCTCAAACTGAACTTGCGCGCAGGCTCGGGGTCAGTAAACAGTCATCCAGATAGTCTGAATCCTATTCTGGATAATATAATCCAATACATCAGATTGCACTCAACCAGAAGGATGGACATGACGGAAAAGTACGGTCGATCATTTATAGGCAAGGTAGCTCTCGTGACAGGTGGCTCAAGAGGGATTGGCGAAGGAATCGTGAGGCGGCTTGCTTCAGATGGCGCAGCAGTCGCATTTACCTATTCCAGTTCGGAAGAAAAAGCAAAGCAGCTCGCAAGCTGAAATAAAAGATGCGGGTGGCAACGTACTCCCGATCAAAGCGGACAGCGCCTCTGCCGAGGACGTTCGCGCGGCAGTTGATCAAGTCGCAAAAGAGTTGGGTGAACTGGATATTTTCGTCAACAATGCCGGAATTCTGATCCAGGGAAGCGTCGATAGCTACAGTCTCGAAGACTTCGATCGTATGCTGGCCATTAATGTCCGTGCAGCATTTGTCGGCATACAAGCGGCTTCGGAGCACATGAAGGGAGGAGGAAGGATCATCCTGATCGGCAGCAACACTGCCGTCCGCACAGCTTTTCCCGGATCGAGCGTCTATAGCATGACCAAAGCGGCCCTCACCGGATTGGTGCGAGGGGCCGCTATCGATCTCGCTCCCCGGGCCATTACTGTCAACAATGTCCAGCCTGGTCCGACAGCGACTGACATGAGTGCGCCACACGCCGAATCGGTAAAGACCCTGATTCCGCTGGGACGTATGGCGGATGTGTCAGAGATTGCAGGTTTGGTCTCGTACCTCGCCTCCGATGAAGCTGGGTTCATTACAGGTGCCAGCCTCACAATCGATGGCGGATACATCGCATAATTGAACGCGAGGAGAAAAGGATATGGCCCGACCGAAGGAGTTTGATCAGGAAAGAGCTCTTCACCGTGCCATATCCATCTTCTCTCAAAAGGGTTTTGCCGCCACCTCAACCGACGACCTGATGCGCGCGATGGACTGTCGGGCGACAGAGCATGTATGACACCTTCGGGGACAAACGTGCCCTCTTTCTAAAGGCTCTCGAAGTCTATGTCACGGAGAAGGTTCGATCCATTAATGTGGAGCTCCAGACCCCGGGGTCACCGCTCGCATCTATCCGGAGGGCACTTGTCCACTTTGCAGAACGCAGAGATCTTTCCAGTACAGATGGTTGCATGGGCATTAATGCCATCTGTGAGTTCGGGATGCGAGATGAAGACGTGACGCGAATTATCCGCACTGCTGCCAAAGGACAGCGTCACACGCTCATGGACACATTGAGACGAGCTCAGAAGGAAGGCGAACTTGCTGCTCAGACGGACCTTGAGAGTCTTGCCGATTTCTTTGAAAGCACGCTGGCAGGAATAAGGATCGCTGCGAAAGCCGGAAAGACTCGGCCAGCCCTGAAACGAATCGCTGAAGTTGCGTCCGTAGCGTTTGCCGGTGCTGAATTATCGGGCCTGTGAGGTTGGCTTCACAACGCCGATCCGTCGGATTGTCGTAAAACGCCTGTCGCTGAGATGTGGAGCTCAAATCTCTACCATCCTCCGGCGGAACCGTTCCATGACAAGAAAACATGCTGGGTCTGTCGCCGAGATGTCGTTTTTTTGCCCAATACTCGTTCAGCATCGCCGAAATCCGTTGACCGCGGCCATCAGCGACAATTGAGGCATGCGCGTTACTGAGTCGAAGGTTTGGCTCATTACCGGTAGTTCGCGGGGTTTGGGTAGAGCATTTGCGCAAGCCGCCCCCGAAGCCGGCCATCGCGTCGTCGCGACAGCCCGCAATCCCCTCCAACTCAGCGACATTGTCAGCAGGTACGGCGAAAGGGTGCTGGCTCTTGCGCTGGATGTTACGAGCGAAGCGCAGGCCCGGCACGTTATCGATACAGCAATTGAAACCTTTGGCGTCCTCGATGTGCTTGTCAACAACGCCGGCTATGGCAATGTATGCCCCGTGGAAGACGCCTCGCTCGCCGATTTTCGGGCTCAGATCGAGACGAATCTTTTTTGTGTCATCATCATGACCAAAGCTGCTCTCCCATACTTTGCCCGGATCTGGTCCGCCGATTTCGACCCGTTGAGATAAATCAGAGCGGTCCCGCCCTCGGACATGACCTGGGTGTCACCGTGCAGTAGCACTTCGGGATGGATCTGATGGCTGACGACCTTGAAACCGTGGTCAGAGACGATGAGGAAGGTCGTCCGGCTCGACATCCCGGCGGAATCTACCGCTCGCAGCAATTCACCGACTCTGGCGTCTGCCAGGGCGAGGGCGGAGGCGCTGGCCAGGGATTTCGGTCCATAGGTATGGTGCATGCTGTCGGTATTCAGTAAGTGGAACAGCATCAAATTCGGATGATGCCGGCGCAGGATGTTGATGGCGGCCTGAGTCCATATTTCGTCCCGGAACGTGATGTTCTTTTCGCGGAAATGCTCTACGTCGTCTCGTGAGATGAGTCCCGCGGCGATCATTTCCTGCTCTACTTTCCCATTCACGTTGAGGACTTCGGGGGCGGCCCAGGTGATGGTTGGTGCGTGATGAATGGCGACCCAATCGATCTGCGCCGTGGTGAGCCCGGCCTGATATGCGAGGTCGTAGACGGTGGGTGCGGTCACCATTTCGGATTTGTCGCGCCAGGGTTCGACTTTTCCGATTCCGCGCTCGCCTTCGCGGAGGAACATGCCGTTGTAGATCACGCTGTGACGCGCGGGTGTGACGCCGGTGATCATGCTGGTATGGTTCGGCCAGGTGACTGTAGGATTCACCGTGATCATGCGCTTGGCCATGGAGCCTTGGCCGATGAGTTGACGTAGATTGGGAATCGGAAGGTAGGGATCGGCGAGCGCGTAGGCGGGAAATCCATCGAGGCTGATGACGATGACGGCGCGGTCTTTGGCCGGTTGAGCGCAGGCGAGTGCGGCAAGCAGGAGAAAAGCGGCCGCACGGGTGAATTTGTCTATCACCCATTCACTATATTCCGCGGCCTGCCATCGAGGAATGCCCTTACGTTTTCAAGTACTGTTGTCAGCAGGCGCGCGCGAGCCTCTTTGGTGGCCCATGCGTTGTGCGGCGTGACAATACAGTTGCGGGCGGCCAGCAGTGGGCTGCCGTCCACCGGCGGTTCCGTGGTGAGCACGTCGAGTCCGGCTCCGGCGATGCGACCGGAGTTCAGCGCGTCAGCCAAGTCCTGTTCGTTGACGAGCAGGCCGCGGGCTGTGTTGATGAGGATTGCCGATGGCTTCATTCGCGCGAGGCGGGCGGCATTCACTAGCTCTCGAGTTTCAGGCGTCAGCGGAAGGTGCAGGCTAATCACATCCGACGTGAGGAAAATCTCATCGAGCGACCTATCCCGGGTGGAAATGATGCGCATTCCGAGTGCCTCGGCGATCTTCGCTACTTGCTGGCCTATTCGGCCGAAGCCGACGATGCCCATCGTCTTGCCTGCCAGTTCGGTGAGCGGGGTCTTGGCGTAGCTCCAGTCGGGATTGCGGCTCCATTCGCCGGACCTTGCGGCGTCACTGTGAAGTTGCACCCGATTGCAGAGTTCGAGTAGCAGCGCGATGGCCGCCTGGGCAACCGATGCCGTGCCGTAAGCGGGCACGTTGGTGACCGCGATTCCGCGCTCGCGGGCCGCTTTGACGTCCACGATGTCATAACCTGTCGCAGAGACACCGATATAACGAAGGCGCGGGAGTTGCCGTAGCACTTCGAGAGGGAAGCGCACTTTATTGGTGATCACCAGATCGGCATCGCGAGTGCGTTCGACTACCGATGACGCGGGTGTCCGGTCGTACACTTCGATGTCTGCTACAGCACGAAAGCCGTCCCAGGAGTGATCTCCTGGATTGACTGTGTAGCCATCCACGACGACGAGCTTATTCAAGGGGCTGCTCGAGTTCGACGGGCACAAAGACCAGACGGCTATCACGCTCTACTAGAAATACGGCTGCGTCGCCACCTTTGAGTTGGGCCAGCGCCGTCTTGAAGGCGTTTAGCGTGACGGCCGGAGTTCCGTTCAACTCATAAATGACATCGCCGGGACGCAACCCACTGCCGGTATAAGGGGCCTCTGCGGATCGCGCGGCAACGACGATGCCATAATCGCGGCGTAATCCCTGGAGCTTTTCGGCGATCTCTTTGTTGATCTCGATGGCAAGGATCCCCAAGCGTGGGACCAGGTTTTTTTCCTTGGTCACCATGTCGGCGAACCGCTGTGGATCGTCGCGCCGTTCGATGATTGGAATTTGCAAAGTTACCTTTTTGCCGTCGCGGATGACGCTGAACGGAATCATCGATCCGATGGGTTGACGGAAAATCTCTTCTTCCAGTTGACGTGCGTCGGCTACCGGCCGCCGTTCAGGTTTAGAACGATGTCGCCGATTTTGATTCCGGCCTGGTCAGCGGGTCCCTCCGGCGCTACATCCGAAATGATTGCCCCGTAATCCCGCGGGAGCCCGAGGCCTTTCGCCATTAGGGGACTGATCGACTGCGCGTAGATTCCAATCTGTCCCCGGTGTACGTGGCCGTCCTTTTGCAGTTGGCGGTAGACGTTCCGGACGACATTGCTTGGGACAGCGAAGCCGATGCCTTCACTGCCGCCGGACTGGGTGATGATCAGCGTGTTAATGCCGATGACGCGGCCCTCGACGTCCACCAGCGGGCCGCCGCTATTGCCGGGATTGATGGGCGCATCCGTTTGTATGTAGAGCATGGTGTCGTCGGGTTTTAACTGACGGCGGGTGGAGCTGACGACGCCGAGAGTGACGGTGCTTTCCAGACCCAGTGGATTACCGAAAGCCATTACCAGCTGACCCTGATGCAGTTCGTTTGAATTTCCCAACGGGAGCGATTGGAGGCCGGTGCGCTCGATCTTCAAGACGGCGAGGTCGGTATCGCGATCCATGCCGATCACTTTGGCATCGAGAGTACGCCCGTCGCGCCGCTCCTTCAGCGTAGCCGCACTGTCGAGCAATTTAACCTGAATTTTACGTCCGCCGGAGATGACGTGCGAATTTGTGACGATGTAGCCATCCGGCGAGACAATGACGCCGGCGCCCGTGGCTTGCTGCCGGGACAGCAGACTTTGGGTGTTAGTGGCCTCGCCGTCTTCGGAAGTGATGGGCGCGTAGCCGGTGGAAAAAATCTGGACGACGCAAGGACGGACTTTGGAGGCGAGTTTCTCGAACGATTCGCTTAGCTCCTGCAGGGGAAAGCGAGCCGCTGGTTGAGCACTGGCCGCAGCAGGCGGAGTTTGCGCGAATCCTGGGGTGAGCGAGGCTGGCGCGAGCAGGAGAACGGCCAATCCGAAAAGTCGACGGTGCATATAGGTGAATGATCCTACAGAGTTTGATGCCGCGGGAGGCGCGTTGGAGTTCAACAAAGTGCTTTGAGGACGAAAACTTGGCCCTGATAGACGTCCAGGCGGCTGATTCCGCAGTGTTCGCTTCGGTAACTGGTTTGTGACTTCCCCGGCCGAGTGATGTCGCCCAACGCACATTCGTCTACCAATTGTTTAATAAACCCGGGTAAACCGAATTGGTGGCTGGGAAAAATGCGGCGGCCCCAGTTGCGGCGCCAGAATTGCAGGTTGCGATCGGATTGCTGTTGGAACCGGCGGCCGTCCGGCCACGTATCCCAGTAACCGGTGCCCCAATCCTCAATCACATAGATGCCTCCGGGTTTCAGATGGTGATCGAACAGAGGCCAGAAACTGGTCTTAGTGAGGACGCCGATGTGGGAGCAGTCGTCGATTATGACATCGAATCCTTCCGGCGCGCATTCGTTGCCGATTCGCCGGAGGAGCGAGAGATCCTGTTGCTTGCCCTGGTAGGTGCGAACGCGGCCGGTGGTATCGGGGACGTACTGGGTGTTGATGTCCAGCCCGGCGATGACTGCCTGCTCGAAGTAGTCCCGCCACATGAGCATCGAGCCGCCTTCGTAGACCCCCATTTCGAAGAGGCTGGTAACGCTGCCGCGGATCGGCTCGAAATGCCGGGCGTAGCGCTGGAGGTAGAGCGCAGGTTTAGCGGTGTGCGCGGGGGCGCACTCTTCAAGAGTCATGACCGCTTTTCGACGCGGATGGCGTCGACGTCCGACATGGCGATCAGGCCGGTATCCATCATCTTTTCCACTTCCGGCAAGAGCCGCTGGATGTTCCGCTCCGAATCGGCGATCATGATGACGATCGGTTGATGATGGCCCAGCAAGTGGTGGCGATGAATTTCCGCCGTTTCACCATAACCCTCGAGGCCGCGGAAAACGGTCGCTCCGGCGATTTCCAGTTCGCGGCACTTCTGGATCACGGCTTCATATAAGGAGGCCCCCTGGAACTTGTCGTCTTCGCTTAAGTAAATCCGGACGAGCTTAGTTTTCTGCTGGTTCGGCATGGGATGTCTCCTCACGGGGTAACTTGCGGATCAGCCGGACCATTTCCACATCCGAGAATACGATTAAGCCGTCCTCCATCATCGGTTCGATCGCTTCCGCGGCCAGGGCAATCCGTTCTTCGTCGTCCACGACCGAAATCATGACGGGTAGGTCCTTGGAAAGATGGAGGAATCGTTCTTTGTGCTCGTGCCCTCTTGCACCGTAGCCAAGGATGCCGCGTTGGACGGTGGCGCCAGAGATATCCATCATGCGCAACGTCTTGACGATGGCGTCATACAAAGGTTCGCCGTGCCATTGGTCGGCCTCGCCAAGGAAAATGCGCATCAAGCGGGCGGCTCCCTGGACGCGGTGGTGGGGGTGAGCGGCTTTGGGCACTTGTTTATCGATTGCCACGGACTTCACGACATTGACGTCATGAACCTCGATCAACCCGTCGGTGACCATGTCGTACAACGTGGGCAGAAGTTCTTCGACGCGCTCCGGTGTTTCGATGAACTCAACAACGACTGGAAGGTGCTCAACAGAAACCTCGCTCGCCGGTGAGTGAACCTGACGGTGGCTTCCGAAGCCCATCCTTGGCCACGACACGATTGCGCCGGCGACCTGCTTGTGGCGAAGAAACGTGAAAATCGCGCTCCATAACGGTTCCAGGTGATAGCGCGTATCTTCGTTCAGGAATATCGCCGACTTTCTTAGCTGGTCCTTTGTGTAGCATCTGAGATCAGGCTCCATGGCCGGTCATCAACCATTTTAGATATTCGGGAAGCGAATGAAGCTCATCCACGTGATCGGGCGCAGAATTGCCAGCGAACCCAAGGAGCAACAGTTTGCCCTGACGCACTTCGCTCAGGATCTGCGTTTTCATTGGTCCCCATTTTGCCATGGATCGAGGTTTCAAGCCCCATTTTTCGGTCAGGTAATCGGCTGTTTCGGTAGTGCTGGCGAAGGTTCCGGGAAAAATTTCTGAGTGCGTGACAACCATGCGCTTCTTGCCGCTAATAGCGTCGCGGCCGAGCTTTGTCCAATTCTCAAGATTGTCCGTCTCGATTGCCGATTCCTTCGGTCCAGGTTTCCCGTTCACGTAGCCGGTGTGAATGCCATCGACGCAGAGCACGCTGTCGATGCGATCGTATGAGGCGGGCGATTTGAGGATCTCTCGAATGGCTCCGCAACCGGCGCTCCAGCCCCCGAGTGCGATGCTTCCGAACTTCAGGCCACTCTTGCTTTCGGCCTCAGCGGTCAGTTTCAGAAGACGATCGGGGTCGGAGAACAGCTTGACATAGGTGCCTGATCCGGCGCCCGCCTGCACCGTGACGACGGCCATGTTCTTTTGACGGGAGGCCGCAAGTTCGGGCAGCCAATCGCCGCCGTGAAAGAAGAACAGAAGCGTCGGATGGGATTTCGATTTCACTTTTTGGGGAATGAAGAGCGTTCCGAGATCGAGTTTCTCGCGGCGTCCGGCTGGCGTTTGTTTCTCCAGCCTCGGGTGAGCTCTGGTGTGCTCGACCATTGGCGACGGATTCTGCGCTTGTTGCGCCGGGAGGCACGCCGCGAACATAAGAACTGAACCGAGCACTGTCTTCATTGATTGAATGATATACACTATTTCCTTGAAGCTGGCCCCTATTGACTACTTAATCCTCGCGCTGTACTTCGCATTCGTCCTGGGAATCGGTTGGCTGCTTAAGAAGCGCATGACCAGCAGTTCCGAATTTCTCACGTCCGGACGGGCGATTCCGGTTTGGATCACCAGTCTGGCGTTCGTGGCGGCGAATCTGGGAGCACAGGAAGTCATCGGCATGTGCGCGTCGGGCGCCAAATACGGGATCATGACGGCGCATTTTTACTGGATCGGCGCCATTCCGGCCATGCTGTTTGTCGGGATTTTCATGATGCCGTTCTATTACGGTAGCAAGGCGCGGAGCGTTCCCGAATACCTGAGCCTGCGGTTCGACGAGAAAACGCGCGGCCTGAATGCGATGACGTTTGCCGTGATGACGATTTTCTCCTCGGGCATCTCGATGTACGCGCTAGGGCTGCTGTTCCAGCTTGTACTTGGATGGAGTTTCACTTCGTCGGTGATGCTTTCGGCGGTGATCGTCCTTACTTATACGCTGCTGGGTGGACTGACCAGCGCAATCTATAACGAGGTGCTGCAGTTTTTCCTGATCGTGGTTGGCTTCGCTCCGCTGGCAATTCTGGCGACGATGAAAGCCGGCGGTTGGGCCGGGATTTCGGCGCGCCTTCCGGCCGTGATGACGCACTCGTGGAGTTACATGGCGAACCCGTCCCAGAATCCGATGGGTGTGGATATCTTCGGACTGGTGGCGGGACTTGGGTTCGTACTTTCGTTCGGATACTGGTGTACGGATTTCCTGGTGGTTCAGCGGGCCATGGCGGCGAATTCGATGTCGGCCGCGCGGCGTACTCCCGTGATTGCCGCCTTCCCCAAGATGATCATGCCGTTCATCGTGATTGTGCCCGGCATCGCGGCGCTGGCGCTGGCCAAGATGAATGTGGGCTACGCTCTCCCCATGAAGGGCAACGGCTACGATTACGATCAGGCGTTGACCACTCTGATGGCGGCGTTCTATCCGGCTGGAATGTTGGGCGTTGGTCTTACGGCGTTGATGGCGTCGTTCATGTCCGGCATGGCAGGCAACGTGACTGCGTTCAACACTGTGTTCACGTACGACATTTACCAGAGCTACCTGCACAAGGGCGCTCCGGACTCGCACTATTTGATGGTCGGCCGGATCACGACCGTCGTTGGTATTGCGCTTTCCATTGGGACGGCGTATCTGGCGCAACATTACAACAACATCATGGATCTGCTGCAGCTTGTTTTCGGTTTCGTCAACGCTCCGCTCTTCGCGACATTTCTTCTCGGAATGTTTTGGCGCCGGGCGACCGGACATGGCGCGTTTTTCGGATTGCTCTCCGGGACTACCGCGGCGGCTCTCACCCATGGACTCACAATCGCAGAAGAAAAGGGCGGCTGGCTCGGCGCCATCCATACATTCCCGTCGGTGATGGCGCAGAATTTTTATATCGCCATATTCGCCTGGTCGACCTGTTTCCTGGTGACGATTCTGATCAGCCTGGCGACGAAGCCAAAGGCGGACTCGGAGCTCGAAAGCCTGGTGTATGGCTTGACAAAGATCCCGCACGAGGGCGGCGTACCCTGGTACAAAAGGCCCGGGCCGCTCGCGGTGGTAGTGGCGATCATCTGTATCGCTCTTAATTTTCTCTTCTGGTGAGACATGCTCGATCTGCGAATCCCATCCGGTTCCTTCTTCCTGCTGCTCGGCTCGATCCTGACTGGATTGGGCATTTTCGAGCCTGAATTACGCGCGCCGCTGTTGGAAGCGAACGTGAATCTCTACGCAGGTATCGGGATGGCGGTTTTCGGAGGAGTGATGCTTTGGTCGGCACGGAAGAGAGCTTAAAGCAGAGGTTTCAGGAACACTTCGGGCCGGTACAGGATGTGCGAGTGTTCCGCGCACCGGGCCGCGTGAATCTGATCGGCGAGCATACGGATTACAACGAGGGTTTCGTGTTGCCGATCGCCATCGATCTGGCTTGCTATATCGCTAGCGCGCCGGCTGCGCATGGCCTATTGCGCGTTCTTTCGGAAAGCCAACACAGCTTGTTCGAATGCGATGTGCAGTCGATTCCGTGTTCGCGTCCGAAGCAAAATTGGACCGACTACGTGGTTGGCGTGGCTCAGCAGCTTGTTGTGGCTGGATTCTCGATTGCCCCGGCTGATTTGTACATCCACAGCACGGTGCCGGCGGGTTCCGGACTGAGTTCGTCGGCGTCGCTTCTCGTTTCGACCGCGCTAGCGCTTCTGAGCGGCCGTTCGATGGATAGAGTGGATCTTGCGCGATTGTGCCAACGTGCGGAACGGGAGTTCGCCGGTACTCCGAGCGGCATTATGGATCAATACGTGTCCATCCACGGGGAGCGAGATCGGGCGATTCTGCTCGATTGCCGGAATGTCACCCATCGTTCGGTGAAGCTTCCGGATGATATTGCCATCGTTGCCGTGAACTCGATGGTGAAGCACGAACTCGGCAGCTCCGCCTATGCGCAGCGCGTTCACGAGTGCCAGGAGGCGGTGGCGCAATTGCGCGCCGCGGGCCGGAATGTCTCTGCTTTACGCGATGCTTCGAGTGCGGACCTGGCGCCCGTGACGGGCGTACCCCTGAAGCGCGGGCGTCACGTAACAACGGAAGACGAACGTGTGCTGGCGTTCCTCAGCGCCAGCGAACGCGGTGATGTGGCGGAGATGGGCCGGCTGTTCGTTGCGTCGCATCGAAGCCTGCAACACGATTACGAAGTAAGTTGCCAGGAGCTGGATTTTCTTGTGGACACTGCGATCGGCCTGCCCGGCGTCTATGGCGCACGTATGACCGGTGGCGGTTTCGGTGGTTGCACGGTGAATCTGGTGGCCCGCGATTCAGCCGAATCCTTCGCCGCCAGCATTTCGAGCGCCTACCAGGGAAAACTTAGAGTTACGCCGCAAATTTGTGTTTGCCGTCCGGCTGCCGGGGCCGGTGAGATTCTTTGAGAGTTTTCCCGCCGATTTGCACTATCTAATCAAAGCAACATTCCATTGTTTACTCCTCCGAGTAACAAGAGGGCGTACGCTTCGTCCCCGGTATCGAGTCGGGAGGGAGAGTGCGCCCACTCGATTCATTCCGCGTTCTTTGACAGAGCTAATATCGCTCTGAAGTAGACTGAGGCAAGCGCGGTGGAGAGCAACTGAACAGCCGGCGTCCATTCAGGCGATCCGGGGAATAATAATTGCAACAGCAGAGGCCGGTCTTTCACCTGGGCCAGTTTTTTTACCTCGTCCTCCGGGACATTACCGAACAACGGCACCAGCACGTTCGCGACGAACATTTCCAGCATCATGCGGTCGCTTTCGCTTTGAACTCCGGTGAGGAGTACACCCATAGCCAGTGTTTCTCCCGACTCCATCCATGAGGCCAAGGCAACGCCGCCGTCTGCCGCGGACCAGTCCAGCTCGAAGTCGCCGCGTTTTAAAAAGGCGATCTTGTCGCGGAAGGCCGTGGGCCGATTCTTCAGGAACTCGGTAAAGACGGTGCAGACCGCCCGGCCTTCTTCGCTGGTGGGATTGAGCTCAAACTGGCCGGATTCGATGCGTCCGTCCTCGAGCATAATGTTGTGGACATAGAACATTGTCACGGATTGTAGCAGCCGGGGGATGGGTTCAGGAGATTTTTAATTTGGATTTCTCCCAAGACAGATCTCTGGTGTAGGTTGCATTTAGGGTAGCCAATTCCGATCCGATGTTTGGGAAACCGTCCGGGGGGCGGCCCGTAATCCGTGGAGTTGGGGGTAACGAAAACGGCCGCGGGTGAAAAGCCTGCCGCGCGCAAGGTGGTGAGCAACTCCAGACAGGCTTCGAAAATTTCACAGTCCTTGTATGACTCCTTTCGGTGGCTCGCGGGCGGTAAGGTTCCCCATACTCGACCTGCTGCCTTTTTGTGGCATACATCACTTCCGCTGAAGACCCTGGTTGCGGAAATAAATCGATCCACAATGCCGGCAACGCGTGATTCCAACCCGATTTCGATTAGGTCAAGAGCCTCCGATTGCCGTTCCGGGAAGACAACGTTTGAGATCTCGTGAACCCGGGCGATGATGTCACCGAATCGCTTGAGTTGAGAAACCATCTCTTCTTTGACGCTCTGCCGATTGGCATCGAGCTCACGCATAACGCTCTCTGGCGCTATCAACCACAACCGCTTTGGATTGGCACGGCTGGCCTCTAGCAGAGCCAGCGCGGATGCAACTATGTTTGCCTCAATTTCGGGCCGGAATAGCACCCTGAATACGTCAAGGATGGCGGCGGTATCGAGAAGCAGGATTGGCGCTGGCTCCGCAATGATCGCCACGGCGAGATCCGCTACGGTCAGCGGTGAAGTCATCCCGCTTTCTGAGATTCAAAGACTTCGAGGAGACCACGAGCGTGTTCGTACTCCGTAGTTAGCTCAAAAGCTAGAGACTCGGGCCACTTTTCCTCTTTAATCAACCAGCGCTTTAGAACCGAGGGATTCAAGGTGGTTCTTTCACGATGCGCCAGCGCGAGGAACTCGTTCCAACGCTTCCGGTCCCGTGGGAGCAGGATAATCTTATCCGCCATGGTGGAAAAGTTGCGTAGCAGACCCGCCGCTCTCGTGGAGAGCCAATTTTCCGGGTGCGTCTCCGGACCACTTAGCTCGATGGCAATACCAAGATGTCGAGCGGCCGAGTCCGCGAACTCGCCGTAGAACTCCATCAATACCGCATTGTATTGATCGTAGATGAGCGATGGACCGTTGTCCGAACGAATATTGCTCACGCGCAGCGCCCCTCCGGATCCTGCGGTAATCCACAACTGAGCGTCAGGTCTCGCGCCTGCCGCCGCACAGGAGAAACAATACATCGGGCCAAGTCCGATTCGACCCACCTGCTTCTCCAGATCGAAGCGCCTTTCCCAACCGTTGGACAGCCGACGTTCGATCTCGGAGATCAGATCGATCAACCTTTCCGGATCGCCGCGAACACGAGATCTTGGTAAACCTTCATCCGAAGTTAATTGTAACAAGGCCCAGTCGATGCGCCCAGGTAGCGTTTCCAGGCTCTTATTCCCGATTCGTTGTGATGAGTGAGCGCCTTCAGTCCGTCGGACGGGGCTTGCGCATCGTTTAAAAGCGCGCGCCCGACGCGAGCAATATCGACGACGTCGTCCGCCTGAGCCGCCCAGGCTGGCGGGGCCCAGTCGATTGCGTCGGAGACAACCGAGGGAACTCCCGCGGCGATTCCATCCGCGGTCACCATGTTGAAACTTTCCGTGTAGCTCGGCTGCAACAGCAGGTGCATGTGCGCCACCGTCGTTCGGAACTGCGGCCAGGTTTGCCAGCCGTTCTCGACGAGGCGAATGTGCGGCAGATTCCGCATCATCTCCCTGGCGGCGCGTAACACTACCTCCCCGCCGCCTTCCGCCCGGCCCGCGCTGAGCCAAACCTCGGTCTCCACTTTCAGTTGTTGAGCGATCTCGAGGGCCGCGCCGCACGCCGACATGAAGTTCTTCAGCGGACGCGTTGCGCCGAACGCACCGATGCGCAACACGCCGCCGCGGAATAACGGACGATGCGAATTGACGTGGTCATCGAGGTAGTAGAGGTTCGGCAGATGCGCGCATGGCACGGAATAGGCGCGCTGAATCCAATCGCTGAACTTGCGGCTGTTACCAGCGAGATGGAAATTGTGAGTAGCGCGCTCGATTTCCATCGCTTCCCTGACCAGTTTTACGCCGTTCGAGTCGGCCTGCAGAAATCCGACGTTGCTGTGACAACTGACAGCAAACGTCACGTCGGGAAACTCCATGATCATGTTCTGGATCTCCAGAGAGGGAATCCAGGGCGCCGAGATCACCACGTGGGTCACATCGGAACGCTTTCGCAACTCAGTAACGAGCTGCGCGCAATTCACAATCGGCCAGACCTGCGCCGGGATGCCCTCGCGAATGAGGCTCTTCGACGTGTTTAAAGCGGCGACCCCCAGCCCGATGTGGGAGATGTTCTTGCTCGCGGCAAAGTTCTTATACGCTAATACGACTTTCATCCTTCTCTCTCCTGTGGGAGTTCCCCTCCCGCCAAAAGCATAGCGGTCAGGATGCCGAAATCGGACTCTCGCCGGGTTTTCAATCTTCTCTAACTAGCTGATAATACAAGTGATAGATATTTTCGATGAACTTGCGAACGGCCGCCACGGCCCGAGGCGATTTTCCCGGTCACAGAAGCGCCCGGCAATCTTTCCAGATTATTTGCAATGGGATGGAAGCGAAGTTGCCCGAGAGTAGTTCGTTTTCGGGGAGTTGAGGGCTATACTAGCCGGAATTAAAAACGATTCATAAGAGTATAGCAAACGATTACTGGGGCGGTTGCACTGGCGTGATTGCGGTGATAGAATCGCTCCAACCTTATTACACCAGGGGATGCTTCAAATCCAGAAGGAGAGTCTTTTATGCAAATACGACGCATCACGGCAGTCTATCCGTGCGTCTTCGCCATGTTGGCGTGTTTCGCACCGCAACAAGTGTTTGGGCAATCTGAGCGCGGCACAATCGTCGGCTCGGTTCGAGATTCAACCGGTTCCAGCGTACCGGAAGCGAAAGTTACGGTTACCGAGACTTCCACCAATCAGGTGACGTCCGTCACAAGCACCCGCTCGGGTGAATTTGTCGCTCCAAGCCTTCCAACGGGAACCTATAACGTCAGAGTGGAGGCCTCGGGGTTCCGGCCTGCACTTGTCAGCGGTCTGACGCTCGACGCAGCCAGCACCGCTCGCGCCGATGTTGTGCTCGAGGTGGGCAGCACGCAACAGGTGGTTGAAGTGCAAGCGAGCGCCGTGCAACTTAACACGGAGAACGCCAAGGCGAGCGTGACGATCACTAATAAACTTGTCGATGACCTGCCTCTTGTCGTCGGCGGCGCGGTGCGCAGCCCGTTCGATCTTGCGACGCTGACGCCGGAATCGAAGAATATCGGTGGCGACAACGGCTTCATGTTGGGCGGCGGACAGGCGGCCGGTTACGGCACAACGCTGGACGGTGTGTCCACGAATACCACCCGGGCACTTTCAAAGAGTTGGGTGGCTTCCAACGCGCCCTCCATCGAAGCCATCACGGAGTTCACGGTGGATACCAACGGATTCAAAGCCGAGTACGGCCACTCCAGCGGCGGTGTTATGACGTTCTCGTCCAAATCGGGCACTAACGAGTTCCACGGATCCGCCTATGAATTTCTACGGAACAATGATTTTGACGCCAACGATTGGTTCAGCAATCGCGCCGGCAAGCCGCGGGCAATCTATAAACAGAGCGATTTCGGCGCCACGGTCGGCGGCCCGGTTTTGATTCCGAAGCTCTATAACGGCAAGAACAAGACCTTCTTCTTTTTCTCGTACGAAGGTTTCCGCAACCGTACAGGCGCTACCAACGCAAGCACAACGATTCCTACACCGGAGATGTATGGCGGTGATTTCAGCAACTGGGTGGATTCCAGCGGCAAATTGATTCCGATCTACGATCCGACAACGCAGACCGTCAACGCCGCAACTGGTGCGGTCACGCGGAACCCCTTTCCAGGTAATAAGATTCCATCGTCTTTGTTCAGTCCGTTCACCGTTAAAGCTATCGGCGTCTTCCAAAACGGCGGTGGCATCCTGAAGCCGAATAACGGCGCTTTGCCCGGCAGTGTCGCCTATGTGAACAACAACTACTTCATCACCAACGGCACGCAGGTAGCTCCGACGAACAAGTGGAGCGTCAAGGGAGATCACATCTTCAATGAGAAGCACCGGATCTCCGGCTACTATGGCTATGATCGTGAAGCGCTGGAACCCGGCGCCGATGGCCCGGCAACGCTGCCTGGATACTATACGAACTACAACGACCTGCAACAAGCATCGGACGTAGTTCGGTTCAGTTGGGATTGGACGTTCAGCCCGACAAAGCTAAATCACTTTTATGCTGGCGGCAACAACTGGCGCCAAAACCACAATCCGCCGCAGGAATACATAGGCAACTGGAAGAGCAAGATCTGCCTCGGCAACGTTCCCGATTGCAATCAGAATCTGGTCAACTTCAATTACAGCAACAGCTACGGAAGTTGGGGAGGTCCGGCGAATAACGGTTCGGAGAATACGATTTACTCGTATAACGACGATTTCACGTGGATCAAGAACAACCACACCTTCAAGTTCGGCGGCCAATTCCAGGTGAACCACTACAACGGCTTCGGACGGCAGGGCATCTCCGGTTACGCTAATTTCAGCTTTGTTGAAACCGGACGCGGCGGTGATACAAATTTTGGCACGGCGGGCGGCAATCCGTTCGCTTCCGCGCTGCTGGGCTATGCTAACGGCGGCCAGATCGATACCATCCGGTTCATTGGACAGCAGTGGCCCTATTTTGCCGGCTACTTCCAGGATGACTGGCGCATCACACCAAAACTGGTGGTCAATGCCGGTGTTCGCTGGGAGACCCAGTTGCCGGCGACGGGGTTGGACGATCACTGGAGCGACTTCTCACCGACTACTCCGAATCCAGCGGCGGGCGGACTGCCGGGAGCGCTGATTTATGCAGGTAGTTGCTCGGGTTGCGTGGGGAGCCGGACGTTAGGCGACTCCTACTTTAAAGCTTTCGGACCGCATATCGGCGTCGCGTACAATCTGAACGAAAAAACTGTTATCCGCGCATCGTATGCGCTCTCGTACGCAGCGATCACAACGGTGACCGGCTCCACGCACCAACGCGGCTTTACGCTAACCTATAGCCCTCCTGGCGGCAACGGTGTGACCCCGTCCTTTATTGTGGACAACGGCTTCCCACCTTGGACGGCGCCGCCGTTTGTTAATCCTTCGTTCTCGAACGGCGACAGTATGCCGTGGTTCCAGGGCAGCGAGGCCGCGCGTCCGCCGGCATCGAACAATTTCAATTTCTCGATTCAGCGGCAGCTTACCTCGAGCATGATCCTCGAAGCGTCGTACAACGGGGTGATGGGAGAGCATCTGCAGTCGGAATTGTTGGCGTACAACCAGTTAAACCCGTCCTATCTGACTGCTTTTGGAAACATTGCACAGAGTACGAACGTGCTGAACAGCAAGATTGGATCCGCGGCGGCGAACGCGGCCGGGATTTTTGCACCGTTCCCCAATTTCAATGCATTGTGGGGCAGCAACAATACCGTGAAGCAGGCGTTGAAGCCGTATCCGCAATATCAGAGCATCGACACCTATACAGGCGGCGGCGATCACAGCGGACACTCCACGTATCACGCGGCGATCATCCAACTTCAGAAGCGCTTTTCTCATGGATACACGATCCAGACATCGTATGTCTTCTCGAAGCTGTTGACCGATTCCGATAGTTACTGGGGAAACGGTCCGGGATCGGCAGCAGATCAATTCAACCGGGGCCTTGAAAAGTCAATCGGCGCGTATGACCAGACGCACAATTTCAAATTCGGTGGCGTCTACGAACTCCCGTTCGGCAAGGGCAAGCCGTACTTGACCAAGGGTCCGGGCGCCTGGATCGTTGGCAATTGGCGCCTGAGCGGCACGGCGTTCTATGCCAGCGGGCAGCCGGTCGGGCTAGGGACCAGCTACGGACTGCCGTTGTTTAACGGCCGGAGCACTCCCTATGTAACGTCTTACACGGGCTGGCAGCCGCAGTGGAAGAACGGAAGCTTCGATCCCTCGGTGGACAACTTCTTCGTTCCCTATTGCAGCAGTGGGACCGCTACCTGTTCCGGTCCGTTCCCTTACCAGGGCAACCTGAACGACCCGCAGTTGCGCAACATCGGATTCGGAAACTCGACTCGCTTCAATCCGAAGGTGCGTCAGTTCCCGGGCTACAATGAGAACCTCTCCGCCGCGCGTTCGTTCCCGATCAAGGAACAGATCCGTATCGAATTCCGAGCGGAAGCATTCAACGTATTCAACCGCGTCCGTTTTGGGACCGGATCGGCTACTCTTCAGGATCAGAACTTCGGACACCTGACCAGCAGCGCCGACCTACTGAATTCGCCGCGGACATTGCAGTTAGCTCTGAAGATATATTACTAACCGACGGCAGTAGCAAAAATGACGGGCGCTTCCGAATACCGGAGGCGCCCGTTTTTATTTCCAGGTAAATTCAGTTGTGAGTGCGACCGGGAACGGACTTTCCCGTTTGAACCGAATGACGGGTGCAAATTCTTTGTGCCCGAGTACGCGCGACCGCCAACCCTTTTCGAGAGTCGCCGGTCCGCTTACCGTGAGCCGTGTGCGCGCGCCGATTTGAAACAGATTCGGAGCCAACTGTTCCGCCGGTTCCCCTATGTGCCAGAACTGTTCCACCACGTGCACACCCTTCGAGCCGAACACTTCATCGTGCACCAGTAGCCGCTGCCGTTGCACGAGAATCCGGCGGCGGTGGGTAAAGCCGTGGTATCGGCAAACACCTTCGAGAGCGCCGTCCTTCTGCTTCCAGACATCCGTTTCCGGATGCTCCATCCAGCGGAATGGTCCTACGGCGGTTGCCTGGTTGAGTCCGTCGATCCGGATGGTATTGTGGGCGGCCGAGGATCGGAACCACTCGCGGAGATCGGGTTCGGCAACGTAGGTATACGTCCCAGGATCGATAAGGATTTCCTCTCCGGCTAGCCGCATCACAAAACTCAATGTGTCGGAATGACTGTGGCCGCCGGAACCTTCTGCGAACGGGCCTGCATCGGCCACGACGTGAAGATCGCCTTCGGTGATGACGGCGATACCGGCCTGCTCGAAGAGTTGCAATTCGCGTGGGTTGTCCGCTGGTTTCGGCATCGGGCGATCGCCAAGCCACCAGATTGCCTGTTCTTCCAGATCGCGAATCTCCACGTCCCAATCCGGCCGCTCAAAAAGCACTGCGCAGGTGGCCATGGTCGCCCGGCCGAACTGGCTACGCGTGCCATAAGGATGAAAGAGACGTCCGCCGTCATCGTCCCCGAGGAAAGGCAGAGAACGCTGCGGACCCATCACCGCATGTAGGTATTCAGCCATCTTCTCGAGTTTCCGCGGAATTTTGCCCGCCAGAATGTAGTGGAGCAGGAAGAGATCGAGCGCGTAGACGTGATAGTAGGTGGATTGCTCGAAGTGCGTACCGTCGTCACGAACCTGTTTGTCGAGAGCTTCGTCCACAATCTCGGCGCCTCGCCGCTTCCATCGCCGGGTATTTGGAAACTTCGGAAAAAGTCTGCCGATGGCATGTAGCGCCACGGCCTCGCCGAGCAAATGGGTGTTGGGTGAAAAATAGACGCTTAGATTATGTTCCAGAAACGCGCCATGCCGGTAGATTGCGCCCAACAGGCGGTGACGGAGAGCGCCGGTCATTGCAGAACCCGCAAGATGATACACCCAGATCCACGAGAGAGCCCGGAACGCCACTTCGAGAGCGCTGGTGAAGTTCATTCCACGCAGATAGGGGTTGGCCGATAACCAACTTTCCAACTGCTGTTGAATTTCGGCTACGAACTCCTGACGACCGGTGAGGAGGAAGGCCTGCGCCAGAACGATTAAATGTTGATGGCGGCTCAGTTCCCAGATCACTTTGTGATCGCCGGCTTTGTGGAAATCGAGGTAGGGAACGAGGCGGAAATACTGGACGTCCGGACGGATGCCGTGGACGTAATCGCGCTGCCAGTCGATCTCCGGGCCGGTATCTATCTCATAGGCCAGCAACGGGAATCGATGAGCGAGAATCTGTTCCGCCAGCACCTCGATCGCCCCGGCGAACTCGCTGCCGCGCAGGCGATCGGCAACCAAAGTTGGATCGGGCAATCCGGGCAGAGGCGGCTTCTGATCCGCCGTGAGCGCCGGGGGCATGACGAACATGCGTAGGTTGGCCAGCTCCTGCCGGAGCCGGAAGGAAATCTCGCGCGGGCTGCGCACGCTTTAGCCCGCCCTCCTCGCTGCAATGCGCCGACGGAGCGCTTCAATCAGCATGACGCGGTGCTCGCGATCCACACAGGTGAACATCGCAAGCCCAAAGTAGGTTGCGGCCACCAGTCCACCAGCCAGAACCAACTGGCCGAAATTGCTTCCTGGAAGCCAGGTGTTCTTGAGCAGTATTGCCAGAGCGATGGTGGGTACGCCGATCAATAGCGGCATTACGTAAATCTCGTATAGGAACCTCCACAGGCTGCCATCGAGACTCTTGCAAAGCAGGTAGGGCGTGTAGATGCCACGAATCAGCAACATGAGGCCGGAGGCGACGCAGGCCGCGCCGACGATGCCGTATCGCGGAATCACGTAGATCATTCCGGCGACATTGGCCGCCGCCTCCACCATGAGCGCTTTCGCATATTGGTTGTGCGTGCCTAGCCCGAATAGAATCGCGCTGGAATTATATTGTCCGGCCATGACGATCCAGATGGCCGGCACCAGGATGTAGAGAATCGGCGCGCTGTTGTCCGCGAACGATTGCTTGAGCCAGATTAGAACCAGGTCATGTCCGTAAACGAGCAGATAGAGCGCGAGCGGAGCGAACAGAATAAAGCAGTAGCGATTCGAGAACACGCCGAGTTTCCAGACGGATTCTTTCTGTCCACTGGCCTCGCGCTCAGCGGCATTCGAGCGGGTGACGAGGGCGACGCGGGAGACGGCGTCCACCAAATATTGAAGAATTCGCGAAGGTAGCGCGTAGTAGCCGGCAGCCGACATCCCGCGATACCGCCCTATGAGAATGGTCGCGCTCTGACCGAGCACGAGATTGGAGACATTTACTCCGAACGACGGGATGCCGTACCGCACCATTTCCCTGAGCATCGGTCGGCTGGCGAAACGCCACGGAGCGACGTGTAATTCCGGGAAAACCCGGCGGAAGCTCATGACATTCATGGCGTATCCGATCGCTTGTCCGGCCATGTAGACACCGCCCAGAGCGCGCAATCCATATCCCATGGAGAGCACCGTAATAATGCCCGCGGAACGGAAGAACAGCATGGTGGCGTAGGAGCGCGTGGTGAGATCGAATCGCTGAAATCCGTCGAGCGCCGAGGTGAAAATATGCACCATCTGGAAGAGCCCGTATGAGATTCCGGTGATCAAAAACAGGGCTGCGATATCGTGGCGGTCCTGCGCGGAGGTTTTGGGGAACATCAAATCCACATGCTGCGAGGCGAAGATAGCGATGGAAATCAAAACGGCCGACACGGCGCTGAAATAAAGCATCGCGGTGTTCATCACCACGTTGATCTTTTCCGGTTCATTGCGGGCGCGGAAGCGGGCCAGAAAATTCGTCACCGCTGTGTTGAAACCGAGATCGAAGAACCACAGATAATCGATCAGCGACGTGACAAGCACCCAAATCCCGTAGCGATTGTCGTCCAGTTTCCTGATTAGAAACCGGGAGATAAAAACGCCGACGAAAATGTTGAGGGCGACGCCTCCCCAGCTCCACAGAACGTTGGCCAGAAAGTGCGGCCTGCGAGTTGATGAAGCATCCGCCTGATCCTCTGCCGCTGGTGAAGACATATTCTCTCCCATCGTACACTTGGATGAGGAGTCATCCGCGAGCATGTGTGGGATCGCCGGATTCTGGCGTTGGCGGCAAGGGGCATCGGTCGACGAGGTGCGCGCGATGTGCGATCAGATCGTCCATCGCGGTCCTGACGACGAAGGGTTCCATGTCGACGGCGGCTGCGCGATCGGCATGCGGCGGCTGAGTATCATCGACCTGGCCACCGGCCATCAACCGATTTCCAACGAAGATGGGACGGTTTGGATCGTCTTCAACGGCGAGATTTACGACTATCAATCGCTACGCCACGACCTGATCGCTAAGGGACATAGTTTTCGAACGCAAAGCGACACCGAAACAATTGTCCACCTTTACGAAGAGGAGGGCGTGGAGGGCATTCAGCGTCTTCGCGGCATGTTCGCGTTCTGCATTTGGGATGCGCGCAAACGTCAATTGCTGCTGGCGCGGGACCGTTTCGGCAAGAAGCCGCTGTACTACGCCGTATTGCCCGAGGGTATTTATTTCGGCAGCGAGATGAAGTGTTTGCGGGCGGCCGGGGTGCCGCAGGAGATCGACGAAGAGGCGTTGCGGCTGTACTTTCAGTTCAACTATATTCCTGAGCCTCACAGCGTTTTTAAGGCAATTCGTAAGCTGCCGGCCGCCTCGTGGTTGACTTGCGATGCTCAGGGTGGGCGTGAAGCAGGGGCGCTATTGGCGCGTTCCTGCGCCGGCGGAAACGTGCGGGTCCGGAGCTGACCGAACAGGCCGCGCGCCATCGTCTGCGCGAACTCTTCGACGAATCCGTCCGTATTCGAATGATCGCCGACGTGCCTCTGGGTGCCTTCTTGAGCGGTGGCATCGACTCGAGTTCGGTGGTGGCTTCCATGGCGCTGCAATCTTCCGAACCGGTGAAGACTTTTTCCATCGGGTTCGAAGAGGCTGCGTTCAACGAACTCGAATGGGCCGGCGAAGTGGCGAAGCAGTACAAGACGGAGCACCATCAGATACTGGTCAAGCCGGACTCGATCAATCTGATTACTCGCCTGGTGCGGCATTTTGATGAACCGTTCGCCGATTCTTCCGCCATTCCGACTTTCATCGTTTCCGAGTTTGCGGCGCGCCACGTGAAAGTCGTTCTCACCGGTGACGGCGGCGACGAACTATTCGACGGTTACGAGAGCTTCTTCCTCGTAGACAAACTGCGCCGGTTCGATTCCATCCCGGGTGGTGTGCGAGGCGCGATTGGAAGTCTGGCCGGCATGCTGCCTTATTCGGCGTATGGGAAGAATTATCTTCGCGCCATCAGCCGTCCGAATCCTCTTGAGCGGTATTTCGAGACGAACTACGCGCCGTATTTCCTGCGACAGCGGCTGTTCCAGTCGAAGTGGCTCCTCCCTACCGACGAGGCGTATTTGCGGCGGGCGTTTGCGGATTGCCTGTTGCCCAACGGGGCCGACATCCTTTCGCAGGTGGCGTATTTCGAAGCGACGGCGAAGCTCACGGGCGACATGCTGGTGAAGGTGGACCGGATGTCGATGGCGAATTCGCTGGAAGTCCGCTGTCCGATGCTCGATCACGAACTGGCGGAATTTGCGGCGCGGCTTCCACACTCCTGGAAGATGAAGAACGGCCGCGGCAAGCAGATTCTGCTCGAGGCGATTGGCGACCGTCTGCCGGCCGGGTTGATCACGCGCCCCAAGCAGGGCTTCGGCGTGCCATTGGGCGATTGGTTCCGCGGCGAGCTGCGCGAATTTCTTTGGGATCACCTGACCAGCGACCGTTTTCTGAATCGCGGGATCGTCTCCAAGGAATTTATGCTCGCGTTGTTGAAAGAACATGCCACTGGCCGGCGCGAAAATTCGCACTGGCTGTGGGCGCTGCTGATGCTTGAGTTGTGGTTCCGTGAATACGAGAATCCTTTGTCCGTTGAATCGGCCGCTGCAATTCCGGATCTGCAAGAACGGTTCTGACGGTGGCGGCCGAAATCGTCTTTCTTCTCTCTGTTGCTTTTGTGCTTTATGTGCTGGCCGGATATCCTCTGCTGCTGGCGGTGCGGGCACGTGACGGTGGCCAGCCTGTGGCCAAGGCGCCTTTTCAGTACTCGGTGACGGTGCTACTGGCCGTTCATAATGGCGAGCGGTTCATCGCCGAAAAGCTGCGGACCATTTTTGCACCTCGACTATCCTCGCGACCTGCTCCAGGTGATTGTGATTTCCGATGGGTCGACGGATTCCACCGAGCGTCTGGTGAACGAATTCGGGCGGGGAGTGGAACTGATTCCTGTTCCGGGCGGAGGGAAAGCGGCGGCGTTGAATGCAGGGTATGGCCCGCGCCTCGGGCGATATTCTGTTCTTTACCGACGTTCGCCAGCGCCTCGCTTCAGAGAGCCTGCGCAATTTGGTGGCCTGTTTTTCCGATCCAGAAGTTGGCGTGGCCAGCGGCGAATTGATCATCCTGGATGGCGTTACGCGGGAGGAGGCGAGCGTGGGCCTTTACTGGCGCTACGAGAAATGGATGCGCCGGCGTTTGAGTCAGATCGATTCGGTGATGGGTGCGACGGGCTGTATTTATTGCATGCGCCGTTCGCTCGCCGTTCCCATGCCAGTCGACACGCTACTTGATGACGTGTATCTCCCCATTGCTGCGTTCCTGCGGGGCTATCGTGTGATTTGGGATGGCAGTGCCAAAGCCTATGACTATCCGACGCCGCTGGATGCGGAGTTCCGTCGCAAGGTGCGAACACAGGCCGGCGTTTACCAGTTGATGGGAGCGTATCCTCAACTTCTCGGACCGAAGAACCGCATGTGGCTCGACTTTGCGTCGCATAAACTAGGCCGGCTCCTGCTGCCTTTTGCGTTGATCCTCATCGCGATTTCTAGTTTCTTCCTGCCCGATCCGTGGCGGTCCGTGGCTCTGCTGGGACAAGCTGCGTTTTATGGCCTCGCGGCGCTCGATTTGGCGGTGCCCGACTCGTTCCCGCTAAAACGCTTGACGTCTCCGATACGAACGTTTGTCGTTCTGATGGCGGCGGCGCTGTGCGCGGTATCGATACTCGTTCGGCCGGCGAGCAGCTTTTGGAAGCCGCGGACATGAGCGCTCCGATACCGGTTTTACTGATGGCACGCGAGCTGGATCTCGGCGGAAGCGAACGCCAGTTGACCGAAGTCGCCCGTTCGCTCGATCGCTCGCGCTTCTCTCCCTACGTGGGTTGCATGTCCGCGGGTGGGTTGCGGATGGAGGCTCTGAAGGCCGCGGGCGTGCCCGTAGTCACGTTCCCGGTTCGATCGTTGTACCAGCCTTCCACCATTGGGTGTGCGTTTGAGCTTGTTTCTTTCATCCGCAAAGCCGGCATCCGGTTGGTCCATACTTTCGACACTCCGATGAATCTGTTTGGCGTCCCGCCCGCGTGGTTGTCGCGCGGACCGGTTGTACTCTCAAGCCAGCGCGCTTTTCGTGAACTTTCTTCCGGAACGCAGCGGCGATTGTTGCGTGTAACGGATCATATCGCGGACGGCGTTGTGGTGAATTGCGAGGTGCTCCGGCGGCATTTGATCGAGGATGAACGCGTGTCTGCCTTCGAAGATTCACGTTTGTTACAACGGAATTGACCTTGGTGAATTCAATCCCGGAAACCGGCAGCCGGGCGATCCGATCACGGTCGGGGTTGTCTGTGCATTACGTCCTGAAAAAGGACTGTCCACGTTGATCGAAGCGTTCTCGCGGATTCGCGGGCAGGCAAAGTTGGTGATCGTGGGCAGTGGGCCTATCCGAGACGAATTGCGTTGGCAGGCGGAGCCTCTAGGCGCCCGCTGCCAGTTTGAACCTGCCACGAATAGTGTGGCCGCGCGGCTCCGCCGGATGGATATTTTCGTACTGCCTTCACTTTCGGAGGCCCTGTCGAATTCGCTGATGGAAGCCATGGCTTGTGGATGTACGGTCGTTGCGAGCCGTGTTGGCGGGAACGTGGAATTGATTGACGACGGGCGCACTGGTTTTTTGTTTGAGAAAAGCGATGCCGGGCAGCTTGCGTCTGTTCTGGAAAAGCTGATCGCGGATGAACGTGTTGCGCCGCGAGATGGGCGCTGCTGCCGCTAGTTTCATTCACGATGGTTTCTCGCTCGGGACGTCGGTCACCCGGATGCAATCGATTTACGACACAATGCTTAGTATCTGAATTAAGGAGGTACCCCCATGCGCCAGGTTCTCTTGAGTCTGCTCGTACTCCTGCCCGTTCTCCGAGCCGACGAACTTCCCATCGTCAACAACGTCGAGCCTCAACCGCTCGCAGCCCAGGTGACTCGCCTTCTCGATTCGCTCGACATGCTGGGCGACCCTCTCCCGAAACAGGATGCGGACAACCTCCACCGTCTCGCGGCATCGGGCAAAGGCGTCGAAGAGATGCAGCGCATCCTCGACAAGTATTGTCTGGCCGGCGTGAATATCAATCCAGAAAGCCGCGTGAAGGTGCAGGAGGGCGCCGCCAAGCCGGAGTTGCTGGAACAAGGCTGGCGCACGTTTCTGGTGAAGGTTCAGAACGAAGCCGGTGTGACGGCGGCGCTTGCTGCTTACAGCCCGAGCGCCGGCCAGGTGGCCAACC
This sequence comes from Bryobacteraceae bacterium, assembly GCA_963770345.1. Taxonomy (GTDB): domain Bacteria; phylum Acidobacteriota; class Terriglobia; order Bryobacterales; family Bryobacteraceae; genus CAVYPH01. The sequence goes on along the minus strand of CAVYPH010000007.1, from coordinate 1,432,553 downwards.
GGCCGGAGGGCGTGGCGCCGCGCCTGTTTCTCGATGTTCAGATGTACAACAAACAACCGATGCGGGCGCATCTATCCGGCCTCGCGGTGGAATATCGAATTCTGCAGATCTATTCCCGCGATCCCGGCAAGCGCGAGGCGAAACTCATCTTCGACGTCGGGCAAGGGACTCAGGATCTCGGCTTCCGCAACGAGATCGACATTCTTTTTACCGCGCACCCGGCCAACAAAGTCACGCTGCACGTGTTCGACTCGGATGGCCAACCAACCACGGCCAGTTTCCTGATACGCGATGGTCACGGCCACGTATATCCGTCCCAGGCGAAGCGTCTCGCGCCCGATTTTTTCTTTCAACCGCAGATTTATCGCGCGAACGGTGAATCGATTTTGCTGCCGGACGGCGACTACACGGTGGAGTACACGCGCGGTCCGGAATACCGCAAGCAAGTGCAGAAGATTTCGGTCAAGGACAAGCCGCTCGATCTCACATTTCGTCTCGATCGCTGGATCGACCCGGCCAAGCTTGGCTACTATTCCGGCGACCATCACGTTCATGCGGCCGGATGCGCGCACTACGACAAGCCGACAGAGGGCGTCTACCCGCAGGACATGATGCGCCATATTCTGGGCGAAGATCTTGAAGATCGGGTCAGTGCTCTCCTGGGGGCCCGGATGGTATTTCCAGAAGACGTTTTTCGACGGCAAAGACAACAAGCTCTCGACGCTCGACAACCGCATGCACTACGACGTGGAGGTTTCCGGCTTCCCGTCCAGCCACACGGGGCACATTGTTCTGCTGGAATTGAAGCAGGAGGATTATCCGGGCACCACGCGCATCGAGGACTGGCCGAGTTGGGGCATCCCCGTCTTCCGCTGGGCGAAATCGCAGGACGCCATTACCGGTTTTGCGCATTCGGGTTGGGGACTTGGGCTCAAGGAACCGAAGCTTGCTGTCCTATGAAATGCCCCCTTTCGATGGTATTGGCGCGAATGAATATATCGTGGGCGTGACGCAAGGGCTGGTCGATTTTATTTCTACCGTGGACACGCCGTATCCGTGGGAACTCAACATCTGGTATCACACGTTGAATGCGGGTTATCGAACGCGCATCAGCGGCGAAACGGATTTTCCGTGTATCTACGACAGCCGGGTGGGGCTGGGCCGCAGCTACGTGCGGCAGAAGAAACTCGATTATCGCGATTGGGCTGAAGGCATTCGCGAGGGAAGAAATTACGTTTCTGACGGCAAGAGCCATATCGTCGATTTCAAGGTGAACGGCCAACTCATGGGCGAGGGCTCCAGCGAGCTCAAGATGGCGCAGGTGTCCGAGGTGGCGATCACCGCGCGTGTGGCCGCGCTGTTGGAGGATGCTCCGGATGAAAAGATCCGGAAGCTCAGTTACGATCAGAAGCCGTATTGGGATCTGGAGCGGTCGCGCATTGGCGATACGCGGACTGTGCCGCTAGAGCTGATCGTGAATGGGCAAGCCGTGGCGCGGCAGGAGATCGCCGCCGATGGACAGATGCGCGATGTTGTTTTTCACTACAAGGTGGACCGCAGCAGTTGGGTCGCTTTACGAATCCTTCCGTCTTCGCATACCAATCCGATTTTTGTGACTGTGGGCGGCAAGCCGATTCGGGCGTCGCGCCGTAGCGTTGATTGGTGTTTGCGGGCTGTGGATCAGTGTTGGTCGCAGAAGGAATCGAAGATCCGGCTGGAGGAGCGGGGCGAGGCTTTGCGGGTGTATGAGAGTGCACGGCAGGCGTACCGGCAGCGGCTTCAGGAATCGGATGTCGAGTAACTGGATTTCATTCGGTCCAAGGATTTAGGATTTGGATTCCGCAACGGTCGAAGTCTCTGGTATTGCGGGTGGCCAGGGCAGCGCCATGGGATTGCGCAATTGCCGCGATCATTGCATCGAATTGCGAGATCGGACGACCCGCCGCATCTCGTCCCGATGCGATCTTCGCAAACACCCGGGCCGCTTCGTCATCGAACGGCAGGATTCGACCGCGAAAATCCTCGGCGAAGATCTTTTCGACCGCTGCGGACAATTGTGACCGCCGCTTGCCTGCGGGCAGCAACTCGACGCCATACAGGATTTCTGCCGTAGTGATAGTTGTCGTGAACACCATCTCCTTTTCCTGTGCCGCCAACCAGCGCAGCACCACGCTCGCGGGCAAGGGCTTGAGAGCTTCCGAAAGTACGTTTGTGTCGAGAACGATCACTTCACGAGTTTCGGAGGACGTCGAACGGCTTCACGCGGCGGGATGGTAAGTTCAACACCACCAAGCGGGGCGATGTGCCGCCGGATGGAGTCCGCAAGATTGAAGTTGGGTCCATCATTCGTAGCGACCCCCGCCTTCAGGATCTCGCGTGCTTCCTCTTCCATGGACCGGCCGTGACTGGCTGCGCGGATGCGGAGCCTGAGCTTGACCGTGTCGTCCAGGCTTCTTATTGTTAGGCTTGCCATATAGCAATGATAGCATTGCAATCACCCAGAGTATTGTTCGCAAGGTTGAAACTCCGCGCCCTTTAGTCCGGCATCCCTAATTTTCTCGTAGAGTGGACTGGCAACCAGAATCGCCTTAAATGCGCTTTCGGTCACACCAAAATACTCGCGTGATTTGGACATCGAGCTGACAACGTCCAATGTGGATGGGAAGAAACCCCGACATACCGGAGTGTACTTTTCTCGTCCGCATCGAAGGCACGTCGTGTGGCGCGAGGCGGCGACGTCGAGGGTTACTTCTTGAGGAACGCTCAGTTGTACAACAGAGTCGAGCGTCGCGCCGGTCTTGTGCTGCAACACCGGCTGATTTTCAATTCCAAACGGCCGGAAGATCGCATCCCAGACCTCTGTTCTGACAAAGAGTTCATCCGGAACCCAGTTCAACTGCAAAATGGATCGGCGTCCCCATACCGGGTCCGCTTTCATCCGGAACGGAGCATTTTGGCGGGCCCCGGCAAAACAGACTTCGCAATAAGTGCGTAGATCGTAGGTGGCGGCGAAGTATGGCAGATATCTGGTGCCAGGTACCGCCATTACATCCGACGGTTCAGGATAACCGCGTGTCCAGCATGGTCCGACCGAGAGGGATTTTGCTTCGTCCCGCTCTTGCTGAGTGAACTCCGTCCAGGTTCGATGCCAAATTCGATTTTCGCCGGAAGCGTACTCATGGAGTAGCGTCGCGACGCTCCCCCATCGTGGATCGTCCTCTGGCATCTCGTAGTAAAGAGGCCCTTTGGAAGGGCGCGCTCCAGGAGGTGGGTCGCCGTATTTCTTCAAATCAATCCCAATTCTGCGAAGCTCCTCAATGCCGGATATGTTGCGTTCTCCAATACCGATGTGATGGAAGATTCGCATAGTCCATTCTAAATGTGCCTCTCAGCCGCTCGGTTCGAGCCTCACGCAATTTCTGGCGAACCAAAGCTCGCCAGCAACGTATAAATTGCATGACCAAATCGATGCTATTCGTGTTTCTACCCGTTCTCGCTGCCGCTGCGGACGTCGCGGGATCGTGGAATCTGAAGATGGTAAGGTTCGGCGAGGAATTTGCCGCCGCCCGAGTCGAGCTGAAAGCCGATGGATCTAAGCTCACCGGAACGCTCAATGAGCTAAAACTCGAGGGCACTTTCCAGGACGATACGGTGAGCCTTGTGGTGACGCGTCCGAACGGCGATGTGTTCGGAAAGATGGAAGGCCGCGTCCAAGGTGACGAGATTACCGGAACCGTGAAGCAGGACAAGGATGAATTCACTTGGAAGGCCAGCCGCGCGAAGGCCACCGCGCCGCCACAGTCCCGAACGTTCGAGCCCACGAAGTTCTATCGTGTATTCTCCGGCGGCATCGCGCCCGAAATGCACATCAATCCCGGCGACACGATTCGAACCACAACCGTGGACGCAGGTGGGACCGATGCAAAGGGCGTGCGCCGATCGCTGGGTGGGAATCCGGAGACAGGCCCGTTCTATGTAGAAGGAGCGATGCCGGGAGATACCCTGTCGGTGAAGTTCCATCGCATCCGGCTGAATCGCGGCTCGGCGGCCAGCGGCGACCGCATCGTGCCCTCTGCCCTGAACCCTGGCTATTATCGCAACGCGAAATTCGACGACAAATTTAGCGCTGAATGGAAGCTGGACAGTGCAGGCGGATATGCCACACTGGCCAAGCCTACCGATAAGCTGAAGAACTTCCGGGTGAAGCTGCAGCCAATGCTGGGGTGTGTCGCCGTGGCCCCGCCAGCCAATCAATCTGTTCGCAGCGGGTGGCTCGGTTCGTTTGGCGGCAACATGGATTACAACGGTTTGCGCGAGGGGGTGACCGTCTACCTGCCGGTCTATCAGGAAGGAGCGTTAATGTTTGTGGGCGACGGCCACGCCGCGCAGGGCGATGGCGAACTGAATGGCGATGCGCTGGAAACGTCGATGGATGTCGAGTTCACGGTGGACCTGATTCGCGGCAAGAGCACGCAGGGGCCGCGGATGGAGAACGAGGAGTTCCTGATGGCTTCTGGGATTGCGAACTCGTTGCCGGAGGCCCTGCAGATGGCAACTACCGAACTGGCGCGGTGGCTGGAACGGGATTACAAGCTGAGTGCCAACGAATCCGCGGTGGTATTGGGGACGTCCATCCGGTACGACATTGCAGAACTTGTCGATCCGCAGGTGCATATCGTGGCGAAGATCAGCAAAGCAGTGTTGGCGACGCTACCCAACTGAGGCACTCACGCCAAGAACTTAGAAATTCTTCTGCGCGATCGTTTCGACTTTCTCGTACACGCCGACACTTGTCACGCTCTTGCCATCCTTGTCCGTTGAGACCGTCGTAATCGTCATCACCCGGCCATTCTTCGAGACGACCCGGCGGCTGGTGGCAATCACCTGCATTGCCCTTAAGTACGAAGCCACAACGGTATTCGAGTCGATTCGCTTGAGCGAGACGGGCGCCAGCAACCCGTTTGCGCCCATCACGATCACCTCTGCGCCGTTGTAGTCCGCTGTGTAGCGGGCCTGACTCTTGCGGCCATTGGCATACTCGGTCTCGGACCGGTACTGGATGCCGTTCCCCGCTGTCTCCATCTCGATCACCATCGACTTAGGGCACTCGCCCGGCCCGTACTTGGACTTGTGCGCGTTGAGCTTCCACGTGCCCGCGAAGGGGTCAGCGGCCGCCATCACGATCGATGCCGTGAGAACTACCGAAACCATCAGATATGAGTAGGTTTTCATGTTTCTCCAAAAGTAAGGGGCCTCCCCGGCGGGAGCCCCCCCAGTGTAATCAGGTTGGTTTAGAGTGACCGCAGAAAATCCAAAATGGACTGTTTGTCGGTTTCCGAGAGCTGATTGAACGCGTTGACCACAGAGTTAGCCTCCGATGGACCGTACTGGAATGAGTAAAAGTCCTTCGCCGGGTTGTCGCCACCATTAGAGAAAACGCCCGAGTAGTGATCCTGAATCGCCACTAGCAGATCGCTCGTCCGGCCGTCGTGAAGGAAGAACAGGCGTTGCCCTACACCCCAAAGAGGCGTTGTACGAAACTCATCCGGACCCGCGGCGCCCTGAGAGATGTTGTCGGCCAGAGTAGCGCCCATGTTGTGAACCAGCAGGTCGGAGTAGAGATTGACCGACCGGCCGCGTAAGGCGACGGTGTGCGGACCAATTTCCTGGGAGGGGTTAACCGGGTTCGGAACGCCGGGTATCTGGAATGATGGATTGTGACACATCGCGCAGCCGACGGTGCTGAACAGTTGCTGGCCGCGTTGGGCGCTGGCAGTGAGCGCAACTGGTTGCGGCGCGTCGACAAAGCGCATGAATACAGTGAACATGAGCCAAGCCGGCATGATCTTCAGTGGATTGTTATAGAGAGCAGGCTCGGTTCGCGGAACGTCGAAAGGCTCGTAGGCTACGTTACAACCGGCGTCCTCGCTACGTGAAATGGGGAAAATGTCGTTGCTGATGCCCATCTCAACGTTATAGGCCTCGCCAGCGAAAGTGGTGATGGAGCCATTCTGCGCCTTCCATCCGAAGCGGCTGATTGTGCCGTTATTCGGCACATTGTTGGTGTGACCGCTAATGCCGAGCGCGGTCTTCTGAAACTGATTGGCTGCCATGTTGGCGCGGATAGCAGAATCGGGAATGCTTTCGATCAGACCCAGACCGAATAACTGTAGAGGGATGCGGAACGCAATATTCTGGTTGTTCACCGCCGAATTAAAGTCCGGCTGTTGCAAAGTGCAGTTCGGCGCGTCAGAGCGGCCCTGGAGCGTGAACAGGCTGTGAACGCCGCCATCGCGGGAATTGTCGGGATTGAACTTGAAGCGAACCTCGCGGAAAGCGCCAGAGGGACTCTCGAACGACGGTACGGTATTCGTTCCACCGAGCCGGTGCGCGATCACACTAGCTGGATTCGCGGCCGGCGAACTTCCACCGATCACAGGTTGGAAATGGCAAATGAAGCACTGATCCGCGTTGAAGACGGGGCCCATGCCTGCGGAATTGACCAATTTCAGCGGCGAGAACGGATTCTTTGGATCCGGATCGATGGGGAGAACGTTCTGCGGCTGTTGAGCACACGTATCACACGAGCCTTCGAGCTCCGAAACGCGAAGGAGACTCTCGTTGAAGAGAGCCAGTTCGTTGGCGTTAAGGCCAGATACGGGCCTGGGTATGGCCGAGGTAGGGTTTGGGCGCGGTCCCGGATCTTTTGCTTTGGGACCACTACTATTGAAGGTCAGCGTCTGCCCGGGCATAAGCGATGCCAACATCAGCATCAAACCGCCAACTTTGATAGCGCGGATTGCGAACTGAAATCGCTGTCGTGATTGTTCACTCATTTACTGTCTCCTGGTCTCCTGGAATTCGTTCCACGCTAGTAATCATCGGGGCGTTTGCGTTTTGGTGATATGGGGAGAAGCGATGTAAGGTTCACTTAAAGGGCTTAGTACGGGTCTTTCTGAGTACTCTCTTCTTTTCACCAAGTGGGGGATTGATTGCTTGCCGGTGTCAGCGCAAGCAGAGATGGAGGCGTGATCTGCCCGGCCGAGTGTTTTAGTTGCTTGCTGAACACGTTCACCATACTCGTCCAACAGCGAGTCCGTATGGGGGTACGTTTAGTAAGCGGCGATTCAGTTGCCCATGATTTCCTGCTGTGCAGTGGCTAAATCCAGGCTGCTGTCGCAAACGATATCGCGCAAACGATCTTCAAAACGTCCGTATTTGCGCGTTCACATGGCCTCCGAGTAGGAGTGGCCCCCCCATATTGTGGATGTCCTGCACCCCTCCCAACTCCGCAACCATATCGTGATTCTGTGCCCACATGCTGAACCGCGGAGTCGTACCTTCCGGAAAAGACGTGGCGGCGGGACCATCAGCCGGTAAAATGGCTTGCCAGGAGCCAAGAAGAAATGAGCGTGTCAAATAGACACCTGGCCGGAACGCGCCGTTCATTCTTGCTTGCGGGAACTGGTTTCGCCGCCGCGAACATCTCGCCAGCCCAATCCGAGGCAGGCGCGCTCACATGGCATCGCCACCGGAATGATGCGGGAGCTAGAGCCGGCAACGATGTTATCCACAGTTTGGGAGCGCCAGGGAATCCCGATGTTGGTCTTGATAGGTTCAATCACCCGGCCCGCTTGAATACGCGCAAGACACGATTTCGTCCGGGAAGAAGAAGGCTCTGATCATTCCCGGCCACGTAGTGTCCGAGCAGGCGCGAATGAAGTATTGCGCCGAATGGCTGAGGGAATTCATCACGGAAGTACCGGTGGAGTACATCCCGGCGCCGGAGCCATATTGGAGTCCCGACAATCCCGCGTAACTGAGCGCCGCGCCGGTTAGATGATTCGTGGCTCACGTTACAATGAAGTCGATGATCCGGTTTGGGGCCTTGCTTGCGTTATTCGTTTCCGTATCCGTACCGTCATTTGCCGAAACATTTCTGATAATCCCGTTCTTTAATCTCTCCAAAGACGCTAATCTCAACTGGATCGGGGAAAGTCTTTCGGAGGCTATTAGGGAGGCGCTGGCCGGTCAGGGAGCGATGGTCATCGACCGCGACGACCGGCGCGAAGGGTACCGCCGTCTTTCGATGAAGCCGAATACTCTACTGACCAAAGCCTCGGTGGTGGTGCTGGGCGAAGCGGTTGATGCGGATCAGGTGATCTATGGCTCTTACGAATTGTTGCCCTCCACCGATTCTCCGGCCAAGAGCCATGGGAGCCTGCGGATCACTGCACAGATTCTCGATCGGAAGAAGATGACGCGCGGTCCGGAATATATGGAAGTCGGCGCACTTGAGGATCTGGCCCGGCTTCAAACGCATCTCGCCTGGCAGACCCTGGAGTTTTCGACACCGAAGACAGCCCCTTCCGAGCAGGAGTTCCGCAACAGCCAGCCGGCCATACGGCTGGACGCGATCGAGAATTATGTTCGCGGTCTGCTGGCAAATTCGGCCGATCAGAAAATGAATTTCCTGCTGCAGGCGGTACGTCTCGACCCGAAGTACTCGCAGGCAAATTATCAACTTGGCCGCCTGCTTTACGAGAAAAAGACCACTCGCGCGGCTGCGGATGCTCTACAAAAAGTGGCTCCAACCGACGATCATTTCCGTGAGGCTACTTTTCTGCTTGGGCTGTGCCGTTTCTATCTGGGCGATTACGCGGGCGCGCAGGAATCGTTCCAGCTTGTTAGCCAGACTGTGCCCTTGAACGAAGTGTTGAACAATCTGGGCGTAGCGCAATTGCGGCGGAACTTGCTTGGCAATGCGTTGCAGAATCTGAAAAAAGCGCTCGACGGCGATACGGCCGATCCCGACTACCAGTTCAACGTAGGTTATGCTCTCTACAAGCTAGGTAATTTCCCGGCGGCTATGGAACGGTTCCGCGCGGTACTCGAACGCGTGCCGGACGATCAAGCTGCCACTGTTATGTTGGGGCTTTGTTTAAAGCAGCCGAACACACGGCCCGCGGAAACACGGTCTGATGGATTAGAGCGTTTGAAAACGAATTACGAAGAAAGTGCGTATTGGCAGCTTAAAGCGGTTCTTGAACCAAAGCGGTAATCGATATAATCGTTGGCTAGGCTGATGCTGGAAGCTTACGGGCTCTCGGACCCGGGTTGTGTCCGACCAAATAACGAAGATTATTACCTTTTGGTGCCAAGGCTAGATTTGTATCTCGTGGCCGACGGTATGGGAGGCGCGCAAGCCGGTGAGCACGCATCCAAACTTGCTGTTGAAACGGTTGCCCGCCGCTTGAACGCTTCGGACGGAGCAGACGCGGAGACGCTGCTGCAGGCGGTGGAGGAGGCGAATCGTTGTGTTCTGGATGCTGCCGGCCAGGATTCGCGACTCCATGGCATGGGCACCACGCTGACCGTTTGCTGGAAGTCGGGCGATGAGTTGCTCTTCGCCAACGTTGGGGACAGCCGTGCTTACGTCTATCAGGACAATCAACTCCTGGTCATCACCGAGGATCAGACCTGGGTCAACGAGGTTGGGCGCCGGCTGGGCATCGGAGACGATGCGCTGCGAACGCACCCCATGCGGCATGTTCTGACCATGGCGATCGGCGTCAGCGATTCGTTGCGTGTGCAGACCTATGCGGTGCGGCTCAAACCAGGCGCGCAGTTTCTTCTTTGTAGCGACGGACTGCACGGCGTCGTGGCGACAACGAAGATCGCGGAAGTCCTGGGCGGCAACGGAAGCCTCGAGAACAAGTGCCGCGGACTGGTGGAGGCGGCAAAAGAAGCCGGTGGTCCGGACAACGTCACTGCGGTGATTTTGCGCAACGCGAATTCGATACACTGACTAGGTGAAGCCGGGACTACTGTGAAGCCTGACCGCGTGAAGCCGATTGCGCTTACGATCGCCGGCTCCGATCCTTCAGGCGGCGCAGGCATTCAGGCTGATCTTAAGACCTTCCATCAGTTCGGCGTTTACGGCGAAGCCGTCATCACGCTGGTCACCGTCCAGAACACCAGCCACGTTTCGCATGTGGAAGCGATGTCTCCGCATTTGGTGGTTGAGCAGATTCGCGCGGTGGTCGACGATATACCGCCGCACGCGGCAAAACTTGGCGCGTTGGGAACGCGCGAGACAGTGGAGGCGCTGGCCAGAGAAGCGGGTCAATTTCGATTTCCGCTGGTGATCGATCCGGTGATGATCAGCAAACACGGAGCGCCGCTCATGACGCGGGAAGCGCGGGAGGCGGTGCGGGATCTTCTGATTCCGCGAGCCGCGCTGCTGACGCCGAATCTGCCGGAAGCATCGTTGTTGGCCGGCATCGAAATTAACGGCGTCGACGACATGCGCGAAGCGGCCCGGCTGCTGCATGCCTTGGGTGCGAAAGCGGTTCTGGTGAAAGGGGGTCATCTGGCCGGGGTTGCTACGGATATTCTCTATTTCGAGGGCGAGTTTCTGGAATTTTCATCGGACAGGATCGACACTCAGCATACTCACGGCACGGGGTGTACGTACTCGGCGGCGATCACAGCTTGTCTCGCCATGGGGGAGACGTTGCCTGTCGCCGTCCGCCGGGCCAAGGCATTTATCACGGCGGCCATTCGCACCAACCCCGGACTCGGACACGGCTGCGGACCGGTGAATCATCATGCGACCGTGCCCGCACGGTCCACCACTACGCACAAATGACACGGCGTGATCTGTTACAAGGCGTGGGTTCGGTGCTTGCGGCCGACCAACTGCTGAAGGCCGCGCCGGCGGAGCAACCACCGGTGTTCCCTGGCACGCAACCGCTGACTTGGGATGGCGATCTGGCCGACAGGATGATGGATGGCGCGCACCGTTTCGTCGAGCGCAAGATCGCCGAGTCGATTCAATCGCGTCAAAAATATTGGAACCGTGATTTCTCTTCGCGTGAGGCGTACGAGAGATCGGTCGAGCCCAATCGCGCGCGGTTTCGGAAGATCATCGGCGTTGTGGATGCCCGGGTACCGGTGGTGATGGAGCGGTTTGGGGACGAGGACAATCCCGCGCTTGTTTCAGAGACGGAGGCGTACCGCGTTTATCAGGTCCGGTGGCCGGTGCTGGAAGGCGTCTTCGGGGAAGGTTTGCTGCTGGAGCCGAAGGGGCCGGTTCGCGCGCGCATCGTGGCTGTACCCAATGCCGATCAGACTCCGGAACACCTTGCCACAGCGTCTGGATATCGCCTGGCTGAGAACGGCTTCGAAGTTGTCATCCCTACGTTGATCGATCTCGGGTCGCAGTGGTCGGGTCATCCCGAGATTCGTATGACACCGCAGACGCACCGCGAGTGGATCTATCGCCAGGCGTACCACATGGGGCGTCATGTTATCGGCTATGAGGTGCAAAAGGTGCTCGCGGCCGTCGACTGGTTTCGGCGCAGAGATCCCGGCGGGAAGATTGGAGTCACTGGTTATGGCGAAGGCGGTCTGATTGCCTTTTATGCCGCTGCGGTGGATACGCGGATCGACGCCGCGTTGGTGAGCGGTTACTTCGGTGGACGCCAGGCGGTGGCATCTGAGCCGATCTACAGGAATGTTTGGTCGTTGCTCCATGAGTTCGGTGACGCTGAGATTGCCACACTCATTGCCCCGCGCGGTTTTGTAGTTGAAGGTATCGAGGCACGGGCGGAATTCAATCGAATCGACCAACTCACTCGTCCGGGATTTCAACCCAGGCAATTGGTTAGCACTGGTTCACTGGAAGCGTTCGCCGGACTGCTTGGGTTTAAATCGGACCTGCCGTTTTCTGGCAAGGCGCCGGTTGATGGGCGTCGGTCCTTCGATCCGGGGGAGCGTCAGAAGCGCCAGGTACGAGCTCTTGAGGGCCATGTGCGGGGGCTGGTCCGTGCCTCGGAACACACCCGCGAGCAATTCTTTCTCTACAAGGTCATGCCTGAGTTTACCGACGAGACCTTCACGAGAGTGCTTCGGCATCCGACTTATTCGCCTGCAAAGTTCATTGAGGCGAGCAAGCCATATCGCCAGTATTTGTGGGAAGAGGTGCTGGGCAAATTCGACGAGCCGCTGCTTCCACCTAACGCGAGAACCCGGAAGATCTTCGACAAAGAAAAGTGGGCCGGCTATGAGGTAGTGCTGGACGTCTGGCCGGAAGTCTTTGCCTGGGGTATTCTGCTAGTGCCGAAGGACTTGAAACCGGGAGAACGGCGTCCGGTCGTCGTCTGCCAGCACGGTCGGCGAGGTATTCCTACGGATGTAGTTACTGGCAACGACGCTTACTACCATGATTTCGCGGCTAAGCTTGCGGAGCAGGGTTTCATTACCTTCGCGCCACATAATCTCTATCGTGGCGAAGAGCGCTACCGCATCCTTTCCCGTAAGGCCAACGGTGTGAAAGCGTCGCTGTTCTCGTTCATTATCAGCCAGCACGACCAGCTCTTGCGGTGGCTGGGCACGCTGCCGATGGTGGACTCCAAGCGCATTGCTTTCTATGGGTTAAGCTATGGAGGCGAGACTGCGGTCCGGGTTCCTACAATCTTGGAAGGCTATTGCCTGTCGATCTGCTCCGGCGATTTCAACAATTGGGTTCGAAAGGTGGCGGCGACCGATGAGCGCTTCAGTTTCATGTACAGCATTGAGTGGGAAATGCCGTATTTCGACATGGGTAGTACATTCGACTACGCCGAGATGACTTATTTGATGCTACCTCGGCCTTTCATGGTGGAACGCGGGCATTGGGATCAGGTGGGACGCGACCAGTGGGTGGCGCATGAGTATGCCAAAGTTGCCTGGCTCTACGCGCAATTCGGACTGGCAGAACGAACCGAAATCGAGTATTTCAACGGTGGCCACACCATCAACGGCGAGGCCACATTTCGCTTTCTACACAAACACTTGGGTTAGTATTTGGGAACCGTCGGATCGACCTTATCGCTCCAGGCAAGGATTCCACCGGTCATGTTGCGCACCTTTTTGAAGCCGGCCTGCTTGAGGAAGTCGACGGCCTTCGCGCTCCGCATGCCGCTCTTACAATGAGCCACGATTTCGTCGGCTGAGTTCAATTCATTGATGCGCTTTGGCAACTCGCCTAGCGGAATCAGGGTTGACCCGGGAATCCGGCAAATCTGAAACTCATGCGGCTCGCGGACATCGACCAATACGAACTTGTCACCCCGGTCGAGCATTCGTTTTACTTCTGTAGGATCAACATCGCCTGACGCCACTGGAACTCCCGTCTCCGGTTCTTTTGGAACGCCGCAGAACTGGTGATAATCGATTAGCTCTTTGATCGTCGGATGATCGCCGCAAACCGGGCAGTCGACGTTTCGCCGCAATTTCAGCTCGCGGAACCGCATCGAAAGCGCATCATAAAGCATGAGCCTGCCGACTAGGGGCTCGCCGATACCCAGAATCAACTTCACGGTTTCAGTTGCCTGAACAAGTCCGATCAGGCCCGGCAAAATTCCCAGAACGCCGCCTTCAGCGCAACTCGGAACCAGACCGGGAGGAGGCGGTTCGGGATAGAGGCATCGATAGCAGGGGCCACCCTGGTAAGCGAAAACCGTCGCCTGCCCTTCGAAACGAAAAATCGAACCGTACACGTTCGGCTTCTTCAGAAGAACGCAGGCGTCGTTCACCAGGTAGCGGGTCGGAAAGTTGTCCGTGCCGTCGACCACGATGTCGTAATCCTTGAGAATGTCGAGCGCGTTTTCGCTGGTGAGCGCAACCTCGAACCGATCGAGCTGGACATACGGATTGATGTCCTGCATCGACTCGAAAGCCGAATCGAGTTTTTTCTTGCCGACATCCTTGGTCCCGTGAATTACCTGGCGCTGCAGGTTGGTGAAATCGACGATATCGAAATCGACCATGCCGATGCGCCCGATTCCGGCCGCGGCCAAGTAAAGTCCGAGCGGCGCGCCCAAACCGCCGGCGCCGATCATCAGCACCTTTGCGCCCTTCAGCTTCACTTGCCCTTCCATGCCGACTTCGGGCATGATCAGGTGCCTGCTGTAGCGGAGAATTTCGTCCTTATTTAACGTTGTCGTTGGCGCCATGGCCTGTTCCTCCGGCGATGCTCGGCACGATGGACACCGTATCGCCATCCTTCACGGGTGTAGCATCCTTGCTCAAATAGCGGATGTCTTCGTCGTTCAAGTACACGTTGACGAAGCTGCGCAGCTTGCCTTCATCGTTGAACAAATGCCGGCGCAGTTCCGCGTATTCAGTGGTGAGACCGGTGAGCAACTCGCCAATCGTCGAACCGCCAACTTCTACGGCATTCTTCTTGTCAACATACTGACGCAGCGGCGTGGGAATTAGAATCTTGGCCATGGATTACCTCGGATATTGTAGTTCTTCTTTGTCCGCCCGGGTTTGATCGGGATCGGGAAGAAAGCTGTTGGCGTGATGAAACCTGCCCTTTTGAATCGATAGTACGACGAATGAATACCAGGGGCACGAATTCTTCAGATCGGTCTCGGAAAAATAGGCGTCGCAATCGGGATGCGAATGGAAAATGCCCACGAGGTCCATCCCCTCTTTTCGCGCCGCGGCGTCGGCGGCAAGCAGATCTTCGGGACCGATTTCATAACGAGCGCCCTGCGCGCCGGTGAATGCGTTCTTTATCGGTGTGGCCACGCGGACCAATTTTTCGTCGCCATCCACTGTGCCCAACATGGCGCCGCAGCATTCGTTCGGAAACGTGGACTCGGCGTGAGACACCATCACGTCCCAGGCTGCCTGCTCAATTTTAATCATCCCAGAAATGCTCGCTTAGGTATTTATCGGCGCCGTCGCAGAGAATTGTCACGATCAGGCCGGACTCTCCACGTTTCACCAGGTCGGCCGCAATCCTCGACGCCGCATCCAAATTCGCGCCGGAAGAAACTCCCACCAGAACCCCTTCCTGGCGGGCTACCTCGCGGACCATATTATGCGCATCTTCCGTCTCAAGCCAGAAATTGCCGTCCGTCACTTTCGGATCGTAAATTCCAGGCACGATGGCGGTGGGCATGTGCTTCAACCCTTCTAGACCATGGAAGCCCGAGGACGGCTGTGCCGAGTAGCACTTTACGCCTGGAATGTCCTGGTGAAGCCGCTTGCTCACACCCATGCAGGTACCGCTTGTTCCCATGCAGGCAACGAAATGTGTGACCCGGCGATCCGTCTGGTCGATGATTTCGACAGCAGTAGTATTGAAATGTACCTGCCAATTTGCCGGGTTATTGTACTGATCCGGATGGAAATAAAGCTCCGGAGATTCCGCATAGACCTCTCGAACCTTCCTGATTGCGCCATCCGATCCTTCGCCCGGATCGGTGTAAATCACCTCGGCGCCGTACGCTTTGAGGATGCGTTTCCGCTCTAACGATGCGTTTGCCGGTACACAAAGCCGAACCCTATAACCTTTCGCCGCACCGATCATGGCGTAGGCGATGCCTGTGTTTCCGCTAGTGGCATCGAGAATGATCTTTTCCTTTGTCAGTCTGCCGGTGCACTCGCCTTCGGTAACCATATTGATGGCTGGACGGTCTTTGATCGACCCGCCCGGATTGCGGTATTCGGCCTTGGCGAAAATCTCCACGCCAGGATAGCGCGCGCTAAGTTTCTCGAAGAAAACAAGCGGAGTATTGCCAATTTGCGCCAGAATCGACGTGGATGGCGCGCCGGACACACTCGTGGTGGCAAATCCGATTGGCATTGATACCTCTATTCTACGATAGACTTCCTATAGTTTCGATTCAACCGGGCGAAGAAAGTCGCAGGAGAGAGTCCTTGATCCGGTCGGGATACGCTGCCAGCATTGCGGTTTTCGCCTCGATCCATGCTTTTGTTTCGGCGAGATGGGCTTCCTCCTGTTCGAGTTCTTCGTGCGAGATACGAAGCCGGCGACCGAAGTGCGAAGGTGCGAGCGACTGGACCGATTCGACCATTGCGGCCGGGGAATAGTGCCCTTTCAGTGCTTTCACGCCGGCGTAACGGTGAGAAAATCCGAGGCAGCGCGTTCTGCCATTCGCTCGGCCATCACTTCACATCCGCCCATGACACCGGCAAAGAGAGCTGCGCGCCGAGCACATGGGCGCGGTCACGAAACTGACTTTGTGTTTTTCAAATACGCTCAGCATGCGCGTGAAGTCCAGCAACGAGCGACTTAATCGGTCGACTTTGTACACCACCACGCAATCCAACTCACCGGCTTCTACAGCACGGAGCAGTCTTGTCAAAGCTGGCCGTTCCATGTTGGCGCCGGTGAAACCGCCATCGTCGTAAAGGTCCGGCAATGCGATCCAACCTTCGCGCCGCTGACTCTGAATGAAGCCCTCGGCCGCTTCGCGCTGTGCGTCTAACGAGTTAAATTCCTGATCGAGGCCTTCTTCCGTCGACTTGCGCGTGTAGATCGCGCAGCGCAGCCGATTCACTGAGGGCTTGGGACCCTCCTGATTATTTTTGCGCACGAGCCCGCTCCTTTCGCTTCGCATTACCGCCCGTCGGCCCGAAGAATGCCAGCCCGTTCCAGCGCGTGCCGGTGACCGCCACGGCGATGGCGCTGAGGGAGCTGTATTGCCGGTTCTCATGCCGGAAGCCCTTCGCCAGAACCTCCACCGGAATCGATCGTCCTTTCCACTTCCGGCTGAGCAACGCTCCCGGCAGTTGCAGGAAGACCTCAAGCGGAATACGTGGTTGAGGGCAGTAATCTTCCTCCGACCGAACTCTGTTGATCTCTTCGCGCCAGTGCTCAAACCAAGCTGGCGATTGCGGCACCAAGCCCGTGGCGTGGATTGAAGGAAACTCCCACTGTACCTATTTTGAACGGTAAACTTCCCGCCATCCACCCGTAGGCCATGCTGCTCCCACCGCGAGCCCGATCAGCGCTCCCAGCGGCGTGAAGATTTTCTTGCCGAGATTGGGTCCGATAAAACAACTGCTGCCCGCGCAGGTATGGTCAGCCGCGGCGCCGATCGCGAGTCCGCCCGCTGTTCCCACAGCGAGCCCGATCAACACGTGCCGTCCACGATGGCTCTCCTTCTTCGAAAACATTTTGGCGATGTGCGACCGCTCGATCGTGTCCTGCCCTCCGCTTGTCATCACGACTAGTGACTCGTCCGTCGCACTTTGGAGCGCCCCACGCTGTCCTTTTCCGTCGGTGAGCCCGATCCGGATCTGCGCGCCTGCCTCCAATCCTTTGACGCCGCTCCAATCGGCAATGCAGCCTGACTCGTGATCACCACCAGAATCGCTAACACATGCTTTGTCATCAGGGTTCCGGTGCGGCGACGAGTGGCGTGTCACCACAGCGGCGCACACACTCACTGGCGTGACCGGCGTCAGGCACTTTGCCCAAAAGGCCATGACCCCCATCTCAGAGGAGGTCTCGTCAATTTCAAAGAAAATAAGTCCCTGGCGGAAAGAGAGCATCCACGTAGTATCTTAGGTGTCTCCCGGGGGTAACTTGCAGGGGAGAGTCCGATTCACAAGGAGGAGTATGAAGCCGCTTTTTGCAGTGGTGACGGCTGTTTTGACTGTGTCGGGTCTTGCCTCGGCACAAGCATGGAATCATAACCCCGCTTCGTCCATCGGTCCCCTGCATTGGGGTACCGTGGCGCCGTCGTATGCCAACTGCGGCGACAGAATTACGGGTGAGGTCGGAATGAAGCAGTCACCGATCGACATCGTTCCCGACAACGCACCTGCAGTGAGGTTTGCCCCACCGTTGTTTTTCAAGTACCAACCGACTCCGCTGAAGATCGAAAACACTGGCCACTATGTCGAAGTGCCCTACGATCCCACCAGCTACCTTACCATCGGGTCGGCGCCGACTGACGTCTACCAACTGGTGCAGTTTCATTTTCATGCGCCAAGCGAACATACTATCAACGGCGTCCTATATGACGCAGAGCTTCACCTGGTGCACATGAATGTCATTGGCGAAACCGCCGTCATCGGCGTGCTTCTGTCGAGTTCCGCCGCAGGGTTGCCGATATTCGATACCATCATGACCTCCTCTCCCACCTCGCCTGGAGAAATCGAACTGTCAGAGGAGGTCAACGTCTTGGATTTGCTGCCAGACCGCATGGGGTTTTATCGCTACGCCGGTTCACTCACAACGCCGGCGTGCTCGGAAAGCGTGCAATGGTTCCTTCTGAAAAATCCGGTACCCATCACGCCCGCCGCCTTGGCTAGTTTGCATAGCGTGATCAGCTTATTCCCCAACTACGGCGGATACCCGAACAACAACCGGCCTGTAGCTAATCAGAACGGCAGGACCGTGTTGAAGAGCATCGACCCCGGCGGCAATTGAGCGCAGATGCTAACCTTGTGCTCGTCATTTGCGCGTCGAGCCCGCTGAGCGATTTCAAGACTACGATTCGGTGCAATAAGAAGGAATCTCCCGCGACCATCTCAGAAACCGGCGGACGAATCGCGGCACGTCTATTGAAACATGGGTGTATGGCTATCATGCAGGAGATCTTCGAAGCGTTTCTGAAATGCCACACAAAGGCCCATCTGATCGGCCACGGTGTTGGTGTAGACCAATCAGCTATCGATCCGCCGTTGAAGGAACTGGATGATACCTACCGGCACCGCGGCTCGGACGAATTGCGTGCAGCTGTCGCCAACGGCCAACTGTACATCGGCACACCATCCGTAAAGGCAATCAAGCGGCGGCTCTACGCCCTTATTGCTGACTGTAGCCTGTCAACGCCAAATCTGAAAGCCGAACTCCACGGACTACGTTTAGTTCGCGCTAAACATCTGCTGAAGGCCGCTGGGGGAGGACGCTAACGCGTCGGCGGTGGCCAATAAAGCTGGTCAAATAGAGTAGCGGGTCAAAGGCGATCTCCTGTGACCCTTTTACGTCGGTAATGTGGCTATCAGTTCCCCTCGATGCCGAAGAGCTCTTCCCGCCAACAATGCGATGTTTCGAAGCGCCTTTCGGGGCTTACCAGCTTTGGCCGCCATTCTGATTCCGGCAAGCGTGGACTCAAAGAAATCCGCAGCGCTATCGATGTCAACTTCCGGATCAAGCTCTCCCCGTTCCCTGGCACTGGTTAAAAGGCGGAGGATCACATCATGCTGCGATCGAGCAGCAGTTCGAAGAATGCGCGTAACGTCCGGATCTCTTTGACCAAATTCGCTGGCCGCATTTAGCCCCATGCAACCTTCGGCGCTAGCCATATCCTTACGTTCCGCGAATGCGACGAGTGCGTTCTTGAGCGCAGACAGGGGCGGGGCGGGCTTCTCCAGTTCGACCCGCAAGGACTGTACGCTGTGTGTCACATACGATTCCAGCGGCTGGAGAAACAGAGCTCGCTTGTCGCCGAAGGTATCGTACATACTCTGCCGGCTGACCCCCATGGCCTCCATCAGTTCATCCGTGGAAGTAGCAGCGTAACCTTGCCGGCAAAAAAGTCCAACCGCCCGCAGCAAAGCTTCGTCCGTGTTGAACGCTTTAGGTCGTGCCATAGGCTTTCACATTCCACAATGCTCTGAAAGAGAGCATATTCCGCGTTGCAGGTTAGCCTAAACTCGCGACCAGAGTCTCCAAATACGGTTCGATTGGCAGGGAGTTTCGGAGGGCGATTAACTTTTTAGTTGCTTCACCGATCGGTGTTCTGAATTTGACGTTCCGGTCCATCGCCAGTGCATAGATCTCGTCCACAATTTCCTGAGGGTCATCTAATCGCGGATCGCTCAGACGCTTTTCGATGCCGGGCATTCCGATCAGAACCAGCCCGATGCCCCCATGGTCAAAGATGTTCCGCACCTGCTCAAGCCCTGCCATTCTGAGCCGATCCGCTTCATCGATGACGAGCAAAGCTGCCGGGTCAGGCAAGGTGTTAGCCACTCGCATCGCCCAATTCCGCTACGCATGGAGAGCATTCTCCGCTTTCACAGCTTCGTCACTTCGATAATCAGCCGGGTTCCTTCTAAAGCCGCGTAGTTCTCAGCGCGATCTAAGGAAGCGCTTCAATCGCGGGTGTCCGTACCGATGTGCCCGGTGATTGCCGCATTATGCGACAGGCTGCGAGTCTTCTCGATGTCACGCTTCAGATGGATGGGCGAGCCCACGACGGGAGAAGTGTAGAAGACAGCCCACCTTTACTGATCTCCTTGGGCTCACATTTCCAATCCCCACCACGGCGAGAGATGCTCCCCTGGAAACCGGCATCTGTGTGTGACATAATTCGAGCAGCAGTTCCCCTAGGGGTGCCTCATGACAAACACGGTTCAAATTCACGGCCTTCTCAAGATGGCGATGGCCGTTTGTGTGTCACTACCGCTGGCATTAGGACAAGTGCCCCGCACAGGCGCGGGCGGTGGATTGGGCTCCGGGACTGGTTCGGCTCCCGGTCCGGGCGTCGGGTCCGGCGGTATCAACACTAGTCCGACAACAACGAATCCCAATAACCGCACACCTACTGATCCGAATCAGAATCCAAACATGAACGATCAGATGCAGCGGAACGTTTACCTGGAAGGGAAAGTCATGCTCGAAGACGGTTCTCCACCGCCGGACAGCGTAGTCATTGAGCGCGTCTGCAACGGACGCGGGCGGCCGGAGGGATACACGAATTCCAAGGGCCAGTTTAGCTTTCAACTCGGACAGAACCTGGCTGCCATGGCGGACGCCAGTGTGTCCAACCCAGGCACTTTCGGCAATTCCCGCACCGGAAGCCAAAACAATACCGGCATGCTTGGTTCGGGCCGTGGCGGTATTTCGAGCGACCGCGATCTGATGGGTTGTGAACTACGTGCTTCGTTACCCGGCTTCACTTCTTCGAGCGTGAACCTGAGTGGTCATAGGGCGTTGGATAATCCGGACGTCGGGACCATTATTCTTCATCGTTTGGCGAAAGTGGATGGCTTCACGTTCAGCGCCACATCGGCGTACGCTCCAAAGGACGCCAAAAAAGCGTTCGATAAGGGAATGGACGCGATGAAGAAGCATAAAACAGAAGAGGCCGAGAAAAACTTCGCCAAGGCAGTTGAGACCTATCCTAAATATGCCGTGGCCTGGTACCAGTTGGGCCTCATTTATGAGGGCCAGAAGAAGAATGAAGAGGCGCACAAAGCCTTTGAATCATCGCTACAGGCGGACGCCAAGTACGTAAATCCTTACGCCGAACTCACCAGGATGGCCGCGAAGGATCAGGATTGGAAGCAGACGGTGGAGTACAGCGACAAGCTGATCAGGCTGAACCCTTACCTTTCGCCGGAGGTGTACTTTTATAACGCCGTGGCGAACTACAACCTGAAGAATCTGGATGCCGCGGAAGAGAGTGGCAAGGCTGCGCTCAAGATGGATACCGAACACCGATCTCCTCGTATCAATCAGTTGATGGGCGTGATCCTGGCGCAGAAGGGTAACCTTCCCGGCGCGGCCGATAATCTGAAGACATATCTGAGACTCGCGCCGGATTCACCAGATGCGCCGCTGGTACAGAAGCAGTTGGCGGAAATCGAAAAGGCGATGCCGCAACCGGAAGAAGCCTCCAAGAAGGAACAGTAGCTTGGCGCCTACAACCCCGCTTCGAGCGGGAACTCAGCCTTCATCAGGTGCTCTTCGGTGGAGTACCACAGCCGGAATCCGAGTTGTTTGCAAAGCTGTAACATGTGCTCGTTCTCGGGCAGGATATCAGCCGTCACAGAGGTGAGCTTCTCCGCTCTTGCGATCTCCAGTAGCCTTCGAAGCATCTCAGTGCCTAGGCCGTGATGTTGGAAAACGTCGCTGATCAGCAGGGCGAATTCCGCTTCGTTGGCCTCGGGTGCTTTGGCCAGGCGGCCCACCGCCAGGATCTCGCGTTCCTCAGTTTCCGGGTTTTGGCGTTCCGCTACGAGAGCTATTTCGCGGTCGTAGTCGACGAAACAAATGCGCTTCAGGCGCTCGTGCGAGGCGCGATAGTCGAGCTGGCTGAAGTGGAAATATCGCAGATAGACGCTGCGCTCGGAAAGCGTTCCGTGGAAATGAACCATTAGCGGTTCATCTTCCGGACGGATGGGGCGGATGAGAATCTCGGTTCCGTCGTCGAGGCGCCAGGGCTTCACATACTGAACTGGATAAGGCCGGGCCATTGCGGGACTTGGGTCTGCAGACGGCAGCTTGCCAATACTGTAGTTCGTTGAGGCTACCTATGCAAATCGTGCTGACAGCCGTGGATGACGCGCTCGCCCGCCGACATGCGCGTACCGATGAGGCTGACCGAATCGGTAAACCTCGCCGCACGTGCTGTTTTTCTGCTTGTGCAACAGGGACAGTTCAGTTCGGGTCCTCATCAAGGGCGAAACATTCGTGACGTTGTGCGGACGATTGCCCTGCCGGGCTTGGGTACGGGAGTGGGCCGCCTCGGTCCGAACATTTGCGCTTACCAGGTGCGAGCCGCTATCGACGCGGTTGTGCTGGGGAAACCTACGCCGGCACGTTCCTGGGTTGAATCGAGCGAGCGCCATCGACTGCTCTATGCGGATCGACCACGGCGGCTGCAAGAATGATCGGCGTCTTAGATTGTCTGGACTAATTTCGCCAGTAAGGCCGTGCGATCCGCGATTCGGTCGATCAGAATGTATTCGCCGGGCGAGTGAGCACCCTCACCAACTCCGCCCAAGCCATCCAACGTCGGCGTCCCAACGCCCGCGGTGAAATTGCCGTCCGACCCTCCTCCTGTGCTCGACTCTTCGAGCTTTACGCCAAGATCGAGGGCGAGTGTTTGCGCTTTGCGGAACAAGCTGACGATGCCGGCGCTGCGTTCCATGGGCGGGCGATTCATGCCTCCAGACACTTCGATGGAACAGCGCTTGTCAAAGGGCCGCAGCGAGTGAAATTTGCGATCCAATACGGCCGCGTCTTTCAGGCGCGCGATCCGGATATCCACCTCAGCCAGCGCTTCGGCGGCGATCACGTTGGTGCGTGTGCCGCCCGAAATCACTCCGGGGTTTACTGTCATCCCGCGCTTCAGATCGGTAAACGTTGTGATGCGCCCGATCTGCCGGGCGAGTTCCACGATAGCGCTGGCGCCGTCGCTGAAATCAACTCCAGCGTGGGCGGACATGCCTCTCACCAAAACGCTGTAATCGCCCACACCCTTGCGCGCGGTTTTCAATTTTCCCTCAATTCCCTGCCCCGGTTCGAGCACCAGGACGGCCACGCTGTGCCGCGCTTCTTTTTCAGTCAGCGGCCGCGACGTTTCGCTGCCCACTTCTTCATCGGAATTGAGTTGCAGCCGCACGTTACGGGTAACGGGAATGTCCAATGCGCGAAGGGTGCGCATGGCTGAAACGAAGAAGACGAGTCCGGCCTTCATGTCGAGCACGCCCGGTCCCATCAGCTTTCCTTTGCTCGACCGGAACGGCATCTTGGCGAGAGTGCCCATGGAATAGACGGTGTCCGAGTGTCCAAGGGCCAGAATCTGACCCTTTTTCCTGACTCCCGGTAACCGGAAATCGCATTGGAGATGCGGGCCGAACCTACCGCCGGGGATGAATCTACAATCGGCGATGTCGGAGATGCGGTTGGAAAACAGGTCGCAAAACCGTTGGATCGCCGCTGGATCGTTGCTCGGCGATTCACATTCCACCAGGTCTTGTAAAAACGCAATCATCTCTTTTTGTTTCCGGCGAACGTTCGCAAGTATTTGATCCATCGCCTGTTATAATAACCGTTCGAATGCCTATCTTGGATATACAGGCGATTCAGGAACTACTCCCGCATCGCTATCCATTTCTCCTCATTGACCGGATCGTAGAGCTGGAAGACATGCGCGTGGTCGGCATCAAGAACGTGACGATGAACGAACCGCACTTCACGGGACACTTCCCCGGATTCCCGGTGATGCCGGGCGTGCTGATCATTGAAGCCATGGCGCAAGTGGCCGGTGTTTTAGTGCTCAACCGGATACAGAATCGCAAGGAGAAACTGGTATTTCTGGCCATCATCGAGCAGGCGAAATTCCGTAAACCGGTGGTCCCGGGCGACCAGATGCGGATTGAAGTCGTATTCCACAAGCTGAAGCCCAGCGTGGCGAAAATTCATGCTGAAGTGACCGTGGACGGCGTCCTGGTGGCCGAAGCGGACCTGGTTTGCACCCTCACCGACAAAGCCGCCGCGGAAGCGCCCGCGAAAGCGTAAGCCGCCGTTATGGCGATCCACCCCAATGCCGTCGTCGATGCAGCCGCAAAGATCGAAGCGACGGCAGACATCGGGCCCTTCTGTATCGTCGGGCCGGATGTTCGGATTGGAGCGCGCACGCGCTTGATGGCGCACGTGTACGTGGAAGGACCCATCTCCATCGGCGACGATAATTTGTTTTATCCATATTCAACGGTGGGCGTGGCGCCGCAGGATCTGAAGTATCAGGGAGAGCGTTCCGAAACGCGCATCGGGCACAGGAACAAGATTCGCGAATTTGTGACCATCCACCGCGGCACCGAGGGCGGCGGCATGCTCACAACTATTGGCGACGATAACCTTGTCAGCGCATATGGACATGTTGCACACGACACAAATGTCGGCAACAACGTGATTCTGTCGCACGGGGCGACACTAGGCGGACATGTGACGATCGGCGATTTCGCCGTGGTCGGCGCGTACAGCGGAATCCATCAGTTTTGCCGAATCGGGCGGCACTCCATGATCGGGGGTTACAGCGTGGTAACGCAGGATGTGTTGCCCTATTCGACGACGGTGAGCCCTCGAGAGATCAAGGTCTTCGGCGCTAACCGCATTGGTCTGGAGCGGCGCGGTTTCTCGAATGAGTCGATTGAGGCGTTGCAGAATGCGTTCCGGTTGCTGACTCGCGCAGGCCTGAATACGACACAGGCGATAGAGCGAATCGGCGAGGAAGTGCCGCAGACTGCCGAGATTGTCGAATTGCTCGAGTTTATCCACTCATCACAGCGCGGGTTCGTGAAGTGAAGTACGGATTGATCGCGGGAAATGGCCGGTTTCCTATTCTGGCGCTCGAGACTGCCCGAAAACTTGGGCACGAAGTGGTGGCGATCGGAATCCAGGAGGAAGCTTCCAAGGAAATCGAGCAGCATGCATCGCGCTGTTACTGGATTTCGCTCGGGCAACTGAGCAAGCTGATTGAGATTCTCAAGAGCGAAGGCATCACCGACGTCTTGATGGCCGGCCAGGTGAAGCACGTGAATATATTCTCGTCTATTGCGCCGGACTGGCGGCTGGCGAAATTGCTGCTATCGCTCTCCGCGAAAAATACAGATGCGTTGATCGGCGGGGTGGCGAAAATCCTGGCAGATGAGGGGATTCAACTGGCGGATTCAACTCGCCTGCTGAAGCCGCTGCTGGCCGGAAAAGGCACGCTGACGAAACGAAAGCCGACATCGGACGAGGAGAAGGACATTGCTTACGGACGCCGCGTTGCGAACGCACTGGCCGGCTTCGATATTGGACAGAGCGTGGCCATCGCCGAGCGGGCTTGCGTGGCAGTGGAAGCGATGGAGGGCACGGACGCAATGTTGCGCCGTGCCGCTGGCCTAGTAGGTGGCAAGCCTTTGCGCCTGGTGAAGAGCTCAAAACGCCGCGGGCACCTTTTGTTTGATGTGCCGGTGGCCGGGTTGGACACGATTCCCGTGATGCGCGAGACGGGGACAACTGTGCTCGCCGTCGACGCGGGACGCACGTTGTTGCTGGATCGGGAAGCGATGCTCGAAGAGGCGAACGCGGCGGAAATTTCGATCGTTGGAATGGAAGTGGAGGCATAAGTTTGCGATCCCGGCCCGGCGTCCCCTATACTATTAAAGGAATCCCTGTATGTTTTACGTAATCACAACTCTGCACGTCATCGTGTGCCTGTTTTTGGTGATCGTGGTTTTGCTGCAAAGCGGTAAGGCGGCCGATCTGGCTGGAGCATTCGGAGGTATGGGCTCGCAGACCGCTTTCGGTCCGCGCGGGTCGGCGACTCTCCTTTCCAAGGCGACGACGGTGGCGGCGGCGGTATTCATGTTGACCTCGCTGACGCTGTCGATCATGTCCAATCGTGCATCCGGTTCGCGATCGATTCTGGAAAACCAGACAGCGCCGGCGGCGCAGAAGGGCGCATCGCAGCCGAAGACAGCGACCCCGGCTCCCGTTCCTGCGCCGGCGAAGAAATAGCAAAGCAGGGAGTTGCCACGAATTTGCGGAGGTGGCGGAATTGGCAGACGCACTAGCTTGAGGTGCTAGCGGGAGCAATCTCGTGGGGGTTCAAGTCCCCCTCTCCGCACCATAGAAAATAAAGCAGTTAACGGCCACCGGCAACACGGTGGCCGCTAGTGTTTTTGGCGACCGTAGCGGTTTTTGTAGTGGTTCCGCAAGGTCACCTCGTTCTCGCACAATTGATACAATCTCGTCTCGTTACGCCAATAAGACCGGAATTGCCCGCCAGGAGGCGCTCGCGCCAGGCTCCCGCGGGCGCTCGATTGGGTGCGAACCACCATCCCTCCAGCCGTTCCAATAAGGCCGGCAATTTTTCCTTCGATGTCGCCCGTCGCAACTCCCTAGTCAATCCGCCCTCTAGATCGAGGACATTCAGCGCACCATCCAACAAGGTACATGCGTTTAGAAGGGCCGCCTGTTGAGGCTCGCCCAGCGCCATGAAGGCTCGGTATGCTGCTTGATTCTCATGATTTCTGGAGCGCGAGGCCACGTCGCGGAGCGTCGCCAAACATTTGTTGGTGTCACGTTCCTGTTCACGCAAAAATGAGGCGGCTGATCCGGCCGCAGCGACGGAAGTAGACACCAAATAGAATCGGGCGCGGAACGGAGCTTCCGGATTCTTGCGGACCCATTCGGACCAGATCCGAATAGTTTTCCATAGATCAGAACTCGCGTCCCCGAGGCCACCCTGTCGGCGTAGATGATGTTTGGTCTGTATGAGAGCCAGCAGCTCCCCATCGCGCTCGAAGGCCACATCATCGAGCTGTTCTATCGAGATCTCCACGCCCGATACATCCCCGAGTTGAAGGGCCGCCGCAAGTAAAGCATACCTGCACTGATACAAGTAACCCGCTGCGGCGGGTCCGGCATTGAAGTTGGGCGGGAGGTTGTCTGGCATTGATCCTCTATAGAGATTTCGAGTGTTCTCGTTTTTTAGCCATGTTTTAACGAAACCATGTTTTAACGAAACCATTGACACGAACTTTTTAATGTCCTAGCATTTACCAGATTCACGCGTTCTTAGGAGGGCATCTTGAGAAGATTAATCCTTGCAGTCTGTGTGATCGCGTCGAGTTTTTCGTGGGGCCAAGTATTGCCGGTCGGATCCATCGATGGAACTGTGAAAGATCCTTCAGGAGCTGTCCTGCCGGCAGTTCAGGTGCACCTAAGCAATCTAGAAACCGGAATTAGCCGAACCGCTGAGGCCAACACGGAGGGTTACTTCGTCTTCCCGCTCGTCAATCCGGGCCGCTATGAAGTTGCCGCGGAGAAAATCGGCTTCAAAAAAGGGACCCAGGAGATTGTCGTTCGTACAGGCATCCGTTCCACGGCCGACTTCTCTTTGGAACTGGGCCAGATGAGCGAGTCCGTCAGTGTCACCGGCCAAGCGGCGTTGCTCGAGACGTCCTCCTCCTCGATTAGCCGGAATGTTTCGCAAAGGGTTGTTACGGATATGCCGTTGCTGGCCCGCAATGTTCTGATGCTGATCAACCTGTCGCCTGGCATCACCAACAATTCTCCAACCGGATCCACCAACGGCCTGATCGACATCGACAACACCTCTTATACTTCCGCCTCGGGGGCAAACAATCGGGAGAACGAGTTCCTGATGGACGGCATTCCGAACAATGTCTCCGATCGCGTCGCATACATTCCGACGGTCGACGACGTAGAAGAGTTCACCGTGCAAACCAACGCTCTCGATGCCGAGTACGGTCACGGCGGCGGAATGTTCGTCAATGTCGTGACCAAAGGCGGCACGAACGAACTTCACGGCTCACTCTGGGAATTCCTTCGCAACGACAAACTCAACGCGAACGCCTTCTTCGCGAACAAAGCCGGTTCCCCCCGCCCGGTTTTCCGTTTCAACCAGTACGGCCTGACCGCCGGCGGCCCGATTATTAAGAACAAGGTTTTCTGGTTCTTCAATTTCGAGGGCCTCCGCCAGCGCACACCAGCCATTTACCGATTTACAGTGCCCACGGCGCTCCAGCGCTCGGGCGACTTCTCGCAGACGTTCAACTCGAGCGGCGCGCTGTTTCAAATTGCCGATCCCCTCACTACTACCCCGGCCGGTCTCCGGACCCCCTTCCCGGGGAACAAGATCCCGCCCGACCGAATCAATCCGATCGCCGCGAATATCCTAGCCAGGTATCCCATTGCGACCTCGGCCGGCGATCCGTTTACCGGCGCCAACAACTATTTCTCCCAGGTCCCGGCCCCTTATGATGGCGAGAACTATTCCGCGCGTGTCGATCCAAACATCAAGCGGCATCGGCTTTTTGCCCGATGGTCGCATAATCAGGGCTTCCCCGGATCGCCCACGCCGTGGGATATCGGCGGAGGAGTAGGAGCACTGGAGGGCAACAATCGCGCGCAGACATCTATCGGCGTGAGTGACGCCTTCACCGTCAGCCCGTCGATGGTCATCACCGCGCAGGCAGGTTACACACGTTGGACGCAAGAAGGCACTCACCCGACTTTCGATCAGACGACCCTTGGCTTCCCGAAGGCATTGACCAGCCAAATGCAGCAGAATATTTTCCCGAACATCACCAACTCCGACATGTATTACATCGGTGCTTCGGAAGGCCAGTGGTTCGAGCACACTAATACCTACTCGTACAACTTTGGAGTCACCAAGATCTTGGGCCGCCATAACATGAAGTTCGGCTTCCAAGGGCAAGTGAAACAGAACAATTCGGTGGCCGCCAACCGCCCGGGCGGTCAGTATGCCTTCGATCGAGGCTTCACGCAGCCGAATGCGTTCGTCACGGGAAGCAACCTCGGCAACGGAATCGCGAGCCTTTTGCTCGGTTATCCAAACGGCTCTAACTCCAGCGCCAACTACGTTAGTCTGCGGGCATTCACAGCTCCGCAGGCTCCCTTCTACGGCTGGTATTTTCAGGACGACTTCAAGGTTAGCCAGAAGCTAACTTTGAATCTCGGTTTCCGGTACGATCTGCTCTTGGGCGTGACCGAGCGTTACAACCAGAGTGCTTTAGGATTCGATCCAAATGTCGCGAGCCCGATCGCGGGGGCGGCCAAGGCAGCTTACGCGGCCAACCCAATCCCTGAATTGCCGGTGTCGAGCTTCAACGTGAACGGTGGGCTCTTCTTCGCATCACAGAGCAATCGGCGAAACCAGGCTGCCGACAAGTCGAACTGGCAGCCGCGCATTGGCTTAGCCTACCGGCTTTTCCCCAAGACCGTGATCCGTACCGGGTTCGGAGTCTTCTTCTCCGAATGGTGGCAGCCTTTCGTCAATACCACTGGATTTGCGTCGCAGACGAATATGATAGCGTCACTCGATGGCGGCCTTACGCCGGCCAACACCCTCTCGAATCCGTACCCGGCCGGCCTCATCCAGCCAACAGGCGCCACTCTGGGTCTGGGAACGCTGCTTGGGACGGATTTGAACGTTTACGACTACTGGCGGAAGAATCTTCGCAACTTCCGTTGGAGCTTCGGCTTCCAGCAGGAAATAACCAAAGACCTACAGGTTGAAGTGAACTACGTTGGCCAGCACGCCGACCATTTGATGCTCGCCTCGTCTTCTGGAGACAGCGGCCGCATCATCTCCGGTACCGGCGGAAACGGCACAGGTGGCACCTTCAACCAGAGCTACTATTCTCTGGGCAGCCGGCTGAATGCGAAAGTTCCCAATCCGTTCTTTGGCCTGATCCCAACGGCCAGTTCGTTGGGCCAAAGCACAATCACGGTCGCCCAGTTGCTCCAGCCGTTCCCGGAGTTCAACAGCGTCAGCATCAACAGAGACTCCGGCGGTACCCCCCAATACAATTCGCAGGGCGGCACAAGCAACTACAATTCGCTGCAGATCAGCGCGATGAAGAGGATTCAGTACGGATTGAACATGCAGGTGGCTTACACCCGTTCGAAGCAGATCGAGGCGTTGCATTACATCGAGCCCAGCGATCCAGCGCCGTCGAAAATGGTCGGCCAGTTCGACAACCCCAACCGGTTTTCTACAGGGATCATCTATGAATTGCCGCTCGGCGCGGGAAAGGCGCTGAACTCGAAGGTTGCCGCGGTCAACAAGCTAATCGGCGGCTGGCAATGGAGCGCAATGTACATTTACCAAACCGGGCCGGCGGTAGCGCTGCCTTCAGTGCTGGCTACGGGGGTAAGCCCGGCGGTCTCGTCCCCATCGATCAACAATTGGTTCAACGGGGCTTCGATGGCTGTCCTTCCCCCGTTCACCGCGCGCCGAATCCCATATTACTGGAACGGCTTGAGAGTCCCCGCGATCAACAACTGGGACATGTCGTTCATCAAGACAACCATGCTGTACAAGGAGCGAGTGAAGCTACAGTTCCGGTGCGAGATGATCAACGCGTTCAACCGTGTTTGGTTTGGCGGCCTGGACACAAGCCCAACGAGCGCTACCTATACGAAGCTAAACGCTCAGGCGAACCAGCCGCGCAACATTCAGTTTGGGCTGAAGCTAAACTACTGACGCCGGTCCGGTCCATCGAAGGACCGCCTTTCGCCGGCGTGGCAACGCCGCCACAGGTAAGTGCGTCCCCGTCAGGTGAAAATACTCGTGTGGCGCCGCCAACACCCGTCACTACCGATATCTCTAATTTCCACGCTCTGATTTAGACGCCAGAGAAGTCCGAAAGGCGATCTTTTCTCCCTTCGCGTGTTTCGGATTTGTGCTCTTTTCATGGGCCCATCCCAAGGTCCAAGAAAATCCAGGGCGTCTCCTACCCGCGGCAAGGGAAACATCCCACCTGTTTTTTGTTTTGAGGCGTCGTTACCTTCTTTCAGCCTGGTATCAGCGGGACACCGGCAAAATATGAAAGGAGGTCTTGTGACCCCGTCGAAGTTTTTGCTGTCTCACTCATCCTTTGAGTCCATCCGGAAGCAGGCCAAGAAACTGGTCCGCCAGATGGCCGCTAGTGACGCCGATGCTGTAGCCCGTGTACACGCCCAACTGCCGGCTCCGATCCTTCCTCTATCGCTGCGAGACGCCCAGCTTGTGCTCGCCCGGGAATACGGCTTCGCAGGCTGGCAGGATCTTCGCGCGGCGGTGCTCCGCCTGGAAGGCAAGGGCCTGGAGTGGGCCGCTGCTGAGGCGCAGCGCGCCATCCACGACAACAGCGTCGAGCGATTGGCGCAACTGGTTCAGGAGTATCCTGCGCTTCTATCGTGGCGCGGCGATTCCGGAGAATCGTTGCTCGGTCTTGCCGCCGGCTCGTTTGGCGATAGCGGCGATCCTTACCGGGAGCAGATGTTCACGCGCCTCGAATGCGCCGAGTTTCTACTAGACGCTGGGGCCATCGCGAATCCGGCGATATGGGAAGACGCAATTCGCGCCCGTGCCAAGGGAGTGTTGCAGCTCCTTTCGCGCAAGGGTGTTCTGCCGCGCAGGCTCGACATTCTGGCGGCACTGGGTGACTACGACGGTGTGCAGGATTGTCTTAACGCAACAAGGGCGCTTCCCAGTAGCGACGCCGCTGCGGTGATGCGAGCATTCCTCTGGGCCTGCCGGTTCGAGCATCGGAAGGCCGCCGCTCTCGTTCTCGCCCGTTGTATCGAACTCGACGCGGACACTTGGAGAACGGGTGGAGGGATGGCGTGGGCGGAGCGGCTTCATCGACTACCTGGCCGAACATCCGCAAACGTTCGGAAGCCCCTGGCAGACGGTCGTCATGAACGAACTATTCACGGCTATCGATGAAGACAACCTCCAAGAGTTCACCCGGTGGCTGCAACGGGAGCCGGATTTCCTCGGCGAATCCCATGTCGCCCTGCAGGTGGAAATTATTGGAGCATGCGGTGTTGAAAGATCGCGGGTCCTTCATCACGCGGCTGCTGGAGTTCGATCCCGCGCTCCTGCGAGGGGTGAGGCGCCCTCCTTCGTCGGCGCTGGTTTTCGCTCTGGAATATGGGAAGGCGCATCTCATCCCTCTGTTGACCCCGATTTGGCCGTTACCCGACGATCTCGGCCACGCTGCTGGCGCAGGGGACTTCTCGCGAGTGAGGGGTTGGTTTGATGAGGTTGGCCGTTCGAGGTTGGGAAGCCTCGGTCAGCATTACCCCACCAACAATCCCTCCGTTTTGCGGAACCTGCATTGGACTCCCGCCAACGCGCAACAAATCCTGGACGTAGCGCTGGCATGGGCGTGCGTGAACCGGCAGTTTGAGATTGCGACTTTCCTGCTGGAGCGCGGAGCCAACATCAATACAGACTGGAGCACGCACGAGCCGGCCAGCATTTTGCATGAGTGTGCCATTAGCGGGAACTATGAAGCGGCACAATTCGTGATCGACCACGGTATCGATATGACCGTTCGCGATCATCGCTGGAATGCGACTGCGGAAGGGTGGGCTTACCACGCCGCTCGGGATAAGAACATGGCGGAGTTCCTGGCACGCGCCGAGCGCGCAAGGAAAGCGCAGTCACTTTGAAAAGGGCACGATCCGGGCGCTCGAGTTCCGACTGTGAGGCGAGCAAGCCCAAACGGCGTTTACTTTGTTTGCATCCGAGCCATCAGCGCTGAACTTAATCTCAACCTTACCCTGTCGCTGCGAGGAGGGTGCGCGGAAGCCGCAAGTTCACCTTGCCCAAGCCATCAAATTGGCCCTGTGTTCCGGCATGGGTGATCCTCGCTTCCAGTCCGTCAATCCAGTCCGTCAATAGGTGCCGTTACCGTTGCGATGTTGTACCGGCGAGTGGCGAGGTCGCACTAGCGGCGGAGTGGGCTTTCGTCTTGTACATGGGTTTGCGCTTCTTCTTTTTCCTGCCCTTCGTCAGCCTGTGTATTGTTCGTCGCTGACCTGTTCCATCCAGTCGACCGCTTTGCCGTCAAGCTGTTCCTGAATGGCGATGTGGGTCATGGCCGTGGTGGGAGCAGCACCGTGCCAGTGCTTCTCCCCTGGCGGAATCCAGACGACATCGCCGGGCCGGATTTCCTCGAGCGGGCCTTCCCAACGTTGCACGCGGCCACATCCCGCGGTGACGATCAGAGTCTGTCCGAGCGGGTGAGTGTGCCATGCCGTCCGAGCTCCGGGCTCGAAGGTGACACTGGCGCCGACGACACGCGCCGGGGCGGGCGGTTTGAACAGGGGATCGATTCGTACCGTTCCGGCGAAATACTCCGCCAGTCCTTTGGCGGAAGGCTGTGAACCGCTTCGTTTGATATCCATTTTTTTGAAACCTCCCTGGAATCTCTTTCGTTCCTGTTCCCTCGCTATTGTTTCTCGTTCCGGCCTGCCTTCGGGTGTTCGGGTTCAATACTCTTGCGTGGTTGGTGTCATGGCTTTCTCGTTGCGATGAGTGCCCCGCTGTTGTTTCGGCGCCTTGCTTCAGCGGCCGACCAGGCGTTCTAAATGCTCGGGGTATCGAGCCCCTTGCACGGTGATTCGTGAGGCGGCGCTTTCAATTTCGCGAATATTATCAGCGGTAAGCTCGATGTCAAGCGCTGCAAGGTTCTCGTGCAGCCGGTGCATCTTCGTCGTACCGGGGATCGGAACAATCCATGGCTTCTGGGCAAGCAACCATGCGAGCGCAATCTGCGCAGGCGTGGCCTTCTTCTGTCCTGCAACCCTGGTGAGCAGATCGACCAAGGTCTGATTCGCTTTCCGTGCCTCCGGTGCAAAGCGAGGGACAACGTTGCGGAAGTCCGTGCTGTCAAATGTGGTGTTTTCGTCGATCTTGCCAGTAAGGAAACCTTTCCCCAGAGGGCTGAAGGGAACGAAACCGATCCCGAGCTCTTCGAGGGCCGGCAGGACTTCCACTTCCGGCGTGCGCCACCACAGCGAGTATTCGCTCTGGAGCGCTGTCACCGGCTGAACGGCGTGCGCCCGCCGAATCGTTTGCACTCCCGCCTCGGAAAGGCCGAAGTGCTTCACCTTGCCTGCCTGGATCAGGTCCTTCACCGTTCCCGCAACGTCTTCGATGGGAACCGCAGGGTCTACGCGGTGCTGATAGAACAGATCGATGACATCCGTCCGGAGCCGTTTGAGTGAGGCGTCGGCGACTTGCTTAATGTGTTCGGGGTGACTGTTCAGCCCCGCCTGTTTACCGGTGGCCGGATCCAGTCTGAACCCAAACTTCGTGGCGATCACGACCTGCTCACGAAAGGGGGCGAGTGCTTCGCCCACAAGCTCTTCGTTTGTGAACGGACCGTACACCTCAGCGGTATCGAAGAATGTGACGCCGCGTTCGACTGCCGACCGGATCAGTGAGATCATGTCGTGCTTGTCTCCCGCCGGACCGTAACCAAAGCTCATTCCCATGCAGCCCAGCCCCAGCGCCGAAACTTCGAGGCCACTCTCTCCAAGTGTTCGCTTGTACATCGTTTGCTCCTTGAGAACCGTTTCTTTCCTCTTCAGGTTAGAGTCGAACGCCAGGGAAGCGGTATCCTGATCCTGCCGACTTCTTGCCTATTTCTCTCGTGCCGTTATGCAACCGCGCGGTTTGCCGGTATTCTGAGGGCGGAAGGGAATGAGACGATTGCGATGAAGACTCCAGCAAAAGACGCAACTCTGGCGCGTGACCCGGCGACCGCCTTGCGAGCCGGGTTCGCCGCTAAGATTGCCTTTTTTGTTGGATCCGCGGAAAAACTAGTAACGGACGTCCCTGGTCTGACACTCACCCGGCGGACCCGCCCCATGCCTCCAGCTTCAGGAACTTACGAACCGAGCCTGGCTGTGGTCGCGCAGGGGCGAAAACGAGTTGAGCTGGGCAAAGCAGCTTTCATCTTCGACGAGTCGCGATTCCTGCTGACTTCGCTCGATTTGCCGATCGTAGGCCAAGTGATCGAAGCGAGTGAGCAGGCACCGTTTCTCTGCATGATGCTCAAGCTCGAAATGCCCGTGGTACGAGAACTTCTCAGCCGCGAAGAGCTTCCCCGGGTTACCTCAGACAGTCCCGCCATGGCCACCGGCCAGACGACAGCAGAGTTGCTGAGTGCATGCTGCCGGCTGACCGACTTGCTAGGGAGGCCCCAAGAAATACCCTTTCTGAGTGACCTGATTCAACGTGAGATCATCTACCGGATTCTTCAGGCTCCAGCCGGAGCGCGCCTGCGAGCGATCGCGACGTTGGGAGATCAGAGCCATCGGACTGCCAAAGCGATCGGGTGGCTTAGGACAAACTACGCCAAGCCGCTGCGGGTGGAGGAGCTTGCACAGGTCGCGGGTATGGGCGTATCGACGCTACACCACCATTTCCGTGCGCTGACTGCCATGAGTCCTCTGCAGTATCAGAAGCAGCTTCGGTTGCAGGCCGCGCGGGGACGCATGCTCGTCGATGGTCTGGACGCCGCAAGTGCGGCCTTCGATGTCGGATACGAAAGTGCCAGCCAATTCAACCGCGAATACAGCCGTCTGTTCGGCCAACCACCGATGCGGGATATTCGGACTCTTCGCTCGCCGGGCGTTCCGCTGTTGGAGCCGGTCCCTAATCGGTAACATTTGATCGTGCTGCTCACAGGCTCGGCATCGCCTCGCGGGTCTCAGCATGGGTTCTGCCTATCTCGTGGTGTCGCCGGTGAAGCGGTTTTGCTGGTTCGAGCAGATGGGAATTTACGCCGCGAAAGTTCCAAGTGCGTTCAAGGAGAATGGGAGGCGGATCGAGCTAGAATCTAAAAACGCCGCCGTTATCATGCCAACG
The DNA here is from genome assembly GCA_963770345.1 of Bryobacteraceae bacterium. GTDB lineage: Bacteria > Acidobacteriota > Terriglobia > Bryobacterales > Bryobacteraceae > CAVYPH01. Next base: position 1,396,812 of record CAVYPH010000007.1, on the reverse strand, counting down.
GCAGGGCGCGAAGAATACTCGCCGCATTCCACCCCGCATCCGCCAGCACTTGAACGTGCGGCGCATCGTACTGCTTGTGCACCTCCGCGGGAGCAAGACTGCGCCCGGCGCCATTGACGAAACCGCCAAGCACAACGCGGCGCGGGGCGATGGACGCCGCCACCGCCGGCAAATCTGTGTGCATCAGGAGATTAGGGACGAAGTTGCCAAAAGGCTGATGGTAATCCTCCGTCGCGGCGATATCCGCAAACGACGTGAGACCCTCCGCGAGGTATAGCCCCGCGATGCCTGGTTCGACTGCGGCCGCGAACAGTGCAGGCACTGTCAGAAAGCCGCGGGCAGCGATGAACAGCCGCTTTCCCTGCAGATCCTGTCTTGCGTGCAACGCCTGCACGATCGCCAGGATGTCGGTGACGCGCTGGCCCGCGAGCGGCTTCCCGAGTATCAGCGACGCCCAAGCCCAATGTTCATCGCTGTTATGGGGTCGCGCATGGCGGGCAGCGGCGCGGCCGAACTCCGGTGTCGTGTCCCCGATTCCGCGCAGATCCGGAGCGCACACTGCGAATCCTTCGCCGGCCAACCTGTCGTAAAGCTCCCCTTCGTGCCAGGAAGACCGGCCGCCCGGCTCGAGCACTATCAACACCGCCTTCGAAGTCTCGACATGCTCGGGCTGAAAAAGCCATGCGGGTATCCAGACTTCGGGTGTGGAGGCGAACTCCAGCACTTCGATTCGCGTTCGTGCGAACGATGCCCGGGAGAGCGTGGCCGCAGGTACTTGCGGCGGGCGGTCCAAGCTAAGCAGCCGCTCAAGCGGTTCGGCCGTCCTGGCAACAACGCGATTCCGATTCAGGCTGAACGGGGTCTCGCTGCGAAGCGATTGCACCACGCTGCCACTCGCGCACACGAAGAGCTCCGCCTCCTGCTCAGGCGCTGTCGGCGGCTCGTGTGTGATAGCGGTGTTGTCCTGTTTTAGCCAGCGTCCGAACCAGTTGTAGATCTGCAGTCGCATGTCGTAAGCCAAGCCGTGAGGTAGCGGCGTGCCGAACCAAGCAATACGTTCCCCATGTCCGAGCGTCTCGTACACGCGCTTCAATTTCGCGAACTCTTCCGTGCCGCTTGAAATATAATTTGGCGAGTAGGTGCCGAAAAAGTCTCTGTCACTGGCCAGAACCAGCAGCGGTTTCGGCGCTAGCGGGTACAGCATGTCCCAGCGATCGAAGCCCGCCGGACCAGAACCAATGAAGTTCTGTTCGCCATCGTCTGTCGATCCCGGCGGATTGAAATTCGCGCATGCGAAGTTCTCAGTGATGCCGCAGGAAACCGCCGCGGCGGCGAGCCGGTCGTCCACAGCCGCCAGCAGCATCGTGTTAGTGCCGCCTCCGGATTGCCCCGTGGAGGCCAGCCGCCGGGTATCCACCAGAGGATGCGAAGCGAGATAATCGAGGCTCCTGACGGAATCCCAGAGTTGCAGGCGAGTGCTGGTATCGCCCTTCAATAGCATCTGCCGGCCTGGCCGGGTGTGCTCTTCATCGGCGCCCAGACGGCTTTGGAAAGGGGCGGTCCCGGGATAATAAGTGCGCTCTCCCTGCCCCATGGGATCGAATCCGAGAACCAAGTAACCTAACCGCACCAGCCCCTGGCAGCAGCGCTGGTAGAGATCTCCCGCCTTGCCGTTCGTCGTATGGCCCATCTGGAAGAGCACGCCGGGGTACGGAGGGCGTCCCGTCGTGGGTATGTAGAGGTTCGCGCTGACAAAAAAGTTAGGCTGGCTTTCGTATACGATCTTTTCGAGGCGGTAGCCTTCTCGCTCGAACGATCCGACTTTGCGCGCGTTCAGCGGCGTGCGCTCGGGCATGCCGCCTACCAGTTCCCAGAAGGTGCGCGTGACCCATTGCTGGCGCTCGCGAATAGCGCCGGGACTGGTAAGTTTTGCGATCTCGCCGTTGCGCAAACGATACGCGCGATCTGCGAGCGCACGTAGATAATCCGGCAGGCAGCGAGAATAATCCCGATACAGAACGGAAGGGCCGTTGCTCTGGGCTCGCCCGAGTTTTACGGATGCGGCCGCGCCGGCCAACTCTAGAAGCTTTCGTCTGGTAAGCATGCGTGATTACGGCCTTCCCCCAGGATGCTGCATGAAATAAACAAGCTGTGGCGACGCTTGAAAGGCCCAGTTATATGACCGCGCAATCTGGTTGAAATCTTTATCCACGGCGATGGAAAAGAGTTTATCGAACCGCTTCTGGTAAACCGCCCGGCGTGCCGGGTCCGGACTGAAATAGATGCCCATCGCAAACTGATAAGACATTTCGGTATCGTGCCGGGTCATGTCGCCGTTCACGGTCGAAGGTAGTTGGCCCGGTTCGGCCGCGAAGCAATTGATTACGTAGTAGGCGCTCCTACCGTCCGAGCTGCAACCCTTGCCGGTCCAGGAAATCGCACCATTTCAGAACCATTTCCGGAATCCGATTATCCCCTGTCACAGTCCAGTAGTGGAACATCGGATCCAGAAGAATTGCCATCATCCATGCCGAAGTAGCGCCTTCGAATTTTGCTTCCGAGGGATCATACTGCGCCCAGTTTTCACGGAAAGAGCCATCCGGCGTCCGCCCATCCGGCGGCTGCTTTTGAAGCTGATAAAGCGCGTCGGCATAAGACCGCGCCTTTTTCCAATATGCCGGATCCCCCGTCAATTCCCAGCCGTGGAGTACCCCCAGCAGCCCATACCCCTCGTGCCGCGGCGTCCAAAACCCGCCGTGGTAAACAGGGTCCCAGTGATTGAGGATCAACTTCGCCATGATTTTGCCAGCTTCGAGTGAGCGCTCTTCTCCTGTAAGAAGGTAATGGATGTGTTGCGCCCGTGGGTAAACATATTTCAGATCGGCGCTGCCTTTGGGATTGAAAGCCCCGGCGTCCGGACCCTCCATACGGGTGTGCGTCCGGACAAAATGCGCTCCCTGGTAAGCCGCCTCAAGGAATCTCTGCTCGCCGGTGCGGACGTACATCTTGTACCAGCATGTGGTCCGGTCGAACAGCCAGTGATCGTACTGCGTGCTCGTGATGTACTGCAGCGAACCCGGAAAATTCTTCTCAACGAGCCGATCGTAGCCGCTGTACGGCCCCGATTCGGAAGCCGGAATCTGCGGCCCAACCACCCAGGAGTCGCACAACCATTTGGCGGGAATGAGCGCCAGCACGCGCGGCCCCTTCAGCCCGTCAGACTCAATCAGGGTTTCTTTCACGGGAACGAAACTGGCGTCGGTTTTGGTGCGGCGTTTGTCGAAGGTGATCCTGACCCGCTGACGCGAATGCTGGCGGAAGTCCGCGCGAAACTGGATCTGAAGCGAGCGAATCGCACCGTCTTTGCCATCCATCCGCCACGGCTCGAGCGAGCGCACCGCAGCCTCCGTCTCGGCGCCGTCTTCCATGTAGACGCGCACGAGCGCGGCGTCGTCCAAAAAGCCTGGGGGCAGCGGGAGGCCAAAGTTGACGACTTCCGTGCCGAGGTCTGCGGCGCGCCCAACCAGGGTAATTGTAACCTCTCTAGGCGGGACGGCGGCACGCGGCCGGTCGATCCCCGCGCATGTGGCCGGTAGGAGTAGGATCACGGCGGCACACCACAATGACACGCTTTGGTTTCGCATTTTATCCATGCTACAACAGACCGCCCATGGTTGCACTTGCGAGCACGCGAATGCGCTGAACGCACCGGCAGAGTACCGTTTGCGCCTGCGGCCGGGCTAAATAGTCGCCGGGATGACAATCTAAAAAAAGATTTCGCGAGCGGCCAGCTAGTTGTATAATCTCTCTAAACAAGGGATCGGAAGCCAAAAGTAGAAATTCGAAACTAAACTAGCGTTCTGATGCTTGTTGTCTGCCGGAACGCGGCCGAGGGAACATATGCTGATTTATTTGACACGGCGGAGCCGAAGCTTTGCCGATATCGTCCTCCCCGCACGAAGAGAGTTGTCCCGCTTCCTGCCAATCATGACTGCAATTATTCTTGGGCTGTCGATAGCCATCCCCCCCGCGCCAGCCCAGACCACTTTTGGCTCCATTACCGGCGTTGTTACCGACCAAAGCCGGGCGGCCGTTCCGAACGCGCAAATCACCGTAGTAAACCAGGACACCGGTTTCACCCGCCGTCAATCGACTGGCGGTCACAGGCGTCTACACGGTTACCGATATTCCCCCCGGCGCATATCGTGTGCGTTTCGAAGGGAGCGGATTTGATCCTCAGGAGAGGCAAGGCGTACTCCTCGACGCGAATCACGTCGTCACCGTGGACATTCAACTCGCCGTCGGAACCTCCACCACGCAAGTCGATGTGCAGGGAACCGTTCCGATCATCACCACCGAAACCGCCACCACGAGTTACGTCAAGACAGATGCTCAGTTGCTCGACTCCGCCGTGAACGTGCGCCAGGGCAACTCCACTCAGGGTTTCGTCATGTACAATCCCGGCGTCGGTGTCAACGATTCCGGAAACTACTCCGGACCAGGCGCCCGCCAAATCGACACCTATTGGACCAACGACGGGATCGTAGAAATGCAGGACCTGGTCGGGTCCGGCGGCTCGGGAATCGGGCCGGATCTGGAAAACGTCGCCGAGATCAATTACGTACTGGTGAATGCTCCGGCGGAATTCAAGAGTGCGACGACGATAACAACTGTCAGCAAATCGGGCACTAACCAGTTCCACGGCAGCCTGTACTACGACTACAACGGCAGCCGCCTCAACGCGCGAAATTTCTTCGCCTCCACTGTGCCTTTTACGGTTTACAACGACTTCGCCGCGAGCTTCGGCGGCCCCATCAAGAAGAACAAGACGTTTTTCTTCGCCGACTACGAAGGGTCGCGCAACCGCCGGTCCACGGTCGTGAAAGGTAACACACCGCTTGCGGCATGGCGGACCGGCGACTTCAGCGGTTTGCTGGCGAGCGGCAAAGTCGTGAAAAATCCCTTCACCGGCCAGCCTTTTCCGAACAACGTCATCCCTTCCAACATGATCAATCCGGTCTCACAGAATCTGCAAAGCTACTTTTACCCGCAGCCCAACTGCGGCGCGGCCGGTTCGCAAGCGGGCAACTGGTGCGGCAATCTCCCGGCCCGTTCGGATTTCAATATTCGTGGACGGACGAATGGATCACTACTTCAGCGAGCGGGACACCGTATTCGGGCGATTCAGCTATCATCGTGCGCCCGATCCTGGGACAGCGAGGCCTGCTGCCTCCCGTTGGAACCTACAACCAGCAACGGAACGACATGTCTGCCATTGTTTCCTATAGCCACACGTTCAGCGCGACGCTGTTCAACGAGTTTCGCGCAGGATATTTCGCGCGACATCAGCGACGTGGCGAGCACGTTGATGGGCGATAAGATCGTCAGCCAGGTCGGCATCCAGGGTGTTACCAATACCGGCATTCCCGGCCAGCCTACTCTCAGCATCACCGGTCTGACAGGCACCAGCAGCTACTCCATCCACGACAAGGCCCTGATCAACTTCGAGCTAACCGACAACGTGAGCTGGACGAAGGGAAGGCATGCGTTCAAGTTCGGCGTGGATTTTATTCGCGACGAAAACAACCAGAACTATCTTCCCAACAATCTTTACGGCTCATTCAGCTTTACCGGCCGCTACTCGGGCGCTGCCTATGCCGATTTTCTGCTCGGCCTGCCGCAGACGACGGGACTGTCCAATCCCGCGCCAAGCTCGTATCTGCGCGGTCAGATGTGGAATTTCTACGCGCAGGACCAGTTCAAGGTCTACACCAGCGCCTCACCTTGAGCTATGGCGTGCGCTGGGAACTGGCGTCCCCTTATCACGACAAGTTCGGCACGGACCTTCAACTATAGTCCGTCCGCGGGAGCGCTGGTGGTGCCGAACTACGGGGATCCAGTTTATCAATCCGCTTTTCCCGAAGAACGTGAAAGTTCTGACGGCCAGCCAGGCCGGCTATCCAGACGGATCGCTGCTCGACTTTCAGAAGCACAATATCTATCCCCGCGTCGGAGTGGCGTACAAGGTGACGTCGAACGGAAAGACGGTGATTCGAGCGGGCTACGGGTTGTTCGGGAATACGGTCTACGGCACGATCGCGAGGTCAATGGAAGGCGGGCCATTCGGCGGAAGCGAGTCGTTTTTCAATTCCATTACCAACGGTGTGCCGTTGCTGAGCTTTCCCAATCCGTTCGTTCCGGGGGCCGGGCAAGTCGCCGCATTTCAGAGCGCCTCCGGCTTTAACCCGCACCTGACCGTACCTTACCTCCAGCAATGGAACGTTACCCTGGAGAGGCAAATCGGCACCGTAGGATTGTCGGTGGCGTACGTCGGATCGCACGCTGTGAACCTTCTCTACGGGCGGAACATCAACCAGCCAGTGCCGAGCACGACGCCCTTCTCCATCAGCGCACTGCCCAACCCCAACTTCAACACCGTCACCTTGTACGAGAATGGCGGAAGCCAGAAATACAACTCTCTGCAGGTCTCGGCGGCGAAACGACATGGGGAAGATCTGCATTTCAGCGCCGGTTGGACCTGGGCCAAGGACTTGACCGACCAGTCCGACAACGACTGGGTTTACGCCGACAACCCCATTCAGAACCAATTCAACCGCGCGCGCGGAATGGGGTAACAACGCCTACACTCCCACGCATCGTTTCTACGCGGATGTGGTTTACTCTCTCCCGGTCGGGCGGAATCAGCCGTTCCTGAACAAGATGCCGCGAGTGGCTGAAGGGATCCTGGGCGGCTGGCGCCTGTCGGCGGTGGTCACCCTGCAAACCGGCCAGTGGTTCACTCCGAGCTTTGATGGCTTCGATCCTTCCAACACCAACACCATCGGCGGGCGGCCCGACGTGATCGCCGGAGCGCCTCTGTATCCCGCGAATCAGAGCATCAACAACTGGTTCAATGTCGCGGCTTTCAAGGTGCCCGGCTGCCCGGACAACGATCCGAATTGCGACAATCCCGCGAATATCGGCAGGTTCGGCAACGCCGGCGTGAACATCCTGCAGACACCGGCGCATGAAGAACCTGGACCTGGCTCTCATGAAGGAGTTCCAAATCGCCGAGCACAAGATTCTCCGGTTCCAGACAACTTTCTCGGACGCTTTGAATCATCCGAACTTCGGTTATCCGGATGGCGACATCAGTTCGCCGGATACCGCGCCGGTCATCACCAGCACGAACTCGAATTATCTCAGCGGGTCTTCGAGTTCGAGAGTCATCAACTTCTCCTTGCGGTTCCAGTTTTGATTCGTCGGATTTCACGGCTTGGGGAAAGGCTCCTTGTTTGTGTTCTGGTGGCCTTTCCCTGTTCCGCTCTTGCCGGCCGTTCGACGTCCATCGTTCTGATATCCGTCGACACGCTGCGTGCGGACCACCTTGGCTGCTACGGATACCGCAAGATCCGCACTCCACATCTGGACGGGCTGACGCAAGGCGGAACCCTGTTCAGCCAGGTGGACACTCCGGTACCCATGACTCTGCCTGCGCATGTATCGCTGCTCAGTTCCACCTACCCGTATGTTCACGGCGTGGAGGAAAACGGCCAGCAGGTTCCGCGCAAGCATCGTCACCTTGCCGGCGGTGCTCAAGGCAAACGGCTATCGTACCGCTGCTTTCATCGGCGGCTATGTGCTGGACGCCCGCTTCGGTCTGAACGAGGGATTCGACGTCTACGACAGCCCGTTTCACCTTCGGCCGGATCCCGGAGAGGAGCCTCCCGAGGTCAAGCGGTCCGCGGATGCCGTACTCGGTGCGGCGGCCAAATGGCTCAAGGCGGAATCCGGGCGTCCGTTCTTCGCCTTCATCCATTTGTACGATGCGCACCAGCCATACTCGCACGGCAGCTACGATGCCGAAATTTCCTACATCGACGAAGCTATCGGGCGCTTCCAGCAGTCGCTCGCGGCGCAAAAGATTCTCCAGGACGCTCTCATCGTCCTCACCTCCGATCACGGCGAGAGTTTAGGCGAGCACGGCGAGGAGACCCACGGCTATTTCATCTACGAGAGTACGCTGTGGGTGCCCTTGATTATTCGCTGGCCGGCCGGCGCTCCGCAGTACGCCGGCACGCGTCGACGAGCCTGCCAGCCTGATCGACTGTAGCCCCGGCGCTGCTGGAATTCCTGGGGATCCCCGCGCCCGCTCAATTTCAGGGACACAGCCTGATGCGGCTGCTCCGTCCGCACCCATCCGGCGACGAGCCGGTATATGGGGAAAGCATGTATGCCCGGGACCACCTGGGGTGCAGCCCCTTGCGCAGTGTTCGACTGGGGCGGTACAAGTACATCGAAGCCCCCAAGCCGGAGTTGTACGATCTGGCAAGCCGATCCTGGTGAGACGCAGAACCGCTACGACCGGGAGCGGAACGTGGCACTCGACCTGAGGGCCCGGCTCCTGTCGCTTTCACCAGGTCGAACGGCGGCCGGCGCAAAGCCCGGCGAATCCGGAGGTCATTTCGCGCCTCCGCTCCCTCGGTTATCTGAGCGGCGGTCCCTCGAGGGCCGGCTCCGGTGCGGACCCCAAAGACCGCCTGGAAGAATACGTGCGCTACGGCCGTGCCATCCGCTTTGCCAACACCGGACATCTGCCCGAGGCCATACGCGAGTTTCAGAGTGTGCTGGAGGAAAACGGTCAGAATGCTTCGGCGCATTTCTATCTGGCCGTGTGCTACTACCGGTCGCGCCGTCTCGATGACGCCGTGAAAGCACTGAATGCCACCCTGGTGACTTCTCCGGATTATCCTCCCGCCGAAGAATTACTCGGAACCATCTGGCTTCTGAAAGAAGATTACGTCCGGGCCCGGCAGCAGTTCGCGCATCTTGCGGCAATCGCTCCGGAAAACTATGGCGCGCACTACAACCTTGGCATCCTCGCCATGCGGGAGGGACGAACGGAGGAAGCCCGGCGGGAATTGCAGGCAGCCGCCCGGGCCGATTCGGGTTCCGCGACAGGCGCACGCGGCTCTCGGCTCCCTCTATTACGCGCAAGGAGATTGGAGTCGGGCCAGGGATGAACTCCGCCAGGCTCTTGCGATCGATCCTCACGACGAAGCCTCGCGCAAGACTCTGGAGCAGTTGGAGAGCGTGCGCCGGTAGTCGATTTCGAGGGAGTGCGTCATCCCAAACGAGCGCAGCCTACGGTGTTGGAAAAGTGCTTGCGCCGATCCGTTCCGTCGTGATATAGGTTTTGCAAAAGCAGTTTAGTTCTGGAAGGAGGCAACGACAATGAAGACCTTGCTCGAGTCAGCAGTCAGGACGTTTCGTCAATCCGACCATATTACGAACATCAACGCGGGTGAGTGGGTTGCCCTGCGCGACGAACGCGGTTTGGAACTTCGTGGCATCAGAGGGCCGCGCCGGTGCGTACTCTGTCAGTCTGACGGGTCATGAAATAGGTGTCGATCTGATCGAAATGCAGCCAGGCTCTTTCTTCCCGCTTCACGTTCACGCGGGAGATCACATACTTTTCGTTCTAAAGGGCACTGGATGTGTGTCGATCGATTCAGTCGATCACACCGTGACGGAGGGGGATACAATCTTCATTCCGGCTGAATACCCGCACGGGGTGAAAACACTGCCGGGATACGAATTCCCATTCGCATTTCTTGCGTTTGGCCATCCTCATAAACATCTCGAAGCGACGGATCGAATGCAGTGTGTGACATAAGTTAGTTTTAGTCACCACACAGTATGCGGGCACAGCGGGTGCTTTCCGCTTGGTGCCCGCTCCTATCTGCGTCACGAGACGCGAAGCTTCGCCCGGTCAGTTCGTCACAGAGAGCGTCAAGCGTAATCGAGGAGAGGCGCGCCGCCAAGGGAGAAATTATCTGATGGCACCCATGATCACGGCGCCGTTAGGCGTACCCAGGCCAGTACAAGCGTCCCAGCCGGCGCCGGATTGGTAGCCGCCGACCAGACCGGTAATATCGTTGTGGCCTTGTGTGATGTCCCGGAGGGCCCCCGGTGTGGCTACGACCTGACTGTAAAGCAGCGTGTTAAGGAAACCAACCTGGCTTTGGAGACTCTCGTTCATGAGAGCGGCAAGTCCCGCCCAGAGCGGGGCCACCGCACTGGTACCGCCGACGGTTATATCGGTACCTCCCACGCGAACCTTGTAACCTGTTCGAGGATCGGCGTTACCGGAAATATCCGGTACGGCGCGACCCGGGGTTGCCCCGGGGTTTGCCGACGTAGGCAGGCTTATGCCGGGACCCGTCTGATAGATGGGTACGGGAAAAAATGCGCTAATGCCGCCGCCCGTGCCGCCACCCTTCGGCCCATCGTTCCACACGACTTCTTTACTGATCGTCGTGCCATCGGCCAACTGCCACCGAGTTCCCCCACATGAGGTCACAAACGGACTCGAGCCGGGAAAGTCGACATAGGCTATGTTGCCCGGAGGCACATCATCGGACGATCCACCATCCCCGGCCGCGCAACACACGGTGATGCCCATCGCGGCGGCCGCCTGGAAAGCCGTATCGAACGAAGTCATATCGTTGGCTTGCCAGGATGCTTCTGCCTTACCCCAACTGATCGACAGGATGGTAGGGTTATTCACGGTGTCGTGAATCGCCGCATTCACCGCGCGGAAAAAGCCTCTGCTCGATGGGTTGGAAAAGTAGACCACGATCTGCGCGCCGGGGGCCACGGCGCCTACAATCTGGATATCAAGTGCCACTTCCTCATCATTTGGGTTGTTGGGGTTGCCTGAAGGCGCATTGCGGGCACCGGCAATCAAGACGTCTGAAATCACGGGCGGCTGAATCCCAAGAGCCTTAAAATAATGCCGGAGATCAGACTTCAAATAGCCGCCTCCAAGCTCTATGATGGCCACGACCTGTCCCGTACCTGTGACTCCGGTGGGGAAATTATAGAGTTTGGCGACTTGGTCCGGGGAAAATGACTGTGCGCCGGGCGATCCAAAGCCGCCCTGGTGGGGAAAGCTACGCGATCTCGGAATCGCCTGAATTCGCGTATCGAGACCGAGCACATTCTGAATGACTCCCTTGAGTGGAGTGGGAATGCTAAGTTGCCCGGTATATCCGCGGTAAGGGCCGTCCTTGCCTTTAAAGCGATATAGCTTGACTCCGAAGGCGCGGCTGAAAGCGGCGATAGAGCCGCGCAGCTCGACTGTCCGATGCGCCCGCCGGCTGGAGCCCGTGGCGCTCGCGACGGCATCAGGAACCACGGAAAGCCCTTGGTAGATGGCAAACCGTTCCACTTTTTGCAAGTCGCTGAGGGAGGCGCCGTGAGTCGCGGCGTAATCCTGGCGGCTGAGATGCTTGCGCGCGTTACGTGGGTTACTCACGAGACTGGATACAAATCCACTCAACGTATCCTGTTCCGGCTTCACATGGACCGTTACCTGAATAACTTTATCCGGATTAGATCTTCCGATAATGCGATCACCGATTCGAGGTTCGCGGCTACTACCTTCGAGCTCCGAATATTGCTGCATGACGGATACCTTAGAAGCAAACTCCGATTTGAAAATCAATAGAGGGGTGCGCGCCGGAAATGGCGCGGTTAATGTGTCGGCGACGGCTCATAAGAGAATCACCAGCCCATACCTAGATCGGTTTATAGGATAACACAGTTTCTGCCTAAAATGCAAGAGTTTTTATTGACAGGGAATCCAATTCCCTGTATAAGTAATCTATGGGACTGCTATATAACCCGTTACCTGGTCAACAGCCGGGCTTCGGGTATGCTCCATCGTCACCGAGCTCCATCCTGGGACCTGCCCTCGGCCGCGATACGTCTGGTAACTTCGCATTGACCGTCGAGGGTCTCGCGGTCCGGGCTGGGGATCGCTTTGTTACAGCAATCATCGACGATGAAGGCGCCGAGTTGGTAGATGTTTCCAGCCTTGTCATCAGCGGTGTGGACCCGTGGGTCTATCGCCTGCCGGTAACCATTCCGAGCCGGGGGGATTTGATCCTGATTTCGGACAATCCATTCTCTGTTCGTTATGTTCTGGAATCCGGCCCTGCTGTAGTCAGTCTGGATCCCGCCACTGGCGATGTGGCTGAACTGATCGCCGCACAAAATCCGTTTGTAAGTTTCTTTGTGAAGATTGTCAGCCTTTTTGGCCAGCCCCCTGAAGATCTAGAGGAGGGCATTGGTGACGCGGGTGGATTTGAGAAAGGGCCCGCGCCAGGCCATGAAGCACGAGAAGAAGAAAGGGAGGGCGAAAATATGGGAGAAAGACCGGAATTTAATCTCTTGCTGACGGCACTACTGCTGGGACAGCAACAATGCCAGACCGCACCAGGCGCGGGCACCGCACCACCACCATCCCCGGCGCCGGCTCCGGCCACGGCACCGCCAAGTTGGTTGAATTTGTTGCTTCTTACCACGGCACTCGGAGGAGGAAAGGCTCTGGGAATGCTCGAATTGGTAACGCTGCTGTCGGTACTTCAGCCGCAAAGCGCGGGTACCGGACTTCCAGGTAACGGAATGGCATTGGCGTTGCTTCTTCTGACCATGGGACGCGGCCGTGAGGGGGGAGATCGCGACTTCTTCCGCGGTTTTCGTGGCCGTGAGTTTAAGGAAGGACGGGGCTTTGGTCCCGGATGGCCAGCTGGAGCCGGACCAGGGCAAGTCCGACCTGAAGAAGGCCCGAAATAGGACGCCCAGACTGCCGGAGGCGCATCTCATAGCAGATTTGCGGGCGTACGCCTAACACTCCCGTTCACCGCCGATCCAAACCCACGAGAGGTTGATGAGGCCGGAGTTCATTCCGCCAAATATTCGATCTTAGGGTTAACCGGAGAATCGTGATCCGATTGGTTGTCGCCAACCAGCGAGGCGGAGCGGGCAAGACCACCACCTCGATCAATTACGCGTGGTATCTTGCGGGTCTTCGCCGGCGCACATTGTTGATTGATGCGGACACTCAGGGCTCCATTGGCGTATTGCTGGCCCTCCGGCCGCCGCACTCCCTGAAGAACTTTGTCGTGGACGGTCTACCGCTCGAAGAGTGTGTGATTAGCGCGGGCAAGGATCTGGACATCTTGTGCGGCGGCAAAGATTCGATCCAGGTGGAATCCTCGCTCGCATCAGCGCCGGCCCCAGAGTTGGCGCTACGGGAATCTCTTCAGTCGTCCGGCGGCCGATATGAGGCGGTCGTGATTGACGCCTCACCTTCGATTAGCGTGCTGCAAGCCTGCGCCATGATATACGCGGGTAATGTGCTGGTTCCGGTCAGCATGGATCTGCTCAGCCTTACCGGCGCGGCTGCCGTTTGCGAGACGGTCCGAGCTTTGAATCAGCGGACAGCAGGTGACACGAGAGCAATTGGGCTGCTCCCCTGCCAGGTGGACAACCGCCTTTCAATCACAAAACTGGTCTACAATGGACTCGCTAACGTGTCTGAACGGTTCCAGGTTCCGATCCTCCCGCCTATTCGTACGGACCAGAGTGTGCAGAGAGCCTGGCAGGCGCATCTGCCGATACTCGAGTACTCACAGGCCGCCAAGGCGGCCCAGGATTATGTTGCAGCTTTCGAGCGCGTCACACAAATGATAGAAGCGTCCCCAGAATGAGCAAGCGCAAATCTCCAAAGACGCCGTTTGACGTCGGTGACTTCATCAAGTCAAGTGAGCAAGACCTTGGCAGCGCCGTAGAGTCCCTGCTGGAATCGAAGACGGGGAGCCCCGCCGCGCCGCAAGAGGAACGGTCAAGCTCCGCAATTCAGCCCGCGGTCAGCGTTCGGCGGATGCTGACTCTCAGCCAGCACGGCGAGCAGTCAATGTTTCTCGTGGATAGCGACGCGCTAAAACTGGTAATCGATCTCACCGCTGCGCACGAGCTGGTCAACGCCGATGCGCGGTTCCACGCCAATTTTCAACTCGTGGATTACTCGACCGGTCTCGTCCACGTAAATCACTGGTCGGAAAATCTCACGCTGCAATGGGGACATGAGTTTTGGATCTCACTCGGCAGCAACGAGGGTCCGGACCCGAGCCACTACACAACGCCCGCAAAATGGGGACTCGTACCCGGGCTATACATATTCCGATCGCTCATCGAATTTGGCCGGACCGTCGTGTATTCGCCTGCAAAGGAGATTGCCATCCGCATTTCGGCGCCGCATGCGGCCGTCCGTAACCGAAAGGGATCCTGATCACTGATAGCCAAGCCGCTGCGCCAACTCTATGACACCCGGCAGCAGTTCGCCGGTACGCCATTCCAACGGGCCGTTCAGAGGCGGCTCACTCGCCCGCTTGGGACGCAAATGAGGCTTTGCCATGAATGCGCCGTCATTTCCCATGTAGGCGTTCGGTGGTCCGAACCCCGCGTACGGCGAACACTCCGGGTGCTTCATGGCATTAATCGCACGCTCATCGCTGCGGAGTTCGAGCCACTTGACGATTTCCGGAAGAACGCGATCAGGTTCGCTCAGCAGGTCTTCGCCTCTAACGCGCATCTGTTGTTTTTGCGGCACTGATTTCAAGAACTCCCAGATATTTGAGTTCAGCGCATACCATCCGCGTTGCGGGTCTATATCGAGATTGCGTTCAGGCCCATCGCTCTTGGGCCAATAAGGGAAGGACGCAAGATTCAGCATCCAGTACGGCACGGGCCCCTGGCTCTCGGCCACGCGAATCATCTCAATCACCGACCGCCCTTGCGCGATGGGATTTCTGGTCAGGTGCAGGAAGCGGGCTTGAGGGAACATATCGAACATTCGCCGCATGTATTCGATCTTGTACACAGTGCTGGGACTCTTCTCGACGAGGATCCTCGGAGATACCAAGCTTGACAGTGTTTCGATGAGGTAGCCGGACGTCCAATGCGCACGGCGGCGGAGCCAACCGCGCGCGCATTCCACGGCGTATTCCGTTTGACCTCCGAATCGCAACTCGGCGACGACGCGAAGCAGTCCATCCGCCATGCCAAACGACGCTCCGTCGCACATGCGCCACCAGTGCGCGAGCGTCCGTGCCGGCCCCAGATGAAGCTCGCACACTCCGTACATCTGGGGGTGCTCACCGAGCATTGCGCAGACAACGGAAGTAAACGAACGGGGCGGCGCGAGAATGAACAACGGCGCAAATGCCGGTGAAATGCGATAGCTCCGCGGTGATCGAACCGGCAACGTGGCGGTGCCGCGGCGGGCTGCGCCGTCGATTGTGGCCGCCGTTGATCCGATTTCGCCGTTATTGGTTGTTCGAGTCTTACTGGGCATTACGTCCTTTCTCCGTCTGTCGAGGCCCGCGGCCGGCCCTTTGCCGGGCAAGCCGGGCAAATCAACCCGACTTCGCTTCAGCCTGCAGGCACGCGTTCCTGCCGTCGCCTAAGCGCTCGGCTACTTCCATCTGATCTTGAAGAACAAAGTCAATGTCCTGTTCGGTTGTGTATGGATTACCTAGTACCGCCCGGAGCGCAAAGACGGGAGCGCCGTGATTCGTATTGTGAATCGTCGTCTTCGATACAAAAGCCCGGCCTGCCTCCGTTTGCGCTCTCTGGATGTTGTCATTGAGGTCATTGAGGAACAGGTTGTCGGCCGCGCTCAGAGCGCCTCTTCGCGCAGCATCTCGAAGGCTCGGTGGCATGTAGCGATAAAGAACAATATTCGTCTCGGGCGGAATGAGCAGCTCGAAGGCGTCCGTCGCCTTTAGCTTTGAACTCATGACCCGGGCTTTGCGAATATTGTCCTCAATCAGAAATGCATATCCATCAATCCCGATCACCTGAAGAGCCGCGTGCAGCAGAAGAGCCGAACCCGGCCGCGAACCCTCCAGAGACCTCTTCCCCAAGTCGCCAGAACACTCCTGCAGCATGTAGCGGCTGTGCTTTTCGATCACGTGGGAAGCTGCCGGGTCCCGCAGGAGGAGCACACTGTTGCCGATGGGAAGATACAGTTGCTTATGTGCATCGATAGTGACGGAATCGGCACACTCAATTCCGGCTAGTTTATGCCGAAGCCGCTTTGAGAAGAGCAGCGGGCTACCCCAAGCCGCATCCACATGGAAATGGGCCTGGACAGAGTGCGCGAGTCTGGCTGCTTCGCGGAGCGGATCAATACTGCCGCAATCGGTTGTCCCCGCCGTGGCGATCACGGCGATAACGTGATCGTTGCTCCGGCGACACTCGTCAATCACACGCTCCAGCCGGCGCATCTCCATGCGGCCGCGACGGTCGACATTTACGGTAATTACGTTGCGTTCGCCCAGGCCCAGAATACCCGCGGCTTTCTGGATCGAATAGTGAGCGAAGCTCGAACAAATGATGACGGCTCTCCGCCCACGGAAGTCGCCGATCGCGGCATGTAGTCCTTCGACCTCCACTCCGGCGGACCCATCCGCGCGCCCGAAGCAGATGTTGCGGGCCATCCACAGTGCGGTTATGTTGGCGAGTGTGGCGCCCGAGGTTAAGATGCCCAAGGTATTTGCGTCGTTCTGGGCGTAAACGCGATAGAGCTCGTCATTCCAGCCGTAAACGGACTTGTGCAGCGTTGCCAGCGCCTGCCGCTCCAGAATTGTAAGAGCACGGGATGCGTCGCGTTTCACAACATTTTGGTTTAGCCCTATCATCAGTTCGCCAAGCGTCCACAGGAAGCCCGGCACCGCACTGGTCATGTGCCCTATGCACCTGGGCGATGAAGTGTTAGTAGACTCCCGAAGGATGACCTGTTTAAGAAAATTGAGATAGGTAGAGACCGGGACGGCGGACGCCCCGTTAGAAGCGCAAGCAATCTCACGGCTGACTAATTCCAAATTGGAATCTGCGCATACCCTGGGATCTTCCAGAAACTCGCGAAGGTAGGAAATGGCCGTTTCGCGGTGCGTCTCGGCTGCTTTGGGTGAGACGGAAAACAATCCCAAGACCTGATCTTTAAGGGATTGACGAGTAGTTCGCGGCCCCCAGCGGATATTCATCGCGGGTCACCCCCGACTAAGATCCACGGACTCGTTGTACGCGTACGGCTGCGCGCACGGGCAATATCCAACGTGGCATGGTCACAACACCCGGGACGGATCTCGAAAACCGCCATACGAACTCCGAGGAAACTATGCCCGGATATCTTATCACGGACTTGTGGAATTCAGACTACCGGATTTCTGAAATCGAGATTATTTTGTTGCCGGCGTGAAAGTCAATACGCAGACAATAAATATCCCGGCGGC
Source organism: Bryobacteraceae bacterium (assembly GCA_963770345.1). Lineage (GTDB taxonomy): Bacteria > Acidobacteriota > Terriglobia > Bryobacterales > Bryobacteraceae > CAVYPH01. The sequence continues at coordinate 1,379,665 of CAVYPH010000007.1, read as the reverse complement.
GTCACATCCGTTTCGGGTTGACCACCGCGTCGACCGGCGAGTGATGATGATCGGGGTCCGGGTACTGCCGGCCAGACGCATCGGGCCCTTCAAGATCAGCCAGCGCCTCTTGTAGGATACCCTGCAGATCTTCGACGTGTGCCAAACGCGCCTCAAGCCATTTCCGGCGAGAGACAAGAGCCGCTACTCCTCGACGTAACCACGCCACCCGAACCTGAACCTTGGCTGAATCGGTGGGACGCTCGGCAAGGGTAAGCTTCAGACGCTCACGCCGCTCCACGGCTCGCGCCGTCCATTTATCGAGGAAGCTCGTTCGGGCCGGCGCAACGTTACGTGCACGCCCTCGCGTCTTCGGCATAACTTCATTCTAACAGACAACAAAACAGACGCCATGCTGGTTTCGCATGAGTGCACGGCTGGTTATCGGTAGCTCCCCGTTATTGTTTGTCTGCCTGACGGACTGACTCTCGCCGTTAGTGTACTCCCGTCAGCCTATCGGGCGCGCCTGGCACGACCGCCCATGGCACGTCTGACGCGACGACCCATGGCCCGGCGCCGCATACCTCTTCCTACACCGCGGGCTCGAGCCCGCATACCACGTCCCCGTACGTCCCGGCCCCGGCTCCGCAGGGCGTGACGACGCGCGGCCCTACCGCCTGCACCCCGGGCCTTCATGCCTCTGGCCCTGGCAGCTCTTCTGCGGATACCTTTTCCGCGCACGCGCCTTGCCCGCAGCATACGAGCACGCAAGCCCCGGCCCGCCTCCCGACCTCTTCCTTGTAATGGCATTGTGCCTCCTTGTTTACGATGATTGTTCTACACCGATCTAAGGACTGACTGAAATGCGTTAGACAATCTGGCTGGCAGGCTGCCTATAGCCCCAGCCCACAAAAGGATACCATATTATCGTAAATAAGTCAAATATTATCTTTTTAGCACTGATTGCCTTACCCCGGGCAGTTCACTCGTATCCGAAGTACCTCGCCAGCCGCTTGACTCTGGGTGCGAACCCGCCCCCATCCTCCCGCCAGGCGACGGGGCCTTCGAGGGTGAGCGTGGCCGCGCGATCGGGCCGCAACGCCGGTTGTTGAAGAAAGTAGCGGCTGGTGCCGAAGCGGGCGCGGGGCGGTCCGATGAACGAATAGGGTCCGCGCTCGGGGTGTTTCATTTCTTCAATCACGTCATTGTCATCCTGCAAGCCGAGCCAACTTACAATGATCCGCAACCCGTCATCGGGGTCCGCGAGCAGATCCTCGCCTCGCATGGTCAGCTTACGGTCTATTGGGATTCCTTCCAGAAACTCGAGGATATTGTTGTGGAGCGTGTGCCATCTCCACTGAGGATCGCGTAAAACTTCAGTTGGGCCAAACCTTCGATTTCCGGCGGCTTGGCCGGCCCCGCTGTGTTCGCCCGGTGCAAGGTGCCGCACCCATTGCGGCGGAGGCACATGCTTTTCCGCCGCTAGCCGCAGAACGTGATTCATGACGGATTCGCATTGACCGCGAGGGTGCCGCAACAAATGGAGGTAACGCGCATTCGGGAACATCTCATTGGTCCGCCGCATGGCTTCGATGTCGTTCGCCATTGCCGGCGTCTTGTCGATGACGATCCGGGGCGCTACCCGTTCGGCGATCAACTCAAATACGTGAGCAGTCGAAAAACTCAGGCGGCGTTTGAGCCAGCACTCTGCACACCGCACGGCGTTATCGGTCTGTTCGCCAAAAAACAGTTGTGCAACGCACCGTAACAATCCGGCCCGGCGTCCGGTTTGCCACCAGTCGTCCATGGCGGCGGCATTGAACAAACCCGTTTCCAGCAGACCGTACATTTCCGGGTGTTGGCCCAGCATGGCGCAGGCGACGGAGGTGAATGAGCGTGGCGCCGACAATATGAATAGAGGGGATGAAATGGCCTGCCAGGTCTTGCGGCGGCTTGGTTCAGTGGTGCGTTCAGACCGAACGGTGTGTTGGTCCATTTCACCTCCGGCATAGGTCAAAGCCATTGTGAACATCTCCTTTCCGTGGCCGGGACTGAAGGCGCATCATCGGAAAGCCCGCGTGTAAACTCGCGATCCATTCCCCTGCCGGGCATGGGCCGCGCCGGCAGGCGCCTACGGGCCTACGGGTCGCACTCACACAAGTCCACTCAGAGTAGACTGAGAACTATGAAATATACTATCACTGGTTTTCCGCGGCCGAGGCCAGGGGTTAGAGTGTAGATCGCGAGGTTCAACCGCGCGCATGAGCGAAGACGATAAATGTGCCGATTCGCCGACCGGGGACAAGGTTGCGTACGCCTCCGCGTCCGAAATCGCGCGGGCAATACGGAAGGGAGACCTCTCCAGCGTCGAGGTTACGCAAAGCCTGCTGGAGCGTATTGACCGATTCAATCCCGCAATCAACGCCATTGTGACCGATCTACGGGAGCGAGCGCTGGATCGCGCACGGCAGGCCGATCAGGCCCTGGCGCGCGGGGACTGGTGGGGTCTCCTTCACGGTGTGCCATGTACGGTAAAGGAAACGTTCGAAATAGCCGGAGTTCGTACCAGCGCGGGCGAGCCATCTCTTCGAGACCATGTGCCGTTAATCAACGCGGCGGTGGTCGATCGCCTGCACAACGCGGGCGCCATCATTGCCGGCAAAACCAATAGCTCCAGAATGGGGCGGGATTGGCAGACGTACAATCCTCTTTTCGGAGTTACCAATAATCCTTGGGACCTGAAGCGGACTTCCGGCGGGTCCTCCGGAGGAAGTGCCGCGGCGGTTGCAGCCGGACTAAGTTATCTATGCGTAGGAAGCGATCTGGGAGGCTCGATTCGGATACCCGCCTCCTTTTGCGGGGTCTACGGGCACAAGCCGAGTCCGAAGCTTGTGCCAACAAGCGGTCACATCCCGCCATACCCGGGTAAAACGATCTCTCCTTCGAATCCGGGTGTGCGAGGTCCGATTGCCCGTAGCGCGGCCGATTTGAAATTGGCCATGAACGTCCTGGGAGGGCCGGACGCACGGCATGGGGTCGGCTATCATTGGGCTCTGCCGGCCGGCCGCGGCGCGCGGATCTGCGATTATCGAATCGGGTTCGTTTTGGAAGATTCAATTTGCCCGGTCTCGCCGGAGATTTCCGACTTGCTTGCGGGAGCGGTCGATGCGCTGCGGCGCGCGGGTGCGATTTTGGAGCCTGGCTGGCCGTCGGGCGTTATCCCGAAGCATCAGTATGCGGCGTATCGCTCTTTGGCCAAGGGCCAACAACCATTCCCCGGCGACGGCTTGCCTGACGTGCAAAGAGCCACCGGCTTCGACGATGAGGAGACGCGCGGCACGTTTCAGGTCTATGACTGGCAAACACTCAAGAAGAAATTATTCTTCGCCAATCAGGCTCGTATCTCCGCGCGCGAAATCTGGCGGAATTATTTCGAAACTCACGATGCGTTCTTACTCCCAGCGGTGTTCCTGCCGGCCTTTCCCCATGAGCATACGGAGCCAATGGAGGAACGATGGCTGCAGACGCCGGACGGACCGCGGCCGTATCTCCACCTTCCGTTCTGGGCTTCTTTCGCGACGGTCGCAGGACTACCGGCAACCGTTGCGCCCGTTGGCTTGACCAGCCAAGGACTGCCGGCCGGAATCCAGATTCTGGGGCCGTATCTGGAAGACGCGACGCCCATCGAATTAGCGGGGAGACTGGCCGATCTGATTGGAGGTTTCCGGCCGCCTCCGCCTTAGCCGCGTGGCCTCTTCCTGGCGGATTGCCGCATGAAGTTCGTGATAGAAAATCCGTCCACTCTTCGATTTACTCCACGACTAAACATGACCCGCGTGTCCTCGCGCCCGATGATGACGAATTCGTCGGCTGCGACAGGCCGAAGCTCATAGGTACCGCCACCCGGGTATTGCAACGTCAATTTCCTGGATTTCAGCTTGATCCTGTAGTATTCGTTCGGTTCGATCTCGCGTTGGCCAACATCGGAACTACACGTTAGCCACTTGCAGGCGTCGTACGTACCGGCAAAGGACAGCAGGGAACGCGGATCCATTTGAATAGCGCCGGGCACGGCCATCTCTTTGCCCAGGTACAATTTTGCGATATCGAGGGCAAGTCCCTCATGATCGAACTCCGAGAAGTTTGCCAGCAGAACGATCAGGAGGCGCTGTTGTGGGAAGGATACGAACAAGCTCTTGAAGCCCTGCCATATTCCGCCGTGCGCAATTCGGACCAGGCCTAATGCGGGGCGCACGCACAAGCCGAACCCGTAGCCCGTTTCCGTGCCGTCCGGAAGTCTGCCTGTCGTCAGCGCTTCGGCCAGGGTCGATGGCGAGAGCAACTTGTATCCGTATAATGCCTGCTTGAGTTTCATCAAGTCCTCAACCGTCGAATTAATATTCCCGTCGCCGTATATCAAATTCAAAGGTGTGTAATCGGCGTTACGATACTTTGACCGTTTTCGTTTATAACTGATGGCTTTTCCTGGAATCGCGGGCCGGCTCTCATCACAGACAAGAGTGTGGGCCATTCCGAGCGGACGAAAAATCCGGTCACGAAGAAAGTTCGCATACCCTCGGCCGGAGACCTTAGCGACTACCTGTCCGAGCAACACATATCCGGAGTTGCTGTACTCATATTGCGTGCCCGGTGCAAAGCGCAGCTTCTGGTGTGCCAGGAAGTCCAGAACTTCGGGCGAGGTCAACTCGGGACTTTTTTTTGCTTTCGAGGTATTCGCATCTATTCGACCGGCGCGTTGTAACAGGTCCTCATAATCGGGAAAGCCGGCGGTATGGTGTAGAAGGTTCCGCAGAGTTACGCCGGGCGCGGTTGCGGCGAATTCCGGAAAGAAACGCGCGAGACGGTCATCATAGTGCAGCTTGCCTTCTTCGGCGAGGAGCATTATCGCAAAGGCCGTGAACGGCTTGCTGATTGAACCGACGTCGAAGACGCTGGCGGGCTTTAGCGGCACGCTTCGACTAATGTCGGCCATCCCGTACGCCTTTTTGTGGATTGCCCTACCGTTTTGCGCTACCAGCACTACGGCACCCGGCCGTTCGCCTTCAGTAAACGGCGCAAACAAGGCGTCGACCTCGCGGGAGAGGGCACGCGAGCCCGGGGGGTTCCAAAGCGATGCGATTTTTCGGGTACTCGCTATTCCAAGATCACGGCAGAAAGCAAAACAGTCACTAAGCGGCGATGCCGTATATTCCGTCTGCGGCTCATGACTCAGCACGCTTGGCTAGAGCACCCGCTCGCGAGCCTGGTCATGCAAACCAGCAGGGGCGGCAATGGGGCGGAAGTCTTCGCGCATGTAAATGGAGACACGAGGCCGCGACCCGTCCGCGTTTTTCATCACATTACCCAACGAGGGTTCCTTTTGTTTATAGAGGTAGTACTCCTCGTCTCCAGTGAAGTCGCGGATGTATTCCTTGGCGGGATCTTTGTAACGCTCCCAAACGGAGACGCCACGGGCGGGATGATAGCAGAAAGACCATCGCTGAAAACGGTTGTCACGGAAGAAGTGCCGGAGCGAATCGTATATCAATCGAGACTTTTCGTTGCGAAGAGCCGCTAATCTCAGGGTCACATGTTGCCACTTCAACGAGAAGTTCAGCCACCACAAGCAGTCGAATAGAGTCCTGATTTCGACCGGTGCTCTGTCGATCACGGGACCCAGGTAGCGGATGACACGGTCGGTCTGTCTTGCATTTTCAAAGCATTCGAACAGCGCGTCGGGAAGTGCCGCTTCATACTTTCGATGGGAAACGCCCGCTTGCACAAAAGGAGCCAACAACTGGCTCCCGAATAACTGATCGCCGTGCTCGCCCGTGACATTAACGCATTCGGGATCCAAAAACTCCGTGATCGGGGTCGTAATCGGTACCTGCTGATAACGGTTATTGATGTACTTCAAATAGAATTGCGGATATTCTTCCACCGATTGCTGGGTTAGAAGGACCCGGACGTGATCGCGCCGGCCCTGTTGTTCGGCAGCTTTCATGACGGCGATCAGGGCGGCAGTAGAGTCGATGCCCCCGGACCACAGCACAGCTACTATTCGATGGTTCTGAGCGGCGGCGGTAACAATTTCAGCGCCGATCACGTCGCAAACTTCCCCAAAGCTCGGACAGTGGCTGACCGGTTCCGGCAGCGGGTCCAGGACGGTGTAACCGAAGCCCTGATCGAGCGCTTTCGTCCTGTCAATGATGCCGCAATGAAGGAACTGGCAGGCCAGGACGTACGCGGGGGGCAGTGTTCGCCCGAAGAGCCTCCCTTCGGCAACCTGACGACGGTTGAGAAAAACAACAGATTGCCCACTCATATACTTGTGAAACTGCCGGCCGCCCACTGCTTCGCCGCCTGGTTTTAGCCAAGGCCGGAATCGTCGGCAGGATCGCTCATCGGACCTGCCTCGTCATCCGGTATAGCCGTGTCCAATCGCCCGGCACGCGATCGCCGGAATGCCGCTCCCCTCAGCACGTCACGCGACTTGAGGTCACGGTCTCTCCGGGCGACTTTTTGAAACTCCTCAACAGCAAGCCGGCGATTTTGTTCTGCCTGCTGCATGCGCCCCGGCCGTTCTTTTCGAACCCTGTTCAAAGGCTCTTCCGAGGGCCGGCCAAGGGGCTGGTGGCGATGTTCTTCTGTATCCGAGGGTTCTTCTGCTCGAGGGTTGCGGCTCTCCAGCAGTCTGTTCTGAGCGTCCAGCACGTCATCCCGTAATTGCCGACGTACGCGACGAACTACCCGCAAAAGTCGTCGCAGTCTGGCTTGGGCTCGCCAAATACGTTGCATGCGGTTTTTTACCTCAAGACATCGGCCCCCGCGCACGGTTTCGCCGAAGACCCACAGTTTATCACCACGCCCCGTAGAAATACAAGGGGAAATTGAGCCGTATCAACGCCGAATAAAAATAGCTCTTTCGGTATCTTCCGTTTCTACCTTGACTCTTCTTTGTGCCAATGATAGATTTCTTACGCTGGACAGCGATTCCTGACATTACGAGGAGGGGGTGAAAATAGCCCCGCGTTATGGCAGAACAAGTCTACGTCTTCCCTACTTCGTTCGCGCAGCAGCGCCTCTGGTTTCTCGATCAGTTGGTTCCGGGGAGCGCCTTCTACAACATCGATGTCGCCATCCCGTTTTCGCAGCGTCTCGACGCCGTTGTGTTCGAGGCAAGTGTTAACGAGATCGTGCGGCGGCATGAAGTCCTGCGAACCACGTTCAAGGCGGTCAATGGGGAGCCGTTCCAAGTCATCGCAGCGACGTCGCACATACCACTGAGATTTGCCGACCTTCGGCCCTTGCCCGACGCCGAGCGCGATGCACGCGCCACGGAACTGGCCACCGAGCAAGCACGCAAGCCGTTCGATCTCGCCAAGGGTCCGCTCATTCGCACGACTTTAGTTCAAATGGGCGAGGAAGAGTTCAATTTCCTTCTGACCTTGCACCATATCGTTTGCGACGGGTGGTCGCTGGGTGTGTTCTTTGATGAGTTGACAAGCATATATGAATCGTTCGCGACCGGTGAGCCGTCGCCTCTACCTCAACTGGCCGTGCAATACGCCGACTTCGCGGTGTCGCAAAAGCGCTGGCTGGACGGGCCGGAGGCGGAAACGCACCTCAACTATTGGAAGAAGCAATTAACCGATCTTCCTGTTTTGCGTTTGCCGGTAGATAGGCCTCGGCCCGCCGTCCCGACGTACGCCGGCGCGCGGCACACGTTCGCGATACCGATGGATTTGCATGGAGCGCTCCGGGATTTGAGCCAGAGAGAGAAGGTCACTATGTTCATGACGCTTCTCACAGCCTTCGCAGTGCTGTTGTACCGTTATACGGGGCAAGAGGACATCGTAGTCGGAACGCCCGTCGCGAACCGCAATCATGCCGCTATTGAGGATCTGATCGGATTTTTTGTCAATCCGATCGTGATTCGCGTCGGCGTATCGGGTTCCGCTGGTTTCCGCGAAACACTTTTGCGAGTGCGCAATGCCGCACTTGAGGCATACGATCACCAGGACTTACCCTTTGAAAGAATTGTGCACGAACTGCATCCGGAACGAAATCTGACCGGAAATGCACTTTTTCAAGTAACTTTTCAACTCTTCAGCCCAGTGGAAGCGCCGGCTCTCGAGAAGAACTCGGGTGAGGAGGACGCGTTCCTTGGCAAGCCCCCCCTGCAGATCGAAAAAGGTACCGCCAACATTGATCTCGCACTGGACATGTGGGAAGTACCCGAAGGTGTTTGGGGCGTGATCGAATACAGCACCGAACAGTTCGATGCTTCGACGATCAATCAAATTGCCGAGCACTTCCTCAATTTGCTCGCGGAGATAGCCGCCGAGCCAGACCGGATTCTCTCGGAATTCTCACTCCTGAGCGACGCGGAACGGCATCGGGTCGTTGTTGAGTGGAATCAGACAGCAGCTCCTTTTCCCCGTGGCGCCTGCCTCCATCGTTTGTTTGAAGAGCAAGTCGAGCGTACGCCCGGTAACATCGCGGTGACCTTCCGGAACGAGCACCTTAGTTATGGCGAACTGAACCGGAGAGCGGATCGCGTGGCGGGATTTCTTCGAACAGCGGGTGTCGGGCCGGACACCATCGTTGCGATTTACGTAGAGCCTTCGGTTGATCTGATCGCCGGTCTTCTGGGGATCCTGAAGGCAGGAGGCGCATACCTACCTCTTGACCCTTTGCATCCGAAACAGCGCCTGGCCTTTTTTTTGGAAGATGCAAAACCGCCGGTCTTGCTGACTCAGGAGCGGCTTCTGGCGGCGCTTCCGTCTTTCTCCGGCCGCACCTTGTGCCTGGATGCGGACAGGGATCTCATTGCGAATTCCCCTGACCTGGACTCCCGCACTGACGTCACTTCACAAAATCTGTGCTATGTGATTTATACGTCCGGCTCGAGCGGCATTCCGAAAGGTGTGCTGGTTGGACACCGGCAGGTCTGTAACCATCTGCTTTGGATGCAGACGGCTTTTCCGCTTACAGAGGCCGACCGAGTTCCGCAAAAGTACTCATTCAGTTTCGACGCTTCCGTATGTGAGATCTTCGGTCCATTAATAGCCGGCTCGCAGTTGATCATAGCCGAGCGTGGTGAGCATGTGGATATTTCAGAACTGGTCACACTCTTCATCGAACACCAGGTGACAGTCCTGGACCTTGTGCCATCCCTGCTTCAAGTGCTGCTGGATGACCAACGCTTTGTCACCTGCGGTTCGATCCGCCGGGTCATCTGCGGAGGCGAGCCACTTTCGTCGCACCTACAACAACGTTTCTTCGAGCGCATGGATGCGGAACTGATCAACGCGTACGGGCCCACGGAAGCCACGATCGGCGCTACCGCGTGGATCTGCAGGCGTGGAGACACGAGGAGTCCCGTTCCAATTGGGCGGCCGATCGCAAATATAAGTATTTTCGTGTTGGACAAGCATCTAAATCCCGTGCCGATTGGAGCCGCCGGCGAACTCCACATCGGGGGCGAAGGGGTCGCAAGGGGGTATCTCAATCAACCTGCCCTTACGGCGGAAAAGTTCATTCCCAATCCTTTTGCAACTGACTCAGCCGATCGTTTATATAAGAGCGGAGACATGGCCCGCTACCTGCCCGACGGCAACATCGAATATCTCGGGCGCATCGATCAGCAGGTGAAGATCCGAGGTTATCGAATCGAGTTGGGAGAGATTGAGGCGGCACTGCAGCGACATGCTTCAGTCCGGACTTGTGCCGTGTCGTTACGAGAAGACGAATCAGGCCAAGCCAGGCTGGTCGCTTACGTGGCTCCGGAAAACTCGAAGCCGGAGATTTGGCCATCGCTTGGAGAATATTCTGTTTCTGAGAACGGGCGGGCGTATGCGGCGGCTGCGGGGTTGCAATCGCCCGATGGCGTGAATGGCACGCATGGCGGGCCTTCCGAAATAAGCGAACCTGAAAAACCTATTCCGATTAGGACCGCGGCCAGCCTGAGCCCGGTTCTGCGGAATTTCCTGCGCGAAACGCTGCCCGAGCATATGGTGCCTGCGGCATTCGTCCTGATGGAGGAGTTGCCGCTTACCTCCGCCGGAAAGATCGATCGCGGGGCGCTGCCCCACCCGTTTACGGCGAAGCCAGATGGGTTGGAGAGCGAGCCCACGCGTCCCACGAATGAAGTGGAATCGGTTCTGCTAAGCGTGTGGACCCAGGTGTTGGGTGTCGATCGAATTGGTATTCACGATAATTTCTTTGAATTGGGTGGAGATTCTATTCTGAGTATCCGGGTGGTCGCGCGCGCCGCCCAGGCGGGTCTTCATTTCACCCCGGCGCAATTGTTTCAACATCAGACAATTGCCGAACTGGCGGCTGTTGCCGAAGCGTTGCATTCGGTTCGAACGGATCAAGAGTCCGGATCGGGCCGGGTTGCATTGACGGCGACGCAGAGATGGTTTTTCGAGCAGGACCTGCCCGATCCGCATCACTACAACCAATCGATTCTATTCGAAGTGCCGCGATCGCTGGAGGCGGGCAAGACGGCGACGGTGCTCGACCATTTGTTATCCCATCATGATGCGCTGCGGCTGCGATTCCGGCGGGACGAATCGGGATGGCAGCAAACGATGGACGAGGTGGCAGGGCCGATTTCCTTTTCGACATACGATCTGTCGGGGTTGGCGGAGGCCGGGCAGAAAGCGGAAATCGAGAGGATCGGCAGGGAGTTGCAGGCAAGTCTGAATTTATCGGACGCACCGCTGCTGCGGGCGGGCCTGTTCGATTTGGGCCGGGGGCGTACGAGCAGGCTGTTGCTGGCGGTGCATCACCTGGTGATAGACGGAGTTTCATGGCGGATTCTGCTGGAGGATTTTGAAACGGCGTACGCGCAGTTGGCGGCGGGAGAAGAGATCGTACTACCGGCGAAAACGACGTCGTTCCAGCATTGGGCGGAGCGGCTGAGCCAGTATGCGCAATCGGCGGCGGTGGAACAGGAAGCGGGCTACTGGCTGGAATTGGCGAAGGCAGAAGCGGAGCCACTGCCTCGGGACATGGACGGGGAGAATACGGTGGCATCGGCGGCGTCGGTGGTAGTGACGCTGAATGCGGTGCAGACGAGGGAACTGCTGCAGGAAGTGCCGAAGGCTTACCGTACGCAGATCAACGACGTATTGCTGACGGCGCTGGTGCAGGCGTTTGAGAGATGGACGGGGAAGAGGTCGCTGCTGCTGGATCTGGAGGGACACGGGCGGGAGGGATTTTTCGGTGAGGTAGATGTATCGCGGACGGTGGGGTGGTTCACGGCGATATTCCCGGTGAATGTGGAGTTGGGAGAGAGGACGGAGGCAGGAGAGGTATTGAAGGGAGTGAAAGAGCAGTTGCGGCGGATACCGCACGGAGGAGTTGGCTACGGGTTGCTACGGTATGTGCGGGGCGAAGCGGAGGCGGAAGAGAAGTTGCGCGCACTGCCTCGGCCGGAAGTAGCGTTCAACTACCTGGGCCAGTTTGGACAAGAGAAATCGGAGGGTGGCGCGTGGAAGACGGCAGAGGAGCCGATCGGCGTAAGCGCTAGCCCGCGGGGATTACGGCCTTATTTAATCGAGATCAACGGGAGTGTGGACGAGGGGCGGCTGCAATTGGATTGGTCCTACAGCGCAGAGATTCATCAACGCTCGACCATCGAACGGCTGGCTTCGGGTTTTCTGGAAGCGCTTGAATCTCTCATCAGTCATTGCAGGTCGGCTAAGAGCCGCAGCTATACTCCGTCCGATTTTTCCAAGGCAAAACTAAGCCAGCGGGATCTCGACAGACTGCTTTCGAAGCTCGTGCCGGACAGCGATCCGTAAGCGGGAAACTGACATGCCGAAGGATGACATCGAGGACATTTACGAGCTTTCGCCTCTGCAAGCAGGCATGTTATTCCACTGCCTGTATGAGCCGGAGTCGACGTTGTACTTCGAGCAGACGGTCACTCCGATTTATTCGGTGCTCAACATACGCATGTTTGTGAGAGCTTGGCAGCGATTGGTGGACAGGCACTCGATCTTACGGACGTCTTTTCATTGGGAGGAATTGGACAAGCCGATTCAGGTCGTCCATCGGAATGTAAAACTACCGATCGACCGGCAGGACTTGCGCGGCTTGGAGCCTGCCGAACAGCATGAACGAATCGCTGGTTATTTGCGGGCAGAGCGGCAACGTCGCATGCCGCTCGCTCCTGCGCCCCTGATGCGGTTGAACCTGATTCGACTCGCTGACGATGAGTTTCGGCTCGTGTGGGGTTTCCATCATATTCTGCTGGACGGGTGGAGCTTCCAGCTACTCAATCAAGAGCTTTGGTCGATCTATGATGCGAGCGTCGAAGGCGGCGATTTCGACCCGGAGCCGAGCCGGCCTTACGGCGACTACATTCTCTGGCTGCAGCAACAGGATCTGGCAAAGGCGGAGCGGTTTTGGCGCAAATATCTAAATGGATTTAGGGCTACCACGCCACTGAATGTCGACGAACCTGTTGAGCAGACCGAATTCGCGCAGGCTGAATTCGGTTCCTACGAGATTCGACTGCCACGCACATTGACCTCTACGTTACAAACACTGGCGCGGCGGCAGGGCCTCACGTTGAACACGGTAATCCAGAGCGCGTGGGCGGTGCTGCTGAGCCGTTACAGCGGAGAGCAGGACGTGGTTTTCGGCGGCGTCGTATCCGGCGGCTGGCCATGCTGGCTGGAGTGGAGTCCATGGTGGGGCTGTTCATCAACACACTGCCTGTGAGGGCACGGGTGTGGCCGGACGCTTCTACACTGCATTGGATGAAGAAACTTCAGGCGGAACAAGCGGAAGCTCGGGAATACGAATACAGTCCGATGATGGAGATCCAGAAGTGGAGCGACCTGCCTGCGTCGGCGCCGCTGTTCCACAGCATTGTCGTGTTTGAAAACTTCTTCACTATGTTTGCGGATGAGCCCGATCCGGGTGAGCAAGGCCAAACCGAAGGTGAAACAGATTTCAGCGACCTCAAGCTGCCCGCGCGTACAAATTACCCATTGTCGTTAATGGCGATCCCGGGGGAAGAGTTGCGGTTGTGGTTTTACTATCAGCAGCAGCGATTTGAGCCGGCGGCGATCGAGCGGATGGCCGGCCATTTGCGCACAGTGCTGGAGGGTATCACCGCCAATCCGCGGCAGCGTTTGGGCGACCTGCCGCTGCTGACGGCGGCAGAACACCGGCAGATCCTGAAAGAGTGGAATGCGACCGGGAAAGAGTGGGCCGACGAGCGGAGTCTGGTAGAGCTTTTCGAAGCGCAAGCAGCGGCGGGCGCGGAAGCAACAGCGATCATTTGCGAAGAGGAACGGTTGAGTTATGAAGAGTTGAACCGGCGGGCCAACCAGGTGGCGCACTACTTGCGGGGTCTGGGAGTGGGACCGGAGGTGGTGACTGGAGTTTGTCTGGAGCGGGGCGTGGCTTTGGTGGTGGCGCTGCTGGGGGTGCTGAAGGCGGGCGGAGTTTATCTGCCTTTGGACCCGAGCTATCCCAGGGAGCGGCTGGAATTCATGCTGGCGGATGCGGGAGCGGCGGTGTTGTGGACCGAGCAGCGGTGGGCCGGGATGTTTGGAGATAGCCGGGCACAGATTGTGTGCGCGGACGAAATAGAGGCTAGCGTGGAGAGCGGCAGCCTGGCCAATCCGGCGGGAGAGACAAGACCGGAGCAGGCAGCGTACGTGATTTATACATCGGGGTCGACAGGGAGGCCGAAGGGAGTGGTGGTGGAGCACAAACAGGTGCTGAACCGTTTGGCCTGGATGTGGGAAGCGTACCCGTTTGGGGCGGGGGAAGTGTGTTGTCAGAAGACGGCATTGAATTTTGTCGATTCGATTTGGGAGCTGCTGGGAGGATTACTGCAGGGAGTTCCGACGGTGATCCTAGCGGACGAGGAAGTGAAAGATCCGTATGCGCTGGTGGAGCGGTTAGCCGGGGAGCGGGTGAGCCGGATCTGGGTGGTGCCGTCGCTGTTGCGGATGCTGCTGGAAGAGCACGGGGATCTGCAGCAGCGGTTGCCGGCCTTGAAGTTTTGGGTGAGCAGCGGAGAGGCCCTGACGGTGGAGTTGCTGGAGAGATTTCAGCGGGCGATGCCGGAGAGTGTTTTATACAACGTGTACGGGACATCGGAAGTTTGGGATGCGACGTGGTATGACCCGAGTACGGCGGGAGAGAAGGAGAAGCGAGTGCCGATCGGGCGGCCGATCAGCAACGTGGAGGTGTATGTACTGGACGGGGAGGGGCGGGTGGCGCCGATCGGAGTGCCGGGCGAGTTGCATGTGGGTGGAGTGGGACTGGCACGAGGCTACATCGGACTGGCGGAGTTGACGGGAGCGAAGTTTATTGCCCATCCGTTTTCGACGGAAGCGGGAGCGCGGCTGTATAAAACGGGAGATTTGGTGCGTTACCGGGGAGACGGGAACCTGGAGTTTCTGGGGCGGATGGATCACCAGGTGAAAATCCGTGGTTTCCGAGTGGAATTAGGGGAAGTCGAGGCGGCCCTGGTCGAACATCCGAACGTGCGGCAGGCTGTGGTTACCGCCCATGTGAACGGCGATGCTCACATGCGGCTTCTGGCTTATGTCGTCGCGAATGGAATGGCGGACGCTTCCGCTCCCGATCTGCGCGCGTTCTTACAGCGAAGGCTTCCGGAGTACATGCTGCCGTCTGTTTTCGTGCCGATGGATTCTTTTCCCCTGACGTCAAACGGCAAGATCGATCGCCACGCGCTCCCAGAACCTGGGGAGGTCGAACGTGAGGTCCGGCAACGGTTCGAACCGCCTGGCAGTCCTGCTGAAAAACTGCTGGTAGGGATCTGGGCGGACGTGCTCAAAGTCAAGCGAGTGGGAATACACGACAATTTCTTCGAACTTGGCGGAGATTCTATTCTTAGCCTGCAAATCATCTCGCGGGCGAATCAGGCCGGGCTTCGGCTCACGCCCAGGCAGATCTTTGAGCATCAGACAATTGCCGAACTGGCCGTCCAAATCGAACCGCCGCCGGCAATGCGGGAAGCCGGTACTCCGGGGCTGGTTCCGCTGACGGCGACGCAGAGATGGTTTTTCGAGCAGGATCTGCCCGAACCGCATCACTACAACCAATCGATCCTGTTCGAAGTGCCGCGGTCGCTGGAAGCGGGTAAGACGGCGACGGTGCTCGATCATTTGTTATCCCATCATGATGCGCTGCGGCTGCGGTTCCGGCGGGACGAGCTGGGATGGGAGCAAACGATGGATGAACCCGCCGGTCCGATTTCTCTTTCGACATACGATCTGTCGGGGTTGGCGGAGGCCGAACAGAGAGCGGAAATCGAGAGGATCGGCGGGGAGTTGCAGGCAAGTCTGAATTTATCGGATGGACCGCTGCTGCGGGCGGGGCTGTTCGATTTGGGCCGGGGGCGGACGAGCCGGCTGTTGCTGGTGGCGCATCACCTGGTGATAGACGGAGTTTCATGGCGGATTCTGCTGGAGGATTTTGAAACGGCGTACGGGCAGTTGGCGGCGGGAGAAGAGATCGTACTGCCGGCGAAAACGACGTCGTTCCAGCATTGGGCGGAGCGGCTGAGCCAGTACGCGCAATCGGCGGCGGTGGAACAGGAAGCAGGCTACTGGCTGGAATTGGCGAAGGCGGAAGCGCAGCCGCTGCCTCGGGACATGGACGGGGAGAATACGGTGGCATCGGCGGCGTCGGTGATGGTGAGGCTGAATACGGCGCAGACGCGGGAACTGCTGCAGGAAGTGCCGAAGGCCTACCATACGCAGATCAACGACGTATTGCTGACGGCGCTGGTGCAGGCGTTTGAGAGATGGACGGGGAAGAGGTCGCTGCTGCTGGATCTGGAGGGACACGGGCGGGAGGGATTTTTCGGTGAGGTGGATGTATCGCGGACGGTGGGGTGGTTCACGGCGATATTTCCGGTGAATGTGGAGTTGGGAGAGAGGACGGAAGCAGGAGAGGTATTGAAGGGAGTGAAAGAGCAGTTGCGGCGGATACCGCACGGGGGAGTTGGCTACGGGTTGCTACGGTATGTGCGGGGCGAGGCGGAGGTGGAAGAGAAGCTGCGCGCACTGCCTCGGCCGGAAGTAGCGTTCAACTACCTGGACCAGTTTGAAAATGGGAAGTCGGTTGATCGGAGCGCGAGCCCCCGGGGATTACGGCCCTATTTGATCGAGATCGACGGAAGCGTGGACGCAGGCCGCCTAGAAGTGAAGTGGAGCTACAGCGAGGGGATTCATCGGCGCTCGACCATCGAAGGGCTGGCATCCGGCTTTCTGGAGGCGCTTGAATCTCTCATCACTCATTGCGGCGTCGCGGAGACCGCCGTTTACAGCCCGTCGGATTTTTCGGCTTCGAATGTCAGTCAAGGCGAGTTGGAAAGACTGATCTCCAAGATCGGCAGCTCGGAGGAGGAGTGGCTTGAACCGGAAGCTGGATAACATTGAGGACATTTTCGAACTATCGCCGCTCCAGGAAGGCATGCTGTTCCACAGCCTGTACGAACCTCGGGCGGGACTTTATGTTCAACAATTTAATTTCCCGTTACCCGCGGATATTGATTTGTCCGCGCTCGAGCAGGCCTGGCAGAAGTTAATCGCGCGGCATCCCGTCTTGCGCACATCTTTTCACTGGGAAGATCTGAGCAAGCCGCTCCAGGTGATTCATCGGAATGTGAAATTCACGCTGAACCGGCTAGATTGGCGTCATCTGGACGCCGCCGATTATAAATTGCATCTGCGGGAGTATTTAAAGCAAGATCGTGAGTTCGATCTGTCCAAGCCGCCGCTGATGCGTCTTTCCGTTGTTCAATTACCGGATGAGAATTACCAATGTCTCTGGACGTTTCACCACATCCTGCTCGACGGATGGAGTGTGCAATTGGTGTTCAAGGATTTGGATGCGTTATATGAGGCATCCTGCGCAGGCAAGGAAGCCCAGCTCTCCGCGATTCGCCCATATCGGGATTATGTACTTTGGTTGAAGCAGCAGGACCTGGCAAAAGCGGAACGGTTTTGGCGCAAATCGCTAAAGGGATTCACAGCCCCCACGCCATTGAACGTGGACGAGCCACTGGATCAAGCCGAGGCGCCGCAAGCGGAGTACGGTTCCCACGAAATTCGACTGTCGAAGACTCTTTCGTCTGAGCTGCAAAACCTGGCGCAACAGCACCGTTTGACGCTAAACACCGTCGCCCAGGCGGCATGGGCGGTGCTTCTGAGCCGTTACAGCGGAGAGCAGGAAGTGGTATTCGGCAGCGTAGTTTCCGGACGGCCCGGGACGCTGGCCGGTGTTGAATCGATGGTCGGGCTGTTTATTAATACCCTGCCCGTCAGGGTAAAGGTATCGTCCGGCTCCGAGGTGATGCCGTGGATGAAGGATCTCCAGGCGCAACAACTGGACGCGCGCGAATACGAATACACTCCGATGCTGGAGATTCAGAGATGGAGTGAGCTGCCTTCCGCGGTCCCGTTGTTCGAGAGCCTCGTTGTGTTTGAAAACTTCCCTACCGCATTCTCTCCGGAATCCGACGGGGCTGAGCAGGATGAGTTCTATTTTGAGCGCACAAACTATCCTTTGTGTGTGGTTGCGATCCCGGGGGAAGAGTTGCGGTTGTGGTTTTACTATCAGCAGCAGCGATTCGAGCCGGCGGCGATCGAGCGGATGGCCGGCCATTTGCGCACAGTGCTGGAGGGTATCGCGGCCAATCCGCGGCAGCGTTTGGGCGACCTGCCGCTGCTGACGGCAGCGGAACAGCGGCAAATCCTGAAAGAGTGGAATGCGACCGGGAAAGAATGGGCCGGCCAGCGGAGCCTGGTGGAGCTTTTCGAAGCGCAAGTGGCGGCGAGCGCGGAAGCAACGGCCATCATTTGCGAAGAGGAACGGTTGAGTTATGAAGAGTTGAACCGGCGGGCCAACCAGGTGGCGCACTACTTGCGGGGTCTGGGAGTGGGACCGGAGGTGGTGACTGGAGTTTGTCTGGAGCGGGGCGTGGCTTTGGTGGTGGCGCTGCTGGGGGTGCTGAAGGCGGGCGGAGTTTATCTGCCTTTGGACCCGAGCTATCCCAGGGAGCGGCTGGAATTCATGCTGGCGGATGCAGAAGCGGCGGTGTTGTGGACCGAGCGGCGGTGGGCCGGGATGTTTGGAGATAGCCGGGCACAAATTGTGTGCGCGGACGAGATAGAGGCGAGCGTAGAGAGCGGCAGCCTGGCCAATCCGGCGGGAGAGACAAGACCGGAGCAGGCAGCGTACGTGATTTATACGTCGGGGTCGACAGGGAGGCCGAAGGGAGTGGTGGTGGAGCACAAACAGGTGCTGAACCGTTTGGCCTGGATGTGGGAAGCGTACCCGTTTGGGGCTGGGGAAGTGTGTTGTCAGAAGACGGCATTGAATTTTGTCGATTCGATTTGGGAGCTGCTGGGAGGATTACTGCAGGGAGTTCCGACAGTGATCCTAGCGGACGAGGAAGTGAAAGATCCGTATGCGCTGGTGGAGCGGTTGGCGGCAGAGCGGGTGAGCCGGATCTGGGTGGTGCCGTCGCTGTTGCGGATGCTGCTGGAAGAGCACGGGGATCTGCAGCAGCGGTTGCCGGCCTTGAAGTTTTGGGTGAGCAGCGGAGAGGCCCTGACGGTGGAGTTGCTGGAGAGATTTCAGCGGGCGATGCCGGAGAGTGTTTTATACAACGTGTACGGGACATCGGAAGTTTGGGATGCGACGTGGTATGACCCGAGTACGGCGGGGGAGAAGGAGAAGCGAGTGCCGATCGGGCGGCCGATCAGCAACGTGGAGGTGTACGTACTGGACGGGGAGGGACGGGTGGCGCCGATCGGAGTGCCGGGCGAGTTGCATGTGGGTGGAGTGGGACTGGCACGAGGCTACATCGGACTGGCGGAGTTGACGGGAGCGAAGTTTATTGCCCATCCGTTTTCGACGGAAGCGGGAGCGCGGCTGTATAAAACGGGAGATTTGGTGCGTTACCGGGGAGACGGGAACCTGGAGTTTCTGGGGCGGATGGATCACCAGGTGAAAATCCGTGGTTTCCGAGTGGAATTAGGGGAAGTCGAGGCGGCCCTGGTCGAACATCCGAACGTGCGGCAGGCTGTGGTTACCGCCCGGAAGTTCAGCGCCGGCGATCATCGACTCATAGCACATGTACTGGCGGATCGCCCTGCGAACGGTTCTTACGATCAGATCGCGTCGATGGCTACGACGGAACGACTCTCTCAGTGGCGGGAAATTTGGAATGATGTGTACGATCAGGGGCTTGCGACAGAAGATTCCACATTTAACACGGCCGGCTGGCTCAGCAGCTATACCGGTGCGCCTTTTCCCACGGAGGAGATGGCGGAGTATGTGAGTAATTCGGAGGAGCGAATCCTCGCACTGAATCCGCGAAACGCGCTCGACGTTGGTTGCGGTCTGGGTCTGCTTCTGTTCCGTTTGGCGCCACGCTGCGCGCGCTATTGCGGCAGCGATTTCTCCAATGCGGGCCTGCGCCGCCTGGAGCAGCAGGTGACCCGAATGCAGATCAACAACGTATCCTTGGTGCACGCCGCCGCCAATGAACTTAGCGTCATCGAGCCAGGAACTTTCGATACGGTCATCTTAAATTCCGTGGTTCAGTATTTTCCGAGTGTGTATTACCTGCTGGAGACGTTGGAGGGTATTCTAAGAATTCTGCAGGGCGGGGGTGCCATTTTCATCGGGGACGTTCGCAGCCTGCCCTTGCTTGAAATGTTTTACAGTTCGGTCGAACTGCACCGGGCCGCTGCCGACCTTCCGCTGGTTGAGTTCGGGCAGCGGGTGCAGAAACGCGTAGCCGATGAGGAGCAACTGGCCATTGATCCGGCATTTTTCTACGCATTGCAGGATCGGTATCCGCAGATCAGCAGTGTTTCGATCGAACCGAAACGTGGACGTTATCGAAACGAGCTGACCCGTTTCCGCTACGACGTTACACTACGCATCGGCGGCGCCAATCAAACGGCACACGAACTCCAGTGGCTAGACTGGCAAAAGGAGCAACTGACAGTCGCAACTGTTCGCCGGACGCTGCTTGACACGGCGCCAATCACCTTGTGTCTCAGACGCGTGTGTAATGACCGCCTTGCGCTTCAGGGGTTGCAGAACAGTCCGCGGACCGCCGACCGCCGAAACGCCGTCGATCCCGAGGAGTTCTGGGCCTTGCAGCACGAAACGCCTTACTCGGTCCGGGTCAATTGGTCGGGGCCTGGGCACGATGATTGCTTCGACGTCTTGTTCTCGCGTAAGGAGGCCACTGTAGGCAACAACGGCAAGTTCACCAGTCCGGATTTCCCAGCCGCGAAAGTAGCGTCCGCGACGTGGAGTTCCTATGCGAACGAGCCGCTCCGCGGCATCTCCACGAGCAAGCTTGTTTCCAGTCTGCGCCGCTTCTTGCAAGCTCAATTACCGGACTACATGATTCCGTCTGCTTTTTCGCTAGTGAACTCCTTTCCCCTGACGCCAAACGGCAAGGTGGATCTGCGCGCGCTGCCGGAGCCTGATCTGTCGGTGGCTACTTCCAAAAAATCTCACGTCGCCCCGCGCACCCGTGTCGAAGAGACCCTACGAGACATTTGGGCGGATATTCTCGGCATCAGCGCCCTGAGCGTCGACGACAACTTCTTCGAATTGGGCGGACACTCCTTGATCGCGACGCGGTTGCTCTCGCGCGTGCGTGATACTTTTCGTTTGACACTGCCCCTACGCGCTATTTTCGATCACCCGACGATTGCCGGTCTTGCTCAGATAGTGGAAGAGACTCAGGCACGCAACCAGCCGTCCCGAGTTCCTGTAGTAACCCGGCTTCCTCGCGAGCAATACACCGTGGCGGTTGACGCCGCCGGCAATCTAGATCTATCTAAGTTGCAGACGCGAGATTTAACTAAGGAGGCGCCACGCAAGAATGAATGAAACACCTATGAATACACACGAGGACCGATTTTTGAAGAGGTCGTCCTTTCTGAGCTAATATTCGAACTAACGTGAGAAAGCAGATCATGCCTATTCCGGTCCATTTTGAGATATGTGTTGACGACGCGGAGCGCGCGGTCAAATTTTATTCAAGCGTGTTCGGCTGGAGCATAGAAGAGCCAGACGAAGAAGGTTATTGGCTCATTAGCACGGACGAAAGTGCCGAGGAGCCGGGAATGACGGGAGGACTGATGGAGCGTCTCGATCCTTTAGACTCGACGAATCTCGTGTTTGATGTTCCTTCCCTCGACCCGTTCATCAAGAAAATTGCCACTGCCGGAGGCAAGATCGTAACGCCGAAGATCACTATACCCGGAGTGGGATACAGTCAGTACTGTCGTGACTCGGAAGGGAATCTGTTCGCAGTAATGGAGTACGACGAAGAAGCATAGGCGAGCTTGCGGATGTAACAGTCGAAACATGCCAGCGGCACCAAGCGGCGGCCTTTCGCCACCCGGGTGCCTCCACGCTGGGTTTGGGAGGCTACCAAGATGAGTAGGCGATCCAATACCTCGAACGCCGTCGCCGTGGTTGGTATCAGTTGCCGGTTTCCAGGAGCGGAGAACCTAAGCCAATACTGGGAAAACCTGCGCGACGGCGTGGAGTCAATTTCTTTCTTTTCGGACGACGAGTTAGTGTCGTCGGGGATAGATCCTTCCGTTTTCAAAAACCCCAACTACGTCAAAGCCGGCAGCGTTCTTGAAGACATCGATCGTTTCGATGCCTCCTTTTTTGGATTCAATCCGCGAGAGGCCGAGAGCCTGGACCCGCAGCAGAGATTTTTCATGGAGTGTGCCTGGCATGCATTGGAGGACGCCGGCTACGATTCCGATAGATTCGCGGGCTCCATTGGCGTTTACGGAGGTTGCGCCAATAGCACTTACCTCCGCGAGCTGGAGCGTAACCCCGCTTTGGTGGAATTGCTCGGCCACATTCAGGTGCTCATAGGAAACGAAAAGGATTACCTGACGACACATGCGTCGTACAAGCTAAACCTGAGAGGGCCGAGTCTTAGCGTGCAGACGGCCTGCTCGACTTCTCTGCTTGCCATCGCGCTCGCCTGGCAAGCCTTGCTGAACGATCAGTGTGACATGGCGCTCGCAGGCGGCGTCTGCATCAGGACGCCCCACAAGGCCGGATACTTCCACGAACCCGGTGGGATTTTCTCGCCGGACGGACATTGCCGCGTATTCGACGCGCGCGCCGAGGGGATTGTATTTGGAAATGGCGTCGGCATCGTCGTTTTGAAGCGCCTCGCGGAGGCTCTTGCGGATCGCGATTCCATATACGCCGTGATCAGAGGGGCAGCCATTAACAACGACGGACACGTGAAAGCGAGCTACACCGCGCCGGGTCTTGACGGTCAGGCAGATGTAATTGCGAAGGCCCACAGCATCGCCGGAGTTCATCCTGAGACGATCACTTACGTGGAAACACACGGCACCGGTACGGCCATCGGCGACCCGATCGAAGTCGCGGCCTTGACGAAAGCGTTTCGCAAGCAGACCGCGAAAAAGCACTTCTGTGCCGTTGGCTCTGTCAAAACAAACATCGGCCACTTGGATCCAGCCGCGGGAGTGGCCAGCTTTATCAAGACTGCCCTGTCGCTTCAAAACAAGCTGATACCTCCCAGTCTGCACTTTGAAACACCCAATCCGAATGTCGATTTTGCGAACAGCCCGTTTTACGTGAATACCAGGCTATCCGAATGGAAACCAGGCCACGGGCCGCGGCGGGCGGGCGTTAGTGCATTTGGTATTGGCGGCACGAATGTACATGTCGTTATGGAGGAAGCCCCATCCCAGGAGGAGCAGCCGACGGTAAGATCCCAGCATATTCTCGTGCTCTCCGCCAAAACGTCGTCCGCTCTGGAGGCAGCGACTTCTAACATGCTGCAGCACCTGCAAGAGAAACCGGATCTGAATGCGGCCGATCTGGCGTTTACTTGCCAGATCGGGAGGCGGGCGTTCCCGCATCGACGGGCCTTTGTCTACCGGAACGTCGAGGATGCGGTCAATCTACTGGCAACTTTGGACCCGGAGCGCGTCTTTACGGGAACACCGAATCCGAGGCAGCGGCCGGCGGTATTCATGTTTCCGGGTCAGGGAACTCAGTACGTGAACATGTCCGCGGATCTTTACGCCGTTGAGCCAACGTTTCGGGGCAGTGTGGATCACTGCGCCGATTTTCTGAAACCGCATCTCGGCGTCGATCTGCGCGATGTGATGTTCGCGACTCCCGAGCGTGCGGACGAAGCTGCCAGGGAGCTACTTCAAACCAGGTTTACGCAACCGGCTCTCTTCGTCATTGAGTACTCGCTGGCGAAATTGTGGCAGGAATGGGGCGTGAAGCCCCAGGCAATGATTGGACATAGCATCGGCGAGTACGTCGCAGCCTGTCTCTCCGGAGTTTTTTCGCTCGAGGACGCGTTGATGCTCGTATCGGAACGAGGCCAGATGATGCAGGCCTTGCCCGGAGGCTCGATGGTGGCAGTGCCACTACCGGAAACGGAGGTAGTGCCTTTGCTGGATGGCGACCTCTCTCTTGCGGCCGTTAACGCGCGATCTTTATGTGTTGTCTCCGGACATAGTGATGCGATTGAACGTTTCGAGAGCCGCTTGACAACGAGAGGGACCGAATTCACCCGTCTGCATACGTCTCACGCCTTTCACTCGGAGATGATGGACCCGATCTGTGAGCGGTTCGCCGAGTTAGTGCAGAAAGTGCCGCTTGGCGCCCCCGGCGTTCCGTTCATCTCGAATGTTACCGGCACTTGGATCACGTCATCGGACGCGATGGACCCTGCGTACTGGGCCCGTCACCTCCGGGAGTGTGTGCGCTTTGCCGATGGACTCGAGTGCCTGATGACAATGCAGGCAGCCGCCTTTATTGAAATTGGACCAAGCCACACTTTGAGTACGTTTGCACTCCGTCACCCCAATCGAGCAAACGATCAGTTGGTCTTCTCCTCGTTACGTCATCCGTATGGGCGTAAAACCGATTCAGAGTTCCTGCTGAGCACGCTGGCTCGACTTTGGAGTTCCGGCGTGGGCGTTGACTGGGAGAGATTCCATGCTCACGAACGCCGCAGCCGCACGCATCTTCCTGGCTACCCGTTTGAGCGCCAGCGCTACTGGGCGGAGGCTCCAGGAGCGGCCGGAGGCGTTCTCAAGAATCCCAATGTCGGAGGTTGGTTCTACGTGCCGTCGTGGGAATATACGTTGCCGCCGGATGTGGAGAAACTCAATGATACAACTGGACCGAAGTTTTGCTGGTTGATTTTTGAAGATGCGTACGGTTGGGGCGACAGCATTGCGGCAGAGCTCGAGCGGTTAGGCCACGACGTGATCAAGGTCAAAGTGGGGCGAAAGTTTTCCGGAAGCGGATCGGAGTACCGTGTGAATCCGCTACAGGAGCAAGATTACACAGCCCTTCTCGAGTCGTTGCGGACATCTCATAAGCGGCCGCGGAGAATTGTACATCTCTGGAATGTCGAGCGACCCTCGGGCGGCTCGGAAACGGAAATGTTTGAACGATACCGAGACCGCGGCTTCTGCAGCCTGACCTTCATGGCCCAGGCGCTAATTGCTCAAAAAATCACGGATCCCGTGGAAATTACGGTGATATCGAGCGAGATGCATTTCGTGACCGGTCAGGAAGAGGTGTGGCCCGGGAAGGCGATGGTGTTGGGTCCGTGTAAATCCATTCCACAGGAATATCCAAATTTCATATGCCGCGCCCTGGATATCGTGTTGCCGGTTTCCGGGCACACCGTCGATCCAACCCTAGTAGAACAACTGGTTGCCGATCTCACTTCCGGCTCGCCAAATTCAGTGGTGGCTTATCGTGGCGGCCAGCGTTGGACGCAGGCGTTTGAGCGCATGTACCTGGAGCCTACCGAAGACGTGGCGCCTCTACTCCGCGAATCGGGCGTCTATTTGATCACTGGCGGACTGGGAAATATCGGCTTAGCGATCGCGAATGAACTCGCACGGACTGTACGCGCCCGGCTCGTCCTGCTCCGCAGGTCGGCCTTCCCGCACCGCAATCAGTGGCAGAAATGGTTACGTACACATAGCCGGGACGACGCCACGAGCCTGAAAATTCGAAAATTGCACGATATCGAAAGCTTCGGCTCGACGGTGACTGTGCTAAGCGCAGACGTTGCCGACGAACTCCAGATGCGGCACGTGGTGAAAAAGATCTACTCTAAGTTTCACGATCTCAATGGAGTAGTCCACGCGGCAGGCGATCTCTCCGCGGATGCATTCTTCGCCGTGGATCAGGTTACGAACGAACTCTGTGAACGCCAATTTCGCTCGAAGGTGCGCGGATTGATTACGCTCACAAAGATACTAGAGAAAAAGGACCTCGATTTCTGGCTTCTCGCTTCTTCCATTTCGTCTGTTCTTGCCGGCCTGGGCTACACGGCGTACAGTGCAGCGAATATATTCCTCGATACATTCGCGGCTCAGCAGGAGCTGGCAACCGGGACGCGCTGGATCAGCATCAATTGGGATACCTGGAACTTCGACAAGCCGCCCGTTAAGAATGCTGCGCCAAAAGCAACCGAGCTTTCCATGAACCGCATGGAGGGCATTGATGCTCTATCACGCATCCTATCCTTGAGCACGTCGTCACAAGTTGTTGTGTCGACCGGCGATTTGCACGCGAGGATCGCGCAATGGATTAACTCATCTCTGAGCAATGCGAATGGTTCCCGGGATGCCCGGACGTCGCGGCTGCACAGCCGGCCGGAACTGCCACTCCGCTATGTGGCGCCGCGCAATCACACAGAGCAGGCGATAGCAGACATCTGGCAGGAGACGCTTGGCGTCGTCAATGTCGGAGTTCTGGATAACTTCTTCACTGACTTGAGCGGCACTTCGTTGATGGCGACGCAATTGGTCGCCAGGATCCGTAGCGAGTTTGAAGCGGATCTTCCTCTACGGCGATTCTTCGAAGGTCCGACGGTGGCGGAACTGGCTTGCGAAATTGAGACTGCGGTCCGGTCGCAAGCAAAAGGCGCCGGCGAACTCCACATGCAAAGGGCTCAGGCCGTTTAGTCATTGGCCGGCGAATCAGTGAACGTTCTTGTAGACGCGGCGGCCCAACCGCCGGAGAATCTCCTTCAGGTCGTCACTTAAGGAACGCACCAGGAGCGCACCGGAACCATGAAGGAAGAAATGACCTCCGGGGAAGAAGCGCAACTTAAACGGCGTACGACTCTGGACTCGCCAGGCCAAGAGTTCCTGCCGGCTTACGCGGCGGTCGTCGATACCGCCGAAGCAGGAGATTTTGCAATCCAAAGGTTCCTCATTCGAATAGACGTATGTTTCACAAAGCTCAAAGTCCGCTCGCAAGGCCGTCGCGACGAGATGATAGATTCAGTCGCGAGCCAATTTGACTCCCGTCTCCATGCTCCCAAGCCTCGGAAGCCGGGGGCGGCCGAAAAGCGTGTGATCACGTCCTATCCGGCCTACTTCGCGCTGATCAGATTAGCGAACAATCGATACGCCCCAGGCACGCCCGCGGGCAACTCCCGGAACCACGAATACGAAGTAAAGATATAAACGCCTTTCCCATACCGTGTCCACAGTTCCCCGCCTTCCATCGGCTTTTCGCCAGGATCGTGCGAAGAAATCACCGTCTCGTAGTGTGGGTCCCATTGCGTAGCGAAGTACAGCCCCCGCTCCTGCACCCAGCCTTCGAAATCCTTCGCCGTAATGTGATTCGGCACCTGCAAAAGGGGACTGTCCACATGCGGAAAGACCACCGCCGATTCCTCCATGGTCACGCGATACCGGTTCCCTCCCGGCACCGTCATCGGATACGGCCCTATTGCCGAAGTAATCGGATTGTCCTGCGCATTGCGTCCCGAACCTCGCTGCATTTCCGGATCGGGGCCGTCGCCAACCTGATACTGCACCACGTAAGTGCCCCCGTTGCGGACGTACTCGAGCAGTCGCGGCTGATTGGCACGCACGTCCGCGCGAACGTTGTACGCACGAACGCCGGCCACAATCGCATCGAATCGCGAAAGGTCGCCCTGATCGAGATCCGCCTGGCTCAGCAGCGTGACGTCCACTCCGAGTTGCCGCAGCGCCTCAGGCATTTCGTCGCCTGCCCCCATGATGTAGCCGATCTTGTGGGCCGTCACCTTCACGCTCGCCCGCACCAGCTTGATGTTCGATGGAGGAAAGAGCGTTACCGGTGGGATGTGCGAGTACGAGATCAATTGCATGCCCGCCTCGATATCACGCCCGCCAACCGTCGCAATCGCACGCATGCTGGCAACGGTCTCGCCCGCCGGAGGCGTCACCTCAAACGTCATTTCCTGCTGTTCGCCCGCTGCAGCGATCCTGAACGAACGCATCCGCGGCTCGGCCGTCCATCCCACTGGCAAATCAAGCCGCAATTCACCCGCTGCATCCTTCACATTGGCCTTCACTGCCACTTGTACCTTGCGCGCCGACGCCGCCGGAAACACTGCCACGGCATCCGGAAGATTCACCGCCACTACGGGCACTACCACCAGCGGCCGGACGCGCTCCCCTTCCGACCGGTCGGCATAGCGCAAATGGACCGGACGGGTCAGCTCGATGCGCGTGCCATCCACGTTCAGCGACAGCCGCACGCAAACCTCCGGCGGAGTATCCGGAAGGCCCACCATTAACTGGTTCTCAATCGTGTAAACACCGGCCGAAGGCGGCTTCACCAGCCAGTAAGGCTGCGAATAGGGCTGCGATGCCGGAACCTGCTTATTGAATTCCACGGTGGCGCTTTGATTCATGGCCAGCTTCGCCGGCGGACTCGGCAGCGCCTCGTTCCAAATGCCGCCGATCCTTGCGCCTTCGAACGTCACCCGCGCGCTGGAACGGTTGAGCACGGTCGTTGTAATGCTCAACTGTCCTCCCGGAGTCACCTCTGCCTGGTGTGCCTGCGCCTCCGCCCATATTCCGGCGCACTTCGCGACAGTCTCATCCAGATCGGTCAGTCTGATTTTCGCCAACGGGTCCGCAATGGCCGCCATCAGAGGACGCGCCTTCAACAGTGCCGGAATACTCTTCTCCGGATGCGCCGATTCGAAATCGTGAATCGCCTCCGCCAGAATCGGTGCCACTGCCGCGCCACCCGGAAGACGGTTCCACGAAGTATCGATCCCATCGAACAAATCCTTCGACGCCGGCTCGCCCGCCACCAACTCGAATGGCGTTACTGATGGCCCAGGCCGCCTCATCGCACCCGTGCCTTGGCTGTGATGCATACTCCGGCTCAGCACCGCTAATTCCTCGTAGGAATATCCAAGAATCGGATTCAGCGCGCCCGTATCGGCCTTACCGGCGGGAGGCAGAGATGTGTTCAGATTAATTCCACGCGGGCCGCCGAAGAAGCCTCCCGCATGTACCAGCCGCCGTGCGCTCCAGGGCTGCACATAGCGCAACTGCTCAGGAAATCGTTGTGGATCGGCGGCAGCTTCAAACGCTTCCTTGCCGAGAATCGCCGACACCTGGTGATGTCCGTGACCGTCCCGCGAAGTTCCGCTGAAGACGAGAATAATAACGTCGGGCCGGTATTGCCGGATCACCCACACGACATCGGAAAGCGTATTCTCATGACCCCATTTCTGGAAAGTTTCATCGGCTGACTTGGTAAAACCGAAATCGATCGCGCGAGTGAAAAACTGTTCCGCGCCGTCGATCTGCCGCGCCGCGAGCAACTCCTGCGTGCGGATCAATCCGAGTTGCGCCCCCTGTTCGGAACCGATAAGGTTCTGACCGCCCTCCCCACGAGTCAACGAAAGGTAGGCCGTACGCATATGCCGGCCACGAGCGAAATAAGCCAGCACCGCCGTGCGCTCATCGTCCGGATGCGCGGCAATCATCAGCACCGTTCCCAGTTCGTTGATCTTTTGGAGAGACTGCTCGATGTCAGCGGCGCCCGAAAAAGGCTGCTGTCCGTGAAGCAGGCCCACTGCCGCCAGCAGGGCCGCGGACAACTTGCAAGTTCGCATATGGAGTAATTATTTCAGATTGAAGCCGTCGATTTACTCGTCGCGCAAGCAATCATCGGTCAACGCGCGCGGCACGTCTCGCAGGCAAAAGAATTGCCGGAGCGGCGGCGCCCAGCAAAGGCAGACTCCTGCCGCAAGTCCGGCGACCACTGCAACCCCGCCTTGACGTGCGATCAAGCAGATCAGATCACGCGTCTGCGCTCCCACAGCGCGGCGAATGCCGAACTCGGGTATGCGTTGCGCTACGAGTTGCGAGAGTACTCCATGCAGCCCAACG
Organism: Bryobacteraceae bacterium; assembly: GCA_963770345.1. Classification (GTDB taxonomy): domain Bacteria; phylum Acidobacteriota; class Terriglobia; order Bryobacterales; family Bryobacteraceae; genus CAVYPH01. The sequence continues at coordinate 1,350,401 of CAVYPH010000007.1, read as the reverse complement.
GCTGAAAGGATCATCGCGCTCAGCGCGAAGAACGCCAGCACCATCGCCCGAAATCGTGGGTAGGCAAGCGCCGGCCAGGAACTGCCACTCCGCTATGTGGCGCCGCGCAATCACACAGAGCAGGCGATAGCAGACATCTGGCAGGAGACGCTTGGCGTCGTCAATGTCGGAGTTCTGGATAACTTCTTCACTGACTTGAGCGGCACTTCGTTGATGGCGACGCAATTGGTCGCCAGGATCCGTAGCGAGTTTGAAGCGGATCTTCCTCTACGGCGATTCTTCGAAGGTCCGACCGTGGCGGAACTGGCTTGCGAAATTGAGACTGCGGTCCGGTCGCAAGCAAAAGGCGCCGGCGAACTCCACATGCAAAGGGCTCAGGCCGTTTAGTTATAGGCCAGCGAATCACTGAACGTTCTTGTAGACGCGGCGGCCCAACCGCCGGAGAATCTCCTTCAGGTCGTCACCTAAGGCATGCAGCAAGGGTACAACGGAACCATGAAGGAAGAAATGACCTCCAGGGAGGAAGCGCAATTTAAACGGAGTACGACTCTGGACCCGCCAGGCTAAGAGTTCCTGCCGGTTTACGCGACGGTCGTCGATACCGCCAAAGCAGGAGATTTTGCAATCCAAGGGTTCCTCATCCGAATAGACGTATGTTTCACAAAGTTCAAAGTCCGCTCGCAACAGGGGCAAAAACAATTGCATGAGTTCGGGATTGCTGATTACATCGTCAGGAGTTCCGCCCCAGGTTTGCAACCCGCTTAGAAACTCTGCGTCCGGAAGGTTATGGATAGGCTTATGCGGCGCAGGTAACTGCGGTGCCCGATGACCTGATACGAACAAGCAAGCCGGAAGGGACCTTTCCCGTCTGCGCAACGAGCGTGCGACCTCGAAGCTGACGAGCGCTCCCATGCTATGGCCATAAAAGGCAAATGGAACATCCAGATGCGGACGGAGTACCTCCGAAAGGGTTTCGACGAGCGGTTCCATTCGCGTAAATGGAGGCCGTAGCCGCTGTGTTTCGCGCCCCGGCAATTGAAGTGACCAAAGCTCCACTTTTGGAGGTAGAAGCTCCGCCCAGGAATTAAATATCGAGGCACCTCCCCCGGCATAGGGAAAGCAGAAGAGGCGCAATTGGACGTCGTGAATGGGTTTTGGGCAGAGCAGCCATTCGATATACGGTGACGTAAGGTTACTCCTGCAACCAGTGTCTACCCACAAGCGCCAGTCTATCGCAGAAGGGACGCTATGGAAACTCACTTGGCAGTGCCGCCGGGGCCGGACCCGCGTGGAAGTTGTGGGACTGCCAGCCCTCCCGAGGCCAGCAGTCCGGTTCTTGGTCATTTCTGCGATTAATGAGTTGGCTCGTATGTATGCGCGGTGCGCCGTGATCAGGCGGCTTTGAGCAGTTCGAGCTGCTGCAGCGCGGTCGCACCGTCGTCCAGACCGATCTCTTCGACGATCTTGCCGTCTGTGAGCTTCAGCACGGTCGTTCCGGTGAAATGCATCTTCCGGCCGGTCGCTGCCGGCAACGATCCGATGAGAAAATCACTGAACGCCGGACCGGTGTGCATGCCGCCACCTTCCCAGCGGCCGACCACATAGTCACCCTCGGCAATGAGATCAGCAGCGCCCCAGAAACTGAGGTCCGGAAACGCTTTGCGGAAATCGGTCATGAAAGCCTTGATGTCCGCATGGCCCTTGCGCGGCGCATGCAGCGAGTATTGGAGGAGCATGCCGGGAGCAGCGAGCTCGTCAACGATGGCGAGATTACAGGTCTTACCCCAAAAGTCCGTAAACCATCGGCCTACGATGGCCTTATTGTTTTCTTCTCGAGACATGATGTGATTCCTTTCAGGTTGTAGTTTGCTAGAGCGCGAATTGCCTCTGCCCTGTAAATTTATCCTTATGATTCGGGTGAAACACTCCGTTTCTTGCTTTGAAATTTGGTGTATACTGGCTCGGACTCAAAGGAATGCCGGTCGAAAGGGGAAGATTCGGAAATGGAAAAACGGTGCGTGGTACCGTCGCTTTATCGTGTTTCATCGACCCTGAGAACTGCTTTCCGAACTGAGCCAAGAAAAAGAAAGGAATAAGCGCGATAACTCGGTCGCGATCAGCTAGACTTTCCCTTATCGTAACGTTGCTGATTATTGGTTCCGGCTGCTCCAGCCGTTCAAAAAAGACGGATATCACGGTGAAAGCTCCGAAGGCGGTGTACATAGCCCCTAGCGACGAGAGCGGGAGAGTGCGTGCTGACAACGCCAAAATGGAGTTGGGACGTGGATTTGATTCCGTCATGGCCGAAGTCAGGGGAAAATGCGTCGACATCCCCAATGCCGCATTGACGAAAGCCAGTGGGGCAGGCGAGTCCTTTTTCAATCTAAAAACAGCCTCTGATCTAGATCAACTTTCTGAACTTTCTAGACGTAAATGCTAAGGCCTCACTTGGTCTCGGCGTGTACAGTGGCGATGCCTCTTTTAGCTACATGCGAAGTGGTCACTTCTCCCGCTACGGCGAATATCTCACGCTCACCCAACGCGTCGAAAATGAAAGACAAGTCCTTGATACAACCAAAGTACGTTTGACAAGCTGGGGATCGGACTTGGTCCGCCAGGGTGTTGCGGCTTTTGTTGCTGTTTGCGGCGACCAGTTCATCTATGGCCAGGTTCAGGGCGGCTATTTAGCAGCCACCTTCCGATTGAGCTCATCGACCGACGCCCAGCAGGAGCAGATCCGTGCCTCGCTTTCCGGTTCAGGACCGAGTGGGAGCTTTGGCGTCAACATGAAGAAGGATATGGAGGAGTTTAAGAAACAGGATCGACTAGAGTTTTCGATTCAGCGCCAAGGCCCAGTCGAGGACTGGCCCCAGACTTCAATTGCCTCGATCGTCGAGTACGCGAGAACATTTCCATCTAAGGTCAAGTCCGACACGGGCAAACCATGGACAACCCATTACCTCATGACGGGTTACGATGAGCTAATTGGAGCCAAGATCCTGGCAGATACCCAGGCAGCCTTTTTTGATAAGGAGTCTGCGTACATTCGTTCGCTGTACGGGCGTAGGGCCGGCTTAATCTATATCCGTGATAACCCCTCGCAATTTGGCCCATTCAGTACTAAGCGTGTCGATACAGAGATCGGGGCGATTGAGGGTGAGGTTATCAGAATTAAGGACTTGGTCAGGAAGTGCGGTAAGGATCCAAGCGCCTGTGCTTCACCGGCGCATATTGCCGTAGATTATTTGCCTCGAAGAAACTCCGACTCAGATTGGCGGGGCGTCAAGGTGGAGTCCAACGAAAAGATGGGGGTTGCCGGAAGTTATGAAAATGATCTCCGGGCAATAGAGATAAAGGGTAGATGGCATCCGCATTGCCCAAACAAGAACGTGGCCACGAATGTCGTAGTGATGTACTTCACTAATCGAAAGACGGGAGAACCACATGCCGCTATCTACCCTGGTTATCCAGTATTGATTCCGGCGGAGTATGATGTTTCAGTTCGAGTAGGAGATGGGCCTGATGCTGATAACAATTTAGCAGTTTTCCTCGACAACTGCCACGAAAATGGAAACCCAACTATGGTCCGGACTTTTGTACCTGTTTTTCTCGACGAGTTACGTCTTGCATTCTGAGCAGAACGGGGTTGTAAGGTCACCCGAGAAGAAGCAAGAGAATGCGAAAACAGTGCGTGCACGCGGACACCGAAACCTGGACCGACGGCAAGCCATCTGGAGGCTCGCTGCAAAAAAATAGGGCCGCCTCTATTTCGCTTTCTTCTTATTCTCCAGCGTGAATGCGTTAACAGAGAGTTGGGCCACATCAACATCTCCGGCAATAACGCGGGTGCCCCAATACACTAGGTCACCGAAGACGGACGTCTGCGCTGACACTTAGTCGTTTCTAAGCGGTCGAGCCTAGGAGGCTCTAGTACTAAATAGCCAATGTTGTTGCCTTGTCTTTGTGCCGATGGAATCTGTGTTTGGTAGTTGCATGAACGCAGGATTTCAAAAGGAAGGAGAACAATCATGGAACCATCTTTAATTCGCATCATATGCGCAGGCCTCGGAGTTGTGTTCATCGGCCTGATCATGTTACGCCGTCGAAAAAGCGAAGAGTAACAAGATCTTCACGGCCACATTGCTGGCCGATTTCAGTTCTGGGCTCCATCCAGTGACGTTGCCGGGCGGTCACGTCACTTGATGGATTTCACAAGGCCTGCCGTATCGCTAGTCGTTTGTCTGCAGCATGCCGCTGGCGTTCCGTTTCGGCACAGCGCCGACAGGGATGGTTGCCACTACCTTCATCGATTGGTTATCGACAACCACTGTCGCGTCCTTGCCGGCGCACGCCACATACAGATTCCTGCCATCCGGCGGGATCGTCAACCACTCGGGATGCAGCCCGACCGATACGACCTTCAGCAGCTTGAAGTCCGGGAGCGAATAGGCCGCGACGTAGTCGTAATACTTGCTCGTGGTCCAAAGCGTTTTGCCATCCGGGGTGATAGCCAAACCATGCGCCGGCGACCCCTGGATGCCGTCCGTTTCGCGCTCCTTGCCGGGCAAGTCCGGGAGCGTGATCCTGTTGATCTCCTTGTGGGACCTGAAATCGACTACGACCAAGCCGTGAAAATCTGAGAGTTGAACAATAATCTCTTTCGTTGACCCGTCAATATTCTTAGTGAAGGCCATGGGACGAATGCCGCTGCTGAGCTTCACCGACCACGCGACCTGATCGGTTTCGGTATCGATAACACTAATCGTGCTCTTCGCAATCGAGCCAGACACCGCATACCTGCCATCGGGTGTGACATAGACGTTGTGGATCGCGCCGTCGACGGGAACGGTCCTGATGTTGGTGAGAGAAACGGTATCGACGACATCGACTGCGCCCGGGGCCTGCGCAATGCCGATATAGACACGCCGGCCATCTTTCGAGACCGCGAGATTGTTGGGCCGGCCGCTGAGCGGAATCTTCTTAATCACCTTGAGGCTCTTCGAGTCAACCACATCCACCGTCTTTGTCGGTTCCTCGGTGATATAAATGCGGCTGCCGTCGGGAGCGATTGCGACGCCGTGAGGCACGTCAATCCCTTCGATTACTCCCGCAACCTTGTTGGTCGCAGGATCAATGATGTGAACGTTGTCTCCGGCCGAGTTGGTTTGGATGACGCGAACCCTGCTGGCCGCCATTACGGCCGCTGCGGAGATCAATAGTGTAGCCAAAACGTATCGAAAAGCGTTTCTCACATGCATGGCTTAAACTCCTAAAATCACTTCGAACCAGCGCCCTTCTCTCCACGCACCCAGGCGGCGAGAGTCTGCCACTCTGGATCGTTCTGCGACTTCCAGTGCTTCCCTCCCGCGTGGAACGGGTCGCCGCCAGCCTCAGGCGCCAGCGGGTGCATGAGCATCCGGCTCGCCGCCGGGTCGCCGGGCACCACCATTTGCCGCCACGCCTCGAAGTTCATGCGCGATTGTTCTTCGGTCCACGTCGCGGCCCCCGGTGGAAGTTCCTGCAAACGGGGAGTCCGATTGTCGTGGCACTCCACGCATCGCGCATGTCCCGGGCGCTTGGCCAGAAAGATCGGCTGTACACGATCTCTGAAAAACGCATAATCCAGAACGACCGCCGGCGGTACTGCCGAACTGCCCGCCGGCCTACCAGTGCGGATCCAGGCAGCGATTGTCTGCCATTCGGGGTTCTCACGGGACATCCAGAACTTGCCGCCTGTATGTGCGGCATCTCCTCCCGCCTCGGTTGCCAGTGGATGCAGCAACAGCGGACTCTTTGCCGGGTCACCCGGCGCAACCAACCTGGACACCACCGTGAAGTTACTTCGTGACTGTTCTGGTGTCCATGACGTCGCACCCGGCGATAGCGGCTGAAGCCGTAAACGGGTCGCGATCCTGGTGTGGCAACTGAAGCAGGCCGCGCCGCTTCCTTCGCCCGGCTGTCTGGGCTTTAGAAAAATTGGTTCCACACGAGTTCTGTAAGATTCAAAATCGAGAGACGGACCTTCGGCCGATGCCGGTTTCACAGCGCCGGTTCGCACCCAGGCGGCGAGAGTCTGCCACTCCGGATCGTTCTGCGACTTCCAGTGTTTGCCTCCCGCATGGAACGGGTCGCCGCCAGCCTCGGGCGCCAGCGGGTGCATGAGCATCCGGCTCGCTGTGGGGTCGCCGGGCACTACCATTTGCCGCCACGCCTCGAAGTTCATGCGCGATTGCTCTTCGGTCCATGTCGCGGCTCCGGGCGGAAGTTCCTGCAAACGCGGAGTCCGATTATCGTGACACTCCACGCATCGCGCATGTCCCGGGCGTTTGGCCAGAAAGATCGGCTGTACACGATCTCTGAAAAACGCATAGTCCAGGGATGATGCTGCGGCCGGCGCGGAAGTTGCCGACTGTGCGAACACAAGGGTCACTGCCATGACGAAGGTACACAGCAGCTTAAACATGCTGCCTATTCTACACTTGCCGTGATATGCTGTTCGACGCGGAGTGTAGAGATGCGATCAGCGCACTGCATTGTTGCTACGGCCTTTGCGGCCGCACTACTTTCGTCACCCGGTTTCGCCCAAACCCAAGAAGGCCCAGAGCGCGCCCTGTGGATTGCTATGAGGAGGCAGTTGGCGGGCCCCGGCGGAGACGAGTACTTCAAATCCAACTTGAAGGGATCGGCGTTGCCCGCATTACAAGGTGTGCTGATTTCAGGTTTGTTCAATGACGGCGTAAGCAAGATTGTACTTGGCCTGACCGACCCCAAGATCCCGGACGTTACCTTGATACTTCACAACGGCGATAAAAGGGTGAAGGGTGACCCGAAGCCGGGGACCAAAATCGAATTTTACGGCATCGGGACCGGCTTCACCAAAGATCCCTTCATGCTTACTTTCGACGTATCGATCGCGGGAATTAAAGGGCTGGAATTCGAGAAAACCAGCTTACGCGACAATCGATTTAATCACGGAGCCCTGCACTTCCGTCAAACGTTCCCTGCGGCCCTGATGCAGGTAGCTGAGCGCGTTCTGCTCCAGCCCGAGTTGATGCAGTATGGTCGTGTGTATGTCGCGCAAGTGATGAGGCTGATCGACGGCGTACAGGCCGATGTCGTCGGTAGCGCCTTCGGCTATGCCTCCGCGGACGCCGCCGCCGGCCATCCACATCGAGAAGCCGGTATTGTTGTGATCGCGGCCTTTGCCGCTTTGGGCTTCCGGGGTCCGGCCGAACTCGCCGCCCCAGACGACAAGCGTGGTTTCGAGCAGTCCGCGTTGCTTCAGGTCCTTTAATAGGGCAGCGATGGGTTGATCGACCCGCGCGGCCATTCGCAGATGATTCTCTTCGATGTCGTCATGAGCGTCCCATTGCGAAATGGCAGGCCCGCCGGAAACCACTGTGACGAAGCGAACACCGTTCTCCACCAATCGCCGCGCCAGCAGGCATCGGCGGCCGAAATCATCGGTGACTTCGTTGTCGAGCCCGTAGAGTTTACGAATGTGATCCGGTTCCTTGGATAAATCGAATGTCGCCGGAGCTTCCGTCTGCATCTTAAATGCGAGATCGTAGGTGCTCATGCGAGCCGAAAATTCATCGTCGTCCGGAGTCATGCTCGCTTCATCCAACTCGCGGATAAAGCCGAGCGTTTTTTTCCGCTGGGAGAGCGTGACACCGGGCGGCAGGTCCAAATTGAGCACCGGCTTCTTGCCGGCGCGAAACACACTTGGCTGGTAGACGGAAGGCAAGAAGGCATTCGCATAGACAGGTTGTCCGGCCTCGATAGTTCCGTAGGGATCGGGCATCACCACATAACCCGGAAGCGAAGCACTCTCGCTGCCCAGCCCGTACAGTGTCCATGACCCCATGCTCGGAAAACCCGGCAAGATACGGCCGGTGAAAAGCTGATACTGCGCCGAGGAGTGTACAAATGCGTCGGCCTGGCAAGAACGAATGACCGCCAGGTCGTCCGCGCAATCGGCCAGATGCGGCAGAAGATCGGAAATCCAAAGCCCGCTCTTGCCATATTGCTGGAAGCTGCGTTTCGTTCCAAGCAGCTTGGGCGGCCCCTTGATGAACTGCCTCTTCGCCGCTTGAAACGACGGCGGAACTGGCTGGCCGTCGAGTTTGTTGAGCAGCGGCTTGGGATCGAACGTCTCCATCTGGCTGGGACCGCCGGCCATAAAAAGGAAGATGACCGACTTGGCTTTCGCATCCTCCGGCGAATTCGGCTGCTTCGGGGCGAGAGGGTTGATCACCGCGCTCTTCGCCTCGCTCTGCAGCATCGCCCCAAACGCGAGACTGCCGAAACCGCAGAAAGCGTCCGTCAGAAATTCGCGGCGATTACGAGTTGGAATGGAGTGAAGTTTCATGCCTGGTTTCTCACTGAACATACAGAAAATCGTTGGCCGCAAAAAGAGCGAGAGCGAATTCGCGCTTTGGATTCGTCTTCAAGAATCGGAGTGAGGCCGCCCGTTCTTTTTCATTCGGCGGCCGCCCAAAAACAAGTTGGAAAGCGAGGTCGACCTGCCGTGATGCTTTTGGGCCGGCCTCGCGTTCCAGACGATCCGCTAAAGCAACGGAAGTCTCGCGAGTGACGGTGCCATTCAGCAGTTCGAGAGCCTGCGGAGCATGAGTACTGCTTTCGCGCCGGGCGCAACTCAGCAGTGTGTCAGGCGAATCGAAAACCTCCATAAACGGAACGCGCAGATTCCGCTTGTGGAAAAGATAGATGCTGCGCCGATCGTATTGAGTTGGATCGGGGTTCACTACCCATTGTCCGGGCTTGTAAAGCAGGTTCACTAACTCGCTTTCAATTGGAACGATCACGCTGGGGCCGAAGCGTTGATGATTCAGAAGTCCGCTGGCAGCCATCATGGCGTCGCGAAGCTCTTCTGCCTGCAATCGGCGGCGGTTGAAACGCCAGAGGAATTTGTTTTGAGGATCTTTTTCAAGAGCGAGCGCGGACGGCTTCGCCACGTACGCCTGCCGGTAGGTGTTACTCAGCAGAATGAGCCGATGAATCGGTTTGAGGTGGAAGTCTCCCTCGACAAAGCGATTGGCGAGCCAGTCAAGTAATTCCGGATGGGATGGACGGGCGCCCATCCGGCCGAAATCATTGGGCGTCGCGACGATGCCCACGCCGAAGTGGCCTTGCCAAATGCGGTTCACCATGACGCGCGCGGTAAGCGGATTGCCCGGATTAGTGATCCACTGTGCGAGTTTCAACCGCGGTTTCTCGATCGCGTCGCCCAACTCGGGTGCTCCGTTGGGCAGGAGAACACCCGGAGGACGCATTCCAACTTTTATGCCGCGCGCGTCCGAATTACCTCGCGCCAGCACATAGACGGGTACATATTTCTGCGGCTCGCTCTCCACGGTCTGCAACGCCGGCAGCGGTTCGGGTACAAGTTTTTCCTTCTCGCCAACGATATGCTCAACACGGGTCTTCTCGGCCCCTGTGGCCGCCTTGAGTTGAGCCTTGAGCGCGGCAAGTTCCTTTTCCGATGTTTTGGATCTCTTCTTCCAATCCGCTTTTTCTTCTTCCGTGGCAAGGCCGATGTCTTTGTGTTGGGTAGTCGCGAAGAAAGCCTGCAAGCGGTAATAGTCGGTCTGGCGAATGGGGTCGAACTTGTGATCGTGGCATCTGGCACAGCCCAAAGTCATGCCCATGAACGTCGCGCCCACAACGTTGGTCATCTCCACCAACATTTCATTGCGGAGATAGGCGGCGTCCTGGTTGCCTCCATTTTTGCGGAACGCGCCTAATCGGTTGAAGGAAGCGGCCACGAGCATCTCGTGATCGTCCGGCGCGATCTCGTCTCCCGCGAGCTGCTCTTCGACGAAGCGGTTGTACGGCTTGTCGTCCGCAAAAGAGCGAATCACGTAGTCCCGATATTGCCATGCCTCTGTCCGATGCGTATCGTACTCATACCCGTCGCTCTCGGCGAAGCGCACAACGTCCAGCCACTGTTGCGCTTGCCGTTCGGCATATTCGGGGCTGGCCAGAAGACGGTCGACCAAACGCTCATAAGCGTCCGGCGATGAATCGGCGACGAAGCGGGTAATCTCCCCGGGAGCCGGTGGAAGACCAGTTACATCCAGGTACACACGGCGGACTAGCGCAGCGCGGTCCGCCGGACTCGAATGCGACAAACCCTGCGCGTTGAGTTTTTCCAAAACGAATGCGTCGATCGGATTCCGGGTCCATTGCTGGTCGGCGGCACTCGCAAACTGGGGGACAGGTGGTGTCGCGCGAGGTTGAAGCGACCAGTGCCGGCGCTCGGAGGCCGTATATTTTTCGAGAGCTTCGCCAGCGCCGGCGAGAAGGGGGATTAATAAGCCAAGTACAACGGCTGCGGCTTGCCTGCGATTTTTGGCGCGGGTCATGAAACTGTCTAACATCCACCGTGCGCCAAAAGACGCGTATGTTTGGGCGGCGAAGAAACTTCGCGGCGACACTGCATCGCTCTTAGTCTAGCGCGCTCTGTCACTAGCGCTTGTCTGAGCCGCGGCTACCAGTGCATCACCTGGCCGCCATCCACATTGATGGTTTGCCCGGTCACCTGGGCAGCCCTTGCGGATGAGAGGAATGTCACCATGTCCGCTATGTCTTCGAGTTCCTGACAGCGGCCTAGTGGCGCTACCGTGCGTACCTTGTCGCTTACCCAATCCTCGTAGGAACGACGGCGGTCCGGCTCTTGTTGATCGCTCCAGGCCTGCCAGATCCTCCTCATGAGGGGCGTCTGCACCATTCCAGGGTTTACAACGTTGACTCGGATATTGTGAGGCGCGAGATCCTTGGCGAGACACTGCGCAAAATTGATGTTGGCTGCTTTACTGGCGCTGTAAGGCGGATCGGTTTGGGAGCCAATCTGGCCTGCGACGGAAGCGATGAACACCATTGTTCCGTTTCTGCGTGCAATCATGCCCGGCGCCATGAACTGCGCCACGTGCAGCATTCCCAGAACGTTGACTTCCAGAACCCGCGCCCAATCACCCGGCTTCAAATTGGTAAAGGGAAAGCCAAACTTGCCCGACCCGACGGCGGCGGCGTGAACGAGATGAGAAACCGGCCCCAACGCGGCTTCCGTTTGCTGCACCGCCAGCTCAACTATCCCGAAGTCTGCGACGTCGACTACCAGACCGAGCGACTGAGTTCCAAAGTCTCCGGTGAGGCCCGCCGCCATCTCACTGACGCTGGTGGAAACGTCCCACAAGGCTACGCGGCATCCCTCGCGAGCTAACCCACGGGCGCAGGCGAGGCCAATGCCGCTGGCCCCGCCCGTAACTACGACAACATGACCGCCGAGTTCCATTTCCATTTCTTTTCACCTCGCCTCAAAGGCCTGTCGGAAATGTTGAAGATACCACGCCGTTTGGAGCTTGCGGGTGAATTCCGCTATCATCCAGGACAAATGAAGATTACTCGAGTAGAAGCTTTCCCGATCCACGCACCGCGGGCACATCGTTTTGTCGGCGCTCGTGCGGCGCTCACGTACTCAGATTTCGCTTTAGTGACGGTGGAGACAGACGCCGGCATCACCGGTTTTGGCGAGGTTTCGAGCGCGCTGTACTACTACCGCCTTGGGCCATCGCATGCGCTGGACATCAATGCTTATCTGGGTCCGGCCTTGCTTGGCGAAGATCCCCTGCGCATTTCCGCATTGGTCGAGCGTATGGACGCGGCCCTCAGCGGAGGGCGTCAAGCGAAATCAGGCGTGGAGATGGCGCTCTGGGACATTGCCGGCAAGGCGGCCGGCCTGCCCGTGTATCGTTTGCTCGGCGGCAAGGCTCGCGAAGCCGTTCCACTGAACTGGACGGTCGGCCAGCGGGAACCGGAAGAGATGGCGGACGAGGCGGCGCTCTATCTTGAGCAGCATCATGTCCGCAGCATCCGGTTGAAGATCGGACGCCCAGGCGACACCGACATGCGGGCATGCGAAGCCGTGCGCAAACGAATCGGACCGGGCGTCACTATGCGGCTGGACGCAAACGAATACTATCGATCTTCGAAGGAGGCAATCGCGGCGATCCGGCAGTTGGAATGTTTTGATCTCCAACTGGTGGAACAGCCGCTTGCGGCACACGATTTTGCCGGTCATGCCGAGGTTCGTTCAGCGGTCGGCGTTCCGATTGGACTCGACGAATCGATCCAATCCCCTCGCGATGCGTTGACCGCGATTCACGCCCGCGCGGGAGATGTGTTCAATGTATACGTCAGCGAGTCAGGGGGGCTTCTGCGGTCGCAGCAAATCATCGCTATCGCGGAAGCGGCCGGAATCCCGTGTCTGATCGGCACCATGGGAGAGTTGCAGATCGCATCTGCAGCCGCCGTTCACTTGGCGGTTGCCTGTGCAAACATTCCTCTGACCTGCGACTTGGTCGGCCCCTTGCGCTACAACGAATCGATTATTGAAGAGCCCCTTCGAATCGAGGACGGACTCTTCTATCCGCCCGAAGCACCCGGCCTCGGAGTAACGCCGAATTGGGATGTAATTAACCGCTGGCGAGCCTAAACCAGTATCGGTTTGATCACGTCTCCGTAATCCACATCAAGGCGCTTTTGGCCTGGGACATCCAGCCGCTGGGGATCGAGCCCGAGCAGGTGCATCACGGTCGCGTGAATGTCGGTGACATAGTGCCGGTCCTGCACGGCATGGAAGCCCAATTCATCGGTCGCGCCGTGAATGATGCCACGCTTAATACCGGCTCCCGCCATCCATGCGGTGAATCCGTAGGGGTGATGGTCACGGCCGCCGCGGAGTCCTTCGACTCCCGGGGTGCGGCCGAACTCGGTGCCCCACACCACAATCGTTTCGTCCAGCAGACCGCGCTGCTTCAGGTCTTTTAGCAGACCTGCGATCGGCTGATCCACTTCAGCACAGAGCTTGGTGTGATTCTTCTGAAGTTCGGAGTGAGCGTCCCATTCGTTCTTGCCACCGCCGCCGTGATAAACCTGCACGAAGCGCACGCCTTGTTCGACGAGACGCCGCGCCGAAAGGCAGCGTTCGCCAAACGTGCGCGTCTTCTCCCCATCGAGCCCGTACATCTTGCGGACATGCTCAGGCTCATCCTTGAAATTGAATACGGCAGGCACGGTCGTCTGCATCTTGTAGGCCAGCTCGTACGATTTAATGCGCGCAGTGAGGGCCGGATCTTCCGGATATCGCGAACGTGCAACCTCATCCATCTTGTGGATGAAATCGAATTCGCCCTTCTGTTCTTCTTTGTAAACCTCGCCCGAAGGCCGCGCGTACGGCAGAGGGTTGGCCGGGTCCAGCGCAAACTCGACGCCGGCATGTTGCGGACCAAGATACGCAGCGCCGGAGCAGGCGCTTCCTCCGCAGCACGAATCCACTTGCTCGCCTAAAACGACGAACTGGGGTAGATTATCGTTCAACGAGCCCAGCCCATAGTGCACCCAGGAACCGATGGATGGGAACAACCCGTCCAGAACCTGACGCCCTGTGTGGAACTGGTATTGTGCGCCGTGGTCGTTATCGGTCGTCCACAGCGAACGCACGAACGCTACGTCGTCGACCACTTCTCCGAAATGCGGCCACCAGTCGGTCATTTCGATTCCAAGCTGGCCGTACTTCCGGTACGCAACCTGCATCGGATACAGTTGCAGCATCATCTTCCGTACGCTGGCGACCGGTTGCCGTACTCCCTTCTTCACCAGCGGCGACGCCAGCACGTCCTTGAAAGGCGTGTCGCCAATAGTCTTCCCTGCATACTTGTTCAAGGCCGGCTTCGGATCGAAGGTTTCCAAGTGGCTGGTGCCGCCCTGCATGAAAAGCCAGATTACATTCTTCGCCTTGGGCGCGAAATGGGGCTTTCCGTCCGGTGGACGCCAAGTATCGACAGACGGCATTTCCGCGGCATTCAGCAGCCCATCACGCCGGAGCATCGCAGTAATCGCAAGCCCCGCGAAACCCATCCCACAATCCGTCAGCAAATTGCGCCGGCTGATTCGACCGCATGGAGGAAAGAAACTCATCGTATTAACCTCATCGCACAGTAATGAACTCGTTGTGATTCAGTAGAGCATGAATCAGGTTTTCGCGAGCACGTTGCCTGGCATCCGTGGCCGGAGGCACGTGCGTGTCGACTACTTCCGAGAATCGCGTGAGACGCTCCGGTTGTGCAAGGAGCGTCGATTGTGAAACGAGAAACTTGCGGGACTCAGCCAACTCCAAGACAGTGGGAGGAGCGCCGAGGATCGTGTCGAAGGCAGCGCGGATGAAATCGTCGTCCGTGGCGTGCCGTCCGTTGAGCGATTTTGCCAGCAAGCGGGATGCTTCCTGGAAGAAGGTGCTATTGGCGCTGGCAAGCGCCTGCTGCGGGATGATACTCTCCGGACGAATGTAGCAATCGTTCGGCATCGGCTGATCGTACAGGCGAAGGAATTCGGCCTGGCTGTCGGGAGTCTGCCGGAGATACAACGAGCGGCGGTGCGAGTCGAAGGCTTGATTCTCATCGATGTCGGGACCGCCGGTCGTGAGGTCTAGAAGACCAGCCTGGTAGAGGACGGCGTCTCGAATCGTTTCGGCCTCCATACGGCGAGGGTTCATGTGCCAGAAGAACTTGTTCTCCGGGTCGATCTGCTTGTTCGCCTCGCTCAGCGCAACACCCGAAGAGGCCATGCGATAGGCCTTCGAAGTCAGAAGCATTCGATGGAGTTTCTTCATGCTCCATCCGTTGTCCATGAAGTCCACCGCGAGCCAGTCGAGCAAAGTCTGATTCGACGGTTTCGCTCCATTGCGCCCAAAGTTCGAGACTGTTGCTACTATCGGTTTGCCGAAATGGCGCAACCAAATATCATTCACGGCGACGCGCGCGGGCAGCGGATTATCTTTGCTGACCAGCCAATCGGCAAGCGCTATCCGGCGTCCGCCGCTGGTTTCCGGATAAACCTCCACGACAGGTGAGTACGTGACGGCGGCCTGCCCGAGAGCCTTTGCAGCAGCTTCGAGTTTCGTCTTGGCCGCGCCGGCTTTGTCTGACGCGAGCAATTGCTGAGATTCCACGGTTGCTTCGGTCGCGAACGCGGCTACATATTTCTGTTCAGCTTTCTGTGCGGTTTCCGAGAGCTTCTTCGAGCTTGTCCTTCTCGTCCGGATGCAGATACTTCTCACGGTCTGCTGCCAGGCGAGCCTCCAAAGCCGGAACAAAAAGCTTCACCGACTCCAGGTGCAGCTTCGCCACGGTGAGCCGATCTTCCGCCCTGCGTAGTGTGACTGCCGGTTCCTCAACGATCTCGTCGATCCACTTCGCCAGCTTGGCCGCCTCAGCCGGACTCACTGGCCCACCCTCCACCGGCATGCGAGGCGTCAGGTCGCCGCTGATGTACCGGATGAGCGGGCTTTCTGCGCTGCGCCCTGGAATGATGGCGGGGCCATACTTATACCCGCCCTGAAGAGCACCCGCCTGGCTGGTTAGAATCAGGCCGCTGCGGCTGGTGGCTTGCGTGGTGCCGCCATGACACTGACTGCACTTCACGCTCAGGATCTGCTGCACATCCTTGAAGTTGACGGTTGGCTTCTTATCTTTGTCAGCAACCGGCTGATCCTTGTGGGCGGCGAGCTCGGTGCGGACCCGGTCCAAAGAACGCGCGGACGATTGAATCGCGAGTTCGGCGTCTTTGATGTCCTGGCGCGCCTTGGCGAGCATGTCCGTTCCGACGAAGTCACGGAGATCCGGAATGTGCTCCTCCGGCGTCAACGTCACCGGTTCGATCTTCAAGTTCCAAGCGCCCAATATCGAAGGCGTCCCGGGAGCGAGCGGGGTCTTGTCGGGATTCGTCTCATCGCCGCGGATAAAGCGGAACGTGTCCTTATAGATCGGCGGGAAGTACGGCTCGATGCCACCCTCGTGCGGCGTCGAATCATAAACGCGGGCGATGCCGTCGTCGTGCGGGTCCTGCTTGCCCGGAATGCGATCCGTACGGACGTCGTACGGCTCGAAGAAGGCTCGCAGCTTGTAATATTCTTCCTGACTGATGGGGTCGTACTTGTGATCGTGGCAGCGCGCGCACTTCAGTGTCAGGCCGAGCACGCCGAAGCCGATGTGCTCCACCGTATCCTGGAGCCAGACGTTACGATTGAAGCGGTAGTAATTGCGCGCCAGAAAACCCGTGGCGCGAACGATGTTCGGGTCGTTCGGTGCGATCTCGTCGCCGGCGATCATTTCCCGGATCATCTGATCGTAGCCCTTGTCGGCATTCAGCGACTCGATGATCCAGTCGCGCCAGTGCCAGATGTGGCGGGCGCTGTTGCGCTGGTCGTCGAGTCCACGGCGGCCGTACCAGTCGGAGTAGCGCCAGATATCCATCCAGTGCCGCCCCCAGCGCTCGCCGTAGCGCGGGCTCTCGAGCAGCGAATCCACCACTTTCTCGTATGCGTCGGGCGATCGATCTTTCAGGAAAGCGTCGACCTGTTCCGGCGTCGGGGGGAGTCCGGTTACGTCAATGTACACACGCCGAAGCAGCGTGCGGCGGTCCGCTTCCGGAGCCGGTTGCAGGCCCTTCTCCTGCCACTTGGCGGCAAGCAGAATATCGACCGGATTCTTGCTCCAAGACGCGAGAGGGCCGGTGAGCTTGGGCAAAGGCGCTCGCACCGGTTTCTGGAAAGCCCAATGGTCGCTCTTGACTTGCGTCTTCGCAACTTCGATCGGAGCGTCGTAGTGCGCGCCGTCCCGTAGCCAGGTGACGACCTTCGCAATCGATTCCGCCGGCAACTGCGGCTGGTTGAAAGGCATTCCGGCGCCGTTCGCGGTGTGGCGCAGGCGGCCGACGAGAACGCTCGATTCCGGGTTATCCAATACCACGACCGGACCGTGGTCGCCGCCTTCGAGGAGCTTCTCACGCGACGTCAGGTCGAGTCCGCTCGCTTTTCCGGCGCCGGGATGATGACAACCTACGCACTTTTGCTCGAGCAGCGGTTTGATTGCCGACGTGAATAGCGACTCGGTCGAGCCGCGGCCAAGGCGCTCCAGCATCGATCCACGCGGCCACCGTCTTTAACTCTTCGGGAGAAAGACGTTCACCGGCAGGGGGCATAAATGGCCGAACCTGCTGACTAGCGAATTGATAGATGAGACTGTCGCTGGCCTTGCCCGCGACAATGGCGGGACCGCGCTCGCCGCCGCGAAGAGCCGATTCCCGCGACGTCAGGTCGAGCTTGCTTTGGGCTGCCTTTGCGTTGTGGCAGCCGAAACATCGCGATTTGAGAATTGTCAGGCCGTCCGAATTGTTTTCGGCGCCAACGGTCAGAGAGACAAACGTCAACGCTAGCGTCGCAAGCTGGAACTGTCGCTTGAAACGTGAAAACTGGCCCATAATTTAGGGTCCTCGGTAACGGCATGCTTGTCAAGAAGCTTGTCCAGGCATGTGGACATACTCACTTGGTCCAGGGCGGATTCGGTTCTAGGTCATCGGGCATATACGTTGCGTACAGTATAAAGGGCGCCTATAACAGTGCCCCCTCGCTAGGAAGGCTTTGCGGGAGAGACCCAAATGGAGGCGCAGAACGACAAGCAACCGAAGCCCGTCATGCCGGTTTTTGCCACTGAGGCGGAAGAGGCAGACTGCTGGTATGAAAACCGCAACACGCATGGCAAACAGATGCTTGATGCCGTGAAAAATACTGAAGGTCAGGTTTTGACGAAGGGGAGGCTGCGGGAGCGGATAGCGCATCAAAAATGACGCCTGCGCCTGTGGTAGCGCTACGAACTGCGACGCAGATTTGGCTTTAGCCCGAAAGCAAGCTGAACAGAAAGGCTTGCCTTATGAGATCTACGTCAAATCGCTATCGCACGAAACGCTCACAGACCGAGAAAGGCGAAAGACGGGTGGTAGGCCATTCAGTTTGAGGCGCGCGAAGTTCTCGCTGAACAAATGCATATCAAGTACCCGGTCCGCTACCCTGGTGAACCTTCGGTTCGCGATTTAGGTATGGGCCTGTGCCGCTGAATAGGGCGTCCTGGAGGCCGGCTGCCCTGCGAACGATGTTTGCCTGGATACTTTCTCTAATCTTTGTCCGAAGGTCTGCAGGCTCGTCCCACGTCACGTGCCCGAGATGTTTGGTGTCAAAATGCAGCGTGCTGATTTCGTCTGATCGGCAGCACCAGATCACCTCCTTACCCAGGCCACGCGCAAACCCAGCCTCGAAATAGACGCTCTGCCGCTGGCCCGTGAAATCGGCTACGACAAACTCGCTGGTTCGAATTCGCGCCAAGATCTCATCCGAAATACCCCGGTTTGTTTTGGCCTGGTCAATTCTATGCGGCTCGAAACCGGCGTCCCGAATTCCTGGAGCAAAGCCGTGCATGAACGCGGCGTCCAGTCTTGTGTCGAACCACATCGCTACGAAGCAAGTGCCCGGCATGACGCCACCGAGAGGGGAAGGTTCTAGAAACTTCCAACCGCGAACCGTGGTGACGTAGCCCCAAACATCCTCCTTGGCCCGCACGGCACTGAATGCACGAATCATTCCTTCTTCGCGATCCAGATGAACGAGATAGGTGCCAAACTCGTCCTTGTTTTCCGCGCCGACAGCGGGAAAATCGAGATCAGTGTTAATCCAGATAGGGGTGCCTGGACGCCCTTTGGATGCGAGGTAGCGCAGCGCTTTGTCTACACGTACCGCCACCGTAGTTCGACGGTGCAACTCAATTAGTTCCTGGATGTTACTGGCCTCGATTGTGATCCGCTCGCCAGATTCGAACCCCTGACGCGCGGCGGCGCTCAAGTAAGGGTTACACAGTAAAGGCTCGTTCAGAATGGCGGTCGCGACGGCATATCGCCCGCAACGTTGGCACTCGAATGAAGTCGGTTCCGAGGAAGACAACTCGGATTTCACAGCTTCGAGTCCGCACAAAATGCATGCGCTCACGGATGCCGAAAAGTTTATCACGGGTCTACGGTCGGTGCTTAGCTTGATCCCATCGCAACGTTGACCCACCAGCCCAAATTTTCCATCCGCCATGATGGACAGCGCAATTGCGGCGGCGTATCAGGTCAACGATAGTGTAGACTGCCGCTACCATGAGGAACGTGACAATCGAACGCGCGCGTTCCCCTTTGATTGCGCCGGAATGGCAACTGATTGCATTCCTCTGGTTCTGCTATGTACTGAACCAGGCCGACCGGCAAGTCGTCTACACCCTTTTCCCGGCGCTTCAGAAGACTTTCGGCTTCAGTAATGCAGTCCTCGGATTAACCGGAGCGCTGTTTCTCTGGGTCTTCGGTGTGTTCTCGCCGATTGCGGGCGTCTTGGGCGACCGGTTCTCGAAGACAACACTCGTGCTCGGAAGCCTCGTGGTCTGGAGCTTCCTTACCGTGCTGTCAGGTCTGTCGCCAAACGGAGCGTTTCTGCTGGGCTGCAGAGCACTCCTTGGAGTTTCAGAATCATTTTTCATGCCTGCCGGTTATGCGCTCATCGCGGCAGCGCACGGACCCCGTACGCGTTCCCGGGCCATCGCGCTCTTCGGGACCAGCCAACTCGTCGGGGTCGCTATCGGAGGGTCCACCAGCGCGTTCATCGCCCAGAAGTTCGATTGGCGGGTGTCGTTCTGGCTCCTCGGTGGGATGGGGATTCTGTTCGCGATTCCGTTATCCCGCTTTTTCCGGAGGATGCCCGCGGAGTTCGCTAAGATCGAAAGCGGTCCCAGAGCGGACCTGACCAGTTTCTTCGTCCTATTCAAAATTCCAACCGTGCGAATCATCGCGTTCGCCATCGCCGTGGCCACGTTCGGCCTGTTTCTCGTTTACACCTGGCTACCGACTTTCCTGTACGACAAGTTTCAAATCGGCCTCGCTCGGGCAGGCTTTGAAGCGAGCGTCTATCCGCAGATTGGAACAGCCTGCGGTCTGCTGGTGGGCGGTTGGCTCGCCGACCGGTACAATCCCCGGGTGAAGGCCTCTCGATTTTGGGTGATCGTCACCGCACTTTTCTGCGGAGCCCCTTGCATGTTCCTGCTTGGCTGGACCGGTAGGTTGGCCGAAGCGCGCCTGGCTGCGATGGCGGTTGGCTTCTTCGCAGGTTTTATTACCGGAAATCAGGCGGCAGCCACATTTGACGTTGTACCGTCGAGGTTGCGCGCCTCCGCCATTGGGGTTTTGAACCTCGTCTCGGCTTTTATTTCGGGGTTCGCTCCTTTTCTGGGCGGGGTCGCGCGCAGCACAATTGGCGTCGACCGGTTGATGTCTTTTACGGCCGTGCTGTACTTGTTCACCGGTTTAATATTGCTGTACGGAATTCTTCGCCATTTCGAAAGGGACAGAATTCATGATTGATGTTCATAGCCACTACTTTTCTTATCCGGGACATTTTTCCGACAGCTTTCGCGATCAGGCAGAACGCTCCCGCGGCGAGGGCAGAGAGTTCGATCTGACGGTGCGCTGGGAGGACTATGCAGCCACTGCCGCCCACTGCGATAAGACCATCGTGTTCGGCGGCAAGGCGAAGCTATCCGGACTTTGGGTACCGGACGGCGATGTGGCGGCATACGTGAACGCACACCCGGACAAGCTCATTGGATTCCTCTCACTGGATCCGACACAACCAGGCTGGCAGGACGAACTCGAGCACGGGCATCGCGATCTCAAAATGAAAGGCATTAAGTTAATGCCCATGTACGCCGGCTTTTATCCGAACGCGCATGAATTCGATCCGATCTGGGAATACGCAACCAAGCATGGCCTGCCCGTGTTGCTGCACACCGGTACCACATTTGTTAGACGGGCGCCGCTCGATTGCACCGTGCCGCGATTGCTGGATGATGTAGCTATCCGCTTCCCCGACGTAAAGATCATCCTGGCTCATCTCTCGCACCCGTATGAAGGCGAGTGCGTGGTGACTATCCGCAAGCATCCCAACGTATACGCCGATTGCTCAGCGATTCACCATAGGCCGTTTCAGTATTACCATTCGCTGATGCTGGTGCAAGAGTACGGCGTTTGGCATAAAGTGTTGTTCGGTACAGATTTTCCGTTTACAACGGTGGTCGCGACGGTCGATGCGATGCGCAACATGAACAACATGCTCGAAGGAACTGCGCTGCCGCGGCTCGACATGGACAAAATGGAACAGATGTTCGAGCGCGACACGCTCAACCTGCTGGGAATCGGGTGACGAAATGCTGAGATTCCTCCTTGTGTTCGCGGCCTTGTCAGCCTCCGCGCAACAAATGCGGCTGGACTTGGCCGAAAAGCTAGGCCCGCTCGAGATCAACCACGTGGCCCTCGGCCAGGGTGGTCTCTCCCAGCAGGCGATGTGGGACGACCGAGTCAACGAAGTCCGCATGCTGCACCCGCGGATGATTCGCCTGTTCATTCAGGAATATTTCGACCTGATGCCCGCGCCCGGCAAGTATCACTGGGACACGCTCGACGCCTCCGTCGACCTCATTCGAAAAACGGGCGCGACGCCGCTGATGAGCATCGATTTCAAGCCCAAGCTTCTCTATCCGGCGATCGATCAGAAAATCGTCGACCCGGTGAGTTACGAGCAGTGGGAACAATTGATCTACGAAATGGTGCGGCACTATCAGCAGCGCGGATCCAACATTCAATATTGGGAGGTCGCAAACGAACCGGATATCGGCGAGGACGGCGGCTGTCCATACCTGTTCACGCCCGAGAACTACGCGCGTTATTATCAGCACACCGTCGCCGCGATCCGGCGCGCCGACCCAACGGCAAAGGTGGGCGGACCGGCGCTGGCCAACTCACGGTCGCCGATTCTTCCAGCGCTCCTGGACTTCGCCGAGAAAAGTAAAGTGCCGTTGGATTTTGTTTCCTGGCATATTTACAACAGCGATCCAAAGAGGGTCCGGGCCACGATCGACTACGTTCACGACCTTCTGAAGAAACATCCTTCGCTGCATCCCGAGACGATTCTGAACGAGTGGAATATGGCGCTACGCGACCCGCCTACGGACCCGCAGTTTCAACCGTGCTACATCGTCGAAACGGCGTATCAGATGAAAGAGGGCGGCCTGGATTATTCGTGTTACTACCACATCCGCGACTACCAGATTGATTTCGATTCCTTCGCGCGGTTCATGTCGACCAGGGGCGTTGCGCTGATGGCTCGATGGTGGAACCGCAGCACCCAATGGGACGGACTCTTCGATTACAGCGGCAAAATCCGGCCTTCCTACTACGCATTCAAATTGCTGTCGCGACTCACCGGCGACAGGCTCAAACTGGAGTCCCCGGATGGAAACGTCCACGGGCTTGCCACCTATGATGACCGGCTATTGATCTACAACGTGCTTGTCTGGAACTTTTCCAAGGATCCCGCGCAAGTCCAAATGACGCTGGATCACGTTCCCGCGGCGATGGTCTTGCGCAAGGTAACACTCGATGCCGCAGCAGCGAGCGATGACGACAACTCGCGGCTGCGACCCACTCCCTCGCAGACCATTTCAGCCGGCAGTCAAAATGTGCAGCTCGATCTCGCTCCTTACGGGATTGTCTTCTTTTCGCTAGAGAGTCGAAGGTAGGCTCGAGGTCAGCCTGGGTAGCCGCTTCCGCGCACGATCCGGATGCGATGATCGGTGAACTGGAAATGGCCACCTGGGAATTCTACCTTCGGCATGTGGCAACTCACGCAGTCTTTTTGCCCGATCTTGCATACTTTGGCCGCATGCGCGGCGCTGGCGGTGTGACAATCCTGGCATTTCGCATCATAGTAGGCGGCGCTCTTCATGACCTCCTCATGCGGATTGTGGCATCCCACGCAATTGATGCGTTTGTCCAGGATGGATGCGTTGAAACACTTGCTTGTGGCCAGGCGGTAAGGTTGAAGGCGAACGTTGTTGATGTCGTGCGGCCCGTTCGCCTGCACGTCCTGCCAGGTCCTATGGCATGCCCCGCAGAAGTCTGAGAGCTCGTCGTTGCTTAGCCGCGAGAGCTTCGCCGGTACGCTTTGCCGTGCACCGGAAGCGAAAGCGGCGCATGCTGCTGCGCATCTTCATGACATCGCTCGCATCGAACGCCTGGCGAGGCCCCAGTTGTATGGCAACCGAAGCACCGGGTCGCTTCCAGTTTGTCCACCCGGCGGCCCGCCGCGAGTTCCAAATTGAACTGTGCCGGATTCCGATGACCGATCGTGAGGTCCAGACCATTCACAGCAGAATAGAAGCTCACCTGGCTCTCATATAGCGCCCCACGATACTCGTAGAGGTACGTCTGCCCCATTGAGCCGAAGCCGAAGGCCCATGCAAGATCCGCCGAAAGCGTCTTCCCTCCTCCCGTCACCGAATACCTGATGCGATCACCATCACGCGCAATAACGTACGTGTAGCCGCCGCTTGAGAATCGCAGCAGCGGATGTTTGACCAGGATTTCAGCATCGGCTGCGCGCGATGCCGCATGCGCCATCGCCGTGGACGGTTGAGTCTTGCTCTCCTTCGCGTGGCATCGCTCGCACGACGAGATCTTGCGCGAACGCAGCGCCCCCACCGAGTGTGGACACCAGAATCAAAGCCGCGGTTCTCGTCGTCACGGCATCAGTGTACTATCGTGATCGTATGTTGTCTTCGGAACTTGTAAATCAATTTCACCAAGACGGATTCTGTTCAGCCACAGGCATTCTTTCGACCGGCGAACTCAACGCCCTCCTCGCGGACCTGGAATCGATCTCCGCTGGAGCAACGGTTGCGAACCATGATTCCACCCGCATGGAAATGGAACCGAATCAACCGCAGGATGGCACGCGCGTTCGGCGGCTATACGAACCCTGCACCCACTATCCCCGATTTCGCGCTTTTTCAGAATCGGGCGAACTGCTGGACAGCCTGGCGCAGTTGCTCGGCGAGAATCTGTTGTTCCATTACAGCAAGCTGAACATGAAGCCGCCCGCAATCGGCTCGGTAGTGGAATGGCATCAGGACCTCGCGTACTATCCGCTCACCAACAGCGATTCGCTCGCAGTCTTGTTCTATCTCGACGACGCGGATCGCCAGAACGGCTGCCTGCAAGTGATCCCGGGAGTGCATCGCAACGGCATTCTGGATCACACGTCCCAGGGATATTTTCGGGGCGGGATCACGGAACGAGTCGACGAGTCACGTGCAGTCGCGCTCGAGGGCAGCGCCGGAACAGCCATCTTCCTGCACGGAATGACGCCCCACGCTTCAGCGCCGAATACATCGCAACGGCCGCGCAGAACACTCATCCTGGGTTACAGGGCCGCGGATGCATACCCGATCTATGTTGGAGAGACCACGCCCAATGCCGAGCGCTACGTTCGACTCGTCCGCGGCGAACATTGTTCCCGCGCACGGCTTGCCGCGATGGAAGTGCCAATCCCCAGATACGAGACCGTGCCGAAATCGCTCTATGAATTGCAGCAGCGGTTTCGCGAACAGCCGGCTTAAGATTTCTTGTTCGCGCGTCTTTGAACTGCCATGAGCATCTCAGCCACCGGCATGGAAGGATCAAGATCGCGAGGCTTCCTGCCGACCCCGTCGATGGACTCGGTCATGTTCCATTTCGAATAGAGCAACGGAGGAAGATCTGGATCGATCTTTTCGTAAAGTCTACTCGGTATTTCGGTCCACTCAGTCGTCCTGGGCCGGTTCGCCAACCAGTAGTACAGGTGCAAAGTGCGTCTCTGCCGTGAGTGCGGCTTCAGTTTCCCACTGTGGATACAACGCCCATGAAAAATAATGGCGGTTCCCGCCGGGCCGGTGATATCCACTTCATCCCCGGCCCTCACTTCCTCGGGCCTCATGTCGGCGAGCCGGTTGTGAGTCTCGGGGATGATGCTGAAACAGTGATCGTTTTCGGAGACATCGGTCAGGTAATAGATCACCGAAATGTATTGGATTTCCATACGGCGGTTGTAGTCCCGGATCATGTCGCGGTGCCAGCTTTTGATGTCGCCAGACTTGGTCGTGGGTTCCCGAATAATGACCGAGAATTCCTCAAAAGCGATCTCTTCCCCTAAGAGCAGGCGTAGCGGCCCGAGCGTGGACGGGTTCTCAATGGTGAAGTCCAAATCTCCCGTGCGGGAGAGCATATCCACGGACTGGAGCAGAGTCTCATCGAACTTGGCCCAAGCCTGGGAATTAGATCGAACGTCGGCATCGATCACGCGGTTTGCGACGGCGATCCGGGCCGGGTCGAGCGCGTCGGGAATGACGGCGAAGCCCTGCTCTTGGATGCGGCGGCAAATCTCTTCGTGACTTGAGGCGAGGGCCGATTTTGGCATTGGTTGGCTGGATTTTAACAAAGAATCCCGCTCGATGAAATCTTGGTGTTCAGCGCGCCGGATGAAATTTACCCGTTCAGAATGCTGGAAGAGTATAGGCTGCGGAAATGAGGACGATTACAGTATGAAAGCAGCAAGAGAGATCTGAGGAGTTCGAGAAAAAAAATGGACAGACTAAGAGACAAGATTGCGATCGTAACCGGCGGAGCAAACGGAATCGGAAAAGCGATCGCGGATTTATTCGCCGAAGAGGGCGCATGGGTGGTCGTCGTCGACGTCGAGGGCGAGGCAGGCAATGCAACCGTGGCTGAAATTCGTCAACGAGGCGGATCAGCGGAGTTCTGCCAGGGAGACGTATCCAATCCATCGGACGTCGCGAATGCCGTGGCAATAGCAGCCAAGGAACGGCCGCATCGACATTCTCTGCAACAATGCCGCCTATCTCGGCAAGTTTCACGGCATTCTGGAGTCGACCGACGAGGAATGGAGCAAGTGCATTAACATCGCGTTGTTGGGCACGCACTACTTCACCAAAGCAACACTGCCCTACATGATCGAGCAGCGCAAGGGATCGATCGTCAACATCGTCTCCATCCAGGCGATGGCCGGCATGATGACTTCAGTCGCATACACAGCCACAAAGGCCGCCCTACTTGGCTACACGCTCAGCGCGGCTTACGATTACGGCCCGCAGAATATCCGGGTTAATTCCCTGTGTCCGGGTGCAATACAAACCCGGATTTCCGCAAAGCCGGGCGACCAGCATTATAAGTGGCAATGCGACGGCACCGTCCTGGGCCGCGTTGGTTATCCACGCGAGGTGGCTTATGCGGCCCTGTTTCTCGCGTCGGACGAAGCATCCTACGTGACCGGAGTGACCCTTCCAGTGGATGGTGGATGGACTTCCAAGTAGAGTAGTCCAATGGACAAACGCAAACTTGAGGGCCGCGTCGCGTTGATCACCGGCGCGAGCCGCGGTATCGGCCGTGCCATCGCACGAGGCTATGCGAAGGAAGGCGCAGTGATTGCCGTCACAGCCCGGACGGAAGGAGATCTGCATTCGCTCGTCGAAGAAGTGCAAGCGGCCGGTGGTAAAGCGCTGGCGATACGCGCGGATCTGGTTGACGCCGCGGCCCCGGCGCAAGTCATCCAGCAAGTACTCGAAGCCTTCGGCACAATCGACATCCTGGTCAACAATGCAGGCATCGGAAGTAGTTCGAGCCCGCGTCCGGTGGTCGACTTTCGACGATGAGTTCTGGAACAAAACGTTGACGCTGAATCTGACCGCTCCGTACAAGCTATCGCAAAGCTGTTCTTCCAATCATGCTCCAGAAGAAGCGGGGCCGGATTATCAACATCGCCTCGATCAACGGCAAACTTCCGGCGCTTCACGGAGCGGCCTATACGGCGTCCAAGCACGGCCTGCTCGGCCTGACCCGAACGCTTGCGCTCGAGGTAGCGCGTGAGGGGATTACGGTAAACGCCATCTGCCCGGGCCCGGTGAAAACGGAAATGAACGAACGCCGAGTGGAATACGACGCGAAACGGCTCGGCCTGTCGATGGCGGAACTGGAGGCTCGCCTCACTCCGATCGGGCGGCGCCTGGAACCCGAAGAGATCGTGCCGATGGCTCTGCTGCTGGCTTTGGACGAATCGGCCGCCATCACCGGGCAGGCCTTTAACGTCTGCGGCGGAGTGGCTACTTAGTTCCGCTTGCTCAGGGCCGCCGCCCGGTCCAGCGCAACGCGTCGCGCCGGCGGCGTCCCCCTTATCGCGAAGGGTCATTCCGAGAGCATACTGCGCCTGCGGGCTATCAGGAGCCAGTTCAGCGGCCCGGCGAAAAGCTTTCAAAGCATCGTCGATACGATTCAGGTTTCGCAGCGCAAGACCGAGATTAAACACGGCCTCCAGATACTGAGGTTCCAGGTCCGCTGCGAGCCGAAAGTGCCTGGCAGCATCTTCAAACTGCTCATTCTTCGCCAGCATCATTCCCAAGTTGTTGTGCGCCTCGGCCAGCCAGGGATCAAGCTCGAGAGCTTTCTCGAATTCGTTTTTAGCCGGCGATTCCTGTCCCGTCTGCAGGTAGACCGAACCGAGGTTGAGGTGCGCGCGTGCATTCCCCGGCTCCAGTTCGAGCGCTGCCTTGAGTTCCCGCATTCCCGTATCCACGTCCCCGGCACCCGCCAGCGCCAGTCCGAGATACATGTGATTGTCGGCCGAAGAGTCCAACCCCAAAGCAGAACGAAACGACTTCACCGCATCCTGGGCCTGACCGGCGCGCAGGTAGCGAATGCCTTCACTTTGAAGCGCCTGCGCATCCTGCCGCTCCTGGGCGCGTTTACGAAGCTCCAGCACGCGCGCCATTTCCTTCTTGCCCTCGTCCTCGTTGTGGTCGCGAATGAGAGCCTGCGCCAGAGTGTATCGCGTGGCCGCGTCGTCAGGCTCACGATTCAAAATCTCATGGCATTGCTCGATCACCTGGCTCCACTGGTGTTGAGACATGAGAATAGAGATCGAGCTGCCGGCGAGCCTCAAGCAGAT
Organism: Bryobacteraceae bacterium; assembly: GCA_963770345.1. Classification (GTDB taxonomy): domain Bacteria; phylum Acidobacteriota; class Terriglobia; order Bryobacterales; family Bryobacteraceae; genus CAVYPH01. The sequence goes on along the minus strand of CAVYPH010000007.1, from coordinate 1,322,635 downwards.
TCGGATTGCTGCGGATCGCTTCCTGGAACTCAGAAACGCTCGCGTTCTCGTCGGCTTGCCGTTTAAGAAGCAAGGCGAAATTCAGATGCACGTTTGCATTCGCGGGAGCGATGCGGATGGCCCGCTCGAACAACGGCTTGGCCTCGGCCGCGTTCCTGTCTCCAATGTCGACGCCCAGATTCATCAGCGCGTCGACATGCCGTGGATCCAGGCTGAGCGTTTTCCGGTATTCGGGAATGCCCGCGCCTTTTCCGGGATTCGCGCGGTCAAGCGTGAGTGCAAGATTGTAGTGCGCCCGCACCGAAGCGGGCGCGATCGCGACGGCTTTTCGGAGCATGCCGAGTGCCAGGTTCCATTCCTTGCGCTCCGCATACGCGATCCCCAATTCGACCAGGATGTCAGCGTTGAGGGGTTCGAGTTCGCGGGCCTGGTTCAACTCGAGAATCTCCGGAGCCCAAAGCCCTTTGTCGCCGTACTCAAGCGCTTTCTTGTAGTGTGCCCGCGCCTGCGGATTCTTCACCGGGCCGCGTCATCCTCGGCGTGCAGGACGGCGGCCAACGCGAGCGTCACCATCGCGGAAAGCCGCAGGAACATAGCGTCAATTCTACGGAGTTCCCGGTGTTATTTCAATCGCCCTTTCAAACTCAGAACTTTCGTCCAGCAAGGTGGACAAGAACCACAAAGGCCTTGACTTGCCTTAACGCAAGAGTAATCTGTTTACATTAGTCTTCAAGTTAAGCCTACGGTCTTGCAGCTTCCCTCGCGTACTGGAAGCTAAACATTTTATGAGGATTAGGAGGCAACAATGAAAAAAGCTCTTTGTGCGTTGCTTTGGCTCTTCGCGGTTACGGGAGCGATGGCGCAAATAGGCGTCGACGGAACTATTCTGGGTGTCGTAACCGACGCCAACGGTGGTGTGATTGCAGGCGCAACCGTCACCGTCACTCAATCTCGATACCGGCATCAAGAAGTCCGAAACCAGCCACTCGGACGGAAGCTTCGAAATCACAGCACTTCCTGCCGGCCGTTATTCGATTTCCGCAACGTTCACCGGATTCAAGACCTGGACCGTTGAGAGAGCCGAACTGACAATCGCCGAGCGCAAGAGGGTATCGCCGATTCTCGAGGTCGGCCAAGTGAGTGAGAAAGTAACCGTGGAGGCCACGGCCGATCTCATTCAAACGGAAAACGCCGCAGCTGGCGGTGTGATTGAGGCGAGGACGATTCAAGAATTGCCTCTGAACGGACGCGATGTCAGTCCAAGTGGCGCAATTTGTCCCGGGCGTGCTTTACGGCGGCAAGAGCTTCACCAGCTCCTGCGCGGACGGAAACAACTCCAGCGTCCAGGGATTGGGACATCGCGACGACCAGAGCGAATTCAAGGTTGACGGCGTGGCTTCCAACGCGGTCTGCGACGAGGGTGGAACTGCAATTCCAAATCCGGATACGATCGCCGAGGTCAAAGTCCAAACCTCGAACTTCAGCGCGGAGAATGGCCGCAATCCCATTCAGATCACCATGGTCACGAAATCCGGCACCAACGAGTATCACGCCACGGCATGGGAATTCCTCCGCAACGATGCGTTCGACGCCCGCAACACGTTCGCCTCGAGCAATCCCAAGTTGCGCCAGAATCAGTTTGGCATTGCGGGTGGTGGTCCCGATCCTGATCCCGCACGCTATACAACGGAAAAAACAAGACCTTCTTTTTCGGCAGCTACGAGGGAACCCGCATCAACCAGGCGCGAATCTATAACTCGACGACCGTTACGCCCGCCATGTTGACAGGGCAACTTCTCAGGACTCGCCGACCATTAAGGATCCCGCTACGGGTCTGCCTTTCCCAGGAAATCAGATTCCTGCAGACCGGATCTCCGGGCGCATCGAAGTTCTTCTTCCCGTGGATTCTGCTTCCCAATTCCGCCGGTAATATCTTCAAGGCCAATGCGCCGGTCCCGACCGACGTCAATGAGTACAATCTGAGGATCGATCACCAGATCACCCAGAATCAGCGGATCTACTGGCGCTATTACCACGTCGATACCCCCCAAACGATCCTGGGCTATCAGCCGAGTATTCTCGCCGCCGAGGACACGCATTCCTACAGCATGGCGCTTAACCTACGATTACACGATCACTCCGAATACGCTGCTGAACTTGAGCATCGGCACCGTGAACGTCGTCAACACAACCACACCAGGTTGCGGCACTGGCGGTCCTTGCAGCCAGATCGGAAAGGAAAACCTGACCGCGGAGGCGGGGATTCAAGGATTCCAGACTGCCGGACGCGAGCAATGGATCGGGCTGCCCGACTCCGTTACGTTCTCGCGGCTACGCGGGATTCTCTTCGCGAGGCGGCTGGGGCGACCCTTCCACCTTCAAGTCCCAAAGCATCAATGGCAACGCGAGCGTGAACTTTATCCGGGGCAAGCACACCATCGTTGCCGGTTATCAATACCAACACGAGTACCTTCTGGCGTCTCATGGCTCATGTTGCTCGAAGGGCACGTTCGATTTCAACGGGCAATACTCAGGCAACGGGTTTGCGGACTACCTGCTCGGACTCACCGATAGCAGCTCGCGGGACTATCCAATTCAAACGTTCGGAATGAAGGCGAACCCTTACGGCGCGTTGTTCGTCGACGATAGCTGGAAGGTCAGCTCCCGCCTAACTGTGGAGCTTGGGCTGCGATGGGACCATTGGTTCGCCAAGTCGTTTATCCGCGGCGCGGGCGGAACATTTGATCCGGCGACCGGAAAAGCGATCGCCGCCGAGAATAGCTCAGGTCAGGTGGATCTAACTTCACAACCGGTTGCTCCCTTCCTCGCCGCGGCGACGGCGGGGCTTTGGGTCCCCGCATCGAAGGCGGGCGTTCCGGCCGGCCTTTTCGAACCCAGCGGCTACGTTGCTCCAAGGCTCGGAGTTGCCTGGCGTCCGCTCAAGAGCGACGACTTTGTGGTTCGCGCCGGATACGGAATTTTCACCAGCAGCTACCGCGGGAATATTACCGCGTCCTCTGTTGTCGGGCCGCCCTACTGGACGTACGAATCCCAGTCGTGGAGCGCGTCGCAACTTCAGCGATGGGAAACCGCGTGGCCCACAAATCCGACTTCGTTTGTCGCTCCCGGCGTCAGTGCGGCAGCCTACAATATCAAACCGATTAAGGACCACGAGTGGAATTTGTCGATACAAAAGGGCTTACCCTGGGGAACGGCCGTCACTGCTTCCTACGTCGGGAGTTACGGTGATGGTCTGATTGCCGACAACTCTCTTAACAACGTGACACCCGGCTTGTACACCAACCTCCAGGCGGCGAAACCTTACTCCGCATTCGGCAGCATTGATCTGTATCAGAACAGCGGGAAAAACTGGTACAACTCGGGGCAACTAAAAGTGGAGCGCCGGTTCGCCAAGGGACTTTCCTACATGTTGTCGTACGCGTTCTCAAAGAATATTTCCGAGAACGGCGCCGATAGCATCTGGACCGTTCCCACGCCATTTGCACCGGCTGGCTACAACCGCGGGATTGCGTCATACAACCGCACAAGCATACTGTCGGCAAACGCCATCTGGGAGATTCCGGTGGGCCGAGGCCGCGCCTACGGGGCAAATCTGCATCCGGTGGTTGACGGAATTATCGGGGGATGGGAGTTCGTGCCCATTTACCTGTACTCTTCCGGCCCACCGCTCACTTTCAGCGTCCCTGGCAACACGTTAGGGAACGGTTGGGGAACAAGGCCGAACCTTGTCGGCGACCCGAATCTCTCAAACCCGAGCACGAATTTATGGTTCAATCCCGCAGCCTTCTCTGCTCCCGGGGCTTATCTGTTTGGAACCTCGGGAATCGGCATTATGACCGGACCGAGTTCACAGATAGCCAATCTTTCCTTGAATAAGAAGTTCACCCTTGGGGAGAAGCGATATGTTCAGTTCCGATGGGAAGTGTTCAACGCGTTTAATCATGCGAACTACGATAGTAGTAGTAGTAGTCCAAACACCACGATCGGACAGTCAACCACCGGACAAATCCACGCCACCGTTTCACCTGCCCGGGAAATGCAGCTTGGTTTGAAGGTTGTGTTCTAAAAGCATTGTTCTAAGCATTCGGGCATCGGTGCGAAAATGTTGTTTAAGCGCACCGATGCCTTTTTGTTTTGCGGTCTTCGTATTTCTCACCGGCCTCTCAACTTTAGCGTTTGGCCAGCGAGATCTTTACAAGGAAGCCGTCGATAATTACCAGCACAAACAGTACGATCAGGCCTTGGCCCTGGCTGAGCGGGCACTGCAGGCAAACGCTAACAACCCCGCCTATCTCCACCTCTACGGAACAATCCTCGCCTCGGTCGGACGGTTTGATTCAGCGGAGGAATATCTTCGCAAAGCCGCCACAATCGCACCGGATCAGCCACAGTACGCATACGAGCTAGGCGCGCTTCTTCACAACGAGAGAAAGTACGCCGAAGCTGTACCCGTGCTCAAGCGGGCCGTCGAACTGGCTCCCGAGAATCTCACCGCGCGCATGATGCTGGCGCGGTCGTATGTATTCAGCTACAACCAACTGAAGCTCCCGAACTTTGTTGAACTCACGTTAGAGCAGTTAAACTACATCGCCAGGAAAAGCCCTCGGTTCCCGGCCGTTCATCATCATCTCGCCCTGGTGTACATCAACACGGGAGATCTGGCCAAAGCTCAGGAAGAATTGAACACCGAGCTTCGATTGTTCCCCGAGAATGCGCAGGCCAGGCTCGAGCTTGGTGAGACGCTCCTAAAGCTCAACGAGAACCACAAGGCCGCCGACCAGTTGCAGATCGCCGCAAAGCAGGCGCCCCAAATGCCGCCAATTTACTACGCGCTGGGCAAGGCATACAGAGCGGATGGCCAGCCTGCTAAGGCTCTTGATGCGGTGCGCCGGTGCGTTGAGCTAGACCCTCAATTTCCAACTTGCCATTACCTGCTCGGGCAGCTCTACCGCGACCTGAATCAGCCGGAGCAGGCGAAGGAACAATTCGAGCTATTTAGGCAATTAAAACCGCCCGGAGTTCCGGTTAATTAGGATCACTGCGGCTCACGAACCTCCACGATGTGGTCCGCCTTCACATTCCGCAAGGTCTGCTTCGCTCCACTGGGCCATTCGATCTCAATCAACGGGACAGAGGACTTTGCTCCCAGGCCGAAATGCACGGGGGCCAGAACGGAGGACGCATACCCAACGCTGCTGCTCTGATGATTCCATTGAGACCCCGCGTGAATCACCGCGCCGATTCCATCGTGATTGCTCTTCCCGCCGATCAGCTTCAAATCGATCCAGTGATTTCCATTCGAGGTGACATTGCGCCAGACTTCGGGGCGCTCGCCGGGCACGCTCACTACGATGTCCGGACGCCCATCGCCATCCAAGTCCGTTACAACGGCCCCCCGATGCGCACGCGGCGGCCCAACTTCGACCGCTGCACCGAACGTCCCATCGCCCGCGTTCGGAAAAACCGTGTTCGAGAGCTTGTAGCGATCGCCCGAGAAAAGATCGATGTTGTCGGTGACGTGCGCGTTGGCAGTAAACAAGTCCTTCCAGCCGTCATTGTCGAGGTCAACCGCCGCAATGCTCCAACCAGCGACGGAAGCCGTGAGGCGCCCCAGGTGAGATGCGTACGTCCCATCCTGGAATCGGCCTTTACCGATGTTCCGGAAGAGCGGAAATGTTTCGCGTGTTAGCGCCGTGTATACGATATCGGGTAAGCCATCGTTGTTGTAATCGCGGAAATCTACTCCCATGCTCGAGACCGGTTTGCCGTCGTCCGGCAGCGCCGCGCCGGCTTCCAGCGCAACCTCTTCGAACTTTTTTCCACCCAGGTTATGAAACAGAAAATTCGGCTCCGTGTCGTTGGTCACATAGAGATCGGGCCAGCCATCGCGGTCGTAGTCGGCCACGGCCGCGCTCATTCCCTTTCCGATGAGTCGGCCAATGCCGCTGGACACCGAGACGTCTTCGAAGCGGCCGCCACCGAGATTTCGATAAAGCCGGCTCGCCGTGCCGCGGAACTGGCGAGGACTGCAAAAGACCACGTAGCGTCCGGACGGGTCGCGGCACACTGGGCTCTTGTCCCCATCCCAATCCAGGTAGTTGACCACGAACAGGTCCAGCAGGCCGTCGCGGTCGTAGTCGATCCACGTGGCGGCAACCGCCCACTCCGGGCAGGCAATTCCAGCAGTCTTGGAGACATCTTCGAACCTGCGTCCTGCGATGTTTCGGTAGAGGTGGCACTCATGTACACCTGCGACGAATAAGTCGGCAAAACCGTCATTATCGAAATCGGCAGCGGCCACTCCTGTCATGTAACCGGTTCCTCGAAGACCCATCGCAGCCGTTACGTCCGCGAAATGCAGATTTCCATCGTTCCGGTATAACGCCGGAGAACCGGAAGCTCCCGCGAAGAATAAATCGATCCGGCCATCGTTGTTGTAGTCGAAGGCCGCGATCCCACCCGCCATCGTTTCAGGTAGACGCTTATTCCCGGTGGGACGATTTTCCAGGACGAAGCGGATGCCGGATCCCGGCGCCGCATCTTCGAATCGAATAGGGTTAGAACGGGTGGCGGCGAACGCAAGTAAGAGGCAACCCACAAGACCCGCCAAAGACCGCACGGTTCATTGTAACTTCGCGGGTGGAAGCCGACTACCGGTTATTCGTTATCATTGCAGAGGAGCCGGTCACCGGCACATCCAGGCGCGATCAAGGGGCAATCATTTGCTGAAACGCAAAACTCTCACCTCGCAGGTGATTGACTATGTGCTCGGGCTGATCAAAAGCGGTGAAATCAAACCTGGAGAGCGTCTCCCGACCGAAAATGACCTTACGCAAAGCCTTGGTGTCAGCCGTACTTGTGTGCGTGAAGCGATCAAATCGCTGGAATCGTTGGGGCTGGTAAGCGTACGGCAGCGGATCGGCGCCATTGTGCTCGAGCCGTCTCCGGCGAACCTTCTCAATGCGGAACAATTCTCCGTCGCTATCCAGTCGCAGCAGACCGATGATCTACTCGAATTCCGGAAAATCATGGAAGTGGGTCTGGCCTCGCTCGCTGCCGAAAAAGCAGACAGCCCGGATCTGGAAAGAATGAAAGCGGCGCTCGACCGTTACAAGGACGAGATGGCAACCAACGGCGTGGACTGCAATACGGACATGTCGTTCCACACCGCGCTGGCGCAGGCGTCCAAGAATCCCATCGCGGTGTTGGTCTGGCAGATGCTTTCCACACGGCTGGCCGAGACCCTGTCCCGGACCAGCACACTGCCGAATGTTTGCGAAGACACCCTGAGAGACCACGAAAGAATCTATAGGGCGATCAAGAGTGGGAATTCGAGGAAAGCTCGCGAAGCGATGCGCGTGCACCTCAAAAACGCCGATCGCATCTGGAGTATTGCGCGGAGCGAAATGCGCCAAGCGGAAGATCAATCCGGTAAGGCCAGCAGAATTAGGGCGGAAACACCGGTTATGATTCCAAGACAACCGAGCCATCCAATCGGCTCGCGGTAAAGCAATACCCCAACGGCGACCACCAGAATCAATCCGCCTCCGGTCGCAACGGGAAAGACCACGAAACCCGGCACGCCCCCGGCCAGCGCCATTGCCATTCCAGTCTGTCCCAGCAGACTGCAGACAGCCATCCCCGAACCAATTATCAACTCATTCGCGTGAGGCTGGCGATTGTGCCGGAAGAAAACGACGGAGGCCATCACCAGACCCGCCGCATACCACCAGGCAAGATATTGCGTCTGGTCGACGCTACCGAGACCTGCTCCGGCCAGCACGCGAAGTCCGAACGTCCCGAGGCCGTTGGTGAGGAAAGCGATCGCCATGTAACGCAGATACATGTTTACGATCCCCTGGTGTGCGTGCCCACAATCGGCGCCAGTTCCCGGGCCCGCTCTTCGCGAGTTCTTTCCAGCCACAAGATCACCAAAGCGGTCACGGCCAAAAACAACCCCAGTCCCCGGCGTATGCTCACGTGCTCGTGGTAAATCAAGATCGACAGGACGGTTGGGAGAGCCATGGACAGGTTGATCACCAACCAACTCGTGGAGATTTTGCCAAATCGAACGCCATGTTGAAAGGCGAGAATAGCCACCGATGCAAGGAACCCGCAGGTGATCGCGGTTCCCCAGGCGATGGCGGGAACATCCATCACTTTCGTTCCGGTGCGCCAGACCGAAACCGCCAACATGCCGAAGGCAGCGCCAAGGAACAAAATGAGGTTCACGCCTTCCGGGCGGCAGTGACGGTGATCCGACACTTTGTGCAGCACTCCGAGCAGCCCGAAACTCACCACGCTCAACAACAGATACAGGTGGGGCATCCCTCAAACCCCTTTGGCGAGAATTTCGCGCAGGCGCTGCCCCACAATCTCCGCCTCGCCGGGCCTCAGGCCTTCGGGCATAAAGACGATCGTTCCGGCGTCCGCGGAATGCTCAAACATGAAGATCCGCGGCTCGCCGTCTTGCAATGCATTGATCACCGCATTGGCATCCATGCCCGCGATCGCGCGGTCGATGGAAACCACTGCGTGAGGGCTCTGGCGCCCGTTTGCTTGCGGGAAACGGACAAACGCCTCCACGCCGGGCAGGTCCGCCACAGCCGATACAATCCGCGTCATATCGGCCTTCCAGCCAGCGAGTTCGGCCTCGATATCGCGTGTGGCGTAGAGCCGTAGCGCGGTGATCAACCCGGCGATCTCTTCTTTGCCTACCTTGAATCCGCGGCCGATTCCGTGGTGCGGCGGACCTGCAAGCCGCCCATCGGCGATCAGCTTTCGCAAAGGCCATGACTGAGGAAACACGTCCATATCCTGGTGTTGCAGAGCGGCGGAGAAGATCAGATCGGCTCGGCCGCACAATATACCCGACGACTGCGGTCCCCGAATGTGCTTACCGCCGCTGAAGGCAACCAGATCGGCCCCCGCCGCGATATAAGCACGCAGATTTCCGCGAGGAGGAAGATCGGCGGCGGCATCGACAATCACCGGTTTTCCGTGCCGGTGCGCAATCTGAACAAATTCTTCCAGAGGCAGCACGGAGCCTTCCCCGCCGGCCTGATAAAACAGAGCAGCCGTGTTCCCGCCAATCGCCTCTTCGATTTCGTACGCAAAAGTGAAATAGCTGAAACCTGCCTCCACGAAACGGGCGCCGGCGGCCCGCAGCGCGTGGTCGTAGTCGTTCCTGTGACTGCGATGCACCACGATCTCGCAGGGCATGCCTGCCGTGTCAGGTAAGCGGTTCATGCGGGATACATCGGACCCGGCGATGCAGGCGGCCGCCGCGAGTGTCAGCGCGGCTGAGGCCCCGCTGGTCACGATACCCGTTTCGGCTCCGGTGGCCTCCGCGATCTCACGTCCCGCGGCTTCCTGTAGTTCGTCCATCCGGACACACTGTTCGGCGGCTCGCCGCATTGCGTCGAGCACTTCCGCGGGCAGGGGCGCGCCGCCTACTTTTGTGCTGTAACTGCGCGCATTGATGATGGGGCGAACCCCTAACTCCTCATAGATTCCCATCTCTTTAGTGCACCACGTCCAACGCTCTTGCCGGATTCTCCACTGTCATCGCGTGAATCTGTGCGTCGGTAACTCCAACCTGCTTCAACAACGGGAGGAATCTGCGCGGAACGTGATCGTATCCTTTACCGCCGAAAGCACGCAGATGACTTTTCATGCAGATGTCCCCACTCAGAAGAATTTGTGCAAGATGCCCTTCCTCCACCAGCAGCTTCACATTGGCCGCCCGGACTTCGTCGCCCGGATATCCATCTCCCGTATAACCCGTATTATCGATGCTTAAATACACACCCTGCCGCGCAATGGCCAGCAGGCGGGAGGAATCGGGTCGATCGCCCAGATGACTGATGATAATGCGGTCTGTGGGAACTTCCTCTTCCCGAAGCAGCGCGATCTGCTCGAGAGCCAGTTCGCCGAAGTGGGTGGTGTGCGTAATGATGCTCACTCCAGTCCGGCGTTGCGCCCGGCCTGATGCCCGGAATACGCGCTCCTGCGCCGGTGTGATGAACTTGCGTTCGGTTCCGATTTCGCCAATGATTCCCGCCACCACCTCGGTTCCATCCACTCCTGTTGTGAGCTCGTTCACGATGACGCCGGCCAGCGCCGTGCTATCCAATTCATAGACACACTGTGGATAGACGTCTTCGCGATACCACGCAGCGCCCATGACAACGTGCACTCCAGCCGCTTCCGAAATCCGCCGTAAAGCAAGAGGATTGCGGCCGAGGCCACCGCTGGTAACATCCACCAATGTCCGGCCGCCGGCTTCCCGATACGCAATCAGTTCACGGGCCGCGAGTCCCTCATCGTCCAGGATGCCATCGTAACTACGCACAATCGGCCAAAGATCGCAAAGCAGATGCTCGTGCGACAAGGTGTAACCTGCCATCGCGGCCTCAATGGGACCGCGAACCGTCATAATTGCCATCCGTTCTCCATTTGCAATATCATAATACAAATGAACGCGGGAATTATCGGCTTCGGATACACGGGCCGCCTCCACATGGATGCGTACGCCAAGAACGGAGTACGTGTCACGGGTGTGGCGGAACTACAACCGGCCGCTCTCGATACTGTCCCGTCCGGTATACGGCGATTCATCAACTATCGCGATCTGCTTAACTCGGATATCGACATCGTCAGCATCTGCACCCCGACAGGATTGCATTGTGAACAAACGCTATCCGCGCTGGCCGCCGGAAAGCACGTCCTCCTGGAAAAACCCATTGCCACCAACAGCGGCCGATGCCGAGCTGATGACCGCCGCGGAAAAACGATCGGGCAAACACGTACTCGTCGGTATGACCCATCGCTTCTATCCGGAGATCCTCGAAGCAAAACGGACCGTGGAAGACGGCGGAATCGGCGAAATCCTCATGATCCGGGATTGCATCCTCGAGCATTTCGGGTTCGTAAACTCTCCAGGTTGGTATCTGCATCCCGAATTGGCCGGAGGCGGCACCGTCCTATCTTCCGGTGTTCATCTGGTCGACCGCGTGCTTTGGTTCCTCGGCGAGATTCCCGTCTCCGTCTCCGGATACACGAACAACCGGTTTCTCAACCAGCAGGTGGAAGACTCGGCGCAGATGACGTTAGGATTCCCGAGCGGCCGTTCCGCGCAGATTACGTTCGGCCTGTTACCGGAACCGCATCCTTTGGTTTGCGACTTGGAACTGATCGGAACCCGCGGCAGCATTGTGATTCACACATGGAGCGGATACGAGGTTCGTTCCGGCACGGGCACGCAGCATCATGCCATCTATAGCTCCGAGACACATCCCGAGAAAGTACTGGTGGGCGTTTGCGCGGAGGTAAAGGAATTGTGCGCCGCCATCGCGGAGGGCCGGCGGCCGCGTCCATCAACCGAGGAGTGCACAAATCCGATTAAGGTAATCGAGGCGTTCTACCGCGCCGCGAGAACGGGCACGACGCAGAAGGTAGGCTAATAAGAAATGCCTACCCCGTTTGATCTCCTGGTCCGCAATGGGCACGTAATCGATCCTGCACAGAACATAGACCGAATCGCGGACGTCGGCATTCGAGACGGACGGATTGAATCCATCGGCTCTGCTTTGGATGCAACCGGCTGTAAGGACGTTCGCGATGCCTCGGGAACTTACGTCTGCCCCGGTCTGGTGGATCTGCACGGCCACTGGTATGAGGGCGGGCTCTACGGAATCAACGCAGAGATCGGCCTGAATCACGGTGTCACCACGGCCGTCGATGCAGGAACAGCAGGCTTCGCAAATTTCCCCGAATTTCGCCGGGCCACGATTCAGACCAGCCGTGCGAGAATTCTAGCCTTCGTACACGTGTCGTTCATGGGGTTGCATGGCCCATTTGCAGAGGAACTCGTGGATCTGCGATACGCGCGTCCGAGGGAGACGGCAATCGTCGCCGCCGCAAACCGCGATGTAGCCGTGGGGGTCAAAGTCCGATTGGGCGCGATGACTGCAAATCACGGCAATCAGGCTCTGGATCTCGCCCTCGAAGCGGCGAGCGAGATTGGAATGCCGGTCATGGCGCACGTCAGTGCGGGTGCCGACGAGCGATATGTCCTCGACCATCTACGTCCTGGCGATATTCTCACCCACTGCTTTCACGGGCGCACGAACCGCATGATTGCCGATACCCCCGAAGGCTTTATCCCCGAGTTGAAACTTGCGCGGGAGCGTGGTGTGATCTTTGACATCGGACACGGTTGTGGAAGTTTCGCCTGGGCGACTGCACAACGCGCATTTGAACATCACTTCTGGCCCGATACCATCAGCACGGATCTTCACCGGTACAGCGTCGACAGTCCGTGGCTGGTCACTATGCCCCAGGTGATGTCGAAGTTCTTGTGTTTGGGGATGAGCCTCAAGGACGTGATTACGAAGTCAACTATCGCGCCGGCGAACGTCCTGAGCAGAAGCGACGAGTTTGGTTCACTACGCGCGGGATCGGTGGCTGATCTTTTCCAATTCCGCGTGCGGGAAGGTTCGTTCACGTTCACCGATAGCCTTCGATTGCCGCGCCATGGTGATCGCCTGATCGAACCGCTGCTGACGATCCGCAAAGGAATTGCCTACGAGCCTGGAAGCGTCTTCGTCCCACTTCGACCAATTTATCCGTGCGACCGGGCCGTATTCGATAACGCCTAACGCGCCAGCAGCTTTTGGATAAACCAGCGTTGATTGCGTTCCATGATGTCGCGCACGTGCGCGGGTTCGACGATGCCGTGATATTCGCGCGGGTAGACCACATACTCCACCTCCACGTGATTGTCGATCAGCGCGCGGTGGATCTCGGCGTTATGGTTGATGTCGAGCAAGCCCACCTGTAAAAGACAGGGGGTCCGAACTTCTTTGAGCCGGGCTCGCGGAGAGTGCCTGGCGTAGTTCTCCGGGACTTCCCAGGGCGTCCCGCCAAAGTACGTCCAGAGCGTTTCCTTGGGCCCGTCGGATTGGCCATAATAGGTCGCCCAGTCCGTTGCAGGGGCGCCGATGGAGGCTGCTTTGAAGCGGTTTGTCTGCGTCACGATGGAAGTCGTCAGGTAGCCGCCGTAACTCCAGCCCATCACGCCCAGACGATCAGGATCGGCAATGCCGCGGGCTATGAGAGAATCAATGCCGGTCATCACGTCCTGGTAATCGCCTTCTCCTTGTGACAGGGCGCTCTTCATCGTGAAAGCCGCGCCGTAATTCACCGAGCCGCGGAAGTTGGGCGAGAAGACCGCGATTCCGTTCTGCAGGAAGACCTCGGTCGGATACGTGCGCGGCGTCGGAAACGCGTCGAGAATAACTCCGGTCGGGCCGCCGTGAAGTTCGGTCAGCAGCGGAACTCGCGTGCCCGTCTTATAGCCCACGGGCAGCCACAACATTCCTTCCACCTGCAAGCCATCGCGGGATTTCCATCTCACAATTTCGGAAGAGAAGCGCGGAAACTGCGATAGACCGTCGTGCACGTGACTCAACTGGCGGATAGATCCGTCTTCCAAAAGCACGATTTCAGGCGGGTGTGCGCGGTTCACCTGCATAAACACAGCGCGTGACAGATCGTGTGTAAAACTGGCGGTTCCTGCGATATGTTCGGCAAGTGTGGTGGTGTGGTCCGATTCGATTTCATGACGAATCAGGACATCCTCGACCCCCTTGCCGGCGGTATAGATCAACACGCGCGAATCAGGCGACCAGGTAAACGCCTTCCCAGTCCGGAAAACATCTTCCGGATGGCCACGCGTGATATAGCGGATGGTTCCACCGGCCGCGGGAATGATCGCGACGTCGCGCCTCTCGAAATAATTACTCGATCCGCCCTGCGAATGGAACGCAATCCACTTTCCATCGGGCGAGTACAACGGTTCTCCGTCGAGTCCGGGCTGGACCACCAACGGTTTGATGGCCAGCGTTTTCAGGTCCACCGTGTACAGATCCGATTGCAGAGACTCCTGATTGGCCGGAGTCGGATGCGCCCCGTAGACAGCAGTATCGCCAGATGGGGAAAGTGAAAAAGAAGTGACATGGGCCTTGCCATTCGTAATGCGGCGCGCGGCGGACGAGTCTAACGCTTGCCAGTAGAGACGGGAGTAGTGGCTGTATTGTCCCGACACCTGGGGGTCAGCGGCGGGACCAGGGTCAACCGCGAGAAACCCGATCGCGCGGCCGTCTGGAGCCCAGGCGTACAGCCCGACCGCCGAGGGCGAATGAGTGAACTGACGGATGCCACTGGAGGCGACGTCGTACACAAAGATCTGGTCGATCCCATCCTGGCCGGCGACGAACGCAAGCCGTGTGGAATCGGGCGACCACCGCGGCAGGCGTCCGCGGTGAAGCTGCTTGGGCAGTCCGCCATTCACAGGCGACAAGAAAACATTGCCCTGCAACACGTAAGCGTACATCTCGCCGTTGGGACGCATCTGCGGATCACCGGCTTGCGGGAGATTGAGCAGCGACTCAATCGTCCAGGTGGCGAGCAGCAGAAGGCTAAACAAGGTTCTCCCTCATCACTATGCGTATCGGCATCTGACCTCCATCGTAAATCCAAAACGGACACCCGGAAACAGGATGTCCAAACGGCGGGACAACAATTTCTCATTCATGTGAGACCGGCGGGAAGATTCCGGCGGCTGCATGCTTCAAACGCTCGGCGAGCGATTCGATCTCCTCGAGGGGGATTTGCGTTGTTGTACCGGTTACCGACAATCCTGCCGCAAACCGTCCAGTAGGATGGAAGACTGGAACGGCAACGCACCGAACCGCTAGCTCCTCTTCTTCGTCATCGATGGCATAGCCGACCGCTCTAATCCGCGCCACTTCGCGGCGAAGCGATCGCGATGACGTGATGGTGTTACGCGTGTGACGGATATATGCCTGTTTTGCCAACGTGCGCTCGAGGATCTCTTCTGAGCCATAGGCCAGAATTACCTTTCCGACTCCCGTGCAATGGAGGTCCATCCTGCGGCCCACGTAGGTGTCGATCTTGATCAGTCCGGGCGCGTCAACTTTCTGAATATAGACACCCTGATCGCCGTCCGGAACAGCGAGATGCGCGGGCAGATGGAGTTGGTCCACCAACACCCTCAGAGTTGGCATTGCGATCTCGGCGATCGAAATATTCTTCATCATTCCGCGGCCCAGCCCGTAGGCCTTGAGCCCAAGATGGTAGTTCAGCGAATCGGGTTTCCGCTGCACGTATCCCATGCGCTCGAGGGTGACGACGATCACGTGAGTAGAGCTTTTCGGGAATCTCGAGTTTACGGCTGATTTCGGAAATGTTGAGTCCACGCCTGGAACTATCCAGATACTCAAGGATCGACAGGGCGCGCTCCACGGCTGTGGCGTTCGGTATCTCGGACATGGCTTCCAGTTGTAGTTTCCCGCATTCTGGACAAAAGCCAATATGCTCCGTGCGGAATTAACGCCGTGCGTCCAGGGATATGAACGAAAACGGACTCCGCTGTCTTGACGCTCGCGGCATGCGTCGCTACTCTGGAACCTGTATAGCCTGAATGCCCTCCGTCATCCACAACTTTTCCGATATTGATTTTGACCTCCCGGGAAAAAATCACTACCAAGTCGCTTTCCATTTGGACGGATCGTGGGGTTATTCCCTGCTGCCGCTAACGGTAATCAACGGAAAACGCGGATCAAATGCAAACGGCGTAATTTGTTTCGGCGGCACCCATGGGAATGAGTACGAGGGTCAGGTCGGCGTGAAGCGTCTTTGCACGGATCTCGATCCGGAGCAGATGACTGGGCGAGTGGTGCTCATGCCGCAATTGAGCGAGAGCGCCTGCATCGCAAACTCTCGCACTTCTCCGCTGGACGGCGTGAACATGAACCGCGCGTTTCCCGGAAATCCGCGCGGGACCATCTCTTCCCGAATCGCTAACTTCGTAAAGACGCGTATCTTTCCCCTGGGGCGCGTGGTGATCGATATCCACGCCGGCGGCATGGAGGGCGCGTTTCCTCATTGCACATCGTTCCATCCGATTCCCGATCCGGTGCAGCGCGCTGAGATCGCGCAAGGTCTCGCAGTTGTTCGATACCGGGTTCGTGCTGATTTATTCGAGTGCGATGGCGTCCGGCTTATTGACTGACGAGGCGGAAGCCGAAGGCAAAGTGACGATCGGCGGCGAATTCGGCGCGGGAGCTTCCACGGATCGGCTTGGCGTGCGTCATGCGTACGAGGGGACGAAGAACGTGCTGCGGCACTATGGACTGCTGGATGGCGAAATCGTGAAGATCCGCCCGCAGGGCTCCTCGCCCACGCGCTTGATCAAAGCCGACAAGCTCGACGCCTATGTGCCGGCGCCGCGAAACGGCGTTTGGGAGCCGGTGGTTCAACCGGGCGAGGCCGTTGACCAGGGACAGTTGCTGGGCCGCCTCCACGACTTCTCCGACCATTCTTCGCCCGCTCTCGATATTCTCGCGCCGCGCACCGGATTCGTGGCGATGCTGCATCTGGGAGCGCGTCCTTTGAAAGGGCAAACGTTGTTTGTGGTCGCCGAGAGCGTCGACTGGAGCGAGGTGACCGGTTGAAGATCACCGACGTTGAACTGTTCGTCCTGAAATCGGAGGGACTCTACAAC
Organism: Bryobacteraceae bacterium; assembly: GCA_963770345.1. Classification (GTDB taxonomy): domain Bacteria; phylum Acidobacteriota; class Terriglobia; order Bryobacterales; family Bryobacteraceae; genus CAVYPH01. The sequence goes on along the minus strand of CAVYPH010000007.1, from coordinate 1,306,023 downwards.
AATTCGGTAGGTTCGGAAGAACCCCTCGGCCCCACCTACATGGGGATCATGAAGGTTTCCACCGACGCCGGCATCTGCGGTTACTCCGACATGGAGACCGCCGCGCCAGTGGCAAAGGCTTGCGTCGAGACGCCGAGGTGGAGCCAGGACGAAGGCATGGAGTTCATGGATGGACTCAAGTCGCTCCTGGTTGGCCAGAATCCTCTAGAAGTAGAACGTCTCTGGTATCGCATGTATCGCGGCACCATTTATTTCGGCCGCCGCGGCGCAGCGATGCAGGCGATCTCCGCTATTGATATCGCGCTGTGGGACATCTGCGGCAAGGCGTATCAGCAGCCGGTACACATCCTGCTCGGCGGAAAGTGGCGCGACAGAGTACGCGCATACGGCAGCACGCTGTTTCGCCCCACGCCCGAGGCGATGCGCGAATCGATCAAGGTCTACCTCGACCAGGGCTTCACAGCGGTGAAGTTCGGATGGGGAGTCTTTGGCAAGGACCGCTGGCTGGACGTGAAATTGGTGGAGGCGGCCCGCGAAGCGCTCGGCCCGCGGAACGACCTGCTGGTCGATACCGGCTGGTTCGTAGAGCGCACGGCGAAAGAAGCGATCCAGGTCGTTCGGTCGATCGAGCAATTCCAGCCGTTTTTCGTGGAAGAGCTGTTACATCCGGAAGACTACGACGGCTACCGAAAAGTTGCCGAGGCGACCGATGTCCGCATCGCGTGCGGCGAGCAGGAGGCCACGGACTGGGGCTTTCAGACGCTGATCGAGCGAGGCGGCGTCGACGTCCTGCAGCCGGATTTGACCCGCTGCGGCGGATTCACGGTGGCACGCAAAATTGTACATATGGCGGAGCGGGCGAACCGCCTGGTGATTCCGCATTCCTGGTCAAGCGATCTGCTGACGGCCGCGTCTCTGCACCTGACCGCCTTTCAGCGGCGTGCCGAATTTGTCGAATTCAATACATCGCAAGGTCCTTTGAGCCGAATGCTGGTGAAAGAGCCTTTGCGGATGGAAGACGGTTATCTGCGAGTCCCGGAGGGACCGGGTTTAGGAGTAGAAGTAAATGATCAAGTCATCGAACGGTACCGAGTCGCTTAGCCATCAACACGATCTGGCGGTCTGCGAGTTCGCGGAGAAGAATCTCTATACCGCGGTCGTGTCCGACTCAATGGATCAATTGGGTATCCGGCATCAGGCGATGCGTGAGTATTTGCGGCCTCTTTATTCCTCCTGCAAGGTGGCAGGGTGGGCCCGCACCATCAGTTGTTCCGATCTGTATCACACGCCGCCCGATCCGTACGGGATCGAGATCGAAGCGGTAGACAGTCTGCTGCCGGGCGAGGTGGCCGTTGTCGGTACACAGAAATCGATCCGCAACGCTCCATGGGGCGAGTTGCTCTCCACGGCGTCCCGGGCGCGTGGTGCGCGCGGCGCAATCGTCGACGGGTTGGTTCGCGATGTGCAAAAGATCGAAGAGCTCGGCTTTCCGGTATTCGCGACCGGAATCAAGCCGGTCGATTCGTTGGGCCGGGGCTGCGTGACTGCCTACAACGTTCCGGTAGAGTGCGGCGAAGTGATCGTGCATCCCGGCGATTTTGTTTTTGCGGATTTCGATGGAGTAGTTGTAGTTCCCAAGGCCGTGGTCAGCGAGGTCATCGAATTAGCGTCGGACAAAGTCCGGCGTGAGAACAGCTCGCGCGCCGAATTGATGAAGGGCGCTTACCTGCGTGACGTTTACCAGAAGTACGGTGTGCTTTAAGACGATGCTCGCCGGCCGCATGTGAACTCAACGCCGCCAGCGTTGCCACTCGAGGCCAGGGCGGTCGGTGCGAAATTGGACCAGACGGCCGTGTTCCACTTCAGTGACGTACGCCGTCCGCCCGTCCGGACCGCCAAAGCAGATGTTCGTCGGCAATTTCCCCAGAACATCAATCTCCTTCAGAACCTTGCCCGCCGGCGAGACCTCCACCACCGTGCCCTTTCCGTGACGCGTGATGTAGAGGTTGCCGTCCACATCGGAACGCATCCCGTCCATTCCAAAGTCGGGAAACTGGATCAGCAAGCGCTTCCCGCTGAGGGAGCCGTCACGCTCAATGGTGAAGGCCCATACGTTGCGCTGGACGGTCTCGTTCACATACAGTGTTTTTCCATCCGGACTGACATCGATGCCGTTGGTGGTACCCATGTCCGCGGCCACACGGGTCATTTTTCCATTTCGATCCACCCGCCACACTTGTCCGGTGGAGTTCGCCCAATTGGGGTCCGACGCCCAGATCGTTCCATTGGCCGAAATCGCAATGTCGTTCGGCTGGTTCATCGACGCTTCGTGCGCGAATACATCAATCTTGCGGGTCTTCGGATTCACGCGCAAAATGGAGTGACCGGTGTAGTCGGCCACGAACATCGTGCCTTTCCGGTCGAAACGGATGCCATTGCCGAGCGAGCCCTCGGGCATTTCGATGAAGATCTCGCCCTTGCCGTCGGGCGTGATGCGTCCGATGGTGGGCTTGCGAGCGAAACTGACCGCGTAGATATTTCCCTCGCGATCGCAGGCGGGACCTTCGATTTCGCCAGTGAAGCTGTGTGGTTCGGTAAACGGGGTAGCGGCAAATTGCGATTGAGCCATGATTGCTTGAGCCATAACGAACAGGAGCATGCTATTTCAGAATAGGCCAAGGGAGGAACGTGACACCAGCTATTTTATTTGCATTCGGCGCAATGTCCGCATACGTCGTTCTCGGACTTCTGCATAAGCAGGCGGACCGGGCCGGTTGCCGTCCGAAGCAGATCAACATACTGCTCTTTGCCTGGTCAGCCGTTTTTTCGCTGGTCTCGCTCCTGGCACGCGGCCAGGGCACTTCGGTACCGTTGAATGTTTGGGCTATCGCATTGCCGAGCGGCGCTTGTGCCGCAACCGCAATCCTGCTCTTCCAGATCGGCGTAAAGCAGGGCAAGATTGCGGCGAGTTGGCTGATCATTAACCTCTCGTCCGCGATCCCCATCCTGATTTCCGTTACGTTATACCGGGAAAAAGTTGGTGTGAAGCAGTTGGTTGCGTTGCTGGCAATGTTTGCAGCACTGATCCTGCTGTGGCTCGAACGCAAGCAGTCTGAAGCGGCGGCGTCATGAAGTGGCTCCGGCTGATGCTGGCGGCGATGGTCGCCAACGGTTTCGCCTTGATTGGCGCAAAGGTCTTGAGCGAAGCGGGACTGGCGGGAACCTACCAATATCAGTATCTGTTTGGATGGTACGCTTCCGGTCTCCTCATGGCCCTTCTCTATTCGGCGCGCGACTTGTCTTTGCCGTGGGCGAAAGAGATCCTCATCGGAGCGGGCATGGCGACAATGAGTTTTGTCGGACAGCTTTGCCTCGTGAGCGCGCTGGGCGGAGGCGCGCCGGGCTATCTTGTCTATCCGATCGCAGGCGGAGCGAATGTGTTGTTTGTTGCCATCGCCGGCGTATTTCTGTTCAAGGAACGGCTAGGCTGGTATGGCTCAGCGGGTATTTTTTGTGGTCTGCTTTCAGTGGTTATTTTGAGCCTTCCATGAACGAACTCAGCGGAAAGAATGTGCTCGTCACGGGTACGGCCCAAGGAATCGGCCGCGCAATTGCGATCCGATTCGCGGCGGAGGGAGCACATGTCAGTGGGTTGGATCTCGATTCCGTGTTGAATCGCGAAACGGCCGCGCTCGCGGGCGAGCGATTCACCGCACTTTCCGGTGATGTCGCAGTGGCGGCGGATGTCGCTGCAGCCGTTGAGCAATGCGGGCCGGTCGACATCCTGATAAACAATGCAGCCACCGTTGCAGGAGACGGGCTCCTGCACGGGGTGACTGAACAGGCCTGGGATCGGGTGTCGAACGTCTGCCTCAAGAGCGTTTTTCTATGCACAAAAGCGGTGCTGCCCGGAATGATGAAGCGCCGGAGCGGCATCATCATTTCGCTGAGCTCCATCAACGCACTGACGGGTATTCATCTGGCTGCCTACACTGCGGCGAAAGGAGGCATCCTGTCGCTCACACGCCTGCTCGCCCAACAGTACGGCGGCTACGGCATTCGCGCGAACGCCATTTGTCCCGGGACCATCATGACCGAGACGTCGCGAGCCGCATACGAAGCTGCGCCGCAGCTCCGGGATGAGCTGTACGCAATGTATCCGGGTGGACAATTCGGCGTACCCGGAGACATCGCCGATTGCGCCTTGTGGCTTTCGGGCAGCGGTTCGCGATTCGTAAACGGGACAGCCATTGTGGTCGACGGTGGTATGTCGGCCGTGCATCGTCTACCATCGTTGCTCAAGAAACCGGAATAATTTCGTCGACGTCGCGGAAATTATCCGGCAGCGCCTCCGGCATCACAAAGCCGCGGGTCAGGTCTTGCGGCCATTTGATCGCGGCGCCGGTTCCAATGGCCACCCAGATTTCGCCCGTTGCGCCTTGCGGGGCAAGTGTCCTCGCACACGCGACGGAGGCCGCCGACGCGGGTTCCAGTGCAAGACCTTCCCGCCCAAGATCGCTGACCGTTGCGAGCAACTCATCGTCCGAAACAGCAATCGCATCGCCGCCCGATTGGTAGAGCGCACCCAGCGTCAGTTCGCCTCCGATCTTCTCCGCAATCGACAACGCAACGGTCGAAACCGAAGGCATCTCTGTCAATTTCGAAGCATGGCTCCGTACAGCCCTCACATAGACATTAGCGCCTTCCGCCTGACAGGCAATCATTTTGGGCCGATACGGCGCGATCCCCAGCCGATACAATTCATCGAAGCCTTTCCAGATTCCATAGAGCCCATCGCCACTCCCAGCGGGGGCAAACACTCGATCCGGCACCCGGCGACCCAGTTGCTCGAATATCTCGAACGCGATGGTCTTGAAGCCTTCAATCCCGTAAGGATTTCCGAAGCCCTCACGCGGACATACCACCGTTGCCGGAAACCAGCCTCCCCTGTCGACCAGTTGGCGCAAGAGAGCATTCTGATCGCCGCCGCGAAAAACGCGCGCGCCGTAATGCCGCATCAACGCGAGTTGCAGCGGCGGCGCTCCGGCATTGCAGAAGATGGTGCAGTCGAGTCCGGCGGCTGCCGAATAGGCGGAAACCGAATTGCCGAGGTTGCCTGTACTGATCGCAACGGTGCGGGAGAAGCCAAGGAATCGCGCCATGGTCGCCGAAACGCTAGCCGCGCGATCTTTGTACGACCACGTCGGATTCATCGTTTCATTCTTCAGATAGAGCTGAGCCGGGCCATCCCACTTCCGTATTCGAACGAGCGGTGTACCCCCCTCGTGCAGAGACACGATTTGATCAGCGGGCACGGGAGGCAGCAGCCCGCGCCACTTCCATATTCCCGGACGCGCAGCATCATAAAGAAGCTCGGGTGTCGTGCGGTAACGCACCTGAAGCGCCGAGATACGGCCGGCCGCCGCGCACGCCGGACAACCATGAAATTGCCTACCAACGGGATAGCGCGTACTGCAGCCTGGACATTCTAAGTAGGCTTCAGAGGTAGCTGGCAATCAAGACTCCCCAGTTATCGGGTCGAATATAGGCTTTGGAACGAATGGCGAGTACAAAACCACCGGATGCCGAAGCATGGAACGATTGCAACACGCACCCGCGAGGATCGCGAATCTCAGCCAGCAACTGCCCCGGCGCAACCGTTTCGCCTATCACGCAGTGAGCCACAAACAAGCCGGTGGCGGCGGCCAGTTGCCAATCGCCGGCGCATGCCCTGCCATCCTCGGGCAAGAGGTATTCATCCGGCAGATTCTTCCAATGCGCCAGACACGACAGAATCCCGCGAACATACGCTTCCCGGCCCGCCGGAGACAATTGGCCTGCGCCCAAATACTCGCAGCCGACGACACCGCGTCCGCGCTTCCAGAGTTCACACGAGAGCACGCCCGCCGTGGCCGGCATTTGCCACAACGTCGGGAGTCCGAAGCGCCGCGCAGCGGTGAATCCAGGGTTCGATAACTCGGCCATGCCGTAAAATCCGGTCATTGGAAAAAACAGATATTCCACGCCGCCACTGTGCAGATCGATCAGATAATCAGCTTCAATCGCAAGTTCGAACAGCGCGGCTGCCAACCGTTCGGTGGGCGATCCATCGGCACGGCCTGGAAAAGTTCTCGCAAGGTTGAGGCCGTCGTCGGGCGAGGTCCGCTGGGACGCCCGCCAAGCCATCGGATTGGCCACCGGAATCGCAGCAACCGATCCAGCAAGTCCGGGGCACGAAGAAAGAGTTTCGACAAACGCAGCCACGGCGGCCGGGCCTTCATACTCATCTCCGTGAATGCCGGCCGTGATCAGCGTGAAGGGTCCCGGTTGTGCGCCGCGCCGAAAAAACACGTCGACTCCCGGAACGATCTCCGACCACCCATCAGCCAGCAAGCCGCACCTCTTTCCCGGATCGCAGCGAGTCGAGCGCCGCCAGCGCCACCCGTTCGGTGAGCAATGCGTCTTCCGGTGGTGCGAGTACCGGCGCACCCTCTTCGATCGACTGTAGGAAGTACTCGAATTGAAGCTTCAAGCAGCCGGCGTATTCGGGCGCGCCAATGATCACCGAATCGATTTCGCGATATCCATCGCGTGTTCGGATAGCCGAGGGCCGATCAGTCAGGTCAATCTCAAAATACCCATCGGCTCCCTGCAGCAGCATCCGCGACCGCGCACATTGGTTCAGGGGAAATCCATCGTCCTGCATCCAGGCAATGTGATCGACCGCCATAGCGCCGCCGGCGAACGCCAGAAGGGTCGTCACCGAATGCGGAATTGCGGAGTCGGCATACACCTGCGTTCCGCGCGCAAGAACGGAGACCGGCGCCTCCTGCATCAACCACAAGATGAGATCGATATTGTGGACTGCCGTATCGAGCACGCCAAGTTCCCAAGCCGGATTTGACGCCGCATAGGGAGCGACGCGCGAAGTATGGATAGCGCGTAACGAACCGAGTTTCCCTTCACGAACCGCGCGCCGTGCCTCAAGATAATTCACGTTAAAGCGTTCGCAAAACCCAACCTGGACGACTTGATTCGGATGCTGCCGGGCAGCCTGCGTGATTCGCTCGGCGTCGTCGAGCGTTCCCGCCAGCGGCTTTTCGACAAACACATGCTTACCGGCCACCAGAGCCCGTTCCGTTAGAGCCGCGTGCGTGTCGCTGGGGGTTGCGATAACCACTGCGGCGGTGGCGGGATCTCCGAGTAGCGCATCAATGGACGGGTAAACCCGCACGCCCGGATCATTCGCCAACGGACGTACGTCGAACACGCCAGCCACGCGGCAACCACGCAGCGAGCGCAAATTATCCAGATGGACGAGCCCAATGTTTCCAACGCCAATGATGGAGAGAGAGGTCATAAGTTCGGTGGCAAAAGCAGACGGCTCACAAAGCTCATCGCCTCCCGCACATGACGCCGGCCATGGGCGAGCGACCAAAGCCCGTGGCCGGGAAACATCATGTCGAATTCCAAACCAGCGAGCATCCGAATGGTTTCGAAATACGCCGGAACGTCACAGTCGGCGATGCACTGAAGCGCGATACGTCCGCCGTAAAAAATCACATCACCGGAAAACAGCAGCGTGCGCCCCGGTTGCCGCACCAGGAAGCAAATCATGTCGCGAGAGTGGCCCGGTGCCGCGATGGGAACGATCGTCGTGTCGCCGATCGAGATCGGCTCGCCCGGCCGAAGCACGCGAGCAACCGGACAAGCGGCAAACTTCACCGCATGGGGATAGACCCCGGCCCGCTTCGCCGCAGCCAGCGAGATCGCTTCTTCATCGCCTGCTTCGAGGGCGCGCGCACTGATGGCTCCGGCCCAGACATCGAGCCCGAGCGCCTCGCGCAGTGCAGCCGCGCCACCCGAATGATCGAGATGGTAATGCGTCAGCAGAAGATGCCGGACTCGATCCGCGGGAATGCCATCCGACCGCAAGACTTCCAGAATCCGGCCTGTCTCCATCCCAACACCGGAATCAATTAGAACGTATTCGTCCCCGCAGCGGAGCGCGTAAGCATTGCAGTCGAGCGGGTGCGTCAGCGACACGCCAAGATTACCCGAAGCTGTAAGAAAGATTCCCTCGGCGAGCCGCATCCTACAGCGCTGGGTTCTTGTAGTTGAAGTCGCGATCCGGCTGGACCTTCATGTCGCGGAAGATTCTGCAGAACCGGATCAAATTCGCGATTGAGCACTCGCTGAAAGCCTTCCCCTTTTCAGCGGTTGCGAGATTGGGGTCACCCTCAACACCACTCTCCGAAACGCGGCTCCAGCGATTGACGAAATGCATCGGACCCGACCCAAACAGATCGTCATAGATGAACTCGTTGATCGATGAAGGCGCCTCACGGCCGCCAACCTTGTCGAGTTGCGCCAGCTCAGGACAAATATGCATGTACATCGCCGTCTCGAATTCGCAGGCATGCGCCATGCCGCCTGGAAAAACGGACTCACGCAGCTTGTCGACCTCAGCCTTGGCCAGCCACCAGTGGGCCGCCGCCGCACAGAAAGCCTTGGTCGTATTCACCACGCGGCGCGCAACAAGATTGCACAACATCTGATTACTGCCGTGTCCGTTGATGAGGACAATCCGATCGAAGCCCTGCCGCACAAACGAATGCGCGACGTCATAAACGAAATCCATGAAAACCGTCTCACGGATCGAGATCGTCCCGGGAAAACCCATGTTGTGCTCGTTGAACCCGTAATGGATCATCGGCGCAGTTAGAATCAGGCCTTCCGATCGCCGCGCGGCTTCCTCAGTCACGTGTTCCACAAGCACGTTATCCACGTCGATCGGGAGGTGATACCCGTGTTGCTCGATCGCTGCGATGGGAATCACAATCACGGAGCCTTCCTCGGCCCGTTGCCTCGACTCCGGCCAGGTCAGGGTTCGATAAAGATGTTTAATCACGCGGAAATATCCTTCTGAACATTATCAACCGACCGCAGAATGAAACGAACACGACCTCGCGGACTCCGCCCCCGCCCTTTTTCCGGAATCTCGGCCGTCAGCGCCTCAAAACGTTTGCGAACCGCACCCAACGCCGCCGAGTACGAACGGCGCTGCTCGGCTGTAAGGCGTTTCGTCAAATAAACCGGGGGACCGGCTTGACTCGAGACAAGCGGCTCCAGCGAAATAGTGCCGCAAAAGCCTGGAGGAAGATAACGAAGGTATGCATCTTCCGCGGCCAGGAACGCTTCCGCGAGATGATCCCTGGTTTCCGGGCTCGTCACCTCATAGATTTGTTCAATCGAACTCGTCAAATGCTTCCGCCAGGGCGTAGTGGGATCGGCCAGCACACGCGCCGCCACATGGGTCGAAAGTTCACATCCCGGATTGGCCATGATGTGATAGAACCACTCGCAGGCGCGGCCTCCATCGGCATGCAATGCCTCGAGGTGTTCGCCCACCGTTCGCAGCGTGGGAAGAAACCATCGATCGCGCGCCCAATGCTGGGGAGGTTCCACCTGAGGACCACCCAGTGTACCGAACGCACAGGGAACAGCGTCGATCAGCCGCTTGCGAAAGCCCGCGCCGCCGCGGCGGTTGGCGGAATCCGGCACATCGATCAGGTAATCGATATGCTTGCCCAGTTCCGCCAAATGAGGCAGACTGGCAGCGTCTTCAAAACGCATTCCCCAGCCGCTGACACCAATGGTTTTACCAGGCCATCGCGAACGAATGTACTGCGCGCATTTGATATTGAGTCGAGCGTGATACTCGGTTTCGGTGTAGCGCCGGCATCGTTCGCACGTGCATCTCCCCTGGTCCGCCGATTGCATGCTGACGCCATCGATGGGAAAGCGTGTGAACACATAGTCGATCACCTTTCGCATCCAATCCCAGGAGGCCTCTTCGCTACCGCACATCGCATGCACGTTGCTTTTCATCAGGCTCGGGTTCGCGCGGAGAATTTCATCGAAACCCCAACTGTAGACACCCAGACCCGACAACACCCGAACACCCTTTGCATGTACGGACGCGATGAGTTTCTCAACCATGACGCCCCGTTCGGCTGTCACAGACTGTTTTAGATCTACCGGCCAGGCCCGCGATACGTAGAGTCCCCAAACGCAGAGGTTTTGCATGCCGAGTTGCTGCATAACATCGGATGTTTCGCGATAGTCGCGAAGCAGCGATTCATCAAGGCGCATCGACGGCCATTCGGCCATAGGATCGGGCCGCGTGGCCAGATCGGTGATCCAGCCGAGATAGCCGCGATACTCAAAAGGGCGGCTGGCCGCTAAAGCGGTAAGAGCCCCCGCGCCGGCCGCCAGGAATTCACGCCTTCGCATTCCGGCTCAGAAGTAAAGCTTCAAAGCGAGTTGGCCGATGCGCGCCGGAGTGGAGGTACGGAAAATCTTGCCGGCCACCGCGGGAAGATCGATGTTTGCACCCGAGTCGCTGGTCAACGTGGGAAATCCGTTTGGGTTCGCGAGATTTGTTACGTTGAACGCATTGAAGTATTCAGCGCGGAATTGTAGATAGGTTCGTTCCGTAAAATGAAAGTCCTTGTGCAAGGACAGATCCTGGTTAGCTAGACCCGGTCCGCGCAGAATATTTCGACCCGCATTGCCGATGGTGTACTGCGCCGGAATTGCAAAGTCTGCAACGTTGAACCATTGATTGCGGTTGGGATTAGCAACGGCTCCCGTTCCAATGACGTTCGGCCGGGTACCGTATTGCCGGCCCGAATTCGTGGGATCGGCAGAACCGAGTGTAGGAGTGAACGGAAATCCGCCCTGGAATGTCACAATTCCCGCGAGTTGCCATCCTCCGATGAACGCGTTCAACACAGGGGAAGATGTATTGGCGATACGTTTACCCTTACCGAAGGGTAGATCCAGCACGAAACTGGCGACGAAGTGTTGACCAACATCGATATTCGATGGTCCACGCATTGTCCGGTAATTGTATGGATTGTCGGATGCCCCGCCACCTTGATCGTTGGTATCCATGTCGATCGTTTTCGACCAGCTATAACCGATCAGAAACTGATAGCCGCGGGAGTAGCGCTTTTCCAACTTCACTTCGAGTCCGTTGTAATTGGCATTTCCGCTGGTGTCCAAGTAGTTGCCGGCGGAAAACCGGGGATTCGGACGGCGCTGCTGTAGGGGCCGAGTGTCACCAGGAGCGATGGGCGCGTAGTTCGCCGGCTGGTTTTCCCGTTCCAGGTGGTGCGATTCGTTGCCGACGTACGCCACTTCCAGCGCAAAGTCCCGCGCCAGTTCCTGCTGCACTGCAAAGTTGTATTGCGTCATACGCGGCGTTACCATGTGCGGATCGAATCCATACGCCAGAGCGGTCGTAAAGTTGGCATTGGAACTGAAGGGTGGGAAAAAATTCTCGACGCGCTGGGTGGGCACGTTATTGACCGCCACCTGATTCTTCGATTCGTCGACGATGAAGGGAACGTTGATGATCGGGACGCTGACAGAGTTGTTGCCGCTCGTCAATAGATAGAAAATTCCAAAACCACTGCGGATGACCGTCTTGTTGCTGTTAAACGGGCGGTATGCCAAGCCGATGCGCGGGGCCCAGTCACGGTTATCCTGGAAGATCAAATTGTTCGGCAAACCGGCGGACTGTGGCGTCACAATCACATCCTGAAAGACGGGATAAGCGAATTGCGCCACTTGCTGCGTGGTCAGATTCACATTGCCGTTCGAGAGCCTCTGCACTTCCACTTTGTTGGTGACGAAGTCGAAGCGCGCGGCCTGCGAGTTGACAAATTCCGGGGGCCGGTTCACCTCGTAACGAAGACCGAGATTCAGCGTGAGTTTCGAACTGACCTTCCAGTCGTCCTGAACATAGAAGTGATACCTCCGGTCGTATTCGCCGAACTGATTGCGTGGAAAATCCCGCGAGCCGGAGAAGGGATAGCCGGTGAGGAAGTCCGCGAACGCATTGCCGGTATATGCGCCGGTAAAGCTGAAGACTCCGCGCGAATTAGCCGCATTGGTGGAAGTAAACCGGAAATCGCGCAGGTCCGCTCCGAATATAACGGTGTGCTTCCCAAATATTTTGCTCACGTTGTCGACAATTTCGTAGCTGTTGGATGGGTTCACGAGCGGTTGAAAGGTGTTGCCGGAGATACCCTGAAAGCCGGAGACGGAAAGCTGTGGGAAACCGGGGAAATTCAGCGATGTCTGCTCAAACCCGGCGATGCCCGACTGAGTAGTGTAGTTCGTGCCAAAACCCTGGTTTATGTTGGCGTTATAGAAACGTGTATAGCCTAGACGCAACTCGTTAAGGGTGGTTGGCGAGAAGACATGCGTATCTGAGATGACGGCGGTGTGGGTCCGGTTATCCTGCGTATATCCGCCATTCTGCGGGTAATTTCCGGGGTTAAAGTCGTTGCGCCTGGTATAGGTGTGGCTCACAAACAAGGAATTTTTGTCGCTGAGGCGGTAGTCGAACCGCTCGTTGGATTGATCGACGTTGCTGCTGAACGGGGCAGCGTAGGGCGCTGTTCCGGCCGCCGTTGTGGGCAGTGGCATGAACTTCAGGAAGTAAGTAGTTGACGGGTCAATCAGGCTTGCGGGGATCTTGTTACCCGGCAGCGGCTGCTGTGTCGTGGGGTCGCGAATGACGGTGCTCAAGGATGAGAAATCGCCGGTCCGAAACGCAGCGGCAGGCACCACGGGATTGAAAGCTAATCCTTGGCGGATTCTGGTTCCCTCGTAATTGAGAAACAGAAACATGCGGTCCTTGATAATTTTTCCGCCGGCTGCTGCGCCGAACTGATTTTGGCGGTAGGGCGCCTTCTTAGCGAGGAAGGTATTCCGTGCGTCGAGAGCGTCGTTGCGGAGAAACTCATAAGCAACACCGTGTAACTGGTTAGTGCCCGATTTGATGGTGGCGAGCATTACGGCGTTGCCGCGGCCATACTCTGCCGAGAAGGAGTTCGACACAATCTTGAATTCCTGAATAGCGTCGACAGAGGGCCGAATGGCTACACCGTCGAAGAGCTGCTCGTTGATGCTGATCCCGTTGAGCAGGAATTCGGTCTTGCCAAGACGGCCGCCGGAGACCGAGACTACGGTTGACCCTGCGGTTCCCTGAGTTTGGACCACCGCATTGGGCAATAAGGTTGCGAGTTGGGTGTAGTTGCGCCCGTTCAGCGGCAGATCGACAATGTTCTTGTTGCTGACCACTTGGCCGATGGATCCGGATTCGGTATTGAGCACGGGCGCCGTTTCTTCGATCGTAACTATTTCAGAAATACTACCCAGTTTCATGCTGATGTCTAACCGGGCACGCTGATCCACCTGAAGAACGATTCCCGTGAGTTCCTGTGTCTGAAATCCCTGTTTGCTGACACTGAGCGAGTAGGCGCCCGTGATTGGGAGCAGCGGTAGCTCATAGTCGCCTGTGTCAGTCGTAACGGTAGAACGCTCGAAACCGCTGGCAGAATTTCGAACTGTGACTTTTGCGCCGCTGACAACCGCGCCACTTGAATCCGAGACGCGGCCGACAATGGAAGCAGTCGATTGGGCCCAAACCGCCGAAGAGGCCAGAAACAAACAAGCTAAAAGCGCACGATACATATTGAAAATCTCCCTAGAAGCGAAAGTCTCACAAAAGCTGAGTGTGTATCCATAATGCTGAGCGATTTCGAGGACGTGATGCTGGACGACTTCGAGGACGCCCTGTGCTTGATCCACAAGCCTTCGGAGCTGTTGTCTAGAGTTATAAAGTGGACCGGCCTTGAAGTCAATACAGCATTCTCCAATTGACGGTTTTGTTCAGCGCGCTGAACGCTACCTTGAGAGAGGGCGTCTCGAGGCGTCATGCTCATAACGTGGGAGATCTCCGCACCATCGATTGCCATACCCATCTGATGTGGTATCCCGACCACCTCAGCGAGCAGTATGCGGATGAGGCGCTTGCTTCAAAACTCGTAAAACTGAAGCGCAGCGGAGGTCTGGCGTATTCGGCGAATCTCGACAAGCACGTCTACGACGCAAAGCCCGGACCGCATTGGGATGCTGCCGCCAGCGTCAGCCGTGTCGTGGTATTCGGCCTGCAAGCGAAGGCGTCGGGAATGTGGGTCCCCAACGAAATCATTTCGGACTACGCAGCGGAGCATCCTGAAAAGATCGAGGGCTGGGCATCGGTCGACCCCACGCAGCCTGATCACCTTGAGCAGCTCGACCATTGCGTCAATACACTGAAGCTCAAAGGGCTGAAGCTCGGTCCCGTATATCAACACTTCGACCCTCAAGATCGGCAATACTGGCCGCTCTTTAGGAAGTGCCAGCAGTATGGCTTACCGATCATGTGGCATCAGGGAACCACGTTCCCTAGTGCGGCCAAGCTGAAATGGGGCTTGCCGTTGCAACTGGAAGATGTGGCAATGGATTTCCCGGATTTGAAAATGATCATCGCGCACCTGGGGCATCCGTGGGAGACCGACGTGATGGTACTGATTCGAAAGTGCCCGAATTTGTACACTGATATCAGCGCCGTTCATTATCGTCCCTGGAGATACTGGCAGGCCCTCGTCACGGCCATGGAGTACGGAGTGGAACACAAGATTCTCCCGGGGTCGGACTTCCCGTCCGGGACGATGGATAACATCATCGCAGGGTTGCGAAACGTGAACAAACCAGTTCAAGGCACTCGGTTACCCACCATCCCCGTCGAGGTGCAGGATATGATTTTGTACGAAAACTGGAAGGCTTTCTTCCCTCATTGGGCGTAGCCAGGAGATAATTGACGAATGCATCGGACTCGGCTGTTACTGGCACTTGCGGCGCTAGTCACGGCCGGAGTTTGCGCGGCTCCGAAAAAACAAGTCCCGACCGGCCCGAGCATCTCTTCGATCTACCCTATGACCGCCCAGCGCGGAAATTCGTTTGAGGCCGTGCTGAGCGGATCGAACCTCGCGGATGCCCGGGCGCTGATTTTTGAGGGCGATGGGGTGGAAGCGCAAGTTCTTTCGTTAACTACGGAAAGACCGAATCCGGAACAAGTGGCCACGAAAGAAGACAAGGGCAAAGACCGTTCCAAGGATTTGCTCAAGGTGCGGATCACGCTTCAGGCCGAAGCCGGAATCGGCGCACATGAGTTTCGCGTGATCACACCCCGCGGGGTCACAAATAAGCTAGCGCTGCATGTCACAGCCGAGCCCGTCTTAGGCGAGAGCAGCGCGGCGCTTCCGCTGAAGCATTTTCCCGTGGTCGTCAACGGGCGGATTGCGCGGCCCGGCGACACGAATTCCTATTCGATTGAGGTGACCGGCGGAGAGACGTTGACCTTTGAAGCTGCGTCATTCGCAGATGGCTTTGACCCGTCCATTACGCTGTACGAGCCCACCGGCAGTTGGTTCGACCCGCACCGGTTGAGCCAGGTGGCTTCAAATGACGAACCTCTGTCGTTCCCAGGCTTGTCCACGGACGCCCGCCTTGTGCAGCGCTTCCCGCATGCCGGCCGATACAGCTTGAGGGTGCAGGGTTTCGAGGGACAGGGTGGAGCGGATTGCGTTTATCAACTGCGGATTGTTCAAGGCGTGGCTCCCCTCCCACCGCTCCATCCAGCCAGCAAAGCCAATTGGGAAGAACGGCAATTCACGCGAGATCTCACCGGCCGCCGGATCCAAGAGCTCACGCTACGTGGCGGACCAGAATCGAAGATCGGGGCGATTGAGACGTTTCGCGCGGTACCCGAAGGCGCGAAAGAAATACCGGTGATGACCGCGCCTGGAGTAGTGGAGGGACAAATCGACCAACCAGGGCAGGCGCATGTAATTCGCTTGAAAGTCGAAAAACCGCAGACACTGGCCATTGAAGTTCAAACACCCGAAGCCACTTTGCCACGTTTCAATCCCGTAGTGCGGCTCATCGAACCCGGCGGCCGCGAAATCGCGACGGACGTCTACACAAAACTCAACAATAACGGCCTGTACATGATGAAGATGATCGAGGCCAAGACGACAGTAAATCTAACCACAACCGGCGAATACACCGTCCAGATCCGCGACATCACAACCAACGGCGCGGGATCCGATTTCCATTACCGCGTACTTATTCGCCCCCAGATTCCCCACGTAGGAAACATCGAAATAGCCGAAGATCACATCAATCTGGAAACTGGCGCTACTCACCCGATAACAGTAACGGTCGATCGCGAAGAAGGATTCACCGGATATGTGACGGTTGACGTCGAGGGACTCCCGGCAGGCGTCACCGTCCTCCCTGCGCTCGAGGACCATGAAGAGCCACCGCCGCTACCAAACGGAGGCAGGCTGGAGCGCTACGTCGCGAAACCGCAGCGGACCGCCGTCGTGCTCGCCGCGACCGATAACGCCCAACTGACCGGGACGCCGGTGCATATCCGCGTGATCGCGCGCCCGATGCGAGATGCACATCTGCTGGCGCCCATCCCGGCCAAGGAAATTTTGCTGATGGTCGTCTCACCGGGGAAATCATGAACCTCCGCTGCCTATACTTGATCGCCTTGCTGGCAAGTCATTCGGCCGCAGCGCCAACTGCACCTCGTTTCGCTGCGCGTAGAACCGGGCAAGCGGCTATTGCAAAACGCCGGGAGTCATCAACAGCTGTTGGTGCTCGGCAAATATGAGGACGGCAGTGAAAGCGATCTAACAGCGCAAGCACACTGGGTAACGTCTCAGCCAGGCATAGTGGAGATAGCCGCGGACGGGTTACTGAACGCCGTAAGTGACGGACAGGTCACAGTCACCGCCGAGGCAGAAGGGCGCCGCGCACAGGCACAGTTTGAAGTTCGTGGAACCAGCACGCCGCGCACTTTTGAATTCGCGCGTGAGATCGGCGGCATCTTCACCAAGAAAGGATGCAACGGCTCCACCTGCCACGGCGGAGTGAAAGGGCGAGGCGGCTTCAAGTTGTCCGCCGGAGCGCTCTATCCGAAAGACGATTACGACTGGATCGTGAAGGGCGGCGCATACCAGGTGCTGACCACGCAGGTTGCCGGTACGCGAACCCCGCGTATCGATCTAGCTAATCCGGAAAAGAGCCTGTTGCTGCTGAAGCCGACCGGCACTGTCCCACACGGAGGCGGTAAACGATTCGCCGTGGATTCGCCCGAATACCGAACCATCGTGGATTGGATCAAGAATGGCGCTCCGTTCGGCCCGGAATCTTCGGTGAACAACAAAATAGCCAGCCTGGAAGTGTTTCCGAAAATCATAACGCTCGAGCGTGGCGGCACCCATCGCCTGCTCGTGACAGCGCATTTTGCCGACGGGCGCGCCGAAGACTTCACCGGCCAGGCCTCCTTCAAATCAAACGACGGCGACGTGGCCAGCATCAATGAAAGCGGAATTGTGAAGGCTGGGCGAACCGGCGAGACCGCCATACTGGTGCGGGCAGCGGGACAAGCGGCCAGCGCGTCGATAGGCGTGGTCGGATCCCCAATCGCGCACTACCCAAAAGTAGATCGGTTCAACTTCATCGACGACTTCGTCTTCGACAAACTGCAGCGCTACCGGATCGTGCCATCGCAACTTTCGAGCGACAGTGAATTCCTACGCCGTGTCTGTCTCGATCTCGCCGGCATGCTTCCGCCGCCGAATCGCGTGCGCGAGTTCGTAGCCAGCCGCGATCCCAAGAAACGGGAAAAGGTCATCGATGAGCTAATAGGCTCCCCGGAGTTCATCGACTACTGGACGTTCCGGTTCGACGATATCTTCCGCGTGGCGGTGTTTTCGAACGGCATCCGCCCGAAGTGGAGCCAGATGTACGCGAACTGGGTGCGCGAAAATATTGCGACCAACAAGCCCTACGATCAGGTGGCGCGCGAGCGCCTGGCATCTGAAGGCTACGACGGCCCGACCCGGCACTTCCTGCCTTACGACGTAATCGGACCGCCCGGAGAGACGATGGCCGAAGAAGTCCGCGTCTTCCTCGGCCGCCGGTTGGATTGCGCCCAATGCCACAACCATCCATATGAAACCTGGAGCCAGGATCAATTCTGGGGACTGGCCGCATTCTTCGGACGCACGTTCAAGATGGGAGACACCGGCAACGAATACGTGATCTTCGAACACCCCCTGAACGAAGACATGGGGAGCGCGGAGGTGAACGGCAGCATCAAGATGTACCACCCTCGAACGAAGGTGGAGCTCACGCCGACGCTGCTCGACGGAACCAAAATCAACGCGACCGGCCGGCAGAATCCGCGCAAGGCTCTGGCGGAATGGATGGTCCATCACCCGTACTTCGCGGAAGCCGCGGTCAATCGGATGTGGAGCTATTTCTTCGGACGCGGGCTAGTCGACCCGGTGGACGATTTCCGGTCCACGAACCCGCCGACGCATCCCGAACTGCTCGCCCGTCTAGCCCAGGATTTTCGAACCAACAACCACGACCTACGCCGCCTGATACGCTTAATTGTGACCTCCCGGACGTATCAGTTATCGGGACGCCCGGAAGAAAGCAACCGGGACGATCGCACGAATTACTCGCATGCGCAGCCCCGCGCGCTCGACGCCGAAGTACTGCTCGACGCCATCTGCGATGTGACCGGCGTTCCGGAAGTATTCACCACCGGAGTTGCGGAAGCGAAGATCACCGGTCAGGCCCCGATCGGTACTCGAGCCGTCCAACTCAGGGAATCGGATCTATTCTACTCGCGCTTCCTCGAATTGTACGGCCGTCCGAACCGGTTGACCCTACCAGAACGGAGCGGTCACGCAAATCTGGTCGAGGCGATGCACATGCTCGCCGGCCCCGCGTATAACGAGAAACTCAGCGCGCCGGCAGGGCGTTTGCAACAGTTGCTCAAAGCGGGAAAATCGAATGCGGAAATTATTCAGGAGTTTTATCAGGCTGCATTTGCCCGCCAGGCTGAACCGAAGGAATCGAGTGCGATTGAAAATCTGATCGCATCGAGTGAAGACCGCGAGGCGGCGCTGAAAGACTTCGTATGGGCGCTGCTGTGCTCGCGGGAATTTGCGGAGAATCACTAAGTGGGAGACCGATCATGAACTTTAACGGTTGCTTGAAAATGACACGTGAGCAGGCATCGCGGCGCGATTTTCTCCGAGTCGGATCGCTGGGGTTTCTCGGCATTCACATGAACCAATATCTGCGCGCGGCCTCCGTCGCGAAGACGGAAGGAAAAGCGCAGGCCTGCATCCTGCTGTGGCTCGAAGGCGGACCGAGCCACGTCGACACCTGGGATCCGAAATCGAACTCCGCGTTCAAGCCAATCTCAACGAACGTTTCGGGCATTCAGATTTCCGAACTGCTCCCGCAAGT
Organism: Bryobacteraceae bacterium; assembly: GCA_963770345.1. GTDB lineage: Bacteria > Acidobacteriota > Terriglobia > Bryobacterales > Bryobacteraceae > CAVYPH01. The sequence continues at coordinate 1,286,778 of CAVYPH010000007.1, read as the reverse complement.
GGCCAAGCGAATGGACAAGCTGGCCATCGTGCGTTCGATGCACACCAAGGGCAACGATCATCCGCAAGGCACGCATTACGCCATCACCGCGCACGAGCCCAATCCCGCGATGCACTTTCCGAGTATCGGCTCGATCATTGCGAAGGAGACACCGGGCCGCAACGGCATTCCGCGAAATGTTCTGACGCCCCAGTGGGAAAACGGCCGCCAATACGAAGAGTACTTCCGGTCCGGTTTTCTAGGCGCGGATTACGATCCGATGTGCATTCCGGATCCCAGTAAAAAGGATTTCCGCGTCGCCGATCTGACCCTGCCCAAGTCGGTCTCCGAACAGGCCGTTCACAGCCGCCAGGCCTTTCTCCAGGTGGTGGATCAACATTACCGCGATGCCTACAACGGAGCCGCACATTCCGACATGGACGGCTTCACCGCGCAAGCCTGGAAAATGGTTCTGAATCCGGCCGTACGCCAAGCGTTCGACCTGAGCAAGGAACCCGAAAAGGTGCGCGACCGCTACGGACGCGATTCCGTCGGACAGAGCGTTCTCCTGGCCCGGAGGCTTGTGGAATCGGGAGCCCGCTTCGTAACAGCCGCCGGGTTCCACGGCAATTCCTGGGACACACACGCCAAGAATGATGAAGGCCATCGCGACCGGCTTTGTCCGCCGCTCGACCGCACGCTGTCAGTGTTGATCGACGACCTCCATGAACGCGGGCTCCTCGAATCCACCATCGTGCTCGCCATGGGAGAGTTCGGCCGCACGCCCTTCGTAAATCCCGATCGTGGGCGCGATCACTACCCTTCGTGCTGGTCGCTCGTACTGGGAGGAGGCGGTATCAAAGGCGGGCAAGTTGTCGGTTCGAGCGACGAGACTGGTTCGAACGTCACCAGCCGAACTACGTGCATGGGCGACGTATTCGCGACCATCTACAAAGCCTTCGGCATCGACTGGACGAAAGAATACGACACGCCGATCGGCCGGCCCATCAAGATCGCCAATTCTCTGGATGACGGTACAGCCGAACCAATTCGGGAATTGCTTTGAGCACCCCGGTTTAAACTCTCATCCTCCCAACCGCATCCCAATCGAGACTGACGCCGAGGCCCGGGCCATCCGGCGGCGTCAGAAATCCGTCCGAAATCGCGATCGGTTGCGTAATATAGTCGGAACAGTATCGCAGAGGACCAAAAGTCTCGCACGCGTACGGTAGATGCCGCACGGCGACTCCAAGATGTGCGCAAGCGGCCGTTCCAATCCCCATCTCCGCCTGGCTGCCGAGAATGCAAGGAATTCCCACCGAATCGCCAAACGCAAAAATTGTGGAGGCGGCCTCAAGCCCACCGGCTTCCACCACATAGACGTTAAAAACGTCAACCGCTTGAGCGCGGGCAAGATCGTAAGCGTCGCGCAAAGACTGGCAACTTTCGTCAGCCATAATCGGCGTCGAGGTTCGCTGCCGCAGTAGCCGCAATCCATCCAGATCGTGGCGAGGCAACGGTTGTTCGATCCAGGCAATGGGCGCAACTGAAGCGAAAGCTTCGATCGCGCGTGCGGCCTCTGCGACGGACAACCATGCGCCGTTGGCATCGAGCCGCAGCGAGATTCCCTGCCCTACAGCCGCGGTCACGGCGCGAATGGCGGCCACATCGTCGTCCAACGCGCGCCCGACCTTCAATTTGATCGCCTGAAAACCGGCCTGTACGCCCGCGGCAGCATCCGCAGCCATTTCTCCCGGCGATTTCTGGTAAATACCCCAAGCGAGAGGAACCCGATCCCGCATCCGGCCGCCCAGCAACTCATAAACGGGCGCGCCATAATGCTTGCCGGCCAGATCCAGCAAGGCCATCTCGAACGCGGCCCGAATATAAGGCGCGCTCAACTCTCCCCCAAGCAGCCGGTCGATTTTCTCGAGCGCCTGCGGACGTCTGAGACTATCGAGCCCAATCAGCGCCGGAGCGATCAGACGTGCCGCCGCATGGCATAGCGAATGCCCAATGCGGGGAAAGGTAATCGAAATCTCTCCCAGGCCTTCCAAACCGGATTCTGTGACGATGCGAATTATGCCAAATTCCGACGCGCTCACCGGATCGTTCTGGTTTAACCCGGAGCGAACCGCTTCTTTGCGCGGTGCACGAATCGGGATCACTTCGACTTCAGCGATGTTGGACTTCATCAAAGTTTCCATCATACTGTACGCCTTCCGAGCCATTAACGCCGTCTGTGAGATACTGGCCTCGCACCCATGCAACGCCTCACCCGCGACAAGCTTACGCCGGTGTTTGACAGGCGATTACCACCTGTCCTGCAAGTGAGTCAGGGCGAAATTTTCCTCGTCGAGACGGAAGATTCCCGAGGGGGCCGGACTCGCGTTCCGGAGCACACGACCCCCGAGTTCCTCCTGGCGATGCGCAAGCAGGGCTACCACGGCAATCCAGTCACAGGCCCGATATTCATCGAAGGCGCCGAACCCGGCGATGCGCTGGCCGTGCATATCCTCGATCAGAAATGCGACACCCTCGGTTACATGGGCTACTGGCCGTTCCTATTTCATCTCGAGGATTACTTCCCCCAACCCAACACCACGCTGGTGGAGATCCGCGACGGGCACGTTATCTTCGCGGATGACATTCGAATCCCGGTGCGTCCCGTCATCGGGACCATCGGAGTCGCCCCAGCCATGGAAGCAATTCTTTCCGGGAGCATGGGCCGCCATTGCGGTAATGTCGACGTTCAGGAGATCGCCGCCGGCAGCACAATTTTCCTGCCTGTATACGTAGACGGTGCGCTACTGTGTTTAGGAGATTGTCACGCGATTCAAAGCGACGGCGAGATCGGCAGCGTCGAGATGCGGAGCGAAATCACTCTGCGATGCGAAGTGATCAAGGGCAGAAGTTCGAACATGGCATGGCCCCGCGTTGAAACTTCCGATTCGCTAGTCACGATCGGTATCGCCACGCCACTCGAAGAGGCCGCCAGGCAAGCGCTGCGCGAGATGATCGGCTGGATTGAGGAACTCACCGGTATGAGCAAGCACGAAGCGTACCTGCTGGCCGGTTGCGTGGGCGATTGGCGGCCCGGACAAGTGCAGGTTCCGAATTACTCTATGCGTTGTATTTTTCCAAAGAAATATTTACGTGAGCGCCGATGAAGCCACTGGAGAATAAACATGCCTCGAATTGACTATCTATACCAGCACTACACCTGGCCGGAACTAGGCGAGGTGGCCGCCCGCCAACCGGTAATTATCCTGCCCATCGGGTCAGTGGAAGATCATGGTCCCCACCTTCCCCTCGATGTCGATAACTTCCTCATCTGGAGCATCTGCGAAGCTGCCGCACAGCGCGCGGACGGCGATATTCTTTTGATGCCGATCATCCCGTACGGATTTGAAACGCATCACATGGATTTTCCCGGCACAATCGATATCGGCATGGAACACCTGCTCAACTTCGTGTTGGATGTGACCAAGAGCGTTGCCCATCATGGATTCAAAAGGATTCTGATTGCCGACGGACATGGATCCAACATGCCGATTCTGGAACTGGTAGCCCGCCGCACCATCCTCGAAACAGATGCGCTATGCGCGGCATTTCTGTGGCCGTCCCTGGCCATTAAGGAGATTCGGGCCGTGCGCGAATCCGAGCGCGGCGGAATGTCGCATGGATGTGAATTGGAAACGTCGGTGTACTTGTATCTCGATGCACAGCGCGTCCAAATGTCGAAGGCGCGGCGCGAAGCCGGAATGCCGAAATCGGACTTCATCTGGACGGACCTGGTGGATGGGCCTCCAATCCGGCTAGTGGATCATTGGACGCGCTTCAGCAAGAGCGGAATCAATGGCGATCCCACACTTGCCAACGCTGAGAAAGGCAAAGTCATTTTCGAAGCGGTAGTCACGAACTTCGTCAGGCTGGTTAAGGAATTCAAAGGCCGGGAACGGGGCGAGCGAGTCGATTATCACGTCGAAAAGTGGCGAGATTGACATCCGGGAGTCGCCAAGTCTTCATCCAGATCAGCCGGTAATTTGCCGTTCACTCTGCGATCTACGCCTCGGCGCCGGGGGTCGGCGAAGTGTGGTGTCGTGTATACTCCAACATTGTGGTAAACAGGGGAGAACAGGCGCGAGTGTGCGAAATGTTGGTGCTGCGCAAGAAGTGTTTCCCTCTTCTGTCGTCCCAAGCGGGTTGCGGCTGGATGATCCAAGGAAGATGACCTGGTGAGTACGGAAGTGAACTCAGGATCTGGCGACATTGTCGAACGAGTAGCTGCCCACCGCATCGCCGGCGCCATTCCGCGAGAGGAAATCGAATGGCTGGCCGCTCACGGGCGCCTGCGCCATCTCGAGGCGGGCGAGGTCCTTTCGTCGCGAGCCGCCGGCGTCGTCGAAGGGCTATTCATCGTTTTGTCCGGGCACATCGCGTTGCACGTGGACCGCGCCAGTGGCCGCGAGAAGCTCATCGAGTGGCGCGCTGGCGACGTGTCCGGCATGCTACCCTACTCAAGGCTTACCGTCCCGCCGGGCGATTCAATCGCCCAAGTGCCATCGGAGATCGTCGTCATCCGGCGTGAAGATCTGCCTTCACTGATTCGCGAATGCCACGGCTTCACTTCAGCTCTGATCCACATAATGGTGGACCGGGCCAGACACTTCACGTCGAACGATTTGCATGCCGACAAAATGGCGTCGCTGGGAAAGCTGTCGGCCGGGCTGGCGCACGAGCTGAATAACCCCGCGTCGGCGATTATTCGAAGCGCAAGATCGCTGCACGTGGCGATGGCGGCAAGTGAGAACGCCTCGCGAACGCTAGGCGCGCTTACGCTCACCAGCGAGCAGCGAGCCGCCATTGACGACGTACGTTCGAAAGCAATGCAACCGGCGGCGCCAATCGTGCGATCGCCCATCGAGCAGGCTGACCGGGAAGCGGAAATCGAAGATTGGCTTCTCGAAAATGGAGCAGACCTCGCGGACGCCGGGCCACTGGCGGAAACCGGGATCACACTGCAAACGCTGGATGGGCTGGTCCGCTCGTTGCAAGGCCAGGAGTTGAGTGCCGCCCTCCGTTGGCTGGCCGCCGGCAGCCTGACGCGTCAACTGGCAGACGAAATCGAACTGGCGGCGTCACGAATTTCGAGCCTGGTGGACGCCGTGAAAGGGTTCACTCACATGGACCTCAACGCGACGGCGGGTCCCGTGGACGTCGGGGCCGGGTTAACCCAGACGCTCGCCATCCACGCCGGGAAGGCGCGCGGAAAGGCGGTATCCATGAGCCTAGACATTGAGTCCGGCCTGCCGGGGGCTCAGGGGGTGGCCGGAGAGCTCAACCAAATCTGGGCCAATCTCATCGATAATGCGCTGGACGCAGCCGGTCCGTCCGGGAGTGTTGCCATCACAGCCGCGCTTGAAGGTGAGCAAATCGTCGTCCGCGTTATCGACGATGGCCCTGGTATCCCGGCAGAGGTTAAGGGTCGAATCTTCGATCCGTTCTTCACGACGAAGAAGGCCGGCCAGGGAACGGGACTCGGGCTGGATATCGTGAAGCGGATCGTTCAGAAGCATCGAGGGACCATCGAAGTGGAATCACAACCAGGCCGTACCGAATTCAGAGTGGCGCTGGCGATGGCTTCCGCCCAGGATCAAGAGACCCGCATATGAACAAGCCGGTCATCCTGGTGGTGGACGACGACCCGCAAGTTCGCGCGGCAGTGCGCCGGGATTTGCGAGGCCGGTATGATTGCGACTACACAGTAATGGCCTCGGGTTCCGGCGACGAAGCGCTGAACGCGACACGTGAACTCAAAGCGAGGGGAGCAGATCTCGCGGTTCTGATGAGCGATCAGCGAATGCCCGGCATGCTGGGTGTAGAACTGCTGGCCAGCGCGCGAGAGATCTACCCGTTGTCGCGCCGCGTGCTATTGACGGCATACTCCGATATTGACGCAGCAGTTCGCGCAATCAACGACGCGCACGCAGACTATTACCTGTCAAAACCCTGGCATCCGCCGGAGGAACGGCTATTCCCCGTGCTGGATGATCTTCTCGAGGCCTGGCAAGCTGAGCGCCCACTCGAGGCCGGCGGCCTGCGCCTGATTGGACGCCAGTGGTCGCCGCAGTCGCATGCAATCAAGGATTTCCTTGGCGGGAATCTGATCCCCTACCGCTGGTTGGACGTAGATCGGGATCCGCAGGCCACGGAATTACTCGCATCCGCAGGTCTCGTCGAGGGCGACCTGCCGGCGCTTCTGTTTGAGGATGGCGCAATTTTGCGCCGCCCCGGTCTGCCGGATGTAGCAAACCGCCTTGGACTGCATGTGGCCGCGATGCACGATTTGTATGATCTCGTTATCGTCGGCGCCGGGCCGGCGGGCCTCGCCGCGGCCGTCTATGGCGCCTCGGAAGGGCTGAAGACATTGCTGTTGGACCGCCACGGGCCCGGTGGGCAGGCGGGCGCCAGCTCACGAATTGAGAATTACCTAGGGTTTCCCACAGGGGTGAGCGGGGCAGAACTCACTCGGCGGGCAATTCTGCAGGCTCAGCGCTTGGGCGCGGAATTCCTGGCGCCAGTCGAAGTGAGCTCTGTGGCACTCGATGGCGGCTATAAGCGGCTAAAGCTGCAAGGCGATCGCGAGGTAGTTGCGCGGACGATGATTGTGGCAACCGGCATGACGTATCGAGGTCATCCGGCCGTGGGGATTGCCGAGCGCACGGGCGCAGGGGTGTATTACGGAGCGGCGGCCACCGAGGCGACGGCCTGCCGGCATAGCCGCGTGATGGTGATCGGCGGCGGCAACTCGGCGGGGCAGTGCGCGATACATCTCTCGCAGTATGCGAAGGCCGTTCACCTGGTCGTTCGGCGAGAGGGTTTGCGGGACACCATGTCGCAGTATCTGATCGACCAGATTGCGGCCACGCCCAACATCCAGGTCAGAGTCAGGACCACGGTGGAATCAATAGAGGGCGTAGAACGGATCGAGCGGGTGATTGTGCGATCGGCCGACACCGGCGCGACCGTGGTGGAGGAGATCGACGCAATGTTTGTCTTCATCGGCACCAAACCCCACAGCGAGTGGCTGCCTGCCGCCGTACTGCGAGATGCCAAAGGCTTCGTACTGACGGGGCGAGACGGCGCGATTTCCAGTCGTTTTGCGCGATTCTGGAAAGAACCCCGGCAGCCGTTGCCACTGGAGACGACAGTGCCCGGCATCTTTGCCGCGGGAGACGTACGGGCCGGCGCGATGAACCGCGTGGCTTCCGCCGTTGGTGAGGGTGCGATGGCAGTACGGCTTGTGCACGAATACCTTGCGTTCACGTGATTCGCTCTTACCCGGCGCCTGGGCCCGGCAAGGTGCGCGTGTGGTTGAACGTATACTCACCGAGCAGACGTTCGCCGCCTGCTTCATCTAAAGCAACCAGGCGCATGATCATTTTGCCTGTAGGCGACGCCTTGGCGAATGTGATGGATTCCTGAACGGCAATGCTGTTCGCTCCGGGACGAACTGGGACGTCGGGCATCCTGAACTGTTCGACGCCCCGCTCATCGCAGATGCAAAGATCGATTCGTCTTGCCCCGCTTAAATCCGCGGCCAGGCGCGCGACGAGAAGGTCGTCCTCCGCGGTCACAGTGCACTCGACCCCGCCTCCGGGAGGGGGAGCGTATTCACGGACGCGCAAGCCTTCCTCGGCGGCACGTTTAAGAAATGTGTCGCTCACCACCATTTGCAGGGAACCCTCGCGCGCGAGCTTGCGGACGCCTTCGGCAAGCGCGATGACTTCACGAAAACGCGCTCCGCATGGATCGCAGCGGAGCAAATGCTCCTCGACGGCTTCTTCACCGGGTTCGGCCAACGCGGCGAGCCAATAGTCGGCGAGGACTGCCGCATCAATAGGATTTGAGCAGTTCATGCCGCACCGCCCATGCAAGCACGCAATTGGTGAATCGCCCGATGGCGAATGACGCGTACATTGGCTTCCGAAACGCCGAGGAAACTGGCGACGTCCGCTCCGGTCTGCTCGTCATAGAAAGTCATGACGACCACCGCTCGTTCGCGCTCTTTGAGATTCTGGACGCAGCGGGCGAGGTGTTCATGGTCGAGGCATGGCATGGACGGCTGGACCGGCGCCAGTTGATCGACCCCAAACTGTTCCAGGAGGCGCTCTTTTCTTTGGGCGTTGCGGCGTAGGTCAAGCACCGTCATCCGGCACGTTCCCAGCACGAAAGACACAAGCTTCTCCGGTTCACGCAAACGGCCCGCCCGCAGCGCTTCGAGCGTGGTGATGAGAACTTGCTGCGTAAGATCGTCCGCGGCGTGTTCGTCTCTCAGGTGACGTAGACCATACAGCCTAATGCGCGGAGCCATCCGGCGGAACAGCTCCGCTTCGGCTTCACGATCGCTTCCAGAGCCAATTTGCCGCACCAACGCCACATCGTCCAGTTCAACGTCCATCAACACATTTTATGTGTAACGCCTAGGCGGGTCGTTACACATCCGGCTATCAGGCGGGGCTCGTTGAACCCAAGGCGGTCCGCGCGGAAAACAAATAAGAGGAGCATCCCATGAATTCCAACGAAACCAAAACTGTGGTTGATTTTCTCGTCGCTGATTTCGAAAACGAAATGCAGACGACTCTGCGCGTTATCGAGGCCATCCCCAACGGCCATCTCGACTACCGGCCGGACTCGAAATCTAAGACCGCTCTCGGACTCGTGCGCCACATCACTCTTGAAGATGAGTGGCTGCTGAACTGCATCGCAAACGGCGAATTCACGCCTCCGCCCGACGATTCTGATGCCTGCGGCATTATGAATCCGGCCGACGCCGCCGCCCGTTACAAGGAAAAAATCCCAGCGGCCCTGGATCGGGTACGCGCCATACCGGGCGAAACACTATCCAGCGTCATCGATTTGTTCGGTATGATCCAGGCGCCCGGAGTCAACTTTCTGGCGATGGCAGTCAAGCATTCGGTCCACCATCGCGGCCAGCTCAGCACCTACCTGCGCCCGATGGGCGGTAAGATCCCGGGGATCTACGGGCCTTCGGCCGACACTCAGTAGCGGCCAAACGAACCGCCCAGAGACAATCAAAAAGCCGGTGCGCGTGTTGACGAATTCGCGGCCGGCATCTATCGCATCTGTACGACTTCCTGGCGGCCGCACCGGAAGCGACCCCGTTCGGCACTGAAATCGGGGCGCTGACGTCGCGGCCAGCGGGCTAGGGGACCCGTGCGCTGATACTTCCGGAGCCGATTCGAGAAAACTATTAGTCAGGACTGTAATACGTGTCATCAGTCATTGGCCGAGGATGAGGCGTCGCCCGAAATTTTGAAGACGCGGAGTTTGACCTCAACTCGACCAGATACCAGCGCCAAATGAACCCATGCCACCGTATAGACCAAGCAATTGGGAACGCCCGTTGCGAGCGGGGCCAGGACGCGGCGCTGCCTTAGTTACGATATACTTTTCCCGACTGTCGACCAAATCCTGGTGGAGGAACATCAAATATGAGATCCGGATTCGCTTCTTCGTTTCTGACCATCGCGCTACTCGGCGTGGTGGCGAGTTCCCAAGGCCAGGAGGCGAAGCCGAAGCTGTATAACACCGCCAAACAAAAACTCTTGGACGGCAAGCAGGTGTTCAGCTTCACGCAATCGCGCATGGATATCGCCGGCTATTGCGAGTCCGCGAAGCATTACGACTACGCGTGGTTCGAAATGCAGCACAGCACTCTCGAGTTCAAGGATGTCGAAGCCATGATTGCCGCTTGCCCGCACGCAGGCGCCATTCCCATGGTGCGTCTGCCCGACGCGCAGGAATGGCACATTCAGCACGCTACCGACATTGGTGCGCTGGGCGTCATAATTCCCACCGTCGACGACGTCGACAGGGCGCGTGAGGCCGTCAAGTGGGCACGGTATCCACCGGTCGCGCGGCGAAGCGCGGGCGCAGGCCAAGCGGCGAGCATCTGGGGCATCAACGGTATTAACTATCGCCAGACAATCAACGACAACATGCTCGTTGTGATTATGATCGAGACTCCCACAGGGGCGGCCAATGCCTATGACATAGCGTCGGTGCCGGGCGTTGACGTCGTGATTATAGGCAACAACGATTTGAGTTCATTCTCGGGATTCCCTCAGGGCGACGACCGTTACGAGCAGTTGATGAAAAAGATTCACGACGACACACTGAGGGCCGGCAAAATCTTTGGCCAGGCTAACGCCCAACTCTACGCGCGCGGCCACTCGCTCAGCAAGGATGCCCGCTTCTTCCAAAACGGTCCTTCGAACGATGGATGGAAACCACCTGCCCGCGGCGGCCGCGCCGTGAATCCAAACGCGCCGCCTCCGGGTGAAAAGCCGGAGCCTTGAGGTGCTCTGGCTCCAAGGCCCCGGCAAAACGACGGGAGACGACCTCCGTTCCGTCGGCACCAGCGCGGATCAATTGATGGCCCAGAAAGAGGAGCAAGTGCGGCAACCTTCATCTCGAACACGACCTTCCGATCGCGCTGGCGGGGGAAACAAAGGGACGCTCAAACAGGGACGGCGGTTGCCCTTTGCTCCGGAAACGCCGCTTTGCAATTTGTATCTCTCCAATGCAGCGCATGAGTATCAAGAGAGAGTCGTTCGGAGACAGCGCAGGCGTTCTCCCGGGACTCGGTTGAGGATTTTTCAAATGAGAAGAGCAACGACATACACCATGAGGTTAGTAATCGCGGGAGCGGCGGCGATGGCTCTAGCGCAGGTTCCTCAGTCACCGGCGTCTCAGCCTCATTGGCAACCGGGCCCTGCGCGGCAAGGCGGAAGAGGGGGTGGCCAGCAGCCGATGCCGCCCGGTCCGAACCCGAATTCGCAGTACCGGCTGGGACCCGATTCGATGCCGCAAGAGGGTGTCCCGAAGGGCGAGATTCGCGGGCCGTTCACGCTGCCGAGCAAGGTCTATCCCGGCACGCAGCACACTTATTGGGTTTACGTGCCGGCGCAGTACGATCCGGCAGTTCCGGCCGCACTCATGATTTATCAGGATGGGCAGGCTTTCAAAGACGAAAACGGAGATCTTCGGGCCCAGAACGTGATGGATAACCTGATTTACCGGCGCGAGATTCCGGTGATGATTGGAGTGTTCATCAATCCGGGGCGCACACCGGAGCAGCCCGAGCCCTCACCGCAAACCAGTTGGGGCGACGGGACCACGAACCGCGGTACCGAATACAACACGCCCGATGATAAATACGCGCGCGTGATTACCGAAGAATTGATGCCCGTGCTTTATAAGGAATACTCCATCTCCAAGGATCCTGAGCAGCATGGAATCGGAGGATCGAGTTCCGGTGCGATCGCCGCTTTCGCGGTTGCCTGGGAGCGTCCCAACGATTTCCGCAAGGTGTTGAGCAATGTGGGGAGCTTCGTGGACATCCGGGGCGGATACGTGTACCCCGAGCGCGTGCTGGCCAGCGAAAAGAAGCCGATTCGCATTTTTCTCTGCGACGGGCGGAACGACAATCGCGGCATCCGCAACGGCGTTTACAACGAGAAGCGGGATTGGTTCTTCCAGAATGTGCGGCTGATGAAGGCTCTCACGCAGAAGGGATACGACGTTAGTTATTCCTGGGGTATGAATCTGCATGGGCAGAAATTCGGCGGGGCGATCATGCCGGAGATGATGCGCTGGCTGTGGCGCGACGGTCCCGTGTCGACCGATCCGAACGACATGGTAGAGCGAACCTTCCGGCAACCTGCAACGAAGCCGGCTGCCGAAGTCACGCATAAAAACTAAACGCGGTGGCGAAACACTTGTGCCGTCCGCACCCGTCCAAGCCCGGTTCGGCCCCAACGAGCCATTCTCTATTTGTGATCCGCACGCGGCCACACTATGTTGCCTTCGTGGTGGCCACGGTGATCGGCGACCTGCTCCTGGTGCATATCGTCGAACGACGGCTGCTACGTTCGCGGCTGATGAAATTCAGTCCGGCACGATAACCGCGGCCCCGTCAATAGAATCATTCTTAATGGCCAAAAGCGCTTCGTTCGCCTGATCGAGCGGAAATGCCGTAGTCTTCGGCCGAAGTCCGATCTTATCTGCGATGTCGAGAAAATCGCGAGCGTCCGAACGAGTCATATTGGCGACGCTTCGAATCTGACGCTCTCCCCACAGCAGACGATCGTAGTCGAACTCGGGTATGCGGTCGAGGTGAATCGCGTTGATCGCGACCACTCCACCTTTCCTCAAACTCGCCAGAGCCGTCACTACAACATCGCCGCTGGGAGCAAACGTAACTGCACGGTCCAGTGCGGCGGGCGGCTTCTCGGTTTCCGAGCCCACCCACGTCGCACCAAGGGAAGCCGCGAGCACACGGTGCGAAGAACCTCTGGTTGAAACGTAGACCTTACAACCCCAGGAAAGCAACACGGGAAGTGCCAGGTGCGCGGAAGCCCCGAATCCAAACAACCCTACTCGCTCTCCCGGCTGCACACCGGCCACCCTCAGACTGCGGAAACCAATAATTCCGGCGCAAAGAAGAGGAGCAGCATCGAGATCGCCAAGGCGTTCCGGGAGGGGAAACAGGAAGTCCACGCGAGCCACGCAGAACTCCGCGTAGCCGCCATTAACCGAGTAGCCGGTAAAGGTAGGAGAGTCGCAAAGATTTTCGAGATTCAGGCGGCAATACTCGCATGTACCGTCCACACCGCCAACCCAGGAAACACCGACCCGGGCGCCCTTCGGGAACTCGGCAGTTGCCCCATCAAATACTTCGCCCACGATTTGATGCCCTGGGATCAACGGACTTCGTAGAGGCGGAAGCTCACCTTCCACAATGTGCAAATCGGTGCGGCAGACGCCGCAAGCTCGAACTCTTAGAACAGCCTGACCCGGGCCGGGTTGCGGTATCGGCATATCCCCAATGATCAAGGGGCGGTCTGCGATGTCTCGTGGCGCCTGCCAAAAAGCAGCTTTCATATTCTATTCCGCTGAAGTGCGAAGGCTCACCATCAGGATAGAATTTATCCCACTTAGATGCTTAGAACCGGGCGGAGCACCTCGGGTATCATCAGATACAAATTGGATCGATTCTCGCGATCCTACCTGCTATTCCACGGCCGGCCACCAACAAATCAGGCTTCCTGTGCACCGTATTTGCGACATGGCTTACATACGCGGCAACGCCAATAACAGCCGGCGTAAAAGGGTGACCCTTGATCTCATGGGCAGTCTCGCCAATACGACCCTTGTCGAATTCCGTACACTTTGCGGCTATGGCCCAATGGGTGCATTCACGTACCATGCAGAGAACGCGGAACTCGCCGGGGCCTCGCGGAGCAGCCCCGAAACCAAGCGGGCGCCCAAAGAGTCCAACGAAGCGGTAATCGCCGGATCCGCGGCGTCCCAAATGCACGCCGCTATGAGCAACAAGCTCAAACGAGGAAAAAATGAGTGACTCGGACGTTGCCCTCAGAGATGTCATCCACCCCAAGAGCGGGTTCTCTCTTCCCGAGAAATGGTTGTTGCAACAGATTTTCAAGGCCATAGGTCCCGCGCCGCTTCGATTCCTGTTCAAAGACGGCCAGGAGATGTGTCCTCCCAGCGTTTCTCCCGTCGCCACGATTGTCGTCCGCGATCGTCGAACGCTCGCTCAATTGATTGTCGATCCGGAGATCGCTTTTGGCGACGCTTTCGCCGATGGCCGGATTGAGGTCGAAGGCGATTTGGTGAGAGCTCTGGTGGCCGTTTATGAATCCTGGCCGAGTGGCCGGGCGGAAACAAGTTGGTACCGGCACCTCACGTCCAACTGGATGGACCGGCAGCAGGCCAACAGCCTGCATGGGTCCCGTAGCAATATTCATTGTCACTACGACTTGGGAAACGATTTCTACAAGCTATGGCTTGACCCGCAACTCGTCTACACGTGTGCGTATTTCGCTTCGCCTTCGGCGACTCTCGAAGAGGCGCAGGAGGCCAAGCTGGATTACATTTGCCGTAAGCTGCACCTTCAACCGGGGGAACGTGTCATTGAAGCCGGCTGCGGCTGGGGTGCGCTTGCGCTCCACATGGCGCGAAATTACGGAGTATCCGTGAAGGCGTTCAATATCTCTCACGAGCAGATTCTCCACGCCCGCCGGCGAGCGGTTGAAGCCGGCCTAAGCGGCAAGGTGGAGTTCATTGAGGACGACTGCCGAAACATTTCCGTGAAGGGCGATGTATTCATCTCAGTGGGAATGCTGGAACATGTCAATACTGCCGATTACGCTCACCTGGGAGAAGTTATTCATCGTTCTATCGGGGACTCCGGACGTGGCCTGATTCACTTTATCGGAAGAAGCTACAAGGGCGTCTTTAGCCGTTGGATTAGAAAACGAATATTTCCCGGTGCCTACGCTCCGACGCTTTGTGAGGCGATGAACCTTCTTCAGCCACACCATTACGCAGTGCTGGACGTCGAGAACCTTCGTCCTCACTACGCCAGGACTCTAGAGCATTGGCTGGAACGATTTGAGAAGTCGGGTCAGCAGGTAGCCGAAATGTACGATTGGTGGTTTCAGCGAGCTTGGCGGCTTTACCTTGCCGGATCGATCGCTGCCTTTCGGACCGGCACGCTGCAACTCTTCCAAATCTCATTTGCCGGCTCAAAGTGCAAACAGTTCCCCTGGACGCGCGCATCGCTCTACGCGGACGCCAACGTTACCAGAGAAGGCACGAAATGAAATCATGCGATGTCCTGATTGTCGGTGGCGGACCGGCCGGTTCCTCTTGCGCCTGGGGACTGCGCCATTCGGGTTTGGACGTTGTCATTCTCGACAGGCAGGTTTTCCCCCGGGATAAGGTTTGTGGTGGATGGATCACTCCCACTGTTCTGAGCAAACTAGACATCGATCAAACAGATTACGCCCGACAACGGGTGCTGCAGCCGATCACGGGCTTTCGGGTGGGCTGTATCGGCGGCCAGGCGGTTGAAACAAGCTACGGCGAGCCTGTGAGCTATGGTGTCCGCCGCTGCGAGTTCGACGACTACTTGCTAAGACGATCGGGTGCGAAACTCATGCTTGGAACCGCGTTGACAAGCCTCGAGCGCACTAATAACGAGTGGATCGCCAATGATCGGCTCCGGGCTCGCGTGGTGATCGGAGCCGGTGGACATTTTTGTCCGGTTGCGCGCCTGGTAGGAGCCAAAGTAGGCGCCGAGCCGGCAGTTGTGGCCCAGGAGACCGAATTTGAAATGGATGCCCAACAACTTGCGGCATGCCGCATCCGCATGGAGACGCCAGAACTCTATTTCTGTCCCGATTTGAAAGGATACGGCTGGTGCTTTCGCAAGGGGAACGTTCTGAATGTCGGTCTCGGGAGAGCGGATCCGCACCGCCTCTCGGCTCACGTTGCCATTTTCCTGAAATTTCTGAAATCAACAGGAAGAATTTCCTTTGATGTCCCGCCGCTGCACGGCCACGCCTATCTTCTCGAAGGGACATCGACAAGGACCGCGGTCGGCGACGGCTTCCTACTGGTGGGCGACGCGATTGGGCTAGCCTACCCTCAAAGCGGCGAAGGTATTCGGCCGGCAGTTGAATCCGGATTACGGGCGGCAAAGAAAATTGCTGAGGCCAACGGAACATACAGCCGGCTGGAGCTTGATGATTATCGAATCCAGATTGAAGCCAGACGTCAATCATGGACTACAAAAGTCGGTCGTATTCTCCCCTCGAAACTGATCAGTTCTCTAGCGCCAAGGATTTTCAGATGGCATTGGTTTGTAAGAGGCGTGGTGCTTAGTCATTGGTTTCTGCCTGAAGAGTTGGGACACTCAAGCCGGTGGGAGTAGTTCCGGCTTGCCTGCGTTCGGCCCGTTTCCCGCATCGCTGACAACCGGAAACCGACGAACTTTCGCGCGACGCATCCCCAGCGCGGTGTGCGCGTCAGCGTGGCTGATAGAGGACGGCCCCCCACCATTACTGCGGCTGGGAGTGATCAGCGTTCTTCAATTACAGGAATGCGGGCAATTCGAGGATCGCTGAAGCGATCAGCCTCATCGGTGCTGCGTGTCGAAAACTCGGAAACGATGGCGCCTTCATCACCCGCCTGAAACCAGTGTCGCGTATCGGGAGTGAGCGTATACTGATCGCCAGGCTGGAGGCGGATCTCGTGATGGACCGTATAGTATGCCTCGGTACCATGCGGAGGCCGGCAGGCCGGGTTTGCCGCGGGAGTGCCGGGGATGTACAGGTACACCGTGCCCCAACGGCAACGGAATGTCTCCTCCTTGCCGGCAATGCCATTGATTGTCGGATGCCAGTGTTCCGGGCAGGTTTGCCGGGGAAACATCACAATCTCCTTTGCGCAGCACCGCTCGGTGTTCACGTACGTAAGAACCTCGAGTCCCGTTGCGTCCAAATCGTTAAGACCGAAATCGGCCACCTCAAACCGATGTTTTTCTTCCGGCGTAATGACGATACCGGCTGCCTTGAGCATCTGGACCGATTTGGAAACTGCTTCCGAATACTGCTTGGCTGAAATCATGACAACCCTCCAAAAACGCTAGCAGACCGCCCGCACCGCGTCTACGATGCGTTCGACAGATGGAATATAGTAGTTCTCCATCACCGGAGCAAAGGGTACAGGGGTGTCCGGTGCAGCGACTCTGCGTATTGGCGCATCCAGGTAATCGATGCACTCATCTGCAACCCGTGCGGCGACCTCAGCTCCCCAGCCACCTGTCACGTTGCCCTCCTCCACAATCAATAGCTTTCCCGTCTTTCGCACTGATGCGAAGATCGTCTGGTTGTCGAGAGGCGCCAGTGTGCGGACGTCGATCACTTCGGCATCGATTCCCGATGTCTCTAGCATTCGGGCCGCCTGCGCGGACTTATGGACCATTAATAGATTGGCCACAATCGTGATGTCTTTGCCGGGCCGCACAACGCGGGCTTGTCCAAACGGAATCAGATACTCTTCCTCGGGAACGTCGCCCATCAGTTCCATTCCGCCGGCTTCCTTGCGCGATCCCTTGCTGCCGTAAAGGAGCTTGTGTTCGAAAAACAGCACCGGATTGGGATCACGGATCGCCGTCTTCAATAGTCCTTTCGCATCGTATGGATTCGATGGACAAGCGACTTTGATTCCGGGAATGTGGATAAAGAACGCTTCCAGAGATTGCCCATGTTGCGCGCCTCGCGTGGTGGCGCCCACCGGCGCTCGGAACACCATCGGAATGCTTACCTTCCCCCCGGACATATAGCGCATCTTCGCCGCCTGGTTGGCAAGCTGATCCATGGCCAGGAATAGGAAGTCGCCATATTGCACGTCGGCGACAGGCCGCAGGCCGCCCAGCGCCGCGCCGGCTGCCACGCCTGCAATGGCCGCTTCCGAGATCGGGGTATCCAGCACCCGCCGATGCCCGAACTCTTTCTCGAGCCCGAGCGTCACAGTGAATGCGCCCCCGAATCCGCCTTCTACTCCGATATCTTCGCCGAGCAGAATCACCCGTTCGTCGCGTCGCATCTCTTCTCGAAGTGCTTCACGCAGGGCCTCAACGATGGTCAGCTTGCGAGACGTCTCAGGCGAAGACATGGCTCAAACAATCCTTCGGCACAGGGCTGGGACTTGCCTCCGCGAAAGCCACAGCGGCGTCCAGTTCGGCCTCCACCGACGTCCTCATTTCCCCAATCTCATCCGCACTCAATAATCCCTGATCGATACAGAACGCTTCATAGCGGACCAGCGGATCCCGCAGCTTCCATTCGGCAACCTCTTCTTTGGAACGGTAATGACCGGGGTCGCTGCGGGAGTGCCCGCAGAACCGGTACGTCTCGAGCTCCAGCAGCGTTGGACCCTTGCCTCCGGCCGCCCGCTCGCCAGCTTCCCGCATTGCATGATAGACCGCTTCCACGTCATTTCCATCAATGGTCCGGCCCGGAATTCCGTACGCCGCGGCCCTCTCACTGATTCGCGGCACGCGCGTAACCTTTTCAATCGCCGTGGAAGCGCCATACCGGTTGTTTTCGCAAATGAACACGACCGGCAGGTCCCAGATGGCCGCAATATTCACTCCCTCGTGGAAAGATCCAATGTTGGTGGCGCCCTCGCCGAAGAAACACGCGACAATCTGCCCTGTGTTCTGGTATTGGAAAGACAATGCGTAGCCGGCAGCCAGCGGAATGCCGCCACCTACGATAGCGATGGCCGGCAGCATTCCCGCCTCAATATCCCCGAAATGCATGGAGCCGCCCTTTCCTCCGCAGCAGCCCGTCGACTTTGCAAATAGCTCAGCCATGAGGCTGTTGAGAGAAAGCCCCCGCGCCACCGCGTGTTCGTGAGGACGGTGCGTGCTGGTGATCATGTCCCCTTCCATGAGTGCGGCGCAAACGCCCACCGCGCAGGCTTCCTGGCCCTGCGCCTGATGAATCGTGCCGGGCATGCGGCCCTGCAGGAACAGAAAATACACCCGGTCCTCAAATAAGCGGCATCGAAACATTTGGCGCAAGAGCGCAATCCGGCGCCCATCCGTGAGTTCGGCAGGTACTTCTGTCTCGCGGCTCCGGTCAACCTTCACAGCACGCGGCGCGATCACTGCCGGTGCGGGCTCAATCGTGCTAGACCCGGCCGGTTTTGCTACTGACGCGTACGCCACGCGCGGCGCGTCCGTCAGACGCTCGTAGTCTTCTTCCGCCGCATCGGTCAGGATGGCGACGGGCTTTAAAGCCGTCGCAATCGTTCCTTCAGCGACAAGAACCTCCCGCAGATATCCGTCCACGAAAGATTCAACGTCCATGTCCACCTTATCGGTCTGGACCACCAGCAGCGGCTCTCCTCGCGAAACCTTCTGCCCGATCTGCTTCAACCACTGCAGTACGGTCGCTTCGCTGGTCGTTTGGCCTAAGTCCGGCAGCAGGATCAGGTGCCGCATCAGCCACCCGGCCCTATGACTGAACAGTGTTTTTGTCGTAGTTCCATATGATGAACAAGATTCAATATTAGGCCGCGCCTGCCGGCTTTGTCAAACGCATCGTATAAAGCAGCGGCTGTCTAAGCGACGATTTCTTTGACCACTCGCCCGGCAACATCAGTGAGCCGGAAGCGGCGTCCTTGGAAAAGGTACGTCAACTTTTCGTGGTCAATGCCCAGCAGATGCAGAATGGTGGCCTGAAGGTCGTGAATGTGAACACCGCCTTCGGCAACGTTGAAGCCAAAATCATCCGAACGGCCGTGCACGTAGCCGCGCTTAACGCCCCCGCCCGCCATCCACATCGAGAACACGCGGCCGTGGTGATCGCGGCCGTAGCTGTCGGGCTTGAGCGGGCCCTGCGCATAAGGAGTGCGGCCGAACTCGCCGCCCCAGATGACGAGCGTATCGTCGAGCATCCCGCGCTGCTTCAAGTCCAGGATCAGGCCAGCCGAGGCTTGGTCGGTATCCCGAGCCAGCACCGGAAGTTTCTCTGTGAGTCCGCCATGGTGATCCCAGCCGCGGTGGTAAAGCTGGATGAAACGGACATTCCGCTCAGCCAGCCGCCGCGCGAGCAGACAATTGGCCGCAAACGTGCCCGGCTTGCGCGAGTCTTCGCCATACAGAGCATGCACGTGCTCAGGCTCTTTCGACGCGTCCGCCAATTCAGGCACGCTAGTCTGCATCCGGAAGGCCATCTCATACTGCGCGATGCGGGTCTCGATCTCCGGGTCGCCAACATGCTTATGCAATTCCCCGTTGAGAGCCGCCAAACCGTCCAAAATATTCCTTCGCTCTTCGCGCGTGACGCCAGGTGGATTAGATAAATGAAGCACCGGGTCGCCGGCGGAACGGAATTGGACGCCCTGGTAGCGGCTGGGCAGAAAACCCGCTCCCCAGAGCCGCGACAGAAGCCCCTGGTCGGCCATGCCGTTGCCCGGAAGCGAATTCAATACCACGAACGCCGGCAGATTTTCGTTTACGCTGCCCAGCCCGTAGTCGATCCAGGACCCGATGCTGGGCCGTCCTGGCAATTGGCTGCCGGTCTGGATGAAAGTGATGGCGGGATCGTGGTTGATCGCTTCGGTATTCATCGCCCGGAGCACGCAGATCTCGTCGGCGATCTTGCTGGTGTAGGGTAGCATGTCGCTGAGCCACATGCCGCTCTTCCCCGCTTGGCGGAATCCATACATGGTTGGGGCACACAGGGAAACGGTCCTGCTGGGCCACCATGCCGGTGACCCGTTGGGTTCCGAATACCGATGGAGGAATGTCCTGATCGAAGCGGCCCTTCATTTCCGGTTTGTAGTCGAGCAGATCGAGATGCGACGGCCCGCCTGCCTGAAACAGAAAGATCACACGCTTGGCCCGCGGAGGAAAATTGGGAAACGGCGGCGTGTCGGCAAATGCCGTGGACCCGCCAAGCAACGAATGCAACGCCGCGACGCCAAGTCCGTATCCGCTTCGAGCAAGCATTTCGCGGCGCGACGACAAGCGAGAATAGTTTCCACATTCCATAAATTTGACTCAGCCCTTTGTGATTACTTCGTCCATATTAAGGACCATGTTCGCAACAGCGGTATACGCGGCCAGTTCATTTACCGGTATCGAAGCATCCGAGGGCGACGCCCCGGCTGAAAGAAATGATCGCGCCCCCTGCTCGTCTGCGCGGTAAGCGTTCAGCATCTGATCAAACGTTTTTCTCAGGATCTGCTTTTCAGTCTCGCCCGGCGCTCGTCCGGTGGCAAGCCGGAACGTGTACGCCAGCCGGCTCTCCGGCGTCGCGCCGCCTTCGTGAATAGAGCGTTCAGCCAGTTTGCGGGCAGCTTCCACATAAATAGGATCGTTTAGCAACGTCAACGCCTGAAGCGGTGTGTTGGTGGTGGAACGCCGTACGATGCAAAACTCTCTATCGGGAGCGTCGAACACGATCATGGTGGGATGCGGCACCGTGCGTTTCCAAAAGGTATAGAGACTGCGGCGGTAAAGATCGTCCCCTTTGCTTTCGATGTACCTGGTACCTGGATAATCGGCTGCCACCACGATGCCTTTATAGAGATCCGGCGGTTGATACGGGAATACACTGGGCCCGCCCAGCCGGGGTTTCAGCAGTCCGGAGATGAATAGCGCCTGGTCGCGAATGATCTCCGCCGGCAGGCGGAAACGCGGCCCTCGCGCGAGCAAACGGTTTTCCGGATCGCGCGCGAAAGCTTCCGCCGGCGCGGACGAGTCCTGTCGATACGTGGCTGAAAGCACGATTTGCTTCAGGAGCGCCTTGACGTTCCAGCCGGAATCGACGAAACTCTCGCGCCAGCCAGTCTAATAATTCAGGATGGCTCGGAAACTCGCCCTGCAGTCCAAAATTGTCACTCGTTTTCACCAAACCCGTACCGAATAACTGTTGCCAGAAACGGTTGACCACCACACGGCCAGTCAGCGGATGATCGGGTTTGGTCAGCCATTGCGCCAGCCCCAGGCGATTCTTGGGTGCGCCTGCAGGCCACGCCCCCAGCAATTCCTCGGGCACGCCGGCTTCGACCTTTTCGCCAGGTGTGTTGTAGCCGCCACGTAAAAGTACGTGAGTCTCGCGCGGCGATGGCAGCTCCTGCATCACCATTACTGTGGGAACGCTCCGCCGCAACGCGAGCCATCCTGCGCGGCGCACATCCAGTTCGCGTTGTTCTTTCGCGAACGTTGTGTTCGTATGCTGCAACACGGCAGCGCGGAGCCAACCGGTCTCAATCGGAGAAGCCTTCTGTTCCCTCTGCCTCTCAACCGCATACGGCAACGCCTGGCTCTCGAAAAGGCTGCTGATCTCGCCGTCATTCAACGCTCGGGTCCAGGCAGCGAGCTCGTCCAGCCGCCCGGCATAGCGCACGCTTTTCGGATTGTTGTCCCACCCGATACGAAACTGAGTGGGCGATGGCTTGTCGGTCTTCGCATCCGGTAGTGTGACACCCTCATTGAGAATTCGCGTCGGGATTTCGCGGCCATCCACGTACATCCGCACCCAGGAAGCGTCTGCCCGCATGGTGTCCTTACCGGCCGCTCCTTCATAGACCACCGTCACGTGCCGCCACTGTTCCGGAGCAAGGCGGGCGCCCTCTGAACGGACGCGGATCAAGTACGCCGGCAAACGATCGCCGAACAGAAACTCCAGTTCGCCTCCAATCAGCCGCAGCTCAATACCTTTGCCATACGTCACAGCCGCTGGGTTCGTCGCGTAGTTGACTGCCGAAAGCAGCGCCACATCCGTATCCGCCTGCGACGGACGCACCCAGGCACTCAGTGTAAGAGGATCCCGCTTCGATACGGGCACACCCTTTCCCGCAATGCGCGGTTTGGGACTGACATCACCCACGACGCACGACCGGCCAACCACACCATCCGCCTGCACAAACCCACTTTCGGGAGCGGTTTCAAATTCGTTCGGCGACTCGCAATGCATTTGCCACACCGCGTCTCCGGGAGCACCAGCCTGCGCAGCGATCCGCAGAGCCTCCCCCGCGCTGCCATCGCGCCAAACCCACGGCGCCTGCCGTTTTTCACTTTTTGCGGTGAGCGCGGCAATGCCCGCCTCGAGTTCGCGCATTTTCGCCTGCTGCTCTTCCGTGGGCGCGGCAATGAGCGGAGGTGCGTTCGTCACCCGGCCGTCCTCCCCAAGTTCCGGAACATTATTGAAGAAAGCGAAGAAGCGGTAGTGGTCGCGTTGGGTGATGGGGTCGTACTTGTGGTCGTGGCAATGGGCGCATTCGAGCGTGAGCCCTAACCACGACATGCCAAGAGTGCGAACACGGTCGGTAACGTACTCCACCCGATACTCTTCGTCAATGATGCCGCCCTCAGAGTTAATCACGTGATTCCGCCCGAATCCCGTGGCGATACGCTGATCGAGAGTCGGGTTCGGCAGCAGGTCCCCGGCCAACTGCTCGGTCAGAAAACGATCATAGGGCATGTTCGCGTTGAAGCTTTGAATCACCCAATCCCGCCAGCGCCACATAGAGCGTGCGGAGTCGTTGTTGAACCCGTGAGTGTCCGCGTAGCGGGAGACATCCAACCAATCGATTGCCATACGTTCGCCGTACGCGGGGGATGCGAGCAGACGTTCGACCGCGGCGGCGTAAGCCGCTTCACCACGGGCCTTCACCTCTTTTGAAAACGAATCCTGTTCGGCGGGCGAAGGAGGCAGGCCGGTAAGGTCCAGAGAAACCCGGCGCAGCCAGATTTCCGGAGGGGCCGCAGCGTTGGGACGCAGACCTTCCGCCTGCGCGCGCTGGAAAACGAAAGCGTCGATCGGGTTTTTCACCCAGCCTTGATCCGCGGTTTCAGGAACCGCCGGCCGCTTGGGCGGCTTGAATGCCCAATGTTCCGAATATTCCCCGCCCTCTTCGATCCAACGCTTCAAAAGGGCGATCTGTTCCGCGGTGAGCGTGCGGTTGGAGTAGGCGGGAGGCATTCTCCGAGCCTCCTGCTCGCTCGCGATGCGCTGATAAAGGAGACTCGCCTCCGGTTTCCCAGGCACCAGGGCAGCCCGTCCTCCCCGGTCCGCCGTAGCGCCCGCAAATGAATCGAGGCGCAGCGAAGCCATTCGCTTCTTGGCGTCCTGTCCGTGGCAGTGAAAGCAGTTCTCAGAGAGAATCGGCCGTACATCCCGGCCGTAATCAAGACGCGGCTTCTCCGCAGCAGTGACTAGTCCGGCCGCACCCAACACAGAGAGGATAAGGCCAACCCAAGCGGGACCGGCCCCAAATTTTGATCGCTCTTTACACACGTCTCTTGCCTTCTCCCCTGCGAACATCATAAATCGTCACCGGAGGTCGATCGAGAACAATCAAGGTTTCTTCCCCTGAAACGGCGCCATCTGCAGCCGGAAAGTCTTAATCTCGTAAGGCCCAAGGTCAAAAGTGATCTGGTTATCATGGACGCCAAGAGTACGGTCGGGGTCTTCAATCAAGTTCGTCTCACTCGCCGTAATCAAAGTGGCGGCTGTTTGCACCGTAACCCCGGAAGTGGCCTTTCCGCTCGCCTCATAGATCCTGAGGATTGCCGCGCCGTCGCGCCCCGGCTTCAACGCCGACACAACCGCGTTGGCATGAGAAACTTTCAACATTCCCCACTGATTCGGTAGTGGACCCACATGCGCATCGAGCATCTTTACAATTAGCGGATTATTGAATTCCAAGCCTTCCCGCCAAGCACCTGCTGCGCGCCAATCCCCGGCGTGCGGCACAAGAGCGTACTGGAACGTGAGCCGCTTGCCGAGCTCGAGACCGCTATCGGACGACACACCAGGCTCATATCCGTCGGCGAATCCATACGAATTGATGCGCGCCGACCGCATGAGGGACAGCATCAACGTTCCGCCGGCCACATTGTTACCAGGCATGCCGCGATTCACCAGGGTGAGTCCCTTTGAGCCGTCTCCATAGTCAGCCCAGTTCTGCGCAGGGAATTCGCTTTTCTCCGGCCGCTCGATCGCACCGAAAGCGATTTCTTGCGTGTTGCGCCCGGCGTCAATCGTTGTTGGAAACATAGCCCGGTAACGGACTGACTCATCCTGGTTCAAGATTTCCATCGTGATCTCGATCCGGCGGATGCCACTGTATAGCCGCACCCGGCTGGAATATACACTCTTGCCGAACGGATGCGTGATCCGGAACTCGGAAACCACTGCCCCCGGCCGAGTCACGCCGTTTCCTCCAACCCAATCGCTACTCCATTCCGTGCGAGCTGGATTAGGAACGCCAATCTCCTTATTCATGACAGTCTGGCGCCCACCATTCAGGTTTCCGTAAAGCTCCCAGAAGTCACCGCCATCTTTCTCTTTGGCGATCACATTGCCTGGAGTTTTTAGAACCTCCCAGTTGCTTTCCTTCAACATCAGGCTCGTCATGTCTCCGTTCCAGAGGTTGAATGTGGCTCGGTAGAACTCGTTTTCGATGACGCCCTTATCCTGATAGCGGGTATTCGCGTCTGCGCCGGGAACCATGGGCGCAGCCGGGTGTTCAGACGGATTGGGGCTCACACGGTACACGGCATATCCCATGGCAGGTACGTCCCGCGCAATGAACGCAATTCGAGCCTGGCGGATGCCTCCGTCGTCATTTCGATTGGCCTGAAGCATCTGTACCGGAATCGGCTTGCCCGTCGGATCCACTACTCCCAAGGCCTGCACTCCAGGCTCAGAAAATCCCGCGTCAACCTCCACGGCGTCAGTTCGCGCCCAGCCGAGCAGATTGAATACTGCTATCGGAAGACCATTTCCAGCGCTATTGATCTGAGCGGCTATCGTGTTCAGTTCCGATCGCAGCATTTCATCGCCCAACCGCCGGGCGAACCCATAGCTCATCATCGTGTCGTCGTACACTTTGTCCACCATCACACCGGATGCGAGATCGTGCGCCTGATTGAAAAGCACGGGTTCCCAGGCACGCTCAACGTCGCTGCGGTGAGAAGGAGCGCCAAGCCACTCGGCCACTACTCCAGCTTTTTCGGCAGATGTCAGAATCCGCTCGATGTCGCGCATGGTCTGCTTCACCTCGATTCGGCTGCTGTAGATCCCCTGGAAGATCGGATTGAAGTCGCCTTTGATCACGGGCCGGTTCGTCCGCTTCCCAATAAGCGCTTCATATTCTGAGGGCGTTCCGAACTGAAGCTTGAACGGCGCGGCGGAAGTTCGGTTGAACTGGTCCATCATCGGTGGAAGACGCCACTCGGGCTCCCACACATCCGCACCAGCCATAAGCACACGTTCGTTACCCCGCACCCACGGAGTTGCCTGATCGAATGCGCCGCGGATCTGCCGCCCGAAATCGGCAGCATTTGCGGCTACGTTTGCAATCGCACTATATCCTCTGGCCAACCAAAAGGCCGGTATTCGCGAACCGTCAATTCCTTCCCAGAAGAACTCCGCTGGAACCTCCGGGCTTGCGGGCCCTCGTTGAAACCAGTACGATTTCATTCCCGCGAGTTTCAGGATCTGAGGCATCTGCGCGTTGTGGCCAAAAGTATCCAGAGCCCATCCGGTAGTCACGTCATAGCCGAGCCGGTCGCGAAAATACCATTTTGATAGAAGGTACTGCCGCACGATGGACTCTCCGGAAGGCATGTTGTTGTCATGCATCGAATTCGTTCCGCCCGCGATTTGGAGCCTTCCCTCAGCCAGGAATTTACGGAAGGCAGGCACTTCAGCCGGGTATCGTTCGAGGAACGGGAGAATGTAGCACATTTGATCCAAAACAAACCGGTAATCCGGATAGGTTTTGAGCATTGTCAGAGCCTTCAGGATGTGGGGGAGCCCGATTTCCAGGTACTCTTCGCGAGTCTTAAATACAGCGCCTTCCCAATGCGTGTGAGGAACCACGAGAGCCGTGTCCACAGGCTCGTGAGAGGTCTGACCAAATGTCATGCCCGCCATCGCGGCGATTGACACAAGATGCAGCGGAATGAAACTGAACCGATTTCAATGAAGGATCCTAAGATGTGAACTCAATCCACCAGAAACGTACAACATGCGCCCCTGAAAAGTCAAGAAACCCGGCCGGCAGCGGTGCGCTGGCGGGCAGGCTTTATGCTGTGCATCGTCCTGCTCTGGTTTCTGATCCACTCTGAGCGGCGGATTGATACGGACGAGCGTTCAGGTCAACCGGCGCTTCAGCAGTTCTTCGCCGGCATTCTGCAATTGTTCCAAAGTCCGGTTTTTGTGCCCCAGCGCCACAGCGACAAACAACGCGTCGACCACGGCCAATTGCGTGATACGTGACGCCATCGGAGCCTGAAAGTATTTGATCTCGCTCGGTGTCGCAAACAGCGCCAGATCTGCGTGGCGCGTAATTTCCGATTTCATCGAGTTGGTCAGGCAGATGGTGGTCGCGCCCTTTGCCTTCGCGATCTCCAGACACTGAACCGTCTCACGCGTGCTACCCGAGCACGAAATCGCAAACGCCACATCGCCCCGCCGAAGTTGCGTTGCCGCGATCACCTGAAGATGAGAATCAAATTCCGTGGATGCCGGAAGACCGATCAAGCGAAACTTGCAACGGGCCGTATACGCTACAGGGTATGAAATGCCGATTGCAAAAAACTCAATCCGCCTGGCTCTTTCCAGTAGCTTTGCCGCCTCCCGCAGAGTCTCCTCGCCGTTGATCTGCAAGGTCTCCATCAAACTCTGCGCGTGGAAATGGAACACGTTCTCGAACAGAGATCTACCCGGACGGTTGGACGATCCGGCCGCCGGAAAGCCACTCTGCGCAAGTTCCCGGGCGAGGCAAATCTTGAAGTCCGCGAATCCCTTTAGGCCAAGCTTGCGGCAAAAACCCACGATGGACCCTACGCTTGCGCCCGACCCGCTTCGGATGTCCGCGATTGGGGACGAGAGCATTCGCTCCGGATCAGCCAGAATGTAGCCAGCGATCAGACGTTCCGTCGGATTGAGCGTCGGCAGAATTCCCTTCATGTAAACCAATACGGGCCGCTTCGGCCTGTCCGGCACCACATTCTTTCCCACACGCACCCCCGCCGCCTGTTTGGCTCTCACGCATCCCCCTACACAATCCTAACGGACTTGAGCAGTGATCAAAGACATTTCTTTGACGCGGTCCCCGAACCACCCGCGAACCGCATCTGAGGCCGTCCACCAGAGGCCGATTTGTTTTTCAGAAGCTCATCGTAACGAAGATGCTCGCATGCCCCGCAGATTGTCACGCCGGCCGTACCGGTCGCCTGGCATCCCCGCGAACATTGCACCCAGGATGTGCCCCAAAGTGCGCTCGAAACCGTCAAGCCAAGCGACGCCGGAGACAATCCGTAAATGCGGGTGAGGTCTCGCGTAGTACCTGCAATCACGGCTGTGTCGAAGCCTGGCAAGAGACCGCCAATTGCTGCGACAATCGTGCTCTTTATCAGGTAGGAGTTCAGTCTTACGCGTTCATTCTGCCGCGAACTCAAAGGCGCTCGCGGCGTCACGGCACCCGTCCAGTGGATCCGCAAACCTGCAGAAGCTCCTTCACCTTGCATTTCACCGCATCGCGTCCGGCCGCCATAATGTCCCGATCTCCTCCAATTCCGAGAAATGCGTGTGGATTCATCGGCCGTTCATATTGCGAGAGTTGGTCTCTAACCGCGTCCAGATAAGCCTGTTTCAGAACAGTTCCGAAATTGAATTTGGCCGCGCCCATGCGAACGAGGGCTCCAAGGCTCTCATGGGCGATACCCGTGCCTCCGTGGACGGCCAAGGGCACGGTCACCCTATCCCGAATCCGGCGAAAGACATCCAGGTCGATGGAAGCTCTGCCGGCCGTCAGCACATGAACATTACCGATGGACACGGCTAGCGCGTCGATCTTCGTGTTCTCCACGAACTCCCTCGCCCGGTCCGGGTCGGTTATCTCACAGTGGCCATTGTTGGCGCCGCCGCCGTGCGGAAGCGCGCCGGCTTGTGCCTCCACCCAGACATTGTGTTTTCGCGCTACCGCCACCACAGCGTTCACCAGTTCGAGATACTCATCCGCACGCAACCCCTCGTTGTCGGGCATGACTGCATTGAATCCCAACTCGATGCCCTGCTCAATCTGGTTTAGGCTGTCCGACTCGTTTAACAGGAAAGCGATCGGAACCGGCGATCCTTCCAGAGCCAGACGTAGGCCGGCATAGTAGGAAAGGTTTTCTGGTTTCGAACGGGAGTGATGCCTGAGAAAACCGCCGTTAAAGCCCGCCACGATAGGAGACCTGCTTTCTTCAGCAGCTTCAACCACCCCCTGCAGCGACTTGAGATTCCACGACTCGCAATAACAGACAGCATAGCCGCCGGTCCTGGCGTCGGCCAGCATCTGGGCGAGTGGCACTATCGGCATAAGACCCGTCTGAATTCAGCCAACTGAATGTAGCTCACTATCTAACACAGAGATTGAAAAAAATTCAGACTATCGTACACGCTGGCGCTTGTCAACCGGTTTTCCGCGCATAGCGCGTGAGCTGCGAGATCATTTGTTGCGCCTCATCGAAGCACGGCACGCCATCATGGCAGCCCAAGGCTCGAGTGCAGGATGCGCCCACCGCGCTCGCGAAACATAGGGTGTAGTCCAGAGGCCAGTCCTCCAATATTCCTGTGATGAAACCCGCCGCGAAGGCATCCCCTGCTCCCGACTCATCCATCGCTTCCACCTGGAATGGGGCCGTATCAATGAGCACGGCGCCGCGCTTCGCCAGCGAGCCGTGTTTTCCACGCGTGATTACAACGGTGCATCCGGGATTAATGCGCGCCAGGCATTTCGCCTGCTCGGCCACGTCCCTTTCGCCGGTCAGCAATCGTCCCTCGTCGTCATTCGGCAGAAAGTAATCGGTATAAGCAAGCACCGGCGCAACGTGCGCTAAAGAAACCGAAACTCCCACAGGTATCACCACGTCCATGACGGTCGTGACGGACATTTCCTTTGCGGCTTTAAACAGCTTGGCCAGGTCGCTTGCCGGTATTCCCGGCGTAGCCAGGTAGCCGCCAACATAGAGAACCCGGCACTTTTCCACACACGACAGATCCACGTCGGCCAATCCGAACTCGGCATTTGCTCCAATGCAGTGGATGTATCGGCGGTCCTGACCTAGAACATTCACAATTACCGTGCTCGATGTGGGCAGGTTCTGGCTTCGCTTGACTTGCGACGTTTCAACGCTATTGCGTCCCAACTCACCGATTACAAAATCGCCAAACATATCGGCGCCGACCTTGCCCATTACGGCCACGCTGCGGTCCAGGCGGCGCAGGTCTACAGCAGTGTTCGCGGCACAGCCTCCCACACTTAGCCGAAACCGGTCTATCGGCTTCAGTTCTCCCTCTTCAGGAAGGGAATCAATCGGACTGGCGAATATATCCGCGACCAAGATTCCAATACAGGCCACATCCATAGCAGCATCTCCATCGGAACTGCACCGCTTCCGCCAGTAATCTATCAGTTTCTGACGGTGTCAAGCTGGACAGAACAAACAGAGCGAAGGACCGTCGGGAATAATCTACCCACCGGTACGGATCTTCATCGTGAAAGTTTTCACAGAAGCCAGAATGTTGAGATTAGAAGGAAAGAACGTCTTAATCACCGGCGCGTCGTCTGGTATCGGTCAGGCAATCGCAATTCGATTTGCCAGGGAAGGCGCCAATGTCGCCATCAACTACCGCAGCAGCGCGGAGCAAGCTGAAGCAACGAAAGAACTCGCACGGCAGGCCCGTACGAACGGCGGCGGGCGTGAGTTTGCCGTTCAAGCCGACGTTTCCAACGAAGACCAGGTCAAAAACATGTTCGCGAAAGTCTTGGATACGCTTGGCTCGCTCGACGTCCTGGTCAACAATGCGGGCATCCAAAAGCCGTGTCCGAGTCACGAGATTGAGACGAGCGATTTCGACCGGATTCTGGCCGTCAATCTCCGCGGGCCGTTTCTCTGCGCGCGCGAAGCAATCCGTCACTTTCTGACACGAGGCCGGGGAGTAATTCTGAATAACTCCAGCGTTCACGAGATCATCCCGAAACCGAAATATCTGAGCTACTCCATCAGCAAGGGCGGAATGGAGAACCTGACAAAGTCGCTGGCGCTGGAATATGCAGGGCAAGGAATTCGAGTCAATGCCGTTGGGCCTGGCGCCGTGGTGACTCCGATTAACAAGGCCTGGATCGATAACCCGAAAGCGCGCAGCGAGGTCGAGAGCCATATCCCAATGGCGCGCGCCGCGACTGCCGACGAGATCGCTGCGGTATTTGCATTTCTAGCGTCGGACGAAGCTTCGTACGTGACCGGTCAGACGCTGTTCGCGTGCGGTGGTTTGACCTTATATCCGGAATTCCGAGTAGCGTGGTCCTCTGGTGAGTAACCTGACGCTACAAGACAAAGTGTTCGTCATCACAGGCGCCAAGGGTGGACTAGGCACTTACGTCACCAACGCGTTCCTGGACGCCGGAGCGCAGGTGGCCGGCGTCTCCCGATCAATCCAGGCGAGCGACAGCGAGGCCTTCCGGCGTAGCCGTATACGTGCGGTCGTCGATGTCATGCAACAGCGTCAGCACCTGGCGCAGCCACGTTTGATTTGTCTCGATGAGCAGGTTGGTCATTGTCCTTCGACCTAAATATCCGAATACTGGGCTCTTTATTCCGCCAAAGAGAAATGAAAACGTCGGGAATAACCGGCATTCGGACCGGATAACTTTGCCGGGTACACATGATCGCTACACGAACAATTCCTCGCGCAAAGCTGAACGAAACACGGCAATCGAATTGGCCGGAATATTGGATGGAGGCGGCGGCACTGGGTCTGTTCATGATTTCGGCGTGCGTCTTCGGCGTGTTGCTGGAGCATCCCGCGTCACCGCTCCATCAGGCAATCGAGAATTCGACAGTGCGCCGCATCCTAATGGGCCTGGCCATGGGTTCAACTGCGATTGCCATCATCTATTCGCCTTGGGGCCAGCGTTCGGGAGCGCACATGAACCCGGCCGTCACTCTTACCTTCCTATCGTTAGGGAAGATCAAGCCCCGGGACGCGGTCTTTTATATTCTGTTTCAGTTCCTCGGCGGTATCGCGGGAGTTTTGATCGCGGACGCCCTTATCGGACTTCCGCTGCGGCACTCGGCAGTAAATTATGTCGTGACGGTTCCTGGCGAAGGCGGGATTGAACTCGCTTTCTACGCCGAGACGTTGATCTCGTTTCTGTTGATGATGACCGTCCTGCTCGTCTCCAACTCGAAGCGGCTTTCTCCCTTTACTCCCCTGTTCGCCGGGACCCTTGTCGCGCTTTACATCGCGATCGAGGCGCCTGTTTCGGGAATGAGCATGAATCCTGCGCGAACCCTCGGCTCCGCGTTTGCCGCTCAGGAGTGGACGGCTCTCTGGATCTACTTCACCGCTCCCCTCCTCGGGATGTTTTTCGCGGGCGCGACTTATCGATCCATGCGCGGCAAGCATCGGGTCTTCTGCGCCAAACTGCACCACAACAACCACAAACCCTGCATCTTTCGATGCAACTTCGGAGAACTGAATGAGAAGTGAGAACCAGTACAGAAGATTCTAATTCTGGAGCGCGGCGGCTATATTCCACGCGAGAAAGACAACTGGAGCAGCAAGGCTGTCAACCTGCAGGGCAAGTATCAGACGAAAGAGACTTGGCGGGACCGCGACGGCAAAGAACTTCATCCGCATACGAACTACTACGTCGGCGGCAATACCAAGTTCTACGGCGCTGCTCTCTTCCGGCTTCGCAAAGAAGACTTCGGTGCGATCCGGCATCACGGCGGACGCTCGCCCGCGTGGCCCATCACTTACGACGAGATGGAACTCTACTATACGAAGGCCGAGGAGCTTTACCATGTCCACGGCGAACGAGGCGAAGATCCGACTGAGCCGTCCTCGGCGCAGCCATTTCCGTATCCCGCAGTCAGCCATGAACCGCGCATCCAGGCGCTAAGACACGATTTTGGGCGTCATGGGCTTCGTCCGTTTCACACGCCGCTGGGTGTGATGTTGAACGAGCAGGACGCTCGGAAAAGCAAATGCGTTCGATGCAGCACATGCGATGGATATCCGTACCTGATGTACGCGAAAGCCGATGCGCAGGTGGTCGCAGTGGACCCGGCGCTAGCGTATCCGAATGTGACGTTATTGACCGGTTCGTCGAGCGCCTCGAAACCACCGCATCGGGCCGTGAAGTAAGCAAAGTAATCGTGCGGAGGAATGGCGTGCGGGAAGAGTATTCGGCGGATGTCGTCGTCACTTCGTGCGGCGCTATCAACTCGGCCGCTCTTTTGCTTCGATCGGCGAACGAGAAGCACCCAAATGGCCTGGCCAACGGCTGCGGCGGCGTCGGCCGGCACTACATGGGACACATCAACTCTGTCCTGATGGCGATCTCGAAATGCCCAAATCCGACTACGTTCCAGAAGACGCTTTCGGTGAACGATTTCTATCTCGGATCTGACGACTGGGAATTTCCCATGGGGCATATCTCGTTCGTCGGCAAGTTCGACGGCGAAACGCTAAAGGCTGGCGCCCGCGATCGCTCCCGGTTTCACGCTCGACCTGATGGCGAATCACTCACTGGATTTCTGGCTGACATCAGAAGATCTGCCGGATGAGGACAACCGGGTCACGCTCGACCGCGATGGCAATATTGTTCTCTCTTACACACCGAACAATCAGGACGGTCACTACCGGCTTATCGCGAAGCTGAAGTATCTGATGCAGCACCAAACCGAATGTGCAGTCCATGGCCACGAATGCCACCAGGGCCTGTTCGCACGAAATCTGTTTGTCGGCCAGAAGATTCCTCTCGCAGGAGTAGCGCATCAGAACGGAGCCATTCGCTTCGGTCACGACCCCAGATCGTCCGCGTTGGACACAAACTGCAAGGCGCACGAAGTGGACAACCTCTACGTTGTGGATGCCAGCTTCTTTCCGTCGAGTGGCGCAGTGAATCCCGCGCTCACCATCATCGCCAACGCGCTAAGAGTGGGCGACCATCTGGTGGAGAGGTTGCAATAGCTATGCTACGCCGAACATTCCTATTCACGCTTTTGTCCGCGGCAACTCTTGCGGCGTCGGATCCCACGCCTCTGGTGACAGGAATCGATTCCATCGGAATGACGGTCTCAGATCTGGATCGATCCGTCGAGTTCTATTCGAAAGTTCTTTCATTCGAAAAGGTGTCGGAATTCGAAGTCGACGGCCCCGAGTACGAACATCTGGAAGGCGTCTTCGGGCTGCGCTCGAAAACAGCGAGGATGCGGCTTTGGGACGAATTCATTGAATTGACGGAGTACCTGGCGCCCAAGGGCCGTCCAGCGCCAATCGACGTCCACAGCAACGATAGATCGTTCCAGCATATTGCGATCATCGTCAGCGATATGGACTGGGCGTACGGCATTCTTCGAAAACACCACATACAACACGCATCCTCCGGTCCACAGCGGCTTCCCGATTGGAACGGGATACCCCGGCTCCCACCTGGCGCGTAGTCGATTCCAACGGCAGTGTCTACACGCTCGACGCCTTCAAAACGAAACAGGGCGAGAAGCGCGAAGTGGTAGTGCCCTCCTACGTGCCGAACATCGCCAAAGTTCAGGTTTACTGTGCGTTTGCCCAGAAGTAACGCCGCCCGTAACTTTCGCTGTTTCTTCCCTCTAGTTGGACGGGGCCGGGCAGTCGGCCCTGTCTTTTTTTGTGAGGCGCGGAATAAAACCAAACACCCCCCGCATATCATGAACGTACGGCAGCTTTACACTCTCTGGAGGGTCCAATGGAAGATCAGCTTTCGGCGGCCGAACGATTCGAATCCGAGGCGATGCCTCACCTGAAGGATATTTTCCGAACGGCGTCGCGGCTAGTCGGTGAGCATGGCAGAGCCGAAGATGTCGCCCAGGAAGTGTACCTGCAAGCTTGGAAATCGTTCGACCGGTTCGAAACGGGAACGAACTGCCGTGCGTGGCTATTCAAGATTCTGTTTCACTGTGTCAACCATCACCGGCGGAAGTGGTTTCGATTCCCGCTGCTGAAAACAACCGAAGAGTTTATCGAAACCAATCTGACTTATGTGCCGCCCATCGCTGAGCATCTCACCGATGAGGAAGTTCTGGCCGCTCTTGATCGCATTCCATCGGATTTCCGCTCCGTTGTTTTGTTGGTCGACGTCGAGGAATTCGCGTACAAAGAAGCAGCGGATATCCTGTCGGTTCCGATCGGCACGGTGATGTCGCGTTTGAGCCGGGGCAGAAAGCTGCTTCGAGAGCAGTTGGTGGATGTAGCACGAAGCTATGGAATTGGACCGATGGCCGCGGAGGGGCAAAGCGCATGAACAACGTTGAGAACGAAGATCGGGAGGTAACGCGCTTGAGAGAGCGACTGAAGCAGGCAATAGAAACACAGGTCGTTCCCGCGAACCTGGAGGATCAGATCTGGAGCCGCATCCAGTCCACTAGGCGGACGCCATCCTGGGCGCTAGCCTGGGCACAACCGTGGGCCATTGCAGCCGGAGCGGTGGTTGCATTCCTGGGATTGAGCGTCGCCTATCAACTCGGTCATCTCCGGCTCACTACAAATTCGCAGGAGTCCTATATCGGCTCGGTGTCAAATCGCGTGGCCACCATCATGCGCGTTGGGCTGGGCGATCACATCCACTGCTCCGTGTTCCGTAAGTTCCCCAGGAACGCGCCGCCGTGGAGCAACTCGTAGAGAAGATGGGGCCAGAGTATAGCGGACTGATTCCTATCGTGCGAAGCAACGTGCCGGCGAATTACCAACTCGTGATGGCGCATCAATGCCGGTATCACGGACGAAGATTCGTACACCTGTCGCTGAAGAACGATTCGCAACTGCTCTCGCTGGTGATCGCCCGTAAAGGCGATGGCGAGTCATTCGCAACTGAAGAAATGCTGCCGGCGCTGTCGCAATCCGGCATCTCGATGTACCGCTCGGGAGTTCAACGCTTCCAGATCGCCGCCTTCGAGACAAGCGGCAACCTGGTGTACTTCGTGTCCGACATGCCGCAGCAACAGAACATGCAGATGATGCTTGCAATGGCCCCCCAAATCAAAGCCTTCCTCGAGCGTCCCAAGAGTTAGTACCTCCGGCCGCCCCACCATTCTGCCCTCCGAACGGGAGCGCATTCGAGCCCATGTAGTTCCGGGTTCGGATGCGCTCCTCCTCATTTGGCGCCCACAAATTCTCGCGTTTTGCGGAATACCCGAACGCCGTTTCGGTCTTATATTTTCGCAACCGATAAGTATTGAAAGGAGTGGGATCGTGACTGCAGAAGAGAAGCGGCTCGAAGAAACTCGTGAAAAGAAGGCGCACTGGAAACGCTGGGGGCCTTACCTGAGCGAGCGCGCCTGGGGAACCGTCCGAGAGGACTATAGCGCCGGCGGAACAGCCTGGGAATATCTGCCTCACGACCACGCACGATCGAGGGCCTACCGGTGGAACGAAGACGGGATGGCCGGCATTTCCGACCGCCATCAGAAAATTTGTTTCGCGATTGCGCTCTGGAACGGCCAGGATCCCATTCTCAAAGAGAGACCATTCGGCCTAACCGGCAACGAGGGCAATCACGGGGAAGATGTGAAGGAGTGCTACTACTACCTCGACAGCACTCCGACGCACTCCTACATGAAGTACCTGTACAAGTATCCGCAGGCCGCGTTTCCCTACGAACGGCTGGTGAACGAAAATCGGAATCGCGGTAAAGACGTCAAGGAGTTCGAACTGCTCGACACAGGACTCTTCCATGAGAGCCGTTACTTTGATGTCTTCGTCGAATATGCGAAAGCTTCGCCCGACGACCTGCTGATCAAGATCACCGCGGCCAATCGCGGTCCGGTAGCGAAGGAACTCCACGTTCTGCCGACAATCTGGTTCCGCAATACCTGGTCGTGGGGAAATGGCGTGCAGCACCCGGTTCTTCGGGCCGCGTCACCGAACTCGATTGAATTGGACGAGCCGCAATACGGCAAGCGTTCGCTGGTCTTCGAAGGATCTCCCGAGCTTCTCTTTACGGAAAATGAGACGAATACGAAGCGTCTTTTTCAATACGTGAATGGAACGAAGTATGCCAAAGACGGTATCAACAATTACGTCGTACACGGCGATGCCGGCGCAGTGAATCCCGATCACACTGGCACAAAGGCCGCCGGACATTACAAGCTCACCATCGGTGCGGACGAGAGTGCGACGATACGGCTTCGTTTATCCCGGACAGCGGGTTCAATTGACTTCGATCAGGTGTTCGCAGAACGCTAGACGGAAGCCCGTGAATTTTACGATACCGTAATCCCCCCCCGATCTCTCCGAGGACACACGAAACGTGATGCGCCAGGCGTTCGGCGGTCTCCTGTGGTCGAAGCAGTTTTATCACTACGTGATCAAAGATTGGCTGGAGGGTGATCCCGGCAATCCCGCCCCGCCGAAGGATCGCAAGCGCGGACGAAACCACGAGTGGAACCACCTGTACAACGCCGACGTAATCTCGATGCCGGATAAGTGGGAGTATCCCTGGTACGCCGCCTGGGACCTGGCATTTCATTGCGTCCCGCTCGCCTTGGTCGATTCTGAATTCGCCAAAGAGCAATTGATGTTGATGGTCCGTGAGTGGTACATGCACCCGAACGGGCAGCTCCCCGCCTATGAGTGGGCGTTCGGCGACGTCAATCCGCCAGTCCATGCCTGGGCGGCATGGCGCGTGTACAAGATCGAGAAAAAACGCCGC
Organism: Bryobacteraceae bacterium; assembly: GCA_963770345.1. Classification (GTDB taxonomy): domain Bacteria; phylum Acidobacteriota; class Terriglobia; order Bryobacterales; family Bryobacteraceae; genus CAVYPH01. Next base: position 1,249,626 of record CAVYPH010000007.1, on the reverse strand, counting down.
GGCGTGGGCGATCGGGTATTTCTGCAGCGCATCTTTCACAAGCTGCTGTTGAACTTCACCTGGTGGGTGAACCGGAAGGACGCCGAAGGACGCAACGTGTTTCAGGGCGGCTTTCTAGGACTCGACAACATCGGCGTCTTCGATCGCAGCGCGCCCCTACCGACCGGCGGATTCATCGAGCAGGCCGACGGCACCGGGTGGATGGCAATGTACAGTCTCAATCTGTTGGCCATCGCTCTCGAGCTCGCGAAAGAAGATCCGTCGTATGAAGACGTCGCCAGCAAATTCTGGGAACACTTCCTCTACATCGCAAAAGCGATCAACCACCTCGGAAGCGGCGGCGTTGGAATGTGGGACGAAAAGGACGGCTTCTTCTACGACGTACTGCACGTCCGGACGGGCCCACATGCCGCTGAAGATCCGTTCGATGGTCGGCCTGATCCCGCTGTTCGCGGTCGAAACGCTGGACCCGGAAGTCGTCGATCAGCTGCCAGGCTTCAAGCGCCGCCTGGAGTGGTTCATCGAGAACCGGAAGGATCTCACCGCCAACGTCGCGTGCATGAATTCCGAGGGAGCGGGTGAACGCCGCTTACTGTCGATCGTCGATGGCGATCAGCTCCGGCGCGTGCTCAAATTCATGCTGGACGAAAACGAGTTTCTGTCGCCTTACGGCATTCGCGCACTGTCACGCGTTCACAAAGATCAGCCATATGTACTGCCCGTCAACGGCATGGAATACCGGGTGGATTACGAACCGGCGGAATCGAGCACCGGCCTATTCGGCGGCAACTCCAACTGGCGCGGACCAATCTGGTTTCCGATCAACTACCTGATCATCGAGTCGCTGCAGAAGTTCCACCACTACCTGGGCGAGGACTACAAAGTGGAATGTCCCACCGGATCGGGGCAGTTCATGACGCTATGGGAAGTCGCGTCAGAGATTTCACGCCGTCTCACCCGTATTTTCCTGCGCAATGAAAACGGCGCGCGGCCGGTGCACGGTCCGAATGGCCTATATCAAACCGATCCGCATTGGCGCGACCTGTCGCTCTTCTACGAATACTTCCATGGGGACGACGGTTCGGGCGTCGGCGCGAGTCATCAGACGGGCTGGACTGGACTGGTAGCGAAACTTCTACAACAGAGCGGGGAGTGATCTATGACACGATTCGATGAAAATGTTTGCGGCGACCTGGAACGCGCCCTGAAACTGGAATGGCTCGAGACGAACGGTCTGGGCGGTTTCGCCTCGGCTACCATTGCGGGAGTAAATACACGGCGCTACCACGGATTGCTCACCGCCGCGACGAAGCCGCCGGTGGGCCGCCTGTTGCTCCTCTCCAAATTGGAAGAAGTGCTGACCATCGATGGCCGGCGCTTCGAACTCTCGGCGAATCGATATCCGGGTGTGGTTCATCCGTCGGGTTATCAATACTTGAAGGGATTCCGGCTGGATCCATTTCCGATCTTCACGTACCAAGTGGAGGGCATTGAAATTGAAAAACGCGTCTTCCTCGTCCATGGCCAGAACACCGTCGTGGTCGAATACCAGGTAACTTCCGACAGGCCGTGCGACCTTGAGATTCGCCCGCTAATCGCCTTTCGCGACTATCACGGGACCACACATCGCAACGGCGCGCTTAATCCCGCGGTGGGCATCGCAGAGGGCAAGGTAACGGTAATCCCCTATGCGGGATTGCCGGCCCTCTGGTTCGCACACACCGGCGCGGCTATCGACTCGACCGGTGACTGGTATATGAATTTCCAGTTCGACCGCGAACGGGAAAGAGGTCTGGACGACAACGAAGATCTGTTCAATCCATTCGCCGCACACTTCCATTTCAATGCTTCCGGCAGCGCCGCGCTAATCGCATCTCTATCGCCACAGGACGCTTCGAAAGCAGCGGAGCTTCGGGAAAGGGAGGTCGAACGCCGGGCGGCAATCGTAGCCGCGGCACCCTCGAAGGATCCCTTCGTCCAAGCTCTCACAGCCGCCGCCGACCAGTTCATCGTGGATCGCGGCGATCTGAAAAGCATCATCGCCGGTTACCACTGGTTCAGCGATTGGGGACGCGACACCATGATCGCCCTGCCGGGTCTGACGCTCGTCACCGGCAGGCCGGAAATCGCCAAAAGCATCCTGCTGGCATTTGCGGAATCGGTCGATCAGGGAATGCTTCCGAATCGTTTTCCAGACGCCGGCGAAACGCCAGAATACAACACGGTCGATGCGACGCTGTGGTTCTTCGAAGCGATCCGTTCCTTTCTTCACTACACCAACGATTACGACTTCGTTCGCGAACACCTGTACGCGAAACTGAAGGACATCATCAACTGGCACATACGAGGGACGCGCTACGGAATCCGAGTGGATGGCGACGGACTGCTCGCATGCGGCGAACCGGGCGTCCAACTCACCTGGATGGATGCGAAGGTCGGCGACTGGGTGGTCACGCCGCGAACAGGCAAACCCATAGAGAGCCAGGCGCTCTGGTACAACGCGATCCGGATCATGGAACACCTGGCCAGCGAATTCCACGACGAGGCTCCCGGATTATTTCTCGGCGAATTGGCAAGCCTCGCCGCCGCAGCTTCAATCGTCTTTTCTGGAACGACAAGGCAGGCTGCCTGTACGACGTAGTCAACGGCGACCAGCGCGACAGCGCGATCCGGCCCAATCAGATATTCGCCGTCAGCCTGCACCACACGATGCTTCCACCGGCGCGCGCAAAGCAGGTGGTCGACGTTGTGCAGCGCGATTTGCTTACGCCGCTTGGACTACGCAGCCTCGCTCCCGGCGCCAATGCCTACCATCCGCATTACGAAGGCGGGGTGTACGACCGCGACTCCGCCTACCATCAGGGGACGGTTTGGCCATGGCTGATGGGTCCGTTCCTCACCGCATATCTAAAAGTGAATGGACGCAGCGGAGCGGCCCGCGCGCAGGCCATGGTCTGGCTAAAACCGCTGCAGGATCATTTGAGTTCAGCCTGCGCCGGACAGATCTCCGAAATCGCCGGCGCCGACTCCCCGCACCAGCCATGCGGCTGCGTGGCGCAAGCATGGAGTGTAGCGGAAATTCTACGCGCCACTATTGAAGATGTGCACGTTCGACCCGGACCAGCGTCTACAAGACATCCTCAAGGAGAGACGATATGCACATCCTGAAATTCAGAACGCTCGCTCTGATGATCCCTGCACTTGCCATCCGAGCGGATACGTCGGCGCCAATGAGGCGAATCCCGACGGCACCTTCTCGAACGGCAAGCTCTTCTTTGATATAACTGCCGCGCCGCGCGAGAACGCCTCGACGATATCGAAAAAACGCTTTACCTCTGCGCTCAAAGCGGTCTGTACCGGGGCAGGATCGCTCCTGGAAGGTGGCCTTCACGAAAAGGCGAAGACCGCTGCTTTGAAAGCGTTGAATCTCGACAATCAACTGCCGGAAGCTCACCTCGCGTTGGGTCAGGTGCCGATGCGGTCCGACTGGGATTGGAGCGGCGCGGAACGATCGTTTCAGCGCTCCATTCGACCGAACCCTGGCCTGGCGGCGCACGCTTCGTTGGCAACTCTTTATACAGCTCTCGGCCGCCACCGCGAAGCGATGCTGAGATGGAGCAGGCATGCAAACTCGAACCCGCGTCTGCGAGTCTTCGCTCAGACCTTGGCTGGACACACCAGTTCGCTCACCAATTCAAGGAAGCGGAATCGGACAGCGAGGAGGCGATCGAGCTCGATCCCTGGTCGTTCACTGGACACAGACAGCTTGCAAAGGGCTACTTGCTTGAATCTCAGTTCGATCAAGCGATCGCCGAGACATCGCGCCGGATCGGACTCGCCGAACTAGCCAAGGCGTACGCGGCAGCCGGAAGGCTTGCAGAGGCAAGAAAGATGCTCGAGGAATTGCGCCGCCCAAGCTGGACTGAGCCGGAGCCTTCCTATGAGATGGCCGCGCTTTATCTTGCTTTGGGTGATAAGGATTCGGCCTTTCGCTCACTTGACGCTGCGGTCGCAAACCGGCTGACAGCGGAGTGATACAACACGCCCTAACCTCTTCCAGACCGTACAATCCGTGATACAGTAGCCCAAATGTTTAAGAACCCGGCCCTGATTCTTATCGCATGCGCATCCATGCCGGCGCTCTTCGGACAGCCGTCCGGCGCCACCCCCTACCAGTGGTCGGCGACCGGCCCGCTGCAACTCGCACGCACAGGAGCCTGTGCCGCGGCGCTGCCGGACGGGCGTATCCTCGTCGCCGGAGGACAAGATAGCGCAGGTGCCCTTCGGAGCGTGGAAATCTATCAAGCCGATGGAACTTTCGCGCCGGCACAGGACATGCTTCGCGCCCGCAGCGGGCATGCGTGTACGACCCTTTCCGATGGACGAGTATTGGTGTCGGGCGGGCTGGGAGACGGCGCTGCTGTTCAGGGAGAGTCGTTCGATGCCGCCACCAACACATGGACGCCCGCCGAAAATGGGACCGAGCGTTGGAACCACACCGCCACGTTGCTCCCCGACGGACGCGTCTTGCTGGCCGGAGGCGAGACCGCCGACGGCGTGACCGGACTGCTGGAGTGGTTCGACCCCAGAACCAATCGCATTCGAGCCCTGCACAGTAACTTATCGGCGTCACGAACGCTGCACGCTTCCGCGCTGCTTGCCGATGGCAGCACCCTGGTAGTGGGCGGGTGGAATGGTCAGAACCTTTTAGACGCAGTGGAACTGGTAGAGCTGGATGGGAGCGTGCAAGACGCGGCGGTACTTCCCGCAGCCCGCGCGGGACATACCGCCACATCGCTCGATAACGGTTGCATCTTAATCGCCGGAGGGCTCGGAGTGGATGGCGACCTGAAATCCGCTTCTCTTTATTGCGCCGATTCCGGCACCTTCCAAGCAGCCGGCGACATGGCCGTGGCTCGGTATACGCATCTCGCCGTTTTTTTGCCGAATAACGGCAGCGTCCTCATCACCGGCGGTTTCAGCCAAGGTGAGCCGACGGCCGCCTCGGAACTGTACGATCCCGTCGCAAATGCATTCGCTCCCGCTGGTGCGCTCACTCGCGCGCGGCTAGGCATCGCCGCCGCAGCGGATCCAACGAGCGGCTCCGTGCTTGCCGTCGGAGGCCATACGGACGACGGTCCTCTCGCCGCTTGCGGCATTCTGCATAGTCCGAGTGTTGTGTTCGACAAGACCCGCTACGTGGATGGCGACACCGTAACCGTCACCGGACTGGGCTGGACCGCTGGTGAGAAGGTGACGCTCACACTGACTACTTTGTCGTTTACACCGCCTGGCTCGCTGGGCCAGATCGCGATTCAGACCTTTCAACCGGTAGCTTCCGCTCTCGGACGGATTCAGCAAACTCTATTGACTGCGTCCACTCAGGGAGCCGGCTCGACTTTTAGAGTTACCGCCGCCGGAGTCACCTCCGGGCTCACAGCGGGGAATTCCGCCCGTCAGGTCTCCCGCACCACCATGACACTCAATGTCTCTCCGTTCCCGGCCCTGACACGCCAGCCCGTGGTCCTGCAAGCTATCGTGCAACCGCTAACTTCGCTCGATCCGTTAGATGGAACGGTTGCTTTCCAGTTGGGCTCCAGTCCCTTAGGTTCCGTCTCCAGCAATAATCAGTTCACAACCGTCTCCGGCACCGGCCAGATCACTGACGGCACCAGCAACACGATTCAGTTTGGTGAAACCCTCTCGTCCCAGTCCACCGGCTTCAGCCGCACATTTGTCGCGGCCGATGGGAGCGTCCGCTCTGTGAATTCAGGTGGTGCATTCCAACTCATTACACGGGACCTCCCCGCGGGAACGAACACCCTCTCATCGGGTTCGACCGGAGCGGTTAGCGGATCATACGCACCGATCACCAGCCTTTACGCCCCAAGTTCTGCCAATTCGACTTTTAGCGTCCAGAAGCGCACTGTGTCCATGAACATCTCACCGGCTCTTACCGCGACTCCCTTGAAAGTGGGTGATTCGGTTTCTCTCGCCGTTAGTCTCTCCGCCACTCAGCAGCCTTTCGCCGATGTCTCTCCCACCGGCAAGGTACACCTCACAATCGCCCCTGGAAATGTTTTGGATGGCATCGTGTCCCCCATCAGCTTCGCTGTAGCCTCACGGGCTTTCTTCACCGTCGCCCTGCCCGCCGGCACACGATCCTTTTCCGCACAATACGATGGAGACAACGTTTATCTGTCCGGTAGCGTGCTCAACGCCGGAACGGTAACCGTCGGCAAGGGCTCGGTGGTTCTTTCGCTGACTCCAGGAAAACCGGCCTACACGGTGGGTGAACAAATCACGTTGTCGGCTAGGATTCAGCACCCCAAGGTGCCCGGTGCGACACCGACAGGCCAGATTACGCGCGCCGGTGGACCGGCCCAGTTTCAAGGAGCTGCGGTTGGACCCGACCCACAGAACACAGGCATCATCGACGTGAACCTGCCTGTCAGCGGATTCCCGGCCCCAGGCAATCTCACCGTCACCATGACCTACAGTGGAGATGCGAACTTCCAGAGTGCCAGTGCAGGCGCGATCCTGACCATTGCAAAAGCCGTTCCGCAGATCACCTTGATTCCTCCGGCAACAGTCGTTGCCGGCCAGGAGGCTGTGTTCGTCGTACGGGCGAGTCCACCGTCTGGCTTGGCCTCCGCTCCCCCAGTAAGCGGGAAGGTAACCCTGACCGGAATCACAAACGGCAGCGCAGCGAACCTGGTGGCCAACGCCGGCTCATCGGTCGGCACAATCCGGCAGACTTTTCCCACTGCCGGTACATTCTCGATCGCCGTCCAATACGTAGGCGACACGAACTTCCAGGCCGCGGCCTCCACGTCCGTTCAGGTCGTGGTGCAATGACCTGCCGCAGGCGCCCGCAACAATCTGTTTAACTTCTCGGCCATCAGGTTTTCACAACTGACAAACCAACGCATGGGCAAAAATACAGTATTTGACGTACGGCACTATCTTTTGATAGTTTAGATCCGCTGTTGTTGCTTCACATTTGGGGAGGCCCTCTTGCGGCTATTGGTCAGAAATATTTTATTTTTGCTGTCGTGCGCCCTCGTTTTCGCGCAAAACGACCGCGGAACCATCACAGGAACAGTTTCAGACGCAACCGGTGCCTTAGTGCCCGGCGTGCGCATCGTGCTGACAAACACGAATACGGGTACCAAGACCGACACCGTGACCACGGGAACCGGAAACTATACGTTGCTGGCGCTACCAGTCGGGAGTTACGCACTCACCGTCGAGCAGCCTGGCTTCAGCAAGTACGAACAAACCAATATTCAAGTGCAGATCGCCGTCACAACCCGCGTTGACGTAATCCTCAAAGTGGGCACAGCCTCCGAATCGGTCCGGGTCACCGCCGAGTCGACCCTGCTGAAATCCGAAAGCGCCGAGCAATCGACGACGATCACCGGCAAAGAGATCGCCGAGTTGCCGATCAATTTCGGAATCGGCGCGGGCGCCATCCGCAATCCCCTGTCCTTCATCCAAATGACGCCCGGTGCGACCTTCAACGGCTGGAACAATATCTCCATCAACGGAGGCACAAACAATTTCAAGATCGTGTTCGAGGGGCAGGAAGCCGACAGCGCTTTCCAGACCCAGGTTTCCGACGAGGAGCAACCGTCAGTGGAGGCGATCGAGCAGTTTACACTCCAGACATCAAATTTCTCCGCCGAGTACGGGCTCGTGGGCAACGGCGGTATTTACAACTTCACATCGAAGAGCGGTACCAATCAGTTCCACGGCAGCGTCTACGACTACTTTGAGAATACGTTTCTGAACGCCGGTATCCCGTTCACCAACGACGGCACCGGCCAACACACCAAGGTCGTGAAGCACCTCAGCGATTACGGCTTCTCGGTGGGTGGTCCCGTCTGGATCCCGAAAGTCTACAACGGCCGGAACAAGACCTTCTTCTTCTTCAACCTGGAAAGATATCGCGACCGTGAAAACCTCTATGCCGGAACCACCACCGTTCCCAACGCCGCGTACGACGCCGGCGATCTGAGCAACAATCTTGCGGTGACCGCCAACCGGAATCTGGGGACCGACTTCGCTGGCCGGGCGATCATCCAAAACGCGATTTACGATCCCGCCACCGCGACCATCGATGCCAGCGGCCGGCGCGTACTCAACGTGTTTCCGGGGAACATCATCCCGCAAAACCGTTTTGATCCCACCGCCGTCAAGATTATGGCAACGCTGCCGAAGCCCAACCTTGGCAACAACCTGTTTGTCAATAATTTCTCGCAGTCCGGAGCGTTCTTTAAGCTGCAGAACATTCCCTCCATCAAGGTCGACCAAAACTTTGGCGACAAGATCAAGATCTCCGGCTATTTCGCGATCGAAGACACCAACAAATCGAACGGCGTCGACGGGTTGCCCGACGCTTTGTCGCGTGTCAGGCTCCAATACATTCGCAGCAAAACCACACGCTTTAATTACGATCAGACCATCACGCCGACGTTATTGTTCCATTTCGGCGCCGGTTTCATACGTCACGTAAATCCGGACACGGTGCCTGTGGCAAGCTTCGGCTACGATCTCACCACCCTCGGTATCACGGGCGCACCGGGTACCGGGTATCCTCGCATCAACAGCATTGGCGACAGCGTCCTGGGCGGCTTGGCCGTAGGCATCGGTCCTGGGAATCGTAGTCTCTCGATCGATCAGAAGCCGACCGCTACTGCATCTTTGAGTTGGATCCACGGCAATCACACATACAAGACCGGCATCGACTGGAAGATGGACACACAGACATCCGCAAGCACCGTTGGGCTGAGTCCCTTGTACGCGTTCAGCGGTAGCGAAACCTCTCAGCCGTTATATGGGCAGACGCTCCCGAGTGGAACCGGCACCGGCTCCGCATGGGCCAGTTTCCTCTTGGGTCAATACGACAGCGTTGCGGTGGGCAATGCCGTGGCTCCGCAGTATCGGCGCAAATCATGGGCGTTGTTTGCCCAGGACACCTGGAAGATCACCCGTAAACTGACGCTTGATTACGGCCTGCGCTGGGACTTACAGCAGCCGCTCTACGAAATCCACGATCGTGAAGCCAGCTTCAGCCCGACAACGCCTAACCCGAACGCCAATGGCCTTGCCGGCGCCGTCATTTATGATGGATCGGGCACGGGGCGCTGCAATTGCCAGTTTGTCGCGACCTATCCTTACGCCATAGCTCCCCGTCTGGGAGCCGCCTATCAGCTCAACGGGAAGACTGTGATCCGCGCCGGTTGGGGTTTGACCTACGGCTCACTGGCCCCAACCGCCTCCCAACCCGCCACTTCGGGCATGGGCTTCAATACCATCACCGTTCCTGGGCCGGGGAATGGCGTCGCGGCCGGCGTTCTCTCGCAACCCCTCGTCTTCGATCAAAAGGCGCTCTACGGAGCCAGTTACGATCCTGGTCTTTTCGTAGTCCCTGGCACCGCGGTACAGGGCGCTCCTTCGCTGGTCGACCGGAATGGCGGAAGGCCTCCGCGTGTGAACCAGTGGAACATCTCCCTGCAGCGGGAAGTGATCAAAGATCTCGTCGTCGAAGCGGCTTTCCTCGGCAACCATTCCGTATGGTTGAACACAGGCGCAGGCGGGAGTTTCGCGGACGCCACTATCGCCAATCTGATCAATTATGATGCCGTCAGTCCGGCCGTACTCGCCAGCAGAGGACTTGGCGATCTGACCAACGCAACCACCCGAACGCTACTTAGTTCGACAATCACCTCCGCCGTTGCCGTAGCGGCCGGATTCAAACTACCGTACGCTGGTTTCCCAACCTCGGGAACCGTGCTCCAGAGCCTCAGACCCTACCCGCAGTTCAGCGGCATCGGTCAGCTATGGGCGCCCCTCGGTTCGTCCTGGTATGACGCCTTGCAGATAAAGATGACGAAACGGTTCTCGCACGGTCTGTCCGCGACCGCGGCCTACGCGTTCTCAAAGAGTCTCGACAGCTCGACCAACGCCGGTAGCATCTACGACCGGAGCAGTTTCAAAGGCCTGGCCGTGAACGACATTCCAAATATCCTCAGCCTCAGCGTGGATTACACAGTGCCGGCCTTCGGCACCATCCGGCGGAATCGCTTTGCAAGCGCGCTGCTGGCTGACTGGAGACTCGGCACCATCGATACCTGGCAGAGCGGCGCTTTGCTGGCATCGCCCACATCCAGTAACTCCATCGGCAGCTATGTTGCGACCGGCTACACCAGGCAAGTCCGCGTTGCCGGTGTCCCGCTCTATCTCAAAGACCCGAACTGCGGCTGCATTGACCCGACTCAGGAAACCATCCTGAATCCGGCCGCATGGCAGGATCAGGCCGCAGGCGTCCCCGGCAGCAATATCGTGTACTACAACGACTTCCGTTCACAGCGCCGGCCGATCGTATCCGGTGGCTTGGGGAAAACGTTCAAGATTCGCGAGAGGATGGCGTTCAGCATACGGGCAGAGTTCTTCAATCTGTTTAACCAGAATCTGTCCCTCGCCAATCCCAGCACCTCAAGTCCGGCCACGCCTCCGACGCGGTCGAACGGATTGCTCACCGGTGGATTTGGCTTCCTCAATTACACCGGGATTGTGTCGAACAGCGTGAATTCGTCGCTACCGACGCCGCGTACCGGCCAGCTTGTAGCGCGGTTTCAGTTCTAAGGGGCGTCGCCGCAGCCGGATAGAATTTGGTTTGTACTAACATGGGAGGCGCCTATGCGGATTCCTTCCGGACTGCGGTACGCTGTCGTCTTCGCCGCGCTGCTGCGGCCGTTGCCAATGACATCACAAAACGATTTGCACCAGGAAGACCGTCAGGCTCTTCTCAAGATTCTGAGCAAAGTAGAAGACGCCATCAACGCGCAGGATATCGAGGGCCTCATCGCCCTGATGCGGCCGGACTGTACCGTGACGTGGTGGAATGCCGAGATCTCGCGCGGCCATGACGACATTCGCGCCTACTACCGAAGAATGGTGAAGGACGAAGGGCGGATCATCAGCAAGTACACGACCAAGGCGAAGCTCGGCGCTCATGCGCGCTTCGTCGGCTCCGGCGAGGATGTCGCTCTGGCTGACGGCAGCATGGAAGACGAGTTCTTTCCCATCATTCGCGGCCCATTCAAGCTGAACTCGCGGTGGAGCGCGACCGCGGCGAAGTCCGGAAGCGAGTGGAAGATCGCAAACTTGCACTTGTCATCGAACGTGTTCACAAACTCTCTGATCTCGGAACTCACCAGAGCACTCTGGTTCGCGGGCGGCGCAGGCATTGTAATTGGCGGACTGGCCGGCTGGTTTTTAGGCCGCCGCACGAAACCGGGCCAAGCGTGATACGGGCATAAACTAAGGACGTGTTTTCGCGCCTCAGTGCTCTTGCGTTTCTCTTCGCCGGACTCGCAGGCCCCACGGCGCCTCCACCGCAGATTCGCTTCGAGGAAATCGCCGCAAAGGCCGGATTGCGATTCGAACTGCGCAATGCCGCGTCTGGTCAGTTCCATCAGATCGAGCTAACGGGCGGCGGAGTTGCGGTTCTCGACTACAACAACGACGGTTGCACGGACATCTTCTTCACCAACGGCGCGGCCATACCAAGCCTCCGCAAAACCGGTCCCGAGTATCACAACCGCCTCTTCCGCAATAACTGCGACATGACGTTCACCGACGTCACCGAGGATGCTGGTCTCGCCGGCGAGGGATACTCGATGGCCGCCGCCGTCGGTGACTTCGATAACGACGGCTTCACGGATATTTTCCTCACCGGCGTGAAACGCAACACCCTCTACCGCAACCTGGGAAACGGACGCTTCGCCGACATCACAGCCAAAGCCGGCGTTGACGGAATCGATCCTAAATTCGGAAAAATGTGGTCGGTCTCGGCAGGTTGGCTCGATTACGATAATGACGGTTGGCTCGACTTATTCATATCAAACTACGTGGTCTGGGACGCCGCCAAAGAACCGCGCTGCGGCACGCCCGAACAGCAATTTTATTGTCATCCAAACGTTTATCAAGGACTCCCGGACCAGCTCTTCCACAACAACCACGACGGCACGTTTACCGATGTCTCGCTGTCGTCCGGAATCGGCCGTCACATCGGAAAAGGCATGGGCGTCGCATTCGCGGATATCGATGGCGACGGCCGCACCGGCATCTTCGTAGCCAACGATTCGGTCCGAAGTTTCCTCTTTCGCAATCAGGGTGACGGAACATTCAAAGAGACGGGCCTCGAAGCCGGCGTGGCTCTTCGAGAGGATGGTTACGCGATCGCCGGAATGGGCGCCGACTTTCGCGATTTCGATAACGACGGAAAGCCGGACTTGGTGGTCTCCGGAATGATCAACGACTCGTTCCTGCTGTTTCACAACCTCGGCGGCGGCCGCGGGTTCGACGACTATTCCCAGCGCACCGGCCTGTTGATGGGCACGCGCCAGTTCACCGGCTGGAGCCTCGGCATGTACGACTTCGATAACGACGGATGGAAAGATCTTTTCTTCGCTCTTTCGCACCTCGTCGAGTTGGGCCGCTACATGGGCCGCGATTCCGCGCTGGCCAATCACGTATTCCGCAACGTAGAAGGCAAGCGGTTTGAGGACGTCACAACCGGCGCCGGACCCGAACTCCAACAGGCCGGGATGCATCGCGGCGCAGCCTTCGCCGACTTCGACAACGACGGCCGGATCGACGCTGTTGTCTCGGTGGTCAACGGCCCCGCGAAGTTATTTCACAACATCACTGCCTCCAAAGCCCACTGGCTGGCAATCAAACTCCATGGCCGCCGCAGCAATCGTCAGGGACTCGGCGCCACCGTGCGAGTGCACCTGCCGGATGGCCGCGACTTGTACAATCAAGCCACCACCTCGGTCGGGTATGCCAGTTCAAGCGAAGCTTTGGTAAGGTTCGGATTAGGCTCGAATCTTGTGGCTGAACGAATTGAGATCCATTGGCCCAGCGGCGGTGTCCAACAACTCGCCAACGTGCCGGCAGACCGCATCATGGAAGTAATCGAAGAGGTCAAACCATGACCCCGCTTCTGCTCATTTTGTTGGCCGCCGCGCCCGTTTCCCCCGGCTATCCCGCCTACCAAAAAGCGAATGCACTCTTCGTGGAACAGAAGTTCAATGAGTCGTTCGCGTCGGTCGAGGAAGCGCTGCGCCTCGATCCCAAACTGGTGCCCGCACTCACGCTGAAAGCAAAACTGGCTATGGCTGTAAATCGGTTCGACGTAGCGCGGCAGAGTTTGTTGCAAGCGTTGGCAGTCGATCCAAAAGCGGAGTACGCACAATTTCTATACGGGATGGAAGCTTTTCTCACCAACGACACAGAACAGGCCTTGCTGCGTTTCCGGAAGGCGCGTCAACTGAACCCCTCAGATCCCCACGCGGCCCTATATCTCGGTCTGACAACCGAAAGTCTCGGACAAACGGACGAGGCGCTGTCTCTCTACCAGGAGGCTGTGCGCCTCGAGCAGGCCGCGGGCAAACTGCAAGCCGAGACGCTACTACCCGGTGCACGGCTGCTCCTGCTGATGGGCCGCCTGGATGAGTGTGAACACTGGATTCGCCAGGCCTTGAAACTATCTCCGAATCTGCGGGACACGCATTTCGAATTCGCCCGCCTCTTGCTGAGGAAAGGCGACGCCGCCCAGGCAGCCACAGAGGGCGAGAACGCGCTGCGTCTTTCGGGAGGAACCATTACCGACGTGCAAATTCACTACTTACTAATTCGAGCCTGGAAGCAAAATGGAGCCCCGGACCGCGCCGCGCAGCACGCCGAAGCCGTTCGCGCCCTCGAGGCACCAGTTCAAAAATAGCCGGCACGGCAGTTCATTGACATCCGCGATCCCCAGGACTTACCATTTGTCCGATGCCGGCATACCCAGGACTCGAACGGGACAGACGTGTGTCGTTCGATGTACTACTGGACTTCGTAGCGGACATCTTCGCCCACTGCGGAATGCGCCCTGAAGACGGGTCACTGCTGGCGGCAACGCTAGCCGCCGCGGACGCCCGCGGAGTGCATTCGCACGGCACGATCCGGGTGCCCGAGTACGTGCACAAATTATCAAAAGGCGGCGTCGACCCGAAGGGACAGCCGCGCGTCGTCAGCGAACGCGCCGCGGCCATCGTGGTGGACGGCGGCAATTCAATGGGCCAAATCGGCGTCACCTTCGCAATGGAACGCATCATTGAACGAGCGCGCGATCTGAATGTCGCCGTGGCCGCGGTGCGAGGCAGCAACCATTGCGGAGCGTTGTTCTACTACGCAATGAAGGCTGTCGAGGTGGGCATGATCGGCATCGCCGCAAGCAATGCACTTCCCACCATGGCGCCCTGGGGAGGCCTCGACAAGATCATCGGCATCAATCCTCTAGCCATCGCTATTCCAGCGGGACAAGAGCATCCCATTGTCTTGGACGCGGCCTTCAGCTACTCCTCACACGGCAAGATTCGGGTCTTCCATCAGAAACACGAACCCATCCCGCCAACGTGGGCGTTCGATCGTCACGGCCGGCCCACCACCGATCCCGCGGAAGCGATGGTGGGACTGCTGCAGCCGATCGGCGAATACAAAGGAGTCGCTCTGGCGGTGGTGATGGGGCTGCTGTCGTCGATGCTCTCCGGTGCGAGCTACGGCACGGAGTTGGGAAACATGGAGTCGGGACCGGCCGCCGGGCAGGACGGCCATTTTCTTGCCGTCATCAATCTCGCGGCCTTCGAGGATCCAATCCGGTTCGCCTCGCGCGTCGACGCCGCCATCCGCCAGATTCAAAACAGCCGCCGGCCCCAGGCACGCAGAAACTATACGCGCCCGGAGGACTCGAAGCCGAAACGGAAATCGCTTATAGGCGCGACGGCATACCCCTCAATGACGAGACGGTCTCCGGACTCCTCCAGTCGGCCGGAACTGTAGGCATCGATCAGGGCCGGCTGGAGTTCATCTGCAAACAGTAAGGCCTGCCGCACCCGGCGAATCCCGGACAATGCGGAAAGTAGCGCTCACGCTTCTCTTCGCTTCGGTCTGGATCAACTACATCGATCGCGGCAACCTTGGCGTAGCGGCCCCGGTACTCGCACCCGCTCTCGGCCTCGGACCCGCCCAAATGGGAGTGCTCTTCTCCGCCTTCTTTTGGACGTACGCCCTGTTTCAGGTCGCATCCGGTTGGGTGGCCGACCGCTACGATGTGAACCGGGTTTACGCGACGGGTTTTTTACTCTGGTCGGCGGCGACTCTGCTCACCGGATTCACCAGCAGCCTTTCCGGATTGCTGGCCTTACGAATGATGCTGGGAATGAGCGAATCGGTAGCCTATCCATGCTATGCCCGCATCCTCGCACGCTATTATCCCGAGCATAAGCGCGGATTAGCGAATGCGCTCGTCGACGTAGGAACCAAAGCCGGCCCGGCGCTCGGAACGTTCGCCGGCGCGCGCATAATGGCTCACTACGGCTGGCGCGCAATGTTCATTGGAATGGGCGTGGTCAGCCTGGCTTGGTTGGTGCCCTGGTTACTGGTCGCGCCGCGAACCTTTCACTGGTCGAAACGAACGATATCCGCTTCACCAGGGCCAGGTTTCAAGGCGATCCTAACCGAGAGGGCGGCCTGGGTGACGTTCTGCGGCCTCTTCTGCTTCAACTACGCCTTCTATTTTCTGCTGAGCTGGCTACCTTCTTACCTCGTTAACGAGCGCCGCTTCTCATTGGCCGATATGGCTCTCTATGGCGCGATGCCATTCTGTGCCACCGCGGTGGCCTCGCTCGCGGCCGGATGGTTCTCCGATCTTCTTGTGCGGCGGGGCGCCGATCCCGGAATCGTACGCCGCAACGGCGCGGCGGTAGGTCTTCTGGTCTGTGGTATCGCGCTACCCGTCTCCACCATCGCGAATCATCTGGTTGCCATGAGCATGCTCGTAATCGCATTCGCGGCCATCGGAGTGTTCACCTGCTATGTGTGGGCAATTACCCAACGCCTCGCCGGTCCGGAGGCCGCGGGTACTTGGACCGGCCTGCAGAACGCGATCGGAAACATGGGTGGCGTGGTAGCGCCGATCGCCACCGGATACATCCTCAAAGCAACAAGCTCTTTCTTTCTGGCCTTCATCGCCGCTTCGGCATTCCTGCTGGTAGGCGCAGCAATCTACGCTCTCGGATTAGGCCGGGTACAACCGGTAGTCTGGGGCAAAGCCGCGGCTGACGGCAGGCAGCCTCGAAAGCCGCCGGTGCGGCATCGAGCAAAGAAACTGGCTACAGAAGGCCGGAAGTCGGCCCACGCAAGCGAAAGCAGATCGGAGCAGGGGAAGGAGCCCCAAAACAAAACCACTCTCCTGTGAGCGTCTAATGCGGTTTTAAACCGTATACCTTAAATCCCGATAGGCGAGCCCGTATCTCGCTCTTGGTCGAGCCGGAGCGAACCCAGCCGAAAGTTGGATGTCAGTTCCGGGTGTCTATCGGGAATTCGACAAAGAATTTGGCCGACGCTTTAATAAAAACCTATGCATTCGACCCGTGAAACGGTTAAATTTACACACATCCTCCATTCCTCCGACCAAGTCTTTCCAACGGATGCCCAGTCTTCTCTTGACACGAGGGTGACAATATCACCATGAGCGACACTGTGTTTTACGACAATGAGACCAAGAAACAGGAAGGGTGGCGCATCTTGGCGGACACCACCAAATCTCTACGCGAACGTCGCGCTGCGCTTCTGAACGTCATTGATGCGCATTACGAACGCTCAGTAGCCGCGTGGAATGGTCGAAAGGAGCACGGAAGCTGGCCGCAATTTGTATGCTCGTGGTTGTGGGCAAACGGCGAGCGGGTCACTGAACAAGATGTTATCACCGATTTACGCAAAGACTTCCCACTGATCGGAAGTTCAGGAATTGCACATGGGCGGTCGTATTGGGGAACGGGAACGGCGAAGCCTCGCAAAAGATGATCGACCTAGTGAGACGAGAACCGGCTCAAATCGCAATCCTCTCGACCGCATCGAGAGAAATCTCGTCCTGGCGCCGGTCGTAGAGCTTCGTCGTGCGGGGGGATTCGTGGTCGGCGATGTGCTGCGCGGTTTCCAACGTTCCGCCGTTCTTCAGGTACGCCGTGATACCGGTGGCGCGAAACGTGTGATTTCCTATTTTCGTTTTGATGCCGACCAATTCAGCCCGTCGCTGGATCATGCGATAGGCGTCTTGTTGCCATAATGAGTTGTTTGTCAAGTTGCCTGTGCGGCCGGCAACCGTCCGGAACAACGGCCCGGCCGCATCCTCGGCAATGCTGGCGGCGGCGATGTACTCATCGAGAAACTTTCCAAATTGTGATGGCAGGGAACCTCATGCTCTTTGCCGTATTTCTCGTGCAGCCGCATCCAGCCACGGCGTCCCTGGATGAAGTAATCACCCACTTTCATTTGCATGCGGGCGAAGCTGTAGACCATAACGCCGATCAACGCGCGATCACGCAGGCCCAGAAGTGAGGCGCCGTCGATCGCGTCCAGCAAAGCCCGCGCCTCCTCGGTATTGAGCACCGGCATCTTACCCCTTTTTCACGACATACTTGGGGCCGCGTACCGCGTGGGCCGGATTCGTTTCGAGGTCATGGCTTGCCTTGGTGGTGCTGGTGCTCAAGCTGAAGACTTATTGCAATGGATTTGGCCTGTTCCGCCGCTCTCTCGATCTTCGCAGTCAGGTTCTCGATTAGCTCTGCATCGTCCAGTGCCTTCGTCTGTTTCGAGCGGGAGCTGTACTTATAGATGCGCCCAACCAACTGACCATCTTGCTTCTCTAGAGCGTTGTAGGCCATCCCATGAGCGAGAAGGTTACGCTGATCGGAAAGGTCGGTGAGAGCAGGGTTAAAGTCTATTGGTGGCCTCATCGTCGGGTCGCGCCACAGGGTTGATGCGTCAGAACGGGTTTGCAGGATGTCTTTCAATTCGCCAGCACGTCGGTTGAATTCCCTGTTCGTGATCTTTTTGGAATCCGCCTCGGTTTGCGGTTGAAACAACCACAACAGGCAGTCGTTAACGTAGAATTCCAATTCGGAAAACCACAGGGTCATCTTTCCGAGTGCTTTGAGCACGTCGTCTGCTGGTAGGTAGATCAATGGCACGGAGTGTTATAAAGGACGTTATCACACTCTATTTGGGAATCAAGCGCTCCGCCGACCCCATTCCCACCGAGCCTGAGCATACTACTAAATATATATAATAGAGGGCGTCGCAACCCGGCTTGAACGTCATCAGATAGCAGATCGCCGCATCCGGAGCATTTTGCGCTCCCACGTTGTCGCGTCTGCACGAATCATCGAACAAAAAATATCGGATGCCGGCCCAACGAATCAGCGGATTGATCCCCATATCTTGACTGAAGTTCGCAAACACCTGGTCGAAAAGGGGGCGGTCACGGAGATTTCCCGCTTCATCCCTTGGTACCACCTTAATTCTGCCTCGACCGCGGCGGTTGAAAGCCGTTTGACCGAACTATCGGATCTACACCGCCAGGTCCAGCATCACGACTTCGTAAAACGCTTGGGTCAAACAATGGAGATTGCAGTCTTCCGCGCGCTGAAAACCCAATCGACTCTTGCATTCTTCGGCTCTTATCCAAACCTCGATCAGCATGACAACGCCACACTTTACGCCAAGGAAGAACCTCCTTCCACTCTGAGCGGACGCGCGATTCCCAACGCCAAGAAGTTCGATTTCTTAATAAGTTATCCAACCGCCGGCTTCGCCGGGATCGAAATAAAAAATGTACGTGAGTGGTTTTATCCCGATCGTGAAGAGGTGAGGGACCTGCTATTCAAGTGTTGCCATCTGGATGTGATTCCGATTCTTGTAGCTCGCCGGATTCACTACTCTACATTTAGCGTCCTGAACCCCTGCGGGGTTCTCATCCACCAAACGTACAACCAGCTCTACCCTACTACCAATGCTGCTCTCGCTGAGAAAGTGAAGGTCAAGACTCTCCTCGGTTACCATGATGTTCGTGTGGGGAATGAACCAGATACTCGGCTAATACGTTTTATCCACAATAACTTACCGAACTCCTTCCACAAGCCCGAGTTCAGTTCGATTTGTTCAAAGACTTACTTTGGGCCTACGCTTCCGGCGGCCACTCTTACAAGTCGTTTGCCGCTCGTGTGAAACGTCGGCTGCGTGGTGAACCCGAAGATTTGTCAGTCCCGGAAGCTGAGAATCTCGACGACATCTACGAAGGATGACGCGGAGAAAGATAGGGAGGCGCTCTACTATGTGGTTGCTCTCGGCGCAGGCGGCGCAATGGCCTGTTCTCAGCTCTGCTTAACAGTGCGTTCGCCGGCCGCACCGCCGTCAGCGAGCCTCACTTCCAGGTTGGTGCCGTCGTAGTCGATCCAGACCCCCACGTTCGTGATTTGGCAGGCCGAACGAACTATTACGATGGCAACAAGCAAATGGTCGGTTTTGCAGTCTGTTACGAAATCGCAAATCCGGGAACGGGCAGCGGTCATACGTCAATCTGCACATGGTCAGGGTGGTACAAAAAAGCTGCTGACGGCAAGGGAAAGGAGGAGATCGACACGAACTGGCTGCTTACGGTGAATGAACTTGATCGTTCATTTTGACACCTGGGTATTCCGTCCCAAACGATAGCGCCCCTGAAGAATTGAAACGGCTCCCCAATTTATTGAAAGTCTAGCCTATCGCGCAAGAGCCACGGCCAGCAAAATCCCGCGTTGCGTGCCAAGGTAAGAATCCTTCGTATCGAAACTTTCGTCCAGCGCGTGAGCCGCCGACCCCTGCCCGCCACCGCCGACAGTAATCGCGGGAATGCCGAGGTTCATCGGAACGTTCGAATCGGTCGAGCCTTCACCGAGATCGCCCGGCACGCCAAACATCTTCGTAACCTCAATGGCCGTCCTCACGATGGCCGAATCGGCGGGCGTGCTCCCGGCGGGCCGGTAGCCGACCACGTCATTCGACACCGAAACCGGACCTCGGCCCCTCCAGCGCTTGTTCTCTTCGTCGATTGCCTCCTGAACAGCAGCCTTGTACTTGCCATTAATGGTTTCGAGAGAATCCTTATCGGACGACCGCATATCCACTTCCATCCAGCATTCGAACGGTATCGCGTTGACCGATGTTCCACCGCCGACGCGCCCCACATTGAACGTCGTCTTCGGATTCAATGGAACCTCAAAGGCGTCGATCTTCGCAATTGCACGGCCCATAGCCTGAATCGGATTGGCCAAACCGAAAGCGCCGAAGCTGTGGCCGCCCGGACCCTTAAATGTTGCCCGGTACCGGTAGCTGCCCACGCCAACGTTCGTGATTCTCAGCCCGGTCCCGTCCACGGAAACGAATTTGTCGATCTGGCCTTTCAACGTGTTGTTGAAAAGCTCTTTGGTGCCACGGAGATCGCCGAGCCCCTCTTCGCCCGTATCGGCGGCGAAAGTAATCGTGCCCGGAGTCTGAACGTTCCCGTCATTCAGCGCCTTGATCACGCCCAACATCATCGCCAACCCGCGGCAATCGTCGCCGATGCCAGGGCCGCGCAGGATCTCGCCATCGCGCTTCACCTTCACGTCTGTACCTTCCGGAAAAACCGTATCGAGATGCGCCTGAAACAGCAGGTTCGGACGCGCCGACGCACCGCGGCGTACCCCGATCACATTACCGGCCTTGTCGATCCGGACGTCCTTCAACCCCAATTCCCGGAACAGCCGCGCCATCTCTTTGCCGCGAGCTTCTTCCTTGAAAGGCGGCGCAGGAATCTCACAGATTCGGATTTGCTCATCAATGAAATGTGGTTCGTTGCGTAGTGCCGCACTGAAGGCCGCTTTGATCGCAGCGTCCTGCATAAGAGCGGCGGCATTCTGAGCGTGGACACTCAGAGTAAACAGTAGAAGCACGAGCATGGCGAAGCGCATAACTACTTAGAGTACCCCGCGACCTAGTCCGCCTACGCCGGGCGCGTACAATCGATGAGAGAGTCGAACGATGGCAAGCAAACCCAATCCCAATATCCTCCCTTTTGGCTCGGATGACCTCCGGCTACCTGACGAATTGCGCGCTCCCCTCCAGGCACATCTCAAAGCCCTAAGGGAACGATATGTCGAGCGCGGCTGGGCCGGCCGCGTCGGTTTCGGTCAACGCCCCGCGCTGATCGTGATAGACCTGGCGCTCTGGTGGACCGATCCCCGGAACCGCTCTCAGGGCAGCAACATCGACTCGATAGTCGAAGCAGCGTGCCGCCTGATAGAATCCGCGCGCGCCGCAAAAATTCCCATATTCTTCACCACCTGGGATTACGACTTTTCGACGCCGCCATCGCCGCACGATCAGAAGGTAAAAATGGAGCTGAAGCCTGGCGATGAAGCGCTATTCCAGTTAGATCCTCGCCTCAACCGCCGGCCAAGCGAACGGCTAATCGCAAAACGGTACGCGTCGAGTTTCAAAGGCACCAATCTCCACGAGAACCTTACCGCGCTCGGCATCGACACATTGATCGTCTCAGGCGTCAGCACAAGCCACTGCATTTACGCGACGTGCCGCGATGCCACAGACAGCTTCCGGGTGATTGTCCCGTCCGAAGCAGTAGGAGAGCGTTGCGAGATCATGCACGAAGTGAACCTGCTCGACATCGATATCGACCTCGCCGACGTTCTGCCGATAAGCGATGTCCTCGCCTATCTCGCCCAGAGCCGATAAATCATTGAAGGAACTCCCGGGCATACTCCTCGTTCTGCAAGTTACTCATGTCCGTGAGGTCGCCGAGAACATATCGATAGCGGAAACGAGAGTCGCCCGTAGCCCCAACATGCCCCATCCAGTTCGCCGGGTCCGTCCATAGAACCGGACGCTTTCCCATCGCCTTGACCAGATCGTCAAGGTCCCAACGCAACGCAAAGCCGGGAATAACGGCGTCGCTCAAGTCCGTGTTCAAAGTGTTGTGAAGCGCCTCTAACAAACTGTAAGGCGTCCGATCCAACCACACTTTGGAAATTCGCGCATCCGAAGCAGCGGCCAGCAACAGCCAGATTCCCTTCACCCCCTGCGCAGCAGCGCGAATCGAACTTGGATCGACATCATCGCGAGCAGCCAGAACATCCACCCCGCGCAAGATGTCATGCGCCCGCATCGCAGGCAAGTTTCGCCCGATCTGTGTCGCACGTTCGTTGGCAAGATAATCCCCCACATAGGGCCGCCGGCCATCCTGGCTAAAGGAACGTCGAGGTTCAAGCTCCAAAACAACTCGGCCCGACTTAGCGGTCCTCTCCGCCAGCCAATGGGAAAGCGTCCCCGCCACCAGCAGCACCGCAGGCTTTCTGCCAGGCGAGATCGGGAGATACAACTTGCCAGTAACTACAATCCCAGGCTCGCTCTCGAATTCAATTTGCAGCGACCGCAGTCCCGTTCCATTTGATTCGTTCAGAATCTTAACCAGAGGAGCCGAACCATCCGTGGGAATTTTCAAGCTCCGCAGTTTATCCACCAACTCCGGAATCGTCCCTCTGTTTTTCTTCGCCAGGTAGTCGTCAAGAATCAATTGGTGCAGCTTCCGGCTTCCCGGCTCATCCTCCACGCGTCCCGTACGAGTCACCAGCAGTTCGTAGTTACTGTAAAGCTTCACCGGCTGCTCATGAAAGTCCCCGTGCCCGTCCTTCAGCCAGCGAATCATCCAACGGTACACCGCCTCACGGCTAACCAGCGGAGTGCCATGTGGCCCAGGGCCAACGAACATGTCGACCTTATCCTCGGCGCCATAGAGCCCGTACCAACGCTTTGCTTCGTCATAAACAAGCCTGACGCCCGCAGGCGTAAAGTAGTCTTGCTCGGTTGCCTGAATAAGCCACGGCGTAGGAGCGGACAATTCCACGAAATCGGCTGTGTCCACTCCCTCCGCGAGCAAACCAGGGATGCCCATCTCAGATCCGGGAAAGCTGCCGGTAAAGAGTAACCGGTAGGAGCTGGGAAAACAAGCGGGAATCACCACTTTGAGCCGCGGGTCAAGAGCCCCGATAAAGGTTGTCAAAGCCCCGCCGCCCGAGCACCCCGCCGCGCCAATCCGAGTGGAATCCACATCCGGCCGGCTCACCAGGTAGTCGATCGATCGCTTTGCGTCCCAAATAAAGTAGCGAGCAACCCCCTCGCCCGCAAGGTTGCTCTGCGCCTCCGCATGGATGTGCTCATTCACTGACCAGCCGGCCGCAGGTTCTTTGAGTTGAGGATCATAAGTCTGCTCGCGTTCGCCCTGCCCCACCGGATCGAAAGCCAGCGAGATGAAACCCTTCAACGCCAGATTCGCAGCCAGCAACTGCGGCTCCGCCTTGCCTTCCTGGGTGTGCCCCGATTGCAGCAATAGGCCAGGATAGCGCCCGGGCTGACTGGGCCGGTAAAGATTGGCAGTGACGAAATAGCCTGGCAGGCTTTCGTAAATAATTTTCTCGATCACATACCCATCTGCCTGAATACTTCCGGTAACCCTGGCATGAAGAGGTCCGCTGTAATCCGGAAGGCCGCCCATCATCTCCATGATCTTTTGACGGACGACCTGTTTCCGCGCCTCCGCATCAGCCACCGTTCTGATTCCGGCAATGGCAGCCTCCCGAGCATCAAGTTGCTTCTGCGCGATCTTGTCCATCCAATGAAGGAGCGGATCGGAGGAGTTGGACCGCTGCCCGTAAAGAGAAGCACCAACACAGAGGAATATGGCCAACGAAGATATCGTCCGTTTCATATGTACGGTATTTCCACCTCCGGAACGGCGATATTTTCCCAAGCCGAGCATACCTCCAATCGCAGCCAACAGGATTAAGAACGCATACCCAAGCGGCGCGCGGTACGATCCAGTCGCATCGAAGCCGGCGCCAAACAGATATGGCCCGCCACCCGCACCCAACGTGTAGGCCCCGAACACGAACCCCAGCAACGCTCCCATCGACCGCATCCCAAAATAGCGGCTGATCAGAAACGGCATCACGTCCGCCTCCGCGCCAATGGCCAACCCGAGCAGCATCGCGGCCACCAACGCTACGCCGCCCGTCACACCGTTCCAGAGCAAACCCACCCCAACGGCCGCGCCGCCAAACAGAAACGCCGCCACACGCGGAGCGAAAAAGCGATCCACCAGGTAACCGTTCCCCACACGGCCGGCAATCGTCGCCGCTCCGAACAGCGAAACCGCGAACGCCGCGTTCCGGCCAGGAACGCCCCGATCGGTCAGGAGCGGCGCCAGATGAGTAATGGTCCCATTGGCGCAAGCAGACACCGCGAAAAATATCAGGCATAGCTGCCAGAACGTACGCGTCCGCAAAGCTTCTGCCACCGTCAGACCGGATATCGGCTTTCCCAGCAAGCCCGAGTCTCTAATCTCCTCGGCGCCATCAGGAAAGAGCCCCACTTCTTCCGGAGTCCCTCTAAGAAAGATCCCCACCACCGGAGCAGCAATCACAAGGGAAAGGCATCCCAGTGCCGCATATGCATGCCGCCACCCAAACTCCTGGATAAACAACTGAGTCAAAGACGGCATAACAAGAGCGCCCACGCCGATACCGGCACTCGCTAGTCCCAGAGCCAGGCCACGGCTGCGGTCAAACCAATTCGCCACCACCCGCGAATAGGCAACCGGTGAAGACCCGGCCCCAATCACCCCGGCCAACGCATAAAGGCCGTAGAGGTGCCAGAGAGGAGTTGTGACCGTAGACAATATGAACAGCAAACAGGAGAGCATGACGATTGAGGTCGTGATCACTCGCCGCCCACCGAACCGGTCCACCGCGCAACCCATAAACGGCGCCGTCAACGTCACCATAAGGTTCAGCAACAAGATCGCGAGTGAAATCGAAGCTCGATTGGCGCGGAACTCCGAAGCCAGAGGCTTGGAGAATATGCCGAAAGTATACATAAACATCGTGCCGATGCTGAGGCCCTGGCCACTCGCAGCGATCAGGACGATCCACCATCCACGAAACACTCCGGGCTTGACGCTAGTGTCTGTTTCTTTCATGCACGCCGATCGTACGGGGTAGTATACGCGATCTCATCAACAGTTCGGCGTTAAGCTTGCGTTGTAATGTCGATCGCATTCGCCAAGTGGGCGATCTGCTTCACAGCAACCTCCGGTCTGCTGATGATAATGTTCGCCGCCGATACCACAGACGCAGTGGTAACCACCGGCTATCACCTCACCGCGCGCCCCTGGAAACCACTCGGCACAGTGCGCGAGCGGTATCTCGATGCAATCGAGGGCGATTGCCGCTTCACCGCAAAACATCAGGATGAGAGCGGCGCCGTAATCGATCCGTTCCTAAAGCGGGAACACCAGTATGCGACGCCCTATTTCGCCTACGCGGTGGGAACACTGGTGGACGCAGGCCGCGCCAACGACCTGCTTCCCAGCGGCATCAAAGCAATGGAACACGCGACAGCGGGTTTCGCCGGCGGACTCGATTCCATTCCCGACCGCCACGGCAACTTCTTCATCGCGGTCCTCACGGAAGCCTTGGAAGTCTACAAAGGACACGTTCCAAAAGAGCAGTGGAACAAGTGGCGCGAGCGCATGAAAAAGCCGCTTCGCGATGTCGTGACCAGCGCAGTCAATAACTGGGAGACATACGCGATGAAGGGAGAATGGGCCCGCGTGCGTGCGGGCCTGGCGAACCGCGTCGATGCCATCACCGCCATCGAAGAAGACTGGCGGTTACGGCAGCGAGCGCGGATTGCCCCGGCGCCTTGGTTTCTGTATCACGATCGCTCCAGCGATCCCGACACGCTCAGCGTCGAGACAGTAGGCCGCGGAAATCTGTTGGCGCTCGCCAACTTGGGATATGACGGGCCAAGCGGCGAGGAAATCCGCAGACTCGCCGAAGCAGGAACACGATTTTCACTGCTATTGCAGGACCCGTCCGGTCAGGTCCCCGCGAATGGCCGTACCGACGATCACGTCTGGGTCGATGTCGGATACCAACTCGCCTTCGAAGTGATGGCGAAGCGCACGCTGGAGCAGCACGATCCATGGCTGGCGGGCCAGTTCCAACGAGCCTCTCTACTGGCCTTCCAAAGCATCGGTCGATGGCGCCGCACCGGCGGCGAATGGGCAGGCTCCTACTACGTAACGAAAAATCACTTCGACCCCGCTCTAAGAGTGGGTTATCAGGATGCAAGCCAGTACAGCAATTACAACGGATCGCTGATGTTTCACCTCGCCGAGGCATACCGCGCGAGCACAACAACCATAGAAGAAAAACCAGCCCCGTCCGAAATCGGAGGCTACGCATTAGCAACCGAGCCCGAATATTCGAGCGTGCTGGCGAACGCCGGCGGATTCCAAATGCAGGCCAATCTTCGCGGACAGACAACGGCATCCAGCGGAAACTTCTGGACACCCCTGGGAGTCGTCCGCTTCGCGCGCACAGGATGGGAAACCCGGCTAGGACCCTCCGATGGAGCATTAACCGCAGAGGGAGGAGTCACGTTCGCGCCGGCGTTTTCCGAAAACGGCCAGTTGGCTGCGGCTAGCCAGCTTGTCCGACCGCTACGAAGGCCAGTGGAGCGTACAGTTCGTGCATCCGCTTCTAGTGCGGTGTGCAATTGCATACCATCCGCGGCAGGGGCAAACCGGCCCCGAGTTTCGGAGTGAGTTCGTACTAACGCCGGACGGAGTGCTCTCCACCACGGTGAAAACATCATCGGAAGAACAACCCTGGGGCGTTACATGGCCCCTGCTGGAGAACGATGGAGCACCACTGCCGCGGTTTCACACATCAAACGTGGAAGCCGTCGGCTACCCCGGATCATCCGACCGCGAGAACTTCATATCGCTGGACGAAGGCGCGCAGTTCACCCCCGAACCGCCACTACGCGGGACATACGGCGACTTGCGGCCGATCCGCGTAACCAATCCCGGCAATGCGAACCACACGTTCGTATATCCATCAAGCGCGGCCGATCCCGCAGCCGATTCGGTTCGCCGGAGCTTCAAAATTACTCCAGACGGCTTCCAATCGGTGCTAGGCCGAGTCTCGGGCAAGGTATACGTCGGCCGGACAGCAGCCGGTGGAGTAAGCGACCACGTGGATCTAACAGGAAGCGGAAAGCCCGACGCAAAGTTCAGCCAGACCTCCGGATTCCTGCTCCAACTTCAAAACGGAAAGGTAATCTCAGTAGAAACAGACCGCGAGGTCAACGCGGAAATTCAAGGCAAGAAGCAACACCTGCTCCAGCACAAGCCGGTGTCGCTTCTAACGCCGTAAACGTTATCCGTGTTCATCCGTGTTAATTCGTGGCCAATTCATTCCGCCGCCGCTGCGCCAGAGCCTCAACGCCTGCGATGACTCCCACCAACTCCCGAGGCAAACCATGCCGCCCCTGTAGGTACGCCGGGCTGTTGTAAGAAATCCAAACCTTGCCCTCGCCATCTTCCCAAACCAGTAGCTTCAGCGGCAAATCAATAGCAATGCTCGGCGAAGCAATCATAAGAGGAGTGCCGGCTTTCGGATTGCCGAAAATCAGCAGTTTCGTAGGCCGCATATGCAGGCCGGCCTTTTCCGCTTCCCCACTGTGATCCACCAACGCGAACAGCTTCACTCCCTTCGCCTGCAGCATTCCCTCGAGCTTTCGAACTGTTTCATCCACCGTGTGATTGCTCTGCCGGTTGACGATCCCAGAATCCCGATTCGGCGTCATTTTCATCTCCTCCCTTAGAGTATCCGGAAACAGAAACGCGAAACCTTTCTCGTCTCCGGAGATCCAACCGGTTAGATGAACGACTCCCGCCAGAAAGCCGCCGAATTCCGCAACCGTCCGAGTCACGCGCACGGCACTGCCTCCGTGCAACACGGAAAAGAAGACCACTTGAGCGGCCACGAACTTTCCAGACAAGCGCTCGAGCACTCAAAACAAGCCTTCGAGCACACGCAGCAGGAGCGTCAGCTCGCGAGCGTCGAACACCAGTTCGGCGAGTCCGTCATCGCTGCCCGCGCGTACGAACTCTGGCAAGCGAGGGGCTGTCCGGATGGCTCGCCGGAGCAGGATTGGTTTCATGCCGTGGAAGAACTTCGGTCCCGGAGTTAGTCCCTTCAGAAACTTACCAGCCCCCTACTGCTAAAATCTCCTTCGTGCTGAATCCAACGCGGCGTTCTGCGAATCAAACAGCCAGAACTACGATGAACACAAACTCTCTATGTGGCACATCCGCATTCGGACGCACGTTTCTATTGCTTCTGTCCACTTCAACGCTGTCCAATGCATTGGAACTAAAATCCGATACGCTCCAGGCCTGGGACGAGTACATTCAGACCGTAGACTCCCGCCTGAAAGCGCCCACCAGCGCTGGTAAGCCATTCCTCTGGATGGATGAATCGCCCGATCGCTGCCGCCGCGTCCGAGCCGGCGAGATTCTCGTTTCTCCAGTCGGCGAGCATGTCCCGAAGCGCGTTCCATCCGGTCTCATTCATCACTGGATGGGTGCAACTTTCATTCCGAATACCACGTTGAACAATGTCTTCGCCGTCACCCGCCGCTACGACCGCTACAAGGAGTTTTACAAACCTCTGGTGATCGACGCGAAGCCGGTGAGCCAGACGGATACCGAAGACAAGTTCAACATTCTGTTACGCAACAAAGCTCTCCTTTCGAAAACTGCTCTGGATGGCGAATACTTGTCGTCCTATGTTCATCTCGACGAAAAACGCTGCTACAGCATCTCGTACACCACGCGCATCCGGGAGATCAAAGATTACGGACAGTCCAACGAACGGGAGTTGGAGCCCGACGTAGGCAGCGGTTTCATCTGGCGCATCTACAGCGGCGCACGATTCGAGGAGCGTGACGGCGGCGTATACGTCGAAATCGAGGCCATCGTCCTCAGCCGTGACATTCCAGCCTCGTTTCGCCCGTTGGTGAACCCGATCGTACGCCGTCTATCGAAAGGCTCCGTGTTGACGTCTCTCCAGCAAACTCAGGAAGCCGTGCGCACCAGCACCGGAGGCGAATCCACGACTGCTGCAACAATCGTCAACAAGCAGTCCCGTTGAATATGTGAGTCGCGCGCGCGTTACGGTCGAAGTCACTTCGCCTTCGCTTTCAACAGAGCGTCAAGATTCTCCCGGATCTCAAGCGTCGTCGGGTCATCCGGCCCGAGTGACTTATTCGCAGTTGCCAAAGCCCGCCGGAACAATGCCTCCGCTTCGCCATAATCTCCCTTAGCTGCCAGAAGTCCCGCCAGATTCTCAAGCGCCATGGCCGTTCGCGCGTCATCCTGTCCAAGCGTCTTCTCCGCAATAGCCAAAGCACGCCGGTACAACAGCTCCGCGCTCGCGTAGTCCTCTTTCGATTCCAGCAAGCTCGCCAGATTGTTGAGCGAACCCGCCGTATCCGGATGCTCAGGCCCCAGATCTCTCTCAGCGATTTCCAAAGCACTCCGAAGCAACGGTTCGGCGCCGGCGAGATCCCCTTTCGATTGCAGAGCCATCGCAGACCGGTTCAGCAAAGTCACGCGAAGTGATTTGTACGTTCGCTCAGCATCCGGGTCCGGCTCCGTTCGTCGTTCCAGATAGTGCTCCATCCACTGGCTGGCCTTATCGGCATTGCCTTTGAACGCATACAACTCACTCAGACCGCGCGCGCAGTACGGCCGCGCCGGATCATGGAGAATATGCGCGTCGCACTGTGCCTCCAAACTCTCGAACAAAACCTCCACCGCATTCAGCGCTTGTACGCCAGCCGGCGGATGGCGCATAAACACCACGCTCTTCGAATCCGCATGGACCAGTTTCCACTCCGCGCCGCGCGATTCCGCCAGGCCCATCACAAGCGGATACACCTGCCCCGACAAATAATCGAACCCGTCCGTAACAACCATCTCAATCCCGTATTTCTCCAACACCGTGGAATCGGCATTCGTCAGGATGCGCCGGTAATCCGCGAAGGCCTCTTCGCTCAAACCGCGAGGATCGATAAAATCGCGCTGCAGAGGCCACAATCGCCACACTAGATAGCCACCCGTTTCGTAGTTATTGAACATCCGGCCGGCAATTCGATGTGTCTGAATAAAGTCGGCCGCCCCGGAAGGAAGCTCCCACTCCGCAGCCCGCAACGCGAATACGTTCCCGCGCTTAGCCGCCGGCGCGACATCAAAAACAAGTAGAGCCGCAGCCGCCAGCACTACCGCGATAGGCGGCAAAATCCGCCACTTGGGAAGGTAGGTCGCCATCATCACCGGACCAATCAGCCCCAGGAAGATCGTGTTCCGAATCGCCAAAAGAGAAATCGCAGCGAAGCCCAGATAGAGCAACCAGTCCACCAGCCGCGTACGGCGCCAAGCCACAAGCATCGCCACCAGCGATCCGAATAATAGAAAACTGTAGATTCCGAACTCCCAGAAAATCGGACGCTGCCACTCCAGATTGTTCGATTGAATCACGCTCGTTCTGTACAGAAACAAAATCTGGACCACCCGGAACCCGTTCGGATTAACGCCGGAGCTCAGGAGACAAGCCGCCGCCACCAGCCACAACCTGCGCTCATCGCCAACAGGTCTTTTCCGCAAACGTTCGATCAGAGCCTCGGCGCAGTACGCGCCCAGCACCAGCCAACCCAGGAAGAATCCGGCGTGACAGTTAGCCCAAATCAGAAAAACCACCGGAAGCATCCACATCCAGCGGCGCGATTCCAGAATCGCCATCGTCACTGCAAGCCCGGCGAACGTAATCAGAAACGGCCGGCTCTGCTGAAAATGAAATGCCATCCCAGCCGCCATCAGCGCCGACGCCAGACCAACATAGAATCCCCCGGTACGGCGAAATGCGATCCACCCGGCCAGCCCGCAAAAAACAATAAGCAGCGCCGCCCGCACAAGAACCAGCCCCGCAAACCCTGCCACCCTGTAGATCAGGTACATGACAACCTGCGCCAACCACTCGCTCGTAAGATTGAAGTACCGCGTGATTTCCTCGCCGGAATACTTAGCGCCCATCCCGCTGGTGTAGGAAAACGGATCGGGAACAGTCAGCGCGCGCGTTTCAAACGAGTGCTGTCCCGTTTTCATATGCAGCCACACGTCGGTATCGCGGATCTCGCCCGTGAACAGCAAAAGCAGCAAAATCCCAGTCAATATCAGCAGAAGTGGCCGCAGCCAACTGGGCCCCGTCGCGGTGTCAATCGGTGCAACGGAAACCGACGTAGCGGAAACTGTGCGCTTGACGCCACGAAGGGACATACTGAGGCGCCACAATTGTAACATCGCCCGCGAGCGCAGCATTTCGCTACTTTTCGCCGGGGTATCCTGACATAGTGCGAACATTCGGAATACTACTCAGCGCCGCCACGCTATGTGCGCAGATCCCGCCGCCCCCCGCACCGTGGCGAGGCGCCGGACCAACCCCATGCACCGGCTCCGACGGTGGCATCTATAAATGCCCGCCCGCTCCCCGAACCATCGCAATCCGCGCCGGCCGCCTCTTCGACAGCAAAACCGGCCAGATACTAACGAGGCAAATAGTCCTCCTCGACGGGCGAGCGAATCACCAACATTGGACCGGAATCCCAAATCAAGATTCCCGCCGAAGCGCAAATCATCGACCTCAGCCAAGCCACCGTCCTGCCCGGACTGATCGACGCGCACACACACATGTTCAACACGCGCGGACCAAACGCGACCACCGAAAGCTCCATGCTCATCGCCGTGCAGAACGTACAAGCGGATCTCCGCGCGGGCTTCACCGCGGCCCGCGACATGAGCTCCCACGGGAACGGCTACGGCGACATCGAAGTTCGCAACGCCATCAACGAAGGCCGTTTCGACGGACCCAGATACCAAGTCTCCACCCTCGGCATCGTTTGGAGTAGCACCCCTCCGAACCCCGCAGTTCCAGAGAACCCGCTAGCCGGCAAAATCGTTCGCTCCATCGAGGAAGCCCGCGCAGCCGTGCGCGAGCAGATCAAACACGGCGCAGATTGGATCAAGCTCTATCCCGCCGGAGGCTACTCCTTCACCGCCACCGGCCAGGACCAATACCAGGTCACCTACCCCTTGCCCGTATTGCAGGCGCTGATTGACGAAACCCATCGCCTCGGCAAGAAGGCAGCCTGTCACGTCTACGGGGGCGAAGGCCAAAAGAACGCCATCATCGCCGGCTGCGACACCATCGAACACGGCTTCGGCCTGAATCAGGAGCAAATTAACATGATGGCCGCAAAAGGGCTCTACTACGATCCGACACTCGTCCGCTACACCGAGCCATACATGGACGATACCGATGCCCGAAACACCGGAGGCAAGTATCGCATCATTCCGATTTTCGAAAAAGCTGCCTCAATGGCCGCCGCCACCAAGGGAATCAAAGTCATGATGGGCAGCGGAGCCGACGGTTCCACCTACGCTCACGGGTCGCAAGCTCTCGATTTCGAGTGGCTGGTAAAGCGCACAGGTTTGACCCCAACCAGAGCTATCCAGGCCGGGACAACAATCAACGCCGAAGCGCTTGGATGGCAGGACCGGATTGGATCGATCGACAAAGGCAAATACGCGGACTTGATCGCCGTTTCGGGCGACCCGCTAACGGACATCACTGAATTGCAACGAGTCAGATTCGTAATGAAAGGCGGAAAGATTATTAAAAACGAAATAGCCAAATGAGCCACGCCTTGGTCTGGCTCATCACTACAGCCGCAATCTTACTCATCCTTATCAGACCCAAGCGAATTCTAGAGGCTGTCTGGGCCTGTTCCGCGGCATTGCTCTTGATCGTGTGCCGCCTCATTTCCCCGCACGACGCTCTTTCGGCCGTCGGACGCGGCGTTGACGTCTACTTGTTTCTCACAGGCATGATGGTGCTCGCCGAACTGGCCCGCCGCGAAGGCTTCTTCGACTGGGTAGCAGTCATCGCCGTCAAGACCGCGAAAGGGTCGCCGTCCCGGTTGTTCGCCGTTGTTTACGCGGTCGGAACCATCGTCACCATTTTTCTGTCTAACGATGCCACCGCGGTAGTCCTCACTCCGGCAGTCCTCGCGGCGCTCAAAAAAGCGCGCGCCAAACCGCTTCCCTATCTCCTAATCTGCGCCTTCATCGCAAACGCGGCCAGTTTTGTTCTCCCTATCTCAAATCCGGCGAATCTGGTGATCTTCGGTTCCGCAATGCCCCCGCTTGCAACATGGTTCAAATCGTTTGGGCTCCCGTCGCTCGTTTCCATCGCCGTAACATTCACCATCCTTCGGTTCGCCGTCCGAAAAGGTCTCCAGGAAGAAATTGAGTTCGACGTCGATCAAGTGAATCTCTCCCCAGCCGGAAAGCGAGCGGCTTTCGGCATCGTCGGAGCCGGCGTCGCGCTGATGCTGGCCTCAGCCTTCAACTTCGACCTCGGACTTCCCACGTTTATCGCTGCCATGGCAGCCACGGTTCTGGTTGCGCTGGAGGATCGTCAAGCGCCGTTAGGGATCGTCAAGGATATCTCGTGGAGCATACTTCCGTTAGTCGCGGGTTTATTCGTATTGGTAGAAGCAACAAATCAAGCCGGCGCCCTCGCCTGGAGCCAACATGCGCTTCAGCAAGCCGCGAATGCAGGCCCCGTGTTCGGAAGCCTTTTGGCCGCGTTCGGCGTGGCGCTGCTCTCAAACATCGCGAATAATCTTCCAGTAGGGCTCCTCGCTGCCGGCGCCGTTCATTCCGGTGCCGTCTCGAACGGAATCACCAACGCACTCCTGATCGGCGTGGATCTCGGACCAAACCTTTCCGTCACTGGATCGCTCGCAACTATTCTCTGGCTGGTCGCCCTACGCCGCGATGGCGGCGATATTGACTTTTGGAAATTTCTAAAAGTGGGCCTGCTGGTCATGCCGCCCGCGCTGGCGCTATCCGTCTTAGCGTCATGGGCCAGATAGGCTTCGCCCAAGCATCAGTACCGGTGTTACGGCGAAATCACGTTTGAACACCGGCGCTGAAGGACGGTCAAACTACTGTAGTTGTTGTGGAGAGTGTTTGGTTAGGAACCAGCGGCCGCGAGGGCGCTGCTTACTTTACCGAAAATAGTAGTAATCTGCGCGGCAACACCCGGCATAATTGCGCCGGCGGCGACCGCAACAAAACCGGCCATCAAAGCATACTCGATCAGATCCTGTCCGCGAGCATCTTTAATCAATCTGAGTTTCCAAATGAGCTTCATTAGTTTTTCTCTCTGCTGCACTCTTTTTGAACGTGTAAAACGACAGCTTCGAACTGATAGTACCAACGGGCGCACCGGCCTACCATCAGCACAACCGCTCCAACAGACTGGGTAAATAGGCCCAGTTAGCGCGGCCCAAACAGGGTGACAGCAATCGTACATGTCCCTTTCCGGCATAATCAAGTGACTCGCCACCCGGCAGTTACCAATCCCATCGGTGACAACAACAGCATGGGAATCCCAGGCGGCGGGGGAGGACAGGAAGGTGGCGGCCGATCAAGAAATAAACTCACCTTTGACCCAGACGGCACGGGAGACCACACAACTTTCAAAGAGGGCCGAGCGGAGAAGCGATAAGATACCAAGATTGGCACAAGAATCCGAGAAACCCCAACGGCTTCGATCCTGGCAATAGATTTGATAGATATGGAAAGCCACACGGAGGGTGCCCAACACCGCACATCAACACGCCGGGCGGTCGTGCGCGATCGCCCCTCCCTATCGAGATCCCATGAACACGATATCTGAGCTGACTTGGCTACAGGCATGGTATCTCCTCTGGTGCGACAACGACTGGGAGCACAGTTACGGTGTGGCGATCGAATCTGAGGGCACGACTGGATGGATTTTAAGAGCGGACCTGTCTGATACCCCCCTCGAAGGACGACCACTCAAACCAAATGAGTATCGAAGAACGGAGAGTGATTGGGTGGCGTGGGAGGTGAACGGCTCTGTCTTCCATAGCCTTGGAGGGTTGTGGAACCTCACTGAGATGGTAGGGATTTTCAGGAACTGGGTTCAAGGCCTGGACATCGAACCGCGAGCAGTCTCATCAGCCAGTCGTTTCTTGGCCGATGGCGGTCAGGCTGTTCAGGATAATTTGCATGAGCTTCCCTGGCTGGAAGGGTGGCAAAGGAATCGTGTGCTTCAGGAAGAGCAACCACATGTGAAAATCGAAACGCTCGACAATCCAGGCTGGGCCCTCGAAGTACGGCTTACTTCTGAAGTTGCCAAAATATTGGAGTCCACAGTTGTCCCGTTACCAAAGGGTATCCGCGGTTGGTTGGAGTGGAAAATCGAAAACAACGTTCTCGTTTCATATGCAGGGCCTCACAATCTAATCGATCAGATTGAGGAACTTAGGTCTCGACTAGCATAGTACCGCCCAAGCAATTGCATAAAACTATCTCCTGCAGCTAAATACCCCCAGCTTTGCAAAGTTCCCCCCCAAGCGATGACAACAAGCATTTGCGGTTGGAATTCTGGAAGACGTTGACAAAAATCTGTAACGCAATCTTCCCTGTTTGCAACACGAAAAACCAAAAATCAAATAAACCCGCCATCCCCCATGCCACGATCAGCATAGGAGATAGAGAAATGGCTAGTGCAGCACAAGTAGCAGCAAACAGAGAAAACGCCAAGCGTCCCCGAACACTCTCGGACGAAACCAAGGAATCCCTAAGAACGCGAGCGCTGAAACACGGGCTAACCAGCAAGCGGGACGTCGACACCGTCCTCGAAGGCGAAGACAAACAGGAATTCGAAACCATCCTGAACGCCCTGCTCAGCGAAGCGACGCTAGGCACCGCCCAGGAAATCCTGCTCATCAAAATGCAAGCCGAAAGCTTCTGGAAATCCCAGCGAGCCGCCCGCATGGAAGCAGGCGCAATGGACGCCAGCGTCCTCACGGCCCAACTCATGGACAAAGTACCCCAACAGGTGACGGAGGAAGGATACGGAGCAGTCCTCGCGGTCGCCTATCGCGAGGCCTCCAATTGGTTCGACAAACTCCGCCGCTACTCCACCACCGCCGAAAGGACGTTCTTCCGGGCCACCCGCGAATTGGCTATGATTCGCAAATCCGGTCCGCCGGAAAAAATTGGCTATGTTTCGCAAACCACTAAAGTCGAAGAATCCAAGGAACAAACAGTAGAAAAGGCAAAGGAACCAGCCCCGGAAATTGGCTATGTTTCGCAAAACCTGCCCGTCCACGAAAAACTGAAGACTATGACCGAAAACGGACGACCCATCACAATGGATCATGGGGCGCTAAGCCCCGCAATCAAATGAACGTCGCAGAGATCTGGCGGTATCCAGTGAAGTCGATGGCGGGAGAGCAGTTAGACGCCGCCCACCTGTCTTCGGACGGGATAGCCGGCGATCGCGTCGTCCACGTAAAAAACGCCAGCGGCCATGTCGTCACCGCCCGCAGTCATCCGGATCTGCTCGGGCACCGAGCCACATTGGACGCCGCAGGACAGCCTCTCATCGACGGGCGGCCGTGGACCGATCCGAAAGTATTGGACGACGTGCGCCGAATCGTCGGGCCCGGAGCGAAATTAGTTCGGGATGACAGCCTGGAACGATTCGACGTGCTGCCTCTCCTCATTGCCACCGACGGGGCAATTGCAGCCTTCGGGCGGGACGGCCGGAGACTGCGTCCCAACATTGTGATCGGCGGAGTCGACGGACTTGAAGAGCGTCGGTGGCCGGGAAGCCGTCTGCGAATCGGCGAGGTCGTGATTCGAGTCCAGGATCTCCGCGGCCGCTGCATAATGACGACGTTCGATCCCGACACGCTAGCTCACTCGCCCGAAGTGCTGCGCGACATCGTCAAGCGATTTGGAGGAAAACTGGCCCTCAACTGCGATGTCGAGCAAGGCGGAGTGATCCGGGTGGGCCAGCAAGTCGAGCTGCTGCATGCGCCTTAACCGGGAGCGCCTGAGGCGCCGGTATCTCCCGGCTCATGTGCGCTTGCTCTTCATCGGAGAGTCTCCGCCGGCCTCGGGAAGGTTCTTCTATCAAGGTGACTCCGGATTGTATCGAGCCGTGCGCGATGCGTTCCTCGCGGCCCACCCGTCAATAACCGCCGCCGGCTTCCTCACGGCGTTTCAAGATATGGGTTGCTATTTGATCGACACGAGCCTGGAGCCCGTCGACCATCTCGATCCGCCGTCACGGCGCGCAGCCTGTCTGGCCGGTGAGCCATTGCTGTGCCGGACAATCCGGAAGCTCCAGCCGGAGACGATCGTAACGGTCGTACGGTCCATCCGCGGCAATGTGGAGCGGGCCGCTGCCTGCGCCGGTTGGAGCGGTCCGATGGTGGACCTCCCTTATCCGGGAAGATGGCTCCGTCATCGCGAAACATTCTTGGCCGGACTCGTGCCGCTCCTTGCAAGATCGTGAGACAATCGCTGTAATCGCTTGCAGAGGATTCCACGAATGAATCGATATACGAAGTTGTCCTCCATGACAGCAAC
This sequence comes from Bryobacteraceae bacterium, assembly GCA_963770345.1. GTDB lineage: Bacteria > Acidobacteriota > Terriglobia > Bryobacterales > Bryobacteraceae > CAVYPH01. The sequence continues at coordinate 1,212,251 of CAVYPH010000007.1, read as the reverse complement.
CGCCGCCCTACTCGGTTGGCAGGCGTTACTGATAGCTCAACAAACGCCGTCCGCACCAAAGCGCGACTATCCGGTGAAGCCCGTTCCCTTCACCGCGGTGCACGTAACCGACGTATTCTGGGCGCCACGCATCGAAGTGAACCGCAAGGTGACAATCCCCTTCGCCTTCCAAAAATGCGAAGAGTCCGATCGCGTCGAAAACTTCATTCGCGCCGCGCAAGCGCTTCGAGGAGCTGGGTTCAGCGACAAGCTGCCCGGGTATCCATTCGACGATACCGACGTTTACAAGGTGATTGAAGGTGCATCATATGTTCTCACCGTTCATCCCGATCCGCTACTCGACCACTATGTGGATAGCCTCATCGAGAAGATCGGCGCGGCCCAGGAAAAGGACGGCTATCTCTACACCGCCCGCACCATGAATCCCGAACACCCGCAGCGCTGGGCCGGCGCGAAGCGTTGGGAACTCGAGGAGGTCAACAGTCACGAACTGTACGATCTCGGCCACCTCTACGAAGCCGCCGTAGCTCACTACCAGGCGACGGGCAAGCGATCTCTTCTCGATATCGCACTCAGAACAGCGGACCTGCTCGTAAACACGTTTGGCCCAGGGAAGCAGACCATTTGGCCCGGACATCAGATTACAGAAATGGGACTGGTGAAGCTCTACCGAGTGACCGGCGACGAGCGTTATCTGAACCTGGCGAAGTTCTTCCTCGACGAGAGAGGTCCCAACGGAAAGGCCTACAATCAGGCCCACATGAAAGTCGTGGAGCAAACAGAAGCCGTGGGTCACGCCGTGCGCGCGACGTACATGTACTCAGGCATGGCCGATGTCGCCGCCATGACCGGTGATACTTCGTACGTGAATGCCATCGACAAAATCTGGGAAAACGTCGTCGGCAAGAAGCTCTACCTCACCGGCGGCATTGGCGCGACCGGCGCTTCAGAGGCCTTCGGAGCCAACTACGAACTTCCGAACATGACCGCCTACAACGAGACCTGCGCCTCCATAGGCAACGACTATTGGAACCACCGCCTGTTCCTGCTGCACGCGGACGCCAAGTACATTGACGTGATGGAGCGCACCCTTTATAACGGCCTGATCTCCGGCGTGTCGCTCGACGGTCAATTGTTCTTCTACCCGAATCCGCTCGAGTCAAACGGCCAGCATCAACGCAGTCCGTGGTTTGGTGTTGCCTGCTGTCCCGGAAACATGACACGTTTTCTCGCCTCCGTGCCCGGCTACGTCTATGCGCAAACAGCCAATACGCTCTATGTCAATCTGTTCGTCGACAGCACAGCGGACGTGAAGATGGATGACCGGACCGTCCAAATCACGCAGAGTACGCGCTATCCGTGGGACGGAGCGGTCAAGATATCGGTGGACCCCGGCGCCGCCGGCATGTTTGCCCTGAAGGTGCGCATCCCGGGATGGGCGCGGAACGAACCTGTTCCCGGAGACCTGTATCGCTTCGGCGACAAGATCGACGCGTCTCCCACGCTAAAGATCAACGGCAAAGCCGTACCGATGGAGTTGGACAAAGGATACGTGACTCTGGAGCGCAGTTGGAACCGTGGAGACACAATAGAGCTGATTTTGCCCATGCCCGTGCGACGCGTGATCGCGAACGAGAAGGTGGCTGCCGACCAGGGCCGCGTCGCACTGCAGCGCGGGCCGATAGTCTACGCAGCCGAGTGGCCCGACAATCCAGGTGGATACGTCCGTAACTTGCTGCTGCCCGATTCCGCAAAGCTCACCGCGGAATTTAAACCCGCGCTCCTCAACGGAGTCGAAGTGGTGAAGAGCAAAGCGATTTCGTTGACCTACGATGCCCAGGGACAAGTGCAAAAGAAAGAGCAGGACTTCACCACCATCCCCTACTACGCGTGGGCCAACCGGGGACAGGGCCAAATGGCCGTCTGGATCGCGGCCACGGAGGAAAGTGCCAAACCGCGGGCATATCCAACCGCCGGCACGACCGCGAAGGTTACGGCTTCCGGAACAAGAAGTCCACGCACGATCAACAGCGGAGACGATCCGCAGCCGGCCACTCACTTCGACGCCTATTTCAACTGGGCGCCAAAAAAAGGCACAACCGAATGGGTCGAATACGCCTTCGAGAAGCCGTCCACTGTCTCTCAAACCGGAATCTATTGGTTCGATGAAGGCACGCGCGGCGAGAACCGCGTACCAGCCTCCTGGAGGGTCCTGTACCGGGACGGCAGTGAGTGGAAGCCGGTGGAAACGAGCGACTCGTACACCGTGGAGAAAGACCGCTACAACAAGATTACGTTCCGCCCGGTGACGGCAACCGGCCTCCGCCTCGAGGTCACTCAGCAGCCTCAGTGGTCGGCCGGCATCGAGCAATGGTGGGTAAAGTAAACAATGGATAACATAGTTCAAATGAGCTTCGTCAACCGTCGTCGGTTTCTGCAAACGGCCGCGTCCGCAGCCACATTTGGTGTCACCAGCACGGGTGCCGTGCGGGGTGTCTCGATAGTCGCCGATCCTGCCGATCCAGTTGCATCCGCTGGTCCCGCGCAGTGGGCTGCGAGCGAACTCGAGCGATCGCTGGCTGCCACGGGCGTCGCCGTCCAAAGGTGTGCGCGCATCGCGGAGGCGAAGGCCGGCAATCAATGTATCGTGGCCGCGGGCTCAAGTTCTCCCATTGCCACGGAGATCCTCAAACAAGCTGGAGTTTCGGTGGCTGCAGCCCCGGAATCACTTGGACTCGTACCAGGAACGCTAGCGGGAAGACCCGTGCTGCTCGCCTGTGGGCATGACACGCGGGGCCTGGTCTACGCGCTGCTGGATCTCGCAGACCGCGAACGGAACGATGCACCCACCGATCCAAAAGGCGGTGGTCGAACGGCCCGCCAATTCCGTCCGCGCAATCTCCAGACTGTTCTGCAGTGATGTAGAAGACAAACCCTGGTACAACGATCGCGAGATGTGGCCGCAATACCTGACCATGCTGGCCACAAATCGGTTTAACAGGTTCCATCTGGCCCTCGGAATCGGCTATGACTTCATCCGTGCAGTCACCGACGCCTATTTCGTGTTCTCCTATCCGTTCCTGCTTCCAGTGGCCGGATACAACGTGCGCGTTCCCCAACTGCCGGATGCGGAACGGGATCAGAATCTCAAGATGCTCCAATTCATCTCCGAGCAGACCGTCGCCCGCGGCATGCAATTCCAATTGGGTCTCTGGATGCACGGTTATGAATGGATCGACAGCCCGAATCCCAACTACACCATCGCCGGAATCACCAAGGAGAATCACGGGCCATATTGCCGTGATGCAGTCCGGGCGCTGCTGAAAGCGTGTCCGGCGATCAGCGGCATTACGTTCCGCGTTCACGGAGAAAGCGGCGTCGAAGAAGGCAGTTACGACTTCTGGAAGACCGTCTTCGATGGTGTCGCAACCTGCGGCCGCAAGGTTGAGATCGACATGCACGCCAAGGGCATGGACGACACGATGATCAAGCTGGCGCTGGCCACTACCCAGCCAGTGAAGATCTCGCCCAAGTACTGGGCGGAGCATCTGGGCATGCCGTATCACCAGGCGGACATTCGCGAGCTCGAGCAACCGAAAGCTCAGAAGGCGACTTCGGCGCTGATGAAATTCAGCGCAGGCTCGCGGAGCTTTCTGCGTTATGGGTATGGTGACCTGCTGCGGGAAGATCGCCAGTATGGAGTGATCCATCGAATCTGGCCCGGCACGCAGCGGCTGCTGCTATCGGGCGATCCGCTCACTACTGCCGCGAATTCCCGGGAATTCAGCTTTTGCGGCAGCGACGGCGTGGACGTCATGGAGCCGTTGTCGTTCAAGGGCAGGCGAGGTTCCGGGATTGCAGGCGACCGCTGTGCCTACGCCGATACTTCGCTCAAACCGCGTTGGGATTGGCAGAAGTACGAGTATACGAACCGCGTCTGGGGACGGCTGCTCTACAATCCCGATGCCGACCCGGAAGTCTGGCGCCGGTATTTACGTAAACAGTTCGGTCCAGGTGCGCCGGGAATAGAAGCGGCGTTGGCGAACGCCAGCCGGATCCTTCCAATCATCACTACGGCGCACTTGCGCGTCCGCGGCGAATAACAACTATTGGCCGGAAGTCTATTTGAACCAATCCCTCGTCGACGGCGACCACCCCGGACCGTATCGCGATACACCAACACCCAGAGTCTTCGGCAACGTCAGCCCGCTCGACCCGCAGCTATTTTCACGCATCAACGATTTTGCGGACGAGTTGCTCAAAGGCGAATGCAGCGGAAAGTATTCTCCTATCGAAGTCGCCCAGTGGATTGAAACCTACGCATCGCAGGCGGCAAAAAGCCTCGCCCAGGCCGAGTCGCTGGTCACCCGAAAGAACCGGCCCGAGTATCGCCGGATGGCCGCGGATGTGACGATTCAAGTCGGACTGGCCCGGTTTTTCGGAGCAAAGTTCCGCAGCGCGGCTCTCTACCGGATCTATGAACAAACCGGCAATCGCGCGGCGCTGGATGAATCAATCAAAGCCTACAAGACAGCCAGAGCGTCGTGGGCGGAACTGGCAACTCTGGCCAAGCCGATCTACATGTCCGACATCACCGTCGGCGAACATCCGCAGTTGCGCGGCCACTGGCTCGACCGGCTTCCCGCAATGGATGCGGATATTGCATTGATGGAAAAAAAGCAGGTTCCAGCCGCGGATGCGCCCCAGGATCGGGTTGCATCCGCCATCAAGACAATCCTGGGGCGGCCTCAACGCGCGTCGCTGCCTTGCCGGCATCAACCCGCCGGAAAATTTCACGCGGGTCAGCCGCTCGACATCGAGCTGGCAATTCAAAAAGGATCGAAGCCCGTGTCGGCCCGCGTCTACTACCGTCACGTAACACAGGCAGAGCGGTACGAGTCGGCCGAAATGCAACTTCGGGATGGCCGCTACCGCACGACCATTCCCGGCGCCTACACCGATTCACCTTATCCGCTGGAATATTACTTCGAATTGAAGCAAGGGCCGGATTCGGCGTGGCTCTATCCGGGCTTCACTGCGGACCGGACGAACCAACCATATTTCGTAGTACGCCGAGCCTGACGGCTACTCGGGTAGTGCGAAAGCATAGAGTTCATCGCCGCCCGCGACCACAAGATACTGGCGGCCGTCCAGCATATAAGTCATCGGAGCGTTGTTCAGCGACCCCGCCAGCCTCACATGCCAGAGCGGTTTTCCCGTTAGCGGATCGAACGCGATAAAGTTGTGCGACGGATCGCCGGAAAACAGCAGACCACCTGCCGTCGTCAGCAGGCTGAAGATGTTACCACCCTGCCCTGCGAACGGATGAGTCCAGCGCACGTCACCCGTCTTGTAGTCGATAGCTTTGAGGGACGACCTGGTGAACACAGCGTTCTCCCGGCCGCCGTATCCTTCCGGTTTCGGGTCCGTGTCGGTAAGGTAATAGACGCTATAGGAGTCGACGGCGCTCACATAGAAAAGTCCCGTGTCCGGATCGAAAGAAGGCGACGGCCAGTTTGTCGCGCCGTTGCCGGAGGGATTCACGAAGCTGCCGTTGGTTTGCGGATCCTTCTCGGGGTCGGGAATCGGCTGCCCCTTGGCATCGAGTCCTTTCGACCAATTCAAGTCGACGAATGGTTTGGATAGAACATTCTTCCCCGTCACTCGATCGAGCACAAAAAAGAATCCGTTGCGGTTGGCCTGCGCTAGTAGCTTGCGCGGCTTGCCATTCATTTCCGTATCGATCAGGACCGGCGTCTGAACGCCATCCCAATCGTGCGTGTCATGAGGAGACATCTGGAACCACCACACCAGCTTCCCGGTGTCTGCGTTCAGCGCAACGATCGAACAAGTCCACAGATTACTGCCAAGCCGCCCTTGCCCCGCATGCACCGGATTTGGATTTCCGGTGCCCCAATAAAGCAGATTGAGTTGAGGATCGTAGGTTCCAGGGAACCACGTCATCCCTCCGCCGTGCCCCATGGCTTCAGGATTCGGCCATGTGTCCGCACCCAACTGTCCGGGCCTCGGCGCGCTGTCCCAACGCCATTGGACCTTGCCGGTCTCCGGATCGCGGGCCTCGAGAAACCCTGGCACGTCGAGAGAATCACCGCCGACTCCGACGAGCACATGATTTCCAACGATAATCGGCGCGGGTGTGGAGAAGTATTGCTGCTTCACATCGGCAATCTCAACGCTCCACCGCAGTTTGCCGGTGTTCTTGTCGAGCGAAACCAGATAGTTGTCCGGTGTTTCGAAGAATAGCCAGTTTTCATACACGCCTACCCCACGGTTGCCGATGTGAATTCCGCCCTTCGTCTCCCATTTGAAATGCCACAACTGCCGGCCCGTGCGCGCGTCAATGGCCCAGGCGTGGTCGGGCAGCGTGAAATACAAAACGCCGTTTATCTCGAGAGGCGTTCCCTTGATCTGCATACCCGGGCCAACATCGGCACGAGCCGACCAGGCGAGCGTCAAACTACGAACGTTCTTCGCGTTGATTTGTTTCAGCGGGCTGAAGCGGCGGCCCGAATAATCGCCATTGAAGGTCGGCCATGTGTCGGTAGGCTGCTGTAGAAGCTTCGCCGGGTCCAGCGGCTGGCCGTACAGACGCGAAGGATGCGCAGAGAAGCGCGAGAGCACGGAAAGTCATTTCAAGGTCTCCAGGTACGCCAGAACGTTGTGCATGTCGGCGTTGGTGTAGTGCTTCAACAGCTCCGCGTGGCCCTCCAGCGGATCGTGGACAACGACTTTGATTCCCTTGTGCTCTTCCAACTGCCAGGAGTGATATTCACCGGAAGAGTCGGTCAGCGCGACATTGAAATCGTCGATCGAGTTCAAGAGTCCCGAGTATGATTTGCCGGACGGCAATGTAACCGTCACGGTGACTTGAGCTTTCTCGGCTATACGCGTTTTCGGATATAAGAAGCGCGCTTGAAGAACTGAAGGTTCGTATTTACCGGCTATATGAGCGAGGTCGGCGGTAGGCGAGTGGCACGCAGCGCAATGAGCGTTGAAGTAGGCGAGACCCGCTTTGGGGTCGCCCGTTACAACATCCAGAAGTTGATACTCGCCGCGCTTAACAGTTGCTTGACTGCGCGACAGCAGGAACGCCGCGATGTCTTTGATCTGGTCGGCGGTCATGGCGAATTTTGGCATGCCCCTGGTGGGGCGGCCGTTCAAAATCACAGGACCGACTTCTGCGCCTGAGCCTTCGTCATGAAGCACCAGGACTGACCGCACCAGATCGGGACCAGCGTTACCGCCCTTTGCGAGCGATCCATGACAGAAGCCGCAATTAGTGACAAAGAGTGCCTGGCCCCGCGCCACGGCGGCGGGATCGGGTGGTGGTGCAAGTCCGAAGAAGTTCGCCGGAGCTGCGGGAGCCGGTCGTTTAGATACGCCGGAGGGAAACTGAGGTTCCTGCGCGAACAGGAACATCGCAGTCATGCCGAAAACAATTGGGAGTTTCAATGAATTCAAAATACCCTCTTCGATTATTTGTTTTCCGCTACCCACAGGCTTCCGTAGCGGATTAGTTGCATGGTTCCGGGGTTCTGCAGCGCGGAGGCGTCCCCACCTAACGTGGTCTGGAAAATACGTGCCTTTGAATATTGGTATACGAATGCTACCGGTTGTTCCTTGCCGCCGTCTTTCAATTGCGCCGTGGCAAGTACACGCACATCGGTGGCATCAGGGCCGTCGGTCGAGAATCGATCCGTGGTCTCGAATGCGGCGACGTTGCGCGTTGCGGCATGGTCGGCGGCAATGCGAATCCGATAGACGCCGCTAGGTTGGCTGGCCGGCGCAGCGCTCACCAGCGCCACTCCACCGCCCTTCTTCATATATCGGATCAGGTGCGCGTCGTGGCTGGCATTGGATTCCGTGAGCAGGATGAGTTTGTAGCGGCTCAGATCCTGGTGCTCCAAACTGTCCACGAGTTTCACTTGGAATCGCGGCGTCTCACTGTTGAGCGCGGAGACGATGTACGCGCCTCGCTTCGGATCGCTCGGATACTAGAAGAGCCGGAAGCGGATTCGTCATCAGGGCTTGATCCACGGCCTGCTCGTCAACGTACGTCGACTCCACTCCACCTGGAGGGACATCCGCGCCGGACGTCCAGACAATCGCGTTCAACATCAGCTTGCGATAGCTGTCGTTCTTCCAGTTCTCGAAGAAGTGTCCTGTCGTAGTAGAGAAACCACGTCCGCCGCCCTGCCGCTCCACGGCCCAGGCTACGATCTGTTGTTCCGGATCATCCGAGAGCGCAGGCACCTGCAGAATAGGCTTGAGTCTCGGATCATTCGGGCGAAATCGGAGCTTGTAGTAATACTCGTCCTTCAATTTGAAGTCGTGCAGGCCGTTCGAGATCGGATGCTCAGGCACGCCCAGCTTGACGCCGGTCTCCAGAGTCTTGATCACCGACCGGCGTTCCGGCGGACCCTTCCATTCGTAGTATCCACCTTGCCATTCCAGAATCTGATCGACGTACGCGTACGTGATGAAGGTTGTGTAGTGGATGGTGACGATTCCGCACCCACGCCGCATCTGCTTTTCCAGCACCTTCATTCTTTCGGGAATCATGTACGGAACCGGAGGGTTGTTGTCGCCCGGCTGGCCCTCGGAAATGATCACGACCGTGTCGGCGGTGTCCAACGTTTCCGGATGGTCGGGCCAACTGTTGAAGTACACCTCCGTCGTGACCGGCCCGGCATTCGGTGACCGATCCAGCAGGACCTTCAGCAGCTTGACGGATTTCAAATATTCGTGCGCGCCAGGGCCGTGACTCTTCGGGCCGGCGATCAGCACAATCTTCCGCGGCCGCGGAGTTGCGGCGAAGGCCAGCGCGGCGATCAGGAAGCAGAACAGTAACCGGGCCGTCTTCATTTACAGCGCGAACACCCTCTCCGCATAAAGGCGGCTCATCCGCAGATCGTCTTTGAGAGGACGCGTGATGGGGGTGTCCGGGTGGTAAGCCAGTTCGATCACCACCAGCGGCTTCAGGTTCAGACTCTTCACGGTAGCCGCAATCTTGTAGTGGTCGATATCGCCGTCTTCCAACGATTCGAGGGGCGTCTCGATTTTCTTGTTACGCAAATGGATTTCGGTGGTGCGCGACCCGGCCTCGCGCAGGATTGCGTTGGGATCCACGCCGCCGTGAAACGCGTGTTCCAGGTCGAGGCACAACGTCACGTACTTCGGATCGGTGTTATGCAGGATGTGCCGCCATTCGCGCATTTCTTCCACCATTTCCGCCGTGTGGTGGTGTATCCGCAGTTGCAATCCATGCTCGCCGAGGATGCGTCCCATGCGGTTGAGCGATTCCGCCTGAACCGCTAGCTCATCATCCGTTTTGCGGCCATTCCCTTTCTTGGTGTCAGGGTTGTTGACGATCGCTTCGCACTGAAACTCTTTGCACAATCCACCGATTTCTAAGGCGCGCGCGATGGTTTGATCCGCGAGCTCTTTTTCGTGCATCGCTCCACCCACATAGACGGACGGCATCAAAAGATGGTTCCGGCGCGTGAGGTCGATCACTTTGTCCTTCAAGGCGGGAGTAAAAAATCCGTTGTTGACCTCAATGTTCTGGAAGCCCGCGTACGGCGCCGTAGCAAACAACTCGTCGAGCATCTCAACTAACGGTTTCTTCTCGCGCGACGCGTAGTTTTGCCAGATGTAGCCTTCCAGAGAGAGCCGCGATCGCTCTTTACCCGCCGCTTTCAGAAGACTTACCGCCGCTGTTCCAAGCAGAGCCTGACGCCGTGTGATGGTCATGGTTAGTGAGTGACCCAGTATTGGCGAAACCCGTCGTAGCCGATGGGCAGATTCGCCAGGATGGTGCGCCGCAAGTCGAGAAGGTCCACTTCACCCTCGCGACGATACAGCACCTTGCCATCCGCTGCGATGAGCATTGTGTACGGCAATCCCGATTCCCACTTCGCATCGAAGGCTGCCTGCAACGCATAGGTATCGTTCGACGCAAACAGCAGGTTGCGGCTCGTCGCGTGTTGCTTCTCGAGGAACTTCAATACGCTGGGCTGTTCGTCCGGTCCGTTGGCTGACACAGTAACGAGAGTGAAATCGCGCGTTTCGTACATGCGGAATGTTGTCTGTAAATCCGGAAATTCCTTCACACACGACCCGCACCATGTGGCCCAGAAATTGATCAGAAGCATTTTGCCGGTCGGATTCGCCCGCAGTTTCTTCAGATCGTCAGCGGTGGCCAACTCCACCGATACCGGTTTCGCCTCAATCTTCTGCAGCGCCGCAAGCCGGTCGGCTGCTTTGTACTTCCATTTCGTGGAACATCCGAAGACGCCAGTGTGCGTCACCGCAACGGGCTTCCCGGCAACCATTGCCTCAAGCGCGTTGTGAGCATCGCGGGTCTTCACCAACGGTTCCCGTTGATTGTCGTCCACGCGACCCTCGTATTGCAGTTTTCGCGCCTTATCGAAGATGAAGATATGCGGCGTCGCCTTCGGCCCGTAAGCCTCGGCTACGGATTGAGTGGCGCCATCGTAAAGATACGGGAAATTGAAGTGCCGGTATTCCGCTCGAATCTTCATTTCCTCGAGAGTGTCGCTCATGTCCGACATTTCCATTTCGTCTATTCGAAGCGCATTCGGGTCGTTCGGTTGAATCGCCACCACCGCGACACCCTTGCCCGCAAACTCGGTGGTCAGCCGTTTGATTCGATCTTCGTACAGTTGCGCCGTTGGGCAGTGATTGCAAGTGAAGACAATCGCGAGAATCGGGCTGGCCGCGTAGTCGCCTAACTTATGGGTCTTGCCGTCGACACCCGGCAGTGCGAAGTCCGGCGCCGGCGAACCCACCGGCAGAGTGACATGCTTATCCTCGGCCCCGAAGGCAACGAGAGAAATGAACAACGCTAAGATTGCTCGCCACATTTATCAAACTCCTTTGCAAACTAGAGCAGCTTTCGGGCGTATTCCACTTCGAGGCGGATGTCTTCTTCTACCGGGCCCTCGTGCTCGTATTCGATGGCAACGAGGCCTCGATAATTGACCTTTTTCAGTTCTTTCATCACCTCGGGAATCTTGGCGATGCCCTTCCCCAGAAGCACATTCACTTCTCCGCCCGAAGCCTGCACATCTTTCAGGTGCACCATCCGCAGATAAGGAGCCAGCTTGCGGACCGCGTCCACCGTATCGAAGCCGCAGGATGCAATGTGCCCGATGTCGAGTGATGCCCCCATCGTTTTCGACCGGCCGGCCAAAGCCGCCAGAACATCTTCAGGGCTCTCGTAAGCGAATTTCGTTTTGAAGTAGTGATTGTGAATTCCGAACGTCAGTCCCTCGGCGGTAAGCCGCTCGTCGATCCGCTTCAAGATATCGCCGGTGGCATCGCCGGTAATGTTGCTCGCCCCCAGCAGCTTGGCAAAACGTACTGCGTTGTCGAGATCGGTATCGGTCTTAATCGTGGCAGTGTAGTAGGAAACACACTTGATCCCAGCCTGGTCGAATTTGCTCTTCGCCGCTTCGAATGTCTCCGGAGCCGGCTTGCTGAAGAGCATGAACTTGCCGAGGGACATCTCGATTTCGTTTGATCTGCAGGCGCTTCAACTGCACGATCGTATCGTCGATCGACAGGCTGTGATAGGTATACAGCCCGATTCCAAGATTGAGCTTCGTGGCAGCCTGCAGAACCATCGCGGATGACGCAGCCATGAATGTTCGGCGAGTCATCATTGTGCCGGCCTCGGAGTGATGTCGGCGGACTCGAGACCCAGCGCCCACTTGATCGCGCCGGTTAACATCTTCTGCATTTCCGGCTTATCCCAGTTGGCGTCTACGTGGCCGAGAGACGTGTAGAAAACTCGCCCCTTGCCGTACATCTTGGCCCAGCTCACGGCAAAATCGTTATCCGTGCGATGGACTTTCGGATTCTTTAAATCCAGCTTGCCGGCATCGAGCCGCATGAGCACTCGCGTATTCTCGCGCGAAAAACTCTTCACCTGGTAGATCTCATCTTTCAAGACGAAAGACTTGGCCCACAGATCCATGCCGGGAAACTTCGAGTCTTCCATCACGATCGGTGCGTCAAACGTGCCCCACGCATGCTCGTCGTAAGTGCCTCCAAGCATGTCGACGAACTCCGGCCATTTCACGAACGTAATAGCGGTGCTATGGACGCCGATGAACCCTTTTCCGTCATCATGAATGAACGACATGAAATCTAGCTTCTTCTGATCGTCCATCTCCAGTGTGCCGCCCGTATAAAACAGAACAGCGTCAAAATCGTTCAGGTTTTTGGCGTTGTACTCGAGCTTCTTCTTCGTCAGCGGTTCGGTGTCGGTCCGAAGGTACGTGTCCCATGCTCCGGAATCGCGCCCCAGCCGCTCAATCACCGCCATGGCGTGCGACACCGCTTCGTGGCGATATCCTTTCTCTTCCCCGATTACCAGCAGTTTCTTCTTTGCAGGCGCCGTTTGAGCCATCAACGCAGCCGCCAATGCCATGCCGAGCAGAAATTTCATTAGGGTTCTCATCGAACGCTGGCTACTGTTGTGTCCTTCTTGTTGGGAGCGAACAAATCCTTCACCGGCATATTCGAGTCGAACACAAGATTGAAGAAACCGACCATCATCTCGTCCCAGCTTTGATCGCCCCAGACAACATCCTTAGTCGGATCGGCGGCGTCGGCATTGTTCGGCGAATTGTCGAAGTGCGCGGTGCATTGGATCTTTGTGCCCTTCGGAAGCACAATCGGCTCGGCCAAGTCATACCAAAGCTGCCATGTCCATCGATAATTCGGAACGCTCAACAGCGTGCGAGTCTCGCCCGTCGGATATTAACACCGGTACTCGAAATCCTTACCTCGCCCGTGCATGTGCGGATGCAACCCATACAGAGTCACAGTAGTTCCGAGTTCAAATTCCGCTTCGACTTTGTAGTTCGGATCCCCAGCCGGAATTTTAAACTTGCCGTTGACTGCCGATAACGTCAGCACGCGTTTCGGCGGCGGCTCCTTCGCGAAAACGAGTCCCACTCTGGTGCGATCGGTACTCGCTTTCCCATTCGTGGTGTAGTGAACCTGAAGAATGATGTCGGAACCAGCCTTGATCAGCTTGGCCTGCCCCGGCTTGAACATTTCCGGCGGCTGACCGGGAGCATAGCCCACCAGAAAGTCGCTCGGCAATTCGGCTGCGTCACCAGAATCGTCGGCCTTGGACTTTTCAGGGACAAAGGGAATTCCGGGCTTCGCGTCCTTGAGCCATTTCGATCCGGGTTGGCGGATAAACGCGATGATGTGATGCACGTGGGCGCGGTCGCCGGGCCGCGCTTCAGCGAATTGAACCCACTTATCGGTCTTGAATGGAGCCGGGATCAGGATGTGTTGATACTCGATCGTGCCGCTGGCCGGAATCTCATAAACCGTCGGCAATTCGATCACCGCATCGGGCGTCGGAATAGCCCAGCCGTCTGTAAACTGGCGCGCCGGCGGCATGTCCTTCGGATCTCCCTTGGGCGCGCCGGCATCCACCCAGGCTGCAATAGTATCGATTTCGCTCTGCGGGAGCGAACGGTCGTTCAAGAACTTGCCATAGTGCGGATCGGCAAACCACGGCGGCATTTTTCGCGTCAACACCGCCGCCTTGATCGCCTTCGCCCACGGACGCGTCTGCTCATAGGTCAGCAGCGAAAAGGGCGCCGCTTCACCGGGACGATGGCAGCTTTGGCAGTTGGCCTGCAGGATCGGCGCGACATTCTTCGTGAAAGTCGGGCTGGGCGATCCCACAGGAGTTGCGGCAGACATACTTCCCGCGAAGACAATGCAGAGCAGCTGGCGAGTATTCATAGTCACTTTTTCTGCCTCTCCAATTCGGTCCGGAACGCCTGTTCACGCTCCGCGACGTACTTCTTGTAGCCATCGGGATCGATGAACACATTGGGGCCGTCCGGCCTCATCCGCGAATACTTCTTGTCCATTCCATAGTAATCCCCGTGAGCACCAAGAAACACGTCGCAATGGAGCGATTTGAGCACGCGGAACGTCTTTTCGTAGTCTGCCGCAATCCCCGGATACAAGGCGTTGTTCACCAGCTTGTAACCGCCATTCACATTCGGACTGCCAACGATCACCACATCGTAAGTCTTTCCGTGATCCGCCGCTTTCAGGGTCCAGGTAGTACAGCCTTTCGTATGGCCCGGGGTGAGATGGGCAGTCAGCACGGCTCCGCCCAACTTCACTTCGTCGCCATCATGCAGCACGCGATCCACTTTAGTGGGCTTGTAAAGAGTACCCGCATCGTTCCCATAGTGAAAATTTACCTTGCCGCCGGATTCGATATCGGCCACGTCCTGCTCCATCACCATGTATTTGGCTCCGGTCAGTTCCTTGATGCGCGCACTGCCGGCGCAATGATCCCAATGGGCGTGGCTGATGAGCAAAATCTTGACCTCGGAAAATTTGAACCCGAGCTTCTCGATGCCTGCACGGATCATGGGCACAGAACTCTCGAGACTGCTGTTAATGAGAATATGACCCTGTGGCGTGGTGATCAGGTACGATGCCAGACTCTTGCTGCCTACGAAATAAATATCGCCGATCACGTGATGTGGAGGAAACGGCTCAGTCCAGGATTTGTTTTCCTGCCCGAGAAGCGTGGCAGCGAATAGGACAGTGAGGGCAATCGGTAATCGGCACATTGGGTAATCCACAATGGTAAACGATTTTCCGGTGTGCCGAAATCCCTATCTAAAGATAGGGTGCCTAGTTGTTCACTCGCGGCCGCTCGTAGGGCGTTTTGAGATATTTCGCCACTTCTTCCTGAGCATTCTGCGAGTTGTCTTTCGTGCGTGCAGCCAGTTGGTATTCATTCACGGCGCGATCGCGTTGCCCGCTGCTGTCAAAAATCTTGCCGATGTTAATATGCGACCAAACTTCAGTCCACTTCGGCTCCAAATCGCCGTCGAGCGCCGCGCGGAACTCGTTGGCAGCCGACTGATTGTTGCCTTGCAACATGAAAACTTCGGCCACCTTATAGTGGGCAAGCGAGCTGTATTTGTTTACGTCCAGCGCCTTCTGATACTCTTTCAACCCGTCCGCGTATTCGCCCACTTCCGTAAACTGCTCGCCGCGCTTAATGGCAACCGCAACACGAATAGGATCGCTATATCGCAACACGCGATTGTTCGGATCGATGATCACCTGTTTCGGCTTACCGAAAGAATCCACGATAAACTCGGACGACGTACCGACAACTTCCGCCGTCTTCTCTTCCGGGTTTCCTTCGGTGATGATCCTGATCTGGACCGGCATGCGGAACGTGTCCAGATCCTGGGCGATCTTACCCATCACACGGAATCCCTTCTGCGTACGATACACTGTGTAATCGGATTTGAACTCCGGCGCGCCGCTCGATTCGATCCACTGCAGAAAGAAGTACCGCAAGTCCTGTCCGGCGACCTTCTCTGTCACCTTGCGGAAATCGTCCGTCGTGATGGATTTCCAACTGTACTCCTCGGGCACGGCCTTTAGAATCTGACCAAACTTGTCGTCGCCCACAATGCCGCGAAGCATGTTGAGCACAGCAGCGCCCTTTCCGGCAGTCGCCGCCCAGTATTCCGGCGAGTAATCTTCAAACCGCGCCGACTGAATCAACGGAATCTGGTCAATGGTCAGAGCCTCGGTGTAAGCATCGCGAATTCCCGCATCCATCGCGGCCTGGCCGCTAGTGTGCTCCGTGTACAGAAACTCCGCGTAGCGTGCCATTCCGTTTTCGATCCACAGATGGTTTCGACTGGCCGGCGAAACCAGGCCGCCCCACCATTGGCGGGCCAACTGGTTCGCCAGCAGACGCGGATTCACATTCTTCCCGATCGCGCCGGGCGAGAGGAAAAGGATGCCCGGAGCCGAATATCCGTTCGGGGTCCCGGATTCAGTTTCCACCACTGTGAGATTCGCTTGCGGCGGCAATCCGAAAACGCTGGTCAGGTAGGCCATGGCTTTGCCAATCTCCTGCCCATACGTTTGCTCCATGTCCTTTTTGTCGCGGAAGTAAAGCGCGGTCGTTACTCCATCGGCGCTGACACGGGCGGGTTCGCCTTGAACGACGGCGATGCTGCCCGGAAAGGACTGCTGCGAAAACTTGAAGCCATACGTGATACGGCCGTTAGCGGCGCTGTCCGGCTTCTCTTCCAGTCCGGCGGCCACCACTTTGTAACCCGAGGGCACCACAATTTTCATGTCCGCGCTGTAGCGGTCCGTCGTGTAGTCGCTGATGGGGAACCAGCGGGCGGGATACATCAGAAACGCATAGTCGTTCTTAATCGCGGCGAACTTAATTCCGTAAACGGGCGACTCTTCGTTGCCTGTGAGCCTGCCGTCGTACGAGAAGGTCAGCGTCGTCGGTTTGCCCTTCGGGAGCGCAGTGGGGAAATTCAGCCGGACCGTAAAATCCTGCTGCGACCGCGAAGCCGGGACCTGCTGGCCGCTCTCGTCCACTACTTTGGAAACGTTCAGCGCATTATTCAATTCGAACGACGCACTCGAGGTAGTGTCGCTCGGCGTGAAGTGCACCTGCACCGTCGCGGTCACCGTTTGCGTGCGCGGATTGACCTCGGCGTTGATGTTGTAGTGATCCACATCAATGCGCACTCGTCGATCCGATTGCCCCATCGCGGGCAGCAACGAGAAAGCGACCGCAAGCAACGCCAGCCACAACGTTCGAAAATTACGAAACATGCGTTCTGTCCTTCAACAAAAACTCCGCCGTCAAATCCGCCGCCCGGTCCATGGGATTCTCACGCGTGGAAAGCCGGGCGACAACGTCAGCCAAATCATTCCGCATCACGCCGCACGCCGCCGGATCGTTCAGCAGCGCCAAGGCCGCCGCAGCCAGACGATCGCCCGTCATCTCCTGCTGCATCAATTCCGGCACCACTTTTCGTTCCGCTACCAGATTCACCATCGAATAATACGGAACTCGAACCAGAAATCTTCCCAATGACCAACTGAGCCCCGTTACCCGATAAAAGGTGACCATGGGAGTGCCAAGGATTGCTGCCTCTATTGTCACCGTACCACTAGCGGCCAAGGCAACGCTCGCGTGGGCAATCGAATCCCAAGTCTCTCCTTCTAAAACTTGGATGGATGCGCCGCCAAAGCGTTCCTTAAAAAATGAATCTCCCGCGCGGTTTAGGAACTCGGCAGGCGTTGCCAGTACTATACTTGCACCAGATTCCCGCTCGATTCGCCGCGCCGCTTCGACCAGTGCAGGCAGGTGCCGGGAGACCTCGCCCAACCGGCTTCCAGGAAGCAACGTCACTAGCGGCCGGTCCGTGCGGACGCTATGTTTCTGAAAAAACTCCGCTTTTGAGAGCTTAGGGCGCACAACTCGCGTCAGCGGATGGCCAATGTAGTCGGCGTTGATACCGTTTTTCCGGAAATACTTCTCTTCGAACGGGAAGATGCACAGCAGCCGGTCGATGTTCCGCCTCATTTGAGCCAGCCGCCCTTCGCGCCAGGCCCACACCTGCGGCGCGATCAGATAAATGACCGGAATCCCAAGCCGGTGGAGTTTCCGCGCCAGCCGCAGATGAAAATCGGGACTGTCGGTGAGAATTGCCAAATCCGGTTTCCAGGTCTCCGCGGCGCTGACCAGTTTCCGAAACTCCCCGTAGATCCGAGGGATATGGGCGACGACCTCCACCAACCCGACCACCGAAAGGCTGGCCGAATCCACCACTTGCCGGACGCCGGCAAGTCGCATACGGGGGCCGGTGCAGCCGAAAAAATCCGCTTCGGGCAAGCGGGTGCGCAGAGCTTCCACGAGTTCTGAAGCGTACAGGTCTCCGGAGGCTTCGCCGGCCGAAACCAGGATCTTCAGGGCCACTCGTCCAGTCTAGCAACCGGCCGCTCCCAGGCATCATCCGATACAACAAAGGGTGAGGTTTGCTAGAATTATGGTCGTCTCGATGCCAGCACAATTGAACTCTGCCACTCTCAGTGTCGGGCAGCTAGCGGAACGCTACCGGCGCGAGATGATTCCGCTGAGTAAGACATTCTCCTACTGTTCGCCTGAATTTCCGCTTACCGAAGAAGACATCAAGGAGTATCTGGAAGAACCGATCGCTGCGTTGCCTGCCGCGATCTCCTCGAAGCTGCCGAAAGTTTCCATTCTGCTAGTGCCCTATCTCGACAAAGGCACGAACAAAGCGGGCGAGATGGTGGTGAATGAAAAGCCCACGAAGGATCGTCTCCTGTGGACTTCACGGGTAGTCTCGCGGGAAGAGGCGGTTTTTGCCTTCGCCATGAAAGAGCAGGAGGTAGCGGATTATCACTACCGCTTCTATCACCTGCTGGCCGCCCTCGTTGCGGATCAATGGGGCGACGTGGTCCGAAGGCAGTATTCGTTGCTGGTGCGGGAAGAGATCAATAACAGCGTCCATGGAGAAGTGGACGACGAAAGCTGGCGTCTGAAACAGGCTCTGCTCCGGCGGCAGAGCACCGTCCAACGCGACACCAAAGTCTTCCGCGAATATGCGCGCCAATCGTTCATCGATACGCTGACTCTCTTCATGCACGGAATCTGCTGCGATATCGATGTGGAAACCGGTCCCAGGCAACTGCCTAGCCGTTATTTGCGCAAACGGCTCCAGTTGCTACAGAGTCTCTATCCACCGCCAGAAGGATACGCGGTGTTTCCGGACGAACTAAACAGGCAGTGAAAAAGAACTCGGGCGGGGGCGGCGAAAAGGTTATCCGTTTTCCGGAGGATGAGTCTGCGTTCGAGACGCTTCGCGCCGCCTTGCTCGAAGAGATGAAGCCCGTAGGCGAACGGGAAACCGCCCTGGTGGATAGAATCGCCCGGAGTTGGGCAGACCTGCAGCGCGCCCGCCAGCGCGAGACGCTGACCATTGAAGCCCACATGGATGAGCTCCGGCGGCAATCGCCCGAACCCATCTCCCACGAACGCGCGCTAGCCATGGTCTTCCTGCATCACATCGATGAGCTGGATGCGTTGCAGAAAAAAGAGATGGCGATCGAAGACCTTTGGTATCGTTCGCGTCACGCCCTGGAGCGGGAGCAGACGCGGCGGCGGCGACAGGAGAAGGCGGCAGCCGCGCTTGCCAAGCAAAAGCCTAAGCCTAAACCTAAGACGCGTTCATCCGGCGGCATCCACATTGTGCGAAAACAAGAGCCGTCGCCGTGATCATTCTCTGCATCGCCAGTTACGAGAAGGGACATGACTTCCTGCGGGAGTGCAAGCGGCAAGGGTGGACGGTTCTGCTGATCACGTCGCAGAGTCTCCGGGAAAGCGCGCATTGGCCAACGGAGAGCATCGACGAGATATTCTACATGCCCGACCCCGGACACAAATGGGATCGCGACCAGACTCTGCGGGCAGTCAGCTATCTGGCGCGGACCCGGCAGATTGACCGGCTGGTTCCGCTCGACGACTTCGATCTGGAAATGGCCGCGGCTCTGCGCGAGCATTTGCGAATTCCCGGCATGGGCGAGACCACCACGCGATACTTTCGCGATAAGCTCGCCATGCGGATGAAAGCTCGCGAGGGCAGGGTGGACATCCCGGAGTTCGTCCACATCCTGAATTACGACAGGATTCGCAAGTTCTTAGATCGTGTTCCACCGCCGTGGGTGCTGAAGCCGAGATCGCTGGCCGGCTCTATCGGAATCAAGAAAGTCAATTCTTCCGCGGAGCTGTGGGGACACGTGGAGCGGCTTGGCGACGAACAGTCGAACTACCTGCTCGAGCGATTCGTGCCAGGCGACATTTTTCATGTCGACTCCATCGTCTACGAGCGCCAGATTCTGTTTGCCTGCGCCAGCGGCTACGGAACGCCGCCGCTTGAGGTGTCGCATGGCGGCGTGTTTACCAGTAGCTTGTTGGAGCGCGGTTCGGAAATAGAGCAGGCGTTGCTTCAAAAGAACCGGCAGGTAGTGGAGACCCTCGGCTTGCTCCGAGGCGTCTCGCACACAGAATTCATCCGGGCGCACGAAGACGGCAAGATCTATTTTCTGGAGACGTCGGCGCGCGTCGGCGGCGCGCATATTGCCGATCTGATTGAGAACGCCACCGGCATCAACATGTGGGCGGAATGGGCGAAGGTGGAAATAGCCGGCGGAAAGGCGCCTTACCAACCAGACGCCGCGCGCCAGGATTACGCCGGCCTCATCGTTTCTCTTTCTCGTCAGCCTCAACCGGATACATCGGCTTATATCGACCCGGAACTCGTCTGGCGGCTGAAAAAAGATCATCACGTCGGGATGATCGTCCGATCTCCGGATCATGGCCGGGTGCGCCAACTTCTCGATAGTTACGTCGCTCGCGTACGCGAGGATTTTCAAGCCACGGCGCCCCCGCTCGACCGGCCTGCCTTCTGACATTCATGCGTAGATTCACGCTGTTCTTCTTCGCCGCCGTTTTGTGTTTCGCCCAGGACGGTGTCCGGCAACTCACGATTCTCCATACCAACGATTTGCACGCGCGCCTTTCGCCGGATAGCCACAATCTTGGGGGTTTCGCCTATGTCGCTTCGGTGATTCGCCGCCAGCGCGAACACTGCGATCATTGTTTACTGCTGAACGCGGGCGATCTTGTCCAGGGCACTCCGGTATCCACTCTGTTTAAAGGCACACCCGTTTACGAGATCGCGAATCTCTTCGGATTCGACGCTTCCACGCTCGGCAATCATGAGTTTGATTACGGATGGAAGCAGGTCAAGCACTTCATGGAGATTGCGAACTTCCCCACCGTGACGGCCAACATCGCGGACGGCGAGAACCATCTTCTGGCGGCGCCTTACCTGATCAAAGAGGTGAACGGAATTCGGATCGCCATCATCGGCGCGGTGATGGGCGATTTGATCACAGCCTACACCACACCGGATCTAACTGGTCCGTGGAAGCCGCTGCCCGTGGTGGAGACTGTCAGGAAGTACGCCGAGGAAGTACGCGGCAAATCGGATCTGACTGTCGTGTTGGGGCACATCAATCCCGAGGAGCGGCACGCGATCCTGCACGAGGTTCCGGACGTGGATGTGGTCATCGCTGGACACATCCACATCACGAATGAGGAAGGTTATCAGGGGCGCGTTGGAGTGGAGGGCAATGCCTACGGCACGGAGGTAGGTAAGCTCGATCTGGAAGTGGATGTTCCGCATAGAAAGGTGCTGTCGTGGAAGGAGACCCGGCTGGCCGTGGATGCCGGTTCGGTGCAGCCCGCACCCGACGTACTGGAGCTCGTGACGCAATGGGAACACCGAGTCTCCGAGATAGTGGATGTGAAGATCGGCACGGCCAGGCACGACATTGGCGGCCCGGCGTTAAAGAAACTGATTGAGCAGGCAATGCGCGATGAAATGCATGCCGACTTTGCCTGGATGAACCAGGGCGGTGTCCGCGATCGTATCCCACAAGGCGCGGTCCTGGCGCGCAATGCCTGGAACATCATGCCGTTCGACAACAAAATGGCCGAGACGAAAATGAAGGGTTCCGAAATACCTGACGTGCTTCGTGCCGGACGAACGGTGGACTCCGAAAAGGTATATACGATCGTGATGTCCGACTTCAGCGCCGCCAACGAAAAAGAGCGCCGGGTTACTGGCACCGCGAACGTGAAATTCGAGATAACGGATCGTCTGCTCCGCGATTTAATCATTGACTGGATCAAGAAGCAGGACACGCTGGAATAAAATGAGCCAGTTGCGGGATCATAGGGTCATGACAGTCAGAATGACCCGTCGAATGTTTGCCGCCTCGGTTTGCGGTACGCTGCTCGCCGCCGGAACCAAGGGTACGGTAACACTGGTGGAATTCAACAACAAGGGCGAGCGGATAAGGAAAGTGACCGTGGAAAAGGTGATTAAGACTGACGCTGAGTGGAAGAAGCAGCTTTCATCCGCGGAGTATGCCGTTACGCGTCAGAAGGGCACGGAGCCCGCATTCACTGGCCGGTACGCCAAAAACCACGACAAAGGTTTGTACCGCTGCATCTGCTGCGGCAACATGCTGTTCAACTCCGACACAAAATTCGATTCAGGTACGGGATGGCCGAGTTTCTGGGCGCCCATAGCTGAGGAGAACGTGCACAAGATCGTCGACAACAGTTACGGCATGCGCCGCACGGAAGTAGAATGCGCGAAATGCGATGCACATCTCGGCCACGTGTTTGAAGATGGCCCCAAGCCGACCGGCCTGCGCTATTGCATGAATTCGCTATCGCTCGATTTCGTGAAGGCGTAACCGGTCACGACAGTAAGTGCCCCAACGGGACCGCCCACAATTTCGGACCTAGCGGCACGGTCGATTTGCCGTTATACGCCAGTATGCCGGCCACGCATTGGGGTGTCCGCTCCATGAACGCCTTCAGACCGTTTAGATCCGAATCGGACCAGCGCGCAGACGCTTTGATTTCGAAGGCCCAGGCTTTTTTGCGCGATTCAATCACAAAATCCACTTCGTGACGGCCCTGCTCATGCCAAAATGCGATGGACGCGTCAGGCAAATGAGCCTCGAGAATGGCGGAGAAGTTTTGCAGAACGTAGGTTTCAAATAGTGGACCGCGCATTGGCTCCATCCCGGTGGCATCTATCGACCGGGTCTGAGTGAGGTACGCCGCCAATCCGCTGTCGGTGAGATAAAGTTTGGGCGACTTGATCAGACGCGAAGAGTGATTGTGGAGAAACGGCGGAATTTGACGGACCAGGAACGACGCTTCCAGCAGATGAAGATATCGCGACGCCGTCGCCGCGCTGAGTTTGGCATCTCGCCCCAACATGCTGATGTTCACGACTTGTGCCGTTCGAAGCGCGGTCAGATTAGCAAAATTTCGGAATGCGATGAGATCGGCGATCTGAGAAAGCTGCCGGACATCGCGCTCGACGTAGGTCTGTACATAGCCGCGAAACCAAAGTTCCGGATCCTGTTCAGGCTCGAGGCAAACGGGGGGCAATCCGCCGAGTAAAACCTCGCTATTCGAAATGGGTTCCGTCGATCCTTGGGGAAAATGCCCGTCGGACAGCAGTCGCATAAGCGAGGAGGGACGGTGGGTCTGGCGGCGGATCTCCCGGCGTGTCATCGGGAATAGCGTCAAGTAGACAGCGCGGCCGGCCAACGTTTCGGAAACTCCTGCGATGAGAGCGAGATTGGCGGAGCCCGAAAGGAGGAAGCGTCCGGGCTTGCGTGCGCGGTCGACTACTCGCTTGATGGCGGGCAAAATTTCCGGGCAGCGTTGAACTTCGTCAATTGTTATCGGGTCCGAAGCCGACACCAGAGCTTCAGGGTCGCTGCGGGCGGCTGCGAGAACCTCGAAATCGTCGAGCGTTTTGTAGATGCGGGTGAGGAGTCCCTGTCCTTCCGTGAGCAGCGTGGATTTTCCGGATTGGCGAAGACCGGATAGAACGACTACCGGCAACCGTTTGAGCGCCTGGTCCAGCCGAGAGGCCAATTCACGTGGAAGAAATTGTGTCATAATCCATCAGGCTATAGTGGCATTATGACACATCGGTAGTTGGCATAATGACAGACACCTCTTCATCGTAAAATGGAAATTACATGCCGGACTGGGCACAGCAAGGAATCCGCATCGTTCGCGCGGGAGAACTTGACACCAACACCCCGCAGACGCCCGGCATGACCAGGGCCGCTGCAATCACTCACGCTCGCGCTGGGGCGAATAAACTCTGGGCAGGCACCGTGGTGGTCCAACCGGCTGCGCGCACCGCCGCACATCACCATGGCGAACTCGAGACCGTGCTCTATATCGTTCGCGGCCGGGCACGCTTCCGTTGGGGAGAGAACCTGGAATTCGTGGACGAAGCCGGACCCGGCGACTTCATCTATGTACCACCCTTCGTTCCCCATCAGGAAATGAACGCGAAGAGCGACGAACCGGTGGAAGCCGTTGTCGTACGCAGCGGCCAGGAACCGATTGTGGTGAATCTCGATATCGAGAGCCCCGAACCAGCAACCGAAACAGGACCCTTCCACCCGAAGCGATCCGCCTAACCATTCTCGCCGCCGAGCGTTTAATTCTTATTGGCGCTGTTCGTCTAATGCATATGACGGTCCTGATTCGGACATCAGAATCCCGGAATCGGACAATCCGGCGCGAAATCGTTCGCGGAAACATTGAACCTATGCCTTTATAATTGCGTCCTGGTGAGTAGATCTGGAGCGGCAGGGAAAATGCACAAGATTCCGGAGCACGCGCATATGGTTACACCTCATGAACCCTGAAATTGCCGATCCGCAAAAACAACGGCCGGCGAAAATTCGTTTGGATGGAGATCCCGTGCACCCTGCGTGGCGAGCCTTCATGCGCTATTGCCACGACCTGTCGCACGGCGAGATTGAAAAGTTGTCGATTCAGAATGGATTGCCCGTTCTGGCCGAGACAACCAAAAAGAAAGTGAAGTTCACCTAAGCGTTTAAACAAAACGGAAAAGACCCGGCTGACCGAAGCGCTCGGAGGCCGTCGAAATGGGAATCACACAACCCCATTCCGGCGGTCTTTTTCATTTCGGAGCGATTATGAAGCACACAACAGGTCTATTACTCTTGATTTTGGCGTTACCAGTCTTCGCTGAAGATCCTGGTTGGCGCGAAGCGGTGGCCAAGACTGACGAACTACGTCTGGCGGGGCGGTATCGGGAAGCGGAGACACTCATTCCAAGGCTCTTCCAGGAGGCCGCCAAGCCCGGCCGCGGCGAGCAATATCGCGCGGCTGCTTACAACAACGCAGGTGTTATCTATCAGGAACTGGGCCGATGCTTGGAGGGCCGGAACTCTTACGAGCGCGCGTTGGAGATCTGGATGAGGCTGGGCGCAAAGGAAGAACTGTGGACCCACACAGCGACGAATCTGGTTGCTCTCGCCGTGGACTGCGGCGACGCCAAGACCGCCCAACGCCTCTACGAACTCTACCTGGCGAAGTGGGATGCGGGATTGCCTCCCGGCGACCCACGCCATTCGCGGATCCTCGAGATCCGCGGCACGATGAATCTGGGACTCGGTAAGAATCCGGAGGCCGAGCGGCTCTTCCTCGCCGCCCTCCCAATCGCGGAAAAGAATGGGAATCGCGAATCGGTCGCGGTAATTACAACCAGCCTTGCCATGGTGTATTCAAAAATGGGCCAGCATGAACCGGCCATTCAGTTCGCGGACAGGAGTTGGCGTCTGTCGGAACAATACATGTCCGCCTACCCACTGGCGGGACGGCTGTTTGCCAATCTGGCGATCGTCCACCAAAGAGCGGGGAATCTCGAGACCGCCCACACGCTGTTTGAGAAAGCTTTGACCGTCACCAGAGGACTCTATGGCCCGAATCACGAGTTGATGGCGGATATTGAGATGCCGTACGCGAAGTTGCTTCGCAAATTGAAATTGAACACTGAGGCGTCGGAGATGGTCAGGGCGGCAAAAGCGATTCGGGCGGAGAGCATTCGGGGAGGAGGCTGGGATTACACATTGAACGCGGGACAGGTGTCCGGGTTTCGTCCAAAGTAAGACCCCCACGAGTTGATAAGATCGTTGGGTTATGAAATTCCTGATCGCGATCTTGCTCGCGGCTTCGGTGGCCGCGGCGGAAGAACCGAAGCGGCCGCTCATCACTGGCGTATCGCACATCGCGCTGTTCGTACATGACATCGAAAAGTCGCGGGCATTCTACAAAGACTTCTTGGGATTTGAAGAGCCGTTCTCCTTGAACAATCCGGATGGCTCTCTGTCGCTCACGTTCATCAAGATCAACGATCGTCAATATATCGAGCTGTTTCCCGAAAAGGAAGCCGGCACAGACCGGTTGAACCACATCTCTATCGAGACCGACGATGCCGAAGCGATGCGCAAGTATCTTGGCGCGCACGGAGTGAAGGTGCCGGACCGCGTTCCCAAGGGGCGCATCGGGAACTCCAACTTCAACGTCAAGGATCCCGAAGGACACACGGTCGAAATCGTTCAATACGAACCCGATGGCTGGAGCATGCGTGAAAAAGGCAAATTCATGAGCAACGCCCGAGTATCGAAACACGCCATGCATGTCGGGATCATCGTGACGCACCTCGACGCAGAGATGAAGTTCTATCACGACTTGCTTGGTTTTCAGGAATTCTGGCGCGGCGCCGGCGGCGAGGGGAAAGTACTCAGTTGGATCAATATGAGAGTGCCAGACGGTCAGGACTACATCGAGCTCATGCTCTACAAAGCCCCGCCGGACGCGCAGCGCCGCGGCTCGGCTCATCACATCGCACTGGAAGTGCCGAACATCGATGACGCGAAAGCGACGCTGGAGGCAAAACCGGCGCGGAAGGACTACACCAAACCATTGGAAATTCGCACCGGAACTAACCGCAAGCGGCAGATGAACCTGTTCGACCCTGACGGCACCCGCAGCGAATTAATGGAACCGAAGACAGTGGACGGTGTGCCTGCGCCCTCGTCAACAGCTCCGCCGCCACAGTAATTATCGCCTCGCTGCGGTCAGCTCGCGATAAAGCCTGACCACCCGTTCCACGTTTTCCTTCCCGGAATCGCCTCGCTTGTACATCGTTTTCCCACGTTCCAGCCGCTTTTCGATCACGTCGAGAAGCCCGTCCAAATCCTCGGCGGGGAAAAGATCGCAGCCTAACGGCCGCATACCATTGTCTGTGGCAATCACCGGCGTGCCGAGATGAAGCGCCTCTCGAACGCAAATGGAATCGCCGTCGTAGAGAGTAGTCCGCAGGAGGGCGCCGCTCTGTTCGATGGCGCGAAGCGTGATGTCGTGCGGCACGTCGCCGGCCAGAAGGATGTGGTCCGCATAAGGCTTTGAAGCGATGTGGGCTCGAATTTCCTGTTCCAGACTGCCCGCTCCGATGATTGCCAAGCCGGCCTTTGGATGCCTATTCCGCACAAATTCGAGCGCGTCGATTTGAAGCGGAAGATCATATTCGGGCTCCAGGCCGGCAACACCGACGAACACCGGAGAATGGGAATCGTAGAAACGTTGCAGATCGTCGCGGAGTTTCACATCCGCTCCCGGCGCGGTAACCGTGTGTGGATAAATCAGACGAATCTTCGATTCATTCGCGCCGCAACGGCGAAAGAACGTGACGAGTTCCTGATTGACGCTGATCAGCCGATCGAATTGTCGAAGGATGACGCCGGTAAACGTGTAGGGAGTCACCTCTTGGCCGGCGCGCGAAGAGGGATATCCTCCCGAATGAAAAGTGAGCACAGACTTTGTGCCAGGAATTACGTTGCATACGGCGCACAGACGCAGCAGGCGCGCCGTGATGTCTCCGCCGAGATGAAGATGCACAATGTCGTACTGCAGCCTGATCAGCAGCTTCAGAAGTTCCTGAGCGTTTCGTGGAAAGTAAATTCCGTCCCCGTCTTCTCCGCGGAAACGGGTGATGTTGGCCACCATCGATTCAACGCCGATACTGCGCAGGTGTTCGTGAATGGCAACCAGGTTCGACTGCACCCCCCCGTGGGGCGGCGGCCACGGGCCGATCTGAAGGACTCTCATTTCCGCGGGCCTGCGTAGGCCGGAATCACGTAGTTCATATACTGCTGAGGGTCTCCTGTTTTCCCATCGGCGGCGGCCCGTGCCACATTGTACGCCTCGCGTGCCGTGACATAGTGCAACACAAAGTTGCTCCCGTCATTGTAGTGCCTTTCGAGATACGAGAGTCCTCGTTCCAGACCTCCGCCAAGTGTCTCCTGCATGTCTTCAGGTGAACTGGCTCCGTGCCCATGAACCTTGATAAAGACCCAGTCCGGACGCCCTTGAACGTGGACGTTGGCCTTCACCCACAGATCCACCCGGCGTTCGTTCACAGGATCCACAAAATGGATATTCCCGTCCTCCACCAAAGCGAACAACTTAGACGGACGTGGCGTCAGCGCCAGCAGCAGAGGGCCTTCGAAGATGGTAAGTCCTCCAATAGAACTGCGTCCCGCGCGCACCAGCGTACCTTTGTCGTAGGATTTTGGCCGATCGTCGTCGACAGACTCAAATATCGAATTCACAATGGACGGCTGCGAATCCCACCAGATGCTCGGAAAGGTGAAATCGGCATAGCAACCAAGATCCAGCAACGTTTGCAGCTCGCGATAGTTGCCACAGTATTCGCTGCCTCTGCTGTTATCCAGTCCCCAATTGCCGTGAATAAATCCGAAATGCGTTTTTCCGTCGGTTCCCTTCAGGTAGCCGAACTTTTGGAACCAGACAACGGCATCGGCGAATTTCTTGCGTCCCGATTCCGGCGTGTCGTTTTCGTGATGATAGTGCAGTTCCACTTCGCCGTATCCGCCATCAACCAGTTTGCGAAGCGACTCAAGATTGTAGTCGATGGGTTGCTCGCCTGGATAGAACCACGAGTGCTGCGCCGGACGTCCGGTGGAATCGCGATGCCGATCGGCAATTTTCGGATACTCGGCTACCCAACGATCCATAGACGCCTTGTTTGCGCCTGGCTCGAAGTGGTCTGTGTAGAAAAAGAAGATATGCTTCGGTCCGGTGGTTGTTTCGTTGTACATCCGGTTCAGGAAGAAGCCGGGGATCCAGATGTACAGCTTGCGGGAATAGATCCGATACGCCCACGCCAACACGAACAAGCAAATGAAAGCGATCAGGAGACGGCGGCCGAAACGAATCATGGCTTCGTCATTTCTGCAGAAAGAAGTTCCCCACGAACATCGCGTCGATTCCCGAGGAATAAAAACTGCGGGCCGCATCTCTTGGCGAACAAACCAACGGGTCGTGAAACAAATTGAACGACGTGTTGTAGAGCACCGGCAGACCGGTCTTCTTGCCCGCTTCCATTAACAACCGGTGATAAAGCGGGTTGTCTGCTTCGGAAACCGTGTGAACGCGGACAATATCGTGCCCCAGAATCGCACTCTCAAATAGTTTGCGGTGCACCGGTTTCACTCGAGCCACGGTGGCGAGGAAACGCGCGTTGATTCCGGTCTCAAAGTATTCCGCCGCAAGTTCCGCCGGAACCGACGCGGCAAATTTCCGGAACGGCTCGCGATGCTTGATGAATGTATTCAGGTTTTCCGTCGAATAGGGGTTGAGCGGAGATGCCAGAATGCTCCGATTCCCCAGCGCTCGCGGGCCAAACTCCATACGGCCATGCATCCAGGCGACAATCTTGTGCTCGTTGAGCTGCTGCACCGCAGTCTCCACAATCTCTTCGGTCGTCAGCATGTACTGAAACCGGAGCTTGCAGTTTTCAAGCACCTGCTTGATCTCTTCCGCCGAGTAACTGGGGCCGAGATAGAGATTGTCGAGCGGAGATCGTTCTTCGCGTCGAAGAGTTTGGTGCCACGCGTAGTACGCTGCGCCAATCGCCGTCCCGGAATTCCCGCCCGCTGGCTGCACAAAAACATCGCGTTCCTTTTCCAGAGCCGCCACCAGCATGGCGTTCATGGCGAGCCCGCCCGCCAGGCAAACCCGTTGGCTGCCGCCGGCCATCTTCAAGACTGTTCGCTCGATGGCACGCTGCACGCCGGAGGCGAGGTGAGTCCGGAGTTTTTCTGGCACCCCATCACCGTCTCCCAGACCCAGACGCTGGTAAAATTTGGCGCTGAACTCGCCGTGGATGAGACGATCGCCATCGAAAAACGACCGGTCGAAACGCGGCCAATCGCCGCTGAGCGCCAGAATCTCTTCGAAGACCGGGACGAACTGGTCGTTGCCTGAAGCGGAAAGCCACTGCACTTTGTGCTCGTCCGCGCTCGGCTCGAAATCGATCAACTCCGTCACGCGCCCGTACAAATCGCCCAGCGAATCTGGATAATAAAGTTCCTTCTCAAGCTGCAGAGTATTACCCTTGCCGCTCCACCGCGCGCCACAGCAGAAGTCCCCTTTGCGATCGAGCGTGAGCACAGTCGCCTCGTCAAAGGGAGAGGCGTAAAAGGCCGAGGCCGCGTGGGCGGCGTGGTGGTCTACCACCGCCAGACGTGCATTCGGAAACTTGGAACGGACTTCCAGATGGCGAGCGGATTCCGGCTCCCGGCTAAACGGACGCGCCAGGGCAACGCATTCCACTTCCGCCGGCGTCACCCGCGCCAACCGCAAGCATTCTGCGATCGATTGCTCGGGCAGTTCCCCCGGCACATGACCGCGCGCAATCTTCTGTTCTTCGATCGCGGCGGTGAGTTTGCCGTTCTTCAGTACCGCGCATGCGGCATCGCCAAGAACGCCGCCAATTCCTAAAATCACCATGTGTGTTGTTTAAACGCTGCGTAAACGATCAAGCACTCGCTTCCGCCCAATCGCTGTGAACAAATGAAAAACACTCGGTCCTACGGTCTGGCCGGAAAGTGCAGCGCGGGCGGCGTTGATAATCACTCCGGCTTTCACGCCCCTCTCCGCGGCCAGAGCGCGCAATTCCGCTTCGACATGCGCCTCGCTGAACTCCTCAGACACAGCCAGCCTCTCGCCCAATTCGCGGAGCAGCTCGCGCCCGCCCGGTTGATTCAGCTTCTCCAACGCCTCCGGCTGCATATCGAACTGATCGGAGAAATAGGCTCGGCCCTTGGTCACAAAATCGTGAAGCGTCGCATAACGCGACCGCATGATGTCGATTTTCTGCAAAAACGCGCCGTCCTCATCGGTGATATCGAACCCGGCCGCACTCAGTTCCTTCTTCACGTAAGGTGCCAACTCGGCGACAGGCATGGTCCGCAGGTGTTGCGAATTGAGCCACAACGCCTTCGGGTCGATTGGATCTTCCTCAGTGAAATTGACCACGGCGTTCGCGCGATTCACGCCTTCGAACTTGAAAGCGTCGATCAGTTCCTGCCGCGTCATCTGCTCGCGATTGTCCTTCGGACTCCAGCCAAGCAGACAGAGGAAATTCACGTACCCGTGAGGCAAAAACCCGGCATCGCGATAGGTAGTCACGCTGACCACCGGACCATGCTTGCGCTTCGAGAGCTTGGCTCCGTCAGGCGCGGTAAGCAGCGGCAGATGCGCAAACTTCGGCGCGCGCATCCCCATGGCTTCGAAAATAAGCACATGTTTGAACGTGTTCGAAAGATGGTCCTGGCCGCGAATAATGTCGGTAATATTCAGATCGATATCGTCAGCGCAGGATGCCATGTGATACGTCGGCATTTTGTTGCTGCGGAGCAGTGCGAAGTCCTCAATGTCGGCCGTTAATTTCGATTGCGGCCCGAACACGGCATCGTCGAATCTCACCGCTTGCACCGAATCCCTTGGCACGCGAAATCGCAACACAAACGGCTCGCCCCCCGCCGCCCGGCGATCGCTTTCTTCAGTCGACTGCTCGCGCATGCCCGGATTGAATAGCCAGGGCCCGCCGCTCTCGTGGCCTTTGTCGTCGCCCTCCGCATGGGCGGGCGTGAAATCGCGATACGCGAGTCCTTTTTCGAAGATCCGGATCGCAATTTCCCTGTGCAGATTGATCCGCTCGGATTGGCGATACAACTCATCCCATCCCAGCTCGAGCCAGTTCAATCCGTCAAAAATCGAGTCGAGCGATTGCTGCGTATTCCGCTCCACATCGGTGTCGTCGATTCGCAAAATGACGGTCCCGCCGTGCCGGCGTGCATACAACCAATTGAAGATGAAGGTTCTGGCGCTACCGATATGCAGGTAACCGGTAGGAGAAGGCGCAAATCTAACTCGCATTTAAACCTTAAGTATACGCTGGTACAGTTCGATGAACTGTTCGATGGAGAGTTGCTCGGCCCGCAGACCACCCTCCGGAAGAGCGTCCGCAACTTCCTTGCCGTAATGGCCGATCAGATTGTTACGCAGTGTTTTACGCTTGTGCTGGAAGCAGGCGCTGGCGAACTGCAGGAATCCAGCGGCATCCTCCACCAGCGGTTTCTCCCGCGGCCTCAGCCGGACCACCGCGGAATCCACTTTCGGCGGAGGATGAAACGCCGATGGCGATACGTCGAACAAAACTTCGGGAGTCGCAAACAGTTGCGATTGAACGCTGAGATATCCGTACTCGCGGCGTCCCGGCGGCGACGCGATACGCTCGGCAACTTCTTTTTGCACCAGGAAGACCGCGTTCACCAGCAGAGGTCCCAGCAGCAGAACGCGCTCCAGAATTGGTGAGGTGATGTAGTAGGGAAGATTTCCGGTGACCACCACCGGCCCCCACTGCCCAAGGTCCGTCTTCAGCACGTCGGCGCGCAAAACTGTGAGACGTTCGTTGGCGCGGAATTTCTGCTGCAGATAGTGGACCAGCACCTGATCCACTTCGATGGCGAACACCTTGCCGGCGCGGGCCAACAGCGGTTCGGTCAGCGCGCCCCGGCCGGGGCCAATCTCGACAACAGTGAGATTCACCTCAGGGCAAGCGGCATCGGCGATGCGTTCGAGAACCGATTTGTTCTTTAGGAAATGCTGCCCCAGCCGTCGTCCGGCCATCGCGCGCGGGGGTTATCCCTTCACGTCGATTTTGCTATTGCGGAAGGAAATTCGAATTTTGCCAGCCATCGGCAGCCCGAAAGTCGTGGCCGGCGTAAATTGCGTAAATAGCAGTTTGTGTTCGATTGCCCGCCGTAGTTCTTCGGTCTTCATAATGTGCGGACCATCGACGATCTTGTAATCGAGGATGCGGCCCTGATCGTCAATATTCAAATCCACCACCACGTCATCGTCGCCGAAACTGACCGGACTGGTGCTCTTCACAGACGCTTCTGTGTAGAGTTGCGTGGGAACGTCGATCATCGATCCGCGCGAATCGGCCAGCACAGGCGAAAGCATCCCACCCGGCAAGCAGGCAAAAAGGACCACCGCCGAGAGAAACCCGCCGGCCGTCGGAATTGCCAGCGGACGCATCAAACTCTGCATCTGCATCCGGACGCCCGATTGCCACGTCTTCCAGATCGAAATCCAACTGACACGGGTCCGCCGCACCGCGATCTCCCGCGACGCCGCTACTCGGAGCTGCGTCCGCAGAGCCGCCGGCGGCCTTCGCACCGGCAGCGATCCGAGCGATGCCTTTATTTTCCGAAATTCACGAACTTCCGCGGCGCACTTGGCGCAACCGGCCAAATGCTCTTCCATCTCACGGCGTTCCCCTTCTGGCAGCAACCCTTCAAAGAACAGAGGAGCCTGACGGGAAACGGCATGACAGGAAATGACGTTTGAGTGCTGACTGGGCATCATTTCACCTGGGCCGGCTCCGTACTCCATGAAAAGGCCGGTTCCGGCTTGAGCCGGCCTGTTAACGCTTTGCGCAAGGCTTCCCGGCCTCGCAGAATTCTCGACTTTACGGTTCCCAAGGAGAGCTGCAAAACTTCGGCGATCTCCTCGTAGCTCATATCTTCAATATCCCGCAGCACAACCACTGCCCGGAAGGCCGGATTCAGATCCGCCAGCGCCTCCTCGATCATCTGGTGCGTCTCGTGATCCGACGCAATATCAAACGCCGAACGCCCGGGATCAGACAAAATCTCCTGAAAGTTGACACTGCCCTCGTCTTCCGATTCAAGACCGATTTCCTGTCTCTTATGCCTGCTGAACCAACGGCGATGATTGTAGGCCTCGTTGAAGGCGATCCGGTAAACCCACGTCTTCAGGCTGCTTTTCCCTTGAAAGGAGCCGATGCTCCGGAACACCTTAAC
The DNA here is from genome assembly GCA_963770345.1 of Bryobacteraceae bacterium. Classification (GTDB taxonomy): domain Bacteria; phylum Acidobacteriota; class Terriglobia; order Bryobacterales; family Bryobacteraceae; genus CAVYPH01. The sequence goes on along the minus strand of CAVYPH010000007.1, from coordinate 1,178,663 downwards.
GAAAACCTCCTGGACAACATCGCTGGAATCGGCGGGATTATCGAGCAGGCGGTAAACAAGGTTATAAACCGGCTGCTCAAACCGCGCGATCAGGGTCTCATACGCTTCGTTGACACCGGCGCGCAGGCCTTCGAGGAGAAACGCCTCGTCGTGACGGGTTTCTGCCGCGGCTGGAACTTCACACAGCCCCGCGTACGAGTCGAAATCGAACCCAATCGTTGAATCGGCCACAGAGGCGCCTCAACCGATATTCTAATCCAGCTGCTAGTAAGTTAGACACGCACGGAGGCTGGAAAGTTCCCCAGCCTCTTTTAGTGCCCTTCTTCTTCGAGGAATCGTTCGGCTTCAATTGCCGCCATACACCCGGCGCCCGACGCCGTAATCGCTTGACGATAATTCCTGTCCTGCACGTCGCCCGCGTGGAAAACACCGTCAATATTTGTCCGCGCTCCGCCCTTAGAGACGATGTAGCCGTCTTCGTCCAGATCGATTTGCCCCACAAACGGCTTCGTATTCGGGATGTGTCCGATGGCGACGAAGAACCCGTCCACTGCCTGCTCCCAGGTCTCACCGGTCAACAAGTTACGAAGCTTCACCGCAGTCACAGTCTTCTCGTGCACGTCGTAAATATCGTCGACCGCCGTGTTCGTCAGCCACTTGATCTTCGGATTTGCCCGCGCGCGATCGTACATGATCTTCGATGCTCGAAATGTATCGCGCCGGTGCACCAGCGTGACTTCCGATCCAAACCGCGTCAGGAAATTCGCTTCCTCCATGGCCGAGTCGCCGCCACCTACCACCATGATCTTCCGGTCGCGATAGAAAAACCCGTCGCAAGTTGCACAGGAACTCACGCCATGCCCGATCAGCCGCTGCTCGTTCGGTAGATGCAGCCACCGCGCCGACGCCCCGGATGCCACAATCAGCGTCCGCGTCTCAATCCACTCGCCTTCAATGTTCAATCGGAACGGCCGCTTCGAGAGATCGGCCTCGATCACCGACCCGTGAATATATTCCGCGCCGAAGTTTTCCGCCTGGCGCTTCATATTCTCCACCAGGTCCGGTCCGTTGATCCCTTCCGGAAAGCCTGGGAAATTCTCTACCAGCGTCGTGAGCGCTAGCTGCCCGCCGGCTTCATGACCAGACACCACAATCGGTTTCAAATTCGCGCGTGCCGCATAAATCGCCGCCGTACTTCCGGCGCATCCGGAGCCAATAATCACAACGTTTCGCATGAGTGAAGCTTCAGGTTATCATGGCGCGCGGGCCGATCACCCCGCGTTGAACCGCCGGGATTTCTTCATCCACCACCGGAACATCGCCGTGCAGTCAATAGCGTCCTTGGCCGTTCGCAATTCTTCCATGCGCACCCTCATCTTGTGCCGCCAATTGGGATATTCCCACGTGCTCCCGGGCAGATTCTGCTGGTCGGTTTCCTTGAACAGATCTTCCTGATTGAGCACCATCAACTCGGAAGGCGTCCGGGCCAGGAATCCCACCGCCGCCGCGTGCAATTCGCCCGTGAATTCCGGAATGGCCGCCGCATCGCGAGGGTAGTCCGCGGGAACAAGACCAAGATACACAAAAGAGTCGAGCAATTTCTGTTTTTCCCGCCTCCGGGCCGACAGTTGTTGCTGATAGCTTTCGCCATCCGGAAGGAGACCGGCGCTCCGCCGCGCTTCAATGTCCCGATTCGTCCAGAAACCCGCCAACGTCGGCAGATCGTGCGTGCTCACCGACACCAGCGCCCTATATGGATATTCCTGCGGAGGTTTAAAATCACCCGCCGGATGTTTCTCGAAATAAAGCAGCCGGTAGCTCAGAATATTAAATTGCTGCAGCGCTTCGCGCACGGCCGGCTCAACAGTCCCCAAATCTTCACCGACAACAATTACCCGGTTGCGAACGCTCTCCAGCGCCAGAATATGCAGCAAATCGTTCCAACTGTCGCGGACATACGTTCCCTGCGTCGCATCCGCACCGTCGGGAATCCAGTACAGCCTGAAGAATCGCATCACGTGATCGATTCGCAGCGCTCCGCCGTGCTTCAAATTCTGGCGGATCGAACGCGCGAACCATTCGTAACCATCAGCCCGGTGCTTCACCGAATTCGGTGGAGGGAAGGCCCAGTCCTGCCCTTTCGGTGAGAATCCATCCGGCGGCGATCCCACCCGGCAGCCAGTCACATAGAACTCGCGGAACGCCCACAAATCGCACCCGCAGCGATCAGTCGCCAACGCCAGGTCGTGATACAGCCCAATCGGGAGCCCACGTTCCCTGGCGTATTGCTGCGCTTCGGCCAGTTGCACGTCCACCTGCCACTGCATCCACTTGTAAAACAGAACCAGCCGCCAATGTGCACGAACGAACTGGCGTACCGCGGCCGAATTCGGATCGCGATACTCCTCCGGCCAGTCGGGCCAGATCCAGATATTCCGATTCTCTTTGTGAATCGTTTCATCCAACGCGCAGTACACGGCGAAACGGTCGAGCATTTCGCCCTCACGCTGAAGATATTTCCGGAATTCGAGCGCCCGCGGCGTCTCACTCCGATATTCGCGCAGAAAATTTCTGAATAAGAGCTTCAGGAATTTGAACTTTACCGCCCAAACCTTCTCGTATTCGACATGCTCCGAATCACGCAGCCCCGCCAGGCGTTGTTGTACCCTCGGGCTCACCAGCAAGTTCGCCGCCGCCGGCGTCTGCGCGAAATCCTCGATCTTCTCCACATCCAGATAAAGCGGATTGCGATAGAAACTACACTGCGGTAAATACGGGCTCGTATTGTAAGGTTGCCGGTTCGCAATCGCATGCAGAGGATTCAGCGAGATGAAACTGGCGCCCGCTTCCTGTACAGCCCAATCCACCAGCGGACGAAGATCGGTGAAATCGCCGCAACCCCAATTCCGCAGCGAACGGAGTCCATAAAGACTCACCGCAATTCCCGCAGCCTTTGGATTCGGATCGGCGGACTCCGGGGTATAAGCACGATCCGGACAGATAATCAGCCGCGCGCTTCCCTCCGCCGCCACCTCCCAATCCGTCCGCAGCCGCACATGAACGCGGTGATAGCCGAGAGAAACCAGCGCCGGCATCCGCAGCGCCTTGCGAACGAGAGTCCGGCCGCGCAAAGTCATGCGGGCCTCCGCCGCCAGGTCGCTCAGGGCGTACACCGCGCGCGTAAATTCCCCGTCTTCCCAGGCAAACTCCACTTCGACTGTAGCTCGCGGCAAATCTTCCGGAACGCAGATCTCCACATGGAGCACCCTCACTGCAGTCACAATGGTCGGCGCGATCAGTGAAGACCATTCGTTCCACAAGCGTTCTTCAACCGCCGAGTCGATGGATTCCTTCGACTCCGGATTCACGCCGAGCGATCGCAGAATCGCCCCGACCACCTCGGCCGAAGCCGCGTGATGTGTGCCCCATATGTCCCAATACTCGCGTTCAATACCGAATATCTTGCAGGCCCGATCGAGCGCGGATTCTAATGTTTCCGATGGCTGAAAAGACTCTTGAGTTTTTTGGCTCAATATTCTTATATTCTAAGGTGAGCCTTATGCTTCGCCGAACCTTCCTTGCCAATAGCATGCTGCTGGCCGCGCGCCCCGCGTTGGCGTCCATCTCCGGACGTATCCCGGTGGGCCTGAATACGTACTGCCTGCGAGCCATGAAATGGCACGACGTTCCTCTGCTCGATTACGCCGCCGGCCTGAAACTCGACGCAGTGTTTCTGCAGGATTCGCTCGATCCCGAAGCGATGGAACCCGCACACTGGCGCAAGATCAAAGATTATGCCGGGCAACTTGGCCTGCATCTCGAAACCGGCGGCCCTGCCATTCTGCCGAAAAACCCCGAAGCATTTGACGCTTCCGTCCGCAGTCTCACCCAGGCCGCCGAACGAGCGGCAGGTCTCGGATCGCCCATCGTGCGCAGCCTGGTTGCATCCGATCGCGACCATCTGCCACCCGGAACACCGGACCAGCATATCGAGACGACGATTCGCGTGCTGAAATCGGTTCGATCGAAGGTGATGGACCTCGGCATCAAGATCGCCATCGAGAACCACAAGGACTTGCAGTGCTTTGAGACGCGCCAGGTAATCGAAGGCGCTGGTCCCGAGTTTGTCGGATCGTACCTGGATACCGGAAATCCCGCCTTCGTTCTGGAAAACCCGATGACCACGCTCGAAACGCTGGGGCCCTACGCCGTAACTCTCCATCTGCGCGACACCGCCATCTACGAGCACCCGCGCGGAGTGGCCGTGCAGTGGGTGCCTCTCGGTGAGGGCGTGGTCGATTTCAAAGCGATCATCGCCCGCGCCCGCGAGATCTGTCCTCCGCTGCATATCTACATTAAGCCGATCACTGGCCGCCCGCCCCAGGTGCTCCCATACCTCGAGCCGGAGTATTGGCGGCGTATCCCGAAGTCGCGAGCGGCCGACCTGGCCAGCTTCATCGCACTGGCCAAGAAAGGACTACCCTACGACAAGCCGATGGTGATCGAAGACTTGCAGAATTCGCCGGTGCCGAAACAGTTTGTCGAAGCAGTCCAATACCAGCAGCGCGAGCATATGGAGCGCAGCGTCGCATACGCGAAGAAGACGCTGGACCTCGGAGTGCGCTGGCGCGCGTGAAAGACCCGGCAGACCGTATGGCATAATCAAGACAAATGAGCATGGAAGGCAAGATCTTCTTAAACCAGCCGGAAGATCTCTACGCGCGAGTCGACAACGAGTTCGCCGGTAAGGAATTCGGCGACAGCATCATCACAACGACGTTGGATATGGCCATCAATTGGGCGCGCAAGAACTCCATTTGGCCCATGTCGTTCGGCCTCGCCTGCTGCGCTATCGAAATGATGGCCATGATCGGCTCCCGCTACGATATTTCGCGCTTCGGCGCCGAAGTGATGCGCGGATCGCCGCGTCAATCGGACCTCATGATCATCGCCGGCCGGGTTTCGAACAAAATGGCTCCTGTCATCCGGCAGCTTTATCAGCAGATGCCAGAGCCTAAATGGGTCATCTCCATGGGCGCGTGCGCCACCTCGACGGGAGTGTTCAGCAACTACGCGCTGGTGCCGGTGAACCAGGTGATTCCGGTCGACGTGTACGTCCCTGGCTGTCCACCTCGCCCCGAACAGTTGATCTACGCAATTATGATGCTGCAGAAAAAGATTCAAGGCGACCGCGGTAGCCTGCTGAAGACTCTTAATCTCGCCTAAGTTCATCTCACATTTCTGATTGCTCCGCCGATAAGAACCGTGAAAGAACAATTCACCTGTTCGGAGGTCTTATGGGAGTGGGCGCGGTACAGCTTAGTAATTTCGATCAAGGCGCGTTGTCCGCCACCCGCCAGGTGGACCCAAAAATCCTGCAGCAAGCGGTGACCACCGTCAACAATTCTAACGTTTTTGGCGATGGAACCGAAATCACCTTCAGCGTTGATCCCACTACCAACAGGCTCCTAGTGCGCCTCGTGGATTCAAACACACACGAAGTGCTACGGCAGGTCCCGACAGAATACGTTCTCCGGTTAGCCCGTCAATTACAGCCGAAGTAGAACCGGTCTTTTCCGGAAATATTCCTCATACCCTGCTGGTTGCATATCGATAAGGATAGTAGGAGAACATGACAGTCAACGGTTACGATTCGTACAGGGAAAGCGAGATCCTCAGCGCCGATCCCTTGAAGCTAGTGGAAATTCTTTATCGTGCGGCAATTGAATCGATTAGCGACGCCGGCGGTCACCTTGCCCGCGGTGCAATCCGGGAACGCTCCAATGCGATTTCGAAAACATGCGAGATCTTGATGGAGTTGGCGCAGAGTGTGGATCTCCAACGTGGTGGCGACATCGCGAGAAACTTGGTTGATCTATACGACTATATGCAACGCCGGCTGCTGGAAGCGAATATTCAACAAGTGGACAAGCCCCTGCTGGAAGTGAGTGGTCTCTTGCGGACTTTACTCGAAGGTTGGCAGAATTGCGTGCCAACCGCAACTCAGCCAATCGCTGGGCCGGAGCATTCGTTTCGTGCCCGCAGCTTCTAACCGCGCGAGAGTGGGTGATCGCTAATTGAGTGTCGTCAATTGAGCATAACCGAGTTGCTCACGGATGATCGCGGCTCCGAGTTTGTAAGCTGATATCGCGTACACTCCCGTTGACAGCTCCCACTTTAGCTTCAGGATCTGCTCGTTATTCTGCTCTCCGAGACGGGACGCCAGGTCCGAAATCGAGTCAATCGTTTTAGTGGGCATTGTGATGCGATTAACACACTTATCGGCGAAAAACGACACAGTCAATCAGCGGTTTTCCAAAGATTTTGCGGAAGGCTTGGAAAGCTCGTGTGTCACCATTCTTGCCATGCCAAAACCGCCCTTCGATGCCAGGACCTGCGAGAGCTGTTGCTCCGCCATTTCCATCATCGTGTCCCCCGTCTTGTCGTCGCCGTCCGCACCCCAACCGCTGGCGTCCGATTCCCGTGATGAGCTCAGCATTTGAGCGATTAACATAGCCTCGAACTGCGTCGCGGCTGCTTTGACCTTTTGCGGAACGGCGTTGCCAGACTCACTGCTGAGCGAACCCGGCAATGCAATGGATGCGATCACGTTAAATCACCTCGATTTCGGCTTCGATTGAGCCGGTCGCCTTCAGACTCTGCAGGATTGCAATGATGTCACGCGGCGTAGACCCGATCGCGATGAGCGCACGGACCAGTTCTTCAACCGTCGCGCCGTTCTTTAAGGAAAGGCTTCGCGCTTTTTCTTCCTTGGCGCCCACGGCGACCTGCGGAACTACTTGGGTTTGTCCGCTCGACAGCGGCTGTGGTTGTGAAACCGCGAAACTGGTTTCAATCTGAACGGTCAGGCTGCCATGAAGAATGGAGGCAGCCGCAACTTTGACGTCCTTCCCCATCGTGATAGTGCCTGTGCGCTCGTTCACGACAATCTTAGCCAGCCGGTCGCTTTCCACCGTCAGACTCTCCATCTCGGAAACAAATTCCACCGGACGGCTGGCATATTCCACCGGCGCCGAGACCGCGACTACAGCAGCGTTCTCAGCATGTGCGACTACTTCGCCGTTCCGTCCAAAACTTTTGTTAATCGCCATGGCGATTCGAGCTGCCGTGGTGAAATCCGCCTGCCGCAGTTGAAGACGGATCTTCGAATCGGGTTTGGGGGATGGCGAAGCCTTTTCAATAATCGCCCCGTTCATGATTCGTCCGGCGGTCGGATGATTGACCGTCTTCTCTGTTCCGCCGCCGCCGGCCGAAAATCCGCCCGTCACCACCGAGCCTTGCCCCACCGCATACACCTGGCCATCGCCGCCCTTGAGAGGCGCCAGTAGGAGCAACCCGCCTTGAAGGTTCTTCGCATCGCCGATCGCTGCCACCGTTACATCGATCTTGGTGCCCGGTTGTCCGAACGGAGGCAGCGTTGCCGTCACCATTACCGCCGCGGTGTTAGCCACCTGAATGGCGGTTGGCGTCACCGAGACGCCCATGCGCTCCAGAAGATTCGCCAGCGTTTGCGCCGAGAAGATAGTCTGCCGGCGATCGCCGGTCCCGTTCAGACCAACCACCAGCCCATATCCGATAAGCGGATTGTCGCGGACACCCTCGATGGTAGCTAGTTCTTTCAGCCGCGCACCAGCCGCTGTATCCACCAGGACGGAGAACAACAGCAGGCAGATTACTGATAATCGATTCATATAAGAGTTTAGAAAGGCAATAAACCCATCAGGATCCGGTACAGGATGAACGGCCGCTTGATCGGATCGTTCACCACGCCTTTTCCATCTACCCGAATATTCAGGTCCGCGATACGGTCCGATGGCACGGTGTTCAAAGGTGAGACATCCGAAGGCCGTATGATGCCGCGGACAGTCACAGTCTGATTCTCAGAATTCACCGCCACCTTCTTACTTCCTTCAATCATCAGTGAGCCGTTTTTCAATACCTGGGTCACGCGCACCGATACCGTTGTCGACAGAGTGGAATCGCGTGAAGTTTGACCCTGTCCTTGCAGTTCGTTGTCTCCATTCGTACCTAACAGATTTGAAAGATGCGTCTTGAGAGGTCCATATGCGGCGCTGATTCCGTACTGGGAACTCGATTTTCGCGAAGTCGTCGTCGTACCCTTCGAAACCGCCGAAGCCTGGTCCGCTACCAGGATCGTCACTACATCGCCAACCTCGGCCGCTCGCATGTCCCGCGCAATGTTCGAGAGTATCCCGCCGGGCGAGAAAAGGGATCCCGGTGAGGTACTTTGTGCCAACGCCGTAACGGCCCCAGCCAGCACCATCAAAGCAAATTTCGTCATCGTTTGTCCTCCGAGGGTGCGGCAACACTTACTTGATTCTTTCCCTCCACCACGCCGCGGAACAGCTTTCCGCTCACTGGATTCTTGAGATACACAATGTCGCCGATGCCCCCGCTACTCTCAGCCCGAACGGCCAGACTGAGTTGTGTCACCCCCGCAGTCACTCGGACTGCCACCTCATCGCCACGGTTCACCGCGTTCGGCGCCTGCAAGACTTCGGAAGTGATGGCCGAACCAGCCGCAATGGCCCGCCGCGCCACGTGCCCAACTGCCGCTTCCATGGTTACCGCCGGCTGATTGAGCAGCGCGAATTGCTTCACCGTTTCCGTCCTCACTTGTTCCGCCGTCAACGTCTCACCCGCTGGAATGGCCGCTGCCGCCACCAGTTGCTCAGATCGTACGGCCAGGCGAACCCGTACCCAGATCGGGAACCTCTTAGTGCCGGCAAAACTCACGTGTCCGCGCCAGATAAGAACAGATTCCGCGGTCAGTTTCGAAAACACGCTCAAGCCTTCCCGCGAAAAAACCAACGTGCCGCTTGGAGCCGCATATTGACTAAAATCGATCAGATCAATCTCCGCATCGGGACGTTCCAGGCCGTGCCGCAGGGCCTCCATCAGCATCTCCCGGTTCAGAGGCGCCGTCGGATACTCCACGCATAGGTCCGGCCCCACGCCGATTTCAATGCCAAGCCTTCGCCCGATGCGCACCAGTTCGCCCCTGGTCAACAGGCGCTTCACACCCGGAAGAGGGGCGTAGGTCACCAGTTGATCCGGAGAGACCTTCGCGAATTCGGGAACCGCAGTCGCGATGTCGCGCGCCAGAACACGGTCCGATTCCACCGGCAAACAAGCCGCCCGGCTGAACACTGCGATGAAGAAAAGTAAGAGTTGTTTCATTGCGTCATGCTGTTGACTTGCTGATACATTTCGTCTGCGGCCTTCACAACCTTGGAGTTCGCCTCATAGGCCCGCTGACTCACGATCAGGTTGACGAATTCCTGCACTACGCTGACGTTCGAACCCTCGATATACCCTTGCAGCAGCGTGCCGCTACCTTCCTGTCCGCCCGGCAATCCCACGGTCGGGTCGCCCGAGGCGTCGGTTGGGGTGAACAGATTCTGGCCAAGGCTGTTCAGTCCCGCCGGATTCGCGAAATTCGCCAACTGAATCTGTCCTGCCTGTTGCGAGGCCGTTTGCCCTGGTTGTGTGTAGCTGACGGTACCGTCGGTAGCCACCGTGACCGCCTGCGCCTGGGCAGGAATGGTGATAGCCGGCTCAAGTGTGTCACCGTTGGATGTCACCACCTGTCCGTCTTTATTGAGTTGAAACTGGCCCGCTCGCGTGTACGCCAGCGATCCATCCGCCCGGCGCACCTGAAAGAACCCACGGCCCTGGATAACCATGTCTAGAGGGTTATTCGTCGCCGAAAAATCCCCTTGCGCAAAGCTGATTTCGTTCGATGCCGTCCTCGTACCGAGACCGATCTGAAGCCCACTCGGCACCACCGTCTGCGCTCCCGCGGCTGCGCCCGGCTGAACGAAGTTCTGGTACAGAAGATCCTGGAATTGAGCGCGGCGTGCCTTGAAACCCACGGTGCTCGCGTTCGCCAGGTTATTGGCGATGTTGTCGACGTTCATCTGTTGCGCCGTCATACCGCTGGCCGCGCTGTATAGTGCTCGTATCATGGTTTGGTTCCCTGTTCCTTTCTAACTGACCCTGGCGACCTCGTCCACGGTTTTCTTGCTCATATCGTTTCCGATCGAAATCGCTTTCTGCATCATCTCGAACTGCCGCATCACGCCTATCAGCCGGACCGCTTGCTCGGCCGGCGATCCATTCCCGCCTTCGAGCGTTCCCTGTTGCACGCTGGCGTTCGCCGCCTTCACCATTCCGTTCACATTGGTCAACTTGAAGTAAGTCGATCCCACTTTGTCGAGCGGCTCGGACTGAGCGATGTCCACCACCGCAAGTTTGCCGACCACCTGGCCGTCCTGCTCAATCGTGCCTTCGCGTGTCACGACGGCCGCCTTCTTTGGGTTTACGTTGATGGGCTTCCCGTCCTGCCCCTGCACCGGATTCCCATCTTGAGTCTGCAGTTGGCCGGTCGAACTCACCTGGAAATTGCCGCTGCGAGTATAAAGAGGACCATTCGGGCCCGACACAGTGAAGAATCCTTTCCCGTCGAGCGCGAGATCGAATGGATTGCCCGTGGCGGCGAGGGTTCCCTGCCCGAAATCGGTCCAATGGCGTTGCACGACTGGCAGCGTGTCGGGCGCCTGCTCGCCGTCCAACGCCTCGGGCGCTATATATAGGTTGTAAAATTCGCGGTCCGCTTTGAAGCCCGGCGTGCTGGTGTTGGCGATGTTGTTTGCCAAGAGGTCGAGAGACTCCAGTCGCGACCGCATTCCGCTTGCCGCTGAGATTGATAGCGCGTCCATGCCCCTACAGAAGCAATTTCAGAACCGCGGCGAAGTGATTGAAAAAGACTGCTCAATCGGCAACATTCGCCGATAAGAAACAAGAGAAGTGCCGTTTCGGTGCGGCCACTCCATTCGTAGTTTCAAATCGGAACATGCCCAACGCTAACTCTCTGATAACAGCGCCACGCAAATTGGCCCCGCATCTGCAAAACAGCAAACGTGGGTTCTATTAACCTCTCCGCCCTGTCAAGTCCGGCTCAGATTATTCCTATAGAGGCGCCAACGCGCACTCTCCCCACGTCACTTCCAGGCGCTGCAGACTCCACTGGCTTCTTGAATCTCATCGAGTCGCTAATTGGAGGAGAAATTACACCGCCTCAACCCACTCAGTTAGAAACAGGACCGGCCAAACCACCAGTTCTCAGCCGCCGCGAGAAAGGCGGCGCTAAAACAAACGACGCGAACTCAGGAACTGACAAGAAGGATCGGAAAAATCCGAGAGATTCACAGCAGCAAGATGCGCCTACGATGACAACGACAACGCTTCCGGCAAACTCGGTGCAGGTACGGCCTAGGATTTTTCTGATGGCTATGCCGATATCCCTGCCTGTAAGCGATTCGCCCAGTGATCAATATGTCGCCACCCAACCCGAGTCGCCAAACCGGCTTGACGAAACAAACCCAATTGCGCTCCCCCGGCAGACGGCTGCGCTAGTAAACGCAATACCAGATTCCGCGCCCAAGCCTCAAGGACCCACAAATCAGGTCAGATCTCCGAAGCATTCCCTACCGTCACAGCCCGAGGCCCGGCACGAAGAGCAACCACCAGAAATTTCTGCTGCACCAGCTCCGGCCGCTGTCACCGTGCCTGTCGTTGCCTCCCCGGTTGTCCCTGTCGCCGTCCCCGTAGCCGTCCCTGTCGCGATCCCTGTCCCTCAGGCCCTCCCCGCGCAGGCCCACGGTCCCGCGAAAACCACTACCCCTGTCAGACAGATTGAGCAAAAATCGAGCGAGGCTCCAAAATCCCTAACCGCTCCCCCCCGGAATTCGACGGGGGAAAAGGTCCGGCAACCCGAACCCGTCTCCTTTCAAGCGCGTCTGACCGAGCGCGAGGTCGACGAGCCGCGGCAACAGCCGCAACCACAAGAAACCGAGACACCGCCAACCGGCCAGGATCCACCGCAGCCGGCAACGGTGGCCGCACCGGCCTTGGACGAAACGAACCCAATGCCTTCAGTACAGGCGCGGCCCGAGCAGATTGGCTATGTTCCGCAAAAGGCTCCGCCTGCAGCGGAACCCGCACAAAAATCAAAGCCTGCCGCAACCGACGCTTCTCACGACGTGCCTCAACCCGAGATCAAGACACCGCCGGCTCCGAACGGAGCGATACCGGTCTCATCCACGCCGTTGGAGCGGCCTGCCAGTATCAGCGAACCCAAGCAGACGCCGTCGGCTGCGCCTCCTCCCAGCGCCTCAACTCCAGCGGATGTCCCGAAACCCGCGGCAGCACCGGGTTCGATTCGCGAGATATCAGTTCGCATTCCGACTCAAGATAACTCACGCGGAGTGGAAGTCCAACTCATCGAGAGAGGCGGCAAAATTGAAGTCACGGTCAGGGCAGGCGACCAGCAACTCTCTTCCGCGTTAAAGGGTGATCTTACCGACCTTGTCCGCATGCTCGACAGCAAGGGATACAAGACCGAAACCTGGACGCCGAGCGACACAAACCCGCTCGTCCACGGAGCCAGCCACGGCATTGCGGAGATGACCCGGAGCGACACGCCGCAGGATCGTTCGGGCGGCCAGCAACAGGACTCCGCCGGCGGCGGAAACAGCGGAAGCAATTCTCAGCAGCAGCGAAGACAACAACAGAATCGGCCGGCCTGGCTCCAAGAGCTGGAGCGCCGGCTAGGAGACGCATAGATTATGATGCCATCGATCACTACCAATACACCTCAAGCCGCCGCTCCGGCCGCGGCTTCAGGAAACCCTACACCCGCCCAAACGGCAAGTTCCGCAACAGATGCTCTTGCCAACAAGACCACCTTTCTGCAACTGCTGGTCGCCCAGATCCAGAACCAGGACCCGACCCAGCCTCAGGACGGAATCCAATTCATCAGCCAGCTTGCGCAGTTCTCGCAGTTGGAGCAGTCAATCGACACCAACACGACTCTCGGGTCAATGAATACCAGCCTCGGTTCAGTAAACACCGAACTTGGCGCCATTCAAGGACTCATTTCCAACCCGGCCACCCCGCCGGCAACCACTCCCGCAGCCGCTTCCAGCACGCCGGCGTCCGGCCAATAGTCCATAGGAGCAATCATGTCTGTTTCTTCTTTCTCAACCGCACTTTCCGCACTTAGCGCCACGTCCACCGCCGTGGATGTGGTCGGTAACAATCTGGCGAATCTCGAAACCACAGGTTTCAAGGCTAGTTCTGTCCAGTTTCAGGATTTGGTGACACAGTCGTTCGGAGCCGGAATTGGGTCGACTCAAGTCGGCTTCGGCGTTGGGCGTCCAATCACTCTCCGGGACTTCTCGCAAGGCGCCCTACAAACCACTAACGGGTCGCTTGATTGCGCTATACAGGGCGACGGATTTCTTATCGTCAAAAACTCCGCCGGCGCCACCCTTTACAACCGTGGAGGTTCGCTCCAGGTGGACAAGGACGGCAATCTACTCACGGTTTCGGGCGAGCACATCCAGGGTTGGAATGCGGCCGCGGATGGAACCCTGAGCACCACTGGTCCCGTCACCGATCTTGTCGTTCCGGTCGGTACCGTCAAACCGCCAGTGGCCAGCCAGAATTTCTCGTTCGACTTCAACTTGAACGCCGCGGCTACCGCCGGTCCGCCCCCCGACACCTTCTCGTCGTCGATTCAGGTCTTCGATTCACTCGGCTCTCCGCATGTTGTTACCGTCGACTACACCAAGAGCGCGACTGCCAATCAGTGGGACTACTCGATCAGCGTTCCCGACGCCGACGTCACCGCGCCGATTGCGCCCGTCACCGGGTCGTTGACCTTCGATGCGCAAGGAAAACTCGCCACTCCCGCAGCCACGGACCCGATGCCCACCATCGCCATCACTGGACTCGTCGACGGCGCCGCCGACATGAACCTGACCTGGAATCTGTACAACGGCGCAGCGCCGCGAGCGACGCAATTTGCCCAGACCAGCGCGCTCTCCGCCAATGCCCAGGACGGCAACCCGCCAACGCAGTTGAGTCAAATCAAGCTCGGCGACGGTGGTACCCTGCTGGCCGAGTATTCCGACGGAACCCAGATTACGGTGGGTCAACTCGCAATGGCTTCCATTCGCAATCCCCAGTCATTGACCGCCGTCGGCAAAAGCGATTTCCAATTGAGCGAGCTATCGGCCGTACCAGCCGTCGGCTTGCCCGGAACTGGCGGACGCGGCGATCTCCTCGGCGGATCGTTGGAATCCTCCAATGTCGACATCGCCACCGAATTTACCCGGCTCATCGTCTTCCAGCGCGGTTATCAGGCTAACGCGAAAATCATAACCGCTGTCGACGAAATCACGCAGGCCACCATCGCACTCAAGCAGTAATCAATGAAGGCGCATGAGGAGATCGCCCATTTTGCCGAGGTTCCCCTCGAGGTCGAGGTGGAACTGGACCGGAAAATACTGCCTCTGAGCGCAATTCTCGATCTCAAGCAGGGAAGCGTGATCAAAATGACGCGTTCGGTGGGCGAGAACGTGAGCATCCTGGTCGGCGGGGTGTTAATCGGTTACGGAGAAATCGTCATTATCGAGGACCTGATGGGTATTCGTATTACGGATTTCAACGAGCAGGAATAAATGGACTGGATTCGACAGATCGCGGCTATCGCTTTCGTCTTCGGGCTGCTGGGTGGCGCGTTGTGGTGGCTCCGCCGCCGCGGAATGGCGGGCTGGCGGCCAGCCGGCGCCCCGAAGATCGCTGCTATCGACCGCTTGCGCCTCACCCCACAGCACAGCGTTCATATAGTGCGAGTCGGAAAGCGGCACTTCCTCATCGCGGTTCATGCGAACGGGTGTACGCTTCTCGACTCGCTTCGAACCGAAGATCTGGACCCATGAACGCGATAAACCTCACGAACAATACGCTCTCCGCGCCAATGCAGATTCTGGTGCTGATGACGGCGCTCACGCTGCTACCGGCCATCGTCATGTCGGTAACGCCGTTTCTGCGGATCACGGTGGTGCTCCATTTCCTGCGCCAGGCGCTCGGAACCCAGTCAACGCCGTCCAACCAGGTAATGATCGGCCTTGCCCTGTTTCTCACCACGCTCATCATGGGGCCTGTATCGTCGGAGATTTACACCAAAGCCTGGGAGCCAATGGAGAAAGGGCAGATGACCGCTGCCCAAGCCTACGAGGAGGGCTCAAAACCGCTCCGGACTTTTCTGTTGAAGTACGCCAGGGAGAAGGACATTCAACTGTTCCTGGAGATCTCACGAACGCAGCCGCCTGCGAAACCGGCCGACCTGGACTTGAAAATCCTCGTGCCCGCGTATGTGATTTCTGAATTGAAAACAGGGTTTCAAATCGGCGCGGTGCTGTTCCTGCCGTTTCTGATCATCGACCTTGTAGTGGCATCCATCACCATATCCGTCGGAATGATGCAATTGCCGCCGGTGATGATCTCGGCGCCTTTCAAAATTCTCCTCTTCGTTCTGGTGGACGGGTGGAATCTGGTGATCGGATCACTCGTAAAGAGCTTCTACTAACATGAATCAACAACTCGTCGTCCAGATCTTTCGCGATGCCATGATGACCACCTTTTGGCTGAGTGTGCCCATCCTGTCGGTGGCGTTCATTTCCGGAATCGTCATCAGTCTGGTGCAGATTGTGACATCGATTCAGGACTCCGCTTTCGCCTCCGTGCCCCGCCTGGCGGCATTCCTCGCTGGCTTGTTGCTGTTTCTTCCCTGGATGCTGATGAAGTTAGTCAGTTACACCACCGTCCTGTTCGGAGACTTCAGCAAATATGCACGATGATCTGACACTATCCGTCGCAACGCTTTATGGGTTTCTGCTCGTGTTAACGCGGATCTCAGCGGCGTTTGTCTTCGTGCCGATCCCAGGAACCAAAGACTTCCCGGATGGGGCAAAAATCGTCATCTCACTGGCCTTAACCATTGCTCTATTTCCGTTTTGGCCCAGGGTCGCTTCCGGCAGTCCCAGCTTCGGCCTCGTGACGGCATGGATCCTATCGGAAGCCGCCTTCGGCCTCACCGTCGGACTCGCCGTAGCGTTCCTCAACGAATCACTGATGCTCGCCGCGCAGATCCTCGGTTTGCAAGCGGGTTACTCCTACGCTTCGACCATCGATCCAACCAACCAAACAGACATTAGCGTCCTCCAGTTAATGTCGCAACTGATCGCCGGCCTTCTGTTCTTCTCGTTTGGTTTGGACCGGGTGGTGATCGCTATCTTCGCGCGCAGTCTGCAAACGTTTCCGCCAGGCACCTACGCGCTCAACGCCTCGATCGTGGAGACGATCCAGCGGCTCGGAGCGGCGATGTTCTCCACCGGCTTCCGATTGGCGCTGCCGGTAATCGCCCTGTTGATGCTGGTGGATCTGGCATTAGCGTTATTGGGACGGATCAACTCTCAACTCCAGCTCCTGACGCTCGCATTCCCGCTAAAGATGTTAGGGGCGCTGGCTGCGCTGGCTGCCATGGCGGTCCTATTCCCGCCGGTCTACGAGAAGGCTGCGCATCACAGCTTCTCAGAGCTTTCCGGAATTCTGAGATAGCGTGGCAGACTCCGGACAAAAATCAGAACAACCGACAAAGCGTCGCCTTGACAAGACGCGTGAAAAGGGTCAATTTGCCGCCTCACGCGAGTTTGTGGCAGGTGCGCAATTTCTCGCGTTCGTCGCAGCTTTGAGCGCATTTGGGAACGACTGGCTCGACAACCTGCGCCGGAATACGCGCTATTTTCTGATGGCCGCATTTCAGGGTGAGATGACAGTTGTTCGTCTCACCGGTCTCTTGAGGGATGTGATCTTTCCAAATCTGAACCTGCTGTTCGTGCTCGGCGGCATCCTAGTAGGTACCAGTCTGGCGGCGCAACTCCTCACCACACAACTCGGATTCGCACCCACCAAGTTGGCCCCGGACTTCGCGCGGCTCAATCCGGCTTCCCGCCTGAAGCAGTTGTGGCGCCAAAACATTCCCTCGTTCTTTCAGGCAATGATCCTCCTGCCGCTCTTCTTGCTAACTGTATGGGTCGTTGTGAGCAGTAGATCTCAGGAGTTTCTGGCACTCCCGCTCGGCAGTGTGGAGGCTGGAGCCTACCGAGTGACTTCGGCCATGGGTGACCTGCTTTGGAAAGCTGCGTTCGCCTTCTTCATCTTCGGTTGTGTCGACCTTGTCCGTCAGCAGCGGCACCACAATCAGGACCTGCGGATGTCGAAGCAAGAGGTTCGGGACGAGGTGAAGGAGAGCGAAGGCAATCCTCAAATCAAGATGCGCGTGCGCAAGCTCCAACGCGATTTGCTTCGCCGCAACATGATGAAGGAGATCGAAAAGGCAACTGCCGTCATCGTCAATCCGACGCACTACGCAGTAGCCATCCGTTATCGCTCCAGCGCAATGGCGGCTCCGACGGTGGTGGCCAAAGGCAAGAACTACCTGGCTCTGCGAATCCGTGCCAGAGCGCTCGAGCACCAAATACCGATCGTCGAAAATGTAGCGCTGGCACAGGCGCTCTACGCCTCAGCCGACATCGGCCAGGAAATTCCCTCGAACCTTTATCGCGCCGTTGCCGAAGTGCTGGCCTACATCTATCGCCTGATGGGTAAGCTTCCCGGGCAGGACTAACGAATGGCTACTACTGAATCGCAGCTCGTCCGCACACCGAAGACCGGCGCCACCGCTGAGCCATCCGTTTGGCACCGGTTGCGCAGCCTGCCTTGGACGGAGATGGGCATTCCCCTCGGAGTGATGGCGATCGTGCTGGCCATGATCATGCCACTCCCGCCGATGCTGCTGGACGTCTTGATCAGTACCAATATCACCATGTCCGTCGTCGTGCTGCTGGTGTCCATGTACATCATCAAGCCGGTGGATTTCAGCGTCTTTCCAACCACTCTTTTGCTGTTGACACTGTTCCGGCTGGCTCTGAATATATCCTCCGCGCGCTTAATCCTGCTGAACGGTAACTCCGGAACCAACGCGGCCGGCGAAGTGATCGAGGCATTCGGCAACTTTGTGGTCGGAGGCAACTACATCATCGGAGTAGTGATCTTCCTGGTGCTGATCGCCATTCAATATGTCGTAATCAACCACGGCGCAGTACGTATTTCCGAAGTGACAGCGCGCTTCACACTCGACGCGATGCCAGGCAAACAAATGTCCATCGACGCCGATCTGAATGCAGGTTTGATCGATGAAATACAGGCCAAACTCCGGCGCAAGCAACTCGCCGCCGAAGCCGAATTCTACGGCGCGATGGACGGCGCTTCACGATTCACCCAGCGCGATGCCGTAGCGAGCATCCTGATCACCTGTATCAACATCATTGCCGGCTTCCTGATTGGCGTATTCCAGCACGGGATGGAACTGACGCGCGCGCTACAGACGTACACGGTCCTCACTATTGGAGACGGACTCGTGACCGTCATCCCGGCACTTATGATCTCGATCTCGGGAGGCCTGATCGTCACTCGCGGAGGCTCGGAGACTCAGATCGGCACCGAGTTTGCCAAGCAGGTGTTTTCCAAACCGCAGCCACTACTGCTCGCTTCCGGAGTGCTCGGCGTCCTGGCCGTAGTTCCGGGGTTGCCTACAGTACCATTCCTGCTGCTCGGCAGTGGAGTAGGCTATGCCGGTTGGCGGCTGTGGCAAAAACAATCTGCCGCGGGTCAACTCGGTGACCAACCTGTCCAACAGCCAACTAAGGAGAACGTTGAGACGCTGCTGCGCATCGAGCCTCTCGCGGTGGAGGTCGGCCTCGGTCTGGTGAAACTCGTGGATGGCGGCGCCAATTCTCCGTTGCTCAAGCGCATTGCGGCGATCCGCCGGCAGTTGGCGACGGATCTCGGATATCTCCTACCCCCCGTCAGGGTGACGGACAACCTCTCTTTGAGAGCACGCGAGTACATTATTTCCTTAAAAGGAGTTGAGATTTCTCGCTTCGAAATCCCACAAGGTTTTGAGTTAGCTATTCAGACGGGGAAGACTCCTTTGACAACTATTCAGGGAAATCCGACACGCGAACCAGCCTTCGGCATTCCGGCGCTGTGGATTCCGGCCGCGCAGGCTGAACAGGCACGAAGTGCGGGCTATACGGTCGTCGATGCGATCAGTATTCTCGGAACTCACCTGGGAGAGTTGGTGCGGCGTCATGCGCACGAACTTTTCTCGCGGCAGGATGCGAAGAAACTGCTGGATCGGGTAACGGAAGACAATCCGAAGGTTGTGGAAGATTTGGTTCCGAAATTGCTCTCTCTTGCAGTGGTGCAGAAGGTTTTGCAGAATTTGCTTCGAGAACGTGTTTCAATCCGGGACGCGAGTTCCATTATGGAGGCGCTAGGAGAGGCGGCAGCGGTCACTAAGAATACTGTCCTGTTGACCGAGTACGTGCGGCAATCGATCCGTCGTATGGTCGTTAAGCCTTATCTGAATCCGAAAGGCGATCTGCAGGCTTACTTTTTCGACCCCACAATCGAGCATGCCATTGAGAGCGCGGTGGAACATTCGGAAACCATGAGCAACCTGAACCTGGCGCCGCAGAAAATCCGCGAAATTGTAGAGGCTATCCAGAAGGTGGTCGGCACACCGGAAACACCAGTCATCGCGCTGGCCTCGTCGGGCGGGCGTTTCTTCCTTAGGCAGATCGCGGAAAACACAGTTGGAAATCTTTTTGTGCTGGCCCACACGGAGGTGCCGGCGGGCATCAAGGTAATTTCATTGGGAACGATTCGTTAGGACGGGACGTGATGAAGATCAAATCTTATTTTGCGGTGAGCGTGGAATCGGCAGTTCGCCAGGCGAGACAGGAACTGGGGCCCGAGGCGATGCTCATGAATTCGCGGAAAGCCCCGCCCGAAGCACGGCATCTCGGCGAATACGAAGTCGTCTTCGCCTGCCCACCGGAAGAAGCAGCCGCGCCATCGGAGTCACAGAAACCGGCCAGGCCTGAATCTTCAGCCGGATTTCGCCTACCCGATCTGGGAACAGACCGGTTCGGAGAAGAGCTTGCGGAGTTGCGGAAACAGATGGAGCGGATGGCCGAGAGTTTTGGCCGCGCGCGCACCGTGTCGTCCTCCAATCTGCTGGCTAGCCCACTGCTTGTCCGAATCTTTTCCGGTTTGATCGCCAACGATGTTGACGCCAGCGTTGCGAATGGTATCGTCAGCGCGCTCCGCACCCGCGGCGATTCAATCCGGCCGGAGGCGCTCCGGTTGGCGTTGCTCGAGGAGATCGGTTCGCTCTGCCCGGTGGAACCCGCGCTTGGCTGCAACCCCGCGGCGGGGAGGCGGATCGTGGCCTTGGTCGGACCGCCGGGCGCCGGAAAAACGACCACCCTGGTCAAGCTGGCGGTGAAATATGGACTCAACGCGCGGAAGTCCACACAGCTTCTGACACTGGACCTTGAGCGCATCGCGGCGGCGGATCAACTCCACACATTCGCCGCCATTCTCGGAGTCGGGTTTCAAACTCTGGAAACCACGCACGCACTTGCCACCGCTCTCGACGAGAACAAGAACAAGGACCTGATCCTAATCGACACACCGGGCTACGGACAGAAAGACATGGAGAACGCCGGTCCACTCGCGCGGTATCTCGCGAGTCGCGAAGAGATCGACGTGCAACTGGTATTGTCCGCTTCAATGAAACCGGCGGACTTGGCCACTGTCGTCGATCGTTTTTCCATTTTCCGGCCTCGGCGGCTTCTGTTTACCCGGTTGGATGAAACACAGACATTCGGCCCTATTCTGAACGAAACCGCCCGTAGCGGCAGGCCGGTGTCGTTCTTGTGTTCCGGCCAGCAAATTCCCGAAGATCTGGAACCGGCCACCAGGGAGCGGCTGGTCAGCCTTCTAGTGGGTGAGTTAGTAGGGAACGTCGCGGCCGCAGCGGCATAAAGGCGTACATCATGAATCCGTACCAGGTAGTTGAAATCAGCGCGGAAGAACGAGAGCGGCTCATCATGGAGCATCTGCCGCAGGTGCGTTTGATCGCGCGCCGCATCCACGAGCGTCTGCCGGAGAATGTCAGCCTGGAGGATCTGATTTCGACCGGAATCATCGGATTGATCTCGGCGATCGACCGGTTCGACACGAGTCACAATGTAAAGCTCAAGACCTACGCCGAATACAAAATCCGGGGCGCCATCCTGGACAGCCTTCGCGGGTTGGACTGGGCGCCGCGGCAACAGCGTAAGAGATCCAAGCAGATTGAAGCGGCAATTGCCGTCATTGAGCAGCGTGTACACCGTGCTCCGGCCGAAGACGAGATCGCCGCGCAGCTTGGCGTGCCGATGGAGGAGTATCACGAATGGCTGGTGGATATCCGGGGCGTCAACCTGGGCAGTCTGGAATGCGCTTCGGGAGATGAGGACGGCCGCGATCTGCTCAAGTACATCTCCGATGACGAAGAGAATTGGCCCTCCCGGCTCCTGGAGAGATCGGAACTGGAAAAACTGCTGGCGACGGCACTCGACAAGATGCCCTATATCGAGCGGACGGTACTCAGTCTTTATTTCCATGAGGAACTGACGCTTCGCGAAATCGCCAAAGTGGTGAAGCTCCACGAATCGCGGGTGTCACAACTGAAGTCGCAGGCAATATTACGCCTTCGTTCCTACATCGAGAAACGTTGGCCGATGAAGAAGGGCGGTTAGCGGGTCATGGGCGTGATGGAATCGGTTCAAAACAACGTAAGCTGGCTGCTGGACGAACTGCGCGGCGGCCTGGCGCAAGCGGTCGAAGCAATGACCGGAGACGCCCCGGTGATTCAGACTTCGCTCACCTCGGAAAAGCCGCCCCAGCAGCTTTCGTGGTGGGAGCAACCCCTTTCATTTCCAGCCAACGCCACTGTTTCCGTAGGGTTGGCGGAAGCCGAACTGGTTGCGCTCGGCCAACATATACTGAGGGCCGTCGGCGTGGAGGCAAGTCCGCAGGAAGCACGCGAGACGTATGCGGAAACAATCCAGCAGGCCCTGGCGGCGCTGGCGTCGGCACTGGGCTCCAAGCTGCGTCGCGATGTGAGTTGCCTGCCCGGGAAACAGTTTCCTGGCCCTGCGGCGGTCGAGGCCAGAATTGAAATCTCAAGCGATCCCCGCACGCAATTCTGGCTGTCGTTTAGCCCTTCGTTAGCTGCCGCTTTGGATCCCGTCAAGCCCGCGCCGGCCAAGGCTATTGCGGAAGGAGCCGGCACGGCTCAACCCTCTCCCGGGACCTCGCCGGCTCCTCCCCGCACCATGGATCTACTGCTGGATGTCGAACTGCCGGTCAGCGTCTCGTTCGGGCGAGCGCAGTTGCCGTTGAAGGACGTTATCAAATTGACGACCGGGTCCATGATCGAACTGAATCGATCGATTTCCGAACCGGTGGAGGTCATCGTGAACAACTGCGTGATCGCACGCGGCGAGGTGGTAGTGGTGGAAGGAAACTACGGCGTCCGGATCGACCATATCATCAGCCGCCAGGAAAGGTTGAGAACTCTCAAATAGGAAACTCATGCATTTACCTCTACGTCTCGAACTGCTGCCACTTTACGGGCTCATCGCCGTAAATCTAGGACTATGCCTCGTTTTGTTCGTCGCCGCGAAACGTGAGATCCGCCGGTCGCAGGTGAAGAATAAGGAACAGAAAATCCTTCTGCAAGAGTCGTACGACCGGCTAGAGCTCGGTTTCGAGCAACTCGGTAAGAGAGTGGAGGACCTGGATGAACGAGCCGGAGGTCTTGTCCCACCTGCCGCCGCCAAGTCCGGTATGAATCTGAACAAACGGGTGCAGGCAGCGCATATGTTCCGGCGCGGCGAGCGGCCGGAGGAGATTGCCGCCGCATTGAGTCTGCCTCGGAACGAGGTTGCTTTGCTGCTGAAGGTGCAGCAGACGCGTCTTCCCGGCTAGAACGCCGATCTCCAAAAACGGCTCCATGCGAGAATGGTCGGGTGCAGGCGATCGCGACTCTTCTGGATGAAAAACCGGGAATTTTGATCGAAAAAGCCACGGCGTTTGCCATTTTCGCCATCGGTCTGATTGTTTGCCTGGCAGTGCGGGAAGTGGTTGCAAGGATCGTGCAACGGGAGGCAAAGAGTCATCTCACCTTTGCGCATGTCCTGATGGATGTCACCCGGCTACCCTCCGTCTTCTGGTGTCTGGCGGCCGCGCTGGAGATTGCGCTCCACTACGCGAACCTGAATCAAAGACAGGAGGTCGTTGCAGAGCAGCTAATTGCGGCGTTCCTGATTATCAGTATCAGCCTGGCCGGAGCCTCGCTCGCCGTGCGCATGTTGCGCGTGTACGGGGAACGGAATGCAATGCCGTTTGCCGTCGCAGGATTGTCCAGCACGCTTACCCGCGTGTTTGTATTGGCCATCGGCGCCCTCGTACTGATGCATCACTTCGATATTGCCGTTGGCGGGGTTCTAACAGCGCTAGGTATCGGTGGATTAGCGGTAGCTCTGGCGCTGCAGGACACCCTTGCCAATTTCTTCGCCGGAGTACATATCCTAATCGAAGCGCCAATCCGTTTGGGCGACTTCATCCGGCTGTCGTCAAACGAGGAAGGCATCGTAACCGATATCGGCTGGCGCACTACGCGAGTCCGCACTGGCAACAACAACACGATTGTGATTCCAAACACGAAGATCACATCGGGCATTCTGACGAACTACAGTCTGCCTGACCGGCGTTGTGCCACCGAAATCACTGTCCAGACCGGAATGGATGCCGATCCCGATCTGGTAGCGCATCTCGCGCTGGACATAGCACAGAACACGGAAGGCGTCCTGATGGATCCCACTCCAGTTGTGTTGTTCGACCCGGGAGTAACGGCGATTTCGCTTCAGTTCAAGTTGGTCGTGAGCGTCCCGGATCAATCTCAGAGGGGCGGAGTGCAATCGCAAATCCGCCTGCAGTTATTGAAAGCCTTCCACGAACACAACGTTCCTCTTCCCGCGGCGGAGCGCATCGCGGTTCTGCCTTCTTGAGCCAACGTTCTACACGGCTTCGAGCGGTACAGACATGCGATCCAGCGCGGATCGAAAGGCTGTCAACCGGGTATTCAGCAACTCGTTGTCTTCGGGACTCAACTCCTGCATGAGACGGAGAGCCTGGGCATAGGCAGCTTCGGCTTTCTGGCGAGCCCTATTGCCACGATCGCCTCTTCCTTGTCCGTTGGAAACTTCGGCCATCTTTATAAGGTTCAAACCAATATCGATTTCCGTATGAACGAAACCGACCCGCAGATCCCGCATTATTTAATGCCCCTTTTTTAACTCGGACGCGCAAATTAGATAGCAATCCGCCCTTTAAGAGGCTAATGGTAATAGGCCAAGCTGGTCAATAGACATATTCGCTTAACACTTAGAACTTTAGATAGAGAGCCAACGCTCCCCCATCGAACAGTACCAAGGATCTAAAGCGGTACTAAAGGGGCCAGCGACTAATTTGTAAATTCCACCGACCGCGCCATCCGCACAGCGGTATTCTTCAGAAGTTCCACCAAGACTGCATCAGGTACCACCTGATCCGTTTCGATAACGGACACCGCCTCGAGCGGAGTATCCTCGGTGGGCGTCAGGTCCTGGCGGCCCAGTGAGAAGTTTGCGATGTTAATGCCGTTGCGGCCCATCACATTACCCAGATAGCCGATGACTCCAGGGACATCTTCGTTCTTCAGAAAAGTGAGATGACCGGCAAGCGGCGCTTCACAGTAGATGCCGTCAACCTGAACAAGACGCGGCTTGTCGAGCACAACCGCGCCTTCCACAGTAGTAGTTCCGGAGTCCGAATCCAGTTCGATGCGGATGGTGTCGGCATGGCTGATGCGTTTTTCGTTGCGTTCCTGAATTGTCCAACCACGATCGGTAGCCAGTTGGAGAGCGTTCACCAGATTCGCCTTGCGGGAGAGCGAACGATTCAGCACTCCTGCTACCGCGCTGTTCCGAAGCAGGTTCGTATTGCTTTCCGCAATTTTGCCGAAATACGTGATGCGGACGGAACTCGGATTGCCAGTGGAAACGTGGGCGGCGAAATTGCCAAGACGCTCCGCTAGATCGACATACGGACCGAGCGCTTTGTATTGATCCGGCGAGAGAGCCGGCATGTTGACAGCATTGATGGCGACTCCGGTAGTCAGATACTCGATCACCTGCTGGGAGATGCGCAATCCGACAATCTCCTGGGCTTCTTCGGTCGACCCGCCGATGTGCGGAGTGGCAATGAGATTTTCCTGCGTCAGCAACGGATTGTCCGTCGCGGGTGGTTCCTTGCGGAATACGTCCAGCCCGGCGCCGGCGACTTTGCCGCTGGCCATGGCAGCGTTCAGCGCCTCACCATCGATCAATTCGCCCCGCGCAACATTGACAATCCGGACACCATCCTTCATCTGGGCGAACGCCGCAGCCGAGAGCAGATTCTCGGTCTCCGGAGTCAGCGCCATGTGCAGCGTGATGTAATCGCTGAGCGCGTAGAGGGTGCTTAGATCGACCAGTTTCTCCACACCAACGTCGGCAGCGGTCTGAGTACTGACGTACGGGTCATGGGCGATAATTTTCATTTCGAAGGATTTGGAGCGCTTCACCACTTCGCGCCCCGCGCTGCCCAGCCCGATCACGCCAAGCGTCTTTCCGCGCAACTCGCTGCCCAGAAATTTCTTCTTCTCCCACTTGCCGCTCTTGGTGGAGACGCTGGCTTGCGGAATGGACCGAGCCAGGCCGAGCATCAGTCCAACCGTGTGCTCGGCCACCGAGATCGCATTGCCGCCCGGCGTGTTCATCACCAACACGCCCGCCGCCGTTGCCTCTTTAAGATCGACATTGTCGACGCCGACACCCGCGCGGCCGATCACACGCAGTTTGGGCGCCTTCGCCAGCACATCCTTATTCACCTTTACGGCGCTACGCACCAGCAGCGCGTCCGCGGTGGCCAGGTGTTCCAAATACTCTTTCGGATTCGAGACAACCACTTCCCAGCTCGGATGAGCCTTGAACAGATCAAGTCCGGCGGAAGACACAGGTTCAGCGATGAGAATTTTCATGACGATCCTATCGAGACAAAACTAGGCGCCGACCGTGACCGGCTCGTTCTTAGCAACCTTGAGCCCGGCTGCTTCAGCGTAGACTTTCTGCACCGCGGCAACACCCGAGCCCAACTCCACCGGGATGCCGTTAGCCGCGAGAATCAGTTCCAATTCCGCCACCATGGCGAACAGATCGGGGAAGTCGAAATAACCGAGGTGCGCGATGCGGAAGATCTGGCCCTTCATGGAACCCTGACCGTTAGCGATGATCGAGCCGAACTTGCTGCGGAATTCCTTCACGATGACGCTGGAGTCCAAACCCTTCGGCGCCCGGATCGCGGTAACGGAAGCGGCCGGGGACTTCGGCGAGAACAGTTCCAAGCCAAGGGCCGTAGCAGCCTCGCGAGTGGCCTTGGCCAGCAACTGCGCGTTGTCGATCAGCTTGTCCATACCGAGAGACTTGATGTATTTGAGCGTCTCGCCGAGCGCGATGATGAGCGAAGTGGCCGGCGTCCAGCTCGATTCGCCGTTGGCCGCGTTTTTCCGTTCCTTCTTCAGATTGAAATAATACTTCGGCAGATTGGACGTCTCACCGAGGGCCCACGCCTTCGCACTGAGGGACATGAAAGCGAGGCCGGGAGGAATCATGAACGACTTCTGCGAGCCGCCGATGACCACGTCGATACCCCAACCGTCGATGTCGAGAGTCTGCGTGCCCAGGCCGGTGATGGCATCGACCACCAGGATCGCCGGCAGTTTTCTTCACCGCTTCGGCCATGCCTTTGATGTCGTGGGACGCGCCGGTGGATGTCTCCGAAGCCTGGACGAAAACGCCCTTGGCGTCCGGGTTGGCTGCAAGCGCTTCCGCGACAGCCTTGGCGGAAATCACATCGCCATATTCGGTGCTGAGAACCACTGAATCCAGGCCGAATGCCTTCGTAATTTCTGCCCAACGCTCGCCGAATTTGCCGGCCGAGCAAACAATCACCTTGTCGCCCTTGGAAAACAGGTTGGTGACGGATGCCTCCATGGCTCCGCTACCCGAGGCAACGAGGCAGAGGATGTCGTTCTGCGTACCCATCACTTCCTTGAGGTCGGCGAGAACGGTCTTATAGAGGTTCCGGAAATCTTCGGTGCGATGATGGATGTCGGAACCCATCATGGCCTGCAACGCCTTCGGATAGAGAGGGGTTGGGCCTGGAGTGAGCAGCCTTTGTTTCTTAATATGCATGGGAGTATTTGAACCTTTAGAATAGCAAACGTCATGCCACTACTCGAACGGATACAGAAAGACATGGTGGAAGCCATGAAGGCCAAGGATGAAGCGCGGCTGAGCACGGTGCGGATGATGAAGACGGCCCTGAAGAAGCATGAGATCGACTCGATGAAGCCGCTGGATGAAGCGACCGAAATGCAGATCCTGAACATGCTGATCAAGCAGCGGCGCGAGTCGGCCGACATGTTCCGCAAGGGCGGCCGCGCCGAACTGGCCGACAAGGAAGAGGCCGAGCTGAAGATGATTGAGAGCTACATGCCGTCGGGCGCTACTGATGCGGAGATCGATGAAGCGATTGCCGCCGCTATGGCCGACACGGGCGCCACATCGTCAAAGCAGATGGGTGTCGTCATGAAGGCTGCACAGGCAAAACTGGCCGGTAAGCGCGTGGACGGGAAGGCGCTCAGCGAAAAGGTTCGCGGCAAGCTGAGCTGATGTAATCAGACCGTCTGAATCTTGTTTGGGCTGCGGAAAAACGCTGCCACCAGCACCAGAATCAGAAAAGCGCCCGCGCTCGAACTCAGCCAAAATCCGTTCCAGTTGCGGGTTACCGTACTGCCGGCGGTCGTCGTAAAGTAATCCACGGCAACACCGGATAGAAGCGAGCCGGTGAACATTCCGACGCCATAGGTAAGAAACGTGATGAAGCCCTGCGCCGCGCCGCGCAGATTCGGCGGAGCTTCCTGGTCGGTGTACAACTGCCCCGTCATGAAAAAGAAGTCATAGCAGATGCCGTGCAGCGCGATCGCGACGTAGAACATCCACATTCCGCTGCCCGCGTTTCCAGCGGCCAGCAGCGCATATCGCACCGACCACGCGATCAGACCCCAGAGCAGAATCGCCTTTACGCTGAACCGGCGGAAAATGAACGGCATCAGCAGCATCATCCCGACCTCTGAGACTTGCCCTATCGTCATCTTTCCCGCCGCGTTGACGACGCCGACGTCATTCAGATACGCATTGGTGAAAGAAAAATAGAAAGTCAGGGGGATGCAGGCGAGAATCGAGGCGATCACGAAGACGAGGAACGAAGGCTGCTTCAGCATCACCAGTGCATCTAAACCGAGCACGCTGCGCACCGAGATCGGCTTCCCGACATCGCCCGGAGGCGTGTGAGGCAGTGTCAAACAGAACAGACTCATCACCAGCGAAGCGCCCGCAGCCAACAAAAACGGCGTCGCCGAGGCTTCCACTTTCAAGCCGCCTACCGTGAGTCCAATCACGATCCATCCGAGTGTGCCGAAAACGCGAATCATCGGAAACTCGTTGCCGGCGTTTTTGATCTGCCGAAGCGTTAGCGAATTGGTCAGAGAGATTGTTGGGAAATAGCAAAGACAGTAGATCAACAGCAGTGTGTAAACGCCGAAGAACGTCGTGGACTTCGTAACCAGATAGAGGAAAACCGCACCGATCAGATGAAGCGCGGCAGAGCATCTTCTCCGTGGAGAAGAACCGGTCGGCAACCAGTCCCACAAAGAATGGCGAGATCATGCAAGCCAAAGCCGTAGTGCCAAAAACAGCTCCCGTCTGCGCTCCTGAAAACTTCAAAGTGGCAGTGAGATAAGTGCCAAGCGTCACGTACCAGGCACCCCAAATCACGTAGTTCAAAAACATCATGAGGCTCAGCCTGACGTTCAGCGAAGAGGGCATGAGTTGGAGTTTACGCGATCCGGTGGTCTATCCGCCAGGATTATCCTTCGGCCAGTTGCCAACCCGCGGACCATCCATTACCATTGAAAGTCCCTATGTGGAAAAAAATCGTCGGAATCACCCTGTTCGTGATTGTTTGCCTTGCCAGCGGAATCTTTGCGTATCTGTATTTTCGCCAGCCGAAATCGGCGCCCCCTTCGAACGTCAAAGTGGACATGAGCGTTGCGCGCATCGAGCGCGGAAAATATATCTATAACCTCGGCGATTGCGATGGCTGCCACTCGGAACACGACACAAAGCTCTACGACTTTCCCGTTCCCGAAGGCAAGCACGGAGCCGGCCAGATCTTCCCTGTTCTGGATGGACCAGGAACGGTGGTGGTTCGGAACATCACTCCCGATCCTGAAACGGGACTTGGAAAATGGACGGACGGGGAAAAGATTCGCGCTATTCGCGAAGGCATCAGCCGCGACGGCAGCATGCTATTTCCCATCATGCCGTATCCCAGTTTTCGCCATATGAGCGACGACGACGTGCAATCGCTTGTGGCGTATCTCAATACGCTGCAGCCGGTGCGCAACGAATTACCAAAGACCCAAATAAAGTTTATGATCTCGCTCATGGTGAAGGGTGTGCCGGAGCCAGTCACGCAACCGGAGCAGACTCCGGATAGGAGCAACCAGGCGCTATATGGCGAGTACCTCGCGACCATCGGATCGTGCGAGGCATGCCATACGCCGCTAGTGAAGGGACAACTGGACTATTCGAGGAAATTCGGCGGCGGCCGGGAGTTCCGCACCACCATGGGCACCGTCGTAAGTGCGAATATCACGCCCGACAAAGCGACGGGCATCGGCGATTGGACGTTGGAACGTTTCCAGGAGCGATTCTACAAACACCGAAACCACACTGGAAAACCAATCGACCCGGCAGATCCGGAGAAGTTCACGGTAATGCCCTGGGAGAATCTCTCCAAGTTGCCGCCGGAAGACATCGAGGCGCTCTACAATTATCTCCGCTCTCAGCTTCCGCTGGAGAATAAAGTAGACACGCATCCGATCTAGCCCGGAAATGTAGCGCGGAATTCACGTTGCCAAAACGAATCGTTCCACGCCGTCTGCGACTCTAATAGCAGGAGCGAGTCATGCCAGCGTTTACTTCGACCGCCAATCCAGCGATTCAGCTAAATCCACTGTCAGACGAAGAGCTTCGCAAGATCAACGCCTACTGGCGCGCGGCGAACTACCTCTCCGTCGGGCAAATTTATCTCTACGACAACCCACTCCTAACCCAACCACTCCGGCACGATCACATCAAGCCTCGGCTGCTGGGACACTGGGGCACAACGCCCGGGCTTAACTTCATTTACGCGCATTGCAATCGAGTCATCAAGCAGCGCGATCTGAACATGATTTATATCTGCGGACCGGGGCACGGCGGTCCGGGGATGGTGGCCAACACTTATCTGGAAGGCTCCTACAGCGAGTTTTACCCAAACATCTCGCAGGACTGCGAGGGCCTGCAGCGGCTGTTCAAACAATTCTCCTTTCCCGGTGGAATTCCCAGTCACGCCGCCCCGGAAACACCCGGCTCCATCCACGAAGGCGGCGAACTCGGGTACGCGTTGCTCCATGCGTATGGCGCGGCATTCGATAATCCCGATCTGGTGGTGTGTTGCGTGATCGGCGATGGCGAGGCGGAGACGGGCGCCCTGGCGGCAAGCTGGCATTCGAACAAATTTCTGAATCCGATGCATGACGGCGCGGTGATTCCGATTCTGCATTTGAACGGATACAAGATCGCCGGGCCCACGGTGCTGGCTCGCATCGGCAAGGAAGAACTGACGGAGCTGATGCGCGGCTATGGGTATCGTCCGTATTTTGTCGAAGGCGACGATCCCAAGTTGATGCATCAGGCAATGGCCGGCACTCTTGATTTAGTTCTTGATGAAATCCAAGCAATTCAAAAAGACGTTCGGGAACACGGATTTTCAAAGCGTCCAATCTGGCCGATGATCGTAATGCGCTCCCCGAAAGGCTGGACCGGACCGAAAGTAGTGGACGGAAAACAAGTGGAAGGAACGTTCCGCGCCCACCAGGTGCCGATTGACGATCTTTCCAATCCCTACCATTTGAAACAGCTCGAAGACTGGATGAGAAGCTATCGTCCCGAAGAATTGTTCGACGAGAACGGCAAGTTGGTGCCGGAACTTGCGGATCTTGCGCCGAAGCGCGAGCGGCGCATGGGCGCGAACCCGATTGCGAATGGCGGCCTGCTGCTGAAAGATCTTCGCATGCCGGATTTTCGAGACTACGCGGTGGATGTGCCAACGCCGGGAACCACAATTTCAGAGGCGACTCGAGTATTGGGTCAAATGCTCCGCGACGTCATGAAGCTGAACGCCGATTCCCGCAACTTCCGCGTCGTCGGGCCCGACGAGACCGCGTCGAACCGCCTCACAGCGTTGTTTGAAGTGACGGACCGGACATCCACCGCCGAAATCCTCCCCAACGACGATCACGTGAACCCCGAAGGCCGTGTGATGGAAGTTCTAAGCGAACACATGTGCGAAGGCTGGCTGGAGGGATTTCTGTTGACGGGCCGGCATGGCTTCTTTTCTTGCTACGAGGCCTTCATCCATATCATCGACTCGATGTTTAATCAGCATGCGAAATGGCTGAAGGTCACGAAAAAGATCCCTTGGCGCCGGCCCATCGCGTCTCTCAATTACCTGCTCACCTCACATGTGTGGCGGCAGGATCACAATGGCTTCAGCCATCAGGACCCGGGCTTTATCGATCACGCCCTGAACAAGAAGGCCGACATCGTGCGGGTCTATCTGCCACCCGATACGAACTGTTTGCTCTCGGTCGCCGATCACTGCCTGCGAAGCCGGCACTATGTGAACGTCATCGTGGCCGGTAAGCAGCCGGCACTGCAATATCTGTCGATGGAGGCGGCCATTCAGCACTGCACGGCCGGAATCGGCATTTGGGATTGGGCCAGTAACGACCACGGTTCGGAGCCCGACGTAGTAATGGCATCTGCGGGTGATGTGCCGACCCTGGAAGCCCTCGCGGCGGTAGATTTCCTACGGAAGAATGTACCCGATCTGAAAATCCGCTTCGTTAACGTAGTCGACCTGATGACGTTGCAGCCGTCGACGGAACATCCGCACGGGCTAACCGATCACGAGTTCGATTCGATCTTTACCACCAGTAAGCCAATCGTATTCGCCTTCCACGGCTATCCCTGGCTGATCCACCGCCTCACATACCGCCGCAAGAATCACGACAATCTCCACGTTCGCGGCTACAAAGAAGAGGGCACGACTACGACTCCCTTCGACATGACCGTGTTGAACGACCTCGATCGCTTCCACCTGGCGGGCGACGTGATCGATCGTGTGCCGAGCCTCCAGAACGTCGCGGCGCACACCAAACAGTTGCTCCGGAACAAACTGATCGATCACAAGCTTTACGTCACACGCTATGGTGACGACATGCCGGAGATTCGCGACTGGCGGTGGCCAGGATAGCCGGGGAATATGAGGACACTCGTGCTGAACGGCGGGTCCAGCAGCTTCAAGTGCTGGTTCCACACTCTCTCTGATGATGCCCTTCCGGACGACGCGCCTCAGCCCACTTGGCAAGCGCGTATCGAGTGGAGCCAGCGATCCGGCAAGGCGAAGATCCGTTTTCAAATCAAGGATGCAACCGTCGAACGCGAAGTGCCCGCCCAAGCACCCGTAGACGCATTGCCGTCCGTCCTCGAGGCCCTCTGGACAGGCGAGACCCGAGTCATCTCCCATGCGCGCGAAATCGATATTGTGGGACATCGGATCGTTCATGGAGGCATCGCGCATCGTGGCAGCGAAGTGTTGACTCCCGAGGTCCGCGAGGCCATATCCAAGCAGGTGGAGTTCGCTCCCGCACACAACCGGTTCGAGTTGGAAGCGATCTCTACGGTGGACCGTGTAATAGGATCGGCGGTGCGGCAAGTGGCCGTCTTCGATACGGGGTTTCATATCACGCTGCCGCCTGCTGCCTACGTATATCCGGGCCCATACTCGTGGCTCCAGGAAGGCGTTCGCCGTTTCGGTTTTCACGGCATCAGCCATCAATACGCTTCGCGCCGCGCCGCGCAACTTCTTGGGCAGGACGTGCGTTCGTTGCGATTGATTACGTGCCACCTCGGCAGCGGTGCTTCGCTCGCCGCAATCTGTAACGGCCAGAGCGTGGATACAACGATGGGTTTCACGCCGCTAGAGGGTCTGATGATGGGCACGCGCTCTGGTTCCATCGATCCCGGCATCGTCATTTACCTGCTCCGGCACGCGGGATATTCGGCCGACCAGCTCGACGATATTCTGAACAAACAGTCCGGGCTGAGAGGCGTCTCTGGAGTCTCCGACGATATGCGCGACATCCAGGAAGCGATCGCGGCAGGCAACGAACGCGCGAAGCTGGCCTTCGACATGTACGCTCACCGCCTGTGCCGCGAAATCGGCGGGATGCTCGTCACTCTAGGCGGATTAGACGCACTCGTATTTACCGGAGGCGTAGGAGAGAACAGCGCGCCGCTTCGTGAGGCTGCCTGCAACCAACTCGCGTTTCTTGGGCTCAAGTTGGATGCCGCAAAAAACTCAGGATCGCCCGTGGATGAAAATATCGCATCCCCGGAATCGGCTATTCCCGTATTGGTAATTCACGCTGAAGAAGACTGGGAAATCGCGCGAGAGTGTTATCGCCTCGCCGGAAAGGGATAATCCAAAAATGCCTGGAGAGCTGTGGTTGATTCGACATGGTGAGACGGAATGGAGCAAGTCCGGTGCGCACACCGGGCACACAGACATCCCTTTGACAGAAGAAGGAAAGAGGCGGGCGGTGGCGCTTCGGAGCTATCTGGACGGCCATAAATTTTCGCTGGTGCTTTCAAGTCCGCTGCAACGCGCGGCGGAAACTTGCCGCCTGGCCGGATTCGGCGATTTGATGCAAATGGAGCCGAACCTTCTCGAGTGGAACTACGGCGAGTACGAAGGCCGCACGACGAACGACATTCACAAAGACGCTCCGAACTGGGATCTCTGGCGAGATGGCGTTCCGCACGGCGAAACCATCGAGCAAGTCGCGGCCCGCGGCCATGCCGTAATTGAACGTGCGCTCAAAGCTTCGGGCGATGTGGCGTTATTTGCGCACGGCCATATCCTCCGAATCTTAACCACATGTTGGTTGGATCTGGCGCCCAGGGATGCGCGCCTTTTTGCGCTGGGCACGGCGTCGTTGAGCCGCTTGGGCTACGAGCGGGACACGCAGGTCATCGCTCTCTGGAACCTGAGTTCCGGTTAACCTTTGGCTTTCTTGATTTCTTCAACAAGCGCCGGCACCACTTCGAAAAGATCTCCGACGATACCATAGTCGGCAACTTCGAAGATGGGTGCGTTGGCGTCCTTGTTGATGGCAACGATTGTCTTGGCGCCCTTCATTCCCACCAGGTGTTGAATCGCACCGGAAATTCCGACCGCCAGGTATAGCTTCGGCGACACCGTTTGCCCGGAGCTCCCCACTTGCCGCTCCATGGGCAGCCATCCGTTGTCGCAGATCGGACGGGAGGCGGCCAGTTCCCCGCCCATCGCTTGCGCCAACTCCGCCACTAAAGAGATGTTCTCCTTCTCTCTGATGCCGCGCCCCACCGAGACAATAATATCGGCGGCGTTCAGATCGACTGCGCGTTGTGATTCGCGGAAGGGCTCTTCCGGTTTACTGCGAATCTTGCTCTCATCAAGATTCGCGGAAAAAGCTTCCACGGGCACGGAAGTATCCGCGGCGACGGCTTTATCGGCTCGAAACGCCCCCGCCTGCAGCGAAACGAAATACGGTCCGTCCCCACCCGGGCGCACATCGGCATTCAACTTGCCTTGGAACAACTGACGCACCAGGATCACGGCACCGCCCTCCACGCGAAAGCTAATCGCATCACTCACCAGCACCTGGTTGAATCGCGTGGCCAGTTTCGGCGCGTAGTCTCGAACTTGATAAGTGTGTGGGAAAAGCACGTACTGCGGCGCAGTGTGACGGATGAGTTGTTCGAGTGCCGCTGTGAAGCCGTCCGGAGTATACATCTTGAGCGCCGGATGGTCGATCGTATAGATTTTGTCCAGCTTCTTGCTTGCAAGATCGCCCGCGTCGCCCGAACCAGGGATCACGGCGCTAACCGGGGCCCCAAGCGCACTCCCGAGTTCCTGCGCGGCCGCAACGGTCTCCTGCGAAATGCGGCTCGCCGGTTCGAAAACGATCAGAACGCCGCTCATATCACCCGTACCTCGAACTTCAGTTTCTCCACCAACTTCGCCGCGGCTTCCTTGGCGCTGCCTTCCAGAAGTTGAGTCTGCTTTTGCTTATGCGGAGCGTAAATCTTTTCGACCGTGACCGTGGACTGCAGCGGAACACCCAAGTCGGCCGCGGTAAACCGCTTAATCTCTTTCGATTTCGCCTTCTTGATTCCCATCAATGTGGCGTACCGGAGCTTGCTGATGCCGGATTGAATGGTCAACACCGCGGGCAGCGGCATCTCCACGTGCTGAAACCATCCATCTTCCAACTCACGCTTAACACGAATCGACCCGTCTTTCTTTTCCACTTCCATGATGAGAGTCGCGTGCGGGAAACCCAGCAATTCAGCCATCACCACGCCGGTTTGGCCGTAGCCAAGGTCGTCCGATTGCAAACCTGTCAGAATCAAATCCGCATTTTCCGAGGCGCAGGCCTTGGCCAGCAGCCGTGCAACGCCAAGTGTGTCGCAGGAATACAATTTCTCTTCTTCGATGTGCAATGCCCGATCGGCGCCCTTCGCCAGCGCCTCGCGAATCGTTTGAGCCGCCCCGGCCGGTCCGGCGCACAGCGCAATGACCTCGCCATCGTTTTTTTCCTTCAGTTGCAGCGCGGCTTCCAGAGCATACGCATCGGGCTCGTTGATTTCAAAAGTGAGATCCGAGGATTCAATCCACTTGCCCGCGCCATCGATCCGCAATTGCGAATCGCGAGCGGGTACCTGTTTAATGGCTACAATAATTTTCATGCGGCCCGCGGTCTACGGTTCGTATCTCTTGAAGATCAGGCTTCCATTCGTTCCGCCAAATCCAAACGAATTAGAGAGAGCGTAACGAATCTTCATCGGCCTGGCCTGATTCGGCACATAATCCAGATCGCAATCCGGATCGGGCGTTTCAAGATTGATTGTGGGAGGCGCGATCTGATCCCGAATCGCCAAAACAGTGATACCGGCTTCCAACCCACCGGCGCCGCCGAGCAAATGTCCTGTCATCGACTTCGTCGAGCTGACTGCAAGTTTGTACGCGTGCTCGCCGAAAGCGCGTTTAATTGCGATTGTCTCAATCTTGTCCCCAATGTCGGTGGACGTCCCATGAGCGTTGATGTAATCGATCTGATCGGGACGCAAACCAGCGTCTTCGACAGCGTTCTTCATCACTCGATACGCGCCATCCCCATCAGCGGCCGGAGACGTAATGTGGAAAGCATCGCCGCTCATTCCGTAACCGACGATCTCGGCCAGAATCGGCGCGCCCCGGCGCTGCGCCATCTCGAGCTCTTCCAGGATCAGGATTCCAGCGCCTTCGCCGACAATGAATCCATCCCGATCCTTATCCCAGGGACGCGAAGCCCGATGCGGCTCATCGTTACGTTGTGAAAGCGCGCGCATGGCCGCAAAACCGCCGATTCCCATCGGAGTAATGGCTGCTTCCGTGCCACCGCAGATCATTGCGTCGGCCGCTCCGCGCTGGATTATTTTGTAGGAGTCCCCGATTGAATGAGCGCTGCTGGTACACGCGGTGGCTGTGGCCGAATTCGGTCCTTTGGCTCCCGTTCGAATCGCCACATGGCCGGCCGCGAGATTGATAATCGTCGCCGGAATGAAGAACGGCGAAATACGCCCCGGCCCCTTCTCGAGAAGATTCTTATGCTCGCGTTCAATGACTTCGAATCCGCCAATGCCACTGCCGATGTAGACTCCGACGCGTTCGGCAATCTCGGGCGTTATCTTCAATCCCGAGGTGCACATTGCAAACTCGCTGGCGGCGATTCCAAATTGAATGAATCGCCCCATTTTCTTGATTTCCTTCTTTTCCACCCAAACGGCCGGGTCGAAATTCCGAACCTCACCCGCGATGCGGCAAGCAAATCCCGTCGGATCGAAACTCTTAATAGTGTCAATCCCGCTCACGCCGTCCCGAAGGGCCTTCCAACTCTCCTCTGTCCCAGAACCGACCGAACAGAGTAGACCTACTCCCGTAACGACTACTCTTCTAGGCAAATTAGAACTCCAGGCAGGAACTCGCTACTTATTCTTGGTCTTGCTCTCGATGTAAGCAACAGCGTCTTTAACAGTTGTGATTTTTTCGGCATCCTCATCCGGAATGTCCAGGTCGAAAGCCTCTTCGAAGGCCATAACCAATTCTACGATGTCGAGCGAATCCGCGCCCAAATCATCGACAAATGACGCTGTATTATCGACTTGCGATTCATCGACCCCCAATTGTTCGACGATGATCTGTTTCACCTTCTGCTCAACGGACATGAATCCTCCAAAGATTCTCCAAACTCATTGATTCTAGCGATGACCGGCCCGGTCCGCAACTCAGTTATTGCGCGACGCCACTCTTATAATATGCGGTCGTCCCGTCGCCCCGGCCCGGGCAGACCACCGGGTTTGAGACGCTACACTCGAATCATGGCTTTCCGGCTGCTCACTTTGATCATACTGTGTTCCGCCGCCGCCGTCTCACAGAACCGCGACATTCAACGCGCGATGAGGGAACGGGTGCAGCAGGAAGCCGGCAAGTTCGCGCAGGCGGCGCCCCAACTGCAGACCACGGAAACACTGGAACAGACGCGCTTGGATGAGAAGAAGGCCGCGCGCCCTCGCAGGCCGAAAGATCCCTGGCCGCCGCTGATTCACCGCAAAGTGATCTCGCGATATGGATTTGTCGCCATTCCCGGTCAATCTCTACAAGAGGTCAGGCAGGTAATCTCGGTGGACGGCAAGGAAGCGAAACAGTCGGCGGGATCGCTCAACGACCTGATCCTGAGCCTGTCGGCGGCCGACGACGCGCAACGCCGCAAACTATTGGAGAGCTTCGAAAAACACGGCCTCCGGGGAGTTGCCACCGACTGCAGTCCAATGATACTGCTCTTCGCGCCCGACAGCATCCAGCGATTCGAGTTCGCCTTTCAGCGTACCGACAAGATCGGCGACACTCCGGCGACAGTCTACAAATACTACCAGATCGATGGTCCTGGGACTGCCACTATTTTCGCCCAAGGCCAGGCCATCCATCCGAAACTTGAGGGCGAATTGTGGGTCCGGACCGCCGATCAACTCCCTATGCGCGTAACCATGGCATCCGAGCATGAAGAGAAGGGCAGCAAGCTGCATGACGTGATAGCCGTCGACTACGGCTGGGCAAGCTTCGGTGCGCTTTTGCCGGTCCAGGTCGTACATCGCCAGATCCTCGGCCAGTCCGTCGTGGTAGAGGATGACTATCGCTACGATAATTGGGAAACACTCAAGTGAGAATCATCTATCTTCATGGTTTTGCTTCAGGTCCCAATTCGCGGAAGGCTCAGTTTTTCCGCGAACAGTTTGCTGCACGAGGTATGCGAATCGAAATTCCGCCTATGGATCAGGGCGATTTTCATGGTCTTACGATTACCGGACAACTTCGAGTGATCGAGAATCTTGCCGCGGGCGAACCGGTGCGGTTGATGGGCTCGAGCATGGGCGGCTACGTTGCGGCCCTTTATGCCGCGTTACATCCCGAAACGGAGCGGCTGGTGTTGCTCGCGCCCGCCTTCTACTTTACAGAGCGATGGCCGCAAAACGTCGGCGCGGAGAAAGTGGAAGCTTGGAAGCGCACGGGTTCGATGGCCGTTTTTCACTATGCCGAAAATGGTCTGCGCGAAATCGGTTATCAACTCGTCGAAGACGGCGCTCAGTATCCTGGCGCGCCGGATTTTCATCAACCGGCGCTGATTTTCCACGGCACGCAAGATAACGTTGTGCCTGCGTCTTATTCTCAGGAATTCGTCACGAGCCATCCCAACGCGCGCCTGCGATTGCTCGATTCCGGCCACGAACTCACCGACTGCCTAGATGTGATCTGGAACGAATCTGAGAGCTTTCTCCGAGCGCGATATCATTCAGACTAGTCATGCGATCCGTAACCAGGGAGCGCGGATTAGGAAACTACGGTCAATTAGTTACTGGCGTAGTAGAACTCCTCGACCAAGCCCGCCGCAGCGCGGCCCGTTCCGTCAACACTATTATCACTTCGACTTATTGGGAGGTTGGACGGCGTATCGTCGAGCACGAGCAGCACGGAAAGACCAAAGCCGACTATGGCGAATCCCTCCTCGACAAGCTCTCGAGCGATCTGAGCAAGAAACTTGGGCGCGGTTTTTCCCGCCGAAATGTGTTCCTCATGCGGCAGTTCTACGTGGCGCACATCGCAAAAGTGCAGACAGTGTCTGCACAATTGTCCGAAGCAGAATTCTCAATTGTGCAGACAGTGTCTGCACAATTGGCCGACCCAAAAAAACCACCTGTTTTCCCGTTGCCTTGGTCGCATTACGTCCGCCTGCTTTCAGTAGACGACGTCGCCGCGCGCGCCTTCTACGAACGCGAAGCCCTTACCGGCGGATGGTCCGAGCGTCAATTGGACAGGCAAGTCGCGAGTCTTTACTACGAACGCCCCAAGCGGTCACAATCGCGGAAGAAAACCGCGGCGATAGCGTCTAAGCGGCCCGTTTCCGTCCCAGTCGAAATTGCCGAGCAAGCCATCAGAGATCCGCTGATTCTGGAGTTCCTCGACCTCAAAGATGAATACTCCGAGAGCGATTTCGAAGCGGCCCTGATCCTGCATCTCGAGCATTTTCTTCTGGAGCTCGGCAATGAGTTCTCTTTTGTAGCGAGGCAGAGACGCCTCCGCGTCGGCCGCGAATGGTATCGGATCGATCTGCTCTTTTATCACCGGCGGCTGCAATGCCTCGTAGTCATCGATCTGAAAATTGGCAAGTTTACCCACGCGGACGCTGGACAAATGAATCTGTATCTCAACTTCGCGCGCGAGAATTGGTCCAACCCCAACGAGAATCCGCCGATCGGACTCATTCTTTGCTCTGAAAAGGATGATGCCGTTGCTCACTACTCTTTGGGTAACCTCGCCAACACAGTTCTCACCCGCCAATATAAGATCGCCCTACCCTCAGAGCGTAAACTCGCGCAGGAGCTCAAAAAAACGCGCAAAACGCTCCAGCGCCGTTTTCCGCTTTCACCGGCTCAATCCGTCTGAATGAAGCTCCTCCGCCGCATTCTGCCCTGGGCCGCGCTGGCCCTAGCCGTCATTTGCCTGTTCTTTTGTGCCTGCCTCGTCTGGTTACGCTGGTTCAACCCGCCCTTCACCATGATCCAATTACAGCGGCGGATGGGGTCTTCCGGGACATACAAAAAACGTTGGGAGCCAGTACCGCTCAACCGGATTTCACCAGATCTTCAACACGCCGTAATCGCGGCGGAAGATGGCCGCTTCTACCAACACCATGGCATCGACTGGCAGGAACTGAACAAAATCGTTGACGCCGATGTCGAAACAGGCCACATGGGCCGAGGCGGCTCCACCATCACTCAGCAACTGGTGAAAAACATCTTTGCCACCACCAGCCGGTCCTATCTGCGGAAAGGACTGGAGTTTACGCTGGCGCCCGTCGCCGAACTCATTCTAGGCAAGAAGCGAATCCTGGAACTCTACCTGAATGTCATCGAATGGGGACCCGGCATCTTCGGTGCGGAGGCCGCGGCTAAATACCACTACGGCATCCCCGCATCCCGGCTGAACCGGGACCAGGCGGCGCGCCTCGCAGCCTGCATACCGAGTCCCCGGAAACGAAAACCTGCCTTGATGGACAGCTACTCCGCCGAGATCCTGAACCGCATGCGTCGAATGAACTGGTAGGGGTAACTTAACGCTTCCGTGCTGCGCCCTGATAGTGTATATAAATGTGTGGCAACGGGATTCGTCGTTTGGCTGTACTCCGTTCGCTGTATTAGGGTTGGGGAAAATGATTGGACTTCATCATAAGCGTCGGCGGGCGGCCGTTCAACTTGGCTGTGTACTCTTGGTTGCAGCTCTATTAAACGGCTGTTCCGGTGCCGGTTCCGCTGATACTCCCAAAGCGGGCAAAAAGGGAAAAGGCGAAGGCGCCGCTCCGGTGCTGGTTGCCAAGGTTATTCGAAAAGATGTTCCCGTCCAGATCGAAGTGATAGGTAATGTCGAGGCTTACTCCACTATCACCGTCAAAGCCCTGGTCGGCGGTGAACTTCAGAAGGTAAATTTCCACGAGGGAGATTACGTTAAGAAGGGTGACCTGCTGTTTACGATAGATCGGCGTCCACTCGAAGCGGCCCTTGGGCAGGTTGAGGCCACACTAGCCCGTGATGAAGC
This sequence comes from Bryobacteraceae bacterium, assembly GCA_963770345.1. Taxonomy (GTDB): domain Bacteria; phylum Acidobacteriota; class Terriglobia; order Bryobacterales; family Bryobacteraceae; genus CAVYPH01. Next base: position 1,137,263 of record CAVYPH010000007.1, on the reverse strand, counting down.
TGTGCTCAATCAGTACGAAGCGAATCTCGCCAGAGATGCCGCCCAACAGAAGTATCAGCAAGCCGAAGCCGCCCGCTACGTAAGGCTTTTCCAGGAAGGAATCATCTCGAAGGAACAGTCAGACCTCCAGGTTACGAATGCCGACACGTTGCAGCAATCCCTGGCTGCCGACAAGGCCGCGATTGCCAGCGCCAAGGCGGATATCAACGCCGCTAAAGCCACCGCCGACAATGCGCGGGTGCAACTCGGCTACACGGAAATCCGCAGCCCGATCGACGGCCGTACAGGCAACCTGGCCGTAAAACAAGGTAATATCGTCACCGCCAATACCAGTGAGTTGATGACCATCAACGAAGTGCAGCCGATCTATGTTACCTTCACCGTCCCGGAAGCCCGTCTGGGAGAAGTAAAGCGCTATATGGCGGAAGGCAAACTGCCGGTGACCGCCGAGGTGCAGGATGGCGGCGGACCACCGGAAATGGGGTTCCTCACCTTTGTGGACAACGCCGTGGACCCAACCACCGGCACGATTAAACTGAAAGGCACATTTCCAAATCCGGACCGGAGACTCTGGCCCGGGCAGTTCGTCCGGGTCAGTCTGCGCCTGACTACCGTGTCCGGAGCTCTCATCCTGTCCAACCAGGCAGTGCAGACGGGACAGGAGGGCCCATATGTCTACGTAGTGAAACCCGACCGGACCGTCGAATTGCGAAACGTGACTACCGCCGGGAGGGTCGATCAGGACATGGTGATCGACAAAGGTCTGGAGGAAGGTGAGACTGTTGTAACCGAAGGTCAACTTCGGCTTGCGCCAGGTATGCGCGTATCGGTGCGCGACGGTCGCGAAGGTCAGGGTGCCCCAGGCGGTAAGAAACGCCGGCCACCGACATAGAAAGAGGCAGATCCATGCATCCCTCGGCGTTATTTATTAAGCGTCCTATCGCCACAAGTCTCTTGATGTTGGGGATCGCGCTCTTCGGTGTGATCGCATACCGCAATCTCCCCGTTAGCGATCTTCCCAACGTCGATTACCCCACTATCACCGTTTCCGTCGGCCTTCCCGGAGCGGACCCCACCACCATGGCATCGGCGGTGGCCACGCCGATGGAGCGCCAGTTCACAAGCATCGCGGGGCTGGACTCGATGACATCGACCAGTTCTAACGGCAGCAGCAGCGTAACGTTGCAATTCGATTTGAGCCGCGACATTGATGGCGCGGCAGTCGACGTTCAGACGGCCATCGCCGAAGTGATGCCGCTGCTTCCAGCGGGCTTGCCCGCGCCACCCTCCTTCCGCAAGGTCAATCCGTCCGAATCTCCCATCATGTTTCTCGGCGTCTATTCCGACACGATGCCAATGTGGACGCTCGATGAGTATGCGGAAACGATGATGGCCCAGCGGCTCTCGATGGTGAGCGGTGTCGCCCAGGTCGGCGTCTGGGGATCCCAGAAATACGCGGTTCACGTGCAAGTAGATCCGGACAGATTAGCATCGCGACAGGTGGGTCTCAACGAAGTGTCCACCGCGCTTCAGAGTTGGAATATCAATAGCCCCACAGGTACTCTCTACGGACCTCACACGGCGTACAACATTCAGGCGTCCGGTCAGCTCTTCGATGCCGATTCTTTCAAGCCAATGATCGTTGCCTACCGCAACGGCTCGCCGATCCGCTTGTCGGAGGTCGCCAATGTAATCGACAGCGCTGAAGACACCAGGACGTCGGGCGTGATTTTCTCCAAAGACGACAAGCCGCGCCGCTGCATCAGCCTGATGGTGATGCGGCAACCCGGCAGCAATGTCATTGAGGTTACTGACTCTATCAAGCGCCTGCTGCCCTTCTTCCAGGCTCAACTTCCGCCGTCCGTGCACCTGTTCATCCGCGGCGACCGATCCAAGAATATCCGGCAGGCATTCAGGGATATGCAGTTCACCATGGCCGTCACGCTCGGCCTCGTCATCATGGTGATCTTCCTGTTCCTGCGCAACGCCTCTGCCACACTGATCCCCAGTATGGCGCTGCCATTCTCCATCCTGGGTACCTTCGCCGTCATGTACATGTGTGACTATACACTCGACAATCTGTCGATGATGGCTCTTATCCTCTGTATCGGATTCGTGGTCGACGATGCGATTGTGATGCTCGAGAATATAGTCCGTCACATGGAAAAAGGCGAAACTGCACTGCAGGCGGCGATGAATGGATCGAAGGAGATCGGTTTCACAATTGTCTCGATGACGATTTCCTTGGCCGCCGTCTTCATCCCGGTCCTTTTCATGGGAGGGTTACTCGGCCGTCTGTTCCGTGAATTTGCTGTCACGATTTGCGTTGCAATTATGATCTCCGGCGTGGTTTCGATTACACTCACGCCGATGTTATGCAGCCGCTTCCTGCGCCACACGGAGTCGCACAACAAGCCGTGGATCAGCCGCAAGATGGACACGCTCTTTGACGCCATGCTCAAGTTTTACGACTGGAGTTTGGGCATGGTTTTGCGCGCTCGTCCCGTTATGGCTGTGGTTTTCTTCGTCGTGCTCGGCGCCACCATTTACATGTTCGGCAAAGTGCAAAAGGGATTCATACCCACACAGGACATGGACAGCTTGCAGGTGACGACTGACGCCGCTCAGGGAACTTCGTACATCGAAATGGAACGCATCCAACGGCGCGCGGCCGAAGTCATTGCCAAAGATCCGGACATCGAGAACGTCAACTCAAGCGTGGGCGGCAATAATTTCGGAAGTTCCTCTAATCAGGGACACATGATGGTCACGCTCAAACCTCGCGCCGACCGCGCCTCAACGCTTGAGGACATTATCAATCGCGTGCGCCCGCAAATATCCGGTTTTCCCGGCATCCGTGTCTTTATGAGTGCGCCGCAGTCGATCCGCGTCGGCGGACGCCAGAGCAAGGCGACATACCAATTTACAGTTAGCGGTCCAGATACGGATCAGCTCTACAAACAGTCCCAACAGTTGGAAAGAGTGATCGCAAGACTCCCCGGCCTGCGCGATGTCAACACGGATCTTCAGCTTAAAAACCCGCGGGCCAATATCATTGTGGATCGTGACAAGACCGCCGCGCTCGGACTCAGCGTGGTCGATATCCAGAACGCCCTGTACGATGGCTACGGTACAAGTTGGGCTTCAACAATTTACGCCCCCAACAACCAATACAAAGTGCTGCTGGAGGTGTTGCCCAAATATCAGGAGCACCTGGATCTGCTTTCGAAGATTTACTTCAAGTCTCCGACGATGAATACGCTGATCCCACTCGACGCTGTCGTCAAGATCAAGGAAGATGCGGGGCCACAGAGCATCAATCACAGCGGACAGCTTCCGTCGGTGACCATTTCCTTCGATCTGCTGCCCGGAGTGTCCCTGGGCGACGCGGTGGACGAAATACAAGAGGCGGTCCATTCGTTCCCCGGCCGTCTCTCGGCTAATTTCCAAGGCACGGCGCAAGTTTTCCAAAGCTCGATGAAGAACATGACGCTGCTGATGGTGGTGGCGATCCTGGTCGTTTACATTGTCCTGGGTGTTCTGTACGAGAGCTATGTTCACCCCCTAACCATTCTGTCGGGACTTCCTTCGGCCGGCTTTGGGGCTCTTCTTACTTTGATTATTTTCAAAACGGAGTTGAACATCTACTCCTTTGTCGGTCTCATCATGTTGATCGGCATTGTGAAAAAGAACGCCATTATGCAGATTGATTTCGCGCTCGAAGTGGAGCGTAAGGAAGGAAAGACCCCGGCGGAAGCAATCTATCAAGGATGTCTGATCCGCTTCCGTCCGATCATGATGACCACCATGGCGGCACTGCTGGGAGCGGTCCCCATGGCCCTGGGCGTAGGCGCCGGAGGCGAAGCGCGCCGTCCCCTGGGACTCGCCGTAGCGGGCGGACTGCTCTTCTCGCAATTAATCACCCTGTATTTAACGCCGGTAGTGTACACATATATGGCCGCTGTGATGGGCTGGTGGCGCGGCCGAAAGGGAAAACCTGCTGTCATGGCGCGCCCGAAGGCCAATTGAGCGGAGCATAGATGAACATCTCCGAAACTTTCATTCGACGGCCAATCGCTACCAGTCTTCTGATGATGGCGATTGTGCTGTTTGGCACGGTGGCTTATCGTTCGCTGGCGGTAAGCGACCTACCCAACGTCGACTTTCCTACGCTCCTGGTGACCGCTTCGTTGCCAGGAGCAAGTCCGGAAACGATGGCTTCGGCCGTTGCCACGCCGCTCGAAAACCAGTTCTCGACCATTGCCGGCCTCGAGTCGATGACTTCGGTCAATTCGCTCGGTAACTCCCAGATCACTCTCGAATTCGATCTGAACCGGAACCTGGACGGCGCGGCGGTCGATGTTCAGGCATCTATCACGCAGGCCGCGCGCCTATTGCCTCAAGGCATGCCGACGCCGCCGACTTTCACCAAAGTGAATCCGGCCGACCAGCCGATTCTCTACCTGGCGCTAACTTCGCCGACGATGCCGTTGTACACGCTCGACGAGTACGCCGAGACGCGCATCGCGCAACGCATCTCCATGGTTTCGGGCGTAGCACAAGTCCAGGTTCTTGGCGCTCAGAAGTACGCCGTTCATGTCCAGATCGATCCGCATGCTCTGGCGGCCCGGCAGATTGGTATCAACGAAATCGAGAACTCGCTCAAGACGTGGAACGTGAACCTGCCAACCGGAACCATCATGGGACCGAAGCGTGCGTTCACGCTTCAGACCAGCGGCCAACTCATGACCGCCGCGGCCTATCGTCCTCTGGTGGTCGCGTACCGGAAGGGATCGCCAGTGCGTCTGGAGGAACTCGGCGATGTGATCGATAGCGTGGAAGACGATAAGACCGCTTCCTGGTTTGGTACGGCCAGCAGTAAGCAACGATCCATTATTCTGGCCATCCAGCGCCAGCCCGGCACCAACACAATTTCTGTCACCGACGGGGTGAAGGGTCTTCTGCCGTTGTTCAAAGCGGAGTTGCCGCCTTCGGTTCACATGGACGTCCTGTACGACCGGTCGGAAACCATTCGCGAGTCCTATCACGACATCAACTTCACCATGGTTCTTACTTTGGGCCTGATCGTGATGGTGATCTTCCTGTTCCTCCGCAACGTCTCCGCCACCATCATTCCAAGCCTGGCCCTGCCGTTCTCGATCGTTGGCACTTTCGCAGTGATGTACCTGCTGAATTACAGCCTCGACAATCTGTCGATGATGGCGCTGATTCTCTCTATCGGCTTCGTAGTCGACGATGCGATCGTCATGCTGGAGAATATCGTCAGGCACATGGAAATGGGCGAGAAGCCGTTTGCCGCGGCCCTCAATGGCGCCAGCGAAATCGGCTTCACCATCGTATCGATGACTCTGTCGCTGGCGGCCGTCTTCATTCCGGTGCTGTTCATGGGCGGCATTCTGGGACGTCTGTTCAAGGAATTCGCGGTCACGATCTGCGCGGCGATTCTGATCTCGGGCGTTGTCTCGGTGACGCTGACGCCGATGCTCTGCAGCCGGTTCCTGCGCTCTCACGAAGATCAGGCGCATTCCTGGTTCTATCGTGTTACTGAACGCTTCTTCGATAGGATGCTGCACGCCTACGACATGACCCTGCAAATGGTGCTTCGCCACCGGGTCTGGACAATGGCCACGTTCTTCGTAGTGCTGATCGCCACTTCCTGGATGTTCATCGCCATACCGAAAGGCTTTATCCCCGACCAGGACACGGACCAGCTCACCATCATCACCGAAGCTCAGCAGGGCACTTCGTTTTACCAGATGCTGCAGTACGAGCAAGAGATCGACGACGTAGTCCGGGCCAATCCGAACGTCGCCGCGCTGATGTCCACCGTGGGCGGCACCTCGGCTTCCACGCTTGGCGGTCCGAACTACGGTCAGCTCCTGGTGCGGCTCAAACCGCGTAACCAGCGCAAGATGCTAGTCAATGGCGTGATCGACGAGCTTCGGCCCAAGCTTTCCAACTTCCCGGGCATGCGCGTCTACTTGCAAAACCCGCCCGTTATCCGGATTGGTGGGCAGGTGACGAAGAGCCTTTATCAGATGACGCTCCAGACGCCGGACAAGAAGGAACTCTATCTGAATACGGATAAGCTCCAGCACGAAATCGAAAAGGTAGACGGGGTAGAGGACGTAACCAGCGACATTGCGATTCAAGCGCCACAGATCAACGTGAAAATCGATCGCGACAAAGCCGGCGCGCTGCAGATCAACGCTTCGCAGATTGAGAACGCGTTTTACGACGCGTACGGACCGCGTTGGGTCTCGACCATCTACGCGGCAATCAACGAGTATAAGGTTCTACTGGAACTCCAGCCCAAGTATCAGCGTGACCCTTACGCGCTTTCGCTGCTCTACTTTAAAGCGCCGAGCGGCGCGAGCATTCCGCTCGATACTCTGGCCAGCGTGAAAGAGGACGTGGGACCTCAAGCGATCAGCCACTACGGCCAGCTGCCGGCGGCTACCATCTCGTTCAATCTGAAGCCTGGCGCTGCGCTGGGCCAAGTGACCAACGAGATTCAATCGATCACCGAAAAGACGATGCCTGCCACTATCAGCGCGAACTGGCAGGGTGCGGCGAAAGCTTTCCAGACATCGTCCGGCAATCTGCTTCTGCTGCTTATCGTCGCCATCCTGGTGGTCTACATCGTTCTCGGCATTCTGTATGAGAGCTATATTCATCCGATCACGATTCTCTCCGGTCTTCCGTCGGCCGGATTCGGCGCGCTGCTGACGCTGTTCATCTTCCATATCGACCTCAACATTTACGCCTTCGTGGGTCTCATCATGCTGATCGGTATTGTCAAGAAGAACGCGATCATGCAAATTGACTTCGCGCTCGAAGCCGAACGCAAGGATGGACTGCCGCCGATGCAGGCGATCTATCAGGGCTGCCTCATCCGCTTCCGTCCCATCATGATGACCACGATGGCGGCGCTGCTTGGCGCTGTGCCGATCGCGGTCGGTTATGGGGCCGGCGCCGAGGCCCGCCAACCGTTGGGCCTCGTGGTGGTCGGCGGGCTGCTGTTCTCGCAACTGGTGACACTCTATCTGACGCCGGTCTTCTATATCTACATGTCGGCTATCCAGGAACGTATCCAGGGACGCAAGCGGAAGAAGAAGAAAGCGCTGACGCACGAACCTCAGATCGCTTAATTCTATTCGTAGCGCAGCGCGACCATCGGGTCTACTGTCGTCGCCCGCCTCGCCGGAACGTATGTCGCCAGCATTGCGATTCCAAACAAGAAGCAGGTAACTCCGGCGAAGGTTAGCGGGTCTAGCAACTCGATGTTCGAGAGAATGGAAGACCAGACGCGGATGAAGGCTACAGCGCCCAACAGTCCGATACCTGCTCCTATCATCACGAGCTTGCAACTCTGGCCCAGGACGAGCCGCATCATACTCGATCCGGCCGGCTCCCAGTGCCATTCGGATGCCGATTTCGCGCGTTCGTTGGGTGACCGTATATGCCATCAACCCGTAGATGCCCACGGCTGTCAGCAGCAGTGCGAGGATTCCGAGCGTGCCTACCACCTTCGCTGCTATGCGGAAGATTGAGACCTGGAGCCCGATTGCGTCGTCCATGGTGTGCAGGAAGATCGGCATTCGCAGTTCGAGCGCCTGGACCTCCGAACGAATTCCCTGCATGACGAGTTTGGGGTCGCCGCTCGTTCGAATCAGGAACGACTCCGTGAATGCCGCGTCGCCCGCGAGCGGGAGATACAAGTACAGATCGTCGACTTGCCAAAGCATCATGTTCCGCGCGTCTTTCACCACTCCGATGACCTCGCTTGGGGGTGAGTAGGCTTTTCCGTATCCTAGCCGTTTGCCGATCGGATCCTGGCCCGGCCAGAGATTCCGCGCTGTGGTCTCGCTCACGAGCAACACGCGGCCTCCGCTCGCCATTTCTGCCGCCGAGAAGGTTCGACCGCGGACTATTGGGAGGCGGAGCGTTTCAAAGTAGTTGGCCGTCACCCGGTTGTAGCGCGCTACTCGTCCGGGGACATCGATTGGGACGATCCGTTGCGAGACCAGCGGAAAGATTTCGACCTGGCTCATCGATTCGATGCCCGGCATTGCTTTCAACCGTGTGTCGAGCCGGCGCTCGAAGGCGATTGTCTTGGTCGCGTCGTAGCCGAGGCGGTCCGGGCTGAATTCGAGCAGGATCATGTTGCTGGTTTGGAAGCCCGGATCCGTGGTCAGGACGATAATCAGCCCACGTATGGCGAGCCCGGATGTTATGAGCAGTACCAGGCATACGCTTATCTGCACAACCACCAACAGATCGCGTGCCGCGAAGAACCTTCCGCGGCTTTGCCTGCCCGCCGACGCTCCGTCCAGCTTGAGCGCCGATGCCAGATCGACCTTGGACGCCTGCAATGCCGGTGCGAGTCCAAAAACGATGCCCGTCCCCAGCGACAACAGAAACGTGTAGAGGAAGACACGGTGGTCCGGTGCGATGTTGAAATAGAACGTCCCGGCTTCCGCGGGGATCGCCTTCACAATTTCTCTCAACACGACACGCGACATGGAGATTGCGAAGACAATCCCTAGGCCGCCGCCCAATAACGCAAGGAGCGCACTCTCCGTCAGCAACTGCGCCACCAACCTGGACCGGCCGGCTCCCAATGCGAGGCGCGCGGCGATCTCTTTCCGCCGAACTACCGAGCGCGCCATCAGCAGATTCGCCACGTTCGCGCAGGCGATCAGCAGGACGAGTCCTACCGTTGCCATTCCGGTTGCTATTAAAGGCGTCAGATGGGGACTCGGGGTTACCAGCGAGGAGGCAGACTCGAGGAAAAAGCTAGACTTGCCATTCGTCTCGGGAAATTCGCGCGCGAGGCGCTTCGAAATGACCGATAGCTCTGCGCCAGCGCGTGAGATGTCGATGTCCGGCTTGAGTCTTCCCACTACTTCGACCTGCGATTTGTTTACTTCCGAATCGAGCGTGAGTGGAATCCAGACGTCGATACTTTCTAGCTTCGTGCCGATGAACTCGGGCGGCATCACGCCGATAACGGTATATGGCTTGAAGTTCAATAGAACTGTTTTCCCCAACACCCCGGCGTCAGAGTGGAAACGCCGCTGCCAAAAGCCGTAGCTCAGGACTGCGACGAGACCATGGTCGTCGTCCGGTGTGACCGCGCGGCCGAGGATCGCCTGAACGCCGAGGACTGAAAAATAGTTGCCGGAGACGAGGTGCGCCTGTGCCGGCTCCTGCGGTTCGCCCCGCGCTCCTCCCATGGTCAGACTCGCGCGAGTGATCGCGATCACTCCCGAGTATGCCTGGCTGTGATCGCGGAGCTCCAGATAATCCGGATAGGATACGTGCGAGAAATACCGCTGACCCTTCACGATGCGCTGGATCTCGACGAGCTGGCCTGGGTCCCTTACCGGAAGGGGCCGCAGGCACGCGTTCAGAAATGTGAACAGAGTGGTATTGACGCCGAGGCCGAGGCCTAATGTCAGTACGGCCACGGACGCGAAACCTGGATTCGACCGCAGCATACGGGCCGCGTATCGAATGTCCTGCGCCAGATTCTCGAGCCACCGGACGCCGCGGGAATCGCGGCACTCTTCTTTGATCTGCTCCAAGCCTCCGAACTCGATACGGACTCGCCGGCGCGCTTCTTCCGGCGTCATTCCCGCGGCTATGTGATCGTTGATCTGCTGCTCCAGGTGAAAACGCAACTCCTTGTCGAGTTGCCGCTCCGCTTGCGATTTGCGAAGTAGACGCATGAAGAACTCCTATTCGACCGTCTGAAGAATCAGGGCGATCGCATCCGACAAGCGAGCCCAGTTCGCTGTTTCGAGCGCTAGCTGCTTCTTCCCTGCCTTACTGAGCGAGTAAAATTTGGCCTCGCGGCCGGTTTCGGTTTCGCCCCACTCGGCATCCAACCATCCACGATTCTCGAGGCGGTGCAGGGCGGGATATAACGACCCTTGCTGCACCTGCAGCACGTCTTTCGAGATTTGCTGGATTCGCTGTGAGATGCTGTAACCGTGAATAGGACCCAGCGCCACCACTTTCAGGATCAACATGTCGAGAGTACCTTGGAGCAGATCCGATTTTTCCTGTTTCATATCCAACGCCTAGATGATCTACATATACCCGATCATGTGTAGAATGTCAAGGTATCCTCTCTTTTTACTCTTCACGTTCGCAATGAGCGCGCAAGACTGGCCTTACTACGGCGGCGACGCGGGCGGCACGAAGTACTCGCCACTGAAACAGATCAACCGGGTCAATGTGAGCAGCCTCGAAGTCGCTTGGACGTATCACACCGGCGACGTCAGCGACGGAACAAAATATCCGAGCCGCAGCGCATTCGAATCGACGCCGCTGATGGTGGACGGCGTGGTGTACGTGACCACTCCGTTCAACCGCTTGATCGCCCTTGATGGCGACACGGGCAAGGAAATCTGGACGTTCGACCCGAAGCTTGACAAGGAAATCCCGGTCAATCTCTTCATCAACCGGGGCGCGGCGTACTGGGCGAACGGGAAGCATGGCCGGATCTTTTTCGGTACGCTCGACGGCCGCCTTTTCTCGATCGACGCGGCTACCGGAAAACCGGCGGCTGGCTTTGGCCAGGGTGGCTCCATCGACCTTCGCGAGGGAGTGGCGGACCAGGAGCCTCGACGCGGATACGGAATGACGTCGCCGCCGACCGTGTACAAGAACCTGGTGATCTGCGGCTCTCTTACGGCCGATGGCGAGCCACATGGTCCGCTTGGCGACGTTCGTGCATTCAGCGCCAAGACAGGCAAGCTCGTGTGGACATTCCACACGGTGGCGCGACAGGGCGAATTCGGTAACGACACCTGGGCCGGCGATTCCTGGAAGAACCGCGCGGCGGTGAATGCCTGGTCGATTCTGAGCGTCGACGAAGACAGGGGTATCGTTTTTCTGCCGCTCACTTCGCCGGCGGTCGATCTCTACGGCGGCGATCGCAAGGGCAGCGGTCTTTTCGGCGATTCGCTCGTCGCCCTCAATGCCAATACCGGCAAGCGGCTGTGGCACTACCAGACCCTGCATCATAATCTTTGGGACTACGACTTGCCCGCGCAACCGAGCCTGGTGAACGTGATGCGGAATGGAGTATTGGTTCCGGCGGTGGCTCAGGTCACCAAGACGGGTTTCGTTTTTGTCTTCGACCGTTACACGGGCAAGCCTTTGTTCGACGTCGAAGAGCGCTCCGTTCCGGCGAGCGAAGTTCCCGGCGAGCAGGCCGCTATCAGCCAGCCGTTTCCGATTTCGCCCCGGCCGTTTGCGCGTCAGAGCATGAAGCCGGAGGAGCTCACCGATGTGACGCCGGAATCGCGGGCCTACTGCGCAAAACTGATGGAAGGCGCCGTGCTCGGGACGTTGTATACTCCGGTTGGCTTGAAGCCGACGGTTCTTTTTCCCGGCACCAATGGCGGCGCAAATTGGGGCGGCGGGTCGTTCGATCCGCAGTCGCATACGCTTTATGTGAACTCGATGGACGTCGGCATGTTGTTTCATATGGTGAAACGTCCCGATGGGTCTGAGATACCTTATCGCGCGCAAGGGTCGGGGTCGCCGAATTCGCGCTTCTGGGACCAGAACCTGAACCCTTGCCAGAAGCCGCCTTGGGGTCATCTGACTGCTATCGACCTCGATACGGGCAGGTTCCGCTGGCGCTCGGTGCTTGGCGTGTCGGACGAACTTGCTGCCAAGGGAGTGCCGCCGACTGGCGCGCCCAACATCGGTGGGTCCATTGTGACGGCGGGCGGGCTGGTCTTCATCGGCGCGACGAACGACAGCCGCTTTCGCGCGTTCGACAAAGACACGGGCAAGGAAATTTGGGTGACCAGGCTGCCGGCCAGCGCGCATGCCACGCCGATGACATACGTTGGTAAGAAGACGGGAAAACAGTTTGTTGTGATCGCCGCTGGAGGAGGCAACAAATACAACAAGACGTACTCAGATTCGTTGGTAGCCTTCTGGTTGCCGTAACGCTTTTTGGCGCCGAGCCGGTTTCGTTCAGCCACAAGCGTCATGCGCCGCTGAAGCTTCCGTGCGTGTATTGTCATGCGGGCTCGTTGAAGACCGAGTTCGCGGGTTTTCCGGCCGCCGACGTGTGCCTGACGTGCCATAAGCGCGATGGGGACGGGCGCGCGGGGATTCCCAGCAGCGTGATCGACGGCATTCCCTCCAGGCGCGTTTACAAACTTCCGGACTATGTATTTTTTAGCCATGCGGCGCATGGGGCGGCCAAGATTACGTGCGATGGATGCCACGGCAAGGTGTATGAGATGGAGACGGTGCGCGTGGAGCGGCCCATTTATATGCGGGCGTGCATTAGTTGCCATAAAGAGAACAAGGCGGCTGTCACTTGTACTACTTGCCATGAACTTGGCCAGTGATTGGGGCGGTGAGTTGGTCCAAAAAGGCGAAGGTTTCGGCTTCGGACATGGTTTCGAGCTTGAGAATCTGCTCGGGGGATAGGCCGCTGATGTCGGGTTGCGGGGTCTTTTGCGAAACACAGCCAATTTTGGGGGCTGGTTTCGTTGCTTGTTCTACTGTCTGCTCCTTGGATTCTTCGACTTCGGTGGTTTGCGAAACATAGCCAATTTCAAGCTGGCCAATTTCTTCCTGCGGACCGGCTTTGCGAATCATAGCCAATTCGCGGGTGGCCCGGAAGAAGGTCCTTTCGGCGGTATTGGAGTAGCGCCGGAGTTTGTCGAACCAGGGGGAGGCCTCGCGATAGGCGACGGCTAGGACGGCTCCGTATTCTTCGGTCATTTGTTGAGGTACTTTGTCCATGAGTTGGACCATGAGGACGCTGGCGTCCATTGCGCCTGCTTCCATGCGGGCGGCTCGCTGGGATTTCCAGAAGCTTTCGGCCTGCATTTTGATGAGCAGGATTTCCTGGGCGGTGCCTAAGGTCGCTTCGCTGAGGAGGGCGTTCAGGATGGTTTGGAACTCCTGTTTGTCTTCGCCTTCGAGGACGGTTTCGACGTCCCGCTTGCTGGTTAGCCCGTGTTTTAGTGCTCGGGTTCTTAGGGATTCCTTGGTTTCTTCGGAAAGCGTTCGAGGACGCTTCGCGTTTTCTCTGTTTGCTGCTACTTGTGCTGCAGTTGCCATTTCTCTATCTCCTATGCTGATCGTGGCATGGGGGATGGCGGGTTTTGGTGGTTTTTGGTTGTGGGTGTTGCAAACAGGGGAGATTGGATCGCCGATTTTTGTGATCGAAAAAGGTTGGCTCTAGTTCGGGGCTAGGTGATGGCTCAAAAGCAGGCAATCTTCAGTGCCGCGAAATTGGGTCAACCGTTCGGTGAACTTAGAGCGGCTCTCCCGTCCAGATTGACGTGCTCGCACGCGTGGGCGGATTTCCAGTCACCTGAATTCTACGCGGTAGGCGCTAGAGTGGCGGCTGGGACATTGATTAGCAGCCCGGAGCCGACTTACTGTTCCTAATCGCCACCAGCTTTGTACGAGTCGCCGACGATACACCCACAGGTACTGAGCCACCGTGAGCATGGCCTGAATTGCAACTCTTGGCCGAACGCTGGTGCGAAGGGCTAAACTCGCGACGAATGATCGAGCCGAGGTTATTGATAACTAACTAACCGACCGCGGTGGCCGCGCGAAGTCGCCGCGAACGTCAGTTTCCCAAAATGTCGGTCGATTGAAAACAAAAAACATACGGCTTTTCCGCATCGTTCTTCCATTGAAAACAAAGCAGTTTTCGTTTGAGCTTCTGCGTCGTTTGCGCATGGTGTTCAAAGTGGTATTCACGCCTTGACATCAATACGTATCCCGCTGCTCTACGCGGATGGGCGGAAATCATCTCAAAAAGTTATATCCTTGCAGGCCTTGCGGCGATAATGTTCATGGCTCCGCATCAGCCTCGATGATCAGACGGTACTCGTTAAATGCTCTGACCGCTTGGCGCGTGGTGACGTGTGGCGCGTGTGCACGAACAATTGATCGTATCGACGCTTTCTCATCCTCTTCCATCTGGCAGCCGAAAATGATCGACTTCAGATCGTTGCCGCCGATCGGAAGGTAGTGGTCATCCAGAACCATCGGGGAGGGAATGTCGGTGGAACGGACGCCGATCAAGCGGAACTCGTTCTCGTAGGCCCAATCCTCCGATTTGGCCAGAAGCATTCCGTAATCTCGCTGATTATGAAGCAGGAACGGTGGATACTTTCTGTGATACCGCACCTGAAGAGCCCATGAGAATTTTGTGTTCGGTACAGCGAATTCAAGACACAGGCCCTTGTGATTCCGGTCATAATGCGACCACATCAAGTTGATCGACGGATCTGGCGCCAAACAGTAGATCGCCCAGCGCGAGGGAATGAACTTAAAGAACTCGATAGAAAAGCGGTGAATCACCGCTTTTATAGCCCTCGGATCACTTCGCAGCAGAGCATCGACGTGATCAAGTTCTGAACCCCCTCGTCGCGTCGCAATTAGCGCTTCGACAGTTCTAGAACGAACGTCGTCATCATCCAGATGGGCAGGATCAAAATAAGGCTTTCCGTCCCACGGATCGTTGAAAGTAGTCGGATCGGAGCACCAGATGCGGTGGTTCTTCAGAATGTCGGTCAGCCGCTCGAGATGCCGGGCGGTGCTGTTAAGGTCAAAATCTTGGTAGTGATACAGGTGGGGAAATCGGAATTGGAGAGCAGCCTGATGGGTCATGGTATCGGTTTACCGTTTTCAAACTGGCAGCGGCGGCGGTACAAACGCCTTCGACTTGACCCACGCTTCAAGAAAATCGTTGCGCTTGGGAGACAGGAACGCCCCGAGCAACCCCGGCTTGGTGGCGATGTGGCGAACGACAGTTCGAACGATGCATTCCGTGTCGTACATATGAGTTTTGTGGAAGTCTTCGCTATCTTCCCATCGCCCGTGGACGATATCAGACCGCTTCGCGTAACAGGCCCTGACCTGCCCCGCCACTTTTTTCTGGACGATTGCGTCGTCGGCCAAAAAATATGAAATCCGGTCGCACAGACGTTTTGTGACGCCACGGTTGTCGGTGTCAGACCCGAACAGCGATTCCAATCCCTGCCAAAACAGCGGATATCGCATGTCGCCCGGATATGCTGTGAGGGCTCCCCAAAATGCCCGAAGAGCGGGCCACACAGCGTTCTTGCGCTGCACGGTTGAGAGCGTCTCAAAAAGCTTCGCGGCTGTCACAACATGCTTCGGCTCGACTACATTGTAGAAGTCTCGTTCATGGCAGAAGAGATTGGTTTCGCGTTCTGTGGCCTGAACAAAGGGGGGATCGAAGGGCTCCGGGTACCCATCAAGGCGCATCATTGCATGAAAACCAACCGTGATACAAACCGTCGATGGCCACACCATCCACATGCACATGTTGGCGAGCAGGGCTGACTGCCATCGAAGATCCTGAATTCCCTTCGGCTGCTGGCCAGTCCACTCTGGATCAGGATGCCCGTGCGAGTAGGCTTCATATTCAGAAATGAGAGCGTGTTTGGCACGCTGAACACTTTGACGGTCACGTTCGCTGAGATTTTTGAGTATAGAATCCTTCAGAAGCCAGTCAGGCACGTTTTGGACATTAAACTTGCCATACGGAATTATCGGTCCTGAGAGTAAATTCAGATTGTGTATCGGTACGACCGTGAAAGCCATTGCCTTTAAGTTACAATGATCGGCCCCCTCGACATGGGTGGACCTGTTCCTCGGGCCGGTGGCTGGTGCGGTAATCCGACACCCGGGACGCTGGCTGGCGGATTCCGATTGATGCAGGATGGACCTGTGGCCTTGGAGGCCACAGGAAATGAAACGAAAGTCAGTTCGTCGACAAAAGGGTCCCGTTGCAAAAACTGTTCTGCGACTTACAGATCTCGAGGTCGCGAAATCCTCGGTTCTCAATAGCCTGTCGTGCCCCGACGCTCAGCGCGGCTATCGCCACGCCATCGATGAATTCGTGGACTGGTGGCCGCGGGTGTCAAACCCGGGAAAGTTTTTCGTCGCGTGAGTAGCGCTGGCAGGCCTTGGGGCGAAGGAGTCACCGAAAAGCTGGTGTGGCGCGTTGTGAAGGAGTTCGTGGCAAAAATTGGCGTCAGTAAACTCGCACCGCACGACCTGCGCCGGACGTGCGCTCGTCTGTGCCGCGCCGCCGGCGGCGAGCTGGAGCAGATTCAATTCTTCCTGGGGCACGTCTCAGTACAAACGACCGAGCGCTACCTCGGCTGCACTCAACGCATCGCCTCGGCCGTGAACGACCGGATCGGAATCGAGCCCGCACGCTGAGCAGCCAGCTTCGGAAGGGTAGCCGACTATTGGGACGGAGATGGCAAGTCGCGCGCTCCGGTGGCCTAAGGCGCTATGCGTCCAATTGACGTGGAGCCGCCGCCCCAATTTACACCCGCGACCGGAGAGCGAATCCGTAACTTCAGCGCTTCTTTATCAGCAGCAAGGTGAGGTATTCCTGAACGATCTGTTCCGTCCTGATGGCTGGCAGCGTTAGAAAGATCTTCTCGGCGGCTTTCGCCTGCCGTAGTGCATCGACAGGATCTAAAGGCTTGGTTAGGTTGTAATCCGCAAAGTGACGATCTTCCTGTAACTGGCTGAATCCCTGCGCAATTTCTCTGAGGTCTTTGACAACCTGAAGGTTCTCGTTAGTGTACGGAAACTCTCGGCCGTCCAGAATCCTGTTGGAAGTTGTTTTCATCAAGCCGTGGTCGTAGGCGCGTGCTAATGTGGTTCGCAGTCCGCTGTTATCCCAGTGCTCGGTTGCTTCAAAAACGAGTAAATGGAAAACGGCGTAGTACGCGGCTGAAACAGCCCTGCGTAATGTTAGCTGTGATTGCGGCTGCGCGTGAACCAAGGCCAGGGCATGGGCCAAAAGGTCATCGTGATAGGCCATGCGTCAGATCCAGTCGGGATCAGGCCGCGTTTGCTGCTCAGAGTAGCTTCTGAAGTTGAAATAGGGACGCAGTCCCCAATTCTCCAAAGGACGGATTTCGTCAAATAGAATTGTTGCCACGCGTCCCGTGACATCGGCTATGACGTTCTCGGCGGTCGCCCAGTCGAGTAGTGTTATCCGAAAGAAGATCGACGCCGCTCCAGTCGAGTCCTCTCCGATCCTGTATGCGACGTGGGCCACCTCCGGTCCGAGACCAGTCTTGGCTCGTTCGATGTGCGTGGCGAGCTCGCCTTGATGGATCAATGCCGTTGGGATGTGCACGCCTTCATTATCGCGCGTTGGTGCGATTTGGGGCCGGTCATAGTGTGTTCACTCGCGATGCTCAGTTGGTCCAGTCCGGATGTGGGCTGCTCCGGCCGGATGACGCGCGACTCGGAGAAAGCTGGCCATAGCGTCGAAACCAAGCCTCGACGATTAATCCTGGTAAGGCCGCCCATGGAATTCAGGTGAGCGTATAGTCGCCATCGAGGGTGTTGAGCAGTTATCAGAAGTGCGTGTGAACCGAAACGCTCGTCACGTTGCCGGGTATTCCCTCGTCGTTACGATGCCAGGCTGCGGCACAGGATATCTGCCGCTGGCGTCCGCAAGTAGCGGGGCCGGGGACTCCATTGTGAACTTATCGATGCCCGGCGCCATTTCATGCTCGCATCGGAGCATGTCGTCAAAAGTGATTTCCCGACCGGTGTTGGCGGCCATGCGGCCCATGCTCGAAACCAGGCTCGCCTCCACGCCGCGTTTGACCTCGTTGTAAGCTTTGTCGTCTCGAATGGCGTCCATCAAATCGTTCCACTCGTTTTGATAGGGATCCCTCTCGTCGGGGCTCACTTTGGATTCCCAAATCAAGTTTGATGGGCTCGCCGTCTGACTCTTGTACAGGCTCGATGGCAGCCCGCAATCGCCGCTCTTGGAAGCGATTCCCATGCCCTTGGTCCCGTGCAGAGAGCTGGTGTAGATCTCCTCACAGCCCTTCATACACCGCCCGTCAAAGAAGAACTTGGTGCCATCCGGATACGTGTATTCCACCGAGTACGCGTCGAAATTCTGATCCACGTAGGCAACTCCTTCGGGACTGACCTTGTAATGCCGGCCGCCCAAGGCCTGCGCCTTCACCGGCCATTGGTTCTTCATCCATCCGAGATGATCGATGAGGTGGATATAGAAGTCGTTGTAGCAGCCTCCGCTCGCCCAAATGAAGCTGTGGAAGCGCTTCACCTGATAGAGCAGGTCGGTGATGCCAGCCGGTTTGGGCGGCGAGAGGAAATAACCGCCGGGGCCATGCATGCGGTAACCACGCTGCAGAATGATCTCGCCGATCTCCCCGTTGTGGACACGGTCGGCCAGTTCCTGCAGCGCCCGGCTGTGACGCGACATGAGACCCACCCCCACCTTGAGGTTCTTGGCCGAAGCTTCCTGGGCGAGCGCGAACATGCGCTTGCTCGTTGGGCCGTCGGCCGTGAGCGGTTTCTCCATGAAGACGTTCAAGCGCTTCTGGATCGCATAGGTGAAGTGCACCCAGCGAAACGCCGGAGGCGTTGCGAAAATGGCGATATCGCCCGGCTTCAAACAATCCATCGCATGCTGATAGGCGTCGAAGCCGAGAAACTGGCGATCGGGCGGTACGTCGACCTGATTCGGGAAACGCCGCTGTAACCTATTCAGGTCGCTCGTAAGGCGTTCCGGGAAGACGTCCGCCATGGCGACCAGCTTGACAGGGCCGCGCTTCACTGCCAGGGCGTTCGCCGCCGCGCCGCCGCCGCGTCCCCCACAGCCGACAAGCGCCACCTGGATCAGGTCGCTGCCGGCTGCGTGGACGGGAGGAATCGCAACGTTGGCCAAAACCGATAGTGCAGCCGATTTACCGCTGGTCTTCATGAATTCACGACGGCTGGTTGAATCCTGTAACGAGTTCATGGCTATTCAGTTCCTCCACTCTACCCCGGTGGAGGGCCTCGGTGGTAGGCGGTATTAGTTTAACGTAGCATCTCTCGCCATTGGCGCATGCGGGGGGCCATTTACTCCCCAGCAACCCGCTCGGGTCCGCCGATCCGAGTCACTTCGCTGGCATCCGGGAGGTGATGACGGTCGGGTCGAGGACTGGCGCGGTGTTCCGAAGGTCTGGCCTAGCTTGTTGCTCCCCGTTTCCGTTGGGAGTGCCTCAATAGCCGAACCGTGAATCCGTTTCCAGCCCCCGCCACATCGCACCCAGCGTGCAGATTTCCCGCACTGGGCGCACCTGTTTGCTTGGTGCCAAGAGTTATGGGGCCTATCGTGCCGGGGCGACTTTCGCACCTGACCATCGACGCAACTGGTAGTCGTTAAACAAACCCAGCCGCTCGTACAGCCATTCGCTACTCCACCGCTTCCAGCCGAAGCCTTTGCGTCCCCGGGCACGCATCAGATGCTGCCTGACCTTCTTCTCTACCCAGCGTTTGACCATGTAAAAACAAGAACTCGAATGTCCGACCCGAAAGTAGTTCACCCAACCGCGCAGAATCGGATTGATTTTCGCAATCACAATCTCCACGGGCCAGCTGACGTGTTGTCGGAAGATCTCCCTGAGCTTTTCAAACAGCGCTGTCCGCTTCTTCAGCTTGGGCGCATAGTATGGTCGCCACTTCCGCCGAAGGCTCAGTATGCGCCGATACTCAAAACCCAGGAAAGTAAAGCTCTCTCCCTTCTTCAGATCTACCATCCGACTCTTGTCCTCGTTGATCGCAACGCCTAGCTTCGCGAACTCCTCGCGCAGCCGCCTGTTTACCGCCTTCACCAGCCAGTCACTCCGCCGTTCGGCGTCGATCAAGATCACCATGTCATCCGCAAAACGTGCATATTGGATGTTGGTGTACTTGCCCCTCCGCGTGGTGTCCACCGCTTTCTCCAGCATCCGGTCTACCTCATTCAGATAGAGGTTGCTGAGCAACGGCGAAATCACCCCGCCTTGGGGAACGCCTTTCTTCCCGGTCGCTTGCAGAATCATCTTGAGCAAATGCATGACCGCATCATCTCGGACCCGTCGCGCCACTTTCTCTAACAGCAGAGAATGCTGCACGTTATCGAAATAGGCGCTGAGATCCAAATCAATGATGCGCGTCTTCTCCTCGACAATCCCTTGGGCTACCCGGGCTACAGCTTCATGCGCTGTCCGTTTCGGTCGATATCCATACGACCCTGGTTGGAAATCCGCTTCGAAGATCGGCTCCAGGATGAGCTTTAACGCCCCCTGGACCACTCGATCACGGATGGCAGGAATCGACAGGACGCGGACTTTCTTGCCCCCATCCTTTGGAATCTCCTTCTTCCGTGCCCGCATGGGCCGATACGTGTTGGTAACTAATTCCTCCCGAATCTGCCCGAGAAAACTCTCCGCGCCGCTTTCCTCGATGGCTTCGAACGTGACCCCGTCAATACCTGGTGCCCCGCCATTACTTCTCGCCATCCGGTAGGCTTCCCGCAAAGTCTCCATCTTGCAGACGTGGACGTATAGTCCCCAGAAACGCCAAGGCGGTTCTGCCTTCGCCTTGACATATAGACTCCTTCTCAGGTCCTGCAAACTGATGGGCGCTTTTGTCATTTCACCCTTGCCTCCCGTTTTGTTAGAGCCATTACAAACAGCAGGGCCTCTTCGCTCCACGGACGTTACTCCGCTTCCTCGCTACTACAGACCCAGCCGAATCCCTCTCGTCGTCCACCGACTTCCCGGTGTTGCCGGTTATACGGTTTCCCTGCTCCGCCGATTTCTCGACGGGACGAGGAGGGTTTCTCCAGTTGCTTAGCATGACCTTGTCACCGTGCTGTCCCTACCAACCCCGCCGAAGTGTTTCGCCGCTTCAGTCCTTGCGACGCTCCATGCTGCCTTCGCCCGAAAAGTGAGGGCTCGGCCTTCGGGGTGCAGTACTTTCGAGGCCATATGGGTTCACTTGCGTTACGGCCCGGTGACTCGCTCACCA
Source organism: Bryobacteraceae bacterium (assembly GCA_963770345.1). Taxonomy (GTDB): domain Bacteria; phylum Acidobacteriota; class Terriglobia; order Bryobacterales; family Bryobacteraceae; genus CAVYPH01. The sequence continues at coordinate 1,116,359 of CAVYPH010000007.1, read as the reverse complement.
TCCTTTTAGATGGCTTTGTCAATAGGCTTCAGGATTTTCAGTTTCCTTCCTTCCTGCTATTCAAGCTACGGGGCTTTGAACTTTTACCCCGGTGGGACTTTCACCCACTGTTCATGCCAGCCTTCGCTGGACGCACACTTATCGTTCCTACTCTCTGTACCTTTCTCCGGGTGGCCGACAATCTGGACGAGGCTGTGCAACTTCCCAGAAGCCGACTTCTGGCTCGCCAACTTCCGAATGGTGAGTAACCAGGATAATAACGCCAGATCGCTTCTGCGAACGGTTGGCTGCGAGTTGGCGGGCCCAGTGATAAGATTCGTAAGAACTTGTTTTCGGAGCGCATAGGCCACAAGTGGGATGAATCGTGGATAACTTTCTGAGGTTGGAGAACCGCCATAACGGAGAAATCCTGCGGATGTACCGCAGGCATGACGCGGAGGGACGAATCGTCCTATTCCTCGATGGCACGCTGCCTCCCAAAGCGGACGGCCCGCCTTTGCACGTGCACTTTCGTGAACGGGAAGAGGGCATTGTGAAAGCGGGAACTCTCGGCGCCCAAGTCGGAGGGGAAAAGATCGTTGTGCCAACTGGGGGCACTGCAGTCTTGCCCGCAGGCGTTCCTCATCGCTGGTGGAACGCGGGCGACGATCTGTTGGAGTTTAGCGGCCACGTAGTTCCAGCGGTAGACCTGGATCGCTACCTCCAGGCAGTGTTTGCCGTTCTCAACGCCAGCTCCAACGGTCGGCCACCGATCTTCTATCTCGCGCACGTGCTCTGGCGCCATCGGGACACACAGTTGCTTGCGGTCCCGCCCCCAGCCATTCAGCGGATCGTTTTCCCCGTCGTTCTCTTTATAGGGCGCATCTTAGGCAAATACCGTGGCTCGAATTGGCCCGGTTCGCCCGAGTCGTGCCCTGGTGCGCCGCTTGTGGACACTAACGCCTAGGGCCGCACTGCTCATGGCGCTACTTTCAACAAAAAATCATTTTGAGGTGGGTTGCTGATCTAGGGTCCGGATGATCAGCCTTTCGGAAGTTTGCCATAAACGGCCTTGTGAGAAGTTGCAGCGTATCCCGGGCGAGTGACGTGCCACTCTTCCATTGCGGTTCACAGGGCGCCCGCACGGCCGTTCTGGAAGGGTTGCCGACAATCCGCCCGCTGGTCCCGGTAAACACTACGGCGTTACTCGGGAGCAATAGTCTGATCCTTCCGCTATGAATCTGTTCTAGAGGCGCTCCGGCCACTCGGTGGAGAAGTAGCGTTCGGGTGTCGGCGTGGTCACGTGGCGAGCGGTCGCGCCCTGCGTGCGGCCACTCAGTGAGTGGCGGGCAGCCCAACGACGATGAGAACCGCGTAGTCCTGCTTGCGGCAGCCGTTCACGACGGGCATGGCCGCCCCTGGATTCACCGGAAAACCCGTGGTCCGAACGTTCGCGGGCGAGCACGAGTTGTTAGCCGTCGCCGGCGTGTAGCGTGCGGAGCGGCATCCGAGATGGGTGACATCGTAGAGGGTCGCGCCGTCGGCGAGTTCCCACCGCTGATTGCCGTCCTTGTCCTTGGGCTGAATTGTCAGCACGGTCGTCACCTTGCGGTCGCCCGTGACGAGGTATTTCCCAGGAGGCAGCGGAAAGGTCGGCTTCTCCATGATCAAGCCGTGTTCCTCCAGCCACCAGTCCGCAGCGTCGAATTTCCACTGTGACGGCGCCACGCCGCCGGCCGCCTTCAATTGATCGTAGCGGTCCAGCTTGCAACCGCGCGGGCCCGGGTCCTGGCTCCAGAGGCCCCATGATTGCGCGCCGTTGCCGGAGGTGGCCCCGGGGTCTCCCAGCGCCGCGATGTACTGCGGCTCGATGCGCCTGAACTTCGAGAGGTCTACGCCTGACGCGTGAACCGGCTGCTGCAGGCCGGCCGCCAACATGAGGGATCCCATGGACAGGAGCCGGCGGCTCACGGACGGCACGAGGTGGCGGACATTCATGCGATTGCTCCGGTTGGACGACCTGATGACATCCTACACCAACGCGCGCCCCGGAGCTGGCCTCCTCGTGGTGGATCTCGACCTCGGCACGGCCTCAGGACTCCTCGCGTCACGGTGCCGCACCTCGCCGATGTAGCGCGCTTGGTATACCAGCTCGATGGCTCTCGGCACGCGGTATCCCTACGGTAGGCGGTCCGACTCCGGCGCGCCGATGAACGAGAGATAGGTTCGGGCGGTCCGGTCAAGGCGGTGCTCAAACGCTGAAAGCACTACACCTGGAAGCTCTGCTGGTACGCAAGTTCTGCGACCCCCTGGAGCGTCTTCTCGCCGTCGATGGCGAGCTTCCTTAAGCGCACCGCCAACGCCTCCTTTGTGCCCAGGCTCTTGTCGATAGGTCCTTCTATGTCGTTAGCCTTGATCGGGAGTGCTTCGGCGAGAATTGCCGGGGAGCAGAGAGGACCCGGGCCGAAGCACTTTCGATAAGGAGACTTGAAGGAAGCCGCTGGCAGGGCGGACGGCTATGGAGCCGCTAGCGTGGTTGGATGGCGGCGACTCTACCGGTCAGCACGGGGTACGACGAAAGGGTCGGCCGTCTCTGCCTGTGAACCCGACGGCTGGTGCTGTAAGAGCGCCCGAAAGAGCATTTTGCGGGTTTCCGTCCGGTCTTCTTTGGGCAACAGAGACACGACCGCGACCGCGCGCGAACGCACGTGAGCGAGCCGGTTGGATAGAACTCTACGAGCTGTCGAAGAAACCGCACCGGATTGCCAGATCTTCAGCGTTGAGACGTGGGCCGATTGTCATGGGACCGCCACATCGCGGGCACGTCCATGTCTGAGAAGCAATCGGCGTGCGAGGCTCTGGAGGTTCTGCCGCAGCAGTAAGAAGTTGCCGGGCAAGCTTGAGCCGTGCGGTGCGGCAGCTGTTGGCGAGGAAGCCGAACTGCCGAATGCGCACGAACCCGCGGGGAAGCACGTGCTGTACGAAGCGCCGCAGAAACTCTGTGGCCGTGAGCGTCATCGTCCGCCGCTTGTTGCCGTGCGCGTAGTCCTTCCAGCGGAAGGTAACGCGTTCACCGTCGAAGGCCAGCAGACGATGATTGCTGATAGCAACACGGTGGGTGTACCGGCCCAGATAACGCAACACCTGCGAAGCGCCGCCGAAGGCGGGCTTGGCATATACAACCCAGTCCTCGCGGAACAGAGTACGAAGGAATCGCCGGAAGTGCCGGGGCTGAACAAGCGCTGCGTTGGCTGGAGGAAACTGTAGTTTGCTCCTGCCAAAGGCGCGCTTGAGGCCGTTCACGAACTTACCTCGAAACACCCGGCTGAGAGCCTTTACAGGCAGGAAGAAAGGGTGTTTCGGTCTCACCCATCGGGTCTGGTCCGGCGACAGGCCGCCGGCCGGAATGGCGCAGTGCACGTGAGGATGGGGCAGCAGATTCTGTCCCCATGTGTGCAGGATGCTCAGAAAACCGATCTGAGCGCCCAGGTGTTTGGGGTCGGCCGCCAGTTCCTGCATGGCAGCCGCGCTGGCCTGAAACAGAAGGTCGTAGAGGACACGCGGATTACGCTGGCAGAGCGGAATCAAGGCGTGAGGCAGGGTGAAGACCACGTGGAAGTACGGCACGTCGAGCACTTCTTTTTGTCGCGCGGCGAGCCAGCGTTGGCGCGCCTGCGCCTGGCACCGGGGGCAGTGGCGGTTGCGGCAGCTGTTATAAGAGATGGCCCTGTGGCCGCAACGGGAACAATCGTCGATATGTCCGCCCAAAGCCGCTGTACGGCACTGAGCGATGGCACGCAGCACCTTCAGTTGCTGGTAGCTGAGATGTCGGCGCTGTTGGTTAATGAACTGTTCGCCCCGGGCATGAATGAGATCGGCCACCTCGAAGGTGGGCCTGCTCATTCGGGCTTGTGTAGCCTCCGTGATCGTTGCCGTTGAGCCGGACCCGCGACGGCAATCTTTTCGAGAGGGCCAGTAGCCGCCTGCAGACGTCGGGTGGAAACGTGCAGATAGCGGGCGGTGGCTTCGATATCCTTGTGCCCCATCAGAACCTGAATGGTGCGCAGGTCCGCCCCACCTTCGAGCATGTGTGTTGCAAAGCAGTGCCGCAGTGTATGCGGAGAGACGTGCTTTTCGATGCCGGCCTTCCTGGCCGCATACTGCACGGCCTCCCACACGACTTTGGAAGTGATGGGCTTGTCGGCGCGCCAGCCATCGGCTGTGCCGGGGAACATATACGTTTGCGGGCGCATCCAGCGCCAGTACTCGCGCAGCGTCTCAACCAGTTTCTGGCTGATGGGAACCTCACGGTCCACGTCGCCTTTGCCTCGCTCGACGCGCAGCATCATTCGCTGGCTGTCGATGTTAGCGACTTTGAGCCGGCAGAGTTCGCTTCGCCGCAGCCCCGTCGAGTACATCGTCAGAAGCATGGCGTAATGGAAGAGATTTTTGGATGAGTCGATCAGCCGGCCGACTTCTTCCTGGCTCAGGATGGTCGGCAGGCGCCGTTTGCGCTTCACCCCGTTCGGGTAGGGCAAGTCTTCTTTCACGGAAGGGCGCTTCAGCGTCTTCACGTAAAAGAACCGGAGGGCGGCAACATAGTTCGATGCCGTGCCGATATCGAGCTTGCGCTCTTCTCTCAGGTAAACCTGGTAGCGCCGGATGTCGTCCGGCCCCAGGTGATCGAGCCGCTTCTGTGCGTAACGGCGAAAGTCCTCGATGGTGTGCAGATAGCTGCGGATGGTTGATTCGGCGTAGTTGCGGCGTACGAGATCCTCTCGCATCCGCTGCATGAGTGTGGTCACAGAGATCTCCTTTCTCTGTGACCCACGCTATCGCCGCAAGCGGCATCGTCGCCTTACCACCCACGCCGCAGGCGTCCGCCGTGCCAGCGGCTTCGTTCATGTCGTTAGCCTTGATCGGGAGTGCTTCGGCGAGAATTGCCGGGGAGCAGAGAGGACCCGGGCCGAAGCACTTTCGATAAGGAGACTTGAAGGAAGCCGCTGGCAGGGCGGACGGCTATGGAGCCGCTAGCGTGGTTGGATGGCGGCGACTCTACCGGTCAGCACGGGGTACGACGAAAGGGTCGGCCGTCTCTGCCTGTGAACCCGACGGCTGGTGCTGTAAGAGCGCCCGAAAGAGCATTTTGCGGGTTTCCGTCCGGTCTTCTTTGGGCAACAGAGACACGACCGCGACCGCGCGCGAACGCACGTGAGCGAGCCGGTTGGATAGAACTCTACGAGCTGTCGAAGAAACCGCACCGGATTGCCAGATCTTCAGCGTTGAGACGTGGGCCGATTGTCATGGGACCGCCACATCGCGGGCACGTCCATGTCTGAGAAGCAATCGGCGTGCGAGGCTCTGGAGGTTCTGCCGCAGCAGTAAGAAGTTGCCGGGCAAGCTTGAGCCGTGCGGTGCGGCAGCTGTTGGCGAGGAAGCCGAACTGCCGAATGCGCACGAACCCGCGGGGAAGCACGTGCTGTACGAAGCGCCGCAGAAACTCTGTGGCCGTGAGCGTCATCGTCCGCCGCTTGTTGCCGTGCGCGTAGTCCTTCCAGCGGAAGGTAACGCGTTCACCGTCGAAGGCCAGCAGACGATGATTGCTGATAGCAACACGGTGGGTGTACCGGCCCAGATAACGCAACACCTGCGAAGCGCCGCCGAAGGCGGGCTTGGCATATACAACCCAGTCCTCGCGGAACAGAGTACGAAGGAATCGCCGGAAGTGCCGGGGCTGAACAAGCGCTGCGTTGGCTGGAGGAAACTGTAGTTTGCTCCTGCCAAAGGCGCGCTTGAGGCCGTTCACGAACTTACCTCGAAACACCCGGCTGAGAGCCTTTACAGGCAGGAAGAAAGGGTGTTTCGGTCTCACCCATCGGGTCTGGTCCGGCGACAGGCCGCCGGCCGGAATGGCGCAGTGCACGTGAGGATGGGGCAGCAGATTCTGTCCCCATGTGTGCAGGATGCTCAGAAAACCGATCTGAGCGCCCAGGTGTTTGGGGTCGGCCGCCAGTTCCTGCATGGCAGCCGCGCTGGCCTGAAACAGAAGGTCGTAGAGGACACGCGGATTACGCTGGCAGAGCGGAATCAAGGCGTGAGGCAGGGTGAAGACCACGTGGAAGTACGGCACGTCGAGCACTTCTTTTTGTCGCGCGGCGAGCCAGCGTTGGCGCGCCTGCGCCTGGCACCGGGGGCAGTGGCGGTTGCGGCAGCTGTTATAAGAGATGGCCCTGTGGCCGCAACGGGAACAATCGTCGATATGTCCGCCCAAAGCCGCTGTACGGCACTGAGCGATGGCACGCAGCACCTTCAGTTGCTGGTAGCTGAGATGTCGGCGCTGTTGGTTAATGAACTGTTCGCCCCGGGCATGAATGAGATCGGCCACCTCGAAGGTGGGCCTGCTCATTCGGGCTTGTGTAGCCTCCGTGATCGTTGCCGTTGAGCCGGACCCGCGACGGCAATCTTTTCGAGAGGGCCAGTAGCCGCCTGCAGACGTCGGGTGGAAACGTGCAGATAGCGGGCGGTGGCTTCGATATCCTTGTGCCCCATCAGAACCTGAATGGTGCGCAGGTCCGCCCCACCTTCGAGCATGTGTGTTGCAAAGCAGTGCCGCAGTGTATGCGGAGAGACGTGCTTTTCGATGCCGGCCTTCCTGGCCGCATACTGCACGGCCTCCCACACGACTTTGGAAGTGATGGGCTTGTCGGCGCGCCAGCCATCGGCTGTGCCGGGGAACATATACGTTTGCGGGCGCATCCAGCGCCAGTACTCGCGCAGCGTCTCAACCAGTTTCTGGCTGATGGGAACCTCACGGTCCACGTCGCCTTTGCCTCGCTCGACGCGCAGCATCATTCGCTGGCTGTCGATGTTAGCGACTTTGAGCCGGCAGAGTTCGCTTCGCCGCAGCCCCGTCGAGTACATCGTCAGAAGCATGGCGTAATGGAAGAGATTTTTGGATGAGTCGATCAGCCGGCCGACTTCTTCCTGGCTCAGGATGGTCGGCAGGCGCCGTTTGCGCTTCACCCCGTTCGGGTAGGGCAAGTCTTCTTTCACGGAAGGGCGCTTCAGCGTCTTCACGTAAAAGAACCGGAGGGCGGCAACATAGTTCGATGCCGTGCCGATATCGAGCTTGCGCTCTTCTCTCAGGTAAACCTGGTAGCGCCGGATGTCGTCCGGCCCCAGGTGATCGAGCCGCTTCTGTGCGTAACGGCGAAAGTCCTCGATGGTGTGCAGATAGCTGCGGATGGTTGATTCGGCGTAGTTGCGGCGTACGAGATCCTCTCGCATCCGCTGCATGAGTGTGGTCACAGAGATCTCCTTTCTCTGTGACCCACGCTATCGCCGCAAGCGGCATCGTCGCCTTACCACCCACGCCGCAGGCGTCCGCCGTGCCAGCGGCTTCGTTCGGGTCGGCCAGCGTTTACCGAGGTCTTCGCGGTTGCAATTTGAGATGCCGCGGGCGGATAACGGGCCACTCGTACAAAGCGCGTCGCTAGCCGACTTTCGTTCCTAATCCCACGGTCATTACTTGCGCGCTGTCGCGGGGCTACTTCTTCTGCAATAGCGACGGCCAATTCACAATGACGTCTGGTGTTTTTCGATGATCTTGGGCTCGAACGTCCCGTTTCGGTCCCGCGGAACTTCGATCGGCAACTCGCCCACGTCGCCTTTTAACGTCTTCCTGCTCTTGCCGTTGCGCGAGTTCCCACTCCCGTTGCCGGCTGGGTCATGTTTCTCATAGCCCAGGTGGTGTTTCAACTCGCCTTCCAACATCCGCTCGACCAGCGCTTTGGTCAACTGCTTCAGCAGTCCGTCGGGCCCCATCAGTTCCCCGTTGCTGCCTTCTATCAGTCGTCCAATAACTCTTTCTTGATTGCCACTTCAGTCCTCCTAACTTCCCTTCTTTAGGCGAACCTCGTTTACACAATCCTTTTTACACCCTCGCCTCCCTCGGCGTTTCGGAGCAACTTAAGCTCTTCCCGCTATGCTATAAAACAGAATGCGCGCTATCCTCTCCTGCCTGTTACTACTTTTATTCTCCAGCCCCAAACTCATCCTTGCTCAGGTAAACCCTTCTTGGACTACTCCGATTGTTCCGTTTCGAATTGCTGACAACCTCTACTACGTGGGAAGCCAAGACCTTGGCAGCTACCTCGTCGTCACGCCCAAAGGAAATATCCTCATCAATCCGAACCTGGCTACCTCTCCATCGCAGATACGGGCGAGTGTGGAGGCGCTAGGGTTTCATTGGAATGACACCAAGATCCTGCTCAACAGCCAGGCGCATTACGATCACGTGGGTGGCGCGGCGGAGGTGATTCGCGAGACACATGCGCAAAACATGGTGATGGACGGCGACGCGAGCGTCGTTGAAACCGGCGCACGGGCAGACTTCTTGTCGCCTTCGCCTAACATCCTCAAATATGCTCCTGTACCGGTAGATCGCATTCTCCATGACGGAGACACGGTAAGCCTGGGCGGTGTGACACTGACAGCCCACAAAATCGCCGGCCATACGCGCGGATGTACCACATGGACGTTGCGCTCTCACCTTCCAGGAGAGCCAGCGGAGACGATGCGGAATATCGTCATCGCCGGCGGGACGGGTTTTTGGTCGGAGTACCACTTCGCCGCTACACCCGGCCATCCCGTAAGCTACCCCGGCATCGTTCAGGATTTCCAGCACACCTTTTCGGTGTTGCGTGCTTTGCCCTGCGACGTATTTCTGGGAGCCCATGGTGGGTACTTCGACATGCTCACCAAACTGAAGCGCTATCCGCAAGATGGTCCCCATGTTTTTGTCGACCCTGAGGGTTATAGGAAGTTCGTCGCTGACGCTGAGGAGACTTTCGAGAAGGCATTGAGCAAACAGGAAGCCGCCGCGGCTCATTGACGTTCCGCCCCAGCCGTTTTTGATAATTTGTCTAGACGTGCTTTAGCGATTGGCTCATCCCAGAAGAATGTTCCCCTCTAACGCTAAGCCGCCGTGTGTGGTGGCTGGCGTCGGTTATGTTTGGGCCAGTCCCTCGGAGCCGGCCCAAGATCCAGCTATGGCAGCCTGCGCCCCGTGGCGCAGATCCAATTTCTTCCCGAAAGGTGCATGGTCGCGACCTCTGTGAATCCTGCCTCGGTCAGGAGGTACCGGTGCTCTGCGTCGCTCAGGAATGCGGCGCGGAGCAGCGGCATTACTATGGTGTAGAGTAGCCGGAACGGCCCGCCGCGGTACGTTTCGGCATTTAAGGCGTGTCTCGCGAGACCGCGACGCTGGCACCCGAATAGTCCAGCCCAATCACCTTGCCCTCAGATGCCAATGCTGCGAGTCTCCGCACCGTCCAGCCGCCGCCACAACCAACGTCCAGAATCGCGCCATTCTTCGGCAGCCTCACCTGTTGCAGCCCCCAGTCGGCCATGGTGGCGTGACCCAGATTCATTGCCCGGGCGACGCGCCTGCCGAGCCAGCCACTGGGCTTCCGAACCTGCCGGAACACCCAAACGGCCAGCAACACCGGCAGCACCAGCCGGAGTATCTTAAGCAATCGGCGTGTCTCCTTTGCAGGATTACACAACAGCGCTTGTCACCCCGGCAATCGGCGAAGCATCGGGTCAGGAAGAGGCATCCGGCCCTGCGCGGCGGCCAGGAATGACGAAACGGCGCATAGGATCCTGCGAGCTGATTTCCAGCCCTCAACATCCGGGCCGAAATCGACCCGGAGACTTGTCAGGTTCGCAATTGCCCCGGACCTATGGGACAACGGTCACGCCTTGCCCGGTGGAACCGCCGAGGGAACTCTTCACGTTGATGCTCGCTGGCTTCGTCGCCACCTGAGTCTGAAGCGTGAACGTGCCGTTGCCCTGGCTTGTCATTATGCCCAGATTCTGGCCGTTCGAAGCGAGTGTTACCGTCAATACCGCGTTCGGATTCGTACTCGTGGCAGTTACGTTCAGTTGTTGAGTCGATGTTGACCAAGTAGCGCTCGTGATGTGAACGGTATCCTGCGAAACCACCGAAATCTGCGCGCTTGCCGACGAGGGCTGAAGGGCGAGCGATCCCGAATAGGTCGCCGTCAGTGTGACCGTCGCCGTTCCGCTTCCCGAAAAGGTGAACGATCCGGATGTCGAGCCGGCCGGGATATTGAACGTCGCCGGCGGCTTCACGGTTCTGGTGTCGCTCGACGTGATGACGATCGGAACGCCGCCGTTTGGCGCCACCTCGTTGATCGTCACTGTGCCGGTTGCCGTACTGCCATTGCCGATGGTATTTGCGCTCAGAGTGAATCCCGTGATCTGCAAAGGCGGATTGACGGTGAACTGCGGGGCGACGACGTCCGCTTTGTTCACCGGCACGCTCTGCGACGCCGGCGCGTAGAAATTCACCGGCGATACCGGCGTAAGGGTATACGTACCGGCGGGCAATCCTGCCAGCGAATAATGGCCATCCGCTCCCGTGATAGCAGTGGAACTCCCGTTTGCACCTGTCGCTGAAATTGTGACACCGGCTACAGGAGTGCCTGCCGGCGTGAGCACGACGCCCGTGACATGGAAGATGGGGATTGCGGTGAAGGCCGGAAACGTCTGGTCGATGCTGCCGAGCGTGATCGTCTCGGCGGGCGGCGAAAATTTATATGCCGGATTGCCGGGCGTGACGGTGTAAGTTCCCGGCACAAATCGCGCCGCGAAGATTCCGTTCGCGCCGGTCACTTGCGATACGCTCACGCCTTGGCCGGCGACGGTTACGGTCACCCCCGCCAGCGGAACTCCGGCGGTGTCATTTACGACGCCCGAAACCAGATACGTTGCGGGATCCTGATGGAACACGTTGATCGTGCTGGACGCCACCGCGAATACCGGCGCCAAGGGAGTGCCGGCGAAACCAAGCAGAGTGCTGTCGCTGGCGAAATAAACGTAGTTCGCCGCCTCATCCACGGCGAGCGCCGATACCACCTGTGTCGTGCCGAAAGTGCTGGTTTGCCCGGGCGCCAGACCATCGATCGCAGCCGCGCCGGCGCCCGAAATCGCCGCATATACCATGTTCGTTACCGTGTTCACTGCGAAGGGCCCTTTGCGATCGGGAATGGAAGCCTTGTGGTTGAACGTCGCACCATCAAATACTTCTACGCTGGGACCGGTTGGCGTTAAACCGCCGGGCGTGGGCACGGTCGTTTCCACATACACGGTGTTGGTGTTCGGATTCACGATGAGCCTCCCGATATTCACCGCAATCGCATCGAGATTCACGCTTGCAAGCAGCGATCCTCCCGCGCCGTCGAATGCGGCAAGCGTGTTGCCGCCGGCTGCGCACTGTCCGGCGACGAAAACCTGGTTCGTGGCGCGATTGGCGGACACGCCGGTCATTTGGCAGGTGTCGCTTGCGCCTGCTTTCAGTTGGGACACGGCGTAGAGGCGATTTCCGCTGGTCAGATCCACTGCGTCCCATTGATTTCCATCCGCGAAGTATCCGGCGTTGGTGATTGGGTTGACGGAGATCGCCGACGTGGCCGCAGCCTGCAGCGGAATGGTTACGGCATTCTTTGCTCCATCGAACAAGAATGCTCCATCGACTTGATTCGGATCGGCGGCTGGCGTCGACGGTCCGGCGAGCACATATTGATGCGCTCCATTTGCAGCAATCAACGAACCTCCGGGCGCAGGCGCCTTGGAATTAATGGTGAAGTTGGTGGTATCGATAATGGTGAGAACTTTCGCCGTCGCATCGGTGACGTAGGCGCGATGGGCCGCAGGATCAATGGCGATCCCAGCGGGCTGCGCTCCGAGTGGAATGGTATTGAGGAGAAGCGTGTTCGGGTTGACTTCGAAAGCCAGGTTGTCCGAGGTGCTCCAAAACAGCGCTGTGTGGTTCGGGGCAATGTTGGCGCCGAAATCGAAGTCTGCACTGATGCCGCCGGGAATCGCGTGGCCGCTGATTTGTCCCGCCCCCGTGGTTGGGATCTGCCCCAGAAATTGGCTGTAATCGACATTGCCGAGATCGGTGAAGCTCGTCTTGGAAACCACGATGCTTGAGAAGGAATTGGTTGTCGAATCGCAGCGCCAGTAAATGTATCCGCCGGTCAGGTCCATTGCGATTGGCTCGAATGCCTGAACGCCCGTGCCGCAGGTGAATGGCGTTCCCGTGTTGGCGAGCAACGTTCCATTCACGGTGATGCGCCGCATGGGGCTCGGATCGGCCGGGGTGGCGGTCACATTGTTGGGATCGAGCACCACCAGCATGGTTTCGATCGCGGCGATCACTGGACTGGTAGGCACCGGGTTGGGGACCGTAGGAAGATTGGTCGCCATCATATATAGGAAGCCCGTGGCCGGATCGAACCCCAGCATCTCGGTCTCTTGTCCGAAGATCTGGATCGGCTTCGTCACGGTATTGCTCGCCAGATCGACCCGGTAGAAGAGGGTGAACGGCGGGCCCGCGAACCCATTTGCTCCGTCCTCGCCACCCGGGGGCCCCGGAATCGCTGTGCCGAGAGCCAGCCAAATGCTGTTGTCGGCAGGATTGACGACGCCGCCCTTCACTCCGGGGGCGAATGCCAGGCCGTTGCACCCCGCGCTGCAGTCGGCTTGGGCGACAACAACGTTGCTGCTCGCGTCGACGATTTGCCCGCCGGACGTTTGATAGAGAATGAAGACGCGATTGGTGGCAGCGCTGAAGACGAACTTCTCCGGGTTTTCCGAGGGCTGGGCGGCGCCATTTAAGTTCGGCGACGGAATGATCGCGAGGGTTGCAAAGGTATCGGCGTCGAGCACGCGTGTTTCACCTGGCCGATTGCCGGTGGCGCTGATTTCACCGACGTAGATCTTGTTTGTGGCTGGATTGAAAGAAACCGGCGTGTAGGAGAAGTCCGGATTCGGAGGCAGGGAGAAAGTTTGACTCACCGCGCCGGTCGCGCCGTCGATGACAACGAACTGATTTCCGCGGAATGCATAGATCTTGTTTTTCGCGGGGTCGGGATTCACGAAGGTTGCGCTGGGCGAGCCTGGGGAGGCCGATGGAGGCGGCGTGGGCAGCGCAATACTGGCCGGCACCTGAGAGCCCGAGAGATCGAGCACGTTCACCAGGTTGCCCGCGAAGAGGTAGGCTTTGTTGGTATTCGCATTGACGACAACCTTGCTGGGGCCGACCGGATTGGGCGGCGGGCTAAGCGTGACAGTGGCGACCGGGGTCTGAGCGAAGGCAATGCTGCAGAGCATGAGGCTAGAAAGAATGCGCAGATTCATAAGCAGGTGAGACAGCGAAATCGGGCGCGCGGAACAGTTTCTGAGCTGCGAGGGCGGTGTTTTACAATCAATTTACAATTGCCCGGATCCGTCTCCGACCGATCCTGAGATTTCCAATTTGCCGGCCGAGTTCGGTGTTCCGTCCGGATGGTCGATGCGCCCAGAGTGGATGCGACGCTTCCCAAAGGCCGTATCTGAGGAGTGGCGTGGCCGTTCTGCGGTGGCGACCTTGCCCGAGACGCTGGAGTTGTACGATGGTCGTTTCCAGGGAGATCGATTCATGAGCAAAGGCGGGATCAGTGCGGCGGCCTTTTTAGTATCAGGCGCTTTTCTTTCGGCGATTGGAGCGGCTCAGACAGAGGCCATCGATCCGGCGGCGAAGAAAGCCATCGACGCTGGAAATCAGGCTTGGGCGACGGGCATGAAAGAGGGCAGGGCCGCCCTGATCGCGGCAACTTATGTGGAGAACGCAGTGGACTGCCCGGCGGCCGGAGAGTGCGTGAAGGGCCACGCAGCGATTGAAGATTAGATGAGGGCCCGACTCGCCAAACTCGGCCGCGCGACGTTCGCTTCTGCGACTAGTCCGGGCTCGGTTCAACGAGGCGACTTCGTCTATGAATGGGGCCGGCCGGAGGTCAGCTTTGGCGACGGCAGCCGGGGGGCGTCTGGAAGATCTTCCGAAATATGCCCATTCCGGACGACGCTCCGCGATAACCTGAAACCGCAGCGGCTAAGCGGCTCTTCGCCGCTGTAGCAGTAGGAGAAACCCAGCTCCGAGGGCAGTCAGCGTGATCGCTGCCGGCTCTGGCACTGACGCCAGAATCATTTCAGGAATATTGTAGGACGCCGTTCCGTTGCCGCCGCTGTTGCTGGAGATCTCCGCGCTGGTGAACGGAGTGGTGGAAATTAGACCTGCAAACACGAATGTGCTCGTATCATACGACGCGCTTCCCGTGCTGGCGCCGCCAACAGGTGTGACGACACCATATGTGCCGGAATTTGCGTTGACGTTGAAGAACACCCCAATGGCGTAGGACGAAGCAAAGCTGATGCCAAAGCTGTTGCCGTGGAAGAAAAATTGGGCGGCGCCATTGCTCTGGTTCCCGCCGAGGCTCAGACCGCTGAAACTGTTGAACTGATTCGAAACGATCCCATCCTGTGTGCTGGAGGCACCCAGATTGAAGTTTGTGTAGGTGATGCCGTCAAAGGTAGATCCGGGTAAAATGAGGTCGCCGGCAGTGAAGGTACCGTAGTTCTCAATCAGCGTTGGAGTACCAGTGAGCGCCGCTTCGAAGGCGGCGGAACTTGTGTACGTAACGACACTCGCCAGCGCCGCTGAGCTCGTCAGAAGAAAAGTGGTTATCAGCGGTTTCTCAATTCGCATCGGAGCCTCTATTATAAAAGCGCTTCCTTGAGGGGTCAATGTGTAGTGGCAGTTGCGACATGATTCGCGGAGGGAACCGACTCCTATTCCTAATCGCCCGAACTTCCTCGGACCCCGTTTCTGGCTAACAAGCCCAATGGCTACCTTCTCGACTCATACCGCATCGCCACCGCGCCCGAACCGAACTCCAGCCGGCTCACGAGCCTCAAGTCGACATGCTTCGATAGCCCCGCGAACAACGCCGGCCCGTGACCCGCTAGCCTGGGATGCACCACGAACTCGTACTCATCGATCAATCCCAGCTCCGCCAACGCCAGTGGGAGCTTCACGCCTCCCACCAACAGTCCCTTACCCGACTCCCGCTTGAGCTGCTGGACGGCGTTCCCCAGATCCCCGCGCACGAGCTCCGCGTTCCAATCGACCCGGTCCAGGGTGCTCGACACGACGTACTTCTTTGCCGCGCCGATCGTCCGGGCGAAGGGTTCCATCCATTCAGGCATCGCTCCCGTCCCCGCCGGCGGCCGAAACGCTGCCTCCATCATTTCGTAAGTCACCCGGCCAAAGAGGAGGGCATCGGCCTGGTCAAGGTTCTCGATCGCGTGACGATGCAACTCTTCGTCAGCGGGTATTGCACGATGATCGCAGCACCCGTCCAATGTGACGTTGATGGAATACCGAAGGGGTCGCATTACGCAAGAGTACCGCCGATGGGGTAGACCAGCAAGGTTAGCCCGCTTCAGGGCTAGGAGTCACTCACGTAACGCATGACGATGAACAATTTGAGAGCTGCAACGCCGCTTCGACCATTTGACGCAAAATGCCCTTATCCGTAGAGGTGCAAATCTGGCCCCGCTATTCAGAAGTCCGGTTAGTGAGTGCGGATCCCGGAGGGAATGCGAATTGCACTCGGCGCCAATGGTGAACAGTTGTCGAGCTAAGCGACTGACAGTTGTGGCGGGCCCGTTGTTTCGGCAGCGCCTTCCACGAGATTACCGTAAGGGAACCGCCCCGCAATCGCCGATAGCGCGGCGAGAGATCCGGCTTGGAGTAACGCGGTCTTCGCTCGAAAGCGGGGCGGGTCCGCGTGAGATGATCAGTAGGCTATGACCATTTACGACACGGTCGGCGTGCGCACCATCATCAACGCGAAGGGCACCTCCACACGCGTCTCCGGTGCTCTGCTGGCGCCGGAAGTCACGGCGGCCATGCAGGAGGCCGCGCAGTATTGCGTCGACATGGCGGAGATTCAGGCGGCCGCCAGCAAAATCATCGCCGCGGCCACGGGCGCCGAAGCAGGCATCGTCACCTCGGGCGCCGCAGCCGGACTCCTGCTGGGCACCGCCGCCTGTGTGGCGGGCCTCGACCCAGCCAAAATGGCACGCCTGCCCGACATCACCGGCATGAAGAATGAAGTTGTGATGGTACGCAGCCAGCGCAATCAGTATGACCATGCCATCCGCTCGGCCGGTGTCCATATCGTAGAAGTCGGCTTGCCCGACCGCGTTGCGGGAGCGGGCATCCGAGACGCCGAGCCGTGGGAGATCGCCGCCGCCGTGACAGAGCGCACCGCTGCCATTGTTTACGTGGCCAACGCGAACGCTCGCCCCACGATCGAGGAAGTAGCTCAGGTGGCCAATTCCAAACACGTGCCCCTGCTCGTCGATGCGGCTGCGCAACTGCCGCCCGCCGCCAACTTCCGCCGCTTTATCGCTGCCGGTGCCGACTTGGTGGCCTTCTCAGGAGGCAAGGCAATCGGCGGCCCGCAAGGCTCCGGTATCCTCTGTGGCGGGCGCGACCTCATTATGTCCGCGGTACTTCAGCAACTCGACCTCGACATCGCGTGGGAGCTATGGTCGCCACCCCCGAGTCTGATCGATAAGAACCGGCTGGCCGGGCTGCCCCCGCACGGGATCGGCCGGCAGTGCAAGGTGGGCAAGGAAACCATCGTGGGCCTGCTGGTGGCGCTTCGCCGCTTCCTCGCTGAGAATGATCAAGCCCGCCATGACCGCTTGCTCAGCCTGGTGAAGCGGCTCGATTCGGCCAGTGGATCCCTCCGCAGCGCCCGGACCGAAGTGCGTACCGGCGGCGCGACACCCAGGTTCATCCTCACGCTCGAGCACGGCTTCAAAATGACCGGCATGGACGTCTGCATTGCGCTGCAAAACGGAAACCCGTCTATCCACGTTGATTCTTCGCAGGCCGCCAGCGGCATCATCGGCTTTAGCCCTGTCTGTCTGCGTCTGGAAGATCCGGACGTCATTGGCCGCAGGCTGCGGGAACTGATCGGATAGCACGAAATCTCGCGTGCGGGAAGGCCTCCCTCGGCCTCGACCGAACTCACTGTGCCACGATGATTGTGATCTCATGATGCCGCGGGTGCCCGGTCTACAGGAATATGAAGTCCTGCGCAGGGATCTGCCGAAGGGTTACTTTGTCTTCGCATTGCCGGGGAAATAGCCAACTCCTGTATCCTGAGTAACCCGGAACTTGGGTTTTTGGCTGGCATTTGGGTACACCAAGTCTGCCGCAATGCGTCTTTAAACCTAGAAACGGCAGTTAGCCGGTAGCCTCCGCCAGATGGCGAGTGCTTCCAAGGACCTTTCCGCGGAGAAAGTGCTGAAAGGCAGCACTGAGAATCAGCCGCCAGCGTGCGGTTGGAGTTAACTGCTCCGCAGTCGCCTTGATTCGTTTGAGGAACCCGCTCACTTTGGTCAGCGCTTCGGCAATCACCAGCGCCTTGGAATGGGTACTAGTGACCTCCACCGTCGTTTGATTGCTGTGCCGTGTCCGCCGGGCTATACCATGCAGCGCCAGTGGACGCTAGGTAATCGCTTCAGCGTGTTTGTCCGGGATTCCCAGCCGCATGTAGATCGTCCACCAGTTGTAGATGAGTGCGGTGATGCGCGCCATCACCTGGCATCGGTTCCTGTCGTGCGTAGTAAAACCTGCCCATCCCCACTGGTTCTTCAGCTCATCGAAGTTGTTTTCCGAGTCCCCGCGGTCCCGGTAGTGCTGCGCGATCGTCCGCACCTCGTCCTTCAGCGATGTCACTAGCACGGCGTACTCATAGAGCACGCCCCGATAAGTCGCTTCGGGCAGATCCAAGTTCAACTGTTTGGCTGCCTTCCTTTTGCTTTTCTTCTCCTCCGTAACTCCTTCGCGCAGCGGCCGCCGCAAAACCACTACGCGCCGTTTCTTGCTCCATCCGCTCAACCGCAGTCCGGTGTCCAGGCCTTGCCACTTTTGCCCGGCATCCACCCAATGGTCATTGCCGATTAGCTTCGCGATCAGCTTCTTCACATTCCCGCTCTGCTTGAGCTTGAACACATACGGAATTTCACGCTGCTCAGCTCCTTCCATCGCCCGCTCCGTTCCCCAGTTGCAGTCGCCTCGCAGAAACCTCGGATAACTCGACCTCGGCAGTCCGTCCAGCAACGACCACAACTCCGGCTGCGCAAACGATGCCGCCGTCTGATTCCCCGCCTGGACTTCCACGTCCATCACCATCCGTAGGTTCCCGATGAAATAACTGTGATAGGCATGCGAAGGGCGCCCTGGCTTTTGCGGATTGTATCCCACCTTCGCATCTTCCTGGTGTCCATACAACGGCTTCACCGTCGTGTCCACGTCCAACGCCCACGGCTCTTCCAGCAACGGCTTATAAGTGACCTGTAGATGCTTCTTCAGCCATGGTTCACTTTCTTGTTCTTTCATCGCCGACAAGCCACGGCGCACCGAGTCCTCGCTTGCCACCTTCGTCATTCCCAGCAACTCGGGATTGACTCCATCGCCTCGCAACGCGCTGATATGCGCGTAACGCCAATGCCCCGCCAGTACCGCTAACAGAATCGTCCCCAGCACATCTCGCTTCTGCGGCGCATTCGGACTTGTGTACTGGAGCGGGCAATCATTCACCCAATTCTCAAATAGTCCACTGGTCTTCAAAAACTCGATGAAGAATGGCATCTGCCCCAAGCTGCTCACCCCGGCGTCCGGGGCCCAACGGAACTGGATTTTGCCGGCAAACGTATCCAAGCTCAGCCCTGTCTCCGCGGGATGAATCTCGCCTGTTTTCTGCTCACCCTCGGGGTGAACCTTCATTACAGCTTTTTCCTCGCTCATCTTGAACAGTATCAGCTACTTCTCTGTTCAAGCCGAAGACCGACTGCCGCTTTTAGGTTAAACGACCTCACCGGAAGGTGAACCGCGTTCGTCGGTCGAGATCGCCGATCCAGGTTGCGAACTGCCGCGGCGCCGAAATAATTCCTGGCATGCGAGGGAAGGACTGGTTTAGATCCGTCCTATCAAAGCCGGCGCACTTTTGGGGGATCTGCGCCGTCCCGCTAAAGCGCAGCACGTTGGACTACCGGCCGAAGCTGCCCTTAACCGACACCCTCATCCACACGGTGATCGGCGCATTGAGGTACGTGCGGCTGAAACCGACCTTGATGGTCGTGGCCGGCGGATTCACGCCGGGACCCTCCCCGCGATATCCTTCCACTTCGCCGGAGGCATTCTGTTGCACTCCTGCTGAAGTGGTCCCAGTGCTGATTCCGCTCTTGAGAACTCTGAAACCATTTTTCTCTAATCCCTCTTTATAAAAACGTTGCACTTCCGTCATGGCGACGTTCGTCTCATACTTACTCGAGAGCGAAGATTCCGGTCCTCGACTGGAGCGGGTTGGCTGAGAAAGATGCGCGCCCATAACGCCCACGAGCCAGGATGGCCAAACCAGCGCCGGTGCGTCGTCGTGGTAATAGGCGGACGGAGTCTTGGGCGCGAGGTTTGAGGGAGGCGGCGGCAGTGGCTGCGAGTGCGGATAAACCGGCTTGTCGTATGCCTGCATTCTCGCGCTGGATTCCCGCTCGAAGGCTTCCCGGCTGGCCTTGATCTCGCGAGCGCGCTCTTCGTTGTACTGCCGAATCTCCTCGGCGGATTTCAGGTGGTAGCCGTATCCGGCGTTTCGGCTCCGCGCACCGTAGGCAGGCTGATTAACGCTTCCGTTCGCGACCACAACTTGATTGCCCGATCCAACGCCCGGTGACGGGATCTGGGGCGGCGAACAATACACCTTAACGCTGGTCCCGGAAGACGATTCGCGGAGCTTGATCAGAAGATCGCATTCCGGCGCCGAGGCGCGGATTGCCGTACCGAGCCCATCATCGTTCGGGTGAAACGCGAGGCCCTTGGCTGCGAATAGTTTCGCGTAGTGTCCGGACACGTCTTCCGGCGTTGCCATGGCCGTGTACGAACTCTCCACCCGTTGCGAGAAGGCGTTCGTGACTGCCGAGGCGCCCGGGTAGGGAATGAGCCATTCGGGCAGCGATGAAAGACCCTGCGCGGTCTGTCCGGCTAAGAGGCTCGTGCCGACCAACAGCGTCGAGATGATGCGCCGCATCAACTCGATGATAGAAGCCGGCTATGGAGAAAGGAATAGGTGGTAATACTTAGATGGGACGCTCGAAACCGGCTGATCTCTTTTGAAATCGGCAGAAACGAGTTGCCGACGATTCGCCCGGTGTGCCGCAACAACCCGAAATGCCCGTCAATTTCGGCACGCGATCCTGAGATCGGCGTTCCGAAACCCGACACAGAATATGCGTATACTGGAAAGCCATGAGGAACAACAGTCTCATCGCTTTAGCATTCCTTGTTCTGGTTGTCATACCGGGCGCAACTTCTCAGGCGCGAGCGCAAGCGCAGAAGGCTCCCTATCCCGCCATGGCTCCCCTCGCTCAGTATTTGATGCCCGACGAGAAGTCTGAAATCGCGCTGGCGCGCAGTGCTGCTCCAGCTTCCATTTCGGACGGAGCCGAAGTGATGGTGCTGGGCCGCACGGGATACAGGACCGCAGTGAAAGGCAGCAATGGTTTTCTCTGTATAGTGGAACGATCATGGGGCGCCACCACCGATCATCCGGAATTCTGGAATCCCAAAGTTCGCGGCGCCATTTGCTTTAATCCGCCGTCCGCAAGAAGCTTTGCGCCCATCTACCTGATGAAGACCAAACTTGTGCTGGCGGGAAAGTCGAAGACCGAGATCGTCCAGGCGACCGCATTGGCACTGGATAAGAAGGAACTGCCCGTGCTGGAGCCGGGTGCGATGTGCTACATGATATCGAAGCACCAGTATTTAAGCGATCAAGGCATGAACTGGCATCCGCATCTGATGTTTTTCATTCCGGGCGACGCGGCGAAAAGCTGGGGAGCCAATCTGCCGGGCTCGCCGGTTCTGGCGACAGATGATCCTGAAGAACGGGTGACTATTATGATGGTCCCGGTTGGCACATGGTCCGATGGGACGCTGGCTCCGCCGATGGCGCACTGACCCTCAATACGATCATTGAGGAGGCAGCGCAGGAGCAGTGACGCTCGCCGTCCGCGCGCTCCCACCGCTGATTCCTGCTTGCGCGATTCCAATGATTCGCTCAACCGTAGTCGACGAGTTATAGATCCATGACTCGCTCGTCCAATGCCAGCTCAGTAACAAATCGGCCTCTGTCCACAGATCCTGTCCGGATTTGCGCGCCACTCTTCCATTGGCTGCCCGCATGGCTCGAAGTGGCGGAGAAACATAGGCCGTTGAGCGGCCACATGCATGCAAGCCCTTATATTACCGTGGAGGAACAGTGGACGACCCTTTGAAGTCATGTAAGGATGCGCGGCCGGAGGGGTCGGAATGTCTCGACCGCGGCGCGATACGACTCATCGCCCTGATTCTCGTGTCTACGGCGACCGCAGTTGCACAATCGGCTCCTGCAAGCATTAGCACGATCCAGCAGCCCAGCCTTGGTCACCCGGCTTTTGATGCTTCGGGAAACACTTACTACTTGTCTGGACAGCCAACGGCGGGCGCGGCGCAAACCCAGTCTGGAGGAGGCACGTGTTCCATACCGGCGTGGCTGGCGGTACGATTCCGGCGTGCCCTGTCCCGATGCGGCGGTGATCAAAGTCGACCCTTCCGGCAATCAGATTTGGGGTACGCTGCTCGGTGGCCCGAGCACCGACAATGGAACCGCACTCGCCATCGATACCAATGGAAATGTCGTGCTCACTGGCTCCACGAGCGGTCAGTTTCCCACCACGCCTGGCGCGGCCATCGGGTCCAGCACCAGCGCCACGGTCTTTGCCGCCAAGGTCACCGCAGATGGCAGCAAGTTTGTTTATTCCACTTACCTGCCGGAGTCCGTGGCCGCTTCTTCTGCCGTCGCGGTGGATGCAGCGGGCAATGCCTACATCGCGGGCAAGACATCCGCGGGCCATGCTTTCGTCCTGAAGTTGAGCGCGGACGGCTCTACCATCAATTACAACGTCACTCTCGCCGGCAGCGGTGCGGACGCCGTGACAGCCATTATTGGTCGACTGCAGCGGGCAATGCTTTTGTCGCGGGGCAAACCACTTCGCCGGATTTTCCAGTAACGGCGGGTGCATTCCAGCAGCAGTTAAAAGGAACCCAGAATAACTTCCTTGTCCGGCTCGATCCTTCCGGCAACGTCCTCACCAGCACATACTTCGGCGGGAGCGGCTCCGACAATCCGTCGTCGATCGCCTTGGATGGCGCGGGCAATATCGATCTGGCGGGATCCACCAGTTCACTGGATTTCCCGACGACGAAGGGCGTCATGCAACCGTCCGCGATCGTGCCCCCGTGGAACAGTTTCGCGCCCGCCGGCTTCGTGGCGCAGTTCGGCCCGGACGGCATTTCGTTGAAGTGGGCGAGTTATGTGATGAGCTTTGAGCGCCTCCCAGCTGATGCGAACTTCGACGTCGGTGTTAGCGCACTTGCGGTAAGCCCGGCTGGCGATATCTACATCGGCGGGCTGACCGGGCCAGGATTTCCGGTGACACCTTCGGCTCCTGTGATTTGCTTTCAAGGGTCGACCAACCGCACCAACGGCTTCTTGGCTCACCTGAACCCAAATGGCGCCCTCATTGATGCAACCTATCTGGGGAACAGCGCCGGAAGCGACGTCATTTCTGTTGGGGGATTATTGCGGCTTCCCGGCGGTAGCGTGCTGGTAGCTGGCGACGAGTCCGGTGCCGGCGTCGTGTCCAAGGTCCAGTTTGGTAGCGGAGGTTGGATAGCACCGGCCTGCCTTTCCACCAACGTACTCAACGCCGCGACGCAAGTTGGTAGCGGTGGAGTCGCGCCTGGCGAGCTGGTTACGCTCACCGGTTTTGGAATCGGGCCTGACATCGGTGTCACCTACCAGGCCGACGCACGGGGCAATGTACCCACGCAGTTGGCCGGTGTTCAGGTTCTATTCGATGGCACGCCCGTACCAATACTGTACGCGCAGTCGCAGCAGATCAATACAATTGCGCCTGCTGGGTTGACCGTGAACGGAACCACGCACGTTATGGTGACTTACAACAATCAGCAGTTCGGACCCGCGGTCGCGAAAACGACATTCGGCAGCCCCGGAATTTTCCGACTGCAGATCGGACAGTCGGCGCAGGCCGTGGCAATAAACCAGGACGGGACACTCAACGGACCAATGAATCCTGCGCCACGGGGCTCGGTCGTGGCATTGTGGGGAACCGGTTACGGGCTAACGAGTCCCCCATGCCCAATTGGTGGACTCAACCTTTCTAATGCTGCACCTTTGAGCCCTGGCACAAGCGCGTTCATGTCAAGCCTAACCGGGGCGAAACCCGCACCGGTGCAGTATGCAGGCAGTGCGCCAAGCCTGGTGTGCGGAGTGGAGCAGATTAATTTTCAAGTACCCGTGGATGCCACTCCAGGAACATTCTCTTTCTTGCTATGGATTCAGCTAGTAGATGGAAACACTACGACCTCGTACTACCCGCAGACCGACGCCACAATCACAGTGAAGTGAACCTGGACTAAGAGACCATCGGTGTGCGCCGTTTGCGGGCCGGTGATTGGACAGCAAGAAAAACGAATCAATCATTTGCACAGGTAAACACCGAGGTCACTTTGAAGTTTTCATCGCCATCCTACCGAAGTGGCTGCTCCGAAACTGCTGCTCCGGGCGGATCACGCGCCACTCGGAGAAGTGACCCGTACCGGGCGTTCACGTCAAGGTTGCCGACCAGAACGAAACCGCTGCCGCCAAATCCCCTTATCTCCAGGCCAACAACTCCAAGGACGTTCGATTCGTGGAAAAGCCGTGGGTAAATGTGTCTTACTCGCTAGCGCGAGCCCGATCTGAGCGCCGCTTCGTTTCGGTGACGGCCGAATCGAGACGTGCTCCGAGCGATGCAAACGCGCCGGTGGGCCCGTTCCATCGCAGCCGGTCTACATCGTCAAAGAGCGCGATGTCGGTTCGAAGGGTGGCGAGCGTGCGAAACAGAACTGCCAAATCCCATTGAGCTGAAAGTGTACGAGAGAGCGTGCCTGAGTTGAAGATGTCCACGCGCCACTCGCTCGGGTCCTTCGGGATTGACTCGATCCGGCCAAACTTGGCCAGCACAGCAGCCGCTGATTTCGTGCCCCAGCCCGGAAGGCCAGGGTATCCGTCTGCGCTATCGCCGACCAACGCGAGATAATCCGGAATTGAGGCTGGGCGGACGCCGAACTTGCGCATCACGCCAGCTTCGTCAAAGGTGACGCGAGTCCGGCGGTTTAACTGGACGATTCGCGTACCACTCACACACTGCGCGAGATCCTTGTCCGGCGTACAAATGATCACACGCTCGACACGCTGATCCTGTGCCGCCAGAGTCGCCGCTGACGCGAGTGCATCGTCCGCCTCGAAGTCGATCATGGGCCAAACGACGATACCCGCGGCTGACAGGGTTTCTTCCAACAGCGGAAATTGAGAGAGAAGGTCGGGTTCGATTCCCGCACCGGTCTTGTAACCCGGCCACAACGGGTTCCGGAACGACTCAATCACGTGATCCGTTGCGACTGCAATGTGCTTTGCACCCGCGGAAATCATCCCCAGTACGGAGCGCAATACCCCTCTCACCGCCGCTACCTCGCAACCGTCCTGATCCCGCGCGGAAGGCAGCGCGTAATAGTGGCGGAACAGCTCGTAGGTGCCGTCGATTAGATAGACTTCCAAGTTTCTCCTCTGCTTAACGCTACACGACTGGCGACATTTTGTTCAAACTGAAAGATGGTCTCGCGGCGATATGCGCCGGCCCCTTCCGTCAAAGAACCTGTCCCCGATCGCCGTGATCGGATATCCCGATGGTCCCTCCATCCATTGACGGCGGCTAGTACGCCGGACGCAAAGGGGAGCCGAGAAACCGTTTCACCGGGAAGCAATAGAACGGTTTTCGAAAGACCACGCCCGGTAAAGCCAACGAGCAAATACTTTGTATGAAGATCGGCTAGATGGAAGAATCGACCTACCGTTCTGCGATCTTAAGTCGAGAGAACTGCGTGAAACTCAAACTCGGATCCATCAGGAAATCGAGCAGCACCAAGAGGCAGAACAATCATACACGGAACTGAGAATTCGAATTCTCGAACTATCGGCCCGACTGTACAAATTGTTCTGCAAGAAACGAAGTTCCCGCTATCATTGCTCTGAGCGAATCACGGGCTACTCTGAGAAAGCCAATGTTTTTCTGCAACGGAACGGATTTGGAACGATAAACGCCCGGACGTCAGCCGAACATCCCGGCCTATCAGTCACAATGGTGGGCAAAGTTGTGGAAATGCCAACAATCCTCGCCGTCTTCCTTGAATTCCCGGGCCCGGCATTGTCGATGTCCGCCGCCGCGCTCGCGCTGCTCGTGATTGGCCTGTCGGCAGCGAAGAACGATATTGCCCGGGCTCGTGGCATCGACAAGATCGTAGCCCTGACCTACTTGTGCTTCGCCATCCCGTTGGCGGTCTTCGGCGCAGAACATTTTTCCAGCGGAAAGTTCATGGTGAACATGGTGCCATCGTACATGCCGTGGCGTTTGTTTTGGGTATATTTCGTCGGCTTTGCGCTGATCGCCGCGTCGTTGAGCATGGCCACTAAGATTCAGGTGCGGTGGTCCGGCCTGCTGTTCGGGACCATGATGTTGCTCTTTGTGGCGATGGTGCATATCCCGGGTGCAGTCACCGCCGGCGGCCGAATCGCGTGGACGATCGTCTTCCGGGAAATGTCGTTCGGCGGCGCCGGCTGGGTTTTGGCGGGAATTGCGATGGGCGGGAATTGCGATGTGCGGGGTAGGAGTCTCATCACTGTGGGCCGCGTGCTGATCGCGATCGCCGCGATCTTTTTCGGCGTTCAGCATTTTCTGCATCCGCTGGGACTTCCCGGAGTTCCGCTCGTGAAACAGATGCCCACGTGGATTCCCGCTCGCGCATTCATCGACTATTTGACGGGCGCATTTCTCATTATTGCCGGCGTCTGCTTTCTGCTGGCGCGCCGGACGCGCATGGCGGCCACATATCTCGGCGCCTGGATTGTGCTCCTCGTCGTGGTGATCTACGGGCCTGTCCTGTTCGGGGCGCTGGCGGACCCGAGTACCGATGTGAAGGTCGAGGGGCTCAACTATTTCGCCGACACGCTTCTGTTTGGTGGAGTGATTCTTTCGCTGGCCCTTATTCGGCGCGGATGAGGACCGAGAAACTAGCCGTTTTCGACGCGCGCCTTTATATCCGCGTACGCCATATCGATGAGCGTGGTTAGGGCTGCGGCGTTTGTCGCCGTTCCCGGTCTCAGCTTGACGTGGCGCATGAATTTGCCGGCGCCTTGCAACAAGCGGGCCGGATCTGGCAGCGCTGCGCCGTGAAAGAACCCCACGTTTACGTGCGAAGTGAATACATTGACGTAGCCGAAGGGTGCATCTCCCAGACATGCAACCGGACAGCCGTCATGCAAGAGCTCCCGAACTTCGTCCCCGCATTTTCGCATCATCTCAAACCACTCGTGCGCGATGGCTCCCAATTCACCTGGATGCTCTTTCATCCATGCGTCGATGGCGGGATCCCGCTCGACAGCTCCGTTGAATCGCAGCAATTCCGTTCTCATCGTCGCTCCACTCCGGGCATGAGCCACGGTAACCTGATGGCGTGGCCATGGCAAGTTGCATTGCTAACGGAGGGGGACTCAATTGGAAAAAATAGCAACCGCGAGAATCGACATGAAGCTCGAGGCGCTCGTCATCCCGGTCTCGGATGCCGGCCGGGCGAAGCAGTTCTACGCAAACCTTGGGTGGAGGCTCGATGCCGACTTCCCCTTCGATAACGGCTTCCGCGTCGTCCAGTTCACGCCTCCGGGCTCGGGCTGCTCGGTTCAATTCGGCACAAACATCACGTCAGCCGCGCCCGGCTCGGCCCAGGGCCTTTACCTCATCGTCTCCGACATCGAGGCGGCGCGCGGCGAACTCGCCGCTCGCGGTGTCAATATCAGCGAGGTGTTTCACGCGGGAACGCCGGGCGCCCAGTTCCAGCCAGACGGCACGAGCGGCCGCCTCAGCGGGCCCGCGCCGGATCATGCCAGCTATGGCTCCTACGCTACGTTCAGCGATCCGGATGGCAACACCTGGCTGTTGCAGGAGGTCACGACCCGGCTACCTGGGCGCATCGATTCCGGCGAGACTTCGTTCGCTTCGGCGAACGATCTGGCGAGCGCACTCCGGCGTGCGGAGGCGGCGCACGGCGAGCACGAGAAGCGCACCGGGCAGCGCGACGAGAACTGGCCCGAGTGGTACGCGGCGTACATGGTGGCGGAGCAGACCGGCACAGAGCTGCCGCAATGAAACGAGTATGACGTGATGATGTTCAACAAAAGGAGACCAGGCATGAAACGCAAGAGTATTGGATTATTTCTCTGTGTTCTGGTGGCGCTGGCCATGGCTGCCCAGGATAAGTACACCCTGAAAGTGCCGAATGGGCTCTCGTTCTCTGAGTTCAGAGGATACGAGGCCTGGCAGGTTGTCTCGATCAGTCAGGACGGAAGCCTTGTTGCTGCGATCCTCGCTAATCCTGTGATGATCAAGGCCTACCTGGCCGGAGTTCCCGGCAACGGCAAGCCTTTCCCCGACGGCGCCAAGATGGCGAAGATCCATTGGAACCCGAAAAAGATGGAGGCGTTCCCCGCAGCGACAGTGCCAGGAACCCAGCATGACGTCGACTTCATGGTGAAGGACAGCAAGAGGTTCGCGGACAGCGGCGGGTGGGGATACGCCGTGTTCGACTATCACGCTGCGTCCGATACGTTCACGCCCGGCACCTTGGCCGGCAAGCCGCCGCAGGGGAACGACGCCAAGTGCGGGTTCACGTGCCACACGACGGTGAAGACGAGAGATTACGTTTTCACGGATTACGGGCATAGGTGATGCGGTATGAGCGGCACACAGATGAGCAATGAACAACCAAATCGAATCCCGAGCGCTGGGACCCTTAATGCGATTCTGACGCTTTAGGCGTGCTTACCGGAGGGAAAAAGGGCGCTTCTGAAGGCGACGAGACTGAGAGGCGCTATTATCGAGGAGATGATAACGGTGCGGATTAGCGAGGCTGAGTTCGTCCGGGATGTGCGTGCGGTGCTGGAGAAAGTCCAGCAGGGCAGCGAGGTGATCGTCGAACGTGAAGATCACCGGCCTGTCGCCGTAATCAGCTTGCCCCCGCGCAGTGGACGGCCTATCCTCGAAATCCTGCGTGAGGCTAAACAGCGAAACTCGACCGTGACGCTCGACGACGAGTTCGGCAAAGACCTCGAAGAAATTATCGCCCACGGCCAGCAACCATGGAATCCGCCCTCCTGGGATTAGTGCTGGACTCCAGCTCTGTTATCACTGCGTCGCCGAACTTGTCCATGGGATCTACCGCGCGAAGACGCCGCAAGTGGGCGAGCGCCGCCGTGAGTACATTGAAGAACTCGTGAGGCTGATTCCGGTCCACCCGTTTACGAAACACACTGCGTGGCTTGTTGGCCAAATTCAAGGCCAGGAGGCGGCGAGGGGGAACCTGCTTCCGTTCAACGACCTCATGATTGGCGCTGCCGCCATCGAACAGGGTTTCGCGGTGCTCACTGGCAATATCCGTCACTTCAGCTAAATTCCGGGTCTCGCTATCGTCTCTACTTGAGAAACACCTCTTGAGAGAACTGGATCATGTGGAGCTATCCGGCCCTATCCGGTGGTACGCATGGCTACAGAGTGGGATTTCGAAGACCGAGTTTGCTTCGAGGCTAAAAATTCAGAAGACGAACGTCGAGCGGTGGTTTGATCTTTGGCATTCGTCCAGAATCGCGGCAGCAAAGGATGGCCTAGAGCGCCCGTAAGCAACCGGCGTGCAGCTTGACAAGCTGCCCCACCCCGATCCGGGCGTTGGGCAATCGGTTTGCCAGATCGGAGACCTGCGCCGGCCAACCAAAAGGCGATCTCTAGGGATGAAGCTCTCGTTTTTTACGCAGATCGCTGCTTGTACCGGAACCCGAGACCGAGCAACCCTGCGCCTAGCAGCGTCAGCGTGCCGGGCTCGGGGGCGCCGGATGCCGGGGTGGTGACGTCGATGATGGAGGTGGTGGGGCCGCCGCCCGTATTCACGTTCGAGTAGTCCAAGAAGATGTTATTCCCCACGATGCTAATCCCGGGGCTCCCCAAAAAGGTACTGCTCCCATTCACGGTGGCGCCCGCGATGGTCACGCCAGAGAACAGGAGCTCGAAACCGTTGAATGCGGCTCCCGTGAAACTAATGTTACCGGGCGTCGGATGCCCGATCAAGATCTGGGTATCGGTAATATCCACGGAGAAGCTCGTAACGTCAGCGTACTCCAGGGCACTCGATACCGTGGTCGAGCCGGCGTCTAAAATCAGGGTTAACTGGTCAGGGTAAAGTTTCTTCACATCGACTGTAGAGCCGAGCAAACCGGCGTGTGCCGGGAGACAAAATCCAATTAGCCCCAAGGCCATTGCCAGGCACGCGATCTTCATGATTCCTCCAAAGTTTTCTTAGGTCAGGGGCGGATGATCGCCAGACTCATGGAGCATAATTGATATCCTGTTTTTCTACAACGATCTAAAAGATCGGTGGACATCTAATGCGGCCTGACGGATCATGCCCTGGTATTCTGTTTTGAGGATGCTGGAAGCCGCTACGCCTGTCCAAGCCCGCACTCGTTCGTTCACCTGGAGAAAGACCACTGAAGCGGACTTGGCGGCCTGCCTCGACGTGCAACCCGTCCATCTGGGCGAGGAACTGACGGGGCCGGAGATTGCGCACAAGGTTTGGCGGGAGATCCTGGCCGATCCAGCCATGGTGACGGCGGTGTTTGAGTGTGAGCCGCCCATTGAAGGCCGGCGCATCGTAGGGTTTGGCGCAGCGGTATTTGTCCGGTCGGAGTTTGCCGAGGCTGAGCTGGCTAACCCGCGGCCCTACATCAATGCACGGGTCATCGAAAGCCTCCACGCCGGGCGGCCGGTGCTGTTGACCGCCGGCGAGATTGCGCGGGCCAATGCAGGCAACGGCCTCGATATGGTCAACCTGTGTGGGTCGCTGCTGGAATCGATCCTCAGTCCTGAAGAACGTGGGCAGGTGCAGACATTGCTGTCGGTCAGCTTGGCACAATTGCTTGCTGGTTACCGGCTAAACCGCATATTCGGGCAAGCAACGGATTCCGAAATGCGAGCGATGCTCGACGCCAGTCTGGTCCGCGAGGTCGCCTCGTTTCCTGAACTCAAGCTGGCGAACTATGTCGCGACAGAGGAAGTAGCATCAGCACAACCATTTTCGATACAAGTAACGATCTTCAATAACCGGGAACCCTTGCTACGGCTGAGCGGAGCGGATCAGGAGTTGCTCTGGGCGGCGCTGGAAGGACAAACGGATGCAGAACTGGCGGTCTCGCTCAACTTGACGATGCCCGCTGTGAAAGCCCGGTGGCGGTCCATCCTCGCGCGTTTCGCCCGACTGAAACCTGAGGTCGCCCCGGAATTCCACGGAGAGGGAAGCCGAGGTCCGCAGAAGCGTCATCGCGTACTCGCCTACCTCCGCGAGCATCCCGAAGAGTTGCGCCCTTTCGCTCCCGATGCCGGTGGGGATGGAGTTTAACGCTTCTGTGGCAATACGGGTGCTGCGTGAAATTCTGCGTTCCTTGCAGCTAAAGCTTCCCTCGTCGGCACTTTTGTAAGTTGCCACCTGGCGGGAAGCGCCCCTGTCGGTGGCCACGCCGTTGTGACCGTGCTTGAGAACCTCCGTTAAAGGAGCTGCGTACCACGCGAGTTGATCGGATTGCGCGCAACTCTTAGCGCATGGCGGTTTAGTTCACCGGGTTTACGTCGCGGCGCGTGTCGCTGTCTCGACGACTTGCGCAAGTTCTACGTACCGGCAAAGGGCGTTGGCGAGTTGCATTTGTCTTGGGCTGCGGCATTCCGGCTCCAGGAGGCGTGGACTGCCTACCACGATTACGATGGCCTGGGCACGCGACGTTGCTACGTTGAGGCGATTCAGACTGTAGAGAAACTCCATTCCGCGCGGGGCATCCTCGGGTGACGACGTCGTGAGCGAATAAATCACTACGGGAGCTTGCTGCCCTTGGAACTTATCTACTGTTCCGATGCGGGCGTTGGGCAAGCGGTTTGCCAGATCGGATACCTGCGCGTTGTATGGCGCGACGATCAAGATATCGTTGAGATGCAACGGCCGGGACCGGCCCTTTTCGTCGATCCAGTTCACGCCGGGCTGAATCAGCATCTCGACAATTCCGGCGATGCGCTCAACTTCCTCCGGGGCGGCGTTTTGGTTGCCTTCGTGTTGGACTGGTATGAACCAAAGCCCGGCCTCGCCCAGCCATGGATGGCCTTCGATTTTCTGCCGTTCGAGTCCATTGTGAGAGCGCAGACGTTTCTCGTAGAACACTTCAGACGTAAATTCGCAGAGCTTGGGATGGAGACGCCAGGTTTCTGCCAGGAAAAGGCCCTTGTGCGGCGGGATGGTTCTTGCTCCGGCGAGCAGGTGTTCCAGCGCCGATACGTCCGCGCCCTCAGGATGACTGCCCTTCAAGGGTTGTTCCAATTGTTGTGGATCGCCGAGGAGTACGAGGCTCCTGGCAGCCTGTGAGACGGCCAGCACATTGGCTAGCGACATCTGGCCGGCTTCATCGACGAACAGTACGTCCACCGCTTCGCAGTAATTCTCACGTGACCACAACCACGAAGTGCCCGCGGCGACTTGGGTGCCGTTCTGAAGGGCCTGAAGCGGGACGGCGTTATCGTTCGTTAAGACGATGCCTGGGGCGTCGTCCTCCGGTTTCTCGCCCACCTTCTTGACGCATCGAATGCCTTCGAGACCACATTCGTCGGCCGCTTTCATTACTTCATCCAGCAGATTTCGTACGACCTTGTGGCTCACCGCCATGATGCCTACTTTTTGACCTTGCCGGACCAGCTCGCAAATCATGCGCGCACCGGTGAACGTCTTTCCGGCTCCCGGCGGTCCCTGAATGGCGAGCACTGAATGATCTAGTTGCGCAACGATTCGTTTTGCCGCGTCTACTGCCGATTCACCGGAGCGCGTGAGCGTATTGTCATTACCCATCAAACGGGGTGGACGGCGCAACAAGAGATCCCGCGCCGCTCTGTGGGGCCCGGCGGCATCCACGCCGTTCTCGTTAATCCAAGTGCCGAGCCGGTAAAGAGCATCCGCCAAGACGTGATCTTTTGGGCCTCTCCCGTCTACGAACACCGACGTTGGGTGGATGCCGGCGGTTTTCTTCATCTTCCTGATGTCGACGGTACGTGTTGTAATTTCGATTGCGATTACCTCGCCGATCTTCTCGCCCCGTTGGCAGACAGTCTCGCCTCCGCGAATACTGGTTTCCTGTTTCTCGAAGCGGTAACGATCGGTTGGGATCTTGTTTCGGACTTCAACCGTTCTCACGAACTCTAAACCAGATAGGGCTGATCGCTCGTTGAGAAGGTCTTCGTCCGTCAAATCCTTCAGCCGGAAATATTCCCAGGACTCCGACTTCGACTCGCGGCGGTGCCAGTCCAAGAGGTTGGCCAGCAGCCAGCGGGCGGCCTCTTCTTCGGTTCGGTCTACCGGGTCTGGTGGAACATTTCTTTGCAACGCTTCTGCCAGGGCGGCCGTTTGCTGCTGACGCTCGCTCAGTGCTTGAGACGGAGCTCCGTCCGACATGGCGGGGCGATTGAGAGGATGACCGGCCTGCTGCTGTTGCCTTCGCTCTTGTTCCAGCCAATCGCGCAGGGACAGTGTGGAAAAGCAATCGTCCGCGTTGTAAAGCACAATCTCTTGTTTCACGGAGTAACCGACTTCCGCGGCGCGCCCCAGCTCGAGCGCATGCTGCATCTGACGCATTGCGCTTCCGGCCTTCTCCAATGGAATTGTGCGTTTGAAGCCGTGAAATACTTCCAGCGCTTTTAGCGAGTATTGCTCTACGCTTGCCCTTACGGATCGCTTCAAAACCGTATGGAGATCGATGAATAGACCTGCCCGCAACATGCGGTCGATCTCGTCCTCGCAGACTCCATGCCCGCCCATGAGTCTCTTCAAGGCAGACGGTTCGTAGGGCGCGAAGTGGTAAATGTGCATCGCCGGATGACGCGCCCATCGGTCCATAACCGTGTCTACGAACCACTGGAACGCCGCCTTCTCGGCGGATGCGGTGAGTGCCCATCGGCTGTGGTATTCGGGCTGGCCAGTCTCATTCGCGTGTGCAAAACCGAAGAGATACTCCCGGCCACTCAGACCTACGAAGGGATCTCCCTCGAGATCGAAGAACACGTCTCCTGGTGAGGGTTCCGGTAAGAGAGCGAGCCCGTGTTGTTCGGTGATCGCGAGGATTTCGTGCACGGGCCGCTTTCGCTCGCGTCCCTCGACTTGTATGCGGGCTTGTTCCCGGACGCGAACGTAACTTTCCTTCGATCCGTGTTCGGGGCGTTGCGGGATGGGCAGAGGAAAACGGGCTAGATTTGCGACGGTGGTGGTGTCCCAGGTCCGCAATTGCTTGCGCTGCAGGCTGCTGATGCCGGCTACTAGCGAGAGGTGGTCGTCGTTGCGGCGCTCGGTTTCGCAGTCGGGCCTCCAGCGGCATACCTCGCAGTGCGGTACTGGTTCCGGGTAGGTGAGTGAGCTGCGTTCGCCTACCGCGGTCTCCAGGCGTGCCTTCACGTAGCGGTAGTAGGCTGCATAATCGAGCACTCGGTATTGCTCGGGCTGAAACGTTTCGCCCGGGGGGACCACGTACATCGACTCCGGCAGCGTCCCTTGAATCGCTTCTATTAGCTCGGAATATTGCGACAGTTGGAGGATGGTGGCGGCTTTCGTTTCCCGGGCTAGCTTGCAGTCGTAGACTTCGTATGACCACGGGCCGAGTTTGCTTGGGCGGGCCACTCTTCGGAGAACGTCGGCGCGTCCGAACCAGCGCCCGTCTGCTAGGGTTGCCTGTGCGATTGCTTCGACGCCTTGTTTCATCGCGGCTATGGTTTCTGCTCGCGCTTCGTTTTCGTTGCCGATTTCGCGGGTGTTGAAGATGGAGATGCCTTGGGCTTCTAGATGGCTTAGGTATGCGGTTTCGTGTTCCATCCCGCGTTGTTGAAGGACCCAGGCGTCGGGGGAATTCCAGGTGGGGGCGGAACGCTGGCTGGTTGCTACCGCGAGGTCGAGTGTGGTGAGGTGACGGCAGGCGAGGTGATTGCTTAGGTCGGTGGCTGATAGACGAATGCTTTTGTTTCCGGCTTTCATTGATGCGGTGTGTTGTTATTATCAATCAGCTTGGGCGTTACGGGTTTGCGGACCGGAGAGCGCGCATGCTTACGCATGGCGGCTCGGTGTCGATGTTTAGCGTGGCATGGAGATCGAGGCGTGGTGTGGGTTTAGGGCGTTGCACATCTTGAGGAGACGCAGTGGAGGTATGGGGGTTGGGTGATATGGCCGCGACGGCCTTGTGATTTTCCATGACTCCTATTATGTCCGCGGCTGATTGGTACGGTAGAGTTGTGGCCTGGGAGAATGACGACCGCGTGCTGGAACGGCTGCGCGCGGCAACTGAATTGTTGGAACGGATTGCCGTGGACCGAGGATTGTTGGACCTGCTTCCGGCGGACGAACGGCAGCGTCTGCACCTGGCTCTGGCTGAGGTCTATAATCCGGACCCCGTCGCTCGACGCCGGATGGTTAAGGCCGTGGAACGGGAGCGGAATGCGGCGCAGGCCCGGCGTGTGAGTGCGTTGCGTGAGGAGACGGGGATTCAGACGCTGCGGCGGCAACCTGTGTTTACTACTCCGAATGTGTTTCCGCCCCCGGGGTTTGAACCGTGCGGCGTTGACGCGGACGAGCCGATCGAACCGCAGCATTGCTATGTTTGCAAGCAGAAATATACGGTCATTCATCATTTCTACGACCAGATGTGCCCTCCTTGCGCGGAGTTCAATCTTGTCAAGCGAACTGAATTGGCGGATCTGCGTGGGCGCGTGGCGCTGTTGACGGGCGGACGGGTGAAGATCGGTTATCAGGCTGGTCTTAAACTGCTGCGCGCCGGTGCGGAAGTGATCGTGACTACGCGGTTTCCGCGCGATTCGGCCGGGCGGTATGCGAAGGAGCCGGATTTCGGCGAGTGGGGACATCGGCTGGAGATCTTTGGGCTCGATTTGCGGCACACTCCGAGTGTGGAGGCGTTTTGCCGGGAGTTGGTGGCGACTCGTCCGCGTTTGGATTTCATCATTAACAACGCTTGTCAGACGGTTCGGAGGCCTCCGGAGTTTTACCGGCACATGATGGAGGGCGAACGGGCGGCGCTGCAGGTTGCGCCGGGATTGATCCACGCCGCGGAATTGTCGCAGGTGCCTTTGCTGGCTGAGGAGTTGCTGCGGCAAGAGCATTTGTTTCCCGAGGGGCGGCTGGATCAGGATCTTCAGCAGGTTGATTTGCGGGGACGGAATTCGTGGCGGTTGCTGCTGGCGGAGGTGCCTTCCGTGGAATTGCTGGAGGTGCATCTGATCAATGCCATCGCTCCGTTTATCATCAACGCGCGGTTGAAGCCTCTGATGATGCGTAGTCCGGAGCGGGATAAGCATATTGTGAATGTGTCCGCGGTGGAGGGACAATTTTACCGGAACTGGAAGACTACGCGGCATCCGCATACAAACATGGCCAAGGCTGCGCTGAATATGATGACCCGGACTTCGGCGACGGATTATTACGGCGACGGCATTCATATGAACAGCGTCGATACGGGTTGGGTTACCGATGAGGATCCGGTTGAGATCGCGGCCCGGAAGACGGTGGAGCAGCGTTTTCATCCGCCGCTGGACGTGGTGGACGGCGCGGCACGTATTCTTGATCCGATCATCAGCGGGATGCGCACCGGGACGCATGTTTGGGGACAGTTTTTGAAGGATTACCGGCCTACGGATTGGTGAGTTGACGAAATGTTCGTGGAGATTGGGGCCTGAATGCGCTTGCTGACGCGCGCGGCTCTACGTCTAGTGAGCGCCGGATCAGGACCAGATTTCGTTGACTGGTCCGTAGAGATCTTCTGCCGATGAGGGCACGTATTCGAAGCTTCGGCCTAGCGGGCTGGCGATTTGCTTGGTCCAGTCAATTCCGAGGGCCGAGTAGATGGTCGCTTCGATGTCTTCCGGGCGGACTTCGCGATTGCGGGACCAGCCTGGGTCGATGATTTTCGCGCCGGTTGCGTCGGTGGCGCCGATTGTCCGTGGGCCTTTGATTCCGGCGCCGGCCATCATGATGGACTCGATCAGGAAGTGATCGCGGCCCGCCGAGGCGGTGGGCGGTCCGACGGTTCTTCCGAATTCGCCCATGGAGACGATTAGCGTTTGATCGAGGGTGCCGTCGCTCTTCAAGTCGGCCAGCAATTGGCCTAGACCTGCGTCGTATTGCTTGGCGAGGTTCTGTAGCGGCCCGTTGGGCGCGTAGATGTTCACGTGATGATCCCAGCTTCCGATGGTGATTTGGACGAAGCGGGTGCCCAGGTTGGCGCGGAACAGGTTGCGGGCGGTGATGCACGCGTTACCAAAGCTGGTGTTGCCGTAGGAATTGCGGGTCGTCTGATCGAAGTTGAATACCTTGTCGATGGCTCCGTTGTACATCATCAGGCGCGCGCCGGTGCTGAACTGCGCCTCTTGCAAGACTGCGGACCCCAGGGCTCCGGACTCCTTTGTTTCGGCATCGATGCTTTGCAGGATGCCGTAGCGGCGGTCGAATACGACGTTGCCGTTGGGGTGGGCGGCGTTGGGTAGTCCGCCACCGTTTGGATTGATGTAGAACGGCCCGTACTGCGGCGCGAAGTACCCTTGATCGGGACCTGTGGCGGTGTTCAACGAGACGAACGCCGGGAGAGACTGATTGGTATTCGAGGGCGATAGTTCGAGCGCGACGACGGAGCCGATGTGCGGCGCAATCCGGGCCAGGCTGTTGGTTGGATTGCGGCCGATTTGCACCCAGGTCTGTCCGAGACCGTGGACGGCGGCCCAGGCGCTGCCCGAACGCACGAAGGCGACGGAATCGAGATGATTGGCGATGTTGGGCATCAACCCCTGCGGAAAGCTGATGCCTCCGAACGTCGCCGGCGCTATAAACGAGGGCGTCCAGGAGCCTTGTTTCAAATCGAACGTGTCGGTGTGGCTGGGGCCGCCCTGCATCATGATGAAGATGACGTTTTTGGCGGCGCTGATGGTGTTGGGCGAGGCCTTGGCGATGGTCTCCATGGGCCGCGACGGGAGAAGAAAATAGCCTCCTACGGCGCTGGCGAGATGACGGAAGAAGACACGGCGCGCAATGTGGGGACCCTTCCAGAAGTACGTGCCGGTGGTGCGGCTCCAGTCGTTACCGAATCGGTCTCTCATGGCTGCCTCTCAATAACTGAAGATGAAATCGACTTTGTTAATGGCCGCCCAGACAAGATCTTCCACGGCTGTAGTGGGTCCGGTGACACTGGCCTGTTGGTTCAGGAAGTTTATTCCTACCGTGTGTTCGCGTTCGGAAGGATGCCTGGAAAGGAACGTGAGGAACACTTCGGTGAGGACGGACTCGTTGTCCTTCAATTTCGCGATATTGGCGATGACGGGGGAAGCGCTCGCCTTCGTGCGGCTGTTGACGAAATTGTCGTTCATCAGAGCGAGTTCCTGTTGAATGGAGCCGGCTTGACTACGCACTTGCGTGTCCCGATTCCCGCGTAGAAAGAAGGCCATGAAGCTCGCCACACTGCCGTTGCTGCGGGGTTCCTGCGTGTCTGGCAGTTGCATTGCCCAGACGACCGGGTCCGGGAAATACACGATCCCATCCGTTGGCGACGGCCGGTAAATGGTGGCTTGGACGGTGTACTTGCCCATGACTCCTGTGGCTTGTGCGATGGCGTCATGAACTTCTTCTCCATCTAATCGGCGAGGATAATGGCGGGCGAACAGCGGGACCTGAGCCAGGCTCCAGTCGCCATCGTAGCGAGAGCTTAACTGGTATGCATTCGACTGGACGAGAATTCGGAGAGTGGAGCGCAGGTCGGCGTTGCTGTCGAGAAATGCCTTGGCGAGTTTCTGTAGCAGGACCGGGTGCGTGGCCTGAAGTGTCCAGGGGGCGGCGGGCGGGTTGGCTGGATCGAGGCGATCGGGATCGAGGCTATCGACCGGATCT
The DNA here is from genome assembly GCA_963770345.1 of Bryobacteraceae bacterium. Taxonomy (GTDB): domain Bacteria; phylum Acidobacteriota; class Terriglobia; order Bryobacterales; family Bryobacteraceae; genus CAVYPH01. The sequence goes on along the minus strand of CAVYPH010000007.1, from coordinate 1,078,246 downwards.
ACGAGTCCGAGATTGAACATCTGTTTCCAGATTCGATTCGCGAAGTTGACGGCGAACAGCGGATCCGATGTTACGAAATTCGCAAAGGCGGCGCGCCAGTTGCTATCGGAGGGGGTCCGGCCATCGCGGTACACGGGTGTGACCTGGTTTCCAGAGTTGGCCGGCGGCGAGGGACATTTCCCGGAAGTTGCATCGACGGGAAGAGCGTTGTAGCAGCGCGCCGGACGGTTACCGTAAGTAATGTTCAAGTTATATTGGCCTGCCGTGAGGTCGCCGATCAGATTGCTGTTGTAGAGCGGATCGGTGTACTGCGTGGCGCTGTTCCCGAAATGATATACATTGAGCCGCGAAAAGAACGCCGACATCTTCCATGCGTCGAGGCGGGTGGTGTGGGTGCCCCAAGAGCTGAGGGCATCCAGATGACCGCGGCCCGAGTGGCACGATAGGCAATCGTAGTGGGCCATGCCCAGGAAGGAGCTGGCGGCCTTCACCATGGTCAGATCGTATGTGTCTTGAATGGGCCCGTTGGCGGCATTGCCATTGAGCATGAAATTTGTGGCAGCGGTGTCCTGGGCGAAGGTGTTACCCGAGGACGCGATGGCTTCCCAGGCGACGTCCCGCAGCGATTTCCCGGTCGCGATAGCGGACTTGATGTAGTTGTAAAAGACGTTTCGGCCGTCGATCTGCTTTGCAAGATTCGCTGTCGACAGCGCATTGGGCGTGTTCTGGAGGAGGTCTCCGAGCCAGAGTGTCCATTTGTCCACGAATTCAGGAGACGCCAGGAGTTGTTCGATGATGGCATCTCGTTTGCCGGGATCGGTGTTGGCGGCGAAGTCCTTTACCTGCTGGGAGGTGGGAATCCGGCCGGTGAGATCGAGATAGATCCGGCGGAGGAACTCTTCATCGGTGGAGGGCTGCGCCGAGGCGACGTTCTGCGCCTGCATGGTCCCAAAGATCTCTTCGTCGACGAAGTTGCGCCGTGGGACGGAGGCGGCGGGGCGGAGTGCGACTTTACCGGTGTAGCGCGCTGCAGAGAGCTTACGGACTGCGTCGACAACGCCGGTCTGAATTCGTGTTTGAGCGGAGAGAAACTGGTCAGGACCCGCGGTAAAGGTGCAATCTGCTGCCTGTAAAGCGTTTATCGCGACGGAACCGGCCAAGGAAAGAGCAATCAGCGAACGGGACGCTAACGTCATGGATTCGACACCCTACACCTACTGGATTTCCTGTACCCGAACTAACTTTCAAGAGTATAACAACCGAATGGATACAAAAGTCTCGGTGGTCCTCAGAAACGCCCGCAAAACGGAGCCTGGGTCGCGGACTCGCACAGGCGTTGCTTGCGAACATTGAGGGCCGCGACCGGCCCTTTGCGGGCTGGGTAGGAATATGGAGGATTGATTACCTTATTTCTTTGCTGGTGGCCGTGGCGGGCTCTGCGCCCCAGTTTTCGTGTATTACGTTGCTCTGATCGGAGTAAAACGAGCGGCGTCCGGAGCTTCCAAAGACTTCCGGGACGGCTGTGACGGAGTAGCCGAGGGGGGTACCGGCCACTGTGAAGATGAACCCGCTCTTCTTGCCCAAGGCCAGGTCGCCGGGGATGAGGTCGGCGCCGTTCGGACCGGCTTGTCCGCTGGAGGGGGGTCCGAGTTCCGCCAGGGTGACGGCGAACTTGCCGAATTGAGAGTAGTATTGCGTTTCCGCGGTATTGACGGTGCCGATTTGCCGGATGGCAGCGGTTTCCTGTGCCAACATGCGGTTCTGATTCAGTTTTGGCACGGCGATCGCGGCCAGAATCAGGATGATGGCTACGACGATGAGCAACTCGATCAGGGAGAAGCCCCTGCGGGTCCGGTTTTGATCCATACGCATACTAGTATGATGACGCATTTTGGGGTGGATGCGTTTAGTTGCGCCTTAAGATTTTGCGGAGAACGGCGCTCGATCTATCTAATTTGCCTGCTGGCGGCGGTGGCGGGCTCCGGGCCCCAGTTTTCGCGTATCACGTTGGTCTGGTCGGAGTAAAAGCAACGGCGTCCAGAGCTTCCAAAGACTTCCGGGACGGCCGTGACAGAGTAACCGAAAGGAGTGCCTTGCACCGTGAAGATGAAACCGCTCTTCTTGCCCCGGGCTAATTCGGCAGTGATGAGATCGGACCCGTTGGGGCCCGCCGGTCCGCTGGAAGGCGGTCCGAGTTCGGCCAAGGTGACAGCGAACTTGCCGAATTGAGAATAGTATTGCGTTTCCGCGGTATGGATGATGCCAACCTGACGGATAGCAATGGTTTCCGGGTTCGGGTTGTGATGCCCTTTTGGAACGGCGATCACGGCCAGAATCAGGATGATGGCGACAACGATGAGCAGCCCGATCAGGGAGAAGCCGCTGCGGGTCCGATTTTGATCGATATGCATACTAGTACGCTGACGCATTTTGAGGTGGGTGCGTTTAGAGCTGTGGATAGGATATTTTTTGCGGAGAACAATGGTGTTGGAAAACCACTAGTGTGTTTGGCCAAGCCTTATGATCGGTTGCTGAAGAATCTCGCCGATGACGACCCGCGGGGGTTGCTCTATCTTTGGTATTTTGCCGATTTCGGCGGCGGACGTCGAAATCGCTAGCCCGGATTTCTCACAGACCCTATAGCAAAAAGCCGTCCTTCATGGCATAACTGAGTTTCCACACAACAGTTAGAGCCAAAGAGAGGACGGCCTTCGCTATGACAGAGTGTAACCAATCCAGCTTCGGATTTGAAGCGAGCGGGTCGCGGGAGATTGTGGCCCGCTTTGACGGAGGCACGATCAGTTCCGATGGGGGAGCGTTTCTGTTGCGCCAGACAGACCAGCGGCTGAATCTGCTGCCGCGGCTGGCGGAGTGTTTTCTCGACGGCAGGAATCAGAAGCTGGTGGAGCACTCCGTTCTGGAGATGCTTTCCCAAAGGGTCTACGGTCTGGCGCTAGGCTATGAAGACATCAACGATCACGAGCAACTGCGGTTCGATCCGGTCTTCGGCATCCTGGCCGGCCGGGATGATTTGGAGAAACCGCTGGCGGGCAAGAGCACGTTGAACCGGATGGAATTGAGCACCAGCACCAAGGACCGGTATAAGAAGATCATTTTTTGGAAAGATTGGTTGGATGAGCTACTGGTGAAGGTGTTCCTGGAGTCGCACCAGGACGCTCCGGCCGAGATCATTCTGGACGTGGACACCACTGACCTACCATTGCACGGTAAACAGGAAGGACGGTTCTTCCACGGCTACTACGACAACTATTGTTATCTGCCGCTCTACATCTTTTGCGGAGAACATGTTCTGTGCGCGCGATTGCGAGAAGCCAATCACGACGCCGCATTCGGCAGCCTGCAGGAAATACGAAGAATCGTAGAGCAGATTCGGGCGGCCTGGCCGGAAGTGAACATCATCCTGCGCGGGGACTCCGGCTTCTGCCGTAACGAATTGATGAGTTGGTGCGAAAACAATGGTGTGAAGTTTGTGTTCGGACTGGCGCGCAATCAGAGGCTGCGAAAGATCATCGGGGCTCAGATGCAGGAAGCCACCCAGCAGTGGAACCAGACCGGCAAACCAGCACGGGTCTTCAGCGAGTTCCACTACAAGACCAAGAAGAAGGCGAACAAGGGCGGCTGGGACTGCGAGCGTCGCGTAGTGGCCAAAGCGGAACATATCGATGGGAAAGAGAATCCCCGCTTCGTAGTGACCTCTTTGACGAGCGAGGAATGGACGGCCCAGGTTTTGTACGAGCAACTCTATTGCGCACGCGGCGAGATGGAGAACCGCATCAAAGAGCAGTTCAGTTTGTTCGCCGGCCGCGTGAGTACCGAGACGATGCGGGCCAACCAGATGCGGCTGTACTTGTCCACCATGGCCTACGTTTTGGTGAGCGGGTTGCGGCGCCTGGGGCTGAAAGCGACGGAACTGGCAGAAGCGCAGGTTTCCACCATTCGCACCAAGCTGCTGAAGATCGGCGCGCAGATTCGGGTGACGGTGCGTAAGGTTTGGGTATCGATGGCTTCCAGTTATCCCTGGCAGGATCTCTATCAGCAGGTATGGACGAACCTGCGCTGCTAAAACCGAACAGCTCCACCTGAAGTAATGCTTGAAGCAGAAACCCACACCAGAGGTGGTGCGGAGCCGTGCTTGCAATCGACTTCGGCACGAGCGAAAAGATCTTTCCGTGCGTCTTATGCCCCTTCCGAAGCCGGCTCAGCTCACTAATCCCATTCCAGAACCGAGGGCTGCTCATAGCCCTTTGGAAAACCGAGCCTTGTCTGCGTTTCACGTTCACCACAAAAAGTGTGTGAGATATCCGGGCTAGCCTTCCTCGGGAGGTTCTGGCGCCGTCGCTGGAAGTGGATCATCTTTACCGCCTGCGGAGCGGAGACAAGGAACGGCTGGTTCATCTGGAGTTCCAGACTCACTACAAGTTGGACTTGCCGGACCGGTTGATGCGGTATTCGATGCTGCTGCATTTGAAGTATCGATTGCCGGTGGAGTGTGTGCTGGTGCTTTTGGCCGAGCGGAACTCGCCGGCGGATGTGGCGGATTCGCATCGGTTGGACGCGGGTGGTTTGAGAATCTGGCTGGATTATCGTGTTGTGCGGTTGTGGGAGATCGATGGTGGCGCGGTGCTGGCCGCTGGATAAATCGCGAATCCTACCCTTGGTTCCGTTGTTGAAGGTGTCACCGGAACAGCTATGGCAGGCGGCTGAAGGGATCGCCAAGAGCCAGGATGAGACGCGGCGACTCGAGTTCTTGACGCTCGGGGGCCTACGGTATGATAAAGGTCAACTGAGGAAGTTGCTGGAGGCGGCAATGCTGAATATTCTGACACCGGAATTGATTAGAGAGTCCAGCTTCTTCGAGATTATGCGCGAGGCCGTTGAACCGATGATCGCGGCGGACAATCAAATCATCGGAGCCCGCCGAGCGCTTCGCCGGGTTCTCAAGGTTCGATTTCCGGGTCTCGAGACGGCCCCCGAGTTAGACAACATCCATGATGTCGATCGGCTGGAATCGCTGATTGAAATGGCTGCTGGTGAAACTGAGCGGTCCAAAATGGAATCTGCCATTCAGCGCGATCTGATTACGACGCGGCTTCCCGTATCCTTCGTAATTTTTCGAGTAACGGACCCAACAAGTCGAGCCGTAGCGCGTTTGCTCCGTCGGAGAGGGCTTTCGCTGGATTGTCGTGAACTTCTACGAACAACCCATCTACTCCAACCGCTACCGCGGCTCGCGATAGCGGCTCGATGAATTCCGGTTGTCCACCAGACGCGTTTCCGGATGCTCCCGGGAGTTGCACACTGTGAGTGGCGTCGAAGATTACCGGGTAGCCGAATTTCTTCATGATCACCAGGCCGCGCATGTCGACGACCAGGTTGTTGTAGCCGAATGAAGAGCCGCGTTCGGTGAGCCAGATTTGGTTGTTGCCGGTGGAGGCGACTTTTTCGGCGGCGTTTCCGATGTCTTGTGGTGAGACGAACTGGCCCTTTTTGATGTTGATGATTTTGCCGGTGCGGCCTGCGGCGATGAGCAGGTCGGTCTGGCGGCAGAGGAACGCGGGAATTTGCAGCACATCCACGGCTTCGGCGGCGGGCTCGGCCTGCGAGGCGTCGTGAATGTCGGTGAGCACGCGGTAGCCCTCCTGGCGAAGACCCGCTAAGATGCGGAGGCCTTCAGTGAGGCCCGGTCCGCGATAGGAAGAGACGCTGCTGCGGTTCGCCTTATCGAACGAAGCTTTGAAAATGAAGTCGCCGGCGATGCGGCGAATCTCGCGGGCCAGAAAGTGGACGTGTTCCTCGCTTTCGATGACGCAGGGGCCGGCGATGAGCGTGAAAGCCTCAGGCATGCGTGTACAGCGTTGCGGTCTCGAGATTCAGTTGGCCCTTCTTAAAGTGCAGCGCGGCACCGATGAAGGCCTGGAACAATGGATGCGGCTCCATGGGTTTCGATTTGAATTCCGGGTGGAACTGGCAGCCAAGATACCAGGGGTGGCCGGGTAACTCGCAGATCTCGACATAGACTCTGTCCGGCGTTTCACCGGTGAGGCGCAGGCCGTGCGACGTGAGGATCGGCTCGAATTCGCGGTTGAATTCGTAACGATGGCGGTGACGCTCGCTGATCTCCGGGACGCCGTAAGCCTCGCGCGCGAAACTGCCTTCGGCGAGTTTGCATGGGTACGCGCCAAGACGCATGGTGCCGCCGAGTTCATCGACTCCTTTGAGTTCGCGCAATTTGTAAATGACTCTGTGCTCGGTTACCTGGTCGAACTCGGTGGAGTTGGCGCCGACGAGTCCGCAGACATTGCGCGCGAACTCGATGACCATGGTCTGCATGCCTAGACAGATTCCGAAATACGGCACTTTGTTTTCCCGCGCGAAACGGATAGCGTGCAGCATCCCCTCGATGCCTCGTTTGCCGAAGCCGCCGGGAACGAGAATGCCGTCGTAGCGTGAAAGCTGACGCGCACACTCCGGCCAGGTGAGGTGCTCGGCTTCGATCCAATGAATATTGACTTTCGCTCCGTGGGCCAGTCCGCCGTGCAGCAATGCTTCCTTGAGACTTTTGTATGAGTCTTCGTATTCCACGTACTTGCCTACGAGGCCGATGTCGACTTGACGCTCGGGATTCTTCAGGCGATCGAGCATGGACACCCATTGGGAGAGATTCCGCTCGTCGGCCTGGAGCCGGAGTAGTTTGAGAATAGTCTCGTCGACCTTTTGCTCGGCGAACACGAGCGGCACTTCGTAAACCGACTCCACGTCGCGGGCAGTAATGACGCCATCGTTATCGACGTCGCAGAAGAGACCGATTTTCTCCTTCACGTCTTGCGACAACGGGCGCTCGGAACGGCACAAAAGAATATCGGGCTGAATGCCAAGTGCGCGCAATTCTTTCACGCTGTGTTGAGTGGGCTTGGTCTTCATCTCCTGGGCGGCGGCGATCCAGGGCACCAGCGTCACGTGGACGAACATGGCGTTCTCGCGTCCGACTTCGTGGCGCATCTGCCGGATGGCTTCGATGAAGGGCAGAGATTCGATGTCGCCGACGGTGCCGCCGATCTCTACGATGGCGACGTCCACGTCTTCCGAAACTTTGCGCATGTGCGACTTGATTTCGTTGGTGACGTGCGGGATCACCTGGACGGTCTTGCCGAGGTAGTCGCCGCGGCGTTCGCGGGCGATGATGGTCTCGTAGATCCGGCCGGAGGTGACGTTGTTGCTTTGGCTGAGCGGCGCGTGGGTGAAACGCTCGTAGTGGCCGAGGTCGAGGTCGGTCTCGGCGCCGTCGTCGGTGACGAAGACTTCGCCGTGTTGGAAGGGGCTCATGGTGCCGGGGTCGACGTTCAAGTAGGGATCGAACTTTTGCAGCGTAACGCGTAAGCCACGGCTTTCGAGCAGACAGCCGATAGAAGCGGCGGCGATGCCCTTGCCCAAGGAAGAGACAACACCACCGGTGACGAAGATGAACTTAGCCATTTTGCAATAGGGACACTTCGAAAAGTTTGGAAACCCGCTCCAGGTCCTCGGGAGTATCTACCCCGAGAGATTCGTATTCTGTTTCGGCCACCTGAATTTGGTAGCCGTTTTCAAGGGCGCGGAGTTGCTCGAGGCGCTCGGCCCTTTCGAGCGGCCCGATGGGGAGGCTGGAATAATTTAGCACGAACTCACGTTGATAGACATATAGTCCGATGTGTTTAAAGATGGGAAACTCTTCCGCACTGCGCACGAACGGAATGGGCGAGCGGGAGAAGTAGATGGCATACCCCTTGACATCGGTTACTACTTTGACGACGTTTGGATTGGTGATCTCGGCGGGGTCCTCGATCCTTTTCTTGAGGGTGCCCATGGGACAGTCCGGATTATGAAGCAAGGACAGAATCGCGGCGTCGATGGCAGCGGGGTCGATGAGAGGTTCATCCCCCTGGATGTTCACTACGAGCTCGGCATCGTAGGTGGACGCTACTTCGGCTACGCGGTCGGTTCCGGAGGGATGATCGGCGCGGGTCATGCTCACTGGAGCGCCAAACTTTCGCGCCTCGTCTGCGATCCGCTGGTCGTCCGTGGCGATCACAAGCCGTGTAATATATCGTGCCTGGGAGGCCCGTTCAAAGACATGCTGCAGCATGCTTTTTCCGGCGATACGGGTGAGGGCTTTTCCTGGGAATCTGGAGGAGGCGAATCGGGCTGGAACAACGCCCAAGATCCGTGTCGGCACGCTCGATCATAGCACAGAAAATGACGCATGATATACTGAAATCGCTTATAGAGACGGCGCGCAGAGAGATTGTGAGACGCCTTTCGAAGTTCGTTATCTTCGCTGCCGCAATCCTGCCCATTTGCGGCCTGCTTATCTTCGCTCAGAGCACCAGGACACCTCCTCCGGCGTCCTCGTTTAGCGACGAGCGGGTCAACATTGAACCGCGCGTCAAACCTCCCGCCGCTGAGGCCGCTCAGAGTAAGAGCAACGCTCCAACGATCAGGACCGAATCCACTCTTGTCCTGATTAATGTGACCGTGACCGATCCGTTGAACCGGTTCGTCACGGGACTGGAGAAAGAACATTTCAAGTTGCTTGAAGACAAGATCGAGCAGAAGATTACCCAATTCTCCAGCGAGGATGCGCCTCTATCGGTTGGCCTGGTATTCGATTGCAGCGGGAGCATGGGAGCCAAGTTACAGAAGTCGCGGCAGGCGGCGACGCAGTTTTTCAAGACAGCCAATCCGGAAGATGAGTTTTTTCTTATCCAGTTCAACGACCGCCCGGAGATGATCGTCGACTTCACGACCAATACAGAAGACATTCAGAACCGTTTGACCTTTACGCAGGCTAAGGGCAGAACTGCTTTGCTGGACGGTCTTTATATGGCCATGAAGCAGATGAAAAAAGCGCACAATCCGCGGAAGGCCATTTTGATCATCTCGGATGGCGGCGACAACAACAGCCGGTACACGGAGAATGAAATCAAGAAACTGGTTCGCGAGGCAGACGTCCAAGTTTATGCGATCGGAATTTACGAGTCGGGTGCAGGACGCGGACGGACGCCGGAAGAATCGTCGGGACCCGGCTTGTTGACGGAGCTTTCCGAGCAGACTGGTGGTCATCAGTTTGCGGTGGACAACATCAACGAATTACCGGACGTGGCCGCCAAGATCGGTATCGAACTGCGGAATCAATATCTTTTGGGCTACACGCCATCGAACGCCGAGAAAGATGGCAAGTACCGCCGGGTGAAAGTAACATTGAAACAGCCGCATGGATTACCTCCGCTTAAGGCCACGTATAGACTTGGATATTATGCACCGGTTCAGTAAGCGGCTACCCTGGCTACCCTGGTGTGCGGCAGTCCTCCTAGCCGTAGTGTGCTTGCCGACGCGAGGCCAGGAAGAAAGCGGCGCTACCTTCCGTTCCGACACGAGGTTGGTTGTGCTGCATGCCAGCGTTGTGGGAAAAGACGGGCAGTTGGTGACCAGCCTCAAGCCGAACGCATTTCATGTGTTTGAAGGCAAAGTGGAGCAGCCGATTAAGAAGGTGACACGCGAAGACGTGCCGGTTTCCCTTGGACTGGTAATCGATAACAGCGGTAGCATGCGGGGCAAACGCAAGAAGGTAGAGGCCGCATCGCTGGCGATGGTGAAGGCTTCGAATCCGCAGGATGAAGTGACGATCGTCAATTTCAACGACGACGCCTACCAGGACGTGTTGTTCACCAACGATATCAAGAGGCTTGAAGAAGGGGCTGCGCGCATCGACTCCAAAGGCGGGACGGCGATGCGGGATGCCATCAGCGCAACCGTCGACTACATGAAAGCCAAGGCGAAGCACGACAAGAAGGTGATCGTGGTGGTGACGGATGGCGACGATAATGCCAGTTCTCCAGCGATGACTTTGGAGCGGCTGGTGCAGAAGGCACATCAGGGCGAGAGCAATATTTTGATCTATTCCATCGGGCTGCTGAACGAAGAGTCGAAACGCGATGCCAACCGGTGCAAGAATGCTCTCCGCGCGCTGGCCGATGCGTCGGGCGGCTCGGCGACGTTTCCGAAGGACCTGTCGGACGTGGAGAGGGCGACACTTGAAGTTGCCCGCGAGATTCGCAATCAATACATTATCGAGTACAACCCGGTGAACCAGAACTTTGACGGCGCTTACCGCAATGTCAAGGTGGTGGTGAATGCGGCTGGGCGGCCGACTGTCCGCACGCGCAGCGGCTATTACGCTACTCCCGATAAGCAGGCTAATACGAACCGCGCTCAGGTGAGTTCGCGGTAGTGTTCCGGTTTCTTTGGAAGGCTTGCCGCGGCTACCGTTTGCGGCCGTGGCGGAGCCCTTATTTGCGGTGGCGTATTGAGACTTACTGGGGCCTTCACGCGGACGAAATTACTTTTGGGACGTTTTGGGGTTTTGTTTGGCGGCAGCGGGGGGATTTGGTGCGGTTTCTGCGTTGGGCGGAGCGGATGGAGCGGGGTTGATTTTTCGGCGTAAGGGATTCCGCGACAGCTATGCCAAACGGAGCGAGAACCCGGCTATTCCAAAAGCCAACGGGCCTACGTGAACGTGCCTCCCGTTTGAGAGCGCGTGGCTGGGTCACGAGAATATCGCACTCTTACGGTGTCAGGCCCGTTCGTCTAGTTGTTTGAGGGATCTGCCATCCTTAGTTTTCCACACAATAAGTCCGTTTGCGCTCCCGCCATGTATGACGGCCGCCGCCGAAGATGGGCTGGAGAACTCGGCATCCTTGGTGAAGACCAAGAACCCGTCTTTCTCGATGAGCGTACCATCTGCAATCAGTTGTTTGCGCTGGGCAACGACATACGGGTAGCTCTCGGCAGACGGACGCTGCTCCAAGACCGCAGAGGAACCGCGAAATACGACGAAGCCGTTCGCGGTGCGCTGCCCTTGCGCCTCAGCTCCTTTAATCCGGCAGAAGAGCACGCCGCCAGGCTGAGCTTTCGAGGCAGGCTGAGCGATCGGTGCGAGAATATCGGAACCGAGGACCGGAAGGAGTTGCCGAATTCGGGCTAGAAACACCTCCATGTCCTCCCGGTCTGATTCCGGGAGCCGCGAGCCGCTCGCCTGATTCTGCTCGAGGGTGAACCTATTGACCAGTGCTGCCTCGGCAAGGAGGCGGCTTTCGAGGTACCTCACATGCGCCTTGGTCAAGTTCTCGTCCTTGCTGACAAATACAATGGCTGAAACCCAAAACTCCTTGGTCTTGTGCTGCTTCAGTCGCTCGCGGATGATCTCCGCCTCGCCAATGTAGGCGCGGGGTACATTCGTTAGAGGGTCGCTGCCAATGAGGAGATAGACTCCGGCCTTCTCGAGTTCTTCGCGAGCAAGAAGCTCGTCCAGTTCGGTACGGGGCGCAGCGACGGCCTTGCCGGTCCAGTTTGAGATTTCGGCAGTACGTAAGCTCTTCGCATCGCCACGGGGAAGGAAGAGTTTGATAGTCGCCGATGTCATGTGCCCGAGATGGTCGGAGGTGTTTGGAGCGTTCCTGTACAATCCGCGTCGCAACTATCCTACAGGACTGACAGCAGCGTCCTCGACCAGAGCTCAGTTCGACGGGTGTTTCCCTTGGACTGATTGGGCCGTCGCGACAACTTATAATCAGAGATCTTCCGGTTTCAGTCCGGTCCGCTTGGCGACTCGCGCCAACATCCGTGGTCCAATCTCGTCTTGACCGTGAAACGGAAACTCATAGTCTGGCCAGCCTGGGCGCGTAAGCAGCCGATGAGAGCCATGCTGACGTTTGACTCGCCAGCCAATCCTCTCCAATGCGGCGAGGACCCGCTTTGCCTTAGTAGCGGGCCAGTTGCTCATCCGGAATCGCGAAGGAAACGCCGAGGGCAGAAGAAGGAAGCTCACCGTGAGCGATGCGGTCGGCAATGACCTCGATGGCAAGGCGCTCAGCATTGCTGATCGCTTCGTCCCGGCTCTGGCCGTAACAAATTACGCCCGGCAGCTCAAGAGCTTCCGCGATCCAGCGACCGTCCTCTTCCCGATCCAGATCAATCGTCAGATTCACTCTCTCATCATACTCCCACGAGGAGAATAGCAGCCCTAGCCAAACCGCGTCTTGGCCTGCAACAAAGGTGCCGGTTTCGAGAGTTGGCGCGGCGACAGATCGGTCAGAGGCTAGTTTGATGTGGCTCGCTGTTCGCAGTCGCAGCAATTGCTGCAGCGTTTGTGCAGTAGACGCAGAGATCGCTGAACGGCTCGCCACAGATACTGCAGGTTAACCTGAACGCCGGTGGTTTGGAAGGCGTGCCGCGGCTATTTTGCGTTGGGCTGCGCGGATGGAGCGGGGTTGATTTTTATCACGCCAGGCCCCAAGCTGCAAAGAATGCTAACGTGTTCCGCTAGAACCGGGTAGGAGACGGGTTGAGTTCAGGATGAATGTCAACTCGGAGGACACGTGGATAAAAGCCGCCAGCAGAGGGTTAATCAACCCTAGAGCCGCCAATGCGATGCCTAGCGCATCGACAATCAGCGTCCCGTAGAAGTTCTGGAAAATCACGGCGCGGCACCAACGTGCGGTTTTGAGCGTTGCGGCGAACTTTCGCAGGTCATTTCCGATCAGGAGCACGTTTGCGCTGGCATGGGCGATTTCCGTTCCGCTGCCCATTGCTACGCCCACATGGGCATGGGAGAGGGCGGGAGCGTCGTTAATACCGTCTCCGATCATGGCTACTGTTCGGCCGAGACGAATCAGATCGTCCACTCGGGCTGATTTTTGCTCTGGCAGCAGGCCGCTGGAAATCCGACGGATTCCGATACTCTCCGCGACGGCGTTGGCCGACGCTTCGGTGTCGCCAGTGAGTAGTTCAATCTGAAGTCCCATTTCCTGAAGTTCCCGGATAGCTTCAGCGGCTCCGTCGCGTACTTGATCGGCTATGTGAATCGAGCCGATGAACCGGCCGTCGCGCGCGACGAGAATCCGGGCTCCAGCCGACGTACCCAGCGCCGGCAACGGGACGTTCGCTTCCTCCAGCAGAGTCGTATTGCCGACTACGACGGCGTGGCCATCCACCGTCGCATGTACGCCTTTCCCGGGCGTATAACTGAAGGAAGCAGGCTCTCCAATTGCCAGGTGCCGCGCCTGAGCTGCCGCAACGACAGCGAGTGCGAGCGGGTGTTCGGAATTGCGTTCCGCTGCGGCGGCGATTCGCAAGAGTTCGTCAGCCTCGTAGCCGTGAGCCGGCTCGATCGAAGCCACGCGCGGCTTGCCATATGTGAGAGTGCCTGTCTTGTCGAGCAACACGGTATCTATTTTGGCCAGTTGCTCCAGGTAGACGCCTCCTTTTATAATTGCCCCCTGACGAGCTGCGCGGCCAATGGCGCCCAAGATCGCCAAGGGAGTGCCGGCGGCAATTCCGCAGGCTCCCGCCACAATGACGACCGAAATAGTCGAACGCAGATTGTGAGTGATCAACAGCGTCAGCACTGCGCTCCCCAACGCGAAGTACACCAGGTACCCGGCGAGCCGGTCTGCGAGCCGCTGAATGGGCGCTCGGGTTTGCTCCGCCTTTTCGACTGCCTCGACGATCCTTCCGAACGTCGTATCCCGGCCCAGATTTTCGACAGCAACTTCGAGAGCGCCTGTCTGGTTGAGCGTGCCGGCGAAAATTCGACTGCCTGGAAGCTTGTCTTGAGGCAAGGATTCGCCGGTGATCGCAGCTTCTTCGACACTTGAATTTCCAGAGAGGACGCGGCCGTCGACTGGGATTCTTGTTCCCGGGCGGATCAGAACCCTGTCTCCGGGACGAAGCTCTCCGACGGGAACCTCCACGGGCGACGCGCCATTTTTCACAATCCAGGCGGAGTGAGGCAACAAATCGAGCAGGTCGCCGATCGCGCGGCGGCCCCGGCCTACGGTGAGTCCTTCCAACACCTCTGCTGCCAGTACAAACGCGGTAATGATGAGCGCCGTGAAGAATTCTCCTATGCCAAGCGCGGCGAGAAGCGCGATGGTCATCGACAGTTCCATGGTCATGCGGCGTTCGCGCAGGTTCTCGAACGCTTCATGGAAGATCGGCCATCCCCCAAACAAGACGCCCGCGATGCCAATCAGGCTGACGTGCGGAAACGGCTCCCATACGCGGAACCAGACCAGGGCCGCCGCGATCGCCGTTATCGCAATACGGATCAGTTCAAAAGGCTCGATGTGGCCGTGTTCATGGCCAGATTCGTCCTCGTGATCATCTTCATGGACATAATCAGGAACGCTCACCGGTTTCGGGTGTGTATTGCCGGTAGAAATTTTTGCTTGTGGCATGGGTCCCTCTCTCTAGCGCAGGTAACTGCGCACAATCTGCATCAATTCTTCCGTTGCTTTTTCACGTTCGGTAGCGCTGTGCACGTGGTGACGGATATGCCCGTCGATCAGTTCGGCCATCAACCCTCCCAACGCCCCTCGCGCGGCGGCTGTTTGCTGTAAGACCGCGTAGCAGTCGTTGCCTTCCTCGATCGCGCGCTCGATTCCTTCGATCTGGCCGCGGATGCGGCGTACTCGGGCCAGTAGCTTCTTGCCGCCGCCGTTGGTAATGTGTGCCATTTGTCTTCTTCTACTATACTGGAGTATAGTATATTTGAAACAATGATTGAAGCAGAGAACCCGACGACGAAGCGCCTTGTGAGGCCCATTCCGCCGGCATCGTACTATGAATAACGTATTATGAATAATGAGCGCCAAGCTCTCTCACTGCGTGCCGACCGTCTCGGTATCATCGCCTCTACGCTCTGTTTTGTTCATTGCATCCTAACGCCTGTTGTGATGTCTCTGTCATCGGTGTGGGCGCACTACCTGCCTTCCGAGGAAGGATTTCATCGGGTGCTGGCCGTGATGGTGGCTGGCATCGGATGCTTCGCTGTTATCAACGGGTATCGAAAGCATCGCCGTTCGCGTGTACTTTTCCTGATGGGCAGCGGGTTGTCATTGATTTTTGCGGGAGCCTACATGGGTGATCGCCTGCTATCTCACATTGCTGAGATCGCGGTCACCATGACAGGCAGCAGTCTGATGATTGGTGCGCATCTGATCAACCACACCTTCTGCAGGAGTTGTGAACAGTGCGAGAAATCCTAGCGACAGCACACTAGCGGCTAGTTTGATGTGGCTCGCTGTTCGCAATCGCAGCAATCGCTGCAGCGGTGGCACTTTGCGCAGAGATGATTTCCGCAGGTGTCCTTTGTGCAGTAGACGCAGAGATCGCTGGACGGCTCGCCACAGATGCTGCAGATTAAAGTGGACGCCGGTGCTTCGGTGGGGCTCATTTACTGGTGTTCCTCTTGGGCGGATTGGCCGGTGTAACGGGCGTGCGTGCAACCGCCTCGCGGCAGCGCTGGGCTTCCTGATTCATGACGTCGAACTCCTGGGCGCGCATGTTGGCAAGGTCTAAGAGATACGCCTTGAACTTTTCGCGATTGTTGGAATTGTCGACCAGCACATCGCCGATCATTCTGGCCAGGTCCGGGCTTTGATACTTGCGCAGTCCTTCGCGCACTGAGTTGACGATGGTCTCGGTGGCTTCGAGACGAAAGTATGTTTCGACCGCGGCCGGCATGCTGTCGGGTTTCTGCGCAAGCTGTTCGGCCGATACCGCGAGGTAATCGACGCTCGATTTGGCTGAGCGAAGCTGCTGTACCCATGCCTGCGGGGCGCCTTCCTTTATCCATTCCTCGGGGGTTATTTTGTCGAGAAGCGGCTTCAGGCGGCGGACTCCGTTGACTAACGCCGTAATCTCAGTGCGGGCGTCCCATTCGGAGAGCACGGTACCTGAAGTTGCGGCAGCGGGTTGTTGTTGCGCGCTTGCGATGAGGCAAGATGTGAAAATTAAGGCAGCAGTTCGTACCACGTTCCCTCCTTATCAGTTTCTCATGGTTTGGAAACCGCCTCCGAACAAATCGTGGAGAGGCGCCGTATCTTGTATATGAGAATGGCCCTGCGTGCCGCCGCCGTTTTGTTCTGCCTGACTCCAATCGAACATGCCGCTGAAGTCACGATCCACCGTCTGGACGGTACGACGATTGCGACGGCAGAAGCGGAATTCTTTGCCAGAAAAACTTTGGCCGCGGCCCACGTGACCGGCGCCCAAGTGGTGGTGATGGATCGCGGCCGAATGGTTTGGAGTGCGGCTTTCGGCTTGCGCAGCCGCGAGCCCGAGCTTCCGATGGAACGCGATACGACTACGTGGGCAGCTTCGATCACGAAGAGCATCTTCGCCACGTACGTGATGCAACTGGTGGAACGCGGTGAGTTCCATCTCGACGTTCCGGTGGCAAAGCAACTTGCGAAGCCGCTCGATACCTACGAGGTTTATCGCAGTTCGGCGTCGGAGATCGTTCACGATCCGCTCTGGCCGACGGTGACGCCGCGTATGCTGCTCGCCCATAGTTCAGGGCTTGCGAACTTCGCCTATATTGAGCCGGATAAGAAGATGCACTTACGGTTCAAGCCCGGCTCCAAGTTCCTCTATTCCGGCGAAGGCATCAATCTGGTGCAGTTTGTGATCGAGCAGCAGAAGCAGCGGCTCTTGGATCAACTCATGCAGGAAGCGCTCTTTACGCCGCTCGGCATGACGCACACGGGCATTATCTATCGGAAGGAGTTCGCGGCGAACGTTGCCGACCGGTATGACGCGGACGAACGCTTCCGGTCGCATACTCAGCGCTTTCCCGCACGGGCCGCCGGCTCGATGACTACCAGTGCGGAGGACCTGGGCCGCTTCGCCTCCGCGCTCTTCGCCGGCAAGATCATCAAAACCGCCACCCAACAGGAAATGCTGACTCCTTTCATCCACCTTCACGACCTTCACCAGTTCCCGCTGAAGCTGAATGAGCCCGAGAGCACCGAAGCTGCCGCTGCCGGTCTGGCCTATGGCGTCGGTTGGGGATTGCTGACCAAGACGCCTTTCGGACCGGCCTTCTTCAAGGAAGGACATGGCGATGGTGCACAGAACTACATGATCTGCTTTGAGCGGGGGCAGGCGTGCATGATTCTGCTTACTAACAGCGATAACGGCGAGTTGGCATTCCGCCGTCTTCTCGAGACCATTTTTGGCGACACGGTGACTCCGTGGGAGTGGGAAGGGTACACTCCGGCGTATATCGAGGAAAGCCGTAAACAGCCGTAGGGGTTACTTCGCCGGTGGAGGAGGAGGTGGTGGTGGTGTCTTCCCGCCGGTATCACCCGGTGATCCGGGGCCGGTGCCCGTCGTAGGTACTTTCCCGCCGCCGAGATTTGGACCGCCGAGGATGATCCGCCACATCGCCTCGCTGGCGGCGCGGAGCCCGGTTTGGACTGCGAACGACTTGTCGACTGATTTTTCGGCCAGGGGTTGGTTGCGGTAAACGCGCAGGTACTCGCCCGGACTCACCAGCTTTTCAGGTCCAGGCTGCAAGAGATGCCGGACGGAGACCAAACCTTCGTCGACCGAAATCAGAGTCGATTCGTCGGTGTCTACTACGACATCGAAGATGGTTCCGCGTACGGAAATGAGCGCCGTGGGAGAATGGACGCGATTGTGATTCGGCTGGCCGCCGAGTTTCTGGATATGCACTTTAATCCGGCCGATGAAAACGTCGATCAGATCGGTCCAGTCGGACGGGTTGTTTCGAAAGATTACGCGGGAGTTGGGGTAGACCTCGAAAGTACTGCCGTCGGAAACTTGGAGACTGGCAAATCCATCCGGCCCGGTGGTGATTTCCTGTTTGAGCTTTACGACGTCTCCCGGATGGAGAGCCCAGGGATAGTTGTCCTGCAAAACCGAGACCTGCCCGGTCATACTAATGACCTTAGCGGCGCCCGGGGGTGCAATCAGGGAGGTGGGCTGAGCCGAACACACTCCCGCCAGGGCTGCGAGTAGCAGCAGCAAACTCGCGACAGAGTGTCGACCCAGAACCATCTCCCGTTAGTCCCTTAGTCTAACACTAAAAATGCAACGCAGTTTCTGAACCTTCGCGGAATTTACACAAAAGCTATTTTGATTCAACATTTTCGTTTCGGACGGACGTCTAAGACAAGGTAGAATGGACTCATTGCGTGTGTCATAAAGCCACATTCTGGAAAGTTTGGTTAGCAGTCTGCCTAGGACTGCCGGTGCTGCTCGGCCAAACTAACGGTCTACCGCTGGAGTGGCGAAGAATCGGGAGCACGACGCTGGACCTGAATTTGGCCGGACCGGCGACCGGGCCCGTGGAACGTGCGTGGTTTGCGAATGACGGCAGCCGCCTGTTTATCACGACGGCTTCCCGGCGCAATTACCAGACGAACGATTTCGAACACTGGCAAGTATTTAGCGGGCAGCAGCAGTCGTCGCAGACACCGGCGTCGCCGCCGCCGGCCAACCTGCCGGAAGCCGGGGCGCGCGTGCAACAGGCATTCGGACAGCCCGGGCGGCTCTACGCCATCGGGAAATTTGCCTGGCGATCCGATGATGGCGGGATTTCCTGGAACAATCTCACGGCATTCAAAGGCAACTCAATCGTTGGAAACGGCTTGACGGGGCTGGCTGTTTCGCCGAGCGATCCAAACGATTTAGTGGTGACGGGAAGCCGGGGCGTTTGGCGGTCGCTCGACGGCGGACTCACCTGGACGGGATTGAACGATTTACTGCCGAACCTTCCCGTTAGACGGCTACTGCAGGTGCCGGACGGGAAACGCGGGCTTCGCATCGCACTGGGAATGGACGTCGATCAGGCCGAGTGGCGGAGCGGCGACAAAGGTGGGTGGCAGACCGTCACGGACACTACGAGTCAAGCGGAAGCGGTCCTCAAGAGCCGGTTATCACAGCAATTGGGCGCCGTGATCACGGCTGTCGCGACAGCGGGTGATTCCATTTATGCCGGGTCGGCTGATGGAAGGCTTTGGGGGTCGGTGGATCGCGGCCAGACCTGGAAGGGACCGTCGGACGCGGCCAATGGACCTGTAGAGAGTATTTTCGTGGATCCGAAAGACCCGCAGTTTGCACTGGCTGGTTTGGGCGGTAATGCGGCGGCGCGTGTGGAACGCACATTGAACGCGGGCGGGTTTTGGGACGATCTGACCAGCAATCTTCCGGCAGGAAATGTCTCGGGCATTACCGCCGACCGGAATTCGGGGGCAGTTTATGCGGCCGCCGATGCCGGTGTATTCATGACTTACAACGATCTTCATGTGTTGTCGAACGCCAGCCCCTGGATACTGGTGAAACCAGGCCCGGATGGCGCCCCGGCGGTGGATGTGGCATTGGACCCGGCAGGGAACCAGCTATTCGCAGCGTTTGACGGCGCCGGTGTATTCGCTACGATCGCGCCGCACCGGTTCCGCTATCCGAGCGTGGTGAGCGCGGCCGATATGTCGGTTCGGCCGGCGGCGCCGGGCGCGCTGCTGAGCGTTCTGGGGAGCCGGATTCAGTCGGCCCGCGCGGGTGATTTGACCGCTCCCGTGCTTGCGGCCTCCGACACACAATCGCAGATTCAAGTGCCATTTGAAGCGAGCGGCAATACTCTTTCGCTGTCGATGGAGTCAGTCAAGGGCCGCATTACGATAGGACTGCCGCTGCAGAACGTCTCGCCCTCGCTGTTGGTGGATCGGGATGGCAGTCCGCTGCTGCTCAACGCCGATACAGGCTTGCTGTACGATTCCGCGACGCCGGCCCGCTCGAACTCACGGCTTCAGATTCTGGCGACCGGACTGGGCCGGGTTACCCCCGATTGGCCGACCGGAATGCCCGCGCCGCTCGAGAATCCGTCCAAGGTGGTCACTCCGATTCGGGTTTACCTCAACAAAGAACCTCTCGAAGATTACACGTGCGACGCTCGCTCCGGGGTACGTCGGCTTCTATCTCATCGAAGTCCAGTTGCCCGGCGTCGTCAACATCGGCACCTCCGAGCTTTATGTCGAAGCTGATGGACATGCGAGTAACCATGTCCTCGTCTACCTTGAACAATAGCCCGGCTTACACAATAACCCGTCTTGTTTGAACGGATATGGTACAAATTGTTTTCTGCATAACCATGAGGCGGCTTGCGCTTAGCTTGGCTGTAGCCGTCTGTCTTTTCGGCCAGGATATTGAGAAGGACGCTCCTTTTCTTCCTACGCCTATCTCAATTGTGGAACGGATGTTGCGCCTGGGCGGTTTGAAATCGGGCGAAAAGATGTTTGATTTGGGAAGCGGAGACGGACGGATCGTCATTATGGCGGCGCAGAAGTTCAAGGCGGACGCCGTTGGGGTGGAATTGGACAATCATCTGTGCGAGTTCAGCCTGAAGGAGATCCACCGGAAGGGTTTGGAGAAATCCGCCAGGATCGTTTGCGGCGATCTGTTTGCGCAGGACTATTCCAACGCGGATCTATTGACGATTTACTTATTTCCGGGGGCAAACGATAAACTCCAGCCGATTCTTGAGCGGCAACTGCGAAAGGGGACGAGGATCGTGGCGCACGATTTTGAATTCCGGGGATGGATCCCACAGAAAACAGAATTGGTGGAAAATGACGGAACCGGAAAGAGTCATGCGCTTTACTTATATGTCCGCTAGGCGAACGACTTGAAACTGAGCAGCCGCGTTCCGATACAACCCGCAATGGTGCCGTACCTCTGGCGGAGGCACCTTGGCATGCTGCGCGCTGTACTGGCGTTCGCGTGCGTGGTGCTGTACCTGGTTTCGCCCGTTCCGGCAAGCCCGGCGATTGCGCTGGTAGTCGGACTTTTTGCGATCTATACGGTCTTCATCCTCTTCCGCGACAACATCGAAAACAGGATCTACGAGTTGTACCCGCTGATGCTCGATGTTGTGTTCTTTTTCCTCTGCGCGCTTCATCCGACGCATGAAGGGCTCTGGTTGAGCACGGTTACCTACTTCTACCTTCTCTGTTTCTCGTCGCTGCTTTACGACTGGCGGGTAGTGGCGGCAATCGTTGTCATATGCGATGCTTTTTTTCTGGGCATTCGTCCGCAGCCTACCTATCTACTGTGGCCTACCGTCCTGCTTTCCGGAGTCTTCGCTACTGTCTTCGCGATGCAGAGAGAATCGTTCCAGGCGCGGCTTTCGTGGGCGCTAAAGCGGTCGGTGCTGGCGCGGATGCAGGCTGAGCGGGCGCGTGAATCGGAGCGGGAACGGATCGCAGCCGATTTTCACGATGGTCCGCTGCAAAGCTTCATCAGTTTCCAGATGCGGCTCGAGATCGTGCGCAAGCTGCTGCAGCGGGACACGAACCAGGCACGCGAAGAACTGGAGCAGTTACAGGAACTTGGGAAATCGCAGGTGACAGAGCTGCGTTCG
Source organism: Bryobacteraceae bacterium (assembly GCA_963770345.1). Classification (GTDB taxonomy): domain Bacteria; phylum Acidobacteriota; class Terriglobia; order Bryobacterales; family Bryobacteraceae; genus CAVYPH01. The sequence continues at coordinate 1,056,963 of CAVYPH010000007.1, read as the reverse complement.
TTTGTGCGGAACATGCAACCGCTGGAGGTGGATGAAGCGGGACTTGGCGTATCGATTCGCGAGGTTGTCACCACTTTTGAACGAGACAGCGGGATTGCATGCACACTGATCTGCGGCGATCTGCCCGGCATTACCGGCACCGACTTCGCTACCGAAGTGCTGCAGATCATCCGCGAGGCGCTGAATAACGTGCGAAAGCACTCCAAGGCTTCACGGGTGTCAATCACCCTGGACGTGATGGGCCACACGCTTGAAATCGGCATTCAGGATGACGGCAGCGGCTTTCCGTTCAGTGGGAACTACTCTTTGGATGAGTTGGATCTACTGCGCCTGGGACCGCGAAGCATCAAGCGGCGCATCCGGACTTTGGGCGGCGAATTGACGCTGGAATCGAAGCCCAGCAATGGCGCAGGATTGAAGATCCGCATTCCGACATGAACGTGCGGGCAGGTCTCATTTTTGTCTCTCTGGCGTTGGCCGGGTGTAACAGGTATGCCGACTTTACTCTTCCTGTGATTCCCGGTGGTGCGGGGACGGTTCGGTGGGAGTGGAATGTCCACCCGGGGCCGGTGATGGAACGCGGCAATTGGACCGACGTTCTGAATCCATCGGTGGGGCAGGATGCCGGAGGGTATTTCAATTTCTATTCCGGGTTTGACGGCAAGGCGTGGCATACGCGGCGGGCAACTTCGATTGACGGCGTGGTTTGGAATCTATCAGACAAATTAGATATAGTGCCCGGCCCGCAAACTTGGGAAGGCGACTACATCGCGGCGAACGGCTCGGCGGTGCTATATAACAGCGAATATTTTTACTGGTATCAGGCAGGCCGGGAACCGCGCGTAGGATTGTGGCGTGCAGGCTCGAAGTTACCTGACCCGGTCCTTGAAAACGGCCCGCGCGGGAGTTGGGATGAGCGCGGTGTTGCCGATCCGTATGTAATTCATATCGGCGGCACGTTTTTTATGTATTTCCTTGGCCAGGACCGGGCGCGGCGGCAGCGCCTCGGCGTGGCGCAATCGACGGATGGAATTCACTGGCGGAAATTGCTGACGAATCCGATTCTCGAGCTCGGCGAGTATGGCGCGTTCGATGAGACCGGCCTTGGGGAGCCTGCTGTCTGGCGGTCGAACGGCTCTTATTGGATGCTCTACACGGGGCGCGATCGGAAGGAGTACCGGCGATTGGGACTGGCGCGTTCGCAGGACGGCGTGAATTGGAAGCGGGTCAGCGATCAGGCGGTATTCGCGGGGAAGGAGGCGTGGGATTCGAAAGTGGTTTGCGATCCGAGCGTTCTGGTGGAGGGCGATAAGATTCGCGTCTGGTTCGGGGGCGGCGATGTGGCGCGTCCGGACGAGAATCTCCACGGGCAGATCGGTTATGCCGAATTGAAACTCACGCTTACTGATAACTTGAGTAAATGAGAATCGGAATCACCTGCTATCCGACTTACGGGGGAAGCGGGATTGTGGCAACGGAACTCGGACTCGAGCTGGCTAACCGCGGACACGACGTCCACTTCATCACTTATGCGAATCCGATCCGGCTGGATCCGGATACTCCTCGCATCCACTATCACGAGGTGGAAGTTTCCAGCTACCCGCTGTTTCAATATCCGCCTTACTGCCTGGCGTTGGCATCGCGCATGGCCGAGGTGGCGGACCGTTACTCGCTCGACCTGCTGCATGTGCATTACGCGATTCCGCATTCTATCTCGGCGATGCTGGCGCAACAGATGATGGCGCCGAAGCGGCGCATCCCATTTGTGACGACCCTTCATGGCACCGATATTACTTTGGTCGGCGTGGATCGTTCTTATTTTCCGATCACCAAGTTTTCGATCGAGAAGTCGGACGGGATTACGTCGATCAGTGAATATCTGCGGAAGCAAACGGAAGAGGTGTTCGGGGTGAATAACTCGATCCGCGTGATTCACAATTTCGTGAACACGGATATTTACAAGCCGCTGGAAAATCGCTGCGTGGGAGAGAAGACGCTGCTGCACATTTCCAATTTCCGGCCGGTGAAGCGGATCCTCGATTGCATTCGGATATTGCATAAGGTGCGCAAGCATGTGCCGGCGCGGCTTTGGATGGCGGGTGACGGTCCGGAACGCGGTCCGGCGGAAATACTCGCGCGCGATCTCGATCTGGAGGACCATGTGAGATTTCTCGGTAAGCAGGATCATGTGGAGCGGCTGATTCCGCGGGCACATGCTTTGCTGCTGCCGAGCGAACTGGAAGCGTTCGGCCTGGCGGCGTTGGAAGCGATGGCGTGCGGAGTGCCGCCGGTTGCGACGCGCGCGGGTGGAGTGCCGGAGTTGATCACTCATGGCGTCGATGGATTTTTGGAGGAAGTGGGCGACACGGATGCGCAGGCTCAGCGGGTTATCGAATTATTGAGTGATGACGATCGGTGCCAGAAGATGTCGACGGCGGCGCGGCGGACGGCGGAGGAGCGCTTCTCCACGGCGCTGATTATCCCGCAATATGAAGCGTATTACGACGAAGTCTGCCGGTGCTAAAGTTCGGCTCCGTAGATTGGGATCACGGCGCCGTTGATTTGCGATGCCTGATCGGACGCGAGATGGACGAGGAGGCCGGCGACTTGACCGGGCTGTACCCACTTCGAGAAATCGGCATCCGGCATTACTTTTCGATTGATGGGCGTGTCCATCGTTTCGGGGAGAACCACGTTGGCGGTTACGCCGGCGGATTTGTTTTCTAACGCGACCGTTCTGATGAGAGATACCAGGGCCGCCTTCGACGCACCGTAGGCGCTGAGGGTTGGCTGCGGGTCTACCGCCAGGCGGCTCCCGATGGCTAGTATCCGTCCGCTCTTCTGTTTGTGCATGGCAGGCAAGACTGCCGCGATCATGTTGACCGCCGAACGGAAGTTGAGATCGAACATTTGATCGAAGACCGCGCTGTCTGTCTCGTGCACCGGCTTTCCACCGGCGAAAGCGCCGACCAGATGGACCAGAGCATCGATTCGGCCGAACTTGGCGACCACCGATTCCACGATGGCTTGAGCCGATTCTCTGCTTTTGATTTCGGCCGGCATCGCGGTGAAAGCGGGGTTCGGAAAGTCGGCGGCTCTGATCGATTTGGAGACGCCTGCTACGAGCGCACCGGCTTCGAGGAACACGTTGGTGACGGACGTTCCAAGACCCCCGTTAGCTCCCGTGATGAGAACGACTTTATTTTGTAGTTTCATAATCTACCTCAAGTGAACTGCTGGTGCTCCCACATTCTGTGAAAGAGACCCTTACGTTCCAATAGATCCGGAACGCTTCCCTGCTCGACGACCTGGCCTTCGGACAGCACCACCACGTGATCCGCACGTTGAATGGTGGCGAAGCGATGCGCGATGACCAAGGCCGTGGAGTTCCGCACGGCGTTGGCAACGGCCTGACGTACGAGGCGTTCGGTAATGGCGTCGAGGCCGCTGGTGGCTTCGTCAAGCACAAGAACGGAGGCCTTTCGCAGCAGAGCCCGGGCGATGGCCACGCGCTGCCGCTGCCCGCCTGACAGGGTCGCGCCGTGTTCGCCGACGATGCCATCCAACCGGCCGGGCAGCATGGACAGTACATCCGCCAGGCACGCATCCTCGAGGACCGCTTCCATTTCCGCGTCACTCACGGCCCGGTCGATGCCGAATAACAGGTTGGACCGTAGGGTTCCGCTCAATACCATTGAATCCTGGCTCACGGCGGCGAAATTTCTTCGCAGGGAATCGACGGAATAATCGCAAATATCAATGTCGTCGAGGAAAACCGCTCCCGGGGAAATATCGTAGAAGCGCATCAGAATATTGGAGAGCGTCGACTTCCCTGCTCCGGTCGGGCCTACCAGAGCCGTCATGTGTCCCTTCCCGATCTCGAAATTGATATTGCGCAGAACCGGAGGGCCGTCCTGATAAGCGAACGTGAGATTGGCGAACCGGATACTCTGCTGGAGGCCCTGGAATTGGCGGGGCCCGCTGCGGATTGCGAACTTGCCGTCGTCATCGAAGATTTTTAGAAGTTCCTGGCACCGCGGCATCCGTTCGCAAATGTCCAGAAGGATTTCGGGAAAAATCGCCAGCATCGGCAATGAAAGCCGGGCGATGAAAAAGAAGACGAGCAGGATGACGGGCCGCGCCGTGGGGCCGCGCTCGGCCTGGAAGCTGAGCACAAGCATCAGAAGCAACGCCATCAGAGCGGTCAGATCCTGAATACGTTTGCTTAACCCTTGCAACCTCCAGGCGCGGCTGCTGCTCTCGCGAAGCAATTCACCCGATTTCGAAAATTCGTGCGACGCTTCCGCCTGCCGGCCTGCCGATTGATATAGCGGCATCATGGCGAGCACGTCGTGAATGTGTTTTCCCAAATGGACCGTAGCTTTTTTCGCTTTCCGCGCTTCAACGGCTGTGTGACTCAAGATGGAACGCGAGGCCAGATTGACGACGGGAAACAGCACCAGTGCGATTAGAGTAAGGCGCCAGGAGATCAACAGCATTACGCAGAGATAGCCCATCAGAAGCAGGCCGATGGAGATGACGCGGAAAAATGCCTGCAGGACACCCACGACATCGTTCCGGTAGTCGAGAATCGTTGTCATCTGGCCCACGTTCGTGCGGTCGAACCAGGTTTTTCCAAAGCTCAGGTAGCGATCGAAAAGGCGGTTGCCGAGGCGGAAAGCGCAGTCGGCCCGTAAGCGCCCCGCGAGGACGTTCTCCGCGTAAAGAAAAGCGTTCTTAACTATTGCCAGAGCAAACATCAATCCTGCGGCCCAGAGGAAGCCGGTTACAAGATTCGGAGGATTCGGCAATAGGCGACTTATCAGCGGAAAGCGCCAGAACATTTCGAGGCTCGCGCCGCCGGCGGCTCTACCGAGCGGTATCAATAAGGCCAGCATGGCGGCATCGGCGATGGCTGCCCCGACAGCAAGCCCCGTGTAGATCGCAAGGTCGATGCGCCGCAGACCGGCGAGGTGCGCGCAGCGCGCATACGGAAATCGCCGCAGCTCGGTGAAAGCGCTTTTGAAGTTGACGGGAGAGGCGGCCAACTCATCGCGCCGTTGACGCCTACGAGTGCGCTCCGTGAAACGAGGCGTCATCGATTCAGGCTTCGCGAAGCAGTTGCCGCATTCGCTCCGCCGTCCATTTGACGGCAATGTCGATCATCGCCTCGCCTTTGGCGGTGGTGGCGAGCTTGGCTTCCTGCGCGAAAAGTTCTTCGTCGGCTGCCGATTTCGGGTCTTTGATGTGGAGCTGCGGCTTGATCTTCTGGTAGTCCACTCCTTCCCAGTGAATTCGTTCCGGGAAGGCGGCCATGGCGAAGGAAGTTTCGAACTCGCCGGCGTGTCCGGGCGCCTTGTTGCTGGTCATATACTTCTTTACGATTTCCTTCGTGTAGGCGTCCCAGTAGGAGTTCGTCTTGAGGTTGATCTCCAGTTTTTTGGCGAACTCGGGCACCGCTTCACGGAGCGGACCCACGTTTCCGCCGTGACCGTTGAGCACCAGGATGTTTTTCACACCGTGTGTTTTGAGGCTCTCGCAGATGTCGTAGACAACGGCGAGGAATGTTTCTTTCTTCAGCGAAAGAGTTCCTTTGCGATCCATCCAATGCGGGGAGATGCCGATGGATACGGGCGTTGCGACCATTACCTCGGGATACAATTGCAGGGCCGCCTGCTGCGCTACGAGCGTGACGCTGGCAGTGTCGTTGATCATGGCGAGGTGTTCGTTGTGTTGTTCGGTGCTGCCGGTGGGCACGATCATTGCTTTGAGAACGCCGCCTTCGAGGGCTTCGCGAAATTCCTTTCGCGTGCTTTCCCAGAGCAAGACTTTCCGCGGATTGATGTAAGTGCTCCCGGCGGGTTCGACGTCGGCAGAAGCGGCTCCTGCGGCTAGCGCGGCGGCAGTGGCGGCGCGGAAGAAAGTGCGGCGAGGGATGTTAGATTTCACAGTTCGATTATATGAACGTTGGCGTCCTAAGCGGCACCGGCGGGCGTTCTGCCGGGATCGAGCAGATCGAGTAGCCCGCCGGCGACGAAACCATAGCGGCGCAAGTTGGGAGACTTTCGCGCGAGACTCTCCAGATTAGAGAGACCTCCGATGTAGCGCTGGTCCGGCATTCTGGCTACGGTGGCCAAGATGATGGAAGCCGACGCGGGACGATCAGGCAGGTGTGACAGTGCCGACTCGAGCATCTTCGCGGTTTCCTCTCCGGGGTCGAGCATTATTTCTTCGCTAGGGTAGTTGAATGCGAGATCTGCGATCCATCGATTCCCTTTGAGCGCTTCCGGTCCGGCGGATGGATTGCGCAACCATTCCGCTAGAGCTGAAGACAGGGCTTTGACGCTGGTGGAATCGAGCGGGCGACGCTGGTAGGCGACCCCGCCGAGGAACTTGCTTCGCCCGGTGCGGGGCGGAGGTGCCTGCGTTGCTGAGAATGTCGCGCCTTGTGAGAGAAAATTCCATGGCATTTTGTTCCCGGTTGCCTGCCACCATTGACGCCATTGAGTGATTGCCTCTTGCCGCTCGCCGGTCTCGGCTCCGGCTGCATAGCCCGTGATATGCGCGGTCATCCTGTGCAGCAGACCGGCCGCGCGCGCGCGTACGCCGGAGTCCGTATGATCCAGAAGTGCAAACATTGCGGGAATGGCCGCCGGACCGGATTCGATGGTGAGCTTTGCGGGACTGGCGCGCCACGATCGGCCCTCGGCTCCGAGCTGATAGGAAATTTGAAGATCTCCGGTGTCGAGAATCCAGCGCGGAAATGTGCCGATGAGATCGACCTCGCGGGTGAGGCGCTCCCCTTTCCGCATGCGCTTTCGACTGTCGGTGTGGTTTCGGATTTGTAGCGTTCCGCTCTGCGTTACTGTACGGTTTGGAAAGACTAGAGCGGGTTCTCCTTTCGATGGTGTTCGTTTCAATTCCAACTCGAGCGAGGCATCCTGAAATGTAGATGCTTCTACGCCTTCCTGCGAAGCAACACAGCTTAAGACAGCCAGGATGGGCTCGCCCAACAATGCTCCGGTGGGCCGTGTGAGCACAGAGTAGGTGATGGCGGATTCGGCTAACAGCCCGGGCGCGGTTATGGCACTGCTCACCAGCGCGCGGACGAACGCGCGCCTCGGCACTCGGCCGGATCGATCAGTCATTGCGCTCGGGGTACGCAACTCCCCCTAAATGGCTGCTGCGGCGCATGAGTTGTGGCACCGAGGGCTTAACGCCAAAGGTAGCGCCTTCGGATTCGTAGTTCCATGGCAGCCGCGCGCCTTCTTCAGCCCACCACGCCCGCCAATCCGCACTGTCGTTGAAGTTGCGCGCGGTGATTTGGCGGAGAAGCTCAGCGGCGCGCAGGCGGACTCCGGAAGACTCGGCGGTCAATTGGCCAATCAGCAGCGATACCGTTTCCGGTCCCGACTGAACTTCCACGGTAACCGGCTCCGGACGCGCAGGCGGGTCCAATTCTTCGAGCCGGTAGGTGAACGAGATCGTACACACGTTCAGGAGCCGCTCAGGGAAGCGATCAACCAGATCGAAGGTGCGGGTGCGTTCCTCGCCGTCACGCAGGTCTTCGATTCCACCGGGTAGTGACATGCGGACGAGTTTTCCACCTTCTTCGATGGCGAAGCGATTCGGAAACGCCAGCACAGGTTCTAGAAACTCCGGCGCGTCCAATTCCAGAACTAGAGACTTGTGATCGAAGGTAAGCACACCGGGAGTATTGCCTTTGGAGGCGCAGCGGAGCACGGCGATTATGGGCTCGCCCAGTAGCGCGCTTCGCGGTTTTACGTCGATGGAATATTCCACGGGCACTATGGCGTCCACCCTTGAGTCCGGTGTTGAGAATGGTCGGGGTTAATGGTACAAAATTGATTCTGCTGTGAAGAATGATACATGAGGCAGGTGACCTGAGGACAATGGTCGCCCGGGCCGTAGTTGACGTGATCGGAGGCATGGCCGATCTCATGCCGCGCGACCATTGAGGCGTAGGCGCCGCCGCCGACATTGATGAACAGACATGACATCTGACCCTGATTCACTCCATCCACCCCCTCCCAGTTTTTATCCGGATGGAACGACTTGTCGTAATAGTGAATTAGCAAAGTGGGGTAGCCCGCGTAGTAAGTCGTCAGTCCGGTGGCGGCGCGCCCATCCTTTTTCGGGTGGTACCAGGCAGCGCCGATCATGAAGTATCCCGCCGCTCCGATGGAAGTGTTTAGAGCTGCCATGTCCGTACCGAGCTGAGCGTTGTTAGCGTCGTACCACGCCTGGGCCTTGGTTTGTACCGCGGCAACAGTGTCGAAAAGGAAATTGGGCGAAGCCGACGCGCCGTGCGCCGCGATGGTTGCTACGGCAGCTCCAGCCGATGTCTCCACGGTCAGCTTGCGGGTTGGCGAGGCTGAGATGGTGACTTGCGCGATCTTTTGAAATTTTTTAACTCCCACAACATTGGTGGTCCCGTTGAGGGTCAGCGCTTCGGTGCTGTTGCTGGTCGAACCGTCCGCGGCCACTACCAGCCCGTGAATGGTCACCACCCGTGTGTCGTCGCCATCGCTGCGGACTTGGACCGTGCCGTTCAGAGGCAATTGCGCGGCCGTCGGCACGACCAGATCGGTGATGTATTCCTTGTACGCCACTATGTGGGCCGCACCCACGGAATACTCGGTGAAGGTGGGTGTAAAAGCCGGTTGAATGTTCGGGACTGTACACCGGGCCTCGAGGTCAAACCCGACGTTTGCATCTGTTTTCATGCGGTAGAGGTTGTTATAGGCGAGCTTTTTCCAAACTTCGAAATTCGGCGAATCAGCGTGTCCCAGGTCTCCTGCGGCCGCGTTCGCCGGATCGCGAAGCACCTTGGCGTGGACGATGAAGTGATCGCCCGACGTGACCGAGGCGCGTAATGTGATTTGTGTTACTCCGGAATCGTTGGTGACGGTTGACGCTGTCTTGGTCCCCGTGCCGGACATGGGGAAACCTGTCGCGAGGCCGAAGTGGACGTCTGTGTCGTCCTTGCCACCGTTCGCTTTGGGGGCGTTTGCCGCCGGAGCGGTGAACGTCCAATCGACACGCACGGGAAATTGTGTTCCCGCACCGTGACCAGCCGTTTTCGGACAGAGCGCATTGCATACGATTATGTGATCGACGTGCGCATCGCCGGCGGCTTGCTTGTAAATCCGCAATGGTGTGGCGGCGACCACAGGAGTGTGGGTGACGGTTACAGACGTCACCGTGACCATTCGCATCTCCGCGGTGACGGTTGCTCCAGAGGGGACGGCTTGCGTGGCGGTGGCGTTGCCGACGGCGAAGGGCGATGCTCCGGTGGGCAGGGGGCCGAAGTCCGCTTTGTGCGCGGTGATGTTGTATGTTGTGGCGGGAACCTGGCCAAAATCAGCGCGGCCGTCTGCTCCGGTCAACTTGTGTCCCCTTCCGGTTACTTCGACGGTAACGCCCTGAATCGGGGCATCGAGCGGCGTGCGGACGCGCACGATGAGATGTCCCGGGCATGGGGCGGCGGGAGCGCCGACACAGCCTGCACCTACGCCGGCATCAGCGCGATTGACAGCGGGACCTAGGCCTTGTGGGCCGTCGCCGTTGCTCATTGGGGCGGCCTTTCGTGCTCTACGATCTCGAGGGCGGCTTTGACCAGGCGGCCGATTTTTTCCTGACCAACGAGCGAGGCGTCGGTGAGAATCTCGCGCGCCCACGAGTGCCGTTGATCATGATCGAAGTCCTGTCCGAGGGCCATTGCTACATCGAGGAACTTACATACGTCGCGCTCGCGTTCGATCCCGTAGGCGAGTGCTTTGTCGACGGTGCGGCGGATGAACACGGCTAGTTCTTCGGGGCCCATTCGGGCACACGGTTTGGGGAAAAACGTTTCGAGGTGGGCGGCCATCTCCGTCTCAAACCGCTTTCTGAGACTTGCGCTAAATACTGCCATTTGCTCTGGGCGAATCGATAACATGCTAGGTGATGATGTCGTGGATCACGTTCCCGTGAATATCCGTGAGTCGAAAGTCACGGCCGCTGTAGCGATATGTCAGACGCGTATGGTCGAGCCCGAGCAAATGAAGCAGCGTCGCATTGACATCGTGCGGGTGAACGGGTTTGTCGGCCGCGCGGTATCCGAAGTCGTCGGTGGCTCCGTAGACCATGCCGCCTTTGATGCCACCGCCGGCCAATGCGACGCTGTAGCCGTAGGAATTGTGGTCGCGGCCGAAATGCACTTTGGTGGTTGACCCATTTTCCACTGCCGGCGTGCGTCCGAATTCGGTGCCGAGCACGACCAGGGTATCGCGCAACATATCGCGTTGCTTCAAATCCTCCACCAGAGATGCGACGGCGGAATCGGCGCTGGATGCGAGGCGCTTGTGGACCATGATGTCCTCGTGGTTGTCCCATGGCTGCGAGTTGCCGTAGTAGACCTGCACCATGCGGACCCCGCGCTCCGCCAGCCGGCGGGCGAGGAGACAGCTTCGCCCGATCTCCGTGTCACCGTAGCGCGCCAGTGTTTCGGGCTTCTCCTTGCGAATGTCGAACGCTTCGGGAGCTTCGGTCTGCATTCGGAACGCCGTCTCCATTGCTTCGATGGATGCTTCGAGCTGGGTGTCGCCGGGGCGGGCGGCGAGATGATCTCGGTTGATGGCAGCCAATAGATCAACCTCGCGGCGTTGCCGTTCCGGAGAGGCCTGGGGTTTGATGTTGCGAATTAGTTTATAAGGGTCGGTCTCGGTGTTCTTCAGGAATGTGCCTTGAAAAACCGGCGGTAGGAATGCGGACGACCACAGCGGCGAACCGACCACCGGCATCCCCGGACACAGCACGACAAAGCCTGGCAGGTTGCGGCTCTCCGATCCAAGTCCGTACATCAGCCAACTGCCGAGGCTCGGCCGCCCCGGTTGAATGGTGCCGGTGTTGAACATGAAGAGCGACGGCTCGTGGTTGGGTACTTCGGTCCACATGGAGCGGATTACGCAGAAGTCATCAATCAGGCCGCCGACGCGCGGGAAAATTGCGGACACTTCGGTGCCGCTCTGTCCGTATTTGTGGAACTCGAACGGCGAGGCGAATAGATTGCCTGTGGAACGCTCCGTTTTTGGCGCTCCTCCGGGCATCGGCTGGCCGGTAAATTTCGCGAGCATCGGCTTGGGGTCGAACGTGTCCACGTGGGACATGCCGCCGTTCATTACCAGATAGATGATGCGCTTCGCCTTGGCCGGGAAGTGGGTTGGCTTGGGGGCGAACGCACTGGTGTCCGCATGGAGAAGGCCCGCTAGTGAGAGCATGCCGAAGCCGCCGGCCATAAGCTCCAAGGCTTGGCGGCGCGTCCAGCGCGGGTGGATAGAGCCCGGATAGGTATTGCGCGTTTCAGTCGACATAGGCAAACTCGTTCGAACTCAAGAGTACCCTGGCGTATTGATTCCAGAGATCGGTACCGCCTTCTTCCAGAAAATCGCGGCCCAACTGCCGTTCGTGGGCGGTCGGCGTTCTTTGCAATAACAAGCGATAGGCGGCTTCGATGCCGTTGTCCACATTCTTATTTTCGATCCGCCTGGCCAGCGCCGCTGCCCTTTGACCGACGGCGTCTGAATTCAGAAAAAAAAGCTTCTGTAATGGGACGTTGGTGACCACTCGCTGCTCGCAGGTCGCCGCGGCAGCGGGCAGGTCGAGCAGAGAGAGCGTTTCGTCCTGTTGAAACCGGCTGTTCTTGGCGTACAGCGTGCGGCGGTGGAAATCGGCGTCGAGGGGCTTGGATTCGCCGCCGATGGTGCGGTCGAGTTCTCCTGAAACGGCCAGCATGGCGTCGAGCAGCGGTTCCGCCTCGAGTCGACGGCGATTCTGACGCCAGATGTAGCGGTTATCGGGGTCGAGTTTTTCGTTCGTTGGATTGCCGGCGGAAGAGCGTTGATAAGCGTCGGAGAGCACGATCTCGTGAATCAATGCCTTTATCGAATATTTGTGTTCCACCAAACGGGCGGCGAGGAACTCCAGGAGTTCGGACAGCACCGGGCGGTCGCCGACTTGGCCGAAGTTCGACGGGGTGCGGACGAGACCTTGGCCGAAGAGTTGCAGCCAGATCCGATTCGCCGCCACACGCGCGGCCAGGGGATGATGGGCCACGACATCCGCAAGTTGAAGCCGTCCGCTGCCTTCGCTTAACGGAATTATCTTGCCATCGGAGAGCGCCAGAGGGAATCGCCTGGGCACGACTTCGCCGAGTGATTCGGGGTTACCGCGGAGGTTCAAGTTCAGGTCCAACGGCTCGAACTCATCGACGCCTTGCAGGTATGGGTACTGCGGCGGCAAAGTCTTTTTCAGGTCTTCGAACGTTTTGTTCAGGCGATCGTATTCGGGGCGCCGATCCGGCTCGAGCAATTCCAACGTCAAGTCGCGGTCGAATTTTAACGGGGCGGAGCTTTCTCCGAATGTCCGGTTGAATGCTACGAAGCGATCACGCTCGAGCGATTTGGATGGGATGTACGCGCCGGGGTTGAAGTCCTCTTCGGACCGGTAACCGCCTGGGAGCACGATGCTGCGGAGGATCTTGGGCTCGGTCTTTTTGGCTGCTTCTACGAGTTTCCGGTTTTCTTCGTCGAGCGCCTTCTTTTCGGTCAGGATCTCGAGCATCAGCCGTTGGAACTTTTCGGCTTCCTGTGCCGTGCGTTGGCCCTGAAACCAGGTTTTCAGGTAGGGGTGCGACTCCTCGGGCTTGGCCAGGTATGCTTTCCAGCGGTCGAGAACTTTGGAATTGAGATTCGGCTCTGTGGCCATCATGTAGGCGGCGATTTGCGAAGCGAAGCGCTCGGCGAGCCGGGCGGACTGCTCGTCAACGTATTTTTTGAGCGCCTTCTCGGCCGCATCCATTTCCTCTTTGTGTTTCTTCCAGGCGGCCACGTCCGCTTCCGGCACGAGCGGATACTCCTTATACCCGGTGCTGGCGAATACTCCTGCCAACGCATAGTAGTCTTTTGCGGTGAACGGGTCGTACTTGTGGTCGTGGCAGCGGGCGCAGGCGACGGTGACACCGAGCATGCCGCGAGTCACCATGTCGACGCGGTCGTGCCGCTCGTCGGCACGGGACTGCGCCGGTTGTGCGATGCCGTAATACCAGGGTCCCAATCCGAGCAGTCCGGTGGCAGGTAGGAGCGACGGATCGTTCATGCGGTCACCGGCCAGTTGCGCCATGAGGAACCGATCGTATGGCAGGTCGTGGTTGACTGCCTGTACTACCCAGTCGCGGTAGCGCCAGGCGTTGGCGTACGGAATCACGGCCGTGCCGCTGAAATCGTCTTCGCCGTAACGCGCGATGTCGAGCCAGTGACGTCCCCACTTTTCGCCGAAGTGCGGAGAGGCGAGGAGTTTCGATACAAGAACGGACAGCCAGCCGGGCGTTTGATCTTCGAATGCGGTAGTGAATTCTGTGTCGTCCGGCGGCAGGCCGATGAGGTCGAAATAAACGCGACGGATGAGAGTACGTTTGTCCGCCCGGGTGTTGACGGCGAGGCCTTTCGCCTGCAGCGCCTGAGTAACGAAGAGGTCGATGGAATCGGACTGGCGGTTGTGGCGCAACGGCTGGAAGGACCAATGCTGGCCGGCGCTCGTCCATGGCGCTCCTTCGTTAATCCAGCGTTCCAGCGTGCCCACTTCTTCCGGGGTCAACTTCGTTCCGGGAGGCATCGGTTTTACGGCGGACTCCGATCGCGCAACGGCTTGGTAGATACGGCTCTTGGCGGCGTCGCCTGGGATGATGGCTGCGCCGGATTTCCCGCCGCGTAACATGGCCTCGCGGGAATCGAGCCGCAATCCGCCGGTGGCCATTTGCGCATGGCAGGCCCAGCATCGCGAGGTGAGTATTTTCCGGGCGGCTTCTTCAGTGGAAGCTTGTGCCATTAGTGCTGTGACGAGGATTAAAAGGGCCGAATAGCAGCGCATCCACATGCCTCAGAACTGAGAAAATTCCTATAGGTACAATCGATTATGGCACTACCTAATGATGCTTCTTTGAGCAAAGATCTGCTGCAGGCATTCGACGATATCAATGGTGTGCATCCGGGGTTTCGACCTGCGCACGCAAAGGGCGTCCTGCTTGCGGGGACATTTACACCTGCGCCCGATGCGAGTTCGCTGACGCGAGCGCCTCACGCAAGCCGGGCTTCCACACCGGTGACGGTTCGCTTGTCTGACTCGACGGGCTTGCCGACGGTGGCCGACAACGATCCGAATCTCTCCGGGCCTCGAGGAATGGCGATCCGGTTTCATCTGGCTGAACATGTTCACACGGATATCATCGGGCACTCGCACGATGGATTTCCGGTACGAACTCCGGAAGAGTTTCTGGAGTTCCTTCGCGCCGTTCATGCGAGTGGGCCCGATGCCGCGAAGCCGACTCCGATTGAAATGTTTCTTGGATCTCATCCGAAAGCGCTGGAGTTTGTGATGGCTCCCAAGCCGATTCCCACCAGCTTCGCCAGGGAGGCGTTTTTCGGCGTGAATGCGCTTCGGTTCACCAATAAAGACGGCGCTGCGCGGTTTGGGCGCTTCCGTATTCGTCCGGACGCGGGCACGGAACATCTGGATGGGCCGGGGGCTGCCGCTAAGAGCGCGAATTTCCTTTTCGACGAACTCCGGGAGAGAATCGCGAAGGGGCCGATGAAGTTCAATATTGTGGTCCAGTTGGCCGCGAGCGGGGACACGGTGGATGATGCGACGGTACACTGGCCCGAGGATCGTCCGCAGCTTCCGTTCGGTACGGTGGTGTTGACAGGCGAGGCGCCGAACAATGCCAGCGAGCAACAGCACATTATTTTCGATCCTATTCCGCGCGTGGACGGCATTGATCCCTCGGGTGATCCGCTGCTCGCGACGCGGGCGGACCTGTATCTGCTGAGCGGGCGGCGACGCCGAAAGGGCTAGTCCTTCTTTTGATTCGCGCGTGCGGCTGTGGAGGGCGGGACAATTCCGCTGACTCTGAGGTATCCGACTATATTGCCGTAGATCTCGTTGTTGTGCACCACAATGTGCAGGAAGGCGTTGCTGACCTTATCCGACGACGTCACTTTCTGATCGTCGGTTGCCTTTAGCGCTTCAGCGCAGTAGGCGAAAGAGTCCTTCAGCGCCTTGGCAACTTCAGCCTTGTCCTTCAGTGTGGCTGCCTTCTGCTCGCCGTCGGGAACGGATTCCGACTTGAGCATTGCGCAATCGGTGTAATTGCGCTGCGTGGCGTGGTTGAGCCATTCCGCGAACGTCATCTGGCCGGGGGTGAGCCGGAAGCTGTACTTTTCGGCGGGCATGCTGTCGGCGCTCGTTTCCAGATTTCTACGGATGATGTTGAAGTAGCGCTCGGCCGCTGTCGAGAGGTGCTGCGCTTGCAGGGCGCCGGAAATTAATGTGAAGCAGAGCAGGAGTCTGGTGATGATCATGCCTTTACACATTACACCAACTGGCTTTGTGTTAGACTGGCCGTCCGAGGAAGAGGCGCACGATGAAGACCAAATGGACAAGGCGGAATTTGTTTACCAGCGCGGCGATGGGCGCACTGGCATCCGGTGGAGCGGCGATGAAACCTGCTGCGGCGGCGGTTTCCACTTCACTGAATCTCACGGTTAAAAAGGTCGAGCAGACTTGGATCAACGTACCGTTTCGGCCTGTGCCGGCGCGGAACATGATACGGGAGCTGCCGCATTGGACTGTGTTCGTGATTTACAAAGTGACCCTGGCGTGTGGCGTCGTCGGGTTCGGCGAGACGATGCAATATTACACATGGGGGACGGTGTCGGACGCGGCGATCGCGCGGGTGATGGATCGCAATGCGGCGGATTTTTTGTGGGACGACTCGCTCGGCTGCGGTCTGCAACAGGCGTTGTTCGACGCGGTGGGCAAGGCGAATGGCGTTCCGGTCCATCGGTTGATGGGTCACAAGATGCGGGACCGCGGGTTTATCAGCTGGTGGGCAATCGATCAGCCTGGCGACGATTGGGTAATTGAGTGCAAAGACGCGGTGGCGGCAGGCTTCACAGCGTTCAAGACGAAGGCGCGTCCCTGGTTCGATCTCAAAGATCAGTGCGAGAAGTTTATGCCGACTCTGCCGGATTACATGAGAGTGAATTTCGATTTCAACGGCACATTGATGGATTCGGCTCACGCCGGGCGGTACTTGGCGGAGATCGAGAAATATTCGCATATGGCCATGTACGAGACGCCGATTCCGCAGAGCGATGTGGCGGGCAACAAACAATTGCGCAGCCAGACGAACGTGGCGATTGCGATGCACTTCGGTTCGCCGCCGATTATGACGGCCCTGCGCGAGGATGTGTGCGATGGTTTTGTGATTGGCGGCGGCGCGAACCGGGTGAAAGCGGACGCGACGGTGGCTGCGGCCGCGGATAAGCCGTTTTTCCTGGAACTGGTGGGCACGGGAATCACGGCGACTTTTTCTTTGCATTTCGCCAGCGTGCTGACGCACGCGCGATGGCCGCAGGTGGATTGCCATCGCATCTATACACACCAGATGATCAAGCAGCCGATTGTTGTAGAGAACGGAAGCGCAAAAATACCTGATGCGCCGGGACTCGGCGTCGAACTCGACGAAGACGCGGTGGAGAAGTTTCGTATTCAGCCGATCGCAAAGCCGTATCCGGCTCCGGGCTTGCTGATTGCGATCCGATGGCCTTCGGGCTCCACCAGCTATTACTCGCATGCGGACCAGTATTGGGACGATGTGCGGAACGGACGGCTGCCTGTGTTTCCGCGGCATGTGTACCTGGAACGCATTCCGGATAACGGGTCTCGCGAGTGGAAGGAGTTCCAGACGCGGGCACAGAAAAGCGGATTCATGGTGGCGGGCCGTCCACTGTAGAATGGTGGCGAATCAGAGGAGAAATATGCGCCGGAGAGACCTTCTTCAAATGAGCGCGGCCCTTGCCGCCGCCTCACAGACCACACCAACTGTTCGGGCAGCTACTCGCCGCCCGGCCCTTATGAAGTTGGGTACGCAGCACGGGACAACGGATGACATTCTGCGCGCTTGCGCGGCTTTCGGCGTGAACCATGTCGCGGCTCACAGCCAGTCCAACGTTTTGGATGAAAAATGGTCCGTCGACTCTCTCAAGCAGCTACGGGAGCACGTCGAGAAATTCGGCGTTCAGCTCGACATGATTGAATTGCCGACCAACACTGTTTTCGCCGGTAGCGGGATTAAGAACATACTGCTGGGTAAGAGCCCTGAGCGCGATCGCGAGATCGAAATGGTCTGCCAGATGATTCGCAATTGCGCGCAGGCCGGGATTCCGTGCGTCAAGTACAACCTGCAATTTCTTGCCGTAGTGCGGACCGAACCGACTCCAGGGAGAGGCGGCGCGTCGTATAGCACTTTCGAATATGCCAAGGCCAAAGAGATTCCACCCCTGACCGAAGCGGGACCGGTAAGCGTGGACCAGTTTTGGGAACGCATCACTTATTTTCTGAATCACGTGGCGCCGGTGGCCGCCGAGAACAAAGTGAGGATGGCGTGTCATCCGCACGATCCGGCGATGCCTCCAGGCAAGGCTTTCCGCGGCATACACCGCGTCATGGGCGACGTGGAAGGTCTGAAGCGTTTTATCACGATCAGCGAGAATCCTTATCACGGGCTGAATTTCTGCCAAGGCACCGTGAGCGAGATGCTTGAGAATCCCGGTGAGCAGATCTACGACGTAATTCGCTATTTCGGACAGCGTAAGAAGATCTTCAATGTGCATTTCCGGAACATCAAAGGCCGCCGGCTGAAGTTCCAGGAGACTTTCCCCGACAATGGCGACGTGGATATGATCCGCGCTATGCGGACCTACAAAGAAGTGGATTACGACGGTTTGATTATGCCTGACCATGCGCCTCATATTGAAGGCGATGCGGGCACGCGGCAGGCATTCGCTTTCGAGTTCGGTTATATCGCGGCGCTTATCCAACTGGTGAACCAGGAGGGGTAAGCGAACTTCATGCGGGCAGGCTGCAACGCCGGGGATTCTGCGCGAGGCTGACGAACGCCTCGGCGGCCTGATGCCCGTATTCCAAACCGCGGAGCCTCTGCATGGGTTCGTGATAGCGTCCGTAAAAGCCATCCGGATTCTGGCTCGCGTGCGCGAAACATGCCTGCCGTTTTCGCTCAATCACGCTGCTGATGTCCACGTAATGCGTCGGATGGAAGTTCTTGGTTTCTCCACCGAGATCCACTTCGCTGTAGTACAGTTCGAAGCGCCGGCCTTCGCGCTCCCAGACGTCGTAAGCCAGCAGCGAGGCCGCACGGTGATCGCGATGTGAGTCGATGGGCCAGGGCGCAATGAGGACGTCGGGCTTTTCCGCCGTTACGAGCGAGCGGAAGGCCTGATAGCGGTCTTCGTTGATCTCCGTCTTTCCATCGATTTGCCCGGCGAACACAGCGCGCGCTTTGAGGATGGCGCAGGCACGCTGCGCCTCGGCGCTTCGGATTGCGGCAGAGTCGGTGGCGTTCTTGCCGCGGATACCGGCTTCGCCGCGAGTCAGGTATAAGGCCACCACTTCGCAACCTTCGTCGGCGTAGCGGGCCATGGTTCCACCGCAACTCGACTCGGGATCGTCCGGATGCGCGCCGACGACGATAATCTTGAGCTTCGTGCCAACCGCGCTCGTTTGTAAGCCTGCGAGCAGACCAGATGCTTGTACGATCGCGCGCCGTGTGATGTCTGACATGATGCACCTCGAAGCTTCGATTCTAATGGTTCCACTCGCATCGAAGTCGATCTTCTAAGATGATGTAGTAGATGCTCAAATCAGCGGCTCTTTTATTTGTAGCGATAATTGTGTCGGCTCAGACACCGGAACTGACCGTCACGGCAAAACCGCGAACGATTCCGCCTTCCGTGGCTGCGAAGTTGCGTCCCGAGGACCGGGAATTGTTTGGGAAGCTGACGCAAGTCGGCCTGGAGGCCGCGTGGGCCGCGACGATTGCCGAGGGCTATCCCACCTGCTTCATCAACGAACTTGCTCCGCTGAACACTGGACGCCGGATGGTGGGCAGAGCGCGCACGATCCGATATTTGCCTAATCGGAAAGATCTGCGGGAAAAGCTTTATTCGGCTGGTCCTCGGCTTAATTACAAGTCTTCTGAGGAATCGAAGCCGGGCGATGTGCTGGTGTTCGATGCGGGCGGTGAAACGCATTCTTCGGTGACCGGCGCGATGACCAGCACGCGGCTGATCATGCGCGGCGGCTCCGGCGTGGTGGTGGACGGATGCATGCGCGACATTCCGGATCTGCGGGCGATGCCGATTAGTGTTTATGTCCGGTGTGGGCATGCGTCGAGCGTTAGTCCGATTCTGATGAGCGTGGATTATCAGGTGCCGGTGCGGATCGGGTCGGTGACGGTAATTCCAGGCGACTACCTGGTGGGCGAGGATCAGGGCGTTCTGGTTATTCCCGCGTCTATTGTGAACAAGGTGGTTGAAAAGGCGATGGCGCATGATGAGTTGGAGGAGTTTCAGCGCTATCTTCTGCTGCAGGGCGAACCGATCTATGGAGTTTATCCGCAACTGAACGAAGCGAACAGCCGGAAGTTTGAGGAGTTTAAGAAGAAGAAATGACTATGCGGCATACGGGTTTATTGCTTGTTCTGGCGGCTTCGGTTTGGGGCGCCGATTATTTTCCGTCTCCCGATAGCGATGGTGGATGGCGAACTTTGACAGGCGCGGCGGAGATCCGCAGGACCGCCGGGATGGATCTGGCGCGTCTGGATGAGGCGTTTGAGTTCGCTCAACGAACGACGAAATATGGTGGACTGCTGGTTGTCCGGCACGGGTATTTGGTCTATGAAAAATACTACGGAAAGGGAAGCCGCGCGGCCAATCCGAATATGGCCTCCATCGGCAAGACTTTCACGAGTATTGCCTGCGGAATTCTTCTGAAGGAACGGCGCGATCTGTTCCCGGATGGTTTGGATCAGAAGGTGTTCACCGAGAAATTTCTGCCTGAGGCGTTCCCTCTCGACGATCCTTTGAAAGCTGACATAAAGCTCGGGCAGTTGCTCACGATGACGGCCGGGCTGCATGGGGACGGCAACAATAATCCAGGCTTTGTCCACGGTGAAATCCAGCCGTTGAAACCTTTTCCCAGTGAGATCCTTTCGCTTGGCCAGGATATGAGCGCGATCCGGACGCCGATGTGGACGACTCCGGGCGGCGGTTACACTTACGCGTCTAGCTCACCGCATATCGCTTCCATTGTTCTTCGCCACGCGACTGGAATGGAGTTGCAGGAATATCTGAATGAGCGCCTGGCGAAACCGATGGGTTGGGGCCAGTGGGGCTATGCGCTGCGTCGCGGATCGACGACGTTCCAGCATACGACCGGTGGCGGCGGTATTGCCCTGCACTCTACCGACGCGCTGCGATTCGGTTATCTTCTGCTACACGAGGGCCGGTGGGGATCGAAGCAACTGGTGCCGGCGGATTATGTCGCTCTTTGCGGCAAGCCATCGCCCTACGATCCTCATGCTCCCTTCAGTTTGATGTTTGAGGTGAATGCGGACCGGCATGTGGCCGGAGCTCCGGCCGACGCTTTCTTCAAATCGGGTGCGGCAGGGTTTGCGATCTATATTATTCCGTCGCTCGATATGGTGATCTACAAGATGGCCGGCTCCGATCCGCAGTATGGATCCGAACCTACGGGTCTGCCGCAGGATTATCCGTATGACCATTCCCGCGACAACTGGAAACCGGCGCCGAAAACGCAGTTCAGCGACGGTGCTCTCGGCGGCGATGATGGTGTTCGCAGGCTGCTCGAGATGGTGGTGGCCGCGACAATCCCGTAGCGAAGATGACAAACGATCCCACTAAATGGCCGCCCTCTCCGCCGCCGCTGCGGGTAACGGCCGGGACGAATGCGGATCAGCAAACACTCACGTTCTGCAAATCTTTCCGTATCGGCCGAACCGAGGAATCGGAACTCTGCATAAAGAACGAGTATGTCAGCCGTGCGCACGCGAGCGTAGCCTTCGAGAACGGTCAGTGGTGCGTGCGCGATCTGGGCAGCAGCAACGGTATTTTTGTCGATGGGAAGCGCGTTGAGAGCGCGGCGGTGACGCGGGCTCTGACGTTCCGGTTGGGGATTGCCGGGCCGGTGGTGGCGCTGGAGGTTGAGCAGCCGAGGGTTGAACCGCCGCGGGTTGAGCCGCCGAAAATCGAGCAGCCCAAGGTTGTGCCTCCCAAGGTGGCGCAGCAGGTGCCTTCCGACACGATGATGCACCGGATTGAAGAGCGCTATTTCTCGAAAACCGCCGGGAACCTGCCCGTTGGCGAGCATACGATGATGGTCCAGCTTGCCTTCAAGCAGGTGCAGAAGAAGCAAAAACGGCAGTACTGGAAGATTATGGCGGGGCTTGTCCTGCTGCTCATTGTCGCGGGAGCGTATGCCCTTTACGAACACCAGCAGGTTCGGCAGCAGAAGGCGATCGCTGAAAATCTCTTCTATACGATGAAGAGCCTGGACGTGGATATCGCCAATATCCAGGGCCTGGTGATGAATACGAAATCGGAGCAGGGCATGGCCGAAATCCGCAAGTACCGGAGCCGGCGGAAGGAAATGGAACGGAGCTACGATCAGTTCCTTTCGACTTTGCGCGTCTACAATCCCAAGATGTCGGAGCAGGACCGGCTGCTGCTCCGCGTGGCTCGTATTTTCGGAGAGTGTGAGTTGGATATGCCTCCGGGTTTCGTTACGGAAGTACAGAATTACATCAAGAAATGGCAATCCTCGGCCAGGCTGAAGAACGGCATCAGGACCGCGAAGGAGAAAGGGTATACGAGTGTCATCGCGCAAGAGTTACTGGCCCAGGGATTGCCACCGCAGTTCTTCTACCTGGCTATGCAGGAGAGCGATTTCGATCCATATATCAGTGGGCCGATGACGCGGCTCGGGATTGCCAAAGGTATGTGGCAGTTCATTCCACTGACGGCGGAAAAATACGGATTACACGTTGGTCCGCTGGCCGATTTACGGCGTCCCGATCCGGGCGACGATCGTCATCATTGGGACAAGGCGACAAAAGCGGCGGCCCGGTATCTGAAGGACATTTACAGCACCGACGCGCAGGCCTCCGGGCTTTTGGTGATGGCTTCGTACAACTGGGGTGAGGACAGAGTGGTGCCGCTTATCCGGAGCATGCCGGCAAATCCGAGGGAACGAAATTTCTGGAGCTTGCTAGCGAAGCATGGGACTAAGATTCCGGAGGAGACCTATGGGTATGTTTACTACATCTTCTCAGCGGCGGTGATCGGTGAGAATCCGCGGCTGTTCGGATTTGATTTCGATAACCCTTTGGCGGATTTAGAAAATTAACTTCAATCCGAATTGAATCTGCCGGGGCGTGGTGGCCAGCGTCGTGATCAATCCGGCCGAGGCGTTGACGCCGCCCCCGGAAAATACCGTTGCGTTGGGCGTTCCCAGGTTTACGTGGTTCAGTATGTTGAAGAACTCCGCTCGAAACTGCAGACTGACCCTTTCCGTAATGGCGGTGTTCTTGAATACCGACAGATCGACTTCGGCCAGGCCGGGTCCGTTGAATACTCCTCTTCCGAGATTTCCGTACGTGCCGATGGCCGGCAGAACGAATGCGTTCGGGATTGAACCACTGGCCTTGCTGACCGAGCACGATCGGTCCGGTGAAGGACGGATTCAGAGAAGGCCGGTCGGGATTGCGCGTGTCGCCATCGCCTGAGCGGTTCGCGCCGATCACGGGTGTGAAGGGAAAGCCGCTCAGCAACGTCGTGATTCCGTTCAGCTGCCAGCCGCCGATGAGTTTTTCTTCGATCCCGCCCGCGCTATTCATCCAGTGCTTGCCCTTGCCGAAGGGAAGTTCATAGCGAGCCGAGATGCTGGCCTGCGAGGTTACGTTCAAGGCGGAGGGCCCCCAATCTCTGCGCAGATCGTTGCGATCCATGATCATCTGCGACTGGTTCTGCGACTGCGCGCCGGTCAATCCGGAATTCATGTCCAGGTTTTTCGACCACGTGTAGTTGGCGCGGAATTGCAAGCCGCGGCTGAGGCGATGAGTGACGTCCGTTTGGAGCGCGTTGTAGCGGGTGTTGCCTTCGGTGTACCAGAAGAAGCCGGCGCCGAGGTAGGGATTCGGACGGGTTCCCACCGGGATGTACTGAGCGCCCTGCGGCACGTGACTCTGGTTCGCCGCGGTGGCTGGAGTGCCGCTTGCCGCGACGCCACCGGCTTGGCAACCGCTGGCGTTGGCACAAATCTGCGCGGGAATGTCGTTGGGATCCACGCTCAACAGTCCGTGGTAACCGAACGATCCGACATAGGCGACGCGAAGTGCGGTGTTGGAGTTGAGTTGCTGCTCCACCGAGAAGTTCCACTCCTGAACCGTCGGTGTTTTCGCATCGGCCTGCACTCCTTGCGGCGCATAGGTGGTGCAGGGCGTTGGAACTCCCGGACCGCATGACGGCGGCACGGTTGCGCCAGGAACGATGGGGGTGATGGAAAACAACGAGCCGGAAGACGATAATTGATCCGTTGTACGGGGGCAGCGAATTCAGCAGGAAGCTGAGATCGTCGATCAACGAATAGTAGGTCCCGAATCCTGCGCGGACGGCGGTCTTTCCGTTGCCGAACGACGTCCCACGCCAGACCGATTCGAGGGCTGAAGAGCTTCGTCGCATTATTTTCCGTGTAGGCCGAACTGCCAACTCGCGGAGCCGTTACCAGAATGCCGTTGGAGTCCGTGATGTAATTGGCCGCCCTGCCGACGACCTCATTCCAACCGGTGGTGAACTCGTGGCGGAGGCCGAGCCGGAGTGTGAGATTGGGGCGCACCTTGATGGTGTCTTCGACGTACCAGGCTCCGAACAAACTTCTCCAGCCCAACTCACTGGCGCTGGGTACCACCTGGAAACTGCTGACCGTGCCTTGCAGAAATGTGGTCAGGCTGGTGAATGTGGCCTGCCCGAGTTGGCGCGACGCGGAATCCTCGTTGTCCTGCAGGCGCTGAAACCATACGCCGGCGCTGATTTGATGCCTTCCCTTGCTGATCTGCAAGTCGTCGGTGTAGGTGAAAAGATTGCGGCGATTCCACACGCCGGCGGCGTTGTTCGGACCCGCCGATGTGATGCCCGAAAGACCTGTGGTGGTGACGCCGCCATTGACTACGATCCCTCCGGGGCCGCCGCCAGTGACAAAAGAGAGGTTCGATGGAAATGCGGCGAGCAGTGAGGAATCCAGATTGAATGCGGCGCGTGAGAAGCCGGCGCGGAAGGTATTCAGAATGTTGGGCGAGAAGATATGCGTTTCCTGCAAGCTGCCCACCTGCATGCCGCAGCGTGCTGTAGGAACCGAACAACGGATCGGCCAGCGGGATCAGACTGTTGCCGTCGTCAATCGTGTAACTGGCCGAAAGTGAGTCCGTGTCGCGAATGGTGTAGTCGGATCGGACGGTGCCGAAATCTTCGTGGATTCTCTGCTTGGGATTGTTGTACGAAAAGGCCGTCCCGCTCGGCAGCCCGTTTGACGAGCAGTTCGGTGCCGTTGGGCTGCGGCCAGAAAGAGAAATACGGCAGCATCGCTTGGTTCAGATTGGCGACCGGCGTGTAGACACCCGGAGGCGTTTGGAAAATTCCCGAGACGCACCTGCGCATCGGGTACAACGCTGACGCTGCTCTGTGTTTGCGCCTGCCGGAAGCCTTCGTAATTGCCGAACAGGAACAGCCGGTCTTTCTTGATCGGACCGCCCAGCGCGCCTCCGAACTGGTTCTGCGGAAGGGAGGAACGAAGGACGTCTGGGCGAAAACGCTGCGCGAATCGAGCGCGCTGTTGCGCAGAAATTCGAACAACGATCCGTGCAGCGCGTTGGTCCCGGACTGCGTCACCACGCTGACCTGCGCTCCGGCACGCTTCCCGTATTCGGCGCCGTAGGTGTCGGTCTGCACGTTGAATTCGCGGACCGCGTCGATTCCCAGCAGATCTCCGCTGACGCCGCCCGGCGTGATGGCGAGCTGGCTCGACCCGGTGTATTCGATGCCGTTCAGCAGGATCAGATTGTCCATCGGCCGGCGCCCGGCCACGGAGAACGTATTTCCGTTGCTGGTGCTGGTGTTGGCGCTCTTCAGGCCGTAGTTGATGGCGCCGGGGTTGAGTGTGATCAGGTTGTCGAAGCTGCGGCCGTTCAGCGGCAGATCCTTCACTTCGCGCTCGCCCACCAGTCCGGAGACCGAGGACGTGGTGGTATTGACCATCGGCGTCTCTTCTACAACTGTTACTTCCTGTGAGATCTCGCCAACCTCGAGACGCAAGTTCACGACGGCATTCTGCCCGACCGCCAGATTGATGTGCGATGCGGACTTCGGTCTTGAAGCCGGTCTTTTCCGCTTTCACCTGCTGCGGCCCGATCGGCACGGAGAGGATTCGGAAGTTTCCGTCGTCGTCGGTGGTGACGGTCCGCGTGGCGCCGGTCTCGAGGTTCTTGACCGTGACAGCCGCGGCTTGCACGCCGGTGCTCGATGCGTCTTCCACCTTTCCCGAGATGGATGCGGTGACTTGCGCCCATGCGGACACGGGAACCGACACGAGCATCGACAGTCCAAGAAGGAGACTGTGGAAACGAAACTTTTTCAAACGAACCTCCGGAGGCGTCGTAGGTAGAAATTTCATTGTAACCACTCTGGATAGGGGAGGGGGGTATAATGGAATCGATGGCTGGACAAAAAGGGGAGTGCCGCAAAGCCGTTGCGGTGGACGCGGAAACTAGAAGTTCGAATCTGAAACGGCTGAGGCGCATTGAAGGCCAGATTCGGGGTCTTCAAAAGATGGTCGAGGAAGACCGGTACTGCGCCGATATCCTAATGCAGGTTTCTTCGGTGCAGGAGGCCTTGCGCGGCGTGGGTCAGGCTCTGCTTCGCAATCACCTTCGGCACTGCGCGACGGCGGCTATTCAGAAGGGAACGCCGGCCGAAGCACAGGCGATGTATGACGAACTGGTGGAACTTTTCGCCAAGTATTCCAGATAGATCATGACAACAACCAATACGAAAGATCCGGTTTGCGGGATGACGGTAGATCCGGCGAAGTCGGCGCACAAGGCGGATTACCAGGGGAAGCAGTTCTATTTCTGCTGTGGCGGCTGCAAGACAAAATTTGTTGCCGAGCCTCAGAAGTATTTGACTCCTCTGGTGACGCTGATTGCTCCTGCGCCTCCGAAAGCCGTATCGGCCCAGCCGGTTGAGTACACGTGCCCGATGCACCCGGAGATTGTGCGTTTGGGACCTGGGAGCTGCCCGATTTGCGGGATGGCATTGGAACCCCGGCACGCAACGGCGGAAGAAGACAATTCCGAACTTCGCGATATGTCGCGCCGGTTCGTGATCAGCGCCGCCTTGACTGCGCCGCTACTTGCGCTGATGTTTGGCCATTTCGCGGCCTCGGACTGGTTCCAATTTGCGCTGGCGAGTCCGGTGGTTCTGTGGGGCGGGTGGCCATTTTTCGTGCGGGGGTGGCAGTCGCTGGTGAACCGGCGACTGAACATGTTCACGTTGATTGCGCTGGGGACCGGGGCGAGTTATTTCTTCAGCGTTTTTGCGTTGCTCTCCTTCCGGGATATGCTCTATTTTGAATCTGCCGCCGTCATCGTCACTTTGGTTCTGCTAGGCCAGGTGCTGGAACTGCGCGCGCGCAGCCAGACTTCCAGTGCGTTGAAAGCTTTGCTGGGGCTTGCTCCGAAGACTGCGCGTATTGTTCGAGAGAATGGCGCGGAAGACGATATTCCGCTGGATCAGGTGCAAGCCGGCGACCGGTTGCGCGTTCGCCCAGGCGAGAAAGTGCCGGTGGACGGGGTGGTTTTGGAGGGCTCCAGCAGCGTCGATGAATCGATGGTGAGCGGTGAATCGATTCCGGTGGAGAAATCGGCCGGCAGCAAAGTTACCGGAGCAACCGTCAATGGAACGGGCAGTTTTGTTATGCGCGCGGAACGCGTCGGCGCCGATACTCTGCTCAGCCAGATTGTGCGGCTGGTAGGAGAAGCGCAACGGACCCGCGCTCCGATTCAGCGTTTGGCCGATGTGGTGGCGGCTTGGTTCGTCCCTATCGTGATTGCGGTTGCGGTGGTCACGTTTGGCATTTGGGCTGTCTGGGGGCCGGAACCGCGTCTGGCGAATGCGTTCGTTAATGCTGTTGCGGTTGTGATTATTGCTTGCCCTTGCGCGCTGGGGTTGGCCACGCCGATGTCGATCATGGTGGGCACCGGACGTGGTGCGCAGGCGGGTGTCTTGATACGAAACGCAGAGGCGCTCGAGACTCTGGAGAAGGTCGACACCTTGGTTGTGGATAAGACCGGGACTTTGACTGAAGGTAAACCGAAGCTGGTTACGGTGGAGGCGGTTTCGGGGGTCGACGAATTGGAGTTGTTGACGATTGCCGCTAGCCTTGAAGCTGCGAGCGAACATCCGCTGGCCGCTGCAATCGTGTCTGGAGCGCGCGAACGGGGCGTCCGGCCTTCGAAGGTCGAAAATTTTAGCTCTGTTACCGGTAAGGGTGTGAAGGGCATGGTGGCGGGACGGAATGTTGCTGTGGGAAACGTTAAGCTGCTTGAAGAGCTTTCGATCAATCAGGACGCGCTGGGCGCGCGTGCCGAGCAACTTCGCTCGGAGGGCCAGACCGTGATGTTCGCTGTTTTGGATGGCCGCCTCAGTGGATTGTTGGGTGTGGCCGATCCCATTAAATCGTCCGCGGCGGATGCTGTTCGAAAGTTGCACAACGATGGGATTCGCGTGGTGATGTTGACTGGCGATAACCGGACAACGGCACAAGCCGTGGCGCGTCAGCTCGGCTTGGACGAGGTTGAAGCAGACGTGCTGCCGGGCGAGAAGGCGGCTGTGGTGAAACGGCTGCAAGCGGACGGGACGAATTGTCGCGATGGCGGGCGACGGCGTGAATGATGCCCCTGCTCTGGCGCAGGCTCAGGTGGGTATCGCGATGGGCACGGGCACGGATGTGGCGATGGAGAGCGCGGGGGTCACGTTAGTGCGAGGTGACTTGAGTGGAATCGCAAGAGCGCGCAGTTTGAGCCGGGCGACGATGAAGAATATCCGGCAGAATCTTTTCTTTGCCTTTATCTACAATCTGCTGGGCGTGCCGATCGCCGCAGGGTTGCTCTATCCGTTTTTCGGTCTGCTGCTGAGCCCGATGATCGCGAGCGCGGCGATGACTTTCAGTTCTGTTTCGGTGATCACGAACGCTTTGCGTCTGCGCCGTTTGGAGCTTTGAGTTATTCGTAGCGCAGGGCAGTCAGCGGATCCACAGTGGCCGCCCGGCGCGAGGGGATCCAGCAAGCCAGAAGCGCGACGGCGGCGAGGAACAGCGGCGCGGCGGTGAACGTCAGCAAGTCGTACGGATGAACTCCATATAGGAGAGATGCGGAGAGTTTCGCCACTGCCAACGCCGCGGATAGACCGACGGCTACGGCGATCAACGCGAGCAGCATGCCTTGGCGGACGATGAGGCGCTGGACTCCACCGATCTGCGCGCCCAGCGCCACGCGGATGCCGATTTCGCGCGTGCGCCGGCTGACCGAATAACTCATTACACCGTACAGCCCGACGGCGGCGAGCAACAGGCCGACGAAGCCGAAGACACCGAACAGAGTGCCGGCCAGTCGCGGCAGGAAGAGCGCGTTGTGTAGATGGTCCTGCATGGTTTCGGCGTTGAAGACGGCCATCGTGGGGTCTAACGCTGCTATCTCGTGACGCACGGCGGTGGCCAGCGATGCAGGATCACCTTGGTAGTGGACCAGCAGCGAATATCCCATAAACGATGCCTCGCGGCCCATCTCCTGCTCGATGGAGCGATAGAGAACGGGCCTTTGATCTTCGCCGAGGGTTCGGGACTTGGTGTTCTTTACTACGCCGATGATTTCGTAGGTTGAGCCGCCGCCTCTGACGCGTTGTCCCACGGGGTTTTCGTTCGGGAATATTTTTTGCGCGAAGGTCTCGTTGACGACGGCCACCCGGGGCGATGTTGCGCTTTCAGCGGCGAAATCCCGACCGGCGATGCGGGCGATGCCTAGCGTATCGAAGTAGCCGGGCGTGACCATGTAGAGGTCGACGCCAGGGTCGGGCGCCGAGGATTTCGGGTGGTTTTCGGCGTGAAATCCGTCGCGGCGGCCGCCCATGGAGAGCGGGGCCAGATCGGTACACGTGGCGGCAGCGACGCCCGGGAGCGTGGATACGCGCTGGCGCAACTGTGTGAGGAACTGCACGGTGCGCGCTCCGGTGTAGCCGTGCATCTGCGGATCGACGCTCATCATCAGAACGTCGCGCGATCGGAAGCCGATGTCGATGCGGGCGGCGCTCTGCAGGCTGCGCAGGAAGAGACCCGTGGCACACAAGCAGCACTAGCGACATGGCGATTTGCGAGACGACCAGGACGTTGCGCAGGGTCCAGCGGCGTCCGGGGCGGGCGAGCACGTCCTCACCCTTCAGGGCGCTTGAGATGATGGGGCGCGAGGCGGCCAAGGCCGGGGCCAATCCGAACAGCAGCGCCGTGCCGAAGCTAAGGACGGATGTGTAGAGCAGAACCCTCCAGTCGACGCCGACGGCGATGTCGAGCGGCACGGGCACTGGAAGGTGGAATGCAGATAGAGCCTGCGTGGCCCAGAGCGAGAGAGTCACACCGAGCAGCCCGCCGCAGAGGGCCAGCAGCAAGCTCTCCGTGAGCATCTGGCGCAGTAATTGACCACGTGTCGCACCCAGAGCGAGGCGCACGGCCATCTCGCGCTGGCGACTGGAGGCTTGCGACAGCAGGAGATTCGCGACGTTGGCGCAGGCGATGCAGAGGACCAGCAATACGACTACGGAGAGTCCGGCGAGGAACATCGTCACCTGGGACTTCAATTTCGGCTGAAGTGCGCCTGTTAGTTCCAGGCGGAACGCGCGGCCGTTCTCAGCTTGTGGGTAGTCTTTGGCCAGACGCTGGGCGAGCACGCCGAGTTCGGCCGCGGCTTGCGTGCGGGTGACGCCGGGCTTAAGGCGGGCGGTGGCGGTCAGCCAGTTGTAGTCGCGCGAGTCGAATTTGGCAGTTTTGGGCAGCAACTGATCGATGTTGCGCATGGGGACCCAGAATTCGGAGTTGATGACGAGGTCGAGGCCGTGGAAGGAAGGCGGTGCGACGCCAACCACGGTGAAGGGACGGCCGGAGAGCGAGATCGACTTGCCGGTGATGTTCGGATCGCCGCCGAAACGGCGCTGCCACAGGGTGTGGCTGAGGACAATGACGGGTAGCCGATCTTCATCGCTGGTAAAGCCGCGTCCGAGCTCCATGTGGAGTTGGGCGACGTCGAAGAAGTTGGTGGTGGCCGGCTGGCCCCACACACGTTCCGGCTCGCCATTGCCGCTAATGGACGCGGGCATGAACGCGTAATAGCCGGCAACTGCGGAAAATGAGTTGACCTGGCTGCCCAGATCCTTAAAGAGAAGCCAGGATATGGTGTCGTTGCAGCACTCGCTGCGCTGCGTGGTGAACACGGCCATCAGTGTGGCGGGGTCGCCCACGGGCGCAGGGCGCAGGAGAAACGTACTGACCATCGAGAAGATGGTGGAATTGGCGGCGATGCCGAGACCGATCGAGACCACGGCAGCGGCCGCGAAGCCGGGCGATTTGGAAAGCCGCCGGAATGCGTACGTCAGATCTTGCCGCCAGGCTGCCATGGTGTTTCCCTCCGGGGAAACTGTTAGTACGCAGCAATTACCAGCGATGTTCCGTTGCGTACGAAAAAGATGAGATATTTCTTGCCTCTCCCTCTATTCGCTCGAAGACGGACTGGATGGCCACGCGTCCGGGTCCCGATAAGCGCAGCCAGAGGTAGCGATTGCTCCACGATCCCCACCTGCTGAAGCCGGCGTTCGGATGCTCGAAATGCAGGTGCATCTGGACGGTGGGATCTTTGAAGATCAGCGCCGTGGGCTTTACCAGAATGGTTTGGCCGGGCGCCAGTTCGCGGACGAAGACATTGCCGCCGGCGTGCAGCAGCAGCAATCCGGGCGCTTGCGGAGAGGAAAACCGATCCATGAACATGCCGATGGGATAGTGCGTTTCGGTGTCGTCTGCCGGATTGCGTTTGAACCAGATGTCGGTCTGGAACCAATCGTATGCGACGTTGCCGGTGGCGGCGAGAAAGAGATGCTCGCGGACGTCGATGGACTGTCCGGGCTGGAGCGGTAGAGGGATCAATTCTCCCGGATCGTCCTTTGAAAACGCGATGTGGCCGGGACCCTGCGCCTGCGTCATGATCAGCGGCATGCCTGCGAACAGGCGCTTCCAGCCGCCTTTCAAGCGGCATGGTGGTGATGTTGACTTGCGGGTCCTTCCACAGCAGCACGTGATGGGAGAAGTAGACGCTGTCCCCCGCGGCCAGGTTCATGTCGGCGACTGGAACGTAGATGCCTTCGATCTGGCAGAAGGAATTCCCGAACTGCAGCTTGGCCATGTCCTTGCGCGCGGGCAGCTGCGCCCAGCCGGATGGCGCGACGACCTTGTCCAGCTTGAGGGTCGCGCCGCAGCGGGGGCAGCTCAATTGATCCGCGTCGATGACGGCGGTGCACCAGGGACACTGTGTGGAGGGGGACGCCTGCGCCGCGACCGGGACCGGCGGGAGGCGCACGCGGCGCGGTTCACGTGACTCCCGCAACCCGACGCAAAAGTTGGCGTTCTCCTGGATTCCGGCACCGCAATTTGTGCAGAACATGTATGTTCCTTAGTCGGTGTGGTGATGCACGTACATCGACTGAATGCCGACCCGGCCGGGGCCGGTCAGTCTCGCCAGGCTCATGTTCGTGCCGCCGAAGAATCCGGTGCCCAGCTTCTGAAATTCCACCTGCATGGTCACCGACGAATCTTTGTAGAGAAATGCTCCGGGCTCCACCATGATGCTTTCGCCGGGTGCCAGGCGGCGCTCGAAGACGTTGCCGTAGCCGTGCAGGATCAGCAGTCCGGGCGTGCTGGTGGTGACGAAGCGGTCCATGTACATGCCCTGGCCGCCGAACAGAATGTTGGTCAGTCCTTTGACGCGGACGAACGAGTAGCCGATCTGGTGCGAGCGAGAGCAGGAACGCATGTTCGCGCACATCGAGTTCCATGCCGGGATGCAGCGGCAGCACCACCAGTTCGCCGGTTGCGTCGCGCGAGAAGGCGATGCGGCCGGGCCCGGTGGCGACGCTGATGATGAACGGCATGCCGGCGAACGCGCGCTTCATGCCGCCCGCCAGCTGCATCACGGTCAGCGGAACGTGCTTCGTCCTTCCACAGCATGACGTGGTGCTCGAAGAAGATGGAGTCGCCGGCGCCGAGGTTGATTTCGGCCACGGGCACGATCTCGCCTTCCACCTGGCAGGTGCTGGAGCTGAAGTGGATCTCCGTCATGTCCTTGATCCGCGGCGCTTCGCGCCAGCCCGATTCGCTGACCAGATTGCGAATGTCGAGCGGCGCTCCGCAGGCCCGGCAAGAGAGCGCGGCTTTGTCGTTCATGCTCTGGCACCACTGGCATTGGATGCGTTGCAAGGGTTCAGCGGCGGTTTGTGGGGCCTCAGTCATGTTCAACCTCTTGTTGTTTATTTGTAGGCGCTCAGATTCGATTTGGCTTCGACGGGTATGGGCACGCCCGCCGCAGTCATTACATGGCGGAAGACGGCCATGGTCTCAAATGACGGTTTGAAATTGCCAAATCTGTAGCCTTCGGCGATGGTTAATGGTGTCCATCCGTGGGTGTTCTTCTTGTTCCAGATTTCGATTTTCGCGCCTTTGTCGGCGAGGAATTGGACGGCGGCGGGGAGATTTTTGTAGGCCGCTCCGTGCATGGCGGTCTCGCCGTTTTTATCGACTGCGTCGATGTCGGCGCCGAGATCCAGTGCGGCTTGCATGGCTTCCACGACTTCGCTTTCTGTTCCGGCGTCTTCACCGGGCGAACGCGTTCCGAGTCCGGCGGCAGCCATTAATGGCGTGCTGTTATCCTCGTTCGTCAACAGCGGGTCGGCGCCTAATGCGGCTAGCGCGCGCATGAGTTCCGCGTCGGCGGTCCGGGCGGCGAGGAAAAACGGCGTTGCACCCATCGTGTTCAGGGAGGTTAATCCAACTTTGAGCTTTTTCGTCATTCGGGCGTTGATGTTGGCTCCGTGCTTCACGAGTTGCTTGACCAATTCCAGGCTGCTCATGTTTCCGGAACCTTCGGGTGACGGGTCGTTGTCGCCGCCGCCAGACTTGCGTACCCAACTGACTGCGTGCAGGGCGGTATAGCCGGCACCGGCGGCATTCGGGTCGGCGCCCGCGTTCAGGAGGTTCGCCGCGAGTTCGTAGTGAGCGTTCAAGACTGCCAGAACCATCGCGCTGGTTCCTATTCGCGGCGCCCCGGCTCCCGAGGCTGGCCGCTTGCTGAAATTCTGTTGCGCCTGTATGGTCTCGTTTACGTCCGCTCCATCCTTCAGCAAGGCTTGGACTACGCCCGCGCGGCCTTCGCGGACAGCGAATAGAAGTGGGGTATATCCGGAATCCAGACGGGCGTGTAAATCGGCTCCGGCTTTGATCAGCACCTGCACTGCGTCAACATTGCCTTCCGCCGCCGCCCACATCAGGGCTGTCTGTCCGCGTTTGCTTTCCCTTGCGTCAACCACGGCTCCGTGGTTTATCAGCGCCTTCACCGCGTCGACTTTGCCGGTGCGCGCGGCGGTCATCAGAGCGGTTTCATCTCCGGGCAGTTTGGTGTTTGGATCGGCGCCGGCTTTGAGCAGCAGTTCCACCATGGTTCCGTCACCGTTAGTACAGGCGAGCGACAGCGGCGTCACGCCGTAGCGGTTGGCAGCTTTCACGTTTGCGCCGGCGCGGATCAGGAGTTGCGCCATCTCCAGATCGTCTTGATACGCGGCCCAGTGCAGTGCTGTTGTCCCGTCGATCTGTGGCGCGTTTACATCCGGATGTTGTTCGAGCAAGGCACGAACGGTTTCTCTATCCGACTGTTTTGCTGCGTCTGCGAGACGCGGGTTTGCGATCGCCGGGATCAGGCTGGCGACGAATAACAGTGAAGCAATGGCGAATGAGCTTCGCATTACAGCGGAAGTGGATCAAGCAATTCCTTGATCTTCCCTTGGCTGTCCGCGAACGTGTCGAGCCGGACTCCGACTTTGTCCAAAAGCGTCAGATGCAGATTGGCCAGCGGCGTTGGCTCCGCATAGCGGATGTGACGCCCTCCCTTCATCTTGCCTGCTCCACCGCCCGCCACGAGGATCGGCAGATCAACGTGGTCATGCAGGTCGGGATTGCCCATGCCGCTGCCGTAGAGGTAGACGGAATGGTCGAGTAGGGTTCCGTTGCCGTCTTGGGTGGACTTCAGTTTCTGTAGGAAATATGCGAAGAGCGAAACGTGAAATTCGTTGATCTTGGCGACCATGGCCAGCTTATCCGGATTTCCACCGTTGTGTGTGAGCGGGTGGTGCGGTTCGGAAACGCCGATTTCGGGATACGTCCGCGTGCTGGTTTCGCGGGCTAGTTGGAACGTGATGACCCTTGTGACGTCACCCTGGAGGGCCAGCACCTGCAAGTCGAACATCAGCTTGGCGTGGTCGGCATAGGCCGCGGGCACGCCGACGGGGCGATCGAGATCGGGGAGATGGGAATCGGCGGTCTCAGCCTCGGCCTTCTGAATACGGCGCTCTACCTCGCGAACGGTGTCGAGGTATTGGGTGACTTTGTTTCGGTCGTCTGCGCCGAGTTTTTTCTGGAGGCGCGAGATATCTTCATTTACCCAATCGAGGAGGCTGGCTTTTTTCCGTAGCTCGGCCTGGCGATCAGCCGCACTGCCCCCTTCGCCAAAAAGGCGCTCGAAGGCGACGCGCGGGTGAGCTTCGGCGGGAAGCGGCGTGGTGGGCGTAGACCAGGAGAGATTGTTCTGGTAGACGCAGGCGTAGCCGTTGTCGCACTGGCCGACGGTGGTGAGGAGATCCATCGCCAATTCCAACGACGGCAAGCGCGTGTCGCCACCGATGCGCTTGGCCGCGATTTGATCGACGGTGGTGCCTAGCTCGTAGTCGGTACTTTCCGTCCACTTCGCTTTGGCGGCGCTGAGGAAGGCGGCGTTCGATGTGGCGTGGGTGCCAGGATAGGCGTTCTTCAACTCCATGTTGCCGATTACCGTGAGTTGATCGGTGAACGGGGACAGCGAGCGGAGGATCGGCGAGAGTTCTCCGAGTGCGCCGGTGGGTCCGGGCGGCGTCCATCGCGCGATATGGGCTCCCATCGGTATATAGACGAAGCCGAGGCGGCGCACCGGCTGCGCGGGCGTTGCGGCCATGGCTGTAAAGGCCGGTACCATGGCGTCGAGCAGCGGCAGCGCCATGGTTACCCCTATGCCGCGCAGAAACGTTCTTCGCGGTAGAGCCTTTTTCGTAACGATCATTGCGATCTCCTCATTTGAAACGGTGTGCTTTCAATGATTCCTAAGACGACTGTCGAGAACTTGTAATCCGATTCGCGTGCACCGCGGACAACTTTACGGATTGCCGGCGCGTCGTAATATTCCACGCCTCGGCCTAACGCGTAAGTAAGAAGCTTCTCTGACAACGTTGTAACAAAAATTTCCGGGCGGCTGAGCAGGGCCTTCTGAAGGCCGGTTACGCCCTCAAATTTGCTTCCGTCGGGGAGGCCTCCGGAGGCGTCGATCGGCTTGTTATCTTCAGCAGTTCGCCAGCGGCCTACTGCGTCGTAATTTTCCAGCGAGAAGCCCAGCGGATCCATCAATTGATGACAGCCGGCGCAGGCGGGATTAGCGCGATGTTGGGCGATCCGCTCCCGCATGGGCAGGTTCTTGCTTCCTCCGGCATTCTCTTTCAGCGCTGGTACGAACGGTGGCGGCGGGGGTGGGGGCGAGCCGAGAATGTTATCTAAAATCCATTTGCCTCGGATCACCGGCGACGTGCGCGTAGCGTAGGACGTGACGGTGAGAATACTGCCTTGGCGGAGCAGTCCGCCTCTCTCGGTATTCTCGTCGAATGTGATGCGGCGGAAACGGCTGCCGTATACGTTCGGGATTCCGTAGTGCTTCGCCAGCCTTTCGTTCAGGAACGTGTAGTTGGCTCTCAACAGGTCGAGCACGCTGCGATCTTCACGCATCACGCTTTCAAAAAAGAGCTCTGTTTCCTGGCGGAAGGCTTGCCGCAGATTGTCGTCGAAGTCGGGGAACAGGCGCATGTCGGGATTGGCCGATGCCAGATTGCGCAGGTACAGCCACTGTTCGGCGAAGTTGCTCACCAGCACATGCGAACGCTGATCGGCCAGCATCCGGCGGACCTGGTGTTCGAGCACCGAGGGATCTTTGAGTTTCCCCTGAATTGCCGTGTCGAGGAGTTCGTCGTCTGGAATGCTGCTCCATAGGAAAAATGACAGGCGGGATGCCAGTTCCAGGTCGGAGATGCGATATGCCGAACTGGGTCCGGCAGCCGGATTCTGTTCCACGCGGAAAAGGAATTCGGGACTTACCAGCACGGCGCTCAAACCCATTTCGATTCCCGCTTCGAATCCACCGTCCTGTTGCGCGTCCTTGTAGAATTTCAGCGGGATCTGTAAGTCGCGATCAGTCACTGGGCGGCGATACGCGCGGCGCATCAGGGTCCCGAGAATGCTGTTGGCGCAGCGGTCCTCTTCGCCAGGCTTCGATGGATGGCAGACGAAAATCCGGCGGCGGCTGGGAGTGTCTCCGGGGCCCTGTTGCTCATAGGGGCCGGTGACGGAGACGGAGTAGACGGCGGGATGAATCCGGGGATGCCGGTCCATATTGAAGTGCGCCTGATAGGGCTGACGCTCGGTCTCGAGCAGTATCGAGGGCTGCTTCGGGAATGCGGCGCTGATGACGTGCGGACCCGCTTTCACCGCCACACGCATGTTGAGGTTTCTGTCCACCAAGTGATGGTCGGTGCCTGTGGGAGGCAACACCACGGTGAATAACCGGAGCCGCTCGCCATCCAGCATCAGTTCAACCTGGCTTGGCTCTTTTAGTCCCTCGACGTGTTCGTTTCGATCCCGCGCCAGGCGGAGTTGAATCTCGTATTCGCCGTCGAGCGGGAAGGTGTAGTGGACCACCGTTCCGCCTCGGGTGCCAAGCGGAAGATCGTTGAAGTGCTCTTCCTGCGTAAGGTCCGGCGGGAGATTGATGGTTTCACCGCCCGGAGACCGGGTGGGACTCCCGATTGCCAGGCGACTGATTTTACGTCCCGCGGAGAGATACCTTTCCAAAAGAGTGGGCGAGAGGTCTCCGACCGTTACGTTGTCGAAGCCGTGGCTGGATTCGTCGTTCGGCAGAAGCGAGGAGACGTCGACTTCTATCGCTAGCAGGTCGCGGATGGCGTTCTGATATTCGGTTCGGTTCAGACGCCGGAAGGTGTCGGTTCGGCCTGGATTGGGCTTCAAGGCGGCGGCTCGGTCGAGCGATGTTTCTAGCGAAGAGACAAGAGCGTCGTAGGTGCGCTCGTCCGGCCGCGGGAGTCCCGCTGGCGGCATGTAACGAGCACGTAGCTTGCGGACAACCTTTTCCCAGACCTCCGGGTGCTCGCCGGCGTTCTGCACGTCTATTGTGTCGAGCGCCAGTCCGCCGGTTTTCACTTTGGTGTTATGGCATCCGACGCAGTATTTGTTGAGGGTCGCGCGATCGGGTGAAGACTGCGGGTACACGGCGCCTATTGAGGCCGTTACGAATAGAACCGGTATCCAACGGGAAATCACGATCGTATTTCGTACCCTCCGAGAACTACGAAAAGTATATCGAAAGTGACCGGGTCACCGCACCGCGGCGACCGAGACCAACTCTTCCGCCACAACCGGATTACGCAATTCGCCGATTCCCTGAATGCGTATGATCACTTCATCTCCCGCTTTCAGAAGCCGCTGAGGCTTGCGCGTGAAACCTATTCCGCCTGGCGTGCCGGTGGCGATTATATCGCCGGGCTCCAATGTGACCACGCTGGAGATGTATTCGATCAGGCGCGGAATCCTGAAAATCAACTCGCGGGTGTTTGAGTTCTGCAGAAGCTCGCCGCCGATCTCGAGCGAGATGTCGAGCACCTGCGGATCGGCGATTTCGTCGGCGGTTACGATCCATGGGCCCATCGGCGCAAAGGTATCGCAGGTCTTGCCGAGCAACCACTGGGAAGTAGCGTTCTGGATGTCGCGGGCGCTTACGTCGTTCACGATCGTGTAGCCGAAAACGTGATCCATGGCTGAATCGGCCGGAATGTTCCGTCCACCGGGTCCAATGACGACGGCCAACTCCGCTTCGTAGTCCGGCGCTTTCGATGCCGCCGGCAGGACGATCTGCGCATCTGGTCCGATCACGACGTTTGTGAACTTGTTGAAAACAGTCGGTACTTTCGGAACTTGCTGACCGGTTTCTTTCGCGTGGTCCAGGTAGTTGAGCCCGATGCAGATGAACTTGGGCGGCCGAGGTACCGGCGCCAGCAGGCGAACCTCTTGAATTGAATGGCTTAACCCTGTCGGTTGAAGCGCCTTACCGGAGGCGATCACCGACAGCATATCCGAACCGAAGCCAGTTACTGTGCCGTCCGAAAGGACGCCGGCTTCCGGGGCGCCTTTACCAAGCTGATAAGTTACCAGTCGCATGGAATATATGATACCATGTCTGATATAGGATTTGTGCCTACCGTTCGCAAAATCCCCGGATTACGATGGCGAATTCTTGCCTTGATTTTCCTGGCCACCGCGATCAACTATATTGACCGGCAAAGCATTTCCCTTTTATTCCCGGTAATGAGCCGGCCCAGTGAGCTAAACCTCACTCCATTGCAGTATTCACGAATCGCGACTGCTTTATTGATCGCGTATATGTGCAGCCAGTCTCTTTCCGGGAAGTTCTTCGATCGTTTTGGAGCGCGGGTCGGGTTTAGCGTCTCGATTCTGATTTGGTCGTTCGCCGCCATGGGCCATGCGTTGATCGTGGGCTTTGCCAGCTTCGCGACACTCTCTTTCCTGCTTGGATTTGGGGAAGCCGGAAACTGGCCGGGCTCGGCGAAGGTGATTGCAGAATGGTTTCCGGTGCGGGAGCGGGCGTTAGGGATGGCGGTCTTCAATAGCGGCGTCGCTATGGGATCCGTCATCGCACCTCCTCTTATCATTGCTTTGCAATTCCGATTTGGCTGGCGCGTGACATTCCTCCTCGCTGGAGCTCTCGGTTTTCCCTGGCTACTGGCTTGGCTCAAGTGGTACCGTCCGCCCGCCACACACCCGAACTTGACCGACAGAGGAGCGCGAACTCATCCTCCAAGGCCGGCAGACCCCCCGGCCGGGCGGCCATGCAGTTCTCTCTTTGATGCAACTCCTTCGATATCGCCAGGTCTGGGCGGTGGTGCTGGCGCGCTTTTTCGGCGATCCCGTTTGGTGGCTTTTCGTGTTGTGGCTGCCGGAATATTTAAGTAAGGCCCGGGGTCTTAGCCTAAAGGAGATTGGCTTGTCGGCATGGGTTCCGTACATGGCGGCGAGCGGCGGAAGTCTTTTCGGAGGATGGTTGGCGGGCAGGCTGATCAGCAGTGGAATGAGCGTGAACCGCGCCCGAAAGACGGTGGTGACCATCGCTGCCTGCTTGACGCCGGCAGGTTTGCTCGCGGCACAGGCGCAAAGCACGGTCACGGCGCTGGCATTCATCAGTGTGGTTCTCTTCGCCTTTCAAATGTGGGTCGGCAACGTACAAACCATGCCGAGCGACTTCTTCCCGGAAGAACTTGTGGGAAGCGTGGCTGGGCTCGGCGGTACCGGCGCGGCTGTGGGAAGCATGATCTTCATGCTGACAACCGGATGGATTGTCACGCACTTTTCGTATGCGCCCGTCTTAGTCATCGCGGGATTACTTGCGCCCACGGGAACGGTCGTCCTCTTCGTCTTATCGGGACGGATCCAGCGAATCTCCCTGGATCGAGCGTCGGGGCTGCCCGAGCGCGCCCCGGTAAGTTCAGTGACTTCGTAAAGATGAAATGGATATCGTTGCGACGCTAACATGGAGCAAACCGTAATTGATTCAATCGATCGAACCTTCGGGGGAACATTCTATGTCAATCGCTAACTCTCAGGAAAAGCCGTTTGAACCATTGCCTGCTCTCCAATTGGGTTCCCGGGTGTACCAGGCATTGGTTGACAGGATCGTAAGCGGCCACTTTGAATTTGGCGCACCGTTACGTCCTGACGCTATCGCCCGGCAACTTTCGGTCAGCACAACGCCGGTAAGGGAAGCGCTGCATCGATTGGAGAGCAGTCACCTGGTGGTTAAACAGCCGAATCAGGGCTGGTGCGTTCGCACTTTTACGAAACCGCAGATCCGGCAGCTTTATGAATTTCGAGCGAATCTCGAATCTTTCAGCATTCGCTTGGCCTGTGAACGGCGCACAGATGAAGAAGTGGCGTGCATCCGCGGCTATCAATCTATCGGCAAGGCTGCCCTGGAGAAGGGTGACACGAATGCCTACCGGATTTACAACCGGGATTTACACGCAGCATTCTGCCGCGCGGCAAACAATTCATATCTCTCTACCGTTATGGGTCAACTCGGGCTACAAAGCGAGATGTTGTCATCCAAGACGATCCGCATTGCGGGACGGCCGCGCCGTGCAATCGAAGAACACAGCCGACTCATCGACTACATTGAGTCGCGCAATGCGCAAGCTGCCGGGGAGTTGATGGAGCATCATGTTCTGAGCGCA
The DNA here is from genome assembly GCA_963770345.1 of Bryobacteraceae bacterium. Taxonomy (GTDB): domain Bacteria; phylum Acidobacteriota; class Terriglobia; order Bryobacterales; family Bryobacteraceae; genus CAVYPH01. The sequence continues at coordinate 1,016,227 of CAVYPH010000007.1, read as the reverse complement.
CTGGATGACATCCTGCAATTCGGTTTCAGCGAAGGCTTTCCGGCTTGACACCGTAAACTCGGAACGCCCGGGGACGCTTCATGCGTTGGAATCCGGAAGTTCGTTCAGGTATTCGACTCCGAGTTCCTTTAACTTGGTTCGAAGCCCTAGAATTTCCAGCGTGAGTTCGCCCTTGCGAAGCCGCTCGCGGGCATTCTCTTCCTTCACGACCCGCTCCTGTCCCAGCCTCGCCACTTCCGCGGCCTGGCGGAGCGGCACAACGGTCACTCCATCCGAATCCGCTACGATCACATCGCCCGGATTCACGATAACGCCGGCGCAGACCACCGGAATGTTCACCGACCCTGCGCTTGCCTTCACCGTTCCCTGGGCGCAGATCGCTTTTGCCCAGACCGGAAAACGCATGGCCGTAAGCTCCGCCGTGTCGCGCACTCCCGCGTCGATAATCAATCCAATGACGCCATGGGCCTGGCAGGACACGCCGAGCAGATCGCCGAACATTCCGTCAATCGATTCCGATGTCGTCGCGACCACCAGGACATCGCCCGGCTCGCACACCTCGATGGAGGCGTGGATCATGAGGTTGTCGCCCGGCTGGCACAGCACTGTCACGCACGGACCGGCGATCCTCGCGTTCTCATAAATGGGCCGCAAGTAGGGCCGCGCCAGGCCCTTCCGGTCCTGCGCTTCGTGCACGGTGGCAGCGCCGAGTGCGCCCAGTATGCGAACAACTTCCGGGTCTGGCCGCTTGATGTTTCGGATTACTCTCGGCTTTGCGACAAGACCACTGCCATTCGCCGAATTAGGCGCTGAACCCGAGGTATTGATTGTGTTGTTCACTTTAATCCCTTCCTCACTCACTCTCATGTAATGCTTCACGGCAACGTATAGACGTACAGCTTTCCGGGCCTCACAGGGTCGCCCAGATAACTGTCGCCGCTCGCCATGACCGCCACATACTGCTTGCCGTTCTTCGCTTCGTACGTGATCGGAACCGCATGAGCGGGTGCGTGGAGTTTTGTCACCCATAACTCCTTGCCGGTCTTCGAATCGAAGGCGCGGAACTTCTCGTCGAGAGTCGCTCCGATGAACACCAGACCCCCGGCGGTCACGGTGGTCCCTCCGATATTGAGGGCTCCGGTCTTCGGCACGCCTTTCGCCGTCAGTTCCGCGTACTCACCGAGCGGCACTCTCCAAACGATGTCGCCGGTATTGACGTCGACGGCGCTCAACTCGCCCCACGGAGGCTGCTGGCACGGCCAGAATGTAGAGGGTTGCCAAAACCGCGAGGCGGGAGAAAGCGCGGGCCCTTTGCGCAGCCAGCCACCGTTAGGCCGCTTGACCAATTTGAAAATACCGCCGAGACTCTGCGTGTTGACGAAAATATACCCGAGTTTCGGGTCGAACGATGCCCCGCCCCAGTTTGCGCCGCCGAGAAAGCTGGGAAACACAATGCCGAGCTTGGCGCCGTACTGGGCGTAGAGGCCGCCGGTCAGCGCGCCGCCGTCGCTGGCGAATAGTTCCTTGCAAAACGCTTCGTGTTCCGGCGTGACGGTCGAAAGCTCCGACGGTTTGAAGCTGGTGCGCCCGAGCGGCGGCGGTTTCACGGGAACCGGCTGGGTGGGCCAATTCTCGTCCCCTGGCGTTGGGTTGTCCCTCGCCACTTCGCGCTCTTCGATGTTGTAGATCGGTTTGCCGGTGATCCGGTCGAAAATGAACAACAGGCATTGCTTGGAAATCTCGGCGACGGCGGGAATCTTCTTGCCGCCGCGAACCACGTCGATCAAGACCGGAGGCGCCGACAAGTCGTAATCCCAATTGTCGTGATGGGTCGTTTGGAAAAACCACTTCATCTTTCCGGTTGCCGCGTCGAGGGCCACCAACGACGACCCGTAGAGATTGGCGCCCTTGCGCTCACCGCCCCAGTAATCGGGAGTCGGCGTGCCGAGCGGGACGAACACAATTCCCCGCTGCAGATCGACGGTCATCACGCCCCAGGCATTGGCGCCTGACTTGTCCAGCCACTGATCGCCTTCCCAAACATTGTGGTTGGGCTCGCCGGGTCTCGGGATGGTGTGAAAGGTCCATACCAGTTTTCCGTTGTGAATATCCCAGGCACGAACGTCGCCCGCGGGTCCAAGCGCCGGGGCCTCCTGCACATGAGAGCCAGTGATGATCAGGTTGTGATAGATCGTCGGCGGCGAAGACATGCCATACGGATTGTCGGGATACTTATCCGAAACCCCCTGCCGAAGTTTCACCATACCCTCGTCGCCGAATCCGCTCACGGGTTGACCGGTCTTCGCGTTCAGCGAAATCAGCAAGCCGTCGGTCGTACCAAATACGATCTGAGGCGGATATTGTTTGTCACCAGGCCAGTAGGCGATTCCGCGATAGGCGGGCGTGCCAGGCGATTGGTATTTCCAGATCTCCTTCCCGGTCTCCGGCTCAAGCGCCACCACGCGGCTGTAAGACGTCGACATGTACATGACGCCGCCGATGACCAGCGGAGTTGTTTCCGACATCCGTCCGCGCGGCCGGGGAGAATCGTCAACGGGCGGCGGAGCGGGATCATCGGCGGCTCTTGCGGCCGATTCCGTGTCATAAACCCAGGCCAACTGAAGCTTGGACACGTTTTTCGTGTTGATTTGCTGGAGCGGCGAATACCGCATGCCGCCGGCATCGTGGCCGTAGACGGGCCAATCGGTCTGGCTAAACAGCGCCGCCGGGACGAGCGCGATGAGCGCGGCGGCAACGGATAGGGATGTCGCAGGCATAGCGAAAGAGTTATGATCAACCACCGTTAGCGAGAGGCCGCCGCGGATGCCGGCATTGGGCGTGGAGTGACATCGGCATCTGTCATCCCCATGGCCCATTTCAGCGCTTCCAGGTACATCGTCTGCAGAATCGGGTTGTCCCAGGAATCTATTTCGTGATTCAACGCCGAGAAGAAGACGCGCCCTTTGCCGTAGTTCTTGGCCCAGACAAGCGGGAAATCCCCATCGGTCCGATGCACCAAGGGCTTTTTCAAGTCAACCTTGCTGGCATCGATTCTCATGAGCACGTGAATGTCTTCGCGCGAAAAGTCCTTGGTCTGATAGAACTCCTCCCGAAGGGTGTACGGCTGGGGAATGTGCTTCATAGCCGGGAAGTTTCGATCCTCGACGATCACCGGAGCGGTGGTAATGCCCCAGGGATGTTCGTCGTAGCGGCCACCTAATAGTTCGCCGTATCCGGGCCAGTGCGGGAACGCGAGTTCGGACGTGTGGACCGCGACAAAACCTTTGCCGTCTTCTTTAATGAAGGAAAGCAGGTCCGCCTTCTGAGCGTCCGTCAAGTCGACTCCCGCGGCGCCGTAGAAAAAGATGGCGTCGAACGCCTTCAGGTTCATCAGACTTCTGCCGGGCGTGGCGTCGGGACCCGCCTGCATCATGCTCTGCTTGGTAATCACCTGCGAATCGGTGCGAAAAACCGTGTCGTAGAGGCCGGAATCGTGTCCCAGTTTTTCGATGGTCGCCAGGGCGTGCCAAATGGATTCATGTTGCGAGCCATTTCGAATATCGGCCCAGGCAAGGACGTGTTTTCTATCGGCACGCGCGCCTGGACGAAATCCAACCTGGTTCTGATTCCGCTGCTGAGACGCGGCAGGGGGCTGGGAAAAGACAAGGCTCGAGGCCCACATCGAAATTAAAACGAGACGACATTTTGGTGACCACATGGACGAAACTCCTTAATTCAAAAGATCACGCCGACACCACCGGAGATTTCCGTCTGGCGCAGCAATCCGGACGAAAGCGGCAAGTTGAACGGCTTACCGCTAACATACTGCCGGACGTCGAAGCGAATGCCGAACTTGGATGTGACATGAAATTTGGCACCCCCGCCGTAGTTGAATCCGAACTTGCTGTTGCCGCCCGTGTCCGGCGGTTGCGACGCCACAGTGCAGTTTGCCGACGTACACCCGAGCGCGGAATCGGACGGCCGCGCAAAGTTGCTGAGCTGCGCGCCCACGGTGCCAAAAACCCGCACTTTCGCCTCCGTCCCATTAAAATAGCCGAGCAGGTTGTATCCGCCTTGATTCACCGCTGCGCCCAACTGCGAGGGCCCCTCGTAAGTGTATTCGAGTGGCGCCCGGCTGTTCACATACTGAAATTCGTGTCCGATGTGACTGCCTTGATTTACGTCGAACCGAACCGCGAAGAGGAAGCCGCCTTTCAGTTTGAGGTCATTCGCGCTCCCTCCGGTTAGCTGGTCGGTGCCGACGTAGCTGTTCGACATCTGCGACCATCCGGAACTAAACCACATCTCGCGGGACTGTGCCGAGGCGATCCCCGCAAATGAACAAAGCAGCAACAGAGAAATTGTTTTCACGATCTTTCCGTTCGACTATCGACGTTAGAAGTAAATCTTAGCCACAAGTTGAATCTGGCGCGGGTTGTTCGATTGCGCCCGGACCAAGCCAAAAGCTGCATCCGTCAGCTTACTGTCCGCTGCGGACCAAATATGCCGGTTGAGCAAATTGAAAGCTTCGACTCTCAAGGTAAAGCGAATCTTTTCGCGGATGGGAAAAGTCCGCGCGATGTTTAGGTTCTCGTTCAAATTCCACGGAAGCCGGGCCTTCGGATTCACGATCGTGGAATTCCCCATGACCGTAGTAAGAATAGACGATGGCTGCTGATTGAAAGAAGACTTGTTCCACCAGACATCGCCGAAGGGATTGAAGGTTCCCGAGTTCGAGGCTCGCCAGTTGGTGTACGAAGTGATAAAAGGCTGGTCTGCGCCTCCGCCGATGGGTAGCGTTACGCCCGTCGCGACTCCCAACGGTAAACCGGAAGAGTATTCCGCCGTGCCTGCGATAGCCCAATTGCCAACGATGTGAGATACCAGTCCGTTGGTCAAATATTGCCGCCCTTTACCGAAGGGAAGTTCGTAGCTGGTCGAGAAGCGGAAAAGATGTGTCTGATCGTTCAGGCTAAGGGCCTTGGTGAGCCGCAGGTTGAACGAGTCCATCGCCGCTGTGCCGCTCGAAAACGAATCGGCGTTGGTGAACATTTTCGAAAGAGTGTACGAGCCCAACATGGTGAACCCTGCGGACAGGCGATGGTCGAACTTCACCAGGAGCGCGTGGTAGGTGGAGTCCCCGAGGTGCTCCTGGCTGAGGGAGAGTGTCTGATACTGCGGGAAACGCGACAAGGCTTGCTGTACGGTGCCGTTGAAGCCGGTATAGGGAATTGGAATTCCAGCCGACCTCGCGGCCGTTGAATTGATATTAGAAGTCAGCAACGAGGGCCCGAGACTCGTCAGATAGCCTGGACTGATTTCGTTGGGATGCGTCAGTGCCGACGTTAGATGCTCTCCTCTGATCCCGTTGTATCGGAGGGTCAGGACGCTGGATGCAGTGACCTGTTGCTGAATATCGAAGTTATAAGACCAATATTCCGCCGGAGTCCCTGCCTGGGACCGATCCCAATAGGCCAAACTTGTACCGTTATCGACCGTTGGTGAAAGATTCGGGACATGGACGTAGGGCGGGACCGCCAGATTGGTCCCTGTCGGAAAGTTATTGATGTCCAGGTCGGAGCTGGTAAAGGTTGTGTTCGTGATAAAACCGTCAAAGTTCTGGGTGCCGCCTTGAACCCGTAGCGGCTCGAAGCCGCGGGAGCCCGACAACCGCACCACCGTGCCAGTCCGGAGCGAATAGGCTAAGCCGGCACGGGGCTGGAATTGCCAAGGCCAAGTGGGGAACGGAGAGGTACTGCCGGTCCGTCCGGGCACTGTCCCGGTATATACGATGGCGCCGGGAATTCCGCCCGCGGCCGGATTCGGCGTAGTGGGACTGAAGTTGGAGTATCCGGGCTGTACACCGGGCGCAATACCTCCGCCAGCGAAGGGGAATGAGTAATCGTATCTTAATCCCAGATTGAGTGTCAGTTTCGAACTCAGCCGCCAGTCGTCCTGGAAAAAAGTGCCGAGGTTCTTGATAATGAAGACTTCCCGGCGAGGCGTAGACACGTTGACGGAATCGGCATACCCGAGCAGGAACGAGGCGAATGCGTTACCGGTCGCTTGGGATTGATCGCCTGGGATCGCCGTCGCGAGTTGGGAGAAACCGTACGCTCCGTTCCCCGCCTGAGAACCGCCGCCCGCCCAATTATTCTTCTGGAATGAGAACCCGGCTTTGAAAGTGTGCGCGCCGCGAACCATGGTCAGCGTCTCCGATATCGTCCAAATCCAGCTATCATCCCGCCCGCGGCCGCCGGGTATGGTGGCATAAGACGTGTAATTCGAGGTGAACGTGATGGGTGGCAAACACGAATCCGGTCCGGGTGCGTTCTGCACGCCCACCAGCGCTCCCCAGTGCTTCTCTGCGCTGGCGCAGGCCTGGGCATCGACGAAGCCATAACCTTTCAGTTGATTGAAACGCACCTCATTGATGTCGTGGGCATCGAGTACGCGGGTCCAGAAAAGAGTGTAATAAGTCGATTTCAAGTCCTGGATGGTGAGCGAAGTAAAAGGAGCCGGCAGTCCCGGACCACCGTCGGCGCCCGCGATGGTGGACGTTTCGCCGCGCATGAAGAAGCCACCGATATTATCCTTGGAACTCAGCCGGTGATCGATTCTGGCTGTTCCTTTGTCGAACGGCAAGGTAGTCGATCCCTGCTGCCGGAAATAGTTGTTGGTGACTCCCGGAAGGTTGGGCACCATGCTCGAAGAACGAAGATTCATGTAATTTACGGCAAGAGGGCTAAAGCGGTTGGTGGGTATTTGATTGTTTGGAAACGGATCACGGATAGAGCCGCTTCCGCTGGGATTGGGCCGCGTCGTGGCCGGATCATAGATTTGTATGAGCTTTCCCGCGCTATTGACGTAACCGCTAAAATCTCCCTGATAGTTTGGCAACGTGGGGATGGTGAAGAAGCCAGGTTGAGCGCCTTGCCGGTTGCGGTAGCCTTCGTAACTCAAAAAGAAAAACGTTCGATCCTTGCCGTTGTATACCTTGGGAATCCAAGCAGGTCCGCCGAAGGTGGCTCCAAAATCGTTTTGCTGCAATCGTGGTTTGGAAGCCGCGAAGAAGCCCCGCGCGTCCATGGCGTCGTTGCGCAGAAAGTCGAAGGCATTCCCGTGGTACTGGTTGGTGCCGGACTTGGTGGCGAAATTGATCATGCCCATGGCTTGGCCGTACTCGGCCTTCATGCCGGAATTGCTTTCGATGCTGAATTCGTTGATCGCGTCGATCGGGACCGCGGTAATCACCACGCGGACTGCCGTCTTGGCGTCGGAAGTGGGCGTGATCGACATGCCGTCCATTCGCATATCCCAACCACCGTCCTGTCCGCCGGCGATCTTATACAGCCCGGAGGTTCCGACTTTGGCGTCCGGAGTCAGCGTCGCGAGGTCGAACACACTACGCAGTTGACCGTTGACTTCGAGCGGGACGTCGTCTACTAGTTTGTTGGTCAGGATTGTCGTGACGCTGCTGGAGTCGCTGGCGATTGGCGCTGCGATGGCGTTGACCTCGACTCTTTCCGATGCCGCTCCGACGTCGAGAACGACGTCCACTCGCACGGTGGATGCGGCCGACACGATCACGTTATCCCGCACGGCTTGCTTGAATCCAGGGACCTCGACCAGGACCCGGTACCGGCCGAGCAGCAGCGAAGGAATCGTAAAATCGCCGGCTTGGGTCGTGGTGGTCCGGGACGGGACGTTCGTGTCCAGATTTGTGATGGTGATCTTGGCGTCGGCAACGACTGCGCCTTGGGGATCTGTTACAGCTCCGGTGATGGTTCCACGGTCAAGCTGTGCAAAGAGGGAGCTGACGAAGATAAAGCCAACTAAGAATCTGGCAAATAGCTGAGAACGTGAGATCACACGAGCGCGTTGCGAAACAAACATAGGTCCGCCCTTTCATTCGGAAATACCCACGTCATTGGGGTCTTAGCGGGTAGTCGAGATCAACAATATACGATATCAGATATGCTGTCAAGCAAATTGATAGTTCAATTGGCGAGTTTTATTCAGTTGGCACGGTGAGGTCCCGCCTATTGGACTTCTCTGGCCCGGGGTTCGGGGAGGGCGTTTCAGAATGCGGAGGACTCTTGTATGATCGGGTTCCTGATATGCGAAAGGTTCAGTCTTTAATTCTCCTGGCCGTGCTGGTTCCGTGGGCTCGCGCCGAGGTTCCACAAAAAGTGGAGGGCTTCGGCCGCCTCATTTACACCCCGAATACGGAGGAGCGGGAACTGCGTCCGTTGGATTTCCGGGGTCCCGCGAGAGGGTATATAACGGCGGGATGGTGGGCGCCAGGTCAGCAGGCGAAGGGCTATCTGGAATGGGAGACGGCTCCCTGTGCGGCCAAAGCGCAGACCACGTTTGCTTTTATCGGCGGGAGCGCCGTGACGCCGCCCGAATTTTCGCGCGGACCACAAGCGACGCTCTCGGTAAATGGGCAACGCGCGCTCACATTCGATCTGGGCGTTGTGCGAGATCGCGTTTGGAAGGAAGGCGAGTACGAACTCACGTATCGCGCGCAGCATGTTGAGTGGCCCTACGGCGCGTCTCATCGTGAGTTCGAACTGAACGGCCAGAACGGCACCTACGTGTTAACCGTGCCGGCGTCGCAGATCTCCGCGGGAAAGCCGGTTACTTTGCGGGTCGAACTGCTGCCCTTCCCGCGCTGGCCGAATGGGTGGTTCATGATCAAAGCCCGTACCGATGCGTGGGCGGATAACGAACTGGTTCTCTCGGAACAAGTGCGTCAATTGCAGCGCGACGTGGCGAGGATGGGCGAACTGGTGGATGTTCTGGCGACCAACCAGTACCACAAGATGCTGGAGACGCGCGAGTTCGAACACTTCACCATTTACACCGACGGTTACCGCCATTTACATCCGGCGGACCTGATTCCTCTACAGAACGGCGAGCTTCTGATCACTGCGCGGGAAGCAACCGAGCATATCGCGCGCGATGGCGATGTGATCATGCTGCGCTCGAAAGACGGCGGCCGTACTTGGGGCGAAAAACAGGTGATCGCCGGAATCAAGGATCTGGATGAGCGCGAAGGCTGCGGCGTTCAGCTCAAGGACGGGACGATTGTGATGGGCATCTACTACAACAATCTTTATGGTCCCGATGGATCGTATCAATGGAATGTCGCAACGAAACATTCCAGCGAGAGCCGGCGGAGTCTGGGAACGTATGTGATTACGTCGAAGGATAACGGACGAACCTGGTCAGAGCCCAACTTTATCGATACGAAGGGCATGCCGTTCGTGGCTCTCGAGGGCCCGGCCGACGCTCCGATCGAGATGCCGAACGGGTCGATTTTGCTTCCATTGGTGGGCTACAACGTTCGCGGCGATATCAAGAATGTGGCGACCGTACTGCTGCGCTCCGAGGATAAGGGGAAGACGTGGCAATATTATTCGACCGTCGCCGAGGATCCGGGCGGCAAGCTGGGAGGATTCATGGAGGCCGGGCTGGTACGGGCGCGGACGGGACGGCTGGTTATCGCAATGCGGAACCACGGGCCGGACAACGCGATCTGGACGAGCTATTCCGACGACGATGGGAAGACCTGGAAGCCGGCGCAAAAAACGGCTATGATCGGACACCCGGCCGATTTGGCGCAGTTGGCGGATGGACGCATTATTTGCACCTATGGAAGCCGCGATCCCCAGCACTCGCAACCTGGCGGTATCCGGGCAACGTTTAGCGACGACAATGGCGAGACGTGGCGCGTGGATCAGGAAGTGCAGATCCGCAAAGATTTCCTGAACTTTGACATCGGCTATCCGGAGTCTTTGCAGATGGCCGATGGCCGCATCCTCACTGTTTATTACTTCAATCTGTTTGGCCGCTTCTTTTTGGGCGGGACCATCTGGAAACCCTGATCATTCTTCTGGCAGCGGGTGATATTTTTCGTGAAGCTTGTACACGGTCCAGACATGGTCGTGTAACAGCTTTTCCCAATAGGCGGCGTCCTCCGGACCGTATTGGTAGAAGCCGCGCCCGTTGACGACCCCGCGTTCGTCGTTTCGGAGCCGCTCTTCGAGAGATGGCGGCAATTCGGGGCTGGAGTTCAGTGTCGGAAGAACGCCTCGCATCGCCTTGGCATAGAGGGACGGGCCTCCGGTGATATCGATCCACCGGAACGGACCGCATAGCGTTGCCCAGAGACCGCAGGCGTTGCGAAATGCACGGTCGATGGTCTCGATGTCGGCGACACCTGTTTCGACCAGATGAATGGCTTCCCGATACATGGCGTATCCGAGGCGGTTGACGACGAATCCAGGAACATCCTGCTGGACCATGGCCGGTTCTTTGCCTGTCCGGCGTCCCAATTCCATCGCTCTTTCAAAAGCTCGATCGGAGGTATGATTTCCGCGAATGAGTTCCAGAAATCGCGTCGCGTACGCGGGTTCAGCCCAGTGCATTCCGAGAAATCTGGCCGGGTGCTTGCGTTGTGACTGCAGCAGCGAGATGGGGATCGCCGAAGTGTTGCTGGCAATGGGCACATCTTCGCCGACGGCCGTTTCGATCTCGTCGAAGACCTGCTGTTTGATGGCCAGATCTTCGAGAACGCTCTCGATGACAAACCGGCACGGCGCGAAATCGGCTAGGGTCTCGGCTTCGATGTAGCGCTCGGGCCACGTGTCAGCCAGCGATGGCGGAAACCCGGCGCGATCGATCAATTCCTGAACTGCCGTGGCGATGTATGCGCGGGCTCGTTGGTGCGTATCCACGCCGACGGTAAAGGCCACAACGCGGAATCCGTGGGCTAGCAGGCATGCCGCGATTCCCCGGCCGAGGAGACCCAGGCCGGCAATTCCAATGGGATCAAAGCTCATAAGCTGGCACTCTTTCGGCGGCGGCGCGCAGGTCGGTCCGCATCCATCGATGATATCCGTATAGGCAAAGGACAGCGGCCGCCAGCAGGACGAAAAACGTGGTGGTGAACAGTCCAGCCAATCCGATTCTTTGTTTGATATAGCCGCTGGCCAGGACAGCCGCTCCGCCGGCGATATTATTTGCTCCGTTGATGATGCCGAAGGCGGTGGCACGCTCCCGGGGTTCCAGGAGATCGCAGAGTATCGGCTCCTCGTTGGCCGATCCGAGAGACCGGAGGAGCGAGTACGCCAGCAGGCAGGCGCTGATGGACGCGACTCCAAGTGGAAAATTGAACGCGAATAGAAATGGCGCGGATGCCAGCAGGGCGAGTCCGAGAAGGAGCATACGGCGTTCTTGTTTGCTTCCTCCCAGGCGGTCTGAAACGACGCCGCCCAAACCCATTCCTATGACTGCAGGCATCTGCAAATAGAACGTGCCGGAAAAACCAGCACCGGCGAGACTGAGATGATGTATCTCGGAGAAGTAGAGTGGAAGCCAGTTGAGGAAGACCCAGGTTGCCATGGAGACGATGGCCATCTCGCCGGCGATCACGACCGCGCTGGGGATCCGGAAGAGGGCGAAGGAACTGGGCGCTCGAGCACCGATCTTCGTGATGGGCGGCCATACGGGATCGCGCAGATAGAACCACGTGAATAGAGCAAGCGCTGCTCCGAGTGCGCCTACCGAGAAAAACGTGGGGCGCCATCCAATGTGCTGGCCGAGATATCCGACGGTTGCGCCGCCGGCGACGACACCGAAGTTAAGGCCGGCGATGTGCAGACCCATGGCCGTACCGCGGGTTTTCGGACCGTGATAATCGCCGACCAGGGCGATGGCGGCAGGGAGATAAGCGGATTCGACAATTCCGAGGAGCGCACGGAGGATGAGAAGTTGGGGAACGCTGGTGACGAATGAGGTAGCCGCGGTGACGGCGCTCCAGAGCAACAGACTCCAGAAGACAACGCGTCCGCGGGGGAGTTTATCGGCCAGCCAGCCGGCAAATGGACATCCGAGGGCGTAGCTCCATAAAAAGCTTGTCCCAATGGCGGCAATGTTGACATCGGAGAGATGAAGATCCGCACGGAGTAAAGGGAGGACGGTGGAAATCGCGGTCCGGTCGACGTAATTTAGGGCGGCGATGAAGGATAGTAGCGCGACAACTCCCCATCTCCGGTCGTAGGGTGCTTCCGTGATCATGGATTTTTCATTGTGTGCGACGCGGGGCGGGCGGTACACGCTGCTCGTCCAGTAAGGACTTCGGCCGTCCGTAATAGTGGACAGATTGTGGCGTCGGGGGCAATGATGCGTGGTGCGAGGCTGCGAATACAAACTACGATAGCCAAAGGCGAGGTGCAATTGCGAATTACCGATGTGAAGACGGTACTGCTGACGGGGCCGTCTACAAACGATCCCTTCATTCAACAGTTGCGGCAGCGGCGTAGCGCCGCTTTCATCGAGATTCACACGGACACGGAACATGTAGGGCTTGGCGAATCGTACGCCGGTTATTTCTGTCCGGAGCTTGCGCCGCCGATCGTGGAATTCTTTCGTCCGATCCTGATCGGGCAGAACGTCGACGACATTCCCGAGTTGTGGAGGCGCATGTACCATTGCGGAAACTTCTGGTGCCGGGTGGGCGTCGGGGCGACTGTGCTGGGCGGGATTGAAGCGGCGTTGTGGGATCTGAAAGGGAAGCTGGAAGGCGTTCCGGTCTATAAGCTGCTGGGTGGACTGAAGCACGAACGGTTGCAGTGTTACGCGACGGGCGGTCCGAGCAATTATCCCGAGGCGGAACTGGCACGGAAGATCGACTTTTATCTCTCGCTGGGTTTTCGTGCATTCAAGGTGGCCGCCGGGCGATTGACGGAGGAGGGATTCACGGTGGATACGATGCCGGAAGAAGCAGCGGCATTCGAGGCGGGTAAATTGCAGTTCATCCGATCTCACGCGGGAAAGGAAATCGGCGTCATGCTCGACGGCCACATGGGGAACAGCCATTCCGCGACGTGGACGTTTGAGACGGCGCTGGCAGTGGCGCGGGCGCTGGAGCCGTTCGAACTTACGTTTTTGGAAGAACCGCTGCACTACACCGATCTTGACGGCTACGCGCGATTGTGTCCTGCGACGCGGACTCCGATTGCGGGTGGAGAGTGTTTGACGGCGTTGTGCGAATGGCAGGTGTTCGCTGAAAAACATTGCTTCGATATTGGCCAGCCGGATGCTTCCTTTCTGCCCGGGCTTTCGCAGTTCATGGAGATTGCGGCACTGCTCGATTCACATGGCCATGGCATCGCGACGCATTCGTGGGGCGCGGGAGGGTCGCTGATGCAGAACATGCACTGTGGATTTGCGGCGGCGAATACACGCATTCTCGAAGTGGCCCCCAACTTCGCGGGGCTGCACAGCGAAGTGCTCGACGGGAGCTTCGTGATGGAAAACGGATACGCTCTGCCTCCGGTCCGTCCGGGGCTTGGCATTCGACTTACGGACGAGATCAAGAATCGATATCCTTTCGTTCCTGGAAGCGGCGAGTTCAACAGCGTTCCCGGCAAGGTTCTGGTTCCTTGATGGTCCGAATTCTTGTCGATGTTGCGCCGGAAAGCGCGCGGATCGAGGAACTGAAGAACCGTGGCGGTGTGGAGGTCGAGGTAATTCCCTTCGCCGAGGCGGCTCGGGAATTGCCGGCTGCGTTGATTGAGGACGTGGAGATTCTCTTCTGCACTTATCCGCCTTTGAATTTCGACGATATGCGGCGGGTGCGTTGGATTCAGCTTGCGTCCTCCGGCTATAGCCAGCTTTTTCGCTGTAGCCTGGCGGATCGCGGAGTGCGCGCTACGAACGCTCGTGGGTGCTTCGATGTTCCCATCGCGGAATGGAATATCGCGATGATGGTGAATCTGGTGCGTGATCTGCCACAGATGGCTCGGAATCAGCAGGCGCACGTGTGGGACCGGTCCGCGCGATTTCAAAGAGAACTGCGGGGTTCGACGGTTGGTATCTGGGGCTACGGGGGGATCGGGCGAGAGACTGCGCGGCTGGCGAAAACGATGGGTATGCGGGTTCATGTCTTTTCGCGTGCGGGGATCGGCCCGTCGGTGGATGTGTATCGCGTGGACGGGACGGGCGATGAGGCCGGCGTTCTTCCGGATCGCGTGTTCCTCTCGGGAAGTGAGAAGGAGTTTCTGCGCGATCTCGATTTTCTGATTCTGGCGGTCCCTCTGACCGCGAATACTGAGGGCATTATTGGAGAGAAGGAACTGGCGGCGTTGCCTCGCTCTGCGTTTCTGCTGAATCCGGCTCGCGGGCCTGTGGTGCAGGAGAAGGCGCTCTTACGGGCCTTGACGGAGCACTGGATTGCGGGTGCCGCGCTGGACACGCATTATCAATATCCGATGCCTCCCGAACATGCGCTGTGGGATCAACCGAACGTAATCTTCACACCGCATATCTCAGGATCTTCGCTCAATCCGATGTTTCAAACGCGGTTGTGGGACATCTTCTCGCAAAATGTTTGCCGGTACTTGAGGGGCGGGAAGCTGCTGAACGAACTGACTGCGGAGCAGTTGCGAGGAGAATAGATTTCCTTCCATGGAACGACGAGAGCTAGGGCGCAGCGGCATTGAAGTATCGCGGTTGGGTCTTGGCGCTGTCACCTTCGGACGCGAGATTGACGAAGCGGCATCGTTCGCGATCATGGACTATGCGTTTGAGCACGGCATCAATGTATTCGATACCGCGGAAGCGTATGGCGGCGGTTCTTCGGAAACAATTATCGGTCGCTGGATGCGTGCTACCGGCGTCCGCAACGAAATTGTGTTGGTGAGCAAAGTCACCACCGATTTTTCCCGCACGCACGTGCGGTCGGCGATTGAAGCGAGCCTCGAGCGGCTGCAAACGGATCGCCTGGACTTTTATCTCTTCCACAGCTTCGACCGGAATACGCCGTTGGAGACGGCCCTGACGGCGATGAATGAGGTCCAGAAAGCCGGACTCACGCGGTCTGCCGGGTGCAGCAATTTCAGCGGAGGCCAGCTTCGTGAGGTTTTGGATCTGGCGGAGCGGCTTGATATTCCGCGCCTGGAAGTCGTGGAGGGGATCTGCAATCTTGCTGTGCGTGACGCGGAAACCGATCTTCTTCCGCTCTGCCGGGAAGAGGAAATCGGTTTTCTCGGGTATAGTCCCCTAGGCGCAGGATTTCTTACGGGTAAGTATAAGCACGAGGTCCCCGCTGGTTCACGATTCGATGTGATTCCGGGGCACGCGGACATCTACTTTACGGAACGAAATTTTCAAATTGCTGAAGAATTGCGGGCTAGCGCCGAGCAACAGAACATTCCCGTGCCGCAACTGGCGATTGCCTGGGTGCTGGGACATCCGGAAGTAACGAGCGTTCTGTTCGGCGCTCGTAACACGTCTCATATCGACACGGCGATTGCCGCTCTCCACCTGCATGAAATTCGAAAATAGGAAGTGGCTCGCCGTCGCGCTGCTCTCTGCCGCGGGTGCGATGAATTTTGCGGATCGCACGGTGGTGTCGGTTCTGCTGCCGCTGATCCGCACCGATCTTCACCTTTCCGATTTCGAACTTGGCTCGATGGGCGTGCTTTTTCTGTGGACGTATGCGTTGGCGATGCCGCTGGCGGGGTGGGTGGCCGATCGGACGTCACGCAGCCGGACGGTGACATTGAGCTTCGCAGCCTGGAGCGCGGTGACGCTCGCGACTGCTTTTGTTCGTACGCTGCCGCAGTTCTATGCGACGCGCGTTCTGATGGGACTGGCGGAATGTTTCTATGTGCCTGCCGCTATCGCTTTGATCGCGGGACACCACTCGGACTCGACGCGAGGCACGGCCATGGGCCTGCATCTTGCCGGAATCAACATCGGATTGGTGATTGGCGGGACGGCCGCGGGCTATGTGGGGCAACGGTTGGGATGGCGGATGGCGTTTGTGCTTTTCGGCGCGGTTGGGTTAGCACTGGCGTTCGTTACAGCATCGTGGCTGCGAGAACCCAGCGGCGCTGTGGCCCGGCGTGCTTTTGAAAAACGCGGCTCGCTGGCGGCGGACCTGGCTTTCCTCGTTCGAGTTCCCACATTCGGAATCCAACTCGCGCAAGCGATGCTGCTGGCGGTCGGGGTGTGGATCTTCCTGAACTGGCTCCCTCTGTTCTACGCGGAATCGTTTGGCCTTTCGCTGGCGACATCGGGTTTCAGCGGGACTTTCATGCCGCAATTCTCGGCCACGGTTGGGATCGCCGCCGGTGGCTGGCTGTCCGATCGCATTGCTCGCCGCAATCTAAGACGGCGAATGTTGATGCAATGCGTATGCTACGCGGCGGCAGCGCCGTTCCTGCTCGGTTTTCTGGATCATCCGGCGTACTTCTGGGCGAGCACAATCGTCTTCCTCGCGTCAGCCCTGCGGGCGCTGGGCCAGGCGAATGAAGATCCCGTACTCTGCGACGTACTGCCGAACCGTGTTCGGTCGACCGCGATTGCGATCATGAACACGGGGCAGTGTCTCACGGGCGGCTTGGGAGTTCTGTTGGCCGGATATCTCAAGAGCAGCTTCGGCCTGGCGGGAGTGTTTGCCGGGATCCCAGTGCTCATTTTAGCGGCTGCCATGGTGTGTGGCGCAGGTTATCTTTGGACCCTTCCGAGGGATCTACGAGTGAATAGGGGAATGTCAAATGAATTTGCGATGGTTGGGAAACACGACTCTAAAAGCGTCTGAAATTGCGCTTGGCACGGTAGAAATCGGGCTGGATTACGGCATTCCGACCGATGGCGGGCATCGGCGTCCCGAGGAGCAGGACGCTGCCCGGTTCTTGAACGAGGCTCTCGATCTGGGGATTAATTTCCTGGATACGGCTCACGCCTATGGGACGAGCGAAGAGATTATTGGACGGGCGCTCAAACACCGGCGCAACGATTACATTCTGGCGACCAAACTGGCGCCGGTGAGCGCGGCCGATCTTACAAACGGCGGCTTGCGCGATAAGGTGCGGGCGTCGGTGGAGGAGAGTCTGCGAAAGCTGCAGACGGACCGGATCGACATGCTACTCATTCACAGCGCTCCGATGGCCGTGGTTCAGGGGGCGGAGGAACTGTTGGGATTCATGCAGGAGCTGCAGCAAGAGGGGCATGTGCGGCATATCGGGGCGTCGGTTTACGAAGAAGCTGGTCTAGAGGCGTTGCGCCGGGGCGGCATGGAGTGTTTGCAGATTGCCTATAACGCTTTGGACCGTTCGCCGGAAGAAGTAACGTTGCCGCTGGCCTCGAAGACGGGAGTAGGAATTGTGGTTCGATCGGTTCTGCTGAAGGGAGCCATCACGGCCCGCTATCGGGATCTTCCGGATCAGTTAGTGGAATTGAAACGTGGGGCGGAGGCTCTTGATGTTCTGGCACGGGAAGCCGGGATCACGCTACCTGAGCTCGCTTACCGTTATGTGCTGGAGGCCGACGTGATCGCGCTGTGCGGAACGGCGAAGCTGGAGGAATTACGGGCCGCTGTGGATTTTGCCGAACGCGGTCCGCTCAGTCCGGATCTGGTAGCGCGTATTCGGGAGATTGATGTGGCCGATCGGAAGGTATTGAACCCTTCGAACTGGCCGTTTTAGCGAGCGACAATTGCCATTCCCTCAGGGTGGCTTCGATGTCGGCGGCGGTATGTGCGCTGGAGATGGACCCCTGTTTGACGGCCAGTGGGAAGAAGTAAATCCCGGCGTCGATTAGGTCACGGCGCATGGCGGTATCGGCCTGGAAATCGTGATTCCCGGCGAGGTCGTGCCAGTCGGTGGGCAGGTGATCCATGAAATACAGACAGAAGGCGGATCCTTGGCGGGCGAGGGTTGCGGTGATGTTTAGTTTGGAAACAATGCCTTGCACACCCGCTTCCAACTGCCGGCCGAGTGCGTCGATGTAACGATGGACCTCGCCGCCGTTCTCCATCAGCCGCTCGATGGTGGCGATGGCCGCGGCTGTGGGGACCGGATGAGCGTTGTATGTTCCGGCCAACAGCACCCGCCGGCTGGCATCGGGGTGCGCGAAATATTGCATCAGTTCGTTCTTGCCTGCGAGCGCCGCCATGGGGTAACCATTCGCCAGCGCCTTACCGTAAACAACGAGATCAGGTTCCACTCCAGCGGTGGTTGCGTAGCCTCCGAGCGCATGGCGGAAGCCGGTCTTCACCTCGTCGAAAATGAGCACGAACCCGTAACGGTTAGCGAGATCGCGCAAACCCTCCAGATAACCGGGTTGAGGATGAACAATGCCGATGTTTTGAAGAATTGGCTCGGTGATCAGCGCCGCAATGGGGTATTTCTTACAAACGTATTCGACCGAGGCGAGGTCGTTGAAATTCACCGGATGGATCAGTCTGCTGTGATCCTTCGGCACGCCGGCGCTAATAGATAGGTAGGGATATTCTCCCGGCGAACGCCGTGGGCCGAGAGTATCGAGGGGCGTCATCAGATTGCAGGACACATCGTTGTGCCAACCGTTATATCCGCCTTGCATAACGATGACGTGATCGCGCGCGGTGACGGCACGAGCCAGACGGATGGCCTGATAAGTAGCCTCGCTTCCAGTGTTGAGAAACTGAACGCTCTCGACGAATGGGACGGCTTCGCAGATGAGTTCGGCGAGGCGGCCCTCAAGGATTGTAGTGCCCGATCCGTAAAGACTGGCGCGGTCTCTTAGTACCCGCTCCACCGCTTCTGTTACCGCGGGATCGTTGTGGCCCAACAGGTGGGGCGCAAAGGCCGCATGGTAGTCGATATACCGATTTCCATCGGCATCCCACATGTAGGCGCCCTCGGCCCGGACGAAAACAATTTCGGGTTCGACCGCCCGGTTGAGCGAAGCCATGCCGCCCGTGAGGTATTTTCGATTGCGGTTAAGAATGCCGGACGATTTGGGATAAGAGCGCACGCAGATGCGAGTATATCGGAGGTAATTGCCTTTTCAAACATGCCTCACGGCGCGCATGGGCACAATGTCCATGGCTCTGGACACGAGACTATTCTCGTCCCTGCCGATGGCCCAGTGTTCGGGAAATCACCGCAGCGGTGCTCTTGGCGCGTTGCGCGAGGTCGTCGACGTTGTCGGCGTCGATCTGATTGGTGGTACCGGCGATGCTGATAGCGGCAATCACCGAACTGGTTTGATCGAAGATGGGCACGCCGATGCACCGCAAGCCGATTTCATCCTCCTCGTCGTCGATGGCGTAGCCGCATTTCGCTATTTTGGCCAAATCCTCTCGCAGGCGCTTCACAGATGCCAGCGTATTTTCGTTGTGCCGGGGCAGGCCGTGTTCTTTCAAAAGCTCGGTCAACCGATGCTCCGGCAAGTGTGCGATCAACGCTTTTCCCAGGCCCGTGCAGTGCAGCTCCATGCGCTTGCCGATCCACGTCGCGAGGCGGAAAGGACCGGGGGCATCCACTTTGGCAACGAGGACAGCTTCATTCTGTTCCAGTATGGCCATGTGGACGGTGAGGCGCGTCTGCTGCATCAGTGCATAGAGATGAGGCACAGCCTGTTCCCGTAATTGCAGGCTGCTAAGGGCCGTATTGGCAAGGGAAAATAACTTGAGCCCGAACATGTAGCGTCCGGTGCTTTCGTTACGATACAGGTATTCCTGCCGCTGCAAAGTAACCAGGATGCAATGGACGGAGCTTTTGGGGAGACCCGACCGGCGCACAATCTCCTGCAAAGAGAGACCGGAACGGGAATCCGCCAGCATCTTGAGAATGGAGAATGCCTTCTCAAGAGCCGGAACGGACTGCGTTCCGAGGGCTACTTTACATGCTCCGGCGCTTAGCGTATCCACCGGAGAAACATCGGTTCGGATGACGGGATTCATGATTGAGTATATAGCAGGATTCCAGCCAGTTACAGGTTTTTAGGCGGGCCCGTGGACGACTGTCCGGCCTATTGGACAAGGATGCATCCAAAAGGCTGGATGCCGGCCGCATTCAGGCTAATTTTCGTTTCGCCGGCAAGCTTGCGTTTATCTACGATGGTATTCATGATCAGGGCAGCCACACGTATGGCGGAAGACGGGTTTGTTATTCTCGATGGCCTCTTCAGCGAAGCGGAAATTCGACCCGTTTCCGATGAGGTCGACAACATCATCGCCGGCCGTGCAAACTACCTTCCGCCGCAGGAACTGGTATACGAGCCGGATTCTAATCCGCCGCGGCTGCGGAACGCGTTCCGCATGCATCTCTATGACGAATTCTTTATGAACGTGGCTCGAACTCCAAAGCTGGTGGCAATTCTTGGGGAGATGCTGGGCAGACCGCTTCGCGTGTATGGCAGTCATTTGTTCGCGAAGCCCGCACGGGTGGGCACCGTGGTGCCGCCGCACCAGGACATGCCCTATTGGCCATTTGATCCGCCGGAATTGATTAGCGCCTGGATTGCACTCGACGATTCGACGATTGAGAACGGCTGCGTGCGGTTTGCCGCCGGTTCGCATAAACTCGGCGTGCTTCCGCATGCGCCCTCGGGTATAGTTGGGAACTCCCTCGGTCTTGTGCCGGACGAGCGCGTGCAGGGTTTAGAGGAGCGCCCGGTTGAGGTGCGGCGCGGGTCGGTGGTGCTGCATCATTGCCTGACGGTGCATCGGAGCGAACCAAACCAGAGTTCGCAATCGCGCCGCGGGTTGATCTACATTTACATGTCGCCGAACGTGCGGCTGACTGATCCATCGCGGTTGAAGGGATCTCGGGACTTCCCTGAAGTAAGCTAAACGCTGTGACTATCGACCAACTGGAAACACCCGCTGTCGTCGTTGACTTGGATGTCCTTGCTAAGAACCTTAAGGGCCTGTCGGACTACGTGCGCCAGCACAACTTGAAGCTTCGTCCACATACGAAGACGCATAAGATTCCGGAGATCGCCCGGATGCAGATTGAATCGGGCTGCTCCGGGATTACAGTGGCGAAAACCGGCGAGGCCGAAGTAATGGCCGGTGCGGGTCTGGATAATATTCTCGTCGCTTATCCGGTGTTCGGCGCGGAGAAAGACAAGCGTCTGGCGGAACTCGCGCGAGACAAGAAAATCACCGTTGCAGTGGACAGCATTGTGACGGCGGAGGCATTGTCGCGTGCAGCGAAGCAGGCCGGAACGACTATTAACCTGCTGGTGGAGGTCGATGTCGGGTCGCGGCGATGCGGCGTAGCAACGCCCGAGGAAGCAGAAAAATTGGCGCTCGCTATCGGCAAACTGCCGAACATTCATTTCGCCGGCGTCACGATTTATCCCGGACACGTGTGGCTGATTCCCGCAGAACAGGCTCCGGCGTTAAACGAAGTGGAGTCGAAATTGAGCGCAGTATTGGAGCGGCTTTCGCGCAGCGGGATCACATGCGAGGTAGTTAGCGGCGGGAGCACACCGTCGGCGTCGAACAGCCATCTCATGCCGCTTTTGACCGAGATCCGGCCGGGCACGTATGTATTTAACGACCGGAATACGATGGGCGTCGGGGCGTGCGATCTCTCCGATTGCGCACTGCGCGTCCTGGTCACGGTGGTAAGCAATGCGGTACCGGGCCGCGCGATTATCGACGGTGGATCGAAGACGTTTTCGGGGGATCGTTGGATATCGGGCGAGAAGACTGGCTTCGGCCTCATTGTCGAACGTCCCGATATTCATTTTGAAGCAATGTCGGAAGAGCATGGGCATCTGGCGCTGCCGGACAATGGGAGAAAACCGGAAGTCGGCGAGCGGCTGACTGTGATTCCCAATCACGTGTGTACGTGCGTCAATATGCACGACCGCATCTGGTATCACCGCAACGGTGTGGTGGAGGGAAGCTGGCAAGTGCAAGGCCGGGGCAAGGTGGTTTGAGTGCGCTATCCGCGCGGAATTCTGGTAAGTTGCGAAGTTCCATGGGATGAACAGGATCATCTGATGGAGGATGTTTTTCGGCAGGAAGTGCGGAGTTTTCTTGCTCTCGGATTCCAACATATTTATATTTTTGGGACCGCGGGCGAGGGATATGCCGTGGACACCATGCGCTTCCATCAGATTTCGGAAGTGTTTCACGAAGAGACGCGGGGCGAAGGCATTCTTCCGCAAGTAGGCGTAATCGGTCTATCCACGCTGAATATTCGCGAGCGTATTGACATCGCGTACGAAGTCGGATTTCGCAGATTCCAAATTTCCCTGCCGAGCTGGGGTGCGCTGGACGATCGGGAACTGATGCGATTCTTCAAAGACGTCTGCCTGCCATACCCGGATTCGCAGTTTCTCCATTACAATCTGCTTCGGACTAAGCGGCTCTTGAACGGCTCCGATTACCGCAGGATCATTGACGAAGTTCCGAATCTGGTGGCGACGAAGAATACGAGTGCCGATGTGTCGTTTGTTGCGTCGCTGATGCGGGCGGTTCCCGAGTTGCAGCATTTTCTGGGGGAGGCGGCGTTTCCTAGCGGCTGTCTTCATGGCGAGTGTTCTCTATTGAGCTCGTTTGCAGCGCTGTTTCCGGCCAGGACCTGGGCAATGTTCAACCAGGCTTGCGCGGGACAGATGGATTCGGCGTTCCGATCGCAGAAAGAATATCTCTCGGCTGTGATGGAAGTGATTGGACCGATGTTGCGCAAGACTCATATCGACGGGGCTTACGACAAAGCGCTGGTGCGTTTGGGTGGGCTTCCAATGCCGTTACGCCTGCTTTCGCCGTATGAGCCGGTTTCCGAGGAAGTGTTCCTTGAGTGCAAGCGCGTTTTAGATGAGAAGTACTCGGACTGGCTACAATGACCGCCGTCTGGTCCGCGGCACCCTAAGATAGATTGGTGATTCACTCATGTTGAATAGTCGTGTTCTCAGCAAGCTCCGCAAGGGCGAAATCGTAAAAACAGCGGGTATTTCCCGCGTCATGGACCCGTGGGTCACAGAGATTGTCGGCCATCTTGGCTACGACCAGGTGTGGCTCGATCTTCGAGCACCGGGTATTTGGAGAAGACGTGATCACTCCGATTTCACTCGCCTGCCGGCTCACTGGAATTGACTTGATGGTGCGAGTTCGCAAGAGCGGCTACGACAGTCCGATGCGGGCACTTGAATTTGGAGCCAACGGCATCATGGTGCCGCATTGCCGGAGCGCAGCCGAGGCCCGGCAGTGGGTGGACTGGTGCAGATTCCCGCCGCTCGGCAAGCGTGGTCTCGATGGTGCCGGTGTCGATGCTCACTATGGTCTCGATTCGACGCTGGAACATCTTAGTCACGCGAACAAAGAGACATTTCTCGTATTGCAAATCGAAGATCGCGAAGCGGTGGATTGCGCGGATGAGATTGCCGCGGTGGAGGGCGTGGATGTCCTGTTCATCGGCCCGGGAGATCTCACAGTCAGTTATGGAGTGCCGATGCAGTTCCGCCATCCTGATTTGCTGCGTGCTCGAGACCGGGTTGCGTCGGCGGTGGCAAAGGCCGGCAAGTGGTGGGGTACTACGACCGGAAACGCCGAGGCGGCGCAGGAAGTAGTGGATCTCGGATGCCGCATGATCACGTGCGGCGGCGACCACGGAGCCCTTTTGCAGGGCTTCCAGCAGTCGTTTCAGGCTTTCTCGCAGGTATCGACGGCGGCCAAAGCCACCCGTTAGTGGCCGGGAGCCGACCAGACGATTGTTTTGGCCTTAGCGCTTCCCGGCGTATTCGCGGCGTCATCCACCTGATAATAGATGGTGGCGATTTTTCCGTTTGCCAGTTGCACTGAACTCGGATAGCCGCAATCCCGATTCGATGCGTCGTTGGCGAGTACGACTTTCGTCTTGTCGTCCCAGGTCCTGCCGCCGTCGTGGCTGAGCATCGCTTCTACTCCGAAGGGCGCGTTCCTCTCTCCGAACGTGAGCAGGATGTCGCCGTTCTTCAAGGCGATCAAGTCGGCTGGATGCTCGTTGTCACGCGTGATCTGCATCGGGGCGCTCCAAGTGTGCCCCTTATCCTTCGACGCGGTGATCGACAGGTGCGCTCCCTTTTCGGATCGCAGAGCAGCGATTAGCTGACCGTTTGGCAATGCCAGCAAAGCGGTTTCATTCGAATGTTCTCCGATCAGCGTGGGGTCTACCCAGGTCTTGCCGCCATCGCGGGAGCGGAAGACGAAGGCCTGGTTGCCGCGATCGTCCCAGAATTCGTAGTACACAGACATGAGCGCCGTGCCGTCGGCGAGTTGCAGAATCTTACCGAACGGAGAGATGGTCGCGCCGGTCTTTTGCAGCCCGTGCGTGGCGGCATCGAGCTCAGGCTTTGTCCATGTCTTTCCGCCGTCGGTCGACCGCATCACAAAGACACCTTCGACCTGGCGCTCGGTTCGCACCTTCGCTTTGAGCTTCAACCCGGTTTCGTCGTAGCCGTGAATAATGGCGTAGGCCAGAATAATGTCGCCGTTCTTGAGTTGCCCGAACGCGGGATTGCGATCGTCGTCAGGACCATCGATGGCGGTGCGCGGCCCGGACCATGTCTTACCTTCGTCGCTGGAGGTGACAATGTCGAGACGTCCTTTGACGCCGATGTGGGGAGCGCCGCCGCGTAAGACGGCCATCAGTTCACCACTCTTCAGGCGAATGAGGACAGGGAAATATCCTCCTCCGCTCACAACGGTGGCGCGGGCGGCGTCACCTGGTTCGTTAGCGCCTGCCAGGGACAGCGCGAATAAAGATAGCAACAGAAGAGTTTGTTTCATTTCCAATTTTTCCTATTGTTTTGCAGCATTCAATTGGCGAAAGCGATTCATGGCCGCGGTCGATTTCTGCGTCTGACCAGACTTCCGGTATGCTAAGCCCAGTTGGTAGACGGCGGCCGAGTTCTCCGGGTCGAGTTCGGTGGCCTTCTCTAGATTGCGGATCGCGCCCGCGAAATCGCCTCGTTCATTCGCAATCTTTCCGAGATTTAAATACGCGTCGACGTTTCGCGAATCCGCGGCCAGAACACGTCGAAAGGTCTGTTCCGCTCTATCGGACTGCTGGAGGCGCACCCAGTTCCGGCCTTGCTTCAGCAGATACGATGCGTTCCCAGGATCGAGCTTCAGCGCCGCTTCGTACTCCAGCGTAGATTTTTCGAAGGCGCCCGCGGCCGAGTATAAATCGCCGAGGGCGGCGCGAATGTCGGCGGCATTGGGCTCCAGCCGCACCGCGGTTTCATAGTGTTTGGCCGATTCGTCGTTATTTCCGGCGGCATAACAGGCGACACCCAGCGCGGCGTAGAGGCTCGCGCACTTCGGGCACCGCTCGACACCTGCTTCCAAGCGGCGTACTGCTTCGCCGGTTGCTCCGCTCTGAATCAGACTGATCGCCAGGTCGTACAGGTAATGCTCGTTATCCGGTTCGCTATCGGCGGCCTTGCGGAGATTCTCAACCGCCTGGGGCGCGTGTCCCAATTCGCGATGATCGGACCCTGCCAGCGCAAAGAAAGCGGCATCGTGAGCGGCTGGATCCTGAATCTCTTCGAGAGCGTGCAGGCTTTGTTCATATTCGGCACTGCGGTAAAGCGCCAGTGCGAGATCGTAACGCAATTCGTTCGCATTGGATTGCTTCGGGTCGAGCTTCAACGCTTTTCGGAACTCCGCCGCAGCGGGACGGTACTGCTGAAGCGCTACGGCGTTCAATCCAAGGTTTGCGTGGGCAGGCGCATATGTTTTTTGCAACTCAATCGCCTTGAGAAAGAAACTACGCGCTTCCTTGTGCTTGCCCTGCTGGTCGAGGACCACGCCCATCAGGTTCTGTACCTCGAACAGACCGGGATTCATCCGCAGTGCACGCGCAAACTGCGATTCCGCTTCCTGCAATTTGCCGTCCTGCAGGAAGGCGATACCCTTTTCGGCGATCGCCTCCGGAGCTTCTCCGAAGGCGAAGGCTGCGAATATACATGCGAGCGCGACGATCACCAATACAGTTTTAATCCTAGTTGATTCAAACGCGGCGGACTGGAGCTAAACGTCCGGCCGAAGTTCACGTTGTCGACCGCTGTCGTCGGATTGGCGAAATTCGTGTGGTTGAGAGCATTGAAGGACTCGAATCGGAATTCCAGCCGGAATCTTTCATTCACCGGGATGTCTTTCCGAACGGACAAGTCGAAATCCTCCAGACCGTTCCCTTGCAGGACGTTCGGTCCGGAACTTCCCAACCGCGGCGCCTGCGCAGGATGCTTGGCGGTATTATTCGACCAGTCAAACGCGGCGACAGTCCAGCGGGGCGTATCGACGCCGCTTCCTCCCAGCAATGGATTGGCTATGAGGTCCGGCCGGCACGTCGTCTGAAATCCGTTATTGCAGTTCTGCGTTCCCACCGTGGGGCTGAAGAAGTTTCCGTCGACGGCCGTGATGATCCCGTTTACACTCCAACCGCCGACCACTCTGTTAGCGAATCCATGTAAGTTTCCGCCAATCGGTTTGCCTGCGCCGAAGGGCAGTTCGTAGGTGAAGGTGGAGACAAAGCGATGAGGCACGTGGTCAGACGTCACGCTCGCTTCGTTTCGCAAGTCGAGAGGATTCTGAATGGCAGCATTGGTACCGGCCGTCATGATTCCACCAAGCCGGGTGAGAGCCTTGCTGTAGGTATATGCCGCTTTGAACGTAAGTCCGTGAGAGAGGCGTTTCTCCGCCGAGAGAAGGAGCGCGTTATAGTTCGCGCTCGCGCCGCTGCTAAATCCGTAGATGCGTGCCCACTTGGGATAAGGAACACGCGTGGCGAGCGCGGTGGCGCCTGCCGTGGTGGCATTGTAGTCGAATAAATTCTCCAGATGGGTTGTCTTCGAACCCAGATACTGACCCTCGAAGAGCCACGTTTGACCCACCTGATGGGAGACGCTGAGACTGTATTGCTGCGTGTATGCGCTCAGGAAGTGACCCTCGGGTCCCGACAGAAGTCCGAATGTCGCCGTCTTCAATGCCTGATCCGGCGCCACGCCGATCTGCCCGCCGTAATTCAGCGTTGGAGTGTTTACTGCGGAAGTGTAGGTGACCCAGAATTGCGACGGCGGTCCGGTTTGCGCATTCTGAACAAGGTTGATGGTGGGCGGCGCACCGTAATACCATCCATACCCGCCGCGAACGACGGTGCTCTCATTCTTCAGTGGCCGCCAGGCGAAGCCGGCCCTTGGCGCGAAGTTATTTTTATCGGGAGTAAATTCCGAGTTTCGATTCAGCATGCCTACCGGCAAATCGGGCCGGTTTGCCTGAAACCAGGGGAGAGCGGTGGTGTTGTTGTTTGGGAAGCGCAGCCCGCCGAGAGTGGTATCGAAGAGCGGTGTGAGGCCGCTCAATTCCACCGGCGGAGCATAGTATTCGTAGCGCAATCCGATATTCAACGTTAACGACGGGGATACTTTCCAATCGTCCAGGACGTAGTATGCCTGGCTGGTGGTGCGAAAGCGTCCCTCTTGATTTGGGGCCAGCACCAGCGTTTCGGTGGATGGCGTTCCGAGCAGAAAGTCGGCAAAACCGTCGCCGCTGAACTGTCCGGAAAACGTGTAGCCATTGTTCTGATGCGTGGCGATCAAAGCATCGGCGCGGATACGGCGAATGTCGACTCCAGCCTTGACGCTGTGATTTCCGTGAATCCACGTGATGCCGTCGTACCACTGGAATGTGTTAACGGTGAGGAACCAGGGCTGCCCTTCCGAGAGTGAGCTGATTGCAGATGTGCCCAGGCTGATCGTTTCCGGGAAGCCCGAGTTGCTGCCGCTGGTGGGCGCGAATGGAACGCCGGCGTTCGCGGCAATCGGATTCCCAGTGTTTTGCCCCTGGGTACGATTGATTGTCCGGCTGTAGCTGAAATGCGCTTCGTTGAGCAGCGTCGGGCTGAACGCGCTGGTGAGGCCGATCACGGAATTCTGAAACCTCTGAGGCTGCAATTGCCCGCCGATTGTGGGGAACGTGAGCGGCGTATATCGATCGTTGCTCTGGCTGCCGTAGCGGGCCATCAAATTCTCGTTCTGAGAAAAACTATGGTCCACCTTGATCAAGTAGTTATTCGAGTTGGCCCGGGCCGCCAGATTCTCGATGAAGTTCTGCGTCGGGCTCGAATTATTGGGAGCCGGATAATATTTCGCCAAGGCCGCGGAAATCGGACTGATACGGTTCGCCGGAATAATATTGCCCGGAAAAGGTGCGCCCGACAGCGGATCCTTGATGACCTTCAGCGGCACGCTGTTCGAAAAATCTCCGCTGAGCTGCGCGGCAGTCGGGACATCTCCGGATCCGAGTTGGCCCTGGCTGATACGCGTCAGATCAAAGTCTCCGAAGAAAAATGTCCTGTTCCTGATGATGGGACCACCACCGGCTGCACCGAATTGGTTTTGGTGCAGCGCGGAAATGGATTGGGTCGGTTTCAGGAAGAAATTTCGGGCATCAAACGCGTTGTTCCGCACAAATTCCCAGGCAGCTCCGTGGAACTCGTTCGTGCCGGATTTGGTGGCTACATTGACTACCGCGCCACCACCGGCGCCGTATTCCGCGGAATACTGACCGATCTGGATTTTGAATTCCCTGACCGCGTCGACGCTCGGAGAGAGATTGTATGTCTTGAAGAAAGCCTCTGTATTATCCGCGCCGTCTAACAGGTAACTGTTCTCTGCCGCGGGCATTCCGGCCGCAGACGGCGCGAAACCTTTGTTCAGAATGGAGCCCTTAGCGTTGCTCGAACCGCCCTCGGAGATGCCTCCTGTGAGGAGCGTGAGTTGCATGAAATTGCGGCCGTTCAACGGCATGTCGAGGACGCGCTTCTCGCTGATGACACTCCCGACCGTAGCGTTTTCGCTGTTGACCAGTGGTGCGGCCGATGCGACCGTCACCGACTCACTGACCTGGCCAACCTGGAGCGGAACGTTCACACGCGCTTCCTGCGCCACCTGCAGCACGATGCCGGAAAGTACAATTTTCTTGAATCCGGGTTGTTCGACTTCCAAGCGATACTCACCAGGCGTCAGCGAAGGTATGGTGTACGTGCCTGACGAGTCGGAGACTGCGTCGTGGCTGAGGTTGGTTCCGGCGTTAATTGCGGTCACTTTGGCGCCCGCAACAGTGGCCCCTGTGGGATCGGTGACGATGCCGGTTAGAGTGGCGTTAACAACTTGCGCACGGACCACAGCGACATCTGCGGTGGCGGCGATCAACAATCCGCATACAGCTAGAGCCCTTCCTAAGTTGCCCATGGGGTAACTCCCTTGTTCGAGTCTTGGGGCGAGTATAGCGAAGGCTCCGGATTTCTGACCGCTGCGCAATACTGAAAATGCATTAGACATCCAGCGTATTGGATGGCTACCTTTTGACGATTCCCTCGAGGAGACGATTGCTGCGGCCGCGCATACGGTCTTCTCCGCCGATGCCGAACACTGTGTTTCCGTGGATCACCAACTCCATGCCGGCCACCGGAAGAGGCAGCGGTTCGATACGTCGCGTACGTGTCGAGCTCAGTGTCATAAATCCAGGATGCGGGTGTGAATCCGTAATCGGGACCATGCTTTTTGGCGTCGTCCTGCGAAGCGGTGTATCCCCCGGCCAGCAGAATCGACCGGCCGTTCAGTGCGACGGCCGACATGGAGCGCGCGGCGGACGGCAGCGGACGCAGACGCTGCCACTGGCCTGTCGAAGTGGTGTACCGGTAAGCGCGATCGAGATTCCGCAAGGTCCCGGGCCCAGTGGGAGCGCATCCACCGAACATGTAAATGCGATCGCCTACGGAAGTGATTGCCGCAATCGCCGCGGGACCTTCCGGGATGGTCGAAATCTGCTTCCACTTTCCATTCGCATCGCGCCGCAGCACGGCATTGGTGCATCGCGATAGATCTGCTACATCCGGACAGCCGCCGAGCAAGTAGACGCCACCTGCAATGGATTGGGCGCCGGCCAGAAGGCTATCCGCGGACAGCGATCCGGATTGAGTCCAGGCAGATGCACCGCGCTCCAGCCGCCAACATCTCCGCGACACGCCATCGCCGTTCATTCCGCCGAGGATCTCGAGGGAATCGTTTGATTGCACGTAAGCGCCATACGCAAGTGGTTCCGGTAGCGGCGGGCCATCGCTCCAGGAGTTCGTATGCAGGTCGTGGCGGTGGACTGAGGCGAGCCAGTATTTCGTGCCGCCCCTCCAAGTGGTCCCTCCCGCATAGAGAATCTCGCCTTCAAACGACGCGATGGCGCCGCCGGCGACTCCTTCGGGCAGAGGATGACGCTCCTGCCATGAGATCTGGGCGGCGACTGCGGCCGCGGCGAACGCGCATGCACTGGTGAGAGGTAGTTTCATGGTTTCAGATACATTTCCATCCAAGTCCAACCCAGAGTGTAAAAACCCATTGAGGTTGTGTGCGGCATATCGGGATACCAGACCAGCGATTTAGCGCCCGCGATGCGATCGAAGGCCGCGCGGATACTCTTTCCAGGACACGTCTTGTCCTGGCCGCCCGCGCTCACCAATGTAGGCACGTGGATATTCGGCGCGAGACGTGCGGCGTCGAAATATTCCAGAGTGTTCCAGGAGTCCGCATTGTTGGCGTGGGCGTCATTGAGACGAACGTTGGCGAGGGACCCCGGCATTCCTGCTGCTTGGCGCATGTCGCATAGGCACGGAACGTGCGCGGTTGCGGCCTGAATCCTAGGGTCGATTGCGGCGACGGCCAGAGAAATTCCTCCGCCCTGGCTCGTCCCCATGATTCCGATGTGCTTTGGATCTACTTCCGGCCTGCTGACAAGAAAATCGATGCCGCGCATCATGTCGGCGTATGCTCCCTGATAGTAGTAGCCATCGGGATTACCGAGGTGCCAGGCGAGTTTATCCGGACCGTCAATTTTCCAGAGTTCTTCGGATTCGCCTTGCGAGCGCGGGAACACTTGCAGGATTACGAATCCGCGCTGGCATTCGTCGAGCATGATTCCTTGTTGGGTGCCGCCATATCCAGGAGCTGTGATAATGGCCGGCCAGGGCTTGGCAGTGGACTCGCCCTGAACTGGAACCGCGAGATAGGCACGAAATCGCACGCCGCCGAGGCCTCTCAGCGTGACTTTGTATTTTCGGTAGGGCAGCGCGTCTTTGGTGAGTTCAACCACGGCCTCCATCGGTTCGCCATTGAGCCGATCGCGTGTGGCGCGCCAGAAGCTGGTGATCTGATCATCCGTGGGCGGCGCGCCGATTAGTGAGGCTGCCGTCAAGACCAGCGCTGAAAATACTCTGACAAAATTCATCTTTCCTCAATGGTGCCGTATTGGTTCAACTTCAGTTCGGAAACAGTTTGTAACTTGCCGTTGGGCCACCGGATCTCCAGCGTTCCGAATTTCTTGTTCGCTCCGAGGCCGAATACGATGCGGCGATCGTGGCTCGATAGAAAGCTTCCTCCGCCGGTGATCCAGCGGGTGAGATTTCCGCCCGGCGTGTGCAATGTTAACCGCGCACCGATAGCATCACGGTTACTCGCCGTTCCGCGCAGTGTGACACCGATCCATGCGTTGTTCGCGGCTGCGGTGTTGTGGAGCAGAATCGGCGGACCGTTCAAGTTCACCAGAATCGCATCGACCGCGCCGTCGTTATCGAAATCGCCGATGGCCAGACCGCGGCCCAAAATTCCCGTTTCGAAAGTGGGGCCGGCTTTTGTGGCCAGGCTGTGGAACCGGCCATTACCGTCATTGGCCAGCAGCAGCGGAGGTTCCTGGTAACTCACCTGACGATTCGCCAATGAGATTTGCTTGTGCAGGTGGCCGTTGGAAATGAGGAGATCGAGTGAACCGTCGTTGTCGAAATCGAAGAAGTGAACACCCCATCCGACATACGGCAGCGTGTATCGCGCGAGCCCCGAGGAGACGGTCGCTTCAATGTACGGCCCCTTCGCGTCGCTGAGATAGAGAGCGTGATACTCGTGATCGAAGTTCGTGACCACAAAGTCGGGAAGACCGTCGCCGTTGATGTCGGCGGCGTCTACGCCCATGCCCGAGCGCGCCACTCCGTCGGCGTTGTATGCGATCTCTTTTTCGGCGCCGGCATCGCGAAACGTTCCATTCCGCTGGTTGATCAGAAGAAGGTTGGGAGATGCATCGCGAGCGACGAAAAGATCTACCCAGCCGTCTCCGTCTGCGTCGACTGCAACCACTCCGAGTGCGCGGCCTGGCAGGTCCGAGATTCCAGCGGCAATGCTGACGTCGGTAAACGTGCCGTCGCCGTTGTTGTGATACAGGCGAGAGCGGCTGCCTTGATATTCGGTTTGGGCGCAATAGGTAGGTTGGCCTGCAAAATCACAGCGCTTCGCATCGGCGTACGAGAACTGAACGTAATTGGCGATGAAAAGATCGAGTTTGCCGTCGCGGTCGTAGTCGAACCAGGCTGCACTCGCGCCCCATTCACCGGCGTTGGCGACGCCGGCCTTCGCAGTTACGTTGGTGAAGGTGCCGTTTCCGTTGTTGTGAAACAGGGCGCCCGCCGGATACCCGCTGACGTAAAAATCTGTGAATCCGTCGTTGTCAAAATCGGCTGCGGCGACGCCCATTCCGTAGAAAGGCATTTTTGCCACGCCCGCTTTTGCCGACACGTCTTCAAATCGGCCACCTCCGCGATTGCGATATAGCGCGCAGGGAGCGCCGGGCGTACCGGTGACGAGGAAAATATCGAGCAGGCCGTCGTTGTCGAAATCTAGAAATCCTGCTCCGCCCGTAGAGCTTTCCACCAGGAAATGCTCCGGGGATTCGCCGTTTTGGTGCCGCCAGTGGATTCCCGCCTGCTCTGTTATATCGACAAAAAGCCCGGAAGGAGTCGGCGCAACCGCGAACAGGAGCAGTGCGACGCGCAAGCAGTTCATTTCGCTTTGGCCTTTTGGAATGCTGCCATTTCTTGTTGCGCGGCGGCGGTATTTCCTTCGCGCCGGTAGAGGCGGGACATGGCGAAATGGATACGGCTATCATCGGGTGCACTTTTTTCGGCTAACTGCAAATGCTCCTTTGCCGCGTTGAGATCGCCCTTTTGCAGTGCCAGATTTCCGAGTTGATAGTGAGATTCCGCGAGAGCCGGATTAATTTTGAGTGCCGCCTCAAACATGGCGCGCGCCCGCGTCGGATCGGCTTCTCCTGATTCAGAAAGTTGCAGCAGAACAACGCCGAGCGCCTGGTAGTGCATCGCATCCCGGGGGAAACGCGCGATACCGGCTTCGAGCGTTCGTTGAGCTTCGGTTGGCATCCCGGCAGCGGATTGCGCCATACCGAGTCCGACGCTTGCCTCGGTTGAAGACGGGTCGAGCTCGAGCGCACGGCTGTAGGATTTCACTGCGTTCAGATTGAGTTGCCGTTTGGTCTCGAAGAAGCCGAGCATCTGAAATACTCGCGCGGATTTCGGGAAACGGCGCGCCGCATCGGTGGCGACCGCGAGTCCGGCGGAATAGCGTCCGGCTGTACCAAGCTGCGCGCCGAGTTCCAGGTCTACCTGTTCCAAACTGTCCGAGAGTCGAGATCGCAGAGTCTCATTCAGATTGGAATCCAGAGCTTGCTCAAATTCTGCCTTCGCTTCTTCTAGATTGCCGGTTTTTTGTACAAGACCGGCCAGGGCCGAATGATAAAGCGGATTCTCCGGAGCGAGCCGGATGGACTCACGAATCTCCTGTTCCGCCTCCGCGGTTTTCCCCTGCCGCGATAGCTCGTAACTCTTGCGAGCATGCGCCACCGCTTCGGGATCTTCCGGCGAGGCTAGCCCAAGCGCAAGCAGAAACAGGGCAAAACGCATGCCTTTATGTTTTCACACCCAATTCCAGACTGACGACCCGAACGACTGCATGTTCATTGTTAATCACCAGCACTCGATTCCAACCTTCCAATATTTCAGAGGCGCGGAATTCGAAATTGTATGCCTGATTTTCAGGAACGTGCTGGGTGTACGGTCCCACGGGAAACAACATTTCACTCGTGTGCTGCTTTTCGAACGTGGGCCAGCAGCCGTTTACGCTCACACCAAGCCGGTGATCGCCTTCGCTCTTCGGGACGACCACTTGCACCGTCAGCTTCCGGTCCTTGGGCTCGGAGCACATCGATAATCGAAATTCCCGGCGGCTCTGCGCGTCGATCGCGACGGGCACTGGCTCCGGCACATCAAACGCTCTTGAGACACCCGCATAAGGAGATTCCAGACAATAGTGCTTCGGCCTCCCACGCAAGACCTCGAGCTTGTCGTTGTCCTTGAGCGCGGCGTAATTGCAGCGCAAACCCGGCAACTGAACCTGATCGGTACAAAAGAAATTGAATTGCTCAATGCCATCCACACCCATGGCCAGTTTTCCCGCGGCGTTCGCCCACTGCATCTGCGGGCTCGCCGCCATATAGCGGATTCCCATGTTTGGATACGACGCGCCACGCAGACTCGGCGCATCGCCGTGAACCCAGTTAGGTGCGTCTTCCACAACACCATAGATGGCGACATTGGGCCCTACCTGCTGCCGAAGTTCGTCGTAGGGCATGTCCCAGGTGGTCTGCCAGAAATTGCTGAAGCCGATGAAATCGATCAATCCCTCACGCGCTAGACGGGGCACGTCGAGTCCGATGCTCTTCATGTATCCGAGGCTGCCCGGAATTCGGAGTCCCAGGGGAACAGGTTTGCCAAGACGCCGCGCGCGCGCTTCGGTTTGACGGCGGACATCGGCGATCCACGCGGTCATGAGATCGGGTTGGGCCGCGCCCGCGGGCGGTTCGCAGCACTGCGGATTACGGAGCCAATCGAGCTCCATGCCCTCGAAGTCGTAAACCTCGAGATACTCGCGAATGTGGCTCATCATGAAATCTCGCACTTCCGGAAGTTCGTAATTGAGCGCTGCCCAGTAGGAACGAAAGCCTTCCTGAGGATCGAGGGGGCGGCCTTTCAAGCGATACTTTTCCTCTTTGAACAAAGCGCAATTGAAATTACTGCCCTTCGGATTCGCGGAGCCGTGCATATCGTTCATCCGCACGGAAACCCACGGACTCACACCACGACGCCGGCAAGCGACCGATGTTTCCGCCAGCCAGTCGACATGCGCGTCGATCAGATCCTGATACAGATTGAAGAACTTCGTCATGTGATCGAGGTAGGCGTCCATCTGATCGGGCGGTGTCTTGACCGCGATGGCATGGCCGCGAAAGAACTCGCGGTCTCCACGCTTATATCCGTCGAGCACTGTCTGAAGTTTCTTGCTCGGATACCAGGCGACCTGCGCGTTGGGATTGATCAGGAACGTATCGATGCCGCTGTCGGCCAGCAGGTCGACGTAGCGGTGAATGGCCTTGGCGGAATATGGTCCGCCTTCCGGCTGCCACAATTCCGGATTGTAGAAGTACGTGCAACTGTCGCCGTTGAACAGGTTCCGATGTTTTGCCAGCGCCTTGCGCGAGGGGCTCGGGGCGGCGGATAAAAAGCTGGCAAAAGACAACGCCGAAAGCCATGATCTCCGGCTAAGTGAGTTGAACATATCTGACTCAGCATAGTGACTCTGTTGTCGCAGCGTCGAGGCCCATCGCTCAAGGGAACCGCGGAATGTCCAGCCTGCCGGACGGGCTAACCTTCATCCGCCGTGCGCCAGTCGAATACAGCCGCGCTGAATTGTTTGGAATGCTGGTTCGCCAATTCATACGCTTCCCGCATCCGATCGTAAGGGAAGCGATGCGAGATCACCGGCCCGAGGCGGAGATCGCCAGAGGCCATCAGGTCGAACACATAAGCGAGGTCGCGCCGCAAATTGAACCGTATGTCGAACGGTGCGCAATCGACTCGAGGCAAGTGCCCCGCACCCGCGATGGTGAGCTGTTTACCGTAAAGCCAGCGCGCATCGAGTGGATTGAAGTCGGGCGCCGGTTGTGCGCGGCCCGGAAATCCGAGAACTGTGATGCGGCCTCCGTAGCGCACGAGTTCGATCGACTGCCGGTAAGCCTCCCACGTGTTTGCGGTGAGCACCGCAATATCCGCGCCCTGCCGATCGAAAATCGCGGACGGGTCGAAAGAGGTGTTCACATAAGCTTCGAGCGCTCCCATTTGTTTCGCTAACGCGGCTCGCCGCTCGTCGTTGGCGAGTGCAATCACCCGTGCGCCCATGGCTCGGGCGACAGCGACGGTACACAACCCGATCACGCCAAGCCCTACGACGCAGACGCTTTCACCCGCCTCGTAGCGCACCTGCCGTAACGAGGCCATTCCGAGATGAACGAGGTATCCGAGCGAGGCTTGTTCGGCATCGACCGCGGCGGGTAGAGGAATGAGGAGGTCGGTGTCAGGAGCGACAAATGCCGACCGGTGCGCTTTGATGCTGAACACACGATCGCCCGGGCGCAACGACGTGACGCTCCCGCCGACAGTATCGACCACCCCCACGTTCGAATAGCCGACGGGACGCGGATAATCGGGCGCGCCGGGTACTTCCGTGGAGCGTCCCTGGTAATTGGCGAGGTCAGTGCCGGTAGAGAATCCGGTCGCCAGAGTCCGCACCAGCACGTCGCGAGTTTGGAGGGAAGAGCGGTCAAATAACTCTTCATCGAGGCGCAGGTCACCGGCGCCATAAAGAATTGCTTTTTTAATGCGCATAAGTTTCGTTGCGGCGAAAAACTTCCCGCCCGTTCCGCAGTACCAACTCGATCCCATCGGGCGCGCGTTCCGGGTCGCTGTAAGTTGCCCGGGAACGGATCATTTCAGGGTCGAAAACCGTGATGTCGGCGCCGCGAATGAGCACGTCTCCACGATTGGGCGTTCCACCGGACCCGTCGACGATCAAGCCATTTCGCAAAAGTAAGTACACGCGTGTCTAGAAACGTAACACGATCGAGGATCGACAAATAACAGTCTGTGGTGTCGATGCGAAACAAGTATCTAGCGGGCTGGACTTCGGTTAAGCTGGATACTCTAATGCTGACTCGCGAAGGCTGCCAGCGCAGGCAGCAACGATTGTTGCAGGAGATGGAACGGAATCGCTGGGATCTTTTTATCACGGGCAATTTCCGGACCGTGTACTACCTGACTGGGGTTCTGGGCGCTGCGGAAGCACCGGCGGCATTCGCAATCTACAGTGACGGAACGAGTACGTTGGTTAGCTCCAGGCCCGAGCCCAGCGTTGCGACCACCACGGTTAAGGTTGAAACGTACTCCATAGAACGCGCGATCACGCATCCGGCGCACGATGCCGCCTTACTCCTTGGTAAAGCTCTGGGCGCAAAGAAAGCGGCCACATGTGGCGTAGACCGTCCAGGCACGCCCGGGATTTACGAAGATCTCGTGCCTTCGGTAGCAGACGCAACTCCCACAGTTTTGAAACTTCGGAAGCAGAAAGAAGAGGATGAGATCGATGAGATTCGGGCGAGTCTTCGATTGTGTGCAGTCGCCTATCGCTCCGCCAAGTCAACCATCGCTCCGGGACTCACCGAGATCGATGTGTACAACGAAATGTATCGCGATGTCGTCCAGGAAGCCGGCGGCCCGGTGCGCTTCGCGGGAGATTTCGCCTGTGGAGAAAGGGGAATCAAAGAAGGCGGCCCGCCAACTCGCAGCAAGATTCTGCCGGGTGACCTTTATATCCTCGATCTCTTCCCCGCGATCGCGCTTTATTTCGGAGATACCTGCCGAACCTTTGCAGTCGGAACGCCAACCGACCGGCAGTATCGCGCATGGGAACTGGTGAAGGATGCCGTTCGGATTGCCGAGGTGTCGATCAAGCCCGGTGTCCCCGCACGCGAGGTGTATCTGAAGGTGAAGGAACACCTGGACTCCTCGGAGCTTTCGGAGAAGAGTTTCTGGCATCATGCGGGACACGGCATCGGTCACGACGGACACGAGGCGCCACGGATCATACCCGGGTCGGACGATATTTTCGAGGTAGGCGACGTTCTTACAATCGAGCCCGGTGTCTATGCGCAGTCGCTTCAGGGCGGAATCCGGCTCGAGGACAATTATGTGGTCCGGGAAAACGGGCTTGAGAATCTGTTCGATTTCCCCTTGGATCTTTAGGGGATCCAGTTCGGATCGATGCGGATGAGTTCCGAATACGGCCGATCGTAGGTGCTGCCTTCTCGGTAACCGAAGCGGTAGTAGGTCAGCAAGACAGAGTGATCTTTGGTCTCGCAAAGAAAAGGATAGTCGGCGCGGCTGCCCTGTTTGTCGGGTTCAGCGAGAGGTGCAACCAGTTTCGACCGGCTCCACGTCTTGCCGTCGTCCGCCGAAATTGCCCCGTACAGATACTGGCGGTAGTGGCCGGTGACACCGTTTGGATAGGACGCAATATCGTTCCAGACCAACAGGAGACGGCCATCGGAGAGACGCAGGATTGCGCCTGGCGAGTCGGGCGCCATGAAGCGCGAAGCCACCGGCGCAGTCCACGTGGCGCCTTTGTCACGCGAGAAAATCTCCCAAAAGCGAAGCGTTTGCGTTCGGATGATCATCCAGATACGGCCGTCGCGGAGTTCCATCAGGATGGGTTCGATCGCGCCCGGGTGAACCAACTGCGGTCCGAACGGAACACGAATGTTATCGGTTCCCATGCGCCACGTTTCGCCGCCGTCGTCGGAGTAAAACGAGACGCAGCGAAACTCGATTTGTCCGGCTCCTTCGAGGAAATTGTCGCTGGCGTAAGAGAGCGCGCCGAGTATGCGTCCGCTCTTCAATTGGATGATCGAGTTGATGGAGCCAGTGTAGGAATGTCCGAAGTCGGCCGGCTTCGGAGTGGACCAGGTTTTGCCGCCGTCGTGGGATACGTTGTGCATTAGCACGCTGTGTCCAGCCCCGCGATCGGCTTTCTTCGGGAGCTTGTAATAACGAACGGTGAACGCATGGAGACTGCCGGCGCTGTCGACCAGCGGATAGATCAATTGAGTGACGGCGCCCTTTCCAGCCGCGTATTCAAAGATCTTCCGCGGCGCGCTCCAGGTCTGGCCGTTGTCGGTCGACTCGCGCAGATAGGCCGGTTGCGGCGGACCGTCGGCCTCGATTTGCGTAAGCGGCCGCGGCTCTGCGTGTAGCGCCACGAGATTTCCTGCCGGCAGTCGTACCGGAATCCCGAATTCACCCTGCAGCGCAACTTGGCTCGGAGGCGTTGCCGCCAAGGCGGCGGTTGCCGTCAGCAGGAAGACACAGTGTAGTTTCATGCGAGCCCCAATTTCGTGTAGAAGACCTTCAAATCTCTGACTTGCTGATCGGTAAAGCTGCGGTCCGGCGGGCGAACATAGCGCTTGGCAACGCCAAAGTATTCCATCGTCGCGCGCCAAAAGGGATGGCTCCATTCGTGAAAGAACGGCACGTCGTAGCGGGTTACAATCTCGCGCGCGGATTCGAAATCCTTTTTCTCGCACGCGGCCCAAAAACGTTTTGGAATCTCCGGGGCGAAGGTTGAAAACGTGCTGTAATAGGCTTGCATCCCGTATGGTTGGAACATCAGATAGCGCGACTTCTGGCCGCCCGCAAAGATGTTGAGACGATTTCCATAGAGCGCAAAGACCTCGACAGAATAGGCAGGCGCATACTCTTCTTTGTACGCGACGACGGAGTCAATGGTGAGCAACCGTTTCAAGAGCGGCAACGGCGCCTGGCCGTGCAGGACAATCGCCAACTTAGTGGCCGCGGCGATCTTACGGTAGTGATCGAAGATCATATCTTCGTCCCCATACTGAGGCAGAAAAACCTGCAGCGCATCAGCCCCGGCGGACTCGGCGAACCGCGCATAGTCAACTGCCTGGCCGGTCCACCACGGTCCCGTCGCAGCGATAGTAAGGCCCCGGCCCTTCGTGGATTGAACTAATCCGCGCGTGAGTTGCTTGATTTCGTCGTAGGTAAGACGATCGTATTGACTGTTGCCCGCGGTCAGACCCATGACGTGAGCGCCCGCTTTCACGCCGGTGTCCACAATCTTGCGAAACCCTTCCATATCGAGACGGAAATCTTCCGTGTAGACCGTGGGCACTGACAGAATGGGTCCGCGGAGTTGCCGCCGGAATTCATCCGGGTTGGGCGTCGCTCGCGCGGAGCGTACCGCCACCAATGCCCCGGCGGCAATGGTGAGGTAGTGCCTGCGGCTGATCCCCGTTTCAGTTTGCATATGAGGTAGATTCCCTTCCGTCGATGATTCGGCCTTCGCCCATCACCAGCCCTTCGATCTTTTCGCTCGCCGGTGGTTCCATGAACAGGCTGGCGGCATATCCGAGGCTTAGCGTGGTTAATGCGCCAATTGCGCCGAAATAGAAGAAACTCCAGCGCGTGAAAAACATGAAAAATCCCACGGTAAGTGCGCCGCCCGCAGCGCCGATCAGGCATCCATTCGCCGTCGCTCTCCGCGTGGTGATGCCGAGCAGAAATATTCCGAGCATCGGACCCGAGATAAAACTGCTCACACGGGTGTACGCCAGCACCAGATCACCGGCGCGGTCCGCAAACAACGCCAGCATCGTCACGAACACTCCCCAAAGTGCGGTGCCGGCGCGTCCAACCGATGCGTAGTGCTGTGATGTCTCGCTCGATCTTACAATCCGTTGATAGAAGTCGATCGTCGTGGCGGTTGTGAGCGAGTTGATCCCGGCAGACATTACGGCCATGGAAGCGGCGAAAATCGCAGCGATTACCAGACCGGCGATGCCGCTCGGCAGTTCCCGCACAGCAAAGAACGGCACGATAGCGTCGGTGTTGGTCAAGCCTGTGAGGCGCTCCGGGTTGTAGTGGTAGAACGCGAACAAACCCAATCCCAATGTATTCAGGAGTAGCGTAATGGGAACGATCAGGAACGCTTGCAGGATCACCGACTGACGGCAGTCCTTCGGCGACTTGGTTGTAAAAAGGCGTTGTAGAATTGCCTGATCGGTTGTCAACGGGGCTAGCGCCAGAACAAAACCGCCGATGAGACAAGCCCAGAGCGTAGTGAGTTGTGAGGGGTCGGTCGAGAGATTCAACAGGTGGAGTTTCCCGGCGTCGCGAGCCATCGTCCAGGCACCCGCGAACCCTCCGGGCACGTGGTAAATCGCGGTAAATAAAATCAGCAGGATTCCGCAACTCACCGTGGTGAATTGAATCACGTCGGTCCAGATAACGGCCTTGATTCCACCAAGAGTCGTGTAAACGGTGGTGAAACAACCCATCATTAAAATGCACGCCCATACCGGAAGGCCGGTGACGAGGTTGATCACCAGCGCCGGACCGTAAATGGCGAGGGCCACATGCCAGCTCCGCAGTAATTGAAAGAGCGCACTGGTAACGAGGCGGACGCTGAGATTGAACCGGCGCTCCAGATATTCGTACGCGGTGTACAGATTCAGGCGGGAGTAGAAGGGGACGAAGATCAAGATCACGAACGGCACTACCAGCGGATACGCGCACGTCACCAACATGAGCTCAAGGTTATTCTTGTAACTCCACGCCGGCGCGCCCATTACCGAAATTGCGCTTAGATCGGCGGCCACGAGCGAGATGCCGGTGGGAATCCACGACATGGAGCGTCCACCGAGGAAAAACTCTTTCGCCGTGCTGTTCTTTCGATAAAAGGTACTTCCAATCGCGGCGATGGCAACAAGGTAAACGAAAACTGCGGCGTAATCGAGGGCCGAGAAGCCTTTCACCGCAGCCTCATATCGCCGTCCAGCCGCCGTCAACCGCAATGTTCTGACCGGTGATGTAGCGTGATGCGTCCGAAGCCAGAAAGATCGCCGCGCCTTGAATGTCCTCGCCCGTTGCCATCCGCCCCAGCAGAGTCCGCCGGCTGTAGTTCTCAACAAATCGGGCGGGCGTTTCCTCGGTCTGAAAGCCACCCGGAGAGAGACAATTAACACGAATGCCGAATGGAGCGAGATAGCTTGCCAGATATCGCGTGAAGTTGATCATGCCACCCTTTGCGAACGAATAGGCGGCTGAATTGTGGATGGGAGTTTCTTGATAGATGGAGAAGTCGGGGCCAACCATTCCGTAGATGGAACTGATATTCACGATGGAGCCGCTGCCTTGAGCTCTCATCAACTCGGCGAATATTTTGCAGGTGAGAAAGAGGCCGGTGGAGTTCAATCGCATCGTCGCCTCCCAGTCGAACGCGGTAACCTGGTCCAGGTCTTTACCCGCGCGAGCGACGGCATTGTTGATCAAGATGTCCAGGCGGCCGTAACGCAAGTCCAATCGCTCTCGAAGCTGACGGATCGATTCCTCAATGCTGAAATCGCAAGTCTCGGCTTCAATCGAAAGCCCTTGGGACAACAGTGCCTGTGCGTAACTTTGGCTGTGCGCCAAGTCCCGTGAGGCGATCACTACAGTGGCCCCGGCCTGCGCCAGTCCGGAGGAAATATGTTTGCCGACAATACCGGCGCCGCCCGTGACCAGCGCAACTTTGCCATCGAGCCGAAAAAGGTCGAGTGAACCTGTCGACATCGAAAGTTACTCCACTACCGATGCCGCCCGCTCGGCTGCGGAGAGCGTCGCATCGATATCCGGCTCCGAGTGCGCTGTGGAGGTGTACCATCGCCCATCGGGTAGAGCCATCACGCCCTCGTCGAGCAGCGCAAGTCCGAAATCCGAGTAGCGCTTCATGTCCGCTTTCAGCGTGTCGCCATAGTGCCGGGCGGGCTTATCCATAAACGAAAGTTGAAATACCGGACCGCCGCCTGAGGTCGTGACTGGAATGTTTCGTTTTCGGAAGATGTCTTCCAATCCGGATCGGAGGCGCTCGCCACGGCTCCACAACTGCTCGTAGACGGCTCCCCCATCGCGCGAAAGAATTTGCAGCGCTGCCTTGGCGGCCGCCAGCGCGACGGGATTCCCATTCAGCGTACCGGCATGAATGGCTTTTCCTTCGGCGATGTATTGCATAACCGCCTGTTTTCCGGCCAGCACGCTTAACGGCAGTCCCCCGCCCGCGGCCTTGGCGAACGTTGCAAGATCGGGAGTGACTTTGTAATACCCTTGCCCGCTACGGAGGTCGAGTCGAAATCCCGTTATCACTTCATCGAAGATGAGTACCGTGCCTTTCTGACTGGTGATCTCACGCAGAAATTCGAGGAAGCCAGGCTCCGGAGGGATGCACCCGCTGTTGCACAACATTGGTTCGCAGATGAGCGCCGAGATTTCTCCCGGATACGTCGCAAACGCGTGTTCTACGCTGTCCCGGTCGTTCCAGCGCGCGATCACGCCGCCGGGCGATCCACGATGGCCGAGACCCGCCGGTATCGGCCGATCGCCTGCTTCGCGCATCTGTTGCTCGGAAGGATGATAGCTCACAAGAACACTGTCGTCCCAGCCGTGATAGTGTCCTTCGAATTTTAAGAAGCGGCTGCGTCCGGTGGCGGCTCTGGCAACTCGCAAGGCGACCTGCACGATTTCCGTTCCGCTATTCGCGTAGCAAACCAGATCGCCGCAGGGAACAATCTGCTGCAGCAATTCCGCCACTTCATATTCGAGCTCGTGCTGTGCACCGTAGGTGTAACCACGCTCGAGTTGTGCGGCGACGGCCTGCGTTATTTCCGGCGGCGCGTGGCCCAGAAGCAGCGGTCCCCAAGCGAGGCAGTAATCGAGATAGGTGTTGCCATCGACGTCGGTGATGCGAGAGCCTTTGCCGTGGCTGAAGAAGAGCGGATAGGGGCGAGCAGATCGCCGGAGCGCAGTGGAGACACCGCCTGCAAGCGCGCGTTGCGAACGTTCGTACCGTTCAAGCGAACCAGGCGTCTTGCCGCGCACACTTCGTTCCCGTTGTTCCGCAGTCAATGCGTTTCTCCTTGGATAGTCCAAATCCCTCGGATCTTCACTCCCGATTCGCCGCCCGCCGTCAGCAATCGATTGCCGGCCAGGAAGAACTTCGCGTCCGCGAGGGGGTGCGGTAACGGCGTCGCTTTCACTACCGCGTTTGTCTTTGGATCGAATTCAAAGACGTCTGCCGAGAAGTCAGTTGTGTAGCCGCCGCACAGCAGGATACGGCTGCCAACGGCCACGGCCGACCAGGCACGGCGAGCCACTGGAAGGTGTGGAAGGGTGGTCCACTTCGCGGCGCCAGTGTCGTACACGTATGCGTCGTCCAAATTGCGCAAAACGGTACCGTCCATTGTGACTCCACCGAAAACGTACAGTTTTCCGCCCAGCGCCGCAACCGCATGCGATACTCGCGGCGGTCCGGGTATCGGTGCGAGTTCACTCCAGCGGGAACCACTTTCGGATGGATTCCACATCCAAAGGGAACTAGCCGCTGAACCATAGTCGCCGGCCTTTTTC
Organism: Bryobacteraceae bacterium; assembly: GCA_963770345.1. Lineage (GTDB taxonomy): Bacteria > Acidobacteriota > Terriglobia > Bryobacterales > Bryobacteraceae > CAVYPH01. The sequence goes on along the minus strand of CAVYPH010000007.1, from coordinate 972,206 downwards.
AGTCCACCGGCAACATAGATGGAGTTTCCGATCACCGCGGCCACGGCGTAGAGACGCGGCTGAGGCATGTCCGCGCCGTCGACCTTCGTCCACTGATTTCCGCGAAGCCGGCGTACTTCCGCGGTTGGTATCCCCTGGTCTCCGCCACCGAAAGTGTAGAGAGTGCCCTGCAAAGTTGCGCAAGCCGCGTCGCTCCACGGCTGCGGCAGCTTCGGACCCGACTGCCATTCGTTCTTCGCCGGATCAAAGTAGTCGGTGCGGTCGCTCCAATATTTTTTTTCGTCCTTCCAATAGCTGCCGCCGGCGATGACGAGTTTGCCGTCGAGAACACCCGCCATATATCCGGCTCGCGGAACCGGGATGTGAGCGCGCTCCGTCCAGTTGAGATTCGACAGGACGACCAATGGCATGAAAACTCCGACGGCAATCCAGTTCAAGAAACAACTCCGGTAATCAGGAACAACGGCTCGCCCGGTTCAACTTTCGGACAAGCGTGGATCAAGCCCACAAGACCTGCACAGGGCGCATTAAACCGGTCGATGATGTCACCGTGCAAATTGAGCAGGTGTCCGAGTTCCTGTCCTTCCCTCACCGACTCAAGAAGCTCTACCTTCGGGATCAGAAAACCTCGGTTCGCCGATGAAACGCTCTGATCGATATTGCCATCGCCAATGAGATGGTATTCGCAGGGGACACAATCGGGTTCACTCTGCAGGATATGAAGATGCCGCAGCAGATTGCGAAGGCCCCGGGTAAACAAGAGCAGATCGTTCGGCGCGATTCGACCGGCGCCAAAGGCTTCCGTGTAGAGTGCCGGAATGCCGCGAGCGATCGCCGCGGAAACCGTTCTTCCCGGCGCAACCGTGGGATGCTCCCAAACCACCGGCGATCCGAAAAGGAACGCCGCGGCGCGCGCCTTGTCGTCCGCTGAATGAAATCCGACCATGCTGGGCATCACACATTTCACGCCGCCGCTGTGCAGGTCGATGTAAAAGTCCGCGTTAGGGAAAATATATTGATCAAGGTGCCAGGCGATGGCCGACGTTGGAGCGCCCTCGGGCCGCCCTGGAAAGACGCGCGCCAGATTGCCGTCGTCAAGTGGGCTGGTGCGCGAGAGATTCCAGAAAGCGGGAGGGTTCGCCACCGGCACGGCCAGAAAATTTCCCGACATGTGGGCGGGGTCCAGTTCGCGAAAGACATCGAATATGGCCCGAGTGCCCTCGTATTCGTCGCCGTGCACGCCGGCGGTGGCAACCAAAGTCTTGCCCGGATTGGCGCCCCGGGCCAGCAGAACGGGCAGATTCAATTGCTCGCCCCGCGCGGAAAACGTGAGATCGAACGTTCGTTTCGTCCCTGGCGGAAAATCCGTTAGCTGAAAGGCGGCTCCATTCATTTGGAGCTTCCAACCACCCAGTCTCGAGTGAAGCGAGCCCAGCGGATGTCCCGGCCGCCGTCAGGCAATGTCTGCTGCCACACCGCAACAAGAGTGCCGTCCGCGGCCTGGGTGATCCCAGGGTAAGAGACACCTAAACCCGGATCGGAGAGAATGCGTGGTTGGCTCCAGGTATGGCCGCCATCTGACGACAGTGCGACGCTCAGAGGAAAACGATTCAGCGGAGAGTTATTCCACACCGCCACAATCTCTTTCGAATTTGGCGCCAGACGCCAGAGTGCGGTAGGCGTGTTGTGCCCGGTCAGAGTGCTGGGTTTGGGCTCCGACCACGACAAACCACCGTCCTGGCTGCGGCTTTCCCAGTGGTGCGAAGAACCGGACCGGAGAATCATGAGAATCTCGCCGTCCGCCAACTGAACTATTGATGGTTCGCAAAGGCCATTGGTGGAGAACGGTGAGATTTTTTCGACGAAGGTGTGGATGTTGCCGTGGAGCGTCCAGTGCAGTCCGTCCTTCGAAAGCAAAACACCGCTGCTGAGATTCATCTCGCCTTCCGTGCGGGCCGCCATCCCTTGCTCGGCCCAAAGATCCCACGAAATCCCCATGGCATAAGTATTGTCCTGCAATTTAATGGCGTTGGCTTGCTTCCCTGGCGTATATTGCCGCGGAATGAACACCTCCGCGGGCTCAGTCCAGGTGGCGCCGTTGTCTTCGCTATGGGTCACCATGGTCCAGGCTTTATCGATGCGGTTCGGACTATTTACGCGAGTGCAATATACGAAAACCTTCGCCCCATCGACGAGGATGTTGGGGTCGCCGTCCATCTTTTTCGGGTCGTCGATCAACAGGCGCGGCTCCGACCAGGTAACACCGCCATTGGCCGAAAACGCCCCGACCACGCGGCCATTGGGATCGTCCTTGGCGAAAGCTCCCCACACGGTGAAGAGGCGGCCATCACCCAGGCGGGCGATCTGCGGGATCGTGTTGCGATAGAACTGGCTCGAATCGGATTTTTTCACGGCGCCGGTGTCGATTTCGGCGCCTGCGAGCAGCGTGGCGAACGCCAGGAGAGGTACAAAAAGCTGCTGTGTCATTCCGGCCAGTATAGATTACTGTCGACAGTATTGTAAAGCGGAAGACTGCCGGGCTTCGTCAATATGCGAGGAAACCACCATCGACGGTAAGTGTGGTACCGGTGATGAAAGCAGCTTCGTCTGAGACCAGAAACGCAACGGCGTCGCCTATTTCCCTGGGTGTCCCACGCCGTCCCAGCGGAGTCTTTCGGATGAATTGGCTGCTGCTGCCGCTTTCTTTCAGATCGTTGAGGACGTTTGCGCTCCGAGACGTAAGAATGTCGCCGGGCGCGACGGCATTCACGCGGATTCCGTGCGTGGCAAGCTCAATAGCCATCGTCTGCGCCAGTGATACCAGCGCCGCCTTAGTGGCGCAGTAAACCGAAGCGTGTTCCTGCGCGGCGAAGGCGCCTACAGAAGCAATATGCACTATTTTGCCTGCAATCTTGCTTGAAACCATGCGGCGGGCTACCTGTTGAGAGCAAAAATACGTGCCCTTCAAGTTCACATCCACAATCAGATCGAGTTGTTCCTTGGAACAATCGAGAAACGAGGCGACGGCCGGTTTTCCAGTGAGGGCGGCGTTATTCACCAGGATGTCGATGCGTCCAAATCGCCGAAATACGGCATCGGTCATTCTTTCCACTGAACCAAAATCAGCGATATCCGCCTGGAAGGTGAACTCGTCACCCTCACCTTCCAATTGCACCACCGCAACCAACGCGCCACGCTCGCGCAAAACTTCCGCGATGCCTTTCCCAATGCCTGTGGCTCCGCCCGTCACGATTGCGATTTGATCTCTGAGGTCGTTTTTCATTTGCTTATACTGTCGACAGTATATAGAATAACCGGATGAGGCTTTCCGGTGTTGTTACGCCAATTGGCACGCCGCTAACCGACGGCGATCGAGTGGATGAAGCGGGACTTCGACGGCTGAACCGCTATCTGCTGAGCGGCGGCGTTCACGCTCTGCTTGCAAACGGCTCCATGGGTGGATTCGCGTTCCTGACCGACGACGAGCAAGTCCGTTCCGTCGCCATCACGGTCTCCGAAGTGAACCACGCCATTCCGGTAATTGGCGGACTAGGTGAAACCAGTACAAGCCGCGCCGTGCGGATGGCGAAGCGACTTGCCGCGGAGGGCGTCGACTATCTCTCGCTCCTTCCGCCATTTTATTTCTTAGCGACGCAGGAGCACCTCATCGCCTATTTTTCGGAGATCGCCGCCGCGGTCGATATTCCGATTTTTCTTTACGACAATCCCGTTCTGACGAAGAACCCGATCCAACCGCAAACGGTCGCCCTGCTGAATGAGCAGATTCCGCACCTCATCGGAATCAAGGTGAGCAATCAGGATTGTCTCAACATGCAGGAATTGCTGGGGCTGATGAAATACGACGAAGGATTCTCGGTGCTGACAGGCAGCGAATTTCTCATTCCTCTGCACTTACGAATGGGCTGCCACGGCTTTGTTGGCGGGCTCCACAACCTATGCCCTCATATGGCCGTGGCTCTGTATAATGCTTTCAAAGCCGGCGACCGGAAACGAGCGGACGAACTCCAGGTGAATCTCGCAGCCACCTGGCAACTATTCAAAAGAGGATCAATCTGGGGGGCTTTTGACGAGGCGCTGCGCTATTTGGGAATCTGCGATCGGGCCACGGGCAGCCCTTACATAACTTCCATGACCGACCAGGATCGCCGGGCAGTGCGCGAGATTGTTGAGCGGCAAATTGTTAAACCGTACCTGGCCGCCGGCGTGCTTCACTAGCGATCGGCGGACGCCCAGGGCACCTTTAAATGATCGGCCATGATCGTCTCTGCGGAGACCGCCGATTTTCCCTGTATGAAAGTCATGAGTGGCCGGTGCGAGTAGATGATGTGCCGAATCTTGTCGCTTTTCATGATCCGCAACACGCTATGAGCGAATAGCGGGCCGGACAGACTGGTAAGTGTCCGCTCCAAATATTCATTCCCGGTGGTTGCCCAAATCGTTCGATGGAAGTCGAAATCCAGCCGCGCACGAATATTAGGCGATGCCGATTCCGATCGCTCCAGCCGCTCCAGGAGCTGGGTGAGCTTTGTCTCCGACTGCGGCGTCAGATTCTTGCGCGCGAGGCGCAGGCACTCGGCTTCCAAAATCAATCGTACGCTGTTGATCTTTTGAATATCCTCGGGCTCCAGGCTGACCACAAACATGCCGCGGCGCGCATGGTTTATCACCATTCCCTGCTCTTGCAGCAGTTGAAGAGCTTCTCGAATGGGCGCGCGGCTGATTTGGAGTTCTCGCGAAAGTTGACTCTCGTTCAAACGTTCACCAGGCTTGATTCTTCCGGAGAAAATCGCCTCGGTGAGAATCTCTACGCCCTTTGACTTGAGGGTGGGCAGCTCGACAGCCGAGAACATGGCGGGTTTGCGCATAAGTTATTCAGCTCCGGATTCGTAAATAGAGTCGTGCTCGAGAGGATACAGAGACTGGCGCCGCCTCTTGTAGGAAAATGCGGCGGGATCGTCGCAAGTTACACCTGGAGTGTTAACCAGAAGGATGCTGGCCGCGATCGGTTCGTAGGCCGCCCTTGGCGCTACGACGCCCTTGGCAATAATTATTTTCTTGCGCTCCGGATGTATACCGAGACTCAGTATTTGCTCGAGGCTCATCGGCGCCATTCTTCGACTCGTCAGTACGATTGTATGTTGCCGATCGGTTTCGACAACTGCCGTTACGCCCTGATCCCCGTGCGTCCATCCACCGTGCCGTACCTGTGTCTCAGTGAAGCGCCCGTCGGACAATGTACGCATGTGGCCGTGAATTGAAATCGACTTGCCGTGCAGCCCGTCGGTCTTTCCACCCACCATCAGATCCACTTCGGCACGCACGCCCGCGGCAACGCAGGCGCGCACGGATTCCGGATCGAAGAGTACAACCAGCGCGTTCTGTAATTCCTGGCGAAGGATCTCCGCGAACAGGATGGTGCTGTCGCCCGGGCTTCCTCCACCGACGTTGTCTCCGATGTCCATCAGGACGATCGGTCCGTGTTCCGAACGTCCCGCAATCCGCACGGCATCCTCGGGCGACGGCAGTTCCGTTGCAAACTCACGGCGCCGCTCCCACGCGCGAGCGGCCATCCACGAGGCAGCGCGTTTGGCCAGGGCTCTGTCACCATCGGCGACAGCGATGAAACCAGCGCCCATCTCTTCTACGTCGGCGTAATAGAAGCCCATCGTAATGCTAGCGGACAAAATTCCGGGCCATGTCAACACGTGATTCAGATCGTCGTAGAGATCGCGTGCGGGCGATTCCGACGTATACTGGCGCGCAATTCGAATCAGCAAAGGTGGCGCCTCGAGAGCTTGCACGGGCTTTACGAGTCCTCGCAGCGTCTTGTCCAACAAGTGAGCCGCTTCGATTCCGCGCTGCTCTTGATCGAGGTGGGGGTTGGAACGATACGCAATCGTCGCGTTGCATCCGGTAATCATCGCCGTGGAAACGTTCGCGTGCAGATCGATGGTCGTCACAATCGGGAGATCGGGCCCGGTGACTGCTCGAATCCGTGTAAGCAGTTCTCCATCCGCATCCGGATAGGCTTGGGAGACCGTGGCTCCGTGAAGCGCGAGCAACAGGCCATCCAAAGGCAGCGCAGCGCGGACACTCTCAACGATTTCGGCGGCGAGCCGCTCGTATGACTCCGCCGCGATCGCGCCGCTCGGAATCGCGTAGGTCGCGTAGAGCGGGACGATCTCGAAGCCGCATTCTGAGGCGCCTGCAAGAAACCCTCCCAGTTCGTGATGAGTTCCTCGCCAGCGGTCGATTAAGGCACGGCCGCGCGTCAGGCTACACGTTTCGAAGTCCTCATAGGTGGTCGGCTTCGACAAAAACGTGTTCGACTCATGAAGGAAACCTGCGATTCCGATGCGTGGCATAGGTTTTATGACAACGCCGTGGCGAATGTCTCGCGCACTTGCGACGGCGTGATCGAGATGGTTGGGTTGCCGGCGATCGTCCGATCAATGGATAGAGGATCTTTGAAACCGCTGCCCGTCACCAGGCACACTGCGGTTTCGCCTGGATCGATCTGACCGCTGCGGCATGCTTGGAGATATCCGGCAAAGGCAGTTGCGCCGGCGGGTTCACAATAGATTCCCTCCCGCCGTAGTAGTTCTTTTTGAGCCTCGAACACCTCCTCATCGGTCACGGCAATGCCCATTCCACCACGGTCACGTAGGAGTCCCAAGGCGAGGCTTGCATCAATGTCGTACGGAACGGACAAGCCACTTACGCGGGTGGTGCTGACGACAGTTCGAATCTCGGAGTCTCCCCTCAGATAGCTGGCGACAACCGTCAGACATCCGGCCGGTTGAACGGCGTGAACCTTGGTGTCTGCGGCGCCTGAAGATTGCAGCCCATTGCAGACCGCCGAGAAGAGGCCGCCTCCACCTACCGGCACAAAGACATGATGAACCGGCCCGGACTGTTGCGCCACAATCTCGTGAGCAAGGGCCTCAACACCTGCCATTCCCTCGGGACAGTATCGGTACGCAGAGACAACCAGCGGAATACCCAGCTCTCGCGACATACTTTGCAGATCCGAAAAGACGCGTTGTGTGACGTCTGGCAATGACGCGAATCCTTCGACTCTGAGAACCCTTGCTCCATGCGCCTGCATCTGTGCAAGTTTACCTGCCGGCGCATCGTTGTTGACGAAAATCACACACTGTAAGCCGAATCTGGCGCACGCCGCAGCGAGAGCGGACCCGGTATTGCCTGACGAAGTCGCCATGCATGCCTTTGCGCCGTTCCTCACGATACGTGCGGTTTCGGCGTCGGCGAACCGGTCTTTATACGAGCCCGAGGGGTTGCAGTTCTCCAGCTTGAACAGCAGATTCGATTTCGCGGCGCTTGGGACGAGCGGAGTGGACATATGCCAATTTCGGATCTATCGTACCATGATCCACACTGTCGACAGTAGATATTTCTTGAACTACTGTCGACAGTGTGCTAACGTCAGATTCATCAAGTTCAGGAGGCGTTCCAATGCCCGGCAAACTCGCCCGCATGATCTTTTTCTCTGCACTGTCCCTAACCAGCACATTCGCTCCGCTCCGAGCCCAAATCACCGCCGCTATTCGCGGAACGGTTACCGACCCGGGCGCGGCGGCCGTGCCGGGCGCCCATGTGACAGCCACGAACACGCAAACCGCCTTCGCGTCCACGGCGATCACGAACGGCGACGGATCTTACGCCCTTACGCTGCTGCCGATCGGCGAGTACCGTTTGACGGTGGAAGCCAACGGCTTTAAGCAATTCGAGCAAAGCAACATCACGTTGACCACCAACCAAGTGGCCGGGATCAACGTCACGCTGCAACTCGGCACCGTCACCGAAAAGGTCGAAGTCACGTCCGGCGCTCCCCTGGTGAACACGCAGACCACCGAGGTGGGGCAATTGATCAACGCCCAACAGATCGTCGATTTGCCTTTGAACAGCCGGAATCCGATCCAGCTTGCCACCCTCGTCAATGGCGTGAGCGGCGCGCAGGTTCATCAGGTGCTCATCGGAACCGACGAACGAAACGCTTCTTACATGAGCGTCAACGGCAATCGCTTTAACATGACCCAGTACAACCTCGACGGCGGCGAGTTCTCCGGCATGCGCATGAACACCGGCATGAACTATCCGAATCCCGATGCCATCGCCGAGTTCCGGTTCATCACCAATAACTACAGTGCCGAGTTCGGCAAGAATCCCGGCGGCGTGATGAACGTGGTGACCAAGTCCGGCACCAACGAAATCCACGGCAGCCTGTGGGAGTTCAACCGGAACAGCGCTCTGGCCGCGCGAAATTTCTTCCTGCCGACGGTCGCGCCGCTCAATCAAAATCAATACGGCTTTAGCGGCGGCGGGCCGGTGATTCACAACAAGCTCTTTCTCTTCGGCACCGCCCAATGGTTCAAAGTCCGGCAGGGACGCGCGACGAGTAGCACCTCTCCTCCCACCGCGGCCGAGCGCCTGGGAGATTTCTCGGCCACCAAGGCGGCGCTGATCGACCCGCTCAGCAAGGCGCCGTTCCCTGGCAACATTATTCCTAAGAACCGGCTTGATCCGGTTGCATTGGGATTGATGAATCTGATCCCCTTGCCGAATTCGCCCGATGGGCGTTACCTGGGTTCCGCTTCCGAGCCCGCCAACAATCATCAATACCTGATCAAGGGCGATTACAACATGAGCGAGCGCAGCCGGCTCACTCTTTCGTGGTTCCAGGATTCGACGCTCGCTACGTCGGACCTCGATTTCGGCCGATTGACAACGCCCTTAGTCAACTACACCGGACAGCCGTATAAGAGTAGTGACAACCAGATCAAAGACGCGATTGGCAGCCACACATTCACCATTCGTCCCGACCTTGTGAACCAATTCCGCTTCTCGTTCGTGCGCGTAAAATGGTTCGTCTCCGACGTTGGCCGAGGACCGGGCATGGTCGACCTCGGCAGCAATTTCCCGAAGCAGCCGTACTCCGATGTGCCCACGATTAGCGTTCCGGGAAGAATCAGCGTCTCAGGCGGAAACGACGTCTTCGCCAGCTCTGACGATTTCCAGTTCGCCGATAACGTGAACTACATCCGCGGGCGGCACAACATCAAAGTCGGCGTGGAGTTTCGTTCCTCCGCTCTTCTCTCTCTATCTAGCGGCAACGCTCACGGGGCGCTTCTGCCCACCGGGGCGGTCACAGGAAATGCACTTGGCGATTTCGTGCTCGGCCAAGCCAATTTCTTCGTCTCGAATCCGTTGGGAGGCGACTATCGCCAGCATTCGTTCGCCGCCTACCTGCAGGATGACTTTAAAATCTCCCGCAATATCGTCTTCAATTTCGGTCTACGCTACCAGGCGGCCAATCCCTGGTACGCCCTTGCCACCGTTCCGCTCATCGGCGGCGGCTTCTCGCCGCCCACCGCTACATTTGTGCCGGGACAGCAATCGACCGTGTTTCCGACCGCTCCAAAAGGACTCGTCTATCCCGGCGATGCCGGCATTCCAAGAGCCGGAATCCAGACCGACAAGACGAATCTAGGTCCTCGCGCTGGACTCGCCTGGGATGTTTTCGGAAACGGAAAAACCAGCATCCGCGCCGCTTATGGCCTCTTCTACGGGACGCCGGATGGAGACGCCACATTGCCCGTCTCTTACAGCGCTCCTTTCTTTATCAACTTCAACGTCCCGTTAACTCCGAGCTTTGTGAACCCGATTCCCGCCACGCTGATAAACGCCTTCCCGGTTCCGACATCGAAGAGCATGAACTTCGCTCCCTACGAACCTCTCACTATCCAGGGAATGGATCCGAAGATGATCAATCCGATGATCCAGCAGTACAACTTCACGGTTCAACAGGAACTGCCCGGCCGCTTCTCCATCCAGGCCGGCTGGGTTGGCAATTCGACGGCACACCTGATCTATTACCTGCCTGCGAACCCGTCGGTATATCTCCCTGGTAACGATGCCAGTGGGAATCCGCTCTCCACCGTGGGCAACGTGAACAATCGCCGGATTTTCAACCTGGCAAATCCACCCGCGGCCGGCGCTGCGTTCCAATATGGCGCGGTTTCCATCGGAGAATCGGGCTCCAACAGCAACTACAACGCTTTGCAGATGGAGATTCGCAAGAGCCTCACTCACGGCCTGAACTTCCTGGCGTCGTATACATTCTCCAAAGCGATTGATAATGCATCCGTGTTTTTGCAAAACGGATTAGCCACCGACGTCCCGCAAAATCCGCTCGATTTGAAGGGCAGCCGAGGCTTGGCCGGCTTCAATCAGTCGAACCGTCTCGTGGCCAGCGTTGTGTACAACACTCCTTCGCTCAGCAGGCCGCTCGGAATGAGTTCCAACCGCGTTGCCAACAGGCTTCTCGATCATTGGGATCTTGGTTCGATCGTAACGTTGGTCTCTGGTCTCCCATTTAACGTTGTGACCGGCGTGGATAATTCCCGCACGGGCTACGGCTTTGATCGGCCGAACCTCACGGGCGATCCCCATCTCGATACGGGGCGGGCGAAGAGCCAGTTGATTGCTCAATACTTCAACACCGCGGCGTTCACGGCAAACCCTGTAGGCACTTTCGGAAACTTCGGCCGGAACGTCCTTGTGGGACCCGGTTCCGCCAACGTTGACTTCTCGGTTAACAAAGACTTTCCGGTATCCGAAAGGTTGGGGAAATTGGAAATGCGTTTTGAATTCTTCAATGTACTCAATCACGCCAATTTCTCGAATCCCGGGGCGAGCCTTGCGGCTCCGGCGACTTTTGGAAAAATCACCGCTGCCGGGGCCGGCCGCATCGTGCAGTTCGGAGCGAAGTATATTTTCTGATGTGAGGGACCATCCGCTAACATTAGAGGCTGTGGAGAAGATTGTCGTGCGATGACCAGGCGCGAAGCCATTCTCGGTATTGGCGGACTTGCTGGATTGAGGACGTTGCGGGGCGCTGAATCGAGCCTGAAGATTACCGCGATGGAGTTCTTTGCGGTAAAGGCGAGCAACCGGACACAGTGGCTTTTCGTCCGCTTGAAAACGAACAAGGGTCTCACCGGACTCGGAGAATGTTCCGACGGATGGGGACCGGTAAAGGCGTCGCAGCTTGGCGAAATCGAGACGGTGCTGGGCGAGTTTTTCGAACTGGTCCGGGACCAATCGCCGTTCGCCATTGAGGCTTACCGGCAGAAGGGACGTCCCAAGGCCAAGGCCGGAAAGGTTCCGGCGCATACCGCTTTCAGCGCGATTGAGCAGGCCCATTGGGACCTGGTGGGCAAGGCACTCGGCGCCCCGGTTTACGCACTCTTTGGCGGCAAGATTCGCGACCGGCTTCCGGTCTATGCGAACATCAACCGCATTACCACTGAGCGAACTCCGGAGGCGTTCGCGGCGAACGCTCGCACCGCTATCGCTGAAGGGTATACGTCGGTTAAAGCCGCGCCTTGGGACGGGTATCCGCAGAGTGTCACCTTGGAAGGTGGGATCGCTTGCGTGGAAGCGATTCGAAAAGCGATCGGCCCCGGCAATCAACTGTTCATCGACTGCCATAGCCACTTCGATGTGAAGCTTGGAATTGACGTGGCCAAGAGACTCGAGCCGCAGAACGTCGTCTGGTACGAAGAACCTGTCGCTCCGACGCTTACACGAGAGACCATTGAGATCCACTCCGCTATCAAGCAGCCTATGGCCGGCGGCGAGATGCTGTTCGGGATGGAAGGCTTCGCTCCCTTGTGCAAAGCTCGCGGGATCGACATCATCATGCCGGACGTGAAGCACTGCGGCGGTCTGCTGGAGGGACGCAAGATCTCGGCGATGGCGGAACTCGAAGGGATTGCGGTGGCCCCCCACAATCCGACGGGCCCGGTGGCGAGTGCCGCCAGCGTCCAATGGTGCGCAGGTCTGCCGAACTTCAAAATTCTCGAATACCAGTGGGGCGAAGTGCCGTGGCGGGGCGACCTGGTGAATCCTCCGCAGACGTTCGAGCATGGGACGATTGCGGTCCCCTCGGGTCCGGGGTTCGGCATCGAGTTGAACGATCGGGTTGTGAAAGAACATCTGCTTTAGTCCGCTAACATTAGAGTCATGAAGATCGGAATGATCGGCCTTGGCCGTATGGGCGCGAACATGGCACGCCGGTTGATGAAGGGCGGCCATCAGTGCGTCGTATTTGATCTCAATCCTAAAAATATCGAGCAGATCGTCAAAGACGGAGCGATTGGTGCGTCTTCTCTTGAGGATTTCGTCGCCAAGCTCGATAAACCTCGCGCCGCGTGGATTATGGTTCCCGCGGGCGATCCCACTCAGAAAACCGTCGATACTGTCGCTGGAATGATGGAAGCGGGCGATGCCATTATCGACGGCGGCAACTCGTATTACAAAGACGATGTGCGGCGCTCGCAAGCGCTGTTGCCTAAGGGAATCGACTATCTCGACGCCGGGACCAGCGGCGGCGTCTGGGGTGTGGACCGCGGCTACTGCCTGATGGTTGGGGGCAGGAAGGAAGCATTTGACCGGCTCGAGCCTATCTTCAAAACACTGGCTCCGGGGATTGGCGACATCCCTCGGACTCCCGGTATGGCGGAGACGGGGAGCACAGCCGAGCAGGGTTACGTGTATGCGGGACCGTCCGGCGCGGGTCACTTCGTGAAGATGATTCACAACGGCATCGAGTATGGACTGATGCAAGCGTACGCGGAGGGATTCGACATCTTGAAGCATGCCAATTCGCCGCAGCTTGCGGATGGGTACAAGTACGACATCAATACTCGCGATATCGCCGAATTGTGGCGGCGGGGGAGCGTGGTGAGTTCCTGGCTGCTGGACTTGACTGCAATGGCTTTGACGGAGAATCCAACACTGTCGAAATTTCAGGGCGAGGTGCAGGATTCCGGCGAAGGCCGATGGACGATTGTCGCGGCGCTGGAAGAGGCGGTACCGGTGGACGTGCTGTCCGCATCGCTGTTCACTCGATTCCGTTCGCGGCAGGACCATACGTTCGCGGAGAAGATACTGTCGGCGATGCGAAATAAATTTGGCGGCCACGTCGAGCGCCCGAGCGGAGGGTAACCGATGTCCACAGTTCCGCATCCACTTTCCGCTCAAGAAGCGGGCCAGGCGAAGGGCCATCCGGCTGGGCCTTGCGCGATGGTGATTTTCGGCGCATCGGGAGACCTTACGAAGCGCAAGTTGATTCCCGCGCTTTACAATCTTGCGCACAGCGGGTATCTGCCGGAGGATTTCGCGGTCATCGGCTTCGCGTTCGATCAGATGAGCATCGAGGAATTCCGCGCAAAGATTTCCATGGAGTTGAAAGAGTACTGCGAGTGTGAGGTGGATCCCGATCGCTGGGAGAAGCTTTGTGATCGGATTCAGTACATGCAGGGAGATTTCGGCGATCCGGCAGCCTACCGGAAGCTGGCTGGTCTGCTGGCCGACGTGGATAAGAAATATGAGACCGGCGGCAATTATCTTTTCTACCTGGCCACGGCTCCGGGTTTCTTTTCGAAAATTATCCACCAGCTTGGCGATGCCGGGCTCGTGGTGGAGGACAACGACCATTGGCGCAGGGTAGTGATCGAGAAACCATTTGGCCACGATCTGGCGTCCAGCATCGCGTTGAACCGCGATATCGCGAAAGTCCTGGATGAGAAGCAGATCTACCGGATTGACCACTATCTGGGCAAAGAGACGGTGCAAAATCTGATGATCTTCCGCTTCGCCAACGGGATTTTCGAGCCTATCTGGAACCGGCGGTACGTGGATCATGTGCAGATTACGGTTTCCGAGACGGTCGGCGTGGAGCAGCGCGGCGGTTATTACGACAATGCCGGCGCGGTGCGGGATATGATCCCGAATCATATCTTTCAATTGATCGCGCTCACCGCGATGGAGCCGCCGATCTCGTTCGCGGCCGACGCGGTGCGCGACGAGAAGGCGAAAATTCTGCACGCGATGCAACCGCCGCATCCGGATACGTGTTTGAACTGTGCGGTGCGCGGGCAGTATGGGGAGGGCGCGATTGAGGGAAATCCGAAGCTGGCTTATCGCGCTGAACCGAAGGTGCGGCCGGACTCCATTACACCGACCTTCGCTGCGATGAAGCTGTTTATCGACAATTGGCGATGGGCGGGTGTTCCGTTCTACATTCGCACGGGAAAGCGCATGGCAACGCGCATCAGCGAGATTACGATTCAGTTCCGGCAAGCTCCGTTCGTATTGTTTCGCGATACCCCGGTGGAACAATTGCCGGCGAATCTGCTGGTGATCCAGATCCAGCCGGATGAAGGAATCTGGCTGCGCTTCGGGGCGAAGGTGCCTGGACCTTCGGTGAACATTGGCGGCGTGCAGATGAACTTTCAGTACAGCGACTATTTCGGCACCAGCCCCAGCACGGGGTATGAAACGCTGCTTTATGACTGCATGGTTGGCGACTCCACTTTGTTCCAGCGCGCGGACATGGTGGAGGCGGGCTGGAGTGTGGTTCAGCCGGTGCTGGATGCCTGGGAGAAGGCTCCTCCGGGGGAATTTCCGAATTATCCGGCGGGTAGTTGGGGTCCGAGAGCGGCCGATGAGTTGCTCGAGCGGGATGGGCGGCATTGGCGTATGACGATGCGATGAAGGCTGGCTGAGCTGGCTGTCAGGCATCATTTTTGGGCTTTTTTCGCTTGTCGAGGCCTTTGGCTTTGAACTCTTCGAGGATCGCGTTAATTTGGGGGTGGTCCTCCATTTCTCCTATGAGACCTAGCCACCAGGGGTCTATCCACGTGACGACGGTTTTGTGGGGGCGGTCGTAGCCTTTGGCTTCGCGCCATTGGATGAGACGGAGGTAGTCTGCGAAGCTTAGGCGGAGCTTTCCTGTTAGCATTTGCGTCTCCAGGATTTTGCAGAGATGGCGCGTGCGTTCGTCGAGCGTCGCTGCCGGGCCTGGTTGTTCGGGTTGATCGGGCTTTCCGGACTTTTCGGCCGCGGGTTCGTGGTTTTTGAATTTTATGGGCATCGCGGGGTCCTGGTCAGGCTGCGTTTGGGTCCTCTTCGGGCATGGTTTCGGGCAAATCGAAGGGGAATTTTGGTTCGTTCCTATGTTGCCTGATTTTGGCCAATTCCTCTTTGGAAACGAATGAGCGGAAAGAGATTGGCTCTTCCTGGATTGGCTCGGGCTCGGGTGGCGCTTTGGGTTTGGGGGCTGGTTTGACGTCTTTTGGGATCCGGGTGGCCTGGAGGCGGTCGAGATCGCGGCGGGCGGTTTGGTGCAGGCGGCGCATTCGGCCTTCGACTCGCGTGACCATGTCGAGCGCTTTGAGATGGCCGTATTGCTTGACGAGTGAGTAGGCGGTTCTGGCGAGGGGGTCGATTTCTTCGAAGCGGTCGGCGATGTCGGCGTTGGTTTCCGCCATGGATAGCTCCATGAGAGCGGTTCCGAGTTCCCAGTACCGTTCCTGACGCCATTTTCCGGCTACTACTTCCCGGACCAAGTCGGTTTCTTCCAGGCCTTGGGGGTTGAGTTCTTCGAGGTAGCCTTCCATCATCGCGTTGAAGTAAGGCTCTTCTTCTGTGGTTAGGACTAGCTTCTTGGAGGTGAAGCCGTGACGCTCAGCGTTCATCTTTGAGATCTGCTTCCCCTCCCACGTTTTCGGTCCGCCCTTGGCGCCGTTTATCCTGTTTGCTTCTATTTGCCTTTGTGACACTTGGTACCATCCTTGTCTCTTTTCGAAAGTCGCTTCACATTGCCGCGGTTCTTTCTTGACTTGACTCTAGTGCTTGGGGGTGCGGGCTGGGGTTGGCTGGTAAACGGCTGGGATCGCTATTTGATTTGGTTTGTTGGGGTTGACGGTGTGAAGATTTTTGATTAATGTTGTCACGCCAAGCCGCCGAGCCGCAAAGAACTGCTCGAATTTTGTCTGGGGATGATTCGATATACCATTCATGGATGGTGCTTCGACGAATCAAAGTCGCTGACGAGGTGTTTCTTTCGACCGCGTTGTTACAGCGGGAGAATCCTGATCGAGAGGACTTCACCATTGGTGAGATTGTGGAGCGGGCGGCGCGTGAGCAGCTTTCTGGCTATCTACGGCCTGCAGTGCGGGCTTATGCGTCTTTGCATTGCGTTGCAAATTTGCCTGCGCATCGTGGGCGTTACCGGATGCTTTATGCTACGGGGGATCGGACGCGGCGACTTTTGCGATCTGGCGATTCCGTGCATCCGGAACGGACCGGAAAGATTTGGCCCGATCCGGATGACGTTCCGCCGCAGTATGCTGAATTGATTGAGTGGGCCAAGCAGGCGTATAGGCGGTGGCTGGATGGAGTTTTTCAGTTGCGCGGGATGGGACGGGAACTTTGGCGGGGAGATGATCCCGACGCATATGTGCGGAGACTTCGCGAGGACTGGCTCTGAGTTCGAGACGGCGTGGGAACCCTATCAGGCTAGTCTCAAGACGCGCGTGATGGCGTCGGCCGCGCGTAGCCAGTCCGATTCTTCTTCGGCTAGTTGACGGCGTCCGGCGGCGGTGATTTTGTAGTAGCGCGCTCGCCGGTTATTGTCTGAGGGGGCCCACTCCGATTTGATCCAGCCCTCTTCGTTCATGCGATGCAGCGCTGGATATATCGATCCTTCTCCCACTTGGAGGACATTCTCGGAAAGCTGTTCGATCTTTTCCGCGATTGCGTAACCGTGCATGCTTTCGCCGGTGGTGAGAATGCGCAGGACTAGTAGATCCAGTTTGCCGAGCAGCAGGTCTTTCTTGAATTTCCCCATCGATGTCGATGGGTGAATGTTAAACCCGGGTGCGGGTGGCTGTCAAGGGGAATCATTTTCAGGTTGACTCCGTAGCTATTACGCCGTACGATATACTACGTGCGGCGTAAGAATTATGTCTGATCCTACTCTCCTTGTTCTGGCTAGTTTGGCGGATGGCGATAAGCACGGCTACGCCATGATGGAAGATATTGAACGATTTGCGAGCGTCCGCTTGGGGCCCGGCACTTTGTATGGCGCGATTACCCGGCTGGAGGAGCTGGGGTGGATTCGTCCGGTGGCGACGGAGGACCGGCGGCGTCCTTATACGATTACGGCGTTGGGGCGGCGGGAACTTGAGGAGAAGTTGGCGGGTCTCGATCGGGTGGTGAAGACCGGGCTTCGACGGTTGAGGGACGCATGAGGCGGGTCCTTCGATTTCTGGTGTGGCTTTATCCTCGAAGCTGGCGGGCGCGGTATGGGAGCGAGTTTGAGGCGTTGCTCGAGGATGCTGGTCCGCGTTGGCGGGATTTGGGTGACGTTGTGTGCGGTGCTCTGGCTATGCAGATGCGGACTTGGGGCTTTGGGAAGACTGTGGTGGCTCTGGGTTTGGCGGGCGCGCTGGTGGGAGCGGCGGGGTCGCTTGCGATTCCGGATCGGTTTGTTTCCGAGGCCGTTGTGCGTTACGAGCGCACGAGAGGGAATGACGCTGCGCTTAAGGCGGCTTTGATGCACGCCTTTGGCAGGCAGGTTCTGGAAGACGTCATCCGGCGGGAAGATTTATATGGGCGGGAACTGAGCCGGAAGCCGATGGAAGACGTGATCGAGCAGATGAAACGGGCTATTCGCGTCCGGTGGTCCGGTCCGGCTACGATCGATATCGCTTTTGCCTATGACGATCGATACAAAGCGCAACGGGCTCTTGTCGATATTGTGAATCTGGTGCGCAAAGAGCTACCGGCCGTTGCAATTGAGGGCCGGGCGAGCTTGCCGATAGATCCGGTGTGGCCGAATCGCGCAGTGGTCGCTGAGTTTGGGCTTGGCACCGGAGTGCTGGTGGGGGTGCTCCTGGGACTGTTTAGGCGTCCGGCAAATCGGCTTCGGGCTACACTTCGCTGGGCGGCGGCGCTGGGGTTGAGCGGCGCGGCTGTGGGCTGGGGTGTGTCGTTCGCAATTCCGCAGCGATATGTTTCGACGACCGTGCTGGAAGCGCGCGCGGCGAATGGAGCCGCGGACATTCATGAGATTGATCAATACATGCACGAATTGCGTTTGAAGGTGCTGAACGACATAAAGGATGAGTCGATTGCGAAGATGCGGCGCGACATCCGGATTTCGACGTTTTCAAGTGGTCTGAGTGGATTCATTATTTCATTTGAGTGTGACGATCGTCTGAAAGCACAACGGATCACGGCGTTGCTGGCCGCGAGTGCGATTGAGGAAAATGCCCAACAAAAACCGGCGTTGGTGAGTCTGGAGATAATCGATGGGCCGAACTTGCCGCAGACGCCGGTGAGTCCGAAGCGTCCGATGGTCGCGGTGTGTGGAATGGGAGCCGGCGTGCTTTTTGGACTGGCCTTTTCTCGCAGCCGCCGTTTCCGCTTTGCTTAGCGTTTGGTCGATGGGTGGTATGAGGCGGGTCCTTCGATTTCTGGTGCTGCTTTATCCGCGGAGTTGGCGGGCGCGGTATGGGTGCGAGTTTGAGGCGTTGCTCGAGGATGCTGGTCTGCGTTGGCGGGATTTGGGTGACGTTGTGTTGAGTGCTCTGGCTGTGCAGATGCGGACTTGGGGGGTTGGGAAAATTGTCGCGGCGTTGGGTTTGGCGGGCGCGCTGGCGGGGGTGGCGGGGTCGTTTGCTCTTCCTGAGCAGTTTGTTTCTGAGGCGGTTTTGCATTCCGAACATGCGGACCGGACCGACCCGATAGGTTCAGCCGCATTTTCGCATGCCCTCCAGAGGCAATCGCTTGAGGAAGTCATTCGACAGGAAGATCTGTACGCGCGCGAACTAAGTCAGAAGCCGATGGAGGACGTATTTCTCGATATGAGACAGGCCATTCGTATCAGTTCTCCTGCTTCGGGAATGATCAACATCGCTTTCAATTATGACGATCGATACAAGGCGCAGCGGGCTCTTGCCGATCTTGTAAATCTGGTGCGGCGGGAGTTGCCAGATGCCGAGATCCGGGGTGAAGCGAGCTTGCCGCAGAATCCGGTGAAACCGAATCGCATGATGGTCGCTGGATATGGGCTTGGCGTGGGGTTGCTGGTAGCGGTCGTGTTGGGGCTGTTTCTGCCTTCGGTCCGGCTGGCGGCGGCGCTGGGGTTGACGGGTGCGATTGCGGTTTGGGGCGCGTCGCTGGCGATTCCGGATCGATATGTTTCGACGGGTGTAGTCGCGATGCGGACGGCTAACCGGGCCGTCAGCGATCGCGAGGTCGACGAATATATTCAGAGCTTGACGTCGAAAGTATTGGATCCGATTTCGTTGATGTTGCTGATTGAACGGACGCGTATTTATGGGGACGGAAAGCCGACGGATGAGTTGATTGCGAAGGTGCGCCGGGACATCCGGATGGAGCGGGTTTCGGGGAGCCGGGGCGAGTTCAGTATTTCATTTGAGTACGGTGATCCGAGGGAAGCACAACGGGTCACCGCGTTGCTGATCGAGAGCGTCATGCGGGAAAATTTGCAGGAAAAACCGGCCGTCGTGAGTTTGGAGGTGCTCGAGCCCGGGGGCTTACCTAAAACAACCCTAGGGCTTGTCGACAGGTGGCGGCGCGGCCGGTGACGGTACTCTGCGCCATCCTCCCTTTGGTTCGGCGGGTGTTGCGGGCGCGGGTGGAGATGCTGGCGTTGCCGGCGTGGCAGCTTGAGGCGGTGGCGCCGGCGGATCCGCTGCGGGTTCGGGCGCGGCGGGCACGCCTACTGCGGCGTTCGGTCCTGAAGAGCCGTCGGGCTCGCTGATTGCTACTCGCCGGCGCGGCGTTGATGTGGTTGAGGCATCGGAATAGACGCGGCGCGAGGGAGTTGAATCGGACGCGTCGGGCTCGACGCGGCGTGTGATGATTTCGCTGCTCTTGGGGTCGCCGCCTCCAGCGACATAGTGTCCTCGGAATTTCAGTTGAGCGTCGCGGTAGCGGCGGCGGGCGAAGTCCGAAAGAGTCACATCAATGGAGCGCTCCTGGCCCATCTCGACGCCTTCGCCTGCGTGGAAGTGCAGGGCGTATCGCTGGCGCAGACGCATCAGCGTGTCTTCGAGAGCGGACGCATTGTCGACGGGCATGCTGTCACCGCCGGATTGCAGGGCGATTTCCGAGGTTCCGGCAGAGTGCGTTCTTGGCCCTCCGCCTCCGGGTCCGCCCATACCGGGGCCGCGGCCCATTCCACCTCTTCCTCCTCCCAGAATGATGCCTCCGAGGGGGCCTCCCATGGGTCCTCCGATGCCGCCTCCGGGATATCCGCCGCCTCCGTGGCCGTAGGTTCGGTTCCGCATGGCGTCGGGGGCGATGAGGGCGCTCATGACCGCGTCGGCGCGGGCGAGTGCGTGGGCGACGGCGGCGTCTTCACGCTCGAATTCGGTTTCATCGTCGGTCAGGATGACGATGGCTCGGCGGGCTTCGGGCCGGGCGTTTTTGCGGATGTAATCGGCGGCGTCGAGCATGCCTCGGGTGATGTCGGTACCGCCGTTGAAGCGTTCCTGGCGGAGGAGATTGTCAAATTCGCGATCCACTCCATCGCGGACGTTGCGGAACTGCGAGCGGACGCGGGTGTAGCGGTCGAAGACCATGATTCCGATGCGGTCCTTATCTCCGAGCACGCGGAAGGCATCGTGCGCGGCGTTGGCGATGCGCTGCACGTGGGGGCGCATGCTGCCGCTGACGTCGAGGAGGAAGAGGACGTCGAGAGGCATGTTTTCGCTGGCGAAATTGCGGATTTCGACGACTTTTCCTTGCTCTTTGAGAACGAAATCTTCCGCGTGGAGACCGGTGACGGCGTGGTTGTCGCGATCGAGGACCTGGACGTCGACGCGGACCAGGGATACGTCGCTGTGGAAGGTAACGGGGGTGTCGTCGGCGCGCAGGGCGGGGACAAGCACGGCCAAGACTAACGGCGCGAGGCAGGCTGAGCGTCTCATACGGCAATACCTACGGTTAGGACACTACGCACTTCATTTATACTACGCGGCGTGGCGGGTTTGCGTTTCGTTCGTTCGGCCGGATTATACGACCTTTGTTTTCATCAATGTGTAGGAGTGCGGGGGGAACGTGTAGCGGAGGAGCTTTCCGTCCGCTGTGGCCGCGCGTCCGATTGTTTTTACGGTTGTGGCGTCGAAGGTGTTTTCCGATTTGATGTCCGGGCCGTTGACTTCGGAGACCTGTACGGCGCCACTGAACTGTTTGTCCTGCAATTCGAATGTCACTTCGAGCGGTTGATCCTTGTGGCGGTTGACCACGTTCAGGACGAGTGAGTTGTTTTCGTAGGCGGCTGAGGTATCGAGGTATGGGATGTCGTCGAAGCGCTTGCTTTTGTACTTGGGGCTATCGACGAACAGCTCTAGCGCTTTCCCTTTTGTGTTGCTGGCGAATAGTTGGAGCGGGTAGTAGATAGTCTGGAGGAACATCCGCTTTTCATCGGTGAAGATGGGTGCGATTACGTTGACGAGTTGCGCGAGATTGGCGATTTTTACTATGTGCGCGTGATTTACGAATGCGTTTAAGAACGTCGCGATGACCAGCGCGTCTTCGAGGTTGTAGTGCTCTTCGAGGATGCGGCGGCCTCGTTGTTGCGCGCCTCGCGCCCGGTACCAGACGTTCCACTCGTCCCAGGCGAGGTAGATTTTGCGATTGGCGGCTTGGCCTTGGAGCGCGGCGTTGATGATGCCTTCGGCGGTTTTTATCCGGCCTGCTAATTCCATGGAGCTGGCGACGAAATCACCGTAGTCGTCTTCGCGGTTGCCGACGTAGAGGTGAATGGAGAGGTAGTCGGCGTGATTTTTCAGATGATCGAGGACGGTGCGATTCCAGCCGACCCAGTCTGAGCCCGCGCCGAAGTTCGAGGAGCCGGCGGCGATGAGTTTTACATTCGGGTCGGTCCACTTCATGAGTTTGGCGGCTTCGAGGGCAAACTTTCCGTAGTCGTCGGCGGTGCGGTGGCCCATTTGCCAAGGACCGTCCATTTCGTTTCCGAGGCCCCAGTAGGTGACCTTCCAGGGATCTTTTCGGCCGTTCTTTTTTCGCAGGCGCGTCATTTCCGTGTCGGCGGAGGAGTTGCAGTATTCCACCCACTGCTGTGCCTCGTTCCAAGTGCCGGTGCCGAGGTTGGCGCAGATATAGGCCTCGGTCTGGAGCTTCTCGATGTAGTCGAGGAATTCGTGCGTGCCGAAGCGATTGCTTTCGACGGTGCCCCAGGCCATCTCTAGCCGCGGTGGCCGCTGGTCGCGCGGGCCTATGCCGTCTTGCCAGTGATAATTCGACGAAAAATTGCCTCCCGGCCAGCGGAGGAGGGTGACGTTCAGCTTCTTGACGGCTTCGAGGACATCTGTTCTGAAACCGTTGGCGTCGGACTTCGGCGAGTTCTCTTCGAAGATGCCGCCGTCGATGCAGCGTCCGAGGTGCTCGATGAAGTTGCCGTAGATTTTGGGGTCGATGTCGGCGATGGTGCGTTCGGTATCGATTTTGACCCGGGCGCGGAGGCTTGGCTGCGCGCCGGCGACTAATGGGGCGGCCAACAGGGTTTTCGAAAATGTTCGTCGAGAGATTTTCATAGGAAGTGTTTAGTTTATGCGAATCCGGTGACCGGTGCAGGCAAGCGCTTGCACTTGATTGGGAATGATATATTTGTTGCGGAATGGAGAGCCATTTTCGCAGTGCGATGGGAGCCATGGCGGCATTGGCTGGCGGATTGATCGCCGCTTCGCCAGCGGCGATGGCTGGCGATGCGATGTCCGTGCCGCAACAAAATGCGCTGGTGCAGAAATACTGCGCGGTCTGTCATACAGACTTGCATAGGAACGGCGGGCTCTCGCTGGAACATTTCGACGCGGCGCATCCCGACCCGGGCGTGGCGGCGATGATGGTCAGCAAGCTGAAAACCGGGGCGATTGGAGCGGCGGGCACACCGGCCCCGGATGGCGCGACGCTCCACGCATTGATAAACGCGTTGTCGGCGGAAGCTGCCGGCGCCAACCGGTGGACCGTGAATCGTACGCAGGATCCGGCAACAAAAGCCACGACGATGACGGCGAGCGTCGTGCGAGAATTGCCCTCCGCGAAAAATTCAGGCGTGCCGGACTCGTACCGCCTCACGCTTACCTGCCGCAGTGATACGCATGAAGCCGAGATGCTGTTAGCGTGGGCGCCTGGAGTTCCGGAAAATGGCCGAGTAATCTCCGCCGTGGTGGACGAAAGAGCGCCGTTCACATACAAGATCGAAGGAACCGAAAAGATGGGCAATGGCGCCGGTGGCGCTTCCGGGCCCGGATCGATCGTCCTGGCCGCGATGCCGTTACCGGAACGGACTTTGTCGATTAGCAACCTCTTCTCCAATGAGACTGTGGTGTTTCCCTTCGGTGAACTGGATCAGCCGGTGCGCCGCACACTCTCCACGTGTTTCGGCAGGAGCACTGCCAGCCGATAGCGGATAGTTAGTCGATTATGCGTAGCGTGAAAGGCGGGAGTTCGCCTGTGCGTCCGGATGCGGTGATCGGCTGGGCGGCGATCTGATAGTCGCCGGTTTTGAGAATCGGCAGGTAGAACATGCCGTGCCAGCCGCTCATCAGGACGTCGTGGCGGTTGAGGTGCTCGACGACTTCCGGCCGCGGATAAAATTGTTGGATGGCGGCAACCTGAACGCCGGCGGCAACGATTCGGACTTCCTGAATCGGCTCCCCGATTCTCGAACTGACAGCCCAGCCGGAAAGGCGTATGCGGTCGCGGCTGTGGGCGGTAATGACGGCGGCTCCATTTTGATTGTCGATGTAACCGAAGGGCGGATCGGATGGCGTGAGCGATTCTAGCGGTACGAAACTGGCGGGCTGCGGTTGATAGGGTACGGCGTCGAGGTAGCGATCGACTTCGTTCAGAACTGCGGTGCTGGTTGGATCGAGCGTCCCGTTCTTCGCGGCTGCGTTGTATTCGACGAGTTCCTGGCGGAAATCGATTGCGTCGAATAGTGGAACAGGTTTGCCGTATTGCTCGAGGCCGACGATCGAGCGGATCTGCGGTGCGCATCCTTCGCAGTGATCGAATGGGCAGGCGACGGCCTGGCGCGGGAGATCGGGAATGCCGTCGGTGAAGATATTCTGTTTGACTCCGACGCAATAGATTTTGATTCCGCCGTCGTACCACATGTAATAGCTGAGCGAGGGATGATAACAAGCCCGGCCTTTCGTTTCCGGGCGAAGAAGCGAGAAGTAATTCGACAGCGGAATGGAATGACGGCGAATTAAATCACGCTCTCGCGGGGTGCGCTCCGTGCGGCCTTCGTACTTGCCTGACGGGACCATGGGCCAGGCGGCGGTGGGAAATCCATCTTCTTCGAATGTGGCGATGGCCTCTTCGGCGAAATCGAGGTTTTCAGGCGACAGTACGATGCCTACGTGGCAGAAGGAAAAGCCGGCGTCGCGGAGACGGTGGAGGCGGCGGCGATAGGCAGGCAGATTCGTTTCGCTCGCGTGCAATGTGGTGCTCAGATGGATTCGCGAACAGTCCATGCCCCCGTAGGGAGCGGGGTCGAAGACGAGATTGCTGTTGACGCGAATGGTGTAGCGGCCATCGTCGAGCAGGCCTTGCAGGAGGATAGGAAAGTTGTGGTGATCGAGGAAAGGTTCTCCTCCGCTGATTTCGATGGCGAATCTCTTTTGCGGAAATTTGCGAAAAGCGCCGACCCATTGTTGCGCGGTGTAGTGATCGAAGGCGTGGCGCTGCGGTTTGTTTTGAGGCGAACGTTTTAGAAAGACCTGAACTCCGCAGTATTCGCACTTGTAGTTGCACCACTCGGTCATCATCCAGAAGATGCGGGCGGAATCTCGCAGGTCTTCGGGGACCGCCGGGAGAGGGGCCATGGCTCAGGAGACGGAGTCGAGGTGGAGGATGCCGCGCTGGATGGCGAGGGTGACGGCGTGCGTACGGTCGGCGGCTCCTAATTTGCTCAGAATATTCTGCACGTGAATTTTCACCGTCCCCGCGGCGGTACCGAGTTGATCTCCGATTTCCTTGTTGCCGAGGCCTCGGGCTACGAGTGCCAGGACTTCGACTTCGCGGGCAGTGAGGGCGATTTGCGGGAAGTATTCGCTGAGGCGATCTGAGACTTCGGGCGGGATGAGCCGCTTCCCGGAGTGGACTGTGCGAATGGCGCGCAGGACTTCGGTGTGGACCATCTCTTTGAGCAAGTAACCGCGAACTCCGGCTTCGAGGGCGCGGTAAATGTCCTGGTCGCCGTCGTAACTGGTTAGGGCGATGATGCGCGCTTCGGGAAATTCGTCACGGATCGCCTTGGTTGCGCCGACGCCGTCGACTATAGGCATGCGCAGATCCATGAGGGTGACGTCGGGCCGGTGTTTGCGGAAGAGGTCGACGGCTTCGCGGCCGTTGGAGGCCTCGGCGATGAGCTGGATGTTGGCCTCGTTGGCGAGAATGGAGGCGATTCCCTTGCGGACCAAGGGATGGTCGTCGACGCACAACACGCGGATCTGTTCTTCCGAATTCACTTGCGGCCTTTCAGAACGACACTGACCATGGTTCCTTCGGTGAGGCCGCTCTCGACGCTGAAATCGGCTCCGATGTGGCTGGCGCGTTCTCTCATTCCAATCAAACCATAGTGGCCGGAGCGTGGGGTTTCATCGAAGCCCAAGCCATCGTCCGCGATCTGAAGGCGGGTGGATTCCGCGGTGCATTGGAGGGCCACTTCGATGTTGCGGGCTCCGGAATGCTTGACCGAATTGGCCACCGCTTCCTGCGCGATGCGGAGGAGGTTGTATTCGACGTCGGCGGGAAGGCCCTTGGGGCCTGCATCGAGCTTGAGCCGGAGGCGGACGTCTTTGGTCTCGGTGATCTGCCGCGCGGTTTGCGCAATGGCAGCGGAGAGGCCTGAGTTCGCGTCGCGCGCTCCACGCAGGCCGGCGACGGATCGGCGGGCGTCGCGCAGGCAGGCGGCCGCATCGTGAATAATTTCCTCGAGCGTGTTTTTTTCGTCCGGGTTGCGGACGCGGGCGAAGAGCGCCTGCATCTCCATGGTGACTCCGGAGAAGCCTTGAATCAGCGTGTCGTGCAGTTCGCGGGCAATGCGGCTTCGTTCGCCGAGGATCATGTCGAAGCGTTCTTTCAGCCGGCGGATACGGAGTTGGTAGGCGAGCCAACCGGCCAGCGCGGCGAACGCTACGCAGAGCGGGATGAACCAGATTCGTTGATAGAAGAATGGCGCTATGGAAAAGGAAACCGCATTTCCGGCCTCGTTACATGTGCCGTCGACGTTACAGGCGGTGACGCGAAAGCGAAAGTTGCCGGGCGGGAGGTTGGTGTAAAACGCTTCACGGCGAGTGCCAGCGTTGGTCCAGCTTTTGTCGAAGCCTTCGAGGATGTAACGGAAGGTGATGCGTGCGGGCACGATGAAGCTGAGGCCGGTGTAACTGAATTCGAGATTTTTTCTTCCCGGGTTGAGGGATGCGATTTCAGACGGCGTCTCGGCCTTTCCATTAACGGTTACCTCTTCGATGGCTACGGGGGGCGGTGCGAGCTTGCGCTGCATCCGGATGGGATCGAGCACCATGAGTCCGCGGATGGTCGAAAACCAGAGGTTACCGTCGTGCATTTTCCACACCGAAGGCTGGACGCCGGATTTGCTTTCGATGGTGCGGAGTCCGTCGAGCGGGCTATAGGGAGTGCTGACGAGTTTCTGCAGCGTTCCGGCGGCGAATTTCAGAAGATCGGAGCGCTGGACGGAAAAGATGCCTTTGCTGCATGGCATCCAGAAGCGATCCTGATTGTCGGCCACGATGCCGTAGATTTCGTTGTCGAAGAGGCCGTCGTGCCCGTAAAACGGCGTGAGTTTTCCGTCCTTAAGAAGGCGGATGCCGCCGCCGAGCGTGCCGATCCAGAGAAGGCCTTCGCGGTCCTCATAGAAGGTGTCGACATCGCGGACGGGCCCTCCTGCCGCGGTGACTTCGGTGAGTTTGCCGTCATCGTAAACGCTTAGCGCCCCGCCTTGTCCGGCGACGAAATGGCGCTGGCTGCGATCCTGTCCGATGGAGAACAGGGGGCCGGAGAATCCGGGCAAACGGGAGAAGACGCCGTCGTGGAAAATTGCCGCGCCGGACGCGGTTCCTATCCAGAGAGCGCCCGAGTGATCGCGCAGCAGACAAAGAATATTGTTAGCGGGCAGGCCTTGCGCGGTGGTGTAGGTTGCAGTGACGCGGCCGTCATGGAGACGGTTCAGACCGGCGGAGGTACCGGCCCAAAGGTCGCCTTCGGAGTCTTCGGCGAGCGCGCGGATGGAGTTCGAGGCGAGCCCCTGCTTAGTGGTGAGGACGGTGAAGCGGTGGCCATCGTATTTACTGAGGCCGGCATCGAGAGTGCCAACCCAAATTCTGCCGTTACGATCCTGCAGGACGGGGCCCGCGTCGTTGCTGGGTAGGCCTTCGCGCGCGGTGAAGGGAGTGGCGCGGCCATCCATGAATTGATTCAGCCCGTGCTTGGTTCCGACCCAGAGCGCGCCTTCGTGATCTTCGAACAAGGCATAGACGGCGCTTTGCGAGAGACCGTCCCTGGAACGATAGCTTTCGAATTCGCCATTGCGGCTTCGGCTGAAGCCGTTCTTGGTGCCGATCCAGATGACGCCGTCGCGGCTTTCTGCAAGTTCGAGAACGGAGTTGTCGGCAAGGCCATCGGCGATGGAGTAGCGCTGCTCGTGTCCATTTTCCAGGCGAACCAGCCCGTCGGTGGTTCCGATCCAGAGGGCTCCGTCGCGGGCGCAGAGGAGTGCGCGGACGGTAGCGGAACTGGAGATGGAGTGAAGCGGAACAGGGACGAACTTATCGTCTTGAAAGCGGCTCAAAGTGGAACTTTCACCGCCTGCCCAGATGGCGCCGTCGTGTGTTTCACAGACGCTTCGGATGGAATCGGTGGCCAGACCTTGGGCGGTACGGTAGACGGTGAGTTTGCCGGACTTGAGCTTTGCGAGACCCGATGGACGTGCAGGCCCAGATGCCGCCGCCACGGGCGGAGACGAGGCATCCAATGGTGTCGGAGGGGAGCCCCTGCTGGCGGGCGTATCGCGTGACGTGGCCGTTTTGGATGTGATACAAGCCAGCGTCGATGGTGCCGGCCCAGAGATCGCCTTGGGCGTCTTCGAGTACGTTGCGAATCCAAATGTTCGACATGGAAACGCCGTTGGCCCCGTCGAATGAGGTGAAGCGGACGCCGTCGAAGCGGACGAGTCCCGACTGAGTGCCGAGCCAGAGATAGCCGTCGCGCGTCTGGCGGATGGCGTAGACGGTGGCGTCGGAGAGGCCCTGTTGAACCTGCCAGATGCGGTGGATATTTTGGGTTAGAGTTTTGTTGGCGTCGAGGGCGAGGATTGGCTGCAGCGTGAATACGAACAGCAGCGCATGGAGACTTCGCCGGTTCATTGCTTACACCATTATCTGATTCACGAGCTCGCCGGCTACATCGGTGAGGCGGAAATGCCGTCCTTGGAATTTGAAGGTGAGCCGTTTGTGGTCGATGCCGAGACGGTTCAGAACGGTTGCCTGGATATCGTGGACGTGGATTGGGTCGGCGACGACGTTGTACGAGAAGTCGTCGGTTTCGCCCAACGAGATGCCGGGCTTGATTCCGCCGCCGGCCATCCAGATGGAGAAACAGCGCGGATGATGGTCGCGGCCGTAGTTGGTTTCCATCAGCTTGCCCTGGCAATAGACTGTTCGGCCGAATTCCCCGCCCCAGACTACGAGCGTGTCGTCGAGCAGCCCACGCTGCTTCAGATCTTTTACGAGGGCCGCGGAGGGTTGATCGACGCTCTTGCATTGCAGAGCGAGATCGCGGGGCAGGTCGCCGTGCTGATCCCAGCCGCGCTTGTAAATCTGGACGAAGCGAACACCGCGTTCGGCCATGCGCCGGGCTAGCAGACAGTTGGCCGCGTAGGTGCCGGGCTTTCGCGAATCGGGTCCGTACAGGTCGAAGACGCTGTCGGGTTCTTTGGAGAGATCCATCAGGTCGGGGACCGACGTTTGCATTCGGTACGCCATTTCGTATTGCGAGATGCGAGTGTCGATTTCGGGATCGCCGTACGCTTCGGCGTTCATCTGGTTGAGCTTGGCGATTCCGTCGAGCATGCGGCGGCGGGTTGCTTTGTCGATGCCGGGAGGATCGGAAAGGTAGAGGACCGGATCGCCGGCCGGCGCGAAAATTCACGCCCTGATATTTCGATGGCAGAAAGCCGTTTCCCCAGAGCCGGGAGAACAGCGGTTGATCGGTATTGATGGAACTGGATTGCGCGATCAGGACTACGAACGATGGCAGGTTGTGATTCTCGCTGCCGAGACCGTATGTGACCCATGAACCTAAGCTCGGCCGCCCGGGCTGTTGGCTGCCGGTCTGAATGAAGGTGATGGCCGGATCGTGGTTGATGGCGTCGGTGTTGGTGGTCTTGATGATTGCGATGTCGTCGACGATTCCGGCGGTGTGGGGCAATAGTTCGCTGAGCCATGCGCCGGATTGGCCGTGTTGGCTGAACTTGAAGATGGACTTGGCGTACCGGGAATGAGGCTTGGCCGGACGTCATGCCGGTGATGCGCTGGCCCGTTGCGGATGGATGCGGGGAGTTCGGTGCCGTGCAGTTTGTTGAGTGCGGGTTTGTAGTCGAAGAGGTCGATTTGCGAGGGCGCGCCGGATTGATGGAGATAGATGACGCGCTTTGCTTTGGGCGCGAAGTGCGGGAGTCCGGGGAGGCCTCCGGTGTCGGGCTTATCGACCGACGCGAATAGTTTTGGGTTCATCAGCGACGCGAGCGCGGCCACGCCGATTCCGGACGCCGCCTTGCCGAACAAATGCCGGCGGGTGATCTGCGCGGCTGTCAATTGTTGGAGTGGGTCCATTTCTTATTCCTTGGTGATCGTTTCGTCGAGGTTGAGGATCATGCTGGCCACGGTAGTCCAGGCGGCCAGTTCGGGTTTGTCCAATTTGGCGTGATCGGGCGATTCGCCGACTTTCAGCAGCGCTTGCGCCTGATCTTCGTGCCGCTTGTATTGCTGGAGTTCTTCCTGGAATGTTTCGCGCAGGACGTCCGCTTCGGGCTTGGCGGGATTGCGGTCGGTGGCCAGACGGAATCCGTAGTGGATGCGATCGTCCGGCGTTGTTCCGCCTTCGGTCATCATGCGCGAGGCCAGGGCTCGCGCGGCTTCTACGAAGGTCGGATCGTTCAACAGCACGAGCGCTTGCAACGGTGTGTTGGTGATGGTTCGGCGGGCGGCGCATTTCTCGCGATCCGGCGCGTCGAATGTGGTCATCTCGGGCGGCGGGCTCGGTTCGTTTCCAGAAGGTGTACATGCTACGGCGGTAGAGAGCGTCGCCGTGATCCTGTTTATAGGCTTGGGCAGTGAATCCGTCGCCGAACGCGATCTCTTCCCAGAGGCCTTTCGGCTGGTAGGGAGATACGCCGGGGCCGCCGACCTGTTC
This sequence comes from Bryobacteraceae bacterium, assembly GCA_963770345.1. Lineage (GTDB taxonomy): Bacteria > Acidobacteriota > Terriglobia > Bryobacterales > Bryobacteraceae > CAVYPH01. Next base: position 941,816 of record CAVYPH010000007.1, on the reverse strand, counting down.
CTTCAGAAGGCCGCCCATATAGAGTTGGCCATGTCGCGTACCATTTCGGCCGGGAGCCGGAATCGCGGTCCTCGTGCGATCAGCCGGTTTTCCGGATCGTGCTCCAATAGTTGCGGCGTCACGCGCGAGGATTGCCGGTAGGCGGCGGAGGTGACGATCAGACGCTGCATGGCTTTGATGTCCCAGCCGGTGCGGATAAATTCAGTCGCCAGCCAGTCGAGCAGTTCCGGATTGCTGGGCGGATCGCCTTGTGAACCGAAATTTTCGGTGGTCTTCACCAGGCCGGTGCCGAAATACATCTGCCAATAGCGATTCACGGCTACTCGGGCGGTGAGGGGATTCGCGGGGTCCACCAGCCATTTCGCCAGCGTCGAGGCGGGTGAGCGGCGCACCTTTCGGAAGAGGCGGCAAGCACTGCGGGCACGCCGGGAACTACCTTGTCGCCGTGATTGCGATAATCGCCGCGGGCGAGGATGAAGGTGTCGCGGGGCTTCTCGAGTTCCGACATCACCATGGATGTGGGAATGACCGCTTCGAGTTTCTTCGCAGTCTCACGGAGGGTTTTCAATTCCGCCCAGGTTGTCCGGTTTTCGGCGGGGGCCGCGTTGGTGAGGTAGTAGTTGCGGATCCATTCTTTCTGATCCTTCGGACGCTTGTCGGGTTGAATCGCGAGAATGGCGCGGAGCGGTTCCTGATTCTGCAGATGAGAGATTTCGGTTGCCGTGAGTGGACGCCGGTAAACGCGGAGATCGTCGAGACGCCCCTTGAAGGGCGTGCCGGGCTCGAGGCTTCCTACGACAAGCGGCCCGTCGACGTGTGTCGGTCCGGTCAACGAATCCTTGAGAATTTCGAGCTTGACTGGCTTGCCGTGCAACGTACAGGTGGAGACCGGCTGCTTTGCCCGAGCCATCGTAGTTCAGCACCAGATGGTTCATGTTGTCCGGCCACGGAATTCGATCGGTGGTGCGGACTTCGATGGCGCTTTGCGGCCACTGTTGCGCGAGGCGGATGTAGACGCGGGGGACGCGCTGCTGGATGCCGGAGAGCTCGAAATCGTCAAGATAAATTTCCAGACCGCGGTGTGAGGTGGCGTCGCTGATTTGTTGCAGCACCGCCATGCGGACTTTGCTGTTGACCTTCATCCACCAGGAGAGGGCGAACGGCTGGTGTCGCGTTCGAAGGATGGGACGTGGCCGAAAGTGACCTGCGTCTCACCGTCGAAATCAGCGGCTTTGCCGGCTGCTCCGGGTCCGTAGGTGAGATCGCCTTTTAGGACGCGCGCGTAATGGTAGTGGCCGGAGGCGTCACCGAGGTTGCCGTCAAGTTCGTAATGGGCCAGCAGACCGTTCGCGGGGCGCATCGGGGAAATTCGCCAGTTCTGTGGCCTCCCATGCGGCTTGCTGCTTCGAGATGAGTTCTTCGGGAAGCGCTTTCTCGTGCGCCGCGATTGCGGCCTTCAGCTCATTTTGCCGCTGCTTCTGCTCGGTGGAAGGCAGTTCGATGTATGGTTGCGCGTTGCCGGTGCGGCCGTCGAGTCCTTTTTCGGAAATATTGTTGAAGAAGGCGAAGAACTGGTAAAACTCTTTCTGCGAGATGGGGTCGTATTTGTGATCGTGGCAGCGCGCGCAGCCCATGGTGAGGCCCATGAACGTGTTCGACGTGGCTTCCAGCCGATCGACGACGTACTCCGTCTGATATTCCTCGGGGATCGCGCCGCCTTCGAAATTGATCATGTGATTGCGGTTGAAGCCGCTGGCTACGCGCTGCTCGACTGTGGCGTTCGGCAGAAGATCACCGGCGATTTGATCGATGGTGAACTCGTTGAACGGCATGTTGCGGTTGAACGCAGCGATCACCCAGTCGCGCCAGTGCCACATTTCGCGGGAGCTATCGATGTGGTAGCCGTGCGTGTCGGCGTATCGGGCCAGATCGAGCCACTGCATGGCCATGCGTTCGCCGTAACGCGGCGAGTTGAGCAGCGTATCGACGCGCTTCTCGTAGGCGTCTGGCGATTTGTCGGCCAGGAAGGAATTGAGTTCAGAGAGCGTGGGCGGCAGGCCGGTGAGATCGTAGGAGACGCGGCGCAGCAGCGTCTCTTTGCCGGCTTCGGGGGAGAGCTTCAGGTTCTCTTTCTTCGAGACGCGCTAGCACGAAGTTGTCGATTGGATTCCGCACTCGGGATTTGTCTGCGACATCCGGCGGTGAGACTCGTTTCGGTGCGGCGAAGGCCCAGTGCGTCTCCCATTTCGCTCCTTGATCGATCCAGTCTTTCAGCAACTCGATCTGCTGTGTGGTGAGCGAGGTGGTGGCGTAGGGCGGCGGCATTCGCTTGGCCTTATTCGTTTCGCTGACGCGCTCGAACAGGCGGCTTTGCTTGGCATCGCCGGGCACGATGATGGTTTTGGTGTAGGCGCCGCCATCGGCTACGTCGAGACGCAGATTGGCCATTCGGTTTTTCTCGTCGGGTCCGTGGCAGGAGAAACAGTTGTCGGAGAGGATCGGGCGAATTTGACGATCGAAGTTGACGGTGCGGGTAGGGCTCTCAGCGGCAGACAAACCGGCAGCCGCGGCAAGGAACGGAATCAATCTTCGGATTGGGAGCATCCGCGCTTATTATATCGAGTTAACCGATTAAACCGTTTGCTCTGGGTGTGCGGCGTGTTATACGATCCTCGTTGTGAAACTTGACGAACGTTGGCGCCAGTCTTTGAGTCGGCGTCGGGCATTGGGTGCGTTGGCTGGATTTGTGGCCGGGTCGCGCCGGGTTTTCGCGCAGCAGGATCCATTTCGCGATCACAGCCGCGTGCCTAGGATGGATGAACTGGTTACGGCGCTCGATTTCGAGCCGGTGGCTTATGCGAAAATACCGCGCGAGGCGTATAACTACATGGCGACCGCGGTGGACAGCGAGTTCACTCTTCGCCGCAACCGGCAGGCTTTCGAATGGGTGGAATTGGTGCCTCGGGCGATCGCCGATGTGAGTTCGGTGAACGCTTCCACTGAAGTGCTCGGCGTGAAGATGGATTATCCGATTATGGTTGCGCCGAGTGCGGCGCACGGCCAATTGCATCCGGAAGGCGAACTTGCTACGCATCGCGGCGCGACGGCAGCTGGGACTCCGATGATTGTGAGTATCAACGCGAGCTTCCCGATCGACAAAATTGGCGCGGCAGCCAAGGGACCGATGTGGTGGCAGCTTTATGCGCGCGATACGGAGGACGGCAATCGGGAGTTGATCGAACGCGCACAGGAGGCGGGCTGCCAGGCTATCGTTCTTACTGTCGACTCGCACTATCTGTCGCTGCGGCCGCGGGCGATGCATGATAAGAATCTTGCGGGCGGTGGTGGTGGCCCCGTGAATGCGAATCCTCGCCGTGGGCGGCGGGTGGCCGGCGAACCGAGTCAAATGGATAATCCTTATGGGGCGCGGGGTCAGACGCCTTATGTGGATTGGTCGACGGTGGATCAATTGCGCACGATTACGAAACTTCCTCTGCTGCTGAAGGGAATTTTGATTGGTGAGGATGCAAAGGAAGCGACGAACCATGGTGTGAATGGCGTGATTGTCTCGAACCATGGCGCGCGATATCTGGACTACGCTCCTTCGACGCTGGAAGTTTTGCCGGAGATTGTGGATGCCGTCGGGGGCAAGGTTCCGGTGTTGATCGATAGTGGTTTTCGACGGGGGTCGGATGTTCTGAAGGCTCTGGCATTGGGTGCCAAGGCGGTGTGTCTTGGGCGTGTTCCCCGGTGGGGACTGGGCGCGTACGGCGCTCCGGGTGTGCAGCGTGTGCTGGAAATTCTGCAGACTGAGCTACGCCTGGCTATGGCCACCAACGGTTACGCCACTCTGGAGGCCGTGAACCGCAAGGGTGTGAGGACGGATTTTCCATGATCACGACTCGACTGACCCGACGCCGCGCTCTGGAAGCTTTTGGATCTTTCGTCGCTGCTTCGCCACTGCTGCGGGGCCAGGAACTCATTGGGGAACCGGCGGGCCGCATTACTCCGAAAGAAGATGTCATCGACCTTTTTGAAGTGGAGGCGGTGGCGAAGCGAAAGATGGCCAGTACCGTATTTGCGGCGATTTCCGGCGGCGACCGCGCGGCGTTTGAGCGAATCACATTCCGTCCGCGGATGCTGGTGAACGTGCAGAAGCTGGATTTGAGCGTCGATCTTTTTGGTGAAAAGTTGTACAGCCCGATTGTGATGGGCCCGATGATGGGTCAGCAGCAATTTCATCCGGACGGCGAACTGGCTTCGGTGCGTGGCGCGGCGGGAAGTAAGACTCTGATGGTGATCAGTAACCGGTCGAGCGTTCCGATTGACAAGATCGCGGCCGCGGCGAAGGGTCCGTTGTGGTATCAACTTTTTCCGGATGCGGATTTCAGTGCTGCGCAGCAAGCTGTTGCCTTGGGGTGCAAGGCGGTTTGCCTGACGGTGGGGACTCCGTATCGCGGTCCGCATATGAACTGGGATGTGATCGAGCAGTGGCGCAAACAGTTGAAAGTGCCGCTGGTGTTGAAGGGGATCATGACCCCGGAAGAGGCGCAGACGGCGGTTCAGCGAGGCGTTCAAGGGATTGTGGTTTCGAATTACGGGGGACTTTTTTCCACTGGCCTGGCGTCGCCGCTGGAGATGCTGCCTTCGATTGCCGATGCGGTGGGCGGGAAGATTCCTGTGTTGGTTGACGGAAGCTTCCGGCGCGGAACCGACATGCTGAAGGCGCTTGCTTTTGGGGCGCGCGCGGTGATGATTGGGCGGCCGGCGATGTGGGGACTTGGCGCGTATGGAGCCGACGGCGTTCAGGTTGTGTTTCAGATGCTGCAGGGCGAATTGGCGCGCGATATGGGCCACTGCGGACGGCCTTCGATTTCGTCCATCGATCGCAGTTTAGTTAAAGTCCACCGGCGGTAGGGTATGAAGCAGACTCTGCTTCTTCTTGTGCTTTGCTTCAGCGTAAACGCCCGGCCGCTGGATGTTTACCTGATCGATGTGGAAGGCGGGAAGGCGATGCTGACGATCGCGCCTTCCGGTGAATCGCTTTTGGTGGATGTTGGGTTTCCGGGATTCAACGGGCGGGATTCGGATCGAATTGTGACGGCGGCGCATGCTGCCGGCGTCCAGCGCATCGACTACTTGTTGATCACACATTTTGACAGCGACCACATGGGCGATGTTCCGCTGCTGATGTCGAAGATTCCGATCCGGCACATTCTGGATAACGGACCGCTGCGGACGTCGGGAAAGGGCGTGGAGCAGAGATACAAGAGCTACGTCGAGGCTCGTAACAAGATCCCGCATACTGAGGTCCACGTGGGAGGTGCGTTGCCGGTGCGGGGCATTTCGATTCGCGTGATTACGGCGGGTGGAAAACATATTCCTTCGACTGGCGCAGCCAATCCTTTTTGCGCCACGTCTGAGGTTCGCCCGGCAATTCCGGAAGACAAGGAGGACAACATGTCGATCGGCTTGCTGTACACGCTGGGAAAATTTCGGATGGTGGATCTGGCCGATTTTGAGTGGGACGCCGAACGGGGGTTGATGTGTCCGAATAACCCCATCGGGTCGGTTAGCGCATACGTTACCAGCGTTCACGCGCAGTCGAAAGCGGGGTCGCCGGCGCTCGTGCATGGGCTGCAGCCGCGCGTCATTCTGATGGACAACGGTCCGAAAAAAGGCGGCGCTCCGGAGTCATGGCCGATTCTTCGGAGTTCCCCAGGACTTGAGGATATCTGGCAGGTTCACTACTCGGTGTTGGGCGGGAAGGACAAGAATCCGCCTGATGATTTCAATGCGAATCTTGAGACTCCTTGCGAGGCGCACTGGCTGAAGGTTTCGGCGAATCGCGATGGCAGCTTCACGGTGACCAACAGCCGAAACGGGTTCTCGAAAACGTATGCTCAGACGAAAGCTCATTAAGATCGCCTGCTTTCACTCGTGACGCAGCGCGATTACCGGGTCGACTCACAGACGCTTTCCGCGCAGGAAGGTAACCGGCCAGAAGCGCGGCGATGAGGAGAATCGCCACTGCCAGTGTCAGCGCGCTGGGATCATTGGCTTTCAGCCCGAAAAGAAAAGATTCGACGAACTTTGCCGAACCTAATGCGGCCGGCACACTGATTGCGAGCCCCACTGCCGCTATCACAAAGACCTCACGCAGCACCATCCAGACGACGGCTGCACGTTGCGCGCCCAGTGCCATGCGAATGCCGATCTCACCGGTGCGCCGCGCGACGTTGTAAGACATGGCGCCATACAAACCGACGCATGCGATTACCAACGCCAGAACGGCGAAGCCAGTGCAGAGCTTCGCGAAAGTGATCTCCTGGTTGATGGTCTGATCGATTTCGGCTGCTTGTGTCTTGACATTCGCGAGAGGGACGCGCGAATCCGCCTGATGCACAATTTCGCGAACGGTGTTGACATACAGGAGTGGGTCCCCGGCTGTGCGTACGGCATAGGTCATCTGTTGCACGGGTGGAAAATCTCCCTGGTTGTATGGCATATAGACGACCGGTGGAACTTCCGGCTTTAATCCGCCGTAACGGGCATTCGCGCACACTCCGACGATCACCATGTCGCGCGGACCGGAATTGGATCCTCCGACTGTGATGTGGCGGCCCAACGGGTTCTGCCGGGCGAAGTAAGTTTTCGGCGAAGCGTTCGTTCACCACCGCCACGGGCGTCGAACCGGGTTGATCGCGCTCGTCGATCTCACGGCCAAGCAGGATGGGAATCTGCATGGTGGTGAAGAATGCGGGTCCCGTGTTCAAGATGCGGGCGCCCGGGGCTGGAGTGCCGGAAACGTTGACTGGCAATTGCCTGCCAGCTGCAATGAGAGAAGCATGCGAAAGGGTCGCGTTGCGAACGCCTGGAATCGCTTCAAACCGCGTGCGCAAATCGGCATAAAACGTAACGATCTCGGGATCCCGGTGCCCCGCCTGCCGGGCGTTCAACTGAAATAGCAGTACATTTTCGCGATTAAAGCCCAGTTGGACGGACTGCAGATTCGAAAGTGTCCGCACGAAAAGTCCTGCCGCCACCAGTATCAGGACTGAGATGGCGATCTGAGAGACCATCAGCATATGACTCAGGTTGATGCGCAAAAACGCATAGCGTGCACGCGGGCGTGATTCGCTCGCGCGAGTTTCTTTGAGCGCCGGCATCACGTCAGTCCGGATCGACTGGATCGCCGGCGCCAGCCCAAACAGCGTGCCGCTCAACAGCGAAAGTGCAAGGGCCACCCCAAGGACGTGCCAGTTTAACTCCGCGCGTAATGTGAAGTTCTCTTTTCCGTTGGCCAGCAGAAAAGTCAGGAAGCGCACGCCCCAGACGGCGAACAGAATGCCCATCGACCCGCCAATAGACGCCAGCACGACACTCTCTGTGAGAAGTTGCCGCAACACACGGATGCGCCCAGCGCCCAGACTGAGCCGCACCGCCATTTCGCGCTTTGCGCGCGGCGGCTTTCGCCAGCAGCAGGTTGGCGGTGTTGGCGCACGCAATCGCGAGGATCAGGCCCACCATGGTCAACAGCATGTAGAGCGGCTTGGAATACTGGCGGCGCAGGTTATCCAGTCCGCCCGCGCCTTCCTGCAGCAGCAGCGTTGGAAGGTTCGCCCGCTCGCGCTCGCTGGTCGCGGTGGCGGCTACCCACTGATGAAAGGGCGGAGCAAGAGCGGCCTGAGCCTGAACGAGGCTGACACCGGGACGCAGGCGTCCCATCATCTCGATCCAGTAATAGTTCTGGTCGAGGTAATGCGGCGGTGTGGGCGCCCAGGAAGTAGCTCCGTCCAACAAGAGATTGGTATGCATCGGGAGATAGAAATCCGGAGCTTCGGCGGGATCGACGCCGAAGAATTCCGGCGGCGTAACACCGGCGACAGTGAACGGGACATTGTCGATGAGAATCGATTGGCCCACGGCCTTCGCCGGACCGCCGAAACGTTTGTTGCTGAGGCCCATACTGATGACCGCGACCGGAGGCGCTCCCACGCGATCGTCTTCGGAAACAAGCAGGCGGCCGGCGGCAGGGAGGACAGCGAGTCCGCGGAAATATTCGCCGGAGACGTACTCACCGGCGGTGGCGGCGGCCTGTCCATTGATCGTCAGGTTGCGATTTCCTGAGGGGTAATAGGCGAACAGGCTGGAGAAAACGGTATCGCTTTTTCGGAAAAGCTCGAATGCGCCGAAGGGGAAAATGCCGCTGGTGATTCCCGTATTGGGATCGTCTATATGCAGAACCGCTCATGGCGTGCATGACAGAGGGTGAGGCCTTCCCCGCCTGTCCAGCGGGTTTGCTGCGCCAGTTCAGAACGGCCAGCGAGGCAGGATCGGACACCGGCAGCGGGCGCAGCAAAATCGAATCCATAAAGCTGTAGATCGCGACGTTGGCGCCTATGCCAAGCGCCAGCGACAGCGCAACCAGCGCAGTGAATGCGCGGTTGCTGATCATCGTGCGCACAGCGTAGCGAAGATCCTGCGCAAGCTCTTCAAAGAACGTCCAGGTCCAGGTGGCGCGTGTACTCTCCCGTAATAAAGCGATGTTTCCCAGGTCCCGGCGGGCAGCCCATCGCGCCTGGTCCCCGGTTAAACCGGCCGCTTCGAACGCTCCTCCGCTTCCTCGTCGAGGTGGAACTGGAGTTCTTCGCTGAGTTCATCTTCCTTGCGGCGGCGTTGCGTCAACCAACGCAATTTGCGAAAGAACGGGATCATTGCGGCAACTCGAAGGAGCGTCGCAGGAGTTCTACACACGAGTGCGCGCCGCGACTCATTGTGTAGCCATTCTACTATTTATAGTGTAGGATGTCTACTATTACTGAGGTCCAACACCCTCAAGCGGCGCGACGCCTTTCTTGCGCTCTGTTGCGGGCGCGGCGCCGCGGTCTTGCCCAGCACGACAGGCGAACCCGCTCGAATGAGGGCCGTCTCTCCTGGTCCCTGGAAGAAGGTGAAGCCCGGGCGGTCCTTCCACGCCAACGGACCACCCAGCTTGATGCCGGCGGCCAGAACGGTGTCGTGGATTGTCTTCACCATCTCTTCGTACTTTGGTTCTCCCTGCTTGGTGCCGGAGAAATTTCCGAGGTCGGTGCTGGCGGCGAAGATGACGTCGATCCCGGGGACCGCGGCGATCTCCTTGGCGTTGGCGACTCCGAGAGGCGTTTCAATCATGACCATGACGAGCATGTTTTCGTTGATCGTCTGCCGGTAGTCTTTGCCCCAAAGCTCTCCGTACTGGCCGGAGCCCATGCTGCGGCGCCCCAGCGGCGGATAGCGGGACCACTTCACGGCGTTCTGCGCTTTCTCCACCGTATCCACTGTTGGAACGATGATGCCGACGGCGCCGATGTCAGTCGCTTTTTGGATATCGCTCTCGGTGGCGTCCGGGACGCGAATGAACGGAACGGCGGAAGCTCCGCGGCAGGCGTAGATCATCTTGGCCACATCCGAATAGGTGAGTGGGCTGTGCTGCATCTCGATCCATGTGTAGTCAAAACCGGAATTTGCAGCCGCGCAGTAGATGTTCGGATCGGGCGAGGAAATGGTTACGCCCACAATCTGCTTGCCTTCGCGCAACTTCTGTTTCGCGGTGTTGTAGACTCTCACCGGGCCGTTGGGCATTCGCCAGTCCTGTTGCGCCTGCGCCAACCAGGTAAACGTCAAGCACAGCAGGGAACCGCCCAGGGCGGACAAGACCACTCGCCTCACAGTCATAGAAATCTCCTTTATCAAAAGCGTCGCTTTGGCTTCGCGAGAATAATATGACGTTGTAGAAGGTAATGTCAAACTCCGTCCAGGGGTAGCTACTGCGATACTGGAAATCGCATGATCAACCGTCTCTCGCGGCGGCAATATTTGTCGTTACTCGCCCTGCCTGGGGTCCGCGCCTGGAGCCAGGGAGTATCCACGCGCAATGTGCCGGCGACGCCGAGAGGAAAGCCGTCGGGACTGCCTTTCCATGCGCATTTTACGGATATCGCGGAGAAGGCCGGGTTACGCGCTCCGGTGATTTATGGCGGCGTTGATCACAAAGACTACATTGTTGAGACCGTCGGTTGCGGCGTCGCATTTATCGACTACGACAATGACGGATGGCTGGATATTCTGGTGCTCTCGGGAAGCCGGCTGGACCATTCCGTGCCCGAGGCAACGAACCGGCTTTACAAAAATAATCGCGATGGAACATTCACCGATGTCACCGATAAGGCCGGTTTAAGGCGCTCGGGTTGGGCCTGCGGCGTCTGCGTGGGTGACTTTGACAATGATGGATTCGAGGATCTCTTCATCACGTACTGGGGCCAGAATGTGCTCTACAGGAACAACGGCGACGGGACTTTTACCGATATCACGGCGAAGGCAGGCCTGGCTCGGAAGGAGACTCGATGGGGGGCAGGTTGTACGTTCATCGACTATGATCGCGACGGCCATTTGGATTTGTTCGTCGCCGAGTATCTCGATTTCCAGATCGATAAAGTTCCGAAGCCGGGCCAGAACAGCAACTGCTCGTGGAAGGGTGTGCCGGTAAATTGCGGACCTCGCGGACTCCCCCCTAGCCGGTGCTGGCTCTTTCACAACAATGGTGACGGCACTTTCAGCGATGTGAGTGTGAAATCGGGTATCGCGAAGGCCAAAGGAAGCTACTGTCTGACGGCTGTTGCGGCGGATCTTGATAATGACGGCTGGCCGGATCTATACGTCGCCTGCGATTCCACGTCGAGTTTCTTTTTTAAGAACAATCATGACGGCACTTTTACTGAGATGGGCTTGGAAGCGGGTGTCGCGTTGAACAGCGATGGAGTGGAACAGGCGGGAATGGGGCTGGGCGTTGGAGACTACAATCTGGATGGCAATCTCGACATTTTCAAAACCCATTTTTCGGACGACACGAGCATCCTTTATAAGGGAGACGGCAAGGGGAATTTCGACGACGCGACTGTCCGCACGGGCCTCGGGGTGGAGACACGCTACGTTTCGTGGGGAGCGGGGATTGAGGATCTCGACAATGATGGTTTGCCCGATATTCTTTTGGTCACCGGTAGCGTTTATCCCGAAATCGAAGGCAAGCTTCCCGCTTATCCGTTCGAAACTCCGCGCGTCGTTTTTCGGGCTCTGGCTGGTGGATCGTTTGAGGAGTTGATTGAGCAGGCGGGTCCGGGGATCGCGGCGCGGCATTCCAGCCGCGGCTGTGCGCTTTGGCGATTTCGATAACGATGGCGATGTAGATGTGGTGATCGTGAATCTAAACGAGCCTCCTTCGCTGCTGCGTAACGACGTCACCGGCGATGGACATTGGATGAAGGTGAAGCTGGTTGGGACGAAGTCGAACCGTAGCGCGATTGGCGCGCGTGTGATTGCGCGCTATGGCGGCAAAGTTCAGGCCAAGGAAGTGCTGAGCCAATCGAGCTTTCTTTCCGCTAACGATCCGCGTTTGCATTTTGGGCTTGGGCTGGCGAAGACTGCGGACCTGGAAATCTGGTGGCCAAGCGGCGCGAGGGAGAAGCACGCGAATGTGAAAGCAAATCAGCTTGTGACCATTCGCGAAGGTGCGGGTATTGTGGAAGGAAAAGGGTTGGTGGGCCGCGAATGAACGGGATTATCGGCCCGAGCAGCGTAAACGCGACCATTGGATATGAATCCGACTGTTGAACTGCCATGGTTCGTCAGTTTCGAAGCGGATGGATCGAACGGCGCTCGCCGCGGAGTTGGATTCGCAGCCGAATAATGGAGCCAGATGCGCCTGGTCCAGCGGAAATGGACTGACGATCCACCCATCTTCGACGTTAGCGGGGATCACTCGCCCTTCGATAACGAGGCCGGATGCAAATGTCATCTCCGCGTTCACAACCGAGGGCCGGAATGCCAGTTTCGTCAAACTACCAGCCAGGCTTTGGTTTATTTTTGCTCGCATCACTACAAATTCTCCGGGCGGCGAGGGTGGGAGATCAATGGTTTGTCCCCAGGCTGCAACTGTTTCTCCATTGGCGATTTCTTTTTCAAATTTCGGCTGATTCCGGCGGCGCAGGAGTATCATCTCGCTTGTTTGATACTCGAGGCCGTAATTGTCGAGCATCGCTCGCCAGACGAGCGGCTCGTCGACAAAAGGAATTCGGTCGTCGATGGATTGCCACGAAATAATCGCTCTTTCAGCGCCATTTTTCTCGACATGCTCACCATTCATGCGATCCAAATACGGCGTGTAGGCGGAATAGGATTGAAAGACAGGGCGCGGATTCCAGGCAACGCTGCTTGCTTTGACCGCCAAAATATTATGGGGGATCACGTCGACGGAAGCCGTGCCGATTTTCCGGAGGAAGGATTCCGGCAAACGCTCCGATTCGATTTTCGTTTGAAATTCCGCGGCGAGCCTGCGCGCAGTGTCTTCGAAATGCACGTATGACACGAGCCTGGATGGAATTCCGGTGATGCTTCCGGCCAAATCCCGCGAACTTGGCTTGAAGACGCGAACGGCCATGATTGCTCCGCAGGCCGTGAGACCGATGCTCAAGCAGGCGAACAGCATCGTGCCTCTGACGGCGCGAGTCGCGCTCATGGCCATGACAGCCGCCAGTGCGAGTTGAAAGAAAACTACCGGCAGGTGATCTGAATCCTGGCGCGTGATGAAATTTTTGTAGGCGAAGAACGCGACGATGGCAGCGGGCAGAAGATATTTGATCAATGTTTTCCATTCGCCCGATATTAATGGAGCGACGACAAAGATAAGGCCGAGAGCCAGGCCAACCGCGATCTGTTGACGGATGCTTCCGGACCAAGCCATTGCTTGCGGATAACCGGAGATAAGTTCCAGGGCGCATTTGAAATATGTTCCCAAATAGGCCGCGGTGCCTTGAGAAAGAAAATAGAGGGATAGCGTCGTTGCCGGAATTATGAGCAAGACGGCGATGCGGCGGGGGGAGTAAATTACACAACACACCGCTAGCAGGATCAACTCAACTGAGGAGCTGAATTTGACCAACGCCGCCAGGCCGGACGCGAATGCCAGCACTATCAGGGGCGTCCATCTGCTGCCGGTGGTTAGAAAGGCAACCACGGCGAGAAGGCCAACTGCCTCGAGGCGAAAAATGTTGCGATTGAACGAGCTCGCGTCAAGAAAAACGATGCCGGCGCCACAAGTGAAGAACGCGGCAATCGATTGAAAAAGCCTTCCGGAACGCGAAACTTCCCAGGCAGCCAGTAGAAGGATTCCGTATATTCCAAAGGTGTACGCGCGGACCAGGTTTGGCTCTGCCTCCGGGAATATGGGGACCGCGAGATAGCTGAGTGGTCCGTAGGTGAACGCCACGTCGCGGCCGAACAACATGTGTTTGGCGTGGGCCATGTTTAACCCAGCCATCCATGCAGTGTCGAGGCCGGCGTGAGGGGCCAGGGGCATTTGCGGAAATACTAAAAGAGCGAAGAACAGGAACACTGCCATCTGCCCAAGAGTTCGCTGTTTGGGTTTGATATCGCGAGGCATTTGTGGGCTGGAGGGGTTAATATAGCACGCCCATGGTACCCTATATCACTGGATTGAACTCCGGGATTGCCTACTCGCTACAAATATTATCTTCCGCTGGTTCTCGCATACCTACTGCTGATGATCGGGCGCGTGATGACCTCAGTGCCTTATGTGGATGAGGCCTGGTATTCAATGCCGGCGTGGAACCTGGCGCAGAACGGCAGCATTGGAACTCCATCGCTGGAGCCGGCCGATTCGCCGATGCCGGGGATGGACGTATCTCTGCTGCGAGTCCGCAAGCACACTTACTGGATGATGCCGCTCCCGCTGGTGCTGCAAGCCGGATGGTACAAGATATTCGGTTACAGTGTTTTTGCACTGCGGTTCTTTTCGCTCTGTTGGGGATTGATTGCTCTGGCGGCGTGGTTCGTTCTGATGCGGCGTCTGTTCGGGGACAGCGTACTGGCTGAGGTGGCCGTTCTTTTGATCGCCACCGACAGCGTTTTCATGGCGCGCGCGCCGTTTGGCCGGATGGATATCATGAGCGCGGCCTGCGGTTTCTGGGCGATAGCCGCCTATCTGTGCTACCGCGAACGAAATTTGACGCGCGCGATTTGGGTGAGCCACAGCCTGATTGCCCTGAGTACGCTGGCCCATCCGAATGGAGGAATGATCACGTTTGCCGCGCTTGTGGCGGCCACTGCGTACCTCGACTGGAGGCGGATCAGGTTTCCGCACTTCCTTGTGGCCGGCGTGCCCTATGTGATTGCGGCTGGGGGCATGCTGCTTTACGCGCTACAAGATTGGACGGCATTTACCGCACAGTTTTTCCACAATACTCACGGCCGGTTTGGTTTCCTTTCAAACCCATGGGGCGGGATTGTTGGCGAGTTCCGGCGTTATGCGGAGTTTTACGGATTTAACCCGAACAATCCGAATTTTGCCAGCCATATCAAGATCGTGGTCCTGGTAGTGTATGCGGCCGCGTTCCTGGCAATGTGTTTCATTCCGAAATTGCGGCCTACGAAGTATCACCGGACGTTGATCGTGATAGCGGCAACGTCGTTCGTGTCGTTGATGCTGCTGGATGCATACAAAGTTCAGTGGTATCTCATCTACCCGATACCGCCATTTGCAGCGCTCACTGCGCTCTGTGCGTTCGAACTGAAAGAGTACAGACGAGTGGTAGCGGCCGTTCTGGGAATCGTCGTGCTCGTTCAGGTGGGCAGCGTTCTGAGGCTGGTGGTACGCAATCCGTACAAGCAAACTTATCAGCCGGTGATCGCGTACGTGAAGAGTCAGCGCCAACCGAACGATATCGTAATTGGGTCGTCTGAACTGGGGTTTTCGCTGGGATACGATGGCCTTGACGACGACTTGCGACTCGGTTTTCATAGCGGCGTTCGACCGGCCATCATTGTGATCGACAATAGGTTTCGCGAGGCTTTTGCCGTATTCAGCCAGCTCGAACCCGATGCGATGAAGTATATTCATAACCGTCTGCAGAACGAATACAGCGCCGGATATCACACCGACGACTATACGGTGTATCTGCTGTGTGAGAGACTCGCTCTATGCGCAAAAAAGTGAAATGGGGAGTTCTCGGAGCGGCCAAAATCGCCACTGTGAAGGTGATTCCGGCTATGCAGCAAAGCGAATGGTCGGAAGTAACGGCCATCGCGTCGCGCTCTTTGGAGAAGGCGAAGCAAGCCGCGAGCAGCCTGGGAATCCCGAAGGCGTACGGATCGTATGAGGAACTGTTGAGCGATCCGGAAATTGAGGCGATCTACAATCCACTGCCGAACCACTTGCATGTGCCTTGGTCGATACGGGCGGCCGAAGCGGGCAAGCATGTTCTTTGTGAAAAGCCCATCTCGCTGACGGTGGCCGAATGCCGCGAACTGATTGCGGCGCGCGATCAGACGGGCGTGAAAATCGAGGAAGCGTTCATGGTGCGTTCGCATCCGCAATGGATTCGCGCGCGGGCGCTGGCGAAATCGGGAGAGATCGGCGATTTGCGCGCGATGCTGACCGCGTTCAGCTACAACAATCGCGATCCGCAAAACATCCGCAACATCCCGGAATACGGAGGCGGCGCGCTGATGGACATCGGCTGCTATCCGATTCAATTTTCGCGATTTATTTTTGGGCCGGAACCCACCCGTGTCCTCGGACTTCTCGAACGCGACCCGGAAATGGGTACCGATCGGCTGACGTCCGCTATTCTCGAGTTTCCCACCGGCCAGTCGGTATTCACTTGCAGCACGCAGATGGTCCCGTATCAGCGAACGCAGATCCTGGGCACTCTCGGGCGCATTGAGATTGAGATCCCTGTAAATGCGCCGCCCGATCGGCCGCAGCGGATTTTTGTGGACGTTGGTGAGATTCGGACGGAAGAGTTTCCTATCTGCAATCAGTACACGTTGCAAGGCGACGAATTCTCGCGTGCGATCCGGGAGGGCGGTGAGGTTCCGACTCCTTTGGAAGACGCGCTGCGCAATATGGCTGTGATCGAAGCGGTGTTCCGTTCGGGTCAGTCTGGTAAATGGGAAGTTCCGGGTTAGTGGATAGTCCCAATTCAATCGTAACCAACCAATACTTGGCAGTCGGGAGTTGCTGGAGCTCAGTTGCAGAATTTCTGCGACGCAATCCAAAGGTTCGGTTCCCCTTCACGGCGACATACTCATCGTGGCTCAATCAGGTTGAAATCTGGTTTGCCAAGATCGAACGCGACATCATTGCTCGTGACGTGTTCACATCGGTGCCGGATTTAGCCCGCAAAATTCAGAAATACATTCGCGCATATGCCAAAGCTGCCAAGCCCTTCCGGTGGACGTACTCAGACCCTCGCCATCGAGTTATGGTCAGGAGAGTTCGTTAGGGCATGGAGGAGCCGAATTTCATCATTGTCCCGGACGCTGATCCCCTGAGCTACTTGTGGCGTGCTTTCCCAGAACTCCGAAACGAACTGGATGACGGCGATTCCGAGTCGTACTATATCTACGACCGATTCGCGGACTATCTTGCCTCGCATCGCGACGACGATCAGCTTTGGCGGCGTTGTTACGCTTTCTTCGAGTCGTTAGCTCTCGGCGGAGGGAGTCTGCAGGATATCCTTGTCATCGGCCTGTTCGAGCCCTTGTGCGAGAACGCCGCGCTTGCCGAACGCCTCAAGAACAATCTCGGTCCCCTTGCTCGCAAGCTCCTCGACGACATGCAGTCATTCGGAGGACCAAAGTAGAATTGCCGGCTCAACAATTAACCGGTTACGGACTCAGCGGGACAGTCCACTAGACGCGAGGAAACCATTTGCGGCGATACATGCCGTAGGCGATGAGATACATGAGCAGCGTATAGGCGACGGCGAAAAGCAAGGACGCATTGGGGGGCGAAGCCAATGGCGCGAACACGTGATCGTACAGCCAAGTATGTAACGATACTCCGCCGGTCAAGCGGACTAGCCCTAAGATTACATCCAACAGTTCCGACGCCATGTACACGGCGATCGCGTTCAGCCCCATGATCACCAGCGGCTTGACGATGCGTTTGTATCCAAGCCCATCGATGAGCCAGATGAAAATGGCGAACAGAACGAAATCCAAACCGGCCATGAAAACTGCGAATGAACTCGTCCAGAGTTTTTTATTGATCGGCAGCCAGATATCGCAGATGAGCCCGAGGCCGAGCAGCAGGCTCCCGATGAAAAACAGCCAGGTGGTGCGCTCCGACAACTCGCGTTTGAGACGAAGGATGTGCCCGGCCATGATACCGAAGAGTGCGGTGGCGATGGCCGGCAGCGTGCTGATAATGCCTTCGGGGTCCCATGTCTTCGTGTGCGCGTAGTTATGATGCCCGAGGACAAGGCTGTCGACATAGTGCGCGAGGTTCCGTTCGACATCGAGGTAACCCGCACCGTATCCAGGAACCGGAATGAGCGTCATGATCAGCCAGTAGGCGGTGAGCAGGGAAACGATCCACACAATCTGCGCGCGTATTCCGGACGTTAGATAAATCAGAGAAGCGATGCAATAGCAAATGGCGATTCGCTGCAATACTCCGAGCAGACGCAACGTGGTGAGGTCGAACTTTGGAAATCCGTAGAGGAACAGCCCGAGTGCATAGAGAATGACGGCGCGCCGGAACACTTGCGCGAAGAGGCGGCTGCGGGGCGCTCCCGCGGCGACTTGCTTGCCTAACGAAAGTGTAATGGTGACGCCGACGATCCAAAGAAACGACGGGAATACGACGTCGGTGATGGTCCAGCCGTTCCATTCCGAGTGTTGCAGCGGGCTGTAGGCTGCGCTGCCGTTACCGGGATCGTTTACCAACACCATGAGGGCCATGGTGGCGCCGCGGAAAGCATCGAGGGCTACGAAACGATGAGAGCCGGTCTGTTGTGCGTTGTTCAGGGCTTGATCTCGGTGGTCCTGGTTTTCCAATCAACTGTAACAGTTGTTCCGTCGGCGAACGTAGTTCGCTCGCGAGTGCGGTCTTTGTCCAGGAATTCGTGATTGGTCATTTCTAGCAACCCGACTCGTTTGTGAAGCGCCGACATCCGTTTCATCTGCTCGATATTTGTATCGTTGCCGCGCCACGACTCGGGAGCGCTGCCGTGCAAGAGGCCGCGCGGATCGTCCGATGGATACGTGGTTACGACTGCGTCGTGATAAACGAGTTCGTATAACGGCACTTGAATCGCATCCTCGTAGTTCGCGTCGTTCCCGTTGTTGGGCACGCGATTTTTTCGGGAAGTGACGTAATCGACGTAGGGAATGACCCAATCGGAACCATCTTCGGTGCCGACGATTCCCAGATTATTTTTGACCCATCGGAAGGAAGTGGCCGCTCGCGTTGGTCTGCGTTCGGTCCACCACTTGCGTCCCCTGATTGGTTAGTTTGACGGTAGCGGCTGCGACAGCCCCACCGGTTTTGTCGGTAACGAAACCATTAATCTCACCGGCCGCCGTCTGTCCGTAGGCGGCGGAGGTTGAAAAAAGTGCGATGGCCCGCGCGGCCAAGAATAACCGATCCCGCGAATGTAAGATTCCCATGTTTCCATCTGCGTGGAGCCTTGAAGCCGTCATCAGTCAGTGATAACGTTAACGGAACAATGGTGTAACACTCGGTTGATTTTGTCAAGCAGGAGGAAACTGTACGAATTTCAACGGGTCATGGGTGGTGGGACGAGTACGCAGCAGCTCGTTGGCCAGATCGCGGCGCGGATGGGTACGCCTCTAAAGGCATTCCCGGGCGTGCCGGACGAAATAACGCGGAAATGGCGTCATTCCAGCGATTCGTTCCGGAATACTACTCGACGATCAAAGACTGGTTGACGAAACGAATCCGCGGAGCAACGCGTTAGTTGTCCGTCAACCGAGGATGACTCGCCCGTGCGCGACCACTCGCGGGTAACCGTCCTTCCATTGCCCGAGAAAGGTGATGCGGTCGCCTTCCAAGTTGTCATTCCTCCTGGTGGCCGACGATAGGTCTGGGCCCCCTAGATGGGATACCAATAGCGGATTACTTCGTGGGCGCGGCAGTCGTTAATTGACCTTGCCCAGGTACTTATCCAGCCAGGCCAGCACCTCTCGGATTAGGTCGGTCCGCTGTTCCGACACGTCATGCGCTGTATCGAACAGAATGGCCTTCTTGTCCGCCGTGGGCGTGCCGAGCATCCGAATCAACGCGTCCTTGCCGAGGAAGATCAAAGTCGAACTTGCCTGAGATCAGCAGCGTCGGCGCCTTCAGGCGCGGCGCGAAATCGGCCTGGTCCGTTCCCGGCAGCGGCTTCTCGTTGTAGAATCCGCCATCCAGCATTATCACCGCTTTTATCCTCTCATCCACCGCCGCAACGTTCACAGCCAATGCCGCGCCCATGCTTACTCCCAGAAAGGCAATCCGATTGTGGTCGATATCCGTGCGTGTCTCCAGGTAATCGATTGACCGCCCCAGATCTTTCGAGTCGTGGATCAGTGTCTCGCGGCCCTCGACTGTATCCGGGCCGGGAATCGGGGCAGGCCGCTCATATGTGCACTTATAAACCGGATACATAACTGCGCGGCCGCTCTGAATCACGTAGTCGATAAATTTCATATCGCCCAGTGTCTCGCTATTGGGAATATCCACCACCCGCGCGCTAGGGAAGAAGACTACAGTCTGGTACGGCGGCCGCGCATGCGCCGGCAGGAACACGTACGCCGCCATCCGTTCCTGCCCGTATGCGGCATCGAACGTGATCTTTTCCTTGCGCCAATCGTTCGAATCCTGCGCGCTCGGTTCCGGTTTCGCGTTCAAGGGCGTCCGGTCGTATGCATACATGGCTTTGTAAACCCGGTACACCGCATCCGTCGCGGGCTTCGCCTTTGCAAAGTCGCGAATCGTCTGCCGCCGTTCGGCCATCGCGTCTGCGGGTAACGCCGCCGTGTTCCGCACGCAGCGAAAACCGCTGTTCGCGCCCCGATGAAACGGCGGCAGCCCTACGGGCTCGAAATATTCAGCGGGCGACGTGTTCCACCCTCCGCCCAGAATGTACCTGGAGCCGCCTCCGGACTCGTTCCGGCACCACTCTGCCACATTGCCCGCCATATCATAGGTGCCCAACGGTCCCACCCCTTGATACTTGCCCACCGGCGCCGGGGAGGCCGAATAATTGCTCAGTGGCGTTATGTATTTGGCTACCGCGCTCGGCGCCGCCAGGTACCACTGCGCAATCACCGGCAGGCTCTTACCGGCGAATTCCGCGTAAGCCGATGCCTCGTACCAGCTCACTCCGCCCACCGGATAATCCGCCTGTCCGGCCGGATAATGGCCAGCCACCCACGTCGATGGCCCTGCCTGGCCAGTGGAATCACGCAACAGATCGATTGCCTGCGGCCACGTCAGCTGCTTCCCGTCGCGCAGAAATTTCTCCTTCCAGTACTCGCGCTTTTGATATCCGCCTCTGTCTACAAACGCCTGATATTGCCGGTTCGTGACCTCGAATCGATCGATATAGAACGCGGGAAGATCATATGGTCCGAAGTCTCCCAGCGACCAGAGCAAAGTGAAAAACGCACCCGGCGGCACAGCGGCCATTCCCTCCGGCGCAGCGGCGGCAAACGCCAGCGGAAACTTGAATTCACGAATGAACCCATGAATGTTCTCCGTAACCGGAGCGCCGATATACTCTCCCACACCGGCTTTCGAAACCCGCCAGCGCAAGTAGCCGTTCGGAATTCTGGCTTGTTCGAGAGGCGTTGTGCCCAACTGAAACCATGTGTCGCCAGGAGACAGATAGTCTTTAATTTCCACGGAAGCTCCCGGCGGAGAAGATCGCACGGAAACCACATGAGTGAGGCTCTCGGCGATCTGCGCTACCTGGGGATCGCCGGGCAGGTATTTCTGTGCTTCCTGCAACAGGCGGTACGCTGCGAGCGGCTTCTTCCGATCCGTTAACCTGGCGATTTCCGGAATCGCCTGCTCGCGCGCCCAGTGGCGTTTCTCGGAGCGCTGATAAAACCAAACGGATGCCCCAGCCACCAGCAGGATGAGGACCGCCGCCGGTACCGCGTAGACGGCTCGCAAGCCAAAGCGCTCGGGAGGCGTCTCGAGGGCCGTGAGAGCCGCAGATAAATCGTCCGCCATCTTCGCTGCGGACTGATACCGCTTGGCCGGGTCCTTCTGAAGCGCCCGCAAAACGATGGCCTCGATCTCCGCCGGCAGGTCAGGTCGAATCTCGCGCAGTCCCGGCGGGTCATCATGCACGACGGCGTGCATCACCTCAAGCTGTGTGTCCCCACGAAAAGCCGGCTTCCCGGCCAACATCTCGTACAGGACCGTGCCGAGGCTCCATAGGTCGGTGCGGAAATCGACGGCCTTTCCGGAGGCCTGTTCGGGCGACATGTAGAGCGGCGTGCCTCTGGCGGGGCCGTCTACCGGCGCCATCGCGTCACTGGACCTTGCGAGGCCGAAATCGATGATCCTGGCGATGCCGTCCTTTGCCACGATAACGTTGCTTGGCTTGATATCGCGATGGAAGATGTTGTGCTCGTGGGCTTTGGCCAGCCCGGATGCGATCTGGCGGGCAATCTGCAGAGCTTCCTGAACCGGCATCCCGGAGGCAGTCTTCTCCCGAAGAGTAACGCCTTCGTGAAATGTCATGGCGATGAATACGTCCCCACCCAGGGTTTCGGCGATCTCGTGGATCACAACGATGTTGGGGTGATCCAAAGCGGACGCGGCGCGGGCCTCATCGCTGAGCCGCCCCCTCAGCTCATTGTCGTGGGATAGATGCGGCGGCAGAAATTTCAGCGCTACGAGCCGGTCGAGCCTCGTATCGAGTGCTTTATATACGACCCCCATGCCGCCGGCACCGATCTCCTCCAGGATGTTGTAATGCGAGACTGTCTGTCCGGCGAAACCCAACGGTCCGCCTGGCGCCCGCCCTGTCGCCGTAAATTCCTCCAGCAGTTCCACCGCGGGCCGATCGAGGAACTTTCCGTCCGAATCCTGGGCCAGCAGTCTTTCGACATCCCGTCGAAGCTCCGGATCAGTGTCCGCCAGCACACCTACTCCGTGCTCGCGCGCCGAGTGGTAGAGCTCTTCGATTTGCCGCAAGCGATCCGGCTTCATAGCCATCTCATCATAGTCTTACCGGCTCTCAATGTCTTTACAGGCAATCGCTGCACAGCCGTGCGCAGCCGCATGCCTTTCACTTCATAAGCGCAGAACAGGGGCGGGAGGTTGAACGGGCATGAAAAAATTTCTGGTAGGGCAGGATATAATTCTCTGAAGGCGATTTATATTCCCGATTCCGAATGCTCTGAAACCACGCAACTTCTTCGCGCCTGGGCGAGCGGTGACCAGGATGCGCTGGAGCAGTTGACGCCTCTGGTTTACAAGGAACTTCGGCGCATTGCCGGACACTTCATGCAGGATGAGCGGCCTGGACGAACCATTCAGACCACCGCCCTGGTACACGAAGCTTACCTGCGACTGATCGACGTCACAAATGTGGACTGGCAGCACCGCGCCCACTTCTTCGCGGTATCGGCCCAGATCATGCGGCGCATTTTGCTGGATCGCGCGCGCCGCCGTGTCGCGGCCAAGCGCGGCGGAGTGGCGCCGCGAGTGAATCTGGATGAAGTTCCCGATATCGGGTCCGGCCGGGCTCGCGAGCTGATCGCGCTCGATGACGCCTTGAACGCTCTGGCGCAGGTGGAGCCACGGAAAGCTCGTATTATCGAGTTGCGCTTCTTCACCGGGTTGAGTATTGAGGAGACTGCGGAAGTATTAAAGGTTTCTTCCGACACGGTGAAGCGGGACTGGAGACTGGCGCGAGCTTGGCTGCTGGCCGAGCTTGCCGACCCACAAGACGAGAAGCGCTAAAAGATTTTTCAACTCCTTTCCACTTTTGACACTCGATTTGCGCCAGGAGTGCGAAGCCAGCGGAATGACGCGCTGACTCTAAATCAAGACGTGAAAGGACACTTCCGAATGAAAACGATTCTGCATTGCACTTCGCTTGCGGGTATGCTGGCGGCCTCCGCCTTCGCGCAAATCTTGAGCTCCCCTACGTCCAGCGGCCACGTGACCGCTCGTTATGAGGTCACCGACCTCGGCACGTTTGGCGGGACTTTCAGCATAGCTTATGGCATCAACAACGGAGGCCAGGTGGGCGGGGCCGCCGGTTTGCCCAACGGGAACTTGCACGCCTTCCTCACCGGGTTGGCAACCCGGGAACAGGAAATGGACGGCCTGGATTTGAGCCTGCAGAAGACCGACCTCGGCACGCTGGGTGGACCAAACAGCGCGGCGAACCGGCCCAACGGGAGGGGGGATGTGCCGATTATTTCCGAGACTTCCACGCCAGATCCGTTAGGGGAAGACTTTTGCAACTTTGCCAATCACCTGACATGTTTGGGAGCATTATGGCGGAACGGGGTGCTGACGCCCCTTCCCACGCTGGGTGGGAATAATGCGATAACCACTATTTCGAACAATCGTGGCCAGATCGTCGGGCTTGCAGAGAATAACACCCACGATTCCACCTGCTCATTTCCTTCTCAAGTTCTCCGTTTTGAAGCCGCGATGTGGGGGCCCGAACCGGGAAAGATTCAGGGACTCCCCCCGCTGCCCGGCGACACCGTCGGATACGCCCTGGGAATCAACGAGCGCAGCCAAGTAGTCGGGGCTTCGGGCAATTGCGCGAACACCGGGCCCACACCTGTGGGACTATTTATCGGGCAGCACGCCGTGCTCTGGGAGAACGGGATGGTCAAGGACCTCGGCAACCTCGGAGGCAAGATGATGGGCAAAGCTGGCGCCATCAATGACCGAGGCGAGGTGGCCGGATTCTCCGACTTGCCGAGCGGGCAAGTTGTCTCCTTCCTGTGGACCAAGGATACAGGTATGCACAGCCTCGGCGCGCTGGGGGCGGACATCTTGGGCGACCCGGCAGGGATCAACAACAATACCCAGGTCGTTGGCGGATCCTGTGATGCCAGCGGGAACTGCCGCGCCTTCTTCTGGGAAAGGAACGTGATGTCGGATCTCAACGACCTCATCCCATCGGACTCGCCGTTGTATCTCGTGTACGCCCTGGGGGTCAATGATGCCGGAGAAATCGTGGGCTTTGCTGCGGAGAAAAGCTCCGGCGAACTTCACGCTTACCTGGCCAGCCCGGCACACGGCCAATCCGGCCAAAAGAGTGTCACCCCAGCCGTGCAAGCCGTGACTGAGCAGAATCAACAGGTGACCATTCCTGAAAACATTCGCATGCTGCTTCAGCGGCGAGTGCCCTTCGGCGGGCACAGAGTCCGATAGGGCTTTCCTCTTTAATTAACCGAGGTATCGTACCCGCCGCGCATCGAGCCTGCCTTTCAGTTCTCCACGAAAACGAGACTCGAAGGACCGGCCCGGTGCCAGCGATAGAAATTAGCGCCGTTCGGTTTTCGCAGGCCGGGCACGAGCGGTGAAAAGCCGGATCGAACTTAACAATCATTCCGCGGGCAGGAACTCGATGCAAACCGGCGCGGTCGCGTCGAGCACCTGTTGGGCCGGAGTCATCTTGCCGGATTTCGGATCGACGTGGAAGACGACGATGTTGTTCGATTTTTGATTCGCGGCGAAGAGGTAACGCCCGGTGGGATCGAGCTTGAAATTCCGTGGAATCTTGCCCTGCGTCAGAGTGATTTCGACGGGCCGCAGCGTTCCTTTTTTCGGATCGATGGCGAAGACGGCAATGCTGTCGTGCCCGCGATTGGAGGCGTAGAGAAATCGGCCCTTCGGATCGATTCCGATCTCCGCTGAGTTGTCTTCGCCCTTGAAATCGGCAGGAAGAGTGGAGATCGCCTGTACTTCAGTCAGCTTGCCTGCCGCCGCATCATATGAGAATGCGGTCACCATGGAGCCCATTTCCTGGACCACATAGGCAAATTTTCCGTTCGGACTGAACGCGAAGTGACGCGGGCCGGAACCAGGCTTCACGGAAACGAACGCCGGCTCGTTTTCGGAAAGCTGAGCCGTCGCCGGATCCATCTTGTAGACCCAAACCTGGTCAAGACCGAGATCGGGTATGACGACGAATCGGTTGTCCGGGGAAACAAATGCGCCGTGTGTATGAGGACCTCGCTGCCGGGCGCGATCGGGACCCGAACCCGCGTGCTTCATCAAGGATTTCAGCTCGCCAATGCGGCCGTCGGCTCCGACAGGAAACGAGGCGACACTCCCGCTGCCGTAATTGGCAACGACGAGCATCTTGCCGGTGTGATCGACGACTAGGTGGCATGATCCACCTCCGCCCGAGGAAACTGAGTTCAACTTTGCCAGCATGCCACTTTTGCGATCGATGGCAAAAGCCGTCACCGCACCGTTCGTCTTGCCATCGTTCCCCAGTTCGCTCGCGGCATAGAGGAATTTGCCATTGGGATGAAGGGCGACGAACGCGGGGTTGATTACCTCACCGGCCAATCCGAGGGATTCGGTTTTTCCGGATTTCGGATCGAAGCGGAATGCGTAGATGCCCTTGCTGTTCGGACCCGTGTAGGTGCCGATGTACATCAGATACTTGCCGCTCTTCGGCGCGGAATTCGCCAGCGGAATCATAGACGCCGCCAAAACAAGGGCGGCTGATAGTGTTCGAATCGA
This sequence comes from Bryobacteraceae bacterium, assembly GCA_963770345.1. Lineage (GTDB taxonomy): Bacteria > Acidobacteriota > Terriglobia > Bryobacterales > Bryobacteraceae > CAVYPH01. The sequence continues at coordinate 916,231 of CAVYPH010000007.1, read as the reverse complement.
TTTCATAAATGATCAGGCCTCACGCAATAGCCACTTGACTGCGTTTTTTTGCATTTTTTCATACTCGGGATTCCACAACACGCTGATCAAATGACCCGGAGCCATAAAGCATACTCGGCCCTTGCCGTAGTCGTATGCCCATACGGATTCCGCTGTGTTGCTGCGCCTTCCGGCAGTGTCGGTAAAGTCCAACCCGTCTTCGTTCACGCTGCGGGCGATCACGTATTTGGGATCTTTGTCGTACGTCATGTAGTGCTGCTCGTCGTTCACCACGAAATCGTTGACGCCTTTCGTAATAGGGTGATCGCGATTGACGATCTTCACTTTGAACGGACGCAGCGGCGGATGGCCGGTATAGATGGCCCCTTCCACATCGCGATAGTCCTTGTTCATCAGCGACGCCTGACTATTGTTGTGGAATGCCCAGAGGGAACCACCTTCCTCCACCCACTTCTTGATGGCCTTGCCTTGTTCGGCCGTCATCCAACCCACGCGGCCTTCGCCGATCTTCTTCTCGAGCGGCGGGACACTGATGATTGTTTTCGATTTCGGCTCGTAGTGCACCTGGTACAAATATCCGTTCGGAAATCGCAGGCCGTCGCGAAACATGATCAGGATTTTGTAGCGCCGCAGATTGTCGTAGGTGAGGAGTTTTTCTTCGTCGGTGAAATCGATCGAGAGCCCGGCATCCTGCACGAGCGTGCTGCCGAGAGCGGAACGGATGTAGTCCGAATTGTGCGATTCGTCTCCGGCCAAACAAAATGCCGTAGCGGCCGATTGTCCGCGAACTACCGCTCGGGCGAGCAAGCCCATGCCCACCGTGTGGATCAGCGACCGGCGTGTGAGTCGTTCTTTCATGCCGACAATTACATCACGAGCCGCGGAAAAGTATAAACTAGCTGGTCATGAACCGCCGTGACTTTATAAATGCCGGGGCAATGAGCTTGCCACTGCAGGTAAATGCGCTGGCCCAGACGCCGCGCGCAACCGGAAACGGAAGCCTCAAGATCACCGATATTCAGTCGTTCCTCGTGGATGCGGGTGGGCGCAATCTTTGCTTCGTGAAGATCCTCACCGACCAGGGACTCACCGGCTGGGGCGAGGCATATTCAGTCGGCCCCGATGAAGCCACAGTGGCCACCATCAAGGATTTCAAGAGCTGGCTTGTCGGCAAGGATCCGCGCAACGTGGAATACCTGTGGTCGATCATGTACAACTTCACTCGCTTCCCGGGAGGCGCGGTGATTTACGCGGCCATCAGCGGGATTGAACATGCGCTGTGGGATATCTCAGGCAAGGCCGCTGGACTGCCGGTGTACATGCTGCTGGGCGGCAAATGCCGCGATCGGGTTCGCCTCTACCAGAGTGCGGGCGGAAGTACACCCCAGCAACTGGCCGCGAGCGCGCAACGGCTGATCGCGAAGTATGGCTACACCACAATCAAGATGGCTCCGCATCCGAACGGCTCGCAATCGATGCCATGGAATGCCGTGACGCGGGCCACGGCGCAGCGGGCCGAAGCTGTGCGCAACGCGGTTGGTCCGGATGTGGAACTGGCGTTCGACGCGCACGCGACGATCTTCGAACCGTTCCGCGCGTATCAAATGACGGAGGCCCTGAAACCGATCCGGCCGTTCTGGATTGAAGAGCCGATCCGGATGGAAAATGTGGACGCCCTGCAAACGCTCAAGTCGAAAATGGAAATTCCGCTGGCGACCGGTGAATGTTTGTACACGAAGTTCGACTTCCGCGAAATCCTCTCCAAGCAGGCGGCCGATATCATTCAACCGGACATTTGTCTGGCGGGCGGCATCATGGAGTTGAAAAAGATTGCCGGGATGGCGGAGGCTCACTATGTGAAAGTAGCGCCGCACAATCCGATGGGCCCGCTGGCCACCATGGTGAACGTACATTTCGCGGCTTCCACACCGAACTTTTTGATTCTCGAATATCACCCGGACGACGAATCGCCGCGCAAGGATCTTATTAAGGATCCGATCATGGTGAAGAACGGATTTCTTGAGATCCCGAACAAGCCGGGCTGGGGCTACGAGATCAACGAAGAAGCGTTCAAGAGTTATCCGGCGAAGCCATGGCATCGCGGATTCGCGTTTGCCGCGGACGGCGCGCCCGATTTCATTTAACGTCCGGTATAGGTTCGTGCAGAATTGCTTGCACGCTCGGCGGGAGTTTGTCGGCGCCGGCCAGCATCAGGCTGACTTGCCATACTTTGTCTTTTCCGAGCGTTTGTTCAAATGCGGGCATTCCGGTTAACCGGATGCCATTGGCCACCTTCCAATAGGTCTCGCCGGCAGAGTCGTCGGTTACGCCCTTCCCTTTGAACAGGTGCGGCGGCTTGGGAAACATCCCCTCTGCAATTGCGCTCTGCGGCTGATCGGGAAGTGCGTGGCAAACGGCGCAGTTGGTGCGATAGACACGCGCGCCGGCGGCCAGATTCTCTTCGGTCGGCTGTAGCGGAAAGTCCTTCGGCGCTTCCTTATCGATGCGGGCGTGAAGCGCCATGCCGGTGATGCGCTTTTCGAAAGGCAACGGCGGCGCCGAGGTCGCAACCGGCGCAAGGCCCATGCTGAGGTAGAGATATGCGAAAAATGGCAGTACGAGTAGTCCTACGATGAGCCCGAACCAGAATCTCACTGTTTAGTCTCCCAATGGAATAATAGCGGAGCGAACTCAGTGAGACACACTCGCCACACAGCCCAGGTATGCGCCCCGCCTTCGATCAGGCGGAACGTGTAGTGAATCTGATCCTTCTTCAGTTCGCCGGTGAACGCCTCCATCCGATTGCCCGTGACCACGGGATCTTTGTCTCCGACGCCAATCCACAAGACGTTTAACTTCGCGTTTGTTCCTTTTGGATCGGCCAGTAATGTGTGAAACCTGGTGGCGAAGTCCTGTCCTCCCGTAGAACTGAATACGCCGACGGCGCTGAAGAGATCGAGGTTGCTGAAGCCGACACGAATCGCTTGACCGCCGCCCATGGATAGTCCGGCAATAGCGTGATTCCTGCGGCCGGGCGCGATGCGGAGACTTGATTCGGCCCACGGCATCACCTCCTTTAGCATGTAGTCCTGGAACAATCCGCTGTTGGCTCCGGCATCGTAGCCGGCCTTCTGATTCGGCCATCCGTGCGGAACGGCGTGTCCGTACGGCATGACGACGATCATCGGCGCGGCTTTCTTCTGGGCGATCAAATTATCGAGGATGAAATTGGTGTTACCCGCCTCGGTCCAACTGGCGGCGACATCACCAGTTCCGTGGAGCAGATAGAGTACCGGATAACGCGCAGACGATTTCTCATAGCCTGGCGGTGTGTAGACCCAGATCTGCCGCGTCGCTTCCTGGAGTAGTTTCGATTCGTGCCAGTGAATGCTCACACTGCCGTGAGGAACCTCGCGCGGCTCCCATGGCGCAGCCGGCGTTCCCGGAATATCGAGCAGGCTGGCCGACGTGCGGGTTCGCAGTTTTATGCGCGGGTTGATGGGGTCGGCAATGGTCATGCCGTCGACGTTGAACCAATAGAGATAGACATTCGGCTCAAGTGGCGCAGACGTGATGCTCCAGATCCCTTCGGCGTCTTTCGTCATCGGCTCGAGCGTACCCACGGGCATCCACGCGCCGTAGAGACTCACCTGCGAGGCTTTCGGCGCTCGAATACGAAAAGTGACGGTGCGGTCCGGGTGAATGTCAGGCGATACCAGCAGATCCACTGGGGGCGCCTGCGCATACATGGCGGCGGCAGCGACGACCAACAAAGGCAATCTCATGGTCCTCAAATCTTATATCGTTTCATTCGAGTATTGAACCGGAAGCGGGACGTGTGATAGGTTGACCGCAGTTCTCCGATGACACGACGACAGGCTGCTCTCCGATTGTTTCAGTTCATGGCGGCGTCGCCTTTGGCGCTTCACGCCGATCGTAAACACAGTGAACTCGGCGATCCGCTCCTGGCTCCGGCCAACGTGTTCGATTTCGCCAAACTGGCCAAGGCGAAGCTCGATCCGCTCGCTTGGGATTACATGGACGAAGGCTCGGAAGATGAGGCTTCGCTCCACGATAACCGCGCCAAGTTCAACGACATTATTATTCGTCCACACTTTCTGCAGCACGACGTGAGCAAGATCGACATTTCGACGACGCTGTTCGGCAAGAAGCTGGAACACCCGATCTATATTTGCCCAACTGGCGGCAAGAATTGCTTTTTCAAAAACGGCGAGCAGGAAACGGCGTATGGCGCAGGGCTGGCCAACACGATGATGATTACTTCCGGTGGGATCGCCGACATCGCGAAGTCTGGCAAGGGACCGAAGGTGTGGTGGCAGTTCACAACCGCGGCTGAATTGCGCAGCAAGAGCCAGATGGTCGACTTTTCTGAGAAGCTACAGGATCAAGGTTGCACCGGAATTTCGGTGACAGTGGATATCTATCACGTGTCTCATCGCGAGCGCAGTATGCATAACGGGCTGGCTCGAAGCTGGTGCAATGCGAACGGTGTTCCGCGCGATTCGTCGGGGAATCTGAAGTACAGTCCCGATGATGTGCTTTGGACCGGTGGAGACTTCCCGAAGTCCCGCCCCTTTCCCACTCCGACCTGGGACAACATCCAGCGATTGCGCGAAAGTAGCAGTATCCCGGTGATCGTGAAAGGCATTATGACCGCTGAGGATACGGAACGGGCTGTGAAGGCGGGGCTGTCGGGCGTGGTTGTCTCGAATCACGGCGCGCGGCAACTCGATCAGATTGGCGCAACGATTGAAGCGCTTCCCGAGTGCGTGCAGGCGGCGGGCGGGAAGATTCCTGTGTTGATCGACGGCGGATTCCGGCGCGGCACCGATGTATTCAAGGCCTTGGCATTGGGCGCTTCGGCGGTGGGCATCGGGCGTCCTTATTTATGGGGCTTAGCGTCGTTCGGACGTACGGGCGTCGCTCGTGTCATCGATCTGCTGCGGGCGGAACTTGGAGCGGACATGGGAATGGCGGGCGTGGCGAGCATCTCGCAGATCGACCGGTCGTTCGTTCGCATTCGCAAATGAAGCTACCAGCAATTTTGATTGTGGCGGGAATCTTGTCAGCGGAGGACGCTGGCAAGTTCATGCGCCCGAGCGACGGTGCCGCGCTGCCTTCGGGTGTGATCGATGTGGTAGCCACGGCCCCGGGTGGAAAGCTTGAACTGGATGGTAAGCCGGTAAAGGCGGAGGAGCCGTTTCCGAATGTCTTTCATGCGAACCTGAAGGCCGATCCCGGCGTTCACTCGCTCAAGTTAGTGTGGGAGGGCGGGCGTAAAGAGATCCGGATATTTACTGGTCCAAATGCGCCCGCGGAATTTCAGGTTTTTCATCAGCACCCTCCTCTGGCGGGCGTGGTTTGTACGCAATGCCACGAATTGAGTCAGCGTGGCCACTTCCGGTTCAAGGGCGGGTGCTTCGACTGCCACCAACAGGACAGTTTCGCGAAGGTACATACGCATAAGGCCGACGTCTTGAGCGAGTGCGGCATTTGCCATAACGCGCATGGGTCGACGGTGAAGGCGCATTTGCTTTATCCCAAGGAAACCGCCTGTAAGCAGTGCCACAACTGATGGGAGCCCTCGAGGGGAAAACGGCACTCGTCACTGGAGGGTCGCGCGGTATCGGACGGGCGATTTGTTTACGGCTCGCGGAGCAAGGCGCGAGCGTCGTACTGCACTACAATCGAAACCGCACCGCTGCCGAAGAAGTTCTTGCTTCCATCGGCCGTGAAGTCAGATTGGTGCACGCCGACCTCGGTTCCGTTGAAGAAATCGAGACGATGTTCGGTGAGTTAGGCGATCGCAAGCTCGACTTTCTGATAAACAATGCCGGGATCTGGAAGAGCACGCCGCTTGGGTCGTCGCCGGCTGAACTCATCGACGAGATCATCGACACGAACCTGAAGGGTCCGTTTTGGGTTACTCAGTGCGCGCTGCGATTGCTGAAGGATGGAGGGCGCATCGTCAACATTTCTTCCGTGGCAGGGCGGACGGGCGTGGCAGGGGGGCGTAGCCTTTACGGCGCGACAAAAGCCGCCACCGATTCATTGACGCGAAACTGGGCGTTGGAACTGGCGCCCCGCAGGATCCTGGTAAACGCCGTCGCGCCCGGATACGTCACAACGGATATGACCGCGGAACACCTGGCCAATCCGGCGACCCTCGAGCGGGCGATGATGCGGCACCCGCTGGGCCGATTGGGAACGCCGGAAGATGTCGCTGATGTGGTGGCGTTTCTCTGCTCGTACGATGCGAGGTTCATAACCGGGCAAACGATCAACGTGAGCGGCGGCTTCGTGATCTAGACTGAAGATACAGCCCGGATGTGACATGTCGGCCCCCGATTCTATTCGATCCGCGCAAGCCTACTGGGACACTGCCGCTAACGCTTACGAAGACGATTTCAGCGGTACGCTGATCGGCCAGACCCTGCGGCACGCCGTTTGGCGCGACCTGGACCACCTTTTCCGTCCAGGCCAGCGAATCCTCGAATTGAACTGCGGCACAGGCATCGATGCGGTTCACCTTGCCGGTCGAGGAATACAAGTCTTAGCCTGCGACATCGCTCCGCGCATGATTGAACTTGCCCGTCAGCAGGCTGGCGCAACGAACCTCATCGACTGGCGCGTGCTGCCTACGGAGAATATCGACGCGCTCAAAGGTGAAGGTCCTTTTGACGGAGCCTTCTCCAACTTCTCGGGCTTGAACTGTGTGGATGACCTGCCGGCGGCCGCGCGGAATCTTGCCCGCCTCCTTAAACCGGGGGCACCCGTTCTTGCGTGTATGATCGGGCGCTTCGTCCCCTGGGAAATAGCGTGGTTCCTGGCGCATGGAAACCCAAGGAGGGCGCTGCTTCGCTTACGAGGCAACTCCGAAGGGGGCGCAGTCAAGGTTCAGTATCCTTCGGTCTCGGAGATTACACGCCAGTTCGCGCCGGAGTTCAGGCTGCGAAGATGGAAGGGGCTCGGGATCGCGGTTCCGCCTTCCTATATGGAACGTTGGGCGCGCCGATTTCCGCGCGTTACGAATGTGCTGTCGGGAGTGGATCGTCATATCGCCAGCGTGCCCGTTTTAAGGGGCATGGCGGACTTCGTTCTCTTGGAATTCGAGCGCCGGGACACGACGGACAGCGCATGATCCGTCTGGCGCAGCAAGCCCGCTCGGCTGTGAAGCGCGCCGTTCTCGGCGACCCGGATTTGCCCCAGCAGTGTACGGTCGGAATGCGCGATCCACAGTCTGAGGTTCGCGTTTGGCTACACGGACTGGGCGATCCTCGCGATGTTACTCACAGTCACTTGATAGCTTGTGCCGCACCTACAGTCGTGGGCATTGGATTCGACGGCGGCTGGAAGCCGGAAATCACGGCGGGAGCGAGGTTGTCGCTCAAATTCCACCAACGCGAGGGAGCAGAGCGATTGCTGGCCGAAGCCGGGCTCCGATTCCGGGCGATCGTCCACGCCAGTGGCACGGAACTATATCTGTTCGAAATTCGAGCGTGCGAAAACTACTGTTTGCCTAAGACCCGCCGGTGGGCGCGTTATCTCCATCGTGAGTACTTGCGGTGGAGGGCCAACAAGACCTCCGACGTTCGGATGTCGTCGCTTGGCTCGCGGTCGATGAGCGTGTTCTTTACTTGCCCGCGCCCGGTGGTGCTGGTGAGCGTTGCGGATGGAAACGCCGGCAATATGTTTCCAATGAATCTGATGGGCTCGATCGGGAACGGCTACTTCGCATTTGCCCTCAACAGCTCGCGGCCGGCGTCGGCTTTTGTGGAACGCTCGGGACGGGTTGCGCTGAGCAGCATTCCGGTGGAACAGGCGCCGGTGGCACACCAACTCGGCAAGAATCATAGGCGGGAGTCCGTGGATTGGAATCAACTTCCGTTTCCTACGAAGCCGTCGCCGGCGCTTGGAATCCCGGTACCTGGTTTCGCACTACGAGTGCGGGAAATGCAAATTGAAGCCGCGCGCAACCTCGGCAGCCATACGCTGTTTGTGGCGCACATCATTCGCGATGAGAATTGGGCCGAGGGTTTGCAGTTTTTCATGGTGCATGGCGTGTACCAGGCTTGGCGGCTTTCCAAGCGAGAACCCGTCAATTACCCGCGGGCTTCGAAGCAAGAATGGTGAGCAAATTGATTCTGGGCGCCTTGGAAAACAGCTCGTCCGTTTTAGCGAACAGGGCCTTGGCGATCGCGCCGTTGATGTGCGCGGTCCGGGATTCCTCGTCGGGAAAGGTGTCATAGATCCCGAATGTCGATGGTCCGATCTTTACCGCGTACCAAGTGGTGGTGCCCGGCTCACCTACCGCCAGGGGCTGCGCCGATTTCAAGAAAGCTTCAACTTCGCTTTCTTTGCCAGGTTTCGCTTCCACTTGAGCCCAAATAGCAAATCTATCCATGCCGGTTAGACGCGGCAGTGCGCTTAGCGGTTCAAGGTTTGTAGTGAATTTCGAAGCGCTTGTTCGTAATGAACACGACGGTGACATCGTGTTCCGCAGTGGCTCCGTGCTGCATGGGCGCTCCTTCAGGAAACCAGACGAAGCTTCCGGGGCCGTACTGTCCCTCGTGCGTGACTAGCGTTCCCTCCAGCACGTACATTCCGTGGGCGCAGGGGTGCGTATGCCAGGGATTGACCACGCCGGCGGGGTAGCGGACAAGCCGGACTTCCATGCCGGTGTCCGGATCTTCGAACAGGTTCTTGCGGTAGAGTGAGCGGCCGATCTTTTCGTTGGGCCGCTCCTCCCAGGGCATGGCGTTGGTATCGAGGGCGATGAGATCGCTGTTCATCTATACACGATACACGCTATCTCCTACCGCAATTGTTGTTCGACTTCTTCAAGCCAATCGGGGCGTTTGAGCACTTCACGGGGACGGCTTCCATCGGGGGGGCCGATGATGCCTTCGCGTTGCATCATGTCGAGGATGCGCGCGGCGCGTCCGTAGCCGAGACGTAAACGGCGTTGGAGTGTAGAGGTGGACGCCTTTCCCATCTCGACGACGCAGCGAACCGCATCCTGATACATAGGATCTTCGTCGCCGTCGAAGACTTCGGCTTCTGCATCCGGATCGTCCTCTTCGGTGGGGGGCGCGAGCAGGAAGGTCTTATCGTATTCGGGTTGCGCCTGCTCTTTCCAGAAGTCGACCACGGCGTTGATTTCGGTCTCCGAAATATAAGCTCCATGGACGCGCACAAGCCGCGACGATCCGGGCGGCAGCAGCAACATGTCGCCCTTACCGAGCAGGTGTTCCGATCCCATGACGTCGAGGATCGTGCGGGAATCGACGCGCGTGGCGACGCGGAAACTGATACGGGCCGGGAAGTTCGCCTTGATGAGACCGGTGATGACGTCGACGCTGGGGCGCTGGGTAGCCAGCACGAGGTGCATGCCCACGGCGCGGGCCATTTGAGCGAGCCGGGTAACGGCCTCTTCGACGTTTGCGCGCTCGAGCATCATGAGGTCGGCGAGTTCATCGATGATGATCAGGATGTACGGCAGCGGCTGCAATTCTTCGGCTTCGATCTCATCGGCATCGAAAAGGGTGCGGGGCGCGCGCTGCAACAGGCGAATCTTTTTGTTGTATTGATCGATGTTACGGACGCCCTGAGCGGCGAGCAGTTTGAGGCGGCGCTCCATTTCGAAGACTGCGTTCTTGAGCGCGTTGGTCGCCTTCCTAGCCTCGGTGATCACGGGCGTGAGGAGATGCGGCACGCCTTCGTAGATGCCCAGTTCGACGCGCTTCGGATCGATCATGATCATGCGGACATCGTCGGGCGTCGATTTATACAGCACCGACATGATGAGCGTGTTGAGCATGACGCTCTTGCCCGAACCTGTGGAGCCGGCGATCAGGAGGTGAGGCATGGAATCGAGCGCGGCGACTTTGATGCGGCCGTTTACGTCCTTGCCGAGGGAGAGCGTGAGCGGCGATGCCGATTTGTGAAATTCCTCCGACTCCAGCACTTCGCGAAGGCTGATTACTTCGCGGTTGGTATTCGGTACTTCAATGCCGACGGTGGGCTTACCGGGGATGCGCTCGATGAGGACGGATTCGGCCTGGAGACCGAGGCAGAGGTCTTCCGTGAGCGCCGTGATGCGGCTGTATTTGATACCGGCTTCGGGCTTGAATTCGAAGGTGGTGACGACGGGACCGGGATTGATTTGTACGACGGATCCGAGAACATTGAATTCCTCGAGTTTGGCTTTTATGCGGACGGCGATATCCTTGAGCTCCTGGCTATCGTAGGAGGCGCGGCCGGGAGGCTCATTTAACAGAGCTGTAGAGGGAATCCGGAAGGGCGAACGCGCCTTCTTCGGAGGGGGCTTGCGCTCAACGGGCTTGGACGCCGGCTCGCTTTCAACTGTGGTGGCGACGTCGAATGGCGGCGCGTCGTCAGAACTGGGGGAGCGGCGGTCCAGGTCCTCCAGTGTGCGAATCGGAATGTCTTCGATAGGCGGGGGTGGTTCGGGACTCGGGGTCGGATGTACTGGTTCGGGTTCCGGAGTCGGGGAAATGGTAGCTGAGCGACGCGTGCGCGGAACGATTTCAGCCTGCGGTTGAACGAAGGGTTCCGGGGCTTTGGCGGCGGTGTTCTGCGCGGTCCTCTGGGCAGCCTTCTCGGCGGCGATGCGTTGGGCTTCGAACTTTCTCTCTTCTTTCAGCCGGGCTTTGGCTTCCGCACGCTCAATCTTCTGTAGACGGCGTCGTTCCCGCCATACCCGCCAGCGGGCGATGGGTCCGGCGGACAAACGGGCGAGCATGCCGAGGGAGAACGTAGACACGAGATACAGCGAAAGTATGCCGACAGCGGCTGTGGCGATAATTGCGCCAGTGGGGTTGAGTTCCGACGTCAGGTAGTCGGCCAGAAGTACTCCGATCAGTCCGCCGGGAGCGATGGTGCCTGCGAACGGATGCCAGGGCGGTCCAAGCGAGAAGAGGGTGCAGACGGCGGTTATCAGGGTGACAGCACCCACGACTTTGATGAATTGCGAATCGATGGGCTCGGAACGGAGCCACTTCCAGGAGAGCATGACGAGGAGGACGGGAATGGCGAAGGCCGCGAGCCCGAACGACTGCAGGCTGAAGTCGGCAACGTCCGCGCCGACGCGGCCGATGAGGTTTAGCGGGCGGACTACGGACGTGGCCGTGTTCAGCGACGGATCTTGTTGATGATAGGAGACTAAACAGAGAACATAACAAAGACCAAGCAGCAGATACACAACCGCCAGGCCCTCGTTGAGCCGTGAGTGTCGAGTAGGTCCCAAAACTTTCATCCCGCTTGCGGCGGAAAGAAATAAGCCAGAGCGATTACCATTATGCCAAAAATGACGCGGTAGTAAATGAAGAAGTTCAGGCTGTGGCGGCGGAGGAAGTTGAGCAGGAACGCGATCATGCCGCAACCGACGACTGCGCTGATGGTCATTCCGATGAAAAATTGGGCGCGGACGTCGTGCGGAAGGCCACCGGCTTTGTGCAGATCGAGGAAAGCCTTGGCAGCGGCGGCGGCGATCGTAGGCGTGGCGAGCAGAAACGAGAAGCGGGCGGCGGTTTCGCGGTCGAGGTTTCGGAACAGTCCGGCGGCGATGGTAACGCCGCTGCGGGACGTACCGGGCACGATGGCGAGCGCCTGGCAAAACCCGATGACGATGGAATCGAAGAAGGTGATTTGGCTCATGTCACGAGTTCTGCGGCCGGCATTCTCAGCGAGCCACATGAACGCGGCGACAACAATCATCATGACGCCGATGACGTAGGGACTGCGCCATGTGGTCTCGGCTTGTTTATTGAACGCCAGGCCAAACGCTCCGATGGGGAGAGCAGCGACCGCCAGCATCCAGAGCAGCGAGGGATTTCGCTTGAGCTGGTCGTCGGTGCCAACGTTGACGCCGAACGCCTGACCGATGACCTGAACCCAATCGCGCCAGAAATAGAGAAGAATTGCGATCAGGGTTCCGAAGTGGAGGGCGATGTCGAAGGAGAGACCGGGATCGGGCCATCGGAGCAACCAGGGCGCCAGGGCGAGATGTGCGGAGCTGCTGATAGGGAGGAACTCGGTGAGTCCCTGAACGATAGCGAGAATGATGGTGTGGAGGAGGGACATTTGGCGTTGATCCACCATTATGGCGCAGCGCCGGCAAGGTTCGAATTGAAGTCTGCGAGCCTCGTGATGCTCCCGTCAATTGCTGTTGGGTGGCGTCGATGCGTTCGGGCTGAACGCGTGGGCGGATGAAGAATGTCCGATAAGTGGCCCAAGGATGAGCCCGGCCCATCGAGGGTTGAAATCGTTGACTATCACTAAAGCAGAAAGGAGAAGACCATGCCACGCCCGCCCATACACCCTGGAGAGATCCTCGCCGACGAGCTTGAGGGAATGTAACGGCAGACACAGCCCTGCGTCTCAGCCGGTACTTTGGCATGTCCGCCGATTTCTGGATGAACCTTCAGAGCGCTTACGAGCTCGACCTGGCCCGTCGGCACGTCGGCAAGGCCATCCAGCGAATTCCGAAGCGCAGCGAAACAGTGGAGCCGCGGCCCGCGGCGTAAACAGGCTTTCTAAAGATCGACGACGATAATCTTGAGCACAGCCTTTCAGAAAATGGCGCAGCGGCGGCAAGGTTAAAATTGAAGTCTGTGAGCCTCGTGATGCTCCCGTAGGAGTTTCCAAGACATGCGCACGACGAAAATACTCGCTACGCTCGGTCCGGCCACCGACACTCCCGAGGCAGTCCGTCAATTGCTGCTGGCTGGAGTCGATGTGTTCCGGTTGAACGCGTCGCACGGCGCTCAGGATGATCATGCGCGGCGGATGAACAATGTCCGGTGCGTGGCGGAGGAGATGGGAATTCATGCGGGCGTCCTGATGGATCTCCAGGGGCCGAAGATCCGGCTGGGAACCTTTGAGAATGGCTGCTGCGTTTTGGAAACGAAATCGCGATTCTCCATCACAACCGAGCAAGTGGTCGGCACTGCGCAGCGCGCGTCGACGAGCTATAAGGATTTCGTAAAAGACGTGAAGCCGGGGAACTGCGTGCTTTTGGCGGACGGCAGCGTGGAATTGCGCGTAGTAGACAAGACCCTCACCGATGCCATATGCGAAGTAGTTTCCGGGGGACCGATCAGCGACCGCAAGGGTATCAATCTTCCTGGCGTCGAGGTGAGTACGCCGTCGCTGACGAAGAAAGACCGCGAGGATCTGCGCTTCGGGCTGGAGTTGGGGATCGATTTCGTGGCGATTTCGTTTGTGCGCCGGCGGGAAGACGTGCTGCGTTTGCGGCTGTTCCTCGAAGAGTCGGACTCGCACGTTCCAGTGATCGCGAAAATCGAGAAGCCCGAGGGCTGGGAAAATCTGAACGAGATTCTGGTGGAATCGGACGGAGTTATGGTGGCGCGCGGCGATTTAGGCGTGGAAATGGCGTTGGAGAAAGTGCCTTTCATTCAGAAGTCGATTATCGAGCGGGCGCGGAACTATGGAAAATTTGTGATCACTGCCACACAGATGCTGGAGACGATGATCGACCATCCTTATCCGACGCGGGCCGAAGTGAGCGATATTGCCAATGCGATCTATGACGGCACGGATGCGGTGATGTTGTCGGCTGAGACGTCGAGCGGCAAGTATCCGGTGGAAGCGGCTCGGATGATGTCGCGCATTGCGGCCGAGGCGGAGCTGTCGATTCGGGGGCGCGGCTATACCGAGCCGCCGTCGCAGAGAGCACCGACCTATACGGAGATCGCCGCGGACATGGCGTATCGGGCGGCGAAGATGCAAGGGGCGAAAGCGATTATCGTCTTCACGTCGAGTGGCGCGAGTGCGAGGCTGGTGTCGCGGTACCGGCCGCCCGTGCCGATTTTTGCGTTTACGGCGAGCCCAGCGGTAGCACGGCAGCTCTCATTGATCTATGGAATCCGCCCGGTGTTGTCGCCCGATCCGACCGAGACCGATGAGATGATCAAGATCATGGACCGGATACTGCTGGAGGGTGGGTGGCTCAAGGAGGGTGATAGTGTTGTGTTCGTGGCTGGCCAGCCGATTGGACGTTCGGGATCGACTAATCTGGTGAAGCTTCACCGGATTGGAGAATTGTGGTAGTTTTCCGCGCGTGCGCTGTCACGCTATTGCTGCTGGCTACGCTATTAGCAGCTCAAGATCGAATCACGGCACCGGTTGATCTGCGTCGAACGGTGGTCCTGAAGGGGCATGTTCACCCCAAAGCTCAATCGCAGAACGACGAGGGGCCGGTGGATCCCTCGATGGAAATCAGCTACGCAACGGTGCTGCTGAAACCGGCTGCGCCGCTCGAGACTTTCCTGGCTGAACAGCAAAACCATTCCTCGCCGGACTATCACCGCTGGCTCACTCCCGAACAGTTCGCCGATCGATTCGGGCTGACGGCCAACGATATCGCGAAGGTGGTCTCGTGGTTGGAATCTTACGGACTGCAGGTGAACCATGTGGCGCGAGGCCGGCATTGGATCAGTTTCAGCGGCAAGGCAGCGCAGGCACAGAGAGCATTCCACACGGAGATCCACCGCTACCGGCGGAACGGGGTAGCGCACTTTGCAAATGCGGCGGAGCCCTCTGTTCCGGCTGCTCTGGAAGGCGTGGTAAATGGGTTCGACGGCCTGGACGACTTCGGACTCCAGCCGATGAACATTGAAGCCATAGCTACGCCGGACTTCAATAGCGGCGGCTCGCACTACCTGGCGCCCGACGATGTAGCGACGATTTATAACATTGCTCCGCTCTACGCGGCGGGATTCGACGGTTCCGGGCAAAACCTGGTGGTGATCGGGCAAACGGCTATCAGTCTCGCGGACATTCAAACGTTCCGCAGACGATTCAATTTGCCGGCCAACGATCCACGGTTGGTCCTGTTTGGTCCAAGTCCTGGAATACGTTCCGTGGACCTGCCGGAGGCCGACCTTGACATCGAGTGGGCGGGCGCGGTGGCCCGCAAGGCGACGATCATTTACGTGTATTCCAGAAGCGTGAGCACTTCCGCCCAATATGCAGTGGACCAGAATCTTGCACCGGTCATGACCTTCAGTTACGGCGATTGTGAGCCGGCGGCCTCGACGGTGTTGAGGTCCATCGCGCAGCAGGCCAGCGCGCAGGGGATCACATGGCTTGTTTCTTCGGGCGATTCCGGCGCCGCGACTTGCGACCGGGACACGCCCACGCCGCAGGCAGCTAAAGGACAGACGGTCAGCTTTCCGGCGAGTATCCCTGAGATCACGGCGGTGGGCGGCACGGAGTTCAACGAGACAAACGGCGCATACTGGGCAGCCGCCAACACTGCGAACGGCGGTTCCGCTCTTTCCTACATCCCGGAGAAGGCTTGGAACGATTCGGTCCTGCGGAACGGCTTGCACGCTACGGGCGGCGGCGCCAGTGTTTTGTACCCCAAGCCCATCTGGCAGACTGGTCCAGGTGTTCCGGACGACAAAGCCCGCGATGTGCCCGACGTAGCATTCTCGGCTTCCGCGGACCACGACGGCTACGAGGTGACCAGCGCCGGCGTTTCGCATATTTTCGGTGGGACCTCGGTGGGAACTCCGGTGTTCGCTGGAATGGTTGCGCTGCTGAACCAGTATCTGACTTCGAATGGTTCTCAAGCGCAGCCGGGTCTAGGCAACATCAATCCAACGCTCTATCGTCTGGCGCAGTCGACGCCCGACATCTTTCACGACATTGTGACGGGCGACAATATTGTCGCTTGCGCGCAAGGGACCGCCGATTGCGTGAACGGTTTTCTGGGTTTCAGCACGGGTCCAGGGTACGATCTTGCGACCGGATTGGGTTCGGTGGATGCGTATCGCATGGTGACCGAGTGGACTACCGGCACTTCGAGCACGACGACGATTACCGCGAGCCCCAATACCTTCGGCCTCACCGATACCGTGCAGTTGGCTGCCACGGTCACCGCCGCTAGCGGCAAGGGTACGCCGACCGGTACCGTCACGTTCCTGGCGAACGATGTTTCTCTTGGAGTAGTCCAGGTGGA
This sequence comes from Bryobacteraceae bacterium, assembly GCA_963770345.1. Classification (GTDB taxonomy): domain Bacteria; phylum Acidobacteriota; class Terriglobia; order Bryobacterales; family Bryobacteraceae; genus CAVYPH01. The sequence goes on along the minus strand of CAVYPH010000007.1, from coordinate 900,201 downwards.
TTCGACCGGCGGAACAGCGCCCGTTCCGGTCAGCGCGATGCTGATCGCGGCCGGAAACGGGACGGTGACCGCGCTCTATAGCGGCGACGGTGTTTTCGAAAGCTCCGCCGGATCGACGCCGGTTACTCTCAATGTTCCAGCGTCCGGCTCGCTGGTCGTTCCATCGATCACGCCCAATCCGGTGTATCAAAGTGGAACCGGTTGGCCCTACAGCGTGACGTTAACGGAGAAGGCCGGTACGGCCACTACTCTGACGGGATTTACGGTTAACGGCGTCACTCAGAATCTGACTTTCTTTACGAACACGGATATCCCGGCGAATGGAAAGATTTCAGATTCGCTGGTGGGAACGGTGGTACCTCCGTTAGATCGCGTCTTTCGCTTTACCGGCAGAGACGCCAGCGGCCAGACGTGGACGACGCAGATGACCGTCAGCTTCCTGGCCTCTCCGGCTCCCGTTCTGGCGCCCACAATCACCCTCGACAGTACGCCCTTGAATGTGCAGCAGAACGGGCAGGGCGATTCGGCGTGCCTCTGGTCGCACCAATTGATACTTCAGGAACAAGGCGGGTATCTGGTGGAACTCACCAAATTTCTTTCGGGGGTGGACGATCTTAGCGACACTATTCCGCAGCTTTTCGGAACCACGCGGCTGGCGCCGTTTGGAAGGTTGCAGGCGACCATCTGCCGGAGCAACGTTGGCTCGTCGAGAACCAGGACTTACCAGATTACCGGTATCAGCGAAATCGGCGGCACGGTGAACGCAACCGTGTCCGCGACGTTCGCCGACGCGGCGGCCACGACGACGGCGTTCTCGGTCTCGCCTGAGGCAATCAGCATTCCGGAGGGCGGGACGGCGACGATGGCTTTGAATTTTGCGGCCGGCACTCCGCAATGGACGGTCTCGATTTTCCCGGCCAACCGTACAACGAAGTGGTTGACCGTCTCCGCCCTTTCCGGCACCGGATCGAGTCAGTTGGAGGTCCGGGCTTCGGCCGCAGGTCTTTCGCATGGCGTCTACTCCGCGGTGCTCACTATTCAATCGGTGAACACGATTCCGCAATTCATCAATGTTCCGGTGACGTTGGTGGTGGGCGCGTCGTCCGCTACGGCCATCAAGGGAGTGGCGAACGCCGCTTCGTTCGGTCAGGCTTTTGTGCCGGGCATGGTGATGAGCGTATTTGGGGCGGGACTTTCGCCGATAACGCAGCAAACCAGTCAGCTTCCGCTGCCGCTGACGGTCAAGGGGGTTTCCGTCACGGTCAACGGCATTGCCGCTCCGTTGTACTACATCTCGCCTGGACAGCTCAACGTCCAGGTTCCCTATGAAACCGGGTTGGGAACGGCGACGCTAGGCGTAAATAATAACGGGCAAGTGGCGTCTTATTCGTTTCCCGTTTCGGCTGCGGCGCCCGGGATTTTTGCCGGGCAGGGCGGCGCTCTGGTTCCCTTCGCGACGGGAAAGAGAGGTCAGGTTGTGCTGGCGTTCATTACGGGAGAGGGCGATGTCACACCGTCGTTGGCCACGGGCGCGACTCCTGCCTCGGGCATTGGGGTTGGCGGATTGCCGGAGCCACGGCAGCCCTTGACGGTGACGGTTGGCGGGGTGCAGGCAACGGTTCTGTTTGCCGGAATTCCACCTGGACTCGTTGGCGTCACTCAGATTAACTTCGCCGTTCCTGCAGATTGCCCGCTTGGCGCGCAGCCCGTTGTGGTGCAGGTGGGAGAAGTGGATAGCGCTCCGGCAAATCTGAATGTGACGGCGGCGGATCAATAGCGAAACAGCCTGGTCGAAGGATTGCAGCTCGCGTGCCGCGCGTGCCTGCCGGTATAGTATTCTAATCTATATATAGACGCGCTATCTATGAAAGAGAAAACGCCGGAGGCAAAATCGGATCGGATGGACTTCCTGCAGGGAACGCTGGAGATGCTGATTTTGCGCACCCTGCTGTTCGGCAAGCGGCACGGGTATGGAATCGCTCAGTCCATCCGGCAGATCTCACACGAAGCACTGCTGATTGAGGCCGGCTCCCTGTATCCGGCTTTGCAGCGTTTGGAACTGCAGAAACTGGTAAAAGCGAAATGGGAAATTTCGGACACCGGCCGCAGGGCGCGCTTTTACACTCTTACGGCCGCCGGGCGGCGCAAACTTTCGACGACCATGTCGAGCTGGGACGACTTTGTTACGGCAGTTGGAAGAGTGCTCAAACCGCCTGACTCATCGAAACAGGAGGGGTAAACCATGTTGTGGCTGCGCCGGTTGATCTTGATGCTTCCCTGGGTACGCCGGGAGCGCGAACAGATTTTGGACGAAGAGCTTCACTCTCACCTGGCAATGGCATCCGATGACGCACGTGAAGAAGGCGCTTCGGGAGAAGAGGCCTGGTTCGCCGCCAAGCGCGATCTGGGTTCTACGATGCGAATTAAGGACCAGGTACGAGGAGAGTGGTTTCTTCCCGGCGCGGAACGGTTCCAGCAAGATCTGCGGTATGCCTGCCGGACCCTGCCGCGCACGCCCCTGTTTACGTCGGTTGCCGTCTTGTCGCTGGCGCTGGGGATTGGAGCCGCTACGGCCATTTTCTCGCTGGTAGATGGGGTACTCCTAAAGCCGCTGGCGTATCCAGAGGCAGGCCGCCTCCAATACATACAAGAGGTGGTTCCAGCCATGGCCCACATCTATCCGGCTGTACCGGTAAACATTCAACACTTCTTTTATTGGCGCGATCACACGATTACCTTCCAGTCCATCGCGGCCCTGCGGTCCGACCGGCCGACTTTGGCGGGAGTTGGAGAACCGTTTCAGGTAGACGGAATCGAGGCATCCGCGGATCTGTTTCAGGTGTTGGGTCTAGACATGGCGCGGGGCCGCGGGTTCAGTCCCGGCGAGGACCAACCTGGAAAGAATCAGGTGGCCGTCATTGCGGATTCGCTGTGGCGCCGCCAATTCGGTTCGGCCCCAGGCGCGTTAGGTGGAAGCATCTCGCTGGATGGAGTGCCCACGACGGTGATCGGGATTCTTCCGCCGAGTTTCACCTTCCCCAAAGGAAACGATCTTGGTCAATTGGCGGGACTGGGGAAACAAACGGAAATCATCCGCCCGTTGCAGAAAACGATCGAGGGATGGGATGGAGATTACGACTACATCTGTATCGGCCGCCTGAAATCCGGCATCGCTCCAGAGCAAGCGCTCGCGGAATTGAGCGGGCTTACGAAACAGTTTGTTACTGCTTACCATGTCGACAGCGTCCCCAGGCCCATAGTCCGGCCGTTACAGGATCTGATTTCCGGGCCGGTTCGGACGAGCTTGATAGTGCTGTTGGCCGCCGTACTGGCACTGCTGCTGATTGTCTGCGCGAACCTGGCTAATCTGACGCTGGCACGGGCAAGTGTCAGGACAAGGGAGTTCTCTATTCGAACCGCATTAGGAGCAGGACGGATGCGGTTAGTCCAGCAAGTGCTAACGGAGATAGCGGTGCTGTCTCTTTGCGGCGGCGTGCTGGGTGTGGGTCTGTCTGCGCTTGCGATCCGGTTATTTGTGGCGAACGCCGGCGGGCGCCTTCCACGACTGGACGAGGTGGGGCTCGATGGGCGAGTGCTGCTGTTTGCATTGTTCATCACGATTGCATCGTCTGCAGTGGTTGGCCTCATTCCGGCGGTCCGAATTGTTCGATCCGATCCGCAGGATGCGTTGAAGAGCGGCGCCCACACGTCGAGCCCAAACAAGCAGTCGTTGCGGCTCCGGGAAATGCTGATCGGGTTTGAAATCGCGGTAAGCACGGTATTGTTATTTGTCGCGGGATTGCTAATTTCCAGCGTGTTTCATCTGCTGCATGTTGAGAAGGGCTTTACGGAGGAACAGGCGTTTTCGATAACCCTCAGCCTGCCTGACACCGAATATAGAACGGTTCCAGAGCGAAACAGATTTTTTGACCAGGCGTTGGCGAATGTGAGAGCTATTCCAGGCGTGAGGGCGGCCGCCATGATTGTGGGGCTGCCGCTGAAGGGCGAGACTCATGTGAACGGAATACAGTTGGAGGGCTCCGAAGCCGATTGGTTTGCCGCCGGGACCAGGGAATCTATCCTCATCAATGTGCGCTTTATCAGCCCGGACTACTTTGGAGCGTTGGGCATTCCATTGCTGCAGGGCAGAGCGATTGAAGCTGGTGATATGACCCGTCACGTTGCCGTGGTGTCGGCGCGTTTCGCTGCCAAGGTCTGGCCCCGCGAAAATCCGCTCGGTAAAAAGTTCAAGACAGGGTCGGGCGTCGGGCAGGTGGAGGTGATCGGCGTGGTGAAGGACGTCCACAATGGCCGGTTGGACCAGACTCCGACGTTGATCGCATATGTGCCGTACTCGTTGCGAGGCCCGGGCTATGGAAGCCTGGTAGTGCGAACGGAAGCGAATCCCACTCAGTTCATGCAGGCAATCAGGCAGGCAATATGGTCGATAGACTCGCAGTTGCCGGTGGGGCCTTTTGTGACGATGGCGGAATTAGTCGACGAAGCAGCGGCGACGCGGCGATTTGAGATGCGGCTTTCTACGGCTTTCGGAGCAGGCGCCCTTTTGCTTGCCCTGATCGGGATTTACGGCGTGGTTTCGTACAATGTGGCAGCGAGGCGGGCAGAGCTTGGTATACGGCTGGCGCTGGGCGCAAGAGGCGGCGAACTGATTGCGCTGATGGCGTGGCGCGGCTTGCGGCCGGCATTTATCGGGCTTGCGGTGGGCCTGTTGGCTTCCGCCGGTTGCGGATGGCTGGTGCGCAGCATGCTTTTCGGCGTTCAGGCGATGGATCCACTGATCCTCGTCATCGTGGCCGCGGTTCTCGCATCCACGGCGTTTCTGGCTTGCGTACTTCCGGCTGCCGCCGTTACCAGGATGGATCCGGCAACAGCGCTCCGTTACGAGTAAACCTTATTGAGGCAAAAACTTACATGACGCACCCAACCGTGGTAGGATTGCGGATTGGAAGACCCACGTCAAGACCCTCCCTTACAAGCAGAGACTAATCGATCATTGTGGATTGGCTGGGGAGCGCAAGGAGTGTCCTTAGGACTTGCCTTTCTGGTCGGCGGAACCTTCTTTCCATATTTGTTCATCTTCGGATCGTTAGTTATGGTGATGCGAGGATGGAAGCCAGCTTGGTTCGCAAATCATTTTGATGCGGAGATTATTACCGGACGTCCGTATCGGAGACAGGAATCCTTTAAACGATGGGGTACAGCAAGTGTGCTGGTTATCACACTCGCAGCTGGATCATCGAGGGTACATATGCGAGTAGCGCCGAATAACCCAGATCTTGCAAAAACGGTCGTAGCGGAAATTAGGAAGGCAATCACGCCTGCCGATTACGCAGATGCGGTTATCAAACGTCTACCACAACCCAAGCCGGATGTGATGCATGCTCCGGGTCCTTCTGTCGCCCCCGCGCGCTCGATAGAGCCAAATAAAAAATACCGGCCCACAAGCACAGTGAGCGCGAGGTTTCCGGCTGAGCCTAATGGCTTAGCGGTTCTGCGTCAGCCAAAAACAGGGAATGCTGAGTCTGATCTTCGCATGATATTTGTAGGTAAGGAGAAGCTACAGTTTTATCTCGTGAACGAGTCGGATGAGTCAGCAAGCCAGCCGAAATACTTTTTTGGTCTCTGGGATATCAATCGGCCAGTCTACCTTCGGAGTCTTCCCGATGTCATGCAGCCTCTACAGATCCCTTCAAAGACCGAGACGGATTTCGTCTTTAGGCGGGCAACTCAAGGTCCGCAGGACGTCATTGTTGGAGATGGGATGGTATCTCACGTTCAATATGGAGACCGTATCTTTGGAATGGCCTATCTTGTATGTTTTAATTGCGCCCATGAAAGGGCTTATTGGTTGTTCTTCCAGATCGGCTCGGGCGGTTGGTTCGCAGAAATGGAAAATCCGCCTTGGGGAATGGCTGTTGCTATGCCAGCACCAAATTCAACCATCGAACATCAGGAGCACGCTTTTGATTTGCAGGTTCCAAAGGAGCGGCGTATCTTGATACCGGAAACCTACACGCCCTCAAATCGTAAGTAATTGACGCTCAATGACAACGGTAGAACTGGAGGGAGGATGAGACAACGAACGAAACTGCCGATATCGAAACCAGGTCGGTCAGAGTTCAAGAACTTCGACCGGCTGATGGATGTTTTGTTGAAAGCAAAACCGCAAAAGGCTACGCCGAAAATAAGGGTGGAATCAGAACGTCTCGCGACCGATCACGAGGGAGCTGGAGAACGCCTCTTGCCCCGCGCCTGACGCTTACTTCCCTAGTGTGCAGAACCGCCGCGACAATCGCCTTACCTTTCCACCAGTTCCGGTAATCTTGACGACCCGCTCGTCGGAGTGCATGTTGCGTGGTTTTCCGCCGCTGAATGTTTCGTCAACTTCTACTTGACCGCCGAGCAGCCCGCCAGTCTTTTCATCCTGCATGGCTTCGCGAATGCGATGGAGCATGAACCAAGCAGACTTCTGGGTGACTTTCAAGTCACGCGCGATCTCATAGCTAGACACACCATTCTTGCCGTTAGCTATCAGCCACGAAGCCGTGAGCCACTTACCCAAAGGCAATGGGGAGTCTTCAAAAATAGTTCCAACCTTCACAGAGAATTGCTTCCGGCAGCTACGGCACTTCCAAATTCTACGGGTAGCGAGAAACATCGGGTTAGAAGCCTCACAGTACGGGCAAGTAACGCCAGTTGGCCAACGCTTAGAGACCATGTACCGCAGTGCGTTGTCCGGATTATCGAAGAACGTTACCGCGTCTATCAAGCTCTTTGGCGTGTCCATGAAAACAAGGTTACGTCTAAAAAATGGGTGTGTCAAGTAAGTTTTTGCCGTTATTGACGTGTGGCGCGATTCGCGATGAGGCGTGCGGCCATTGCTCCCAGAAGCGCCGTAACAGCAATACCCGCACCGTGCGCACCGAGCGAATGCCACGGGGTTGAGATCGGGCATGCCAGCCGCCATCCGGCGTTCACTGCGATTCCTGCGCCGGCTCCGTAGAGAGAACCAGCGAGCGCCGGGTGGGCCGCCAACGAATGGCGGAAAAACCAAGTGAGCGCGGTGACCAGCAGCACCCCGGCAACCGTCGCGCCTCCACCGCAGACAATTCCGGCGATCCAGGCGGGGTGACCCGATGGTACGGGAGGCGGACTCTCCACAAAGGTCCACAGCGTGACGGCGACAACGATCAGGCAACTCGCGGTAATGGAGAACCAGACGAGGTTAGCGGGCAATCTACGGCTGGGCGTGCTCTCGCGGGCGGCGATCCATACGAGCAGGACGGCCAACCCCACCTGGGCGATCGATACGCCCCATGTAATGAGCGGGCCGAGTACAGCCGCGTCCCTGCGTAGTCCGATCAGCGCCAGAACGGCGAGAGAAGCCAACAGAGCCAGAGGCACTACGCGAAGCGCTAACCGCAATGGCAGCGGCGGGGGCTTTACCGGCGCGAGGTCCCGGGAAACCTCCCGAAGCAGATCCTCCGGCGGTTGCGGCGCGAGTGGTTGCGATGAATCGCGGGTCATATGCGGGTACTCCGCCGGTTGGTGAGTGCGGAGCGAAGGTCGGCCATGCCGCGGCTGGCGCGGGCTCGTGCATTAGCGGCGCTCACGCCGAGCATGCCTGCGATCTCGTCAAACGTGAAACCCCACTCATGGTGCAGGAGAAGCGCCTCTGCCCGATCCGCGGCCAGGCCCGCGAGACCGCGGCGGACTTCCTCCGCCGAGCCCAGCTTCTCAACCTCGGGAGGAACCGGTAAGTCCGGCAGTTCGGTTCGGACATCGTGTACCTTGGTCCAGCGCCGCGCCGCGCGCCGGTTCATCAGGAAGACATTCCGCGCGAGGCCGAATACCCAGGGCCGGACGGAATATGCGGAATTGTAGGCTGCCCGCGATCGATGCATCTGGAGAAACGTCTCCTGAAGCAAGTCGTCCGAAGCATCTTCGCCTCGTAAGAGATGTTGGACATAGCGCCGTACCCCCGGCGCCAGACGAGCGTAGATCGCCTGGAATGCATCCAGCGATCCACCCTGATATTCGGCCATCAGGGCGCGGAGTTCTTCGTCACCCTCCGGTGGATCTACTGGTGCGGCGCGATTGTTACCAACATTCTCGCCGCTCACGGTGACCACGCCGCCAGTGTGTCACAAAATCCCGGCGAGGAGCAAAGAATAATGCGAGGAACCGGGACGCATAAAAGACCGCCCGATTGCGGTGATGAAGGCGATGCCCGCGGAAAAGTACGGGGCCTCAAGAAAGGGAAATTTACGTACGCTAAGACTTCGATCCGCACCGGGCACATAGTAAACGGTCCGACCGCCAATGACGGCTGGTAACTTCCGAGTGGCCGAAGTTTGTTGGACGGATGCGGACGGCGGTGAGCAGAAAGTAATTGCCCACAGCGAGCGGAACATCGGTAATAAAATCGACCATGGCAACAATCGCCCACAAAGCGAGCGCCGCATTTGCCGCACTGCACTAGTCCCTTAAGCAGGTAGTTGTGCTTTTCGTTGCGGGGTGACGATTTCCATCTTGGTTATCAGGAATGTCGGATTGCGATCCGCACGGTTTCGTATCAGAAGACGAATCGCAGGCTTGCCTGGCCGGTCCGGTTCCCTGTGGCGCTGGTGATGACGCCAAATTGGGTGTTGGCGAGATCCAAAGAGTTCGGGAGAGCCCAGGTCTTATCGTTCCATGCGTCGAATAGCTCGAACCGGAAATCGAAAGAGGTCTTCTCCTTCACATGGAACGACCGCGCTATGGAGAAGTTCTGCCGAATGGTGCGGGGCGAACGCGCGTTCCCGCTGTACCTGGGAGCGTTGCCGAAGGGTTCCACGGCAGGAGTCGTCCGGCGCACAAAAGGCGTTCGAACGAGCCACGGGCCCTGGCTGGGATCATACGAATTCCCGGCAACCGTCGAGAGCCAGCTGCCTGAAGTGACGTCCGGACGAGGCGTGCCGCCGAACAGGTTGTTGACGTAAGCGGTGTCGATAACTCCTAACGGAAAACCGCTTTGCCCGTATGCATACGTGGCTAAATTCCAGTTACCCACGATGTGGCTCAGAAGTCCGTTACTGACGTACTTCCTGCCTCTTCCGAAGGGAAGATCGTAGCTGGCGGTTACTTTAATTACGTGCGGCTCATCGAGAGTAGCGTAGGATTTTTCGGCGCGGAGGTTGTAGGCGTTTTGAGCCGTGCCGGTTGACGAGGCCAGGTTGGCGCCGACATCGGCCGGAACGTTCGCCGCAAAGTCGGCGTCGGTGAGCTGCTTCGACCAGGTATAGGTAATATCCATACTCAATCCGTTGGAGTAGCGCTTGGCCAACTTCACGACCAGCGCATGGTAGGTTGAGTTTCCGAACCGGCCCTCCGTGGGCGCGTTGATATATTGCGGAAATAGGCGGAGCGATTGGCCGAGTGTGGCGTTGCCTCCCATCACCGTCTGAAAGTCCGGAAACGGCGGCTTGAATCCAAGCGCTACCACGGCCGGGCTATTAATCGGCTGGTTCAGCAGGCTTCCCAGATAGGCGTATTGCGGGTTGACCTGGTCATAGTTACCCCGAAAGGATTCCAGGTGGGTGCCCTTGATTCCTTCGTACGTCAAATCAAGGACCATTGCAAACGGAAACTGATGCGATATAGCAAAATTCCACGAGTCCTGACTCGACAGACGTTTGTAGTCGCTCAGTTGAAAAAACATCGGGGAGGAAACACCCACGCCAAAACCCGGACTCAGGTTCGGAGGTGCCTGCCAGGCCGGATAGCCTTGGTCCCAGTAGAATGCGGGAGTGATGCCCTGATTGGGTGACGTCCAACTGGGCGACGCTACGTATCCCAGCGTGCCGCCTCGAAACTGGTTCTTGCTCGGCGAAAAGAAAATCCCGCCGCCAGTCCGGATCACCGTCTTTTCCGTCAGTCTGTAGGCAAAGCCGAGACGTGGTCCCCAGCCCACAGCCGTGGGGAGAGGAGTCCGCGCCCCGGTGGTGCCCGGGCCGGAGCCGGAGAATCGAAGAGCTCCGAGATATCCATTGGCGGCCGGATTCGGCACGGTCCCATCCAGGTACGTCAGGTGGTCGTATCTATCCGTTAATCCGGGAACCACCTCCACCCGTAAGCCGACGTTGGCGGTGAGCTTCGGAGTGATCTTCCAATCGTCCTGTGCGTACATCGCGAAGGTGCTCCATCGCAGATCCGTGTTGGAAGGAGTTGAGAAATTTGCGGTCTGTACGGCGCCAAGCATCAAGCTGGCATAAGAGTTGCCACTATTCCCCGTGTTGTCGCCGGGCACAGCTGTTTCCAGCCGGGAGAAAGTAAAACTGGACCTGGGCGCTTGCACGGTGTCGTACTCGAGTACCTGGGCGCTAAAGCCAAATTTGAAGCTGTGCGCGCCTTTGATCCAGGCAAGGGATTCATCCAAGCCGATGCTATTGGAATACTCATCGTAGTTCGATAGGGCGGAGGAACTGGTGTAATTGCCGTCCGAGAACGCGATCGATGGACCGCCCACATTCGAGTAGGGATAGTTGAGGAATCCGCCCAGCTTGGTTCCCCAGTTCTGTCCGGGAGGGTCGGCCAGGGCATACCGCTCGCTTTCGTGCATTCGGGTGAAACCCACCACCAACGTATTAATCAGGGTCGGCGAAATCAAATACGTATCGTTGAGGCGGAATACATTTCCAAAATGAAAAGAATTCGAGCTTTGAAGTGCATTCATCATCGGGGCCGGGAGGCCGGGCCAGTTATTGACATTCGTCGGATCATCCGTATAGGCGTGGGTGGTGTAGCTTTTGTTCCTGGTGAAGGTAAAGGCCAACCGGCTCTTTACCCCAAAGGATTGGTCGATCTTCGATGTCCAGCCATCTTGGAATGCCTTGGCGGGAGCGTTCCCCGGATTCGTGTAATTGTTAACGATGCCCGGAAGGCTGGCGGCCGGATAGAAACTTCCCAGGTTGCGGGCGATAGGGCTGATCTGGCTCGCCGGGATAATGTTCCCAGGGAAGGGTTGGCGCACCGTGGCCCCGGCGCTATTCACCGTTGTCGTATGCGGATCGTAGATGGGAATTACGGCGCCACTTGAGTTCGTCCAGCCGGAGAAGTTCCCCTGAAGCATCGCCGGAGTGGGAACCGTATACAAGCTGGCGCCGGACGTCGAGGGGAAGCGGTATCCCTCATACGAAATCAGAAAGAAGGTCTTGTTTTTGCCGTTGTACAGCTTGGGAATGAGCACCGGCCCGTCGGCCATGCCACCGAAATCATTCCGGTGGTAAATCGCGATCGGGCGGCCCAACGTGTTGTTCAACCAGTTGTTCGCGTCAAAGTGCTGGGTATCGTAATACTCGAACACCTTGCCATGCAGTTCGTTCGTGCCTGAGCGGACCACAACCGACATGGAGCCGCCGCTGGCGCGGCCTTGTTCCGCTTTAAAAGCAGCGGTATCGTTTCTGAACTCCTGGATCGTGTCCACGTTGGGGAGCAACGAGTTGTTATAGGACACAAAATTGCGCCAGCCGATCTCCGCGGTCAGGCCGTCGACGCTCATGTTCCAGTCGTTGAATTGACCGCCGGCGATCTGAAAGTCGTCTCCGGCGCTTTGTCCGTTGCCGCTTCTGACAAACGGCATCATCATCGAGAGACCAAAGGCATTCCGCATGCCTCCGCCCGCGCCGCCGGACACCGCCAGAGGCAGGTCTTCGACGAGTTTTCCTTCCATGGTGGACGAAACTTCCGTCGACTCCGATTTCAATACAGGAGCGGCGGCGGTAACCTCCACGCGCTCCGCCGCCGAGCCGATCTCCAGATTCGCGTCAACACGGGCGGTTTGTTCGGCGAAGAGAACGATTCGCGTTTGCGTCCAGTTCTTGAACCCCGTCGCATTAACGCTGAGGTTGTAGGTACCGACCGGCAGATTGGGAATCACATAGTTCCCGGCGCTGGACGTCGATGTTTCGGCTCGAACACCCGTCTCCACCTGAACGGCGGCTACGGTGACGCCAGGCATCGCCAGGCCGGAGGGATCTTTTACGAATCCGGTGATGGTCCCGGTGGTCAATTGAGCTGCCGCGAGATCACTGAGTAGCCCGAGGGAAATCGCGACAATACAGAAGCTTCGTGGGTTCATATGCTCCGTTTCCTTCCTACACTTCAAGTTATTCATGACGCCACACCTCGGGCGTCATACTTTCCGGCTCTCGCCAAGTCAAAGCAGGTAGAGGTTAATTCTTATTTCCAAGGTGTCAACCCCTCGGCCGGATGATCCGGACACCCCGGTCCATCCAAATGTTCAATATGCTAGACTGTTGCACATCTGGCGCTTTGCCGGCAAGATAATTTACTGTAGATTAACCGTAAATCGTGCGCCTTTTGAACACGATGAGGGGTAGAGGGGCCGATGAAGGTCGATGATCCTAGTCTGGGTAATGACTGGCGTTGGGATCTGGCAAAGCGGGTTTCCGACGCTCCTCAGTTTCGAAAGTCTCCCCGACTGAGAGGGTTCCTTCTCTTCGTGTGCGACCGGACCTTACAGGACCGCCATGCGGAACTCCGGGAGCAGCAGATCGGGTGTGCGGTCTTTGGCCGCCGTCCGGAGTACAACACCGGCGATGACAATATCGTCCGCGTTGAGGCGCGTAAGCTGCGAATGCGCCTTGAGGAGTATTTCGCCTCCGAGGGCCGAGATGAACCGGTGCTAATTGACATCCCAAAAGGCTCTTACGTACCGGTCTTTACGCCCCGAGCGGTCGTTGCGGAAGGGACGACGGCTGCGCTGACTCAGACGCCGCTGCAGACAGCCGGCCTGCGTCACGGGCTTTTATCATGGTTGCAGCCGGGGTTTTGGATACAACTGGCCGTCATCCTCGTGCTGGCGGTGACATGCCTGTGGCTATGGAGCCGGGATGCGGCAGCGCGAGCGCCCGCGGCCGGCGCATCTGCGCCCGTGCGAGACATGCTTTGGTCAACGCTCTTCAATGACCAGCACCAGACTATGATTGTGTGCGCGGATTCGACACTGGTGCTGGTGCAGGAACTCATCCGGCGGCCGATTTCTCTCGAGGAGTATCTGAGCCCATCGTACCGGCCGCTGCTTTCCATCCTGAAAGCCGACGATGGGACGGCCGTGCCACTGGCCAGTAAACAATACACTTCCATGGCGGATGTGCATCTCGTTGCAAGATTCATGCAGTTGAATCAACCGTTTTGGAGGACGACCTCGGTGCGGTCGGCCCGCATGATGCAGTTGGCGGATTTCAAGACGGGGAACGTAGTGTTATTAGGCAGCAAAAGGGCCATCCCTTGGGTGGAACTGTTCGAACCGCAGATGAATTTTCTCTTCGGATTCGACGAAACGCGCCGGGTGCCGGTCATTCGCAACCGATCGCCCCGCGCTGGTGAACGTTCCGAATATGTCAACGGTCGGGTGGGAGAACCGGGGGACGCGTTCAGCTTTGTGGCACTCCTCCCCAACCTTGCCTATACCGGCTCGGTGCTTATCATCGCCGGAAGTTCGATGGAGGCGACGGAAGCCGCCGGCGAATTCGTGAGCAACCCGGCATTCTCCGCCAGACTGATGAAGATGCTCGGACTCCAGCCGAAGTCCAAGCCGCGCGCGTTTGAGGTTTTGCTACGGTCAGGCACGATGGCCGGAACCTGGAAGGACTCGGAGATCGTCTCCTACCGGATGGGTCGCGAGTACGAGATCTCCCCTTAGAGCCATTGCCGGGCCGTCGAATCCTCCGTGTAGCGGCGGATTCACCTTTAGCTAGCTCACCGTATATCCAGGGCTGGCGCCGAACAGATCCCCCACCGCTACAGGCGGTGGCCAAGGGTAAGGGACAGCGGGCTGTCCGGGTCACGCGCCGCAAGCCGCGAAGCTCAGAGCCTTATACGTCGGTTGCGGGCGTTTGCCCGAGCAGTCCGTATTAATGCCCGGCTTTCTTACCGCCGAATTCCCCGGCGACTGCGAACCGGAGCGAAGGCCGGAAGTCTCAGCGGATTTGGGGTGGCATCCGTTGGCGGCGGGGCAGGAGGTGGCAAACTGCTACGTCTACTCACCGCCCCGTCGTCCATTCCACTCTGCGACTCTGCAACCATCGAAGTGGAAGTTTGCAATCCCGTATGGACCGAAAGCTGAGCTCTCCCGTCGAGCGGTCATTTGCAGCCGGGAAGAATGAAGCGCCTGAGACCCATCTACTGCACCAGGCTCTTGAGACAGGCTTCAAGTTGCGGCCGGGGTGTGATCTTGCCAGTGGAGTGTTCTTCGTAAGTCTCGGGGCACCGGGCGCCTGGTGATGGCTCACTCCGAGGGTGGATACGGCCAAATGGTCGAGTATCTGCGCATGAACGGAATCGTGCCTCCGGCCAGCCGGAAGAAGTGACGTGAGCCAACTGGAAACCGCTGTGGCACACTGGGAGCCGTGACACCTTCCCACTGGTATTCGCTACCTTTGATTCTGTCGGCCGGCCTGTTCTGCTTGATCGGCCCGGCCCCTGCCAAGGTCATCTTCAAGGCCGGCTTCGAGACGGGCGATCTTAGCGAGTGGAGCACGACCGGCACGCGAAATCAGAATGCGACAGCGAGAAATGTCCAAGTGGTCACGGACATCGTTCAGGAGGGAAAATATGCCGGCAAGTTCACCATCCACGAAGACGATGTATTCAACGACAAACAGTTGCGGGTGCAGGTCGGCGGGCCGAAGGTCACGGTTGAAGAAGGCTCCGACACGTACATGTCGTTCTACATGTACATGGCTGAAGCGCCGAAGGACCGTGACAACTTCTTCTATTGGGAAGGAACCCCGCCGCCGAAATACGACAACGTCATGACCTGGTGGGTGGAGCCGAAAGACGGGGGCGGGACGCTGATCAAGTACGGCACGGGGAACCTCGGGCGCAACGGCACGGAGTGGGAGGCGGATTTCACGACCGGCAAATGGCACCAGTTGGCGATGCACATCCATTGGTCGGAGGACAAGGAGAAAGGGAACACGCGGCTCTGGCTCGACGGCGTCCTGGTTCTCGACAAGAAGCTGAAGACGAAAGGCCCCGAGAGCGTCTATTTCTGCCAGCCTGGAATCCATCGCAGTCCGCATACTTCCTCGGTGGACACGATCTACTTCGACAATTTCATCCTCGCCGACACCCTGGAAGAGGTCGTGAAGGAAGTCCCGAAGCATTAGTAGCAGTGCGTTGACCACGGTGTGAGTGGCATACTGCTACCATGCTCGACGCGATTGTGCAGGATGTTCGCTATGCGATTCGCGCGCTGCGCTCCAGTCCCGGATTCGCGGCCGTGGCGATCCTCTCGCTGGCTCTGGGGATCGGGGCTAACACCGCCATCTTCAGCCTCATCGATTCGGTAGTTCTCAAGACGTTGCCGGTTAGCCATCCGGAGCAACTGCTCCAGGTGACTTTGGGCAAGAGCAATTTCTTCACCAACCCGATCTGGGAGCAACTTCGCGACCGCCAGGATGTGTTTTCCGGAATATTTGCTTACGGCGGTCGAACGCTTTAACCTCGCGGCCGGAGGCGAAGCGCGCTTCGCGCAGGGGAACTTTGCGTCAGGTCAGTTCTTCGACACGCTCGGACTGCGCGCCGTGATCGGACGGACCTTCACAATGGCCGACGACCGGCGGGGCTGCCCTGGAACCGCGGTGCTCAATTACGGTTTCTGGCAGAGGGAGTACGGGGGCCGTGCCGGCGTGGTGGGCAAGACGATCTCGCTCGACAATCACCCGTTCGAGATTCTGGGCGTGCTTGGGCCTGGATTCACGGGCGTTGACGTCGGCAGCAATACGGATCTCTATGTGCCGGTCTGCACGGAAAAAATAATTCACGGCGAAATCACCATGCTCGACCGGCGCAGCGCGTATTGGCTGCGGGTGATTGGTCGCCCGAAGCCGGGCATTTCCGCGGGCCAGGCTGAGGCGCGGCTAAAAACGCTGGCGAATCCGATCTTCGAAGCCACGGTGCCGCCGGACATGAGAACAGACGAGCGGGAAAGCTATCGGAAGCGCACGTTCGAAACGCAGATGGCTGCCAACGGACTTTCCTTTGTTCGCAGGCAATACCAGCCGGCGTTGATGGTGCTGATGGTCATCGTCGGAGTGGTGCTGCTGATCGCCTGCGCCAACGTGGCGAACCTTCTTCTGGCACGCAGCGCGGCCCGGCAGAGGGAGATTGCGATTCGCATGGCGCTCGGATCGGGACGCGGGCGTCTGATACGCCAGTTGCTCACCGAGAGCCTGGTGCTGTCGCTAACAGGCGCGGCGCTGGGCATTTTGTTCGCGCAATGGGGCACGCGGTTGCTGGTGGGTTTTCTTTCTTATAACCGCAACAAAGTGTTTCTCGATCTGAGCATCGATTCCCGAGTGCTGGCATTCACGGCCGGCGTGGCGATTCTCACTGGTCTGTTGTTTGGCCTCGCTCCTGCGTGGAGAGGAACGCGGGTGAATCCGCAATCGGCAATGAAGGCGAATGCGCGCGGGGTAATTGAAGGAGGAAAGTTCGGGCTCAGCAAAGCGCTGGTGGTGGTGCAGGTGGCGCTGTCCCTGGTCCTGATGGCCGGCGCGGGATTGATGCTGGCGACGTTCTTCCGGCTCGAAACACTCGACGCTGGTTTCGACCGCGAGCATGTCCTCCTGGCCAGCGTCGATCTGCGCAACGGACATTATCCGCCGGCGCGCCGCAGCGCGGTTTTCGAGGAAATTCTGGAGCATCTTCGTGCGCTGCCTGGGGTCCGCTCCGCCAGCGCGTCTGCTGAAACGCCGATTAGCGGCGGCGTCTGGCTCCAGCCTGTCCAGATTGAGGGTTACACTCCGAAAGGTAAAAACGACACTCTGGTTTACATCAACGACGTAAGCGGCAGGTTCTTTGAAACACTGAGCATGGATCTGTTGGCGGGACGCGATTTCAACGCCCATGACACTCCCGAATCGCCGAAGGTGGTAATCGTGAACCAGACCATGGCGAAGAAGTTCTTTGGCGGAGAAAATCCCATCGGCAGGCGGTACCGGCCGGAGGATGGCGACAAATTGGGCGGCCTGATCGAAATCGTTGGTGTCGTCAAGGATGCCAAGTACGAAAGCTTGCGCGAGGACATCCACCCCACTGCTTTCAGAGCCGTGAGCCAGAGCGCACAGCCTGGCCAACTCATCACGTTCGAGTTGCGCGTTGCCGCAGGTGCGCCCACGGCATTGATCTCCGCGATGAAGTCCTCGATCGCCGAAGTCAATCGCGACGTCTCCCTGCAGTTCAAAACGCTGGCGCTTCAGGTCGACGAGTCACTGGCTCGCGAACGGCTTCTCGCCACGCTGTCGGGATTCTTCGGAGGGCTTGCCCTGATTCTGGCCATGATCGGGTTATATGGAGTGATGTCGTACAACGTGACCCGGCGGCGGAATGAAATCGGGATTCGCATGGCGCTCGGAGCCGAACCCGCGCGTGTGCTCAGGATGGTGATGGGCGAAGTAGCTCTTCTGATCGGCATCGGCCTGATCGCGGGGTTGGGCGCGGCCCTGGCGGCGACGCGATTGGTGGCAAGCTTCCTCTACGGCATGACGCCGAACGATCCACTCACGTTTTCGGCCGCGGTGGCACTCCTGGCCGGAGCGGCTTCGCTGGCCGGCTATCTCCAGGCGCGACGTGCGTCACGGCTGGAACCGTTGACGGCTCTTCGAGAAGAATGAGTCAATGCTGTAACGGTTTGAGGAATACTCTCACTTATTCCCAAGACCTGGCGATGAGTTCTGCTGATTTATAGTTAGATCTGTGACTTCGTTAAAGGTTAAGTTCGCGCGTTATGACCCTGGGACTCAAAAATCTTAAACACATTGTTGTATTGATGATGGAAAATCGCTCGTTTGACCACGTTCTGGGTGCGCTCCGAGCTGACGATCCTCGTATTAACGGGCTGACTGGCACGGAAAGCAATCTCGACACAACGAACGAGCCGGCGCGCGTCAAGCCGCTCGCCCAGTTTCAATCCCAGCTCGATCCTGATCCCGATCATCATTTTCCCGCCGTCCACAAACAGCTTTATTTCGGAACCCAGGGTCCGCCTGCCCAACCTTCGATGAACGGGTTCGTTCAGAGTTACTTCGATCAGCGCAAAGATGCCGGCCATTCCCGTAAGATCATGTATTACTTCAATAAAGATAAACTGCCCGTCATCGGCACTCTGGCGCGCAGTTTCGCGGTATTCAATGGCTGGTTTTCTTCCATTCCCGGGCCGACACTTTGCAACCGCGCGTTTGCTCATTACGGAACGTCGTTCGGGCAAGTGAGCATGGATGTTTTCTATTACAACAAACAGTATCTAAGCGTCTACGAGCGCCTGGTCAATGCCAACCATTCCGCGAGAATTTACTACTTCGATGCGGCGAGCTCCAGCCTGGAGGTGGTCAACCTTCTGCAGAACCAGCCGAAGCTGTTTGGAACCTATGAGCAGTTCCTGCAGGATTGCAAGTCAGGCGCGCTGCCGCAATACAGCTTCATCGAGCCGAACTACACGGATCACCAGGCCGACGACGGTGGCGAGTTAATCGCATCCGACCAGCATCCCGATCACGACATGCAGCAGGGGGAACTCTTCATCGCAAGCGTCTACAATGCCATCCACGAGAATCCGGACCTGTGGCAAAGCACCGCGCTGTTGATTGTCTACGACGAGCACGGAGGCATCTACGATCACGTTCCGCCGCCCTCCTGTCTACCCGACGGTTTCGAAGCTCCGCCGGACAAAACCGGGGTTCCGGGCCTCACTTTCAAGTTTGACCGTCTTGGCGTTCGCGTGCCTGCCGTCCTTGTCTCCCCATGGATCGCCAAGAACACCGTGATTCCAGGACCCGAGGATCCGGTGAATGGCAGAGTTTTCGAACATGCTTCCATTCCGGCCACTGCAACGGCGTTCTTTCTCGGCGATTACGCGGACCGGTCGCCGCGCGAGCTGAAGGCGGAGACGTTCCACGAGCTACTAACCGATCAGATGCGGCCCGATTCCGACTGTCCCAAGTTTGAAATTTGAATAGGAGTTTTCCATGGCGACTCCCCATAACGTCATCCGAGTGCCGAAACCCAGCCGCTCGGCTTACAATCCGAACCGGCCGCTGGAAAAGAACACACTGATTAAACACCAAGTGCAACATTTCCACAAAGCCGACCTTGAACTTCCTCCGGAGTGGCAAACGAAAATCGACATTAGCACCGTTACGACGGAAGGCGAGGCAAGTGTCTACATTCGCAAGGTAACGGAAGCGATCCATAAGAGTGGCGGGCGCACCGAAAGAGTCCGAAGGGCTTTGTGAGACACCGCATCGCCGTCGCCGCCTGTTTCCTGTGCACAGCGTCATTATGGGCGCAGGAGAGCCAGATACAAGCCGAATTCAGAGGGGAAGCAACGCGTTTCGGCGAGAATTGTGTCCATCCGGCGTCCGGCTTTTCCTTCGGCTCGGTCATCGGGTGTGGCCAGACATTGTTCACGGACCATCCGCTGCACATCGCGGCCGGAAGCCTCGCTCCAGGAAACGGCTTCGGTACCGGTCTTGCGTTCGTCACGCACTACACTCCCAACGAAGATTGGCGGCTGTTCTTTGATTTCGATGCCGTCGGAGCCACCAATGGATCCTGGCGGGCCGGCGGATACATGACAGCGGTCCTGATACGGCATCCGAAGATCGTCGTCCATACCGGCACTTCGCCGGCCGCGCGCTCAAGCCTGGCCGTTGAGGAAATGCCTGCCTTCCATGTTTACGCGCAGACCATTTCGCTGAATAAGCTGTCCTATTTCGGACTTGGGCAAGATACAACCGCCGCCGCGCATTCGTATTTCGGGATGCAGCAGACGATTGCCGGCGGCAACGTTGTTTGGCCGATCTTCAACCCTCTGAAGCTATCGCTCTTCGGCGAGGTGAATGGACGATTCATCGATATTCGGAGCAGCAACGGCCAGCCGAGTCCGTCGATCGAGCACCTGTATACGGAGGCGAGCGCGCCGGGTCTTAGCCATCAGCCGGGTTTCGGTCAGTTCCGCGAGGGTGTGCGGCTGAATCCGAGTTTTGCGAACGGTTATGTGCGCCTCAACTACTCGGCGGGTTTCGAGGAATGGGTGGCGGGAGGGACAGGATATTCGTTTCGGCGATTCACGGCGGATCTTTCCCATCAATTCCCACTCTACAGCCGAACGCGATCTCTCGCTCCGAATAGCTTCAATGGCCCGGATAGTTGCTTGCAGGATGTGAACGCCAAGAATTGCCCTCCCGTGACGCGAAATCTGGAGGGCAGCTTCGGTTTGCGCTTCCTCTATACGGCATCGTACACGTCTGCCGGAAATACCGTGCCATTTTATCTCGACCCCACGTTGGGCGGCTCGGACATCGACGGGTCCATTCTCTTGCCGAGTTATTCGGATTACCGGTTTCGCGGACCGAATCTCATGCTTCTTCGGGGCAGTTTTGAGCATTCGATTTACAAATGGCCGGTGGGCATAAAATTCATGGTGGATGAAGGCCGGGTGGCGCTCAACCGCGGAGATCTCGGGTTCGATCATCTGTCGCACAGCTTCGCAGCGGGGTTCACTGTTCATGCCGGTGGGCTTCCCCTCATCGATCTTCTCTTTGCCTGGGGAGGTAAGGAGGGGACCCATAACATCGCGACGGTCAACTCTTCTCTGCTCGGCGGATCGCCGCGGCCATCGCTTTACTAAAGTTGCCGCTCGTTCGGTCTAGGGCTGGCTTACAAGTGCTGGAACCAGACTGGCTGCCTGGGGGCTTCCAAGGCCCGTTACATAGTCGTAGCCCGTCGCAGCGTTGCACAGCGTACCGCAGGTTCCGTTGGTCCCTGCTGTGATGTCGTGGAAGTTTGCCCCGTACGTAATCACCTGCGCGGTTGCGTAAACTTCAAGATTCGTGTTCGACAGAGGCAATTTGCCATTCGCTGCCCGGATAGAATTCGAAATCGCAAATAGAGCAGCCCACTGCGGAGATCCCGCGCTTGTCCCACCTACTTGAAACCATCCGGTTTGGCCTTGATATGACACCGTGTCGTATACCGGGAAGCCGGTGTTGGGATCGGCATCGTAGGCCACATCCGGTACGCCGCGTTTCCCATTTGGGTTGTTCGGAATGGGATAGCCGCTCTGATAAGCGGGCTCCGTTTCGTAGGCGCTCTGGCCCCCGCCGCTTCCACTCCACGCGGTTTCGCCGCCATAAGATCCGGTCGAGTCTAGAACTCGCAGCGTTGTACCGCCCACAGCGACAACATTGGGCGAGGCGGCCGGGTATTCGGCTCCATTCCCGCTGTCTCCCGACGAAGCGACAAACGTCACGTGTGCAGGAGCGAAGTGATAATCGTAACTCGTTTCGCTGGAGAAATCGCTGCCGCCAAAACTCATGGAGACTACGGTAGCGCCGTTTTTAACGGCCACATCCACGGCCTGCAGGAGGTCGCTAAACTTGCTCGATGCCGCCTCGACGAGCAAGATTTTCGCCTGCGGAGCGATAGAGTGGGCCCACTGGACATCCAACGAGATTTCCAGAGACCAGCCGGCGTCCGCCCGGGGCTTCCGCCCTGAGCCATAGATTTTGTGAAAACAGCCATTAACGGTTGTGCAGGCCGGGAGACCGAAAGTGGAATTGAATACGCCGAGATCAGACTCGGCATTCGGGTCATCAAACGCGTCCACGATCGCGATGGTTTGTCCGGCGCCAAGATTCGCTAGCTGATCGAAGCCGTAAGCGTGCCTGATTTGCGCCGGCGCCAATCCGGTAGGCCCGGTGGTGGCGTTGCCCCTCACGTGAATAGGGGGACGCGCTTCGCCTTCCGGTGGACGCTGCGCCCAGGCCGGCAAGACAACCGACAACGCGACGAAAAGCTGCAAATAGTACCTACGGCGAAATAGCATGGCCCCTCTCCCCTCAGTCGACCGAACGAATTACCGGTCTTGTCGAGTGAGAATACCATGGGAAGCGTTCAAGACAACATGGGAATTGCCCTAGAGCAAAAGTTCGAAATTGACCTAGAAAAACCTAAGGTGACAGTATGGTTTCTCGGTCTACGCCGATTCGCCATTCTCCAGCGCGCGGAAGTAGTTACCGGACGATGACCTTGGTTAAGCCGGCGTTGCCCGCGCTGTCGTAAACGGGGATTACAACCAGGTGTTCGCGGGCGAGAGATTCTCGAGGCCGACGTAGAATTTTTCGGCTTTGCTGTCGATTACTCCGTCGACGGCTTCGAGCGGCAGCCAGGCGTCGGCGTCGAGGGAATACTCGGCTCGGCGCAGGGCTGAGGCGGCGTCTTCGGCGAATAGAACTGGCGCGCCGACCAGTTCGGCTTCGCGGCCCGTTCGACCGCCGAGGCGATATCGCGCCGGCCTCCTCACACCTCGAGCGCGGTCAGGTATTCGGTTGTCAAAGAACAAGTGAACCTCTTCCTTCATTTGCGAAGGGCCCGTGGTTGGAATGCTTTTAGCCTTCGCGCTCTGTGTGCGAGGCGATGCGAGCGGCCGGAGGGGCGGTGAGTTTGTCTAAAAATTCGAACGCTTCTGTTTCAGACATGGTTTCGAGCTTGGCGCGGAAAGCGAAAGTGGTCATGCCTCCGAGTTCCGGGCGGGGTTGAGCGCCGGGATGCTGGAAGGACGGGACCGGTTGCGGATCACAGCCAATTTCCGAGGGCGGGGCGGGGATTTCTTCCGTTGTTTGTTCCTTGGTGTCCTCCTTGGCGTCCTCATTGGTTTGCAGGGGTTTGGCGTTTTGCGGAACATAACCAATTTCTGGCTGGCCAATTTCCGGTTGGCCGATTGGCTCCTGTGGACCGGCTTTGCGGATCATAGCCAATTCGCGGGTGGCTTTGAAGAAGGTCCTTTCGGCGGTGGTGGAATAGCGGCGGAGGGTTTCGAACCAGGCCGACTGTTCGCGGAGGGCGAATGCCAGAGCCGCTCCGAGCTCCACGCCGTCTTTTAGGTTCTTTGCTACTTTGTCCTCGATTTGCGCGGCCATGAGGCTGGTTTCGAGGGCTCCGGTTTCCATTCGCCCGGCTCGTTGGAGCTTCCAGTAGCTTTGGGCTTGGACGTTGATGAGGAGGATTTCCTCAGCGGCGCCGAGTGTGGCTTCGGTCAGGAGGGCGTTCAGGATGGTTTCGAATTCCTGTTTGTTTTCGCCTCTGAGGACGGTGTTGGCGTCGAGTTTGCTGGCCAGGCCGTGTTTGAGGGCTCGGGTTCGTAGGGATTCCTTGGTTTCTTCCGACAGCGTGCGGGGACGCTTCGCGTTTTCTCTGTTCGCTGCTACTTGTGCTGCGCTTGCCATTTTGTTGCTCCTCTGGAAAGTGCCCTTCAGTCAAGCTTGGGCTTTCTTTCTATGTTGAACTTGGCATGCGGGGAGGCGGGTTATAACGATTTTGGGGGATCGGTGTTGCAAACAGGTGAGATTGCGTTACAGATTTTTGTGACCCGGTTTCGTGGCTCGGGCGCCGGGTTCGAGCGGACCTTCCACTGCTGCCTGGAAATGACATCGCTCTTGACGGTTCATGATGTATCGAGAGAAATCGGTTGTTCGGAAGAGGGAGAAAGAGGCCATCTTGGCCTGTTTCTTGTGTTACAAGTAATACTATATGGACACAACGATCCGAAATCTCGATGAGCAGGTCTACCGGGAATTCCGGGCTCGCGCCGTCCGGCAGGGCCGAAACGTCGGAGAGCTTTTCAACGAAGCCATGCGCGCCTATCTGGCGCGGGTGGCCGTCAGTCCGGGACGCTCCACCTTGCGTGCGCTCAAACCCGAGCCCTTTCCGGAAGGCAACGAACTCCTCAGCCAGGAAGTCGATGCGATCGTTTACGGCGAACGCCAGCCGTGATTGTCCTCGATTCCAGTTTTCTCATCGGCTTTTATAACGAACGGGATGCGCACCATGGGGAGGCGCGTGTCCTCATGGACCGATTTCTGAGCGGCACCTGGGGTTAGGGACTGCTGCTCGAATACGTCTTTCTCGAAATCATGACGGTCTTGCTGTTGCGGCGGGATGTAGCTGTGGCGACACGGGTCGGCCGGATCCTGCTGGAGGCGGAAGAGCTGGAATTTGTGCCGTGCTCGGACCTGTTCCTCCCAACCATGGAAAGTTTTTCGAACCAGGGTAGAACGCGTCCGAGTTTCGCCGATGCTGCGATCGCATCGGTCGCCCAGAGCCGGGCCGATGGCCTCCTCCTGAGCTTCGATGAGGAATTTCGACGGATCTCTGGCCTTCGCGTCAACCCGGAGTAACTCTTATAGGGAGGTTTTCGGGCGCAGCCTCCTGCTCGTCTACGGCTTGTTCAAATTTCTCCGAGTCATTGCCGATGGCCATGGCCAGGGAGAGCAGCTCAACTTTTGCCAAAGGCGTTTAAGAGGAGGATTTAGGGCCTCCTAACGATTGCTATGATTGGCTGTGGAACCGCATGGTGTTATTCGAGCTCGGGATTTGATCGGCTCGATCATCAAATCGCAGATTGCACCGGTTCTAAGGAGCCTGGGATTTCGAAAGGAGACGAGGCTCTGGACGCGCCCAGCGGGCGAAACTGCGCAGCTTGTTGGATTGCAGGCCAGCCCGTGGTCCGTCGAAGACGAGGGATCTTTTACGTTCAATTTAGGGGTGCATTGGCCTACATCGTATGACGACGTGATCTGCGAAGGTTGGCCTCGTTCGGCCAACCCGGGATTCTGCGTGTTCTACCGACGCATCGGCGAGCTGCTGCACCCCCCTGGTGACAAGTGGTGGAAGGTCAATAGATCTTCAAAACTGGATGAAGTTGGGCAAAACGCTCTACAGTCCGTAATCGAGTTTGGGCTTCCCGAGCTTGATCGGTTCAATTCGCTTTCAGCAATCCACGAATACCTTCAAAGACCAGCGACCTTGCTAGACCGAACGGTGCACAATGGTATGCGACTGATGGTGGTACGAGCACAACTTGGATTTCGCGACGAGTTCAGTGAGATCTGGCGGGCCACACAGAGTGAGGGTTGGGCACGCGAGCCGAGAGAGCGTGCTAACCGGCTGGCTCAGCAGTTGAACTCCGACTACAAGCTTCAATTGGATCATCTTCGCTAAGGGCCGTAACGGACTCCGAAGTTCCCCCGCAGGCTATGTGGGCGCGGATCACGCAACGGTTACCGGACTACGACTTTGGTTAAGCCTGCGTTGCCCGCGCTGTCGTAGGCACGTATGACCACCAGGTGCTCGCCGGGCGAGAGATTCTCGAGGCTGACGTG
Organism: Bryobacteraceae bacterium; assembly: GCA_963770345.1. Classification (GTDB taxonomy): domain Bacteria; phylum Acidobacteriota; class Terriglobia; order Bryobacterales; family Bryobacteraceae; genus CAVYPH01. The sequence continues at coordinate 874,954 of CAVYPH010000007.1, read as the reverse complement.
GAATTTCTCGGCTTTGCTATCGATCACTCCGTCGACGGCTTCGAGCGGCAGCCAGGCGTTGGCGTCGAGGGAATATTCAGCCCGGCGCAATGGTGAGGCGGCATCGTCGGCGGCGACGTCAATTTCCGCAGTGGAACCTTTGCGCTGCGGGGGCGCGGCGGTGACGATGGGCGGTGTGTTGTCGAATAGGACGGGCGCGCTGACCAGTTCGGTTTCGCGGGCTGTGCCACCCGCGTTGACCATTTTGTCGGAGGCGACTACGCGGAAGAGATAGCGGCCGTCGGCGAATACGTCGCCGTCGAGCATCATGGTGTTTTCACCGAAATCGGAACGCAGTTTCTTCCATTGCTGCTCGTCTTCGCCGCGGAAGTAGAGGGTGTAGAGCAATGGATCGCCGTCAGTGTCTTCGGCCACCCAGGTGATGTAGATTTTTTGCGCCAGGCCGCGCGCGACCATTTGTGTCGGCGTGCCGGTGGATGATGACGCACTGACGTCGCCGGTGTCGGTGACTGTGATGCTGTAGTTGGCGGCGGCCGGCTGCTGCTGCGCGGTCTGCTGTTTGTTGGCCTGCTGGGCGGTGACCTGCGTGCTGACGGTCACCGATTTAATTGTTGGCGGCGTGTTCTGCGGCAGGTAAGATACGGTCACAGTATCGAGAGTCGGCTCGCCTCCGGCCAGCTCGAGCTTCCACTGGATGAAGCGCGCGTTGGGGCTGGGGATGGCTGACCCGGCGGCGATGGTGAGCGGCTCGGACCAGTCGGACCATGTCTTGTCCGGGCGGCTGGAATTTCCGCTGCGAGTGCGGAACGTGATCCGGCCCGAGTTTTCGCCGCCGGCGCGCCACGTCAAATGACCCCAGCGAGCGACGGTATTTGCGTCGTGGACGGGTGCTTCGTAAGAGCCGGTTGTGTTGGGCGTGGGGCCGAGGCGGTACACCTTGCCCAAGGTGCCTGTAGTGGCGATGAGGGATGTGCCGGAGGCCAGGAGGCGGGTTACTTCGCCTTCGTTCGTTTGCTCCAGCAGCGTGACTTTGCGATCGGTGTTGAGGCGATAGATGCGGCCCGGGCCGTCGGTGGCGAGGAACATCTGATCGTTGTTGAGGAGAATATCGTAGAGATTTTCCTCCTTGGAATTCCAGATGGTTTCGACGGTGTTGTCGGGATAGATTTTATAGAGCGCCGATTTTTCGACGCCCATCATTTCCACCGGTGCGGCAGGCGTGGGCGCCGCGGGTGGGGGCTGCGGCTGCTTGGGCTGATCGGACTTGGGCTTAATGTCGACGCCCGCCTGCGCGCCGGCGGCTTCGTCGGTAACGGTGATGGTCGTGGTTGTGCTGGTTACAACCGGCGTGGACGAGCCGGAACTGCCGGACGAGGTGCCGGAATTGATGCGCTGCGCGACGGAGCCGCCGAGCGCCGCCGCGTAGATGACGCCATCGGGCGTGGCGATGATGGAGCGGATCTCGGGCAGGCTCGAATCGTAGAGGACGAATCCTTTTTCCTTCGCGCGAATACGGTAGAGCGTGCCGTTGGGCTCGCTTCCGGCGAGGAGCAGGCCGTCCTTGTCGAAGGTCAGGCAGGTGATGTGACTTTGTCCGCTATCGTAATAAAGTTCGCCTTTACCGGCCGCGGTGACGCGGAAGATTTTGCCTTCGTCGCCGGTACCGGCGTAGAGCGCTCCATCTTTTCCGAATGCGAGCGACCAAATGTATTTCGCGCCGGGAGCGAAGTATTCGGTGGCGTCACCGTTCCGGATGCGATAGATCTTTCCGTTCGGAGAGGTTCCGGCGTAGACGGACCCGTCCGGACCAACGGCCAGCGCAAAGATCTCCGGCTGCGGCGCGGTCCACAAGACGGCGCCCTTCCCTGCCCCGTCGACACGGAAGACTCGTCCGCGGTGGCCGGTGCCGAGATAGAGGGTTCCATCGGACGCCTGAGCGACGCTCCAGACGGAGGGTTGATCGGAGGCGAATATCGATTCCATGCGGGGCGCGAGTTGAATGTGTCCGTCGCGGGACAGGGAGAGTCCGTCGAACCGGCCTTTGACGAAATCCTGATAGGTGTGCATCTCCCAGGAGGTGGTTCCGGCGGCAAAGAGGAGCCCGGGCGCGAGGAGTAGAGCGGCTCCTAAGTAAACGCCCGCAAAACGGAGCCTGGGTCGCGGACAAGCCCAGAACGTCTGCTTAAGGGCATTGAGCGCCGCGACCGGCCCTTTGCGGGCTAGTGACCGAATCATTCTTTTACTTCCACTTGTATGGTTTTGGAGCCGGTGACGGAAAGGTCTCCGGCGTCGAACGTCATTTCCGCGACCTTCGAGGATTTGATCATCCCGGCGAGGGGAGGCTGCGCGCGGGCGAGAATCATTCCGATAGAGGGCGGCGGATCGGGAAGATCGGCGCCTTCCACTTGATAATTGGCCTCGGAACGCCAGACACGAATGTAGCCGAGGCGATTGCCGCGAAGTTGATTGAGCATGGAAATAATCTGGTTGGCGGGGCGCGCCTGGAGGATGTTGAACTGAACGAAATCGGCGACGTTGGCTGTGGGGCCGTCGGCGACGGTGAAGTAGAGCGTGCCCTCCGGTGCGCCGAGGGGGACGCGGTAGGTGAGTTTGCGGGTGATGTCGCGGCCGCTTTCGCCTTCGAGGGTGACCAGCAGGTCAATTGGCTCTCCGGGATGGACGGTCCGCCGGGATGCCGAGATCTGATCGATTTGCGCCTGGCGTTTGACGTTGAGGGATTCGAGCGAAAGGTCGATGCTTTTTAGCTCCAGGCCGCCGAGCGAGTTCTGGAGCGCGTAGGCGACGGGCAACGCGGTAGAGAGCGTGGACTGCAAGGGAACGTTGAAGTCGCCGGAGAACAGGTTGTCGAGCTGGACGGGCGGGAAATTGCCCTGGAATTGTATGTTGCCGTGGACGGAGATGCTGCCGGAGCCGAGTGTGCGCTCGGTGGATTCGAGTGTGGAATACATCGCCATCTGAAGGAGGAGCGGCGAGAGCATCGAATCGTTGACCATCTCCATACGGTAGATTTGCGCGCCGCGCGCGCCCTTCACGGAGATCGTCAACGGGACCGTGCGCGGATGACGGCCGAGTTCTCCGCTGATGGCGGTGGTTCCGTCGGCTGTGATGGCGCCGAGCCATTCACCGCTGTTGGAAATCTTGAATGACGCGGAAAGGTTAGGCAGCAGGGCGAGAACGTTCGATCGGGCGAAGGGTAGTTCGGTTGCTCCGACGGAAAGGAATTGATGGCCGAAGGCGTAGAGGCGCTTGCCGTCGATGTGGGTGACCGTGCCGTCGGCTCCCACGCTCATGTCTCCGCTGAGAAGCTGGACGGAAATCATGGAGCCGGGGAGCAGTGGTCCCTGTGCGCCCGTGCCACCGCCGGGACCGCCGCCTCCGGAAATGCCCTGGCGCGGTTCGAGTCCGATATCGCGAAGTTGGGGGGCGAATTGCTGGAGGGTGCCGGCGCTGAATCCGGTGAACGAGACCGGGGTGGCGATGTCGATCAGTTTGCTGTCGAATGTTTGCACCGCGTCACGTTTCGGAAAATGTTGGGTGAGAGAGTGGTCCCGAAGCGAGGCGCGAGCGGTGGGAGCGGCGGACAGGGCCGGCGTGGATGCCAGCATTTCCTCGATCGGTCGGATGCCGCAGATGGGTTCCTTCGAGAATGGAAACCCCAGGGCCACTGCGCCGACCAGGCGGTTATCAATATAGACAGGGCTGCCGCTCATGCCCTGGATGATGCCGGTCTTCTCCAGAGGGCCGCCGGACAGACGGGCGAGGATGATATTCTGTTTCGGGCCGATGTTTTGGAGGACGCCGAGGATCTCGACGTCGAAGTCTTCGATGCGAGTGCCGTTGAATACGGTTTTGCCTGTACCGTGGAGGCCGGGGCGAATGTCTTTCAGAGGGAAGAAACGGGTCGATTGGGCGTGCAGCTGCCATCCGGCGAGAAAAGCCACGGTTGCGGCAAATGTCGTAAGATGGGCGGGTAGTCGCAAGGCAAGCACTATCACCATTCTAGACGTGCGATAGAATAAGAGCGACTCGATTTTATGAAAGTCAATCCTCACCGGGTAATTTGATGAGCTCTGTAGCGAATACTGCTCCCCCGTCAACCGCGGTAGTTCAGCCTCCCCCCTCCCCGAGCATTCCCTGGATTTCTCTCACATGGTTTTTTGGACTGCTGGTTGTTTGCTATGGGCCCGTCCTGAAACAATTGATCCACCAGTGGAGCAACGACGATGACATGGGGCATGGTTTTTTCGTCCCTGTAATTGCCCTTTATATTGCGTGGTTAAACCGGGAGAAGCTTCTGGCCAGCGGATGGCGCACCAATTATTGGGGCTTGGCCCTGGTTGTTTTCGCCGGCCTGCAGCTTGTTGTGGCCACGTTTGCGGCTGAGCTATTCACCCAGCGGACTGCGTTTGTGGAAGCCGTGATCGGATGTGTCCTCTTTCTGGGTGGAATGGCGGCGGTGCGGATTCTCGCGTTCCCGCTTTTGCTGTTGTTTTTCATGGTGCCGATTCCCGCGGTGATTTACAGTCAGATCACATTTCCGCTGCAATTGTTTGCCAGCCAGGTGGCGGAATTTCTGCTGAATTTGATGGGCTACGCAGTGCTTCGGGAAGGCAATGTGCTGGAGTTGGCGAGCCAGAAGCTTTCGGTAGTGGACGCGTGCAGCGGGATTCGATCGCTGCTGTCACTGACGTTTCTGTCGCTGGTTTATGCCTACTTCTTCGACCCTCGCGTGTGGATGCGCGCGGTGCTGTTTATCGCGGTAATTCCGATCGCCATCGCGGCGAACGCCGGCCGGGTTACGCTCACCGGCATTCTGAGTGAAATCAACCCGGAGTACTCGCGTGGGCTGTTCCATGAAGCGTCCGGCTGGGTTATTTTCATGATTGCTCTCTTCCTCCTGGTGGCGTTCCATCAGTTACTGAACCGAATTTTGAAGCCCGCACCCCATGCAACCAAGTAGCAATTCGTCCGGTTTTTTGAAGAGCACACAGGCGAAGGTCTTGACCGGCGTGCTGATTACTCAAGCTCTCTTGTTCTACGGGTTGTCGCGGGCGGAAGGCAAGGCGGTGAACACGCCGCTGAGCCAACTGTCGAGGCAGTTAGGCAAGTGGACCATGGCGGGCGACGAAGGCTACGTGGACCAGGACACGCGAGACGTCCTGAAGGCGGACGAAATTCTGACCCGTTCCTACCAGAGTTCCGCAACGCCGATTCCGGCCCATCTGTTCGTGGCATACTTCCGAACGCAGCGGACGGGCCAGGCTCCGCACTCGCCGAAGAACTGCCTGCCCGGCAATGGATGGAGCGAATCGGAATCGGGCCACGTCACGGTGGATGTACCGGGACGCGCGGCGCCGATTGAGATCAACCGCTATCTGGTGGCTAAGGGCGAGAACAAGAGCATCGTTCTTTATTGGTATCAATCGCGGGATCGCGTGGTGGCGAGCGAGTACCGGGCGAAGATGTATACGGCCGTGGACGCGATGCGGTACAACCGGACGGATACGGCGCTGGTGCGGGTGGTGGTTCCGGTGCCGAATGGCGATACGAAGGCGGCTACCGATGCGGCGATTGATTTTGTTAAGGATTTTTTCAATCCGCTTCGGCAGCATTTTCCGGCTTAGGCGATCGGCTTCGGGAGTACGGTCACGTACAAACCGTCAACATGGTGTCGAACGCTACCGCCTGGTTCGCCTTGACCGCCATGAGGCTCCACAAGTTATGGCGCCCTTTCGGAGAAGTCCAGCAAGACCTTTTGCTGTCCTGCCTCACCGTCGGCTAGGCGTACTGCCTCTTGGAAGTCCTTAAATGAATACCGCACAATCGCTGGCGGCGTAAGGGCTCCGTTCGACAACATCGTAAGGAGATCGCTCGTCGCTGCCCGCACTTCGGCGAGCGGCTTGGAACTCACCCAACGCGGCAGCCACCACCCGCGAACAGTCGCTGTCGAATAAATAAAACGCGGAGCGAAGAGCGGCATGGTGAATTTCGCGGGGTCCGTCTGCCGATGACTGGAAAGAGCTCCATACATAAGCATGGTTCCAGCGGGAGCGAGGTTGCGGGCGATCTCAGCGCCAAGTTCCCCGGCAACGCAGTCAATCGCTCGTTCAACGCCCTTGCCCGCGGTCAATTCCTGCAGGCGTGCCCTGAGATCCTCGTCGTCTGTGCAGATTACCTCATTGCCTCCGAGGTTGCGTATGATCGTTTCCTGCTCGCGCCGCCGGATGACGTTGATTGTCTTGAATCGATACTGCTGCGCCAATTGAAGCACCAACTTCCCGACGCTGGATGCAGCCGCCGTCTGTAGGAGCCAGTCGCCCTCCTTGAGATTGTGACTTGATCTCGTCAGTGCCCATGCGGTCAAAGGATTCGTGTAGGAGGTGGCGGCGGCCGGATCGTCCAGGCCGTCTGGAACGGGCACGAGTTTGTCCACTGGACAAATGATCTGTTCGCGCCAGGTGTGCCACGTATCAACGAAAATTACGCGCGTTCCAACAGTCGGACCTTGCACGCCCGGACCTACAGCCTCCACCATCCCCACGCCTTCAATGCCCGGGCTGGCTGGCAATTCCGGCTGATAGCCATAGCGCCCGCGCACCATGTGCAGATCCGATGGGTGGATCGGGGTCAGCAGCACTCGGACGAGCGCTTCGCCATGGGCCAAAGGCGGAGTAGGGATCTCTGCCAGTTTCAATACGCTGTTCGGTTCACCGGTTTCGGTAAAGATCAATGCTCTCATCGATACCCCCTGGGCCTTAGGCGACGGCCGGATGTTCTACGACTTCGGGAACAAGAAGTCGAGCTGGTGATGAAGAAAAATATCTCCGTCGAAGCTGTGAAATGCTGCATCCATTCGCACGGCCTCTGTACATTCTAGCCGGTTGGGTGAAGCTGTTTGCAGCCAGCCGCTCGACCTTGGCGCAGAAAGACGCTCGGCGCCTTCGAATCCGAATCGGGCGACATCATGGTGGATATACCGGGAAGGGCTGCGTTGGTATCAATCGCGGGATCGCGTGGTGGCGAGCGAGTACCGGGCGAAGATGTATACAGCCGTGGACGCGATGCGGTACAACCGGACGGATACGGCGCTGGTGCGGGTGGTGGTTCCGGTGCCGAATGGCGATACGAAGGCCGCTACCGATGCGGCGATTGATTTTGTTAAGGATTTTTTCAATCCGCTTCGGCAGCATTTTCCGGCTTAAGAGAACGCTTCGGGAGTACGGTTATGCATTCCCGATGACCACGTGGCTATAGGTTTAGTAGAATTGAGGCCGATGAAGCAAAAGAAAAGCGCCCTGATCGTGGGTATCGACCCGGTCCTGATCGATTTCCTCCAGCGCTGATTTCGCGCCGCAGAACCTTAGCGCTGACCGCGTGCTGTCGGCGCTGCTTGCTGACAGCGAGCGACTGCGCGGCCTCGGCTACGAAGTGGATTCGTGTCTGACCGATCTGGGGGAAACCGCGGAGCGGGTGTTGGAGGAGAAACTGAGGACGAGAGCTTATGATTCCGTACTGATCGGAGCCGGCATTCGGGTCATTCCCAGCAGTTTTCTGCTTTTTGAAAAGGTGATTAACGTTGTGCATGCGAATGCGCCGCAGGCGAAACTGTGCTTCAATACTAAGCCCAGCGACACTGCTGAAGCGGTCCAGCGCTGGGTCTGACGAACGCCCCCGGATCTCGTACTCCAGCGGGCGGGTTCGCAGGGCTGAAGAATCAGGTTGGCATCGTGCCGGGCGCGGCATCATCGGCGGAATTATCAGAGCAATTAACGGGTGAGTGGGTAGTGACTTTCAGATGGCAACGTCCGCTTGAAAAGGGAGTGGAGGATCGGGATCTCAGGCGGCACGTTTGATTATGCAGTGACGGCCACCCAGCGTTCTCCTTCCGCTGAATGGTTGCTCTGAGCCTATTCAGGGCTCAGAGCTTGAGAGTCGCTACATTTTAGATCTATTAGGCATTTCCGCTCATGCGGCGGGTCAACCTTTGTCGTTTTGTTGTAGAAGTTTGGTTAGGAACCAGCGAGCGCGAGGGCGCTGCTTACCTTAACAAAAATGGCTTGAATCTGGGCGGCAACACCTGGCATGATTGCGCCAGCGGCCACCGCGACAAAGCCGGCCATCAAAGCATACTCGATCAGATCTTGTCCGCGAGCATCCTTCATCAGTCTGAGTTTCCAAATTAGTTTCATAAGTTTCCCTCCCTACAATTGTTGCCTCACGTGTTTAAGAATGGGGGCGTATGCCGTTATAAACAATCGCCCGTTGGTACCTTTATTTGAGGTTAATTAGTACTATGCGCGGCCCGGACCTTTGATTGCCGCAGTCAGATTCGAGGCACGCTGCTGGCGTGGCGGCTGGTCAGCTACGTCGCGCGCATTTGTTGCTTCCCCGCTCGCCCACGACCGCGACACGCCAAGTTGCCGCGCGACGGAGCCGCCGCCGGGATTCGGGTGGTTGATGAAGTTGAAGGCTTCGGCACGGAACCGTGGTCCGGATGCAAGATAGAAGAAGAGTGCTGCACCTTTCTTATCAACCGGCGCTGCCGCTCAGCGAATTTGTCGATTCCTTTTGGCTGATTGCCGGCGGGCAAAAGCCGCGAAAGGAACGAATTCTTCCAGCCGCAACGGCTGAGCTGGTAATCAATCTCCGCGACGACGAAGTACGCATTCACAATCCCGCGCAACCGGAACGGTACAAGCGGCTGTCCGGCGCGGTCCTGTCGGGAACCTATTCGAACGCGTTCATCTGCGATGCGATGCAGCACGAATCCATTCTGGGAGTGCACTTCAAGCCGGGTGGTGCATTTCCGTTTCTCGGCGCGCTTGCGAGCGAACTGACCAATGCGCACGCGGATTTGGCAGACCTCTGGGGACGGCCGGCTCTTGAGCTTCGGAACCGGTTGTGCGAAGTGATCACGCCCCAGGAACGGTTTCGGCTCGTGGAAGAAGTACTCACCGGCCGTCTGCGCCGCCCCGCAAAGCGCCATTGCGCCGTGCCGATTGCACTGAACATGTTTGGGCAAGCGGGCACAGGCGCCTCGGTCCGGGACGCCGCCCGCGAGGCCGGTCTGTCGCAGCGGCGTTTTATCCAGGTGTTCCGGGCTCAAGTTGGCCTGACTCCCAAGCTGTTTTGCCGTCTACTGCGATTTCAGCGGGCAAGGACTCTCGCATTACAGGTCGAAACACTTAATTGGGCACAGCTCGCGTCGACCTGCGGATACTTCGATCAGTCGCACCTGATCAACGACTTTCAGGAATTTTCGGGTTTGAGTCCCGCAGACTACCTTTGTCAGCATCGACATCATCACTTGCGCGATGGCGACTTAAAAGACAATCATGTGCCGCTGTAGGGGCCGGTCAATTTTTTCAAATACCCGCGCCCTTCGAAGCTGCACAATGAGGACAGAAGCGCGGGGATAGATGCTCCGCGGATTCGGCCGCGAGGCTGAATTAATCCTCAAGCATGGAAGGAGTAGATCGTGATGAAATCCTTCGCTTTATTTCTATGTGTGACCGCAGTGGCTATAGGAGCTTCTATGAATCAGACAGAAAGAGAATCATCCGCGGCGCCCCATGGGACCGGGTCGCCCGTAAGAGAGGGGCAGAGCTTCATCTTGGGCTTGTGGGGTGTCCGATATCAAGTCAAGGACGTTGGCCGCTCCGTCGCCTTCTACACGCAACAGCTTGGCTTCAAGCTCGATCAACAGACCTTGCCGGCCTTCGCCCAGGTTTCAACCGGCAATTTCAAACTCATCCTCAGCGGTCCCGGGGCTTCGGGTTCCCGTCCGATGCCAGATGGGCAGCACCAGGAGCCAGGCGGTTGGAACCGGATAGTCCTTCAAGTGACCGGCCTTCCCGGCCGCATTGAGACGTTGAAAAAAGCCGGACTCCATTTTCGCAATCAGATGGAAGTAGGACCCGGAGGTAAACAAATCCAGTTGGACGATCCCGACGGTAATCCGATCGAGTTGTTCGAGCCGGCTCGATAGTTCAGAATCGGAGGCCGATGGCGACGATACCTCAACCTTGAGAAAAGTGGGCGCGCCCGCGCCGGAGACGGGCGCGCCGCTAAGTTCATGCCGAAGCCAAAGTGGCGTCCGAAGGCGCGCCTCAGGAGGTGGCACTTCAACCACCTCTCCTACGCTGGCGCTATCATATGGCTGGCCTATACTTACATTCTCCGAAGATGTAGCGGGTCAAAGGACACAGTTGCCTGATCCAGTGGAAGACGGATAACGAAACGGCCGCCAGCGGCTGGCTCAGTCCACATGTCGCCGCCGTGGCTGCGAACAGTATGACGGGCGAGCGCGAGCCCAAGTCCCAGCCCCTTCTCCTTCCCAAAGGTGACGAACGGCTCGAACAACCGATCGCGGATACAACCGGGAATTCCGGGCCCCGTGTCTTCCAATTCGACGAGAACACACGTAGGTGCTTTTCTAGCTCTAACGCGGATCCTCCCACCGCATGGCATCGCCTCGGAAGCATTGGCAATCAGGTTAAAGAATACGCGCTCAATGTGCGAGCGCACCAGTCGCAAATCTATCCCGACAGGCACCTCCAGCAGGATCTGAACGCTCTGGTCTTCCATCCCTGCTAATGCCGCTTCCGATGCCGCAGCGATGACCTCCCGGATGTCGCAGATTTCAGCCGTTGGTACGTTGTCCCGGACAACGCTGGCCAGGTCTTCCAGTAATTCCCGCATCCGTCCTGCAGCGCGGCACATATTGGCCGCGAGCCGCTTCACTTGAGTTGAAGTGGAATCCGGATCCATCAACAGCTCTGCGCCTGCGCTGATCGCCGCCAGAGGATTCCGCAGGTCATGGAGGATCGAGGCGGAAAGCCATCCAGTAGCGGAAATCGCTTTTTGTGGGTTCTCTGATCCCTGGCAAAGAGCGATCGTCCTGGCTGCGTCCACTTTGGCGCCGTCCGAACCCCATCCTTGTGCCCGGTCCCTGTTGACACAGCTCGGATCAGAAGGCGGTTCCAGCATCTCTGTATTCTGTCGTTTAGGCATAATCAGTCCGGCTCTTTCGGTCTCCGCTTGTCACTCGTAGCTCATGGGAAAGTGGATACGCCGCTCGAGCCGCCGACTCTCCTCCAGTAAACGCCCGCAAAACGGAGCCTGGGTCGCCGACTCGCCGGGCGTTTGCTTGCGAACACTACGGGCCGCGACCGGCCCTTTGCGGGCTAGCTATGCCACCGGCGTGGTTGGTCGCGCGAATTCCGGCGCCTCTTCAGAAGGAATAATCCCCAACCGCTTCATTCTGAAGATTAAGGTGCTCCGAGGCAGGCCCAGCCGGGCGGCGGCACCATTCGCACCACCGACCACTCCCTCCGTCCGCAGGAGAGTCTGAAGGATGTGGGAGCGCTCCGCGTCTTCCAGCGTGACAGGCGCGGAGAACGCCGGCGTACCCGTGAGTTCGGGCCGCGAACCATTCAACACAGGGCCGGTCGAGAGAATTACCGAACGCTCAATGAAATTTTGCAATTCCCGGATGTTACCCGGCCAGGAATAACGCTCGAGTGCCGCCATGAATTCCGCTGAAATGGCCTCAATAGGCTTGTGCATTCGCGCAGCGTAATCCTTCGCAAAATAATGAATCAACAAACGGATATCTCCAGGACGTTCACGCAGAGGTGGGAGTTGAATGGGGAACACGTTGAGGCGATAGAAGAGGTCGGCGCGGAATTGCCGCTCTGCGGTCATTTCCTTGAGATTCTGATGGGTGGCGCAAATCACGCGCACGTCGGTATGAATCGGTGCGGCACTGCCTAAACGCTCGAACTGCCTTTCCTGCAGGACCCGCAGGAGTTTAGGCTGCAACTCCAGCGGAAGGTCACCGATCTCGTCCAAAAACAAGGTGCCCCGATTGGCCCGCTCAAACCGCCCAATACTGCGCGTGAAGGCCCCAGTGTAGGCGCCACGCTCGTGGCCGAACAGCTCACTTTCAAGCAAGCCTCCAGGCATGGCTGCGCAACTTACCTTTACAAATGGGCCGCTCGATCGATCGCTGCACTTGTGAATGGCTTCTGCGATCAGTTCTTTGCCGGTTCCTGTTTCCCCCTGGATCAATACTGTGGAGTCGGTCGGCGCCACAACGCGCAGCAGGCGAAGTACGCTCTGGAGAGCGGCGCTGTTGCCTATCATCCCCGATGAGCCGCTGACAGGGAGTTCGCTGTTGTCGAGCGGGATTTTCGGCGACTTCGCATCCTCGATTTCAAAGCATCCGTTGTAATTGATTCCGGGCGCTTCCGCTGCCCAACTTGTTTGTGCGGCCATTTCTTTACTCCTTCTTTTTTGTCCGCCGTGCTTACGATGCTCATGCACCCAGGCGCCGCGTCGCGGCGTGCGAGCGCTTTCCCTCCCGGAGGATCCACTCCCGGATGTAGGGCGAGCAATGCACGATCTTCATACCTTCGGCTTCACAAGCCCTCAGGAAGCCAACTACCTCCACATCTACCAGTGTTACTTCCTCCAGATCCAAGACCAAAAGCGGTGCGTTGCCTTGCAATTGGTTCTTAAGGTCCTCAATGTGCTCCGATTGAAAGCGGCCGATCAGACGGATGGTTGTTTTCCCACCGGCCGAATCCTTTTCGATCTTCAAAGTCCGTTCCTACCTGATCGAAGCATCGACGCAAAGAGTGAGTGCAATGTGACTGCCAACGTAATTCGTTGAATCAATGAAAATTACGGTGGAGGAAGATGCCGATCCATTCAGAAATGCCGATTTTTCAGAAAAGCCAAATCAGAATGCATGGTCGAGAGAGTGTGATGTAACGATTTTGAAACGCGGTTCACTCCGCAGTTCGGACCTTGAACCGGCGCTTGTCTATGCCGAGACTCGCGATCTTTGAATCAAGAGTTTGGCGTGGGATGCCGAGCATTGCGGCCGCCCCGCCTGCACCGGCGACCCGGCCGTGGCTCTCAGCCAGGGCAGCTTCGATTAGTTCTCTTTCGCGGTTAGAAATGGCGCCGGCGATCGGGACTGCCGAGACGATGGATCTGCGCGAATCCCGCTTCAGCCACGACGCGTCTACACGGAAGGTCTCGCCATCACACAGAACGACGGCTCGCTCCACAACGTTCTGTAGTTCACGAATGTTCCCGGGCCATTCGTATTCCTGAAGCACCGCCAGACTCTTGTTACTAATGTGCCGAAACTTCTTGCCCGCTTCCTTCGAATAGCGTTCGATCAAGTACTGCACCAGCATTTGGATGTCATCTTTTCGGTCCCGCAGCGGCGGAATCTCGATCGGAAACACGTTCAGCCTGTAAAACAGATCCTCGCGGAAGGCGCCCGACGCGACGGCAGCCTTCAAGTCACGGTTTGTTGCCGCCAGCACGCGCACGTCCACCGAAATCGGATGATTGCTTCCGATTCGCTCTATTTCCCGTTCCTGCAGTACTCGAAGTAATGTAATTTGCATCTCTATGGGAAGCTCACCAATCTCGTCCAATAAGATGGTGCCGCCGTCGGCGGATTCGAAACGGCCCAGACGCCTTTGCACCGCGCCCGTAAACGCGCCTTTCTCGTGCCCGAACAGCTCGGACGCAATCAGCGAGGGCGGAATAGCAGCGCAATTCACTGTTACGAACGCACGCTGCGATCGCTTCGAGCGCTTGTGAATGGCGCGCGCAATTAGTTCTTTCCCGGTTCCGGTTTCGCCCAGGATCAGAACCGTCGAGTCTGTTGGGGCCACCTTTGACACTTGCACAAGGACTTGCCGTACCACCTCGGAGGAACCGACGATTTCCTCGAACATACGAGGCCTTGTCGATTTCCTCCCGCAGCGCGATGTTCTCGGTCTGGAGTTGATCCTTCAGAGTTTGAATTTCTTTGAACGCCTTCGCAAGTGCCGCTTCACTCCGTTTGCGTTCGCTGATATCTCTCACTACGGCCTGGAAATAGCCGTGGCGCATCGGAGAAGCTGAAACCTCGACCGGCAGAGTAGTGCCATCCGTGCGCAGAAATGTCCGCTCGAATCGCACAGCTATTCCAGCCTTTATTCTTTCCTCCAGCTTGGACGGGAGTGCGCCACGCTCCTCTGGCAAATAAGTATGCGCTAACCGGCATGCCTGGTGAGTTCCAAAGCTGTGCACTGCAGCAGTTCCAGGCCTGCGGGATTTGCGGAGACATAGTTGGCCTCGCTATCCACGATAAAAATAGCATCGGGAGAAAGGTCGATTAAATCGCGATATTTTTCTTCACTCTTGAGGAGCAATCTCTGCTGCGTCTCCCGAAGTTCGGTGACATCCTGCAACGCCACAACGCCGGCAATTATCTCTCCTCGATCATTCCGGACCGGAGCAGAGTTCGCCACAATGTGACGGCGTTCACCATCGGAGAGAACATGCTCGAACTCCTCGTCTTTGACCGCTTCTCCGTTAAGCACGGCGCGAGCAAGAAGCCATTGTTTCGGCTCGTTGGGACGGCAGTCGGCGCGAAAGCCCACATCCAGGAAATCGAGCAAGGTTCGGCTGCCCGTTTGGCTTGTCGACTGCTTAAACAGCTCCGTCGCTTGCGAATTTGTAAGAAGAATGTCGCCGCTCGAGGGCTTTGCGATGATGACTCCGCAAGGCAACTGCTTGAGGACAGTCTCCAAGAGACGTTGCTGAGATTCCGCTTTTGCCTGGAGTTCCCGCTCGCGCATCCGGAGAGCAACGTTTTCCAATAATGCCGCCGCTTGGTTGCTTGCGACATTCATCAGCAACCTGTCCGTCGTTGTAGGGAAGCCGTGCGCGCGTGATCCACCAACGAGCACGACCCCGTACTCGTTCAGGAACCCAATTGGGCTCAGTGTAATTTGGAGTTCGCCAGATCCAATGGGATTAGGCACGGCAATCGTTCTGGCTCCTTCACACTCCAGATCCAGGAATGGCGCCACGCGCTTTGAAATCTCGCGTGCATCAATCCCCGGATATCGCCTTGCTGCACGCACTGCGTCTATTGGTTCTTCTGCGAACGGGCCCGTAATTCGAACCAATACGAACTCCGAGCCCAGCGTGGACTCGAAGCACGGCGGCGAGGTCATCGGCGATCTCGCGAGGGGTTTTGTCCTTCCACACCAGCGGAAGAGATGTGAACGCGATCAGGTCGCGAAGGCATCGCCTCAACCACCGCTCCTCTGAATGCGTGTCGTTTGCCGAACACTCTTGGATCATAGGAGCATCAAGCGTCAGTGTTTCAGGCTGAGGCAGTCCGTCCGGTTTCGGGGGACTCGCGTTCGTTCAGTTCTTTCAACAATTCCTCGGGCGGAACATAAAAAGGATTGCGCTGGACGATTCCGCCGATGAGCACGATCGGATGTGTCCGCAGGGCATCGATGACGATCGCCAGCGCCGAACTTGTCGAGGTCGTAGGAGCAAATCACGATATCCCCAGCTTTTGGCAGGGCGAGATTCACACGGCACTCGTATTCGAGCAGGCGATCCATTGCGCCCGGGTCGTTCAGCACCCACGCCATGTCCGCGATGAAGCGTGTTATGGGAAAGCCTCGAGTTCTTCCATCATTTAGAAGTACGGGCAATAGCGAGAGCATTGCGCTATGGTTAAAACTGCCACCGCGCAGATATGCCTCGTCCCACCCCATGATCTCCAGTTGCCCCTCGACTTCCGCTCGCGTGGTGTCGATTCCAGCTTCAGCTATACGCTGGGCATGCTCGCTGCGAAGGGAGGGATTGACAATGTGAAAGGCCCTATCACCCTGTTCCATTCCTTCGCGGATGAAAGGCATCAGCACACGATACTTTTCGGCCGACGTACGAAAGAATGTACAAATGTGCATGCCCTCGTCTAAATTTTCACCAAAGAGACGAACGGATTTTCGCGTGCCATTCATGGTCACCTCCTCTGCTCTTGACCGAGCCGATGACGCAAATCGATCCGGCATCCGCGCAGCTTCAGGATTATCGAGGCAATCCACGGACCGATCGAGTAATTGACTAGATTGTACACCCAATCCGCAACGATTTGCTAGCGCGCAAGGAGATGCGCACGCCGAAACGGCTAATCGGTTGCTCGACTGCTGAACAAGTGGAAGCTCGCGGCGAGAGGGGGGGCGGATACTTCGATCGCGGGAAAAGTGGGCGCGCCCGCGCTGGAGACGGGCGCGCCGTTGTAGTTAGAAGTAGTACCGGAGCGAAAGCTGGAGATTCCGTTCGCCGCCGCCAACGCCGCCGCCCTTGGTGGTTACCTTGCCAAAGGTTGAGCTGGTTGGATTGAACTGTACACCGCCGCCGCTGCCGCCGCCGAGATTCGGGTGGTTGATGAAGTTGAAAGCTTCGGCGCGGAACTGGAAGCCGGTTCGCTCATTGATGGCGAATTTCTTGAAGAGTCCGAGATTCCAGTTCTGGAAACCGGGCTGGTAAATGAGGCCGCGAACGCTCTGGGTGGTGTTGAACGTTCCAGCGGCGGGCGGAGTGAAGATGGGTGTACCGTCCGCATTCTTCGTCGCAAACCATTGCGCCGGATCGTTGGCGCCATTTGCGGCAAACTGGCCCAGGACCTTTGGATCGCCGTTTACGGTGAAAAACTGGCCGTTGACGCCGCAGCCGTAGTTCGCATCCTGGCCGACGCCCGCGTAGTCGTTACTGCCGGCAACACCGCAAGGCAAGCCGGTCTGGAATTGTGTGACGCCGCTGATCTGCCATCCGCCAAGCAATTTGCCGGCAAGGTTCGACTGTCCCTTAAGGAAGGGCAGATCATAAAGGTAGTTGATTACAAGAATGTGACGCGCATCGAACTCAGACGGTCCCCAGAGGTTGTGGGCGTTGTAGGTGTCCGGGATCACGTCGCGCTGGTTGGAGCCGTCGTCGTAGCTCTTAGAGAGAGTATATGAGACGCCGAACATGAACCCATTCGCGAAGCGGCGGTTCCAGGTCAACTGGAACGAGTTGTATTGCGAGTTTGCGACGTTATCCGTCTGACGGATGGAACCATAGCCGAGATACGGCCGCAGGGCGTTGATGTTGACACCAGGGTTTGCCAACACGGTAGCCGTAGTGGGCTGGTTGATATCGGCTTCCCGTTGCAGGTGCAGGCCGCGGCGGCCAACATAAGCGAGGCTAAGAACCGACTTCCAGAACATTTCGCGCTCGCCGGTAACGTTCCAGTTCCAGGCTTCGGGGTTCTTGAATGCCTTGCTCTGGGTTGTCACGACCAGCGGAATATTGAGGGCTCCGTTTCCGCCGGGATTGTCGACCGAACCGAACGACACACTCGCGTTGGGCTGGAACGGCGGATTGCCTCCGAGGAAAATGGAATCGCTGACGCCCAGGCGCGTTACGAAACGGCCGCCGCCCGCGCGAACCACCGTCTTGCTGTCTACCTGATAAGCAACGCCCAAGCGCGGTTGCCAGTCGTTCCACTGGATGTCCGAGTAGTGGCTGTTCACGCCGCGGAACAAGTAGTTGTACTGCGTTGTATCAGCTTCGGGGAATCGTCCTTTCGCCGATGATGGGAACCCGCTGCCGGGGATCACCAGGCCGTTGTACGGATCTCCTCCCGCACCAGGCAGGATGTTACCGGTCTTGGGATCGATCTTCACGGCTTTGCTCGGATCGTAGAAACTCGCATCGAAGACGGCCATGTTTCGCCAGAGGGCGCTGTAGGGAACGATGACGCTGTAGCGAATGCCGTAATCGACGTGAAGCCGGGAGGTGACCTTCCAGGAATCCTGCGCGAAGGCCTCAGACATGCTGCCCCGGAAGATCGTGTATGCGCGATGGCCGATTTCGGAATAGGTATCGAACAATCCCAGGGCGGCGTTTGCGGCGCCGACGCCCGTAGTGGGGTTGCCGGAGCGGCTGTCGGTAAACAGGAACTGGCCGTTCTGGTTGTTGGTGCAGGTGGGACATGCACTGACATTGATCTCGTCGTTGTCGTTCTCACCCGATCGCTCGTAGAGGAACCCGAACTTCATCGTGTGGTTCCCCTTGATCCAGGTCAAGCTGTCGGAGATGTCGTAGATGGGTCCGGTGGAATGTGACGGATATGGTCCGCCGCTCAGCCCGGAGAAGGGCGACATGTTTACCGATGGGATACGGTTCTGGATCAGTTTTCCATCCGGGAAAATATACGGGTAGTTCAGACCGGCCTTGGTGCGGTCGTAGAAGTGAGCCGCGTCGACCGGAATATAGACGTCGTCCAGGCTGACGGTCGCCAAGACTTCGTTGACCATGTTGGGAGTGATCGTCCACACATAATCGAGGGAGTTGGTCTGATTGGGACGGTTGAAAAACTTCGGCGTGCGGTCGGTATTGCCGTCGAGCGGTTGATACTCCAGATAGGCAAAATTGTTGCGCCGGAAGGTGAGCCTCTGTTTGTCGGTGAGGTTCATGTCGACGGCCAGCGTATCCTTGCGCTGCTCCTGCGTATGTAGCGCCGCAGCGAACCAGTTCCCGTTGCCGCCGATCGGGTTGGCGAGATTCGGGACGGGCCACGCGTTCAGAATTCCCAGGCCGTTCGGGCTGAGCATGTTTTTCGGGATGACGTTGTTCGGGAATGGAACCCCCGTGTTGGGGTCCTTGATGATCATCGTCTTGCCGTAGTAAATATTTCTCGGATCCAGCAACTCGCTGAAATCCCCAACTCGCATCAGGACGGACGGAACCGTTAATAAGCCAGCCGACCCCACGGTAGAACCGGACTCGGTCCAATGATATTTCACCCATTCCTGGCCCCAATACCAAAAGAACTTGCTCTTATCCGTGTTGAATTTCCCTGGGATATAGAAGGGACCACCGACGTTGTATCCGTACTGGTTGTAGTGAACCGGCGCCGCTGAGGAGGTAACGGGATTGTTGTTGCGCGCCCAGGTGTTCGCGTTGAGATCGGTGTTACGGAGGTATTCGTATAGTGCGCCGTGGAACTGTTGTCCGCCGCTCTTGGTGATGATACGGATCTGGGCACCCGAGGTACGGCCGTATTCGGCGGCGTAATTTGCCGTGAGGATCTGGACTTCCTGAGTTGAATCGACGTCGGCGGCTCCGATGCTGGTACCGTTGGAACGAGTACGCGTTGCGGGAGCGCCATCGATGGTGATCAGGTTTTCCGGGTTGCGCGAACCGTTGAAATTGGATGGCCCCTGGCTGAAGTTAAAAGTGAGGCTGGCTAGAGTCCCACCACGGGCGCCGGGCACCATGCCGGCAAGACCAACAGGATTGCGCCCATTCAGCTCGAGCATATCGATTTGTTCGCGGGTGATTAGTTTCTGGACGGCGGCTGACTCCGACTGCAGCGGTGGAGCGCTGGCGGTGACTTCGACCGTTTCCGAAGCGGCGCCCACAGTCAAGGAGGCATCGATCGCCAGGTTTGCGGCCGGGTCGAGCTTGTTGTGCGTCGTTTCGTACTTTTTGAACCCGGTGGCTTCGGTCGAAATACTGTAAAAACCGGACGGTATGTTTGTTACAACGTAGTAACCAGAGCGGTCGGTGGTCACACGGCGCTCGGTTCCGGTCGCCTCGTTCTTCACCGTGACGTTGGCGTTCGGTACGGAAGCGGATGTTGGGTCCCTAACGAACCCACTGATGGAACCCAGATCTGACTGAGCGAATAAGACAAGAGCAGCAAGCGCCGCAAGCAGCGCGGCTAGTAGGACCCGTTTCATAATTCCTCCCAAAGGAAAACCCCGATTGAACCTTGCCCGCCGGCCGGTGTGCTCCGGCCGTAATCTCACGCATGCAGTGAAAGATAGTAAATTAGATGCTGTACTGTAATGGAACCGCCGATGGGGTGGGTGTAGCAAGGGAATTCACAGGGAATTCACGGCGAGAAGTTACTCTTACCGTATGGAAATGCGAGCTGCTATGACTTTGTCGTCAGAGGATACGCTTCGGGGTGTTGTGCAACGGGTTACCGGCAGCGTATCCTTTCAACGCTCTCCCCGCCTGCGAGAACTCTTCCTTTATATTTGTGACCGAGCGATTGAAAACAAGCCCGAAGAGCTGCGAGAGCAGAAGATCGGATGCAGCGTATTTGGCCGGAAGCCGGACTACAATCCGGGCGAGGACAATATTGTTCGGGTCGAGATCAGGCAGCTTCGGAAGCGCCTGGAAGAGTTTTTCACCACCGAGGGCAAAGACGAGCCGATGGTGATCGTGATCCCGAAAGGCGCCTATGTGCCGGTTTTCGAGGCTCGCCGCCCGGCGCAGCCTGTTGAGATCGAGGCCGTGAAACCGCTCCCGCCGGTTTCGACACCCTTGAGAAGGTGGGGCTGGGCTCAGACCGCCCTGATACTGGCGCTGTCGATTACGTGTCTCTGGCTCTACCTGGACCGGCACAATGCGGCACAACAGGCGGTGGCGAGTGCGGCCGCGGCGCCGAAACGGGTTGCGCTGTGGCCGTTGCTGTTCAACGCGGAGCACCAGACGTTCATTGTCTGCGCCGATTCCTCCCTGGTGGTCATTCGAACTTTGACCCACCAAGCCATCTCGCTCGAGGATTACACTTCGGGAGCATACATGAGACAGGAGGCTGTAAAGCCTCTATTCAGGACGCTGGCCCGGGCGCAATTCACGGATATCGCAGATGCCAGACTGGTGCAGCGGCTCTATCAATTGAGTGAAAACCGCTGGGATAAAGTTTCGGTCCGATCCGCAAGAACCACACAGCTTCAGGATTTCAAGAATGGCAACATCATATTACTAGGGAGCAGCCGGTCGAATTTGTGGACGACGCTTTTCGAACAGGTTTTAAACTTCCAGTTCGATTACGACGAGCAGTTGCACGCACCGTTTATTCGCAATAAGGCGCCGGACCCGGGAGAATTGGCGGTATACCGCGCGGCGACCGTTGGGGGATCCGGCGATGCTTACAGCACCATCGCACTCGTTCCGAACTTGAGGCACACCGGGAATGTATTGATGATCGCGGGCACCACCGGAGAAAGTACCGAGGCAACAGGGGAATTTCTGACGAACGCCAAGACTGCTGCGGATCTTCTCGAGCGATTGGTGAAGCGGAACAACGGGCGTCTGCCGTATTTCGAGGTGCTGTTGAAGTCGCGGGCCGTGGATGGCGTGGCTCGGAACCCGGAGATTGTGGCCATGCGGGTGCTGCCCGAGGAGATGCCTCGGGCGGGAGAGGTGAGGTAAGGTCTAGTCGTTCATGATGGCACGAAAGGCCGATGTCCTCGGATCTGAGGACATCGAACCGCGGGTTCAGAAGATCGGGCCCGGCTTCGTTCAGTAGATTGAGTGCAAGGCTCAGCAACTCACTTACGCGCCACTCGGGATCTTCAATTCGGCGTGCGGCGGCAATAGCCTCATCGGTATGGCCTTCGGCAAACCACGCATCCACCACCGCCGAATCGACGTTATCGCCGGTCTTGCTCCAAATCTTCGCAACATCGTTCGCGATCTGGACGTCTCGCGCGTGAATAGCAGCGCGCAAAATCTTGTTGAATGCCTCATCCTTATAGTGCACACCGATCGGCGTCTGTGGACGGCGTACACCGGGCGGAGTGCGAGGACGCAGGGGAAGCTTTTGTGCGAGCTCGATAGCGCTACGAAACGTCGTATTGCCGTCTGCGATCATCTCCCCCTTGAATCGCGCGGCCGCGATTGAAACTAGCACCGAGATGCTGCCGAAGGATAAATCCGGTACCGAGGAAATGATATGCGTAGCGGAATCGAAATCAGCTCGCGCGCGGTCGTCGTTGAGCGCTCGAAGCCACGCAGCCGCGGCCGCGCTGAGCGCCTCTGCCTTTGCGAGCGACGAAGACGAATTGGTTTCAGGGATTTTCCTGGCGTATTGTTCAGCTAGCTCCGGCTGACGCTCCTGAATGAGGATGTGCTCCAGGCTAGCTATCCCGAGGGCTTTCTGAAACGGCGTCGCTGCGCTTTCGATGAGGCTCTCGATTCCAGCGCGATCGCCCGCCGCGGCGCGGTCGTAAAGCCGTTTCATCAGCTCGCCGTTGGCGCTCGCGCGAGCCCCTATCTCCTTTGGATCGACATGCTGGAATCCGTCCGTCGTTATTGGGAAGGGCGGAATGGGTGAGTCCTGAACGCTGAACCGGGGTCTCGGGTGTGGAGTCGCAGAGATGAGGTCCGGAGGCGGATCGGATAAGAACCGGAGACTTTGATCGATTGCCGCAAGCATTTGTTTGCGCTTGGCGGGTCAACAATCTTCACTGCAATCGCCCGAGCGGCTTCGTACCGTGCACGAGCCTGCCGCGCTTCACCGGTACGCCAGAGCAGATCGGCGAACGAAGCAAAGTAGCCGGCTTTCTTTTCCGCACTAGTAGCGGATTCGAGTAGTTTCTCTGCGCGCTCACGACGGCCGTAAACGACCCAGGCCCGCCAAAGTATATAGGGAGGATCCGCGGAAGGACCCGGCGACTTTGCATACGCTCGCTCGGCATCTTCAAGGTATCCCGCGTGGGCCAGAATGTCGCCAGCCCAGGTGTGCGGATTGCCGCGGTCCTTCAAGAGAAGCATGTTTGCGGAGGCCGCTTCAGCTTCCAGGACAAGCGCGCGCACCTGCGGATAAAGGCCGGGTGTCTGAGCACGAAGGGAGAAGGCCGTAAAGAGAGCCAGCGCAAGCGGCTTCATGGGATGGTCCTAGGTTAGCCTAGCTCACACCGACTCCGAAGCTCAAGACGCGAATTGCGGCCATGCCGTCAAGAAGGCTGAGGTGCCATCACGCCCCGCTTCTTCCGTCCCCGGGATCTGCTCTTCTCTGAGCATGAGATCATGAAGTTGACGCTTTATTCAAACGAGGCTAGCCTATTGCAATGACCATTCGCATCAAGCCGGAGACCGAACAGTTGGTGAAGGAAGAACTCCAAAACGGTCACTTCCGCTCTGTTGACGAGATCATCTTCGAGGGTGTCCAGGCCAGGCGCGAGAAAGAGCGAACCCCAGTTGAATCCGTCGGCCGGAAGACGCCGAAAAAGAACCTCGTCGAGCTGTTCGCGGAATCTCCGTTTAAAGGGCTGGAGATGGATTTCGAGCGCTTCCCCGACGTACTGCCTCCGGTTGATTTGTGAAGGGCTTCCTGCTTGATACCAATATCCCATCCGAACTAACCTATCCCCGGCCGGCGCCGCAGGTAGCGCACTGGCTAAAGGGTATGGACAGCGAGCAACTCTTCTTCAGCGTCATCTCACTCGCCGAAATCTGCAAAGGTATCGCCAAGCTTCCCGAGAGCAGGAAGCGCGCTCTGTTGCAGGAATGGCTGGATTCAACTTTGCGCCCCTGGTTTGCAGGCCGGATTCTGCCCGTCACGGAAACCATTGCCGAGCGGATGGGGCGATGGGCCGGGGAAGGCCAAGCGAAGGGCCGGATCATCAAAATTGCCGATGGTATGATCGCCGCTACCGCGCTAGCCCGGATTTCTCACAGACCCTCTAGCAAAAAGCCGTCCTTCATGGCATAACTGAGTTTCCACACAGCAGTTAGAGCCAAAGAAAGGACGGCCTTCGCTATGACAGAGTGTAACCAATCCAGCTTCGGATTTGAAGCCTGCGGATCGCGGGAGATCGTTGCCCGTTTTGACGGGGGCACGATCAGTTCCGATGGAGGGGCGTTCTTGTTGCGCCAGACAGACCAGCGGCTGAATCTGCTGCCGCGGCTGGCGGAGTGTTTTCTCGACGGCAGGAATCAGAAGCTGGTGGAGCACTCCGTTCTGGAGATGCTTTCCCAAAGGGTCTACGGTCTGGCGCTAGGCTATGAAGACATCAACGATCACGAGCAACTGCGGTTCGATCCGGTCTTCGGCATCCTGGCCGGCCGGGATGATTTGGAGAAACCGCTGGCGGGCAAGAGCACGTTGAACCGGATGGAATTGAGCACCAGCACCAAGGACCGGTATAAGAAGATCATTTTTTGGAAAGATTGGTTGGATGAGCTACTGGTGAAGGTGTTCCTGGAGTCGCACCAGGACGCTCCGGCCGAGATCATTCTGGACGTGGACACCACTGACCTACCATTGCACGGTAAACAGGAAGGACGGTTCTTCCACGGCTACTACGACAACTATTGTTATCTGCCGCTCTACATCTTTTGCGGAGAACATGTTCTGTGCGCGCGATTGCGAGAAGCCAATCACGACGCCGCATTCGGCAGCCTGCAGGAAATACGAAGAATCGTAGAGCAGATTCGGGCGGCCTGGCCGGAAGTGAACATCATCCTGCGCGGGGACTCCGGCTTCTGCCGTAACGAATTGATGAGTTGGTGCGAAAACAATGGTGTGAAGTTTGTGTTCGGACTGGCGCGCAATCAGAGGCTGCGAAAGATCATCGGGGCTCAGATGCAGGAAGCCACCCAGCAGTGGAACCAGACCGGCAAACCAGCACGGGTCTTCAGCGAGTTCCACTACAAGACCAAGAAGAAGGCGAACAAGGGCGGCTGGGACTGCGAGCGTCGCGTAGTGGCCAAAGCGGAACATATCGACGGGAAAGAAAATCCACGCTTCGTGGTGACCTCTTTGACGAGCGAGGAATGGGCGGCCCAGGCTTTGTACGAACAACTCTATTGCGCACGCGGCGAGATGGAGAACCGCATCAAAGAGCAGTTCAGTTTGTTCGCCGGCCGCGTGAGTACCGAGACGATGCGGGCCAACCAGATGCGGCTGTACTTGTCCACCATGGCCTACGTTTTGGTGAGCGGGTTGCGGCGCCTGGGGCTGAAAGGGACGGAACTGGCAGAAGCGCAGGTATCGACCATTCGCACGAAGCTGTTGAGAATCGGCGCGCAGATTCGGGTGACAGTGCGCAAGGTTTGGGTATCGATGGCTTCCAGTTATCCCTGGCAGGATCTTTATCAGCAGGTGTGGACGAACCTGCGCTGCTAAACCGAACAGCTCCACCTCAAGTCACACTTGAAGGTCCAGTCCACGCCAGAGGCTGTGCGGAGCCGTGCTTGCCATCGGCTTCGGGACGGACAAAAAGATCTCTCCGACCGTTTTATGCCCCTTGTCAAGCCGACTCAGCTCGGCAATCCCATTCCAGAGAGGCGGGTTGATCATGGCCCCTGGAAAACCGAGTCTTGTCTGGCCTTTTCGCGTCACCACCGAAGGTGTGTGAGATATGCGGGCTAGAGCATGATCTGACGCTCGTCACGCGCAATGTGAAGGACTTTTCCGGGTTCGGCGTCCCGATATTCAATCCTTGGGAAGCTTGATCAACGCCAGTCCGAATCCAGCCGGGCTGCCTGAGCAGTCTGAAAATCGATGCCTGGCTCGCGCCGCAGCGACGATGATCCTCTTCAGGTCGTTGTCCGCCTGAAAACGAATGCTCAATGTTTCGCTAGATCCTGCCGGCGAGTTCGTGACGGGCGCGCTCAAGACGGGCGTACAGTTCGGGCCGGCTCTCGCTCAAAGGCGGCACGGAGCGCTGGATCTCTTCTTCGCCTTCGCGGATGTTGGCATCGACCTCTTGCTCATGAGCGAGGTAAAAGGCAATCGCCCCGTACACCTGCTCCAGACTGAGGGAAGAGAAGTTCTGGCGAATGGTTTCCGGCGAGTCCCCGGCCTTGAAAGAATAAACGATGGAGTCGAGGGAGACACGCGTGCCGGCGACGTAGAATCCGCCGTTGCGCTGTTCAACGTACTCGCCTCGCTCCATCCTTACGAGTATAGAGCGTTAGCGGACAGGCACGTGCCGGGCGCGGCCGAAGCTACTGAATCCTCTGCGGGGAATTCGGGAATTTAAAACCGGATTCGCGGCCCGGATTGATACCGGCATCCCTCCCATTAGGTCCAGCGCGTTGGCGTTTAATCCGCCAGGCGCTTCGGTGCCGGTCATTTTGCCGCCCAAAGTGCCGAGGCCGGTAACGGTGTAGTGTGGTGTGAACGGCGGTGAATCCGGCGGCCTAACCTTGCTGGGCTGATTTCGCCTGTTTTTCCGCGAGCTGGGCGCGGATTGCGCTCATCCGGTCACGAGCCGCTGCAACTCGTTTCCGGCCGTCGGGCGTCGCGTCAATCAATTTTTCACAGTTGGCGGCAAATTGCGGTCCATAGGAGGCTCGAATTTCACCCAGCAGCAGCTCGATTTTCGAAAAGACGCCGATATGCTCGCCATTGCTGTCATTAAAGAGCTCCAGGCTGATAGCTCCGTTGTTGACGAGCGCTGCCGCCATGTCCCAATAGGTTATGACCATGCGCAAATGACCGCTGTGCTCACCAAAAATCGCAGTGTTGAAGTCTGCTATCGATTGCGGATTAAACTCGCGAAAATACCAGTCGCGCGCCTTGCGCATAGTCTCTTCGCGGCGAAGTTCGTATAGTTTGAGAATGAGGCCAGCCTCTTCTTGTTTCGACATAGATTAAAGATATTCCTTTTTGGGCGTTCCCGGCGCCAGCGAGGCACCGTTCGCTATGAGTGTAGCAAAGCATCTTTTCATCCAATCCCAGCAGAGGCCGGATGCGAGTATAATTCAGCGCATAAGCGATGCAGAACGCGGCACAACCCGACGAACCGGCTGGCGGCGACATCAGCACGCTCCTCCGCGCCTGGAGCGACGGGGACCAGAGCGCGCTCGAAAGGTTGACGCCCGCCGTTTATGAGGAACTGCACCGCTTGGCAGGCCGCTACATGAAACGCGAATGCCCCGGCCACAGCCTGCAGACGACGGCCCTGGTGAATGAAGCCTACATGCGGCTGGTGGACTATAAGCGCATGCAGTGGCAGAATCGCGCGCATTTTTTCGCGGTATCGGCGCAGTTGATGCGGCGTATTCTGGTTGAAAAAGCGCGGCGCCGCAACTTGAAACGCGGCGGTGGCATTCCGCACTTCTCCTTAGATGAATCAGCCGAGGTGGGCGGTAACCGGGGCGCGGACCTGGTGGCGCTCGATGACGCGATGAGCACGCTGGCGCGGCTCGATGCACGCAAAGTGCAAGTGGTGGAGATGCGCTTCTTTGGCGGACTCACCGTGGAAGAGACAGCCGAGGTCCTCAAAGTATCGGCCATCACCGTGATGCGGGACTGGAGCACCGCCAAGGCGTGGCTCTATCGCGAACTGGGAGGCGGGACGAGCGATGGACTCCGATCGATGGAAACAGGTCGATAACCTGCTGCAGGCCGTACTGGAGCGTCCTCCCGCGGAGCGCGATGCGTTTCTGCTGAAGGCGTGCGCGAGCGATGAAGCGCTGGAGCGGGAAGTCCGGTCGCTGATGGCGTCGCAGCAGGAGGCGGGAAGTTTCCTGGAAAGCCCGGCACTGGAAATGACCGTTGGGGTGGTCACGCAGACGGGTTTTGCCGGCCAGACTGTCTCCCACTACCAGATCCTGAAAATGCTCGGGGCCGGCGGCATGGGAGTGGTGTACAAAGCGTTCGACACGAAGCTCAACCGGCTCGTCGCGCTGAAATTCCTGCCTCCGCATATGCGCCATAACGCTGAGCTGAAGCAGCGCCTGGCAGACGAGGCCCGCGCAGCGTCGGCCCTGGATCACCCGAACATCGTGGTGATCTACGATATCGGCGAAGCCCCGGAGGGCGACCTGTTCATTGCGATGGCGTTCCACGAGGGCGTGACATTGCATGACCGGATCAAGGCCGGTGAAGGGCTGCCGGTTGCCGAAGCTTTGCAGGTCGCCCGGCAAATTGCGTCGGGGCTGGCGAAGGCGCACGAACGCGGCATCTTTCATCGCGATATCAAGCCGAGCAATGTTGTCGTGGCAAAGGACGGAGTCGCGCGGATCATCGACTTCGGTCTGGCGAAATCAAGCGACGCCACTGTTACCGTGGATGGCTCCACAAAAGGGACCCCGCGCTACATGTCTCCCGAGCAGGCATCCGGGAAGGCCGTCGATTTCCGCAGCGATCTGTGGAGTCTGGGCGCTGTTCTTTACGAGATGCTGGCCGGAAGACCGCCCTTTCACGGCGACTCGCACCTTCAGGTGATGCGCGCCATCGTGCACGATCCTCCGCCCAGGTTACGCGAAGTTCGGCCCGACTTGCCCGCTGAAATCGATACCATCGTTTCGCGTGCGCTGGAAAAAGACCCCACAAAAAGGTACCAATCCGGTGCGGACATGGTGCGGGATTTGTCCGCGGCGCTGACAGCACTCGAGGCCCCGGTCCCTAAGCCCACGCCGATGCGCGCTGTTTATGCGATTCCGGGCGCTAGTCGTGGTTCTCCTGGTAGCGGGAGCGGCCATCTGGTTCTATCAGCGTTCCGAAAAGCGCCACTGGGCGCGCGAGCAAGCCATTCCCGAGATCGCCAGGCTCACCAGCGAGAAAAAACCCGTCGCGGCGTTTCTCCTTCTGCGGAAGGCTGAGCAATACCTGCCCGGCGACGCTCAACTCGCGCTGATCTCCGACGGACTCACGCACGCCGTATCGCTGCGATCTACGCCGCCCGGAGCTTTGGTGGAAATCAAGGACTACACGTCTCCCGGCGATCCGTGGTTCGCGCTGGGCACCACTCCTTCGGATGGCGTTAGGATGCCGCTCGGATACCTGCGCTGGAGGGTTTCGAAAGCTGGTGTGGGAGAGTACTCCGGGGCTCCGATTACCGAGGACATTCATGGACCGCGGCGTGAATTCAACTTCCATCTGGAAGCCATCGCCACGGCTCCGGAGGGAATGGTCCCCGTGCCGGGAATCCGGTATGAGGCTATGATTTGGTCGCTCGGAATAATTGGACCATATGATCTTCCTCCGTTTTATATCGATCGTTTCGAAGTGACCAACCGGCAGTATCAGAATTTTGTCGATAGAGGCGGCTACCAAAAGCGCGAGTATTGGAAGGAGAAGTTCGTTCGCGACGGGAAGGAACTGAGCTGGGAACAGGCGACGGAACTGTTTCGGGACGCCAGCGGCAGGCCAGGGCCGGCAACATGGGAGGCGGGCCATTTTCCGGCGGGACAAGCGGACTATCCGGTGGGCGGAGTCAGTTGGTATGAAGCCTCGGCTTACGCGGAATTCGCCGGCAAGAGCCTGCCGGTAATCTCACAGTGGTTTCTGGCGGCTCCGAGCGCCATCGCGAAATACATTATCCTGCAGAGTAATTTTTCGCTTTCCGCGCCCGCGCCGGTAGGTAAGTATCAAGGTGTGGGACCGTGGGGCACCTACGATATGGCCGGCAACGTGTCGGAGTGGTGCCGGAATGAAGGCGGCAAGAACACCCGCTACATTCTTGGCGGATCGTGGGACGTGGGCAGTTCCGACTACATCGAGCCTCTGATGCTTCCGCCGTTTGACCGCTCCACTAACAGCGGCTTTCGCTGCGTCCGGAATACGGCTGCACTGCCAGCCGAAGCCATGGCCGAAAAGCGCGTGATGATTCGAGACTTTTCAAAGGCGAAGCCCGCTTCGGACGAGGTGTTCCGCATCTACAAGACGATGTACACCTATGAGCATACGCCCCTGAACGCGAAACTGGAACCCGTGGAACAGGACTCGACGGACTGGCGGAAGGAAAAGATTACGTTCGATGCGGCGTACGGAAAGGAGCGAATGGCGGCCTACCTTTTCTTGCCGGCCAATGTCAGGCCGCCGTACCAAACGGTTGTGTTCTATCCCAGCGGAAGGGTGCTGGATATCCCTGCGAGCAAGACGCTGGGGGATATGAAATTCATCGATTATGTAATTAAAAGCGGCCGCGCCGTGTTATATCCCGTTTATAAAGGAACATACGAAAGACAAGAGCAAAATGTCCCGCAGACGCCGGACGCCGACCGGGACGCACTGGTCCACATGTCCAAAGACCTGGGGCGGTCGATCGATTATCTGGAGACGAGAACGGACATCGACCGGAACAAGATTGGCTACCTGGGCGAGAGCATGGGCGCGGCATGGGGCGTGAACCTGACCGCTGTGGAAGATAGGTTCAAAGCCGTTATTCTCCAGGATGGAGGGTTCTTCGAAGGGAACCCGCTGCCCGGAACGGACCAAGCCGACTTTGCGCCGCGCATCAAGGCGCCGACGCTGATGATTAGCGGTAAATACGACTGGATTTTCGCAGGCAAGGACGCACTGTTTCGGTTGCTCGGGGCGCCGGCGGCCGACAAGAAGGCGGTCTTTTTTGACACAGCGCATGATGTATCCGAGCAGCGCGGCGATCTGATCCGCGAGGTGGTCGCATGGCTCGACAAATATTTGGGCCGGGTTAACTGAGGAGTGCCAGGTTCAACGCTGTGCAGGTAACCACAGCGTCGGATCGAGACATCGTTCTCACCCGGACCTTCGCCGCACCCCGTCAGAAGGTGTTTGACGCCCTGACTAAGCCGGATCAGGTTCTTCGGTGGTTTCAGCCAAAGCAAATGTCGCTTGTGACCTACGAGTCTGATCTCAGAGTTGGCGGGACCTTTCGTTATGTCTTCCAGAGACCAAGCGGTACCAGGATTGAGATGCGCGGCGTCTATGAGGAGGTTGATGCGCCGCACCGCTGGGCCCACACGGAGACATATGATTGCGTTGACCGACACGGAGCAACTTGCTTCTGAGGCTCATGATGCCTAAACCAGGCTTCCCTTGACAAGAAACTGAATAGACTTTCTTATACAAAGAACTTTTCATTATGCTGGATAGCGTCCGATGTTCAAAAAGCGGCTAGCACGCCGGATATTTAAAGTCTTCGCAGCAGCGATGTTGGGCGTTCTTGCGGGCGGCGCGTTAGTGGGATCGCTCTGGCTGGGGCACCGGACCGAGATCACACTACCGGCACCGACGGGTCCATTCGCGCTAGGCCGCATCAGGCATTGCGAGAGGCGATTGTGATGTACCGGCGCTCGGGATACGTCGAGGTCGATGCTTTCAACAACGAGCCGTATGCGCATCACTGGTTTGAAAAACGCCTTGATTTCGCCGGCTGAGGACTGCCCCGAGAATCCCGGGAAACTTGGAAGCAATTCACCCGGACTCCACCAGCCGGGCTGCAGGCGGCGGTAGAATGGGCGCATGCACAATGAGTTCACGGCGATTGTCGAGCAAGACGGCCCGTGGCACATCGCGTATTGCGCCGAAGTGCCTGGAGCCAACGGCCAGGGGAAATCGCGTGAAGAATGCCTGGCGAACCTTCGCGAGGCGATTACCCTCATTCTGGACTACCGGCGCGAGGAGACCCTACGTGCCCTGCCACCCGATGCCAAGCAGGAACTCGTTGTAATCGGATGAGGTTGGAAGGACTTCTCCGGCACCTTCGCCGGCACGGTTGCGTGTTGCGTAGAGAGGGCAAAGAGCACGCACTTTGGGAGAATCCTCAGACTGGCCACGCGGAAGCCGTTCCTCGTCATGCTGAGATCGGCAACCTTCTCGCAAAGAGGATTTGTCGCAAGCTTTCGATACCTGACCCTCCTGGATAGATTCCGGCGACATTCCGGAATGTGAATTATGCGTCCTAATAATAGGGCCTAATCTGGAAGGCACCATGTCATTTCGAAAGGACCCTGCAAAGAATCCTCGGGTGTTACGAGATCAAGTGTCCGACTTGGCCTACTCCCTGTGGGAGGCGCGAGGTCGTCCTCTTGGGTCACCCGAGGTTGATTGGTTACTGGCAGAGAGGTTTGTGCACCAGTATCGGCAATCGAGTCCATTTGATGAATTCGTCCGAAAAGCTGCCACCGCATTGAATAGCCCGACTATCACACGAGGAGTGCACAACGACGCCGAATAGGTACGAATCATGGAAGATCGCCGCTACGTGAGCGATGTTTTAGACCGTGCGGAAATGCTCGCCGTCACTTATTCACGCCTAAAGGCACTTTCTGATCTTTTTCTGGAGGCGGAAGCTCGTATAGCGCCGCGCGTCTCTAACGAAGATCGCAAAATGCCAGACGAGATCGTGTGGCAGCGGGATTATTGGGCTTTAGAGGCGTGCGTGTTGGTCTCATTTGTCTACTACGAGCTGACCAGCTTGTCACATATGCTAATTGATAACTTGAAGCTGCCGATCCCCCAGGGTGGGTGGCAATACCTAATAAAAGCCAGAGACAAATTCCTAGCACATCCAATGTTCCGCGATCCCGCGCGAAACAAGTCGGGCGGTCTCACGCGAAATGCGCACCGCACAATTAGCATTACCGTCGGTGGGCTCTTACACCCCTATGCGGTTTCTGCAGACGAGATCGATCCAGTTCTTCTTGACCATTACTGCGCTGCAGTTGCAGCGATGAGTACGGTGGACCAAGTAACCCTTCGCGGCGAGAATGAAACTCTCATCCTGTCTGGAACGCGGAATAATCACTTTTCGGAGGTTGAAAAATTGCGTCTCAAGGCGTTTGGAATACAAGAGCCCGACCTAGGAGCCTGTCCGAGTAATCGACAAGTTCGCGGGTACGAATGGAACAGAACCGGTACATAATGTTTTATGCCAAAGGGCTACCGAACCTACCTGCCGGAGCAAGACCTACTGTTACCGCCAAGTTTGCGCCAATGGCTTCCTGACAATCATTTGGTGTACTTCGTCAGCGATGTGGTGGACCAACTCGATCTCTCAGCCATGCACGCGGTGTATGAGGAGGAGAAGCGAGGGCAACCGCCGTACGATCCACTACTGATGACGAAGTTGTTGGTGTACGGCTACTGCACGGGAGTGTTCAGCTCGCGGAGGATTCAGAAGCGGTTGCAGGAGGACATTCCGTTCAAAGTGTTGACGGCGGGCAATGAACCGGACTTCCGGACGATCTCGGACTTTCGCAAGATCCACATCGAGACGCTACAGAATTTGTTCGAACAGGTCTTGGCGATGGCGCTGGAGTGTGGGGCGATCAAGCTGGGCCGGGTATCGCTGGACGGGACGAAGTTGAAAGCCAACGCCAGCAAACACAAGGCAATGAGCTACAGCCGGATGAAAGAAAAACAACAGCAACTCAAGGAAGAAGTGAAGCAGTTGCTGGAGCAGGCCGCGGCCGCCGACGAGCAAGAAGACCGGCAGTACGGAAGCAAGCGGGGCGACGAGTTGCCGGAAGAACTGCGGCGGCGCGAGACCCGGTTGGCCAAGATCAAGCAGGCCAAGAAAGTCGTCGAGCAACGGGCGCGGGATAAAGCAGCCGAAGAAGGCAAGAACGTGGAAGAGGCCAAGCTGGCCAAGCCGGACGATCAGGATCAATACAACTTCACCGACCCGGAGTCGCGCATCATGAAGGGCGGCGATGGATTCGTGCAGGGCTACAATGCGCAAGCGGCTGTGGAGCCGACCTTGCTGCTGATCGTCGGGCAAACGGTGACAGAAGCAGCCAATGACAAGAAGCAACTGAAGCCGATGGTGGAACTCATCGAACAACAGTCGGGGCAGCGTCCGGAAGCGATTCTGGCCGACAACGGATATTGCTCGGAGGAGAACCTGGATTACTTGGAATCGGCTGGTCAGCCGGAGCGTAAGGTCGAGGGGTTCATCGCGACAGGCAAGCAAAAGCATGGCGAGCATCGCGTCCCCGCCAAGCGAGGTCCATTGCCGAAAGACGCGACGAGGGTGGACCGGATGAAGCAGAAGCTGAAGACCAAGGTGGGCAAAGCTGTCTACGCAGCTCGCAAGTGTGTTGTAGAACCGGTGTTCGGGCAGATCAAGCAGGCACGTGGATTCCGCCAATTCTTGCTACGCGGAAAAGAGAAAGTGAAAGGTGAGTGGGCGCTGGTGTGCCTGACGCATAACATTTTACGGCTGCACGCGACGATGCAGTATTGACGAGGGGCATCAGGGAATGATTTTCGCTCAAACTTACACCTCCAAGCGGTCCTGGAGCAACATCG
This sequence comes from Bryobacteraceae bacterium, assembly GCA_963770345.1. Lineage (GTDB taxonomy): Bacteria > Acidobacteriota > Terriglobia > Bryobacterales > Bryobacteraceae > CAVYPH01. The sequence continues at coordinate 841,299 of CAVYPH010000007.1, read as the reverse complement.
GCCGCCGCGACGTCAACCCTGGCTGGCTAGCGAAGATTTCATGCTACCCAAGCGCATGGTTTCTAAGCGCTTCACGTCGCTTTACTCGGACAGGCTCCTAGAGGCGAGCCTTGACGAGATGGCGAGGGCACTGCTGACGTTCTGCTTACCGGAAATCGAGCGCATCAGCGCTCAGCCAATTCCCTCGCGTCAGTAGCTTCCGTGCGCGGGCTCATCACCACAAATTTCCTCGATAACGGCTTCAACGAAAAGATAAACTGTAGTCGTCTGCGGCTCGTTCGGCGCAGCACGTCCGTTGAAGCCAGCAGACCGGAACATCGGGAGGACACGATGGCCAAGACCGACTTCAAATCCGTCGACGAGTACATCGCCTCGCAGCCCGAGGCCGTGCAGGGCGTACTCGAGCGTGTGCGAAGCACCATCCGCAAGGCTGTGCCCGGGGCTGAGGAAGTGATTTCGTATCAGATCCCCGCCTACAAACTCCAGGGTGGCTTTGTGCTTTATTTCGCTGGATGGAAGAAGCACTACTCGCTCTATCCCGTCACCGGTCGCGTGGTAGCGGCATTTAAGGACCAGCTTGCACCATACGAGGTCAACAACAAGGGCACTGTCCGTTTCCTGCTCTCCAAGCCCGTGCCCCTGAAGTTGATCGAGCGTATCGCAAAGTTCCGCGCGAAGGAAGCCGGCGGGCGCGAGAAGGCGAAGAAGGCCGCGCCGAAGAAGCGCCAGACTCTCTCGCCTGGCGTTTAACCGACTCGGCCCAGGATGCGACAGGAGAATATGATGCGAGAAATTTTAATTTGAAGTGACCGGGCGCGGCGGTATAATTCTGAATCAATGTTTCCGAGCCGGGCGTGATGGATTCCGATCGATGGAAACAGGTGGATCGCCTGCTGCAGTTAGTACTCGAGCGTCCGCCCGAGGAACGCGACGCGTTTCTGCGGCACGCAGCTACCGGCGACGAGGCACTGGAGCGCGAAGTCCGGTCACTTTTGACGGCACAGCAGCGGGCAGGAAGCTTTCTGGATAACCCCGCAATCGAAATGGCAGCGCGCGCAGCCGTCCGCCAGCAGAGAACAGACGCGCAGGAAGGCGGCGATTTTCCAATTGGAGCGGCCTTCTCCCATTACCGCATTGCCGGAAAGCTGGGAGCCGGTGGGATGGGCGTGGTCTACAAGGCCGAAGACACCCGGCTCCAGCGTTTTGTCGCGCTCAAGTTTCTCTCCGATGAATTCGCGCGCGGCGCGGACGCCTTGAACCGCTTCCGGCGCGAGGCCCGAGCCGCTTCCGCCTTGAATCATCCGAACATCTGCACCATTCATGACATCGGCGAGCAGGACGGCCGCGCCTTCATCGTGATGGAGTTCCTGGATGGAACTACCCTGAAGCAACGCATCGGGCGACGGCCGCTGGAAATCGAAGTACTTCTTCCCTTGGCCATCGAAACCGCCGACGCATTGGATGCGGCGCACGGCGCGGGGATCATCCATCGCGACATCAAACCAGCGAACATTTTCGTCACCGCGCGTGGTCACGCGAAGATTCTCGACTTTGGATTGGCGAAAGCCAGTCCTAGCCCGGACAGCCGCGCCGGCGAAGCGACTCTCACAGTAGAAATGGAGCTGACCAATCCAGGGAGTGCGGTGGGGACGGTGTCGTACATGTCGCCGGAGCAGATCCGCGCACAACCGTTGGACTTACGCACGGATTTATTTTCGTTCGGCGTGGTGCTCTATGAAATGGCTACGGGCAAGCTGCCCTTTCGCGGAGAAAGTTCGGGAGTCATTTTCGATTCCATTCTCAACCGTGCTCCGGTGGCGCCGGCGCGGCTGAATCCTGGCTTGCCAGTGGAACTCGAGAGCATCATCAGCAAGTGCCTGGAAAAAGATCGCAACTTGCGCTATCAGCACGCCTCGGAAATTCGCACCGACCTCCAACGCCTGAAACGGGACACTGAGTCGCATCGGGCGGCAGCCGTTGCGGCGCCGGAAGCCGGCATTCCCATCGCAACGCGCTGGAAGGTAATCGTTCCAGTTGCCTCGGCTGTGCTGGCGATCCTCTTCGCAGGCTACTTCTATCTCCACCGCGCGCCAAGACTCACCGACAAGGACACGATTGTCTTGGCCGATTTCACAAACACAACAGGCGACGCGGTGTTCGACGGGACGCTTCGTCAAGGATTGGCCATACAGTTGGAACAGTCGCCTTTCCTCAGCCTCATCTCCGACGGGAGTATGGAGAAGGTCCTGCGTCTTATGGGACAGCCGTCCGATGGGCCGCTCACTCCAGCGCTCGCCCGGGAAATCTGTGAACGAAGCGGAGGCGCCGCCGTCCTGGAAGGCTCGATTGCAAGTCTCGGAAGCCAATATGTATTGGGGTTACGTGCAAGGAACTGTCACACCGGAGACGTCATCGATCAAGAGCAGGCGCAAGCCGTAAGAAAAGAAGAGGTCCTGACTGCGTTGAGTCAGGTCGCCAGCAAGTTCCGAACCCGGGTCGGCGAATCGCTCGCCACGGTCCACGAGCACAACACTCCGCTGGCCGAAGCCACGACGCCGTCGCTCGATGCATTGAAAGCCTTTAGCGCCGGCAGGAAGGTTTTCGCCTCAACTGGTGGCGCTGCCTCTCTGCCCCTTTTCAAACGTGCCCTGGAAATCGACCCCAAATTCGCAATGGCATATGCGTATATGGGGCACGCCTATAGCCAAATGGGAGAGACTGACCTCGCGGCGGACAGCACAAGGAAGGCATTTCAATGGCAGAATCAGACCAGCGACGCAGAAAAGTTCTTTGTCACTGCCTCCTACCATCTCCGGGTGACGGGAAACCTGGATGAGGTACGACAGATCTGCGAGTCATGGGCGCAAACTTATCCTCGTGAGATGACTGCCCACGGTTTTTTGGGAGGGATCGTTTACCCGGTCTTCGGTAAATACGAAAAGGCGGCCGAAGAATCCAGCAAGGCAATCGAACTCAACCCGGACTACGCCGTTGTGTATGGGGATCTTGCCGGCGACTACATCTACCTTGACCGGCTCGGGGAGGCCGAGCGCACGATTGAGCGAGCCTACGGGCGCAAACTGGAAATCCCTGACCTACTGGCCTGGCACTACGCCATTGACTTTTTGAAGGACGACAAGGCGGGAATGGAACGGGAAGTGGCTTCGGGCCGGGGAAAATCCGGAACGGAAGACTGGGTCTACGACGTCGAGGCTTTTGCCTCGGCATATCACGGCCGCCTGCAAGAGGCCCGCAGGATGTCGCGGCGTGCGGTGGACCTGCATCAGCAGTCAACCCAGCCGGAAACGGTGGCTCTGTTTGAGACAGGGGCTGCGTTGCGGGAAGCCTTTTTTGGGAATGCGTTCGAGGCAAGGCGGAGTGCGATGGCAGCCCTTGCCCTGTCAAACGACCGGGAGGTCGAGTATGGCGCCGGCTTTGCACTGGCCCTCTCGGGCGATTCCTCCAAGGCTCAAACACTCGCGGATGACCTGGGAAAGCGCTTCCCGGAGGATACGGGAGTCCGAATCAGCTACCTGCCGGCGCTTCGCGCACTGATCAGCCTGAAGCGGGGCGAGCCTTCCAACGCTATCGAGCTGCTACAAATATCCGCTCCGTATGAGCTGGGAGCTCCGCGCAGCACCTTTCATGGGTTCTTCGGGGCCCTTTATCCGGTCTATGTGCGAGGCGAGGCCTACTTGGCCGCTCACCAGGGCGTCGAAGCGGCCGCGGAATTTCAAAAAATCCTCAATCACCGCGGGATTGTGATCAGCGATCCCATCGGTGCGCTGGCGCACCTGCAACTTGGCAGAGCCCTCGCCTTGTCCGGAGATCAGACCAAGGCGAAGGCTGCCTATCAGGATTTCCTCACGCTTTGGAAGGACGCCGACTCCGGCGTCCCGATCCTCAAGCAAGCCAAAGCGGAATTCGCCAGACTCCAGTAGTGAATCCTCAGTTGCCTTGGAAATTGACCGTCACGAGGTCCGATGCGGACGTGCCGGTGGAATCCGTCACCGTCAACTGGAACGTGTAGACGCCGCGCGCCGGGCTGAACTGGACGCTGGGAGTGGCGGTGTTCCCGTGAAGAATTCCAGCCGATGGGCTGCCTTGCGGGATGGACCACTGGTAGGTGAGAGGCTTATCGTCAGCGCTGATGGACGCCGTTCCATCCAGCGTCATCTCGCGCCCCACCACCGTGGCGGCCTTGGGTCCGGCGGACGCCGTGGTGACCGGCGCCGGTGTCGCCAGAAAGCCGTGAATGTCGCCGGTGCTTGTCGCGCCGATGCCTACGATTTGTCCGCGGGAATTGATTTGCGATGCGATCAGCAGAGACAACCCCGTGTTCGCCGGAACCAGAGTGTTCATGTCGACCGGTACGCCGTTCTGCCATGCAACCGCTCTCAAATTGAACATCGAGTCCAGCGATGCGCCGACCACCTGGCCGCTGTCGTTAATGGCGTTGGCAAGGCTCGCGAAGTCCCCCGGAAGCGTGCCGATATCCCGCATCCCTGTCTCTTTGGTCCAGAGGTAGGCATGAAAGGTTGTGTCGCCGGTCAGATCCGAATGACCAACCACTTGACCTTGGTTGTTGATTGCACAGGCGTGGTTTCCGCCGAAGCCTCCGTCCCCGCCGAGGTTGCCGAGGTCAGTCGCCTTGCCGTCCTGCCAGAGCAAGGCGTGAGAATCCAGGAGATAGAACCCGAGATTTGCGTTAAAGGGTGCGCAAGGGCCCGACAGGCCGACCACCTGACCGTTGTCGTTGATCCCGAGGGCGGTTCCGTCCGGGTCGCCGGGGTATGTAGGGAGTTCCTGGATCTTGCCATTTGTCCAGATGACAGGCTTGAACTGTGATACTGAGCAGCCTGCATCGCGTGTATTCTTTTGCGCAAGACCGGCTACTACGCCTCGATTGTTGATTACGTTCGCGAAGCCGTTGGGGCCTCCCAGCGTGGGGAGCTTGGTCATCGCGCCGTTTTGGTACACAAACGGAAGACAGGAAGTGCCGGAGAGGGGAAGCCCCATCGCGTTGAAGCCGCAAAAGTCTTCGTTGTCAGGAATGTCAGTTTGCGCTGCACCCGCGGCCGAGCCGCTTTCGTTGGCTCCGCCCGCCCAACTATTCGGCCCTCCGAGTCCGGGCGCGCCGATGTCGGTGGTCTGGTTCTTGCCCTTGGACCAGAGGACAGCCTGCACTTTGCCGTCAGGTATGGCCGCCGCGCCGACTACGAGGCCGTTATTGGTGATGAAGCGCGGCCCGGCGGCCGGTGACCCGCCGACGGGGCCGAGGTCAGTGATGGTATAGCGCGTTTGTGCTGTTGCAATCGCGGCCAGCAAGCTACCGGCGGCAATCAAGGTGACGATCGATTTCATTTTTTAATCCCTCCATTTAGGTAGGCGCAGAAACCGCGCAGGAGCTATCATCGGGGCGCGGCGGTATAATTCAGCCCATAGGTAATGCACAGAGCGGCACAACCCGATGGGACGGATGCGAACGACGTAAGCGGCCTGCTCCGCGCCTGGAGCGGTGGAGATCAGACCGCGCTCGAAAAGCTGACGCCCATCGTTTATGCCGAACTCCACCGCCTGGCCCAGCGCCACATGAATGGCGAGCGCGCCGGTCATAGCCTGCAAACGACAGCTTTGGTGAATGAAGCCTACATGCGCCTGGTGGATTACAAGCGCATGCAGTGGCAGAATCGCGCCCATTTTTTTGCTGTTTCGGCGCAGGTGATGCGGCGCATTCTGATTGAACATGCGCGGCGGCACAACGTGAAACGCGGAGCCGGCGTGGAGCACGTTTCTTTGGAAGAGGCGGCTATGGTAGGCGGCGATCTGGCCATGGACTTAGTGGCCGTCGACGACGCAATGAACTCTCTGGCGCGGCTGGATGCACGCAAAGCACGCGTGGTTGAAATGCGTTTCTTTGGCGGACTTAGCGTGGAAGAGACAGCCGAAGTGTTGCAAGTATCGGCCGTCACGGTGATGCGCGACTGGAGCAGCGCCAAGGCGTGGCTCTACCGGGAACTGGCCGGCGGGACGGGTGATGGATTCGGATCGCTGGAAACAAGTCGATAACCTGCTGCAGTTGGTGCTCGAGCGTCCGCCCGAGGAGCGGGAAGCGTTTCTGCGGCACGCATCTGCGGGCGACGAAGCGCTGGAGCGCGAAGTCCGGTCACTTTTGACAGCGCAGCAGCGGGCGGGAAGCTTTCTGGATAACCCCGCAATAGAAATGGCCGCGCGGGCAGCCGTCCGGCAGCAGAGAACAGACGTGCAGGAAGGCAGCGATTTTCCGATTGGGGCGGCCTTCTCGCACTACCGCATTGCTGGAAAGCTGGGCGGCGGCGGGATGGGCGTGGTCTACAAGGCCGAGGATACGCGGCTTCAGCGCTTTGTCGCGTCTCAAGTTTTTGTCCGGCGAATTCGCTCGCGGACCCGGAGGCCTTGAATCGTTTCCGGCGCGAGGCCCGAGCCGCTTCCGCCTTAAATCACCCCAACATCTGCACGATTTATGACATCGGCGAGCAGGACGGCCACTCCTTCATCGTGATGGAGTTCCTGGATGGAATGACGCTGAAGCACCGGATCGCGGGGCGGCCAGTGGAGATCGAAACACTTCTTCCGCTGGCCATCGAAATCGCCGACGCATTGGATGCAGCGCACAGCGCGGGCATCATTCATCGCGACATCAAACCAGCCAACATCTTCGTCACCGCGCGCGGTCACGCGAAGATTCTCGATTTTGGATTGGCGAAAGTTCATCCGGCCCTCGACCCTCGCGGAGGCTCCGCCGGCAAGACTCTCACGGTGGAGGAACCGCTGACCGGTCCAGGGAGTGCATTGGGGACCGTGTCGTACATGTCCCCAGAACAAGTCCGCGCTAAAGATCTGGACGCACGCACGGATCTATTCTCGTTCGGAGTGGTGCTCTATGAAATGGCCACGGGCACTCAGCCATTTCGTGGAGAAAGCTCGGGGACCATTTTCGAATCCATTCTCAACCGCCCTCCCGTACCCCCGGTACGCCTGAATCCCGATTTGCCTCCGGAGTTAGAGGGCATCATCAACAAGTGCCTGGAGAAAGATCGCAACCTGCGCTACCAGCACGCGTCGGAAATTCGCACCGACCTCCAACGCCTGAAGAGGGACACCGAGTCGCACCATCTGCCAGCCGCCATTCCTATCGCCGCGCGCTGGAAGGCGATCGTTCCAACTGCCGCCGCTGCGCTGGCGATCATCTTCGCGGGTTACTTCTATTTTCACCGGCCGCTTCAGGCGACACCAAAACTCACGGACAAAGACACGATTGTCCTGGCCGATTTCATCAACACGACAGGCGACCCCGTGTTTGACGGGACGCTTCGCCAGGGATTGGCGATACAACTGGAACAGTCGCCTTTCCTCAGCCTGGTCTCCGAGGGGCGTATCCAGAAGGCGCTGCGTCTGATGGGCCAGCCGGCGGATGCGCGGCTAACTCCGGACCTCGCCAAGGAAATCTGCGAGCGAACGGGAGGCGCCGCCGTCCTGGATGGTTCGATTGCCAGCCTCGGAAGCCAGTACGTATTGGGCTTGCGCGCAAAGAACTGCCGCACCGGAGAGGTCCTCGCTGAAGAGCAGGCGCAAGCAGCAAGAAAAGAAGACGTACTGAATTCCCTGAGTCAAATTGCCAGTAAATTCAGAACGCGAGTCGGCGAATCGCTGGCCACGGTCGAAAAGCACGACACTCCGCTCGCCGAGGCAACCACGTCCTCACTCGAAGCCTTGAAAGCCTATAGCGCCGCCTGGAAGGTTTCGGCCTCATCCGGCGATGCCGCCGCCATACCCTTTTTCAAGCGCGCCATTGAGCTCGACCCCAAATTCGCGATGGCCCATGCGGCGCTGGGGCGCATGTACGGCGGCACGGAGGAGCCTGCCCTCTCGGCGGAGAGCACCAGCAAAGCCTATCAGTTGCGGGATCGCGCCAGTGACGCAGAGAAGTTCTTTATCACGCGTCAGCTACGATCTGCAGGTGACGGGAAACCTGGAAAAGGCGCAACAGACCTGTGAGGCGTGGGCGCAAGCTTATCCTCGTGAGATGGATGCCCCACAGTTTCCTGGCGAGGATTGTTTACCATCCCTCCGGCCAATACGAAAAGGCGATCGAAGAAGCCAAGAAAGCGATCGAGATCGATCCGGACTTTGCCATCGTGTATGCCAATCTTGCTTACGGCTATCAATACCTTGACCGCCTGGGGGAAGCGGAGTCCACCCTTCAGCGAGCCTCTGAGCGCAAACTGGAACACCCCGTTTTTTCTGGTCCAGCGATACGACATCGCCTTTTTAAAAGGCGACAAGGCGGGAATGGAACGCGGAGCGGCTCTGGGCCGGGGAAAAGCCGGAGCGGAAGACGAGATCTCCAACCATGAGGCTTTTGTCCTGGCATATACCGGCCGCTTGCAACAGGCAAGGATGATGTCGCGGCGCGCGGTGGACTTGGCTGCAGCAGTCGGGCCAGCGGGAAAAGGCGGCTCTGTACGAAACCGGAGCAGCACTGTGGGAAGCCTTTTTCGGGAATGCGCCTGAGGCAAGCGGGAGCGCGATGGCGGCACTTGCGATTTCAAAGGAGCTGTATGTGGAGTATGGCGTTGCGTTTGCACTGGCCCTCTCAGGGGATTCTTCCCGCGCTCAAACACTCGCGGACGATCTGGAAAAGCGCTTCGGGGAGGATACCGGAGTCCGGTTCAGTTACCTGCCTGCGCTTCGCGCTCGTCTCGCACTGAACCAGGGCGAGCCTGCAAAGGCGATCGAACTGCTACAAATCGCCGTGCCTTATGAGCTGGGCGCGCCGCGCAGCGCCATACACGGGAACTTCGGAGCCCTCTATCCCATCTATGTGCGCGGCGAGGCCTATCTGGCCGCACACCAGGGCGCCGAAGCCGCCGCGGAATTTCAGAAAATTCTCGATCACCGCGGGATCGTGATCAGCGATCCGATCGGCGCGCTGGCGCACTTGCAACTCGGCAGAGCCTTCGCGATGTCGGGAGACAAGACCAAGGCGAAGGCTGCCTACGAGGATTTCCTCACGCTTTGGAAAGACGCCGACTCCGACGTCCCGATCCTCAAGCAAGCCAAGGCGGAATTCGCCAAACTCCAGTAGTGAATCCTCAGTTGCCTTGGAAATTGACCGTCACGAGGTCCGATGCGGACGTGCCGGTGGAATCCGTCACCGTCAACTGGAACGTGTAGACGCCGCGCGCCGGGCTGAACTGGACGCTTGGAGTAGCGGTGTTTCCGTGAAGAATTCCGGCCGATGGGCTGCCTTGCGGGATGGACCACTGGTAGGTGAGAGGCTTATCGTCAGCGCTGATGGACGCCGTTCCATCCAGCGTCATCTCGCGCCCCACCACCGTAGCGGCCTTGGGTCCGGCGGACGCCGTAGTGACAGGCGCCGGTGTCGCCAGAAAGCCGTGGGTGTCGCCTGTGCTCGTTACGCCGAAGCCTACGATTTGGCCACGGGAATTGATGGCAGTCGAGAACAACAGAAACAAGGGGGAGCCGGCAGGAACCAGCGTGTTGAGGTCGGTTATCACACCTTTCTGCCAGACGACCGCGCGAGGATTTCCTTTCGCGTCAAACGACACACCTACCGCCTGTCCGCCGTCGTTAATCGCCACGGCGCCGCTCGAAACATCTCCGGGAAGCGTACCGAGGGACTGCATCCCCTTTTCTTTCGTCCACAGGAAGGCGGTATCGCCTGTGGGGTTGGGCAGGGGCGAAGCACCAACCACCTGGCCTTGATTATTGATAGCCAAAGCTGCATTTCCGGTCAGCGTAGTTGCATCTCCCGTTCCGCCGCCCAGATTGCCGAGGTCATGGACCGAGCCGTCTTTTTCCCACAGTACAGCGTGGGGCCCGCCGGCCACTGGTGGAAGGACGGTGTTCCCGCACCTGCCCGAAACGCCGACGGCCTGGCCGTTGTCGTTGATCCAGAGAGCGATTCCGACGGTGTCGCCGGGGAGCGGTTGAAGCTCCCGGATTTGCCCAGGCCCCGGCCCCCAGATCACTGCTTCATAATCGAGAACTTGAGGTCCGGTGCCGGTGAATGCCACTCCTGCCGGGCACTCAGGGTCGCGAATGTTATTCTCCGCAACCCCGGGCATTTCGCCTCGATTGTTCATCTGCCCGATGGTGGCGTTGTTGCCTCCCAGCGTCGCGAGCGGAGTGATCACACCGTCTTTCCACAGGAAAGGCAGGCATTTGAGGCCGGTGCCATAAGCGCAAAAATTTTCATTGTTTGGATCCTTTATGGAGGATTCCGCTTGAATCCCGACCAAGCCCGATTCGTTGCTACCAAACGTTAAACTGTTCGGTCCTCCGAATCCAGGGGCCACGATCTCTTTGATCTTTCCACCCTGCCAGAGGACTGCGTGCTGTGTGCCGTCACCGACGGTCGACACGCCGGTTATCAAGCCCCTATTGTCAATGCCGACCGCTTGGCTAAACTTCCCGCCCGGCAGTGTGCCAAGGTCGGCGACGGTATAGCGCGGCGCCGGCTGTGCCACTGCAAGCGCGGCAAGCAAGCTGCCCGTGGCAATCGAAGTCAGGATCGTTTTCATGTTGAGTTCCTCACTGTAGGTAGGCGCGGAATGCGTCACAAGCGGATCATGCCAGACCACGATAATTTTGAGAGACCGTGCGGTGGTAAAATTCAGCCCAGCTATGCAGAGTGCGGGTGAACCTGCAGTGGACGACATCAGCGCGCTCCTGCGGGCCTGGAGCGGCGGAGACCAGAGCGCGCTCGAAAAGCTGACCCCCATGGTTTACGGCGAACTCCACCGTCTTGCGCGGCGCTACATGAAAGGCGAGCGCCCCGGTCACAGCCTCCAAACCACGGCCCTGGTCAATGAAGCCTACATGCGCCTGGTGGACTATGAGCGCATGCAGTGGCAGAATCGCGCACACTTTTTTGCCGTTTCGGCGCAATTGATGCGGCGCATCCTGGTAGAGCATGCGCGTCGTCACAATATGAAACGCGGAGGCGGCGTGCAGCACTTCTCCTTGGACGAGGCGTCGGTGGTGGGTAGCGATCAGGACGCCGATCTGGTAGCGCTCGATGACGCGATGAACAAACTGGCGCAGCTCGATCCGCGCAAAGTGCAGGTCGTCGAAATGCGTTTCTTTGGCGGACTCGACGTGGAGGAAACTGCCGAAGTGCTCAAAGTATCGGCCGTCACCGTGAAGCGCGACTGGAGAGCGGCCAAGGCTTGGCTCTACCGCGAACTGACTGCCGGGACCACTGATGGACTCCGAACGCTGGAAACAAGTCGATAGTGTACTGCAGTCAGTGATGGACCGCGCGCCCGCGGAGCGCGACGCATTTCTGCGGCAGGCCTGCGCGGGCGATGAAACGCTGGAGCGGGAAGTGCGCTCCCTGCTGACGTCGGACGAGAAGGCAGGAAGGTTCCTGGAGAATCCGGCGATGGAAGTGGCCGCGCGGACGATCGCCGCCGCCTCCCTCACCGGCCAAACGATCTCCCATTACCAAATCCTTGAAAAGTTGGGCGGCGGCGGAATGGGCGTGGTCTACAAGGCCGAGGACATCCGCCTGCACCGTTTCGTGGCACTCAAGTTTCTGCCGGAGGCAATCGTCCAAGACCCACGGGCGCTCACCCGTTTCGAGCGCGAGGCACGAGCCGCTTCCGCCTTGAACCACCCAAATATCTGCACGATTTATGACGTAGAAGAGCACAATCAGCAGCCGGTGATCGTCATGGAGTTGTTGGAAGGGGAAACCTTAAAGCAGAGAATTCGCCAAGGCCCCATCCCCACAGACGAACTCCTGGATTTCGGCATTCAGATATCCGATGCTTTGGAAGCTGCGCACGGAAAGGGCATCGTCCATCGCGACATCAAACCCGCGAACCTCTTCGTCACCAATCGCGGCAACGCGAAGATCCTCGATTTCGGATTGGCGAAAGTGCATCCCGCGCTCGATCATGGCGCGGGCTCCGGCGACAAGACGCTCACCGTCGAAGACGAACTGACCAATCCAGGGAGCGCGGTGGGAACAGTGTCGTACATGTCGCCGGAGCAGGTGCGCGCCCAACCGTTGGACGCGCGCACGGATTTATTCTCGTTCGGCGTGGTGCTCTACGAAATGGCCACGGGCAAGCTGCCATTTCGCGGGGAAAGCTCGGGGATTATTTTCGATTGCATTCTCAACCGCGCTCCAGTGGCTCCAGTGCGCCTGAATCCCGACTTGCCGGCCGACCTGGAACGGATCATCAACAAGTGCCTGGAAAAGGATCGAAACCTGCGCTACCAGCACGCTTCGGAAATTCGCGCCGACCTTCAACGCTTGAAGCGGGACACCGATTCGGCGCTCGCGGCAACCCGAGCAATGCCCCCAGCGGCAATCGGCATCGCTAAACCCTCGAAGGTGATTGCTCCAGCCGCCGCTGCTCTGCTGGCGTTGGCCGCCGCAGGTTATTTCTATCTCCACAGTGCACCGAAACTAACAGACAAAGACACAATTGTCCTCGCCGATTTCGTCAACACCACGGGCGATCCTGTGTTCGACGGAACGCTTCGTCAAGGGTTGGCGGTGCAGTTGGAACAGTCGCCGTTCCTCAGTCTCGTCTCCGAGGAGCGTATCCAGCGCGTGCTGCCTCTGATGAGTCAGCCTGCGGATGCGCGGCTGACTCCGAAGATCGCACGGGAAATCTGCGAGCGAACCGCCAGCGCTGCGGTTCTGGATGGCTCGATCGCAAGCCTCGGAAGCCAGTACGTATTGGGATTACGAGCAACGAACTGCCGTACCGGGGACGTCCTGGATGAGGAGCAGGTCCAGGCAGCGAAAAAGGAAGACGTTCTGAATTCCTTGAGTCAAATTGCCAGTAAATTCAGAACCCGGGTCGGTGAATCGCTCACTACGGTAGAAAAGTACTCGACTCCACTCGCCGAAGCCACCACGCCGTCCCTCGAAGCCTTGAAAGCCTACAGCGCAGGCTGGAAGATTCTCACCTCAGCGAATGATCTTACCGCCGCCGTTCCCCTGCTGAAGCGCGCCATTCAAATCGATCCTAAATTCGCCACGGCCTATGCGTCGCTGGGGTTCACTTATGGCTTGTTGGCTGAGTCTGCGCTCTCTGCGGAGAGCAACATCAAAGCCTATGAATTGCGGGATCGCGCCAGTGACCGGGAGAAGTTCTTTATCGATGCTTCCTACCATTTGCAGGTGACGGGAAATCTGGAAAAGGCGCAACAAACCTGCGAGTTGTGGGCACAAACTTATCCTCGTGAGCCGATTCCACACACCTGGTTGGGGGCGTTTTTGTACCCTACCTTCGGCAAGTACGAAAAGGGAGTCGAAGAAGCCAGGAAACAGATCGAACTCGATCCCGACTTTCCCATCGGATACCTTCAGCTTGCCTTCAACTCTCAATTCGCTGACCGCTTGGGAGAAGCCGAGAACGCCCTTCGGCGGGCTTCCGAGCGCAAACTGGACATTCCTGATTTTCTACTCCAGCGGTATGACTTAGACTTTCTAAAAGGTGACAGAACGGGAATGGAAAAAGAGGTGGCTCTGGCTCAGGGAAAGTCCGGAACGGAAGACTGGATGTCTCTCCGCCAGGGTTTTGTCCTGGCATATTCCGGTCATGTGCAGCAGGCAAGGAAGACGTCGCGCCATGCGGCGGACTTAGCTCTGCAAACAGGGCAGCGTGGAAGGGCAGCTCTATTCAATATCCCACCAGCGTTATGGGAAGGCTTTTTCGGGAACGCGTCTGGGGCCAGGCAGGGCGCGTTGGCAGCGCTGGAGCTTTCCAAGGAACGCGACGTACAGTATGGCGCTGCGTTCGCATTGGCCCTGTCGGGGGATTATGCCCGGTCTCAAACACTTGCGAATGACCTGGAAAAGCGCTTCCCAGAGGATACGTCAGTCAGATTCAGTTACGTACCGGCGCTTCGAGCACTTGCCGCACTGAAGAATGGCGAGCCTGCAAAGGCTATCGAACTGCTGCAAATCGGCACGTCATACGATCTGGGCACACCGCTCTGCAGCGCTCCTGCGTTCTTCGGAGTCCTTTATCCGGTCTATCTGCGTGGCCAGGCCTATCTGGCTGCACACCAGGGCGCCGAGGCCGCCGCGGAATTCCAGAAGATTCTCGATCATCGCAACGTCGTTGTCAGCGATCCTATCGGCGCACTGGCCCGCTTGCAACAAGGCAGAGCGTTCACTATGTCGGGCGATAAAACCAAAGCAAAGACCGCCTACCAGGATTTCCTCACACTTTGGAAAGACGCCGACCCCGGCATCCCGATCTTCAAAGAAGCCACCGCGGAATACGCCAAGCTCCAATGATGGACTCCGAACGCTGGAAACAGGTCGATGACATACTGCAGTCGGTGATGGACTGCCCGCCTGAAGAGCGTGACGCGTTTCTCCGGCAGGCCTGCGCGGGCGACGAGACACTGGAGCGGGAAGTCCGTTCCCTGCTGACGTCGGACAAGAAGGCAGGAAGGTTCCTGGAGAATCCGGCGCTCGAAGTGGCCGCGCGGGCAATCGCCTTTAACCGGGATATATCGGAGACCATCGGTTCCCTCCCCGGCCAGACCGTTTCCCATTACCGGATTGTTGAAAAGCTGGGCGGCGGTGGAATGGGCGTGGTCTACAAGGCCGAGGACATCCGCCTGCACCGTTTCGTGGCACTCAAGTTTTTGCCGGAGGCAATCGTCCAAGACCCACGGGCGCTCACCCGTTTCGAGCGCGAGGCACGAGCCGCTTCCGCCTTGAACCACCCAAATATCTGCACGATTTATGACGTAGAAGAGCACAATCACCAGCCGGTGATCGTCATGGAGTTGCTGGAAGGGGAAACCTTAAAGCAGAGAATTTCCCAAGGCCCCATCCCCACAGACGAACTCCTGGATTTCGGCATTCAGATATCCGATGCCTTGGAAGCTGCCCACGGAAAGGGCATCGTCCATCGCGACATCAAACCCGCGAACCTCTTCGTCACCAATCGCGGCAACGCGAAGATCCTCGATTTCGGATTGGCGAAAGTGCATCCGGCGCTCGACCGCGGCACGGGCTCCGGCGACCAGACACTCACCGTCGAAGACGAACTGACCAATCCAGGAAGCGCGGTGGGGACGGTGTCGTACATGTCGCCGGAGCAGGTCCGCGCCCAACCGTTGGACGCACGCACGGATTTGTTCTCGTTCGGCGTGGTGCTCTATGAAATGGCCACGGGCAAGCTGCCGTTTCGCGGGGAAAGCTCGGGGATTATTTTCGATTCCATTCTCAACCGCGCTCCAGTGGCTCCGGTGCGCCTGAATCCCGACTTGCCGGCGGAACTGGAACGGATCATCAACAAGTGCCTGGAAAAAGATCGCAACCTGCGCTACCAGCACGCTTCGGAAATTCGCGCCGACCTTCAACGCTTGAAGCGGGACACCGGGCCGCCGCATGTGACAGCCAATGCGATGCCCACAGCGGCACCCAAAATCGCCAAACATTGGAGGTTGGCTCCGGCCACCGCTGCCGTCCTGGCGTTCGCGGCCGGAGGTTACTTTTACCTACGCAGCACTCCGAAACTCACGGACAAGGACACCATCGTCCTCGCCGATTTCAAGAACACCACGGGCGACCCTGTGTTTGACGGAACGCTTCGCCAGGGGTTGGTGGTCCAGTTGGAACAGTCGCCTTTCCTCAGCCTCGTTTCCGATGAGCGCATTCACCAGACGCTGGGTCTGATGGGCAAGACGGCGGATGTTCGGCTCACTCCGGAGATCGCCAAGGAAGTCTGCGAGCGCGCCGGAAGCGCCGCGGTCCTCGATGGCTCGATTGCGAGCCTCGGAAGCCAGTACGTATTGGGGTTGCGCGCAAAGAACTGCCGCACCGGAAATGTCCTCGACGAGGAGCAGGTGCAAGCCTCGAAAAAAGAAGACGTCTTGAATGCCCTGAGTCAAATTGCCAGTAAATTCAGAAAACGAGTCGGCGAATCACTCACCACCGTCGAAAAGCACGACACACCGCTGGCCGAGGCGACAACGCCGTCACTCGAAGCCTTGAAAGCCTATAGCAACGCCTGGAAGGTCCTCTACTCAACTGGTTCCGCCGCCGCTCTGCCTGTTTTCCAGCGCGCCATTGGGATCGACCCCAAATTCGCCATGGCGCACGCGATGGTCGGGCGCATGTACGGCGACATGGGAGAGTCTGTCCTCTCCGCGGACAGCACCACAAAAGCTTACCAGTTGCAAGATCGCGCCAGTGACCGGGAGAAGTTCTTTATCACCGCTTCCTACGACACGCAGGTGACGGGAAACATGGAAAAGGCGCAACAAACCTGTGAGTTGTGGATGCAAACCTATCCTCGCGACACCGGTCCTCTCGGATCCTTGGCGGGAATGATTTACCCAGTCTTCGGCAAATATGAGAAGGCCGTCGAAAGAGCCAAAAAGGCTATCGAGCTCGATCCGGACTTTCCCATCTGGTATAACCTTCTTGCTTTCGCCTATCAGGAACTTGACCGCCTGGGGGAAGCCGAAACCGCCCTTCAGCGGGCTTCCGAGCGCAAACTGGAAGTCCCCGACTTTTTGGTCGAGCGATTCGACCTGGCCTTTTTGAGAGGCGACAAAGCGGGAATGGAACGGTACGCGGCTCTGGGTAAGGGAAAGTCCGGAGCCGAAGACTGGATCTCGAATCATGAGGCTTTTGCCTTGGCATATTCCGGCCAGTTGCAACAGGCAAGGAGGGTGTCACGGCGTGCGGCGGATTTGGCTCAGCAAGCGGCCAAGAAGGAAATGGCAGCATCGGACGAAGCCGCAGCGGCAGTGCGGGAAGCCCTTTTCGGAAATGGCGCCGCGGCGAGGCAGAGCGCGAGTGCAGCACTGAAGCTTTCCAGGGGCCGGGACGTTGTGTATGGCGCTGCCCTTGCGCTGGTCCTCGCGGGGGATTCTTCGGAGTCTCAAACACTCGCGAAAGATTTGGAAAAGCGCTTTCCCGAGGATACGGGAGTCAGATTCAGCTACCTGCCGGTGCTTGGCGCACTTTCCGCGCTGAACCATGGCCAGCCTGCAAAGGCTATCGAACTGCTGCAAATTGCCGTGCCCTATGAACTGGGCGTACCGCCGAGCGCCATGCTGGGGTTCTTCGCGGCCTTTTATCCCATCTATGTGCGTGGCGAGGCCTATCTGGCCGAACACAAGGGCGTCGAAGCCGCGGTGGAATTCCAGAAAGTCCTCGATCACCGCGGGATTGTTGTCAGTGATCCCATCGGCGCACTGGCGCGCTGGCGACTCGGCAAGGCGTTCGCTATGTCGGGAGATAAGACCAAGGCAAAAGCTGCTTATCAGGATTTCCTAACGCTTTGGAAGGACGCCGATCCCGACATCCCAATCCTCATTCAAGCGAAGGCCGAATATGTCAAGCTGTAATAACGGCACGAAAGGGAGGCATGGACAAGACTATTCGCGTTTACTCCAGCCTGAAGGAAATGAAGGCTGACGAATACCGGTACTGGCAAAGCCGGCCCGCCCATGAACGCATGAGCGCCGTTGCTGAAATCACTCGCGCAGCTTACGCCCTGAAGGAACCGTCCCTGGATGTGCGACGACTTGAAAGAACTCTTGTCTGTCTTCAACGCCCGGAGCGTTAAATATCTCATCGTCGGTGGATACGCGGTTTCGTTCCACGGGATCTCTACGGGGCGGGGACGTCAGCGATCAGGCCAGACGGGCCGTCGGCTCCTCCCGGAGTCAACGGGAACACGGCGAGTGAAACTAATACGAAGCTAGTCCAACAGAAATGCAAACTATAGCCATCGGAATTTTCCTAAGCTTGTCTGGAGCCATGAATTTTCAGAGCCAGGCGGAGAACCGACAACAGCAAGGTCAGATTCTATCTGTCTGCAACCTTATTGCGCAGAGAGATAAATATGACGGCAAAGTTGTGACGGTTCGCGGTGAACTGAAAAGCGGCACGGAGGGTTCGTGGTTGATTAACGCCACGGAATGTGATTCTCGATTAGTCACAAAGGGCGTCGTGTGGCCAAACATCGTACATCTGGCATACCCAAATAATCGATCGTCAAATCCGATGGATCAAGCGGATTTTGCTATCGATTGGGGGGCGGAGAAGAGGATTGGCGCGTGGGTTCTAAGGAGCGGCTTCAATCCGGATCGGGACCATCTGATTGAGACGTTCGTCGGCTTGTTCCGAACATATCCGGATCTTGAAAACAGGGTTAGCCCGAATATGCAAGACGGCGTGAGGGCGGGCTTCGGGCATCTAGGTGCAGCTCCGATGCAGCTCTTGATCAAGACGAGAAAGGATCCAAGTGTTGTCCGCCGCGTTCGCGCTCCGGCAGAGAAATAGTGTAGAAATCCAGCGCGGCGCTGGCAAGCTTCGGCGCTCCCCTGAGCAACATCAACGTGGAAGATCTCGGCGACCCCCGGAAATTCATCCGCTTCCGACGGGAGCCGATTGCCGTCGATATTCTTCCCGCTATCGACGGGATTAGTTTCGATGAAGCATGGGGACGGCGCGTGGAAAGCGTCATCGACGAGTCGAGCGGTCTCACAGCTTTTTTATTTCCAGGGCGGACCTTATTGCCTCTAAACTCGCGGCAGACCGGCTGCGCGATCTTGCCGATGTTGAAGACATCCGAGAGGCCGAGGCCAGCCAATCGGAGCGGGGCCAAGCCAAGCAATCGCCAGATGCTACCAGCGGTGAATCCGATACGTGAACTAAGGTTATGCTGTTGGCGGCGCTTCAGACCAAAACCGCCACCTCATAATCGGCCACCCGTGGAATAGTGAACGCTACGGTGTTGCCCGTTCTGGTAAACTTCACATCCGCACCGGCGCGAAGTAAACGGGCACTCGAAACGTGCGCGCCAGCCGGAAGCGTGAAGCGCACTTTCTGCGGCCCCAACGGGTATGTATGCGTGAACCAGCCGCGCTGCATGTCCGGGTTGTTGTAGTTCAACACATGCACGGCGAATCCGGGCTGCGTCTTCCAGGCGAACAGTTCCGTGATTCCTTCACCCGTCACGGAAACCGGTTCCTCGCCGCGGAGCATCCAGCGAATCGCGTTGGCGAGCAATTGGCTAAGGTCGGGATTCTGGGATCGCCAGTAGGCGCGATCGATGTCGCCGGGCAGGTAAACCAAGCGTCCGGCGCCCCGTTCGACAAGCACGGCCGCGGGTTGATTGGTGTGCGTTGTAGCCGCGTAAACCATCTCCGGGGGAAATGCGGGGTACGGCGGAAGCACCGTGAGCACCGGATTCGAAATCGGCTCGAGCGGGAGATAATATTCGGCGAACGGCAGAAGCTTGGTATTGGCGAAGCCGCGCAGAATGGGATGGTCCCGCTCGATGCGGGCATAAGCAGCGTTGCCGTTTGGCCCCACCAGCTTCCCGGCGCTCTTTACGCCGAACAAGTCTGCGATGCCGGACTGCGATCGCGGTTTGCCGTTCTCGTCGTAGCCGCCAGTTTCAAAAGTCGCGAGCAACGAACCACCACGATCGACGAATTCCCGTAGTTGGCGGCACTGCGCATCGCTGAGCAAAGCGGCGTTGGGCAGGACGAGCGCCTTGTATTTCGCCAACGTCTTCGCACCGAGGTCGTCTTCATGGACGAAATCAAAAAAGAACCGCCCATCGAGCAGAGCGTTATACATGCCTTGCAGGAAGTCGGTCACTTCGCCACCGCCGGGAGCGCGGTAGAAGGCATTGGTGCGCTGCGAGAACACGACGCCGATATTCGCGACGGAGGTCTCGTTCACAAAATGCGATTCATTAGCGGCGATCCACTGGAAAAAATCCCGTCCGGTCTTCTCCCAACGATGATCTTCCGGTTTGCCGCCCAGCCAGTGATACCACGGCGTCATTCCACTGGCCGTCGTCTGCGCCATCCACATGGTTGCCTCTTCGGGCGATTTCGACGTATGCCGCCAAAGAGGATGCGAATTCGAATACGAGCCGGTAACGTTGGTAATGGTCCGGCCCTTCATCACGGACTGAGCGACGCGGCCCTGTTGCGCGCAGTCCCATATCGCGGTGACTCCCGAGCGCCCCTGGTGATCGGCATTGAACCAACCCGCGACACCAGCGATGCGGCTGAGATTCGTAACCGCGCGAGCGCCGCCGCCGAGATTGCCGACGTAGACGCTGTCCGATTTCTTCTGCTTCGCCGTGTCGTCCCACAGTTTCCAAATCTCAATCAGGCGGGCGAGATGTTGCTCGTGACCCTGCGGAGAATTCGGATCGGCTGAGTTCCGGCACCCGTCGCAGTGGCACTGTGGCGGCCGTCCAGTGCTGGGCCATCCATTGGTGAAGAAGCCGTCGACATCATACAGCGAGTTGATCTCGCGAATGATGGCCGTCATCTGTTCGGTGAAGTACTGGGAGTACATGCACGTCTTGTACAACCAGGGAGATTCGGCGTGGCGAATAGGATCGCCGTTCGCGTTGCGCTCGATCCATTCCGCATGCGCCTTGTAAGCTTCTTCGTAGGCGTAGTTGCAATCGAGGCGTGCGACGACTCGCATGCCTTTCGCCTTCGCGGCCTTGGTGAAATCGCCGAACAAATCGTGATCACCGAGGAATTGACTGCGGTGATGATAGGCGATTTTAGTCGGGTAGAATGCCATAATGCCGCCGCCGTTGAGAAGCAGCGCGTCGAGCTTAAGACTCGCCCAATAGTCGACCCACCAGCCGATATCGAGTTCCAGAGGATCGCGCTCGTTGAAATTCGTCTGGCCGCAGCGCCGCATCGTCGCGTACCAGGGCTTGCCGGGTGCATCAGCCCCGAAGATCCCCGGGGCCAGCGCGGCGCCGGACAGAATGGTGACCGCAGCGCGCCGCGTAATTCCTTTTTTATTGTTTTCCATGAAACTCAGAATACATACTTGAGCGCCAATTGTAATTGACGCGAGTCGTTCGTCTTTCCGGTTACGAGCCCGAAAGAGCCGCTAGTGGGATCGGTTGCCGGGTTGCCCCAATTCGGGTGATTCAGAATGTCAAACATGTCGAACCGGAATTGCAGATTCTGCGCTTCGTACACTTTGAAATTCTTTCGTATTCCCATGTCCCAGCTCCAGAACCCGGGACCACGCAGGAGATTGCGCTGTTGAGCTCCGAAGGTCCCGGCGGCCGGCTGTGTGAACGCGGCCTTGTTGAACCAAACAGCGGAGTTGGTGAACGGAGTCACGTCGATGGAAGTGCTTCCGGCCAGATTCCAGAATTGGTTTCCGCTGCCCGTGCCCACGCCGGCGAGATCCGAGCTGGTGCGAACGGAAAGCGGAGTCCCGGACTGAGCCTGATTGATACCTGATAGTTCCCATCCACCGAGCGCGATCTGAAGGAACTTGTTGGTACTGTTCTTGAAGAAGGGAAGGCTGTAGCTGTAGTTTGCCACCAGCACTTGCGTGCGGTCGAAATCGGAGAGCCCGTAATATCCGGCGGCGTTGTAAGCGTTCGGCAGGACATCGGTAAGGCTCGACCCGTCGTCGGTCGATTTTGAATACGTGTACGCCAGCCCGAACTGAAGGCCGGATGAATAGCGGTGCTGGACGCTCACCTGCAAACCGTTGTAACGCGAACTGCCGCCGTTCTCAGAAATACCGACGACGCCCATGCCCAGGTACGGGCGCAGCGCATTCACGTTGATTCCGGGGTTAGCCTGCAGCGTTCCCGGCAACAACTGGTTGATATTCCGCTTGCGCTGATTGTGCAAACCGCGGCGGCCGACATAGCCAACCTCGACGGTAGTGCCCCACCCGATTTCTCGTTGAAACGTCCCGTTCCATTCCCATGCCATGGGTACTTTGAAGACCGGATCTTGGATCACCTGCGTGAACGGAAAAGCTCGCTGCGTGGCGCCGCCTGGAATGTCGACGACGCCGTTCACAACGGATTCCTGAAGCTGGAAGGGCGCGTTGCCGCCGAGCGCAGTGTCACGATTAATAGCCGTGCGATTCGCAAACGATCCCGCACCGGCACGGACCACAGTCTTTGACGTGAACGCATAGGCCACTCCCACGCGTGGTTGAAAAACATTCCAGTGGGTGGGCGAAAGGCCGTCCGGCAAGCCGTGGTAGAGACTCTTATACTGCCCGGAATCGAGCGCCGGGATGCGCCCGCCCGCGGCCGATGGTACGCCATTTCCAGGCAGCACGATACCGTCGTACTGATCTCCACTGACGATGAACCCGCCTTTGGGATCCACTACCGGCGCTGTCGCGCGGTTATAGTATTGCGGCAGAAATTCAGAAAGATTGCCCCACTTGCTGCTCCACTGCGGCCAGATGGACCAACGGACTCCGTACTCCACAGTGAGTTTGGGCGTCACCTTCCAACTGTCTTGAGCGAAGAGATCGAGCGAAGTGGATACGTAAGGCGTGTAAGCTTTGGCGCCGAACTCGGAATAGGTGTCGAAATTGCCGAGGATTGCATTGGCGATGCCCAATCCTGTTGTGTTCGGGTTCCCCGTATCGTTGAACGTAAAGTCGCCGTTTTGATTTACGGTGGTCCCCGGACCTGCTGTCGTTCCCTGAATGAAATCGTTCTGTCCGGCATGTTCCAGGTACGCGCCGAACTTCATCGTGTGGGTACCGATAGTCTGCGTCAGGTTGTCTGACCAGCCATAAACGAAGCCCGCCCACGAGCCCGGATAGGGGCCGGCGTCTAGCGTCGTCAGGCTTTGGATGCGAATGCTGGGAACCTTCTCCGGAGCGATTTTCGTGCCTGGATAAAGAAACGGGTAGTTCACTCCGTAGGCGCTGCGCTGGCAAGTAGTGCAGTAGCTGCCGAATCCGATATCGCCTTTGCCGTCGGAGTTGGCGGAAAAATTGAATTCGTTCACCAGCGTCGGCGAGAGCGTACTGATGAGACTGACTGCACCGATGCGGTTTGGTCTCGACCAGACTTCCTCCATGCGGCCGAACGTGTCTTCGAAAGGAGCATTGAAATGCCACGGCGTGTTCGTGCCGCGCACGGAGAGGTGTTCCGTTTCCGTGATTAAATAGTCGATCTTGAACGTATCCTTGCGCAGGTCCGAGTGAGTCGACTTTGAGCCGATCCAGTTCGCGGTGCCTTGGAGAAAACCTGGCACCGGCTGAGGAAATACGTTGAGCAGGGCTTGTCCGTTGTGGCTGATGCGCGAAGTGGGAATGATATTTCCGGGGAAAGGCGCGTTGTTGTTGCCGGGGTCGGTGATGGTGCGCACCTTTTTAAAGAACGGGTTCGCCGGATCGAGCAGTTCGCTGAAATTGCCGTTGCGCATGGCGAGGCTGGGCACTGTTCCTGTGTTGGTGGTTTCGTAGCGCCGCTTGATCCACTCTTCCGCGACAAAGAAGAACAATTTGTTACGGTCTCTATTAAATGTCTTCGGGATAAAGACAGGCCCCCCGACATCGAATCCATATTGATTGAACCGGTAAGGCGCCGCGCCGCTGGCGATTTGGCTGAGCGGGCTGTGATTGCGCGTCCACGTGTTGGCATCGAGTGCTGAATTACGGAAATTCTCGACGAGGTCGCCGTGGAAATCCCGCGTGCCGCTCTTCGTTACGAAGCGAACCTGACCGGACGAGGAGCGTCCATATTCGGCGGAGTAATCGGCGGTGAGTACCTGGACTTCCTGAACCGTATCCACATCGAGCGCGCCAAGCATGGAACCGGACGATCGGGTGCGAGTTGCTACCGCGCCATCCACCATCACTACGTATTCATCTGCGCGGCCACCATTGATATTGAAGGATCCGTTGCTGACGCTATCCGGATCGAATGTTCCGATTCCCGCGCTGCCGACAACCCCAGGCGTGAGCGCCGCGAGATAGATGGGATTGCGTCCGTTCAATGTGAGATTTTGGATTTGCTTGTTGTCGACCGTGCTGCCGACGGTGGCGGAGTCTGTCTGAACTTGCGCCGCGGACGACTGAACGGTGATCTCTTCGTTCACTGCTCCGACCGTCAGCTCGACGTCGACAGCGACCTTCGATTGAGCGTCAAGGACCACTCCGGTTCTGACGTACTTCTTAAATCCCGCCGCTTCGACCGAGACATCGTAGCTACCAACGAAGAGCTGCGGGAAAATGTAGTACCCATCCTGGTTGGAGGTCGTCTTTCGCTGTTCATGACTGCCTTGGTTAGTAGCGACAACGGTGGATCCGGGAACGCTGGCACCGGTCGTGTCGCGAATATAACCGGAAATTTGGCCTGCGTCGAACTGCGCGAATGCAACGAGCGCAGTGATAAAGGACAAGCAGAGTAATCTTTGTATCGATTTCATTTAGCCCCATCCATTGAGTTATTCCGGTAGACTACCGGAAAACGAGTTGTGATGAGATCCTATAACGAAACAGAGTCAGGATGCAAACGCTTACTCGTCACGGTTTTCTTGCGCCAGATGAAATAGAAAGGAATGCCGGCGGCGGCAATCGCGAGCGCGATGAACGACGGCTTCGGTTGAGTGATGAACGCATCCCCCATGTAGTACACCGAGACAAGCACAAACAGCCAAAGCGTCGTGGGATAACCCCACATCCGGTAGGGCCGGGGCATGTCCGGGAGCTTTGCGCCGCAACACCCAGACCGCCAGAACGCCCAAGGTGTAAAAAAGCCACGCGGAGAGCATCGTATAGGCCGCGAGCGTTTCGTAGGAACCGGTCAGGATGACGATGGAGGTCCAGACGCTCAGCACGGCAATGGAGAACGCCGGCGTTTTGAAACGCGGATGAACGCGCCCGAAGGCGCTGAAGAAGAGGCCGTCCCTGGCTTGGGCGAACGGAATTCGCGGAGACGTGAGCAGGCATCCATTGATCGCGCCGAGGACAGAGAGCAGAACCATCACCGACAGAATGCTGGCGCCGGCCGGACCCATGGCCCGCTCGGCGACCGCCGCGCCAACGCGTTCCGTGGCGGCGATCTGCGGCACCGTCATCACGTTCATGTAGGCGAGGTTCGCGCCTATATAAAGCACCATTACCAGCGTCATTCCGAGAACCAGCGACCGGGGAATATTCCGTTCGGGCTGCTTTACTTCGCCGGCCACGAAGCTGACATAGCTCCAGCCGTTGTATGCCATCAGGCACGCGGTCATGGTGTAGCCGATGCCGGCGTAGGAAAACGCGGGCGAAGCTGCCGGCGTGTCATGGCTAACATGCGGAGCGATGAACGCGGCGATCATCACGAGGGCCAATCCGGCGATCTTGGCAGACGTGAAGATGCGTTGAATCCACGCCGATTCGCGCACGCCAATGTAGTTGATGGTCGAGAGCACGGCGACCAGGGTCAGCGAGACGACGTTTCGCATCGCCGGCGAGAGCGGAATGAAATGGTCGAGATAAATCGAGAATCCGACCGACAGAAATGCAATTCCGCCGGGCATAACCGCCAGCACAAAAACCCATCCGCAGAGAAACGCGCAAAGTGGGCCGTAAGCTTCGCGCAGATACACATACTGCCCGCCGGTGTCCGGCATCATGGCGCCCAACTCGGCATACGCCAGCGCGCCGAAGAACGAAAGGATACCGGCCACCACCCAGACTGCGATGATCACCGGCCCGGACGGAAGATTGCGCGCAATCAAATTCGGCAGCAGAAAAATGCCGGATCCGATCACGATTCCGATTACGATAAATGTTGCGTCGATCAGCCCAAGCTTGCGCGGCAGTTGGTCCATGAAAGCCTAGCGCAACGAGACGGCGTGCTCTTTGACGTAATCGTCGATGCGAGACTTCGGCGGTCCGATGTAGTGGAATGCCTCGGCGTACTCGACGCCGTATTTTTTCCCCAGTTCGCGGTTGCCGGCCAGCACAAACTCCTTGATGTAATTGCGGTCGGCGGTGCGGTCATCGTCGCCCAGAATCGGAAGCTTCTTGCCCTGTTTCGCCAACTCGGCGCGCAGCGTGGAACCGTGATGCCCGCCCGGCCCTTTGGCGACGTTGCAGAGATTAGCGTCGATCTTTTTCTCGATCACGCCGCTGATATCGACCACGCGGGTGATATCCGGATGCCGCACGTAGTAATACTTTTCGGAGACGAGTTTCGGCTTGAGGCCGGCGTCGAATTGTTCCGGATAGTCGTGAATGCGGCCGGCCATCCAGCACGCGGCTTCCACGCAATGGCCGAGAACATAGTGATCCGGATTCTCTTCGTCGTGTCCCCACGGGTCGTAGCAGAAAACCGTATCCACCTTGAGCAGACGGAAGAGAAAGATCAGCCGGCAGATGAGCTCGTTGCGCGAGATGTCGCTCATGCGGTGATTGTTGTAGTTCAGAGCGTAGTGTTTCTGCAGGCCGAGGGCGCGGGTCTGCTCGTCGACCTCGCGTTCGTTGCGCAGAACATTCTCGCCGACGGTACCCACGAGGCCGACGTCGTCGCCCATGTCGTCGTTGGTGGCGCGGATCATGTAGCCGGTATAGCCTTCCTGAATCAGCTTGGCGATGGTGCCGCCGCACAGGATGGCAAGGTCGTCGGAATGCGGCTGGATGGCCGCGAGCACTTTGCCTTTGTGAGGCGTGCCCGAGACGGGGCGTTCGAGGAAGGGAGTGGACGGAGACTGCTGGGCGTTCGCGGTTTCAAGTTTCAGAACCGTGAGGCCCGCTAGCATGCTGGTGAAAAAATCGCGCCGTTGCATAATCCAACAATTAGATAGCAATGGAGACCTGGGGTCAACTACGCGGGAGGATCAAAGCTACGGCGCGAAATAGCCGTTCACGTCGATGACGACATCAGTCGACGAACTTCCTTGCGTCAACGTGTATACATTGATGGCCCCATTTGTTCCCGCGGGCACGATGGCGGCATTTGCCAAAACCTTGCTGCTGGCGGAATTCAGCGTCGAGACCACAGGTTGCGATACGCCGGTGGCCCAAGCGGTCAAGTAGCTCAGAGGACCCGTGGGAATCACGGTAAAGTTCAGCGAATACGCTTGCGCGGAGGCCGGAATAGCGCAGGGCGATGCCGGCAAAGTGAACGTTCTAGTAGCACCTCCGCCCGGCAATGAGGGCGGCCCGAACTCGCCGCTGGTTCCCTGTCCGGAACGAGTATCGACAACGCGGCAAGGTCTAAGGGGATAAAACGATAACGCGCCGGGGGAACCTGGGGGAGCGAAATAACCGTTGGTGTCTATGATCAAATCCGTAGTGGCCGGAAGGATCATCTGAGCATAGACGCTGATGCCACCGGCCGCTCCAGCGGGAATGATCGCGGCATTTGCGAGTATGTCTCCTTGCCCGGAATTCAACGTCGACACCGTCGGCTGGGGTTGACCGGATGGCCATGCTGTTAAGAAGGCAAGAGACCCTTTCGGAACAACCGTGAAATTCAGAGAATAGGAACGGGCTGCGGTTGGTATGCTGCACGGACCTGAAGGAATCGGAAAGTCTCTTGCAGGACCGTCGCCGGGTATGGAAGGACCGCCAAACAATCCATTAGCGGATCTCGTATCCACGATCCGGCAAGGACTGAGAGGATAGAACGCGAGCGCATCGGCTCGCGTCGAATCCACGAAGTACCCGTTCACGTCCACCACCACGTCAGAGGCATCGGAGGCGAACAGACTGATCGCACCGCCGGCGCCCGCCGGTAGAATGGCGGCGTTGGCGACGATACTTCCGTCCGCCGCATTCAATGTCGACACGAGAGGTTGCTGCTGTCCGGCCGGCCAAGCCGTCAAAAACGCCAGCGCCTCTAACGGAACAACCGTGATGTTTAAAGAGTAGGCACGGGCATCTCCGGGAATGTTGCAATTTCCCGCAGCCAAGGCGAAATCGCGGGGAACTCCGGCAAATAAAAATGGTGCGCCGAACTGCCCGGTAAATCCCGAATCCGTCCGCGTGTCGATCAAGCGGCAGGGCGTCACCGTCACAAAGCGTGTCCCCGCGGGAGCAGACGGCTCTGTCTGAGCCACCACGTATTGTTGGCCGGCGATCGTCACCGGAGCCCAACGGCTGACATTCGCCGGGTTCGGCGGAACGGTCATTGTCACGGCGCCGTTCCCCTGGCCGTTCGCTCCTGAACTAATGGTGACCCATGCGTTGCCTGCGGCGGACCACGCGCAGCCAGGAGCCGAGGCCGCCACCTGGACGACGACGGCTCCGCCGTTGGCCTGCACAGTGGCTCCCGTCGTGTCCAGCGTGAAGAAGCATCCGCTCGCACCGGCTTCGGAAATGACATAACTTGTTCCGGCGATCGTAATCTGCCCGGTTCGTGAAGAATTGGAAGAATTCGGAGCCACGCGATAGGTGACTGAGCTACTCCCCGAACTTGGTTGCTTGGAAGTGACGACAATCCACGGCACGTTGCTGGAAGCGCTCCAGGTGCAACCGGCGGCTGCAGTCAACGAGACACTCGAGTCACCGCCGCTTGCAGCGAAGGTGAACACTCCTCCCGCCGCGAAATAGGAGCAGGGTCCCCCCACCGGCGCGCGGGCGGTGAGGGTTGCAATCCCGAAAGGTCCCAAGTCAATCCGCCCGGTTGGCGAACCCCAGTCCGCGTCTGTGACGGTCGTTCCGGCACCGATCAGCAAGCTACTTGCAGTCAGATGGAAATCATAATTCGCTTCATCCACAAACCTGGGAACCACCGCCAGAGCCTTGTTGTGAGAAAAAGGCGGGTTGTAGTTCGTGTCGGCGAACGTCAACGATTTGGGATATTGAAAGTCGCCTTCCGCGTCATGGTTCCAGGTGACAAAGAGCTGGTCTGTCAACGGCGCTCCGTTGACGTCCACGTCTAGGATGTCGTTGTATGAAATCTGGTTGGTGGGGTTGTTCAGGTAGATATCGATCGCAAGATTTGAAATCTTGTAACAGATGTTATTGCTGTAGACATTATTGTCGTACGCTGTCACACCACCGTTATGGGATTGAAAAAAACATTGCTGGGTGTTGTAGAAAATATTGTTGTATACGAGGTTATTAGCTGCCGTCCCGCCGTAGAAGAAGCTCTCTTCCAGCCCTTCGGTTGGATTTATGATGATGTTTCGCCTTACTGTGGTTCTGCCCTGGGACAACTGCATGGACGGTTTGTAGGCGGTCATTCCGCGCCCGATGTCCTTCATCACGTTCCCTTCCAAAAGATTGTGTTCCGACACCAGACCGTCCCCGAAAACAGCAGTCCAAGCCTGGCCCCAGCCGCCATCCATGACATTGTTCAACCAGCGATTGTAACTACACCCTCCCGTGCACAGACTCTCGTCGTGACCGCCGCGTGTGAGATGGTTACTCCAGATCACATTGTTAAGTGCGCCGGCGCCGGCCACCTCCAGAATCCAACCGCCATTGCCACTCGGATTCTGCACCGGATCGGGACTGCCAAAATCATGAAAATATGACCGGTATAAAAGGTTGTGATCGCCATACAGCCCCACACCGTAAAAAAATGACGGGATCACCGCCGGACGAACTTCCACATTGAGAAACGCATTGTGATTGCCTGCGATCATGGCCACGTATTCCCCGGTCATGCCCGCGGCGGCGCACTTAATGCCATCGATCACAATGTAGTTACCCCACAGGATAATCGATTGACTGCTGCCGGGCTGTAAGGAAACGATGGTAGCTGTGTCACCCGGATTGACCATGACCACGGCCTTGCTTCCTGCCGAACAGTTTTGCTGCATGATGATGCCATCGGTGGAATAGCTGCCGCCCATCACTATCAATTCCTGGCCGCAAGCGATTCCAGCGGAACCACGAGCCAGCGTGCGCCAGGCGTGAGAACTGTCCGCCGCCGTACCATCGTTGGCATCATTACCGGCGGGCGAGACATAGCGTTGCGTGTAGCTGTTGGTCGATGCGCTGGCAGTGTTGGAATAAGGTCCGTAGACCGGTGACCTATTGCCTGTGTACGTTCTTATGCGGAAATTGTAAGTGACATTCGATTTCAAGCCCCATGCAATCATTTGCGCGGCAGTATCGTCTTGCGGATCGATATAAGTCGAGTCAGTCACCCAAGTAGGGATACCGTGCGTCGGTGGATTGTAAACATGAGTGCCCGTAGGATCGCTGATGTTACAGGTACCTCCCACCCAAACCACGCTGGGATCGCAGGCAAACCCTCCCGCCGTGGCTATTGGAGCCAACTCGGTCCACGAGATATAACGGCTGTCACCATCGGACTGAATTTCCACCAGGTAACCGTATCCCGGACTCGCCACCGGCGGCCATGTGAGATTGATCTGGTTTGGTCCCTTGGCAGTTGCCGTGATCGACGGAGACTGCGCAGTGAGCACCGGAGAAAACGCGATGGCGGCGACAGCCAGGACAAATACGTGCTGGCGTAGCCGTCGAACCCTGACTCCAGGACGCATTTTATAACCTTACCACTCCATGCGGCTATTGGAAGCGGCTTTCTGCGTTATCCTCTCTTATTTTACAGTCATTTTACAGGGTATGCTGTCATTTGGCTAAATCATGAGAAACCTATCGATCTGGGCGATGCTGGTACTGGGTTCCGCGGCGGCAACGGCATGGCCGCAAAGATGGACGGAAGCCGCTGCGAACAATTGGTACGCGAAGCAACCCTGGCTCATTGGCGGGAACTACATTCCTGCTACGGCCATCAACGAGCTTGAGATGTGGCAAGCGGATACGTTCGACCCTCAACGGATCGACGTGGAACTGGGCTGGGCGGAAAGTATCGGCATGAATACCATGCGCGTCTTCCTGCACGATCTGCTGTGGCAGCAGGACGCAGCGGGCTTCCGGAAACGCATCGACAAGTTTCTCCAGATCGCAAACAAGCACAAGATCAAGCCCGTGTTCGTGCTGTTCGACTCATGCTGGGATCCGTTTCCCCAGGTGGGGAAGCAGCGCGCGCCAAAACCCGGCGTGCACAACTCCGGGTGGGTGCAGAGCCCCGGCGCCAATGCGCTGCAAGACCCGTCGCAATATCCGCGCCTTCAGGCGTATGTACACGGCGTAGTGAAAGCATTCGCGAACGATCGGCGAGTGCTCGCGTGGGATATCTGGAATGAACCGGACAACTTGAATCAGATCAAGCTACGGAAAACTCGAGCCGGTGAATAAGGCAGAACTCGTTCTGGCGCTGCTGCCGAAGGCCTTCGAGTGGGCCCGCTCGGCACATCCGAAACAACCGTTAACAAGCGGGGTGTGGAAGGGGGATTGGTCGGCGCCTGAGAAGCTCACGCCGATGGAGAAGATCCAGCTAGGCATGTCGGACGTGATTTCGTTCCACAACTACGATCAGCCGCAGGAGTTTGAGAAAGCGCATTCAGTGGTTGGAGGCGTATCATCGTCCGATTCTCTGCACGGAATATATGGCGCGCGGCAACAAGAGCACCTTCGGGGGCACGCTACCGGTGGCGAAGAAATATAAGGTGGCGGCGATTAGCTGGGGCCTGGTGGCCGGCAAGACGCAGACGTTCTTGCCATGGGATTCGTGGAAGAACCCGTATGTCGATCGCGAGCCGGCGATCTGGTTTCACGAAGTCTTTCGGACTGATGGGAAGCCGTATTTGCCGGACGAGGTGGCGTTCATAAAGCGGATCACGGCACGGTAATTAGCCCGCAAAGGGCCGGTCGCGAACCCCAGTGTTCGTAAGCAAACGCGTCGTGCGAGTCCGCGACCCAGGCTCCGTTTTGCGGGCGTCTACTGAGGAGATAGGGTTTCAGCGCCGGCGCCACACGGGCCAGCTCGCGCGCGGCCATTACACCAATCTCGTGCCGGCCCCTGGGACCAAGATGGGTGGTGTCCAGCTTTCCATCGGGGCCCCTGCGGCCGATCTCCTCACTGCCCGCGGGACCGAGTTTCTCCGCCTGGGCAAGCGTAAGGGAATAGAGATCGATCAGCGGCACATTTTTCTCTTCCGCCAGACGACGGACTGCTTCCACGTAGGGAACCAGTTGATCTCGTTTGATCTTGCCGTCAGCATCGAAATTACGGCGCACGATCGACGTAACCAGCACCGGAATCGCACCAGCGGCGCGGGCTTCATCCACGTAGCGCGCCATATTTTCGCGGTAGGTAGTGGCCGGATCCGTTTCGCGTTCAGGGCCCTTGCCGGGCTGATCGTTGTGGCCAAATTGAATCAGCACATAGTCGGGTTTGAGCTCAAGCCCGGGCATCCAGCGTCCCTCATCGCGAAAACTTTTCGAGCTGCGCCCGTTCATAGCGCGGTTTACGACCTCCACGTCAGATCCGAAGGATGCCGCGAAACCCGTCCCCCATCCGCCTTCGTCGTTGACGGTGGAATCGCCGACGAGCAGAATACGAATCGGTTTGCCATCCGCTCTGGAAAGAACGGCAAAGAGCAGAAATGAGACGAAACAGAGACGGCGCGCTTGCATATCAAACGCCATTATGAGGGATACTTGACGATTATGAACAGACGGAATTTCCTCCTCGCTTCATCCCTTGGTGGCTTGAGCGGCGGATTGGCGATCGCAGCCGAGGCTCGCAAGCAGCTCAAAATCACAGGCATGGAAACGACATTACTACGGCTGCCGCCGGCGCCCTTCACCGGCGACGCGATTCACGATTTCGGATCGGCCGGCGGCGGTGTGGTTCTGAAGCTCACAACCGACGCGGGCATCACCGGATGGGCCCACAGCAGTTTCGGAATGATCGCCGGCGGTCCGCGCGTTGTCCAGACGATTCTTGAGGAAGAGATCAAGCCGGTGATAATCGGGCAGGACCCGGCTTTTCCGAAAAAGATTCGCGCGGATCTTTGGCGCGCGCTCGAATATCAGGGAATGCAGGGCGTCACGCAGTTCGCGTTGTCGGCGGTCGATATCGCGGTCTGGGACATTCTCGGAAAAGCCGCCGGAATGCCCGTCTATAAGATGTTGGGCGCGGTGCGGGACCGGATGCCGGCCTATGCGATGTGCGGCTGGTATCGCGAGAACGATAAGGATCATTCGCAGTACAAGCGCACCATCAACGAGACTTTGGAACAGGGGTATCGCGCCTTCAAAGTGAAGGTAGGCCGGTACGGCCTCGACGACGATTTGGAGCGGATCGAAGTCGGGATGAAGACAGCCGGCAAGGATATCAAAGTGATGGTGGACGCCAACCAGGTATTCACGCGAGTGGAAGCTTTGCGCCGCGGTCGTGCCTATCAGCAGTTGGGCTGCTTCTGGTTTGAAGAACCGCTACCGCCTCACGACATGGAAGGGTTTGCCGAGCTCACGCAAGCATTGGACATGCGGGTGGCGACGGGCGAGAACCTCTACAACAAACACTCGTTCATGGATTTGCTGCAGCGGCACGGCGCGGATGTGGTGCAGCCGGATAATCGCCGGGCAGGCGGACCCACGGAGTGGCTGGAGATCGGCGCGCTTTCGGACGGTTTCGGTTTGGAACTCGCCAGCCACGGCGGCGGCCCCGTGAATATGAACATGCTTTGCGCGATTCCCAATGCGATTTATATGGAAACCAGCGGACCTCAAAAAATGGTGAACGGCGAAGTACTGGCGCCCACCGCTCCGGGAATGAGCAGTGAGCTTTCGCCGGACTATATCGCGAAGCACAAGGCAGCGTAGCTCACGACTTCCGCCAAGCGGTAGAATCAGTTTAGGCGGCGAGACTCTGTCCAAAATGCGGGAAAGACCAAATCTCAAAGCGTAGCATGACGTAGAATCAGCTTAGACAAATGGGACCGCGTGCTTTAATCTGTTTCGCGCTTTGCAGTTCTTCGTTATCCGCTGTCGAGTTCAATCGCGACATCAGGCCGATACTGTCGGATCGGTGCTATACGTGCCACGGGCCGGATAAGGGGAATCGCAAATCAAAGCTCCGTTTCGACACCGAAGAGGGAGCGAAACAGGATCTCGGAGGCCACTTCGCGATTGTCGCCGGCGATCCCGATCACAGCGAGATCGTCAAGCGGATCACCTCCAAAAATAAAGGCATGCGCATGCCGCCCGTGTATGCCGGGCCGGCTCTGACAGATAAAGAAACGGAAACAATCCGCCAGTGGATCGCGCAGGGTGCGAAATGGCAGAAGCACTGGTCGTTCATTCCTCCGCAGCGTCCTGAAGTCCCGGCAGGCGAGAATCCAATCGACTATTTTGTGCGGGCGCGGCTCGAACGCGAGGGTTTGAAACCTGCGCCGGAAGCGGATAAAGCGACGCTGATCCGCCGGGCGAGTCTCGATCTTACTGGTTTGCCGCCAACGCCGGCGGAAGTCGACGCGTTTCTCGCCGACGCTTCGCCCAAGGCATACGAGCGAGTTGTCGACAGGCTTTTGGCGTCGCCGCGATACGGAGAGCGCATGGCCGCGCGATGGTTGGATGCCGCGCGGTACGCCGACACGAACGGCTATCAGACCGACGGCGAACGAATCATGTGGCGGTGGCGCGATTGGGTGATCAACGCCTTCAATCGCAACATGCCGTTCGACGAGTTCACCATCGAGCAGGTGGCCGGCGACATGCTGCCGAATCCGACGCTCGATCAGCGCATCGCCACCGGATTCAACCGCAATCATCGCGGCAATGGCGAGGGCGGGATTGTACCGGAGGAGTACGCGGTCGAATATGTGGTGGACCGCGTGGATACGACTTCGACGGTCTGGATGGGCCTGACAGTCGGGTGCGCTCGCTGCCACGATCATAAATATGATCCGATCAAGCAGAAGGAGTTCTACCAGCTCTTCGCCTATTTCGACAACATCCCGGAACGGGGCAATGCACAGAAATACGGCAACTCGCCGCCGATGATAAAGGCGCCGACGCCGGAGCAGCAGGCCGAATGGAAACAGTTTGACTCGCAGGTTGCAGAGGCGGAGAAGAAAATCGACGGCCTGCGCAATGAGATCGGCAAATCGCAGCGAGCCTGGGAGAAGACGCTGCGCGAGGACGTGGAATGGCTCCCGTCGCGTCAACTAGCGGCGGCGCTTCCTGCGGAAATGACGGCGAGTTTTGATGGGAAGCTGCTAGTCGATTGGGGAAACACGGCCGATTTCGGCTTCAATGACCACTTTACGATCGCCGCGCGGATCTATCCCACGGCGGCCAATGGCGCGATCGTTACGCGAACCAAAGAGGCGGCCGAAGAATCGGGATACAGCTTGCTTCTGAAGGACGGGAAGGTGCAGGTCGACCTCGTGCTTCGATGGCTCGACGATTCCTTGCGCGTGGAGACGGAGAACCCGATCGAATTGAACCGCTGGCATCACGTGGCGATGACCTACGACGGCTCCCATTTCGCCGAAGGCCTGAAGATTTATGTCGATGGTGTTTCGCAGAAGCTGAAGATCAATCTGGATGGGTTGAATCAGAATTTTCAAGTGAAGGAACCGTTGCGCATCGGCGGCGGGGGCGGCCCTGAGAATCGCTTCAAGGGGAAGATCGACAAGGTTCGAATTTATCAAGCCGCGTTGACGCCCGATGCAATTGCAGTGCTCGCCACGCCGGAATCCGTTCGTAGCATCGCGGCAGTCGCGCCAGAGAAACGAACAACGGCGCAGGCGGATAAGATACGGCTTTGCTACCTGGATCAATATGCGCCGGAGCCGATCCGGAAGGCGTGGACGAAGGTTCAGAATCTGCACCAGGAGCGCGAGCAGTTCATCAACAAGGTGCCAACGGTAATGGTGATGCAGGAGCGTCCCACACCGCGCGATACGTTCATCCTGCTGCGCGGCGCGTACGATCATCCGGGCGAGAAGGTGGGACCCGGCGTTCCAGCAGCCCTGCCGCCGCTACCAGAAGGCGCCGGCAATAATCGCCTTGGCTTGGCGCGCTGGCTGGTGGATCCAGGCAATCCCCTGACAGCGCGAGTAGCAGTAAATCGTTTCTGGCAACAGTATTTCGGCGTTGGCATCGTCAAGACCGTCGAAGATTTCGGATCGCAAGGAGAGTGGCCGACGAATCCGGAACTGCTCGATTGGCTCGCCACGGAATTCATGCGGACCAAGTGGAACGTGAAAGCGATGCAGAAGACGATCGTCATGAGCGCGACTTACCGGCAAACCTCGAAAGCGCCGGGCGACTTGTTACTACGCGATCCAGAGAACCGGCTGCTGGCGCGAGGCCCCAGATTCCGTCTTTCGGCCGAGATGGTGCGCGACCAGGCGCTGCTCGTTTCGGGTCTGCTGGTGGAGAAAATCGGCGGACCTTCGGTGAAGCCATATCAGCCCGCGGGCTTGTGGAAAGAACTATCGGGCGGAGAAGATTACAAGGCCGATACAGGCGAAGGATTGTACCGGCGCAGCATGTACTCGTTCTGGAAGCGCGCTTCGCCGCCGCCGACGATGGTGACTTTCGACGCGCCCGGCCGCGAGGCTTGCACGGTTCGCGAAACCCGCACCAACACACCCCTACAGGCTCTGGACCTCATGAACGATATAGCGTTCATAGAAGCATCCAGGATGATGGCGCAACGCATGATGACCGAAGGCGGCCAAACGCCGGAGGAGCGCGTAGCCTGGGGATTCCGCCTGGCGACAGGACGCAAGCCGGGCGAAAAGGAAACTGGAATTCTGTTAAACAGCCTTCCGCTACAACCGCGATCACTTCCAGACGAAACTCGACGAAGCGAAGAAACTAATTAGCGAGGGCCCGACGCCGCGAAACCAGTCGCTCAACGCACCCGAACTGGCGGCCTACACAACCGTCGCGAGCTTAATTCTGAATCTGGATGAGATGGTAACGAAGCAATGATTACAAGAAGACAACTGTTCGGCGCAGGCGCACTAGGGCTGGGCACAGCGGCGCTAGCGTCGCTGCTCCGCGCGGAGGAAAGCCCCGCCGCAACTCCACACTTCGACTTCGCGCCCACAGCCAAGCGCGTCATCTACCTGTTTCAATCCGGCGCGCCATCGCAGCTTGATTTGTTCGACCATAAGCCCAAGCTGGCGGATCTGCGGGCAACGGATCTGCCGGATTCCATCCGCCAAGGCCAGCGCCTCACGGGCATGACCGCTACGCAGACCAGTTTTCCCGTCGCGCCCTCGATGTTCAAATTTGCGCAGTACGGAAAATCAGGCGCGTGGGTCAGCGAACTGATGCCAAAAGTGGCGCGGACAGTGGACGATCTCTGCTTCATCAAATCGATGAACACAGAGCAGATCAATCACGACCCGGCGGTCACATTCTGCCAGACAGGTTTTCAACTGGCAGGACGCCCCAGCATCGGCTCATGGCTGGCGTATGGACTCGGCAGCGAGAACAAGGATCTGCCGGCGTTCGTAGTGATGATTTCGCAAGGTACGGGAAGTCCGAACGATCAACCGCTCTACGACCGGTTATGGGGAAGCGGCTTTCTGCCCACCACCTATCAGGGAGTGAAGTTTCGATCCGCGGGAGATCCCGTGCTCTACCTTTCGAACCCGCCAGGCCTCGACAAAGACGTTCGCAGGCGCTATCTGGACGATCTGGCCGGCCTGAACGAAATCAATTTCCAGCAATACAACGATCCGGAAATTTCAACGCGAATCGCGCAATACGAAATGGCATACCGGATGCAAACCTCGGTTCCGGAGCTGACCGATCTATCGAAAGAATCCGACAGGACATTCGAAATGTACGGGCCGGACACAAGAAAGCCCGGCACCTTCGCAGCAAACTGTCTGCTTGCCCGCCGCCTGGCGGAGCGTGGAGTCCGATTCATCCAACTCTTCCACCGGGGCTGGGACCAGCACACAAATCTACCGAAGCAAATCCGAGGCCAATCGCACGACACCGATCAACCCTCAGCCGCACTAATCCAAGATCTGAAGGAAAGAGGCTTACTAAACGACACGCTAGTAGTCTGGGGAGGCGAATTCGGAAGAACAGTTTACTGCCAGGGCAAACTAACCGCCGAAGACTACGGCCGCGATCATCATCCCCGCTGCTTCACAATCTGGATGGCGGGAGGGGGCGTGAAACCAGGAATCACCTACGGTGAAAGCGACGACTTCAGCTACAACATCACAAAAGACCCGGTAGACGTGCACGATCTGCACGCAACGATCCTACGCACACTAGGCCTGGACCACACAAAGCTAACCTACAAGTTCCAAGGCCGCCACTTCCGCCTGACAGACGTAAAAGGCCAAGTAGTAAAAGGAATTCTAGCTTAGCATTTTGTGTTATCAGTGTTTATCCGTGTTAATTCGTGGCCAAAGATTTATTTGGATTCATCAATTACTTCAAGAGCATTGATACAAGCATAATTCCTCACCGGAACCAGCGAGATCACCAATTTCCCCTGAGGATTCGGCTCCAAGCCATGAAACACACGTGTAAGCGCCAAGTCAGACCCACCCGCTTCCTTGAAGATATCGAAGTTCCGGACCAGAGCCACGCCATCGCACAGAATACTGAACACCCGGCTTCCCGCGCCGCCGCGGCCAGGTTTCCCCGATCCAAACCACGTCTCCGAAAAGTGCAGAACCAAGCCGTACCGCCCCGGCGCAACCGGGACGCTATAAGTAATGTTGCCGAAACGTTCGCCCCGGTAGAGTTCAGGATCGGAGGCCCCTCCCACAGGATCGGCCCGCAGCACCAGTTGTCCGCCTTTTGCATAACGGTCGGGTTCCCACGCATACCCGTTCTTGTCGCTGTAGCCGCGATCCCGTGCGACAATCCGGATGGAGCGCATCTTCCCCGGAATCCCAGGTGTAATTTCAATCGCATTGAGGAAGGCGCTACCCGTGATCGGACTGAACTTCAGATGAAGATAGCCATCGGAGTCCGGCGAAATATCTTTGAATACCTTGATGTCGGCGGCACTGGCTCCCGTCTCGCCGATCACATCCAATTCCGGCACCAACGGTTTCCCATTGACCGCCAAGTTGAAGATCCGGCTCGATTCACCGCCCCCGGCAATGTTCGACTCGCCGAAGAGGGTTTCCGCAAAATGCAGCCGCAGTTCGTAGACGCCAGGTTTTAGAGGGATATCGTAGGCGAAGGCGCCTTCCCTACGGGATTGGTATATGGCAGGATCGCGCGTTCCGGAAACCTTGTGGTTGGCATCGCGAAAGGTCCCTCCACCCGTGAAATAGCGGTCGCATTGCCAACTCCGGCCAAGACCATCGATGTAATCCCGGCCGGTGGTCCCTGCCAGTATTCGAATATCCTCGCTGGTCTGAACCGGCAGAGGCGGCTCGGCGGGTATGGAGGAGGTGCCACCGGCTAAGCGTTGCGAATTCCAATAGAGGAGGCCCACCACAAGTCCAACGGCCAAAACGGTGATGGAGACCCGCATCAGGTGCTGCTGGTATGGTTTGGTTACTGAAAACTCGAGAGTGGCTGGGGCGGCAACCGTCTCTGCCACCTTGGACGGCACGACCGTCCCGTTGGCCGCCGCCGGGAGGAGAGCTTCGTCCCGAATGAATTTTGGTGCATACTGGCCCGGGGGAATTATGATCTTGACGGCGTGACTCGCGCCGTCGCTCTCATAGTATTCGCGCAGCCGCTTTCGTAACCGGTGAGCTTCCACACGAACAATCGAATCTCTTTTCTGATCGAAATCCGGACCGCGGCCGAGCGCCTCAATCGCAACGTTGTACTCTTTGATCTGATCGGTGGCGCCTTCAAAATATTTCGAGCAGATATAGTTCAGCAGTTGGGCGAGGTTCGGCGCGCGATTGAAGATACCTGATGCCAAAAGCGCATCGAGTTCGTGTCGTTCTCGTTCGTAGTCCACGGGCGTAGGGGACAAAATTCGATCCTGAGACTCCCTGCTGCTGGGAGTATACACATCCGCCCCAACCCTTGCAAGGGGAGGGCATTAACCGAACAGTCTATCACGTTAACAATGGCGTTAACGTGGTCCGATAAGTTTGTTAACGCGGTTGATAATAAACATGTTACTCCGTTTACTGTATTCTGCTTAACCCCATTAGCCTTTCGTACCATATTTTGACGGCGTATCATGCATGAAGTCCAATCCTGCACCAGGGGTTGCGTGGTACCTCTCAGGGAGTCATTCAAGATGAGCAAAAAAAGAACGGGAGAAATACTAACAATGACGTGTTGGAGAAGAATCCTCGCAGGATTCGCCTTCCTCGTTTTGCTGGCCGCGAATCTGCCGGCACAGTCGATTTACGCCACCCTCACGGGCGTGGTGACCGACTCTTCGCAGGCCGTCGTACCTCAAGCAACGGTAAAACTGCGCGATGTGCAATCCGGCTCCCTACGCGATAGCGTCACTAATAATGATGGCTACTTCACCTTCGCGTCGGTCCCGGTTGGAAGCTACGAACTGACAGTGGATGCGAAAGGCTTCCAGGTTTACAAGGCAAGCGGCATCGACCTTGGCGGCGGTGAGAAGCGCAACCTGAATGTCACTTTGAAGGTCGGCACCACCGGCGAGACTGTTGAGGTTACGGGTGTGACCGATTCGATCGCTCCGGTGGATTCCGGCGAAAAGTCGTCGACGCTCACCACCAAGGAACTTCAAAACTTCGTCGAAGTCGGCAGCAACGCCGCTGAGTTCCTGAAGATCATGCCGGGCTTCGGCATCACGAATGGCGTATCGAACAAATCGAATTATTCCGGTGAGACCATTGGCATCAACGGCAATGGCGACGCGGGCAGCCAGAGTCCGCTGAACGCGGCCTACTCTTACAACGGATTGCCCGCCAACTCGCTCGACATCACGGCCGACGGCGCGCACGTTTCCGACCCGGGTTGCAACTGCGACACTCCAGTGAATCCAAACTCCGACATGATCGCCGAGTTCCAGGTGAAGATGTCGAATTTCAGCGCTGAAAATCAGAAAGGTCCGGCAGTAGTCAGTTCCGTGGCGAAATCGGGCGGCAAAGATTTCCACGGCTCCGCATTTCTATACGCCAGAAACTATGCTCTGAACGCCAACGACGCGCTGTTTAATTCCACCGGCCAGACGCAGCCGCAAAACAAATACTACTATCCGGGCGGCACCATCGGTGGTCCCGTGCTCATACCCGGAACGCGATTCAACAAGAACCGCGACAAGCTGTTCTTCTTCACCGGCTATGAGTATTTCTACCAGGTTCTCGATACGGGTCTGCTGCGCGCAACGGTTCCAACCGCAGGCATGCTGACGGGCAATTTCTCGCCGTCTGAAGTAGCTAAACTGGGCAACCTGACGCAATCTGGCGGCCCTCCCGGCCAGGTGAACCCAACGCTCTACCCCGGCGGAATTATCCCTGCGTCTCAGATCGATCCTAATATGGTGGCGCTGATGAAGCTGTATCCGGCGGCGAACGCCAATCCGAACGCCACCGGCGGTTACAACTACGTCCAAGCGGAAACGTTCAACCAGAACAACACGCAGTGGATGTCGCGCGTCGACTACAACATCAGCGACAACACGAAACTGTTTGTCCGATATAACCTGCAACGAGAGACGCAGCAATTCCCCGTCGGCCTGTGGTGGCGCAATGGAAACCAGGTTCCCTATCCGACACCCGTCGAGGGCAAGAACTCATCGCAGTCGGTCACCACGTCGCTCACTCACGTCTTCAGCCCTACCATGACCAACGAGTTTGTCTTCGGCTACACGTTCATCGGCTTCCCGAACGTCTTCCAGGATCCGTCCAAGGTCGACCGCACAAAGGTCGGCTACAACTATAAGGGTCTTTACAAGAATGGAGTTCTGCAGATTCCGTCCTTTGGCGGCGGCCAGGAATCGGCGCTCGTCTTCAACCCGGGTGGTTTCGAAGCGGGTGGTCCGACTTCCGGATCTGTACGCCAACAAGTACATGCCTAGCTTCAGCGACACAGTGTCGAAGGTCTGGGGCACGCACACCGTCAAAGCTGGCTTCTTCTGGGAATGGATTCGCAACGCCCAGCCGGCCAACAACAACACCAACGGCCAATTATCGGTCAACAAGGGCAATACGTACTCCACTGGAAACGAATTCGCCGACCTGCTGACGGGCACCTTGAGTGGATATAACGAAACGTCGTTCAACCGCATTAACGACATCGCATACTCGACGTATGAAGGCTTCGTTCAGGATTCCTGGAAAGTCAACAAGAGGCTGACTGTCGAACTGGGCCTTCGCATTACCCACTTCACTCCGTGGGCCGACCGGCTTGGATTCGGATACTCGGTTTTCGACTATTCCAAGTACAATACGAGTTGCACCCCGATCCAGTATTGCGGATTCGAGTGGAACAAGCGCAACTCCAACGTTCCGATCGGCGGATTCCCGACGAGAGGTGCCTTCTACCAACCACGCTTCGGTGTCGCCTATGACCTGATGGGCCAAGGCAAGACCGTCCTCCGTGGTGGCTGGGGCCGATACTACTACCACTCAGGGCAGTTCACCAATGGCCTTGACGTAGCCGCGGGCGTTACCAATATCAGTCTCGGAAACAACGTGAATGGAGTCCCGCTGAAGGCAAGCCAACTCGACACCATCAATTTCAGCGGTCAGGCGCTCTCTCCTGCCGCCGTCGACAGCAAAGACGACAAGCAACCGTACACCGACAGCTATAGCTTTACAGTGTCGCAGCGGCTGCCTTGGTCGAGCCTGCTGGAAGTCGCCTACGTCGGCAACCAAAGCCGCGATTTGTCGAATACCGCCGGCGGTCAGGGAAGCAATATCAACCTGGTTCCCGTCGGATCGATGCTCTCGTCGAAGAACGGGGGCGTGGACCCCAACAGCCTCACTGCGAACAATTTCCGTCCGCTCTTGGGTTTCTCCGATCTCGGTCTGGCGACGAACAACCTGTATGCGAACTACAACGCCTTGCAGACGACGTGGGTGCGCACCAAGGGCCGCTATGTCCTCAACATGAATTACGTTTACGGTAAGTCGATGGGTATCGTCAATCCCACACGCGACTCGTTCAATCTCAACAACGATTACGGAGTGCAACCCGCCAATCGCACGCATATCTTCAACGCTGCCTACTCCGTGGAATTGGGCAACTTCACCCATAGCAAGATTGGCGGCGGCTTCATTAACGGCTGGCAGTTCTCCGGCATTACACAAGTGCAGAGTGGCGCCAACCTCTCGGTCTGAGCGGCAACAATAACTTCAACCTGAATCTGAACAACGCCAAGATCCCGGGCACCACGTTTAACGTCAGCAATCTGTCGCTGCTCGGAACTCCCAATATCCAGCTCAATCCGGTATTGACATGCAATCCGACGGCGAACCTCGCACCGCACCAGTTCATCAACCCGAGCTGCTTCGCGGTGCCGACACAGATAGGCCAGAACGGTCCGACTGTTCTTCCGGCGATGTACGGACCGGCGTTCTTCAATTCCGATCTCGGACTCTTCAAGAATTTCCAGATCAAGGAATCGATGAAGATCCAGCTCCGATTCAATGCGTATAACTTCCTGAACCATCCGCTGTGGTCGTTCGTCGGCGGCAGCAACCTGAACCTGGGATTCGATCCGGCTACGTTGAAGGTAAATACTTCAAACTTCGGGTCGACAACTCAGAAAGAAGGTCACCGCGTAGTTCAAGTGGCGATCAAATTCTACTTCTGATCGCAGATTACAAAGTTGTAACACGGGGCGTCTCGAAAGGGGCGCCCCTTTCCTTTGTCGAACAGCGAAGGAGTAAGATTGGATCTAAATGATGCTGGGTGTGGCCGCGATTTTCCTCATGCTCGCGCCAACTTTTGAAACCCTTTCCAAGCAAGCCACCGAGGCGCGAGACGCCAAACGGCTCGACGAAGCCCTGGTTCTTTATCAGAAAGCGCTGCAGCTCAAGCCGGAATGGGACGAGGGTTGGTGGTACGCCGGCTCGATCGCCTACGATCAGGACAAGTACGCGGAGTGCGCGCCCGCTTTTCGGAGGTTGACCGAACTAAAGCCCGAGCTTACTCCGGGCTGGACCATGTCCGGGTTGTGTGAATACGGTCTGCGTAACTACGATGCGGCGCTCCGGAGTTTCGGCCAGACCGAGCGGCTCGGC
Organism: Bryobacteraceae bacterium; assembly: GCA_963770345.1. Classification (GTDB taxonomy): domain Bacteria; phylum Acidobacteriota; class Terriglobia; order Bryobacterales; family Bryobacteraceae; genus CAVYPH01. Next base: position 797,505 of record CAVYPH010000007.1, on the reverse strand, counting down.
TTTCAGGAACCTGCCGAGTTGGCCGCCACGGCGAGGCTTCATTTCGCTCTCGTACTGACAAAGACCGGCAGCTTCGAAAAAGCCATTACTGTGCTGGGTGAATTGACCAGAATCGGCAAGAAGACGCCGGAGATCAGCGTCGCAGCGGGAATAGCGGGTTTGAGGAAGAACTGGTTGCCATTCGAAGTGCCCGAAGCGAGCCGGGAAATGGTGATGAAGCTCGGCGATGCCATGACAACCGCTATGGAGAAGGACCCCAGGGAAGCAGTGGCAAAGTTCGAAGCAGTCGTGAAGGAATACCCGGCGGAGGCGAACATTCACTTCCGGTTCGGCGCTTTTCTGATGAAAGAATCTCCGGATCGGGGCATCACCGAGATCAATCAGGCGCTCACTTTGGAACCGGCGCATATTCCGGCGCTGGTGGGTCTGACCATGATTTATCTGAAGCGCGACCAACCGCGGAAAGCGCGTGGCTACGCGGAGAAGGCTGCGATCGCAGCCCCGGGCGATTTCGCCACGCACGTCGCGCTCGGCACCGTGCTTCTGGCGCTGGATGACGCGGCAGAAGCCGCCAAGGAATTGGAAACAGCCGTTACACTCGCGCCGGACAGCAGCCAGGCCAGGTTCAGTTTGGCCGCCGCTTATTTGAAACTGGGGCGCACCAAAGACGCCGAGCATCAACGAGGCGAATTCGAACGCCTGAGAGGACGTTTTCAATGAAATATTCGAGCGTTTATGCGCTGCTGGCAATAGCCGCGCTAACTCCGTTTTCAGCCGGCGCTCAAACGCCGACCGTTAAGACCAACGTAGACGAAGTGTTGCTCGACATCGTTGTCCGCGATAAGAAGGGCAAGCCGATTGTGGATCTCCAACCTGGAGACTTGACGGTATCCGATAACGGCGCGAAGCAAACGCTCACCAGTTTCCGCTTGGTTCGAGGCTCCGAGGCAATCACCCAAACAGGCGCCGTAACAAAACTCGACCCGCTACGGCAAATTCGCCTGGTAACGCTCGCCTTCGAAGCAATGGGAGCGGCCGACGAGCGGAAGACGGCAAGAACTGCCGCGCTCGACTTGATCAAGGGCGATCAAGGGACAAACGTCTACTATTCCGTGATGATGCTGAACACGCGGCTCCTGGTGCTGCAGCAGTTCACTGAAGACAAGGACGCGCTGGCCAGTGCCATCGACCGCGCAACCAACGGTCTGGCGGTCGGAAAACTGGTTTCCGAATCGGAAGGGATCAAAGCCGAACTAAGACGGAATCTGGGTGCGGCCGCCGATCAGGACGCAAACATCATCGCCGCTGCGACCCAGGCGGCGGGCGCCCAACCCGCCAACGGGCCACCTGCCGATCCCACCCAGCCGATGCTGATGAAGGTGATGCTCGATATGCTGCGGTTGGACGCCGCCATCGCCGGCCGGAACGCGCGTATGTCGATTGAGGCGCTGGAGTCTTTGGTACGCGGCCAGCAGGCAATGCCCGGACGGAAATCGGTGCTGTATTTCACCGAAGGCTTGTACGTTACCCCGGAATTGGACACGATGTTTCGCAATCTGCAGGGTATGGCAAATCGAACGAATGTCACCTTCTATGCAGTGGACACGCGCGGAGTGATGACCGCATCGCAGAACGCGGGAGCAACCCGCCAGTTGAACGGCGCCACCAAGGCTAGCGCACTCACTGTAAACCGCACAGAAGGTGCTACAACCACGGCGGAAGTGATGGCGTCCGACAACGCCGAGGTATCGGCGCGCTCCAACGTACAGCTTGCGATCCGCGATCTGGCGGAATCGACCGGTGGCTTTCTGATCGCCGACAGCAACGACTTACGCGGACCCTTGCACAAAGTGAACGAAGAAATCAGCAGCTATTACGAAGTCACTTTTAATCCGGGAATACAAAATTACGACGGCAGTTTCCGCAAACTTTCAGTAGACGGCGACCGGAAGGGTCTCGTCATCCACGCGCGTAACGGTTACTTCGCGTTGCCGCCGGAAGCCCGCGCCGCCGGGCTCCAGGCTTTTGAGATGCCGCTGTTGAAGGCGATCTCCGATGGCAAGCTTTCCGAAGATGTTGGATTCCGCGCCGGAGCAGTCCAGCTTCGGCCGAGAGACGAGGGAACCGATCTTTCGATTCTGGTCGAGGTGCCCCTTCATGTATTGCAACCTAAAACGGACGCAGGCAAGATCAGCGTCCACTGTTCGTTGGGAGCACTGGTGAAAGACTCCAAGGGCGATGTGGTTCAGAAATTAACTCGCGACCGGTCGTTCCAGGTGACAGCCGATCAGCTCAAGCTGGGAAATTTTGTCGACAAGTTGACCATTACAATTCCATCCGGGAAATATACGCTCGAAAGCGCCGTGATGGACCGGGAAAGCGGGAAGATCGGAACACAGCGCTCGGAGTTCACTGTTGCGCCGAGGAAGAAGGGAGTGGGCATATCGTCGCTCACTGCCGTCCGCTCTTACACGCCCAACGCGAAGGGGCTCGATCCCAACGAGCCGTTCCAATTTCAAGGCGGCAGCATCACGCCGACCCTGAACGACAACGTCCCCAAAACCAAGGATGCGGTCCTGCGATTCTTCTTCATCGTCTACCAGGACGCCTTGATCGCCGCCAAGCCAACAGTCGAAATCGAGTTTTTGCGCAATGGCAAGAGTCTGACCAAGGCGCCCATGCCGCTACCCGAAGCCGACGCCGAGGGTAGAATTCCCTACGTGATGACCATCCCGGCGGCCGCCATCCCGCCCGGCAATTACGAAATTCAGGCAACGGCGAAGCAAGGCGACTCGACGTCTGAAACGAAGACAACGGTCTCCGTCCAGCCAATCTAAGGGATAATGCTGGTTTACATGTCCCGCGTAGTTCTCCTAGCATTAGCGCTTCTAATTGAACCAGCCGAACAGATCCTGAAGCAGGCCATCGCGCAACATCAAGCCGGTAACATCGATGGCGCGATCCTGTCGTATGAGAAATATCTGGCAGTCCGGCCGGATTCGCTGATCGCAATTTCGAATTTGGGAGCAGCCTATGCGCGAGTTGGCCGCTATACGGACGCGATCGCACAGTATCGGCATGCTCTCAAACTCCAACCGGGAAACATGGCCGTCGATCTGAATCTGGCGCTGGCTTACTACAAGATCGGCCAGGTGCAAGAGGCGTCGGTAATTTTTGAAAAAGTTCATAAGGCCGCGCCGGCTGAATTACAACCGGTATTGCTGCTTGCGGATTGCTGGTTGAGTCTGGGAAAAAACAAGAAGGTGGTGGAGCTGTTGACGCCGGTCGCGGAACAAAGGCCGGACGATCTGGCTATCGCCTATGTCCTCGGAACGGCGCTGGTGCGGGATAACCAGGTGGATCGCGGGCAGGTGGTGATCAATCGCATTCTGCGCAATGGCGATTCGGCCGAGGCGAGGCTGCTGCTCGGGACCACGAAGTTGAACGTGAGGGATTATGCGGGAGCGCTCGAGGATCTGAAGAAGGCAGTGGAATTAAATCCGCAGTTGCCGGATGTGTACTCCTTCTGCGGCCAGGCAATGCTCGCGACCGGTGACGCGGCGGGCGCGGCCGACGCGTTTCGCAAAGCACTGGAAGCCAATCCGAACGACTTCAGCTCGAACCTGCAACTCGCCGTCGTGTTGAAGCAGGATCAGAATTTCGACGACGCGGTGAAGTATCTTCGCCATGCGCTCCAGGTGCGTCCGGGCGACCTTGGTGTGCGCTACCAGCTCGCATCCATCGATTTCAGCCAGGGAAAAGTAGACGCATCGCGCGCCGAGCTGGAATCCATTCTGAAAGAGGCCCCGAATTTCACCGAGGCGCACGTCACCCTGGCCACCGTGTACTATCGTCTGAAGCGGAAGGCGGATGGCGATCGCGAGCGGGCGATTGTTCAGAAATTGAACGCGGAGATCCAGGCGAAGCAGCCGGGAGTGAACGTGAAGTGAGGCTGGTATTGGCTCTGTTCGCATTCAGCGTGATGCGCGCAGCGCCCCCGGCTGCATGCGCGGCCTGCCACACGGCGGAGACGAGCGGATTCGCTCAATCGGCGATGGCGCGAGCGCTGGAGAGTGTGAAAGAGTGTGCGATTTTGAAAGCGTCGCCGAAGTTGACGGCGAAGATCGGTGGGTACTCATATGAAATCGCGCGCGAGGGGGATCAGTCCATCTATACGGTGACGGACGGTAAAGAAACGATTCGAGTGCCGCTGAGTTGGGCCTTCGGATTAGGCGCTGCAGGACAAACATATTTCTTCCAGTTGGAAGGCCAATGGTACGAGAGCACGGTGAGCTACTATTCCGCGTTGCGAAATCTGGATCTAACCATGGGTGCTCAAACCGAGACCGCACACACGGTGCGGGACGCCGCAGGGCACATGAGATCGCCCAAGGAAGTGGCAGATTGTTTCAACTGCCATGCGACAAACGCGGTGAAAGGACAGCAGCCCACACTCTCCACAATGACCGCGGGTGTTCAATGCGAGCGATGCCACGGCCCATCTGAGCAACATTTAAGCGCCGCAAGAGCGGAAATGCGAAAGCTGGGAGAGTTGAGCACGGAAGAACTGTCGGACTTTTGCGGGCAGTGTCACCGGTCGTGGTCGCAGATTGCAATCAGCGGGCCGCGTGGAATCCTGAATGTTCGCTTCCAACCCTACCGCCTGGGCAACAGCAAATGCTACGATGCCGAGGACCGGCGCATCCGCTGCACCGCCTGCCACAATCCCCATCGCGACCTGGAAACCGCTGCAGCCGCCTACGATGCAAAGTGCGAAGCGTGCCACTCCAGATCCGCAAAGCCCGCGACGAAAGCGTCGATCCATATTTGCCGCGTAGGCAAGAAAGATTGCGTGACGTGCCACATGCCGAAACTGGACCTGCCCGGAGCCCACAATAAATTTACCGACCACGAGATCAGAATAGTTAAGGCCAATGAAAAATATCCGGACTGAACACGAATGAAGCTTTCCCGCCGTCAATTGTTGTCGTTGGTAGCCGCGCCCCTGCTGCCCGGCAGTCCCGCCGAGCCGGCGCTTTTCGAGGAGATTCCTCCGTCGGCCAGCGGCATCACCTGGGTGCACGACAACGCGATGTCCGACGAGCGTTATCTCCCCGAAACGCTCGGCCCCGGATGCGCATTTCTCGACTACGACAACGACGGGTGGATGGACATCTACCTGGTAAACAGCGGTCCCTCCGATTTCTTCAAGCCGAAAAAGCCCCTGCGGAACGCACTGTACAAAAACAATCGTGACGGCACATTCACAGACGTAACGGAGAAAGCCGGAGTAGCGGGCGGCACGTTCGGGATGGGCGTAGCCGTCGGCGATTACGACAACGACGGATGGCCGGACATCTTCGTCACATCGTACGGAAATTGCATTCTGTACAAGAACAATCACGACGGCACATTCACCGACGTAACGAATAAGGCCGGCCTATCGACACCAGGCTGGACAACCAGCGCAGTCTGGTTCGACTACGACAACGACGGAAAACTGGATCTCTTTCTGTGCAGCTTCGTCGATTACGGCAAGACCGAACACCTTTCGTGCGGCGACAACAAACTCGGGCGGCATTACTACTGTATTCCGCGAGTGTTCAAAGGAACGGCCAGCTTCCTCTATCACAACAACGGCGACGGCACATTCACGCAAGTCCAAAAAGGAACGGACATCGAGAAAGCGCTAGGCAAGGGCCTGGGAGTGGTGGCGACGGACGTCAACAACGACGGACTGATGGATCTATTCGTAGCCAACGACACAGTGCAGAATTTCCTGTTCATAAACCGCGGCAAGGGGAAATTCGAAGAAACAGCGCTCTCAGCCGAAGTGGGCTTCAGCGAAAACGGACAGGCGCGTTCGGGCATGGGCGTGGACGCGGCAGATGTCTTCAACAGCGGCTATCAGGATCTATTCGTAGCCAACGTAGACCAGGAGATGTTCTCGCTTTACAAGAACATGAAGAACGAGACGTTTCGAGATGTGGCCCACGCGAACAACGTGGCGCAATCGACGCGATTGCTCAGCGGCTGGGGCCTCAAGTTTTTCGACTACGACAACGACGGGAGCATCGATCTGATCCTCTCAAATGGCCATCCGGACGACATGATCGAGAACTATTCGGCGCAGGTGAAGTACAAGGAACCGCTGCTACTGTTTCACCAGGAAAACGGAAAGCTAAAGAACGTGAGCAATGAAGCGGGCCCGGCCTTCGGAAAATCGTACCCGGCGCGAGGTCTGGCTGTAGGAGACTTCAACAACGACGGATTGCTGGACGTGCTCATAGCAACAAACGGCGGAGCCCCGGTCCTGCTAAAAAATCAAGCGGGAGCCGGCAACCATTGGCTAGGGCTGAAGCTAGAAGGCACGAAGTGCAATCGAGACGCCATCGGAGCAAAGATCCGATGGTCGGCAGGCGGAGTGATCCGGCAGCGTATGAAGAACAACGGAGGAAGTTATCTGTCCTCGCACGATCCGCGCGAAGTGCTGGGCGCCGGAAAATCTGCCAGGATCGACTGGGTGGAAATCACCTGGCCCAAGCCAAGCGGCAAAGTGCAAAAGATCGAGAACCCACCAATGGACCGCTACATCAATCTAGCCGAACCGCGCGCGTAATGACTTGATAAAATTTCGCGCCCAACAGAACGGGGCTTGTTTCAGCAAGAGAGTACTTACACAAAATCACACCCTTTTCCGAAAGAGTGATAGTCACCGCAGACTGATCCCGTAACCTCATTCTTCAAACAATCTTCCGGAAACTCAGCCAAGGTCGATTGCACGCTTTGAATGAGTTCGGCCGTCTGCGCAGGGTCGAGTTTTATTTCCACGCTTCGCCGGCGCGCATGCCGCCAACTCAAACCCGGCGCCGGATACGTAATAACCGCTCCTGCCGAATCCCCTTCACGCAACACAAATTGCCAACGCGGTAGATTTCGCTCCGCATCTCCGGGATAAAACACAAGGAGCTGTTTTCCGGCCGGGTAATCGTCCGGATGCGCAACACCGGGCTCCCGAACCTCTAACAACTCCACCTCAAACCGAATCACCGCGTTCGCAGGAATTCGGCCAGGCACTCCCTTCTCACCGTAGGCCAGATGAGGACTTACAATTAACTCCCGTCGTCCCCCCGCACGCATACCCACAATTCCCTTTCGCAGACCGGCGATGCATTCGCGTTTGGCCAAATCAATGCGCAGCGGCGCACCTTGCTCATACGTGTTGTAGCACTCATCACCGCGTGCGAGAAAGCCGCGGACATGCGCGACAGCTATCTTGTTGCGCTCCGCCACGGGTCCCGTGCCGATGACCGCGTCTTTGATCTTGATTCCTGATGCCACAGCAAGGCGATTACTGAACCGTAATTCCCCGCTCCTGGAGCAGGTCGCCGGTGTAACGCAACAGAGTCCCCGTGAGCCGCTTGTAGGTAACAGATGCGTTCACCAGGCTCGATTGCGCCTGGTTCAACTGAGTCTGCGCGTCGAGCAGAAAGAATAACGTGGAAGTGCCAAGGTCATATTTCTTCTGCTCAGCGTCCGCGCGCTTCTGGGCAAAATCGAGCGCGACCTTCGCCAGTTCCACCGTCGCCTTGGCGTTTTCCAGATCGGTGATGGCGCTCAATACATCGACTCGAACCTGCTGTTCTGTCTGGCGCACGGCTAGTGCATCAAGCTTCTTATTGACGAGGGCATCCGCGTAATTGGCCGCGGCGTTCCGGTCGCGAAGCGGCAGGTTGAGCGTGAGGCCAAATCCATAGACGGGAAATCCGAAACCGAAAAGTTGGCCGAGAGCGTCGTTAAAACCACCGGGAAGCACGGTGGTGATCGTACTCGTGGTCCCGTCGCCCTGGAAAACGTTCTGTCTCGTAAAAGCCGGGCCGCCACGTCCGGCGGCGCCATATTGGCCGGTCAACGAGAGGTTCGGTTTGAGTAAATTCTTTGTGCCGCGTATATTCAGGTCATCAGCATCAATCGCCTGGCGGGCTTGGCTCAGATCCGGCCGCACCTGCAAAGCTTTCTGTACCGTCGCTTCGCGATCGATTATACGGTCGACGGGAGGCTGCAGCGTCTCGGTCAAAACAATAGGAAGCTTACGAACATCGGGATCGAGGTCGGCACCCATCTGTTTGCGGAGAATATCCTCGGTGCGCACCAGAGCGAAACGGGCCTGCGAGAGCGACAGTTGATAGTTGGCATACTGTGCTTCTGGCTGAAAAATATCGAGCGGAGAAATGGCGCCTAGCTCGAGCTCGCGCTTGGAGCGCTTCAGCGACGCATCGGCCAACGCCAGGGCCTGCTCGGAAACCTTCACTGTTTCGCGCGCTTGAACCACGTCCCAATAAGCATTCTCCGCATTCGAGACAAGCGTCAGCACCTGCGCTTCGAATCCTAACCGGGCTCCCTTGAGCTTGCTACGGGCGATGGTGATGGGCAGCTTGGTCATAAACGATCCGCGATTGCGCAATAAAGGTTGGCTGAAGCTGGCGTTCAAATTCGCGGTGAGCGAAGGATTGTAGAGGGCGAAGGAGCTGTTGGTGGAAGACTTCAGGGTGCTGAATCCAACATTGTAAGTAGCGCCGCTGGATAGAGTCTGCTGGTAACCGAAGTTCGTCGGCTGGGTGAGCGAATTCACGGCGGCCGCCCCGGCAAGCGCGTCGCTGGCCGGTGTCTGCGTGCGAGTAGCCGTGAACCTCCCAGTGAATTGCGGATCGAAAATGGCAAATCCGCGCGTGATCGCGTCCTTCGAAATCTCGACGGTCACGCGCTGCACCTCAATGTCGGTGTTGTTCGCCAGCACCAGCTCGAGGAACGATTTCAGAGACAATTCCAGCTTGCCGTCCACCACGTTATCGCGGAGGTGCGTGGGCGCTTTGATATCGACGGACATCTGCGGCGGACTGAAGATATGCCGGAAATAGGCAGAAGTGGGGAACAACGGCGCGTCCACCTTGCTCTCGGCGTTATCCATTTTGAACGACTGCTGCCCAAACAAGCTAACCGCGCACAAAGCTCCGGCTAGAAAGACTGCTCTCATATGAAACGTTCTCACTGAATGAATCCGATTTCCTTTATTCGTAACGGATCGCCTCAATGGGATCCAGTTTTGCGGCCTGAACCGCGGGGTAAATTCCAAACAACAAACCGATGCCGACCGACACCCCGAACGCAACGGCGATCGACCCCGTAGTGACGTCGGTGGACCAGCCGGCCGCGGCCGCGATGATCTTCGATAGCGAGTAGCCGAATCCGACGCCGATGAGGCCGCCGATGATGGAAATAAGTACAGCCTCGGTGAGGAACTGGCGGATAATGTCGGACTGACGGGCCCCGATCGCCCGGCGAATGCCAATCTCGCGCGTGCGTTCGAGCACCGTAGCCAGCATGATATTCATAATGCCGATGCCGCCGACCAGCAGCGAAATACCAGCGATACAAATCATAACGACACTGAAGATAAATTGCGTGCGCCGGCGTTGTTCCAGCAGTCCGGCGGGCACCGTGACGTTGAAATCGCCGGCGTCTTTGTGCGTGGCTGTGAGAATGGCGCTAACCACGTTCGCCGTCTCAACCGAATCGACGCCCTTATTCACGCGGATGTAGATGCCGTCAATTTCGTCCTTCAAATAACTGTTGTTGTCTTCAAAACGGCGCATCACGGTATTCAGCGGGGCGATCACAAGATTGTTGCGGTTGGAGACTTCAAGCCCCTCCACATCGGAATCGGAAGACGCCTGCTGCGAGAGCACGCCCACCACCTGCAGCCATGTATCGTTCACTTTTACGTACTTGCCAAGCGCCGGATCGTAGCCAAGCAGGTTAACCTTGGCGGACTCACCAAGCACGCAAACGGGAGAGGAGCGAAGATCGTCGTCCTCGCTGAAAAAACGCCCTTCGACCAGCTTCAGACTATTGATATTCATGTAGTCCGAAGTGACACCGATCAGCAGCGGAGATTCCTGCGCGGTCTTCGGCAGAACCTTCAGCGGCTTAAATCGTTTGCGCGGAGTAGACGATTCGATGCCTTGAACATTCTCGGTAATCGCGCGGTAATCGCGGAACGTAAGGCCGGGCGAGATCGCGCGGCGAGCCTGCAATTCATTGCGATCCACCGCTTCTTTCGATTCGATGATGATGTTATTGACGCCCAGAAGATCGATGTAACTCATCATTTCCTTCTGCGCGCCGGCCGTAATGGAAAGCATAGCCACCACGGCGCCAACGCCGAAAATCATGCCCAACATGGTGAGCAAACTGCGGAGTTTGTGAACGAAGAGGCTCTGCAGCCCCATCTTCAGTTCAGGAAGCAGTCCAGCAATATTCAACATGGCTACTTGGCCCCCATGCCGCCCATCGGGCCGCCGCCGGAGTCGCTCTTTTCCTTCTTCTTGCCACTGCCGGGCTTCACGTTTGGATCCGCCAGCGCAATGATCTCGCCTTGTTTCAGGCCATCCGAAATGACCATGGTGGATTCACTCCGCTTGAGCGGCTTGATCACGCGCTCATCCCAGCGGCTGCCGTTTTTCACATACGCGATGGTCTTGCCGTCTTTCTGAAAGATAGCCTGAGCCGGAATATTGATGGCGTTCGGGATTCGCTCTTCGATGATCTCCACGTCGGCCAATAAGCCGGGCCGCACCAGAACATCCAACTGGCTATCTTCTGCCGCGGGAGGCGGAAGCTTAGCCGCGGCAACGTCTTGCTCAGTGAACTTCCCAAGAAAATTCGGCATGGCCATCGGCATCGGCTGCCCTCCCGGACCAGTTGGAGGCGCAGCAGCGCCGGGTCTCGCGCCAGCCGCAAGTGGCGTAGCCGGCGCACCCCCAGGACCGCCAGGACCCCCAGGACCGCCAGGACCCCCAGGACCACCAAGAAGCACCATCGCACGAGCCCCGCCATTTGGGCCGCCTGCGGGGACTGGGCCACCACCCGCGGCAACCGGGCCGCCGGCGTTAGCGAGGCCGCCCGCCGGTCCGGGAGCCGAAACTGGCATCATCCCCGGAGCTCCGGCACCAGTCATCACCATAGCGACAGGCCCAGGCGTTGGAGGTTTCTTCCGATTCTGCTCCGCAGTCTCAAGAACACGCCGGATCTGTTCCGGCTTCGCGCCAAGACCCGCGAGCAGCTCTTTCATATCGATTGAAAAAACAACATCAAATTTCTTGCCAGGATCGCCCGAAAAGATATTGGCCGAAGCAGTCCCGCTCATATTCTTGATCTTGCCGTGAAAAGTTTTATTGCCCACAGCGTCAAGCTGAATATTCACTTCCTGGCCCTCAATAAGATTCGCGCGATCAAGCTCACCAACCTTCGCAACAATCTCAAGTTCAGAAAGATCGAGCACATCGGCAATCGGCATACCGGGCTGCACCTGATCGCCCTCGCGAATATCGGGAATCTGCATCCCAGGGAAAAAGTATCCCGTCTGGCGATTCTGCCGGATGGCGATAAGACCGCTCATCGGAGATAGTAGTTTCACCTGCGAAAGGCGCTGCCGTTCGCGCGCCAGTTCCAATTTCGCCTTGCGATCGTGCTCGCGAAGCACTGCCATTTCCGCCTGAGCCTGATCGAGCCGCGACTTGATATCGCTCTCAAGCTGCTGCAACCGATGCTTCGATTCTTCCAGATTCAGAAGGTTCTTCTTCTGATCGATAGCCGCCAGCAGCTCGTTCTTTTTCACTTCCAACTCTGCCCGCCGGACACCAAATCGTGCGCTCACTAAATCGACCTGATCCTGATTGTTCCGGATCGCCAGATCGGCCTCAGCTTTCTTAATCTGCTCACCAACCTGATCGATTTCCAACTGCTTCTCTTCCAGCCGTGAATTCACTTCAGAATCGTCAAACGCGCAAACCAGATCCTTCTCGCGAGCGAAACTGCCCAGGTCCGCAAGCTGCGTCACCTGCACCGTACCGAAAAGATTCGGAGCAATCAGCGTAGTCGACCGCACCGCGCGGATCTCGCCGCGAGTAAAGCTCCGCACCACCACATCCCCGCGCCGCACCCGCGCCGTAGCCACCTGCTGCTGCCGCTGCGGCATGGCCTGAAACAGCTTGTAGCCATACCACGCACCCGCGCCAATCACGCCAAGTATGACCAGCCGGATCAACAATTTCTTCATAACTTCTTCGCCTTCTTCGCCGCCTCAATCGGATTCTCCAGCGCCACCTGCTCGCCTTCCTTGAGTCCCTTGAGAACAATAATGTCCGTATCGTTCCGCTTGCCCACTTCAATCGCGCGCACAATGAACTGGTCGCCATGCTGTATGTACACCGACGGCTTGCCCTTGTTCATAAAGCTGGCCCGCACGGGAATCAGCAGCGTGTTCGGTTCGCTCTCGATCACCACCTCGGCGCTGGCGCTCATACCAGGGCGCAGCCGGGGGTCCAGATTCTTCAGAGTGGCCCGTGCAGGGAACGTCTTCTCCGTAAGCCCCATGCCCTTGAAATTCACCGCCGCGATCGGACTGATCCAGTCGAGCGTAGCATTCAGCTCACGATCGGCAATCGCATCCACGCGAACCTTGATGCCCTGCCCAAGCTTCATCTTGCCGCGATCCACTTCGTCCAACTTGAGCTCGATGCGCATCTCCGAAAGATCCGGAATCTCCGCAATCGCCGCGCCCGTCCACGCCTGGTCGCCTTCCTTAAACGCGGGAGGCGCCGAGCCAAAGGAACCGGAAGCACGGAAGTTCGGAAGAATATTGACGATACCGTCATTCGGCGCGCGCAGCACCATCAGAGCAAGATAGCTCTTGGTCCGCTCCGCATCGCGAACCGTCTTGTCTTTCCTCTGCGCCAGCCGGTCCAGGTCGGCCTGCTGCGTTTTCTTGTGCGCGTCAACCGTGGTTTTCACTTCACTCAGATCGCCTTCCGACACAAGCACATCAATGTCGCTCTTGGCCCCTTCAATGGCGGAGACAACTTCGGCCTTACTCGCATCCAACTTGGCGCGATCCACATTGTAGTTCGCCGTCATCTGGTTGATGGAGTCCTGCTCTTTCACGATCTGGTGCGAGGCCTTTGTCTGAACAATCTCGCTGTCCGCGGTGCGAACGTTGGTCACGTTGTCCAGATAATTCTGTTCCTGCTGCGCCGCATCGAACTCGACAACCACCTCGCCCTTCTTAATCGGCCGCCCGGATTCCGCCAGCCGGACAATACGCGGCATCGGCACCTGGGGAGCCGTCAGCGTCACCGACCGGACGCTCCGGATCTCACCCCGCGTCTTGACGCTGATCACGAACGGACTCCGCCGCACGCGCGCCACCGAAACCTCGACCTTTTCCGTCTGGTTCGTGTACCGGTAGCCAGCATAGGCGCCACCGGCCAACAACACCAGCAGAACAACGTTAATGATCAGGCGGCGCCGCCGCGAACCCGCAGTCTGGCCCAGGCGCTGCTTCGGTTTTAAATCCTTCGACATTCTTGATGACTTCCTAGATGATCCCTACCGGATTCAACTCTGTTCTTTTTCAGACGGCTTGAGTGGCGGCTCGAGAGCCAGCACCTCTCCTTGTTTGACACCGGACTTGACCGAAACAGCTATATTGCTGGCAAGACCAAGTTCAACGTCCCGGCGATCCCAAGCGTCTCCATTCTTCACGTAAACGTAGGGCGTCTTCCCGGCGCCGTCGCGAAACACCGCAGCCAGCGGCGCGACGGCAGTATCGTCCTGCGCCTGCAGCACAACATCAGCGCTCACCGAGAGATCCGGAATCACACGCGGATCCTCCTGGTCGAGCTTCAACTTCACTGGTACTTCTTTCAAATATTGAGCGCGCATGCCACCCGGCGTCGTAATGGCCGCGATGGCGTAGACATGAGCCGGCAGCGCCAGATCGGGGTAGGCGTCGAAATGAACCATTGCCTTCTGGCCGATGCGCAAGTTCTGGACATCGGACTGATTCACGCTGGCGTTAATCACCATCGCGCTCGTATCCACAATCTGCATTACCGACAATCCCGGCCAGAGCTGGTCGCCTTCCTGAATCTGGCTGAACTCGGAGCCGCGGAAGATGTTCTGCATCACCGTGAGCCCAGCCAGCGGCGCTTTCAAGCAGCATCTTGTCCGCATTTATTTCCGCGCGCTTCAATTCCACTTCACCGCGTTCCAGATCGAGTTCCGCGGTGCGTATGAGTGCTTTCTGACCAGCCACCACATACGGCACTTCCGCCAGGAGTTGTTTGTAATGCGCCTCGGCCGCGTCGCGCGTCAGCTTCAGGCGCTCGGCGTCCATCACACCCAGCACCGGGATGGTCTTCATGTCGAGTTCGGCTTTATCCAGATCCGCTTTTGCAACCGCGACGGTCTGCTCATGCGCTTTGAGGGCCACCGCCAATTCCGCCTTCAACTTATTGACGGAGTCGCGTGTTTGCGCCAGCGAAGCGCGGTAGTCGTCGAGGCGAAGCAGCATGAACTGCCGGTCGAATTCGGCTACTACTTGATCCTTTTTCGCGTGCGTGCCCGGCGGGACCATGTGCTGCAGAACCAGCATGTAGTCGTCGCCACCACCGCCGCCACCGCTGCCGCTATTGCTCGGTCCGTTAGTGCCGCCCGAAAGCTGTGAAGCCGTGCTTCCCAGGTCCGAGTCCGAGCTGAGGGGCGCGGTACGGGAAGTTGTCGAAGGAGTGATGTGAGTCGAAGTGCCGCTGTTGCCGCTCACTTGAGAGGTGGCCGACTGGAGCGCGGTGGACAGATTGTTGCCGCTCGCGCCGGTTCCGGCCGTGGATTGAACGGTGGAATTCGACGAAGCCGCGGAACTGGTGGTAGTGGTGCTCGAACTGGAACTGGAGCTGGAACCCGAACCCGAGGTCGACGAGCCGCCCGACCCGCTGGTGGTAGTAGTCGCGCTACCTGTCGGGGAACTGCTGCCCGCCGTCACCGCCGATACGGAATTGCCGCTGGTATTTGCACCGTTGGAAGTTACCTCGTAATCCTGAAGTCCGCTATCGTAGGTCTTGGCGTCGCGAGATGGAACCGGAGCGCGAGCCCCTCATAATGGGCGTGATCAATGTAGAGAATCTGGCCGCGCCCGTTGTTCCAGATAGACGGATGGTGCGCTCAAGACGGCCCTGCACAACAGCAGCCGTACGGATCGCGGCGGGTCCCGTTTTCGCACCCGCCTCGTCTGCCGCGGCACGGTTCTTCGAATAGAAATAAGCTCCGGCCGCGACAACGATGATCACCACTACGGCGATCCACCAGCGGCCACGCTTCGGCGGCTCAAGGAGGGGTTCCGGCGCTGGCGCCGGCGTTGGAATTTGAGGCGCAACGCTAGGAAGCGAGGCCCCGCTCATTTGGTAAGGCTGCTGCATACCGGCCCTTAGCCCCGACGCACTTCTGCTCACAAAAGTCGTCTGACAGGCTACACAACAAAAGAAGTCAGATATGATTATGACGGATTTTCCAAGGGAACGGTTGGGATCGAAATGTTACGAACCCAAGTGGTGGAATTGAAAGCTGGTTTTCGGTCATTTTCCTGTAAAGCCGACGCTGTATAAAATAGTGCCAACTTTTTTGTGGTGCTGCGGTGAATTTGCGGAGTGGCCATAAGATACTAGGCCGCGCCTTCGCTGAAATGCTCTTGGTGCAGACCACACTGCGATCTTCGTCGAGTGCCTTCGCTTGCTTGACTGCCTGTAAGGCAGCAATGGCGGGCCGTGATAAAATGCGTCAGTGGAGAACTGAACCCCACATGGCGTTTATGAGATTCTGGCGCAGTGGGACAGCGAGGCTGGCGTCTGGGTGGCCGAGAGCGAGGATGTCCCCGGCCTTGTTGCTGAGGCCGATTCACCTAATCTTCTAGTTCAGAAACTGAGAACCCTTATCCCCGAGTTGCTGGAGTTGAACAGCGCTTCCCTGTGGATGGGAAAATCCTGTACAGGCATACTCGCGAAGTAGTTTTAATCTACTGGTATCGAATGAATCGATTCGAGCGCGTGGGGATTCTACGACGCGAAAGTTCTGAATGCGTCCACTGTGCGGAGCCACAACCACGACATGCCGCCACTCACTTCGTTCGTTTCTCCGATGCCAGATCGGCAACGGCGATGGTGTGCCGAGCGAGACGCTCTTGAGACTGAGCTCGGATCGCCGTGGCTCGCTTCGCCATGCGCGCTGCCTCAGCCCTGTTTCCGCTCTGGCGCAGCACTCTCGCGTACAGGAAGAGCATGTCTGCAACTAGCGGATGCTCGGGGCCGAGTTCGCGGCCGGCAACAACCAAGCCCTTTTGTAGAACCAGCTTGGCCGAAACGTCCTGCCGGAGGATTGAGTACAACTCCGCCAAGCTCAAAAACACTTCCGGTGTCGCTTTGCCGGACTGCACCTGTTTTTCCCACACGGTCCGCGCGAATGTGTAGTGGGATTGCGCCTCTTCTCTCCGGCCGCTCTTCTCGCAGATGAAGCCAAGGTCAGCCGCTATCACCGCAAGTTGCGGCTCCCACGATTTACGATGCGGTTCCAGGACAGCCCAAGCTCGCCGGTACGCCGCCTCCGCCTCATCGTACTTGCGCTGCCTGAAGTACGCACTTCCACGGTTCAGAAGCACCACTCCTGTCTCCGGATCTCCCTCGAGTTGAATACCTTCGGAGCGCCGAAGAAGCTGCTGCGCCTCGCCCAACTTACCTGCGCTGTACAGCAGTGAGGCCAAATTGTTCAGCGTTCGGGCCAGGCCTGCGAGGGAGTTTTCGCCGCCATCCTGCCAGTAGTCAATCGAGCGTCGATAGTATTTCTCCGCTTCGAGATACTGCCGCTGATCCTGAGCAACGGAACCGAGGCTGTCTAATATATAGGCTATGCAGCGCGTACCATTCTGGTGTTTGAGGGCATCTTCCAGAGCGCCGAGCAGGATGGTTTTTGCTTCCACGAATTTGTGCTCGTCGTGCAGCCGTTGCGCAAGGTCGATCGGCTCCGCAGCCTGGAGGCTGGGGTGAGAAGGCATCGCCAGGTTATCCCGTCCTGGAACCGCCGCGCCGTTCAATCGGGCGATAACGCAAAGCGTCAATAGACCGGCGGCACGAAACGTTCTACTGCGTAAACGCTGGACTCGTCCAGATGAAATGGTCATACAAGACACTATCGGAAGAAAATGGTCATACAAGACACTACTGGAAAAAGCTTTCCTAACCCAAGTGAAGTCATTTGACATCAATCGCTTGTCAGACGATTTCCGGCGATGTCAGAAGATGTCATACCCCAAGGGAGCGCGGAGTACTTGACGAAAATCTCTGGAGAGAGTGGCTTTCTGCCAGGAGCAAGAGTAAGATTGTCTAGCAATGGCGGAACGGGGTGACGTTGATGGTGCCGCGCAACCATCCGGTGCCCAAATCGGTCCACCGGGAACTGACGCAAAGCTCAACTCGTGGAAGGAAATCGCGGGATACATCGGGCGCGACGTACGAACCGCTCACCGCTGGGAGAGTAATAACGGTCTGCCCGTGCATCGGCTGATGCACGATAAGGGCGCCTCCGTCTACGCGCTTACCACGGAGATCGACGAGTGGATGGCGAAACGCAGCGCCGGTCCGCCAGAGCCACCTCCAGTCCAGCCGCAGCGGACCCGCCGGCTTCTGTGGACCTCCGCCGGTGTCCTCCTGGTCGCCGGGGTGGCCGCGGGCGTTTGGTTCTCGCTGCCTAAGAGCCAATCCGGTTCCCAACTCCGTCTGCCGACACCTCTAACCGCCGATCCTGGATGGGATTGGGGACCCCAGCTGTCTCCCGACGGACGCAGCATTGCCTATACCCGAGGCGATCAAAACCTCGGCCCGCAAGTGGTGGTTCAGCCCATCGGCGGCGGACAGCCCGTGCCGATTGCGGGCCCGGAACGAAATACCTACAGTCCCACCTGGTCATCGGACGGAAAATCCATTGCTCTCCTTCGGCAACATCCCGAGCAGCCCGCCATACCGGCGGACTTGATTGTATTGCCCGCATTCGGTGGAACGGAGCGGAAGATTGCGAAAGTATTCACTCCGCCGCCGTTCCATAATTACCTGCCGGACCCCTACATCGATTGGTCTTCCGACGATCGATTCCTCGCCATCTCCGAGAGCCTCGCGAAGAGCACGACCCAGCACAGGATCACAATCGTGTCCGTGGCCACGGGTGAGAAGACGGTCCTCACTGAGGGCGTAGGGAAGATTTTCGGGGACTACAGCCCTCGCTTCTCGCCGGACGGCCGCCAGATCGCGTTTTCCCGGGTTTCCGCATACGGAATCAGCGATGTGTTCGTGCTGGACCTGACCGCCGAGATGCGCCCGGCGGGTAGTCCTCGCCGGATTCCATCGGTGGACCTTTGGAATGCCTGTCCCGTGTGGACTTCCGACAGCCGGCGCCTGCTCTTTGTGTCTGGTACGCTTCGAAATACACGGCTTAGTATTGTGGACGCGAATGGGACGAGTCCGCCGGAAATGTTGCCGGTGCTGGACTCGGGCATCGGTCCCTTCGACATTGTCTCGATGGGCAAGAACCAGGTGCGTCTGGTCTATACCCGCTTGCAGTTGGACTCAGACATCTGGAGAATACCTCTAAGCCAGTTTCCGGTGCGTCCAGCGGACATGGCGAAAGTAGTGCCCTCTTCCTATTTAGACAGATACCCGAGGTTCTCGCCGGACGGAACGAAGTTCGCCTTCGTTTCCAACCGCACCGGAAACGACGAGATCTGGATCGCCGGCTCGGACAGCTCGCAGCCCTTGCAGCTTACGAAGCTTAGGGGCGGAGGGATCGGACGGCCTGCGTGGAGTCCCGACGGGTTGCGGATCGCCGTTGCACTCCACTCGGTGGGGACCATCGGAATCTACGAAATCGGCGTCGCCGATGGGCGGGTGCAGCAACTCGTTCCGGGGGGAGCGGACGAAGCCTTCCCGAACTTTTCCCTGGATGGGAAATGGCTTTATTTCAGCTCGAGGCGAAGCGGCGCCCAGAAGATCTGGAGGATTCCCGCGAGCGGCGGCGAGCCGGTCTTAGCCTCTGACTATGAAGCGCAATCTCCTTTATTATTGCCGGATGGAAACGGTGTTGTGTATCTGGGGCAGGATGGCGCGGTTCGCCTTCAGCCGCTTCCGGGAGGTCAGCCACTCCAGATTTTCGACGAAGTTTATTCCGCTGAACATGTAGACGCTACTCAGGCAGGCGTGTACGGGGTCATCCCCAGAGACAAGGGGCGGCGGCAGACGCTCGCATTCTACAGTTTCGCGCGCCGGCAATTGCAGGAAGTCTTTGACTATCCCAATCCACCAACCGGGGGTCTGTCGATCTCGCCTGACGGCAAATACGCGCTCCTCACCATGAAGGTCCACTTTACGATCGATCTCATGATGGTGGACGGCCTGGACATCCGTACCCGTTAGCGGAGCTTTCTTGTTTAGGGCCGTCCATCCCGGGCAGCGAGTCTTCAGTCTATGCGCCAAGCGAGCTCAGATAGTCTCGCACCTCGTTCTGGCCAAAATGGGCCGCGCCGCCTTCGGCCGTCGATTGATAGAGATCATCTTTGATGGATCGATCCGCGCCGCGTTCGACCAGGAGCTTGACGACTGGCATGTGCCCGCACTGGGCCGCCATGTGAAGAGCCGTGATTCCTTGGCCATGTGTAGGTCCGCCAAAAGTGGCCTTCTGATTGATGTTCGCGCCGTGATCCAACAGCCATGCGACGGCTTCCGTGCGATTGCACACCGCAGCCCAGATTAGAGCCGTGCCTCGATAGGGATCGGCGTTAAGGCGCGCACCCGCTCTGACGAGCCGCTCCAGCACGGCCAAGCGGTTGCTCTTGCAGGCCCACACGAGTGCTTCGTCGAGAACCTCCTGCGGGTCTGTCGAAGGCTGCCAGTCCGGGAAACCGCTATGCGGCCGGTAGAAGCCTCGGGCGGCGCAAGCCTCGGGAGTGAGTGTGCCATCGGGGTTGAAGCAAGCATCCACCAACCCCGGGATGCCGAGCCCGGCAGCAGCGCGAAGATTGTTCGGAGCCACCAAATGGCGACCCAACAACTCGGCCACCTCGCGATGCCCCCAGAACAGCGCGGCGATTAACGGCGTGCCACCCGCACCGTGCGCCTCCGCGTCCAGGGCCGCGCCTTTTTCGATCAGCAAGGCCGCAATCTCAGGCTTGTTGGCGTATGCGGCCGCGTGAAGCGGCGTCCAGCCGCGATCGTTGCCCTCGTCGACGTCGGAACCTGCCGCCAGCAATGCCTCGATTGGAGACAGGCCGCCCTTCCAGTCCGGCTTGCCGGCGAAGCTGACAGCGAGATTTAGCAGCGTGTTGCCATTTGTGCCGCGTTCGCTGGTCAAGCGGGGGTTACTGCGGAGCAAGGTTTCGAAATCAGCAACATTGCCAGACTGCAGTGCGGCGAACGCAGCCATAAACGGTTCGGTGGTTGCTGTGGCGGGGTTCGAGGCGAGGAAGCTCACACGGCTTGTCAGGTCGTCCCAGGTTTCGAAGCCGTGCTCCCTGGCGTAGACCAACCGGGCATCTTCCTCGGTGAAGGGAGCTTGCCGAATCTCCTCGTCGCTCCGATCGGAAAACCGCGGGTGCCATTCTCGAATTTGTTCCAGCGCTGCCGGGCCGGCCGAATAGCGCGTACGCAGCAAACCATGAACGCGGTCCGTAATCCAGGCTAAATCCGCGACGAACAATCGGGTGTGGCCCGAGCGCGAAGACGGCTCGGCGTAGGCCTTCAGTTTGGGCCAACTGGCGAACCCTTGTTCACGAGCGAGGACAAACTGCGCATCGTGCAGAGACACAAGTTGGCGCACGGTGCCTTCGTCTAACGCTGCCCAGCGCGCGTGATGGCGGCGCAGCCGGGAGAGAGCCTCCGCGTTTCCAGATCGGATTGCGCGCAAGAGCTCGCGGGCCTGCTTCTTCTGTTGTTCAAGATTCAAGACTGCCTCCTTCGTATGCCTGGTCCGCATGACAGGCGAAAGAGGGTCAACTACAGAGTGATGCCTCAAAGGAGCAGGTGGGCGCGGCCCTTTCCGCGGACAGGACGCGTCCTGCACGCGTCTGAATTTGAGTTTACCAAAGTCGAGATTAAAAGGGTGTGATATGAGGTGAAACTTACCCCGCTTGCTGGGCGAGCAAATCAGCCACGTTCCTCGCGGCCCCGCAGAATGGCGGCCATGACGCGGCGACTGCGCCGGCCATGCATGACGGCGATCACCCACAACGGGCTTTCGTCCGGTGCATAGGCGATCAGGTAGTCACGCACGCGAATGACGCGCAACGGGCCGGACGTGAGGTCGGATCGTCTGTGTCCCTGATGCGGAAAGGGTACGAGCCTGCGGATGGCGTCTGGAATTTCCTCCCGGACGCGCCGCGCCGCCTGCGGGCTATCGCTGGCTACGTATTCCCAAAGATCGGTGATGTGATTTTGACAAGGTGCTGCTATTCTTGCGCGCACGTACCGGCTCCAGCGATGTGATAGAGATTTAACGGCCTGAACCCTGGTGTAGACCATAACGCCGGATTATCGGAAGCTGTTAAACCTCTGCCGTTGTGCACCTCATCTCACGACTCTACTCCGCGCGCAGAGCCTTCACCGGATCGCCGACCGCAGCCCTCCAGGCCGGCCGGGCACTTGCGGCGGCGCCGATCACCAGCAGCAACACCCCGGCGCTGACGTACGTAACCGGATCGGTGCCTCGAATCTCATACAGGACGCTCGCCATCAGCCTCGATAGCAGCAGCGCGGCCACTACACTCACCGCCAGGCCGACGCATAGCGGCACCATCGCACCCCGCAGAATCACTGCAACCACATTGCGCGGGGTGGCTCCGAGCGCCACGCGGATGCCCACTTCGTAGGCTCGGAGAGTCGTCGTATATGCGACCACGCCGTAAACGCCTGCCGACGTCAGCAACATCGCCAACCCGCCGAGCACCGAGAAGATCCACGCCGAGAAGCGCGGCCGCCAGATGGAAGCTGGCAACCACGTCCTCCATGGTCTGCACCTTTACCACGGGTTGGTTTGGGTCGACGTCCCACACCGCCTTTTGCAGGGCGGAGGCGAGCGCCAGCGGATCACCGGGAGTGCGCACCACAATGGTTGACATGAACGCTCCGAAAACAAACTGGCGCATCGGAAAGTAGATCTCACCTTTGACGGGCAGTTCGTAACTCAACTGCGATGTATCCTTCACCACGCCGACCACCGTAAGCGGAGGTCCAGGTTCCGCCGACGGCATCACCTGACCCACGAGGACTGCGGTCCGGAAACAATTGCCGCGCCATGAATTCATTGATGATCGCCACGCGCGGCGCACCGGTCTGATCATCGTCGGTGAACGTTCGACCCGCCAGCAGTGGGATACCCATCGCGGCGAAGTATTGCGGACTGATGGTGCGCGCGGAATTGGCCACGCCCGGCATGGCAACGGAAGTGTTGACTCCGGAGAGCGGCAGGTTGTTCACAATCGCGACGGCCTGCGTGCCCGCCACCTGCTGCACGCGCTCCAGAATTTGGCTGTAGTAGGCGATCTGGCGCGGCCGCGTGTCGTACTTGCTTCCGGGCCGTAGGGGCGTTCGCATGCCCACCGGCACACGCATCGTCAAAACGTGATCGGGCCGAAAGCCGTGATCCTCCTGCTGCAACCGCACCAGGCTGCGAATCATGAGCCCCGAACCGACCAGCAGGAGGAATGCGAACGCAGCCTCGGTCGCGATCAGAATGGAAAACATGCGCGACGACCCTTTCGGACCCGCACCGGAACGCCCTCCCCGCAGCGTGGCCTGAATGTCTGTTCGGAAGGCGAGCAGCACGGGCGCGAGACTGCACAGAATCGACAGCAGCACGCAGAGGCCGATGTTGAACAGCAGCACTCGGCCATTGAGGGACACTCGCTGCAAATGCGGAAGTACGATGGGGAGCGCCGCGAGCTGGTTCGATAAAAACTGCAACGCGTAGCGCGCGACAGTGATTCCCACCACGCTGCCGAGCACCGCCAGCACCAGACTCTCCGCCATGAGCTGACGTGCCACACGCCACAAGCCCGCGCCGAGCGATGCACGAATAGCGATCTCTCTCTGCCGCTGTACCGCCCGGCTCAGCAGCAGACTGCCCACGTCGGCGCATCCGATCAGCAGGACCAGCCCTACCGCCACTAACACAAACACCAGAGTCAACTCGTACTTGCGATCGGCGGTTTCAGTCCATTGGGCGACGTCGAGTCGCAGGCCCGCTTTCTGTTTCGGGTCCTCCTGTTCCAACTGCCGCGCTACGATCTGCAAGGCGCTGCCCGCCTGCTGAACCGTGATTCCTGGCTTCAAGCGGGCCACCACTTGAAACCACATCTTGAACGCAGGGGTGACTCGCAGGGGCAGCCAAAGCTCCACTTCGGAGGAGGGAAATGCGAATTCCCGCGGCATGATGCCAGCGATTGTGAACACCTCCTCGGAGACCGTGATCGCACGTCCGATGACGCGCGGGTCGGCGTGAAACCGCCTCCGCCAAAGTCGATCGCTAATCACGGCAACTCTGGCTGCGGCGGGATCATCGTCGGACTCAAGCAGCGCCCGGCCCATGCGGGGACGAACTCCCAACATTGGGAAGAGCGCGCCGGACGCTCTCATGGCGATGATCTGATCGGGATCACCGGCACCGGTCAGCGTAACCGTGTCCCTGATAAACGGCACGGTCTTCTCGAACAAATCGCTGCGATCCTTCCAGCGCAGGTAGTCCTCTGCGGCGACGCCGGACATCGGGCGCTTCAGGGCGTTCTCTTCGATTCTCACCAGCCGTTCGGGAGATTTGTACGGTAGCGGCTGCAGCAGGACTGCATCGACGATACTGAAAACCGCCGTATTTGCGCCGATTCCAAGAGCCAGAATCATTGTGACGCTCGCAGTGAAGAGTGGATTTTTACGTAGCCAGCGAACTGCCCAAAGGAGATCTTGGATCATACTAACGAATTAGTATATCTCGGCCACCGCGCCTTATTTCGTTAAGACCCAAACCGTTTGAGTCCCTGATCTTGGGCAGATGATTGGGCAGAAACCGCGCGGGAGACTTGTACTCGTTTTTCTTAGCTTTCCCAAGGATTAAGAACGCTCACGCCGAGGCCTTCGAAGTCCTTCACGTTGCGCGTGACCACCGTTAACCCGTGCTCAAATGCAGTTGCCGCGATCATGCCGTCTGCTACGGCAAGAGGCCGGCCGGCCTCCTGGCACGCCATCAAATGCTCCCCATCGTTTGGCGATTGCTTGAGTAACAGGCAAGACCTGACCGCGAAACAATTCGATTAACTGCCGTTCAAGCCAGGTTTCCAGCCGGGA
Source organism: Bryobacteraceae bacterium (assembly GCA_963770345.1). Lineage (GTDB taxonomy): Bacteria > Acidobacteriota > Terriglobia > Bryobacterales > Bryobacteraceae > CAVYPH01. The sequence continues at coordinate 773,245 of CAVYPH010000007.1, read as the reverse complement.
ACGCCGCTGAGGGTCGTTCATCATCGTGAAACCCTTTTCCATCTCGCCGATGCTCACGACGCTGATAAGCAACGATCCGAATTGCTGGGCGGCAACCCAGCTTTGCACCTTGGGTTCGATGCGGGACTTTGTTAATTCTGAGATGACGTTGGTATCAAGAAGAAAGCCGTCGCTCATGATAGATCGACAGGGCGGCTCATGGAACGATTGCGCGCAAACATGGCGTCGATTTCGTCATCTGTGAGGACGCCGCGAACATCCGCGCAAACGTCAATGAGTGCCTGCCCGGTGCGGCGCGGCGAGGCATCGGAAACATGCGCTTCGCGAGCCAGAATTTCCTGCGCGTAGTCGGTCAGCGACACGCCTTTGGCTTGAGCCTGGGCCAGGAGACCGCGTTCTATCTCGGGTTGGAGATCAATCGTGATGATCATTGTCTGCGGCTCCTTCTCTCTTTTCACATTATCCGATATGGCGGTTTAAGTCACGAAATTCAAGGATCACCCTCTTTGCCTCTCCCTCTCTGGGACAGGGCCGATCCCATCCCCGCGCGAACCAAAAGGGCGGCGGGCCGGAGCCTGGCCGGTAGACAAAAACTAATCGGTCACTTCCCTTCCCCGTCTTACGCCGCCGGTACCTTTAGAAGAGCCGGGCAGTAGGGAGAGCGATGTCGAACGATCAGGAGTTAGAGGCCTTCAAAACTAAAATCGATTTTGCGAGCCTTCGCTGGGATAATGACTTCCAGTGAGCGCTTACAGTGACGACTTGACTCCATTCTTTGCCGATGGCTGCTGGATGTTCGTTCTGCTGGCTCGTCAGGCGAATGTCGGAGTCATCCTCCGGCGTGGACCAACCAAATGGTGGCAAGTCACCCTGTGGGACACTCGGCTGGACCAATTCACCAGAGGTCAGTGGTTTCACGGACACATGTACCCGGAAAAATGCGATCTCTCGCCGGATGGGAAACTGTTCATCTACTTCGCCGGCCATTTTCGTGTTGTCGACAATGCCAAAGGATACGGCGACACCTGGACCGCCGTTAGCCGTCCGCCATACTTGACGGCATTGGCTCTATGGCCAATGATCGGCACCTGGGGCGGCAACGGGGTTTTCCTAGATAATCGCACTGTACTTTTAACAGCATTTGGTGGCAAACATCATCCCAATCATCCGCCCGGTCCACTGGACGTCTTGGACCATTACTCTTTACGCAAGGATGACCCGAGGCGCGACGCACTTCCTTCTTGCCGCTTCGGGTGGGAAACGGCGAGTCCGTCGGGCAGATGGAAAAAAATCTGCGGAGATCTCGCGATTGAAACACCACGAGGCTTCCGGGGCGGGCGTACTCCATCGCCCTACATGCTTTATCGAAACGATGGAGAGCTGCTTAGCACCTTCGTGGCACACTGGGCAGATTGGGACCAACAGGGTCGTCTGGTTGCCACAGCCGGAGGCCGCGTCCTTGAAGGGAGGCTTATGAAAGACCGCAGGCTGTCGTGGCGGCAACTGACCGCGATGAATGAGGAGAAACCGACCCCCATGGAGACCGCGAAGTGGGCACAACAGTGGCATGATCAGAGCCCCGACTGACCCTCTTTATTAGACGATAACGTATGCTGCCGTCTATCAATTGTGCCACCGACTCACAAACCCGCAATCTGGGCCAAGCAGCTTGCAGAGCGATGTACTAAAAGGGTAATGCGGTGATTGTCCTCTATTCCGCCAGCGGATCGGGCGGCTTCGAATTGCTCAGATCAGCGTCTGATCCCGGATCATTTCACCGGCTGAAGCAACACGCGACCGCTCTGCTTACTGCTCGCGGTGCGCGGCGGGCGGAGGCGTTGCTTTCACAATTCCAGTTTTCGCTCTGGACGGCCACCAATGACTTCAACGATGAATTTTGCGTGATGCATGCCACGTTGCCTCTGGACGGCTACGAAGCAGCCAGATTACAGCATGAATCAAAGGAAGACCGTTTTGCATATGCGAAGATCGCGGGTGTATTTAGCGAAATCGGGTCTCATGTCCGGTTCATCGCTGTCTCGCTGGACACAAGCAAGCAGCCGGTCCTAAATCACCAAAGTTTGAAAGAAACGCAGGTTAAGAAGCTAGTCTATAAATACATTGGTGTGGAAGGCGGGTATCTCGCAGATTTCAGCTATCAGTCTCATGCTAATTTCTATACTGAACTAGATCTCGAAATCGATCCCAACAAGTACACTGGAACAACGCGCGAGCGGTTTATCCAGATCCTGTCTGAACAGTCGCCCGATATTCAGGCGACAATACTTGACGGCATCCTTGAACGATTTCCAGTCGGCTCTTCTCAAAAGCGGAACCAGCAGCTTGCTGATGAAATCCGAAGTTGGATCAGATGGCTGCGGTCAGGTCAAGCTGTCGAACACCCAACGCCGAAACACGCCACGGATACTGTCAGACGCGCCCTTGCCGATTCCGAGCATCTCATCCAAAAGAACGGCGCGCCGAGCGCGGTTGATCGCGTGCATACAGCCTTACACGGATATCAGCTTGGACTCTGCACTGAATTGAGTATCGTCGTTCCAACCGATGCCAGCCTGACGCAGGTTTTCAAATCCCTCCGAAAGCATCATCCAGCGCTTCAGGTTGAGACTGCCCGGTCGCAAGACATCGAAAAGATTCTCAATGCTCTTAACGTTATTCTCGATGCCATGAACCCTATACGCAACCGGGCCAGTGTTGCGCATCCCAATGAAATCCTTCTTGACGAGACAGACGCCCGCCTTGCTATAAACGCGGGCAGGACGATTTTTCAATATCTCGATGCCAAAGTCAGTACGTGGCGCACTGAGTCTATGAAGGTTCCGCTGACGCCTGAACCAGACGACGATATTCCGTTTTGAGGCCCGAGTTTTGTGTAATCCGTCTGCTCGTCAGGAAAACACACGCACGCAATCGCCCATCACTTCCAACCAGCTTCATCCAATTAGGAGGCGTTCTGGCAACAGAACTACAGTTTCTCCGTTAGAGGCAGGAGAATCTTGAGCAACTGCCGGGGAGTGACAACGTTTGTGGTCCGGTAAGAATTTGGGAAATGCTTCGTATTGCCGGTGACCAGGAAATCGGCTAGGGCAGTTTGGGCGCACTCCAGAATATGGTTGTCATCCGGGTCGGGACACACGTTGAGACGGATCGTTGGTTTGATTACGATGCAACGCTCCCACAACTGCGGAAGGAACAGCTCAATTTCCTGCCGAGTCCAGCGAAACTTCTTCGAAAGAGTACCCGCGACCTCTTCCATGATGAATGGTGAGATATATAGAGGAAGGCCTTGGCTGTAGATAAGGTCAAGTGCCTGCTGAGGCACGCCGCCGAAGACCAGGGCAGAGATGTAGACATTGGTATCTACAACAACCCCGGTCATTTGGATTTTTTCTTAATAGCTTTGACCCGTTTTTCCCGGCGATACTCCTCAACCATGCGAGTGACGTCACGCTCGGTAATACCGAGAGCCTCCGCTTTGGGGCGGGCAACGGCCTGAACCTGCTGCCAATACTGCTCAGATGCCAAGCGCTTAAGGCCTTCCCGCACTACACCGCTGAGGCTGCGGTTGGTGGCCTTGGCCAAGCGTTCGGCCAGCCTGAGTTCGCCGGGCGGCATGGAGATGGAAACGGTTTTTGTGGTTCTCATATGAGTCGCGCTGGTTAACACTCAGTGTTATCAGTATAGAACACAGGCAAACGAGAACTGCTTCGCCACCCAGCGGCAAGTTGACTTGACTCCGAAACATACCACAACGTGAGATCGGGAAAGAAAGATTTCCCAAAGGAATAGGTGCCAAGTGTCACAGCGGTTCTCCGTCCGGCTAGCGTCCACAACCGAGCTCCGTTACGTGCACGGCGTCCCACCCAAGCGCTCGCAAAAGTTGCGCCGCAGTGAGCGGCATACCCTGATCAAATAGGATGCGCCTCACGCCGCATCGATGTGGAGATCGATTGTGCCATCAACCGTCGCTGCTGCAAATCCGAGAGCCTGTTGAAGGTCCTCCTCTTGCAGGTCGGGAAAGTCCTGGAATAGTTCCCCACGCTCCGGATAGGTGGCAAGAATTTCTAGGACACGGCGAACCGTGATCCGCATCCCCCGAATACAGGGCTGACCACCCATCTTCCCAGGCTCAACCGTGATTCGATTAAACGGGGGCTTGAGATTCATACTGCCATTATGCCTCGTTGCGCCACGCGCATGACAGTTCGAGTTGCATCCGGCTTCGAGCATGATCGTATTTATGCTGCAATAGTTCTAAGCGCGTCCGGTGTGGGGAACCACTCAATCTTAGGCTTGACACCACCTTGACACCGCCGATTTCATGAACTGCCATGAAGAGCGCGGATCTACGACGAAGCCGTTCGAGAAGCGCTGACAATCGGTTTTAAGCACTGTCTGCGCATTCGACAACCGGGAGCGATCCCCGCGACAAGAAGCGCACGGTAGACGAGTCACAATAAAAATCAAAAATCTTCACCACCCAACCCCAACAAACCAAACAAAAATCCCCATACCCGCCAATCCCACCCGGCACCCTCATCCCCTAATGTCAAATCGGGAAAGAAAGATTTCCCAAAGGAATAGGTGCAAAGATGTCGCAGCGACAGATAGACGCGAACAGAATTAATGGCGCGAAGGGCGGACCAAAAACGGAGGCTGGAAAAGAGATCTCCAAGATGAACGCCGTTCGTCACGGATTCACCTCCAAGAAGCTGGTCCTAACCACGGAAGAAGAACCTCAATTTAACGCAATGATGGAAGGCTACCTCGAAGAACTCAACCCTCAAGGCCTGGAAGAAACCGACTTGGTCCGGGAAGTAGTAGCCGGAAAATGGCGCCAGGAACGTTACTGGGAACTCGGAACCGCTCTCATGGAGCTATCCATGGCGGAAACCAACGCCGACATCGCCGACCGCTTCGAGGAAATCGACCCCCTCGCCAGAAACGCCTACTCGCTCGTCAAGCAATACGGCCATCTCAAAGCGCTCGACATGGTCACGCGCGTCGAAGGCCGAATGCGCCGCCTGCACCAAACCGCCCGCCGCGATCTCGACCGTCTCCAGGCCGGTCGAACTCCAAAAGACGTCAAACCAGCCCCAAAACCCAAACCGCCAGTCGAGCCCGAGCCAATCCAGGAAGAGCCAATCTCTTTCCGCTCATTCGTTTCCAAAGAGGAATTGGCCAAAATCAGGCAACATCGGAACGAACCAAAATTCCCTTCGACCTGCCCGAAACCATGCCCGACGAGGACCCAAATGCGGCCTGACAAAACAGTAGCGCCTTCGGGAGCCGAAAAGTCATAATGAAAGTGATGTCCTCCGTCGCCGCCGTCATGCCAACGCCCGAGATTGTCGCACGCTACGAGCCCGTAATCGGCCTCGAGGTGCACGTCCAACTCGGCACGCGTACCAAAATTTATTGCGGCTGCCCCACAAGTTTCGGCGCACCCCCGAATACCAACGTCTGCCCGGTATGCCTGGGCCTGCCCGGAGCGCTTCCGGTGTTGAATAAGACAGCCGTCGAAATGGCCATCAAAGCCGCGTTGGCGCTGAATTGCCAGGTCCGAGCGGTATCGCGGTTGGCGCGAAAAAACTACTTCTATCCCGATCTTCCGAAGGGTTACCAGATTTCGCAGTACACGCAGCCGCTGGCCGAACACGGCTTCGTCGACATCGTGGGCGAGGGATTCAAAAAACGCATCGGAGTGACCCGGCTGCACATCGAAGACGACGCCGGCAAAAGCATGCACGAGGGCTTCCGCGACTCCGACAAGTTTTCCTACGTCGATCTCAACCGCTCCGGAACGCCGCTGGCCGAAATCGTCAGCGAGCCAGATCTGCGCAGCGCCGACGAAGCCTACGCCTACCTCACGGAACTGAAGCAGATCATGCAATTCGTGGAAGTTTCAGACTGCGACATGGAGAAAGGCCAGCTTCGCTGCGACGCGAACGTCTCGGTGCGTCTGAAGGGCGCCGAAAAGTTCGGAACCAAGGCCGAAGTAAAGAACCTCAACTCGTTCCGCTACGTGAAAGCAGGAATCGAGCACGAAATTCTGCGGCAAATCGCGCTGATCGAGGCCGGGGGCCGCGTGATCCAGGAGTCGCGCCTGTACAATCCGGGAACCGGCGAAACCGCCAGCATGCGCAGCAAGGAAGAGGCGCACGATTACCGCTATTTTCCCGAGCCCGATCTGGTCCCGCTGCGAATCAGCGATGCATGGCGCAGCCGCGTGCAATCGGAGATGCCGGAATTGCCGGCGCAGTTACGAACGCGCTTCGTGGAATCGTACGGGCTGCGGGAATACGACGCGCAGGTCTTGACGCTGACACGATCCAGCAGCGAATATTTCGAGCGAGCCGCGAAAGCGTCCGGCGATCCGCGCGCGGCCTCGAATTGGGTGATGGGCGAACTGGCGGCGCTCCTGAAAGCCGGAAACAAGGACTTCAGCCAGTCGCCGGTTTCGCCGGAGCAACTAGGCGAACTCGTCGCCATGGTCAGCAAGGGCGAGATCTCCGGTAAGCTGGCCAAGGAGATCTTCCCGAAAATGTTCGCCGGCGGCGAATCGGCCCGCGTCATCATGGAGCGGGAAGGGCTGAAGCAGATCAGCGACACCGGAGCGCTGGAAAAGATCGTCGACGAAGTGCTGGCCGCGAATACGAAGCAGGTGGAACAGTACAAGAGCGGGAAAACCACGGTGGCCGGCTTCCTCGTAGGCCAGGTTATGAAGGCATCACGCGGCCAGGCCAACCCGGCGGCGGTGAACGAGATTCTGAAGGCAAAATTGCAATGACGGACGGCCCCCCATGGCGGCGAAGAACGCAGCACCACCACTGCTCTTCTGCACCGAGCTCATGGGGCTCAACGTCTACGACACCCGTGGCCGCAAGATCGGCCGTGTCAAAGACGCCGCGCTGGTTCCGCTCATCGACCCCATCCGCATCGACCGCTACCTCGTAGGCGGAGGCTGGGCGTGGCTCGCCGTCCGCTACGACCAGGTCCAAAAAATCTCGCTGAAGGGCATCTATCTCAAGGATGAGCAACTCACGCCCTATCACGCCGACGAATACATGTTGCGAATGGTGCGCGACCTGCTCGACCAGCAGATCATCGACGCGCACGGCCGCAAAGTAGTGCGGGTGACGGACGTAACGTTCGAGATTCACCACAAAGAAGGCAGCGATCTGCTGGAGATTCTCGAGGTCGACATCGGCCTCCGCTCCATCTTCCGCCGTCTGGCGCAGGGTCTGCTGCCGCCTCGCGTGGTGCGGCGGCTGCAAGGGCCGATCCCGCCCAACTCCATTCGTTGGGAGTTCTGCAACATCGTCGAGCCTGACCCGCAGCGCCGGCTGCGGCTGAATATCCGGAACGAGTCGCTCGAGGCCATGCATCCGGCCGATCTGGCCGACATCGTGGAGCATCTCGGACCCGAAGAGCGCGAGGCCATCATCGAAGCGATGGACACCGAAGCCGCCGCCGAAGCGCTTTCCGAAATGGAACCGGACGTCCAGGCGAGCATCCTCGAAGTCTCTCGATTCAGAACGCGCCGCCGAGATCATCGAAGAGATGTCGCCCGACGAAGCCGCCAACGCGCTCTCCGAACTGGAGGACGAACGCTCCCAGGAGATCCTCGAAGAGATGGAGCCGGAGTCGAAAAGCGAAGTCAGCGAGCTGATCGAGTACAGCGAAAATACCGCCGGCGCGATGATGAACACCGAATTCGTGGCGCTCAAGGAAACGGCCACCGTGCAGGAAGCCATGGAGGCGTTGCGGGCCAATGAGGAACTGCTCGAAGCGCTGAATACAATCTTTCTGGTCGACGCTCACGAGCGCTTCGCCGGAGCCGTAGCACTGGCGAAGCTGTTCATCGCCCCGGCCACGGCCCCGTTGAAAGATTTGGCCGGCGAAGGATTCATCAAAGTGCCGGTCGACGAAACGGAAGACCGGGTCACCGAAATGTTCGACAAGTACAACCTGCTCACGCTCCCGGTAGTGGACGACGACGGACGAATCGAAGGCGTGATCACGGCCGACGACGTGATCGCGGCGCTGAGGCATAAGTAGATGCTGGCCGGTTCAATCGGTGCCGTAGTTAATTTCGAGAAGGCGTATTTTCCTGGACGCCCAAACCAGCAGCAACGCGGCGACACAGACCAGTCCAGGAATCGAAAGGTAAGACGGCAGAGGCTCGGCGACAACCGTGAAGAGACCCGACATACCTTGCACCGGAACCTCCACCGGACAAAGAGGCAGCAGGTAGAAGATCACCGAGAACTTCTTCAACAGGGCCGGCAGCACATTGTCAACCGACTCCCAAAGCAGGATGACCACTGCGGGAATAATCGGGTTCCGGAACATCAGCCCCATCAGCAGGAACAGAGCGCCGTATCCGATACAGGCGAGCACGGTGACCAGCAGATACGAGCCGAGTTGGCCGAGGCCGGGTCCATGGAAGACGAAATTGGTGCCTTCGGAGCCGAAGTGGCCGTTCATAAAAGCGAAGCCGATCAGCACGCTCGATCCGAAAATGCAGATGGCCGCGATGACGCCGGCAATGTACTTCCCAAGCACCAGCAGTTCGCGGCGGACCGGCGTGAGGAAGTAGTAATGCAGGCTCTTCTCCATCATTTCTCCGCGGAACATGCGGGTGAAAATGCCCATGCAGCCAAAGAAAATGGCCAAGCGGAGAGTGAAGAGTTGGAAGATGCCGGCGAAGATATTGGTGTCTTCCTCGAGATTGCACCGCCCGTGTGAAGTGATCGCGTGCAAGGCGATGATGACCGTCGGAGCGAAGGCCAGCAGATAGACCCAGAGCCCCCGAACCCGGAAGAAGTTGCGCTTCAGCTCCAGCCGCACGATGGTGATCAACTGCGCTCGCCAGACCGGGTTCATACGTTGGCTCCTTCGGTCCCGATCAGGTATTGATAGACCGAATTGACGTCGTCGTCAGCGGGCGCGACAGCTTCAAGCTCGAGCGAGCCTTCGAGCACGATCTCGTGGAGCAGCGTGTAAAAGCTCCCGGCATCGCGAGTGCGGACGAAGAGACCCTTCTTATCCGGCGTCACTTTCGCCTCGACGATGTGGTCGTGCGCAAAGAGTTTCGCCGCCAGCAGGTTCGGATTCGAGCAGCGGACCATGATCTGCATCGGCTGGTCCTTCACTTCGTCGCGCACGCCGTGAATCTGGCCCTCGGCGACGACGTAGCCGCTGTTGAGCAGAAGCACCTGGTCGGAAATGCGGTCGACTTCATGGAGGATATGGCTGGAAATAATCAGGTGCATGCCTTCCTTGCCAAGGCTGCTGAACAGTGCCATCGATTCGGCGCGCGCCATCGGGTCGAGTCCGTTGAGCGGTTCATCGAGCACCAAGACTCGCGGATGATGGCTGATGGATTGGGCGAGGCGCATGCGTTGCCGCATGCCCTTGCTGTAGCCGGCAATCTTTCGATCGGCCGCCTCGTTCATGCTGACGCGATCGATGGACTCCTGAGTCCTGCGCACGGCATCATCGTGATTCAATCCGAACAGCCGGAGCGAATCGTAGATGAACTCGCGGCCGGTGACGCCGCGCGGGAAGGAATCGAACTGAGTACAGTAGCCGACCAGGCGGAAGAAGCGCTCCGGATCCTGGGGCGATAGGCCGAGAACGCGCATGCGGCCCTTGGTCGGGAAGATGAGGCCTGTCATGAGGTTCATCAGCGTGGTCTTGCCGGACCCGTTGGGACCGACGAGGCTAGTGACGCCGGGTCCGATGGCCAGGTTGACTCGATTCACGCCGAGCACGTCGCCGTAAAACTTGGAGACGTTTTCGAAGATGATGAGTTGATCCGAGTTCATCATCGGACCACCTCGCGGGCTCGCAACCGCCGGTTGAGCAGCAGGAGGCAGATGCCGCACACGCCGAGGAGCACCATCCAGGCGATTCCCGTGGGCACGCTTTGAAAGACCGGGTTCTCCATCATGCGCCGGCTGGTGCGAATGAGCACCGGGACGTCGAACAGATCGGCCCACACCTCGTTCACCAGGAAAACGAGGTTCAGCGTGTGTCCCCAATAGGTTCGCATCACGCCGTTGAAAGCCTCTCCAAAACCGGCCAGAACAAAGAAGACGGCAAACATCAGGCCGCTAGCGGCAAGCTTCCATTTCACCCAGGCGGAGAGCGCGAGCGAGAGCAGCGACAGCACCAGAATCCACAGCAGCGATCCCAGGAAGATGGCCTTCGCGATGTGGAGATTGCCGGTGAACCAACCGTGCCCCGCGAGTTGGGCCTGCAGTCCGAAGAGAGTCAGGTCGGGCACCCACATGATGAGCGACAGCAGAAAGAAGAGCACGGACATCTTCCCGAGCACATATTCGACGCGCGAAAACGGACGGCAAAGATAGAGCGGCAGCGCGCCGTTATTGAGATCGGGCGAGACGAGCCCAGGACCGACCCAGGCGGTAAGCAGAAATGCCAGCGGCCCTTGAAACTTCATCAGGTTGAAGAAGAAATTGTTGTCGACGTTGAACGGCGATTCGCCTTGCAGCCCGATCAGGCCGCGCGCGATGGGGTTGTTGATGAAGTAGATAAGAGTACCGGCAACCAGGAACGGAATGAAGCAAGCCAGCATGAATCCGGTGAAGATGCGCGACTTGAAAATGTCCTGTAGCGCGTATCGTGGGATGATCGCGAAGCGTGTCCAGTTCGACGTCAGTTCTCCGCCGTACGGCCGGTAGTGCCTCTTATATACGGCCATTGGACTGACCTCCGACCGGTTCCATCGCTTTCAGGAAGATGTCTTCGAGCGAGTCTTTGCGGTAATTCATGCGGCGGATTTGCACATTCTGATCGGCGGCGATGGAGTAGAGCTGGCGAATCTCGATACCCTCCGGCAAGATGATGCGCATCTTTCCGTTGTTGAAGACGGCGCAATCGCAGCCGAGCTTTTCGAACGCTTCGGCGAAAGCTCTCGTTTCCCCCGCCGTCTCGAGCTCGAGAAACTTGCGGTTTGTGCGGCGCTCTTCTTCGAGGTTCGAGATCCCGGCAATCCGTCCGTCTTTGAGGATGATTACTTCATCGCAACACTCTTCCACGTCGCGGAGCAGGTGGGAAGAAAGGACGATATGCATCTCCTCGGCGTCGCGGATCTCGCGGATGAGCTGCAGCATTCTGGCGCGCGCAGGTGGATCGAGGCCGTTAGTCGGTTCGTCGAGGAACAGGAGCTTCGGACCGTGCGCGATCGCTTGGGCAAGCTTCGCGAGCTGTTTCATCCCGAGCGAGTAGCCGCCGACTTTGCGATAGCGCGCCTCGCCCAGCCCCACATAGAAAAACGCCTCGTGCGCGCGTTCGAGCGCGGCCTCCGGCGGAAGCCCTGAGAGTTCAGCCATGTAACAAACGAAGCGTACTCCGCTCATGTCGGCTATGAACGAGTCGTTCTCGGGCATGTAGCCGATCATGCGGCGGAGGCTTTGAATGTCGGTGCGAATGTCGCGGCCGAAGATGCGCGCTGTGCCGGACGTCGGCGAGTGGAAACCGAGCAGCGCGTTGATGAGTGTCGATTTGCCCGCTCCATTGGGTCCTAAAAGGCCGATGGCCCGGCCGTTGAGCGATCCCGTGAGGCTCTTGAGGATCGTTCGACGGCCGAGGTCGACTTGCAGGTGATCGAGTTCGATTACGGGGCGCATTGGTAACTAGCAGTTACGTGCGTCACTGGTGTTTTGTTCCCAGCATGGCTTGCACGTTGAAGAATTGTTGCAATCCCGCTCCGCTCAGGAACGCATCCAGGCCGAACATACCATTGCCGGCGACTTGAATCTGATCCTCCTGGCCGTAAGCGTAGAGTAACGTTGGCTTGGCGTTGTCCGCGAGTTCCTGCAAGGCCTTCTGTTGATCGGGCGAGAGCATATTGGTGGCGCTGCCGGCGGTTGCCAGAGCTCCGGCGATCCTCGACAGATTGTGATAGATGAGCGCCGAAAAGTTGGCGTGGCCATCAGTGGGCAGCAGACTCGCGAAGCGGTGCGACCGGGCGAGGCTTTGGCCCGAGTCCCGCTCACGAAGCGTCCGGCTGAGCAGACCGCGCGTGGCTCCGGCGACGAGGTAGCCGTCGACGAAGACATAGTTCGCTTCCACGCCTGCACCAGGTATCGTGAGCGTGTACATCGGGGTGCCCTGCAGATCCGACTTCTCGACCTTGGCTTTGAAAACTTCGGCCAGCCGTTCGATGGATTGTTCCAGATGAACCGGATCGTTCACTTCGGCTGCGATTTTCCACGATGGCGTCGGTAGCGCTGGTCCGTCGAGCGCGACCGTGATGTCACTTCCGAGGGACGCGGCCATGTCCTCGCGCACCCGTACACCGCTCGATGATTCAAACTTGGCCAGTTCCTGGTCGAAGTTCGAATTTTTGGTCCGGATCATACCGAACAAGTCGTCCAGCATTTGAGTGGGATTCTTCACCACGACGGAGACAGCCACCGTCGCGTTGGAGCTGATGAAATTCAGCGAACCCATGGGTGCAGGAGCCGCCAGCCAGGAAGCCATCCCGTGGCGCGCGCCGGTGAAGCTTAATAGCGCCGTGTTCTGAACCTGTCCGGAAATCTCTTTCTGCTCAAACACCAGATACCGCGCACCATCAATGCCGGCCTGCTGGAATAATTGCGCCGGCGGACCGCCGGAAACGCGCGACTTGAGTTGTTGCAGGTCGGCAGTGAAGAGCAGGCCGGCGCCATCCCGGTAAGACTTGGCGATGCGCTGATAGAAATCCGTCTTCAAGAAGCCGTTGCTTTGCGGGTCCACTGCCCGCGTGGTAAGGTCGCGAAGGGCCTGCGGATCGTTGGATATGGCCACCAGTTTATCGGTGATCAGAATCTGCGGCTGCCCATGCAGTGGTACCTGGTTATCGCCGAGCTGGCTATCCACAAACTGACGCAGCCCTTGCTGGCGCACCTCGGCGATGGCCGTCACGGCGACGGAGCGGTCGCTCGTGGGGTACGTAAATACGACAACTTCGTCGCCGATATAGCGTGAAAGTGTGTGGATCTTTTCGATGGCCTGATCGATGGCCTGATCGGCACGCGCACCATTTGTCTGCTCCCACCATTGGCGCAGTGCGGGGCTTTGCTGGATGCGGGTTTGCAGGATCTGGTTCGCGTCCGCCAGCGCCTGGCCGTAGTTAGGAATAGCGGCGAAAAAGATAGCGTTTTCCGGGACGAGGTTCACCAAATTGCTCTGATACCGCAGACCAGGCAACTGAATTGCGGCTAGCTGCTGCTTGACGATGGAAAAATCCTTGAGGAGCGCAAGGTGTTGATCGAGGTTCCGGCTCCAGGCGATGTCGTCGCGAATGGCGATGGGCGTCATCGTCGGATCGGTCGAAACCTGATCGCCGGAATGGAGTACATCCTGGCGGTTGCCGTGTTGGACGTGGACTTCTCCTTCCATCACCGACACGCGCGATCCCTTGATGCCTTCCGACACCGAGAATACGGTTCCAGTGACGCCGACCAGGCAGTTGTTGTCGGTGACATAGAGGTGGCCGGTACGCCGTTTTGCGGCCTGCACGATAATGTTGCCGCCATCCAGGTGGACGATCGTGTCCGCCCGATTCATGGCGACGGTAAACAGGGTGTGCTCCTTTACTTCGACCATGGAACCATCGCGCAGCCGCACCATGGCGTGTGCACCTCTACCGGTTCTGATCCATTCCTTCTCGACAACCTGATCGCCGGCGTTGAGCGGCCGCTGACTCTTGCCGGAGATGGCGAATACCTGGCCGCCGCCGGTGTCAGTCAATGTGGCCCGATACCCGTCGGGTGGCGCAAGGAAAGAATCACGAAAGTATACCGCGCCGAGACCGATTCCAACCAACAGCGCCGCAGCGACGGCGTAGCGGCGAGTGTAGGCTACCTTCGGTTTGACTGTCGCCTGCTCGCGCCATTGGAGCACGCTTGCTGTGCGCGAGGCTTTTGCCTGGCAATCGAGACAATCGCCCAGATGATCGCGGATGATGGTGGCGTGCGCGTTGGAGAGCCGGCCCGCTTTGTATGCCGGTAACAGCGCTTCTACGTCGGCGCAGCCTCGGATTTTGAAATCAGGGTCAGCGGCGTTTGGAAGCTTTAACTCTTGCGCGATACGGTTCCAGGCACGGGCGCTAGCCGCGTCGAGGGTCCGTTTTTCGGGCTGATCTTCGCGTACTGCGTCGATCGCCTCGTCGAGAATCTGTTTGGCATTTTCCCGAGTGTCCATTAGTTTATCCTCTTGTCGAATGTCCGAAAATCCTTCTTGAGTTGCCCGCGCACGCGATGTAAGGTTACCGCGATTACCGCTTGGGATGTGTTGAGCATCGCGGCTATTTCGCGGTTGTCGAAGCCTTCTATGTATCGAAGGAGAAACATTTCGGCGTGCCGCGGGCTGAGTTTAGCGATCGCCTGGCGCAGCCACTGGCGGAGTTCGGCGGAACGGGCGGCGCCGGGCAGAAAAGAGGATTCGTCGGCTAGCGTTGGGGCGACTTCATCCAAGGCGACTCGATTGGCAACTTTGCGTGAGCGCAAAAGATCGAGGGCGGCATTGATGGCGGCGCGGTAGAGGTAGCTCTCAAGATTGGAGACGGCCCCTGGATCATCGCGGCGCGCCAGACGGAGAAAGACGGTCTGCAGAACGTCTTCGGCGTCGGTGGCATTGCCGGTGATGCGATAGGCAGCGCGGAAGACCCGGGTCCGATGTTCGTTAAAGATTTGTTCGAGCTCACCCATAGGGGGCGGAAGCGTTTGGCTTTCCACTAAGGCTAGCAGGGTGGACCTCCTTTTCGTTCAATGGGATGACGGTGGGCGTACGGGGATCTTAACAATCTCCCGATTTAGGCTATTGATATGCCGATTGTTGTGGTTACGACCGCGATCCGGGCTCCCATCGAGCGCTGCTTCGATTTGGCGCGGGATGTGGATGTACATGTGCGGTCGACTGCGGGGACGAACGAGCGAGCAGTGGGAGGGGTCACCCACGGACTGATGGAATTAGGGCAGGAAGTCACTTGGGAGGCGACTCATTTCGGTGTCCGGCAGCGGTTGACCAGCAGGATTACGGCGTATGATCGCCCGCGATCTTTTCGGGATTCGCAGGTTCGGGGAGCGTTTCATCGATTCGATCACGATCATTTGTTCTCGTGTCTGGACGGATTGACTACTATGACCGACGTATTCGACTACACGTCGCCCATGGGTTGGCTCGGGCGCGCGGCGGACCGGCTTTTTCTCGAACGGTATATGCGAAGGTTCCTCACCGAACGCCAGAAAGTCATTAAATCCATTGCAGAGGAGGTAAATCCTTCCTCCTCCGGCAAGTTTGATCGGTTGAGATTCCACCTAACTGATTGAAAACCATGTTCGGCAAATCGCGTGCTTAAGAAATCGAGTTGGAGGTATGGCCATGAGAGCAATTTGTACACTCGCAGTTTTGTTAGTTGGGACTTTTGGACTCCGCGCGCAGAATAGCGGCCAGCCGCTTTATCGCATCACCGTCGTTTCACGAACGATAGATGCCATCAACTATGGGCATCGGTCCGATCCGACGAAAATTGGATTCAAGGGGACGGTCTTGTTGCCGGATGGCCGTGGGGAAGCCACGGTGCAGAGCAAGCGTGGAGCTGTGGAAATTATGGCCGACTTCAGCCATATGCAGGAGCCTTCGCTTTTCGGAGCTCAGTACCTGACTTACGTTCTTTGGGCGATTTCGCCCGAAGGGCGTCCGGTAAATCTGGGCGAACTGATTCCGAACCATGCGAATAAGGGGAAATTGGCGGTGACGACGGATCTGCAAGCCTTTGCCTTGCTTGTGACCGCCGAACCGTATTTCTCAGTCACTGTACCGAGCGATGTCGTCGTGATGGAGAATGTCTTGCGTCCGGAGACCGTCGGTAGCGTGCAGCAAGTGAACGTGAAGTACGAACTGATGCCGCGCAATGCGTATACGTTTGACAAGTCGTCGCGTCCGGCCAACGAAGGCCGTCCGATGGTGTCAATGGATGAGTACGAATCGCTTTCGGCCCTGTACCAGGCTCAGAATGCATTGCAAAACGCTAAGTATATTGGCGCGGATCGATACGCGGCCGATACTTACGCCAAAGCTGAAGGACTTTATCGTCAGGCTCAGAACTACCAGACGCAGAAAATGACTAGCCGACAGGTGGTGATGACTGCTCGCGAGGCTACGCAGGCCGCGGAGGACGCACGTATTATTACGCTTAAGCGCCAGCAGGCCGAGGGTGGTGGGCCGACTCAGTAGTTCGCTGCCTTGCAAATTCGAGGTCGTCTGGCGTGTTGACTCCTCGGGCCTCTCCGGCGTCGGCAATCTCCATTCGATGGAACTGCCAGCCCGATTTGGAGAGGTATGTCAGAAATGGTAGGAAATTGATTTCCGATGTCGCCTTTCCTCTTTGGGCGCTCGCACAATAGCCGTGCCACGGAGCTTGTAAGCCTTTTACGCTGAGACAGAACGCGCCGGTATCGCTGAAACCGCGAGCGTCTACCTGATCGCCTTCGCGAGTCTGGCGAATTCTCCAGAGCTTGCCTTGATCGTCAAAATCGTATTGAACGTATGGCTGCCGGCAGTTCGACTACAGGCATCGTGCAACGTGGACCGTCGTGTCGGCGGTGAAGCGCGACGGTTTCGCTTAGCGTGCGCTCCGAAAGATTGACCTGGTCGCCCCAAACGATCAGAATGTCTTCGAAATCCTTCCAGAACTCCTCGCCTTGGAAGATAGCGCTTCCCATTCCGGTTGGCTCGGGTTGGACGACAATCGAAATCCGTTCGCGGTCGGGATCCGATTGCAGGGTCTCTTGGAAGACGGCGACTACCGGAGGAGACAGAACTACTTGAATGTGATCGGCCAGTGGAAGGAGCTTGCCTCGCAGAATGGACCAGATGGTGTGCTCGTCCGAGATCGCTGCGAGGATTTTCGGGCGGTCGAGACCTAGACGTGTGCCTCGTCCGGCGGCTGGGATTATTGCGCAGAGGTTCCGCATCGCAATGCCTCCAGGAGAGAATCGAGATCCGAAAAGTATGGGCGGATGCGGTGGCCGGCTTCTTCGTTGTTCACCAGAATGACGTCCAGGTTGGCGGCTTGGCACGACAATACTCCATTTTCCGCATCTTCAATGGCTATCGCTTCCGATGCTGGGAGGCCGATGCTGTAGAGGGCGTGCAGGTATGGATCGGGCTCTGGTTTGCTTCGCGCGACGTCATCCGCGGCGGTCATGCCTTCAAAATAATCGGCCAGACCCATGGCCTGGAGCGCGTGATTTGAGGAACGGCGCGATCCTCCGGTGACCACGTATAGCCGTTTGCCTTCGGATTTTAGGAACGCAAGTATGCGCTCCGCGCCCGGTAGCGGCTGAAGATTTGCGATCAAGTCGCGGTATCGTGCCTGCTTTTCGGCGGCTAGCGCTTGTAGTCGGGGTAGGTCTTCCGGCGCCAGAATCATGGCGAGGTAATCTTGCGTCGACCGGCCTTTGGCGTTTTCATAACGGAAGGGCACGTTGAGTCCGTTGGCCTGGATGGTTTCGAGGTAGGCCCGCTCATGCAGCGGACTGGAATCGACTAGCGTTCCATCGAGATCGAAGAGAAACGCTTTTTTCGCGGACAGAAGGCTCAAAATATCGCTCCCCTGAGATTTCGCAACGCCCGGCCCACGCGCCAGGATGCCTTGGTGAACCCGGCGAAGGTCCGGTAACAGACGGGGATCTCGGCGACTTCGACGTTTGAGCGGATGAGAAGGCGCGTGACCTCGGATGCCGTTCGGGGACGATTTTTGGCCAGCGCTTCGAGGAATTCGTTAGTGAGGCGGCTGCGGCGGTAGATGCGGAAGCCGGTGAGTGGATCGGAGAAGATCAATTGGAACCGGAGTGCGAAGATCGAGGAAAACAGAAACGCGCCCATCCAGCTAAACCAGTACAACAGGCGGCTCTCGCCGTAAGCCGATTGTAATGCGGAATGGAATTGGCGCCGGCTCTGCGTTCGAGAGCCGTACACCGCTCCGAATAATCCGGACTTTGACACGTCTAGGCCTACGAAGACATCGCGGAGCCGGTATTCGCCGTCTCCTGTCAGCGTGAGCAGATATCGCGCGTTGGAGTTCTTCAACCAGTCGTCGAGCACGTCGATTTCGGAGAAGAGGCCTTCGAACTGCGTACTCTCCACTGTCATTTGGGGTGGTAGTTTAACTTCGGCGGGCTTGTAACGGTTCAGACGGAGGCGCACCTTTTCAAAGCGATCCTGCCAGGGAAGCTTGAGGAACTCCTGCAAAATCGATTCGGTAGCTTGCGAGCGGTCGAGGAGATCGACGTAGATGTCGAGCGAATCGAGAGCGGCCAGTTCGCTTCGCGCTTCCTGCACCTCGAAGACCTGCTTCACCACCATGTAGCCGCTGTGAACCGAGGGTTTGGCGGGATTCTGAAAGTCGCCGTTGATGATGGCGATGTTCTTGTATGACCCGTTCACGGATGGATCCCCGGTGAGCTTGATGCCGCCTGTACGATGGGCACTCGGCCCGTTGTAAAGCGCGTGAGTGATCAGCTTTGTCTCATTTCGCGGGTCGCCGAACATTTCCAGGGCCTTGTCGAGGATGCCGGTGAGGCTCATCGATTGGATGTCGTGGTCGCTTTCCAGGTTGCCCACCAGCACTTTGGCGGTGGCCCGGCTGCGGCGAATGCAATCGGCTAGTCCGGCGATGCGGTAGCTGGGGAACAGGGATGAAAACTGGGTACCCGGGCCATAAACGATGAGATCGGATTCGTCGAGGGCCCTGGCGGCTTCTGGGGAGAGCCGTACTTCCGCTTCCCAGCTTTTGAGAAGCTGACGCTTTTGCTCGAGTGCCGGCGCTGCGTCAAGCATTGCCATTTGATCGCGCGAGAGCATCGCGGGCATGAAAAAGATGTCGAGGATCGGGACGTCGCTCTGCGGCCCTACGATCTGTGACTCGCTTACCAACAGCTGCCCGTCGTGCTTCAGCGCCACCAGTGTGCAGGGTTCGCCCTGGCTGACGTTGATCAACTCTCCCTCGGAGCCGAATGTTCCTACCAGCGCCCGGACGGACGCGTTGAAGTCGTGATTTGACGAGAGATAGGCTCCGGCGAAGATCAGATTGCCTACCGAGCAATCGGCGAATTCCAAGTGGCGGTTGGTGATTCGGTAGTGACGGAAAAACTCGTCGAGGAAACCGCGGAGTTTTTCATTCAGGCCGGCGCTTAGACTTTCGAATAGCGACTTCAGGTCTCCCTGGAACTCCATCTTTTCGAGGGCGGCGATGCCGGCGGCGGTGAAATCTTTTGGCAGCCGGTATTCGAGAATTCGCTGTAGTGTGTACTGCTCGCTGGAATACAGGTTCAAGAGGCTGGCGAGATTCTTGCGAAAGTCCGACGGTCCGAGCATGTTGGGCACGAAGCGGCGAAGTTCGCCGGTGGAGAGGCCATCGTCATAGGCGTTGACCAGGAGACTTAGCTTCACCTGCGGCCAGCGGATGAATTCGCGAATTATGGTGCTGCTTCCCCTGCCTCCGCAAAACAGGGCGACTTTCGTTTGCGAGCTGGGTGCGATCACGGGGATGGTGGCATCCTCTGCAGCACTTGCATTCGGAACAGGAACTGGCGGACGCCTACATAAAAGACGAATAGCAGGCGATGGGCCGCGGCGCGGAAAGTTTTGGCGGTGCTGACTCCGCTCTCGCGTTTCCGGTGGAGGATTTCGGCTTCGGCCAGTTGAACGCCGCGTTCGAGAAGTTTGGAGGTGACCTCTCCGGAGGAATTCAGTCCCGTGGCCTCGAGGCAGAGCGAGCGAAGAAGGTCGCCTCGGACGAGTTTGAAAACACTGTTGAAATCGCGGCAGTGTGCGTGGTGAAACCAGTTGCACAGGGTTCCGCTGAGCCATGAGCCGGCCCGCATGAACATGGAATCTTCCTTTCGCGTCCTGACTCCGACCACTGCGGCGATGCCGGGCGTCAGTGATTCGAGCATTCGGGGGAGATTTTCGATGGGGAATTGTCCGTCGGAATCGATTAGCAGGATCCAGTCGCCCGTTGTCTTTCGGATTGCTGTCGCGAATGCCGCGGCGGCCCCTGCGTTCTTTGCGTGGTGGACGGGATGAAGTTCGGGATTGCTTTCCGCAAGTTGGTCGAGGATTGCGCCGGTGTTATCGCGGCTACCGTCGTTGCAGACGATGATTTCGAACTGTTCGATTCCTGGTGTGGCGCGGAGGTATTCTGCCCAGTGCTGAACGATGGGTTCGATGCCGGCGGCTTCGTTGTAGGCCGGCGCGGCGACGGATAGCTTCCGGACTAGCTCTGCCATTGAGGGTTCACTTTGGGTTCGAATCGGTGTAGCAGGAGGCCGGACAGGAGCGCTAGAATCGCGCATGCTAAGCCCACGAGGCATGTCTTTCCCCAGGGGGGCGAATATGTGATTCGGAGGGTTTGCGCGGTGGCCGGCAGTGTGACGGAGACCCGGCCCCAGTTGTCGGGCTTGGTCGGTATTGTCGCGCCGGAGGTGCGAGCCTTTAGCCAGCTTCGCCATAGTACGTTGGTGATCACCGTTGTTCCTGGTGGAACGCTGGAGACGTCGATGTCGGCGCCGGCGGCATCGAAGCGAACCGGTAGAGCCTGGCTGGGTGAAGCGGTTGTAAATGCGTATGGACTGGTGTCCTTCAACTGGTAGACCGATAGGTCAGGGGACGTGAAAACGGGAACTCCGGATTCTGCGTTTTCGAGTAGGACGCGGCGTTCCGAGAGCGAGGGCATCTCCACGTGGTCTAGCGTGCGATTCACGGCCAGTTCGGGACGCTCCAGAACGCTTGACCGGATGATCCAGCGGACTCCGTAAGCTCTGGCCGCTTCGAGCGGCGACTGGCTGAACCGGTCGAGCACTTGGAGGTATTCCGGGGAATTCTCGACGAATACATCGTAGCCGCCGGCCGCATAAGCTCCGGCTTTCGTGGCGAAATTCACTGCGAGACTGTTGAAGAACGCGCCACTGGGATTCCTTCTCATGGATATCAACGAAGTAAGGACGCGTGCCGGTGGATTGTCCTCGCCTCCGCTGACGAGCTTCGACATTTCCGGGGGCAGTGTCGGATAAGGACGCACTCCATAGTCGTACCAGGAGCCCTGAATCAGGGCGCAATGCAGCATTAGAAGCGCGGAGACGCCGGCCAGGATGCCGATCTCAATCTTGTGGGCGCGAGTTTGGAGCGTCCGCTCCAGGATGAATCCTCCGGCTACTGCCATGAGCGGCACGAGATAGCCGGTGTACTTCATTGGCCAGCGGAATTTGTCGAATACGGGGAGTTGGGATTGGAGGGTCCAGAGAAGGCCGTCGTGGCCGAGCGCCAGAAGTAGAGCGATACCGGCGGTGATCAGGAAGACATTCGACCCGATTAGCTCCCGGAACTGCTTCCACGTTGTCCGATATAGACCTAACGTCATAGTCAGTATCCACAGGCCAATGAACACGGTTAATGCGAAGAGCGTGCCTGCGTAGAAGATCTGCGCTCCGGGTGGCGCCCCGTTCAATTGCGTGCTCCACCAATGGGGACCTAGAGGGATGAGAGTGGGCCACACTTCGAGACCGACTCCGGCATCGACGTTGCGAAACATGTCGTGCGTTTCGGCGAACTGAAGCAGGAAGAGCGGGGCCGCGATGGCGAATCCGAAGCAGAGCGCCGGGATGCTCCACAGTGCACGTTGCCATGACAGCTTTCCACCTAGCCAAAATAGTAGAATTTCCAGTGCGAAGAACATCACTCCGTACGCCCACATCTGTGCGTGACCGGCGTGAAAGAAAATTCCTATGACAATGCCCGCGAAGACCGCCCACTTCCAGGGTGTGGCCGATTGCACCAGGTAATAGGGCGACATCAGCAGGGGTGGTGCAAAGACGGCGAGTGGAATGAAGGTGAACTGCGATCGTCCGGCAATCAATAAGAAGCCGGAGAGGATGAAGCTCAGACTTCCGGCTACCGATAGGGAAGGCCTGATTCCTGTGTGCCGGAGCGAGAAATAGGTGACGAAGTATCCGGCGATCAGGTGTAGCACGCAGAAGACGTTCATGGTGAGGTCTTCATTGCCGGCGATTAGGCTGGCGATCCACCATGACAGGTAGGTGGGCGGATAGGTCAGCATGTACGTTCCTACTGTTGTCGTCGGAGCCCCGAGTTGCTGGTGCGGGTTCCACATGGGAAAGTGGCCGGCAAACAGCGCCTTGCTTGACAATTGAACGACCGGAAGAAACTGCCCGAGATTGTCGTCCTGGGTGAACGTGTTTGAACCGTAGCGAAAATAAATTCCAAGCGTGGCAAGAAGCACGATGAATCCGGCGGCCAACCACGGCCCGGAGGGAGTGTCGGAGCGGCGGAGTGGGAATTTTCCTAAGGCTTTCGCCTGGAATTCACGGAATTGGGGGTAAGCCATTGCGCGCCAGAATATCCATGCGGAAAGCAGCGCGAACAGAAAGAAGAGGAGCTTCGGAATCACGATGGCCGCCATGAGGGAACTGGTCTTCGGCCAGTTGATGATGGGCGCTTGCCCTACGGGCCAGTACAATTTCGGGGGTGGTGGCATTTCTGCCGTGACGCAACCGTGGCTACGATCATTGATTGCGTAGCAGAGGCCGGGAAGGCGCTTCCATTTGCGGAATTCGGCCGGTCCGTGGGTGATCTGCTGATCTCCAATGACTACGTCCACTTCCGTGATTTTTGCCAGGATGTCTTCAGAGGCAGTCAGTTGGATGGCCTTTATCCACGCGCCCGACAGCACCCACTCAAATGTCCCGCGGATCGGGACCGCCATCTGCTCACTGGCGTTCGCGCGTTGGCCGAGGTCCGGAATGGGCGATGTATAGGTGATATTGATGCGGCCGGCTGCGTCGTTTTCGAGGCCTTTCACCTTCAGACTGAAAGGTAGTGCGGCCACCTTGGTCTGAGCGTCTGAAATCAGCCGGGGGACGACGGTGGCTGCGAGCGCCAGAAATAGCGCGGCGGAAAGCAGTACGAATTGTTTGCGGGGCCGCATCTCGCCGCTAAGTGCCTTGGTATCAGCAAGGTCGTTGAGAGACACAGACATTTAGTTGGATTCGCCTCTAGTTACTTCGACCGAATGAGGATAGCCCTTTACACTGCACACGCATAAACCCACTAAGGGAGTAATCTTAGTTGACGCTTCGAGATTTCGTTCTAACGGACGGCCGGATCTAAGACACCTAAAGAACTACGTTCCTTTGGCCGATGACATAATTGGCACGCGAGATCTGTGAATCCCTTATGCAAATTGGAGTTTTAGGTGGTGGACTGGCCGGTTTGACCGTTGCCGCGCATCTGCGGCAGCCGTGCGAGGTGTTGGAGAGCGACTCCCGATCGGGCGGCCATTGCCAGAGCGTTATAGAAGAGGGTTTCACGTACGACGCGGGCGGTCCTCACATCATGTTTTCGCGCAATCAGCAGACGCTCGATTTCATGATTTCACTGTTGGGCGACAATGTGCATCGCGCGCGCCGCAGCAACAAGATCTATTTTAAAGGCCGGTATGTAAAATACCCGTTTGAAAACGGGCTCTACGATCTGGAACCGCAAGACCGGTTTGAATGCCTTTATCACTACATCAATAACGACTACCCGAAGCCGACCAATTTCAAGGAGTGGATGTATTACACGTTCGGCAAGGGTCTGACCGAGAAGTACCTGCTGCCGTACAACGAGAAAATCTGGAATGTGCCGGCCGGCGATATGAGTTTGGATTGGGTGGAAGGGCGAGTTCCCAAGCCGGCAGTCGCCGACGTCATGAAAGCCGCGGTTGGCGTCGAAACCGAGGGCTACACTCATCAGCTTTATTTCAGCTATCCTCGGCACGGCGGAATCGAATGCCTGCCGGCGGCGATGGAAAAGCGGGTCGCTAATATTACGACCAACTTTACGATTAAGAGTGTCCGGCGTGAAGACGGCTTGTGGAAAGTAAGCAACGGAAAGGAAGAGCGCAGCTACGAGCGGCTGGTGGCGACCATTCCGATACACGAGATGGCGTATCTTGTTGCCGGCGTGCCTGATGAGATTAAAGACTGCGTGGCCCATCTTCGCTACAATTCTCTGTTCACCATTGCCATTGGATTGAACACGACGAATTTGCCGGACTACACGGCGATCTACGTGCCTGATCCGGAATTTCTGTTCCACCGGTTGTCGTTTCCGGCGCAGTTTAGTCCCCACAACGCGCCGCCCGGAAAATCGATCATCGAAGCCGAAATCACGGCGAATGAGGGCGATGGCGTCTGGGATCTCGAGGACAGCGAAGTGCTGGCCAAGGTTATCGCGGGCCTGCAAAAGATGAATTTGGTGGACCCCAAAGACATTTGCTACACCAAAGTAATTCGGACGAAGTACGGCTACGTGGTGCAGGACTTTACGTATCGGAAATTTCTGGACAAGGCGAAGGCCTACTTCGAGGGAATTGGCATTGCGTTGTGCGGGCGTGTGGCGGAATTTGAGTACATCAATATGGACACGTGCATTGAACGGGCGCTGAAAGTGGCGGCGCGGGTCAATGAAGAAACGGCACCTGAGTTGGAGCGCCAGGGCGAATTGGCGGCGGTGAGGGAATAAGGACAGCATGCCCGAGATTACAGTAGCGATGATTACTCTCAACGAGGAAAAGGCCGTTGGGAAGGTAATCGAAGAAATTCAACAAGCGGTAAGGGGACGGGATGTGGAAATCCTGCTGATCGACAGCAGCCGTGACGCCACGCCCGATATCGCTCAAAGCAAGGGCGCTCGTGTAGTACGCCAGTTTCCGCCTGAGGGTTATGGGCGGGCGATGGGACGGGCCCTTGGCGAGGCGAGAGGGAAAGTGGTGGTGACGCTGGACTGCGACGACACTTATCCAACGTCTGAAATTCTGCCTTTCGCCGACAGGGTGCTGTCCGGAAAATGCGATTTGGTGGACGGTTCGCGTCTTAAAACGAAACCTCAGTCAATGCCGTGGTCAAATTTCCTGGCCAACCGGGCCTTTGCGATCACTGCGTGGATGGTGCTGGGCATACGTGCTTCGGACCTGCATTCGGGAATGAGAGCGTACAGCAAGGCGATGCTGAAGGATGTCGAATTCGATCCGAACGGGCCGGCTTTGCCGGTGGAATTGTTGCTCAAACCCTCGCTCTTGGGATATCGGGTGGAACAGGTGTACATTCGCTACAATGACCGCATCGGCGACAGTACTTTGCAGAAGTGGTCGTCCACCGTGTGGACATTTAAGAGAATCTTCCGGTTAGTTCCGCTGCGTTTTTTTGGCACGGCCGCGCGAAAACTTCGTCCGGTCTGACCGCTCTTCCATTTCATGATCGATCTGATTGCATTTCAAATTGCATTCGTGGTCATCGTGTTGGCATTCGACCTGAATCCACTCGAATGGGTTCTGCTAGGAATCCTGTACCGCCGCCGGACGTTTTTTACCAGTTGGAAAGGTTTCCATACTATCGAAAGCAGGCTGTCGCAATTTGCCGGCAGGCGTGGGCTTGTAGTTGTTCTGGCGACGGTTGTACCCATTGCAGTCCGGGTGCTGCTGCTCCCGATTTACCCGATTCCCGCGCCCGCCATCGCGGATGAATTCAGCTTTTTGTTGGCCGGCGACACATTCGCGCACGGACGCCTGACGAATCCTCCTCACCCGATGTGGACTCACTTTGAGTCCATTCATATCATTCAGCAGCCGACCTATAGCTCGCAGTACTTGCCGGCGCAGGGAATGGTGCTGGCACTCGGACAGGTTCTTGGAAATCCGTGGATTGGCCTGCTACTTTCGATGGGCCTCATGTGTGGCGCGGTGGTATGGATGTTGCAGCAGATGCTACCGGCGCGATGGGCGCTTCTTGGCGGAGTGATCTGTGCGGTGCGCATCGGAATTACCAGCTACTGGGTGAATAGCTACTGGGGCGGATGCGTTGCGGCTATCGGTGGAGCGTTGGCGCTGGGAGCGTGCGTGAATCTCGAAAAGCGGCCCACAATCAGGCACGCTCTGCTGCTGGTTTTGGGCGTGGCGTTGATGGCGAATTCGCGCCCGTTCGAAGGCTTGATTTTTTGCGTTCTTCTCGGTGGCGTGCTGGCGTGGCGTCTGTTCAAGAACGCCCGTATTACATGGATTCCGATCATCGGGCGGCTGATTGTCCCGGGCACTCTGGCGCTGCTGGCGATGGGCGCCGGTATGGCCTATTTCAACTTCAAAGTGACCGGCAACCCTTTGAAAATTCCGTATTCCGTGAATCGCGAGACCTATGGCTGGCCGTTAACGCTGCCGTGGTTCCATCCAGCGGCGATAACGTTCCGCCATCCGCAGATGCGTCTTTATTACGAATTCGAATCCCGCGTTCTGAGAGAGAAAAATTCTCTTTGGGCACAGATCGAATACTTCACTCTGCACATGCAGATACTGTGGCGTTTCTTCGTAGGGCCCGCTCTGACAGTCCCGCTGGTGTTTCTTCGCCGTGCATTCAGCGACCGTATGATGATGCTGCCGGCTATCCTGACGGTTACGATGCTGGCCGTGATGGCTTTGGAAGCCGGGTTCCCGCATTATATGGCGCCGGTTACGGGTTGCATCTTCGCGTTGTTGGTCCAGTGCATCCGGCATCTGCGCGTGTGCAGGCGCAAAACGGATCAACTTGGATTGCAGCTCTCGCGCATCGTCATGGTGATCGTTGTAGCTACTGGCATTGCCCATGTGATTGCTCGGGCGGCACACATCCCCGTAAAGACTGGGGGCAATTATCTGTCTTCCTGTTGCACTCCGGATGAGGGTATGGCGAGAGTGACGGCGACTCGGGAACTGTTGTCCGTGCCAGGATCGCATGTCGTTTTTGTGAACTATCAGCGGCAAGAATTTTATCCTCGCGAATGGGTGTACAACGCTGCAGACATTGACGGTTCGCGGATCATTTGGGCCCAGGACATGGGCCCGGCGGGAAACCTGGAATTGCTTCGGTATTACCCTAACCGGCGAGCGTGGATGGCGTATCCCGACCGAAGACCCTACAGACTAGCGCCGTATCCGCCGATGCCGGATGTATCGGCTATTCCGGTCCAGATCGTGCTGGGCGGCCAGGAAAAGAACAGAGAAGAAGGGGGAATTCACAAATGAGTTCGTCGCGATATTTCATCGTTGGTGGAGCGGGATTCATCGGGAGCCATTTCACGGACCGGTTGTTGTGCGATAACACTACGGCCGGCGTGACGCTTTACGATAATTTTTCGTCGGGCCGCGAGTGGCATTACGAGCACCACAAGAACGACGCGAGATTGCGAGTGGTGCGCGGCGACGTGAAGGATCTCGGCGCGTTGACGTCGGCCATCGCAGGGCATGATGTTGTGATCCACCTGGCGTCCAATCCCGACATTGCGAAGGCGGCGACCGAGCCGGATATCGATTTTCGCGAGGGCACATTTCTGACTTCGCAGGTGGTTGAAGCGATGCGTATCGCGGGCGTTCCCCGTTTGCTTTACGCATCCGGAAGCGGCGTCTATGGCGACATCGGCACGGTAGAAGCGGGCGAGAACTATTCCCCGATGCTACCCATCTCCACATACGGCGCGAGTAAACTTGCCGGTGAAATGTTGATTTGCTCGTATTGTTATATGTTCGGAATGACTGCTCGCGCGTTTCGCTTTGGTAATGTGGTGGGACCCCGCCAGACGCATGGAGTGGGATTCGATTTTGTCCGGCAGTTGCTGACAAATCCACGGGAACTCAAGATCCTCGGCGACGGAACTCAGAGTAAGTCGTACATCCATGTGCAAGACGTGATGAATGCGGTTCTCACGGCACATCGGGCTGCGGATACGCCCTTCAACGTATACAACGTCGCGACCGGAGACTACATCACGGTCACGTGAGATTGGCCGGCTGGCGGCTGAGGTGGCCGGTCTCGATCCAGCGCAGGTGAAGTTCGTGTACAGCGGAGGTAACCGCGGCTGGAAGGGCGACGTTCCGATCGTGCGATTGAACACCGACCGGATTCAAGGGTTGGGATGGAAGTGCTCGAGGTCGACGAGCGAAGCGTTGAAGCAATCGATGTCGGCTTTGCTTACCGATGCGAAGTTAGCGCGCCTGTAATCAGGCACAGACTAATAGCCGGGCGGAGTGTGGTGGCAGGTCTTTGAGCGTGAATGCCCCGCTGTGATGGCCCAAGTCTTCGCCTGTCCAATAATCCGTAATGTGGTTGGACTTTTTCAGGTGGAAGGAAATTGTCTGCGCCTGTTCACTCCAGTTGAAGAGACAGGCCACGGAACGGCCCGGGAGTTTTACGATTCCAGCTCGCAGAGAATCATCCTCGAACTCCGCAGGCACACCTGCCGGCGGGAGGAGCTTTCGCAGACGCGCCAATCGGTCGGCGGGCAATTTGGTTAGATCGTCACCGGAGAGCACCATGCCGCCCGAGGCGTAGACGGAGGCCGCGTGGAAGAGAAACTCGTTGTCCGGCAGATCGCCGGAGAGCGTGACCGCATCCGGGTCGTTCCACCATAAGCGGCCATCCTGCCAATTGCGGCTCAGATTTTGACGCGCGCATTTTTCAAAGACCGGCCATGTGCGCTTGATGTCCCCTGAACTGCGGGAGCCATCGATCAGACCGAACGAGGCCCAGATCGGATGGTTGCAGCCGAGGATGAAGCTGTCGCCCGCGCCTCGGAGAATCGCCTCCATGCCCCGGCGGTAGGCTTCGATGCGCGTTGCCTTTGCATCGTGGAAACGGCCCCCGTGCATCGCGCCCCAGAAGTTGGCGTCCAATTTGAAATATGTGCAGCCCCAGTCGTGGCGCATCGTGTGGAAGAGGCTCACGAAATGTTTCTGAACTTCCGGATGGGTTCCGTCGAGCGCAAACCACGGGCCATGACGCCATCCCTGGAATGTCACTTTGTCGGCTGAGAGAGGCTGGCCGGCGGCATCTTGGATGAACCAGTCCGGGTGTTGTTGGAAGAGGTGGGAATCACGCTCGGCAATGAACGGAGCGACCCAGATGGCGGGTTCGAAGCCGCGCTGGCGAATCTGTTTCAGCACGCCGATGACGTCACCGCCGAAAGCCTTGCCGGTCTCGAGCCAATCGCCCATTGCGGGCTGGTAGCCGTCGTCGATCTGCACGTATTTTAGCGCCGGGATGTTCTTGGCAATGAAATCGAGGTTCTCTTCCACATTTTGTGCGGTGACGCGCGGCCCGAAGCAATACCAGGAGCACCAGCCGGTGGGCGGCTTGGGAAACTTTCGCGGCGGATGATTCTGGTTGATGCGATCGGCGAGCCCGGTGAGGAGCGCAGATCGATTCTCGCCGCGCGTAAATTGGAATTCTTCGAGGTTCCACGTTTGTCCCGGACCGAGTTCCAGACCCTCGGTATCGACGACGACATCGATCGAGTTCTCGCGCACGTAGAAACGGCCGGCGAACCGTTTGCAGGAAGTGAAGGCGAGTACCAGATTGTTGTTGTCCGGCAGTCCGAGGGTCAGGAGACCGAATATCGAAGTGACGCCTTCGGGTTGCGGGATTTTGTAGTGCTTCGGCTCCGAATAACCGAGATCGACGGGCTTACCCAAGGTGCCGACGGTCTGCGATAACATCTGGAAGCTTTCGCCGTAGAGCCGCGTATCCGCGGGAAGTGTATGTGTGATGGCGAACAACACGACTTCCTTGATTCGCACGGGATGTTCGCCATTGTTGGTGACCTTCGAGCTGGCAGAGATCGCCCCTCCACTCGCGTGTCAGCTTGATGTTGCCAGTTGGGTCAGTGGAGACGACCTTCGAAGGAGCGTTGGCGATGTCTAAGCCGGACGCCGCATGCGCATGTTGCGCAAGGGCGGCCATCGCGCCTGCTTGAGCGATGAATTGACGTCTCGACCTCATGGGGCGGGGACCAGCTTTACCGAAACCAATGTCAGTCCGAGCTTTTTCTGAGATTCGATGTTTTCGGGTCTCAGCGAGAGCGTGAACTTGCCCGGCTTGTCGAGCTGAATGCGTCCCATCTTTGAGACTACATATTTCCAGTATGGATTTGTGGGGTTCTCTTGCGTGCCGTTATTTTCGACCGGCGCTTTCATGTTCTGGTCCGCTACATCGATCGCGACATGGTGACCGCCCTCCCAGCCCTTTCCATATTTCTGTTCGGAGGTGAGCAGCACAACGTCGAATGCGCCACGGCGGTTGGTCTTGAAATCCCAGCTCATCCATTCATCTTTGTTGAACCAGTTCGGCGACGCCACGGCTATCGAGTTGGACGTGCGATCCTGCGGGCGCCTTGTGGATCTCGGCGAGGTACGCATCGAGACTGACCGAGCCATCAGGTTGCTGCAACAACGTGGTGTCCGCGTCGACTCCGCCGGCGGTTTCGAGCACGACAATGGAATCGTTCTTATCCGGAGAACCATCCGGGAGTTCGATCTTAAGCGAGTGATGGCCAATTGATTTGTCCTCCTGCTGGGTGATCTTCAACGGTGTGTTATTTGCCAGCAGATAGGCTTTCCGGACTTTGCTCTTGAGGCCGTAGAGCACGAGTTCTTTTCGCGGCCATTCGAAAACGTGCAGGTACAGCTTGCCCGGCCGCGTTGTGATGAGTCCCCATGACAGTTCGTACGGATACGGACTGGGCGCGGTGCCGTTAATCGCTTCGCTGTTGACCTTCAGCCATTGCCCAACCTCGGCCAGACGCTCCACGCTCGGTTGCGGAATAACGCCTTCTGATGTGGGGCCGACGTTCAACAGATAATTCCCGCCGCGGCTGGCGATCTGCACCAACTGGCGGATGAGCACCGCGGTGGATTTCCAATTATGGTCGTCTTTCTTGAAACCCCAAGTGTCGTTCATCGTGACTGGTGTTTCCCAGTCGCGCCTCACTACTCCGACGCTGATCTGGTTGTCGCCCGCCGAATCGTAATCGCCGAGTCCATGGCCGACGCGTCCACTCACCAGGCACATCGGCTGCAGTTCGTGCACCAGGTTTACAAGCTCGGCGCTCTGCTCCTTGGTGATGGTTCTCGGCGTGTCGAACCAGATGAGACCGATCGGTCCGTAATTGGTCAGAAGCTCGCGCACCTGCGGCTTTACTTTTTCTTCCAGATACTTCGTGAAGTTCTTCTTGCTCTCATCGGGCCAGTCCCAGGTGTTGCCGTTGCCGTCGGGCTCGTGCCAATCCTGCGTCTGCGAGTAGTAGAAGCAGAGCTTGATCCCGGCTCTGTGGCAGGCGGCGGCCAGTTCCTTCATGGGATCGCGATGAAACGGGGTCGCATCGACGACATTGTAGCGGCTGACTTTGGAACCATACATGGCAAAGCCGTCGTGATGCTTTGAGGTGATGGCGATGTATTTCGCTCCGGCGTTCTTGGCGACTGCCACCCACTCGTCCGCGTTGAATTTCACTGGATTAAACTGGCCGGCGAGTTGCTCGTATTCGGCCACGGGAATTCGGGCGTGATTCATGATCCACTCGCCCAAGCCGGGTACGGGTTGGCCCTTCCACTCGCCCGCGGGAACGGAGTAGAGCCCCCAGTGGATGAACATTCCGAAGCGCGCTTCGCGCCACCATTGGAGGCGCTTGTCACGCAGACCGTCCGGGACTACTGTCTGTGCCGAGGCGAGGCTGAACGCGCTAAGGGCGAGAAGGACGATGGCGGTTTTCTTCATTGTCGATAACGTTAACGAAATTATGTCACAATGTTGCTACACGCACGGAAAGATGTCAAGCTAGACTGGTTTCAACTAGTGAGCACCCAGCGAAAGAAAGCAGTTACGATTCTCGATATCGCCAAACGCGCCGGCGTTTCGCCGATGACGGTTTCGCGCGCGTTGACTGGCAGCACGGAGATCAGCGAAAAAACCCGTCAGAAAGTGGTGCGCTTGGCGCAAACGCTCGGCTACCGTCCCAACCGGTGGGCGCGAAGTTTAGTCACCAACCGTTCTTCGATGGTGGGTGTCATTATTCCGGATATCAGCCACTCGTACTTCGCGGAGATCACCGGCGGCATCGAAGAAGTGGTGGAGGAGGCGGGCTACAACCTTTTGCTCTGCCATTCCCGGATGGATCCGGCGAGAGAGCGGTCGGAAATCGACGCATTGATCGGGATCAGGGTGGATGGATTGATCGTCGCATCGGAACAGGCGGAAACCTCGCCGGACTCGTTCCTCGATCTGCGCAAGAGAAGAATCGCGCTCGTCCTGGTCGATCGATTCTTCGATGCTTGTGATTTTCCTTCCGTCCGAACAGATGATCGCGAAGTAGGCAGGCTGGCGACTAATTGCCTGATCGAGCTCGGTCACAAGCGCATTGCGCATATTCAAGGGCGGAATTTGAGTCCTTCGACTCTGCGTCATCTCGGCTATTTGGATGCCCTTCAGGCGGCGGGATTACCGGTAGCGCCCGAACTGGTTGCGGTGAGCGATTTCGATATTCCGAGCGGGCAAGAAGCGATGCGGAAGCTGCTGCAAGTGGACAATCGGCCGACGGCGGTGTTTGCGGGGAACGATCCAGCAGGCATCGGCGCGGTGTATGCGTGTAGGGAGGCAGGCCTCGAAGTTCCTGCCGATGTGTCGATAGTCGGCGCTGGAAACATTGAGGGCGCACACCATCCGAATCCGTTTCTGACCACGGTGGACTGGCCGCGTCGCGAACTAGGACGCACGGCGGCCACCATACTGCTCGGCCAGATTACGAATCCGTCGCGCCAGAATGGCGACTCGAAAATATTCGCACCAAGGCTGCTGATCAGGCAGTCGACGGCGCGGGCGCGATGACCGCGCGTCTGAATTGATCGGGCGTTGAACCTTGTTTCACGGCGACGATTATCTCTTCGCGGTTTGTCGCGAAGGTCAGTAGCGATCCGTTTAGATCTTCTGCCTTCTTGCCGTTCCTGAAGAGTGATACGGCGCTTTCTGGCCAGGGGTTTCGCAACCGGCATTCCGCTCCCGCTTCGGAACGAAGCTCGACGAATTCAATTTGGCCCTTGCGCATGGACGATGTGACGAGGAAGGCTCCGCGCGCGCGCAGCGTGAAGGCCGCGTCCCATTCTGTTGGCCATGCGGGGAACGTGCGGAGAATCGCGTCCTTGCCCGGTTCCACCGGTTCGCTTTGCAATAGCGCGTGGTGCAGAGCCTCGGATGCGCGGCCCAACCTCTCGACGTCCATTGCTTGCGGTCCTTCGCGTAGTCCCATTCTGTTAGCGAGCACGCCGGGCGCCCGCATCTGATTTGGGATCAGGAAACGCGCCGCGTCCATACGGCCGAGGAGCGTGCCGGCGCTGGCCAGTTTCGACAAAAGTCCGGCAGGAGTTTGCGCCGTGATTCCATTCGGAAAGTACGCGTCATACGTTGTGTTCGCCAGGCGCAGGAGTTCCGCGTCGGGCGTCTCTGTATGGCACAAATGGAAGCACCACATCGGCATCGTGTTTCCATCGGGCATTCCGCCACGCGCCTGAACGGCCGGATACAGCCCGCGGACCCACACGCGCTTTCCGTGAGCATTCGGCACCTTCAGCGCATTCGGCTGGTCGCTTGTTGGAAGCGGGGCGAGATGGTCGAGGAACTCCCGCCAGAGCGGCCGCAAATCGGGATCGACGTCCAGAACCTCGGACGCTCGAATCGCCGCAGGCAGCATCCCGCGCATGGCGGACAAATCTTCATCCGTATCCTGCGCGCCCCATACACCTTCGTTGCTGTTGACGTTGTGTATGTGGTATTTTCCGTCCGCTCCTTTCCTGACGTTTGGATAGTTGCGATAAAACTCGGCGACGCCTTTCAACATGGGATAGGCGCGGTCGCGGAGCCATTCCTTGTCGAGCGTGTATTCGTAGCGCTGCCAGAAATGGTCGGCGATCTTGGCGGTGGTTCCGAAGATATGATTTACGGGGCCGTAGGGACCGCCGCCGCGGTCCGGGGCCACGTACTTTCCGTTCACCCACTGCCCTTTGTCCTTCCAGTTCCAGCGGCTCGAATGCGGACTCTGCGTCTCGGCAAATTCGCGGAACTTGAGCGAACGTTCCTCCCACGGCTTGCGAAGCAGATAGAGTTCGCGTATCTCTTCGGCCAGATCGTCCGGCATTTTGGCGAGCCCGTTGAACCAAGCGGTTTCGGGGATGTAGATGCCTTTGGAGCCCCATTGTTGTTGAGCCGCGGTGGCGCATGCGTCGTACATTCCGAAATACATTCGGAACATCGGGTCCATGAGTTCGAAGCGATTTGTTGGCGGGAGCGCACCGTAATAACAACTCAAGTTTGCTCCCCAATGTTGCGCTCCCCAGGTGCGGCGGTCGCCGTTTGTGCTCCAGATCATGCCGTTGAACTTCGGCGGGAATGCGCCGCGCGAACTGGCGGCCATCACGTATAGAAAATACGTGTAGTTTTGTTCGATGTAGTCGGCGGCACCGTCGGCGCTGTGGAGATGGACGAACGCTTCGACCAGAAATCGTGCCACCAGGTTTGGTTCGATTGCGCCAGCGCGTCAAATGTTTTCGAAGCCGCGGCTTCCAGATTCCGTAGTGCGGCGGCCGCGATATCCTCGTTCGGATCGAAGCTCGACGCGCTGGCGATCAGCACCGTGAGCGCGCCTTTACGAGGTTCCGCCGTCAATCGCAGCGAAGTCTCGTTTTCGACCCTCGCCTTGGCCGCCCTTCCGTTGATGCCGATCGCTACCGCTGACGCGTTGTAGTAATCTCCCTCCCGGAATTCCTGAGTAAGTATGATTCGGCCCTCGCGAATCTCCATTTTTGAAGTCGCCGTCTGGCTCCGCGTGCGAAATACTGAAGTCATGGTCTCGAGAGACGGCGCGTAGCGGAGCATTCTCAGATTCGCGCTGATGGAAGCGGGTTTGTCGCGCTGGTCGTTCAATTCCACGGCGACCACGTCGATATCGTTTGAGGCCAGAACCCTTGCGGAAATGCCTCGGCCTTTCACGGTCGCGATTGCGTCGTAGACCGATAGATGCTGTTTCGTTCCGTCCTGCGGAAACGTTTCGTCGCCGAAATCCACGCAGTCGAGATCGACAAACGCGCAGCCACCGCAATAGTCGGTGTTGCGTTCCGGGAAACTGGTGGAGTAGCTGTTGTTTCCGTAGACATCGACGCGATTGATCTGAAATTTGATTGCGGATGGAGTGGTCCAAAGCAGACTGCCCATGCGGCCGTTGCCCACCGGCAGACCCTCTTCGCTTCGGGCTACGGGCTTCTCATAAGTCAGATCGGCGCGGGAGACCAGGCGGCGGTAGTCGACATCAAGCAGCGCGCCACCCGCTGTGGATGTCTGCGCCAGAGACGCGACGGACGCGGCCAGACCTGCGGTCAGAAATGTACGGCGGGAATGTTCTTCACTCATTTTGACCAATACTATATCCTTCAAATAAGGTATGGATCGAAATCAAGCGTTGGAAATTCTTCACGAGTTCACGAAATCAGAAAGTCTTCGCAAGCACGCACTGGCCGTTGAGGCGTGTGTCGCGGCCTATGCGCGCCGATTGGGCGAGGACGAAGCAAAGTGGTCGGTGACGGCGCTGCTCCACGATTTCGATTATGAAGTACACCCGGATGCGCCGGATCATCCGATGAAGGGCGAACCGATTCTGGCGGCGCGCGGCGTCGATGAGGAGATTCGCCGGGCCATCCTGTCGCATGCAAACTACAGTGGAGTGCCGCGCGAATCTCCGCTGGAGAAAACTCTTTTCGCCTGCGACGAACTGGCCGGATTTCTTACCGCGTGCGCTTACGTCAGGCCTGGCAAGAGTATCCTTGAAGTAGAAGTGCCATCCGTAAAAAAGAAGCTCAAGGACAAGTCGTTCGCTAAGTCGGTTAGCCGTGACGACATCACCAACGGCGCCGCGGCGCTTGGCTTAGAGTTGGACCAGCATATCGAGTTTTGTATTGCCGCGATGCGTGAGCGCGCCGCCGAACTCGGGCTCCGCGGAAGTTGAGCATGGCGGAGACCAACGTCGCGGTCGTCGCCGAAAAACCTTCGGTAGCGCGCGACATCGCGAAAGTTCTAAAGGCGACTACACAAGGTCAGGGCTACCTGCACGGCAACGGGTACGTGGTGACGTGGGCCATCGGCCACCTCGTGGCGCTGGCACAGCCTCATGAAATTCAACCGGAGTGGCGCACCTGGCGCCGCGAGCTTCTGCCGATGCTGCCGACATCGTGGCCGCTGGTGATCGGCCAGGATACGAAGGATCAGTTCGAAGTCGTCCGGAAAATTATCACTTCGCCGCGCATCTCCGATGTCGTTTGTGCGACCGACGCCGGGCGCGAAGGCGAGCTCATCTTCCGCTACATTTACGAGGCCGCTGAATCGCACAAGCCGGTGCGCCGGCTCTGGATTTCATCGTTGACGCCGGAGGCGATTCGGGAGGGTTTCGCCAAGCTGCGCGATGGACGGGAATATGATCCGCTGGCCGACGCAGCGCGTGGCCGGAGCCGCGCCGATTGGCTGGTCGGCATGAATCTTTCCCGTTGCTACACGCTTGCGTGCGGCGAAGAATTCTCCGTCGGCCGCGTTCAGACTCCGACGCTGGCGCTGTTGGTGGATCGTGAGTTGGCTATCCGCGCGTTTGTCCCGGAAGATTACATCAATGTTGTCGCGACGTTCTCTCCGGGACCGGAGCGGACCTATGACGGGACTTGGTTCCGGTCAGGCGTGGAGCCGATGGATGCTGCCATGCGGCTTCCGTCCGATGGAGAAGAGGCGAAGCGGATTGTCGCTCGCGTGAAGGCAGGCGAGGCGCGCATCGAGAAAATCGAAGCTCAGACTCGCCGCATGCCGCCTCCGCCTTTATACGATCTGACGGAACTGCAACGCCACGCGAATCGCCTGTATGGCTTCAGCGCGCAGCGGACCTTGGATGTGGCGCAGATTCTTTACGAACGCTATAAGCTGATCAGCTACCCTCGGACCGATAGCCGTCACCTGTCGCAGGATGTGGCGAAGACGCTTCCGCGTATTGTGGGTGTGATCGCCGGCAACTATGAGGGTCTTCTGGCGCAGGGCACGGGTGAGCGTCCACTCGGGAAACGTTTTGTCGACGATTCGAAAGTGACCGATCATCACGCCATCATTCCAACGGGCGTTTCACCGGGCGGGGCATCGCTCAGTCCGGAGGAACAGAAGATTTTCGATTTGATCTGCAGGCGTCTGCTATCGGCCTGGCATGAAGATCATGTCTGGTCGGTGACGACGGTGATCACCTTGGTGCGCAACGCAGCGGAGAAGACTGAAGATCGTTTCCACTCGAGCGGAACGGCGGTCCAGCAACAGGGTTGGAAAGTGCTGGATGTCGGCGGCGAGAAGAAGAAGGAGCGCAAGGTGGCACGGACAGGTGCCGACGCCGATGATCCTGCGGCGGAGGGCGGACAGACGCTGCCTCCGGGTCTGGCGGAAGGTCAGCCGCAGCAAATTCTCGATGCTGAATCGATTGCTAAAAAGACGCGCCCGCCAAAGCGGCTGACTGAAGGAACGCTTCTGACCGCAATGGAGACTGCGGGCAAGACCCTCGATGACAAGGAACTCTCGGATGCGATGAAAGAGACTGGCCTGGGCACTCCCGCCACTCGCGCGCAAATTATTGAAGTGTTGTTGAAACGGGGATTCATGGAGCGGCGCGGAAAGAGCATTGAGGCGACCGACAAGGGTATTCGTTTGATCGAAGTGGTGCATCCGGAAGTGAAAAGCCCAGCTATGACCGGGCAGTGGGAAGCGTATCTGAAGCGTATCCAACGCGGACAGGCTCAGTTGGCGCCTTTCATCGAGGGCATCGAAAAATACGTGACTGAGGTGGTTGGGAAAGTGGGCTCTACGCACGTCGCGCCGCGAGCAGCGGTGGCCTCGGCGCCAATGACTACGGCACTCGCCGCGCGAACGCCGGTTCAAAGCAGCGACATCTACGAAGTTCTGCGAAGCCGTTTCGGATTCGACTCGTTTCGCCCGAATCAGGAAGCTGTTTGCCGCGCCTTGACTGAGGATCACGACGTGTTGCTCGTCATGCCGACAGGCTCCGGAAAGTCGCTCTGCTATCAGCTCCCCGGCATCATGCGCGGCGGAACTACGTTGGTGATCAGTCCGCTGATCGCGTTGATGGAAGACCAGGTGGCGAAGCTCGCCGCGCTCGGATTCGCCGCGGAACGGATTCACTCCAATCGCGATCGCGGAACATCGCGCGAAGTGTCCAAAGCGTACCTGGAAGGGCGGCTGGATTTTCTGTTCATCGCACCGGAGCGTTTGCGCGTCCCGGGATTTCCGGAGATGCTGGCGAAACGCAAGCCTGCCCTCGTTGCCATTGACGAAGCGCATTGTATTTCGCAATGGGGGCACGATTTCCGGCCCGATTATCGGACGATTGGCCAACATCTTCCGGCGCTGCGGCCGGCACCGGTGATTGCGTTGACTGCCACCGCCACACCGCTGGTGCAAACCGACATCGCGAAGCAATTGGGATTGCATACGCCGAAGCATTTCATCCACGGCTTCCGGCGTGACAACATCGCGATTGAGGTGGTGAAAGCTCCGCTCGGCACGCGCGCTGCGATCGTGCAGGAGATCCTCTCCGACGCCGAGCGCCGTCCGGCAATCGTCTATGCGCCCCGCCGCCGGGACGCCGAGTCGCTTGCCTCCGAACTGGAATCCGTTTTTCCGGCTGCCGCGTACCATGCCGGGATGGACGGGAAGCGGCGGGAAGATGTGCAAATCAAATTTCTCGAAGGGCGGCTCGACGTTATCGTGGCCACGATCGCGTTCGGCATGGGAATCGACAAACCGGACATTCGTACCGTCATCCACACGGCGTTGCCCGGAAGCGTCGAAGGTTATTACCAGGAAATCGGCCGCGCGGGCCGAGATGGAAAACCTTCACGCGCAATCATGATGCACGCCTACGCCGACCGGCACACGCACGACTTCTTTTTCGAGCGCGACTATCCGGACCCGTCCGTGCTCGCGGGAGTTTTCGAGACGCTGACTGCCGAGCCGCAACCGAAAGAACTAGTGCGTTCGCGGAGCCGGATGACTTCCGACGAATTTGACAATGTCATTGAGAAACTCTGGGTTCACGGAGGCGCCACGCTTGACTATGCCGAAAACGCCGCTCGCGGGGCCGCCGATTGGCGAAAATCCTACTTGGCGCATCGCACTCACAAAATGGCTCAGTTCGAACGGATGATTTCGTTTTGTGAGAGCGCAGGATGCCGCATGCAGGCGCTGGTGCGTTACTTCGGCAGACATTGAAGAATCGGAGCAGCGCTGCGGGATTTGCGATTTCTGCGATCCGGAAGGAATCATCGGACAGCAGTCGCGGCAAGCGAACGCTCAAGAATCCGCTAATGCCCTTCGAATCCTCGAGGTGCTCAAGAAAAGCGATGGGCTCTCAACTGGCCGGCTGCATACGCAAGTCTTTCCGGATGGTCTGTTCGCGCGTCGCGAGTTTGAAGAGCTGCTGGGCGCGATGGCACGGAGTGGGCTTGTTGAGATCGCCGACGCTTCGTTTGAAAAGGACGGAAGGCAGATCGATTACCGCAAGGCGCGAATCACGGCGGAGGGACGAACTGCCGATGCCTCAACGCCGCTGCTCGTTGCCATTGAAATCGAGAGCGATCCGCGAGGGCGAAAGCGCAAGGCAGCGAAGAAGAAGCTGGCGAAGCGGAAAGAGACTGTGGCGCCCGGAAGCCAGTCGGCGATTGAGGCCGCGCTCCGAGCCTGGCGTCTGGCCGAGGCGAAGAGCAAAGCGATTCCCGCGTTTCGCATCCTTACCGACCGTGTGCTCCAGGCTATTGCGGTGAAGCAGCCCCGTACGGCTGAGGAGCTGATTGAAATTTCCGGCGTCGGACAGAGCATTGTGCAGAAGTACGCGACGCAGATATTTCGGATTATCGGGAAGGCTAAGATAGTTTGATCCCTTGAAAGCGACGTACACTCCCGCCGACGCCGCGTATCTGGCTCAACGTCAACTGCGCCGCCACGCGCGTGTACTGCACCTCTGGGCGCTAGGCGTCGGCGCGGTTATTTCCGGCGATTTCTTCGGTTGGAATTTCGGTCTCATCGCGGGTGGATTCGGCGGAATGCTGCTGGCCACCATGGTGATGACGGTGATGTACCTCGGGCTTTGCTTTTCCATCGCTGAGATGTCGCCGGCTCTTCCACACACCGGCGGGGCGTATTCGTTTGCGCGCACCGCGATGGGGCCGTGGGGCGGCTATGTTACGGGTCTGGCCGAAAACATGGAATACATTCTCACGCCGGCCGTGATTGTGGTTGGCCTCGGCGGATATCTCGGGGCCATCTTCGGCACGCCGCCTTCGTGGGAACCGTTGTGGTGGCTGGTGAGTTACATCGTGTTTGTGGCGTTCAATCTATGGGGCGTGGAGCTGTCGTTCCGGGTTTCGATCTGGATCACCATTGGCGCGCTTGCGGTGCTGGCTGTTTTCTGGATCGGCGCTGTTCCACATTTTGATCTTCGCCGCTGGGCCACTCCTTACTTTCCGGCTGGCGGCAGAGGCGTGTTGTTGAATCTTCCGTTCGCGCTCTGGCTGTATCTTGGCATCGAGCAACTCCCCCTTGCCGCGGAAGAGAGCCACGACCCGCGGCGCGACATGCCGCGCGGAATCCTCTATGGATTGGTCACGTTGATCGTGTGCTCGTTTCTCACCGTGATCCTGAGCGCGGGGATCGCGCCGGGCGCGGCCAAGGTGGGCGGTTCCCAGGAGCCTCTGTTTCTCTCGTTCCAAACTATATTTGGCGGCGGCCTCGGAACACGAATGCTGGCGTTGGTCGCATGCATCGGTCTGGCAGCGAGCTTCCACACCATCATTTACGCTTATGGACGCCAAATCTATTCCCTTTCTCGCGCCGGTTACTTTCCGAGTTGGCTGTCGGTGACGCATGGCCGCCACAAGACTCCGCATCGCGCTCTGATTGCCGGGTCCGTCCTGGGTTATGCGGTCGCCGTGGCAATTCATTTCACTCCGCAGGGTGGCTCGGTGGGCGCGGTGCTGCTCAACATGGCGGTGTTTGGCGCCGTGCTCGCCTATATCCTGCAGATGATCTCGTTCATTCTGCTTCGCACGCAGTTTCCGCATATTGAGAGGCCCTATGTGAGCCCGATGGGGATCGGCGGCGCGGTGATCGCGATTGTAATTGCAACGGTGACGCTGGTCACGCTGTTCCTGAATTCGGATTACAACAAGGGCGTGATCGGCGCTGCGATCTGGTTTGTGTGCGGGATCGTCTATTTCGTCGCGCATGCGCGTCACAAACTGGTTCTTTCTCCCGAAGAGGCATTCGCTATGACTCACCGCCGCGTAAAAATAGAGTCATGAGCCTCAAGGAGCTGCTTGCAAAGGCTTCTCCGCCTCGTTCCGGCGATGAGTTGGCGGGAATCGCCGCGGCGAACGCGGAAGAGCGCGTGCGTGCGCAGATGGCGCTGGCCGACGTGCCGCTGAAAGCGTTCCTGGCCGAGCAGATCATTCCTTATGAGTGCGACGAAGTCACCCGGCTCATCTGCGACGGGCACGACGCGGCGGCATTCGCGCCAATCTCGCATCTCACAATCGGGGACTTCCGCGATTGGCTTCTCTCGGCAGACGCGGCCACGGAGCAACTCACGGCCGCGGCGCCTGGGATCACGCCCGAGATGGCCGCCGCGGTCTCGAAGATCATGCGCCTGCAGGACCTGATTTCGGTTGCCGCCAAGTGCCGCGTGATCACACGCTTTCGCTCTACGATCGGCCTCGGAGGCCGGCTTTCGACGCGGCTCCAGCCCAACCATCCTACCGACGACCTGAAAGGAATCGCGGCCAGCGTGCTGGAAGGGCTTTCGTACGGCAACGGAGACGCGGTGATCGGCGTGAATCCGGCGACCGACAACGTTCGTACTGTTGAAGCGCTACTGCGAATGCTCGACCGGCTGCGGGAACTCTATGAAATCCCAACGCAGATCTGTGTTCTTGCCCACGTGACTACGCAGATGCAGGCGCTTCAGCGCGGCGCGCCGATCGATCTCGTATTTCAGTCGATCGCCGGCACTGAAGCGGCGAATACTTCGTTCGGAATCAATCTTTCGATGCTCGCGGATGCGCACCAGGCGGCGAAGGAGTTGAAGCGCGGCGAGAATGTGATGTATTTCGAAACCGGCCAAGGCAGTGCCTTGTCGGCGAACGCGCATCACGGAGCCGATCAGCAGACGTGCGAGGCGCGCGCTTACGCCGTGGCCCGCCGATATCAGCCGCTGCTTGTCAATACCGTCGTCGGCTTCATCGGTCCGGAGTACTTATATGACGGCAAACAGATTATTCGCGCGGGACTTGAAGATCATTTCTGCGGAAAGCTTCTCGGCCTTCCGATGGGTTGCGACATCTGCTACACGAACCATGCCGAGGCCGACCAGGACGACATGGATGCGCTGCTGACGATGCTGGGGGTGGCCGGCTGCAACTACATCATGGGAGTGCCCGGCGCGGACGACATCATGTTGCACTACCAGAGCACGAGCTTTCACGATGCGCTCTATATCCGGTCCGTTCTCGGCTTGCGGCCTGCGCCGGAGTTTGAAGCATGGCTCGCGCAACATCCGTCGCTGAGTCCACCGCAATGGCTATTGACCTGAGAGCATTCACTTCCGCGCGTCTGGCGTTGGGCCGCACCGGCAACAGCGTGCCGACCGCTGAATTGTTGCGCTTTCAACTTGACCACGCG
Organism: Bryobacteraceae bacterium; assembly: GCA_963770345.1. Lineage (GTDB taxonomy): Bacteria > Acidobacteriota > Terriglobia > Bryobacterales > Bryobacteraceae > CAVYPH01. The sequence goes on along the minus strand of CAVYPH010000007.1, from coordinate 730,538 downwards.
CGCGCCCGCGATGCGGTTCACCGGCAGCTCGATCCGCGATCGCTTGGGTTTCCACATCTGTTGCTGCACAGCGCCGCCCCGGACCGGAATACTTTTCTGCGACGTCCGGATCTCGGCCGCCGGCTCAGTGAAGAATCGCAGCGGCTTGTTGAACGGGGCGATTACGATGCGGCTATCGTGATTGCGGATGGCCTCTCGGCGCTCGCAGTCCACCGCCATGCGGCTCCGCTGCTCGAGGCCGTTCTGCCTGGACTGCCGGATAAAGATTGGAAGCTTGCGCCGCTCACCGTGGTCCTCCAGGGGCGAGTGGCGATTGGCGACGAGATCGGAGAGAGGTTCGGTGCGCGTCAAGCTGTGGTCCTGATTGGCGAGCGTCCCGGGCTCACTTCACCGGACAGCCTGGGAGTCTATCTGACCTGGGATCCACGCCGCGGCCGGACCGATGCGGAGCGCAACTGCATCTCGAATATACGTTCCGAGGGCTTGGCTTATGATTCCGCCGCACGCAAGCTGCACTTTTTGATGGAAGAGGCCCGGGTCAGGCGCATTTCGGGCGTGGCGTTGAAGGAAGATGCCAGAATGCTGGAGTGACGGTGTGCGCGCTACTTCTCTTCGTCGATGGCGATTTTCAGCGCGCGCAGAAACTTGTGATCCTGGGAAGTCCACTTGAGTTTGGCTGCAGATTCGAAGTCAGCCGGTAGATCGTCCGATTCACCAGGTTCGGATTCGGCACCCTCTTCGCGCTTGTTAAATCCAATGGTTGCTTCCAAAACAAGGAACACGTCGTAGCCGGCACGCTTGATTTCGCCTATTGCCTCGGCAATGCGCTCAGAGTCAGATAGCGACTCGTTGATCGCGTTGCCCAGTTCCTGCATTAGTTCCTTCAGTCGATCATCCACAGTGTTGCCTATACGAGCCACCTTCAGAATAACACCGGAAATCCAGATCTGTCTTGTGACTGGGTAAAATCTGGGGCTCTGATAGGATAAAGGCGAGAGCAGTTCTTGTGATTACTTTAGCCAAAAAGTTTGTTCATAGCGTTCTGCCGGGGGTGGCCAAGCCGCTTCATATTCTGTGGAATGAGATGATCGGCTTCTTTTTCATAGCGTTGGCCGTTATTGCGACTCCCTCGGCATACCGTCAGATCAAAGAGTTCGACGGCGAACCGAGGAGTATTTTTCGAGTGCTCCTGAGTTGCTCCTTCGCATTGATCATGATCGGTTTCGGTGCGCATTCGTTTGGGAAGGCACGTAAAATCAAACGTTCATGAACGAAGACAAACTCGGGCGCCCCGGAGAGTTTCCTTTCACCCGCGGTATCTATCCCGACATGTACCGCACGCGCTTGTGGACCATGCGCCAGTATGCGGGCTTTGGGACGGCGGAGGAGAGCAACCGGCGGTATCGCTACCTGCTCAGCCAGGGCATAACGGGGTTGTCTGTCGCGTTCGACCTGCCGACACAGATGGGCATGGACTCCGACCACCCGCTCGCGGCCGGCGAAGTGGGACGTGTGGGTGTGGCGATCTGCTCGCTGGCCGATATGGAGCGGCTGCTTGAAGGCATCGAAGTGCAGAAGATCACCACGTCGATGACGATCAATTCGACGGCTTCCATCCTGTTGGCGTTATATGTGTTAGTGGCGCGGAGGCAGGGCGCGGATCTCAAGAAGATTTCCGGCACGATCCAGAACGATATTTTGAAGGAATATATCGCTCGCGGAACATACATCTATCCGCCTCGGCCGGCAATGCGGATCATCACGGATCTTTTCGCCTGGGCCGGGCGTGAGGTTCCGTCGTGGAACACGATTTCGATCAGCGGTTATCATATCCGGGAGGCGGGATCGACGGCAGCCCAGGAAGTGGCTTTCACGTTGGCGAACGCGATCGCTTATATTGAGGCGGCAATTCAGGCCGGCCTTGACGTGGATACTTTCGGGCCGAGGCTTTCGTTCTTCTTCAACGCGCATAACAACTTTCTTGAGGAGATTGCGAAGTTTCGCGCCGCCCGCCGCTTGTATGCGCACATTATGCGCGACCGGTTCGGCGCGAAGGATCCGAAGTCGATGATGCTGCGGTTTCATGCTCAGACGGCCGGTTCCACGCTGACGGCGCAACAGCCGGATGTGAATATTGTGCGGGTGACGGTGCAGGCGCTGGCGGCGGTACTCGGCGGGGCGCAATCGCTGCACACGAACGGGAGGGACGAGGCGTTGGCGCTGCCCACGGAAGAGGCCGCGCGGCTGGCGTTGCGGACGCAGCAGATCATCGCGCATGAGAGCGGGGTGACCGGCGCTGTGGATCCCGTTGGAGGGAGCGAGGCTATCGAGGCGCTTACGGATGGTATCGAGCGCGAGGCCAAAGAGTACATCGATCGCATCGATGCTATGGGCGGAACGCTTCGGGCCATCGAGCGCGGCTATATCCAACGGGAGATTCAGAATGCGGCTTACGAGTTCCAGCAGAAGGTCGACCGCGGGGAGCAGATTATTGTGGGCGTGAATCGATTCCAGTTGAAGGACGAGCACCCGATTCCGACGTTCCGGTTGGATCCGGCGCTGGAGCGGCAGCAGATGGAGCGATTGCGTGAAATGCGGGCGTCACGGAGCGCGGCGGATGTGGAGCGGACGCTTGGGGCGCTGGAGCAGGCGGCGCGTGGGACGGAGAATTTGATGCCGCGGATTGTGGACGCGGCGGGGGTGTATGCCACGGTTGGTGAGATTTCGGATCGGTTGCGTGGGGTTTTTGGGGAGTATCGGGAGACTTTGGTTTAGATCCTGAGGCGGACACCTGGACGCCGTGGTTATGAGCCTTGACGATTATCCGCCAATGGCGGATAATCGAGCACGCAGAGCCGATCGAAACTTCCACCTTTACGAGGCAGATCACGGCTCTGCTCAGCGATGAAGATTACCAGGAATTTCAGCACCGGCTGGCAGCGAATCCAGGTATTGGCGCGCTTATCAAAGGAGGCGGCGGAATACGCAAGATTCGCGTGGCGGTTGGTTCGCGCGGTAAACGCGGGGGTGCCCGCGTCATTAATGTATCGGCTGATTTGACTCCCAAGCAGGTAGCGCAACTCGCCAAGGTGATCAAGGAGGAATTCCGCGATGAAAGCTAAAATGCTCGAAGAACTGCTGGAAAGCGTGCGCGAAGGAGGAGCGATTCTGCGTGGTCAACGCAAGCCCTCGCGCCGGGTTGAACTCCAGTCTTCCGGGATACGGGCGATTCGCGAACGAACCAGTCTCTCCCAGTCCGAGTTCGCGCGCCTAATGGGTGTCAGCGTTAAGACCCTTCAAAACTGGGAGCAGGACCGGCGCCATCCCACCGGACCGGCAGTTGCCCTCTTGAGGATCATCGCGTACGAGCCACTGCTAGCGGTGAAGGCAATTCACCGGACATAGAGGAGTCAGAAGATTCCTCCATCAAGGATACCGGCAGAGCGGTACTTGGGGGGCATCGCATCCTCGACAGGATGGTAAGAATTTGGGCCTGCAGACGGCGACGCGTGTTCTCTGGCGTGCTGATCTCGGTTACCGCGTTCCTGCGGTGGCGGGGGTCGCCAGCATGAGCGTGAGGCATTGATATGTCGGCGAAGCGTCCTCGGACTGTCCTCTCCGCAGTCGGACCTGCGCGCCCGCCAACAACCTGAATGAAAGGATCGCGTTGCCCGGGCATCGCCCGCGATTCCAGCGACGGACACACTCCGGCGCCGAACTGGCCGACATTCCTGACGTTTGCAGCGGTATTTCAGAGATGCGTCCTGAAATTGCATTGGGCGAACAAAAGGCGAATTATTAGTGTATACTGATCCTTTGAACGGGCGACCGCTGTACTCCGCTATAATGAAGGTCCCCCCGAGTTCTTTCACTTAAGGACACACTCTGCATGGATGACAAAGAACGTACACGAGTTCTAGGCGCAACCCTCGGCCAGATTGAGAAGCAGTTCGGAAAAGGTTCCATCGTCCGTCTCGGATCGAAAGAGACGTTGGCGAATGTCGGTGTAATCTCGACTGGTTCCATTTCGCTCGACTACGCGCTGGGGGTCGGTGGATTTCCGCGCGGACGGATCATCGAGATCTTCGGTCCGGAGTCGTCGGGTAAAACCACCGTGGCGCTGCAGGTGGTCGCAGAGGCGCAGAAATCGGGCGGTATGGCGGCGTTCATCGATGTGGAGCACGCGCTCGATCCGGGTTATGCGGCGAAGCTGGGTGTGGACGTGGACAACCTGCTGGTGTCGCAGCCAGACTACGCGGAGCAGGCGCTCGAGATCACGAACGTGCTCATTTCATCGGGATCGATCGATGTGCTGGTGGTCGATTCGGTAGCGGCGCTGGTTCCGAAGGCGGAGTTGGACGGCGAGATGGGCGATACGTTTGTCGGCGTGCAGGCGCGATTGATGTCGCAGGCGATGCGCAAACTCACCGGCAACGTTTCGAAGTCGAATACCTGCCTGATTTTCATCAACCAGATTCGCGAAAAGATCGGCGTGATGTTCGGAAGTCCGGAAACCACTTCGGGCGGACGCGCGTTGAAGTTCTATTCGTCGGTACGCGCCGACATCCGGCGGATTGCGGCCATCAAGGAAGGCGAAGTCGTGATCGGCAATCGGACGAAGGTGAAGGTGGTGAAGAACAAGGTTGCGCCGCCGTTCCGCGAAGCCGAGTTCGACATCATTTACGGTGAGGGCATCTCGAAGGAAGGCGACCTGATCGATCTCGGCGTGGCGCAGAACCTGATTGAGAAAAGCGGGTCGTGGTACAGCTACAAGGGCGACCGGATCGGCCAGGGACGCGAGAATGCGCGTCAGTTTATGAAGGACAATCCGGATATCTACAAGGCTCTCGACAACGATCTTCGTTTGCTGCTGAGCATTGTAAAGCGGGAGGCCGCAATTGCGCCTCCGATGCCTGAACCGGAGACTGTGGGCGCCGGGAAAGCGGCAGGACGGCGTTAGGAATTAGTGGCGATCTTCCCGCCCACGGTAACGTAACGCGAGGTCCAACTGCCTGATCGCTTCGTTGGAGGCGCGGATGGCGTCGGCCTTGTGACCGCCAAAGTCGTGCGGAGCAGCTTCCAAGTAGGAGCGCGCGTCCTTAAGAGCGTTGATCGCAGCTACGAGCCTGGGGTGCATGGCACGTTCGTTCTGCGCGGACAAAGTTACTACGCCAACGCTCAATACAATTCCTAAAGCCATTCCTGAAATGAATTTCATCGGGTCTCCTTGTTACTTCCCGTGATAGTATACAATGGATCTCCTCAATAAACGCCCGCAAAACGGAGCCGGCGTCGCAGACTCGCACGGACGTTTGCTTCCGAACACTTCGGGCCGCGACCGGCCCTTTGCGGGCTAGTAAGACATCGGACAACTATGCCCAGAGCTACAGATCCATACGCCTCACATAGCTACGTGGTCAGCTTGCAGGGGCGCGGCAGTCAGGGGAGGGTGTTGGGCGGTTTTTCCGACGTCTCCGGGCTCTCCTCGCATATTCAAAAGATCACCGGTATGAATAAATCCACCGATGTCACGTTGAAGCGCGGAGTTGTCGATTCCTCGGGTATTAACGAGTGGCTTTCGCAGGTACGCGCTGCACGAGCTCTGGCCTCACGCGATGTGATCGTCACGTTGCGTGATAAGACGGGTAGCCAGGTGCAAAGTTGGAAACTGCACAATGCGATCCCGGCGAAGTACACGGGTCCGACACTGTCGGGAAAAGGCAACGATCTAGCTATCGAAGAACTTGTGTTGACCGCCGAGGGAGTTGAGATCGTTCCCCATCATCACAAGTAGTAGGTCAATCGGCCAAAAACCGGCGCTGGCGCCAACCCAGCTCAATCCTTTGTTGTGGTCCACTCCCATCTGCGAACCGCGTCCGGTGCGGATGATGGTGTTGACGGCGCGCAGTTCGTCGAGCCATAAGTACATGATGCGAACTTCGACTTTGGCCGGGCCGAAGGGCGTCTCGAGAACGGACGTGAAGTTGACTCGGTCTTGCACGATGTAGTCTTTGCCCCGGGCGGTCTCGATCTGCTCGTGTGTTGGTCCGACAATCACTCCGAGTCCGGCGAATGAAAATAGGGGCTTGAGTACGACGGCCGAGGGATCGTCGATCGCCGGAACGTCATCCAGAAATCGAGTCCGCGGTACAGCGGGGTGCTTTATATAAGGCAGGGAGAACTTGCTGAGGCGAAAAAACCAGTTGGGGTGGCCGGCCCACTCCACGTCGAGATCGTCGCGGAAATCGAACTGCATTGGAATACGGCGGCGCTGCAACTCATCGACGATGGCGCGGTTGTAGATGCGGTCAATTGGAGTGTCCTCGTAGTAGAGTTTTCGTCCGCGCTTCTCGATGACCGAAATATCCGCTGTTCGAATGCCGCAGATGCGCTCGGTCATGGTGAAATCCGGCAGTGTTTTCTGATGCAGCGGATCGATTTCCATCAGCACAACATTCTGTGGATCGCAATCGCCGACGATGGCTTGGCGGAGCAGTTTGTGATAAGCCGCTGGCGTGAGGTCGTCCAATAGAAACGGCAGATCGATCGCGTATGCGTCGCGATAACAATCGGCCAACACGGGCTGATAGGCGTAGAGCGAGGGGAAACCTTGAATCTCTACCAGCTTCGGATCGCCGTTTACATCGATTCCGAAATCGGCCTGAATGAACAGAGGCGCGGGCGCTTCGTTGGGAACGTGATACTCGGGTGGGACGGCGCGGCTGGAGGCGTGCAGGTATTCTGCGTTCAACAACAGCTCTTCCACCATCTCGCGGCCGTAGAGAGCCATGCGATCGATCAACTCGCGAGGAAAAAAGCAGGGTGTTTCGTTCAGACGGAACTGCGGAGTTGAACCGGTTCGCTCTTCCAGCAGCGAGAGGAATCGATGATATTTTTCCTCGCTGAACTCCTCGTTAAATTTGCGGCGCAGGGAGGGAATCAAGCAGGAACGCTCCGCGGTGCATGATCTGGAGGCCGTCGATCCAGATATCAAATTCGCGGCCGACCACATCGATATGAGTGCGCGAATACCACTCGGCTCCGGTGTGCGCGCCGTACGGATTGCCGAAGGCGATATGAATGCCGGGGATTTTTTCGTCCTGGAGAATGTTGCCGATGACGTCGTGCACGCCGATGTTGGTGCCGATTGCGAATTCGCCTACGCGATCGCTGTTTTCGTCGGTGTGGCAGTAGCGCCAGAACTCATCTTCCAGTTCTTTGTTCTCGCAGTGAGCTTCCATCAGGCGGCTGTCTTCCACGCGAATCGTGAGCGGCGTTTTGCCCAGGTCGCCGTATTTTTCGCAAAGATAATCGCCCACCACGCCGTCGATCACAAACGTTCCATCTACACGGAGCGGCGTCGTGAATGTCTCGCCGCCCGGAAGATTGCCCCACTTGTTTGGACTGATGATGCCGCTCGTCTTGAGCCACTTGTATGCCGGCGTAAAGCGGCCAATGATGTCGGTGCCGGCTGGATTGGTGGCGCGAATTTCTCGCGCGGTGCTGGCGAGTTGCCAGACCAGCGTGCTGATGCGGTCCACTTCGTGATAGTCGGCGCGCATGCCCTCCAGCATGATGCGCGATTCGATGTTGACCATGTGTGCGTGGCGCATTTTGCGGCGATTCACTACGTCGGTCATCTGCATGCGGCTGGCCAGTTCGTTCTTTTGGGCGCGCACGGCGAAGATGCTGACGTCACTGGTTTCCATGTCGTCGAGCACGGGTTTCGGCATGTCCGTTACCGGGCGAGGCGCCAGATCCTCCAACAGGAATGGATTGAATTGGATGCCCTGCGATTCCAATTCGGCCGCGATCGCCGCTGCAATTTCCTGGCATGCCAAATCGGTGATCAGCGTCACCTTTTCGTCGGGCCGGATGCGCAGGCATTGCGTGACCGCGTTGCGGGCGGCGGGACGGAATTCCGGATTGAACGGAACGGCACTGAGTGAATGTTGCAACTGGTTCATCAAATCAATAACCCCTCGCGGATGTTGCCGAATGGGTCCCGGCTTGGAAAAGCCCCGTTTCGGTTTCGGTGATCATGTAGTCGACCACAGCCTTCAAGTCACCGGTGTCACGGAAGACACGGAGCTGGCGATCGGCGCCTGTTCCTTCATCCAGGATACGGCGGATGTAGGAAACTTCCAAACGGCTACCAAGATCGTCGAGCACATCGTCGACATATTCCAGAATTTCACCGATCAACTCGCGCTCGGGCACCTCGGTCTGTTTGCCGAAATCGATAAGCTTGCCGTCGAGCCCATAGCGCGCGGCGCGCCACTTGTTTTCCATGATCAAAGACCGGCTGTAGTGACGCCAAGTCTGGTTCCTCTCGTGAAGCTTGTAGAGTTTCGCAATAATGGCTTGGCACAGCGCGGCAATGGCGATAGACTCGTCCAGTCGCATCGGCATGTCGCAAACACGGAATTCGAGCGTCGGGAAATACGGATGCGGGCGGATGTCCCACCAAATCTTTTTCGCGTCGTCGATGCAGTTCGTTTTGATCAGCAGGTTGACGTAGTTTTCATACTCGCTCCAGCTCTGATAAACATCCGGGATGTTGGTGCGCGGGAATTTGTCGAAGACCTTGCAGCGATATGACTTCAAGCCGCTCTCCATGCCCTGCCAGAAGGGTGAATTGGAAGAAAGGGCCAGCAAATGCGGCAGAAAATAGCGTGCGCCGTTCATCAGTTGGATCGCCGTTTCGCGATCCTCCACGCCGATGTGGACGTGCAGGCCGAAGATCAGATTGGCGCGCGCGACCATTTTCAGATCTTCCACAATGGTCTGGTAGCGCGGATCGGGATAGATCTCCTGGCGCGCCCATTCGGCAAACGGGTGCGTACCGCCTCCCACCAGGCGGAGTCCGTTGTCACGCGCGAGCATGACGATGCTGCGGCGGATATTATGAATTTCCGCCTTGGCTTCCTTGATGTTTTTACAGATGCCGGTGCCGATCTCGACCACCGACTGATGCATTTCCGGCTTCACATGCTCGAAAAGAATCGTCTTGCTCTTCTCGATAATCTCGGCCCCAATGTGTGATTTCAGATCGCGTGTTTCAGGGTCGACGGTTTGATATTCTTCTTCGATTCCGATGGTGAGACTGGGACGGATTGCACTCATATGCACCTCACGCGCCGGCGGCGGAACCTAGGAACGTGGCCCATGTGAGCTGCGATGGCATCTGCTCTTCAAGGGCTCGATAGATCGCCATTTCGGAGACTGCTTCCACGATCCACTGGAAATTCTCCGGTCCCACAGACTCCAGACCCGCATCGGGCGCCGGATTCATAAAATCGATGGCATACGGAATACCGTTCTCAACGGCAAATTCCACCGTGTTGAGATCGTAGCCGAGCGCGCGGCAGATGGTGAGAGAATCGCGCGTCATACGATCCTTGAGATCCGGCGGTGGCGGCGGGTTTCCGGGCACGTAACGCAAGTGATGCGGCTGCCGCGGATCGTAGCGCATGATGTGTACTTTTTCCTGATTGACTGCGTAACAGCGGAAGTAATCGGTGAACTGGACGCCCTTCTGCAGGGTCATGCAGAGATCGCGCGACTGGTCGTAGGCGGCGAACAGCTCTGCCGGATTGTCCACTTTGTAAACGTCTTTCCAGCCACCGCCATCATGGGGTTTGAGGAAAGCGGGAAAGCCCACGTACTCGAAAATCGCATCCCAATTCAGAGGATATTCGAGGTTGCGCATCGATCGCGCAGTGGTTCCGGGCGGATGGTCCTTATGCGGAAGCAGCACCGTCGGAGGAATCGCGATGCCGAGCTTAGACGCTAGCGCATAGTTGAAAAACTTATCGTCCGCGCTCCACCAGAACGGATTGTTGATGACGGTTGTTCCGGTGAGCACGGCGTTCTTCAGATACGAACGGTAGAACGGAATGTCGTGTGAGATGCGATCGATGACCAACCGGTAGCCGGACGGTTCGGCCATTTTCACTCCGCCAGTGACCAGACTTTCCGCCTTGAGATTCGCGATACCGAACGCGTCGATCCGTGAGTTGATCCGGTCGACCAATGCGGGCGGGAACGAATCCTCCATTCCATAAAGAACGCCGATCTTGTTCATTCGATCACCTCACTTCTCATTAGAGGAAAAATTTCTGCGCCATGCTGTGCCACCAAGGCCAGTCGTGGCCAAAGCCCGACCAGACATCGAGCTTGTGCGGTACCTGCCTCACGCCGAGCCAGTGCGCGAGCTTCACATTCTGATCGAGGAGTTCGTCGTGCTCGCCGACGGCCAGAACATAGTAGTTCGATCGCATCCGGTCGAGTTGCCATCCATCGTGCAGGTTGGCCATGTAGGCGAGCGGGGCGTGGAAGTATGCGTCGTCGTTGTGAAAGCCATCCAGAAAACGCTCCGGAATGTTGAACGCGCCGCTCATGCTAACCGCATAGGTAACTATATCGGGATGCCGCAGCGCGAAATTGATCGCATGGTACCCACCGAAACTGCAGCCGGTTGTGCCGATGCGATCCCAAGCGCTGCGGTTGCGAACGAACGGCGTGAGCTCCAGCTCGAGATACGCATCGAAAGCATTCTGGCGATGCAGACGGTCGGCGGGATGCGCTTGTTTGTTGTACCAGCTTTCCAGGTCGACGCTGTCGACGCAATAGACCTGCAGTTCTCCGCGATCGATTTTCGGCGCCAGCGCGTAGATCATGCCGCGTTCTTCGTATTCGAAGAAACGGCCGAAGGAAGTGGGGAAGACCACAAGGGGGAAACCGGCGTGTCCGAAGACCAGTAGCTCCATGTCCCGATGAAGAGGCGGGCTGTACCACTTCACATATTCACGATTCATTGAGCGGGCTATTTCTTGATGCTGGTCACCTGGACCTTTGCGTCTTTATCCAGGTAGGCATAATATTCCGTGCCTTTCGCAACTAGAATACCGCGGCTCTTCAGTTCCTGGTTGGGTGCGTTTAGGCGAATCTGCTTGTCGCCCTCGCCCGAATTCGCCCGCACCCTCAGGGGAATGCTTTGTCCGTCGATAGCCTTCACCGTCTGTACCTTCAGTGTCGTACGAACACCCTTAAACAACAGGAGTTTCTTGCCTTCCAGAACTTCGATGGCCGCGTTCACAGTTGAACCGCTCGGGATTACTGTTTCACCGTTCGCTTTCACGTCTTCCGCCACGACCAAGTGAATCGGCTTGCCGTCTTCCGAATCGGTCGCGATGTCTTCGGCGAGCGAAATCTTAATCCGGTCGCCGTCTTTCAGGCCAAGGGTCTGCACTTGGGTCTCAACGGGAACGGCTTTGTGCACGGGCGGCGGAGGAGCAGGCGTAACCGCGGAGACAGCGGGCGTTTGCACCGGCGTAGGAAGTGGAATTACTACCGCGGGTATTGCCGGCTGGTTCTTATCGGTGGGTGAAGTTGTCTTCGCTATCGCTGGCGTGGTCTTGGGAGCCGCGACAGGAGCCTGCGGATTCTTCATGACTTCGATGACGTCGTTCGGCACGCGTTCCTTCGCCAGCCGGATCAATTCCGGTGTCGAAAGATCGAAGTTCGTTTTCTCTTCCTTGATATGACTGATTACGATGCTACTGCTGAGTCCCGATTTGACCATTTCGATCACTTGATCGTTGGTCAGACCTTGAGGGGGCGCCGGTGTCGTTGGCGCCGACGCGGGATTTGCCGCGGGAGGAGTCGTCTCAGCTACCGGCGGGGACACCTGCTGCCGCAATTCCTGAAGCTTGTGTACTCCGTAATATCCACCGCCAATCAGGATCGCGAGCAAAATAAATGCGATGCCTGCCAACACGGCGTTGCTGCTTGATTTGGACTTGGGCGCGGGGGGCGCGGGCATAGCCACGGATGGCTCGGGGGCTGGAAGCCTTACAGACGCGGAGAGTCTCGTGCTGGTCGATTCGTCTTTTAATTCTTCCAGCGCCACCTTCACGTCGGCCATCGTCTGCCAGCGGCGGTCGCGATCTTTACGAAGGCAGCGCGCGATGATCCGCTCGAGTTCACCCCGCGCATCTTCCGGCACCGCTCCAACGGGCTTCGGTTCGTCGCGCAGGATGGCAGTGAGAGTGGAGATTGCGTTCTCGGTATGGAACGCGCGCTCGCCAGTGAGCATTTCGTAGAGAATCGCGCCGTAACTCCAGATGTCCGACCTCGTGTCCACTGTCTTGCCTTGAGCCTGCTCGGGCGACATGTAGGATACGGTTCCTACGATGGTTCCCTCCGCGGTCAGAGTGGGAGCGTCGGAAACGCTGCCCGGTTCCTGCATAGCGGTCCATTTGGCGAGACCGAAGTCGAGCAGTTTGACTTGACCGTCGTCGCCGACCATGATGTTGGCGGGTTTCAGATCGCGGTGGACGACATTGGCGGCGTGCGCGCGCGATAATCCGTCTGCAATCGGGATCGCGTAACGTAGCATGGGGCTCAACCGGAAGCCGCCACGGGGAATGACGTTGTCGAGAGTCTTGCCACGGACGTACTCCATGGCGATGTAGTCAAGGTCGTCTTGCGAGCCGATGTCGTAGATAATTACGATGTTCGGATGGTTAAGTTGAGAGGCAGCCTGAGCCTCCTGGAGAAAGCGTTGGCGTGACTCCGCGCTTGGAACTCGCTCGATGGAAAGGACTTTCAGCGCCACTTCGCGGCTGAGACGTACGTCCTTCGCACGATAAACCTCTCCCATGCCGCCAGTGCCCAGCAGCGCAAGGATCTCGTAACTTCCCAATCGTGTTCCCGGGGAAAGGGGCAAAACGGATGCTCCAGTGATGCCAGTGTAACGCAGGTCATGATTCGTCGTACATATTGCCTTGTTGCGCATGAGGATACTCGGAGCCCGAAAGGGGGGCATCTAGTTATATAGGCGGGAAAGTTGCCCGGAGTCGGTCAAACTTACGCTTTGCGTGGTAGTGAGTGTGGAGAGCGAAACGTTGCGTTTAGACTTTCGCGCCTGAGGAGAGCCTGATCGTTAGTTCGTCGCCACGCCGCAGCGTTACCTCGCCGGACAGCGCGAATACTGTCGACACGTTTTCGGCTCTTGTTGTGTGGCCTACATTCTTTCCGGCTGCGGTGATTGCCGCGGCGTCCGAATTGATTCCGTTCCAACCGAGGCGCACTTCCCGGCAGGCTAGCGAACCGTGTTTCACCGATAACGTGAACTTTTTCTGGCGCGCGTCGAAGGTTTGGGCGAACACACCCCAGCCTGTTCCGCTGGACCAAAAACTCTGGAATTTCTTCGGTGTGATGCGAGGCTCCGCCGCGACACGTTTTTCGACGCCATCGTAGGAGAATCCGCTGAGGGCGGGAATGGCGGCCCAACTGGCCATGGCGCGCGCGTAGTGGTGTCCACATTCGGCTTCATCCCACGGATTGCGCCGCTCGCCGTCGTATCGGAGCCGAATGTTGTCGATCAGTTCCAACCCCTGATCGACCATGCCGTGATGCAGCATCAGAATCGCCGCTGAGTATTCGAAGCCGGTCATTACCTCGGCGAAATAGGGGAACGGAACGTCGGGACGTTTGCCGCGGCCGTAATCGCAAATCACCAGCGCGGCCTCGTCGTTGAGCGCATAAACACGCTGCACCGATTCGTGGTGAGCGAGCTTTCGCTTGTAGTTGTATTTGTAAATGGACTCCAGGGTCTTTCGAATGTTTTTCTCATCCAGCAAGAGACCGAGACCGGCGATGTGGGAGAAATATTGTCCGAGGAGTTGATCCACCAGACAGCCGTCGCCTACCTGGAAGTCCGGATTTTCGGTATCCGCGGCGCCCATACCGACCAGGAGCCCTTTCGCAACTTTGTCTTTCGGAGTGGGCTGGATTTTCTGGATGTAATACTCGCCGTTGAACAGATTCGCGTCGATCCACTTGCTGCCACTCTCGAACAGGCGCCGGTACTCGGCCGCCGCGGCGTCGTTCATCGCCTTCGCCATCTCCTCCATCGCCCGTAGAGCGCCCAGATACCAGACGCCGCAGAGCGGATTCGGCCCGAGGAACTCCACGTCATATGTGTTGTGCTGCACGCCTTCCATCACGCCGTCTTTGTTGGCGTCCCAGCCACCCGGAATCCAGGCGAATTGGATGGCGCGTTTTGCGGCGGGCCAGTGAGAGCGCAGCCATGCGTCATCGCCCGAAATGCGCCAATCGAGATAGAGCTTCATGATCTGCCCCATCTGTCCGTCGGCCGCGGCATTGCCCCAACGTTCCTGATTCGCCGGGAGGAGTTGGCGGAAGTCCATGCGTCCCTCGTCGTCGGTGCAGAAACCGAAGGCCGCTTCGCGTAGCGACCGCGCCAGTGAGGGAAAGAGAAACTGCGTCGCGGCCTCGTAATTCCATACGTGCGTGCAGTTGCCGAAACAGCAGCCTGCTTGATTGTTGCTGCCCTCGAATCCGTGAAAAGCGCCATCGGCTGTGCGGAACGATGTGGGCACTACCAGCGTCGACAGATTTGCCGTCGCGGCCTCGCGTATCGACGATGGCAACGTGGTTTCCCGCATGGCCGTGGCAAATTCACGGGTTCGTTCTTCCAATTCCGAAAGCTTCGAGGCAGCGTATTCGGCCGCTTTCCATGCGTCGGAAAATCTCGCGCAATAGTGATTTCCGATGACCGCTTTTTCGGCGCCTTTCGGTGCAGTCCATCCGCAACGTTCAGAAGTACGGTTCGGGAAATGCCAGCGCGAGCAGAAACGTGAAGGTGGCCTCGTCGCGGGCGGCGATTTCTTTCTGCCAGCACAACGATCCTACGGTGTCTTTCACGGGAGCTTCGGGTCCGAGTTCGCCATCAGCCGAGAAATCGTCCCAGAACACCATCGGACCTACGCGCCAACGCGTGCCGCCTCGCCATCCGCGGAGATAGGAGAGTTTTCCGGAGTTTTCTTTGGGAACGCACAACGCGAAGGTTCCGGCTAGCGGATCTGGCGCGGAGACGAACGGATTCCGCATCAACAAACCATCGACACTCGTGCCCTCACGCCAATCGTTCTGACGCCCCTGTACACCCACCGGATTGTCGACTGAAAACGCGATCGCGACTTTGGCTTTGTACGCGCCGGGATTTGAAACCCGATAGCGCAGGACGGCTACTGGCAGACCTGAATCATCCGCTTCGTGCGGAATGAAGGGTGTGAAGGCCTCGAGCGAAACTTTCACGGGCAGATCGGAATCTTCAAATTCGATGCGGGCCAATGGAAACTCGCCGCTGAATGTCGCCGACGCTAGCCGGGGCAAGCCGGGAACATTCGCCGAGCCCAATCCGGAAGGGCCCTCATATGGCGGCAGTATTCGCGATTCGAGAACCCGTGAGACCGGTTTCGCGGAAGCGGCTTGCGCCCAGATGGACGCAAAAGCGTACTGAGGACTCTTTCCTTTATCGGGCCGATTGAAGATCTCCCAATCGCGAAGCTGCCCGCGGCCACCGAGACTGATCGCACCCGCGCCGACACCACCGAGAGGAAAGGCGAGCATGGCTAGTTGCCGTCCAGTGAACTTGCGCGGATATGCCACGCGCTGCCCAAACCGAAGGGTCTGCGGGCCGGACTTCTGTGCCAACGCCGGCTTTGCGTTCGCCATTGCTCCGGCGGCAGCGACGGTCTTCAAAAACTTGCGGCGGCCGGTCCCCGTGTTGTCCATTGCGGAACAAGTTTATCCTATAGAAGTGACAGTCTCCCGTTTCATCCTGCTACTTCTGGCCCTTGCCGCCGGGGCCTTTGCTCAACCGACGCAACTGCCTCCGAATGATCCGAGTTACCGAATCGGAGCTCCGCAGCCGAAGGCCGATCCAAAGACGGATCGCACGGTTCGTGGCGTAGTTCGCAACGACAACGAAGATCTGGTGGCTGGCGCAGTGGTCACGCTTCTGAATAAGAATACGAAGTCGGTAATCAAGAGCGTTTCGGGCAAGGACGGCGGTTTTCTGTTCGAGGGCCTGAAGAAGGGTGTCGACTACTCCATCAAGGCGGAATTCAAGGGCGCAGCGACGGTGCCAAGAACAATCAGCAGTCTTGATGCGCGGCAAAAACTCTACTTGGAGCTTAAGCTACCGGAGCCACCCGCGCCCGATCCGGCGAAGAAGAAGGGGAGTTGAGTCAGGGTCCGCACCGCCGCTTCAATCCGCTGAATGGGGAATGGGTGCTGGTCTCTCCGCATCGAACCCAACGGCCGTGGCAGGGGCAGGTGGAACAGATATCGCAACCCGCTCCGGTCACCTACGATCCGAGTTGCTATTTATGTCCTGACAACTCGCGCGCAGGTGGGCTGAAGAATTCCCATTACTCATCTACCTTTGTGTTTGAAAATGACTTCGCGGCGTTACGCTTAGACTCGCCCACAGGCACCTTTAACCGCGAGGATCTTCTGATCTGGTCCGGCGAGCGCGGCTCGTGCCGGGTGGTCTGCTTTTCTCCGAACCACAGTCTCACCCTGGCGCGCATGGATTTGCCGTCCATTCACAAAGTGGTGGATACATGGACGCAGCAGTACGTCGAACTCAGTGCGATCGATTTTGTCCGGCATGTCCAGATCTTCGAGAATCGTGGCGAGATGATGGGAGCGAGCAATCCGCACCCGCACTGTCAAATTTGGGCAACCGAGAGTCTTCCGAATGAAGTTGTGAAGGAAGAAACCGCCCAGCTCGCTTATTACCAAAAGAACGGGCGGTGTCTGCTTTGCGATTACGCGGCGCTGGAGCAGAAGGATCGCGAGCGAATCGTTTGTGAGAACGAATCGTTTGTGGTCGTCGTCCCGTTTTGGGCGATCTGGCCGTTCGAGACCATGATCGTGATGAAGCGGCACGCGGGAGCGCTGGATGAGTTCACAGATCTTGAACGGCGAGCTCTGGCCGGCATCCTGAAGAGAATCACGACCCGCTACGACAATCTGTTCGAGACGCCGTTTCCGAACACGATGGGTTTTCACCAGAGGCCGGGGCAGCTTCTGCACCATCACTTTCACGCGCACTTCTTTCCACCACTTTTGCGCTCCGCCACGGTGAAAAAATTCATGGTGGGATTTGAATTGCTGGGCGGTCCGCAAAGGGATATTACGGCGGAGGATGCGGCGGCTCGCTTGCGTGCGCTGAGTGAAAAACACTACGCCGAGTAACTCAAGGAACGATCGGGCATGACGCTACGTGTCCGCGCTGGTCGACGATAAAAAGTGTGTGTGCTGCGCTGCCAATTAACCCGGGAAACATGGTCCCATCAGGGGTAGCGGACGTGCGCAATACATCGGCGACGGCGAGCGGGCATCGGAAACTGCGTTCGACCGATCCAGTGGAATCCACCTGCAAAACAACTGCCGTGCCGAATGGCTGGCCCGTGATCAACAGGTGGATTTCGCCCCGTTCGTCGACCGCGAAGCTGCCGATGACCATTGAACCTTTCGGATGGCCGTGGTAGCCAACGGCCCAAGCATGTGCTATTTCCGGTGATTCTACTTTTGTTGTATCGATATTGCCGGTGCTGAGGTCAACGGTATAAATCGTGTTGGCATCCGGGATTGTTCCTATCGCGCTAGCTTCTGCAAGAGTCTGAATGCCGCCAATGAGGGCGGACTCCTTGACAGAATCGAGTGCCGGTCCTGATAAGGCCGCGAGAGCTTCGCCGTTTGCAAAATCTTCGATAATTCCGTCAGGATAAGTTACGCCGACCAAGCGGTGGTTTACCAGCGAAACTCGGATGAACTTTTCGCGGGATTCAACTGTGTCGAGCAATTTCCCGTCTGCGCCATAGATGTAAACCGATGTAGAGACACCGCCGCCTTCCTGTCTTCTCTGCCGCCACACGTACATCTGACCGAGGTCGTCGACGTTCAACCAATTGTCCATGACAGGGCTAGACAAGTGGATCAATTGTTTTGTTTTCCCTGCTAAATCCGTCTGCAAAATTGCTTGTGCCAGATACGATCCGCGCGGACTCATGAGAAAGTAGAGTCCTTCCGGCCGTGCAGCGAACGCTCGGCTAAAAACTAACTCCGCATCTTCTCTTGGCATGCGAGATGCCAAATCAAAGTATCCGGTCCGGGTCAGCGACTGTGGGGAGACATCCTCGGCGCGTGCAAGGAGGCCACCGTAAGCGATAACCACGATTAAAGAGAAGAATAGACGCACGTCGCGCAACCTGCTCTTATCCAGTGATATCACGTTTGAGCGAAAAACATTACCCCGATGGAACTTTTGCGTCCTGAAGATTGTCTACACGGATGTGATCCTCGAAGGCCGGAGTCTAACCAAACGCTACTCCAGCATTCCGGCTGTGCAGAACGTTAGTTTTTCCATTCGCCGCGGTGAAGTGCTGGGGTATCTCGGGCCAAATGGAGCTGGGAAGAGCACTACCGTGAAGATGCTGATCGGTCTGCTCGAACCAAGTAATGGCGAGATCCTGTATCGTGGCGAGAACATCAACAAGGATCTGATCGGTTATAAACAGCAGGTCGGGTATGTGCCGGAAGAGCCGAATCTCTACTCGTTTCTGAGCGGCTGGGAGTATCTGGAACTGATCGGTACGCTGCGTGGTCTGGATCAACGGAAGTTGAAGGAAAAAGCAGGCGCGCTGCTGAACAATTTTTCTCTGTTCCCGCACCGGCACACCGCGATTTCGGCCTACTCAAAGGGCATGCGGCAAAGAATCATGCTGATCGCGGCGCTGCTGCACGATCCGGAAGTGCTGATTCTGGATGAACCGTTCTCCGGACTGGATGTGACCATCGCGCTCGTATTCCGTAAAGTGATCCGCCTGTTAGCCGAGCAAGGGAAGGCCATATTCTTCTGTTCGCATGTGCTCGAAGTGGTGGAGAAGGTTTGCTCGCACCTTCTGGTATTACGCAAAGGCGTTGTGGTGGCGTATGGCTCGATGGATGAGATTCGCACGGGCTCGTTGCTGCCCGCACTGGAAGATACGTTTCTTCAATTGACGGAGCAGATTGATGCTGACCGAATCGCTCAAGACATCCTGGCGGCGGTTGGCGCTCCGTGCCGGTAGACTGCGCGAGCGCCCATTTTCGCGGCTGACGATGCACTTCATCCATGCGATTGTAAGCACGACTGCGGAATCCGGCGAAGACGATATTCAGTTTGGTATCGGCGGCATACTGGCGCTACTCGGCCTGCCGGGTGCGTTCACGTCGATCCTGTTATTCGACAAGTATTCCTCCCTGCTGCACTTCCTTCGCCGGAACTTCCATTTCGACGCCTACGCGCAGTCGCTCCCAGACAAGTATTTCTTCGTCGTGCTGTCGATGGTGATCACCGGAATTGTGACGGTGCTGAAGTGGGATAAGATCCTGCCCAACCGCCAGGATTACGCCAACCTTGCGCCGCTCCCAATTAGCATGCGGGCTATCTTTCTCGCCAATCTTCTCGCCATTGTATTCGTGGTCTCGGTTTTCGCTCTTGATGTAAACGCCGCATCCACGATTCTGTTTCCCGGCGTGGTGATGGCGGAGCGGGGTTCATTGGCCGAGTACGCCCGGTTCGCGGGGTCTCATGCGCTGAGTCTGTTTCTGGCCAGTGTTTTTACGTTCTGCGCTTGTTTCTCGGCGATGGGAATCCTGATGGCCTTGCTGCCGAACCAGTGGTTCCGCAAGGTATCGTTGTACGTCCGTGTGTTGATAACAATCTGCATGCTGGGGTTGCTTGCGACGAGTTTTGCGGTGCCGATGTTCATTCAGAAACGCCCGGATTCCTGGGTTAGGTTCCTGCCTTCTGTCTGGTATTTGGGCTTGTATCAAAAGCTTCAGGGGAGAGTGAGTCCCCAACTGGGTCTGCTGGGCATTTTAGGTTTGCGCGCGGTTGCAGTTGCGTTTGCAACCGCGCTGATTTCGAGTGCGCTCAGTTACCGGCGGTATTTTCTGCGGATTCCGGAATCGAGTGACGCCGTTTCCACCAGCGAACGCCGAAGTTGGATGTGGGGTTCTCGCACCACAGGTTTTCGCCCCGCGTGCTACCGGTTTTGCATGAAAGCTCTCCTGCGCAGCGAGAAACATTGCATCTTTTTCGGCGGGTTTGTTGGTTTGGGCGTCGTGGCGGCGTCACAGACAGCAGTATCCGGCACGAACCTGTTTTCGATTCCCCTGATACTTGCCTATTTCGTCATTCTGGGACTGCGTTTTGTGTTCGAAGTGCCGGCTGAACTCAGCGCGAACTGGCTGTTCAAGGCGATCCTCGACTCAGGAAAACATGAATCGGCCGCAGTGGCGCGAAAGCTGATCTGGACGTTCCTGCTGGTGCTGGTGATCGCGCCTTGCCTAGCCGGGTATTCATACGTGTGGGGCCTGCAAACAGGCCTGCTACACACTGCGTATGTAGCAGGCGCGTCGGCGATGTTGGTGGAGTTCCTGCTCCTGCGATTTCGCAAGATTCCATTCACATGTTCATTCCCGCCATTTCAGGATCAGTTGGTCCCGCTGTTCGTGGTGTGTTTGATTGGGTACTACGTTTTCACGGCGATTGGAGCGAGCGTCGAACGATGGATGTTCGCGGATCAAGTGCGTTTCGTGATGTTGCCCCTGCTACTGGCGATTGCCTGGTGGATCCGCCGGCGTTTGCAGGAAGACATCCTGGAAACGGATGGCGCGCTGATCTACCAGGAGCGCGTGGCGGCAGCCGTGCAACGGCTCGATTTGCTAAATTGACGGAGCCTTCCATGCCGAACCGATCCATGCTTTTCATGGCGTATACTTTGCTCGCTACACCTTGCTCGCTACACCTTCCGAAGGCGCCCGACCTTTTCTTCCGCCCGGGCGTCGAAGGCCGCCGTTTGTTCCACCGGGGCGCCAATGGCCGTGTCGACGCACTCATCGATCGCCGCAATAATCAGGATGTGGTCTGGAAAAAATTGTGACCTTTAGGCGCGTATACGTCCTATCCTGAATGTTGCATGAGGTGGCGGACCCCGTCGATGTCCACAAATTACATATGAGAATCACGAGTGTGGAGGCAATTCCGTTTCGCATCGCGCGCGACTTGGGAAAAGCAACCGGATCGGCGGGTTCGCCGACGCTGCTGGCTCCCAGTCGGGGCGATTACCGATGGTCGGCGGCATACCCGGCACTTTACTCGGTGAACATCGAAACGGCGCTTATAAAAGTGACCCTCGATACGGGAATGGTCGGTTGGGGCGAAGCGCAAGCACCGCTCGCTCCCGAAGTGGCATGTGCGATTGTGGATCGCCTGCTCGCTCCAGCGCTCATCGACGTCCCATTCGATGGGTCAGTGGTAGAAATCGAGCACCTTTGGATGCAAATGTATTCCACCATGCGAGTGCGCGGCCAGACCGGCGGATTCATGCTGGACGCGATCTCGGGAGTGGATATCGCGCTGTGGGATCTGGCCGGCAAAATCGCGGGGCGGCCCGTAAGCGCGCTGATCTCAAACGCCAAACTGAAAGTGCCCGCCTACATCAGCGGCTTGTCCGGACCGGACAAAGCGGAGGCTGCACGGCCGTTCGTAAACCAGGGTTTTGGTAAATTCAAACTCTTCCTTGATGGCGCCTGGCCGATCATGTTGACGGATGTAGAATCGCTTCGCGCTTTGGAACTCGATGTCGCGGTCGATGCGCTTTGGCATCTCAATCCTAACGACGCTCAGTCGCTTGATCCATATTCCGCGATGTGGCTGGAAGCGCCGCTGCCGCCGGAAGATCCAATTGCTCATGGAGCGCTTGCCCGCTCTATCACGACCCCGGTGGCGTTGGGGGAAAGCTATCGCACAACCTTCGAATTCACGCCGTTCTTCCGCGAGCACGCCATGCGCATTGTGCAGCCCGATTTGGGCCGCTGCGGAATTACGGAAGGTCTGCGAATCGCACGGATGGCCGCCGCGCAGGGACTCCCCGTGGTTCCTCACGTGAGCATCGCCATGGGTCCCCAGCTCGCCGCTGCCATTCACTTTGCGGCGGCTGTGGCAAACTGTTCCTTGCTTGAATACAATCCGAAAGTTCTGGAAGTCGCCAATCGATTCCTCGTCGAACCGCTGGTAGTCAAAGACGCCTGCTACGATGTGTCCGAGCGGCCCGGGCTGGGTATCGAAATGCGGCTATGATGCTTCTGGCTTTACTGATTTCTCTGAACGGCCCGTGGCATTTCGCGCCCGATCCCGCGCGGACGGGCGAACAGGCCGGTTGGCAGGAAGCGGGGTTCAACGATTCAAACTGGACCAGCGCCGACGTTCCACAACGCCAGACTTTTCACGGCGCAGCCTGGTACCGGCGCAAATTCGATGTTCCGAAAGATGCGGTGACGAAGCACGTTCGCGTGGTTTTCGAAGCCGTCTCCGATACTGCGAAGGTGTGGCTTAACGGACAACCTGTCGGTGAACATCAAGGCGGATACACCCCCTTCGACGTCGATCTTTCGCCGATGGTACGGACCGGCGGCTCCAACATCCTTGCGGTGCTCGTCGAGACAGCCTCGGCGACTGGCGGAATCGTTCGCGGCGTCCGGCTTGAGATTACCAATCGCGTTTACCCAGCCCACCAACGGGCCTTGGTGAAAGACGATCATGTGGCCGCGACTATCTGGGTGCGGAATACGCTCGACAACACCTCCAGCGTCCAGGCTACGTTCGAGGTGCTCGACGGCGCCCGCGTCGTGGCGCGAGCTGAGGCAAACGCCACCGTGCCGCCGAACTTCACCGAGCCAATCGAGGCAACGCTCACCGTGGCGAACGAAAACGTTCGGCCGTGGGATTTGGATCATCCAAACCTATACACCTTGCGGACCGTGGTCTCAAAGAGCGTGGAGGCCGTAGAGGGCGGCTATGACTCTGAGATCTCGTCGACTTTCGGATTTCGGAAGATTGAAATTCGAGGCGCTCAATTCTTACTCAATGGCGAACCGGTGCGTTTGGGTGGCGCGGTTGTTACGGGTACCGAGGATCTCCGGGATCTGAAGGAAGCTGGACTTGTATTCAATCTGACAGCCAATCCCCTGCCCGAGGCGGTGCTCGATTGGGCCGACCAGAACGGCTTACTGCTGATCGAAGCAACCGACTCCAACGGTAGCCACCCCAGCGTCATAGATGGGGCCGGCTTTCGGATCACGAAGGATTTGCCGTCTATCAAAAGCGTGGCCGAACCAGTCTACTTCGTCGAGTCCGGCTCGTGCCAGACGCCGGCGGGTGCCGGGAAGAATCCATCGGTGATCGGGATTGCCAGGGACGTATCCACGTGCGGCATTCCACGGGACGGATTTGTCAGTCCGGTGCTGAACAACATCTATCAGCGCGACGGCAATACCTACGTGGAGGTTCTGAATCGCGGGGATTTTCCAAAACAGGTGCTGCGGGGTTACGATGTGAAAATCGGGTCCACGGTGCACCCGCTTCCCGTTTTAAAGCCAGGTGAATCAGCGACGGTGGAGTTCGAGTTCCAAAATCCCTACCGTGTGGAAATCCGGACTCCCGGCGGATTCGTAGTAGCTGGTAGATGATGGGCTACGATCTTTGGAAGATTCTGCCGATACTAATCGTAACCGCATGGTCGATATCATGCGTCTTAAGCACTAACCGAGCCCTGCGAAAGGCGTTACGCGAGGGTGGCTGTGCTACAATTTTTGGTAGGAATTCTGCAACGGGTATCTATTCGTACACGTCTAGTGACTGAAGCGATGCCCGGGGTTGGGAACGATGGCTGTTGAACAAGAGGTAGCTAAGCCGATGAGCGAAGTGCGTCCAGCGATCAGTGAAACGTCTCCTGAGGACCACCTGAACCACCTTCTGCTTATAAAGGAAGAGACTTGGTACGAGTCTATCCGTTCCAACCTGAACGAGATTTTCCATCCCGTTATACTCGACCCAGGCGAATACACCTCGAAGCCAGTTCAAGTTCGCGATATCTGGTCGAAAGACGAGAACAAAAAGTTTTCCGGTGTTGGCTCGCTCCTGATTCATGCCGCAATCATTGGTTTACTGATCCTGGTCGGAACAAATAAAGCTGTCCAGGAGAAAGCTAAGGACGTGGTTTCGCTCATTGCCCCGGATTTGGCTCCCTACCAACCAAAAGTTGCACCCAAGAAAAATGCCATGGGCGGCGGCGGTGGCGGTGGGGATAAGTCTCTGCTGCAAGCGAGCAAGGGTAAGCTCCCCAAGATTGCTCCCCGGCAATTCGTGCCACCGACTGCGGTAATCGTCAATCAGAACCCGAAACTGGTAATGGAGCCTACGATTGTGGTCCAACCCAACGCTGCCCTTCCGCAAGTGGCGCTGAATCAGTTGGGAAACCCGCTCGGCGTTCTCGGTCCACCCTCGAACGGAATTGGTTCGGGCGGCGGCATTGGCAGTGGTAAAGGCGGCGGTGTTGGAAGCGGCAACGGCGTAGGATTCGGTCCGGGCAGCGGCGCGGGTACTGGCGGCGGTCTGTATCGAATCGGTGGCGGCGTAAGCGAACCGGTTCCGATCTACAAACCGGAGCCCGAGTATTCCGAAGAAGCCCGCAAGGCGAAATTTCAGGGCGAGGTGCTGCTGCAAATCGTGATCGACGAGAACGGCCACACGCGCGACGTGAAAGTTCTTCGTCCGCTGGGTTTGGGGCTCGACGAGAAGGCCGTGGAAGCGGTATTAAAATGGCGCTTCCGTCCGAGCATGAAAGATGGCCATGCGGTTCCCGTCCAAGCAAACGTAGCAGTTAATTTCCGCTTGCTCTAATCGGCGCCACGGTGCGCGTGAATAGGACGAACGGCGCCCAATAAAACGGTTTGCGATACGCGGTGCCTGAGTGAATCAGCGTGAGCTTTGCTGATCTCAATGCCATCGCCGGTGAACTCCCCTCCCGCATCTGACGGTAGATCCGTTCCATCATTTGCGCTGTAGATGCGTCCTCCACATTCCACAATCCTGCAATCACATTGTGAGCGCCGGCGCTGAGAAACGCCCAGGCGAGACCAACCAGTCCCTCTCCGGCAAACGATCGCGCCCCCGCACTCCGGCAGGCGGAGATAGTGACCAGGCCAGTGTTGAGCGGCGTCTTCAGCACCTCACGGGCATAGAGCCGGAAACCTTGCCGGCTCTGCGAAAGGATGACCGCGGAATCGAGGGGATCTTCCGGGTTCGCGGTGGCGTGCGCGGCGAAGTGGATTAACGCAAACTTTTCGGGATGGGATTCCCGATAGACGGCGGGCGTGGCTCGAGCGCCGCTGATAATGGTCCGCGATTCCCTGGGAAACAGATTGCCCACCTGCTCGATCTCGCGCGCGGCATTGGGTAGTTTCGGGAAAGTCGTCCGAGTCGGGGGGAACCGGATCGCCGATCAGCAAAGCCGTTTGCAGGCGGCGTGAAGTCTCTTTGCGGCCGGTGGATAGGATACCCAGGCAATGGCGCGGTCGACAGGATCACATCTTCGATCCAGTAATGGCGCACCGGTTCATCGACAACGAGCGTTTCAAAGCTCAGGCGGTTCAGAGCGCCGTCCGGCACAACAATCACGGTTGCCTGATGCGGGATCAACCCGGCCGCCGGACCGATCAGCGTCCGATAGAGAGCGCTCGCCCGGCCTTCGTCTTCGTGGAGCAAGTCGCGAGGGCGAAGAATCATGCGCTGGTGCTCGTCGACAAGCCGCTCAATTTCCTGCCCGGGCGGAAGCGTGAACAACGCGATTCGGCCGGGAGTAACCACCCAGAGGTAAGAGTGTACAGGAGCCAGCCAGTAGGTAAGGAATACCGCGTGGATGGAACGCGCCTTCTGCCGCAAAGCCGGCGCGGAGACGGACGGTACCGCTTTAGCGCCGCTGCCGATCTTCTCCCTGAGAAGTTGCGCGCGGCTGCGATCCGCGATCTCAAGGGCCCGTTCCGGATGTTTGTTCCCGATCTCGAAGGCAACGTAATTGGTGTAGAAATCGACCAGACTCGACAAGAAAAACATTTTCGATGTATCGAATTTCAGGTCGTCGCGCGATCGCTCCATTACCCGGATCGCCTGGCGGAACTCCGACTCCGCCCTTCCTTTCATCGATCTCCTCGCATACAATTCCGCCAGCTTGGCGTGCGATGTCCATCGCAGGATGTCGCTGGAATCGCGTGAGGCACTGACTTCGCGATAGATTGACTGTGCTCGCGCAAATTCCCCCCGGCCGCCGGCGATTGCCCCTTCGGTGAATCGGGAATGCAGCACCGCGGTGCGATCTTGTTGCGCCATCTTCAATACAAGAGCTTCCTGGTTGTAGGTCTCGGCCTCGTCGAAGTGGCCTTGAAGGACAGCCAGGTCGCCAAGGTTGGCAAGCATCTGCCCCATCGGCCGCGTGAGCTTCAAATCGCGGGCGAGTTGCAGCGCCTGCGCGTAATAGCCGGCGGCGGTGGAATAGTCGCGGCGAAAGTAGTACAGATTTCCGATATTTCCGAGGATGGGCTGGAGGTCGTCGCGATACCCTTGTTGGCGTGCGATTTTCTCGCCGCGTTCGAGCTCCTGCAGGGCGCTGCTGTAGTCGCCAATCCCAATGAAGCTCTTGCCCAAATTGCCATGATTCTTAACGGTAAGAAAGGAAGATCCCTCTTGTTGGGCGAGTTGCAAAGCTGTTTTGCCGTAGTCGGCTGCATCGTCGAAGCGGTCATCCCGATTTCGAAGATAAGCGAGACAATTCAGATGCGGCCGCCCGCATCAGTGGCAGTTGTTTCCCTTCCCCATCCTTCAATACGTGCTGGCAACTCTCTTCGGCTTTGACGAGATTGTTTTTGCGGATCCAGCAGCGGGCATGGATGATTTCGATCTCGCCGTTCACTTCCGGATCGGCGGATCCGGTGGACAGCTCTTGCGCCAGACGAAGATTCTCTTCCCCGCGGCGAAAATCTTCATCCTTACCGGGCATGGAACATTGGCATTGAGCCACGGCCATTCTCCGGCGTGCAGCCAGCTCACGTGACGAACTTGGCACAGGCGTCTGTTGAAGAAGATCGAAAGCCTCTTCGAAGTTTCCGCGGAGAATGAAGCACTCGGCGCGCAGAACCCGAAATGCTGGAATCCACTGCGCCGATGCGGAGTCTGCGCCTTGCTTGATCAGGACGCCGGCGCGCTCGCAATCGCCAAGGCGAATGGCCGCGCGCGCCTGCCGATAGATGTCCTCAGATCGCCCTGCGCCAGGAGGATGGCAGGCGATAAACGCCAACGCCAGCAGTAAAGCGCACAGCTTCATGGCATATTGCCATCACCCTCCGCAATGTTCGCCGAGCAATTGGATTCCAGCGGACAGCCCATCTCGAGGCGCAGCATCGCCACGCGGCGGCTGTGGCGGGTAGCCAACACTTCGCCAATGTGGATCAGTCCAAATTGTTTGAGGGAGAGGGTGTGCTTGCCATCCGACTCCACGCCCGGCGCCGCGCATCTTACGTTTGTGATGAGCGAGCTGAGGATGTAGCCTTTGCGTTCCTCCTTCCCCAGCTTTTTCTGAAGATCGTCGAAAGTGTTATGGCAATGGAAGGCAGGCTCCGAATCGAATTCCACCGGAAACCCGGCGAGTTGCAAACCATCGAAATAGCTACCCACGACGGTGATTTCCGGCTCCGCGTCAGGATCATCGAGGTGCATGGACGAGACTCGCGCCACTATCCGATGCGCGGTCAGCACGCGAAGCATGCTGAAGCCCTCCGTAACCGTAGTAGCTAGCGAGTTGAAGTGAGTGCGGTCTTCCGATTGGCTCCCGGAGACAAAACTGTGCGCCGACTCAAACGACACAAACTCGCGATGACGAAACGGCCCCACACGCGACGCTCCGTAGCCCCCGGTGATTGGAAGGCTGACTTGCGCCTGGGCGTCGATGATTTCCGGCGTAGGGCGGAAGATGACTCCGCCCACTGCGACGGCATTCGCGTGATAGAGAAATACACTTTTCTTCTTATCTGTACTCACTGCGACTCCTGATCTACTTGAATTCGAGCCTGAAATGATACTGCGCTAAGTCAGTCAATTCAGATGCGTTTTCCTGCGCAACGCCTCGTACTGACAGCGTATACGATCCGGATGCCAGTCCGCCGATGGGCAACCGGAGTTGCCATTCGTCCCCCTGCGGAGGGACCGCCACGGTAAAAGAAGACACCGTGCGATAGTCCTGCGATTTCAGCTCGCACCGGTAGAACGGGAACGCCCGGCCCGGCACCTTGCTGAACTGCAACGCCACATACTGCTCGTTTCGGGCGGCAGTAATCACGTTGGGCTCGCTACGCGTTTCGGTGATAAAGAACGCGGGATAGCTTTGCGGGCCTTTCTGTTGCGCGAGTTCGTAATGTAGATGCGGGATCACGACGGCGTTCTGATATCCGGTGAGCACCAGTAAAGCGATCCCCGCAGCCAAACCGATTTGCGGCGAAAGAAACCACCGGCGTGCGGCTGCGGGCGACGGCATTATCTCCGGCGCCGGCTTGGCTGGCCGGATGGCGTAAGGCTCCTTCAGTACCTCTTTCAAATTATCTAGAAAAATCGCGGTGAGCCGGACATCTTCACTGCATTCCGTGCAACTGAAGAAGTGCTCCTCGAACTGATCCCGTTCGTCCGTGGCAAGCTGTCCAAGCAAGTATTTGTCCGCGGCCCCCAAGTCCATAGCGTCTTTGTGTGTCATCTGCCCCGGCATTTAGTGCTCGCTATTCGCTTTCCGTTACAAACTGTCCCATAGGCTCACCCTGCGCCTTAATAAAGTGAGTACGAAAATGCTGCTTTGCACGGTGCAGGAGAACCCGCAGGTAGTCGCGGTCGACGCCAACTTCGGCACATACTTCGTCTTTATCCCGCTCTTCCAGAAACACGGCGCGCAGAAGCTGCCGGTCGCGCTGCGGCAGATCCTCTAGCACGGCGCGAACCATCTTTTTCCTTTCCTTGGACAGCAGTTCGTTTTCCGGGCTGCTTGCACGATCTACCGGTTCCGGAGCACCCTCCTCCGGCTGTTGCTGTCGAGTGGACGAACGCAAATACTCCAGCGTGACGTTGTTACAGACGGAGTTCACAAACGCGCCGAGCCGTTCGGGTTGACGAATTCCTTCGCCCGAGCGGACCACCCGGATCGTGCGCAGGAACGTCTCCTGCCGGATGTCTTCTATCAACGCGGACGAGCGGACTCGCGTACGAAGTTTAATGAGTAAAAGCGAGCCAAAATAGGCGGCAAAATGCTTCTCCGTGTCGGGATCACCTTCGCGGAGCCGCTGAAGGTACGCGGGATCGAACTCCTGGAAAACCAATCGTCCCCTCGTGGAAGGAAGCCGTAGTATACCCATATTGTTTCTGTAACCGCAACCATTCACCCAATGCAAAATATGGGAGCGGACCCCAATAAGGTCTCGCCCCCAAAATACAGAAGGAACTCCTCCGAGGTTTCCTCCCGCTGCAACGGCCCGGCATGCGCGGTAACGCTGGCGGGAACATTGCGATGATTCAGCGGCTTCGGGACAACCGCTCGCCGGCCTGCACCAATCGGCGGTAGCCTATCCTGCTGTTCACGGGGTATGGTGAAGTGGCTGCGGAAATCGTTTCACTGGTCGAGACGGAATTTTCGGCGGACCGGGACATGATCTGCGTGCCGATCGCTAGAGCGATCCAGGTCATCCAATGCGAAAGAGGCCCGGCGCCAACGAAGAACTGGCCGGCCCATCGAAGGTCCGAGCCAAGCGCCCAGGCGCCGAGGCTGTAAAAAAGGAGAGAAACGGGCATCAGTAGCGCCCGCGCAAGCTGCAAATGCGCTGCCATTGGTCGAATAGTGAATGACGGGTGCGGATCGTTTCATTTCCAACTCACGTTAAAGTGGAAATTCGTTTGGAGGACATCATCGACCTGAAGGAAGCGATCAGCCGGGCAGCCACACTGAGCGATTTTGAGCCGCTGGCTCGTCAGGTTCTGCCTCACATGGAGTTTGAATATGCCGCCGGTGGCGCGGGCGACGAAGCGACTCTCCGCGCAAACCAGGAGGCGTTCCAACGCGTCCGGCTGCGGCCGCGCATGCTCGTCGACGTATCAAAGATCGACACGTCGCTGGAGATCTTCGGTGAAAAACTGGCTTCGCCCATAATACTCGCGCCGTGCGCCTATCAGCGGCTATTTCATCCGGATGGCGAACTGGCAACCGTCCAAGGGGCTAATGATTCTGGAACTGTTCTAATGGCGAGCACGGCCTCGACCGTTGGCATTGATGAAATGGCCAAGGCGTCGAGCCGCCCCTTGTGGTTTCAACTCTATGCTTCGAGCGATCGCGGTTTCACCAGGGCGCTGGTGCAACGCGTGGAGGCGGCTGGTTGTACCGTTCTTTGTCTTACAGTGGACGCCCCGATTCGCGGCATCCGCGATCGCGATATCCGGACAAAGTTCGCACTTCCACCCGGCATCGAGCGGCCCAATTTCCGGGGCTTGAACGCCGCTGCCGTCACTGGCAATCCCAGGCCAACCGGGCGAAGCATCTACAGCCCGAATCTCGATCCCGCCTTTGACTGGCGCGCTCTCGATTGGCTGCTCGGCGTCACAAATCTTCCGCTCCTGGTGAAGGGAATCCTCACTGGCAGCGATGCCGCGAGAGCCGTAGCGGCAGGCGTCGCGGGAATCGTGGTGTCCAATCATGGGGCACGGACCGTTGACACAGTGCCTGCCACAATCGAAGCACTTCCGGAAGTCGCCGATGCTGTGGCCGGGCGGGTCCCGATAATACTCGACAGCGGAATCCGCCGTGGGACGGACATTGTGAAAGCGTTGGCGATGGGAGCGCGAGCCGTAATGATCGGACGGCCCTATCTTTACGGCTTGGCAGTCGATGGCGCGGCCGGGGTAGCTCGAATCGTTGAAATCTTGCGCATGGAACTGGAAATGGCCATGGGGTTATGCGGACGGTGTTCGCTGCAAGAGCTCGATTCGCCGGTCTTGTGGTAACCGGTCACTTCTGCTTGGCTTCCAGTTCGGCCCAGCGGGCGTAGAGGCGATCCGACTCGTCCTGGGCCTTCTCCAATAGCGCGAAGCATTCCCGCAGTCGTTTAGGATCGCGATGGACCTCGGGGTCTTCGAGCGCCTTGCGCCGCTCAGCCAGCTTCCGATCGCTCGCCTCCACCAACTCTTCGATCGACTCCCATTCCCGGGCCTCGATGTAGGAGAGGCGCTTTCTCTGCGGTGCAGACGATTTGCCGGGATTAGCCGGCGTGCGGCGAGCCTCCGCCGCTTCTGTCTCCACGCGTGTCAGCGATTCTTCCCACTGCGAGTAATTTGCGAAAAGCTGCGCGCCTCCACGGCCGTCAAGACCCAGCACGGTGGTGGAGACGCGATCCAACAGGTAACGGTCATGCGTAACCAGAACGAGCGCACCCTGGAAGTCGACCAAATTTTCTTCGAGAACTTCGAGCGTCGGGATGTCGAGATCGTTCGTCGGCTCGTCGAGCAGCAGTACGTCGGCCGGCTGCAGCATGAGCCGCGCGATGAGGACGCGCGCCCGCTCGCCTCCCGACAGGCGGCCGACCGAAACGTCAAGTTGCTCTTCCCGGAACAGGAATCGCTTCGCCCAGCCGACGACGTGAATAGTGCTGTCACGATAGATCACCGAATCGCCGTGCGGCGCCAACGCCTTCCGGAGGGGTTCATCGAGATCGAGCTGCTCGCGGTTTTGATCGAAGTAGACAATGCGCAGCGCGTCGGCGCGCTCCAGAATACCGGCGTCGGGTTCGATCGCTCCGAGCAGCATCTTCAGCAGAGTGGATTTGCCTGTCCCGTTCGCGCCGGCCAGACCGAGCCGCACGCCAGGTGACAAATTGAGGCGAAGGCCGTTGAACAGCAGTTTTCCGCCAAGTGTCTTGCGAAGGCCTTCCGCGTGGATCAGACGCTTCGTTTTGCGATCGGTCGGTGAGAAATCGATCTGCGCCGTCCCTTTCACGCTGCGTTCGTTCACGTCCGCCAGTTCCATAATCAGCCGGCCGGCCGAATCGATCCGCGCCTTCGATTTGCTGGTCCGGGCCTTCGCGCCCCGGCTCAGCCATTCCACTTCTTTCCGCACTTTGGTGGCGAGTGCATCACGCTGTTTAGACTGTGCTTCGAGAAACTCCTCGCGGCGCGACAGGAACTCGCTGTAATTCCCTTTTACGCGGATCAGGCCATCCGGATACACTCGGTTGATCTCAGCCATGTCACTGACCGCATTTTCGAGAAAGTAGCGATCGTGGCTAACGACGACACTGGCAAAAGAAGTGGTGACCAGGAACTTCTCCAGCCACAGAATTCCCGTAAGATCGAGATGGTTCGTTGGTTCGTCGAGCAAAAGGACATCCGGGCGTCGAACCAGTTCGCGAGCGATCGCCAGGCGCTTACGCCAGCCGCCCGAGAGTGCGTCCGCCCTTTGCGACCAATCGGTGAATCCAGCCCGGCCCGTAGTCACGTTGAGCAGCGCCTCGCGCTCGGCTTCGTCCAGATGATCGTCCGCGATCGCCTCCTCCAGAATGCTCCGCACCGTTGCGCTCGGGCGGGAACTCGGGTTGCTGCGGAACATAGCCAATGCGCGCCTGACGCCGGATCGACACCGTCCCGGAGTCAGGCTCCTGAAGGCCCGCAAGAATCTGCATCAGCGTAGTCTTTCCTGCGCCATTCGGCCCGATGAGGCCAATACGCTCCCCTTCGTTAACGGTGAGTGAAATGTTCGCGAACAAAGGTCGCGCACCGAAGGTCTTAGTGATGGACTGGCAGTTAATAAGTGGGGAAGACATCAGGACTGAATGGGGAAGACTCGCTCCATTGTACCGTGTCAGGTTGACTGCTCTATCCCACGAGACAGGAATCTTGTGTTATCCTGCCTGGAGCGCCTTCAAAGCGCTGATTTAGTTTTAGGAAAAGGAATTAGTTGAATGAAAGAGATTGGAACAGTTAAGTGGTTCAACGCTGCCAAGGGCTTCGGCTTTATCCAGCGTGAGAGCGGTGAGGACGTGTTTGTGCATTTTTCCGCCATTCAGTCCACGGGCTATAGATCGCTCGACGAAGGTGCTCGCGTGAGCTTTACGGTTAAGACAGGGCCGAAAGGCTTGCAGGCCGAAGACGTAAACATCGCGTAATTTCCCCAAAAGAAACCAAAAATCGCGCAGATGGAGGTGATCCCCCGTGTTCTCTTTTTGGGAGTTACGACGGCGGTTGCCTCTGCGCGCCCTCCAGTGACATTTTCGTTTCTCTGTTGACGTTTCGATAACCATTATCAGACAATAATAACTGTGATATCGGAATAGTTCCGGCAATTGTGCATGGAGCATGGCCTTCGGTAACATCCGCGGCAAATAATTTATCAGGCGTTGATGGGTATGAAGAATCAACTGAGCCCGGAGGCTGTCTACGAGATAGTGAGGAAAGAGATTCCTTCGATCTCTCTCGGCACCGTCTATAAGAGCATCAAAACATTCGTAGATAGTGGTCTGTTCCGTGAAGTAAGCCTGCATCATGGCTCGGCGCGGTTGGAGACGAACTTGAAGCCGCATCATCACTTGGTTTGCGTGAAGTGCAAGGCAATCCAGGACCTCCCGGATGAGGATCTGGTTCCGCTGCAGCTGAAAAAACCAGCCCCGCTAGGCTTCCAGATACATCGCTACTCGGTCGAAGTGATGGGCTTGTGCCAGGATTGCGCGGCTCAGTAGCCACCTGTTCATCAAAAACGTTTCTTTAATCAAAAAGGAGAAGTACGCATGTTAACAGTTGGGGACAAGTTTCCCAAGATTTCGGTCGGACACAAGGACCGCGATGCGCAAGTCCTGGGGGGCAGCACGGATTCGGAATTCGTCCACATGGCGTGGCGGAAACATCACGAAGGCTTGAAGGACCTTCCGTTCCCGATGCTGGCCGACGTGAAGCGGGAATTGACCCAACAGTTAGGCGTGCTGGATCAGAAAGAAGGCGTGGCGGAGCGCGCGACGTTCGTCGTAGACCCCGATAACATCATTCGCTTCGCATATGTCACGGACCTGTCGGTGGGGCGCAATCCGCAGGAAGTGTTGCGCGTCCTCGACGCGCTGCAGACGGACGAACTCTGCCCGTGTAATTGGAAGAAGGGCGAAGAAACGCTGCGTCCGTAACGTATGACGCTCGAATCACTGTTGGAAAAAGTTCCACCCTACGCGAAAGATCTCAAACTGAACATGACTTCGCTGCTCCGTCAGACTGAACTGACGGAGCAGCAGATCTGGGGCACGGCGGTTTCCTGCGCGATTGCTGCCCGGAATCCTGAACTGCTTCAGGCATTGGAAACGGAAGCGAAGCAGAAGCTCTCTACTCAGGCGATGGATGCAGCGAAGCTGGCCGGCGCACTCATGGGAATGAATAACGTCTACTACCGTTTTCTGCACCTGACGCCTAACCCAAAGTACGCAACGATACCGGCGCGGCTGCGGATGAATGGCATCCGAAGTCATGGTATCGAACCGGCCGATTTCGAACTTTGGTGTGTGGCTGTATCGGCCATTAACGCATGCGGCGCGTGCGTGATTGCACACGAAAAGGTGCTCTTGGACAAGGGCGTGGCGGAAGAAACCATTCTCGCGGCCGTCCGGATCGCTTCAGTGATTCACGCCCTCGCCGCTGTGTTCGATGCCGAAGCGCCGGTTAGCTAAGGCGCTTCGGGAAGCGTGTAATCGAACTCGTAAAAGTGCTTGCCGTCGACGATATTGATTTTCATCTTGCCGGCCAAGCCAACGAGTTGGCCGGAGCCTGAATCCGGGGCGACGGTAAGACTCAGTTCGTAGGCGCCGCTCGTCATGATGCCATTGTGCTGCAGCACGAAATTGCCGCTGCGGCCGTGTAGCTTGCCGCTGATACGCTCGATCGCGACGTACCCGGCCGAGCCCTTCACATCGGTCACGGCCGTCAGCATCTCAGCCTTGCTGGTCGCTTCGAGATCCCCGTGCAATTGCTTGTCGATTGTCATACGGCCAAGCGTGGAACCCTCGGCTTATCTCCCGGCTCCTGAGGGGTCAGTTTTACTTCAAACGTCCCACTCGCATTTGCCGTCACGGAGGTTCCTTTTTCGGCGTGAGATCGTTGGTTGATGATTCGATTGTCATGCGCGCTCAGATGGCGCGTCAACGAGAGTCACTTCGGGTACGGCGCTTGACATCCGTAACGTAACGCGTTACGGTTCAAGTTGATCCGGTCGATTCGCCACAGGGGATTGAAACGCCTTCACGAAGACGACGACCCGCGGGGCGTGAGTGCAGAACACGTGGACAAGTTACGTGACATTCTCGCCAGGCTGGTCGCTGCGGCCGGTATCGAGGATATGGATTTGCCAGGTTGTCGGCCACACCTCTTCGGGGTGGGCTTAAAGGCTTTTGGGCCGTAACGGTTCGGGCCAACTAGCCAGTGATTTTTCGCTTTGCCGGCCGTGACGTACTGGAGGTTGACTATGTCGATTACCACTAAAGGAGATTAAATTAAATCATGCCAATGAAAAATCCTCCTCACCCCGGCGGCTTTGTGCTGCGCCAGTGTATTGAGCCTCTGGGATTGACTATTACGGATGCCGCCGCCGCGCTCGGTGTCACGCGCACGACTCTGTCAGAGCTGGTGAACGGGAAGCGTGGCATTTCGCCCGAAATGGCGGTGAGACTGTCGAAGGTCTTCGGAGGCAGCGCCGAAAGTTGGCTTACGCAACAGGCGCATTACGATCTAGCGAAGGTTCAGGCGGACCGGATCAAACTAAAGCGCCTCCAATTGGCTTAGGGCAAGTCAGCGGACATCCGCCGAGGAGCCCGTGATCTCCTTCACCAGCGCAAAAAAAGCCTTCTTCCGTTCGCTATTAATGCCCCAATTCACCGGGGGCGACTGATACCCGTCGCTGTAATCGCTCGTGCCCGGATCGAAGTATCCCCACGAAGCGTAGGACCCGATCGCAGCCAGCATGTTATTGGAAGGCTTGTCAAAAAGAAAGTGATCATCCTCGTTGAAAAGGATCGGCATCGGCCGATATCCTTCCACCTGGCGCGTCTGCGTAACCATCTCGGAGATGCGATTCGGGTCGCTGACATTATTGCCGTGCAGCAGCAAAAAATCGGAGCTCTTCACCACATTGGGGCGCGGTATTTTTCCGCCGCCATAGCTTGTGCCAACCAGATACCGGCGCCCGTGGATTTGGATGCTCTTGGCCATATCGATGAGTTCGTGGACGCGCTCCGGCTTCAGAATCGCGTGATCGAATCCCTTCACATCGCATTCGTTGGCAATTTCGATCAACACATTCCTGTATTCACGGCCGTGAAGCCAATTGACTACGTTCGTCACCGCGCGCTTCACTCGGGATTCATCGCGCAGCCGTTGATCCTGGGCCTGGTAGAAGAATCCGACGATCGGAGCCATGCCGAGGGAATCCGCACGCTCCAGAATGCTTGCCAACCGGTTCATATACGCTGGCCGCAGACCACCGTCCGCATCAAACGCGCTGTTCTCCCAGGGTTGTTCTTTCGAATAACCTTCCGGACTGCCGCCTTGCAGATTGATAGTGAAACTCAGCAAGCCCTGCGTGCGCCACGCCGGCATAGCGGCCACGAACTCGCGCGTATTTCGTTCCGGGTCCCATTTCTTCTTGTCCGGATAGGCCCATCGCGAACGGGTCTCGGGGTTCAGATCGTCAAAAATCCCTTCCACCATCCGCGAGTTCAACAGTAACCCTTCGATCCTCATACCCTTGTAGGTGCGACCGGCATAAGTGGGCGCGCCATTGATGAAGAACTGATCAGATTGGATGGAAACGACAGTGCGTTTGGCAGGCACAGCGGCGAACTGAGGAAGCGTTGCGGCAAGGGAGACGAAACCGCGCCTGGTCATCGTTGCCCATAATATGCCGAACCTCCATGCTTCCGCTCGAAGTGTTTGGAGAGAAGGGGCTCGGAGATAGGCGCCGCATCGGGATTGATGGCCATAGTCTGCCAGGCCATGGCCGCAACTTCTTCGAGGATCACGGCAATATGCGCGGCATCAGCCACCGTTTTGCCCCAACAGAACGGGGCGTGATTCGCGACGAGCACAGCGGGCACTTCGAGCGGTTCGATCGCCTCAAAGCGGCGCACGATCACGTGACCCGTGTTCGTTTCGTAATCCTCCTCGATCTCTTCCTTCGTCAAGTCGCGGGTGACAGGAACGGGACCGTTGAAGTAGTCGGCGTGCGTGGTTCCGAGACATGGAATCTCCTTCCGCGCCTGCGCCCAGGCCGTCGCGCAACGGGAATGAGTGTGCATCACACCGCCGATCTCGCTGAATGCGCGATACAGAACAAGGTGCGTAGGAAGGTCGGACGACGGACGTAAAGTTCCTTCCACAAGCTTGCCGTCCAAATCGACGATGACTAGATCCGAGGGCTTCATCTCTTTATAAGGAACGCCGCTCGGTTTGATGACGACAAGATTTTCGTCGCGGAAGATGCCGCTGGCGTTTCCGAAAGTGTAGAGAACGAGTCCCCGGCGAACGACTTCCAAATTCGCTTCCAGCACCTCTTCGCGCAGTTGTTCAAGCATCATAAGAGCTAAGACCGCGCCATGCTCCGAAGCGTCCGGAACACATCCACGCCGTCACCGCCGAAACTGAAATAAAGCTTCTTGTAGATCGCGTAGAGTTCTTCGTATTTTTGCGCCGACGCCGGGTCTGGCTCTACGACGCGAAATTGAGGACAGAGCGCATCCTGCGCCTCTTCGATCGTCTCGAACGAACCGGCGGCGAGAAACGCGAAAATCGCCGAACCCAGACTAGTCACTTCACTCCGCGGCACCAGCACCGGCTTGTTCAGCACATTGGCGTAAACGCGATTCAGCACTTCGTTCTTTTGCGGTATTCCTCCGCCGTTGATCACCCGGCGAATCGGCACGCCATGCTCTTCCATCCGTTCGAGAATGATGCGCGTGTGGAACGCCGTGCCCTCAATGGCCGCGAACAATTCGTCTTGCGCCGTGTGAGTCAAGTTCCAGCCGATCGTCATGCCGCCAAGTTCCGGATTCACCAGCACCGTACGATCGCCGTTATCCCAAGTGAATCGCAACAATCCTGTTTGTCCGGCGCGATAATTTTCCAGACCTTGCGAGAGCTCGGAAACGGTCGACCCCGCGCGGCGCGCAATCGCTTCGAAGATATCGCCGGTCGCAGAGAGGCCCGCTTCGATTCCGGTTTTTTCCGGATGAACCGATCCCTGCACCACGCCGCAAACTCCTGGAATCAGCTTCACATTGTCGCCGATGGCCATGATGCAAGTCGAGGTGCCGATCACATTCACCACATCGCCCTCCCGGCATCCTGAGCCGATCGCGTCCCAGTGCGCATCGAACGCTCCGACGGGAATTGGGATGCCTTCGCGAAGGCCCAACTTAGCCGCCCACGCGGATGAAAGCGTCCCGGCAATGTGATCGGACGTGCGGTATCGCCCGTTGAGTTTCTCGCGCACACCGGAGAGCAACGGATCGACGGCAGCGAGAAATTCTTCCGGCGGAAAGCCACCGAGCGCCTCGTTCCACATCCACTTGTGACCCATGGCGCAGATGCTGCGCGAAACATCCGCGGCGTCCGTGACGCCACAAAGAACGGCCGCCACCATGTCGCAATGTTCCAGCGCGGTGACCATCCGATCCCGCTTTTCCGGATTGTGGCGCAGCCAATGGAGCAGCTTCGAAAAACCCCACTCCGACGAATAGGTACCGCCGCACCATTCGATGGCCTCAAGCTTTGTTCGATGCGCCGTTTCGGTGATTAGAGCAGCCTCGCGCCACGCCCGGTGATCGCACCAAAGATAGTATTCATCGAGCGGCTCGAGGTTCTCGCCAACTGGAATCACGCTGGAGCCGGTTGTATCGAGGGCAATGGCTTCGATCTGATCGCCCGCGACGCCGGCCGACGTCAGTGCCTTGCCCATGGCCGCTATCAGCGCACGCATGTGGTCGGCGTGACTCTGCGTCGCGTAATTCGGGTCGTCCTTCTTTCGGTGCAGCGGATACTCGCCTATACCGGAGCCGAGCCGGCCGCGTGCGCTGTCGAAAATGGAGACACGCACCGTCAGAGTTCCGAAGTCTACTCCCGCAACGATGGCCACAATCGTCTCCTATTTATGCCAGTACATTTCCCAGCCCAGATACTTCGAGGCCGCTTCATACACGGCGCCGGCCGTCTGGCTCAGGTTCGCGGCCACATGGTGCTCGAAGCCTTGCTCACAGATATACCGCAGCAGATCCTGCAGGCGCTGAATCTCCACCACGCCAGCGCCGCCGAACGTGATCAGCGGATCGGCCGTGAATTGGCCTTCACCCACATAGCCGCGGATCTTGCCCGTAACATCGCTCGTAGAAAAGCGGGCGTAGCTCATCGGTGACGCCTTCACGCGGCCGACGCAAGTCCCAAACGTATTGAGTTTGCCCACCGTGCCGGCGATGATTTCCTGGAAATCCATCCTGACGTCTTCAAAGAAATCCTTCGGCAGATTGCTGCAGTGAAAACAGACGGCCTTGTTCGGATC
The DNA here is from genome assembly GCA_963770345.1 of Bryobacteraceae bacterium. Classification (GTDB taxonomy): domain Bacteria; phylum Acidobacteriota; class Terriglobia; order Bryobacterales; family Bryobacteraceae; genus CAVYPH01. Next base: position 691,176 of record CAVYPH010000007.1, on the reverse strand, counting down.
GTCGCCGTAATTGTTGTTCCAATCCAGCAACGCGCTCGGCGTTTCCGACGCCAGCCGCAACGCGTGCATGCCGACAACCCCTGGGATATCCACTTCGCACGCGCTCGACATCAGGTTGTTGCTCATCATGCTCATCACCGTGCAGGGCACCACGCCGAAGTACTCTTCCATCGACGTCCAGCACTGCACCGCGCTGATGGTGAGGTCGTTCGCCGTCATCCATTGGTCGACCACCGCCCCAAGCTTCGACATCTTCACCAAAGCCGCCAGAGGGATACCCTCGGTCTTCACATAGGATTGGATAGCCGCCAGTTTCTCCTGCACCGCCGCGTCGTTGTCCGCCAGTTTATTAATGCGGCCGAAGATTTCCGACAGATCGATCGGCTCAATCGTAATCCCATTCGATTCGAGAATCTTCTCGCTGTAACGAACCGTGTTGAAGGCCGCGGGACGCGCGCCGATCGCCCCGATTCGAAGGCTCCGCAATCCGTTCACAACGCGGCATACGGCGGCAAACCACGTGAGATCCTTTTTGAATTCGGTCGAGTCCGGAGCCTCCGTGTGAAGCGTGGTGAGCGAATACGGAATGCGGTATTGCTGCAGATTATTGCAGGCGCTCATCTTGCCGCAGAAGCTATCCCGCCGGTCGGTGATCGTCATCTTGCCCGGCGTATCCGGGTATGCCTGAATCAGCACCGGCACGTTCAAACCTGACATACGCAACGTTTCCGCGATCGCTTTTTCGTCGCCGAAATTTGGCAGAGCTACGACAACGCCATCGATCTTCTCCCGATTCGCTCGAAAGATCCCGGCGCATTTCCTGGCGTCTTCCCGGCTCTCCACCGCACCGTATTTCGTCTCTTCCGGTGTGGGGCAAACCACGTCATATCCCGCTGCTTTCAACGTCGCAATCATTTCCTCTCGCCCGCTTTTAGCCAGATGAGCCGGAAAGAACCCGCGATTGCCTGTAATTAGACCGAACGTTACTTGTTTTTGCATGAATTCTATTTGGAGTGGCGCCACGGCGCGAACATATACGAGTAGACAGCGCCCAAAATCACCAGGAGCGCGCCCCACCACACACCGACGTGCAATTCAGAAAGGACCACCTTCGAGCCGGCGGAATTGTAGTCGTAAAGACTGGCCCCGAGAATCAACACGCCATAGATGGTAAGAAGCCCGCCAATGAAAAACCAGATCGAAATTTGCTGTTTTTTTGCCATGGATTCCTACCAGAAAATGATATTGATAATTGCGAAGACTACCGCGATCAAGCCAGCCCAAAAGATAGGCCGCTGATAAAGCGCCAAGTCGCCCTCAGAGGGGATGTCAGTACAGCCATAGACTAACCCGGCCAGTTGTTTCTCCGGAAGCGGCTTCGTCATGTAACTGACCACCACCGTCACCACCACGCAAACAATCCAGGACCACAGCGCCCGGTACATATTTTCGGCCATGTCTTTCGCGTGCGGCGACAGCGCAATGATCGACGAGCGCGCTGGGATCGAGCTTCACCCACGCCCACATCGCGATGGACGAACCCGTGCCCGCCAGCAAGCCCCAGAATCCACCCGCCGGAGTGGCGCGCTTCCACAGCATCCCAAGAATCACCGTGCCGAATAAAGGCGCGATGAAGAAACTGAACAGCGCCTGTACGTAATCCATGATGCTCTGGAACTGCATCACCAAATACGCGGTGCCGATACTTACCAGCACACCGATCACCGTGCACCAGCGGCCCATGCTCACGTAGTGCGCATCGCTCGCATCTTTTTTAACGAACGCGCGGTAGAGATCATAGGTCCACACTGTCGCAAACGCACTAACGTTGCCGGCCATTCCCGACATGAATCCTGCGATGAGCGCGGTAACGCCGAGCCCCAGCAGCCCCGGTCCGCAATAGCGCGCCAGCATCAGCGGCAGCACTTCGTTGTAACTATGACCGCCATTCGCGACCGCCGCGCCTTCGCCAACCAACTTCACCGGGAGCACTGCCAACGCCAGAAGTCCGGGCAGAATCACGATGAACGGCACCATCATCTTGAAACCCGCGCCGATGATCGGGGCCATTTTCGCCGAACGTAGATCCTTCGCGGAGAGCACTCGCTGCACGACGAGAAAGTCCGTGGTCCAGTAGCCGAACGAAATGATAAAGCCCAGCCCGAGAACGATGCCCGTCCAGTGGATGCCCATCGGATTATCCGAGAACGATCCCAGCGTGGTCCAAAGATGCGTGTAATCGCTTCTGCCGAGATTGGTGGCGATTTGCTGCTGCAATTTTCCCCAGCCGCCGGCTTCAATCAGGCCAAGAATAGGAATCAACAGCGCGCCCAGCCAGATCAGCACAAACTGCAAAACCTCATTGAAGATCGCCGAACGCAAACCGCCGAGCGCGACATAGATCGCCACCGTCAGCGATGAAACCCAGATACTGAAATTGATGTCCCACCCCAGCACCACTTTCATCACCAGCGCCATGGAATACATGTTGATCCCGCTCATCAGAACGGTCATAAACGCGAAGGAAATCGCCGCCAGCGCGCGGCTTGATTCGCCGAAACGAAGTTGCAGATATCCGGGGACCGAGTGCGTTTTCGAGATGTAGTAGAACGGCATCATCACGATGCCGAGAAAGAGCATGGCTGGAATTGCGCCGATCCAATACCAGTGCGCCGCCAGAATGCCGTACTGATACGCGGCCGCTGCCCAACCCATCAATTCGAGTGAGCCGAGATTGGCCGACAGAAAACTGAGTCCGGCAATCCACGCCGTCATCTCGCGTCCGGCCAGAAAAAAGTCTTCGCCCGTCTCCGATTGGCCCTTCAGGTAGTAGCCGATCATGAGAACAACCACGAAGTAAATAGCGATGATAGCCAAATCGACGGTGCTCAGCGAGATCAACTTTGATGGGCTCGCGTCCAGGAGCAGGCAGAGGAGTGGAGGCATAGGGATCAATAGTGCAAGCGATTGCAGGTATCAGCATACTGGCAGGCTGGAAGAGAGTCAAATCGTTAACGCTTCGGAGCCGGTCCGGTGGATTCGCGGAGAACAAATTCCGGATCGATGACAATCTCGCGTCCTGGCGGCTTCCCCTTCGCCGACTCGGGCGTCAGCATCTCAAAAGCCAAGTGGCCAATGCGGTCGCGCGGAATCTGAACTGTCGTCAGCGGCGGATGGCTGAACTCGGAGAGACGGATATTGTCGAAGCCTGTCACCGAAATATCCTGTGGAACCCGCAGGCCTTGATCGCGCACCTCCCGCAATACGCCAACGGCCATGAAGTCGTTCACGCAGATCAGGGCGGTAGGGCGGAATCCGGAGCCTATCAATTCGCGAGCGGCCTGCCGGCCGCCTTCCAGGCTGTCCTGATCGGCAACCGTACGCCATTCAGTGGACGGATATTTTGATACCGTTTCCACGAAGGCTCTCTCGCGTTCGTTCATCGGTCCAAGCGCGGTATGGTGACCGATGAAGCCGATGCGCGTGTGACCAAGATCATGCAGATACTCGACGATGCGCGCGATGCCCCGCCGGTAGTTAACACGAATGTTCGAGATGTTCTTACGCGGCGCGCCGACGTCATAAAAGACCGCCGGGATTTTCGCCTGGGCGATCTCCGCAATCAGGTTCGGATCCATTTCCGAAACGATCACAGCAAGCCCGGCCACTCGCCGCCCGATCATCAGGCGCACGCTTCTCACCAGATGTTCCGGTTGATAGTCGGTATTCGCGACTACCACGTCATATCCAAGCGCATGCGCGTCGGCTTCGAGCGTGCGGAAGATGTCGAAGAAAAATGGGTTTTCGAGATTCGAGGCGATCAGTCCGATGGTGCGGCTCTTCCCGCCAGCCAGGCTCCGCGCGTGTAAATTCGGATGATAGTTCAGCTCCGCTACCGCTTTCATCACTCGCGCACGCGTGGACGTTTTCACCACGCTGATATTGTTCAGAACGCGCGAAACCGTTGCGGTGGATACACCCGCGCGCTTCGCAACCTCTTCCAGATTCATCTGTTTGCGTTGTCCTTAGCGAAGTCTATCTTAACGTTTAACTATAATCACTGAAGTACCGTGCTGAAGAAACTCTCGGCGATACTCATCCTTTCCTGTTCGGCGATTGGCGCTCAGACCGGGAACAGTCCGGCACGTCTCGAGTGGTTCCGCGATCAGGGCTTCGGCTTGTTCATCCACTGGAGTGTGGATAGCCAACTGGGCGTCGTCATCAGCCACTCTCTCGTAGGAGCTTCGGACGATTTCACTAACCGGTTCTTCAACGATCTGCCGAAAACATTCAACCCGCACAAGTTCAACCCGCGAGACATGGCCGCGCTGGCGAAACTGGCCGGTATCCGCTACGTCGTATTCACGGCGAAGCATCACTCCGGCTTCTGCATGTTCAACACGAAGACGACGGAATTCAATATCATGCAGACGCCGTTTCATCGCGACATAACGGCTGAACTTCTGCAGGCTTTCCGCGACCAGGGAATCGCTCCCGGCCTCTACTTCTCGCCCGACGACTTCTGGTGGCTCCACAAGAACGGTATCGAGCGCCAGCGGCACATTCCCTCGGTCGCGCCGGCGAACAATCCAGGCCTGATGACCCACGATCAAGCGCAAGTTCGGGAACTGCTCACCAACTACGGCCCGGTGGATGTGATCTTCTTCGATGGCCCGCCGGAAGGTCTCCGCGAACTTGCCTGGAAGACTCAGCCCAATATCGTCGTCACTCGCGGGGCCATTCAGACACCGGAACAATACGTGCCCGGAGTGCCGCTCGACGAGCCGTGGGAAGCATGCATCACAATGGGCACCGCATGGCAATATCAGCCGCAGAACGAGTCGTACAAATCCGGCGGCCAGGTGATCAATCTACTGGTTGAGACGCGGGCTAAAGGCGGCAATCTGCTGATGAACGTCGGTCCCAAACCCGATGGGGAGCTTCCGATCGAGCAAGAGGAGCGGCTGCGTGAAGTGGCTCTCTGGATGTTCGTCAACGGCGACGCCATCTACGGCGTGCGGCCGTGGGTGGTCACCAATGAACATGACATCTGGTTCACTCGAAAAAAGGGCGAAGACACTCTGTATGCCATAGTGAAACAGAATCCCCGATGGCCTCGTGGTGAATGGCGGGATCTGATTTTGCATAGCGTGCTAACCAGTCCACAAACCGAAGTCAGCATTCTTGGCCAGAACGATCACGTGTTGGAATATCAGCCCCACGTGAACCCGAAAACGACCTGGAAGCAGGAAGCCGATGGCTTGCATATCCGCGCCATGCGCACGCAGCGATTGCAGGACAACAGCAAATGGCCGAACCCGGTGGTGCTGAAAATCACCCACGTGAAACCCGCGCTCACTCCTCCAAGCATCGAGACGACTGGAGCGCAGAGGAACACGCAGGGCGTAACATTCCAAGGCGACCTGAAGGACATGGGCAAAACCGCCAGCCTCGAAGTGGGCTTTGAATACCGCTCCATTGCCGGAGAGGATGTGAACGCACGGACCGAGCCGTGGCTGCCAACAGATTTCATGCAGAGGACAGCAACGGGTCCGTACTCGGTCACCGTGCAGAATCTGAGACCAGGTTTCTACGAATACCGGGCGGTGGTGAAGCACCCGCTGCTGACGCTCTATGGAGCCGAAAAGAGATTAACGATCCGATAGTACCGCCCATCCCTCATGCTCCATCGTTTACCTATAATTCTCTTCCTGATCTGTCTTTCCACCAGGCTTTCCGCGCAGGGCAACTACGAAATTCAGGTGTACCCCGCGGAAACCGTCGCTCCCGGCAGCACCATGGTCGAACTTCACAGCAACTTCACTTTCGAGGGCTCGAAAGACGTCATAGACGGCGTCCGCCCCACGAACCATCAACTGCACGAAACCATAGAAATCACTCACGGCTTCACCGATTGGTTCGAAACCGGTTTCTACATTTTCACCAGTATCCAGAGCGGCTACGGTTGGGATTGGGTAGGCGATCATATTCGGCCGCGCGTCCGCGTACCGGAAAAATGGCACTGGCCGGTTGGAGTAAGCCTCTCTACCGAGATCGGATACCAGCGAGCGGTATATTCTCCCGACACCTGGACGTGGGAAATCCGCCCCATCATTGACAAACAATACAAGCGTCTTTACGTGGCCTTCAATCCGGCAGTGGACCGGTCGTTTCATGGACCCTCCGTCCCGAGAGGCGTGGAGTATTCACCTAATTTCAAAATCGGCTACGACATCACGAAGAAGATCAATGCCGGATTCGAATACTACGGCGCGCTGGGAGAAATCGGTAACTTCGACCCGTTGCACGAACAGCAACAACAGATGGTTCCTTCTATCGATCTGAATCTCGGCGAGAACTGGGAGTTCAACTTCGGCGTCGGTGTCGGGGTGACCGCAGGCACCGATCATCTTCTGGTGAAGATGATCCTTGGACGGCGATTCGGCTTAAAGGCTGCTCACACGCCTTAAGCGGCCGGAGCCGGGGGAATCTCCACTCGCTTGGCATGCCGCCAAAGGCGTTCCAGATCGTACAGAGCGCGGGCGCGGTCGAGGAAGATGTGGATCAGGTAATCGCCGTAATCCATCAGAATCCACTCGGCATTCTCGTAGCCTTCGACGCTCACCGGCGTGTCCCCAAGCTTCTTCAGGTCCAGAGCAATTCCGTCGCTGATCGCCTGGTTCTGCCGTGTACTCGCGCCAGTGCAGATGACAAAAAAATCGGTAAAGCTGGTTACGTCACGAAGATCGAGGACGCGGATGTCCTGGGCCTTCTTTTCTTCCGCGGCATGTACGGCACTCATCCAAAAAGGGTTGTGCGGCGCAGGCGCGATAGGGGTGGTCGTTTCGGGTTTCGGGATCGGAAACCTCCTCTTGCCCGTATAGTACTACAATTAAGACAGTGCGTCGAATATTTTTCCCACTGGTGGCTCTCCTTGTGTCCGCGTTGTCCCTGCCCGCGCAGCTATTGCAGTCCGTGGCCGGAGCGAGAGCGGAAGTGGACCGTATGAAAGCGCTGGTCGAAGCCGGCGCGTTGCCCCGCGTGAAACTCGAAGAGGCTCAACAACTACTCGCCGACACGGAGGATGACGATATCCTCCGGCACTCCCTATACGGGAACGTCGGCCTCGAAACCTTGACTGAAGATCAGGCGAATCAGATGGTGGAAGCCGCCCGCCGCCAACTTGCCCGGCAGCAAACCAGGGTCGACAAGGCGGCGAAGCTGGTGGAAGAAGGCGTCACATCGCTGCACTCGGTCGATCAGGCGCAAGAAGATCTCCAGGCGCGGCGCACCACTCTCGACCTTGCGGAAAACCGTGCGCGTCTGCTCCAGGAAATGGCCGCCATGGCGCAGGCCGAAGCGGCTGCACACGCACAGATGCAGGCGGACGCCGGCCATTCGCCAGACGATTACCGATTAGCCGTTCGATACGAAGGCAACGGGCAATTCAGTGACAAGGATTTGCGGAAAATAGTTCTTGCCTTTGAGAAACGCTTCTCCGAGCCACTCCCTATCAGCGCGCGCGGCGAGACGGCGGTTCACAAGGCGCTTGGTTTCGATCACCGCGGACGGGTTGATGTCGCGCTCAATCCGGATCAGGTGGAAGGCATCTGGCTCCGCCGTTATCTGGAGTCGGAGCAAATCCCCTACTTCGCATTCCGATCCGCGATCGCCGGCAGCGCCACCGGCCCGCACATCCATCTTGGCCCGCCTAGCACTCACCTCATGTCCTCCGATTAACTCGTTCCACATAGATGGTATAGTTTCCCTTCTATGGACAACTCCAAGCTCCGAGTGTTTATAACCGAAGATCGGATTCAGAAGCGCATCTTGGAACTCGGGGCGGAGATCACCGCTGATTACCCAGATGGCATCATCTATCTGATTTGCATCCTCAAAGGAGCGTGCCTGTTTCACGCTGACCTCGCCCGGGCGATCAAATGCCACACGCGCCTCGATTTCATGGGGATCTCCAGCTACGGCCGAGGCAAGACTTCGTCCGGCCAAGTGAAGATCACCAAGGATCTCGACACACCAATCGAAAACGCGCACGTTCTGATCGTTGAGGATATCGTCGACAGCGGCGTCACTCTGAGTTATCTCACGCAGGTGTTGGAACAGCGCAAACCGAAGTCGCTCCGAATCGCGACGCTGCTCGATAAACCGGAGCGCCGGCAACGCCCAGTCGACGTCGCTTATGTCGGATTCAAAATTCCGGATGAATTTGTGGTCGGCTACGGACTTGATTATGCCGAGGATTACCGGAACCTTCGCGACGTCTGCATCCTCGGCGAATAGCTGGGGTCAGAACGAGAATCACCGCGAACCTGAATCAATTTCGATTTTTTCCTGGAACCATTGCAGGCTAACAGCGTATTAGCCTGTAGAATGCCTACTCCCCGGTATCAAAACCGTATAGAACTCCTCCAGGGCACGCTCGACCTGCTCGTCCTGCGAACTCTACAATGGGGACCCGCCAACGGATACGCCATCACCCAAAGCATCCGCGCGCACTCCGGCGAGGCGCTGCAAGTCGAAACAGGTTCGCTCTATCCGGCGCTTCATCGCATGCAAAGAGCGGGCTGGCTGGCGTCGGAATGGCGTCAAACGGACAGTAACCAGCGCGCCAAGTTCTATCGCCTCACCGAGCCGGGCAAGAAACAACTCGCCGTCGAGCAGACGCGCTGGAGCCAGTTGGTCACCGCCATCACGGGTGTCTTGAATCCGGTGCGAGGTGAGGCATGAAGCTACGCCGCAACAGTGAACTCTCCGAAGAAATCCAGGCGCACATGCGCATGGCCGTCGAAGACCGCATCCGGAATGGTGAAGGCCGGCAAGGGGCCGAGCAAGCAGTCCGGCGTGAGTTCGGCAACGAACAGTTGGTGAAAGAGGTGACGCGCGACACATGGGGCTGGACCTCGTTTGAGCACCTTTTGCAAGACCTCACTTTCGGACTTCGCATCCTGCGCCGCAACCCCGGATTCACCGCCGTCGCCGTCATCACATTGGCGCTGGGAATCGGTGCGAACACCGCGATCTTCAGCGTCATAAACGGACTATTAATCCGTTCGCTCCCGTTCCCGAACGCCAGGGAACTCGTCTGGATCACTAATTCCGATGGCACCGGAGGCCCGTCCGCCGTCACCAGCCGGATGTTCACCTTCCGCGATCTGAGGCAGTACAACCATTCGTTCTCAGACATGGCCGGCTACAACGCGTTTTTCCAATATGGCGCCTACAATCTGAACGGAGCCGGAGAGCCCGAGCGGCTTTCCGGCGTTGACGTCACCGAGACCTTTTTCTCCGTGCTCGGCGTCAAACCTGCGCTTGGCCGGTTCTTCCTTCCTGATGAGTGCCAGCGAGGCGGCCGCCGCACCGTAATCCTCTCCAACGGTTTCTGGAAAGCGCGGTTCGCTGAGAGTCCGCAAGTCCTCGGACAAACATTGACCATCAACGGCAAAGCGGCGGTGATCATCGGAGTACTTCCCGCAACATTCGACTTCAGCTCCATCTTCGTCCCGGCAGCGAAAGCCGATATTTTCATTCCGTACTACGTCGACAAGGAAACGGACAACGACGGGAACGAAATTGCCATTGTGGGCCGTCTGAAACCTGGCGTGACCGTGGGTGCCGCCCAGGCCGACATGACGGCCATCGTAGCGGAGATTGCCAGACGGCTGGGACCCCGCTATTCTCCTCCCGGAGCACATGCGAGGCTGCTGGAAGATTACGTGACCGGCAACTTGCGCCGCCCCCTGATCGTCTTAGGCTGCGCAGTCGGGTTTGTCTTGCTCATCGCCTGCGCCAACCTATCGAATCTCCTTCTCGCGCGCGCTTCCGTCCGCCGAAGAGAAATCGCGTTGCGGCTCGCCGTCGGCGCCAGCCGCTTCCGGTTGATTCGTCAAATGGTGACGGAGAGCATCATCCTCTCGCTGTTCGGCGGCCTCCTTGGATTGCCTCTCGCCTTTCTGGGCACGCACGTACTCGCGGGCCTGCAACGAACATCTATTCCTTTGCTCGGCCAGATTCGGATTGATCTTCGAGTCTTCCTCTTTACGCTCGCGCTCGCCGTGATCACGGGAACTATTTTCGGTCTCATGCCGGCTTTCGCGGCGTCGCGAGCGGACGTGAACGACGCCTTGAAAGAAGGAAGCGCCGGAGCGGGCGGTGCAATCCATCGGAACTGGACGCGGAGTGGCCTGATTGTTTCGGAAATCGCACTTTCCCTCGTCCTTCTGGGCGGAGCGGGACTCATGATCAGGAGCTTCATCCGGCTGCTTCAAACCGACCTCGGCTTCCGTCCGGATCACGTGGCCATCGTGCGAATCGATCCGGTGATGCAAGACGAGAAACAGTTGATCGCGTTTCTCGATCGTGTCACCGATGCCGTTCGCACTATACCGGGCGTTGAAGCGGTTGGCATCACCGACGCGGTTCCGCTGGATCGCGACCGAAGCTGGGGAGCGGCCCTTCCCGGCCAGAGCGGCGCCCCAGGACACTTTATCCCGGCATTCGTTCGCGTCGTCGGCCCCGGTTACTTCAGCACTCTGCGAGTTCCCATACTGGAGGGGCGCGCCTTCGACAATCACGATAGGCCCGACGCGCCAAAGACCGTAATCATCAACGAAACCATGGTTCGAATGCTTTTCCCCGGGCAAAATCCGGTCGGCCGTATGGTATTCGCCGGCGGCAAGCGGCAAATCATCGGTGTGGTGCGCGATGTAAAACATAGCGCTCTCGACGAGGAAGCGGGCAGCGAATTCTACATACCCTATGCCCAAGGGGGAATCGAAGGTGGCGACCTTGTCATCAGGACCAAGATGGAACCAGAAGCGCTGGCCTCGTCTCTGCGCCGCACCATTTGGGCCTTCGCTCCCAACCAGCCCTTGAAGGAGTTTCGCACCGCCGATCAGTTGGTCGAAACAGCCTCGTCGCCTCGTCGTTTCACCATGCTTCTGCTCGGCATCTTCGCCGGCCTTGCTCTGATGCTGGCGGCTGTCGGCATTTACGGGGTCATCGCCTATTCGGTGGGCCAGAGGACCCGCGAGATGGGAATCCGCATGGCGCTTGGAGCGAATCCCCGTATGTTGGAGTGGCAGGTAGTCAAGGAAGCGATGCTGCTCTCGGTGATCGGGGCATCCATCGGGCTGCTGGGACTAGGCGCGCTGTCGCGCTATATCGCCAGTCTACTGTTCGGAACCTCGCCTGCCGATCCCATGGTCTTCATGGCGGCGACCATCATCCTCATCGGTGTGGCGTCCGCCGCCGCCTGGATACCGGCCCGCAATGCTGCCCGGATCGATCCGGTAGCGGCACTACGATTCGAATAAAATGCGATGATTTCGTCGGCTTATCGCCGGGGTTCGTGGGTCTTTATCAAGCGAACCTGGTGATCACGATCGCCGGGACGCCTTCCAACGCGGCGCTGGTTTCTGTTAACTGAATTTTAGCGTAACGTCATCGGCTTGCCGCCTGCTTCTTTACTGCGTTGTGCGGCGTCCATGTACGCGAAGATTTCGAGGGTTTCCGCGTTTGAAACCGGCGGAACTCCTGTCTCGAAAAACTTGACGATTTCCGTCAGCAGCGGAGCGTAGCCGGCTTCGACTTTTGCTGGAGTCCGCTCTACCGATTTTGGGCGGAACACTACTGCCCCGAACTCGCCGTATGGCCGCAGCGCGCGCACAGTTCCGATTTTGCCGTTCTTCCAGCGGCAGGTGATTTCATCGGCACTTGCGCCCGAAACGCGCGTCACCTCCTCGCAACCCGGACCCATGATCGAGTACAGCAACTCGATCGGATGGATGGCATACCACCCAAGTTCCAAATGATGATGCGCTTCCAGCGGTCCCGGTCCCCAGGTGATTACGCCGAGAGTGTCGTCGAACTTCATGGCTGCCGGAACCGTTCCGAAACGCAGGCTTGACGAGCTAAACCACTTCACGTTTGCCGCCTTGGCCAGCCGCTCGATATCTCTCGCATCTTCGAGGGTAGAGGCCAGCGGCTTATCGATGAACATCGGCTTGCCGGCCGCAATCACCTGCTTGGCCTGCGCCAGGTGGACGCGGCCATCGTTGCTTTCGAGCAAAATTCCATCCACCTTCTTGCAGAGGGTTGCAATATCCGGCGCCTGCTCGATGTGCAGTTCGTTCACCAATTGATCGGCGAACTTGTCCACGCGCCCCCAGCTTTCCGGGATATCCTTGCTGCCGCTCTTGTAGAACGCCACGACTCGCGCGCCCGCCACGTGGTCCTTACTCGAAGGGATCGTTCAGGGTCTTGGTGAACGCGATCACGTGCGAAGTGTCGGATCCGATGATGCCAAGCCGCAAGTCCGCACCGAAAACGGAAGCACAAAGAAAAAGCAATATCGCGGGGAATTTCATGATCCGCATTGTACACTAGTGCTTTCAGTGGACCTCAGCACTCCATTAACCTACGTGAAGGGCGTGGGTCCAGGCCGCGGCGCAATGCTCGAAACCAAGGGCTTGCTCACCGTCGAGGATCTTCTCGCCTACACGCCGCTCCGCTACGAAGACCGGTCGAACGTCAAGCCGATCTCGCAACTTGCGCCCGGGGAGATGGCCACGGTAATCGCCGAAGTCCGCGCGGCGAAGGTGGTGTCGCTGCGCCGGCGCAACCTGGGCATCTTCGAGGCGCAACTCGGCGACGGCTCATCGCAAACGCTCTCCGCGAAGTGGTTCAACAGCGCTTTTCTGGCCGACAAACTCATCCCGGGAACGCGTCTCGCGCTGTACGGCAAGGTCGATCTAGACAGCTATACAGGTGACTTAATCATCAAGAGCCCCGAATACGAAATTCTCACTGGAGAAGACGACGAAGGCGACAATTCATTACATACTGGCCGCGTCGTGCCTATCTACGAAGCCTGTGGCAAGATCAATACGCGCCTGTTTCGAGCGTTCTTCCGCCGAGTCCTCGACTCTTTGACGCCGGTGGACGATCCGCTACCGGAGGCGATTCGAGCTCGGCTGAAGTTCCCCGACAAGTGGACCGCGCTGCAGCACATCCACTTCCCGCCACAGGATGCGGACATACGGTTGCTCAATTCATTCCGCTCGCAAGCTCACTTCCGCCTCATCTTCGAAGAGTTCTTTTGGCTCGAATGCGGCCTCGGACTCAAGCGCTCCAAAGCCCGAAAGCAGCCGGGTATTAAATTCGAACTCACTGATCGCGTCCGGCAGCAGATCAAGACGATGCTGCCCTTCCGTCCTACTGGAGCGCAGAAGCGAGTCCTGGCCGAGATTGCCACCGACATGTCAAGCGAGCATCCGATGAACCGGCTCTTGCAGGGCGATGTCGGCAGTGGCAAGACCCTGGTCGCGGCCGAGGCGGCGATCATCGCAATCGAGAACGGCTACCAGGTCGCCGTACTAGCACCCACGGAGATCCTAGCCACCCAACATTTCCTCTACTTCAAGAATCTGTTCGCCAAGCTCGGCTACGTGGAGGTTCTGCTCACGGGTTCGATGCCGGCAAGAGAGAAGTCGCAGCTCAAGAAGTTGCTCGCCGCCGGCCTGGCGCACGTTGCCATCGGTACGCACGCCCTGCTCGAGCAGGACGTCGAGTTTCACAAGCTCGGTCTGGCGATCGTCGACGAGCAACACCGTTTCGGAGTCATGCAGCGCCTCCGGCTCTATGAGAAAGGCACGCACCCCGACACGCTGGTCATGACCGCGACCCCGATCCCCCGCACGCTGGCGCTCACAGTCTACGGCGACCTCGACGTATCGGTGATCGACGAACTTCCGCCTGGCCGCAAACCGATTATCACCAAACACGTAATGGACGATCGCGTCGAACAGATCTACAGCGCGCTCAAGAAACACATCGACGCCGGCCGCCAGGCGTACATCGTCTACCCGGTGATCGAAGAATCGGAAACAGTCGCCATGAAGGCCGCGCAACAGATGCACCAGCATCTCTCGGAGACCGTCTTCCCGCAGTACAAGATCGGATTGCTACACGGCAAGCTCCCGGCAGACGAGAAGGAAGCGACGATGGCCTCGTTTAAGAGTGGCGAAATCCAGATTCTGGTCTCGACGACGGTGGTCGAGGTCGGTGTAGACGTGCCCAATGCGAATGTGATGATCGTCGAGCAGGCAGAGCGTTTCGGCCTCGCCCAGTTGCACCAACTGCGAGGCCGGGTCGGACGCGGCGCGGACCAGAGTTACTGCATTCTCGTCACCGGAAAACTCAACGAAACCGGAAGAGAGCGCGTCCGCACGCTCGTCGATTCCACCGACGGCTTCTACATCGCGGAAATGGACATGAAACTGCGAGGCCCGGGAGAATTCTTCGGCACACGCCAATCGGGACTGCCGTCGCTCCGCATCGCCAACATCCTGAGGGACAAAGAAATTCTGGAAATAGCCCGGCGCGAGGCGATGGATTTCATTGAAAATCCGCCCGCGCCCGGAGAACTAGGCCGAATCGTCGCATACATCCAGCACCACTGGCAAAGGCGATACGGTCTGGTGCAGGTAGGCTGAAAACATGCGAGTCATTGCGGGTGAATTCAGAAGCCGGGTCCTCAAAGCACCGGCAGGTCTGGACGTGAGACCGACGCCCGACCGGCTCCGGGAAACGCTGTTCAATATTTTGGCGCCACGAATCGAGGGAGCGGTCTTTCTGGACGCCTACGCCGGCACCGGAGCAGTCGGAATCGAGGCCTTGAGCCGGGGAGCGGCAAAAGCGATACTCATCGAAAAGAACCGAGCCGCCGCCAATGTGATTTACGAAAATCTGCGAGCACTAGGCATCCTAAGTCGCGCCGAAGTCGTATTTGGTAAAGCCGTCCCGCAGATCCCAAGATACCCGGCGGACATCATATTTCTCGATCCACCCTACCCACTGCAAAACGAATACGAACTAGCTCTAACAGCGGCCAACGCCGACCCCCAGCCATTAGTAATCGCCCAGCATTCTGTACATTTCGATCTGAAAGAACGCTACGGAAATCTGATACGTTATCGGACGTTGAAGCAGGGGGAAAACGTTTTGAGTTTTTACAGGCCCGGTTCGGGCACATCGTAGTGTCAGGCTTCAATGTCCGGCGGCACTTCACTCGTCACGGTCATTAAGATACTTTCCACCCTTCAAGCTTAGGACACCGCAAGCCGAATACAGCGTTTCTGGCCTCCTCCTTCGAGTGATCCACCTGATTGCTTATTAGTTCTAGTACCTTGATACTATCTAGTACTAACATGCGACTTACCTCACTCTTCCTGCCGCTGGTCCTAGCCTTGCCGCTTGCCGCTCAGGCCCCAACTGTCGGTCAGTGCACAGTCTTCCCCGCCGACAACATCTGGAACACCCCAATCGATCAACTACCGCTCGATGCAAATTCGGCCGCCTACGTCACCACTATCGGTGCCGCCACTTCGGTCCATCCGGATTTCGGTTCAGGTCTCTACTCGGGAGCGCCAATCGGTATCCCGTTCATAACCGTCCCGGGAACACAGACAAAATATCCCGTCACCTTCCAATACGCCGATGAAAGCGATCCCGGACCATACGCCGTCCCGCTCAATGCGCCTATCGAAGGCGGCAGCCAGAGCACAGGCGACCGGCACGCGATCGCCATCGACACGGATCACTGCATCCTTTATGAGCTGTACGATGCCACTCCGCAGACCGCATCCTGGACAGCCGGATCGGGCGCGATCTTCAACCTGCTATCCGACGCCCTAAGGCCGGCGACCTGGACCTCGGCGGATGCGGCCGGACTGCCGATTTTCCCGGGCCTTCTCCGCTACGACGAAATCGCAGCGGGCGTGATTCGCCATGCCATCCGCTTCACCGTCCCTCACACGCGCAACACCTTCATCTGGCCGGCGCGGCATGAAGCGTCGTCGCTCACAGGAACGCAGTATCCTCCCATGGGGCAGCGCTTCCGCCTCCACGCCAGCTTTAACATCAGCACGTTTTCGCCGACGAACCAGATCATCTTGAAGGCCATGCAGAAGTACGGCATCATTCTGGCGGACAACGGGTCGGCCTGGTACATATCAGGAGCGCCCGATTCACGCTGGGACAATTCGGATCTCCACAATCTGGGGCTGGTTCACGGATCGGACTTCGAGGCAGTTGACGAGTCCGCGCTGATGATCAACCCGGATTCCGGCCAGGCGAAGCAATCCAGCGTTTACGTAACAGTCGCTCCGAGTACGGCCAGTGTGAACATCAATGCCATGCAGCAGTTCTCGGCCACAGTTTCCAACGCCGCGGATCAATCGGTTTCCTGGGCGGTAAACGGCGTGAGCGGCGGCAGCATGACTGCAGGATGGATCACGTCCAGCGGCAACTACACCGCTCCCGCGGTTGTTCCTTCGCCCGCAACCGTCACGGTTCAGGCAGCAAGTCTGATCGCTCCAACGGCAATGGGAACAGCCACAGTTACGATCACAGCGCCCCAACCGGTCACTGTGACAATCTCTCCGAAAAGCGCTTCGGTGCAAACAGGAAAAACATATCAATTCACAGCGTCTGTTCAGAACTCGACCAATCACTCGGTGACTTGGAAAGTGAATGGGATAGTGGGCGGAAGTTCCACTATCGGCACGATTTCAACCAACGGGCTATATAAGGCTCCGTCCGCTGTGCTATCGCCAAATTCGGTAACTGTAACTGCGGTGAGCGCCGCCGATACTTCCGCGTCCGCCAGCGCAACGGTGACGATCACAAAGCGGCACTGAGTTATTTCTTGTCTCCGAGCGGGTTCTCGTCTTCGAGCGGGCGATACCAGATGTTGCGGAACTTCATCGTCGTCACTGGTGCGCCTTTGAAGCCGCTGTGGTCCTGCAACATCAGCGGAGCGGGGCCGCAACCCTGATCCGTTTTGTTGATCGTCACGTGGTCCTGCACCAACACGCCGTTCAGTATCACGGTGACGGTTCCTTTCTTCGCCACCTTGCCCTCAGCGTCGCATTGAGGCTGGTGGAAAATAATGTCGTAAGTTTCCCACTCCGTGGGCGGCCGCGCGGCATTCACCAGCGGCGCGTACTCTCCGTACAAAGCGCCAAGACTGCCGTTGGCATAAGTCGGGTTGTTGTAGGAATCGAGCACCTGAATTTCCGATCGCGATTGCAGTAGCACGCCGCTATTGCCGCGCAGTTGGCTATGCTGCTCCGGCATGTAAGGCACGGCGAATTCCAAATGCAGTTGCATACTGCCAATCCTCGCCGTCGTATAGATGCTGCCGACGCCGCTCTTACAGTTCATCGCCCCATCGGCCACGATACAGCCGGCCGGCTTCCCGTCGAGCGTGACCCAGTGAGACATATCTTTACCGTCGAAAAGCACAATGGCGTCCGAGGGTGCTTTCGTTGCGCTGCCTGGATCGATCGCAGTTGGCTGGGGTCCGTTATCACGCTGAGCGAAAGCGACGGCGCAAAGAATCAGGGCACAAAAGAAGAGACGCATACCTCACTCATGATACGCGCCGCGTCGAATCCCGGATGACGAGTTTCGGTTCCACCATGATCGTCCTTGGAGCCGGCGGCGTTTTCGCTTCGATCAGCGCAAGCGCAAGCTCCGCTGCGTGGGCGCCAATCGATTCGCTGTCCTGGTCGATACTCGTCAACGGCACGCGCAGAAAATCTGAATACTGAACATTGCCACAGCCGGCCACGGCGATGTCGTCGGGCACGCGCAATCCCGCCTCAAGAATCGCCTTCATTGCTCCCAGCGCTGTCGGATCGTTATAGCAAAAGAGGCCGTCCGGGCGTGGATTCAGTTGCAGCAGCCTCTGCATCGCCTCGCGCCCGCTGGCGTCCGATGCCTCGTCGCCCCGCTCGCGCGAGATGATGTACTCCGGCCGGATTTCCAATCCACCGCGTCGAAGCGCTCCGCGATACCCCTCAAGCCGTCCGATTGCTGTGCTCACTCCCGGTCCGCCAATATGCGCGATCACGCGGCAGCCCGCCTGAATCAGATGTTCGGTCGCTTGCATGCCCACAGCCTCATCATCTACACCGATGAAGTTCGCCTCGATGCCGGGGAGCTTGCGATCGATAAGGATAAACGGCGTGCCGTGCTCTTCAATGCGCTGAAAGCTCTCGATGCCGGTCTGCGCCGATGCCACCGCGATCGCGTCTACGCGGCGCGCCAGCATCTGCTCAATCTCCTCGCGCTCGAGTTCCGGATCTTCTTCCGACGATGCCAGCACCAGGTTGTAATCTTTCTTGCGTAGCGCCTTCGACAACCCTTTCGCCACAACGCCGAAGAACGGATGGACCAGATCGGGAACCACCAACCCGACAATGAAGCTGCGGCCAGTGACGAGAGCCCGCGCGGCAAGGTTCGGCCGATAGTTCTGCTCCTTCATTGCGCGGAGCACGCGCTCACGCGTCTCGAGACTGATATCGGAGTGGTTGCGCAACACCTTGGAGACGGTGACGACCGATACTCCAAGTTCTTGCGCGATGTCTTTCATTCGGACCGGCATATCGCAGCGCTGAAATCCATTCTATGCGAACGTCGGCCTATTGCTTGAATTGGAATTTGGTTCTGGGGGCGGATTGCCAAACTGCATGGCCTTTGATGTCGATGTAAGCGATACCATCCTTCGTTTCCACAAACGCGAGATCGTGGTCGAAGTCGCCAGCGGAGAAGTAACGATTCGGGATCACCAGCGCCCCCGTTTTGTCGAGATATCCGTACAAATCGTCGAGTTTGATTCGCGCCAGGCCCGAGGAAAACTTGTGGGCCTCTTCGTACTTGCGCAACGGGAAGGCGAGATGGTCACGAGTATCGATCCAGCCAAGAAGATCGTCTTCACGAGCTAATGCCAGCCCTTCAGAAAACGGCTCGATCGCTTGAAGCTTCTTCTTATTCGGAGGGATCTCCTTGCCATGAACGTCGATCGTGATCCATTTCACGCCGCTTTGCACTTGCGCCAGGCCGTCCTTGAAATTCTGTGCATCGTTGTATTTCGGCGGCAGAGCCCAATTCCCGGAGGCGTCTTTGAATCCCCAAGTGAAGCCTTCTTTCACCAGGAGGCGTCCGTTGGCGAAGAGATTCGCGTTGTTCAGATGCGGCCCCATCGGGATGCGAATGATGATTTTCCCCGTATGGTCGAAGTAGCACCAGTCGTGATCGAGTCCACCAACGGGCAGATCGGCGGGATCGTCCGGAAACTCGCCGGCGGGCATGAATTGCGGCTGGATGACGACTTTGCCTTCGTGGTCGACAAAGCCGTAGGTGGTTGGCAATTTGTGGCCGGCGTCATCCACGCGGCCGGATGCCTGGACGCGGAGAAGCCCCTGATGGAACTCGCCGAGCACGCGATAGGGAATGTCGGCGATGAGTTTGCCCGCGGGATCGATGAGCGAGTATTTGTTGCCTTGGCGGACAACGGCGCGTGAGTCCCGAAAGTCTTCCGCGCCTTCATATTTGGGTTCGATGACGACTTTGCCTGCGAGGTCGATATACCCGGACAAATTCCCGGCCGTGACGCGAATACGCCCTTCCTTCAGATCGCCAACGGCGTCATATTGCGGGGCGACTACGATTACGCCTTCCCGATTGATGAATCCGAATTTGCGGCCGTCTCGAATCGGGTACAAATAGCTGTTAGCACGCTGCGGCGAAGCGAGGAGAGCCGCCAGCAGAAGAAGAATCGTCGTACGCGCCAGCATGCGGATCAGTATAGCGTCAGCCGCCGCGACATATAATTGACTTGTCGATGCAGCTATTTAGAATCGTTACAATCCTGTCTTTTGTATTCGTCCTTGCCATCGCCGACGAACCCCCGGCAAAGGTCGATTTCGAGAAAGACGTTCAGCCGATCTTCCAGAAATCGTGTTACGGATGTCACGGAGCGAAGACTCAGTTGGGTGGACTGCGGCTGGACTCGAAACAGGCCGTTCTGTCGAAAGAAATCCAGCCGGGCGATGCGGCCAAGAGCGCGCTCTACCAGCGCGTGGCGGGCATCGGCGACCAGGCGCGCATGCCCATGGGCGGGAAGCTCGAGCCGCAACAGATCGCGGTGATCAAGAGCTGGATCGATCAAGGCGCGGTATGGCCGGATAACATCTCGGCTGCGCCGGCAGCAGTGAAGAAGCACTGGGCATTCATTCCGCCGAAGCGCCCTGAACTGCCGGCGGTGAGTAACACGGCCTGGTGCAGGAATCCGATCGACAACTTCGTGCTCGCGCGCTTGGATAAGGAAGGGCTGTCGCCATCGCCCGAAGCGGATCGCGTAACGCTGTTGCGCCGCCTGAGTCTCGATTTGATTGGCCTTCCGCCGACCATCGAAGAGGTGGACGCTTTCCTGAACGATAAGAGCAAGAACGCGTACGAAAAGCAGGTGGACCGGCTGCTGGCGTCGCCGCACTACGGCGAGCGCTGGGGACGGCATTGGCTGGACGCAGCGCGCTACGCGGATTCCGATGGTTTTGAAAAGGACAAGCAGCGTTCCGTCTGGTTCTATCGCGACTGGGTGATCAACGCGTTGAATCGCGATCTGCCGTACGACCAGTTCATCATTCAGCAGATCGCCGGCGATCAATTGCCGAACGCGACGCAAGATCAACTGGTAGCCACCGGCTTCCTGCGAAACTCCATGATCAACGAAGAAGGCGGCGTTGACCCCGAGCAGTTCCGCATGGAAGCGATGTTCGACCGCATGGAAGCGATCGGCAAGGGAATTCTGGGAGTGACGATCCAGTGCGCTCAATGCCACACGCACAAGTTCGATCCTATTCAGCATGAAGATTATTACCGGATGTTCGCGTTCCTCAACAATTCGCATGAAGCAAACGTTGCCGTCTACACTCCTGAAGAGCAGATGAAGCGAGCCGATATTTTCAGCAAGACGAAAGAAATCGAAGCGCGCCTGCAAGAACGGAATCCGGATTGGCAAACGCGCATGACCGCGTGGGAAGCGAGGGTAAAGAATGATCAGCCGGAGTGGACGGTAGTGCGACCGGAAGTCGACGACATTTCAAACGGCGGACAGAAGTACCTGCCGATGAAAGACGGCTCGTTTCTCGCTCAGGGTTATGCACCAACCAAGCATCGCGTGAAGATGACGGTGAAGACGGACGTTCAAAATATCGCCGCGTTCCGTCTCGAGTTGATGAACGATCCGAATCTGCCGCTGGGTGGTCCCGGCCGGTCGATCAAAGGCACCGGTGCGTTGACCGAGTTTGAAGTGGAGGCTGCGCCGGCGGACGCTCCGGACAAGATAACGAAGGTGAAGATCGCCAAGGCAACGGCGGACATCAATTTGCCCGAAACGCCGCTGGATCCGATGTTCTACGACAAGACGAAGAAGCCGCGAGTGACGGGGCCGATTGAATACGCCATCGACGGCAAGGACGACACCGCCTGGGGCATCGACGCCGGGCCGGGTCTGCGCAATCAGCCGCGAAAGGCGGTATTCGATGCGGCAGAGCCGATCTCCAACCCGAAGGGAACCATCCTGATCTTCTACTTGAGCCAGAAACACGGCGGATGGAACAGCGACGACAACCAGAACAATAACCTCGGACGCATGCGGCTCTCGATTACGACGTCGGCGGAAGCGGTCGCCGATCCCTTGCCTGCGAATGCCCGCGAGATCCTGGCGATTCCGCGTGAGCAGCGCTCCATCGCGCAGACTGCCGCCCTGTTTAGTTACTGGCGTACGACAATTCCTGAGTGGCGCGACGAGAATGAAACGATCGCGGCCCTTTGGAAGCAACATCCCGAAGGCAGTTCGCAACTGGTGCTGGAAGCGCGTGACAATCCGCGCGAGACGCACATGCTGCAACGCGGCGATTTCCTGAAGCCCCTGAAGGCCGTCACTCCGGGTGTCCCGGCGTTCCTGAATCCGTTGCCTCCGAATGCGCCTCCTACCCGATTGACTTTCGCGAAGTGGATGGTGGACCGAGCTGCTCCGACCACTGCGCGGACTATGGTCAATCGTATCTGGCAGTCGTACTTCGGCACCGGCATTGTGGCTACGAGCGAAGATTTCGGCACCCAAAGCGAAACACCGTCGCATCCGGAATTGCTCGATTGGCTGGCCGTCGAATTTATGGATCGCGGTTGGAGTCTGAAGACGATGCATCGATTGATCGTGACGTCGGCGACTTATAGGGAGTCATCGAATGTCACGCCGGATCTTTACACGCGCGATCCTTATAATCGGCTGCTGGCGCGCGGACCTCGCATACGCGTAGATGCGGAAGTGGTGCGGGACATCTCACTGGCCGCGAGCGGTCTGCTGAATCCGGCTGTTGGTGGTCCGAGCGTTTATCCGCCTGCCCCGGACTTTTTGTTTCAACCGCCGGTGAGTTACGGACCGAAGATCTGGAAAGAAGAGACTGGGGCGAATCGCTACAGACGCGCGGTGTACACGTTCCGCTACCGGTCAGTGCCGTATCCGATGCTGCAGACTTTCGACGCCCCTAACGGCGATGCGGCCTGTGTGAGACGTTCTCGATCGAACACGCCCTTGCAAGCGCTGACGACATTGAACGAGCCCCTGTTTATGGAAGCGTCGAAGGCGCTGGCAAAGCGAGTGCTCGAAGATGGCGGCAAGACGAACGCGCAGCGGCTGACATACGCGTTTCGACGTTGCGTGTCGCGAGCGCCTACTTCGCAGGAATCGGCGGAGTTGCTAAGTCTGCTCGACCGCCAGACAAAGCGTTTCGCGGAGGGCAAACTGAAGGCCGCGGATTTGGCCGGAGAAGACTCACCGCAACTTGCGGGCTGGACTGTAGTGTCGCGCGTACTGCTGAATCTGGACGAAACGATTACCAAGGAATAAGCAATGAATTCTCAGAATCCAAAATCGATCGCGCGCCGCTGGTTCTTCGAACAATGCGGCGTGGGCCTCGGAGCGATTGCGCTCGGCCATTTGATGGGCGATCAAGCGCGGGCCGCCAGTGTGGCCCCGGTGAGTCCGTTGGCTCCGAAGCAACCGCATTTTGCACCGAAGGCGAAGCGCGTCATTTTCCTTTTCATGGCCGGAGCGCCGAGCCACCTGGAGATGTTCGACTACAAGCCGCAGTTGGCCAAATTCGACGGCACGCTGCCGCCTCCGGAGTTGCTCAAAGGTTATCGGGCCGCATTCATCAATCCCAACTCGAAGCTGTTGGGTCCGAAGTTTAAGTTCGCCAAGTACGGCCAGAGCGGCGCGGAGCTTTCCGAATTGCTGCCGCACTTGTCGACTGTTGTGGACGACATCGCCATCGTGAAGTCGATGAACACGGACGCGTTCAATCATGCGCCAGGGCAGTTGCTCATGAATACGGGAACGCAGCAGTTCGGCCGGCCGAGCATGGGCGCCTGGGTGACTTACGGACTGGGTAGCGAGTCGCAGGATCTTCCGGCGTTTGTCGTGTTTAGTTCCGGCAAGAAGGGGCCGAGCGGCGGCAATTCATGTTGGGGAAGCGGCTTCCTGCCGACCGTTTATCAGGGCGTGCAATTTCGCGGCAACGGCGACCCGGTGCTGTATCTGTCGAATCCGAAGGGCGTGGATACGGAGCTGCAGCGTGATTCTCTCGACTCCGTCCGGCGGCTCGATCAGATGCGGCTCGATACCGTTGGTGATCCGGAAATTGCGACTCGAATCAATTCCTTTGAAATGGCGTTCCGCATGCAGTCGAGCGCGCCGGAGTTGATGGATCTTTCGAAGGAGCCGAAGCATGTTCTGGAGATGTATGGCGCGGAGCCGGGCAAGCCTTCGTTTGCCAACGACTGTCTGCTGGCGCGGCGGCTGGTGGAACGTGGCGTCCGATTCGTGCAGCTTTACCACGAAGCGTGGGACCAGCACGGCAACCTGACGAAAGACATTAAGATCAACTGCAAGGATACGGACCAGGCCTGCGCGGCGCTGGTTACAGACCTGAAGCAGCGCGGCATGCTGGACGACACGCTGGTGATCTGGGGCGGCGAATTCGGACGTACGCCGATGGCACAAGGCGGCGTGGATGGGCGCGACCACCATCCGAATGCTTTCACCATGTGGATGGCGGGTGGCGGTATAAAACCGGGGATCACCATCGGCGAGAGCGACGAATTGGGCTTCAACGTGGTGAAGGACGGCGTCCACGTGCATGATCTTCATGGGACGCTGCTGCACCTGCTGGGCTTCGATCACACCCGGCTTACGTACAGGTTCCAGGGACGCAATTTCCGGCTCACCGATGTACACGGAAGCGTCGTGAAACAACTGCTGGCCTAGGAATGCCTTCAACAACAGAGTTTGACGTAAAAGCGTACGGCAAAACCAACGAGAGGCCGTTGGCAAAGAGTGAGACGATGTGGTTTATTATCAGCAAGCTCTTGCTAAACGGCAAAAGCGACGAACAAATCAACAATGTGCTCAAAGACCACCGGAAGCAACCGGTGGTTTTCAAAGCGCACGGCGAGCTATCCGAACGCGACATGGGTGAGAGGATTCGTCAAAAAAAGCCCCTGAAATGGTATTACGTTAAGAAAAAGTACCTTGTGTATTTCAACGGAGAGACATTTGCAATATGTAACCAATACGGCGGCGGTCACGATCCTGCCGTTAGTGACAAGGACTACTTAGAGCTGATACGAGGACTTTCCACCAAGTTCCCGGAAGCGCGAATATTCGCTCGGGAGACCGGGGATAAAGACTGGGAGGTCAAGCCGGACGGCGACCTCGTGATTGCAGCACCGCCGGACTCAAGCTCAGAACGGAACAGCAATCCTGACACCGCCTCGACGCCCGGCGGGCCGACAGAAGCCCAGGGTGAGAGCGACGGCAGGACGGACAGAATGGAGATTCCGCTGGGTCTCGCTACTTCCGATGTGCGAACGCCTCCTCCGCTGCGAGTCTCTCCGGTCGCGTCTAGGCGAACGACCATCTCCGAGGATAACGACTGGTCGGATATTTGCCTGAAACGGCAGAGAATTGGTGATGCTGGCGAACAATTTGTGTTGGAGTTAGAGAGGAACGAGCTTCGTAGAAATAAAAGGAATGATCTAGCAGACCGAGTAGCCAAAGTCCTCGATGGCGTCGGCTACGACATCTCATCTTTCTTTGCGGACGGGAAGCCGAAGAACATCGAAGTGAAAACAACGGCCGGTCTGGACACGGAGCCGTTTTATCTAACGTTGAACGAGGTCGACTACTCGCAGAAGTACCCGAGCGAGTTCGTTCTGTTCCGCGTTTATGATTTCAACGGCAATCGAAGGCTCTATGAACTGGGTGGAGATCTTACGAAAGCTGTTGACCTTGTTCCCATAGTGTATAGGGCTACGCCAAGTAGTAATTAGGAGATTCTCCCTCAGGTCTGTGCGTGGCAGTTCGAAATCTCTACGCTCCGGTGAAGATCAGATCCACACGCTGGCTGACGTCCTGCAAGTACGCTTTGTCGCCGCCGGGCAATTCCACGGTGGCCGAACCCTTGTAGCCGATTTCGCCCAGCGCTTTGTAGATTTCCTTCCAGTCGATGTCTCCTTCGCGGAGATTTACCCATTCGGTGACACCCTTCCTGAAACGGAAATCCTTGATGTGGAGCTTTACGATCCGAGGGCCCAGCGTCCGAATCCAATCCTGCGGATAGCCGTAGAGGACCACGTTGCCGACGTCGAAATAGGCTCGTACCCATGGGCTCTGGAACTCGTCGATGTAGTGCGCGAACTCTATCGGGCTGAGTAGGAATTTGTTCCAGACTTCCTCGACGGCGATGATGATCTTCAGCTTTTCCGCGAGGGGAATCATCCGCTTGATTCGCTCCTGGGAGCGCACGTACGCATCGTGATAGCTGGTCTGCGGATTCACCACGGCCGGAACCAGGAGTACGGTGTCCGCGCCGTATAACTTCGCGTTGTGCAGGCTTGTTTCCATGCCTTTCACGCACTTGGCGACGACTTCGGGATCGCTGGAAGAGAGCGGGTACTTCCAATGATCCATGTTCATCACCGAGTGGATGCGGACCTTGGCCGTGTCGGCCGCTTTGCGGATCTCTTCAGCCGTTTTCTCGTCGGGCTCGGTGGGGCACTCCACTTGCTCGAAGCCAACCTCGCGCACGAGTTGGAATTTTTCGAGCGGATTGAGGTCCTTGGGCAGCATGCTCCAGAGCACCGCTTTGTGGATGGGCAGACGCGCGTTCGTTTGTGCAAAGACCGGCAGTGCGGCGGCTGCAGCGATGAAGTTTCTTCGGGTCATATTCACTTTGGCTTCTACTATACTCAAGTTTCGCTTAAGTATGGATGCGTTCTTCAATGGCACGGTAATTCTGGAAGACGGACTGCTTCGAGACGGCCTGGTGTTGGCCGAAGACGGACGGATCGTGTACGTGGGACCTCGGCGGGACGAGTTGTTGGCCGCGGCGACGCCGGTGGACGCTCAGGGGTTGTATATCGCTCCGGGTTTCGTCGACATCCACATTCACGGTGGCGGCGGTTGCGACTTTATGGACGCGACGCCGTCAGACGTCGAGGCGGTCTTCCGGTATCACGCGCGACACGGAACCACGGCCCTGTGTCCGACAACGGCAACCGCTCCACTCGTTGAGATTCTTGCGGCTTTGGACGCGATCGAAACATACCGGAACGGCGATCAGCGGTACGGACGGGCACTCGGGGCGCATATCGAGGGTCCGTTTCTTTCCATGAGCAAACGCGGATGCCACCTGCCGGAATTTGTACGGAATCCGGATGAACGGGAATGGCGTCAGATTCTGGAGCGCGGTCCGATTGCGGGCATGACGCTGGCGCCGGAGTTGCAGGGCGCGCGGCCATTGATCGAGGAACTCCATCGGCGAGGCGCGAACGCAAATGCGGGCCACAGCGAGGCGCTCTATCACGAGATTTCGGAAGCGGCCGATTGGGGCGTGCGGCACGTCACCCATCTCTACTGCGCGATGACCGATGCGATGAACAACCGGTGGCGAGGAACTGCGAATCCGCGGACCGCGGGCATTGTGGAGGCGGTGTATCTGGACGAGCGGTTGTCGTCGGAGTTGATTACCGACGGCAAGCATCTCTCGGCTGAGATGCTTACGCTGGCATTGCGAGTGAAAGGTCACGAACGGCTGGCGATTGTCACGGACGCGATGCGTGGCGCGGGGATGCCGGACGGCGAATATACTTTCGGTCCGAAGAACGGGATGAGGGCGATTGTTAAGAATCGGGAGGCGCGGATTCCGGATGGCACGGCTCTCGCGTCGTCAGTTTTTGCGATGGATGAGATGGTCCGGACGTTTCGCGATCTGACTGGCTGTCCGTTGTGGCAGGCGGTTCGAATGGCATCGTTGACTCCGGCCACGATCGTTGGTTGCGCCGATGAGATCGGAAGCCTGCGTCCGGGAAAAATGGCCGATATTATCCTGCTGGACGAGGATATAAATGTTAAGCGCGTTTACGCCGGGAGGATCTCGTGAACAACGTCAGGCTGGCCAGGAAGGCTACGATAGCGCCGGCGATGAGACCCAGCACCCAGTGGAATTCGTCCTGGCCGCTGAATGTATACCCGCTCAGCAGAAAACCACGCACCATCAGCACACCAATCAACAGCGTCCAGAACGGGAACAAATAGCGGAAAATCCCAGTGATGGCAAGGACCACGCACGCCAATCCAGTGAGACTCCCGATGAGTACCCAGTGGACCAGCTCGTCCCCTTTCCATGGCAGCATCTCGAGGCGCAGCGTGCCCGAATGGCTTAAGACCGCGATACTCGAAATACCCAATAGAAAAAGACAGAGGATCAAGTGGTACAAGTAACTGTACAGGCGGAGTAACGTGGCCATCAGAAAAGTAATGGTTATTGTATCAAGTTCCGTCTAAACCCGACGATTGTTTTCACGAGGTTCGATGCGAGTTATATCCTGTTTCCTTCTTCTTACCGCTTCCGCGATGTCCTGTTTGGCGCAGCTTAGCGCCGATCAGAAGGCGCTTGATTTTCAGGTGCTGGCCGGTTTGTTTGCGAAGAACTATGGCGCTTACGAATGGAAAAGGGACGCCGTTAAATTCGACATGTACAATGTCGCGCCCTGGATTACACGCGTCAGTAACTCCAAGAGCGATCTCGAGTTCTACGAGATCTGCATGGAGTACGTGACCGGACTCAAAGACGTGCACGTCGAATTCTTCGTGCCCTCTGATTTTCAAGCGACGCTGGGTTTCGGTGTCGATATCTACGACGGCAAATATCTTATCGACGCGATTGACCGCACGGTGCTCGGTGCGAAAGCGTTTCCGTTTCAGATCGGCGATGAACTCATCTCGGTGGATGGCAAATCGGCTCAGGACTGGGTTGACTATATCTCCCAGTTTCAGTCGTTCGGCGAAGTACGTCCTACCAGCCGCTACTCGGCGGTGTTCATCACCAATCGAATTCAGAGCGTGATTCCTCGAGCGGCGGAAATTGGCGACAAAGCTTCAGTCGTCGTACGGCTGCAGAGTGGGGGCCTCTTCACCTACCAGGTTCCTTGGACTAAAACAGGGACTGCGCTCACGTCGGAAGGACCGGTGCCGACGCCGAAGTTCCGGGCGGGCCTTCGGACCGATCGCCGGCCGCGTAGCAATCCGCTGCCAGTGGCGGCGCCTACTACTGTTGAAGAGGCATTGGCCGGCACACCGGCTTACAAGAGGTCTCTGGCCCGGCTGCAATTCAACTACGCCACCAAGCCTATCGCGTTGCGTGGAGTGGGAAGCGCGCTGCCCATTTTCAAGATGCCTGCGACGTTCCGCCAGCACAGCAATCCGCTTGTTTACGACGGGGTCTTCACGTCGGGTACTTTGCGAATCGGCTATCTCCGTATTCCGGACTTCCAGCCGACGGACGAGGCGGATCTCGACATCGCGTACACCTATTTCGATCGCGAGATCAAATATCTCGAGGCCAACACGGACGGCCTAGTAGTGGACGTGATGCGCAATTTTGGCGGATTCAGTTGCTACTCGGAAGATCTGATGACGAGGCTAGTGCCGTACAATTTTCAGGCCGCAGGCATTTCCATCCGTCCGACGCAGCTGTGGCTGACTCAGGCTACGCAGGAGATCGCCGCGGCGACCGCCCCGGGTTCCGGCGCTCAGCAATGGGAGATCGACCTGCTGAATGCGTATTACCAGGAGGAGCTGAGCGCGTTCAAGGAGAATCGCGGGATGACGGGTCCTCTTCCGCTCTGTACCCTTTCCTTCGACCGGACACCGGTTGCCGATCAGAACGGAGTCTCTTACGCTTACACGAAGCCGGTGATTTTGTTGACCGACGAATTTACGGTTTCCGCCGCCGACCAATTTGCCGCGTTATTCCAGG
Organism: Bryobacteraceae bacterium; assembly: GCA_963770345.1. Classification (GTDB taxonomy): domain Bacteria; phylum Acidobacteriota; class Terriglobia; order Bryobacterales; family Bryobacteraceae; genus CAVYPH01. The sequence goes on along the minus strand of CAVYPH010000007.1, from coordinate 661,927 downwards.
ACGCGAAGCGCGGTCCGGTGGTTGGATACCGTACAGCGGGCGCTGGCGGCGCGCGAATTGTGGATCAGTTCCAATCCGGAATCTACAGCGAAAGCTCCGTAATTGTTCCGCAGGCGATGCTGATGAGAAGCCAGACCATCGTTACAACCGATTATCCGGCGACCCGGTACGTTGAGAATGTTGGCGTCCGGCCGGACATTCAGGTGGACTACATGACGGTGCGGAATCTGTTGAATAACGGCAGCGATTTCGTCGACGCCTTCACCAAGGCCATCGTCGCAGAGATCAACAAGAAGCCTTAGGGTTTTGGCTTGTCCTCTTCCTTCTTGTCTTCGTCCTTTTTTTGTTGTTGGAGGAAGCGTGGGCGTCGCGGGACTGGCTTGGCGCTTGCTATTTCTGTATAGGCTTTGATGATCCGATCCTTCTGCCCGGGGTCGAGGATCAGGTAGCGGTGCTTACCGTCGGCGGCTGGAGTGAACTTTGTTCTTCCATCGTCTGAGACTTGAATCGTTCCCGGTTCGGAGAGCTTGAAGTAGCCTTCTTGTGGGCGCGCGGCGTAGAGGACGGAACTCATGTCCCAGGTGGGCGCATCGTAGGGCATGGTTTTGTAGGCGTGATATGCCTCGACTATCGGATGCGCCGGGGACCAGGCGAAATCCTTCTCGATGGACGATGCGGGGAACGGCAGGGCTTCGCCGATTTCGCGGCCGGACGCCACTATGGGGCCGGGCCATTCTGCGAAGAGCTTTTTGGCTGCCGCGATGTCGGTCTTGATGTTGAATTCCGGATCGCCCGACGGGTAGGCGCCGGCTGCCACGGACAGAAATCGGACCTTGTGCGTGATGAGATCCTTTATTCCGGGCATGTCGAGTAGACGCGCCAGATTGGTGGCTGGGCCGGCTAGAACGACGATGGAATTCTGGTCGTGTTGCGCGGTGAACGCGTTGCGCAGTAGCGCGTTTACGTCGGCCGTGTCGTTCAGCTCTTTGATGCCATTGGGAAATACAGGCGTGCCGTCGGAGTTCTTTTTGGCCAGCACGTCGGTGAGCATCGGCGTGTCTTCGGGCAGCTTTCCGCCGTCGGCGAGGCCGATGGGCAGGCCTCTGAAGAAGGCTCGAAACTGCGGATTGACGGCGCTGGTGTAGAAATTGCCCATCACGTCGCAGAACGCCGCGGCTTTGAGATTGGGTTTGCTGATGCTGACCGAGACGAGGCGCACGTCGCCCTTGCCATCGAGGCCGTAGAGCAGGGACAACGCCAGTGGGGCGTCAATGCGGTTGCCTATGTCGGAATCGAATATGACTCCGACGGCGGGTTTTCCTTGTCCGGGAAACTGCATGGCGGCTAGGCCAGGTCCAAACCTTGGATCGGGCCGGTCGAATCGCCGAAGTGTTCGATGTGGACGCCCATGCGATCCATCATGGTGAGGAACAGATTGCACATCGGCGTCTCCTTGCGATAGACGATGCGGCGGCCGGGCTTGATGTAATTGCCGCCGCGGCCGATCAGGACCGTCGGGCAGATCTTCGTGGCTGTGGCGGTTGCCGTCGGAGAGTCCGGCGCCGTAGACGATCATCGAATTGTCGAGCAGCGTGCCGTCGCCTTCCTTGGTCGCCTTCAGCTTCTCGATCCAGCCGGCGAACTGCTTGCATCTGATAGACGTTGATCTGCGCCACCTTCTCCATCAGCGCCGGATCGTTGCGGTGGTGCGTCAGGGATGGTGGCCGTCGGGGATGCCGATCTCGCGGTAGGGGCGCGACGTGCCTTCGTGCGTGACCAGGAACGTGATGACGCGCGTCAGTCGGCCTGGAACGCGACGGTCATCATGTCGGTCATCAGCTTGAAGTGCTCGGCGAAATCGGCTGGGATGCCGTAGGGCTTTTCCATGTGCGGGATCGATCTGCGCGTTGTCTTTTTCGGCTTTTTCGATCTGGCGTTCGATCTCGCGGATGGAGGAGAGATACTCGTCCAGCTTGCGCTTGTCGGTGGGGCCGAGATTGGCTTCGAGGCTCTTGCGTGTCGTCGGTCACGAAATCGAGAATGCTGCGGCGGTAGCGGTTCTGGCGGGCGCGGGCTTCGGGGCTCAGCGCGACGTCCGGTGCCGAAGAGGCGCTCGAACAACGCGCGCGGATCGAGGATCGGGCGGCAGCGGCTGCGTTTCGCTGCGCCAGGCCAGATTGTTGGTGTAGGCGCAGGAGTAACCGGAATCGCAATCGCCGGCCTGGCGCGCGTCTTCCATGCCGAGTTCGAGCGACGGGAAGCGCGTCTGCCTTGCCGATCTGATTGGCGACGATCTGATCGAAGGAAATGCCGGCCTTGATGTCGACCAGCGTCTTTGCGCGGCTGAACGCCGGTGAGATAGGAGCCGCAGCAGCGGCCGTGATCGCCTGGGCCATCGAGCAGCGCGCGGCCGGTGTTGTGGGTGAGATTGCCGAGCAGCGTGATGTCGTCTTTGAACGGCTCGAGCGGCTTCAGGATCCGCGGAGAGTTCGCCGAGCTTGCCTTCGTAGTCGGGATTCCAGTTCGCGCATGTCGATGCCGTTCGGCACGTAGACGAAAGCCATGCGCACGGGAGCCTTTCCGGGATTCGCTGGCGGCGAGCGCCGGGACCATGGCATCGAGGAAGGGAAGCGCGACCGCGGTGCCGATGCCACGCAGGAAGGTTCGTCTGGGAAGAGATTTGCGCGTAATCATCGTTGAGCTATCTCCTTCGGCTTTGACGCATCTTTCGTGGTGGACACTTCTCCTCGCCTGGATTGGAACGGCAGGCTCTGTACAATCTCGTGAATCAGCGATTGGAACTGATAGCCGGACGCCGCCAGCTTTGCGATTGATGTCGTTCGACGGTCCGGCGGTCGTAGCGTTCGAGGCCCGCGGCCGAGCGCGTAGGTCAGCATCTTCTCGGTCAGGCAGCGGGTGAAATCGGGGAGCTGGCGCGATGAGGATCGCGCGCATCTCGGCTGGCGTCGTGAAGGTTTTCCCGTTGGGCAGCGTGCCGCTGGAGTCGACCGGAAATTTGCCGTCCATGGTGCGCCACTTTCCGATGGCGTCGTAATTCTCGAGGCCGAATCCGAGCGGATCCATGCGGTTGTGGCATGAGGCGCACGATGGCGTTGGCGCGATGCTTCTCCATCTGCTGGCGCAGCGACGCGGTTGCTGCCGACGGCTGCTTCGTCGAGCGGCGGAACGTCCGGCGGACGGCGGTGGCGGCGGCGTTCCCAGAATATTGTTGCAGAACATACTTGCCGCGGATGACGACGCGAGGTGCGCGTGGGATAGCTGGAGACGGTGAGCACGCTGGCCTGGCTGAGAACTGCCGCCGCGCTGATCGGTGGTCAGTTCGACGCGGCGGAAATCGGGTCCGGTGACGCCTTCGATTCCGTAGTGCTTGGCCAGCCGCTCATTCAGGAATGTGTAGTTGGCGTCGAGGAAATCCGAGAGCGGGCGGTTCTCGCGCAGCACATGGATTCGAAGAACATGCGCGTTTCGGTCTTCATCGCGTCGCGCAGTTCGGGTCCCCACTCGGGAAATTTCTCGGGGTCGGGCTTGACGACATCGAGATTGCGGATTTCGAGCCACTGGCCGGCGAAATTGTCGGCGAAGGCGCGGCGCGCGGGTCGGCCAGCATGCGCTTCACCTGCGCGTCGAGCACGCCGGGCGCGTGAGCTTGCCGGATTCCGCCAGACCTAGAAGTTCGTCGTCGGGCATCGAACTCCAGAGGAAGTAACTGAGACGCGACGCCAGTTCGACGTCGGAGATGCGATGCACTTTGGTGGCATCGGTGGGGTCCGGATCGCGCTCGATGCGGAACAGGAAATTGGGCGAGACCAGCATGGCCTCGATCGCGAGTTGAATGCCCTGCTCGGTGGTCTGGCCGTCGCGCTTTGGCCAGGGCGACGAACTTCATCAGCGATGCGACTTCGGGTTTTGTGACGGGACGGCGGTAGGCGCGGTGGGCGAACGCCGTAACGATCTTTTCCACGCAGGCCTGACCCGACTTCGGATCGCAAATCAGAATCTTCTTGCGGCTTTCCTTCTCCACTTTGGAGGGGTAGGGGCCGACGAACATGATGGAGTCGATGATACTTGTTCTTCTTGGTGCTGTAGGCGTCCTTGGCGAGTCATGCCTTTCGACGAAATCGTCGTCGATGAAGCCGGCGCGGAAGACGTGGTCGCCCTGCGGGCAGGTACAGGCGCATCTCTTCTTCCGAATACGGATTGAAGTAGACCAGCTTCGACGGCTTGGTCTCGACTTGCATGGAGTTGAGCAGCTTGCCGTCCATCCAGAAGTTCAGGGTGACGGGCTTGGCGTCTGCGCCGCGCTCTCCGGGGAGCGAGATGCGAATGATGTACTCGGCGTCGAAATCGACGCGGTGCGTGGCCTCAATGGTGCTGGAGTCGAGGCGGCGGATGGTCTTGTCTTTCGCGTGATATTCGACCTCGAGAGGCTTCGGGAGGGGGTCGGCGCCGATGGCCCGGGATGCGATGGTCTCGGCGGCCGAGATGTATTTTTCCATCAGGACCGGTGAGATGGTGAGCACGTCGCCGATGTTGTCGAAGCCGTAGCCGGAATCGTCGGTGGGGAAGTCCTTTTCGGCGCGGAAATCGACGGCGAGCAGATCGCGAATGGTGTTGGAGTATTCGTTGCGATTGAGCCGGCGTGCGGTGACGCGGCCGGGATCGGGTTTGATGTTCCGGTCGGCGTTATCGAACTCGCCCTGGACGAACTTTACGAGGTTTTCAATGTCTGCGGCCGACGGTTTGGGAATTCCTTTGGGCGGCATCTCTCCGGTGCGGACCTTTTGCAGGATAATTTCCCAGCCTTCGCGGTTCTCTTTGAGGGATGCGGGGGCGAGGAACGGCTCTATATTGAGTCCACCGGCGCCGGTTTGATCGTTGTGACATCCGCCGCAGGTGCTGCCCAAGACCGGGCGGACGTTTTTGTCGAAAGCGGTGTCGGCTCCGAAGAGCACACTGCCGGCACACACAACGAGACACACGACTAAACCCAGGCTCCAGGGCCGCATAATCACACTTTAAGAACGTTTAGTTCCATAGCAATGTTACCCCACTCTGAACAGTTTGTGAGCCCATCGGAAGGTGTGGGGTAGCCACCAAGGGTGCGCCCACGTGACAGTGGTTTTGAAGGTCAGACGAGATGCGAATTTGTGGTCGGGATGAGCGGGCGGTCCGAATAGTGTCCGGTCCCGCCCGTCCAGGTTTAGGGATGCACCTTTGAGATGAAGGAGCCCCAGTTTGTTAATACGGTCCGGGGAGCATTGGGAACATATTCGGTGGCCACCCAGATGTCGCCGTTCTCATCGCCGACGGCGGCGGAATAGTCGCCCCAGCGGGCTGCACGGAAGCCAAAAGGAGCATACCCGCTGAAGTCATCCAGAGGGCCAGCGCCCGCGGCAGCGATGACCAGCGGCCCGACCCCATGGACGGCATCCAACCGCGCATAGGCGGCGCTGGGGTAAAAGCCGTCACCGATGAGGCTGGCGGAGATCACGCCTTTGCCCAGCGCGTTGACGCCAATCGACGGGAAGGCAATGTTGTTCTGATCCACCGAAAGATAGCCCTGGTTCACGACGGTACCCGAAACGGCGCCGCCGGAAACCGAAGGATTGATGATGAACCAGGCGGCTCCGGTTCGCACCGGGCCGTTCGGCGGCTTTACGACCGTATTCAGCGAAGTCCAGAGATTGCCCGCGGCGTAGACTACCTGTTGCATACGGTCGTCGTTCGATTCAATCAGTTCGAGGTGGTTCTTGTATAACAAGCCGTTCACGAAAAGGCTCGGCCCGTTTGCCAGTTGATCCAGTAGCGGCGTAGGACCGGACTTCTGCTCCATAGACGCCGGCTGACCGTAGACCTCGGTGGCCACCGTGCTGAGCGAAAGGGTGGCGGTAGTGAGGGAGTTTGTTCCGGTCAATGCCCATACCGTCAGACGATTATCGAGCGTGCCATTGGGATCGAGGGCGCTGACGAAGAATTCCGTATTCGGCGCCCAGGCTCCGCCGGGGGGAACGCTAGCGGGAAAGATGCTATAGGCAACCGTATCGGGCGCTTGCAGAAGTGGAGCGAAGCGAACGCCAAGGGGCGCAGCGCCACTGATGAGGTCCGATTTTCTCAGGGCGTAAACGTTGGTGCCACCGAACGTGTTTTGCGCGATCGAAAATGCATTCGTGGAGACGTAGAATGCATTCGCGTCCGCCCCGATCAGCGGCTGATCACCGAAACAGGGGCACGCTGGTCCGAGGAGCGCGGTGGCATCATTGGTAGTGTTGATTTTGTATAGAAACCAACCGCCAAATGGGCTACTGGTGGCGCTGACTGCGATCAATATCGAGGAAGCTCCGGCCAATGCGCCGGTGGCAGGAACGGTGTCGATCTCAGTTTCTGTCAGGAAGAATCGCTGGGTGGCCCAGTCGTAATAGACGCGTGGATCGCTGAGGAATGGACCGGATAGGCCGGTAGCCGTATCGAGCTCAGGGGCGACACCGAAAAACGCGCTTAACGCCGAGAGTGCGAGCCGTGTACCGGTTGTTGCAGCGTGGACTGCGACGGCGTTGTTGACGGCTTCAATGACGTATCCGTTTCCGACAGCGAGGCCCTGGTCCGGGGGCGTCAGGCTGAGGTTGATTCCGGTGGATACGCCTGTTGGGGCGAGACGCTGATCGCGATGCGTGAGGCCGTTGAATCCGAAAATGGATTCCGACGAAAGAATGCTGGCGTCCGGCCGCGGGACATGTGCAGCAGGCACGCGGGCCGGGCTGTTGGTACCGGAGATTTGCGGCTTCGAAAAGCTGATGTCGACGTCTGGAGAGGGTAGGATTCCAAGATACCCGTCGTCCGCGTTCGGATCGATTCCCTTTAGTTGGATCGTACCGGTGCGAGTGACGGTGACTGGTTGGCTCGCCTGACCGAGGAGCATACTGCAGGCTGAAACTGCAAGCGCAACCAGCGGCAGGATTCGGATAGAGGGCTTAATCATAGTTTTCCTCCTGAAGGTGTTGCTGGTGGGCAACTGTCAGACTATATCATTCAACGCGCAGCGCGGGTTCGACATCGCCGCGAGTATTTGAAGCGCCGCCTTTGAAGAAGGTCAACGATGTTTTCGATCAACTGCGGTATAGGAAGGTGCAGGGGCGCGCTCTGCGCGATCTTAGCCGGGATGCGTGCGCAGGGGCACTGTGTCGCCGAGTTACAGTGGGCTGCTATTTTTGAGGTGACCCTTTCCTCTTCGGAATTGAATTTCGGTCCGGAGACTTACATGGTGTGCGTGGAGAACGGCTTGTAATTCCGCACCTTCTACGCGATCTACCTTGAATTTCTCCAGCGTAATTTCCTTTGATAATCGTTTATCAACTAACAGCCTCATCTTCCGAAAAAGTTCGCGGGATGCAATGTGATTTTCCTGTTGCAAGGCGATGACTTCTGGTAGGGTATATGCCGCATAATCGCTTAGCGTGATCACCTTATAAGTATAGTACCGGATTCGAGAAATTCCAGTACTATTAGCGCAGCGTTGAGGCGATGCCGGGTGGAATCGGATCGTCATTGTAAACGGTTGTATTTTTAGCCGGTTAAGATGCCGTTCCGAGCCGGCGGGGCTAGGACAGTGTCGTCTGAGTTGCACTAAGATTATCCCGGTGCAGCCGGCTTGAGAATATTCTCGAGTTTTTCGGCGGCCATCCTCAGTAACCCGCTCCGAGGTACCAGATTCCGCTGTGGCTGATTAATTCCGCAAAGCGCATGAAGTTTCCGGTGGTTACCAACGCGTTGTTCTGGTCGAAGATCATGTCCCCTCCCTGCCGCTGCAAGTGAAGCTGCGGAATCACAGTGTGGCTCGCGCAATTCCCTGGCTCGCCGCCATTGGGAGTGTTGGTGCATTGCACAAGCTGCACATAAATCAAGAGACGCTTTCCCTCAACGGTTGCTGGAGGCAAGGTGATGGTTGCGGGTCCACCGCTATTGTTTACCTGGTAGAACGAAAAAGTATCGGTAGCGGGAATCGTGGCGCCCGGCGCGAGAATGGTGGAATCGGTATTGAACACGCTACCGGTCGGACCGTTAGTTCCCTGATTCCCCGTGTTGCCCGTCGGTCCCGTCACTCCGGGTGGACCCGTCACCCCCTGATTTCCGACAGGGGACGGTCCCGTGGCCCCCGTAGCGCCAGTAGGCCCGGTGCCGCCAGTGACGCCGGCCTGTCCAGCCGCTCCCTGGGATCCCGCCGGTCCTGTTGATCCGGTAATGCCAGGCAGCCCGGTGGCGCCAGCCGGTCCAGTGGCGCCACCGGCTCCGAGAGCACCAGCCGGTCCAGTTGCCCCGATCTGCCCAGGGGACCCAGTTGGTCCCGTCGGCCCCGTCGCTCCAATGGGGCCGGCGAGGCCAGTGTTTCCGTTCGGCCCAAGCGAGCCGAGGGTTCCCGTGGGTCCCGTGGTTCCCGCGGGGCCCGTTGATCCGGTAGGTCCGCCAGGGCCGGCCGGTCCCGTACTTCCCGCAGGACCGGTGGTGCCCGTTGCACCCGCCGGTCCCAGCGCTCCCGTTGCCCCCGCCGACCCTGTCGACCCGGTTGGCCCGGTGGAACCCGCCGGTCCGATTACGGCGATTTCCAGCACTGCGGGATGGCTCGTCGCGGTATTTTCCTTGCTATCGAGAGAAACGGTGGTGCTCCCCGTCCCCGTGATCTGCACACCGAAATTGGTGGCCGGGTTGGCCAGCCAATTTTGCGCCTGCGTGGTGACGTCTACCAAAATGAAGGAATTTACAGCACTCACCGCGCTGCTGGCGAATGGCGCGACGTCAACCGTCGGAGCCGTGTTCAAAGTGACGCTCGTCTCGGTCCACGGCGAGGTCACAAGGGTGTAGTTCAATGTTCCAGCCGTGGTGACCTTATCCACATAGACGCGAAGGGAAACCTTGGCAACCGCCGTGCCGCTCGGAATACCGGTCAGGTCGAAGCGTACGAGCGCCGCGTTGCCCGGCGCAATATTCATGGTCGGGTCCGTTCCAACATTGGCGGCGGGCGCTGCCGAGCTGATGTAGGTGTCGGCGGCCATGGGTCCGTCGGCTGCCCGCAAAACCGGAAGCAGGAGCGATCCGGCTACGAGCAGAACCTGCGTGGTTCTTGTCAATGATTTGATCATCATTTTGGTTGTCCTCTCGTATCGCGTTCGCCTTCCACTATTGATTCTCGGCTGTATACCAATTGCCTGAGCCATCACTCACGAGCCCAAATCCCCGAAGGACGCCTACGGAGCTTACAAACCCGGGTGAGCAACACTGCAGGATCTTGTCGGAGCCCGCGACTTGGAGCGTGACGATATTGCTGCCGGCCGGCGCTTGCGTGGGCACAATCCGAATGAACTTGCCTGCCACGTTGGCGGAGGGCAGCGTGATCGTTACGGCGCTGGTATTGTTGTTTACAAAGAAAACATGCTGAGTGGCGCTATCGGCGATCGCAGTTCCGCCGCTGATGAGCGTCGCGTTGAACGTGTTAGAGAACGCAGCGCCGGCGCTGCCTTGAGGTCCTTGGGACCCGTTGGGACCTTGGTTTCCAGTTGGTCCCGTGGCCCCGGTGGCTCCGGACGGCCCCGTCGAACCCGTCGGTCCGGCGGCTCCAATTGATCCCGGCGCGCCGGCAGCGCCGGTGGGACCGGTGGCTCCTGCTGCCCCCGGTGAACCCGTATTACCTTGGGGACCCGTTGTGCCGGTGGGACCAATGGGACCAGTTGAACCGGTCGTGCCGGCGGCTCCCGCCGCGCCGGCATTACCCGCAGGACCAGTTGGGCCGGTTGGACCAAGAGGTCCAGTTGGGCCGCGAGCGCCGACGGGGCCGGCCAGCCCCTGGGATCCGGTCGGTCCTGTGGGTCCAAGCGGGCCTGTAGGTCCATTAGCTCCAGTTGGCCCAATAGCGCCAGCCTGACCGGCAGTGCCTGTTGGACCAACGGGCCCTGTACTCCCTGTGGGCCCTGTGAGGCCGACTGAGCCTGTCGCGCCATGTGGACCCGCCGCGCCGGTTGGACCCACCAGAACAATCTCCAAGGTGGCCGCGTGACTGGTGGCTGAATTCTCTTTGCTATCGATAGTCAAGGCAGTGGATGCGGGGTTGGCATTGAGCAGAAAACCTGTATTGGGCGTGCCATTGATCCAGGCGCCCACGATCGCCGTGACATCTACGGTGACATAGCCCGGACCGCCGATTCCGATTCCACCTTGCACCAAACCGTTCGGCGTCAGTCCGGAGTTTCCGGTCACCGTCGACTCGGACCACGGCGCGCTCGCGGCAAAAACATCGACACCGCCTATCACGCTCGCGCTATTGACGTAGAAACGGAGCGTGGCCGAAGCGATCGCACTGCCTGCGGGAATGCCGCTGACATCAAATAGCAGCAGCCCTTGCGATCCCGCGACGCCACCGACGTTGATGCCGGGCAGGCCGCCGAAGTTGGAGCCATTTCCGGGATTGATGTAGGCATCACTCTGCAGCGGGGCCGTATCGCCCAAAGCCAGGATCGGGAGAAGGAGCGCACAGCCCACACCAGCGAGCCGGGCGATCTTGTTGAGTTTTGGATTTCTCATTGCTCATCTCCCTTAAAAGAACGCGATCCCATACCAGATGCCGCTCCCGTTGGAGACGAGGCGTGCGCCAAATCCCGTGACGACGGCATTCGGATTGAAGAGTTGGCTGTTGGTCTCTCCCGGCCGCACGTGATCCTGAAAGACGATTTTGTCTCCCACCTTCGGAAAAATCGCCATGTAACATCCGCTGGTAGTAAAATCCACGCCAATGAGCGTGATCTCTTTGCCCGCAGTCGAAGCGGCAGGCAGAGTAATGGCTCTCTCGGGTTTACCGTTCTCCTGCAAGGGGTCGGCGGCGCAAGAGGGATGATTGTTTACCAGGTAAAAATTATTGGTGGTGTCCTCCGGGATTGGCGCCTGGCCCGCCGACAAAGTCAACTCATCGGCAGCGTCGTCGCGTCAACCACGTACAAATTCTGGATTAAGCCCGGAGGCCCAGCGGGACCCGCGTTACCGGCGCTCCCAGGCGACCCGGTGGCCCCCTGAGGACCCGTAGCTCCGGTCGCTCCGCGCGCTCCGGCTGCCCCCATGTTGCCGGTCGCTCCTCTCGCACCGTTGGCGCCTGCCGGACCGGTCGGCCCAATCGCGCCAGGTGGACCTGCGGGTCCAGCAGCCCCAAGGCTTCCGGGTGCACCGGTAGGACCAGGCGGCCCGATCTGGCCGGTTGCTCCCATTGGGCCGGTTGCGCCATTCGCACCGGCGGCGCCCGCGTTGCCCGGCGGCCCTTGTGGGCCGACGTCCCCTGTGTTACCCGTCACGCCCGTGGGTCCAGTGATTCCCGCGGGACCGGCAGGTCCGGGTGCTCCCGCACTACCCGTGGCTCCCGCCGGTCCCGTGGTTCCCGTCACCCCTGGCGCACCTTGCGCACCCGATGGACCATCCGGGCCAGTGGGGCCATTGGACCCGGTGACTCCGGTAGCGCCCGTTGCACCTGTCGCTCCCGAGGCGCCGGACAAGTTGATCTCCAGAACCGCTTGATGACTGGTGCCGCCGGAAGTGGGGTTAGCCTCCTTACTGTCGAAAAACACGGAAGTGGAGGCGAGCCCCTGGATCACGAACCCGTTGTTCGGACTCCCGCTCAGCCAGGCGACTACTTGATTCGTAACGGGAATGACGATATAGCTGTTCGATGCCGATACGTTGACCGGCCCAGCCACCAGAGTAACGGGAGCGGGAGCATTCAACCCATTGACGGCCGATTCGGTCCACGGCGCGCCGGCGGAGTAGACGTCGATCGATCCCGCGATGCCGACCCGGCTTACATAGAGGTGTAAACTTGCGTTCGAAACATTGCTCCCGGTGGTTCCCGGTGGAAGAGACGAGAGATCGAATTGGAGCAGACCGCGGAACCCGTTCGCCCCACCCACGTTGATATTCGGGTTGCCTCCAAAGTTGTTGCCGTTACCGAGCGCGAAGAAGGCGTCGCCGGTCAGCGGAGCACTTTGCGCCCAAGCCCCAACCTGCCCAAGCGCTGCTGCCGCGACAGCCAGAAGAACCTTTCTATAGATATTGGCCACGTTCCACTCCCCCCTTGGCATGGTCCCTTGTGCTGTTTGCCTGGATTAGCGGGTTTGGCGCAGGCGCGACATCCGGCGCAGACCCAGGCCGAGTGCGACGGTGCAGCCCAACAACCAGAAAGTGCCCGGTTCGGGCGAAGAAGCGCCGAGTTGCACGGCAGAGGTGACGCCCGTGATGTCTACCGCCCAATGACTATCACGCTGGTCGACGTCGATGTCGCAAAATGGTCCAGACCCGCAGCCATACAGCGGTCCGGTGAAGTTTCCATTGCCTTGCTCGGAAAATCCGCCGCCGTACATGTTCGTGTTCGGAGCGTTGTCGCTGACGCTCAAGACGAGAAAGTAGGTTTGCCCTGCCGTGAGGACGACGAGAGTGGGTGCGGTCGAAGTGTCGATGAAGGAATCGAAATGCTCTCCGCTGCCGGGATCCGATGGAACCGACGCTCCACCGTCGTTGATGGTAGCCAGCAAAGGAGTGGAAAGCTGTAGGAGGGAATCAGGTCCGAACAAGGAAAGCACCGGATCAAATCCGCCGGGGGCTATGACATCGCCGTTGGCGTTGAGGCCACCGGCGAAGCTCCAGGTCCTCATGATGGCGCTGGTGGGACCGGCCACAAAACTGAAGACTGCGAGTTGATCGTCGGTTTGGAAGGTTCCCTGGAACGATAGTGCCGAAGCTGAAGCGGTACCCGTGACTGCAGCTAAACCGGCACACAAGACAACGGTGCTCCACATCTTCGTGAGGCGCATCCCCCTCCCTTAGTACTGCGAGTGACTCGCTTGCCCCTCGGCCGAATAGATAGACTAGCGGCCACAAGCGGTCCCGATCAGGCTAACAGGAAACGTTGTAACAAACAATACTTAATTTGATTGTCAATTCGGCTACTCAGGCCAGCGACGGGTTCTTTATTCGTACCTCAGCGCTTCCAGCGGATCGACCTTCGCGGCGCGGCGAACCGGCGCCCAACAAGCCAACAGTGCGACGCCAGCGAATAACACGCCGACACCGATCAACGTGGCTGGATCGCCGGGCTCCACCTCAAAGAGAAACGACCTCAGGACGCGTGACAAGACAACAGCGGCGGCGATACCCGAGAGCACGCCGCCGGCGATCAACCGGAATCCTTCTGCGAATACCAGATTCCGAATGTCCCGCTGTTCGGCGCCGACAGCGCTGCGAATGGCGAGCTCGCGCCGGCGGGAGGCGACCGAGAGCGAAAGCACGCCATAGATTCCGACCAGCGTCAGCATGCTGCCAACAATCGAAAATCCAACCAGCAATTGCATGGCGAAGGTGCGGGACGCCAGGGAATCGCTGCGAATCTGCTCCAGCGTCTTCGGGTTTTCGACAGGCGACGGTTGGATCGACGGCGTGCAGCTCGCGCTGGACCGCGGCCATGAGCGGGCGCGGGTCTGCGGCCGTTCGGATCACGAGGTGCTTGGAAAACGCGGATGCCTGCCAGAGGGAAAGATAAATCTCGGGCGCCGCCGCCTGTGTCAGGTCGTCGGTGCGGCCATTCGAGACCACGCCGATGATTTCCGTGCCTGGCCCCTTCCGCTCGAAGACCCAGAGCTTCTTTCCAATCGGATTGGCGTGGGGAAAATAACGATCCGCCAGAGCCTGGTTGACGATCGCAACATTCGGAGCATTGTGGGCATCGGTGGACCGGAATTCCCGTCCCTGCAGAATGGCGAGGCCGAGGAGCTTGAAGTAGTCTTGCGTGACGGACCGCAGTGGCAGCGAGATTCGGTCGCTTTCCTTGCTGGCCGCGGGCTGCCCTTCGATGTCGAGTGTCGCGGGCCAATTGTTGCCGGTCAGCGGCACTCCCCATGCAAAGGCGGCGTACTGCACGCCGGGAAGCGCCGAGACGCGTTCCAAGGCCCGCCGGTGAAAATCGGCCCAATCGCCCTGCACGGCCGTGACGCTCATGGTCAGAATTCGTCCGGTGTTGTAACCGGATGGGGCTTTCGCGATGTTCATCATGGTTCGAATCAGGAGACCGGCTCCCACCAGCAGTGCGAGCGTCAGCGCTGTCTGCGCCATTGTGACTCCTCGGAGAAGACGGCGTTCGCCTCGGCCCGCGCTGCTTTTCGGACCAGCGCTCTTGAGCACCTCCATCGGATCGAGACGCGAAGCCCGCAATGCGGGAAAGAGCCCGGCCAGAAGGGCGGCCAGCGTCGCAGTGCCGAGTCCCCATGCGAGAACCGGCCAGCCGGTCGTAACGGAATCCAGACGGGGGATGGCGTGCCCGCCGATCAACTTGAACAACTTGACGACGCCAAACGCGAGGCCTACGCCGAACGTCCCGCCCAAGACAGCCAGCAGCAGACTTTCGGTGGAAACTTGCCGGAAGAGCGCCACCCGGCCCATGCCTAGTGCGCTGCGCACGGCGTACTCCTGCTGCCGCTGCAGCCCACGCACCAGCAGCAAGGCCGCGACATTCCCGCACGCGATCAAGAGGACGAGCGCCGCCGCGCCCAGTAGCGGGAGCAAGATGCGGCGGCCGTCGCGATTCAATTCGCCAGCGAGGGATTGCACCTGAGGGGCGGTACCTTGAAAGTCGCGGTCAGACTGCGCTTCTCTGGCGGCAATGACCGCGAGTTCGCCTTGCGCTTGCTGGAGCGTGGCACCGTCTCGCAAGCGCGCCACCAGATCCCAGTCCGGCCGTTTCAGTCTCGTTGGGTTGGGAGTAACCGGGATCCAGAAATCGACCAGCGCGTTGACGTTGTAGTTCGGCTCCTGCGCGTTCTCCGGCGAAGGAAGAAAGTGGACACCCTGGGGCATGATGCCGATCACCGTGGGAGGCGTGTCCGAGCGGCTGATGCGCACAGGCTTGCCGATGATTTGTGGATCGCCGTTGAATTTCCGCTGCCAGAAGTCGTAACCGAGGAGAATCTCCCGTGGCGGCCCGGGTTTGGTTTCGGATTCCACGAAAGCTCGGCCCAGGATCGGTTGCAGTCCCGTGACGCGGAAATAGTCTTTGGTGACGATCATTCCCTCGATCGACTCGCTGCCTTCGTTTCGGATCAGGAAGTTGAATGTCCAGGCGTAAGCGGCAATTCCGTCAAACGACTTCGCTTCCTTTTGCCATTCCATCCATTGCGCAGCGGGCCAGCCTCGCAGGCTTGCGAGCTTTTGGCCGTCGATGCGGGTGGACGGAATCAGGACGAGCTGCTGGGGTTGCCGATAGGGTGGGGGTGTTAACAGCACTCCTTGTATCAGGCTGAAGACTGCCGAGGTGGCGCCGATTCCCAGGGCGAGGGTTAGCACGGCGATCAGGCTGAAGCCGGGTTGCTTCAGCAGCATCCGCAGACCGAAACGCAGCTCTTGAAACATTCTTTACCCCTCTTTGTCTTGGTGAATGGCTTTGTGCATTAACTCACCGTTGATCTTCCTTTTGGCTTTGACGAAGGCTATCCACAGGGGTTAGTACGATGCCTCAGCGTCTTGGTTACATCGACCCGTTTTGGTTCTCGCGTAACGGTGCATTAGGGAGAGGTAAAACTCTTTACTTCTTTTCCTCAGGAGGCGCCGGAAGCGGCAAGTCAGAGTTGTAGGTATCGGCCACGCACTTCCACTTGCCGTCCGGCTGTTTCTTCCATACTTCAACGAGCTTGCCCTGGTCCGTCACGGGCTTGCCTTGGGGATCTTTCAGGATCACCAGATAGGTGCCGATCAAATAACCAAGGTCACCGGAACGGGAAACCTCCACTTTGCTCACCTTCCAGGACACGGAAACACCCGGACCGAGGAGTGAGGCCCATGATGCGCGAATCGCTTGCTTGCTGGTAGCAATGGGCGCATTGGGTGGCAGCAGAATGGCGTCATCACTGTAATAAGAGACTGTGCCGTCCAAGTCATTGGCTGCTGCTGTTTTTGACCATTGCGCATCCAGATCTCGAATCGTGGTTTCATCCGCTGCACGTGTTTCCGCCGGCGTATGCTGGCACGATGATGAAATCAGAAGCAGAGCAAGACAGGCGCAGAAAGCGGCCTTGGATCGTTTTCCGTTGCGAATGGTCATTTGTGGCTGAGATCGTATCACGGGCCGGACACCGATCGGGCTGGGTTCCTGAAGAGGGCATCGTTCGGATATCGTGAATAGAAGCGCGAGGTCGCTTCTGTGAACCTGACGTTGTTATTTGGCCAGTTCGGACAGGACGTTCGCTTTGGGCTTCGAAGCCTGGCCCGTACACCGGGCTTCGGTATCAGCGCGATGTTGTCGCTCGCGCTCGGGATTGCCGCCACCACCACCATCTTCAGCGTCATCTATGGTGTCCTCATCGATCCGTTTCCCTATGCGCATCCCGAAACGCTGATGAGTGTAAACGTCCGCGAGCCTACTCTCAGGTTCTCTCCGTACATGCCCGATCACTACTTGGACGTCGCTGAGAAGAATCACATTTTTGACGGTGTGATCGCCTCTACGATCAGCGACGTGCTGCTAACCGGCACGGCCAATCCGGAACGGCTTCGGGGCAATTTCGTGACTCCCAACACGTTCGGAATCCTGGGCGTTGCGCCATATCTTGGGCGCTCGATAACACCTGCCGATGGAGCAGCCGACGCTGCGCCGGT
This sequence comes from Bryobacteraceae bacterium, assembly GCA_963770345.1. Classification (GTDB taxonomy): domain Bacteria; phylum Acidobacteriota; class Terriglobia; order Bryobacterales; family Bryobacteraceae; genus CAVYPH01. The sequence goes on along the minus strand of CAVYPH010000007.1, from coordinate 645,244 downwards.
GACCGTTCTAGGCTATCGATTCTGGCGGACGCACTTTGGCGGCGATCCACACATTCTTGGCGCGAATCTGCGTTTGAATGGGAAAGTCCGGACCGTGGTGGGCGTAATGCCACCCCGATTTATGTGGCGTGGCGCTGACGTGTATCTGCCGATCGTGTTCCAACGGGGCAAGATCGTTGAGGGCGTGCGCTACATCAATGTGGTCGGGCGCTTGAAATCGGGTGTCACAGCGGCCCAGGCTGATGCCGATCTGCATCCCATTATCCAGGAGATTCTCGCGCGCAATCCATCGTCCGGCCGGCAGGCGTTCCACGTTAACATTCGCAATTTTTACGAAACGTACCCCAGCAGTATCAGAGAGCAGTTATGGATCCTGCTCGGTGCGGTGTCGCTATTGCTTTTGATCGCCTGCGCTAATGTCTCCAACCTGATGCTTGCCAGGGCGGCGGCGCGAAGCCGCGAAATTGCAGTGCGCGCTTCCCTTGGCGCCGGCCAACTGAGAATCGCACGCCAATTGATGACGGAAGGCCTGTTGCTAGGCGCCGCTTCGGCAGTACTGGGCACGGCTCTTGCCTTCGGCATGCTCTTTGCGGTTAAGTCGATCATTCCGCCCGACACCATTCCCGATGAATCCGATGTTTCGTTGAACATTCCGGTTCTTCTGTTCACGCTCGGAGTATCTTTGCTTACGGCGTTGCTTGCCGGGATGGCGCCGGCGTTCCAGGCCGCTCGCACGGACCTGGTGAGATCGCTGCGAGGCTCGGGCCGCAGCCTCGCCGGCAGTGTTCATGAGGGCAGATTGCGCAAGGCGCTGGTCGCTGCCGAGGTGGCGCTGGCGATGGTTCTTCTGATTGGCGCAAGCCTGGTGATTCGAACGCTCCTTAACCTGTACGATCTCGATTTCGGCTTCCAGCCGAGCGCGGTGCTGAGCATGCAGATTCCGCTGCCGGAGAGCCGATACGCCACGATTCAGACAAGGAACCAATTTCTATCCCGCACTCTGGACCGGATTCATACTTTGCCCGGAATCGAAGACCTGGCATTGAACTCGTTCGTTCATCCTTTTGCAAATTGGGGTATGCAGATAGAAGTACCTGGCAGCTCGTTTCGACAACAACGTCCCACGATCATCAGCCAGATCAGTGCCAGTTATCCCGCGATGCTGCACACTCCACTAAGACAGGGAAGATATTTCTCCAGTCAGGAGGTCGAGCTTCAACGGCACGTCGCACTCATAAACGAAACGCTGGCGCGCATCTATTTCCCTAAGGGGGATGCCGCCGGACGGCTTATCCGGCTTCCTGAACTTAAGGGCGAGCCAATTAGAATTCCTAACGACGAATTCACCATTGTGGGCGTGGTTGGCGACATTCGAAACGTTGGTCTTCAGATGGAGACCTACCCCGAAGTCTATGTGCCTTTCACCACCACCGGATATATGGAAGCTTTCCTGCATCCCGTGCTTTTGGTGACATCCCACGGCCCTCCTCAGAACCTGGCGAATGCGATTCAACAGGAGATTCACGCCATCGATCCGGATCAGCCTGTGATGCAGATTCAGACGGTCCAGAAGCTTTTGAACGATCAGGGGCTGGCGGAACCTCGCTTCAGCGTATTCCTCTTCAGCGTTTTCGCTGGACTTGGTCTTATTCTGTGCGTTGTTGGTGTCTATGGCGTGGTGAACTACTCCATTTCGCGCCAGATGCAGTCGTTCGGAGTTCGTATGGCGTTGGGCGCGGGCCGCGGAAGTATCTTCAACCTGGTGTTTGGCGAAGCACTACGACTGATACTTACGGGCGTTGTCACAGGAGGAATTTGTGGCCTCGCTGCGACTCGCTGGTTGTCATCGCTGATCTGGGGCGTATCGCCGTCCGATCCGCTTTCGTTTGCCGCCGTGACAGTGGTCCTGCTCCTGGCAGGCCTCGGACCTTGTGTGCGCCTGGCCTGGCGGGCGTCTTATGTCAATCCCATGATTGTTCTGCGACACGAGTGAAACGGGTCTACTCCGAATCTGCACTATCCTTCCGAGAGGTTTCCTGTTTGCGGCCAGGGAGCATCCGATCCAGAAGCGCCGGAGTCGTTCGAGCACGACTTAGGCTGATGCTTGCGGTGCGCCTCGCACATCTTTACAATAGTGTTATGGGAGAGTAGTGTATAGAGAATGCGTCTTCAGGCGGCCACTGACCGGACCATCGCGATTCTGAACTCAATCGTCCAATCGTATATTGAGACGGGTGAGCCGGTTGCGTCGCGGACGGTTGCCAAGCGCTTGCGGGAACATTTGAGTCCCGCTTCCATTCGCAACATTATGGCCGACCTCTACGAGGATGGCTATCTGGCGCAACCGCACACTTCGGCTGGGCGCGTGCCGACGGAAAAAGCGTTCCGCGTGTACGTGAAATCGATCGTGGCCCGGCGCATCCTGAGCGGCGAAGTTCACCGCCTACGCTCTGAACTGAACCGCACCGATACGGTAGAGCAGCGCGTGGAGCGCTCATCGCATCTGCTCGAGGAGATGACTCGGGGGTTGGGAATCGCGGCGGCGATTTCGACTTCGAGCCAGACACTGGACCAGGTGCAGCTTGTCTCACTCGGTGAGCGGCGGGTGCTGATGGTGGTGGTCACTCGCGACCAGATGGTGCGGAATCGGGTGGTAACTCTCAACGAAACGCTTTCGCCGGATGAGTTAAATTCGATTCGAAACTATCTGAATCGGAATTTTTCCGGTTGGACGTTGTCGGACATGCAGCGGGAGCTGCGGCGCCGGCTGGAACAGGAAAGTGCGGCTTTCGACGCGATCCTGCAGAACGTCAGCCTGCTGTATTACAAAGGCCTGATGGACATCGGACCGGCCGCCGAACTGCATATGGAAGGCGCTTCCAACCTGGTTGGCGTGGATCTGCGGCTCACCGGCGAGAAGATGCGGGAACTGTTTCGGGCGTTAGAGGAAAAGAAGAAGATTCTTTCCCTGCTGGAACGGTTTCTCGAGCAACCGAGCGGTGAGATCGGGGTTCAGGTCGGGTTGTCCGAGGCGCATCCGAATATGGGCGAGCTTTCGCTGATCGGCGTTACAGTTATGCTTCCTGGTGGTCTTACCGGCCGGATTGCCGTCCTTGGGCCGATGCGCATGAATTACGAACGGACTATTTCCGCCGTTCTCCATGTGGGGCAGGCTTTTCAGCAATCGTAAGCTGCCAACGAACGCAAATGAACGCTGACAAGAGCGTGAAATAGCGACTGCTTGACTTGATACGTTAACCTTAAAATATGGATGAAGAGATTCGGGAAGGGGACACTGCATCTGTGGCCGACGCTTCCGAACAGATTGAAAGCCTGGTGGCGGAGCGCGACGCTTTAGCTACCGAGCGGGATCAACTTCGCGATCTGATGATGCGGCGGCAGGCCGACTTCGAGAATTTTCGACGCCGGGTGGAACGGGAACGTACCGAATTCGCCGAGTATGCCGGGATGGAAACTGTAAAGATTCTGCTGCCTACGATTGACGACTTCGAGCGCGCGCTGAAATCGGTGCCGGCTGAGGAGTTGGGTGAATTTGGGAAGGGAATTGAGTTGATTTATCAGCGTCTGCTGGAAGCGCTGAAAAAAGCCGGGCTGGAGCCGATCGAAACAATAGGACAGAAGTTCGATCCGCACCTGCACCATGCGATTGAAATGGTGGATACTCCGGACGCCGAGGATCACACGATTCTGGCGGAATATCAACGTGGATATCACTTCAAAGGCCGCCTGCTTCGTCCGGCAATGGTAAAGGTGGCGGTTCACAAATGACGCGTCGCGATTATTACGAAGTGCTTGGTGTAGAGAAAGGCGCCGACGATCCGGCGTTGAAGGCTGCCTATCGCAAGATGGCGATGCAATTTCATCCGGACCGCAACCCCGGCAACAAAGACGCCGAGGAAAAATTCAAAGAGGCGGCCGAGGCCTACAGTGTCTTGAGCGACGCTCAAAAACGGGCCGCTTACGATCGCTATGGTCATGCAGGGCTGGCCGCGACGGCCGGCGGAGGTGGCGCGCAGGGCTTCGATCCCAACCAGTTCGTCGACTTTTCCGACATTCTGGGCGACTTCTTTTTCGGCGACCTGTTCGGCAACTCGCGCGGCGGCAACAGTCGCAGCCGGGTCCAGCGCGGCGAGGATGTGCGCTACGACCTGGAAATCAATTTCGACGATGCCATGCACGGGATGGGGGCCGACATACAGGTTCCGCGGCTCGATCCATGCACGCGTTGTAAGGCAACGGGCGCCGAGCCGGAAGACGGGCTGACGGTTTGTCCGATGTGCCGGGGCCGTGGCGAGGTGGTGTATCAGCAAAGCTTTCTGTCAGTGCGCCGGACGTGTTCGCAATGCAACGGCCGCGGCAAGATTATCCGGCGTCCGTGCAAGCAGTGTAAGGGCGAGGCCTATGTCCGGTCGAATCGCAAGCTGAAGGTCAATATTCCGGCCGGGGTCGACAATGGGACGCATCTGCGTCTTACAGGCGAAGGGCAGCCGGGAGTGAACGGCGGGCCGCCGGGCGACCTTTACGTCGTCATCAAAGTCAAGGAACACCCGATCTTCGATCGCGAGGGCAACGATCTGCACTGTACAGTTCCGGTGAATGTGGCACAGGCGGCTCTGGGAGTCGACATCGACGTATTAACGTTCGATGGACTGAAGGTGGTTAAGATTCCGGAAGGCTCGCAGCATGGCTCAAATGTGCGGCTGCGCGGATTAGGGGTGCCGGACGTGAACGGGCGCGGGCGCGGGGATATTCTGGTCCACGTTGAGGTTCACGTGCCGAGTAAGCTCACCCGGGATCAACGCCGTCTTATGGAACAACTGCGGGACACTCTGCCGGCGGAGAACGAGCCAAGAGAAAAAGGTCTGTTGGACAAGGTCAAGGACTATTTCATGTGACGATCGGCGTCGCTGAGTCCGTCCGGTTCCGGCATGTTTGACAGTAGATCGTCGACGGTCAGTTCTTTATCGCCCCAATCGCCTACAATTGCGGCTACTTCCTTCCGTGCCATTAACCACAGCGTGAGGGCGCCGAGAATAGTGCCCATGGGAAACATGATCAATTCAATAGCGCCTGCGGCGACGGCTGCGAGGCGGGCCCAGGGCTGCTTCATCAGTAATCCGATGCCCGCGGCGAGCGCCGGCAACGAGGCTACCAGACCCAGAATGAATACCGGGCTGGAGACGGGGAATTGGGGTGTGGCAATGGAACTGAACAGCACGCCAAAAAGTAGGCCTCCCACCAGCCGCATTCCAGCATAGAAAATCTGTGCGATGCCTACCAGTTTGATCTGCCGCGCGAAGTCCATAATTCATTTATTGTAAATCCTGGAAGCGCCGGTGTAGCAGTGATTCCGTAGAGTAGGGACGACGCCGGCTTCCCGCCCTTTTGTTTACGAGGTTTCTCCGTCAAGTTCCGTTTGGCGGCATTCTTGCAAATCTTCGATGGGGCTTGACTTGGCCTCTTTCTGACACTAGTATTAGTGTCATATGAAATCCCCCTCCGATCCCGACCTGGAACTCCGCGGCAAACTCATCCGCAGCCTCGGCGCCCTCCGCGAAATGCTGCCCGGCTCCTTTGTCGAACGGAAACGCGCCTGCGGCCAGCCCAACTGCCATTGCGCCGACGGCAAGAAGCTTCATTCCCAGTTCCAGATTTCTGTACTGGTCGACGGCCAGCCGAAAGCTCTCAACATTCCTGCCAAGTTGGTGGAAAAGGTTCGAGAGAAAATTGAAATGCGCCGGCGTTTCGACTCCGCCGCCGCCACCATCTGCCGTCTCAACCTGAAGCGCTTTCTCAAAGAAAAGGAAACCCGCTAGCCGGATGTTCCGGCATCGCCTGGAGGTTTATCTCGATAAAGTGTTTGGCTTCTCGGCTCTGGTGAGCGCTCTGCCCGAGGGCCGGCAGTTTCCGCAACACCCATGGAAGAAGGTTTTCGACGCCGTCTTCTTGGGCGCAGCCATGCAGATTCCCAGCCTGCTTCAGATCGAAGCGGAGTGTCGCCAGGGAGCGTTGGCCAAACGCATCGGACCGATCAGCGACGACACCATCGGCTACGCGCTCGAAAGACAATCTCCCGAACCCGTGTTCGCGCTCAGTTGCGAAATCGCCCGGCGCCTGAAACGCAACGGAGTTCTGCGTTCCGACTGGTCCAGAGGGTTGGTGGTGGCGGCGGTCGATGGCATCGAAATCTGTAGTTCGTTCGTCCGCTGTTGCGACGCCTGCATGGAGCGGGAGATTGAGCACAAAGCGAACGGCGAAATGCGAACCGACATTCAGTACTATCACCGGATCGTCGTGGTCGCCGTGGTCAGCACGCCGTTCCCCATCCCCTTGGGTCTCCGCTTTCAGAAGAACGGCGAAGGAGAGGTAGCCTGTGCATTGGCTCTACTCCAAGATCTGGACCGTCAATTAGGCCGTCGCTTTCTGGATGTGTTAGTGGGTGACGCTTTGTACATGCAGGCGCCCTTCGTTAAAGAAGTGGAACGTCTCGGTTTGGCCTGGGCCTTCACCCTGAAAGAGAACCAGCCCGATCTGTTGCGCGAGGCCCAACGCTTCACGCAAGAATCGCCTACGGGGGTTCATACGGAGCCGGATCGGGAGATTCGATACTGGCACTTGCCGGAGGTCGATTGGCCCGTCGCTGACCGCTTGGTTCGAATCCTCAAAACGGTTCGCATCGAGCACCTGCATCGCGTCACTGTCAGCGAAAAAGACGGCCATCGAATCAAGACCAAGACGGCGGTGACGCAAGAGAGCACCAACTTCTACGCCACTAATTTCGAACTCGGCTCGGTCTCGCCGCTGTTCATCCATCAGTTCAGCCGCAGCCGTTGGCGAATCGATACGGAAGTTTTTCAGACCATCACCACCGACTGTCACCTCAAACACCCCGCTGTTCATCAAACCACGGCGCTGGTGGTGCTGACCATGATCCGATTTCTCGCCTATACCCTGTCCCTGGTCTTCTATCACCGCCAGGTCCGCAGCCATGCTCGCGGAAAATGCGAGACCTTTCACCAGTGCGCCAAAAGGATCGCTTATTGGTTCGTTGCCCCTGCCGCCAACACCAGTTGATTCTCCTCCGATGCAGGTCGCGATGTGTCCTGCCAAGGTTCCCGGCGAATACGAACCAACGCCGGCGCTGCCGCATTTCCCCCGACCGCTGAATCGGCAGGGTCAGCGCTCTCTGTCAGTCTTTTTACTCCTCTCAGACCCGCTACAACTCTGGCCGGCTACCCTCAATTCAGAAACTCCTCCCAAATCAACAGGCTGCCGCCTAGCCGCATGGCACCTTACGGAATCGCTGGCCGGTGTAAGAGGCGGGTTGCGCTGGTGGCCAAACCCCCGTAGAATGGAACTAGTTACGTGACCAGCAGTTCACGGGACGAAGGAGACTTCATGCGATCCATTGGTATGCCGGAATTGCTTGTGATTCTGGCGGTTGCCGCCCTGATGTTCGGTGGCAAGAAGCTGCCGGAACTGGCAAAGGGTTTAGGTGAAGGCATTAAGAACTTTAAGCACGCCATTAAGGACGATAAACCAGAGGACAAGCCGCAGCAGACCTAAGCTCCTTGCTGTCTTCGTAACGAAACCTCAAACCCCGCATGAAAGCCGGCGGGGTTTTAGATTTTAATCCACCAAACAAAAAGCCCCGCAAATGTTTGCGAGGCTTTTTGGTTCTTAACGGCATTACCGGCCGCCTTCGGATCAGCTTACTTCTTCGGTTTCGGCGGTACGATGGCGTCCTTCGCAGCCTTGGCTACGCGGAACTTGACCACCTTCTTGGCCGGGATCTTGATCGCTTCGCCGGTTGCCGGGTTGCGCCCCGTCCGTGCTTTGCGATCCACCCGGACCAGCCTTCCGATACCGGGCACAATAAACACGCCGGACTTCTTGGTTTCAGCGACGGCCACTTCCGCAATAGTCTCGAGAAACTGCTTCGCGACCTTGCTGCTGACACCCGTTGTCTCGGCTAGCTTCTTGGTGAGTTGCGATTGCGTCATTCGATTGTTTGCCATGTTGCTCCTTGTGATTCTCCCAATGAAAACGGGCCTCGCGAGTGCATAAGCGACGCCGTTTCTCTGTTTGCAACCTCATCATAAGGGAAGCGATCAGGGATGTAAAGAGCAAAGATGCGAAAAAAGCCCATTTTCCGGGCTTTTTTCGCTAGAGGCTACTTCGGAGGCCCGTAGATAGGGCCTTTGACCACCGTTTAGTTCTTCAGGCTGCTACCCGCCGCCGCGGCTATCGCCTCACTGCAACTGCCCAAATTGAGCTTTTTGCGCAGTTCCGCGTCGAGGATTTGCGCCATCTCCGGGTGTTCCTTCAGAAATTGGCGCGCGTTGTCGCGGCCCTGTCCGATGCGTTCGCCATGGAAGCTGTACCAAGATCCGCTCTTCTCGAGCACGGTGTGGAGCACGCCCAAATCGACCAGATCGCCTTCGCGCGAGATCCCTTCGCCGTGGATCAGATCCACTTCGGCCTCCTGGAACGGCGCGGCGACTTTGTTCTTCACGACCTTGATCTTGGTGCGATTGCCGATGGTTTTTTCGCCATCTTTGATGGCCGCGCCACGGCGTACGTCCAGGCGGATGGAGGCGTAGAATTTCAGCGCCCGGCCGCCCGTTGTGGTTTCGGGGCTGCCGAACATGACGCCGATCTTTTCCCGAAGCTGATTGATGAAGACGAGGCAGGTGTTGGTCCGCGCCACTACGCCGGTGAGCTTTCGAAGCGCCTGCGACATCAATCGCGCATGCAGGCCCATGTGGCTGTCGCCCATCTCGCCTTCAAGTTCCGCCTTGGGCACCAGCGCGGCGACCGAATCGATCACTATCAGATCCACAGCGCCGGTGGCGATGAGTGCCGCGGCGATCTCGAGCGCCTGCTCGCCGCTGTCCGGCTGCGACACGATGAGGTTATCGACGTCGACTCCGAGCGTCCGGGCGTACTTCGGATCGAGCGCGTGTTCTGCGTCGATAAAGGCCGCGGAACCACCGGCCTTTTGCGCTTCCGCGATCACGTGCAGCGTCAGAGTTGTTTTTCCCGACGACTCCGGTCCATAGATTTCCACAACTCGCCCACGAGGAAATCCGCCCACGCCAAGGGCCGCGTCGATCGCCAGCGAACCGCTGGAAATCACAGTTACCGGGAGAGCATTCTTCGATCCCAGCAGCAGAACCGATCCTTTGCCGAACTGCTTGTCCATCTGCACCAAGGCGCCCTGGATTGTTTTGCGCCGTTCTTCTAATGTCACGGTGGTCCCTCGCTTTCACTTAGGAGGTGCCTGCCGCGAGCGAAAATTCTCAAGTTTATTTTCTTACCGGTGGCGGGCGCGATTGTATACTCGAAGCTAGCTTGCCGACCCGCCTACGGAATTCTGCAAATTACCTGGAGTCGTTCCTGGCTGGACACCCGATTCTTACGCTGGGCATTTTCACTATCCTTTATGTTCCGTATGTGTGCGCCCGAGCGTTGCTGAAGCCGCTTTGGTTTGACGAACTGGCGACGCTGCTGGTGGCCAGGATGGAATCGATCTCTCAGATCATGGCCGCGCTGGGCTCGGGCGTGGACGCTCACCCCCCTGTTTCGTACGTGCTGATCCACTGGTCGAGCGCTTTGCCCTTTAATGAGCTGATCTCGGCGCGTATACCGAGCATGTTCGGCTTCTGGTTGATGTGTGTTTGCATTTACCTGTTCGCGGCGCGGCGCGGCGCTCGAATATGGGCTTTGATGGCGCTGATTTTTCCATTCCTGACTGGCCTTTTCTTTTATGCGACGGAGGCCCGGCCGTATGGACTGGTACTCGGTTTTTCCGCGCTGGCTCTGTTGGCGTGGCAGTACGCGCCTGGTAGCCGCTATCGCGCCTTGTGGCTCATTGTCCTCTCTCTTAGCCTGGCCGGGGCCATTTGCACACACTATTACGCCGTGCTGGTGCCCATCAGTTTGTTCTGTGGGGAAGCTGTGCGAACCTGGCGGAAGAAAGCGGTCCGCTGGGAGTGGGTAGCGATCGGCGCACCATACGCAGTCCTGGTTGATCTGAGGCCCATGATTTCAGCTCAGACCAGCCGGCTCGGCGTGCATTGGGCGCAACCGTCCTACGAAGCGGTCCTGGAATTTTACAGTACTGCCTTGGACCCCGCCGTTATAAGTCTGGCCGCCGCTGTTCTGGCCGTGGCGATTTATGAATTCATACGGCGCGATCCGGAGACGCAGGCGGAGGAGAGTTTGCCGTTTGAAGAACTCGCGGCCGCGTTCGCGTTTGCGGCAATCCCGGTAATCGCGTATGTTGTGGCCGTGTTGTATACCCACAGCTATACCGGACGGTACTCGATCGCCGGCCTGGTCGGAATGAGCCTCGTGTTCTGGTGGGTTGCGCAGCGCTTTTCGCGGGCCTCGCTGGAGCGGGCGCTGATCGCGGTCCTGGTGCTCTGCGCAGTAGTTGGAATTGACGAACTACGAACCGTGCGAAGGGCATCGCGGACGAATCTTACCCGGCTTTTGGGGGATTTCTATCCATTTCCATTTGACGGCGAACTTCCGATCGTGGTCCAGGATGGACGCGACTACTTGGAGATGGTCCACTACGCGCCGCCCGAATTGGCACGGCGCATTTACTACCTGGCGGATGCCGGGCAATCGATGAGACTGGAAGGCTCGCTGGGCGTGGATGTGGCGCTGCTCGATCTGAAGAAGTGGGTTCCACTACAGGTTGAAGACTATCGCCCGTTTATTGCGCAGCACGATCGATTCCTGTTGTTCTGGGGCAAACCGGAAGAGTTCGCGCTGATAGGGTGGCAAATGACAAAGATGATAGAGGATGGAGCGAAGCTGGAACTCGTGCGGCAGCACGGAAACAGGCTGCTGTTCGCCGTGGATATGACGGGCAAAAGGGCTCCCTAGTGGTATCCTTAACTCTTGTCTCCAGGCGGATCGAACCAGCTTGTTTTTCTTGACGCTTTGGCGCGGTACCTACCGGCATTCTTCTGGATAATCTCTCTCCTTTTCGGATCAGCTCAGGCGTGGATTGGGCGATTCACGATGACGCAGGACGGAATCCAATATCTCGATATTGGAGATTCGTTGCAGCGCGGCTTCGCGGCGGGAGTTAGCAGCTACTGGAGTCTGCTGTACCCCTGGATTGTTGGAACTGTCCTGCGTGTTGTTCATCCTTCGGCCCGTTGGGAATTTCCGGTCGTCCATGCCGTCAATTTCGCACTGTTTGTGGCGGCGCTGGCTGCGTTTCAGTTCTTGCTATCCACGGTGCGGAAGAACCGTCCTCGCGGGTTTAGCGAAGATCCGCTGCGGGCTCGCGTGGCCGATTGCGCGCTGATGGGCATCGGTTACAGCGCGTTCCTCTATACGACGATGGATTTTGCCAGTCTCGGCATGGTTACGCCGGACATTCTGGTTGCGATGTTCACTTACCTGGCGGCGGCATTTCTGCTGCGCATTCAACGGGACCCCGATGGCATATGGAACTATTGCGCGCTGGGGCTCACTCTGGGAATGGGGTACGTGGCAAAATCGGCGTTCCTGCCGTTGACGGCTGTGCTGCTTTTATTCGTCGCTACGCTGATCCGGCGCAACGTGGGAGGCGTGCTTCGCTGGGGTACGGTTGCGGTTTGTGCGGGGCTGATTGCCGGTCCTTATATCCTGCTGATGTCGCGCTCGAAGGGGCGATTCACCACCGGCGACAGCGCGAAGCTGAATCTGATCTGGATGGTGAACGGCGTTCGCGTGACGAATGCTCAAGGTAGTCCGACCGGGAATGGCGAGGCGGTTCATCCGACACGCAAACTATCGGATCATCCGGAGATTTTTGAATTTGGAGAGCCGATCGGGGGTACGTACCCGCCGTGGTTTAATCCGGCTTATTGGAATGAAGGGATCGGCGTCCGCTTCGCGCTTAAAGATTTTGTGGGAGCGCTGCTGGAAGGTCTGAAGCGGTATCAATATTGGTTCCACCGGCGGCAGACGATAATAATAGGTGGACTTCTTATCTTGTTACTGTTGATACCCCGGCGGCAATTGGTCAATGAAATTTTGGGCGACTGGCCTTTTCTGGCCCTAGCCGTGTTTCCGTTTCTGATGTATGCATTTGTCACAGTGGAAGCGCGGTACGTACAACCGTCGTTCGCCATGCTTTGGACAGGGCTTTTCGCGGTTGCGCTGCGGGCTTCGAGAGAGATTCCATTTCGAGTGATTGGCGCTGTGGCGGCTGTTGTGACGGTGATGATGACGCTCGAAGCGGCTCTGGCGATCAAGCAGGAGGGCGGTAGGGACGTTTCGCTGAAGGTCGCCGAGGAGATGAATGCTTTGGGAGCGGCGCCGGGCGACGCTGTGGCGATCGTGGGGGATGAATCATATATCTGGGCCAGACTCGCGCGGGTACGGGTGGTGTCGGAGGTTTTCTTCAACCAGGACGCGTGGGGCCTAAAGACCCGCCGGGTGCGCGAACAGGAATGGAAGACGGCGCGAGAAGTACTACCGGCCACGGGAGCCAAGTATCTGGTTTCCTCAGCGTTACCGGGCATTGTCGACCAGGAGAATTGGATTCCGTTGGGTGATACAGGGGTCTTTGCATTTAAGCTCAGCCGGCCATAATGCAAAGCACCCTTGCATTGGGGCGCCAGCCATCGATCGGTGGTTGGATTTCAAAAAAGGATTGGTAGGAGAAGCGAGTAGCTAAGTATGAAGACTGCAATCATTATCGGAGCCGGGCCTGCCGGACTGACTGCAGCGCTTGAGTTGTTGCGGCGCACCGATATCCGTCCCATCGTGTTGGAAAAGAGCGATTATATGGGCGGTATTTCCCGAACGGTCAACTACAAAGGCAACCGCATGGATATTGGCGGGCATCGCTTCTTCTCGAAATCGGATCGGGTGATGAACTGGTGGCTGGACGTGATGCCGGCCGAGGCGACAAACGACCCGACTCAGACGATCGCTTATCAGAATAAGACTCGCGACATTTCGACTAAGCAGGCGGATGCGCCTAACCCGGCCACGGAAGACCGCGTGATGCTGATACGGAATCGCAAGTCGCGAATTTACTTTCTGCGCCGGTTCTTCGACTATCCAATTACGTTGAGCGCCGATACTCTGCGCAAGCTGGGCGCAACTCGAACGGTGAAAATCGGCGTGAGCTATATGGCTAGCGCGGTGAAGCAGATCAAACCGGAGACCACGCTCGAGCAATTTCTGATCAATAGGTTCGGGAAGCAGCTTTACCTTACGTTCTTCAAATCGTACACGGAAAAGGTGTGGGGTGAATCGTGCAGCAAGATCAGCGCCGAGTGGGGCGCGCAACGCATTAAAGGGCTTTCCATTGCGAGTGCGTTGCTGCATATTGCGAAGAAAACTTTCCGGGGAAATTCCGGCATCGGGCAGAAGAAGGTGGAAACTTCGTTGATCGAAAAGTTTCTCTATCCGAAGCTGGGTCCGGGGCAGCTTTGGGAGTATGTGGCAGGCGATGTGAAGCAGCGCGGCGGGGAAATCCTCAAGGGCTGGTCTGTTAACAAAATTTTGTTTGATGGCGACCGGGTGAAGGGCGTTGAGGCAGTGCATGAGAACGGGGAAACGCGCGAGTTCCTGGGCGATTATGTTTTCTCGACTATGCCGATTAAGGAATTGATTCGTGCGTTCGATACGCCGGTGCCGGATCACATTCGCGAGATCAGCGACGGTCTGATCTACCGTGACTTCATCACGGTGGGTATGCTATTGAACCGGCTCCAAATCAAGGAGGACTCGGACGCGGGCGGGCGGCTGTTGAAGGACAATTGGATCTACATTCAGGAACCCGATGTTCTGGTGGGACGAATGCAGATCTTCAACAATTGGAGCCCGTATATGGTGGCCGACCCGACCAAGGCTTGGATTGGCCTGGAATATTTCTGCTACGACACGGACGATTTGTGGAAGAAATCGGATGAGGCGATGGTTGCCTTGGCGACGGAAGAGATGGTGCGCATCGGGATCATCGCCAAGGCCGATGTTCTGGACGCGACGGTGATCCGTGTGCCGAAAACTTATCCGGCGTACTTTGGCAGCTACGAGCGATTCCCTGAGTTGCGGAAGTACGTGGATACTTTTTCGAATCTTTACCTGGTGGGCCGCAATGGCATGCACAAATATAATAATCAGGACCACTCCATGTTAACGGCGATGACGGCGGTGGATAACATTGCCGCCGGCGTTCGCTCGCATGACAATTTGTGGTCCTTGAATACCGAGATGGAATACCACGAAGAGAAGAAGTGAACCGCGCGGCGTTAGCGCAGGCCTCCGCTCACTCCAATCATCTGGCCAGTGATCCAGCCGGCGTCTCCCGATGCCAGGAACGACACTATGCCGGCGATATCATTCGGCTGGCCGATGCGGCCGAGTGGGGTTTGGGAGACGAAGTGCGCCAGTAAATCTTTGGTGTTTGCCATGGCGTCGACGCCCTCGGTCTGGGTCGCTCCGGGAAGAACCGAATTGACGAGAATCTTTTTCGGTCCGAGCTCCTGGGCAAGGCTCTTGGTGATCGCGTCGACGGCGCCTTTGGTGGCGCTGTAGACGGATGCGGTGGGGGGCGGTGAAAGGGACGCAATCGAACTGATATTGATGATTGATCCGCCGCGATCGCCAAACGCCTGCACGGCTGCCTGGGTGGCTAACAGCAATCCCTTCACGTTGAGGTTAAACAGGCGATCGATATGCTCGGCGGTGACGTTGGTGATTGGCAGGAATTCGTAGACTCCGGCATTGTTCACGAGAATGTCGACCTTGCCGAATTTGTCGATTGTCTTTTGAAACAGGCCCTTGATGCCTTCGGGGGTGCTGACATCTGCCTGAACTGCGAGTGCTTTGCCGCCCTTGGATTCGATTTGGGTGACAAGTTTTGCGGCTTCCCGCGCGCTTGATTTGTAGTTGACCACGACGGCCGCGCCGTCCTGGGCCAGCTTTTCGGCGATACCTGCTCCTATTCCCAGTGATGCACCGGTTACGATGGCGACTTTACCGTTCAGATTTGGCATGTTCTTTCTCCTATCGACATATTGACAACAGTCTATATGACGCTTTGGGAGAGGAAAGGATTCAGGTTCGTGGAGGCGTGGATGGGACGCGGCGGCGCATTTCCGCGAGGTATTCGGCCCAAACCTTGCGGCGGAGCTGATAGAACATGAATTTAGCGTCGCGGCGGACATCGAGAAGACCCGCGTTGATCAATTCTTTGAGGTGATGGGAGATGGTGGGCTGTGAAACAGGACATTCTTCAGCCAATGCAGCGCAGCCAAGTTCGTTTTGCGAAGCGATGCGTTGGAGCATCTCGAATCGACGCGGGTCGGCGAGGGCCTTGCTGATTCGGTGGAATTGCTCTTGGTCCATGGCGAATTATCATAGTATCCTGGTGCTTCATACCCAGCGAGCGATGGCGCAGAGCAGTATGTGATGACGGCACTCCCCCTCAAGTGTGTCTGTATTCGAGATCGAGGCCGTGCTGGTTGAGCAAACACCGTATTTCTCTATCCAGGTAGTCCCGGAAGAACGGAATTCCTTACAAGACTTTTTCAGGAGCCGCGTAGGGTTCGAGCACGGCGGCGATGACTCGATTGGCTGGTGTCGGGATCGACAATGTTTCGCCGAGACGAACCACGGCTCCGCTGAGCCAGTCGAGTTCCAGCCGGCTTCCGCGCTCGAGATCTTTGTACATGGAGGCGGTCATTTCAGCGGGTAGCGTGTCGTAGAAGGCGAGGCGATCTTTGGCGAACGTCTCTGAAAGGCCGATGCCTTTGGCGCGGCCGACAGCTACTACTTCCTGCATGATCTCGAGGAGGAGTTGTCTTGTCTTGGGATGGCTGCGCACGACTCCGATTGGTAGCCGCGTCGCTGTTGTAGTGGCGCTGAGGCCGACTAGAAAAACGAATTTCTCCCACATTGCTTTTTCGATATCCGGGCTGATTTCCGCATCGATTCCCGCGGCAAGGCAGGCTTGCAGGAGGGGCTGGGCGTGAATGGAATTGCCGCCGAAGATTAGCTTTTGCATGCGGCCGATGTGAGCGATGATGCCAGGACTGGCAATGTGCGCGGCAATGTAGCAGACCCCTCCGAGGACATTGCCCTTGGGGTATGCGGATCGGAGAAGGTCGTCTTTCTCGACGCCGTTCTGTACGGCGATCAACCCGGTTTGCGGGCCCACCAGTGGGGCTGCGGAGCGAACGGCATCTGCGAGATCCCAAAGTTTGACGGCGAAAATAACGACGTCTGCGACGCCGATGGATGCGGGATCGGCCGTGGCTTGTACAGGATTGATATGGAGGTTGCCAAGTGCGCTTCGGATCTCGAGACCGAGCTGCTGCAGAGCGGCTAACTGCTGTCCGCGCGCGATGAAAGTTACGTTAGACCCGGAGTGTGCGAGGCGGGCCCCGAAGTAGCCTCCGACGCCTCCGGCTCCTACGATTGCGATTTTCAATATTTGAGTTTCCTTCAGACGATTGTCGCGCAAAGAGCAAGTTGAGCGCGCGGCGGCGGGCGTGTTTCAATAGTAGTTACACCACCCCCCAAGGAGTCAGAATTGAACACAGCATTGCTCGCCCTGGAAGACGGGACTGTCTTCGAGGGCCGCAGCTTTGGTGCGCGCTCGGAAAGTCACGGGGAGGTCGTTTTTAATACCTCCATTACCGGCTATCAGGAAATATTCACCGATCCGTCATACAGCGGTCAGATTGTAACACTGACCTATCCGCAGATCGGCAACTACGGGGCAAACGTCAGCGATAGCGAATCGCGAAAACCATTCATTGAAGGGTTGATCGTTCGCGAGATTTCTACCTTGGCGAGCAATTGGCGTTCGATGGAACAGGCCGAGGAATTTCTCGCTCACTACAACGTGCCAGTGGTGAGCGGAATTGACACGCGCGCCCTGGTGCGTCATTTGCGGAGCCGCGGTGTGATGCGGGGCATTGTCGCTCCGGACGGCGGCGATCGCAAAGTGCTGGTGGAAAAAGCTCGCGCGATTCCTTCGATGGCCGGGCTCGATCTAGCTACACTCGTTTCCACTAAGGAGCAGTACACGTGGGAGCACGGCGTGGATGCGTGCTCACCATCAGAGCGAGTGGCGGCGACGACGAAGCAGCGGCATCATGTGGTTGCCTTCGACTACGGGATCAAGCGGAACATTCTGCGGAAGCTGGTGCAATCGGGTACGCGGGTAACGGTGGTTCCGGCGAAGACGACTGCGGAAAATGTAATGGAACTGAAACCCGACGGAGTGTTCCTTTCGAATGGTCCGGGCGATCCGGAGCCGCTCGAGTTTCAGGCTGCGCAAGTTCGCAAAATTGTCGGGCGCGTGCCGGTTTTCGGGATCTGTCTTGGTCATCAGATCATGGGCCTGGCGTTCGGCGGGAAAACCTACAAGCTGAAGTTCGGTCATCGCGGCGGAAATCATCCGGT
Source organism: Bryobacteraceae bacterium (assembly GCA_963770345.1). Classification (GTDB taxonomy): domain Bacteria; phylum Acidobacteriota; class Terriglobia; order Bryobacterales; family Bryobacteraceae; genus CAVYPH01. The sequence continues at coordinate 627,787 of CAVYPH010000007.1, read as the reverse complement.
GCTGAACAAAGTTACCAACAAGGTGGAGATTACTTCGCACAATCACGGGTTCGCAGTGGATCCGGATTCGCTGAAAGACAGCGAAGTAGAGTTGACGCACATCAATTTGAACGACCAGACGCTGGAAGGCTTCCGGCATCGCGAGCATCCCGCGTTCTGCGTCCAGTATCATCCCGAGGCCGCGCCGGGGCCTCATGATTCGTACTATCTTTTTGACGATTTTATGAAAATGATGGACGAGTTCAAAGGGAGGAAAGCGTAGGTGCCGCGCCGCAACGACATCCATCGCATTCTCATCGTGGGTTCGGGTCCGATCATCATCGGCCAGGCCTGCGAGTTCGATTATTCCGGCGCACAGGCGTGCAAGGCGCTGCGAGCGGACGGATTTGAAGTGGTGTTGATCAATTCGAATCCGGCCACGATCATGACGGATCCGAATCTGGCGGACCGCACGTACGTGGAACCGCTGAGTTTGGAGTTTGCCGAGGAAGTGATCCGCAAAGAGCGGCCGGATGCTCTGCTTTCGACGGTGGGTGGGCAGACGGGTTTGAATCTGTCGGTGGACCTGGCTGAAGCCGGAGTATTGGATAAATACGGCGTGGAATTGATCGGCGCAAAGATCGATTCCATCAAGAAAGCCGAAGACCGGCTGCTGTTCAAAGATGCGATGAAGAGGATCGGCCTCGACATGCCGCACTCGCAACTGGTGAACAGCGTGGAGGCCGGCATCGAATTCGCGACTAAAAACGGCTATCCGGTGATTCTCCGGCCGAGCTTTACGATGGGCGGCACGGGCGGCGGCATCGCGTACAATCGCGAGGAACTGGAAGAGATTCTGGAACGCGGGCTCGATTTGTCGCCGGTGCACGAGACGCTGATCGAAGAAAGTTTGATCGGGTGGAAGGAATACGAGATGGAGGTGATGCGCGATTTAGCGGACAACGCGATCATCGTCTGCTCGATTGAGAACTTCGATCCGATGGGCGTTCACACCGGAGATTCCATAACGGTGGCGCCGGCTCAGACGTTGACCGACCGCGAATATCAGATGATGCGCGATGCTTCGCTGGGATGCTTGCGTGAAATCGGCGTGGATACTGGCGGATCGAACGTGCAGTTCGCGATCAATCCGGAAACGGGGCGCATGATCATCATCGAGATGAACCCGCGCGTGTCTCGAAGCTCGGCGCTGGCGTCGAAGGCGACGGGTTTTCCGATTGCGAAGATTGCGGCGAAGCTTGCGGTTGGGTACCGGCTGGACGAAATCAGGAACGACATCACGCGGCTGACTCCGGCTTGCTTTGAACCTACCATCGATTACGTTGTTACGAAGATTCCGCGTTGGCAATTCGAGAAATTCCCTGGCGCCGAACCCGTGCTGGGAACGCAGATGAAGTCGGTCGGCGAGGTGATGTCGATCGGGCGGACGTTCAAGCAGTCGCTTGGGAAGGCGATTCGAAGCTTGGAGACGGGTAAGTCGTCAGCGGCAGAAGTGTTCGATGAAAATTTGATTCCGAAGCGGCTGATAACCCCGAATCCGGACCGGTTGAACTATATTCGCTTCGCGCTGGAAAAAGGCTGGAGCGTGGAAGCGATCCACGATGCTACGAAGATCGACCGCTGGTTCCTTCAGCAAATGAAGGAGATCGCGGAGGATGTAGCGTCGCTGAAGGGCCGCACCCTCGATTCGCTCTCGCCGGTCGATTTGCGAAATGCAAAGCGCGATGGGCTTTCCGACGATCAGATTGGGCGGTTGACCGGGAAGACCGGCCTGGATGTACGCGAGCGTCGCAAAGCTACCGGCGTGACCGCGGTGTTCAATCGGGTGGATACTTGCGCGGCGGAATTTGAAAGCTTCACGCCGTATCTTTATTCGAGCTACGAATCGGAGTGCGAGGCAAATCCTTCAGACCGCAAGAAGGTAATGATTCTGGGGAGCGGGCCCAATCGGATTGGTCAGGGAATCGAGTTCGATTATTGCTGCTGCCATGCTTCGTTTGCGCTGCAGGAGTTCGGCGTGGAATCGATCATGGTGAATTGCAACCCGGAAACAGTTTCCACCGATTACGACACCAGCGACCGGTTGTACTTCGAACCTTTGACGCTGGAAGAAGTGATGAATATTTACGATACGGAGAAGCCGGACGGCGTGATTGTGCAGTTCGGCGGGCAGACTCCGTTGAACTTGGCCCTGCCGCTGAAGCGCCTCGGCGTGCCGATTATTGGGACCGACCCGGCGAATATCGATTTGGCAGAAGACCGGAAGCTCTTCGGCAAGCTTTTGGACGATGTGAATATTCCGTCGCCGCCGAATGGGACTGCGACAAGCGAGCAGGAAGCTTTGGAAGTCGCGAGACGATTGGGATTCCCGGTGCTGGTGCGGCCGAGTTACGTGCTGGGCGGACGGGCAATGGTGATCGCCTACGACGAAGAGACAGTGCGGCGGTATATGCGCGAGGCTGTGACGTTCTCGCAGACGCGGCCGGTGCTGATCGATCGATTTTTGGAAGACGCGATTGAAGTGGACGTGGATGCGCTGTGCGATGGCGAAGATGTGTTGATCGCCGGGATCATGGAGCATATTGAAGAGGCGGGCGTGCATTCGGGCGATAGCTCGTGCGTGCTGCCGGCGTATTCGCTGGGCAAGACCGAGATCGAGACGATCAAGACTTACACGCGGAAATTGGCGCTGGCGCTGAACGTGATTGGGCTGATGAATATTCAGTACGCGATCAAGGATGGTGTGGTTTATGTGCTGGAAGTGAACCCTCGGGCATCGCGCACGGTGCCGTACGTAGGCAAGGCGACAGGCGTTCCACTGCCGAAGATCGCGGTCGGATTGATGCTCGGGAAGAAGCTGCGGGAATTCCACTCGTTGACAGGTTCGCCGGAATCGGGTGTGCTGCCGGTACCGAAATTTTTCGTGAAGTCACCGGTGTTCCCGTTCAATAAATTTCCGGGTGTGGATCCGGCGCTGGGTCCTGAAATGCGGTCCACGGGCGAAGTGATGGGCGTGGGCGAGAACTTCGGAGAAGCTTTCGCGAAAGCCCAGTTAAGCGCCGGGACGCCCTTACCCGAGAAGGGCTGCGTGTTTCTGAGTGTGAACGATCGCCACAAGCCGGACGCGGTGGAGATCGCCAAGCGGTTTGTGCAATTCGGATTCGAGCTGGTGGGTACGCGGGGCACGGCAGAAGCGCTGAGGGCTGCTGGCATGAAGTGTAAGACGGTTTTCAAGGTGAATGAAGGGCGTCCGAACGCGGTGGATTTACTGAAGGGCGGCGGTGTGCAGCTTGCAATCTACACGTCGACCGGAGCGCATTCTTTCAGCGATGAAAAAGCGATTCGGCGCGCGGCGGTCACTTATCGCGTGCCTTGTATCACGACCATCAGCGCGGCGAAGGCGGCGGCGGAAGGCGTTGCGTCGCGTAGACGGGATCCGATTAGGGTGTGGAGCTTGCAGGAGATTCACAGCGAAGTTTCGGCCTGAAAAAGCCGGATCCCTGCGATTCCGGCCGCTCCTGCTTCTATGCACTGCGACGCATTTTGCCACGTGATGCCACCAAGCGCCAGGATTGGCAGCGTTGTGGCGGTGCAGGCAGCATGCAGCGCGTCGAGGCCCACCGCAGGTCCCTTGCCGGGCGTGTCGAAGATCGGACCGAACACTGCGAAATCGGCGGATTCCTGGTGAGCGCGCGTGATTTCGTCGAGGGTATGACACGAAACTCCGATCATGAATTCCGGCGAAGTTATGGAACGCAATAGCTGCGGCGAGATGGAGTTTGCGGGAAGATGCACGCCATGCGCTCCGGCTGCGATGGCGATATCCGCGCGTGTATTGACGAGTATGCGCGTGTTAGTGGATTCAGTGGCTCGAACGGCGGTCGACACGAAATGGAAAAGGTCGCGCGCGTTGAGGTGCTTCTCTCGAATCTGGATGTATTCGACGCCGTCATCTATCGCGCGGCGAATATATTCCAGGAGCTTTTCGGTGCCGCCGGTGATGTAATAGCGCCACATCTATAGGATTCGCAGAGTCTGCTGGGGAAATTCAACCACCCAGTCCTTCGTGCGCGTCAGCGGTTCAAATTCCTTCCTTGGCATCTCGACTGAGATCTCGCCTTCAAACTCCAGCCGCACGGCTGATGGCATCGGAACGGTCCGCAGAAGTTGTAAGGGGATCTGATTTGGTCCGGGACGCCCGTTGCGCGGCAGAGCTTTCAATTGTTGTGGTGCGATGACGATGTGCACGTGGTCGCCACGAAGGTGTCCGGGATAGTACGGGCCGGCGATGTCGAAGTCCTGATAGTGAAGCAGACTCGATTTGCGGGCGGGATCGAGCGCTTTGATTTCGACGGCCAGCAGATTGTACGTGCCAAGCAGGCGGGCGACTTCGAGGTTGACCGGGTTCTCGCAGATACCGGCCGGCGAACCGCTTTGACTTACGCGCCCATCGCGCACGACCAGCATCTCGTCAGCGAGTTCGAAACATTCCTCGAGCGAGTGGGTGACGATGAGGATCGGCGTGTTGAATTCGGCCCGCACCTGCCGGAGGATGGCGTAGAATTCGGCGCGGAGCGGCGCGTCGAGGCCGCGCGTGGGTTCGTCGAGCAATAGCAGCCTGGGCGCGGCGATTAGCGCTCGCGCGATGGAACAGCGCTGCTTCTGTCCTCCAGACAGTTCGTGCGGTTTGCGTCCCGCTACGTCGGTGAGACGAAATTTCTCGAGCATCTCGGCGAGCTTGCGATGGCGTTCGAGTTTGGGAAGGCGCTCGGCCGCGAACGCGAGGTTCTGCCGCAGCGTCATGTGCGGAAAGAGCGCGTAATTCTGGAAGACGTAGCCGCAGCGGCGCTCTTGCGGCGGGAGATGAACGCGGGATTGGGCGTCGAACAGAATCTGGTCGTCGAGAAGAATCCGGCCTTCGCTGGGGCGCACAAATCCCGCGATGCAATCGAGGGTAAGCGATTTACCCGCTCCGCTAGGTCCGAAAAGGGCGGTGACTCCCTTGCTTGTTTCCAATTCGATGTCGAGTGAAAACCCTGCCGAATCTCCGGCAGCCGGATATTGTTTACGGATTCGCGCCTGGATCATCGGGCCGCCTGGCGCGTGGGAAGGAAGCTGGATCCGATTCGATTGGCGGCGGCGAGGATGAGCAGAGTGATGGCCGAGATGACGATGGTGAGGATACGCGCGGTTTGTCCATTGCCGGATTCGACAGCGTCATAGATGGCGACGGCGACTGTCTGCGTCCGCCCGGGGATGTTGCCGGCGATCATGATGGTGACGCCGAAATCTCCGAGAGAGCGGGCGAAAGCGAGAACGCAGGCGGCAAGAATGGATCGCCATGCCAGGGGAAGGCTGATGCGCCAGAAAAGCTTCGCCTCTGATGCGCCAAGGGTGCGGGCGGCGCGCTCATATGCGTGATCGACGCTTTCGAGCGCCGCGCGGGCGGACTTGATGAGGAGCGGAGCGGCGTGAAATAGCGCAGCGACCACGGCAGCTTGCCAGGAGAAGACAAGCGGCGCGCCGAAGATATTTTCGTAGATATGACCGATGGCGCTCTGGCGTCCGAGCAGGACGAGGAGATAGTAGCCGAGCACGGTGGGCGGGAGCACGAGCGGTAGCGTGACGGCCGCGTCGAGAAATTCCTTGCCACGGAAATCGCGATTGGCCAGGACATAGGCGATGGCAAGACCGATGGCGGCAGCGAGAATGGTGGACATGGCGGCCACGCGCAGGCTTAGCCACAAAGGAAACCAATCTAGCTGCATGAAGAGATTATAAGCGGGGCGGGAAACGCGGCAGATAAAAAGAGCGGAGGAAAGGTTTCCAGGCTTTCCTCCGCTAGTCAGCAGGATACAGGAGAGGGACCTGCTTTTATGAATGGTTTTCCACGTGTAGCTCGTTCTTGACCGAGAAGGCTCCGAAAACTCCCATGGCTCGCATATAAGCGACGTTCTTGTCGGCTTCGCTCGCGACTACTCCGGTTAGAGTGATGTTTCCGTTCTTCACTATGATGTGGATTGGCGGCAAAGCGCCCAGACCGTAACGCTGCAGTGAAGGATATCCGTAGATGGCCCGCATGGCCGCGAAGCGGATTCGGTTGTCCATTGGGGACAGCGGTAGCACTTCGATATTGTTGGTTACCGAGCGGACACCCTCGATCCGTTTGACTACATTGCCGGCGTCCGATTTCAGCGTGGGGCGCGTGACCGCTCCCGTCAACGTTACGTGATCGCCATCAACGCGGAAGCCGAGGTCGTCAAAAATGTTGTAGTAAGGGAGCATCACGAGCTCGTGGCGCACCGCTTTTTCAACTGGCGTCTGTGGTTGCTGCGGCACCGAAGCTTGCACCAACATTGGTGCTGCAATCAAAGCTGCTGCAATCATCAACTGGAGTTTCATATCGTTCCTCTCAGTTATTGAGATGGGTGCCGGGTATTGTGCGTTTCCGGATTTACTGAGCTTTACATTTCCGGGTTACTTAGCTCGGGAACTTGTATATTGCGGGCGGCTCGTTCGATGGGCTCAACGGGCGGGATGTCTTCTGAGGAAGTTGCCCCTCTTTCTTTGATGCGCCGCGCGCTCGGTAGGATTCGAGTTTCTAGCGCTCCCACCGAAGCGTTGTAAGCCTCCATGGCTTTTTCCAGGTTCACTCCAACGCGCGCGAAATGCGCCGCCAGTGTACGGAGCCGGTCGTGGATTTCCGCGCCGAGCGCGCTGATTTCTTTTGCGTTTTCCGCGATCCTTTCCTGACGCCAGCCGTAGGCGACCGCTTTGAGCAGGGCGATGAGCGTGGTGGGTGTGGCGATGATCACCCGCTGATCGACTCCATATTCGATAAGTCCCGCGTCCTTCTCCAGCGCCGCTCCGAAGAACGTTTCTCCTGGAAGGAAGAGGACGACGAACTCGGGCACGGCTTCGAATTGAGACCAGTATTCCTTGCGCGATAACTTCTGGACGTGAGTGCGAACCTGCTGCGCGTGATCTATCAACCGCGCGGAACGCGTGGCTTCGTCGGGCGCATCCAGCGCGTCCAGGTAGGCAGTGAGGGGCACTTTCGAATCGACGACGATGGTGCGATGATTCGGAAGCTGGATGGTCATGTCGGGGCGCAAGCGGCCGTCTTCGGTCTGGATGGTGTGCTGCTCGCGGAAATCGCAGCGCTCGATCATGCCGGCCATTTCGACAACGCGGCGAAGCTGCATTTCGCCCCAGCGGCCGCGCGTTGCGGGGGCGCGAAGAGCTTTCACTAAGTTCCCGGTTTCCGATTGGAGCTGGGACTGCGCAGTCATCAGGTTCTTCACCTGATCGGTGAGCAGCGTATAAGCAGAGCGGCGCGCGGCTTCGAGTTGGTTGATCTTGGTGTCGACGCGCTCGAGCGATTCCTTGAGCGGCTTCAGCGTTTCAGCAATGACCTGGTGACGGCTCTCCAGTTCACCTTTGGCCGATTCCTGAAACTTGGCGAGAGTGGCGTTGGCGAGATCGAGGAAAGTCTGATTATTGCTGTGGAGCGCGTCGGCGCTGAGGGCCTTGAAGGCGTCGGAGAGTCTGCGTTGGGCGTCATTAAGAAGCGCGATTTTTTCGTCCGCGAATCGATTCTGGGCTCTCAGTTCGGCGGCCTCCGCGGCCAGTCCGGCGATTCGTTGTTGGGCAATGATCCAGACGGCGGCGGCTCCTATGACGAGGCCGGCTAGTATGGCGAGGATCATTTGAAAATTCATAGTGCGCAAAAAAAGTGGCGATCCGGGCCCCAAACCCGGATCGCCCTGATTCTCCCGATGAAAATCAGTGAAAGGAAATGGTTAGCTGCAGCCGCTGGTTCCACCGCAGTTGGCGCACTTGTAGCAAGAGCCGTTGCGCGTCATGATAGACCCGCATTCGGCGCAGAGCGGCGCATCCGTCACCACCGGCGTGAAGGGCAGCGTCTGCTGCTTCTCCTGTTCGGTCGGCTTCAGAGTCATTGCGTCGCCGGCTTCGCTGACGGCGTACTCGGGACCGAGAAACTTGGCGCCGAGCCAGCGGAAAATGTAATCCATGATCGACTTCGCATAGGGAATTTGCGAATTACCCGTCCAGCCGCTCGGCTCGAATCGCACGTGGCTGAATTTGTCGACCAGAAATTTGAGCGGCACTCCATATTGGAGCGAGAAGCTGATGGCGGTAGCGAAACTATCCATCAGGCCGGAGATGGTGGATCCCTCTTTGGCCATGGAGATGAATACTTCGCCGGGCATTCCGTCTTCGTACAGGCCTGCCGTGATATATCCTTCGTGACCGCCGATGGAGAACTTGTGCGTAATGGAATGGCGTTCGTCGGGCAGCTTGCGGCGGACCGGACGATTGACGATCTTCTCGACGATTTGCGGTTGCGCCGCCGCCGTTGCTTTCTTTTCGCCCTTGCCGGTGCTCGAACTGAGCGGCTGCGAGCGCTTGGAATTATCGCGATAGATGGCAACCGATTTCACGCCGAGACGCCAGGATTCGAGATAAGCCTCCATAGTCTCTTCGACGGTGGATTCTTCCGGCATGTTGATGGTCTTCGAGATCGCGCCGGAGATGTACGGTTGCACAGCGGCCATCATGCGAATGTGGCCCATGTAGTGGATGGAGCGGAGGCCGTTCTGCGGACGGAAGCTACAATCGAAGATGGCGAGATGCTCGTCCTTGAGGCCGGGCGCTCCCTCGATGGTGCCGGTGGAATCGATGTGCGCAACGATCTGTTCCGCCTGCTCCGGACGGTAGCCGAGTTTAATGAGGGCTGCGGGCACAGTATTATTGACGATTTTGATCACGCCGCCGCCAACCAACTTCTTGTACTTCACCAGAGCCAGGTCGGGCTCGATGCCGGTGGTATCGCAATCCATCATGAAACCGATGGTGCCGGTGGGCGCGATGACGGTGGTCTGCGCGTTGCGGAATCCGCTGACGCGGCCTTTCTTTAGCGCGTCGCTCCATGCCTGGCGAGCGGCTTCGAGCATGGTTGCCGGTACGTAGCGCGGATTGATCGGACTCACGGCTTCCCCATGCATGCGGATGACGTCAAGGAACGACTGCTCGTTCTTCGCGTAGCCCGGAAATGGACCAGTGCTTTCAGCGATGCGGGCGCTAGTTAAATACGACTGGCCGCACATGACGGCGGAAACTGCTCCCGCGAAGGCGCGGCCCTGATCGCTGTCGTAAGCAATGCCCATGGACATGAGCAGTGCACCGAGATTCGCGAAGCCGAGGCCGAGCGGGCGGTAGTCGTGCGAATTACGGCCGATCATCTCAGTGGGGTAGCTGGCGTTGTCGACGATGATTTCCTGAGCCACGATGAGCGTGTCGACGGCGTGGCGGAAGGCTTCGACATCGAACTGCCCGTCCACTCCGACGAACTTCATCAGATTCAACGAAGACAGATTGCAGGCCGAATCGTCGAGGAACATGTATTCCGAGCAGGGGTTCGATGCGTTGATGCGAGCCGTTGCCTTACAGGTATGCCAGCGATTGATGGTGGTGTCGAACTGCATGCCGGGATCGCCGCACTGCCATGTGGCATCGGCGATTTCGCGCAGCAATTCGCGGGCGTTGTAGCGCTTCACGGGCTGGCCATTGACGCGCGACTTGGTCCAATAATCGGCGTTGTCGACGGCGGCCTGCATGAACTCGTCGGAGGCGCGCACGGAATTATTGGCGTTCTGGAAGAAGATGGATGAGTACGCTTCGCCGTCGAGCGAAGAATCGTAGCCGGCGTCGATCAGCGTGTGGGCCTTCTTCTCTTCCTTCGCTTTGCACCAGATGAAGCGATCGATGTCGGGGTGGTCGGCGTTGAGGATTACCATCTTCGCCGCGCGGCGCGTTTTGCCGCCGGATTTAATGACGCCGGCGAATGCGTCGAAGCCCCGCATAAAGCTCAATGGACCGGAAGCGCGTCCGCCGCCGGAGAGAATGCCGTCTTCCTCGCGCAGCGGCGAGAGATTCGAGCCTGTGCCCGAGCCCCATTTGAAGAGCATGCCTTCGGTCTTGGCCAGATCGAGAATGGATTCGAGCGAATCCTTCACCGAGACGATGAAACAGGCAGAGCACTGCGGGCGAGTTGCGCCGGTTTCCAATTTCTTGATGGCGTCGGTCGCTTCGTCGTAATACCAACCGTAGCCGCGCGCCTCCTTCACGCCGACGTTGAACCAGACGGGCGAATTGAAGCACGCCTTCTGATGGAGCATGAGGTGGGCCAGCTCATGGCGGAAGTTTTCGGCGTCTTCCGGAGTTTTGAAGTAACGTCCTTCAATGCCCCAATCGGCGATGGTATCTGTGACGCGGTGAACGAGCTGAGCCACGCTCCGCTCACGATCGGGCGCACCGGCCTTCCCGTGGAAATATTTGCTGGCTACGATGTTAGTCGCAGTCTGCGACCAATCGACCGGCACTTCGACATCACGCTGCTCGAAGATAACCGAACCTTTGTCGTTGCCAATGGTGGCGTTGCGAAGCTCCCAGGCGATTTCATCGTAGGGTGTCTTGCCCGCCTCTAGCTTGGCGGTGAAATAGCGCGGAAACTGGATTCCAGTACGTTGCGCTACGGGTAAAGATTTTTTCAGCTCTTCACGGCTGCTTAGATCGACGGTGATTTGGCCCATGTGCTATCTCCCAATGGTCCCAATAACCAAAAGCGCTTTTGGTTATTGGGGACGTGGTAATGATGCCCCAATATGTAGGGGTTCGTCAAGAACTATATCTATACCCTGTGCATCAAGTTACAGAAGGGCTACAACAAAATTCCGGAACGGCCTAAGTAATTTCGATACTAATGGGTGCAAGCCGACGGTTCTGAAGCTGCATTATCAACTGGTACGTACCGGGGTCGATTCCGTCCGGCGGCTCGAAGTTAATTTCGTACCGCGGAGGGAGCGGATCGGCGCAGAAGATGTCGATGTTTTTCACCGGCTGCCCATTGATCCAGGCTTGAAACGTGCTCGGATCGCCTGTCTCTTCTATTGTAGCTTTTATGACGCCGGTGACGATACGCGTTCCGGACATCAGATTAATGCCATCGCTTATGGCGACGACGCGCGGGACTTGGGGCCCGGGCGGGATGACCCGGATGGTGGACGGTGGACAGAGTGCCGCTCCGTGGCATTCAAGAGTGATGGGCAACAGGCCGGTTTCGCTCGTGGGCGGGAGCATTACGTTGAGTTGCTGCAGACCGTCGCTTTCGCGTGGTCCAATATAACAGGCGAAAGCTTCGCGACCTCCGAGGGTGACTCTGAGATTATTCAGATCGCAGGTAGACGGGAAATTCTCCATCCATAATGTAATCGACGAATAGACTCCTCGCGTGGGTGCGACGGGCTCCGAACTGTGGGCGTTGGTGATGCGGCGGATTCGGGCGGCTGCTTGCGATCCACCGTGTTGCGGGGAGCTTTTGAGCATGGTCGTCCACATGTATTGCGTATCGACTCCTTCCAGGGCGAGGAGTTGCATGTTGTGTTCGAGTACAAATTCGCGCACCTGGGCCGCGCTGATGCGAACTCCACTCCATGTGTCGTAGACCTTCGCGGTTTGCGGAAGACCGTTGATTTGCACGCGGAGGAGTCCTCCGGGTTTGAGCACGCGGTGTGCTTCGCGGAGGTAGTTCATGACGACGTCGAAGCTGGGGATGTGCTGAAAAACGGCGTAGGAGTAAACGAAATCGAACGATTCGTCGGCAAACGGCGCCAGGTCGCAACCGCTGGTGTGGTGCGGGTGCGCATGCGGAATGCTCCGGAGATTCTCGCGCGCACGCCGGATCATTTCGTCGGAAACATCGATCCCGTGGATCTCGCCAAAGTAACGGCTCATCGGACGCATGAGGCGGCCGGGGCCGCAGCCGATCTCCAGGGCGCGGCGGGCGCGTGGATTTTTTGCGGGAATCCGCTTAAGTTCCCACTTCGAGCCCGCGGACTACTTCGATCGCGGTGGAGAAGAATTCCTCCATGTCCTGATCGCGGCGGCCGAAGGCGACGTAGAAGTTCGCGTCCTCCTGGGCGCGCGCGTTCCAGTCTTTCTGCATGAGTTCGGTGATGGTGGGATCGATCATTCTTTACACGTGTTGCCCGAACTTTTTTGTTCTTCCGGTTTTACTCCGGGAGCGAAGCCGATGCAGTGCTCTTTCATTCCGAATCCTTCCACTTGGTTATCGGTGATTGTGTTGTTGCGCGCAAGGGCGGGGCGTTCGGCGCGGCGTCCGAGGTAGATTCCGGAGCGGAGGATGTCCGGCTCATCGGCGAACGATAGGCAGCCGAATTTAGCGGGCGTCTCGTTGCAATGGGCGCGGTTGAGGTTCACCATGTGGTTGCGCGCGATGGTGTTCCCTTCTCCGATGACGAAGATTCCGCCGAATTTTGTTCCTGAAATTATGTTGTCGGTGATGGTGATGTTGCGCGATTGCATGTCGGGATTTGTGTTGTTCATTACGATGGCGAAGTGACCCCAGGGATAGGTTTCGGCGGGCTCGCGATTGGTGCAGGTGTTGCGGTTCACTGAGCCGTCGTGGAATCCGTCGAGGTCGATGCATTTGCCGTCGATCTCTTCGAATGTGTTGTTGGCGTAGAGGCTGGAGTCTACGTTTCCGGCGGTGTCGATTGCGACCGGCGTGGCGCGATTCTCGACGTCGATGATTTCCACGGGATAGCCGATGCGGGAACCTTTGTTGTTGTCGACCATGATCCGTGTGGCGTGGCCGACTTGAATCGCGTCGCGGCCAATTTGGCTGAATGTGTTGTCAACGATGCGGCCTTCCTGGTTGCGCGGTGAACGGTACAGCGAGTGTGTCCAAACACCGTTGCCGCTGATGTCCGTGAAATTGCATTTACGGACGCTGAAATCCGACGAACCTTCCTCGATGAGAATGCCGCCAGTAGTATTGTTGCGGCCCTTTTCGTTTAGCGAACCACTTTCACTGACCGCAAGTCTCTCAATCGTGATGTGCCGGGACGCGCTGACGAGCACGGCGAATCCTGCGATGTGCCGGAAGTGTGCATCGCTGATGGTGAACCCGTCGGCCTGCTCGACCAGAATGCCATTGCACATTGTGAATTGCGCAAAGCTGCGATCTGACGGCGGCAATTCAGCCGGCTTCCCGATGTGATCGCGATTGCCATCGAGGGTAAGTCCGATGATCTTGAGGTTGCGGCAACCGTGGCAGCTCAGAATTGTCCGGCCGCGGAAGTCATCGGCGGCGCGGAGGATTGTTTGCGAACCTCGGAGCTCGAGATCATGCGCGCCGTCAGGTAGACGAATCTCCGCGGAGACCACAATGCTGCCCTTGGGAAGCTCGACCACTCCGGTAGATTGCTTCGTCCAATTGGCGAGCAGCAGAAATGCGAGGAACACTATCGCTATTCTAACTACGATGGCAATTGCGATAACTCAACTCGGCATCAGCGCGCCTGATGGAGCGGTGATCGGCGTGATTGGCGAGAGCGGATCGGGCGTGGCTGCGGTGCTGGAAGAATCGCGAAAAGCAGGCGCGGTGACGTTCGATCACGCGCAACTTGGGGCGGCGGACGCGATCGAGCGGTCCCAGATGGCCGGACAATTGTTCGATTTGCGGCGGGCAGGCGGCGTTGCGTTTCTGGCGTCGCATGAGGATGAACTGTTGCGCCGGCTAGTGGACGAAATCTGGTGGGTGCACGACGGAAAACTCGCGGGTAAAGGCGATCCGGCCGAGATGGTGGCGAAATACCAGCATCACGTAGCGCAGCGGTTGCGTGCTTTGGGCCACGGGCATTCGGCGCCGGTAGATCCGTCGATGCGGCGCGGCGATGGGCGGGCGAAGCTCATCGCGCTGGAGACGCTGACAGCGGAAGGGCGTCCAACGATGGTGTGGGCGAGTGGCGAAGACGCGATGATTCGAGTCGTGGTGGAGTTCACGGCGGCGGTTGATGATCCGGTGGTCGGCGTCATGATTCGGACACGGATCGGATTCGAGGTTTATGGAACGAATACGGAACTCGAGAGGCTGAAATTGGGTCCTTGCGCGGCTGGAGACCGGCGGGAGATTGCGTTTCGATTCCAGTGCGATTTGTGTCCTCAGGAATATACGATTACGGCGGCGGCGCACGATCCGGATGGTGTTTGGCACGACTGGCTCGAGGATGCGGTGGCGTTCAAGGTATCAGACACCCGGTATACGGCGGGCGTGGCAAATTTGCGGGCGGTGGTTAGCCTGGGTAGCGCTTCTTAGGCGACGCGGAGTGGAAGCCGATGGAACCGTCTTGGCAGTTGGAAGCTGTGCTCGCCCACGAGTGCGCACATATTCTCCGCTGCGATTATCTAGTCAACCTTCTGCAAAGTCTGGTGGAAACCGTGTTGTTTTACCCCCGCAGTCTGGTGGATTTCGGCCCGGATCAGGCCCGAACGAGAGTTGTGCTGCGATGATCTTGCGGTGCGTTCGTGCGGTGACGTGCTCTGTTACGCTCGTGCTCTGGCTAGCTTGGAAAACTTCGGGTCACGGCGCCTCGCTTGGCGCTGGGTGTTGGAGATGGTCGCTGCTGTACCGGATACAACGACTGGTCGGTAAAAGAACCAAGAGAATCGATCATCGGCGTTGCCCGCGGTACTGGCGCTGTGCGTGGGTCTGGCGTGTTTCGCTTTGACGATGAATTGGGCTCGCGGCCAAGCGCAGGATGTCGCCGCGCCGAGGCTGCCGGAAGAACGCGGCGTGAGTGTGAATCTGGGTGGCGCCACTGTGTTGCATCCCACGGCGGTGTTTTATCCGCGAGCGGCCATCGAGAAGGGGCAGATCAGCATCGCATCTCATTTGCCGCCGGAAGGCGACGGCCCAGCTAGGGTGTGCGACTCACAAGGTGTGATCCGGCAGTTTTCTTTTTTTGTAGTTAGAATCCTAACGTATGAATACGTTAGGATTAGACATGCCTTTGCCTGACTCCCTCGCCACCCTCGAACAGCAACGTTCCGGCATTCTCATGCAGATCCTGGAACTGGGTGATTTTCGCAGCGGCTCCATCACCGCCATCAACGGCCGTTGCGGAAAGCCAAACTGTCGTTGTCATCAACCCAACCAACCCGGTCACGGCCCGAACTTCCGTCTGACCCGCAAGATCAACGGAAAGTCCGTCAGCGAATCCTTTTCTTCCGCGGTGGAACTGCGTAAGGCGCAGCGTGAGGTGGAGGCTTTTCATCGTTTCCGGCTACTTAGTCAGGAACTGTTGGAGATCAATGAGAAGATCTGCCGGGTACGCCCGGTCGCCGATACTGTCTCGCCGGAGGAAAAAAAACGGCGGAAGCCATCCGGCAGGAAGTCGCGCGCGAAGTAAACCAACTGTTGCGCGTTGTCTTCAACGGCCGCCGTCAGTCGGGGCACCTGGACCTGGAAGCCACCGAGATGGCCGTGCGGTCGGTCATGCATCAGGCTGGGGCGGCTGTGTTGACCAGATTGCTGTGCTTCGCCTCCCCAGCCGCCGACCAGCGGACTATCCCTTGTGCTTGCGGCCGCCAGGCTCATTACCGGGAACTACGATCCAAGCCGGTCCTGACGGTGGTGGGCAAGGTGGAAATATCGCGGCCCTATTATCTGTGCTCGCATTGCCATACCGGCCGGTTTCCCGCCGATATCGAGCTGGACGTCGAGAATACGGAGTTCTCTCCCGGGGTACGCCGCATGGAAGCGATGGTGGGCCAGGAGGCGCCCTTCGATCACGGCCGCGAGCAGATGAAGGTTCTGGCCGGCCTGGAAGTGACCGCCAAGTCGGTGGAGCGTACGGCGGAGGCGATTGGCGCCGATATCGCGCAAGGTGAGCAGCAGGAGATCCGGCAAGCCGTCCAACTGGACCTGCCCGTCATTATCGGTGAGCCGATTCGCATTCTGTATGTGCAGATGGATGGGACGGGCGTACCGGTGGTGAAGAAAGAGACGGAGGGGCGGAAAGGTAAGACCGACCCCCAGCCGGCACACACGCGTGAAGTCAAGCTGGGATGCGTATTCACCCAGACCACGTGGGATCAGGAGGGCTATGCCATCCGCGATCCCGATTCGACCACCTACTCCAGCGCCATCGAGACCGCCGAAGAATTTGGAAAGCGAATTTACGTGGAAGCCTGGAAGCGCGGCTGGAGCCGAGCGCAAAAGAAAGTCGTCATAGGCGACGGGGCAGAATGGATCTGGAATCTTACCGATCAGCATTTTCCCGGCACCGTGCAGATCGTCGACCTTTATCACGCGCGCCAGCACCTCTGGGAGTTGGCTCGCAGGCTGCACCCCAACGACCCGCTGAGCCAGAAAGCCTGGATGAAAGTCCACCAAAAGCGCCTGCTCGACAAGGGGAAAATCGAAAAGCTGGTTCTCTCGCTGCGCTCCACCGAATCAACTAACACGGAAGTTCTGGAAAAAATTCGCACCGAAGCGGACTACTTTGAGCGAAATGCCAAACGCATGCGCTACCCAAAGTTCCGCCGTCAGCATCTCTTCGTCGGCTCTGGTGTCATCGAAGCGGGTTGCAAGACGGTGATCGGCTCTCGTCTCAAAAAGTCCGGCATGTTCTGGACCGTCCGAGGCGCAAACGCGATCATCGCTCTACGATGCTGCCACCTCAACGGCCGCTTTGAGGATTACTGGGAGGCACGCCGAACCGCTTGACATTCACTTCTATGTCGCCCACCCGCCCAGCTAGTGCAGATCTGACGCGCGATTTCTTGCGACAGGAATACGAGCAGGCCACCCGGAATGCCGATGCATTGAGGCTCAAACTGCAAATCGCGGAAGCCCAAGGCCACGCGCCAAAAGCCACTCAATATCGACATGGGTGGCTGCGGCAGTGAAGCAGGTGGCCTGAGCTACCGCATGTTGGCTTTGAGGATCTTTTTCCTAAGCCTGATGGACTTCGGCGTCACCTCAACCAACTCGTCCTCGCGAATGAATTCGATGGCCTGCTCGAGATTCAGCAGCTTGGGCGGCACCAGCCGAATGGCTTCATCGGCCGACGACGCACGCATGTTGGTCAGCTTCTTTTCCTTGACGATGTTTACGTTCAAATCGTTGTCGCGCGAATTTTCGCCGACGATCATCCCCTCGTAGCATTCAGTGCCTGCTTCGATGAAGAGTTCGCCGCGCTCTTGCAGATTCCACATGGCGTGACCGGTGGATTTGCCGGCGCGGTCGGACACGAGCGAGCCGGTGGGGCGTGTGGCGATTTCGCCTTGCCACGGGATGTAGCCGTGGAAAAGCGAATTGGTGATCGCGGTCCCCTTGGTGTCGGTGAGCAATTCACCGCGCAAACCGATGAGGCCGCGCGATGGGATATGAAACTCGAGGCGAACGCGCCCGGAGCCGTTATTCACCATCTTGTGCATCTTGCCCTTACGCGAACCGATCTTCTCGATAACGACGCCTATGAATTGTTCGGGGCAATCGATAACGAGCAATTCGACCGGCTCGTGCACCTTGCCGTCGACTTCCTTGGTGATGATTTCCGGCTTGCCCACCATCAACTCAAAGTCTTCGCGGCGCATCATTTCTATGAGAATTGCCAGTTGCAATTCGCCGCGGCCCTTCACCTTGAATGCGTCGGGCCCACCGGCCTCTTCTACTTGAATGGACACGTTGGTGAGCAGTTCTTTATCCAGACGATCGCGCAGATTCCGCGATGTCACGTACTTGCCCTCCAATCCGGCGAACGGCGACGTGTTGACGGTAAACGTCATGGCGATGGTCGGTTCATCGATTCGAATATTCGGCAGAGCCACCGGCGTTTCGGCGCTGGTGATGGTTTCGCCGATGGTGATTCCTTCTACGCCTGCAATGGCCAGAACGTCGCCGGGGCGGCCGATGGTTTCATCGACGCGCTTCAAGCCTTGGAACGAATACATCTTGGTGATGCGGGTCTTCTGTATGGAACCGTCGAGCTTCACGATGGCAACGTTGTCTCCGTGGTTTAGCGTTCCGTTAAAGACACGGCCGATGGCGAGACGGCCGAGGTATTCGCTGTAGTCGAGGTTGGCAACGAGGATCTGCAGAGTCTCATCGGGGTCGCCGGCCGGCGCCGGAATGTTCTTCAGGATGGTCTCGAAGAGCGGGCGCAAATTGTCCGATGGATCTTCGAGCGACTCCTTGGCGATACCAAGTTTCGCATTGGTGTAAATGACCGGAAAATCGAGCTGGTCTTCGTGGGCGTCAAGATCGATGAAGAGATCGTAAACTTCGTTCAACACTTCCTGCACGCGCGCGTCGGGGCGGTCGATTTTATTGATGACGAGGATCGGCGGCAGTTTTGCCTCGAGCGCTTTCATCAAAACGTAGCGCGTTTGCGGCAACGGGCCTTCGCTGGCATCGACCAGCAGCATGACTCCATCGACAATTTTTAGCGCACGCTCGACTTCACCGCCGAAGTCGCTGTGGCCAGGCGTATCGACGATGTTGATCTTAATGTCGTGATAGCGGACACCAGTCGTTTTAGCAAGAATGGTGATGCCGCGTTCGCGCTCGAGTTCGTTGGAGTCCATCACGCGGTCCTCCACTTGCTCGTTTGCGCGGAAGATGCCGCTTTGCCGCAGCATCGCGTCGACTAAAGTTGTTTTTCCATGATCGACGTGCGCAATAATCGCAATATTGCGGGTAGACGGGTTGCGTGTAAGATTTTTTTCCAAGTTGTTTCGGGTGCCTTCCTGAAGGGGTACAGTTTATATTTTCGCACGACTCCGGGCGGATCGCGAAATTTCAATTGTTATCATGAATGTAATGACGCTCGCCGAGCGTCTGCCCTCAGTTGTCATCGTAGGCAGACCGAACGTAGGAAAATCCACGCTGTTTAACGCGATTACCGGACACCGCCGCGCAATTGTCGGTGATGAGCCGGGCATCACGCGCGACCGCATTTACGGCGAGGGCGCCTATCGGGGGAAGCGTTTCGAACTCATCGACACGGGCGGCATTATTCCAAACGACGATGAGCTGATCCCGAGCGAAATCCTGAAGCAGGCACGCGTGGCGCTGGAGACTGCCGCGCAGATTATTTATGTGATCGACGGGCGCACGGAGATTACCGGCATCGATCGCGATCTTGCCAAGATGCTGCGAAAGCTAGGCAAGCCCGTGACGCTGGCGGTGAACAAAATCGACAGCCAGGCTCGCGAGTCTCTGCTGCACGAGTTTCATTCTCTCGGCTTCGAGCATCTCTTTCCCGTTTCCGCCGAGCATCGCTTAGGTTTTGACGATCTGCTCGAGCACGTTACGGCCGGTTTTCCCTTGGACGCTTCGAGCGATGGCGAACCGGAGAAGAAGCTGAAAATCAAGGTCGCGATCATCGGGCGGCCGAACGTGGGCAAATCGACGTTGTTGAATACGCTGGCCGGCAAGGAACGCGCGATTGTTTCACCCGTGGCCGGAACTACGCGCGATGCCGTGGATGAGACGGTGGAATTCGAGGGCGTCGAATTTGTTTTTGTCGATACGGCCGGAATCCGGCGCAAAGGCAAAACGACCGAGATGACCGAGAAGCTTAGCGTCATCATGGCCCGCCGGAACATCCGGATGGCCCACGTGGTGCTGCTGATCATGGATTCAATTGAAGGCGTTCTCGGCCACGATGCGACGGTGGCCGGTTATGCGCATGAAGAAGGCCGCGCGGTTATCCTGTGCGCCAACAAGTGGGATGCGCGACCGGACAAGAACAAGAAAGAGTTCATTCAAATGGTGCGGGACGAGCTGAAGTTTCTGGAGTACGCGCCGGTCGCATTCATCTCCGCCAAGACGGGACACGGCGTTAAGCAACTGCTTCCGTTGATCAAGACGTGCTACGAAAATGCTTCGAAGCGCGTGACGACCGGCGAGCTGAATCGGTTTGTCGAAAAGCTCCACTTCGAGCCGCCGCTCAGAGTCTATTACGCTACCCAGAGCGGCATCCGGCCGCCGACGTTTGTGTTGTTCACCGAGCGCAACAAGACAATGCACTTTTCGGGCGAGCGTTTCGTGGTCAACCGCTTACGCGAGGCGTTTGGGTTTGAGGGGACTCCGGTGGTGGTGAAAGCGAAGCAGAAAAGTGGGAAGCCCGCCCGAGCTTGATCCAGCTCAAAGCGCCCAGCACATTCAGAATCGTCGCCAGGATGAAGTAGCTCCTTGTCCGTCCGGTTAGTTTGATCACAAACGGAAACGCGATCGTGCTGAGAAACGCTCCGACCGATCCGACCATGTTCATGCACGCGGAGACCGCTCCGGTATTTGGTCCGCCAAGATCGGAGCAGGTGGTCCAGCTCGGACTCACTGCGAGATCGAGCCCGAAGACAGCGGCGGCGAAGAGCGCCACGAAGGTTTCAGCGCTCGTCACGTAAGCCGCCGCGAGCACGGAGATGGCGGCGAGCGTGAAACCCGCAATGGCCGGAATCGCACGCGACATCGCTCCAAAACCACGGCGGTACAGCCGGTCGACGATATTGCCCCCGCACCATGCAGCGAAGGCTCCACAATAGAGCGGAATACTCGCGTACACGCCCGCCCGCGCGGGTTCCAGGTGAAACTCCTGCTCAAGATGCGGAAGCAGCCAACTGTATCCGAGGAAAAACGTGAAATTGATAGCGAAGTATTGAAAGAACAGTAAGAATGCCGGCGTCGAGAGGGCGATCCTACGCCAATCGCTGGTGGGTTTGATTGCGGCCAGAGGCGGAGCCGCTCCAGGAGGCAAGTCGCGGCTGAAGAGAAACCAGAGCGCAGCCCACACAAGGCCGACGCCACCGAGGAGTATGAAGGAATTGCGCCACCCCGCGTGGATCACGATGAAGGAAACGATGGTGAGACCGGCGGCGGCTCCGATCCTGGCGCCGAGGTTGAACAGCCCTAACGCGAGTCCACGCTCACTGATGGGAATCCAGTTGTAAATAGCGCGTGTCGCGCCGGGATAAGCGCCGGCTTCGGCCATGCCGAATATAAATCGAAGCACAACGAGCGGGGCGAAAGAACCGACCAGGCCGGTGGCAGCTGTGAGTACAGACCAGATGCAAACGATGAGCGCCAGAAAGCGCCGGGGTCCCCAACGGTCCGCACACCAGCCAACCGGGATCATGACGATCGCATAGCCCAGAGTGAAAACTCCGAAAACCCAGCCGAACTCGATATTGGAGATCTGGAGTTCACCGGCCATCTGCTGTTTGCCGGCGGAGATGCAGACGCGATCGACAATCGTGATGAGCGCCAGGAGGACCAGCGCGGCAACAACGTACCAACGTCTCCGGTGTGGCGTCACGCGCTCAGACCGGTTTGACGGCAATGAGCGTTTCGCCGCGTGGCTCAATGCGGACCGGGTTGCGCAGCGCACGGCCGAAGCCGGCGAATTCGATAATCATCTCGTCGCCGTCCTGCAAGGTGACTCCTTCTCCGAAGCTGAAAGCGTCGGCGCCAAAGAAATGCACGTGGGCGTCGCCTGGCCGCCGGTGGGCTTCGTATTTGAAGTGATGATGCTCCAGGTTCGCGAGCGTGTGCGACATTTTCTCTTCGCCCGAGACAATGCCCTTGGACCAGACGTCTTTGCCGGCGCGCTCCACACGCACCAAGCCGGGCACTGCTTGAAAGCTGGCATCTAGCACAATTTCGGGGCCGATGGCGCAAGTTCGAAGCTTCGATGGCGCCAGGTAGAGATAGTTTTTCTTTTCGGTCTTGTGATCGGAGAATTCGTTGCCGATCATCATGCCAACGCGGCGGGGGGCGCCGGAAGAGTCGATGACATATGCTCCGGCGATCTCCGGTTCTTCGCCGCCGTCCTCTGCATAGGCGGGAACCGCCAGAGGGTCGCCGTGACCGCGAAGAATCGTACCGGGTCCTTTGTAGAACCACTCGGGCATGACGCCAATCTTTCCGGGTTCGGGGCGGCCTCCTTCGAGACCCGCCTGATACATCCGCATGCTGTCGGTGACGGTCCCGGTGTCTTTGTGCATGGCTTGCCGGTTTTCAGCGCTGGCTTTGTGAGTGAGACCGGTGCCTGAGACAAGACAACGGGCGGGCTCGGATGGGTGGTCGAACGCGGGGAGCACGCGCCACTCGGACTCACCGGAGTAGATACTGTCGTAATCGAGCTTGCGGTCGGATGTGTCTTTCTGGGCGACTGATGCGGCAGAGAGTCCTGCCTCGATAGCGGCTTGCACTAACTCGAAGACGGAGTGGTGCGTGGAAAGGAGATAGAGCGAGGTGTCGGCGACAAGAGCGACGCGGCGGTTGTGAGTAGGATGGTGGAGTTGGATGAGTCTTGTCATCGCTTCCGATTGTAAGTCGGAAACCATCCGGGTTAAAGTTTGAAGTCGTCCATTGGGAATTCGTCGAGAGCCGCCTTGGTGACCCGTCTGCGACCCGAACTCGCCGCGAACTTGGGCGTACGCCTCGGCGCCGGGACCGCCATCTCGTGTGTAGCGGCGCTGCCCACCAGGCTCTGAAGCTTGTCCACTATGGCGCGGAGACTCTCCGCCTGCGCGGACATCTGCTGACTGGCGGCTGCGCTCTCTTCCGAATTCGCGGCGACACTTTGAGTCAACTGCTCCATTTCGGAGATCGACTTGGAGATTTGCTCGATCCCGCGAGCTTGCTCCTGGCTGCCATGGCTTACTTCGTCGACCAGTGTTTTCACGTTGACTGTATTTTCCGTGATGCCGCGAAAGACTTCGGCCACTTCGTTTAACTTTCTGCTTCCATCGCTCGTTTTAGTGATCGACTCCTCGATCAGCGCGGCTGTGTCTTTGGCCGCCTGGGCACATCGCTGCGCGAGGTTTCTCACCTCGTCGGCAACCACTGCGAATCCCATACCGGCCTCACCCGCACGAGCCGCTTCCACAGCCGCGTTCAGTGCCAGGATGTTCGTCTGAAAGGCGATTTCGTCGATTACCTTGATAGTCCGGGAAATCCTTTGGCTCGACGCATCGATTTCATGCATGGACGTCATCATGTCTCCCAGTCTTTCGTTGCCGCGTTTTACCTGGAGGTCGACTTTGAGCATCACTTGAGCGGCCGAGCTGGAATTCGTGGAGTTCTTGCGCGTCATGGACGTGATTTCCTCGCTCGAGGCAGATGTCTCTTCAAGCGAGGCTGCCTGTTCCGAGGCCCCTTGAGCTAACGACTGGCTGGACGAGGAAACCTGAGCCGCAGCGGCGGCAACCTGCCGTGCGCCGTCCCCCATTTCTTCGGCCATCTTCTGAATGAGCAGCGAGCTCGAGCTCACAACGAAATGGACGCCGACCCCCACCGAGAGACCTAAGACGAGAAGAGCGATCACCATCCAGTGTGACAACGACGCGCTGCTCGATGACGAAGCGACCACGTCCGCCATGACCACACTTTGATACTCTCCGAAGTCCTGGGCGGACTTCCCCAGTTCGACAAAGCGTGGTCCTGACTCCTCCTTGTAGATCCGAACCGCTTCATCCATTTTCTTGGCTTGGAGCGCTGCGTTCGACCGTTCGTGTACAGCAACCGCGGCCTGCAGTCTCGAATGCAAGTCCGCATGCAGAGCGCGTCCCTTTTCGGTTGTCAGCAGACCCTGAATCTCGTTAAGCAGCTTCTCAGAGCGGCTCGCCGTCTCGGTGAAATCGGCCTTGTACTTGTCGGCGGTGGCCTGATCTTCCAGCAGGCTGCGTAGCAGGATGCCACGCTCGAGGCTAAGCATATTGACCGATTCGATCGACAGGAGGTCGGCTAAATGCCGCTTTTGCGCAACGTTATCACTTATGTCCTTGACATCGCCCATCAGGCCGTTGACCGCGACGGCCGACGTCACACCTAACGCCAACATCATCGCCACGAGTGCCGCAAAGCAGGCAGTCAACTTCTTCCTCAAGGTCCATTTGGTCATCTGTGATCGCTCCTAGCGGGCGTTACAACCTCTCATCGGCTGGATGAGGCTGATTTGGAGGAATTTCGCCGAAGCGACTGGATTCCGCGCAGGGCGTAATGAATTCCGCTCCAGGCCGTCAGAATCGCTGTAAGGACAACTCCGAACTGTCCAAATTGCTCCGCGAACTTACTTGGGAACGCACAACCCGTTATCAGCGCCAGTGCTGTGGCAATCTGCACGGTGGTGCTGATTTTCCCCCAGATGGAGGGCGGAAAATCACGCAATCGCGTGAAAACCAGCCCATAGCCCGCCATCGCCAGAATCAGCACGTCGCGGCCCACTACGAGCCAAACCAACCACGCCGGCGCGAGTCCCGAGAAGGCCAGACTTATATAGACCGAGACCAGGAGGAACTTGTCAGCCAGCGGATCGAGATACGCCCCCAGCTTCGACTGCCAACGGAATCTCCGTGCCAGGAATCCATCCAGGCCGTCGGTCATCCCGCAGAGGAAGAGGATCAGGAGTGCCCGGCGGCAGTCGCGAGCCATCAGTGCCAGGACGACGTAGGGCGTGAGCGCTAGCCGTAGTCCACTCAACAGGTTGGGGAGGAGCGCCAGCAAAATGAAGTCGATCGGCGCGGCGCGCTTACGAAACTAGCGCGTGAACCACGCGGGTGGCCAATTGATCAAAACTGAGAATTTCGTAAAGCGATGGGTCAGACATGATCTTGGAGACCAGCGCCGCATGCATCGCGTGGCCAGCCCGTTCGGCGATGACGTGACCAAGTAGCGGTTTGCCGATTAATGCCAAGTCGCCGATCAGGTCCAGAATCTTGTGCCGGCAGCATTCGTCCGGGAACCGCAGACCGTCCGGGTTCATGACGCTGGAGCGGTCGAAACAAACCGCATTTTCGAGCGACGCGCCCCGAATCAATCCCATGTTCCGCATCTGCGAGAGTTCCCATTCGAAACCAAAGGTCCGTGCCGGCGCAATCTCGGAGGCGTAGCGTTCAGGAGTCACTTCCATCTCCATCGTCTGCCGCCCTACAGCCGGATGATCGAAGAAAACATCGCACGTCAACTGGAACGAATCGGATGGCAGGATGCTGATGCGCTTGCCGCCGCCTTCCACCGATACCGGGCGGCGGATTCGCAGGTATCTCCGCCGGCGCCTGTACGTCCGGATGCCCGCGCTCTCGATCAGTTTCACG
The DNA here is from genome assembly GCA_963770345.1 of Bryobacteraceae bacterium. Taxonomy (GTDB): domain Bacteria; phylum Acidobacteriota; class Terriglobia; order Bryobacterales; family Bryobacteraceae; genus CAVYPH01. The sequence goes on along the minus strand of CAVYPH010000007.1, from coordinate 602,797 downwards.
AACGGCAGACCGCTTCCATCGAGAATCGGTACTTCCAGATTGTCAATCGCGATGTAGGCGTTGTCGATCCCCATACTGTAGAGCACGCTCAGCAGATGTTCGGTGGTGGAAATCAGCACGCTCTGGCGCATCAGGCTGGTGGCGTAGCTTACTCGGGCAACGTGCCGCCAGCTGGCGGGGATGGCAAAATTGTCGAGATCGGTTCGAAGAAAGACGATGCCGGTAGAAGGAGGAGCGGGTAGAATTCGGATCGAAACGGGCACCCCGGTATGGAGACCGACTCCAGATGCTTCTACTGGACGCTGGATCGTTGTTTCAAATCGCAATTTCGTATCTCCTGCCGACGCTCGCCATAGCATACTACAAAGTCTGAATCATTATGAACCCTAAACTCTGGTTTTTGATGCGCGATAGCTAACTTATTCATTATAATATGGTTGCGACTTACAAACCGTGGTAATTCTGCAACACTTTGCGCAAAATGCTGTGGTAAATTTGATACTTTGTCGTAGTTCCAATGGTCCTGGGGTATTATGTGTCCAGTCCTATGTTCCGGCCCAGGCTATTCCTAATCGACACATTTGGATTCATCTTTCGCGCCTACCATGCCCGGGCTCGCTCAGGCGCCCCTCCCATGCGCACGAATACCGGCCTCTCCACCGAGGCGGTCTTCATTTTCCACAACATGCTTCGGAAGCTGATCGCCACGCACAAGCCGGACTATATTGCAGCGATTTTCGAGAGTGATGGGCCGACATTCCGATCCGAATCGTTCGCCGAATACAAAGCCAATCGAACGGAAATGCCGCCGGACTTAACGGAACAGATCCCCTACGTGCAACGCGTACTCGAAGCGATGCGGATCCCGGTTCTGCAATTTGCCGCGTGTGAAGCTGACGACGTGATTGGAGCGATGGCACGGCGCGCGGAGGAGAAAGAGGATGTTGACGTTGTCATCGTCTCCAGCGACAAGGACATGCTGCAACTGGTGACGGATCGGATTGCCATGCTGAATCCGATGAAAGACGATACCTGGTACGACCCCGCGAAGACGACGGAGTTCATGGGCGTACCGCCATCCGCTGTGGCCGATCTGCTGGCACTGAAGGGCGATGCCGTCGATAACATTCCTGGTGCGCCCGGAATCGGCGATAAAGGTGCTCGCGATCTGATTGCCCGTTTCGGCTCGGTGGAAAATGCGCTCGATCACGCCGCGGAAGTCGAACGGAAAATGTATCGGGAGAGCCTGCAGAACAATCGCGATCAGATTCTGCTGAGCAAGAAACTGGCGACGATCGACGTAAACTGTCCGATTGAATGGGACCTGGGCGCGTTGAAATCGCAGGAACCCGATGCCGCGGCGCTGAAACCGCTGTACCGGGAACTGGAATTCTACAGTTTTCTTCGCGAGATGGGACCGCTCGACGACACCGCGCCGAAGGATTATGGCGCGCTGGCGAATGCCGAAGAGGTGAGCGCTTTCGCGGCGCAAATTCCCGCTGGCGCGCCGATCGGCGTGGCAGCGGATTCCTCGGCGGTTGCCATCAGTTACCGGAAATCGTTCGCGCGCTCCATGCCAATGGTGCTCGCGCCGCACCAATTGTTGCAGGACCCTGGCCGCATGAAGATCACTCATGACGTGAAATCGGCATCCCTGATTCCGGGCTCGACCAATGGATACGAGGACCTGATGCTCGAGGCATTCCTGCTGAGCGCCGATCCCGGCGGGTGCGGGCTGGAGGTGCTGGCCGAGAAGTTTCTTGACCGAAAGCTGGGCGAGACTATCGAACACCGGGCCGACGCCATTTTGGAGTTGCACGAGAGGATCTCCCCGGAAATCACGGCGCGCAACCTGCGCAAAGTCTACGAAGAGATCGATCTTCCTCTGGCGCCGGTACTCGGACGAATGGAACAGGCCGGCATACGGATCGAACCCGCGCAACTCCAGGTGCTCTCCGGACGCATGGACTCGGAGATGCAGCGGCTGTCGGGCGAGATTTATGCAGCGGCCGGTCGAGAATTCAACATCAATTCGCCGCAACAGCTTGGCAAGGTGCTGTATGAGGATTTGAATCTGCCGTCGCCAACGAAGTATGGCAAAGGCAAAACCACGTCTACCGCCGCCGACATATTGGAAGGGTTGGCGCTGGACTACCCGATCGCCGGGCTGGTGCTCGAATTCCGGCAGTTGGCGAAACTGAAAGGGACGTACGTCGACGCGCTGCCGCTGCTCATTCAGGCTGATACGGGACGTCTCCACACCACGTTCAACCAGACCGGCGCCGCAACGGGCCGGTTGTCTTCTTCGAATCCTAATTTGCAGAACATCCCGATCCGCACTGAGCTTGGGCGCGAGATCCGCGCCGCCTTCGTACCGCGTGAAGGGTGGGATCTGGTGGTTGCCGACTACTCGCAGATTGAGCTTCGCCTCCTGGCGCACATGTCCGGCGATCCCACGCTCACCAAGGCCTTCCGGAACGGAGAAGACATTCACACCCGCACCGCGGCCGAGGTTTTCCGCGTGCCGCCGTTGATGATCACGCCGGAAATGCGGCGTAGCGCGAAGGCCGTTAACTTCGGCATCGTCTACGGCCAGACGCCGTTCGGACTGGCCGCGTCAATTGGAGTGGATCGCAAGGAAGCCGAGCGGTATATCAAGAGCTATTTCGAGTTGTACGCGGGGGTGAAAGCCTTTATCGAATCGACAATCGCCGAAGTACGCCAAACAGGGATTGCGAAGACTTTGCTGGGACGCGAACGCCCCATTCCGGACATGCACAGCCGCAATCCGAATGCCCGGTCGTTTGCGGAGCGCACGGCGGTCAATACGCCGCTTCAAGGTACCGCGGCCGATCTCATCAAATTGGCTATGATTCGCATCGACCGGCTGCTGAGCGACAAGAAGCTGCAAACAAAGATGCTGCTTCAGGTGCACGACGAATTGCTGTTCGAATCGCCGCCGGAGGAAACACCGGAAGTGAAACGTTTGGTAAAAACTGAGATGGAAAGTGTGTATCGACTCTCCGTTCCGCTTCTGGTAGATATAGGAGTTGGCGCAAATTGGCGCGACGCGAAATAGGAGCCTCGACTTGTTAGTTACAAAAAGGTCGCTAATTATTACGATATTCGGATTTTGTCTTCTCGCCGTGGGATGCTCGTCCGGGAAATCGCCCGAGGAATCCAAAGCCCCCGCAGCTCAGCCTCCGGCAAAACCCGCCGAGATTTACAAGGCGCGATTGAACACGAGCAAGGGGCCGATTGTAATCGAGGTGCATCGCGCTTGGGCGCCACAAGGTGCCGATCGTTTCTTTGAGCTTGTACATACCGGCTTCTTCGACGATTCGCGCTTCTTCCGCGTCATGAAGCATTTCGTCGCCCAGTTCGGTCTCAGCAAAGATCCCAAGGTTTCTCAGTTGTGGTCGCAGATGAAGATCCTGGACGATCCACAGAAAGAGAAGAACACCCGCGGAACGGTTACCTTTGCGAAGCATGGACCCAATACCCGCACGACCCAAGTCTTCATCAACCTGGCTGATAACATTTCGCTCGATGGAAGTGGATTCGCCCCATTTGGCAAGGTGATCGAGGGGATGGAGAATGTCGATAAACTCTATTGGCAATATGGGGATGCTCCGCCAGTTGGCTCAGGTCCGGAACAAAACCTCATTATGGATATGGGCAACGAGTACTTGCAACGGCGATTCCCGTCGCTCGATTTTATTAACACTATTACTCTGGAATGAGCCTCTAACCTATAGGAGGTACAATCGCATGAGACAAGGAACCAGGCGTGTTAAGTCAGTGTTAGCAGCGATACTTTTGTGTGCCCCGGTGATGGTCGCCGAGACCAAGAACGTGGAACGGCTTGACGAAGCCACAAGTGTAATCCAGGAAGTTATGGCCGCTCCAGACAAGGGAATCCCCCAAGATCTGTTGAACAAAGCCAATTGTATAGTGGTGGTTCCGGGCATGAAGAAAGGCGCTTTCATTTTGGGCGCTGAATATGGGAAAGGGTATGCCACGTGCCGCCAGAAGGGAGTTCGCGGCTGGAGCGCTCCTGCGACGATGCGCGTTGAGGGTGGAAGCGTCGGATTTCAGATTGGTGGTACCGAAACTGACGTTATTCTGCTGGTTATGAACAGCCGCGGCGCGGACAGTCTGATGAAGAGCAAATTTACGCTGGGCGGAGAGGCACAAGCGGCCGCCGGTCCGGTGGGACGCGCTACGACCGCCGATACAGACGCGGCGATGCGAGCTGAAATTCTTTCTTACTCGCGCTCACGGGGTGTTTTCGCGGGCATCTCCCTGAAGGGAGCCACCATGCGGGAGGACCTGGACTCTAACAGAGCGATGTACGGCCAACGATTAACTACGGTCGAAATCGTTCGTGATCGAAAAGTAAAGCCAACTCCTAGCGGTTCAAAGTTTGTTGCCACGATAGAGAAGTACTCACCGAAGGAATTGTCCGACTAAGCGGCTATTCCCACTCGATGGTTGCCGGGGGTTTGTGCGTGAGGTCGTAAAAAACGGCGCACACTCCCGGAACTTCCAACAACTGCCCCGTTATTCTTTCAAGCAGCGCGGGATCCATCATTACCGATTGCGCTGTCATGCCATCGACCGAATCGATGGGCCGCAATACAACTGCGTCCGGTGTTTCCCCGGTTCCTACTGGAATTAGTACGACTGGAAATTGCCAAACCTTCTTTTCAAAACCACTTTCATCGGACAACCGTCGAACAATCGCGTCGGCGTGACGCAAGCGGGCGAGGCGGTCGGCTGTCAGCGAACTGGATTGCACCGACAGCGACTCCATCGGCCCGCGGGATGCGATCATAGCCACCACCCGATTGACGCTGGTGAGCTGATTCGTAATCTGGATAGAGCGTTCGTACAGAGAGCCGCCTTGAATGGCCAGAATAGGCCGGTACGTGCGGCAATCGCCCTGCACGCCCACAGACTTCACGGGAATGATCCAGCCCTCGTCTAGCGGTTGCACGGGCGCTGATTCGGCTGCGCAGAGGCAGCGAATGGCCAAGCCAGGTCCGGGAAACGGATGCCTTTCCAGAAACTCTTCCGGCAGTCCGAGTTCCCTGCCGATCTCGCGAACTTCGTCCTTGTAAAAGTAGCTCAGTGGCTCGACAATGGCTTTTTCTTCGATCAGCCGCTGGATCCCGGCCACCCGGTTGTGATGGGTCTTGATGAGGTCGGCTTTGGCTGTGCCCCCGGATTCAATGGTGTCAGGATATATCGTGCCCTGGCCCAGAATCCAGTTGCCATCCAGGTAATGGCTGGATTGCAGTATCCGCTCCTGAACCTTCACGAACTGCTCGCCGATGATGTGACGCTTGGTTTCCGGGTCGCGCACGCCGGCCAGAGCGGTAAGGAATTCCGCGCCGGCATCGTCCACGTGGAAATCGGCACTCCCGAGTGATTCGAAGAGATTGCGGACATACGCCGTCTCCCCTTCCCGCATCAGCCCGGTATCGACGTAGGTCCCGCGGACACGATCCTTACCCAGAGCACGAAGACATAGCGTATAGGCGACCGTCGAGTCGACCCCCCCGCTTACGAAGAAGAATACATTCCGGTTGCCGACCGTATCGCGTATATTCTGTTCGATGGCGGGCAGCCGGTGACTGGGGTCCCAGTCGCGGGTGCAGCCGCAAATGTCGAACAAGAAATTGGAGAGGATTTGCCTGCCGTGGCGGGTGTGGACCACTTCAGGATGAAACTGCACGGCGTACAGACTACGTTGCGGATCGCCCATGGCGGCGATTGCGCATGTGCCGGTGCTGGCCAGAACCTGAAAGCCTTGGGGAACCTTCGTGACTACATCCCGATGGCTCATCCAGACCTGCTGGTTGCCTTCCGCCCCACGAAATAACAAACCGGAGGGAACCGCATTGAGCATCGCGAGGCCATATTCGCCCTTGGTGCCTGGTTGTACGACACCGCCGAGCAGATGCGCCATCAACTGTTGGCCGTAGCAGATCCCCAGAACCGCCTGTCCGGAGGATAAGACTTCCGGGTCCATCTTGGGGCTTTGGGGCTCGTAAACGCTGGCGGGCCCGCCGGAGATGATGACGGCCCGGTGTCCGGCGATTTTGGCCGCCGGAACGTCGCTCGGCAGGACTTCGGCATACACGCCAAGCTCGCGCACTTTCCGGGCGATCAAATGACAGTACTGGCCGCCGGCGTCAAGAACGGCGACCTGTGGGTTGGGAACGAAGTTTAACGGTCCGATTTCTTCGGCATCCTCTGCTGAACGATCATTTTCTTGGAGCCGTCGAGCAGCGCCTTAGCCTTTGGCATGGCTTCCAGACCCTTGAGTACAACCGGGTCGTTCTCTACAGTAATTTTGCGGGCATCTTCCACGCCGAAAGCGGTGATGAATAGTTCGCGGCGCAGTTGTTGCCGGACCCAGTCGTTGTTCTCAGCGAACTCGGCTTCGGTGAACTGCGCACCTTCCTTCAGCAGGAAGTCATGGAATTCATTCATGATAGCCGTGTCCGGCACCCATTCCTTGCTCGGCAATTTGGCTTCTTTGCCCCCGAAAAACTTTGCGGCGAAATTGAAGTAGGACGACTTCCGCAGGATTTCGGTCTGAAATTTGTTCAGCTTGGGCGGCAGATACTTTTCATCGGGGGAGATACCACCACCACCGTAGACGGTGCGGCCGCTGTCGGTCATCTTCACGTCGAGGGGGTTCCGCGCGGTTGTGTCCTTACGGTAGTAATAATCGTAGAACGAAGTATTGGTGTAGTCGCGCTGGATCAGGCGTCCGCTCGGTGTGTAGAAGTGCGCAGTCGTCAGCGCCAGGCCGGCGTTGTCTGACAGAGGATACACGGTCTGAACCAAACCCTTGCCGAAGGTGTTGTCGCCGAGAACCCAGCCTCTATCGTGGTCCTGCAGAGCGCCGGAAACGATTTCCGCGGCTGATGCAGAGAAGCGGTTCACCAGAACTACGATCGGATAGTCGCGTCCTTGATTACCGTGACGCGCATAGTATGGTTTGTCGGCCGAAGCGCGCCCGCGATGCGAAACGATCAGTTGTCCTTTCTGGAGGAAATGATCGGCAACGGCGACACCCTCGTTCAACAACCCGCCCGGATTCTCACGAAGATCCAGAATCAGACCCTTCACATTCTCTTCCCCGAGCCGCTTGAAGTTGTCTTCCAGTTCTTTGCTGGTGTTTTCGTTGAACTGCTGGATGTCGACGTAGGCGATTCCCGGCTTCACCCAAAACGCGTCTTCGACGCTCTTCCGGGGAATCTCGTCGCGGATGATGTCGAAGATCAGCGGTTTCTCCACGCCTTCCCGGGCTATTTTCACCTGGACGGGAGTTCCCCGCTGTCCTTTCAGCATGTCGGCGACCTCGGTCGTCGTCAAACCTTCGGTTTTCTTGTCGTTTACCTCGAGAATCGCGTCACCGGGCCGGATACCAGCCTTATAAGCCGGTGAGCCGTCAAACGGCTGAATGACGATCGTCTTGCCATTGCGCGGTGCGACCGTCATCCCAACACCGTAGTAGTGCCCTTTTTGCTCCTCCCGGAGCGCACTGAACTCTTTCGGATCGAAAAAGCTCGTGTGGGGATCGAGCGTTCGGGCCATGCCCGGGATCGCCCCCTTGTAAATCGACTTATCGGGCGTAACCTTGTCGGCGAAATTGTCTTCGACGACATTTAAGACCTGGGTAAAGCTCTTCAGGCTGGCTTTGACGTCATCTTCGGAACCGGCAGACGACGCGTCAGCAATGCTCGGGCCGTACAAACCACCGAGCATGGAACAAAGTAGGATGATTAATGGAGCAAAGATAAAAGAACGCCGTTGAGTGGCCAATGGGAATCCTCCCGACGATTTAAGTATATCGCGGTTCTACGCAATCGACGCCACGGGCGTAAATTGGTTGCTAAACGGATCGTGCTTTCCGCAATGGCACGCTGGTTTCGGGGCGGGCGGGCTTGCGTGGCGGAGGCGCGGTCAAGCGCCGGGCCTGGTCGCTGACGCAGACCAGGAACATCGGTTGACGGGCGTTCTTCAGAATGTCGACGATACGGTCGTTGCTGTCTTCGAGATAGATCGTTTTCCCATCCGTTACCAGATGGAGGTTCGATTCCCCTGACAGAACCTCGTGCAGCCGGCGCTCGGTCTCCTTGTGGAGAAATCGCAGCACCCGGCGGATTTTCTGCAACGAGAAACCCTTCCGGCGCAATTCGGCGATAACTGTAATCTCAACTACTTCCTCTGGCAGATAGATCCGCTTGTGAGCGGCATGGCGAGGGGATACTACCTTTCGCTCGTCCCACCATTGCAATTGGCGCAGACTTACTTGCGCGATTCGCGCTACTTCACTACTGGCGAACGTTCGCTCGGGCGAACCGCTCGTATCAGGACGAGGCTTTTTTGTTTTGAACATTGAGACCGACTTTCGTTTTCGGAAACTAGCGCCTTAGAAATTGTACTCAACCTGTGGAGAGAGTCAATAGGACTATGCAGCTAAACGCCTAACAAATACCACGCGGAGTACAAACTGTTAAATCAACTACTATTGCGGCGGCTCCTATCCGCCGCCAACGAACTGTACGATTTCGATTTGGGCACCGGGGTCGACCGTCGACCGGGACCAATCCGGCTGCCGAATAATCTCGCGATTCATTTCCACGGCGACGCGCTCGGGATCGATGCCGAGTTCACCCAGCAAACTGAGCACTGTAAGGCCCGGATCGACCCGGAGGCTCTCGCCATTTAGAACAATTTCGATGGTTTGTGTTTCAGACATTCTGAAGAATCCGAAGGAACAAGTTTGACACCCCCTCGCGACCCTCATTATAGTCAAATTGATACTTCCCGTTTCGAAAGTTCATGCCGACTAACTACAACGAGCTCTATTTCCCTGTCCTGGTGCAGGTGATCATCTCACTGGCGGTCGCTACCGGACTGGTCGGGGGATCGTTTCTGCTTGGAAAGAAAGTCCGCAACCGCGTAAAGGACATGCCGTACGAGTGCGGCATCACGCCAACGGGCAGCGCCCGCGAGCGGTTCAGCGTCAAATTTTATCTCGTAGCGATGGTCTTCATACTGTTTGACATTGAAGCGATATTTTTGTTTCCCTGGGCTGTCGTCTTTCGCGAACTGAAGATGTTCGGCTTTGTGGAAATGTTTTTGTTCGTTGTTTTGGTCCTCGCGGGTTTTTTTTACATCTGGAAGAAGGGCGTACTGAGCTGGACAGTGGAAGAGACAAGCGAACGAGGCTCCCAGTCTTAAAATGCTTTCAGAACAAATAATGCAATTCCCCGTGGCCACCGCTCTGGACGCGCATGACCCGAGCGCGATTACCGGTGGGAAGCACGAGTTCAACGAGCTGACGCTGCAGATCGATCCGGCGAAAATCGTGGCCGTTTGCCGGTTCCTGAAGCACGAGCAGAAATTTATCCGGCTCGACGCGGCAACCTGCGTCGATTGGTATCCGATGGAGCCGCGGTTTGAGATCGTTTACCATTTACATTCGATCGAGAATAACCAGCGCTTGCGCTTGAAAGCCAAAGTGGGCGGCGAAAAGCCGGAGATCGAGTCGGTCTACAGCGTATGGCGCGCGGCCGATTGGTTCGAGCGCGAAATATTCGACCTGTTTGGGGTAGGATTCCGAAACCATCCGAACCTGAAGCGTATCTTGATGCCTGAGGGTTGGGAAGGCCATCCGCTGAGGAAGGACTACCCAATACATGGTTTTAAGTACAGTTATCCGGATGAATAGGGTGATCATATGAGCCAGGAAAAACTCGGCGTCAGCGCGACATTGGAACCCGTGGATTCGCCGGTTGTCGGAACCGAATCCAAACGCCGGACCATGACCCTCAATATGGGCCCGCAGCACCCGTCGACGCACGGCGTGCTGCGTATTCTGCTCCAGTTGGACGGCGAAACCATTATCAAGGCGGAACCCGACATCGGATTCCTGCACACCGGTATTGAAAAGCAGTGCGAGGGACGAAACTATCAGCAGGTTGTGCCTCTGACGGATCGCGTCGACTACCTCGCGAATCTGTCGAACAACCTTTGCTACGTGCTGGCCGTCGAGAAGCTGCTGCAGATTGAAATACCGCCGATGGCGCAATGGATGCGCGTCATGCTGACCGAATTGACCCGCATCAATAGTCACGTGGTCTGGCTCGGAACGCACGCGCTCGATATCGGCGCAATGTCGATTTTCTTTTACTGTTTCCGCGAGCGGGAGAAGATTCTTCGCATCTTCGAGATGTTCTCCGGCCAGCGGATGATGACCAGCTATTTCCGCATCGGTGGTCTGGCCTTGGAGCCCCCGCGGGGCTGGGAGAAAGCGGTCAAAGCGTTTATCGACGAGTTCCCTTCGAACGTAGACGAATACGAGAATCTGCTGAACAACAACCCGATCTGGAAAATCCGGACGCAGGGCGTCGCTTCGGTTCCTTTGGAAGACCTGCTTGACCTGGGCGTGACCGGCCCGATGATCCGCGCAGCCGGTTTGAAATGGGATGTTCGTAAGAGCGAACCGTACTCGAGTTACGAGAAGTTCGACTTTGAGATTCCGTGCAACAACGACAACGACGTATGGGGCCGGTATCGGATTCGCATGGATGAATTTCGGCAGAGCGCGCGGATTGTGAAGCAAGCGCTCGAGGGAATGCCTGGCGGCGCGTGGCAGGCGGATGCTCCGAAGGTGGTGCTGCCGGGGCGCGAGAAGATGAAGACGCAGATGGAAGCCCTGATCTACCACTTCAAGATCGTTACCGAAGGGTTCCGCGTGCCTGCGGGCGAGGCCTATCAATGCATCGAATCGCCACGCGGCGAACTGGGCTATTACGTCGTGAGCGATGGAACTGCCAAGCCCTATCGGGTTCACATGCGGACGCCGAGTTTCGCCAATCTGATGGCGCTGCCCGCGTTGATTGAGGGCCGCTTGATTGCCGATTCCATCGCGGGCTTGGGCAGCATGGATTTTGTACTAGGAGATACGGACCGCTAATGACCTTCTCTCCGGAATTAGAGAGCCGCTTCGAGAAAATGTTGCAATCATACCCGCCCGGGAAGACGCGCTCGGCGGTGATTCCGATGCTGCTCTACGCGCAGGATGAACTGGGAGCCATCACGCAGGAATTAATCGAGGAAGTAGCCCGGCGGTGCGGTGTGATGCCGTTGCAGGTGGAAGAAGTGATCGGGTATTACTCGATGCTCCACAAGAAGCCGGCCGGCAAGTATCACGTGCAGGTGTGTACGAATATCAGTTGTCTCCTGGTGGGCGGCGAAGAACTGTACCATCATGCGTCTGAGAAGCTCGGCATCGGGCACAAGGAAACGGCTGCTGATGGTTTGTTCTCCCTTGAGGAAGTGGAATGCATGGGTGCCTGCTCATGGGCGCCGGCGGTGCAGATCAACTACGATTTTCATCACCAAGTAACGCCAGAGCAGCTGGATGCTCTTCTGGACGGCATCCGGCAAGCGCAGAGAGTGCATTAAATCATGCTCTACAACGAACCTAGTCCTCTTGAAGTAAAGGTCCTCAGCAAGCGCTTCGGTCTTCAGAATTCAGCATCCCTCGATACCTATCTCGCCACCGATGGCTACAAAGCGTTTCTGAAAGCTCGTGAGATGACGCCGGAAGACATCATCAACGAGGTGAAGAAGTCCGGTCTGCGCGGGCGTGGCGGCGCAGGATTCCCCACTGGAATGAAGTGGAGTTTTGTTCCACGCAACACCGGCAAACCTGTATACATCGTGGTGAACGCTGACGAAAGTGAGCCCGGCACTTGCAAAGACCGGCTGCTGATGGAGTATGACCCGCATCAGCTCATCGAAGGCGTGATGATCGCCGCGCTGGCGGTGGGCGCTAAGGCCGGATACATCTACACCCGCGGTGAATTTCGCTACGTGATCGAGATCCTGGAAAAAGCGGTCGCCGAAGCGTATGACAAGGGCTGGCTTGGCAAAAACATTCAGGGGACCGGGTTCGATTTTGATGTCTATCTGCATACCGGCGCGGGCGCGTATGAGTGCGGCGAAGAATCGGCGTTGCTTGAATCGCTCGAAGGCAAGCGCGGCATTCCTCGTATTCGCCCTCCGTTTCCGGCGGTAGCGGGCGCATGGCAGTCACCGACGGTGCTGAACAACGTGGAGACTTTTTGCGCCATTCCGCCCATCATCCGGGATGGCGGCGATGCGTTTGCTGCGCTCGGTACGCCGAAAAACGGCGGCACGCGGATGTTTTGCATCTCCGGGCATGTGAACAAGCCGGGCGTTTACGAACTACCCATGGGCTTCAACATGATGCGGATGATCAATGAAGTGGGCGGCGGTGTGTGGAAGGGAAAGAAGCTGAAGGCCGTGATTCCCGGTGGATCGTCGTGTCCGATACTGAAGGCGGATGAGTGCGACCTGCCGATGGATTTCGATTCTCTCGCCAAAGCGAAGAGCATGCTGGGATCCGGCGGGCTCGTGGTGATGGATGAAGACACCGACATGGTAAAAGCGGCTCTGCGCATCATGAAGTTTTATGCGCACGAGAGCTGCGGTTGGTGCATTCCGTGCCGCGAAGGCACGACGTGGCTGAAGAAAATGTTGCAGCGCTTTGTGGACGGGCGCGGGCAATCGACCGACATTAACCTGATCGGCGAGTTAGCGAAGAATATGCTCGGCCGGACGTTTTGTCCGTTGGGAGACGCGGCGGCATTGCCGACGATTTCCATCGTGGAGAAATTCCGCGAGGAGTTTGAAGCGAAGCTGCATGTGGCGGCCGGTTCTTACGAAGATGCGAACCGGTTTGTGCAAATCGTATAGATCACAAAATGGCTGATTCCGTAAATCTCACAATCGATGGAATGCCGGTGCAGGCGCCGGCGGGTACTTTGGTTATCGATGCCGCGAAAATGGTGGGCATCGAAATCCCGGCGTTCTGTTATTACGAGGGATACTCTCTTCAGGCTGCCTGCCGGATGTGTCTGGTGGAAATTGAGAAGACGCCGAAGCTTCAGGCTTCCTGTACGATTCCTGTGGCCGAAGGCATGGTGGTGCGCACGGAGACGCCGGTGGTGGCGACTGCGCGGAAATCGATGCTGGAGTTTTTGCTCGCCAACCATCCGCTTGATTGTCCTGTCTGCGACAAAGGCGGCGAGTGCGAATTGCAGGACATGACGTTCCGCTATGGAGCGGGCGAGAGCCGCTTCACGGAAACGAAAGTCCACACGCCGGAAAAACAGTTTTCTCCCGTCGTTTACTTCGATGCTCCGCGCTGTATCCTGTGCTACCGCTGCGTCCGCGTCTGCGGCGAAGGAATGGGCGTGAGCGCGTTGGGTGTGGTGAATCGTGGCGTGATTTCGGAAATCGCGCCGAACCAAGGCGATCATCTCAATTGCGACGAGTGCGGCGCTTGTATCGACATCTGCCCTGTTGGCGCGCTGACCAGCGGAACTTATCGCTATCAAACGCGGCCGTGGGAGATGAAGCACGTCGGCACGATCTGCACACATTGCTCGAACGGATGCAAGACGACGCTGGGCGTCCGCAACGACAAGATCATCCGCGGTAACAATCGCGACCGGTCGGGCATCAACGGTGAATTTCTCTGCATCAAAGGCCGCTACGCATTTGATTTCGTCGAAAGCGAAGAGCGCCTGCAATCGCCGTTAATGCGCGTGGACGGCAAGCTGGAGCCGGTTTCCTGGTCCCGCGCCCTGATGACCGTAGCGGAGAAGTTCAAAGGGATTCGATTACGCGGTGGCAAGTTCGGCGTGGTTGGATCGAATCGTAGCAGCAACGAAGAGGATTTCTACCTGCAGAAGTTTGCGCGGCAGGGCTTGGGTACGAATAATATCGACCATCGCCGCAGCGGAGATATCGTGACTCTGCTCGACGCTCTGAGCGGCAAGACGAACGCATTGGCGACGGTTGCCGATCTCTATACGGCCAAGGCGAGCCTGGTGATCGGAGCCGATCTGGCGCAACAACATCCGCTGCTCGCGTTCCAACTTCGCGCCAACTTCCGGCATCACGCGGCGCACACTTACACTGTCACGCCGGGTCCGGTCCGCGAGCGAAAGTACGCCGCGCAGAGCCTGATCTCGAATCCGGGCGAAGAACTTGCCGCGGTGGAATCTCTGCGCGAGAAACTGGCCAAGGAACCCGAACTGGTGATTCTGTTCGGTGACGCGATTAAGGGCGAGGATGTTCGCAAGTTGGTGGCGTTCGGCGATTCGCTCGGGATTCCGGTGAAATACGTCTGCCTGATGGATTACTCGAATTCGCGCGGCGCGATCGACATGGGTCTGGTTCCGGAACTACTGCCAGGCTACAAACCATCGTACGAACTGGCCATGACCGTTTCCGAAATGGTGTCCGCGCCCGATCTGGACGTGCTTTGGGTGGTCGGCGAGGATCCGCTGGAGCACGGGCCTCTTGCGTCGAGTGGAGCGTTCGTAGTCGTCCAGGATATGTTCCTCACCGAGACTGCGGCGCGTGCGGACGTCGTTTTCCCTTCGGCATCGGCATACGAAAAAGACGGCACCGTGACCAATGTCACCGGGGAAGTGCAGCGTTTGAATCGCGGCCCGAAAGTGATGGGAGCGAAGCCGGACCTGGAGATCTTCGGTCTGTTGGCCAGAGAGATGGGTCTCCATCTTGGTCCGGCAAAGCCGGAAGCTGTATTTGAAGAGATTCGCAAGGCGGTTCGCGGGTATAATGTTTCCTTACCGGTAATTGCAACAGGCGGAGCCGCGCAGACCGCTCCAGTCAACGGTCGCGTTGCGGTGGATTCGCGGCCGGAATTGATTCAATCGGCTGGCGACACACTGTTTACTTCGGGTTCTCTTGGCCGCTACTCCAAGATGCTCAACTCGGTAATGGAGCGGCCGGGCAAGCTGTTCGAGTCCGGGGAGAGCACGCCGTAAAAGGCTGCTCGAAGAGCATAGAACAATAGATGAATTTTTACATCCTGAGTCTGATTAAGGCAGGTCTGGTTGCGTTCGTATTTCTGACGGCGCTGGCCTATCTGCAGTGGATCGAGCGCAAAGTGCTTGCGCATATCCAGCTCCGCGTGGGACCGCGGCGCGTTGGCCCGCACGGCCTGTTGCAACCGCTCGCCGATGTGATCAAGCTGTTAACGAAAGAAGACCTGCTGCCTCCCTACGTCAATAAGTTTTTTTACATGCTGGCGCCGTTTCTGGCGGTCGCCACTGCCCTGGTGTCGATTTCCGTAATTCCGTTTGGCCCTGAGGTCGACATCTTCGGTGTTAAGACTTGGCTACAACTTACGGATTTGAAAATCGGCGTGCTTTTTGTGCTGTCGCTTTCTGCGGTTGGTGTTTACGGCGTTGCTCTGGCCGGCTGGGCGTCGAATAATAAGTATTCGCTCATCGGCGGCTTGCGCAGTTCAGCGCAGATGATCAGCTACGAACTGCCGATGGCACTGGCGATCGCCTCGCCGCTGCTGCTTACCAATACGTTGAGTTTTCGCGAAATGGTGATGGCGCAGGATGGGTTCTATTGGGGGCTCATTCCGAGGTGGACGGTTTGGCCGCAATTTTTCAGCTTCATCATTTTCCTTATCGCCGCCTTCGCCGAAACGAACCGCGTTCCATTCGATCTGCCGGAAGCGGAAAACGAACTGGTGGCCGGCTTTCATACCGAATACAGCAGCATGAAGTTCGCAGCCTTTTTCATGGCGGAATACGCCAACATGGTGACGGTGACGGCGCTGGCGACTCAGCTTTTTCTTGGCGGCTGGCTGCCGTTGTTTCCCGAGCAGTATGGTTCCAAGTTCGTTCCCACTTTGATATTTCTCTTTGCAGGACTGATCGCGCTGTATCACGGCTTCAACCCGGCGCGATCGTTCGACCGGATTACGCTGCCCATCGCGGGCGTGGCGTTTCTAGGCATTGCGGCGATTTTTCTGGTTCCGTTTCTGCAGCCGATTCTGCTTCCCATATTCTGGTTCTGCGCCAAGACGGGCGGGCTACTTTTCATTTACATCTGGATTCGCGGAACGCTGCCGCGATTCCGTTACGACCAGTTGATGCACTTCGCGTGGACGTTCCTGTTTCCGGCGGCGCTGCTCAATCTGCTAGTCACCGCTCTTGTGGTGGCGTTGAGATCATAGGCTGACAATGGACGCTGTTCTCTTCTTGATTTTTGCCTTCATCGCGGTGGTCTCGGCCGTGAGCCTGGTGGTGCAAACGCATCCGATCTCGAGTGCGCTTTCGCTCATTGGCGTGATGATTTCGCTGGCGGTGTTGTATCTGTTGTTGGGTGCTGAATTCCTCGCTTCCGCGCAGATGATTGTGTATGCGGGCGCCATCATGGTCCTGTTTATTTTCGTGATCATGCTGCTGAACGCCGGAGCCGAACCGAAGCAGAAATCCAAGGCAAAGCTGGCGAAGTGGATCGGTATTCCGCTGTTTGCGACTTTCATCGCTCTGATGAGTTACATCATCCAGAGCATGCTCCCGAAGACGGCCGGCGTGCAATTCGGCGCGTTTACAGGCGGCGCGGCGCAGGAAGTGGGACGCAGTCTGTTCACTCAATACCTACTGCCCTTTGAAGTCACGTCGATTCTGATTTTGATCGCGCTTGATAGGTGCGATTGTTCTGGCAAGGAAGGAGATCTGATGCCTCCACTTCCCGAATCGGTTCCATTGTCCTGGTATTTGCTGCTGAGCGCGGTCCTGTTTGCGCTTGGCGTGGCCGGGTTTCTTTTCCGCAAGAACATCATCACGGTGTTCATGTCGATCGAGCTGATGCTGAACGCGGTGAACCTGACTTTTGTGGCGTTCTCGTACAAGTTTGCCGCTGTGGATGGTCAGATTTTTTCGTTTTTTGTGATGGTGGTGGCGGCGGCGGAGGCGGCGGTCGGCCTAGGTATCATTCTGACGGTTTACAAGAACAAGTCAACGTTGCAGATTGACGAAATTAACAGCATGAAGAATTGAGAGCAGACGACTACTGATGCATCAACTTTGGCTCATTCCTATATTTCCTCTGGTCGGCTTCGCGATTAACGGCCTGTTCGGCCGGAGTTCGAAGGCTCTGGTGAACGCGGCCGCCATCGGCACCGTCGCGCTATCGTTCCTTTGGGTTCTGAAGACGCTTGCCGCGCTCGGAATGTTCGGCGGGTCCATGCCGGAAGAGCCGTATGTTGAGCGCTACTACACCTGGATCGCCAGCGGTAATTTCAATATCGGATTCGATTTCGCCGTCGACCATCTGAGCGCCGTCATGCTCCTGGTGGTAACCGGCGTTGGTCTGCTGATTCATATTTACGCGGCCGGATACATGGCGCACGAAAGCGGCTACTACCGGTTCTTCGCGTACCTGAACCTGTTCATGTTCTTCATGCTGGTTCTGGTGCTTGGCGCCAACTACCTGGTGCTCTTCATTGGTTGGGAAGGCGTGGGTTTGTGCAGCTATCTGCTGATTGGTTTTTACAACCTGGAAAAGTTTGCCACCGACGCCGGCAAGAAGGCGTTCATCGTAAATCGAATTGGCGACTTCGGCTATTCGCTGGGCATTTTTCTGATCGCCGTGAATTTTGGTTCGCTGGATTTCGGCAAGGTTTTTGAGAGCGCGAAGAATATGCCGGTGGATACGGGCGCAGGCCTTTTTACGGGGATTTGCCTGCTGCTGTTCGTGGGCGCCACAGGTAAGTCCGCGCAGATCCCATTGTTTGTCTGGCTGCCGGACGCGATGGCCGGCCCGACGCCGGTGTCCGCTTTAATCCACGCCGCGACTATGGTGACGGCGGGCGTTTACATGGTTTCGCGCTCAGCCCCATTGTTCATTCACTCGCCCATCGCGATGAATGTTGTGGCGATTATCGGACTCGCGACCGCTGTAATGGCGGCGACGATTGGTCTGGTGCAGAACGATATCAAAAAGGTTTTTGCCTACTCGACGGTTTCGCAGCTCGGCTACATGTTTCTGGGACTAGGTTCGGGCGCGTTCGCGGCCGGAATGTTCCATGTTGTGACCCACGCGTTTTTCAAAGCGCTGCTGTTCCTCGGCGCCGGCAGTGTGATTCACGCGGTGGGCGGCGAACAGGATCTGCGAAAAATGGGCGGCCTGCGGTCTAAGACTCCAATCACTTTCATCACGCTACTCTGCGCGTCCATCGCCATCTCGGGTGTGCCGCCTTTCTCCGGATTCTTCAGTAAGGACGCAATTCTCGCCGCAGCCTATCAGCATGCACCATGGATGTATTGGGTGGGTGTGGTGACCGCGGGCATGACGGCGTTTTACGTGTTCCGCGCGTTCTTCATGTGCTTCTTTGGCGAGTATCGCGGCGAGGCGCATCCACACGAATCGCCGCTGGTGATGACTGGGCCTTTGATGATTCTGGCAGTTCTCTCCGTGGGCGGCGGGTTCCTGCCGATTCCGCATTTCCTCGAAGGAATGTTCCCGAAAGTGGAGGAGCCGGCGAACGAAATGCTTGTCTATATTTCGGTGGCGGCCGGACTGATCGGCATCGCTACCGCCTATGTGATGTATGTGCTGAAGCCGGGGATGGCTGACGGTATCGCGAAGGCTTTCCGCGGCCCGTACGAGCTGCTTTACAACAAATACTTTGTCGACGAAGCCTACGATGCGACGGTTGTCGAGCCTATTTTGCAAGGGTCTCGAACGGTTCTCTGGCGCGGAATCGATGTCGGTGTGATCGACGGCGTGGTGAACGGTGTGGGCGCCCGCTCACGCAACCTCGGCGGACTTCTGCGGCGCGCTCAGTCGGGCAATATACGAAATTATGCAGCTTGGGTGGTACTTGGATCTGTCATTGTGATTATCTCTATGGGCCTCGCTGGAGGCTTTCGATGAGTCTGCTGGATAATGTCCTGGCGCTCCCGGCGATTGCGTTCCTGCTGATACTTTTCTTCCCAAAGAAGAATGCTGATAACATCCGGCTTTTTAGCCTCGTTGTCTCGCTGGCTATCTTTGCGATTTCGCTGGGACTCATCGGACCCGTCATTCACTCCACTGGCGGAGAATACCAGTTCGTGACCGATGTCCCTTGGATCACCTATCCATCCATCGCGTATCACGTGGGTGTTGACGGCATCAGTCTCTGGTTGATTATTCTGACAACGTTGCTGACGCCGGTCTGCGTGCTGGTCTCGTGGAAAAGCGTCGACAAGCGCGTAAAAGAATATTTCGCGTTCCTGTTACTGCTCGAATTTGGATTGATCGGCGTGTTCATGGCGCTGGATTTGTTCCTGTTCTACACGTTCTGGGAAATCTGCCTCGTTCCCATGTACTTTCTAATTGGCATCTGGGGTCACGACCGACGTATTTACGCGACGGTGAAGTTCTTCCTGTACACGATGGCGGGGTCGGTGCTGATGCTGGCTGCGATTCTCTTCCTCTACAACAGGACCGGCACTTTCGATTACGTGGTGCTGCAGAACCTGCTTTCGACGGGCAAGCTGATTCTGACGCATACTCAACAAACCTGGCTGTTCCTGGCGTTCTTCCTTGCCTTCGCGGTGAAGGTTCCGCTATTCCCGCTGCACACCTGGCTGCCTGACGCGCACGTGGAAGCGCCCACTGCCGGTTCTGTGATGCTAGCCTCCGTCATGCTGAAGATGGGCACCTACGGATTGCTTCGCTTCTGTCTTCCGCTGTTCCCCAACGCCGCCCGCGAGAATGCCGGTTGGATCGCGGCGCTGGCGATCATCGGGATTATCTATGCGGCGCTGGTCGCCCTGGTGCAGCCGAATATGAAGAAGCTGGTGGCCTATTCTTCAGTGAGCCATCTCGGTTTTGTAGTGCTTGGTATTTTCTCTTTCACCCAGATGGGATTTGATGGTGCGGTCTACCAGATGCTGAATCACGGCATCTCGACCGGCGCACTTTTCATACTGGTCGGGTATTTGTACGAGCGGCGGCATTCGTTGGAGATCAAGGATTACAGCGGTGTCTCGAACGCGGCACCTTGGCTTGCCACCATATTTCTAGTGACCACATTGGCCAGCGTTGGCTTGCCTACCCTGAACAATTTCGTCGGTGAATTCCTCGTGCTGCAGGCGACCGCCTACGTGAATTTCCAATGGACCGTATTCGCGGCAGTGGGCGTGATTCTCTCCGCTTGCTACATGCTTTGGCTTTATCAACGAGTTTTCTTTGGACGGATGCCGGGTGAGACCGCTGAGGCGGCGGGTCATGGGCACGGTCATGCCAGCGCTACTCCTGCGCACAGCCATTCTCACGATCACGGGCATTCTCATACGCACGACCATCCGCATGATCACGAACACGATCATTGGCATATGCCGGATCTTTCCATGCGGGAGTGGGCGGCAATTCTGCCGTTAGTCGTGCTTATGGTCTGGATGGGCATGGCGTCGCAGACATTCCTGCCGTCTATCGGCACCGCGACCGCAAAGACACTGGAGCAGAGCAAAGCGAACGTGGAATATCAGGTGAAGAGCCCGCAGATGAAGACTCGGCCGGCCGTACAGGAGGCCAGCAATGCCCGCTAACTATATTCCGACTGGCCACGACTACTTCCGCTTTCTTCCTGAAATCATCCTGACGCTGGTGGCGACCCTTGTCATGGTGCTTGAGCCACTTGTCGGCAAGGACCATCGGAGTTGGCTTCCGAATCTATCGCTGGCTGGTCTGGTTGCCGCGTTGTGGGGAGCGGTGGTTTCCTTTGCCGATCCCGGCCCTGCGTTTCAGGGCATGCTCATTGTGGATGGCTTCGCCACATTTTTCCGGGCTCTGGTCATCGTGGTCGGCATCTTGGTGGTTCTCTGCTCGCGTCAATATCTGGATCGCGAAAAGGCCGATGCGGGCGAATATCACGCTTTGATTTTGTTTTCGATTGTCGGCCAGTGCATTCTGGCATCCGCCAATGAGCTGATGATGGTATTTATCGGCCTGGAAATCTCGTCGATCGCCAGCTACATCCTGGCCGGTTACCTTCGGGACGACAAGCGCAACAACGAATCGGCGATCAAGTATTTCCTGCTCGGATCGTTTGCGACCGCTTTCCTTTTGTACGGCATCGCTTGGATCTATGGCATCACGCAATCGACAAACTTGACCGAGATTCGCAGAGTTCTGTCGACGCCGGAGATCGCGCCGGCTCTCGGATTGGCTGGGACTGCCGCCGCCCTTATGTTCGTCGGCTTCGCATTCAAGGTTTCCGCCGCGCCTTTTCAGGTTTGGGCTCCAGACGTTTACCAAGGTGCGCCCGCTCCAGTGAGCGCCTTCATGTCGGCTGGTCCCAAGGCCGCGGCGTTCGCTGTGTTCCTGCGTGTATATCTCACGGCCTTCGAACCCATCGCCGACCGTTGGGCTCCGATTATCTGGATCAGCGCGCTATTGACGATGATCGTTGGCAACTTCGCCGCCATTCGCCAGAACAACATTAAGAGACTGCTCGCCTACAGTTCTATTGCCCAAGCCGGTTACGTGATGGTCGCTGTGGCGGCCCACTCGGAAATCGGCACGGCGGCCGCAATGTTCTATCTTGCCTCCTACGCCTTCATGCAGGTGGGCGCGTTCGCGGTGGTCACTTACTTTGCACGCCAAGGCGAACAGTATCTGGAGATCGACCAGATGGGTGGACTCGGGGCGCGCCAACCTCTCACCGCGGCCATGCTCACGATCTTTCTGCTTTCGCTCATTGGCGTGCCGCTCACTGGGGGCTTTTTCGGCAAGTTCTATGTGTTCAAGGCAGCGCTGGATGCACACCTGATATGGCTGACCGTCCTCGGGCTGCTCAATAGCGCCGTGGCTGCATACTACTATCTGCGGATCATCGTGGTGATGTACTTCTTTGAGCCTGACAAGGCGACCGAGGGAATGCAGTCGCCTGCGGCCGGTTTGAATATTGCTATCTGGGTTTCGGCTGTCGCTACTTTGGTGCTCGGAATCTTCCCGTCGGCCCTGTTGGAATTCGTCGGGAAATCGGCGGTTCTCGCCAAGTAGACTGTATCCAGTGCGCCCGCTCGCCATCCTCGTTTTCTGCCTCTTAGCTTCCTGTACCAAGACGCCACCTATGGAAAAGCCCACGGACCGCAAGGACTATCATTCCTATTCGAATCCGGATCAGATCCGCGTAACGCATGTCGCCCTGGACCTCGCTGTCGACTTTTCCAAAAAGGTCCTCAGCGGTGCGACGATGCTAACCGTCGAACGCAGTCCCAGCTATCCGTCCGGACCGATCGTACTTGATACGCGGGCTCTGGATATCGCCAAAGCGGAAAGTTCCGTGGATGGGAAAACGTTTGCGGAGACGAAATTTGAGGTGGGTCAGAGTGATTCCATTCTGGGAGCACCACTCACCGTGCAGCTTCCCCCGGATGCGAAGTTTGTGCGCATTCAGCATTCGTCGCGCCCGGAGGCTTCGGGGCTCCAGTGGTTGACTCCGGCGCAAACTGCTGGTAAGAAGCATCCATTTTTGTTTTCGCAAGACGAATCGATTCACGCGCGAAGCTGGATTCCGCTCCAGGACACGCCGGGAGTGCGCCAAACGTACTATGCGCATATCCGCTTTCCGAAAGAATTGCTGGCGGTGATGAGCGCTGACAACAAGTTGAATCTATATGAGCGCGGAGAATATGAATTTCGGATGCCTCAGGCCATTCCCTCGTATCTCATCGCCCTCGCCGTGGGAGATTTGAAATTCTTGCCGATGAGCCAGCGGACCGGAGTTTACGCCGAGCCTTCTGTCGTCGCGAAGGCGGCGAAAGAATTCGAGGACACCGAACAGATGATTCAAGCGGCTGAAGGTCTTTACGGGCCCTACCGCTGGGAACGCTACGATTTGTTGATCCTCCCGCCGAGTTTTCCCTTCGGTGGGATGGAGAATCCCCGGTTGACATTTGCCACACCGACCGTGATTGCCGGCGACAAGAGCCTGGTGTCGCTGGTCGCGCATGAGCTCGCGCACTCCTGGTCGGGCAATCTGGTGACGAACGCCACTTGGCGGGATTTCTGGCTGAACGAAGGATTCACTGTCTATTTCGAGTGGCGGATTCAGGAAAAGGTTTATGGCAAGGACCGCTTGGACATGGAGGCTTCGCTTCAATACGACGGTCTCGAGCGTGAGTTGAAGACGCTGAAGCCGGAAGACCAGATACTGCACATCGATCTGAAGGGCCGCGACCCGGACGACGGCGTGACTGGCATTCCCTATACAAAGGGCGCTCTGTTTCTCTGCACACTGGAGCAGGCCTTCGGACGCGAGAAGTTCGACGCTTTTCTGCGCGGATATTTCGACCATTACGCATTCCACAGCGTGGTGACACAGGATTTCCTTGACTACCTTCAGAAGAATTTGCTGGATCAGAACAAGGAACTGGCGGCTAAAATCCCGATTGACGAGTGGATCTACAAGCCTGGACTACCGGCCGGCGCGCCGCATCCAAAATCGGAAGCTCTCACCAAAGTGCGGGGCATCGCGGGCGACTGGATCGCCGGCAAGGTGAAACTTGCCGACATTCACACGAAAGACTGGGTGACTGCGGAGTGGTACCAATTCCTTACCGCGCTTCCGGAAGACCTCGGCGCAGAAAAAATGGCGGAACTCGACAAAGCGTACCATTTCACCACGACCGGAAACGACGAAATTGTGGACCAGTGGCTCAAGATGGCAATCAAGAATCATTACGCTCCGGCCAACCCGCGGTTGCGGACATTCCTGATAGAAATCGGCCGGCAGAAGTACATCAAGCCGCTCTATCAGGAACTCGCAAAGACTCCGGAAGGAATGGAACGGGCGCGTGAGATCTACAAAATCGCCCGGCCCGGATATCATCCAATCGCAGTAACAGCGATCGACAACATCCTGAAGTAGCCGATCAGAAGCTTCGAACGATCGTCGCGCGGAACAGGGCGCTGGCGGGGTCTACCGCACTCCCCGACAGATTGCAGAGCCGTACGCTGACCGTGTTTGCCGCGCTCACCCGCATATTCCCGATCAATCCCGCCTCCAGCCCACCGGGCCATCCCGCCGCCACTGAATCGCCGGCCGCAGCCCCCGGCACGGTGATCGTTTGCTCCGCGGCGCATAATCCATTGGCGATCGACGGGAAATTGATTGTGGCCAAGGCCGTCAGATAGGTCGGCACGCTGGTGGCATCGACGCCTGCTGTTACGGTACCGTTCAGCGATACGATCGACAGGCCCGGGCCGCCAACTACTCGCAAGGTGCTTAGGAAGGCGCGATAATCCACGCCGCCGAGAGGGTCCCACGACCCGCCCGATGCCGTCCAGGTAAACAGCGGAATCGAATCGGTTGGGAAAGCCACGCCCGCATCGACGGCACAGCTCATTCCGACACAGGTTGGTGTGATGCCCGAGCCGCGGACTCGCAGGATGGGCGGCGATACAGAGCCATCGATGAAGACCCGGATGATTCCGTCTCCGGCGGTCGCAGTGATGGTCGCCGATGTCGTGAACTGCGCCGTCGCTTCTCCCAGGCGTACATTACAGGGAGTCGTGGCCGAGCAATTAGCGCCGACAGTTAGGGTGCTATTGCTCACCCTGGTCCCGATCAGATCGCCAAATTGACTGGCCATCATCACACCGCCGGTACCACCTGTCCCCGATTGATTCTGCGGTTCCCATTGGACCGTGCTCGAGTTCCAGACCAACGCCTGTCCACCAGCCGGCGCCGCCGCAGAGACGATTCTGCCGCGTAGACCGGTGACCATGAAACTGTCGGGTGAGCCGGTGACGTCGCCGCCGACCAGGCGCCAGTCCGCCGCGGAGCCGTTATTCGAGAGAACCCGATTTGTGTTTCCAGTCATCAAGGGCAGAGAGGACGTGCCCGAACCACCTTCGAGTGACCAGATATTAGTAGCGGTACACGCGTACAGATTCGCACCTGCACCCGCGTCCGTCTTGAAGAACATCTCGCCCACCGAACAGGTGGAGGGGAAGACCGTACCGGTCTTTGCGGGCTTCGTTGTCGTCGCCGCCGAGAAGTCTACACTCTTACCTTGCGTACGCAGATCCACCTTCGTCTGCGCCATTACGGCGCCGGCCAGTGCGGCCAGCGCAATCCATCTGTAAGTCTTCATGTCCATTCCTTCCTGCAACTCAGGCAGTAGAGTCTTTCTGACCGTAAGCTACAGCATGAAGGACAGCGTCAACGTCACTTTTCTAGATAAATGATTGAAAATAAACGCACGATTTTCTAATTGAGGGCGTGACCGTCACTCCACCGCTCCTTGTTTTCGCAACAGAATCGCGGCTTTGCTCTCAACCTGATCATCGGGGAACCGCCGCGCATATTCCAGGGGCGGACACTCAACAACCTCGCCTGGCCGCTCATAATGCCCCGGAACCCTCACGCGAATTGACAGGTCCGCGCCGCGCTCCACCAATAACTGCGCGACAGCCAATCCCCAATCCCTGAACTGCCGTTACAAGGGCGACGAGAACTTGACGCAGACCGGCATTCCACAGGCGACCTTTTGTCCGGTCGGTGTCAATCGCCCTGTCTTCTGATCGATCGAGAAGACAACCAACGTATCGACATCCTGATCCGCCGAGATGAGCCACTTTCCAGTGGGATCGAGGCCAAAGCTGCGCGGCACGCCGCCTTGGGTCGAGGTGTTTTCGACGTAAGTCAGTTTGCCTGTGCCGGGCGCGACGGAGTAAACAGCGATGCTATTGTGCCCACGGTTCGACCCATAAAGAAACTTGCCCGATGGATGCGCGTGAATATCCGCCGTTGTGTTTTCGCCTTTGAAATCGGGCGGCAGCGTAGAGACCGTCTGGATTTCCGTCAAGCTTCCTTTAGCTTTGTCGTAATTGAAAGCCGTTATGGTAGACGCAAGTTCGTTGATGCTGTAGGCGTAGCGCGCCGAAGGATGAAAATCGAAGTGCCGGGGTCCAGAACCGGGCTTCAGCGAGGCAAACGGCGGATCGTTCGGCGTGAGGGAACCTTTCGCCGCATCGAAGTGGTACACCATCACCTTGTCGGTTCCGAGATCGCAACAAACTGCGAATCGATTATCAGGCGACACGTTGAACGAATGCGCGTGGGGACCTTCCTGACGCTCTTTATCTGCGCCGGTCCCGTGGTCCTGCACGACGGCGGACGCTTCCGCTAGAGTACCGTCCTCCTTAATCGGCAGAACAGCCGCGCTCCCGCTGTTGTAGTTAGCCACCAGCACATTTTTTCCGGTGTGATCGGTTCGGACGAAGCAGGGTCCGTCGCCCTTGGAATCAACAGTGTTTCGCAGCGTGAGTTTGCCACTCTTTGTGTCGATAGAAAAGGAACTGACGCTGCCGGTCGTCTTGCCGTGCCCGTCCGCCATCTCCGAAACTGCGTAGAGCCAACGATTGTTGGAATGGATCGCGACGAAGGAAGGATTTGCCATCTCGCCCACGAGTCCAAGCGGATCTAGCTTACCGGTTCCGGCGTCGAACCGGAACGCGTAGATTCCTTTGCTTCGATTCTTATTCGTGTAGGTGCCTACATAGACCAGGAAATCTTTACCCTTTGCACTGGCTATCGATCCGGGGATGTTCATCATAAGAGCTGCCGGCAAAACACTGGACGAGATCAGCTCGCGCCGAGTCATTTTCATGCATACATCATATCCGCACTCGCTGCGAACCACTAGCGATTGTACTTTGGAGTCACGCCGCGAAGTTTCGCCCAGACCTCGTCGCACGCCTTGAGCGTGTCCGCGGTGAGCGGCCCTTCGTCCATCGCTTGTAAATTGGACTGGAGCTGCTCGAGACGCGAAGCGCCGAGAATGACGCAATCCGTCTGGGTGTGATGCAGAAGCCAGTTGAGCGAGAGGCTGATCATGGAGCGGCTGGCCGCGTCGGCGATTTGCTTGAGCGAATCGACTGCGTTAAAAAAGTCGGGATGCCAGAAGCGGTCGAGATACATCTGATTTTTGTCAAACCGTGTGCCGGGAAGCGGGGCTTCACGTTGTTGTTTCCCGGTGAGCATCCCGCCGGCGAGTGGATTGTAGACGATGGAGGAAATGCCGAACTCCTTGCACATCGGCAGATATTCCTGCTCGATGCCGCGCGCCATGAGATTGTACATGTGCTGGCTGAGGTAGGGCGGTTGATAACCCTTTTTTTCGGAGATGCAGAACATTTGGGCGACTTGCCAGCCAGAGTAGTTGGAACTCGCGACGCTGCGAATCTTGCCGGCCTTCCGGAGCTTGTCGATCGCTTCGAGCGTTTCGTCGATGGGCACGGCGTAGTCGGGCAGGTGAAGATAATAGATATCCAGATAATCGGTCTGCAGCCTCCGGAGGCTGTCTTCGATTGCGCGAAAAACGGCCTTTCTGGATAGTCCGCTTTCGTCCGGTGCGGGTCCCATTGCGTTGCGGACCTTGCTGGCCAGAATTACTCGATTCCGGCGTCCCTTCAGAATTTCTCCCAGTATTTCCTCGGATGCGCCCTTGTTGTATGCATTCGCGGTGTCCAGAAAATTGATTCCGCGATCGAAACAGTAGTCGATCATTCGCGCGGATTCCGTCTTGTCGGCCTGACCGCCAAACGTCATTGTGCCGAAACAGGCGCGCGACACCGTGAGGCCGGTGTTCTTCAACGTGATCATTTGCATGGCTACTACTTTATATTTGCATGGCTACTACTTTATAAGAGACTCGAGCTTCTTCATGGCCGGCTCCAGGCGCTGCCGGTTGGTGAGCACCGGAGCAAATAGATCGCCTGTTTGCATGAAACGGTCGACTGCATTGCGGATGTGGAATTGCGACGGCAGCAGCCCCGGTTTCACTTCGCTCCATTCGAGCGGTGTGGCCACCGGCGCGCCGGGGTATGCCCGTAGGACATAAGGTGCTGAAATTGTCTTTCCTCGGCCAATCTGCAGATGATCGAAATAGACCCTTCCGCGTTGCCGTTTTCCCACGGCACGAGGTGTGGTGAACAGGTCCGCACGCTCCGAGATCACGATGCGCGCGACGATTTCCGCGAATGTCCGCACCTGCTCGTAGCTGTAGACCGGTTCGATGGGGACGTACAGGTGCATGCCGTCGCCGCCGGTAGTCTTCGGATAACTGGCGAGCCCCATCTGATCCAGCTTCCGGCTGACGAGTTGGGCGGCTTCGACGATCTGATCGTACGTGCATTCGTATGGGTCGAGATCGATGAGCATGAAGTCGGGCTGGTCGAGCGTGCCGAGCCGGCTCATCCACGGGTTCTCGTCGATGCAGCCGAGGTGGGTGAGGTAAAGCAGCGTCGCGCGATCGTTGCAGATTACCATTGGCCGCGGCTCATCGCCTTCTTTCTCAGGGATCATCTCGGTATGGATCCAGTCCGGAAAGCCTTTGTCGGCGCGTTTCTGAAAAAATGCCTCTTCCGCGATGCCGTTTGGATAACGGCGCAGTGAGAGTGGCCGGTCTTTCAGATGAGGTAACAACAAATCGGCGACGGCATCGTAGTAATTCAGCAGATCCCGCTTGGTGTAGCCTTCTTTGGGATAGAAAATCTTATTCAGGTGCGTCAGCTTTAGCTTGTGGCCATCTACCGTGAGGTTTGCTTCCTCCGATGTTCCCGCCAGCAAGGGCTCTCGTGCGGGCGCAGCTTCCTCCGGCGCATCGAGCACGCAGTCTGAGGCTGAGACGTCGGGCCGCAAGCCGACGAACACTGGTGCGCGCAGACGACGATCTTCGGTAATCATCTGGTATCGGACCGTACAGACCACTTCGGGCCGGAGCCAGGTTACTTCCTGCGGGATTGCGATCTTCGTCGCGAATGGCGACTTAGGTGTCTCGAGCGGCTGCAACGTGTGAAAGATCGCTTCCATTAACTTGCGATCGAATCCTGTTCCTACGTTGCCTGCCCAGACGAGTTTTTTCTTATCGAAGAAGCCGAGCACCAGCGCTCCGAAGAAATCACGCTCGCCTTTTGTGTAGCCGCAGATGACGAAATCGGCCTCCTGCACAACTTTGATCTTCAGCCAGTCGCGGCTGCGTCTGGTTTGATAAGTGCTGTCCGCCCGTTTGGCGATCACTCCCTCTAAGCCCTGGGCGCGAACCGCTTCGAGCAGTGCTGCGCCATCGGTCTCGAAATGTTCCGAGAATCGAATCGAGTCATTCGGTTTCAGAATCGACTGCAGCAATTTTTTGCGCTCGACTAAGGGCGCGCGGCACAGATCGTACCCGTTCAGATAAAGCAGGTCGAAGAGCAGGAACGTTACGGGCCGCGAGCGCGAAAGATGCGCGATGGCATTCGGGTCGGCGGCCATAATGCGCGGCTGAATCCTGGCGAAACTGGGCCGTCCATTCTCATCGAGCGCGGCGATCTCGCCATCGAGCACTGCGGTCTTCGCATTCACGCATTGCGGCAGTACGCCCAGTTCGGGATACTGGCGGTCCATCGCCAACGCTTTGCGCGAAACCATCCGCGTCTTTCCGTCTTCGAGAAAGCAGATCGCGCGGATGCCGTCCCATTTGATTTCGTAGACCCAACCCTGGCCGGGCGGAGGTTTCTCGGCGATCTGCGCCAGCATGGGCGATACATTGCGGGGCATGGCCGCTTCAATCGCGCCTGGAACTTCGGAAAGATCGATCGACTTACCTCGCCGCTTCTTCCGTGCGGGCATGTCCTGCGCGATTTCTTCCTGAGTGCGCCCGGTGGAGACGCTCTCGGCGAAATTCTCGATGTCGTACCCCGGCTGGACTGCCTCATCCTTCTTCTTGAGTAGCAGCCACTCGTTGCCTTTGCCACGGTTCTTCATTCGGACGATGGCAAACTCGCCGGTAAGCTTTTCGCCATGCAGGCGGAACTTCAGGTCGCCGCGCTCGATCTGTTCTTCGACGGTCTTGTCACCCAGCAGTTCGTAGGTTCCGGTATCCCACAACATCACACTGCCCGCGCCATAGTTGCCGGCCGGGATGTTGCCTTCGAATGTCCCGTAGTCGAATGGATGATCTTCTACCATTACGGCGAGTTGCTTCGTGGCGGGATCGAGTGATGGCCCATGTGGCACGGCCCACGATTTGAGCACTCCCCCGATTTCAAGCCGGAAGTCGTAGTGCAGCCGCCGCGCAAAGTGGCGCTGAACGCAGAAAAAATTGCTCCCGGCAGCGGTGCCTGCCGGTGTGGGGGGCGGTTCCGGGGTCTTGGCGAACTTGCGTTTTCGGGCGTAGTCTTCGAGTGCCATATCGTCTCTAAGATGGTGCAACATTTGAGAGTTAGAATGTTGGATACTACTTGATGGAGGACCTCGCATGGCGTCGAGCGTTTGGAAAGGTCACATTACGTTTGGATTGGTTTCGCTCCCCGTTAAGCTGACGGTCGCAGCCCGGGGCGAGACCATCAGCTTCAATCAGCTTCACAAAACCGACAATTCGCGCGTGAAGCAGGTTATCTTCTGCCAGGCTGAGGATAAACCCATTCCCCGCAACGAGATCGTGAAGGGCTTCGAATACGAGAAAGATCACTACGTCGTTATTGAGGACGAAGAAATTAAAAAGATGGCTCCCAAGACGGCGAAGGTGATGGAGATTCTCGAATTTGTGAAGGCCGCCGAGGTCGATAGCGTGTATTTGGAGAGCTCTTATTACGTAGAGCCGGACGAGGGCGGTGAGAAGGCGTATACATTGCTGTTCGAAGCGATGCGGCGGAGCGGGTATGTCAGCGTGGCGAAGATCTCCATGCACAATCGCGAACATGTGGTTGTGATCCGGCCGGGGCGGCACGGTATCGTCCTGCATACTATGTATTACCGCGATGAGGTCCGTGCGATGGACGAATTCCGCACCGACACTTCTACTATCAAGGAAAAAGAGCTCGAAATGGCGATGAGTCTTCTGGAAGGTCTGGCCGCGCCGTTCGAGGCTGAGAAATTCACCGACACCTATCGCGACAATCTGCGCGCGTTGATCGATGCGAAAATTCAGGGCCACAAAGTGGTGGCTCCTCCTCCGGCACAGGAGATGTCTCCTGTGGTCGACATTATGGATGCACTCAAAAAGAGTCTCGCGCAATTGAAGAAACCGCCGGTTTCAGAGACCGAGATGACGCAGAACGTCACTGCCATCAACGAGACTCCGGCTAAGCGGAAGAAGACGGCGCGCGGAGGGTAGCTAGCAACTCCTCGGCGTATAACGCCCCGGCTGGCGTGTCTTCGTGCTTGAAGAAGACGTAGGCATCTTTTCCGTCAGCCAGCAGCGACTGCACTTTACTCGTGATCTCCGTTCGTTCTTCGACGGAATATTCTGTCTTTCTTAAGCGGAAATAGACGAAGTCCGCTGTGATCTTTGGAGGCACGACCAGCTTCTCCGATTCGGCTAGACACAGCGCGGCGTGGTGCTTCTCCAACAATTCGTATACGGGATCGGCAAACCACGATTTGTGACGAAACTCGAAGGCACATCGGACATCGGTGGGCAGATCGCCGAGAAACGCCGCCAGCTTTGCCTCGTCGCATTGCAGATTCGGCGGCGCCTGGAACAGCACCGTCCCGAGACGGCGCGCGGCGCGTAACGGGTCGATCGCTTTGAAGAAGACTTGGGTAAATTCGGACTGCGCCAAGCGCTGAATATGTGTGATGCGCTGGTGGGCCTTCACACAGAATGTAAATTCCGGCCCGGTATCCGTTACCCAGTTCTCCAAGGTTTTCGCCGACGGCAACTGGCGGAATGTGTAGTTAATTTCAACGGCATTCAAACGGGTGGCATAGTGGTGAAGAAAGCTCTTCGCCGGAAGTTTGGCGGGGTAAAAGTCCGGCTTCCATGTTGGATACGCGAAGCCGGAGGTGCCGCAATAGAGTTTCGCCATCGGTTTATTTTACTAGGGGGACATTGAATGCTTACGATTGAAAGCCGGTTTGCGGACGTCAACGGAATCCGAATGCACTATCTGACGGCAGGCAGCGGGGATCCGGTGATCCTCATGCACGGCTATGCCGAGACCAGCCATATGTGGCGCCCGTTGATTGCCGAACTGGCGAAGAACCACACGGTAATCGCCCCTGATCTGCGCGGGTTTGGTCAATCGGCAAAGCCTGAGAGCGGGTACGGCAAGAAGACGATGGCTCAGGATGTCCATGCGCTCGCGACCGCGCTGGGGGTCAAACGCAGCCGGATCGTAGGTCATGATATTGGCCTCATGGTCGCCTACGCCTACGCCTCACAGTATCCAACTGAAGTGGAACGGATTGCCTTGATGGACGCATTTCTTCCGGGCGTCGGCGAATGGAAGACCGTATGGCTATTGAGGGATTTGTGGCACTTTCACTTCTACGGAGAGACGCCGCTCAAGCTGGTTGCGGGCCGCGAACGCATTTATTTCGAGCACTTCTGGAACGATTTCGCCGCTGATCCGAAGCATTCGGTGTCCGAAGCCGACCGCCAATTTTATGCGGACGAGTATGCGAAACCAGGAGCGATGCGGGCGGGATTTGAGGTATTCCGTGCGTTTGCGCAGGATGCCGAAGACTTCGCGCAGTTTGCCAAAACCAAGCTAACGATGCCGATGCTGGTGCTTACTGGCGAGAAAGCGTCAGGCGAGTTTTTGATTCAGCAGGGCCGCCTGGTGGCTGACAACGTCGAAGGGGTTGTGATCAAAGGCTCGGGCCACTGGCTGATGGAAGAGGCGACGGATCAGGTGATTCCGAAACTCGTCTCCTTCCTCAACGGTTAGTTTTTCAGGTGCTGATCGAAGAACTCCATCATTAGCTTGTCCGCCTGTTGGCCGGGTTCGCCCTTCAGGCCGTGATCGGCCCCTTCGAAAGGCACTAGCTTCGTCTCCACGCCGACTTGTTTGAGGCGATCGGTGAGCCATACTGCCTGCTCGAAATTGACATAGCGATCGACCGTCCCGTGCAATGTCAGAATCGGTACGGCTGCCGGCGTGATCCAATTCAGCGGGCTCGCCAGAATGTACTTCGCGCGCTCATGATCGACATCGCCACCCAGGAATAGCGGTAGCACTTCACAAGCGTCGACGCTCTTGCCGCATGATTTGGTCAGATCCGATGGGCCGTAGTAGTTCACCACGCACTTCACGTTGCTGGAGAAATTCTTATTTCCGCCATCGCCTTCGAACATCGCGACGCCCTGTGTCACACCGAGCATGAGCACTAAGTGCCCGCCCGCCGAACCGCCCATCGCTCCAATGCGATCCGGATCGATCCCGTATTTCGCCGCGTTCGCGCGGAGGAATCGCACAGCCGCTTTCACGTCGTAGACCGCTGCTGGAAAAGGATTCTGCGGCGCCAGGCCATAGCTGGCAGTAGCTGCAACGTAGCCGTGCTCCGCCAGTTTGATCGCTAGCGGCGTGTAACTTTGACGGGTCCCGGCGCGGAAACCGCCACCATGGACCATCAGAATCGTAGGAAGTTTGCCGGCGGCGTTTTTCGGCCGCACGATGTCCACGGCCAGATTGTCCCGGGCCTTGGAATACACCTGATCCGGTTCGTAAATCACGTCATCAGGGATTTGCGGCGTCTTCTGCGCGGAGAGCGCTCCACTAAGGAGTAAAGCGCCAATCAATATCCTGGTTTGGAGCGGCATGCACGACTATTTTACGCCGCTGGCGATTCGGGCGGGCAGGAATTCGTCACCTGCATTCCAGGTCGGCATCATTTCCGTATTGGCGACGTTCAGGCCCAACAACATTCCGAATCCGGCAGCTTGCTGAATCCCCGAGAAATCCCACTCTTCCTGAAACTGATCCGAGGGCTGATGATAGTGCAGAGTGTTGTACTCCTGAAACATTTCCGTCCCATATTGGGATGACTTTCCGTAATACTGCGAGCCCATTTTCACTTCAATCGCAGGCACGCCGCCTCGCGCCAGCATAAATTGGTCGGAGCGGTAGTAGCTGCCTTGCTCAGGGCGCGCGTCCGGTGTGATCTCGTATTGGAACCTCTTGGCCGCTTCTTGCACCATGGACCACGCGGTGGTTCTCTCAGCTCCGGCAGCCTCGATGTCTTTGGTTCGGCCCCACGGGTATAGGGCGTCGTAATTGATATCGATCGCCGTCTTGCCCAGCGGATACAACGGCCGTTTGGCGTAATACTCCGCGCCGCGCAGGCCGGCCTCTTCCGCTGTGACGGCCAGGAAAAGCGCCGATCGCCGAGGCTTCTGTTCCAGAGATCCCCAGGCGCGTGCGATCTCCAGAATGATGCCGCAGCCGGTCGCATTGTCGATGGCGCCGTTGTAGATCGTATCGCCATTGACTGCTACCCCGATGCCCAGGTGATCCCAGTGCGCCGTGTACATCACATACTCGTTCTTCAATTTCGGATCGCTGCCGGGAATCATGGCCACCACATTCTTCGTTTGAATTTGCCGGATTGCCGCGTTCAGACGCCCACGCAGATGAAGGCCAAGCGGGATAGGCCGGAAATCGCGCGAGTCGGCCGCCTTCAGCAATTCATCCACGCTGTGGCCGGTCAGCGCGAATAGCTTGTCCCCCGCGTCCTGGGTCATCCAACCCGCGAACGCCAGCGCATATTGGTTGGGTTCCACCTTCACCTGGGGGTCTTCCTTGCTCCACGAATTGCGGACTACTTGCCAGCCGTAACCAGCGGTCGGCGTCGTGTGGACGATCAACGCGCCTAGGGCTCCCATGCGCGCCGCCTGTTCGTACTTGTACACCCACCGCCCATAATATGTGAGTGTCTTCCCCTTGAAGACTTCAGGATTGCCGGGCTGCGGTTCATTGGTGAACAGCACAATGATCTTGCCCCGCACATCCACATCCTTGAAATCGTTCCAGTTCTCTTCGGGCGCGACGATACCGTGACCCACAAATACCATTTCGGCGTCGAAGTCCTGCCGGGGTTGCTGCCGGAATGTGGATCCGACCCATTCATCCTGCCACTTAAACTCGACAGGCTTGCCCTTCCCGGTTACCGACAACGTGGAATCGGCCCCGGTCTTCACACCGACAAGTGGAACCTGCTGGAAATACGTGCCATTTTCACCGGCCGGTTGCGCGCCGGCAACGGCAAACATTGACGCGATATAGTCTGCCGCCAGATCGCCGCCGCGGGTACCAACACCGCGCCCTTCCAGCAGATCGCTGGACAGAAACTTCACGTGTGCCTTTATTCTGGAGGCAGTTACGTCCTGAAGTTGGCCGAAGCCGGCACTTGCGAAACATAGCCAAATTACGGCAGTGCGCATTCCAAAGCTCCTAATCCCGATAGGCTTAACCGCGATTGCGTGCTAGACTGGAAATAACCCCATCAGGAAAGCAACAATTATTAGTAACATGGACCGCCGTACACTTACACACCTCCGCGCGCTAGAAGCCGAAAGCATCCACATTATGCGGGAGGTGGTGGCGGAATTCGAGCGGCCCGTCATGCTGTATTCCATCGGCAAAGATTCTTCCGTCATGTTGCGCCTGGCGCAGAAGGCTTTTTTCCCTGCGCCGCTGCCGTTCTCGCTACTCCACGTGGACACGACTTACAAGTTTGGCGAGATGATCGCCTTTCGTGACCGGTACACGGCCGAAATCGGCGCGAACTTGATCGTCCACATCAACCAGAAGGCTGTCGACGACGGAGCCAGCCCCTACCGCATTGGCACGCAGAAGTGCTGCGGCTTTTTGAAGACCCGTTCACTGCTGGATGCGCTCGAAGAAGGCGGCTTCGATGCGGCGTTTGGCGGAGCGCGCCGGGACGAAGAGAAATCCCGCGCCAAGGAACGCATCTACTCGTTCCGCGATCAGTACGGCCAATGGGACCCCAAGAATCAACGCCCGGAGTTGTGGAGTTTGTATAACGCCCGCATCAACAAAGGCGAAACGATCCGCGTCTTCCCGCTTTCCAACTGGACAGAGCTTGACGTCTGGCAGTATATTCACGTGGAGAGCATCCCGATTGTGCCGCTGTACTTCGCCAAGCTGCGTGAGGTGCTGGTGCGCGGAGATTCGTTGATACCGACGGAGCACAATCCCCCGATGATGCCCGGTGAGAAGCCCCAGATGGTGATGTGCCGC
The DNA here is from genome assembly GCA_963770345.1 of Bryobacteraceae bacterium. Classification (GTDB taxonomy): domain Bacteria; phylum Acidobacteriota; class Terriglobia; order Bryobacterales; family Bryobacteraceae; genus CAVYPH01. The sequence goes on along the minus strand of CAVYPH010000007.1, from coordinate 566,872 downwards.
ATGCGATCGCTTGGATGCACGCCGTGTACCGGTGCAATGCGCTCGGAAGCGGATACGGTACCTAAGATCATCGAAGAGCTCTTCCTGGCGCGGAAATCTGAGCGCGAAAACCGGATTATCGATCACGACCAGGAAGGGTCCATGGAAATCAAGAAACGCGAGGGATACTTTTGATGAGCGCGGTGGAAGTCCACCAGGATATCGAAACGTTTCTCGCGCAGGAGGAATCGAAAGAGCTCCTCCGCTTCACCACCGCAGGTAGCGTGGACGACGGCAAGTCGACGTTGATCGGCCGGCTCCTCTACGATTCCAAGGGCGTCTACGAAGATCAGCTCGCATCGGTGAAGAAGGCTTCGGTGAACCGGTCGGCCGGGCCGATCGATTTCTCGCTGCTCACCGACGGCCTTCGCGCCGAGCGCGAGCAGGGTATCACCATTGATGTGGCGTACCGGTATTTCGCCACGCCAAAACGGAAGTTCATCATCGCCGACACGCCCGGCCACGAACAATACACCCGCAACATGGCCACGGGTGCATCGACGGCGGAACTGGCGATCGTGCTGGTGGACGCGCGGAAAGGCGTACTGCCGCAATCCAGGCGCCACGCTTACATCGCGTCATTACTTGGTATTCCGCAGGTAGTAATTGCCATCAACAAGATGGACCTGGTGGAGTACAGCGAAGAAGTTTTCGAACGCATTTGCGACGATTTTCAAAACTTCGCGCGCGATCTTCGGATTCCGCACCTGGAGTTCATTCCACTTAGCGCGCTGGAAGGCGACAACGTGGTGACACGCAGTCCGCGGATGCCCTGGTACAAGGGTCCGAGCCTGCTTTCCTACCTCGAGGAAGTTCCGCTCGAATTGGGTTCCGTCGCGGCCGCTTTCCGATTCCCCGTACAGTATGTGATCCGCCCAACGCTCGATTTTCGTGGATACGCCGGCCTGATCGCTTCCGGCATGGTTCGTCCGGGCGATCCAGTGATGGTGCTGCCCTCGGGCCGAACGACGCGGGTTAAGAGCATCGCCTCGTTCGACGGCGATCTGACGGAGGCGTTCTCGCCGATGTCGGTCACGCTGTGTCTCGAAGATGAAATCGACATCAGCCGTGGAGACATGCTGGCGCCGCCGCTGGCCATGCCGCATGTCTCGCGGCGCATCGAGGCCCGCGTGGTCTGGATGCACATCGATCCGCTCGAGATCGAGAAGCCTTATCTGTTGAAGCACACTTCGCAGCAGGTGAAAGCCGTCGTAAAGTCGATCACACACAAGATTGACGTCAACACTCTCGACAAACTGCCGGCCACCGAACTCCAATTGAACGAGATCGGGGCTGTGGTGCTCGAGACGCACAGGCCGCTATTCTTCGATGCATACCGGCAAAACCGCATCACCGGTTCGTTCATTTTGATCGATCCGGTGAACAACGTCACGGTTGCCGCCGGGATGATCTCGGAACGCACCGCGACCCAGGAACGCGCCAAGCCGGAAACGGCGCTCGGCTTCGATTTCGAGCACAGCAGAGTCATGCCGGGCGAACGCTTCGCACGCTCGGGACACCATTCGGCGACGATCTGGATGACGGCGCGGCTCGACGTGGCGTATCGTGTGGAGCGCGAGTTGTTCGATCGCGGCTGCCTGGTCCATGTCCTATCGGACGAGGTCGAGAGCCAGATGCTGCCTGAGCTCGCCCAGATGTCCAACGCTGCAGGACTGATTACCATCTGCAGCCTGGGGTCGACCGAACCGGCCGAGCGCGACCGAGCCCTGAAACTAGTGGGTGCCGATCGCTTCATTGAAGTCGACCCGCAACAGCTCTCACCAAAAGACGAAGCGGCCGCGGCGCAGATTATCCGGATGCTGGTCGATCGCGGTGTTATCCGTGGTGGTACGGGCGACGAACTGCGTGGCGTCGGCGACGGCATCTAACAGTTGCCTAACACCTTTGTCCTTCCCCGTGCGCTAAACTAAAAATCCGACTATGAAAGTATCCGTAATACTTCCCGCGGCCGGTCTCGGTACCCGCATGGGCCGGACTCCGCCGGAAAAGGCCGGCACTAGCCGGAAGCAGTTTATGCTGCTCGACGGTCAGCCGATTCTGGTTCACACCGTTCGGAAATTCGCCGCTTCGCCCCTGGTTACGGAGATTGTCATCGCATTGCGGGCCGAAGATATGGAATGGGCGCAGAGTCTGCTGGAGAAAGAAGCGCAGACCAAACCGATCCGCTTCGTCGCGGGCGGTGAAACTCGTCAGGAATCGGTAGAGAACGCGCTCGCCAGCCTGGCTTCGGACACAGATCTGGTGGCCGTCCACGATGCGGTTCGCCCCTTCATCGATCAGTCGATTATCGAAAAAGTAATCACGCAAGCGGCTGAAACAGGCGCCGCTATTGTCGGCATTGTTCCCGTGGATACCGTGAAACTCGTTCACCTCAGCAAGATCCGCCAGACTCTGTCGCGCGAACGTCTCATTCTTACGCAGACGCCCCAGGTGTTCCGCTACGATCTACTGAAGCAGGGGTTCGCCAAGGCGCGCGAGGACGGCTTCATCGGTACCGACGAGTCGAGCCTCGTCGAACGTCTGGAGCAAGTCGATGTCACAGTGGTACCCGGAAGCGATCGGAATATCAAGATCACACGGCCAACCGACATGGAACTCGCGAGGCTCTTCCTGACGTTTGAAATCGCGGGGCGCAAGGCGTCTTGAGCGAGTATCGGACAGGTATTGGCTGGGACAACCATCGCATCGTCGCAGGGCGCCCGCTAATCATCGGCGGAATCACCGTCCCGTCAGATTTTGGGCTGGAAGGCCACTCTGACGCCGATGTTCTACTGCACGCCATCACAGACGCGCTTCTGGGAGCGGCGGCGCTGGGCGACATCGGCATGCATTTTCCTGATACGGACCCACGCTGGAAGGGAGCCGATAGCGCGCGCTTTCTCGAGCACGCTAAGTCACTTGCCGCCGCCAAGGGCTTTGATGTGGAAAACGTCGATTCGACGGTGATTCTCGAACGTCCAAAACTGAAGGATTACCGCCAGGCGATGCGGGAAAACATCGCCGCGATTCTTGCCGTGGAACTGGATCGTGTCTCGGTGAAATTCAAAACGGCCGAGAAGGTCGGCCCGGTGGGCGAAGGCCGGTCGGCGGAAGCGCAGGCAATTGTCACGTTACGCCGCGGTTAGCCGCTGCTAAGATAAATGGACGCCGCCATGCGCCCTCTCGCACTCATAGTCATGTTGTCCAGTGCGGGCATCGGTCTCTTAGCGCAGCCAACCTTTTCCAGCGACGTAGCGCCAATCATGCAGGCGAAGTGCCAGGGCTGCCACCGCCCCGGCGATATCGCGCCGTTTCCTTTGATGACCTACGACGATGCCAGCACGTGGTCGGACGATATCCAACGGGTAGTGAGTCAGAAGATCATGCCGCCCTGGAAGCCGGTTCCCGGCCACGGTGATTTCCGCGGCGATTACGGACTCACCGACCCCGAGCGCCAGACCATACTCGATTGGGTCGCAGCCGGCATTCCGCAGGGTGATCCCGCGAGCATGCCTGCGCCACTTCCGGACACAGGTGTCTGGCAATTGGGCGATCCGGATCTGGTTCTCCAGATGGCTCAAGTGTTCACCGTTCCGCGCAAGCAGGACACCTACCGCTGCTTCGTTATTCCTACGGGTCTTACAGCGGATCAATGGGTCACCGGAGTCCAGGTGCTTCCAGGAAACAAGCAGATTGTGCATCACGTCATCCTCTATGTGGATCAGACCGGGGCGTCCGGCAAGCTCGACGGCCAGGATGGAAATCCAGGGTATGACTGCTATGGCGGCCCCGGATTCGATTTATTCGGCAGCGGCAATCTGATTGCCGCACTGAATTTGACCGCGAGTCTGGGAGGCTGGGTCCCTGGAAGCCGAGTGCAGCCGCTGCCCGATGGTGTTGGAATGCTGCTCACGAAGGATTCACGGATCGTGATGCAAGTTCATTATTTTCCCAATGGACGTCCCGGCCCGGACCAGACGCAGATCGGACTATATTTCGCCAAAACGCCGATCCAGCAGCGGATGCGCTATTTCCCGCTGGTGAATACGACGTTCCAGATTCCTCCGGGCGATTCCGATTATCACGTGACCGATTCGTTCACGGTGCCGTTTTTCCTCGACGCTCACGCCGTCCAAATCGTCCCCCACATGCATCTGCTCGGACGCAAGATTCGCGTGACGGCGACGCAAGGCGATCAGTCGTCCGACATGGTCTATATCGACGACTGGGATTTTAACTGGCAAGGCTTCTACACGTACAAAACGCCCGTGGCGCTTCCGGCTGGGACCACGGTCAAGTTGACCTGCGAGTTCGATAACACAGCCGATAACCCAAAAAATCCGAACGATCCGCTGAAAGTGGTAACGTGGGGCGAGGGAACTCAGGACGAAATGTGTCTCGCTTTCATGGGACTTACTTTCGACCGTGAACAGCTCACGTTGACATCGCGTGATCCACTCGGAAAAAAGAAGTAATACGCTTCCAGGACCCAAGTCGCGGTCTTTGCTTGGGTTTTTGCCCGTCTTCCGGCGGGACCCTCCTGGCACATTGCTGAAGCTTGCCCGTGAGTATGGCGACGTTGTTTACTTCCGGCTCGGCCCTCAGAGGGCGATCCTGCTCAACCGGCCGGCGCACATCCAGGACCTGCTGATCACCAACGCCCACAAATTCACCAAGAGCCGGTTCTTGCAGCGGGCCAAAATTCTGCTTGGCGAGGGGCTTTTGACGAATGAGGGCAAGTTTCATCTTCGTCAACGCCGCCTGGCGCAGCCGGCGTTTCATCGCGAGCGTTTGAAAGCCTATTCGCAGGTGATGGCGGAGTATGCGGACCGTGCGGCGTCCCGTTGGCACGACGGAGAAACGCGGGACATGTCCCAGGAGATGATGCGTCTGACTCTGGCCGTGGTTGCCAAGACACTTTTCAGTGCGGATGTGGAATCCGAGGCCTCCGAGGTTGGACAGGCGCTCACCGACGTGCTTGGTCTTTTCGATCTGATGCTGGTACCTGGCACATCGTTTCTCCAACATTTGCCGCTTCCGGCGATGCGCCGATTCAACCGGGCGCTGAAGCAACTCAATGCCGTCATCTACGGCATTATTCAAGAGCATCGGGAGTCCGGCAAAGATGCGGGCGATCTGCTTTCCATGTTGATGATAGCGGCGGACGAACAGGGCGATGGCACCCGGATGAACGACAAGCAGTTGCGCGACGAAGCGATGACCCTCTTCCTGGCTGGGCATGAGACGACCGCCGTCGCGCTTACATGGACCTGGTATTTGCTGTCCCAACACCCGCAGGTTGCCGCGAAACTTTGGGAGGAATTGGAGACAGTGTTAAGCGGCCGGATGCCCGTCTTCGACGATCTGCCTCGTCTCCCTTACACGGAGATGGTATTGGCCGAGTCGATGCGGCTCTATCCTCCGGCTTGGGGTATCAGCCGGCTCACTGTGGAGGCGCACGAAGTGGACGAATTCCCCATTGCCAAGGGAACGCTCTGTCTGTTTAGTCCTTATGTGATGCATCGGAATCCTGACTATTTCCCTGATCCGGAACGCTTCGATCCGCAGCGGTGGACGCCCGAGGCCAGAGAAACACGCCCGAAGTACTCGTATTTTCCTTTTGGCGCGGGCGCTCGGATTTGCATTGGCGAACGGTTTGCCTGGACCGAAGGAATCCTGATCCTCGCCACCATCGCGCAGAAGTGGAAGCTGAGTCTGTCGCCGGATCAGCGGGTCGAGTATCTGGCTCAGATCACGCTTCGTACCCGCTACGGGATGCGCATGCAGATTTCACGCCCTTGACTCGGTGTTAATCTGAAGTCGAGGCTCATCCCGGGTTGAAGACGCTCTCCAAAAAGGCGAAGTATGGACTTCGCGCACTATACGCGCTGACGCGGCGCTATGGAGAAGGGCCCGTACTCATCTCCACTTTGGCCAAGCAGGAATTGATTCCACAGAAGTTCCTCGAGGCAATCCTGTTGGAGCTGCGAAATCGCGGCATTGTGGCGAGTAAGAAAGGTAAAGGCGGCGGCTACGCGTTGAGCGTTCCTCCGAACCGCATTACGATTGGGTCAGTCGTACGTATGATCGACGGTCCGCTTGCACCGCTGCCTTGTGCGAGCGAAACGGCATTCCGAAAATGCGATGAATGCGCCGATGTCGCGACCTGTGAAACGCGGCTCGTCATGAAGCAAGTGCGGGATGCGACTGCCGCTATACTGGACCGGACTACGCTTGAAGAAGTGTGCCGCAAGATCGACGAAACCAAAGAATTGGGGCAACCGAAAGAAGCACTAATGTACTACATTTAGGGGCTGGTGAACTGTGACGATGTGATCGGCTGCGAGCCAGGGCAAGCTTAGGCAAAAGATTTGTTCAGTCAGCTCAGTTTTATTAGACAATAGGCGTTGATACGCGAACTGGATGAACAACAGGCTACCACTTACATTGCCGGCCGCTTTCACCTCAAACCAGAATTGATTCGGGCAACGTCGCTCGGCGGCGGTGTCAGCAATCACGTCGTCCTCATAGAAACGCCGGATCAGCGATTTGTTCTGAAGCAGTCGTTGCCGAAACTGCGCGTAGAAGAAGATTGGTTCTCTGACCGCGAGCGCGTGTTTCGCGAGGCCGATGTGATGCGCCGTCTCTCCCCTCTGCTGCCTCAAGGGAGCGTCCCGGAAGTCCTATTCGAAGATCGCGAAAACTTCGTTTTCGCGATGACTGCCGCGCCCGCCGGAGCGGTTAATTGGAAATCGCAGTTGCTGGAAGGAGATTTGTCGACGACGGTCGCCGAAACCATCGCCCGCATTCACGGTTCCATCATGACGCTAAGCTGGGAGTCGCCGGAGTGGGAAGCGGTTTTCGGCGATCTGACCGCGTTCGAGCAACTTCGGCTCAACGCCTATTACGAATTCACCGCCGCGCGCCATTCCGATCTCAAAACCTATTTCGACGCCGCGCTTTCCCGATGCCGCTCGGAGCGTCGATGCCTGGTGCATGGCGATTGGAGTCCGAAGAATATGATGGTCCACGGCGATTGCGTCATGGCCATCGATTTTGAGGTAATCCACTTTGGGGACCCGGCGTTCGATACTGCTTTCCTGCTCAATCATCTGCTGCTCAAATCGTTTTACAAACCGGATTTCGCCGAGGGTTATCTGGCGCTGGCGGAACACTATTGGAACGTGCTCAACGCGATTTTGCCGAATGAGAACGAATGGCTGGAGGCTGCTACTCTGCAACACCTACCACTGTTGTTATTGGCGCGGATGGATGGAAAGTCGCCCGTTGAGTACATCACCGGCGCAACGCTGAAGGAACGCATCCGGAAGGTTGCTCGGAACTTGATTCTGCATCCCCCTGCATACGTCACCGACGTTTTTCGGAGGACCGCTGTGAGCGTCAGGATTTCCGCGGTTCGAGCCTGGGAAATTCTTGATTCGCGGGGTAACCCGACGATTGCCGCGAGCTGCGAACTATCGAGCGGAGTAAAGGCTAAGGCACACGCTCCGTCCGGCGCATCCACTGGCCGTCACGAGGCCCTCGAACTGCGCGATGGTGATCCCGGGCGCTATCACGGCAAGGGAGTGCTGAAAGCTGTCGGGAATGTCGACAAAATCATCGCTCCGGCGGTTAACGGCATGCGTGCCGACGATCAAAAAGCGCTCGATGAACGCCTGATCGAACTCGACGGCACACCGGACAAATCCAATCTTGGCGCGAACGCGATACTCGCCGTCTCCTGCGCGGTCGCGCGCGTGGCTGCGATCGAGGCTGGCATACCGCTGTGGAAATATCTTGCAGGGACTCGGACGCCGTGTATGGTACTGCCCATGGTCAACATTCTTTCCGGCGGGCTGCACGCTGGAGGGAATGTAGAGTTTCAGGACTTCCTCGCAGTCCCGCGCCACGTTGACGGCATCAGAAAACAGATCGAAGCGATTGTCGATATTCACCGCGCGGTTCGCCAAATTCTCGACCAGCATAGCTACGAACTAACCGGCGTTGCCGACGAAGGAGGGTGGGGTCCAAAGTTGGAGTCTAACGAGCGGGCGTTAGCGATTCTGACCGCTGCCATCGATCGAACTGGTCACGATTGCTCAATCGCGCTCGACGTTGCGGCGTCGCATTTTTACAATAGCGGCGAATACCTGCTCGCTTCCGAGAATCGCCGGTTGGATGCCGACGGCATGGCGAACCTTTTCGCCGAGTGGTGCAGCCGCTATCCAGTCACCTCAATTGAAGATCCACTCGATCAGGACGATTGGGAGGGTTGGCGCACGCTCACGGCGAAGCTGGGAAGCAAAATTCAGATCGTCGGCGACGATTTTTTTACCACCAACCTGGTGCGTCTGAATCGTGGCATCGAGACCGGAACGGCTAACGCCGTGCTCGTGAAGATGAATCAGATTGGCACGCTGACTGAAACCTTCGCAGTGATCGACCGTGCGCGAGAGGCCGGATACAACGCCGTGATATCGGCTCGTTCGGGCGAGACGGAAGACGACTTCCTGGCCGATCTTGCCGTGGCGTCCGGCGCGGGACAAATCAAAGTTGGGTCCATTACCCGATCCGAACGGCTGGCCAAATACAACCGGCTTTTCGAGATAGAAACCGAACTCCTCTGAATGACTAGCCCGCATATCTCACACACCTTCGGTGGTGACGCGAAAAGGCCAGACAAGACTCGGTTTTCCAGGGGCCATGATCAACCCGCCTCTCTGGAATGGGATTGCCGAGCTGAGTCGGCTTGACAAGGGGCATAAAACGGTCGGAGAGATCTTTTCGTCCGTCCCAAAGTCGATTGCAAGCACGGCTCCGCACTGCCTCTGGCGTGGACTGGACCTTGAAGTGTGACTTGAGGTGGAGCTGTTCGGTTTTAGCAGCGCAGGTTCGTCCACACCTGCTGATAAAGATCCTGCCAGGGATAACTGGAAGCCATCGATACCCAAACCTTACGCACTGTCACCCGAATCTGCGCGCCGATTCTCAACAGCTTCGTGCGAATGGTCGATACCTGCGCTTCTGCCAGTTCCGTCCCTTTCAGCCCCAGGCGCCGTAACCCGCTCACCAAAACGTAGGCCATGGTGGACAGGTACAGCCGCATCTGGTTGGCCCGCATCGTCTCGGTGCTCACGCGGCCGGCGAACAAACTGAACTGCTCTTTGATGCGGTTCTCCATCTCGCCGCGTGCGCAATAGAGTTGTTCGTACAAAGCCTGGGCCGCCCATTCCTCGCTCCCCAAAGAGGTCACTATGAAGCGTGGATTCTCTTTCCCGTCGATATGTTCCGCTTTGGCCACTACGCGACGCTCGCCGTCCCAGCCGCCTTTGTTCGCCTTCTTCTTGGTCTTGTATTGGAACTCGCTGAAGACCCGTGCTGGCTTGCCGGTCTGGTTCCACTGCTGGGTGGCTAGCTGCATCTGAGCCCCGATGATCTTTCGCAGCCTCTGATTGCGCGCCAGTCCGAACACAAACTTCACACCATTGTTTTCGCACCAACTCATCAATTCGTTACGGCAGAAGCCGGAGTCCCCGCGCAGGATGATGTTCACTTCCGGCCAGGCCGCCCGAATCTGCTCTACGATTCTTCGTATTTCCTGCAGGCTGCCGAATGCGGCGTCGTGATTGGCTTCTCGCAATCGCGCGCACAGAACATGTTCTCCGCAAAAGATGTAGAGCGGCAGATAACAATAGTTGTCGTAGTAGCCGTGGAAGAACCGTCCTTCCTGTTTACCGTGCAACGGCAGGTCAGTGGTGTCCACGTCCAGAATGATCTCGGCCGGAGCGTCCTGGTGCGACTCCAGGAACACCTTCACCAGTAGCTCATCCAACCAATCTTTCCAAAAAATGATTTTCTTGTACCGGTCCTTGGTGCTGGTGCTCAATTCCATCCGGTTCAACGTGCTCTTGCCCGCCAGCGGTTTCTCCAAATCATCCCGGCCCGCCAGGATGCCGAAGACCGGATCGAACCGCAGTTGCTCGTGATCGTTGATGTCTTCATAGCCTAGCGCCAGACCGTAGACCCTTTGGGAAAGCATCTCCAGAACGGAGTGCTCCACCAGCTTCTGATTCCTGCCGTCGAGAAAACACTCCGCCAGCCGCGGCAGCAGATTCAGCCGCTGGTCTGTCTGGCGCAACAAGAACGCCCCTCCATCGGAACTGATCGTGCCCCCGTCAAAACGGGCAACGATCTCCCGCGATCCGCAGGCTTCAAATCCGAAGCTGGATTGGTTACACTCTGTCATAGCGAAGGCCGTCCTTTCTTTGGCTCTAACTGCTGTGTGGAAACTCAGTTATGCCATGAAGGACGGCTTTTTGCTAGAGGGTCTGTGAGAAATCCGGGCTAGCCCGCAAGACGGAGCCTGGGTCGCGGGCACGGACGGGACCGTTATTACGTATATTTAGCGCCGCGACCGGCCCTTTGCGGGCTAGAGAACCACACGCGAATCGCCTTCGCGGCGGGTGATGTGCTCGCGGTCCAGGTACTCGAGGAGCGGGATCGCATACTTCCGGCTTATTCCTGTCCAGTCTTTGAAGGCCGGCACGGCGAATCGCTCGCCCTTGTGCGCCTCGAGGAGTTCCTTCAGCTTGGCCAGAGCCGTTTGATGAAAAACCAGGCCGTCGCCGATCTTGAGGAGTTTCTTGCCGCGCAAAAGAATTTGCAGAAGGTTGCGGGCGCGAGCCAACTCTACTCCAGATGAAGCCAGCACTTCATCCATACCCGGAACAGCGAGTCCGGCGTTCTCGAAGGCCGCTTCAATCTTGGCTAGAGCGTCCTCTTCGTCCTGCTTTAGCGCCACTCGATGCGTGGAGAGGTGAACGATATCGCCGGTGACTGAAATCTGCTTGTCGGCTCCGAGCAACGCATCGAATACCGCTGCTGGAAGACCAGGAGCCTCCCGGCTTCGCAATTCCTCTTTCGGTAAACCCGCTGCCAAAGGGTGTTTCTTATGATGTTCGCCGAGCAGTGTTTTCCAATGCGTAAGCGTTTCGTTTTGCCATGCGCGGTCGACAAACCAGCCGGGCACGGGCTCCGCGGCAATCGCGCGCGCCGCTTTTTCGATCGTTGCCGCCAGCATCCCTGTTCGCGCGATCAGATCCGACGTACTAAGGCCACCCTTCGATTCGCGGATAAAAAGGGCGATCTTTTCCTCGAAAGGCGATTCGGCCAATGTCCGTGCGCGTTCGATACCAGACCGCCTTGGCGGAACGATATCCACCACCACGCCTCCGCCGATGGTGACAACCGGTGAGAACATCCGAACAATGAATCGGTCGCCGGGCAACAGCAAGATGGGCTCGCGGAACTTGATTCGAGCGTAGGTGCGCACACCCGGCTGGAAGGCGGCGCTGCGATCGAGTGTACGGATCTCGGCCTCAACTTCCGCGGTTCCGGAATGAAAGTGGACCGGCGCCCCATGCTTCAGGCGCTTCGCGGACGCGAGCAGTTCGAACGAGCAGTCGACCACTTGCGTAGTGCGGAACCTCCCCGATTCCGTCAGCACCATACCGCGATGCAAGTCCGTGTGTTCGATTCCGGCGAGATTGAGCGCCGTCCGCTGCCCGGCGCGCGCAATTTTGGCTGGCTTGCCGTGTACTTCCACACCCCGGATGCGCAAACTTCGCGACGCCGGATGCAATTCGACTTCCTGCTCAGGCGAAACAGTTCCGGAAATCAATGTTCCGGTCACGACGGTCCCGAAGCCCTTAATGACGAAAGACCGATCGATCGGGAGGCGAAAAAACGCCGCATTGTCCTTTGGCGTTACACCCGCGGCAAGGTCTTTCAACGCGTCGCGAAGCGTGTCGAGACCCGCGCCGGTCACCGCACTCACGGGGATAACCGGTGCATTTTCCAGGAACGATCCTTTCACGAATTCGGCCACTTCAAGGCGGACCAGATCGAGGATTTCCCCGTCCACCAGATCTGCTTTCGTTAGTACTAAGATTCCTTTCTTGATGTTCAAGAGGCGGCAGATTTCGAAATGTTCACGTGTCTGCGGTTTAATGGACTCGTCTGCAGCGATGATAAATAAGACAAAATCGATGCCCCCGACGCCGGCCAACATATTCTTGATGAACTTTTCATGTCCTGGAACGTCTATAAAAGCGATGTGTAACTCCGGGGAAAGCTCGAGATGCGCGAAACCGAGGTCGATGGAAATGCCGCGGCGTTTCTCTTCTTCGAGGCGATCTGTGTCGATACCGGTCAGCGCGCGCACTAAGGCCGTTTTCCCGTGGTCGATGTGGCCCGCTGTACCGGCTACGATGTATTTCATGTGGACGCTTCTCCTATTATTGGCTCTGGCCTGGCCGGGTTTCGCGGACGACACGCCAATCGTCACATTTAAATCCGGTGTGTCGAACGTACCCCTAGACGTGCTGGTTCTGAACGGCACCGACATCGTGAAGGATCTGACCCAGCAGGACTTCATTGTTTACGATGAAAACCAGCAGCAACCGATTCTGTATTTCAATTTCGGAACGGAGCCGCTGTCGTTGCTCTTATTGCTCGATGTGAGCGGGAGCATGCAGCAGTACATAGCGGAAATGGGCTCGGTGGCGCGCGCTGCTTTATGGCATTTGAAGCAGGGTGACCGCGTGGGTGTCATGGTCTTTGCGCGGAAACGCAGGGCACGGCTTGATTTCACCGATAACTTGGATAAGGTGGTCGACGATCTCAAGGACGCCATACACGACGACAGCGTCGGCAGTACAACGGAGATCAACAATGCGCTGCTGGATGCCGCGAAGTTTGTGAAGGCAAGCCAATCGGCCCGCCGTTCGGTCTTGATTCTGACGGACAATCTCGGCCTGAATTTCCAGAGTCCGGACGAGCCAGTGATCCGTAGCTTCGATGACGCGAACATCGTGCTGAACGCCATGGTTGTTGGGCGGGCCGCGCGTCCGGAGCCACCCACACCCGGCCATTACACCAACCCGGACTACACACCGCCGGATGTGTTCTCGATTGCCGAAGTGACAGGCGGCGAGGCCGTGAAGGCGACGAACACGGGGCAGGTGTTTCGCGAAATGATCGGCAGGATTCGAACACGGTACAGCCTGCAATATAAGAAACCGGAAGGGGCGAGCGGATACAGGCGAGTGCGGGTGGAGCTTTCACCGGCGGCCCGGCTACGGTATCCAAAGGCCGTGATTCTGGCACGGAAAGGGTATTGGGCGGAGCAGTAACGCCTCCGACCTAGATCCGGTGGAAGCCTTTGAGGATGTCGCGCGTGGAATAACGCAGCGCAATGGGACGGCCGTGAGGGCAGCTCATCGGGTAATCAGTGGCGGCTAGAGCGGCTAGCAACCAGTCCATTTTTGTCTGATCGAGCTTCATGTTGATCTTGATAGCGGCGCGGCAGGCGATGGTGGCAGCGATTCCGCGGCGGAGGTCGTCGAGCGAGAGGCTACGGATTTCGCCTTCGCCGATTTCGAGTACTTCCGCCACTAACTTTTCGATGTCACCCGGTCCGATGGCGGCAGGTGCGGCTTTCACAGCGATGGTTCGGTTGCCGAAGGGTTCTGTTTCGAATCCCGACGCGTTCAACTCGTCTGCGATGCGCGCGTACTGGAGCTGTTGCCCGGCCGTCAGCTCAATTAATAAGGGCATCAGCAACTGTTGGCTTTCGGTCTTCCCGGTGGCTCGCTGCTTCAGCACCCTCTCAAATAAGATTCGTTCGTGAGCCACGTGCTGGTCGATGATCCAGAGGCCATCGCGGCTCGCGGCGATGATGAAACTGTCGTGGATCTGACCGAGCGGGCGGAGGTCGCTCAGAGTAAGCATGCTCGGCGGCGTGTCCGCGTAGCTTTCTACTGGAAACGAGCCGTGCGAGTCGGGGATGCGGAATCGAACGGGCGCGGTGCTCTGTTGAACTTGGACCGGTTCGCTCCCGGTGAAATCGAAGCGGGGCGCAGGACCGGCTTGCGCGCGGAGGGCGAGTTCCGGGAGCGCAGTTCCGGGTTCGTCCCTCGCGACGACCTGCTCCCGTGCGCGGTAGTCTTCAATTTGTTGAGTGAACTCCGAGTAGGGCAGGCGTGCGCCAGGCTGGGGCGCCACTGGCAGCGGCACGCTGGATGCCGGGCGGCTGGCGATGAGCGATTCGCGGATCGAGTCGCGTATGAAATCGTGAACCACCGAGCTGTGACGGAATCGCACCTCCGTTTTTGATGGATGTACGTTCACATCGACTTCTTCGCAATCGCAGTCGAGAAAGAGCAGCGCGAAGGGATAACAGGCGGGCGGCATCAGGTTGTGATAGGCGGCGGAGAGTGCGTGCAGCACTACGCGGTCGCGGATCAGACGCCCGTTGACGAATAGAAAAATCGAATTCCGATTCATCTTCTGCATTTGCGGCCGGGAGACGAAACCACGCAGTGCGAAGACGCGCTCGACGGGGTCGGGGTCCTCGGCCGAAGCGACGATGCTGATTTCCCGTTCTTGATATTCGAGCTCGATTAACTCGTCGAGGATGTTCGAGCCGAAGACCTGGTACACGCGATCGCGAAGCTGGGCCACCGGCGTCACGTCAAGAAGTTCGGCGCCGCCGTGCGTCAACTGGAAGCTCTTGTCGGGATGCGCCAGGCTATAGTGCGTGACGAGTTGCGCGATGTGGGCGATCTCGGTCTGCTCGGAGCGCAGAAATTTCTTGCGGGCGGGCACGTTGAAGAAAAGGTCGCGCACGGTGATGACCGTCCCTTTCGCCAGGGCCGATTCTTCGCATCGCAGAAGTTTGCCGCCGGCAATTTCGATGGTGGTCCCGGTGGTTTCGTCAGGGCTGCGCGTCTCGAGCGTGAGCCGCGACACAGAGGCGATGGACGGAAGCGCCTCACCACGAAAACCGAGCGTGGCGATTGCTTCAAGGTCTTTCACATCGCTGAGCTTGCTGGTTGCGTGCCTTTCAAAGGCCAGCAGGGCGTCGTCGCGGAGCATTCCGGAACCGTTGTCGGTGATTCGAATCAGACGCCGGCCACCGCTTTCGATATCGATCCGCAGGTCCGTCGCGCCTGCATCGAGCGAGTTTTCGAGTAATTCTTTGACGACCGCGGCGGGCCGCTCAACCACCTCGCCGGCCGCGATCTGATTGGCCACGGCGTCGGAGAGGATTCGAATGCGTCCCATTAGCCTCTAGGGTAGCCTGTCACTTGATTGCAGCGTGGATGGAAGCCTCGACCTCGGCCGGATGAAAGTCGAGTTCGCTGAGGCGTGTGCGGTAGAGAATCCGCCCGTCCTTCGCGAGAACAAAGAGACGGCTGGGCCAAGCGGAGTATTTTGATTCCACCTGACCGTCGACGCTGTCCACCACGGCTGGAAAGTTCATCTTCAACCTACGGACGCAGGACGATGCGTGGGCCTGCATCTCGGGCATCGTCTTCGCGGGTTGCCAGTCGATGCCTTGGCGCTGGTTGATCGTACTCTGCCAGGTGTCGCCAGTGTGAGCTTCGCGGATGTAGATAAGAAGGAACGGCACCGCGGCGTGATACTTTGCCGCCAAGGCGTTGAGAGCGGCCGCTTGCTGGCGGAAGTTTGGACAGGTGTAACTTCCAAACACGAGGACGGCCGGTTTTCCCGAACGGAATACATCAAGAGAAGTTGTTTCGCCGGTTCCAAGCCGGGGTAACGAAAATTCGGGCGCTGATTCGCCGGCTTTTGGACCGGCATCGTCTGTGGGTTTGCTGGAGGCTCGCAACTTCGCGGCTAGTTGCCGTTGCCCGGCGGCTTCAGTCTTGCGGCCCAGCCCTGTGTAAGCTTCCGCGAGCTGCTCGTGCGGGCCTGGCGCGCCGGGCGACTGGCGGATCACCGATTCGAGTAGTTTCGCGGCGCGGGTGTAGTTGTGGTGCGCCAGTTCGAGGCTCGCGAGATCCGAGTGGGCCTCGATCGATTGGGGGCGCTCGCCCGCAGCCTTTTCGAGCAAGGGTTGCGCCTCTGCCAACGAATGGCGCTGTAGCAGGATCTCGCCGAGCCGCAAGTTCGAATCGAAGTCGTTCGGATTGCGGGCTAGTTCGTCCCGGAAGGCCTTCGCAGCGCCATCCGGGTCGCCGGTATTAAGGAGCGCCTGCCCATAATACGAATGCAATGAAGGGAGATCGGGATTGAGCGCCAGAGCACCGGACAATTGCCTCACCGCACCCGGATAATCTCCGGCTGTGAACATGGTGACGCCAACCAGGAAGCGGGACTCAGCGGAGTCGCCGTCGCGAAGAATAAGCTCGATCACTTTCTGGCCGTGTTCAACTTGGCCGCTCCGAATAAGAGCGGTTCCGAGGACGTACGCAACCGCTTTGTCGCCTGCATCCGTGGTTTCACGCGGCGAGAGAAGTTCAGCGGCCTTCGCAGGCTCGCCGTTCTGAAGATACGAGTCCGCAAGAAGAAGATCGGTGTTCAAATCCGCGCTGGACGATTGCCGGATCTCAGCCAGCGCCGCGATCGCCTGCGGATACTGACCTGATTTATAGAAGGCCAACGCGATGTTTTGGCGGAGGCGCGGCGCGAACTGGGGTGGCGCGATGGCGAGGGCTTGGTGGTATTGTTCCAAGGCTTCCGGATAACGGCCCAGGGCGGCCAGAACCGCCCCGAGATTGGAGCGCGCGTCAAAGCGTTTCGGATCGGTCTTCAAGCACTCTTTGTAGGCTTCGATCGCTCCATTGAGATCGCCGGATTGATGAAGCGCGAGCGCTCGTTGCCACGCATCCTGGGGATAGGCGAGTGTGCCCGATAGGAGAAGCAGAAAGATCAGCCACGAATTAACACGGATAAACACGAATCAACCCGCCCTATTCCAGTCCTCTTGATGCGTTGAGCGACACACGCTTGTTGGCGGCGTGATCCTCGATGATGATCCGGCCGTTCTCCAGGCGCACGTCATCGATTTTCGTGAATCCGTCGGGTATTGCGGTGTAGAAGAGTAGGAATTTCGTTTCGATCGTTGCCTTGGCTGGGAGCCACCGATAGAGAGGTGTGTCGAACATGGTCCCGGTGGTAATCGCTTCACGGCGCGGGACATCGAACGGCTGTGTTCCGAACTCCAATCCGCGGGCAAATTTCCCTGTCGGCGGATAGTCGCCCCAATATTGCATCCAGGGGTAATCGTCGCGCCTGAAGAGATATCCCAGAATCAGCTTTTTCTTCGGATGGAGGGCGGTCACCCACTCCAGTTTGCGCGATGGATCGAGAAGCGTGGCGGTGTGATCGAGGAAATGCGGATGATCCGGTGCGAACCGGAGGTCGATCTGGCCGCCTTCGAGACCAGGCGCCATGGGCCAAGTGAAATTCTTTCCGGCTGACAGGCGCTGCTGCCTTTCGGGCGGTCCTGTGGGCTGATTGGGTCTGGTACGCGAGCGGCTTCCCGACATGTCTACGGCTGTCACGCCGGATTCGAGAAATGGCGAACCAATCGTCGCATGCTCGGCCCAGTTCACCGGACGATCGAAGCTCAACAGATTCTCGAGAGTGCTTTCCACATAGATGACGTTCTCGCCCTCCACCATTCGGAACGTTCTGGTGAAAACTTCCTGAACTATGGGCAGCTTTGCCGCCAGCTTGAGCGTGGTGATCCCATCCTGCTTTCCGGATTGTTTTACTTGATACGTCTGGACGTGTGCCTCGCCATGACCCGTGAGACCGGCCGCGTTCTCTTCAGCGGAAACGGGTCCGAACCCGTCGACACATACGAAATGGCCAAATCCGGCTCCGGATTTTCGATCCGGGTTCCAAAGCGGGCTGAGTTTCGTGGTGTCCTCGGTCAACGTGAGATTCGCCATAGTGCTGCCCTGGAGCAGTACGGACAATTCCAATTTGCCGTTGGCGAGCGTAAGCGACGGGATATCGTCGGGCGTAGCGGCCACAGTAAATATTAGCAAGAGGATCAACAGGCGGAGTTGCATTCTCGGACCAGCGTATCTCATTCAAGCTAAAATAGGGGCGCCTATGAATCTCGCCGGGCTGTTGTTTGCGTCTGCTTTGGCGGTCGTCCAATCGGGTTTTGTGGCCGGACCGGAAGGCGTTCCGCAAGGTTGGCGCACGTGGACTCCACGCGAGGAAATCGCGCCTCGATTTTTTGTGGACCGTGGTGCGCTCGCTGTCTCGGGCAATGGTCATTCCGGTGTGCATGGCGGATGGGAATACCCGGTTTCAGGGATTGAGACCGGCGCGTGGTATCGCTTTGCCGCGCGCTACCGTTCTACGGGCGTGCCGTACGAATCGTGGCAGATCCTGCCGCGTGTGGATTGGCGGAATACCGACGGCAACCGCGCCGGCCAGATCGATTTCGTCTACAAGACGGTTCGAGAAGGTGACTGGAACAAGGTGACGGCCGAAATTCAAGCGCCGCCGAACGCCAGCCGCGCGATTCTCCAACTCTATCTGTTCAATGCACCGCAGGGTGTGGTGTGGTGGAACGATATTTCCTTTGAGCAAATACCCCAGCCTGCGCCGCGTCCTGTCAAAGTGGCTTCGCTCAATCTTCGGCCCGAAAGTACCGAGTCGTCCGCTGAAAGCGTGCGCCAGTTTATAGCAGCGGTGGACCGCGCGATTCCCGGTAAAACAGATGTCATCCTGCTACCCGAAGGCATCACTGTGATTGGTACCGGCAAAAGATATATCGACGTCGCTGAGCCGATACCGGGTCCAACGACAAAAAGCCTCGGCGAACTGGCGAGGAAGCGATCGAGTTACGTTGCCGCCGGAATTTATGAACGCGAGGGAACGACGGTTTATAACACTGCGGTTTTGTTGGACCGGCGGGGCGAGCTTTTAGGGAAGTATCGAAAAGTCTATCTACCCGTTGCCGAAATCGACGGCGGCCTTACTCCAGGCAATGAATACCCCGTGTTCCGGACTGATTTCGGCACGGTCGGTCTGATGATCTGCTATGACGTCATGTACTCGGAGCCGGCACAGGCGCTCACCCGGCAGGGTGCGGAGATTCTGCTGATGCCGATCTGGGGTGGAGATGAGACGCTGGCCAAGGCCCGCGCGATCGAGAACAATGTGTTTTTAGTTGCGTCCGGCTACGATCACCCTACCTACGTCATGGATCCGGACGGCGAAAGAATCGCGTCGGCGCCGTCGAATGCGACGGCTGCGATTGCAACCATCGATCTGAGCAAGCGGTATGTCGACCGTGAACTGGGTGAGATGCGTGCGCGGCGGGCGAAGGAAACGCGTGTGGACGTGAAAGTGGGCCGTTAACGACGACCTCGATACGCCTGTACTTCCCTCCCTATAGTTCTCACCGCATCGGGAGATAATGGCCAGATGCCAAAACTGCCCGAGCCGGACTTGGATCACGTTCTCCAGCACGTAAATTTTGAGGCTTTGCGGGGCTCGCGGGTTTTGATCACAGGCGGTACTGGTTTCGTCGGCAAGTGGTTACTGGAGAGTCTGTTACGAGCCAACGACGAACTCGATCTCCGAGTCCGCGTCTTAGTGCTGACGCGGGATCCCGCTCGATTTCAATCGGATTATCCACACTTGGCGAAGCACCAGTGCGTGGAACTGCTGGACGGCCACGTCCAGGATTTTCTATATCCCACTGGGGGGGAGTGGTTTGTCATCCATGCAGCCACGGAGCGCCATTTTGAGCCCACGGCTGAACGGCCTCTCTCGACCTTCGATCTCGACGTCGAGGGAACCCGGCATGTACTCGAATTCGCCCGCCGGCACCAAATCCGCGGCTTCCTATTCACCAGTTCCGGCGCCGTTTATGGCAAACAACCTTCCGGCATGTCCCACATTCCAGAGGACTACGCCGGAGCACCCGAAACCACGGATCCCGCAATGGTTTACGGGCACGCCAAGCGGGTATCCGAGCTGATGTGTGCGATGTATGCCCGGCAGTATCGTCTACCAGTGAAGATTGCCAGGCTGTTCGCGTTCAGCGGTCCGTACTTGCCGATGGACCAGAACTTTGCCGTGGGGAATTTCCTTGGAGATGTCCTGGCCGGAAGGCAGATTGAGATTAAAGGAGACGGCACACCCTACCGATCATACTTATACGCGGCGGATTTGGCGATTTGGTTATGGACGATCCTCCTACGAGGTGAGTCCGCACGACCTTATAACGTCGGTTCGGACCGGGCGGTGACGATTGCGGAATTGGCACGAACGATCGCGGAAGTAGTAGGCGGGGGTACTTCGATCAGAATTATGCACAAAACGGTCCTTGGAGTTCCCGCGCTCCGATATGTACCCTCCGTCGAGCGTGCGGAGAAGGAACTGGGGTTGCGGCCGATGATCACGTTAGAGGATGGCGTGCGGCGGACCTATGACTGGGCGCGCAAGGAGCAAACGGTATGAGCATGCATAACGGCGTGGAAAAGATCAGAGACACGATGCGGATTGGCGGGAAGCTGGTTGGCGAAGGTCAGCCGTGCTACATCATCGCCGAGATCGGGATCAATCATAACGGTGACATTGACATCGCGAAACGGTTGATCGCCGTCGCGGTGGCGGCCGGATGTGACGCAGTGAAATTTCAAAAGAGAACGATTGACGTGGTTTATTCGGCCGGCGAACTGGCGAAGCCGCGGGAAAGCCCGTTCGGGGCGACCAACGGAGATCTGAAGTACGGTTTGGAACTGGACTATTACGACTACCAGGAAATTGACGCCTATTGCCGGGCTAGCAAAATCACTTGGTTTGCCTCCTGTTGGGACGAGAAATCGGTCGATTTTATCGATCGTTTTCATCCGCCGTGTTACAAGATTGCTTCGGCGTCTCTGACGGACGATCATCTCCTTCAACACACGCGAGCAACCGGGAAGCCGATTATCCTCTCAACCGGGATGAGCACTACCGATCAGATTGATCACGCGGTTGAAGTGCTTGGCAAAGACGACCTGATTCTGTTGCACGCCTGCAGCACGTACCCTGCCTATTATGAGGAGCTGAATCTTCGCGCAATTCTGGCAATGAAACAGCGATACGGCGTTCCGGTCGGCTATTCAGGGCATGAAACGGGCATCGCATCGACGGTTGCGGCCGCCACTCTCGGGGCGTGCTGCGTGGAACGTCACATCACCATGGATCGCTCAATGTGGGGCTCGGATCACGCCGCATCGCTCGAACCAAATGGTATCTCGCGCGTTGCGCGGGATATTCGCCTGGTGGAACAGTCGATGGGCGATGGCGTGAAGCGCGTATTTGAACGAGAGCAGCCAATCATCAAGAAACTGCGGCGCGTGGACGTTGCGGCCGGATGAGGAAATTGAAGGCGATCGCACTCGATGTGGACGGAGTGCTGACGGATGGCGGGGTGTGGTGGGGGCCGAACGGCGAAGAATGGAAACGATTCTGTTTCGCCGACATTATGGGTGTCTCACTGGCCCGGAAGGCCGGGTTGATCGTGGCGCTCATCTCAGGAGAAGACAGCCCGATGGTCGATCGCTTCGCCACCAAGATGGGAATCACCGACATTGAGAAGAACTGCAAGGATAAGGCGCGAGCGTTACGCTCGTTCGCCGAACGGCGAGGACTCGAACTGGCTGAGGTCTGCTTTATGGGCGACGATGTGAACGATCTGGGGGCAATGGAAATTGCCGGTCTTGCCGCGACGCCTGCCAACGCCATGCCTGTTGTATTACAGAGAGCGGCATTTGTAGCAGTCAAGAGTGGCGGGAATGGAGCCGTCCGGGAACTGGTGGATGCGGTTTTGCTGGCGCAGTCCGTGTAGGTTATGCCAAAACTTTCCGATTATGTGATTCGTTTCATCGCGGATCAGGGTGTGAAGCACGTTTTTCTGGTCACAGGCGGCGGGGCGATGCATTTGAACGAATCGCTGAGCCGGTGCCCGGACATTGAGCCGATATGCAACTCGCACGAGCAGGCTAGCGCGATCGGTGCAGAAAATTACGGCATGGCGACGAATAATCTCGGCGTCGCCCTGGTGACAACGGGTCCGGGTGGGACGAATTCGGTGACTGGCGTCGCAGCCGCCTGGGTGGGCTCGACTCCTTGTCTATTTGTTTCCGGACAGGTGAAGCGGCCCGATCGCATGTTCGATGCCGCGGGCAATCCGCTCGGCATGCGGCAGCTTGGAGTTCAAGAAGTCGATATCGTTTCTATCGTCAAACCGATCACAAAGTACGCCGTGACGGTTCTCGATCCGCAAACAATTCGCTATCACCTCGAAAAAGCCGTTTATCTGGCACGATCCGGCAGGCCAGGTCCGGTATGGATCGATATTCCGCTCGATGTGCAGGCTTCTCCCATCGAGCCGGAAAAACTGCCTGGATTCGATCCTGAAGAATCGCCGGCTCCCCTGTGTGATGCGGACCTGGGAGAGCAAGTCGAATTCATCATCGAACAACTGAATCAAGCCGAACGTCCCCTGATATTTGCCGGCAACGGTATCCGCCTGGCACGAGCCGAGCGCGAGTTTTCGCAACTTATCCGGCTGCTGAAAGTCCCCGTAGTCGCGACTTGGTGTGCTGCCGATCTGATCGCCAGCGATGATCCCTTGTTTGTAGGCCGCCCCGGTGGAGTAGCGTCCCGGGGGGCAAATTTTGCGCTTCAGAATTGCGACTTCCTCTTAACGATCGGTGTCCGGCTGGATTTCGCCATCACCGGATATGCACCGGAAAAGCTTGCGCGCGAGGCACACAAGGTGATGGTCGATATCGATGCCGCCGAGTTGGCGAAGCTTGTCCCTCACATTCAGACTCCAGTTCGAGCCGACGCGGGCGTCTTCCTGCGCCAGATGCTCGAACACCAGGACCAATTGCAGTCTGCGGATCGCGCAGATTGGGACCTGCGGTGCGCCGATTGGAAAACACGCTATCCCGTAGTGACGCCGGAACACCGCAAGCCCGCCGGCCGCGTCAGCATTTACCATTTAGCCGAGGTAATCAGTTGTGAAACTACACGTGCAGATTTGATGGTGTGCGGAACCTCCGGCAGCGCTATAGAAATATTCTTGCTCGCATGCCCGACACGAACCGGTCAACGAATTTATCATTCGGCCGCCCTTGGGTCCATGGGCTTCGCTGTTCCTGGCAGCATCGCGGTTTGTCTGGCGGGCGGGCGGCACAGGACCGTATGTGTAGACGGCGATGGCGGATTTCAATTCAATATTCAGGAACTGGCAACAATTGCGCATCTGAACCTGCCGATCAAATTCTTTGTGTTGAACAACGATGGGTATGCATCGATCCGTGCCTCTCAGTTGAATTATTTCGGTAAGTCTACGATCGGATGCGACGAGCGCACAGGATTGGTAGTTCCTGACATCTCCAAGGTGGCAGCGGCGTACGGGCTACAAACGGCGATCATCGAGGATCAATCGAATTTGCAAGCGGAGGTGCGTCGCGTTCTGAACACTCCCGGGCCGGTGGTATGCGACGTGCGCGTGATTCCCGACGAAGTTCGCGCGCCGCGTCTTTCATCCGTGCAACGGGCGGATGGTTCGTTTGTCTCCAAACCGCTCGAAGATCTCTGGCCATTCCTCGAACGTGAAGAATTTCTAGCGAACATGATTGTTCGGCCATTGGAAGAATAGCGTCCGGGCAAAAGGGCCTCCAGACACAAATAATGAGAACCATCAGCATTATCACCCCCTGTTACAACGAAGAGGAGAATGTTGAGGAACTCTACAACCAGGTACGGGCGGAGATGGTGAAACTTGGGAAATACCGCTATGAGCACATTTTTATTGACAATAGCTCTCGCGATAACACCGTTGCCGTTCTGAAAAGAATCGCGAGCCGCGACCACAATGTGAAGGTGATCGTCAACGCGCGAAATTTTGGCCATGTCCGCTCGCCGATCCATGCGCTTATGCAAACGCGTGGCGATGCCGTGATTGGTATCGTCGCCGATCTCCAGGACCCGCCGTCGATGATTCCGCAGATGATCGCGAAATGGGAAGAGGGAAACTTCATGGTTCTCTGTGTCAAGCAGAGCAGCCAGGAAAATCCGCTCATGTTTTGGATCAGAAAGAAATACTATGGACTGGTCCAGCGGCTGTCATCGATCCAGACCTTTGAAAACTTTACCGGTTTTGGCTTGTACGACCGGAAAGTAGTGGAGGCGGTGCGGACCTTCGATGATCCTTATCCGTATTTTCGCGGGATGATCGCGGAGATCGGTCTGCCGTACTGCGAGCTTGTTTACAACCAGCCACGCCGGATTCGCGGCATAACCAAGAATAACTTCTACACCCTTTACGACATTGCGATGTTGGGCATCACGAACCTGTCCAAGGTACCGCTGCGTCTGGTAACACTCCTGGGCTTCGCCTGTGCTTTGATATCGCTCCTGGTGGGTTTGGGATATCTGGTTTACAAACTGCTGTTCTGGGCCGATTTCACGGTCGGAATTGCGCCTCTCGTGATAGGCCTGTTCTTTCTCGGATCGGTGCAATTGCTGTCGATGGGAATCTTGGGCGAGTATGTTGGCGCCATCCATACTCAGGTCCAGAAACGGCCCTACGTCATTGAGAAGGAACGTATCAATTTCGAGTACGAGCCCGCGGAACCGATTGTGCAACTGAGCGCCAAGGTGTCGTAGGTAACTAAAGGATGTCACTCCATTACCTGCTTACCAAGCTAATTATTCGACTCGGTCCTCGCAGTCCCATCGTTCGCGGTCTGATACGCCAAAGGTGTCGCGCCCATGGCGCATCCGTGGCCTTCCATGACGGCGTGATCGAACTGCGGAAGGAGGACAGGGCAATGCTGCTCTCCGAACGTCATTTCATCTATGCGCCTGATATGGCGCAACGATTCGGGAGTTACTTCTCCCCCGTGGTTTCACATCCCGCGGACGGGCTTTCAGTCGTGGATTATTCCAAACCAGGTTTACAAACTTATAGAAAGTCGGGTTTGCAGTTCGAGCTTGCCTCGTTTCCAGAGGAAGATGAAGCAATTGAAGGCTACTTTCGTTGGTACAAGCCGCAGCCAGGAGATACCGTATTCGATATAGGCGCCCACTGCGGAGTATCCACCTACCATTTTTCGAAACTCGTCGGAAGCACCGGCAAAGTGTTCGCGTTCGAGCCCGATCCGCTGAACTATTCTCTCCTGCTTCGGAACATCTCCCGGCACGAGCTCGAAAACGTCACTCCTCTGAAGGTAGCCATCGCGGGATCGCCCGGTCAAGCGAGCTTCCATTGCGAAGGCACTATCGGATCCGGTCTCGCCCGAAACTCCTCCAGGGCTACCGTAGGTACCGTCGAGATGGTTGAGGCGATCACGTTGGCGGATGCCTTTAAACTGTATGGGACGCCTGCGCTTTGCAAGATCGACATCGAAGGGTCTGAGATCGAGACCATCGCGGCAGCGAACGAACTGCTGGGCTGGTGTAAGACCAATTTTGCACTCGACACAAACCACGTCGTAGATGGCTCGTTTACGAACTCCCGCATTGAAAAAATGTTCGCGAACAGCGGGTATGAAGCAGAGTCGGCCGAAGTCGGCGGCATGATGACAACGTGGGCGAGGCCAAAAACGCCACGGGCGTAGCGCGCGAGGGGTACATCCCTCCACACCGACTTTCTGTCGTCACGCTGGGTAGGGCTCGGGGATGGCCCTCATCGGAGCGCCGTCTTGGAATGTCCTTTTCGGACGGTCAAGTAGATCGGGTAATGCCCTTGAAACGCGACGATGAGGCGGCCGATCCAGTTACCGACGTTCATCTTGCTCAGTGCGGTGATCGTCCCCTGGAGTCTGCTCGCTGCCATCTGCGTTTCGAACATGTATGCTTGCCGCAGACGTTCGAGAAAGAAGCCTTCACCGAGAGAAACCAATTCCAACGTGTAAGTCCGACCCAATTTGCTCACCGTCCGTCGACACCAGACAGGGTTGATTCTGGTTTGGAGAGTTTTGGCGAACCCGGGATCACGCCGGAAGACCAGATGAACCCACCAGGCGAGCATTGGTTTCCAGAAGATCGGCGGTTGAATCACCATATAATGGCCTTCAAAGTACGACAGATAGTTCGGCATTTCCATGTGAAGCAGCCCCCCGTCCCTCAACACACGCAGAGACTCCCCTAAAACGCGTTCCGGGTCGGCGGTGTGCTCCAGCACGTTAGCTGAATAGACGACATCGAAGCTCTCGTCTGCAAACGGCAGCGATTCGCCCGGGGAATTGACGACGCGATCCGGATCTATGCCGTTCGCAGCCAACAGCTTCCGTGAAGCGATAAAGCCCTGATTGAAACCCTCACCACCCGGCTCAACGCCGTAACCATCGACATCGAAGTGCTTGATCCAGACAGCAAGGTTAGTGCCGAAACCGGAGCCTACTTCCAACAGTTTCTTCGATTCGAGGTTGGTGTACCGTTGTAGGATGCCCGCGCGTTTATAGGCTCTGGAGGGGTCCAGGAAGTCGCGCACGGTCACGTGGCGGTCGACCTTGCAAATCGGCTCGAAGAACGCCCCGATTGACTCCGCCGCAATTTCGAAAACCTCTGCGGGAACAATGATTTCGGACCGAGCAGTGGACGTGGAGCCTCCCGTCACTGGGTCAAGCCCCCATACTCGGATCCCTCGATCATACCGGGCGTCTTAGCGGTTCTCATAGAGGAGGATTAGTGGGTTCGTGAGACCCAGTTGGTTTCTGATCTGACCGCGAATCTCTCGCTGGAATCCTCGCGATGAGATTAGAATTGCCTCCGTGCGGTGCTTTAGGTCGGCGGGAGAAACGACGGGAATGCCACGTAGCGCCTGTTCCTGATACTTCGGGTTCGAATCCACAAATAGCGCAACCTTGGAGGGATCGAGGCTGCCAGTCGAAAGTAATCGAAGCGTATGGGTACCTACTCCCCATACGATCATGCGCTCTCCCGGTGGAAGGGCCTGTTCGATCTCGCGGCGGATTCGTGTCTCCTCCGCTTCGCAGCCTTCAATATAGGCGCGTAGGCCGGATTCAGTTTCGTTGTCCCTTTCTGTGGGTACCGATTCGGGCGATTTCTCGTAAACTCCGTAGGCCACGGGGCAGGTCACTTCATTCTGCGGCCGGACTGCATTGCCAGCCGCTAATGCTCGAAATCCGTGGGCGAGCATGAGGTTAGTGAGCGATTTCACAGAAAAGAAATTGATGTGTTCGGTGCTGAACTCTTGAAATGGCGCGTCCTGGGAGGGAACATACCGGCTGGCATCTGGCACCTCGATATAGATCCGTCCACGCTCCGAGAGTAAAGATTGAAACTTCCTCGCCGTACCCGCAAGATCACGGATATGCTCCATTACCCCAATGAGAATCAGAAAGTCATACGGACGTTCCGGTTGCGGGGCTGTAAACACCGTACTCACGATCGCCGGTACACCGTAGATTTCTTGAGCTGCCCGAACGCACCCTGGGGATGGATCGGAGCCAAGCACTTCTTCGAAGCCACGATCCTTCAAGATCTTTAATAGCTGCCCGGAAGCACAGCCGATTTCAAATATTCGAGAGGTTCGACGGGGGATGAACCTTTCTAGAATGTCAGCGATATCCTGAAATCGCCGCTCGGCGCCAGGCGGTTCTTCGCCTGCGCGGTCCGCGTAATCGTACTTGGAGAGTACTCGATAATAATCGTCAAAAGCAGCTTGAGACGGTATGTCATCCGCATACCCGGTGCCGCACTCTGCGCAGATTGCCACATCGTATCCGTCCAGAATTTGAGACAGTTTCTCAAACGATTGACGGAATAGTACTGTCGATTCAATGCTTTGACAAACCGGACATCGCCGGGCCTCGAAACGGGTCCGGTTCATGCAGTTGGTCCCATGGTCGATTTTCCGATGTGAGATCGAATGCGGTCGTCCACTATAGCTTTATTCGGTCAGGATCTGGATTCCCATTAGCGTTAACTCAAGTTCGTCAGGTAACCGTCCATCCTCCATCCACCAAAAGCCCGTGGCCGGTCATGTAAGACGACGCGTCAGACGCGAGGAAGACGAGTGCTCCCGCAAGTTCGCCCGGGCGGCCAATACGTCCCAGACACGTGCGAGCTTTCAGCCGCTCGATGAAGAAATCGCCTTGCTTCACCGCGTTCGGACCGGCGTCTTCGGTATTCGAGAACGGCCCAGGAAGAATCGCGTTGGATCGAACTCCGTACTGGCCCCAATAAGAAGCGACATAACGTGTAAAGCTCATCAAAGCGCCTTTTGAGGCAGAATATCCGGGTGGGTTCAAGAATGCCGTTCCTTCGTAAAGCTGGGGACTGGGTGCGACAACCGAATACATCGTACCGATATTGATGATGGAACCCGTTTTGGCCGCGACCATGCGCTTGCCAATTTTTTGGACGCTCAAGGCCGCCCAGTAAACGCCGCCCGTGAGATTTCGCATCCATTGATCATAGGAGCCGTTCTCAAGAGAGCCTTCTGGAATGTTGAAGCCCGTTCCCGGCCCTAGTTCGTGCGCGTTATTAATTAAAATATCCAGCCGCGCTTCTTCCGCCGCGATCTGATCGAGACTATTGCCGAGCGAATCGAGATCGTACATATCGACGCGCAACGAGCGTACACGATCGGCGCCGAATCGACCTGCCCAGAGCTTCGCTTCCGTCTCCAGCCGATCTGACCGGCCAATCGCTATAACGCGCGCGCCATTTGTCAGTAGTACTTCGGCGAACGTTCGGCCGAGGAATCCCGAAGCCCCGGTAAGCACCGCGGTCTTCCCTTCCAGTGAGAAGAGAGCCGATCGGTCGAGATTCACCAGCAACTCCTTCCGCCGTCGACGACGAGATTCGTTCCAGTCATGTAGGATGACGCATCTGAACAGAGGAACAAGATCGCGCCCTTGTATTCGTCCACGTGCGCCATGCGGCCGAGCGGGATCAACCGGCTCAGGCGTTCGACGAATTCCTCCGGTTGGTTATTATGAACGCCGCCCGGCGAGATGGCGTTGGCGCGAACACCGGATTCGTGCCAGTATGTGGCCAGATAGCGCGTAAGACCAATAAGGCCTGATTTGACGACGCTATACGTGACTGGCTTCACTGGTTGGAGATTGTCGGGAGTGCCGGGCTGGCGGTAAAGGCGCTGGTCTGGTCCGATGACCGCAAGATCCGACGCTACATTCACGATGACTCCCTTGCCAAGACGGGCCATTTCGGAGCCAAAAATCCGGCTGCATAAGAAAGCGCCCGTAAGCCCCACGCGAAGATCCGCGTCCCAAACATCCAACGGAAAATCTTCCAGGCGTGAGAAATTCCTGCCTTCGCGAATTTCCATTTTCGGGTTGTTGGCTGCGTTGTTGATCAATATGTCGATGTGGTGAAAACGAGCCAGAATCTGGTCGCGCATCCCTTCGACCTGGGCGACGTTTGTGATATCACCGGCAAGTCCGAGCCCAGGGACTCCGAACTGCTGCGATATTGCCTCAGCCCGCGCAGCCGGGTTGGTGACGGCGAGATCGATAAGCACGGGCGTACCGCCGGCTTCGGCAATGATTTCGGCGTGCTTGGTGCCGAGGAGTCCGCATCCTCCGGTGATGATGGCGATCCGATCTTTCAGGTCAAACAATCCGTTGAGTGCGGGCATTCTTCTAAACAGTCCGGGTTTGGCCACCGTCGGCGATCAGGCACGAACCAGTGACAAACGAAGCTCGATTTGAGCACAAAAACGCGACGAGACCTGCTATTTCTTCCGGCCTGCCAAAACGATTCATCGGCACTTCGGCCTGAATACTTTGCATCACCGCTTCGCGGCGGTTCGCCAGATGCCGTTCCCAGGAACCACCAGGGAACAGAATATTTCCGGGCGCCACGCAGTTGACGCGAATGCTATGTCTGGCGACTTGGCGCGAAAGATTCTTGCTGTAATTGATCAGTGCTGCTTTCGCGGCACTGTAGGGTAGTGGCGCCGGGGTCGCTTCCACACCTGTGATGGAGGCGATAAATACAATACTTCCGCCTCGATCGAGCAGCATCGGTAGGACCGCTTGTGCCAGTCGAACGCTGGCTTGGAAATTCAGGCGGAACAATCGTTCCCAATCTTCCTCGGATTGATCCCATCCGGACGTACCGCTGCCTGTACCAAGGCTACAGACGAGGCCGTCAAGAGCTCCCCATCTTGCCCGTATGGCGTCTAGAGCGGCCCGGATTGGATCCACCGCCGAAAGGTCGCCTTCGAATGCTAGAACCTCCCCTCGCTGTGAGAGATCATGCTGAGCCTCCTGCAGCGCGATTCCATCACGTCCGCTGACGCACACACGCGAACCTTCGTCCAGCAAAGCCGCGGCAATAGCCTTGCCGATGCCGCGGGAGGACCCCGCCACGAGAATCACTTTGCCGGTGAGTCCGAGATCCACCTGCTAATCCAGGGGCCAATAGCGGGCCACAAATTCCCGATTGGATCGTGCCCAGGCAACTTCCTCGCCGGGCTCCGAACGAGCTACTTGGAGCGTAATATCACCCGAATAGCCAATCTTCTCCATCTGAGCGAAAACGGCGGGAAGATCGGCGTCACCGCTTCCAAGGGGCACGGTGCCACCGCCGCGGGCACGATCCTTTATGTGTATACTCCCAATCCGGTCGCCGTAGGCCGCAAACTCTTCCGCGGGGATGTATCCCAGCGATGCGCTGTTACCAGAGTCGTAATTGGCTTTGATCAGCGGAGAAGGGAGTTGAGCCAGCAGACTCGAGAAATCCGCTGGCGCCAATGCGGTTTCGAGATGGAGTTCGACGCCGAGCGTCTCAGCTAACGGCAAAGATTCACGCAACACATCAATGACCGTAGTCCGATCTTGCTGTGTTTCGATTCTGGAAGCGTCGACGAACGGCAGAATGATCCGTTGAATCCCAATTTCGCTGGCTAATCGCAACAACTGATGCAGAACGTTCCGGCGTTCCACATAATCGGACTCGGAGCAGCGCAGAAATGGAAGATCCATGAAATAATCGGCGCACATAGAAGAAACCCCGACACCGGACTCGCAAACCATCGACTTCAGCCTGCCCATATCGGCGGTTAGTGGATTGACGCTGGCTCCGTAGAGGTCGTAGATCCACTCGATATAGGAGAGGGGAACTTGCGCCACGAGAGCAAACTCATCAGCCCAGCGTTCGCGCGGAAATGCCTGGAATCGGCCCGGCTCCGGGGGAACCAGCCGCCCTTGCATGGTACCAATCCTTGTCAAGCGCGCACCGTCGACATTAATGGAGAATGTAACACAGTCTCCCGCTTGGGCGACCCTTATGTAGTTCGTCGAGACGAGATCTTGTCTTTCCAACTAGTTTTTCTTGGACCCAAATGGAATGTTCCCGGCGGTATCATCCGATATACATACGTGATGGCTAATCAAATTGGGGCCTATGCCCGCGAGAAACCGGACACACAGGCTGTCTCCACAATGGCTCCTCCAAGCCGAACCTCCACGAGTGCTTGCTTTGCGTACTCGTCGTAGTAGTCCGTCTAACGCCATAATATTGAGGGTCGTAACAAGGAGCAAGTCGTGCAGGAGCAAGAGGTCAAAACACCCGGATCAGTTGAGCGGGAATTAGCGACTGAATCCGAACCTGTTGGTCTTTCGATGCGCCTCGAGTATCGGGGACTCCTCACTGGCGCCTTGGCCGTAACAAGCGTGACCCTCTCTTTCTTTCTTCTTTTTTGGAATCGCTTCGCGGGGTTAAGATCTGGGTGCGGAACATACTGCGGCGGAACGGCATGGCTGGCCGGTTCGTTGCCCTATCGGGACTATTTCGCCCCCACTACCCCCCTCACCGCCGCTAAGGCCGCCGCAATTCTCTATCTCTTTGGGGATGCACCGGTTACATTGCGGGGCTTCGCTGTTTTCGATCGCACTATTCTTGCTTTCCTGGTATACTTTTGGCTCTCCCGCCTGTTCCGATCCACCATAGCGGCAGCCGCTGCCATTGTCACCATCATAGTCTCCGCCGGTGATGCCTCCGACCCGCTAAGCTCTTACAACCATGACACCATTCTGGCGGCTATAGCCAGCGGTTTGGTGGCAAACTTTGCTCTCAACCGAATACGCTCAAATGGGACTCTCGCCATGCTGGGGGTTTGTTCTGGCTTTCTGGCCGGCGTGTGTTTCGGAATGAAGCAGACGATTGGCTTGGGAGCGACTGTCGCGATTCCAGCCATTGTTGCCGTGTGCTTGCTTCGATTGGAAGGCATCAAGAAGGCGTCGATCTTTCTCGCCGCCTTTGCACTTGGGTGGGCAGCCCTGGCCGGAGTATTGCTTCTATGGCTGTCGCATTTGGGTGCTCTCAGACAGTTTTTCGAAGACGTGTTTAAAAAAGGGCCCGCGGCGAAAGCTTCGCACCTTTCCGATTTCGCCATCCGGTATGTTCGTGTTGCGGGAGAACAGGCGCCGGCAGTAATCCTCGCCGTGGCCGCGCTGGCGTTCTCATTGCCCGCCCTTCGCCGGTCGAGCCTCAAAACGGGAACGGGTTACGAGCCCACCAATAGGATGGCCTGGATTTTCGTGGCCGGCGCTATCTCTGTTGGCCTTGGAATCTACGTTTCGTACACAAATTTTGCGCAATTGCTTTGGTTTCTCTCCAAGTTCACAATCTATCTCACCTTCGGCGCTTGCACGCTCCTGATCCTCTACTACGGCATAAGACTGCTGTTGGACCGGCTGTCGCGTCGCGAAGCGCAGCTCCTGCTGTTAGCAACCGTGTCGTTCGTGGTTGCATTCATGCTCTCTCTTTCGTGGCCGTCCTTCGAGGCGATGGTGATCCCCGGCCTGGGACTGGTAACCGCGGCTGCCCTTGATGGTTCAGGGATGAAAGGCAAACGATTCATCTATGCGATCTGCGCGATCCTGATTATCAGCGAAACAGGAAGGAAGCTGCAGCGTCCATTTGGGTTCTCGGATTTAGCTGAACCGTCTATTCATGCTCCCGCCACAAGATCCAATCTTGCTGAGTTGAGGGGATTGGTACTCCCCGTAGATGTTGTGCGATTTGTCGATGGAACCGCACGAATTGTTAAGGAGAAGGCGACCTCCCCTAACGACACGATTTTTACCTATCCTGAACTTGGCCTCTTTTACTTTGTAACCAAGAAACGGGCCCCAACACTGAGCTATTCACA
Organism: Bryobacteraceae bacterium; assembly: GCA_963770345.1. GTDB lineage: Bacteria > Acidobacteriota > Terriglobia > Bryobacterales > Bryobacteraceae > CAVYPH01. The sequence continues at coordinate 533,838 of CAVYPH010000007.1, read as the reverse complement.
CAACATTGACGTGGCCAGCGATGATTTCGCCCGCAGTGAGGCCGCGCGGTTGCTCATCGGCAGGCCGGCGGTGCTGATCTACTATCGCGAGCCCGAAGCGTTCCTCCGCGCCGATGAGCTGGCATGGAGGAACGGTAAGCGGAGTGGTCAGCGCGACCTCATCGCCGCCGTCGAAACGCTGGCCAAGGAATATAGCCTCGAAGCCACATTCGACCTCGCTCCCGACAACACGAGAATGTATGTGTATGTGCGTCCCTGAGTGAAGGGAGTTTGATGGATAAGCATCCACCTGATCCCCTCAAACGCCGGCTGCGCAGCCAACTCGACCGTCTCGCAAGAAAGCGGGTTCTCGTCGGCTTTCTGTTAGCAGCGCTATCAATCGGCGGACGGATCGCATTGTTGCCCTGGATTCCGATTCCGAAACCGGCGATTCAAGACGAGTTCAGCTACCTGCTTGCGGCCGAGACCTACGCCGCTGGACGCCTGACGAATCCCCAGCATCCGATGTGGATGCACTTTGAGACAGTTCACGAGATCATGCGGCCAACGTATCAGAGCAAATACCAGCCCCTTCAAGGCTTGTTGCTTGCCCTAGGACAGGTGTGCTGCCGAGTTCCCTGGGCCGGTGTGTTGATTGGCATGGGCGCGCTCAATGCGGCAATCTGGTGGGCTTTGACCGGCTGGCTGCCGCCGCGATGGGCGTTGCTCGGCAGCCTCTTGGCCCTGCTGCGCGTAGGCTTCTTGAACTATTGGAGCGAAAGCTATTGGGGCGGCGCTGCGGCGGCAGCAGCAGGCGCACTCGTAATCGGAGCGGTTCCTCGATTGCGGGCCTCGCCGGCGACAAAACCTACGCTGATTCTGGCGGTGGGGCTGACTCTATTAGCCGCTTCGCGCCCCTACGAAGGACTACTCGTCGCGGTCATCTGTCTCGGGGCAATTCTGATCAAAGTTCCAGTGAAAACGATCATCCTGCCGATGGCGATCGTGCTGATTCCCGCATTCACTTGGATGGGTTTCTACAATTACCGAGTCACCGGCAATGCACTCGTCCTGCCTTATCAATCGCACGTTCAACAGTACGAAACCTGGTCTACCTTTATTTGGCAAACTCATCCACGGCCAGCCCCGCGGTATAACCATGAAGACTTGCGGGCGACCTGGGTTGGCTGGGAACAAAAGAACCGGGGATTCGAACGCGCTCATCCGTTTAGGGTAAAGCTCTCAAATTCTCTTACACTCATTGCCTTCTATCTCGGCCTCCCGCTCATGATCTGTCTGATGGTTTTTCTAGTGCCGATGTGGCGTCATCAGCCCAAACTTCGGCTGGCCATTGCGCTCTCAGCAGCATACGCAGCCGGCCTGGCAACGGAAACACTCCTGTGGCCGCATTACGTATCGCCCGGCACGGCATTCGTCTTCATTTTGGCGGCGGCGGCCCTCCGCCGTCTACGGCATCTGTCGGGCGTCACCATGGCCTCGGTGGTGGCTCTGATTATTCTGCTGGACCTCGCAAAATTTAGAACCGACACCAATCGCTTTCTGTTCGACAAACGTGATTTCCTCGTAGAACGCAACTCCGTTCTCCGCACATTGGAACAGGCACCGGGAAAGCAACTGGTCCTTGTCGAGTATGGGCCGGAGCACGATGTGAATCACCAATGGGTCTACAACAAGGCGGATATCGACAAGGCCCAAATTGTCTGGGCTCGTGCCATGGACCCCCAAAAAGACGTCGAGTTACTCGACTATTATCACGACCGGGCAGTATGGCGGCTGATCGATTACGGCAACGGCCGAGTGGAACTATTGCCGCGGGATGGCCGGAAATAGGCAATGGTAACCTGTGGAGGACGGTGCTCGAAGGTATTTCATTCTGTCAGCCGAATCACCTCTGGTGAATGTCGACCTGTTGATTCAGGATGATGGAGGATACACGCTGCTCGCGTGGCGCAATGACGAGTTGTCCGGATCGAGCTGCCATGTTCCGGGGCGGTATCATTCGATATAGGGAAATGGTCGGCGATGACATCCGCATCTGCGCTCCGGGGGAACTTGGCGAGCATTTTATTTCCATGTTGTACCGGTGGAGATTATTGACGCTCCAGGACTTGCATCGGGAAGTGCGCTCGAATCGGCGATCGCGTGGCGAATGGCGTTGGCATCATTCCTGCCCAAATGATTTCCTGAGCGCTCAGGCTAACTACGCCCGCTTTATCTGATCATTCATGTCCACACCTATCCTCCCTCTTGAACCCGAACCGTCGCGAACTTCGCATACGAAGGTAATCGTATCCATCCTGGCGATTGGGCTCGCTGGGCTACTCCTCTACTTTTCGCTCCGGGGAATCGAATGGCGCGAGGTCTGGATACTGATTTCTGGCGCCAAACCAGCCTTTGTTGCGGCTGCGTGCCTGCTTTCCACCGTTTCACTCTTCCTGCGTGCCACCCGATGGCGAATTCTTCTCTGCGCCGGACACGCGGTGAGTGTGAGGGACGCATTTTGGGCGACATCGGTCGGGTATTTCGGCAATAATTTCCTGCCCGCCCGCGCGGGCGAGATTGCACGCACTTTGATGATCAGTTCCCGTACCGGTCTGAGCAGGACATTCGTGCTCACTACGGCTCTTATGGAACGCATGGCGGACGCCGTCGCCCTCGTCGTCATCACCGCGCTGGTTTTGCTGACTCTCCCGTCTCAGCCCGCCTGGCTTGCTGACGCAACGAAGCCGTTCGCGATCCTGGGGTTTGGCGGCGTGCTCGCGATTGTCATCCTTCCGTATCTCGAGCGGTTCTTCGGCGCAATCCTGGCACGGGTTCCCGTATCGCCGGCCATCCGCGCCAAATTGATCATATTGCTGGAACACATTCTGAACGGAATCCGGGCCTTCCACGACAGACGCCGCGCGCTTGGCTTTCTCATGTTGACGATCGTGATCTGGTCAGTGGATGCAACGGGAACCGTGGTAGGCGCAAAGGCCCTCGGTTTGTTGATTCCATGGCCGGTCGCGTTTCTATTGATCGCCGGACTGGGCCTCGGAAGCGCGCTACCGTCAACGCCTGGGTACCTCGGCATTTACCAGTTCGTCGCGGTAAGCGTACTCACTCCATTCGGGTTCAGCAAGACCAATGCAATCGCCTATATTCTGATGTTCCAGGCCATTTCGTACGTCTTCGTTGGATTCTGGGGGTCGCTGGGATTCTGGAAATATCGCCACATGAAGCTGGAACGGCCCGTCCCAGTGAGCGCTCAGACTTCGCCGATTACTACAGGTCCGTGACGCTTCAATACTTCAGTCCGTATCCGTACTTAAACAGCGGATCGTAGTTCCGGTCGCCGATATTAACCGGTATCTGGGCCATCGACCGCGGCCAGGAGAATGACAGCATTCCAGCCGGTTTGTAGTCGCCAAAGAGCACGTCTGCAACACCCTGACCTTCGGTTCCCGGCAGCCATGCGGCAATGAGAGAATCCGCTTGCGCTAGAACGTCGTTGATAATCATTGGCCGCCCGGAGAGCAGGATCACCACCACGGGAATACCTGCCTTCTTCATATTGGTGACCACCGCCAGATCGTCCTTATCGATCGACAGGTCGGCGCGGTCGCCCTGGAATTCTGCGTAAGGTTTCTCGCCGATCACAACGATGCCGATGTTTGCGCCCGCCGCACCCGCTCCGTCCTTCGAGAACGTCACGTTGGTCTGCTTCGACGCGGTGTTCCTGATGGCCGCCAGAATGGTGGTACCCCCAGGAGTCACCGCGCCGCTTTGTCCTTGCCAACTGATCGTCCATCCGCCGCACTGGTTACCGATATCATCCGCGCTCTTTCCTGCGACATGGATGCGGACGGCAGTCTTCGATAGCGGCAATAGTTTGCGGTCGTTCTTTAGCAGCACGAGCGACTCGCGAACCGCCTGCCGCGCTACCTGGCGGTGCTCAGACGAACCGAATGTCTTGTGAAGCCCGCGATCAGCCAGAGGTAGCCGGTTCTTGTCCATCAACTGCATGGCGAACTTAACGCGCAAAATGCGGGTGACGGCGTCGTCGATTCGCGGCATCGGCACCGTGCCCTCCTGCACGAGTTCTTTCAGATTGTTGAAAAACGCGCGGTAGTTGGTGGGAACCATCACCATGTCCATCCCTGCGTTGATCGATATTCCAATAGCCGTCTTGTAATTCGGATCGATCTGGTCGATGGCGTTGTAGTCGGAAATCAGAAAGCCCTCGAATCCGAGTTCCTGCTTCAAAATCTCGGTGAGAAGCCGCTTGCTCGCGGAACACTTCACGCCATTCCAACTGTTATAGGAGGGCATGATCGATCCGACGCCGGCCTGAATTGCCGATATATAACCAGGAAGGTGAATCCTTCGCAGCGTGGCCTCATCGACGCGCGTATCGCCCTGGTCCAATCCCTTGCCACCCTTGGCGCTTCCAAACGTAGTGCCGCCGTCGCCAACGTAGTGCTTGGCGCAGGCGAGCACCGAGAGCGGATCGCTCAGACTGGCGCCCTGCAACCCGTGCACCGCAGCTTCACCAAGAGTTTTGACAAGCCGCGGGTCCTCTGAGAAGCCCTCGTAGGTCCGGCCCCAGCGTTCGTCCTGCGGAACCGTCACGCAAGGTGCGAAGGCCCAGTTGATTCCGGTTGCGCGCACTTCCTCGGCGGTAATGTGTCCGATTTTCGCCACCAGGGCGGCATTGCGCGTGCAACCGAGCCCGATGTTGTGCGGGAATACTACAGCGCCGAGCACATTGTTGTGACCATGTACGGCGTCGACGCCATAGAGGATCGGAATCCGCAGGCGGGTCTTGCCGGTGTGCTGCTGGATGCGGTCATACATGTCCGTCCACGCCTGGAGGCTATTGCCTTCTTTCGGATCGGAATTGCCGCCGCTCAGCACTGAACCAAGAAAATATTTCTCGATATCCGCGGGGTCTTTGAGCCCGTCCTGCTCGGGCTGAGTCATCTGACCAATCTTCTCTTCCAGAGTCATTTTCGACAACAACTCTTTGACTTGTGGATCGTAGGAAGAGAGCTTTGTCATCTTGGGAGCGCCAGTCAAGAGAACAACTCCGGCTGCTGCGGCGCAGAACAGCGCCACAAACCCGTAGACACTGGTATTTGTCATCAACTATTCTTCCAGCATCTTGATCGCCTTCACCAGGCTCCGATGCATTCGATTGAAGGAATCCGCGAGTACCGAGACTTCGTCACTGCCCTTCACTTTGAGTTCCGGCACGTTCAGGTTGCCTTTGCTGATTTCGTCGGCGGCCACCGAGAGGCGTCTCACCGGACGTACGATCGCTACGATCAAGACCACGTTCAGCAGCAACAGGCTAAGCAGCGAGATGGTTCCCATCCAAACCATCAAACTCCGTAGCGCACCTTCTGCAATCGCATTCGGAATCGCCATGGGAACGCTCACGATCTGCGCACCAACGATTTCGTTCAATTTCCAACCGAAGCCATTGTTGCTTCCGTACAGCTTGATCATGGCGGGCGGGGCGGCCGCCGGGACGCTATGGCACTCGAGACAACTCTCCACGGACTTGATTGGCTTGGCGAGATATAACGATGGTCCGGCCGGCGTGTCTCGCGTTCCGATGAATTCAGCCCGGTTTGGATCCTTGCGGAACATATTCACAATGTCGGCTTCCCAGTCGGCAGCGCGATCCTCCAGGTTGGTAGGGTTGAGCGTCGCTTCCTTGTAGGAGTAATCGGGGTATGCTTTCCGCAAATAGTTGAATATCTTCGTCGCAGAAAAGGCCGGGACGGTCTGCGGGTAGAATACTTTGTTGTTACGCTGCAACTGCACCAGCAGCGGCCGAATCTGCTGAGTCGTATAGTTCCGCGTCGCCTGGCTGGTGTCCATAATCAGGCGGGCTTGCTGCACCACCTCGTCGCGTGCGCCGCTCTCGAGGAATTTGCGCGCGACCATTCCGGTGGCTGTCAGAGCCAGGGCCGAGATGACGATAAAGATAATGTTGAACTTAGCTGTTAATCTCATTTGCCCTGTCGGACCTGCTGATAGTAGAAGCTATACCAAGATGAGTTGTCAATCGGAATGCCGGGCGCTGAGGGTAAGAAACTCCGCGCGGTCTTTCTCGGATTTAATTTCAGCGCTGAGCAACGAGTACAATTCGTTCACGTTTGTCGCCTTTCGCGCCGCGCGGTCGACCACCACTTTTGCCAGCGGTCCGATGAACTTTGCCAGATTCCGCCTGGCGTTGTCGAGTAGGGCCGGCTCCCAATCGACCGTCTCCTTCCGTGGCGCAGGTGTCACCTCTCTCGGACTGAACGTGCGCTGAGTGTCGCTGAACATCGCCGGTCCGAGTTCTTTCTCACATGCGATGAGGAACGCGCGGCGATCCTCGTCCGCCGAGATCTGTTCTGCGAGCGCGGTGCATAATTTTCCGACCGTTTCGCTTGACCGGCTGTGCTTCCGGACAAGCGCGCCGGCTATAGGACCAAGCGCGACGCCAAGGTTCTTTTGCAGAACAGACAACACCGCCGCATGGAACCGCGAGGATGATGGCGTGGGCGTAGCCCCCATCAAGACAGTCTCGATAGCGTCAGAGGAATACGCTCCCTCCAACGCCCTCCGAAATTCGTCTGCTGTTTGGAATCGCTCTTCCGGCGCCTTGGCCAGCGATCTCAAAATCGCAGCGGAGATCGTCTCTGGAAGTGCGGGGTTGATTTGACGTGGCGGAATTGCCGGCGCCTCACTCTGCGCCCGCATGATGGCTAGGGAGTTGTCCCCATCGAACGGGCGTTTGCCGGTCACCATTCGATACAGCGTTACACCCACGGAATACAGGTCTGAGCGCGCGTCCGCCTGCTTGCCGGCGATCTGCTCGGGAGACATATAGTGCAGCGATCCGAGCACCATACCCGCCTGCGTAAACCTTTGATCCTGGTTCGCCCGCGCAATCCCGAAATCCAGCAGTTTCACACGCCCATCACTGTGTATCGCCATGTTGGCCGGCTTGATGTCTCGATGAATCACCCCGTGCTGATGCGCGTACGAAAGCGCGGAGAGAACCTGAGCAATGTAAATAAGGCTCTGATCGAGAGGAATGGAGCCCCGGTTGATGTGCTCTTCCAGCGTCACGCCGTCCACCAGTTCCATCACCATCAGCAGCTGGTTGTCCACGCGGAGGGCGGTATATAACGAGGCGATGTTGGGATGGCTCAGCCCTGCCAGAACTTTGATCTCGTTCAGGAAGCGCTCTGCGAGTTCAGACGAGTCCCGCAAATCCGGCAGAAGCACTTTCATCGCATCGCAGCGATCGGAAATGACGTTGCGAACTTTGTAGACGCTGCCCATCCCGCCAGCGCCGATTACACCTACTATTTCGTAATCACCGACAGTTTGACCTATATGCACGTTACTTCGCAATTTCCGACACGCAGCCCATCTGGGAGAAGAAGCCTTTCCGGAATACGTGAGGCGCCGATCCCATGTCCACTTCGAATTTGCTAATGATCGGCTGCCCTTTCGACCCAGTGACTGCCCGGCCGATAGTGCCGCTGCGGAGGTGCCACTCGTATATTCCTCCGGCTGATGTTTCGGTGGACGAATCAGCTTCCTGGAAGAAGTTGAAAACTCCCCATAGACCACTCCAGGTGGAATATGGGTAGTCGGTCCCGCCTTCTTTCAGAACCAACTTTACGCCACTCGCGTCGCCGGGCCAGGCGAATTGCTTGGAGGCATTATTCTGGCCCACGTAATCTACCGCTTGTCCGTTTAAGCTGAACTTGGCGCTTTCGATATCCGCCGTAAGAATCGGCCGCATCGCAAACGACAACTTCGGATCGGGTCCGCTGGCATATATCGCACTGGAAAAGGCGGCCATGTTGTTAAAGAAGATCACGAATCCCCTGGTGATGTTCATCGAGTTGGCGGGGTCAGGAGCATATTCGCTGCCTCGCTTGGGCAGCAGCTTCTTCAGGTTCTGATCGTAGAACACCCAAAGGATTCCCTGTTGGGGACGGAATACCGTATTGACGTCTTCCAGGGTCGCATTCACCTGAGATTTCGGATTGAAAGGATATTTCGTGAAGAGCGGATGGATGTCCGTACAAAGGCCCTTGCCTTTAGCATTCAGCTCCTGCGGGCCAAGCCGCCCGAGAAGGGCATCGGCGTACGTAATCGGCGCTTCGATCAACTTGCGGACGGAATCGTGCAAATCGCCATTGGGATCGCTTCCGAACGTCAGCGCCATCTGTCTGGTTATCGAGAGTGCAGTCCGCGCCTTGTCGTGCGACTGATCCGCGGCCTTATCGCTTTCGCCGGGCGGCTGCTTCACCACATCCTCCACTGAGAGTTCCAGATCGGAAAGTGATCGCATATAGTCGGCATTATCCTTGCCAATATATTGCTCGGCGCACGCCGGCGGAACCACGCTGTGAAGGGGCTTGAAGGATTTCAGCGTGTCCGGATCATCCACGCCCGTATTCTGTGAAGCCAGGCAGAACATCGCCAGCAATGGAGATTGCGCGCTCGCGTTCCGGGTCAGTTTCTTGACCGCGTCGCTCAGATTTTCATACTTCACCACAGCGCCCTTGCGCATGTAGTCACGCCATTGGTTTAGGAAGTCCGGGTAGTAGAGAGCTTTGAGAGCGGCACTCAGTTTCGCGCGATCGATTTTGCTTGTGTCTTGTTGTCCCAGCACCCATTCCTCGCCCTTGAAGTAGCGGTCGGGGTTGGCGATTGCATCTTGCATGAAGGCCCAGCCTTCCTTGGAAAAAGCTCCGGTGACGTCTCTGTTGTTCACGACCACTTCGGAGGTGCCGGGAAATTTCTTGTTGAAGTTAATAGTCGGAAAACGGCGGTTTGCTTCGGCCAGCATCGTCCGATAGATGGGTTGAGCCGAAGAGGCTTGCAACAGATAGCGCCGTGCGTGCGTTACGGTTTCGGCGTCGGTGTTCGAGCTATACGGATTTTCAATGAACAATTCCCGGCTGTAGAAATCGAATTGCTTGCGCACGAGCTGCTTCCGCTCCGGATCGATGTTACGGCCGGCTTGCCAACGTGTGTCCAGTGCCGGAGGAAGGAACGCCTGGTCAGTCTTCTCATGATGCGAGGTGGTCATCAGGTACGCCTTGAGCGTGTCATAGGCGTAGCCTGGATTGTCGTTCGGACCCGGTACGGCCGGAAGGCTGCTGAGGCTTGTCAGCATTCGATCCTGGGTGGAAGCGAAGAGAAGCTGCCGAAACCGGGCGAAATAGATTTGACGCACTTCCTGATAGAATCCCGATCCCGCGTACAGACCCCAACGGAAGTGCCATGGAGGGCCATTCCGGTCATAGTCGGCCAGAGTCTCGAGCGATTGGCGTAAAGTTTCCAGTCGGGTTAACGCATCGAGCGACGGCACATTCCCTCCGGCGCTATCGGTGGCAGAGATGCCTTTTGCCGCATCCAGAACGGTTCGCTCCAGCCCCCGGTTACTGAAGTAGGAAATCGCGAAGATTATGCTGAGTACGAGGCAGAGCACAGCCGCCGTACTGAGCAGCACTTTCCGCAGCAAGCTCGTCTTCGTGCTGGAGGCGCTCGCGCCCAGCGCCGCGTGATCTGCAAGGACCACGTCGTGAAGAATGTGATCGAGGAAAACCCATTGAGGAACCCGCCGCCCCACCATCGATTGCCGGGCAGGCGCGCCAACCTGTTCCGGCGTGAACTCACCCATCCGGAACATACGCGTGGCGCCGCTCGCCGGGTCGAATGATTGTTGCTGGCGGGGAGCTACCGGAGCCGGCGCAACTTCATTCACAGTCACCGGACGCACTCCGCTGAAGTAGAATCCGCGCAGGAAGGGACCCACAGTGAGCTGGCTCGGCCTGCACAGGTCTACCAGAAACTGGACTACGGAAGTGCGCAGCTTCCGCCATTCCCGGGGAAACTCGTAGACGCCTGGCAGCTTCGTGGAATCGTTCTCACGGGACAAAAATTCGCGCCGCTTGTCGCAAAGACCGAGAAACAGGCGATCCATGGCATCATTCAATCTTTGGGTCGTCTGTTCGCTATACACACCCGATGTAGCGTTCGATCCCAAGGGGAGCGTCACGCCTACCACCTGACTCACTTCCTCAGGTTTCAGGTTCTGAACGTAATCCTGGAAAAAAGGAATCTTGTCGAGCTTCGTGAACAACACATACACGGGCACACTGATCCCGAGCACCCTTGAGATCTCACCGAGACGCCCGCGAAAATGGCGCGCCGCCGCAGCCGATTGCTCGGACGCACCCGGCGTAAAGAAGGCTTCGCAATCCAGGCAGACAACGGCGGCTCTCGGCGATTGTCCTCCCGAGCTAAAGATGGAGTGCAGGCGGCCGGGCTGCATCTTTCGAATCACGCGGGACCAGGCCGAATCGTTGCCCAGGAGCATCGTTCCGGCTTCCAGAAAAATGGCCCTACCGGCGAACCAGAGATTGATCAACTCAGTTGGGATGATGGCGTTATCTCGATACACCTGGCCGGCCAGGAGCTCAGGTTCGAGCCCGGAGTACACCATGGAAGTCGTTTTGGCGGTGCCCTGCGGACCGATTACAAACACCACCGGCAGGCTGCTGTATTTCGCCCCGGCGCCAAGCTGCGAACTGGCCACCTTTGCTTCAGCCTCTCTCAGAATCAGTTCCAGGTCGTCGGCGGCGCCCCCCGGGCCACTCGATGCCGCCCCAGGCGCGCTGGCCTTCTTTTTCCTCGTGAACAGAAACACACAAGCCAATGCAAGCAGCACTCCAATAACGGCCATCCCAGCGCGAAAAATCAACAGCGAGTTGCCCGTCAAGCCCAGAAAAGAACCCAGGGCCATGACGATTACCAGGTATATGACCAACCCAAGTGCTGCGAAACTATACATCATTCTTTTCGTCCCCCTACCTGGTCGACCCGGCCATCGAACGCAGTTCCGATGCACCCGATGCAAGCGAAATCTTAAAACCGATGAACAGTAAAATCACGAATATGCAGCAGGCGAGGGCCGCGTATCCCAGCCTCTTGAGCCACTTGTCGCCTTGCGACCGGACGATCCCCTGCGCGGTAATTGCCCAATCGGGAGCGAGAAACGGGTTGTATCCACGAATGCGCAGAATCTTCGCCGCAACCGCCTCTCGAATGGCTCGGAGTTCTCCCTTCCCCCCAAAACTGTAGCGGCCTGCATAACCTAGCAGGAGGCAAAGGTCGTAGATCTCCAAAACGTCCGCCAGATCCGTCGAATCGGGGAGAGCCAACATTCGCTGGATGTTCTGAAAGAAGATCTCGCCCGCGACGTGCCCACCGAAGAGTTCTTCCTGCATAGGCTGCCGAGGCCAATCTCCGAAGACTGGATTCTGAGAATTCAGAATCGACTCATCCAGCAGCGCCACCACGGCCAACACGGCCATGCGAAAGTCCTCACCGCTGTAACCTTGCGCTCTGGTTTGTTGGTCCGCTGTTTTCAACGCTTCGCGAATGTGAGCGCGGAACGATGCGGAGTCCGAGACCTGTTGCCGGTTCGCACGCAGCCTCACGATTGCAGTGAGCAATTCCTGAAAGATAGCGGCAAGATTGCTGGAGCGTCTGTTTACGGGTTGATTGGTCACTCGATAGACCTCGTCACTCTAGTTTTCGAGAATTACAAGGAGCTCTATTTCAGGGGAAGGGAGATCGCCCGGCACATAGACTCCCACCTTGCGCGTGTCCACGATACTGTTCCAGCATGCGCCGGTCCGGTCGACCTCGAAGTACTCGGTTTCCACTCTGGCTGAGATGGCCGCCGGCGGCACCGGAAGCTGCGATAGCCCGAGTCCTTGAACGGCTCGCTTCACCAGTTCCTGGATGTATTTTTGAGAGCAGACTTTCACCAGCCGCGGCGTCGAGGCAATGAGATCCGCGCGTCCCATCGCCGCATGGATCGCAAACACCCAACGTGAGCGGCCAAAGCATCGGGCGTCGGTGACATCGCCAGCATAGAAATAATCATCGACCCGATTCAACGGAATGGAGACACAGTTGGTGGGGATGATCATTTCCAGGTGATCGCGGATATGCTTGTCCAGAACCGTGAGACATTCATCCAGATGCTCGTGATCGTACGCCGGCAACGTGCGGGGATGCGAATCCATCGCAAACGTGCAGAGCGCACCCCCCAGCCGGGCCATTTCCAGATACAGTTGCTCGGGATGGCCGTACTTGGACAGGAACTGATGGCGCAGTACAGCCACGCTGGAATTCACCGTGTGCAGCAGCCAGAAGCTCGCCACCTCACGGCTGGAGAAAGCTGCGCGGCCGCCACTGCCGGTATTCGCCGGGGCGGAAAGGGAACTGCTCTTCTCCTCCATGATCTCGATCAGCCGCTGGAGGAGCGACATAATCTGATCCGCGGCGCTGATCTTCAGGCAAGGCGGAATGAAGTGCGGGTCCAGGACAAACTTTCCGGCGCCGGAACGCATGATACGCGCGATCGGCAGAACCGTGAAGCCGTCGGTGGGCTCGACATCCATCAGAAGTTGAATATTCTTCCGGCCCACCCTCACTCCTCTTTCGTCGCGTCCCGTGTTGTCGTCGTTCAGCGCTCGTTCTTGCGCTATGTATCGCGGAGTTTCGCTGATTTCAGCTTCGGACAAAGCGCAATTCAATCCGTCTTGCTTTGTTTTCGGAACAGCCAGCAGAACGGTGAGCCTGTCGCGAGTCGGCGGAAATACGTCGGTGATATTTCTGGGCGGCGGCAGATCGTCGCACTCCGGCATATTAAATACCAGTCCGTCGGACAGAATTCCGCGCGCGTGAATCAGCGAAATCGTACCGTTTGCAATCGCATCGAGATCCAACTGGCTTCCCAGCAATCCCCATGGAGCCAGCCACAGAGCCGACGTTGCGAACTGAGCCGAATCTTCGAAGTATTGGTTCTGAGCCTGAAAATGATGTGGCCCAAGATGCATTCCTTCCGACCACACGACTCGTGACAGTGTTCTCATATAAGCTGACGCATTAGAAACGTGGAACCATTCTAGCTCCAAATTGGTTTCGAATCGTCTCTTTCCCGGCCTATGGCAAGACCGGAGCGTTGTAGGATGAAGGTACGTGGCAGGGAGGTGTCATGAGCCTGCGGGACAGATTTGTCGTTGGTGAAGTTTTGCGCGACGGGCCGATTCGGAGCTATGCAGCTCGGGATGTGGTGTCGGGTAAGCAGGTGGTCATTCACCTGGAACTTATTGAAACGGCCCAACCGCTGTTAGATGTCGCACTGGCGCATGAGTCCGGCAGCGTCGTTCTTGAACAGGGTGTCGAGAACGACGTCCCATTCGTGATTGTTGAGCGTCCCCAGCGTCCTCGTGAGGATCCCTTTCTGGAGCGCCGCGTTTGGAAAGCAAGCCCGCCGCCCGTGGCTGAACCCACCGTCACTCCCACAGCGACCGGTCTTTTTCCGGCGGCTCCGGCTCCGCCACAAGCGGCGCCGGTCCAATCGAAAGCGTCTCCTGAGGCGCCCGAGGCCACTCGTCTTTTTCAGGTCACCGATCTTCCGCCAAGGGAGGAACAACCAGTGCCGCCTCCTCCCCTCGACCGTTCGAGCGAAGTGACAGTCACAATTTCTGTTCCGATCCCGATCGCTGCAGCGGCCCCGGTTGGGCCTGTGCACGCGGCAGCCCGCGAACCAGGCGAATTCACCCGGGTTTTTCAAACTCCGCTGGGCGCTGCGCCCGTCGCGATCAATCGCGTGGAACCGCCGCCGATGCGGTGAAGCCGGCCGCCGATGAGGGAGAGTTCACTCGCCTGTTTCTGGTTTCTTCCGAAAAAGCCCCGTCCGAAAAAGCTCCATCTGAAAAAGTGCCAACCGGAAAACCTGCGGGACCTGCTCCGGCCCCTGTCCAACCCGTCGTTGACCAGCAGGCTCCTCCCGCCGAAGCAGGCGAATTTACTCGGATGTTCCAAACACCCGTTCAAAACGTGCCTCCGAATCCACCTCCACCGGTGACACCAGTTGTCCCCCTCAGCCACTCGACTAGTGTTTTCCAAACCCCGAACCGCACGTCGCATCCCGTGGAGCCATTGCCTCCACCTCCGCCGCCACCGCCTGCCGCCGGGGGCGAGTTCACCAGTCTCTTTAGAACGCCGCCACAAACCCCCACTCCGCAACCTTTCTCTCCGGCTCCTCCGGTCGTGCCTCCACCCGCGCCGTCCCCCGGAGCAGGCGAGTTCACGGCTCTATTCCGAAGTCCTGTGGCTCCGCCGGCGTCGTCAAATCCCGAGCCGCCCCCCGGGTTCGGTTCGAACCAGGTTTTTCCCGACATGCCGCGAGGTTCCAGCGGCGCTCAAGCCCCTCCGGGCTCATTTACACAGTTCTTCCAGAGCCCGGCGTTCCCTACCGCGCCAGTCGCCGATTCACGGCAAGCTGCTCCCTTGCCGCCCATTCCGTACAATCCGGCGCCACCGCCCCCTGCGCCGCTCGGCTACGGACGGCCTTCCGGCCCGGTCGAAGCCACTGGAGTCTTCCAGTCCTCGCAGGCCAAACCAGCGCAGTTTCAGGGTGGGGCGAGTGAATATACCAAAATGTTCTCAGCGCCCGCTCCGGTTTCGTTCCAGGAACCCAAACCGGTGGCCAGCCCGCCACCACCTCCTGAGCCTGTCAAGGACAATTCGAAGCTGATTCTGTTCCTGATCCTAGGCGCGATACTGTTCGTGGCGATCTTGCTGATCGCCTATTTCGTATGGTTCCGCGCAACGCCGTCAGGTAAATAGAATAATGAGCTCGAGTTGCGGATTCGGTAAGTCGCCAGGAACATAGGCCGCCAGATTCCGCTCACGGCCAATTGCTTCCCAAGCCACGCCCGCCTGGTTCAAGGAGAAATACTGATAGTTCAGCTTCACCGGGATCGACGAGGGCGGCGAGGGCACATGAGTCAATGTGAGTCCAATCAAGGCCTGCCGCACCAGGTGCTCCACATGGCCGGCCGACCCGACTTTAACCAGTTGCGGCGTCTTTGAAATCAGCTCCGCCTGATTCACGTCCGCGTTGACCGCCAGGTACATTCTGGTCTTGTTGAAATACTTTTCGTCCGCAATGGAAACCGCGTAGATGGAAGGCTGCACCAGCTTCAGCGGAAGAGCAACGTAATTGCTCGGGATCACGGTGTCCAACAGCAACCGCAGCTTTTCATCCAGATCCGCGAAACAAAACGTCAGATTGTTGTGGTCATACAGCGGGAAATCCCTCGGCTGCAACTCCGACGAAAAAGTCGTCAGCGCGCCCGCGAGAGCCAGCATGGCGAGAAACACGCTCTCAGGATGGCCGGTCTTCGATTCGTACAAGTGATTGAGCCATGGAAAATACGAGTTGATCGTGTAGAGCAGCCAGAAATTCGGAATGTCGGAAGCCGTGAAGCTCGCCAGCGTCAGGTTTTTCTGCCTGCGTGCCCCGGCCAACTGGCTGCTTTTCGCCGAGAGGATCTCCACCAGGCGGCGCACGATCGACACCAGATACTCGCTCGCCGTGTAATCGATGAGCGGAGGAACGAATGAGCTGTCGGCTTGATACATTCCAGCTTTGGTTCGTTTGATTCTACCGACGCACAACGCTGTCGTTCCCTCCCGTATTTCTCCTTTCAACAGGAAGCGGACATTTTTTCGCGCCACTTGTATCGGCCGTTCCGACAAGCCGGAATTCTCATCCCGCAGAGCTACGGTTTGGACGCTGTATCGCGCATTGCTCTCAATTTGGTTAACAGCGACGTTGATGCCTCGCTCCCGGTGGACGGGGATCGCCATGTAGATATCCACCGTGTCCTCATCCGGTTCGAAAGCATCGGCCAGCGGTTTCGAAGGCGGTACCGGATCCGCGTTTGGCATGTCGAAGAGTAAACCGTCCGGCAGAATTCCGGTGGCGCTCGTAATCGCAAAAGTTCCAGCGGCGAGCTTGGCGTAATCCAACTGCAAGCGTTGGAAACCCCACGGCCGGAAATTCAAAGCCTCTAGCCGAAACAGGAGCGAGCTCTCAACAAAGCGATCCTGCATTTGGAGGTGTTGAGGAGTGAGGAATGTGCCCTTCGACCAGATCACCGGCTGCAAACTTTTCATACGTTTCAAGGTATCAGCTTTGTCGCCACATCCGCTGACGACCCTTTATACTGCAAGACGGGACAATGCTAAAAACGCTATCGGCCGACGACGCGAAGTATTTGCACGATTTCCTCTTCGAATCGAACTACAAACAGACGGAGATTCGCGACGGGCTTTCCCTTCGGGAACTGCCGTCAAAGCAACTGGGGAATCTTCCTCACCTGATGCACCGGACCCGCGAGCGCACGCGATTTTCTACGCTCCTTCGATGGTTTTTTGTTGGCGCTCCCGTCGACATTCCGACTGCCACTGAACTGATTCCGGATAGGGCGCTCCGCATCCTTTTGGACTGCGGCTTGCTCTCGATCTCCGATGATCACTTCGTTTCATCGGTGATGCTGGCGCCATTCGAACACCTGGTGGTTGCCGCCGATCGGATGCTCATGACGGAGAGTCCGGATCATTCCGATCTCGTTCTCTGGCCCAACCCGACAACATGGCTGTTATGGCGATTCATGATCAGGAAACCGTTTGAGTCCGTTCTTGATCTTGGCACCGGATGCGGCGTGCTGGCATTGGTGGCTGCCCGTGACTGCAAGCGCGTTGCAGCTTCGGATTTGAATGCGAAGGCGGTAAGGTTCGCGCAATTCAACGCTTCGCTGAATGGCGTGGAAAACGTCGAATTCGTGACCGGTGATACTTACGAGCCGTTTCGCCAAACCAAATTTGATCTGATCATTAGTAATCCTCCGTTTTTCATCAGTCCGGTAAACAAGGATCTTTTCTGCGACAACCCGATGGAATTGGATCAGTACTGCCGGCGGGTGATTCGGGAGGGCGCCGAGCGGCTCAATGAGGGCGGCTACCTGCAAGTGGTCTGTGAATGGGCGCAAGTCAAAGGGCAGCCCTGGAAGGAGAGGCTCAGCGAGTGGTTCGAGGGCACCGGTTGCGACGCTTGGGTTCTCAAAGGGTACACTGACGACCCTGCGCAGTATGCGCAAAAGCGAATTCGCGAGACATCGGGCGGGCAACCCGATAGCGCTCACGGCGAGATCTATGCGCAGTGGATCGATTACTACAACCGGTTGAACGTTGAGGGGATCTATGGAGGTGTGATCGCGCTGCACCGCCGGTCCGGGATGAATTGGATCCGCTGGGATGACCTGCCTTTCTCCCCAAAGACGCCATTCGGCGGCACGATTCTGAGAGGGTTTGAAGGCCGCGACTTTGTGGAATCGCATCCGGCCGAATGGGACATATCGGGCATCAAGCCCAAGCTCTCGAAGGACGTGCGCCTGGAGCAACTGTTTGAGCTTGGCGACAGCCGTTGGCAATCGACTTCCCTTCGGCTCGTTCTTACGGACGGGCTTCCATTCTCCATCGGAATTCAGCCATTGGTGGCCGAATTCATTGCACAATGTGACGGCACGCGATCTCTTGGCGACCTGATTCTAGAGCTGAGCGGCAAGGTGAAAGCGAGTCCGGAACAAGTTCAGAGCGAATGCGTCTCGGTAATCCGCAGGCTGATCGAACGTGGGTTCGTCACACCGGAACCGCAGCCGTCGTAAATCTCGGAGCGAAGATTGCCTGGCCGCTTGGGCTAAAATCTGAAGGGGCCTGTTTTCACGATTCGGTGCCTGACACTCCATGGCGGAACAATACGCTGGCCGGCAGCTTCCATTCTTCGTAGGCAGATATCGCTGCGAAGAATACCTGGGCGGCGGCATGGCCGATGTCTTCCGCGCTCGCGATTCCGAATTGCCGCGAAACGTCGCCATCAAGATCCTGAAGCCTGAAAATATAGCCGACGAAGACGCGCGCCGCAGCTTCGTGGAAGAAGCGCAACTGGCCAGCCAGTGCAGCCACGAGAATATCGTCGCCACCTACGACAAGGGCGATTTCGAGGGTTCGCCCTTCATCGTCATGGAATTCCTTCGTGGCGAGAGTCTCCGCGCGGTAATTCGGAAGCACGGACTGACAGACGTGACTTCCGTTCTGCGAATCGCGCTGCAAATTGCCCAGGCTTTGGAATGCGTCCACCAGCAAAATATCATTCATCGCGATCTGAAACCCGAAAACGTACATGTCGATCAAAACGGCAGGGCGAAACTGGTTGACTTCGGAATTGCCAAGCAAACGGAATGGAATCGGACGCAGGCCGGGCTCACCAAAGGCACCGCTTCCTATATGTCGCCCGAGCAGGTAATGGGCACCGGGCTGAGCTTCCAGACCGACGTTTGGGCTTTCGGTGTGTTGCTGTATGAAATGCTCTGTGGCGGACTTCGTCCTTTCCAGGCGGATACCATCGGCGACCTTTGGGCGGCCATCATGAATCGCCCGGTGGACATGCGTCCACTGGAGGAAGCAGGGGTGCCGGTTCCCATCCGGCAGATGGTCGACCGCTGCCTCCAAAAAACTGCCTCAAACCGGTATCCGGATTTCGCACCGGTATGCCGCGAGATCGAAAGCTTTCTTCGAGCCGCTCAGGAACCCAAACCCAAGCCGAAACCTTCACCCGCGCCCGCTGTCCCAGGTAGCCCGTTGCCTGCCATCAATATCCCGCCCGTCAAGTCAGGTCAACGTTGGCTGCTGCCTGCAATCGCGGCCGGAGTGGTAGTAGTGATTGCGCTGGTTTTCGCCTTCATCACCATGCGGCCGAAGCCGTTGCGGACATCCCTGGTCTTCGCGAAAAGTGGAGATATGGTGCTGGTCCCGGCGGGCCGGGCGTTGCTCGGAACCGACAAGCATCCCACGGACATCCCTGCTTTCTACATCGATAAGACCGAAGTTTCGAACGCCGCATACAGCCGCTTCCTCAGAGAAACAGGCCACGAAAGGCCCGAGAACTTTGCCGAGAACCGGCCGGACGATCCGGTAGTGAACGTTACCTTCTACGATGCCCAGGAGTTCGCCAGATGGAGCGGCAAGCGCTTGCCCACGGAGCAGGAATGGGAAAAAGCGGCCAGAGGACAAAATGGATTTCTGTTTCCTTGGGGCAACGCGGCGGATAAGCGTCTCGCGAACGTGAAGGACAACCCCGACTTGAACAGCACACACACCATCATGCCGGTAAGTTCATTCCCGCGCGGAGCCAGTCCGTTTGGAGCCTTGAACATGTGCGGGAATGTTTGGGAATGGGTAAATGGGCGGACCGTTCCCGAGCCGCCCATCCTGGAAATGATCCGGGGGCTTGACGGGCTTCCATACAAACCGACCAAGGACGACACGTTCTATGCCATGCGAGGCGGCGCGTACGATGTTCCCATGGGATCCGATTTGCTATCCGATTTCGCGCCGTTTCCCGCCAATTTTGGATACGCCAACATCGGATTCCGGTGCGCGATGACGCCGGATGCACGATAGAGGGCAAAGGGCTGGTCGCGGACCTCGATATATGAAGTAAAATCCCATCCGTCGTTGCGACCTAGGTTCCGTTTTGCGGGATATAATTCAACTTAGGCGCACCGCACATCCGTTGCCGCGTCACCTCTTGGTAGCTTTCGACCGTTCATCGCAGAGAC
Source organism: Bryobacteraceae bacterium (assembly GCA_963770345.1). Taxonomy (GTDB): domain Bacteria; phylum Acidobacteriota; class Terriglobia; order Bryobacterales; family Bryobacteraceae; genus CAVYPH01. The sequence goes on along the minus strand of CAVYPH010000007.1, from coordinate 514,285 downwards.
CGCGTTGAACCCACCCGGTAGTGCCGCTCAAGCCTGCACGAACAATCGATACTGGATTTCCGACTGCTTCGGGATAGAGCACAACGGCGGCCCGAATGAGTTGATCGATTGCTTGTGCAGGCCCCTTATCTTGGTACAACTGTGCCGCCGCTTCAACGTTTATCCACGTTCCCACGCTTGCTGCATAGTAATGAAATCCCCATGGTGTGAGCATCTCCTTCTCAGGCTTGATCTCGCTATAGCCATCGCCATTTGGATGAAGTCGGAACCTGCACACGATCACGCGGGGTCTTCCGCGCTCAACACCAACGAACGTAGCACCAAAAACGTAGTCTTTATTTTTCAACCACTGGATGTACATCGATTTTCCTTGTAAGTTATGGATAGACGCGGGCAGAAGCGATGTCATCCGTTGTCGAAAGCGTTCAACTCGCTCGTCTATGGACCCGCTTTCCACCATGATTTCAGCAGCGATCGCCCTGCCATCGAGCGAGGGATCCATGCTCGTAATGCCATCAATGGCAAAATACACCCCACCCGCCTGTTCGAGTTTGCACGTATCGACGAGTCCAACATTGATTTTTGTACGTCGGCTATCTGTGCCAAGAAACGCCTCCTTGTCAGTCCAGAAAACGACGACAGAGGTGGCACTGCACGGGCCGTTGAAAAATAGACCGCTTAGGAGAAGCGCGGCCACCCAGGTGAGAGAGTTGCGATTATTCACTGTTCTATTATTCCCATTGGCGCTCATGGTAACACCCGGACTTGTGATATGCGGGCCGTCACAAATCGGATTAATCCGATTTTGTGAGCAAATCAGCCGAGCCACAGGAGGCCGCAAGGAAAACCTACCCGGAAGGCGTACACCTCGGGACGGTCTGACGAGGCAACCGTGCTTGTCCCATTCTTGGCGCGCCTTTTAACGCAATAGCGCAAAGGCCGCGAAGGCGCGGCGCCAAATCGGAGAGGAACACCCAAACCTGGGGTGCTGGAGCGAGTCCGTTTTGGGCGTTCTCACTTGAGGCGATATAGGCTACTGGTGTTTAAGAACAATATTCGCAATGACTCGCGAATTGTCTTCCGAACTCGTATTCACGAGGTAAACCGCAGTTTCGCCCGTCCTTGCATTAGGCGCCTTCTTCACTCCCTCCACGGTGATGCCCCGCGACGCTAGCTCCATGCGTCCTCGGATTCGATCGACATCGGCTTCCGCGATGCTGCCGCGGTTGGAAGCGAGTACGGTTGCGCCAGACGCGGCTCCCTTCGCGGGCGGCTCTTGCCTTACGGAACGGATTAGATCGTTCAGATCCCGCTCGGGTTGGCGTGACAGCACGATGAACAGCTTTTCTGTTCCCGGGATTTCATCGAAGATAAAAGGATTGGAGGGCGAAGGCACCAGGACCGGGCTCTTCGCGTTCAGCCGATTGTTCCCATTGTCAATGTCGGGGTCCGGGAACAACACTTCCCAGGTTCCCTGGGACGCTTTCAGAATCACGTAGAGATAAGCGGAGTCGTTCGATTCAAGACTCAAAAAGAATCGTTCGCCCGAGTGGAACGTTCTCTCCGGGTCGACTTCCTGTCGCTCGCTACCCGGCTTGTCCTGCAGGATACTGTAGCGGAGCCCCAGATATGGAATCACGACCGAGTGGGAAACGGTGGGCTCCGGCGGAACCAGCGGCGTAGATTTGTCCGCAACGGCGGGGTCCACGGGCTTGGGCGGAACCGCCTTGGTCGCTTTAGGTATCTTCTTTTTCACCGGTACTGAAGGAGGCGAAGGCTTCACATCCGGTACCGCTGGAGTGGCTGGGGCGACAGCGGCGGCTGACGCATCCGCTGGGCGAGCGGTGAAGAACAACTGACGCGCCGTGAGTTTCGATGCGTCCTCCTGCGCGGCGGCAGAAAATGTTACCAACCCTAAACCTGCTACGAGCCAAGCGAGGTGGGAATACGCAAAGCGCAACTTGAAATTAGTCTGCATGCTTGCTCCAGGAGAAACCCTCTGTGAGCGTATCACGAGGCGCTATTAGCCGCCGATGATGACGGTAGGCTCACCCATCACAATAACCCCGCCGTGAACCGTCAGGTCGCCAATCCGCGCGGCGGGCAGGAATCCGATCAAAACTGTCATGGAGCCCTTGGCGATCACATCCGGAGGTCCCACGCAGGTCGCCATGTCCGTAACGCGCGCGGCCGGAAGAAACCCGATCAGACACGTGACGCAGCAAGGCGGAAGAATAGGGCCGCCAACGTGAGGCACCACTCCGGTCACCATCGGACATGTATGCATATCGGTAACGCGTGCTGCTGGGGGCATGTTTTCTCCTTGTCGCGCTAAGGCGTCACTTTTAAATCATCCCAAAGAAAGTTCATCCCGGGGGTTCCGGCGGCGCCGAAGCGGATACGTTGCTCAGGCGATAGTTTCCCCTGCAGGTAAAGGATCGCTTGGGCTCCGCGAAGGAAAATCAGATTCGCCGGGTCTTTGCCCAATTTCTTTTCATCGATGGAATCAATCGCCTTGCTGAATTCGGCGTAAACGGGTTCGGGGTCGCCCTCCATCGCTTCTTTTCGCAGCAACCGCGCCGCCCAAACGCCGAGTCCCGCTCCGCCCCTGGGTGAAAGCCCCAGGTACATACGCACCAACTCTCCGCGTCTGGGATTCGGCGGTGCGGCTGCGATCTGCTTTTTATATTCGATCGCCATGTTTGCTTTCGGTAATTGATTCCGCTGTACCGAAGCCAGCTTGTCGTACGCAAACATAGCCGTCTCGTTGCTGCGCTGGGCCGGTTCCAGCTTCCTGACTTCCTGATTCAGCTTTTGTGCCAGCGCGGCCGTTGAACCTGCCGGAGCCAGCGTTACCAACGTCTCCAGCAGAACGGAGTACAACTCCGGAGGCAATTGCGGCTGAGGTACAAGGACTCGATTGAAGTAGTCCGCCGCCTGAGAGACTTCCGCTGGCGGCGCGAGATCCCCAATGGCCTGCAGCGCATAAGCGGAGCGCTGGACGTCCTCCGGAGTGGATTCATGACCGGTGAGGGCAAGCCGAACCGTACGCAGTGCATCGGTCCTTTCATAGAATCGAAGAACCTCTACCATGCGCCTGTATGCGTCCGGCGTCGAATCAGGCTTGATATTTTCGTGAATGAAATCGGTGACGAGTTTCGGCTCAATCCCTCGTGGAACTCGTGCCCCGCCGTAGCGGTGGCTGAATAAATACGTATCGAGACGCCCGCGAGCCGAACGTGCGTCGTATCGGACAACGGTTATCTGGATCGGCATATGATCACCAGGGCCGGAGCAACCCGGCTCCCTTTGTTCTGAATCGATCCACGGCGTTGATTCGATCCGTAGTAGTTGCTCCGTTTGTCGGCTGAGCGGGATCGAACATTTCGTACTGAACCAAAACCGGAAGGTCGCTGATCCTCTTGGTGGCGGTCTCGGCGTTCACAGCAGAGGTGCCTTTCTTCGTAGGCGAGCCCTTAGGCTCTCCGCTATGCATCAGCATTTCCTGACGAATAGGATCGGCCACGTCGACGTGGAAAACATCGCCCATCACGTGACCGGCCTCGTGCGGAAAACTGAACGGGTTTTTGTCGGATGCGTCCATCACCCTGGTTGTCAGGAAAGCCTTATTCCGAATAGGCGCCAGAGGTAAAAATCCTGCGCCAAGATCTGTGCCCCGGAGCACTGCGATGCCGCGTGCGATCGTCTTACCAGACTGGTCCACCAAGTTTCCGATTACATAGAAATGAAATACGCCGTCATCCCCGGGGATCTGCCGCATGATCCTTCGCATATCGGCTGTATTCACCATCATCGCGTCGTCCGGAGGCTGGGCAAACAGTGCGGCGATATTCACCCGCGTCACAATTACGCTAAAGTCAAGATCGGATTCGTCGGTCGTTTCACTGCGGATCGCCAGCCTGGCTCCACTGGAATGGCTGATGATAATATCGGCCGACCCATTGGTGGCATTGAACGCCAGATTGTTGACGAACTTTTGCCCCGTGAAACCGGCCGGCAGAGCGGCGATAATCGCATCGGCCACATCGCTAGGCGCGCGCGGCGCGGGAACAGCGGAAAGATCGACCGAGATAGGGGTGCTCGGGACCGTGCCGGCGGCAACGCCCGGAGCCGCCTCAATCACGCAAGAGAAGCTGGAAGCTCCCCCGCTAATACTGACGCCGGTAGGAGGCGCTCCGCTGTCCGGGGAGACCACCAACATATCCGCCGCCGGAGGATCCTCCGTAGTGACGAAGGGAGCCACCAGCATGGGCGCGAGGTTCGCCTGTGCGTATACGCGGCGGAACCACTTAAAAGCGCGCCGGCGGACGTTCGGCTCAGTGATACCGCCAATATTCGCGCCGCCCACCGTCGCGCGGTAGATATGAATGGCAATGGCAATCTTTCGACGTTCTGCGCCTCCGATGCCTTTCTGCGCCCGCACGGTGCATTGCGGCGATCCTGGACAGCGAGCGATGACGTACGACGCGCGGACTTCCTGGTCAAGGATCTCCACCGTATCGTTGTCGCCCGCCTGCCCGGTTCCATTTCCATCGGCCATATCGGTGACCAGCAGCGTTTGCGCGGTGACAGCCTGCTTGTCCGCCGCTTGAGGGTCCGCCGCCAAAGCATCGACAACCAGGCGCAAATACTTGGAGCGATAGGCAACGCCCGAATGGACCTTCGCGCAGGAAAGCGCTGGAATCTGGCGCTCAGCGATACCAAACGGCTGGAGGTCTGTAACGGTCAGCACCCCGGTCGCTGGATCGGCCGTGTAGGTGGGTTTCATCGCCTCCAGCAGCACGTTTACCGTAGCGCCGGCAGCCGGGTCCACCACCTCAATCTTGAATGTATCCAGATCGGCATCGCCAGGTTGCTGAAATTCGAATGCAGACGGGAACCCCTGCCGTCCGTTGTCACCGGCCTTCGTTGTCCGGTAGTTGCTGACATTGAGAATAGGTGAATCCGGATCCTGCAGGTACGGCGTCGATTTCGACCCATGTACGAACCGAATTGAAACCGGCGGCGAGGTTTTGCGTACGAACACGTGAAGTTGCGTGGTTGGCTTGTCCACCTCCGATGGATCGATGTCGGGGATCGTGACGTTATCGCCGGCCTTCAAATCGCGGCTCAGAAACGGTGCGTTCGCCCCTTCGGCGCGAAGAGGCGCACAGTTCAGGAAGCCCGCTTCCATCGCCATCACACATAGCGTATCGCCAGCCTGAGCCGTTACGACCGCCACAAGGATGTTCCTTTCGCGATTGAGTGGTAGCTCATTTCGCTTTTCGTTTAGGGCGATACATTGAGATCGTCCCAGAGAAAATTCATCCCCGGAGTTCCCGCCTCGTCGAAGCGGTCACGCTGCTCGGGTGAGAGTTTCCCCTGCAGGTAAAGGATCGCTTGGGCTCCACGGAGGAAGATCAACTTCGCCGGATCCTTACCCACTTTCTTTTCGTCGATGGAATCCATCGCTTTACTGAATTCGGCATAGACGGGCTCGGGATCGCCCTCCATTGCCTCTTTCCGCAGCAAACGCGCCGCCCAAATGCCCAGCGCCCCGCCGCCCCTCGGCGACAGACCCAGATACATACGGGCCAACTCGCCGCGTCTCGGGTTCGGAGGTGCGGCGGCAACCTGCTTCTTGTACTCGATCGCCATATTGGTTTTGGGTAGTTGATTCCGCTGAACCGCGGCAAGTTTGTCGTACGCAAACATAGCCGCCTCGCTGCTGCGCTGGGCCGGTTCCAGCTTCCTGACTTCCTGATTCAGTTTCTGCGACAGCGCGGCGGTTGAACCTGCCGGAGCCAGGGTTAACAGCGTATCCAACAGGATGGAGTACAACTCCGGCGTCAATTGAGGCTGGGGCACAAGAACCCGATCGAAGTAATCGGCGCCTTGAGAAACCTCGCCCGGCGTACCGAGATCCCCGATGGCCTGAAGCGCATAGGCGGAGCGCATGGTATCGGTGGGCGTAGACTCATTACCTGTGAGCGCCAGCCGGACCGTACGCAACGCATCCGGCTGTTCGTAGAATCTCAGGACCTCCGCGACGCGCATATACGCGTCCGGCGGGGAATCGGGCTTGAGTCTTTCCTGGATGAAATCGGAGACGAGTTTAGGTTCAATGCCCCGCGGAACGCGGGGGCCGCCGTATCGCTTATCGAACAGAAACACATCGAGTTTTCCGCGAGCCGTACTTGCGTCATATCGGACGACGGTTATCTGGATCGGCATATGATCACCAGGGCCGGAGCAACCCGGATCCTCTTGTCCGGAATCGATCCACGCCGCTGATTTGAGTCGTTGTGGATGCACCGGCTGTCGGTTGCGCGGGATCGAAGATTTGGTATCGGACCAGAACCGGAAGGTCGCTGATCCTCTTCGTTGCGGTCTCAGCATTCGTAACCGACGTACCCAGCGGCGTAGGCGAGTGGGCAGGCTCTGGACTATGCATGAGCATTTCCTGACGAATGGGATCGCTCGGGTCGATGTGGAAGACGTCGCCGAGAACGTGACCGGTCTCGTGCGGGAAACTAAACGGACTCTGGTCCGATGTGTCCATCACCGACGAAATCAAGAACACCTTATTGAACATCGGCGTCACAGGCACAAACGCTGCGCCAAGATCAGAGCCTCGGATGATGGCAATGCCCCTCGCAATCCCCGCACCGGCTGCGTCTACGAGGTTCCCCACTACATAGTAGTGAAGCACGCTGTCATTCCCTGGAATCTGCCGCATGATCCTTCGCTGATCGGCGGTATTCACCACCAGCGAATTTGGAGGAGCATCGGCAAACAAGCTGGCTATGTTCGGGCGCGTCACGGTAATGGCAAAGCCGGCGGCGGGCTCGTCGGTTGTTTCGTTGCGAATCGCCAACCGGGCTCCACTGCTGTGGCTGATGATGATATCAGCCGACCCATTGGTGGCATTGAATGCGAGATTGTTGACGAACTTCTGTCCCGTGAAACCGGCAGGCAGAGCGGCAATAATAGCGTCGGCTACGTCGCTAGGTGCGCGGGGTGCGGCAGCGGTAGAAAGATCGACCGAGATAGGCGTGCTCGGGACCGTGCCCGCGGCAACACCCGGAGCCGCCTCAATGATGCAAGAGAAATTGGACGCTGCTCCAGCGGCATTGACACCGGTCGCCGCCGTTCCGGTATCCGGGGAGACGCACAGCATATCCGCCGGCGGCGGATCTTCCGTAGTGATGAAGGGAGCCACCAGCAACGGCCCGAGGTTTGCCTGCGCGTATACGCGGCGAAGCCACTTAAAGATGCGGTGGCGGACTGACTGCGCGGTGATCCCGTTAACAATCGCCCCCCCAACTGCCGTCCGGTACATGTGAACGGAGATGGCAATCTTTTGCCGCTGAGCGCCTCCGATGCCGAGTTGCGCCCGCACTGTGCATTGCGGCGACCCTGGACAACGAGTGATGACGTACGACGCGCGGACCTCCTGGTCAAGGATCTCCACTGTATCGTTGTCGCCCGCCGCCCCGGTTCCATTCCCATCGGACATGTCGGTAACCAGCAGCGTTTGCGTCGGGACCGCTTGTTTGTCCGCCACGTCCGGGTCCGCCGCCAAAGCATCCACAACCAGGCGCAAATATTTGGAGCGATAGGCAACGCCGGAATGCACCTTCGCGCAGGAAAGCGCCGGAATCTGGCGCTCGGCGATACCGAACGGCTGGTGGTCTGTAACGGTCAGCGCTCCAGTCACGGGATCTGCCGTATAGACCGGTTTCATCGCCTCGAGCAGCACGTTTACCGTCGCGCCGGCAGCTGGGTCCACCACCTCAATCTTGAAGGTATCCAGATCGGCATCGCCAGGCGGCTGAAATTCGAATGCAGCCGGGAACCCTTGCTGTCCGTTGTTACCGGCCTTCGTTGTCCGATAGTTACTGACGTTGAGAATGGGTGAATCCGCATCCTGCAAATAGGGAGTCGATTTCGACCCATGTACAAACCGAATCGAAACCGGCGGCGACGTTTTGCGTACGAAGACGTGGAGTTGCGTGGTTGGCTTATCCACCTCCGATGGATCGATGTCGGGGATCGTCACGTTGTCGCCCGCCTTCAAATCGCGGTTCAGAAATGGTGCGTTCGCGGGCAGGGCGCGAACCGGCGCACAGTTCAGGAAGCCCGCTTCCATCGCCATCACACACAGCGTATCCCCGGCCTGGGCCGTTACGATCGCCAAAAGAATGCTCCTTTCACGGCAGACCGGCGGCTCATTTTGGTTTCCAGACCGTCTTGTCCAATTTCGGAAAAGTTACTTTGCATGATCCGGGGTCGATGCCGTCCACCCGCGCGTGGCCTTTGTCGTCGAGCGTTCCTTCAGCGATCGTTTGGTCGCCCAAGGTGATTTTGTAGGCCTCGCCAGGCACCGGTTTGCCTTCCACGTCTTCCAGTCTGATTTCAATCCAGGTTTTCTCCTTCGGCGGCGGATCGCTCGTCAGTGGGGGCGGATGATGCGCCACTGGGGAAACGGTTGCGTAGCCCGCCTTTTGCGGTCCAACGGGATTCGGTGTACCCTGCGTCTGTTGGCCGGCCTGGGCATCGTCGGCGTCCACTGCAGGTTTCGGATCGTCCGGCGATACCGGGCTACCTGGAGTGCCCACTCCCGCCGGAGAACCGGGGCCCGAGTTGATCTTTGTCATCGTTCCGGCGATCGTGACCAAGGTTCCAGTGACAGTGACGCCGGTGGGGTCCACCACCACGCTATTGCTGCCGCATTTCAGGGTGATACCCGCCGCTGCCTCGATGACAATGGTGGCTCCAGCCTTGACATAGATGCTCATGCTGGCTTCTTCGGAATGGCTTTGGCTGAACTTCTCAGTCACTGCTCCAGTCACCTGGAGCGTATAGCTGTCGTCAACTTTGATGGCCTCTTTTCCGACAACATGGAGGTGATGATCCCGGCCGATCTTTTCCTTCAGATCGTTATCGATGGTAATGTGGCGATCGTTCTTAACATGCTCGAAATGATCCTGTTCCACTACCAGGTGCATGTCTTTCTCAATATTCTTGTATTCGTTATTCTTGACCCGTGTGTCCCGGTTGAACTGAGCATGCATGAAAATCTGCTCGCTGCCCTTTTTGTCTTCAAACCGGATTTCATTGAAGCCCCCGCCGCCTTTGGAGCTCATTGATTTGTACGCGCTCTTCGTCTGCTCGTCCGGCAAAGTGTAGGGAACCGTCTGATCCGCGTTGTACACACGTCCGGTGATAATGGGCCGGTCCGGATCGCCTTCCAGAAAATCGACGATCACTTCCTGCCAGATGCGGGGGACCTGGATGGCGCCCCAGCCCTTACCGGCCACGGTCTGAGCCACCCTGATCCAGCAGGAGCTGTTCTCATCCTTTACGCCCGCGCGATCCCAGTAGAACTGCACCTTCACACGGCCGTAATTGTCCGTCCAGATTTCTTCGCCCTTTTTTCCAACTACTACGGCGGTCTGCGAACCCTTTACGATGGGCTTCACAGCCAGGCGCGGCGGACGGAAAACGACGGTATTGGGGATGCACTCAAAGCTGTTGCGGTACTTGAATTCGTCGCCGCTGCCCGAGCGGAAGCTCGTATTCTGAGCCTGATGTTCCACCCGGACGATAGTGTATGCCTGGTTCTCATCCGTGCGGTAGTGTTCCTGGAGCGTGAACTTGAAACCGGATTGGAGCGCTCTGCAGAAGCTCTCGCCCCGGATCGTGGATAGTTTTACTTCCTGCTCCTCCAGCCGGATCTCCGCATACGTGTCGCCTTCCGCCTTTGTCTTGTACTTCCCGGGATAATCGTAAATTTCTCCCTTCTGATCGCAGGAGATAGTGGCGTTCAGGCTGGTATTCGGCTTCTCAAAATCGTAGTCGCACAACGACGACATACCGGGATGCACTTTTTGCTCGTGTAGCAGCGTGGTGATGGTGTCGTCCTCCTGCACCGCGCCCGTCGCAGGCATGTAGCGCGCAGTGGCCAGGTGTGGACAATCGACGATTGCCGTCTGGGAATCCGCCAGCACCAGTGTGTGTTTGTCTACTTCATGCTGGAAGAAGTAAAAGATGCCTTCGTCTTCCATTAGGCGGGATACGAAATTGAGATCCGTTTCGCGGTACTGCACGCAGTATTCCCGCTTCGGATAGCTGCCTTGGAGTTGCAGCTTGAAATCGGTAAAACCGCGGTCGCCGAACACCTGCTCGATAATCTCGGGAGCCGTCTTGTTCTGGAAGATGCGTATATCCGTGAAGAGCGAGAGAAACCAGATCCAGCCGACGATCTCGACTTCATAACCAACCAGGCCGTCCTCGCCAAATTCGAGCTGCACGGCCCGGTTGACGACCCCGTGTATATTGCGCTCGCTCTCATCCGGAAGTTCGATCGTCACCACCATCGGGGTGCTGAGAAGGCCCTTCAGATCGATCGCCGGATTCTCCGAGAGCAGCTTTAGCGTGAAGGAGAATGGCTTGGATATGGTCTCCGTGCCATGAAAGCTCTCCAGCAGCAGAACGTCTGGGCCGAGGTTCGTATTTACACGAAACGGCCGGTTCTCCTGAGTGATCAAGAAGCCTCCTCCCTACGAATAGACGAACGTGCCGTCGGCGCCGATACCGACCTGAATCGCGCCGGGCTTTACGCCTTCCACCATTTGAGCCAGGATCGTATTGGAAATCTCCGGCAGCAGCGTATTGGTCAGAATGTTATCGACGTTTCTCGCGCCGCTTTCGACTTCGGTGCACCGCTTGGCCACTTCGTCCAGCATCGCTTCGTCGTAGCCGAGTTGGACCCGGTGAGTTTCAAGAAGCCGCTTCTGGATTTTGGCCAGCTTCAGCACGATGATCTTCCGAAGCGCCTCGTCGCGAATCGGGAAGTACGGGATAGTCACCATGCGGCCGAGAAACGCCGGTTTGAAGATCTTGTTCAGCTCCGGCTTGAGCGCAGCGACAAGTCCTTCGGGTCCTGGCATCGTCTCCGGGTCGGCGCATAGTTTCATCAGAGTGTCGGTACAGGCGTTCGAGGTCAGGATGATGATCGTGTTCTTAAAGTCGATCAGCCGTCCTTCGCCGTCTTCCATGCGCCCTTTGTCGAACACCTGGAAGAAAAGTTCCAGCACGTCCGGGTGAGCCTTTTCGATTTCGTCGAGCAGCACAACCGAATAGGGCCTGTGACGGACCGCTTCGGTGAGAACGCCGCCTTCGCCGTACCCGACGTAGCCGGGAGGCGAACCCTTGAGAGTCGACACCGTGTGGGGCTCCTGGAATTCCGACATGGCGATGGTGATCAGGTTCCGTTCGCCGCCGTACAATAAGTCGGAGAGCGCCAGGGCCGTCTCTGTTTTTCCTACGCCGCTAGGCCCGACCAGAAGGAAGACGCCCACCGGTTTACTGGGATCGTCCATGCTGGCCTTCGATGTCCTGATTCGTTGGCTGATCGCGTGCAGCGCATGGGCTTGTCCAATGATGCGCGCCTCGAGATGGGATTCCAATTGAAGGACGGTGGCTAGTTCGTCTTTTAACATCTTGCCGACGGGGATACCTGTCCAACCCGAGACGACTTCGCCGATAATCTGCGCGTCGACGCACACACGCATTAGTGGCGTCTCGCCCTGCATCGTTTCCAGTTCCGAATTGAGTTTGGCCAACTCGGCGCGCAGGGATTCCGGATCGGGCGCCGGTTTGGCAGCAGTCCCATTGGTGGCTTTCGCATCGGGTTGCGCGGCCTTGGTGATAACCTCTTCCAACTGTGCCCGCACTTCACGGATATGATTTACGAGTTCGCGTTCCTTCTCCCATCGTTCGCTGAGAACCTTCAGTTTGCTCTCGGCTTCGGCCTTATTGTGGGCAATATCGCTCAATCTCTCGCTGTGGTCCGCCCCGAGCGCCGCTTCACGCGTCAGAATTCTTTCCTGCACCGCGAGGTCGTCAATGGTGCGGTTGGCGTCTTCGATCGCCGGTGGCGTCGCGTTCTGTCCGAGCGCCAGGCGCGCGCACGTCGTATCGAGAACGCTTACCGCCTTGTCCGGCAACTGGCGGTCGGGGATGTACCGGTGTGAAAGCTTAACGGCGGCGGCCAGACCTTCATCCAGAATGCGGACATTGTGGTGGTTTTCAAGCGCCGGAATCACGCCACGGAGCATCACGCGGCACTGCAATTCCGTTGGTTCCTCCACTTTCACCAGTTGGAACCGGCGCGCCAGGGCCGGATCCTTTTCAAAATACTTTTTGTACTCGGACCAGGTGGTAGCCGCGATCGTCCGAAGCTCTCCTCGTGCCAAAGCAGGTTTCAAAAGGTTGGCCGCGTCGTTCTGGCCGGCCTGGCCGCCCGCGCCAATCATCGTGTGGGCTTCGTCGATGAAGAGGATGATCGGAATGGGCGACGACTTCACTTCGGCGATCAGGCTCTTGAGGCGGTTCTCAAACTCGCCCTTAACACCCGCGCCGGCCTGCAACAGAGCCAGATCGAGCGTGCGAACCGAAACCTTCTTCAAAACGTCCGGCACATCGCCATTCACAATCCGAAGCGCGAAGCCTTCCACAACCGCTGTCTTCCCGACTCCCGCCTCACCCACCAGAATGGGATTGTTCTGCCGCCGCCGCGTAAGGATGTCGATCACTTGTCGAATCTCGAAATCCCGCGCCAACACAGGATCGATCTTTCCCTGCCGCGCGTTTTCCGTCAGGTTGATGGTGTACTGGTCCAGATTGGGCGTCTTTCCGCCACGGTGCGCGGGGACGGCCTGGTCGCCGGAGGCCGCAGGCGCCTCCTGTTCCGGTTCCACCGCTTCCGCCGAGCGGCCCGTGATCAGCAGAAATTCCTTCTTCAAGACATCGACTTGAATCTTCAGCAACTCCTTGCCGATTTCGCGAACGATCCGAGCCAGGTCGTCGTTCGCGAACAAGGCGAGAATCGTGAAGCCCGACCGGATGTGCTCCGCGCCATAATCAATCGAACCGATTGTCCAGGCGTCAGTCATCATCTTCAATAGAGTCGGGCTGATCGAGGGAGTGCGGGCATTCCCTGTCTTGAGCTTGTCGAGGCTCCTGGTAAGTTCCGCCGACAGCCTGGAACTGTCGATCTCAAACTGTTTGATGATGGACGCGAGGTCGTTGTCCTTCGCATCCAGAAGCTTCATGAGATAGTGCTCAACCTCGATGTCATAGTGAGTTCGAGACAGACACAATCCGGCGGCGGCTTCAAGAGCGCCGCGAGTCTGCGTGTTCAACTTGCCAATGAGGGATTTCAGATTTACGGCCATTTTTGTACCTCAGTTCAACAGAAAGATAGCATCACCGGGACTCCGGTCAAATTCCGGCTTCGACTTCATCCACGAAAACCAACCCAACATAGGCGCCGCCGGACCTTCCTCGCCCATGTAACAGTGCGGAACGTCGTCCTGCTTCAGGAAAAGCTGCACCTCAAACTCGACATCGCCCCGTCCAAAAAAATCAGTAACCGCGCGGAGAGCATTATATGCCTTTCCGCTGGGTAAAAAATCCAGGTAGCGCGCCGCTGGAAGCGGCCCGATCTTAATTCTCACCCGGACCTGCTGATCCCACACCGCGTCACCCACGATGACGCCAAATCCTAGTTGCGTGGAAATCGAGCCGTTGTCTTCAAAACAACACTGCTCACGAACCTTGATCGGATACCAGGCTCCCACAAACTGTTCCACTTTCACCGGCACGTTGAAGTAGTCTCCCACCAGTTGCTCCAGTGCCACGCCGGATCGCGCCTGCATCGAGAGCAGCCCGGCATAAAACAACAACGACTGGTCGGGTACGGGTTGACGATTCTGCAGACCTTCCGTGCCCAGGCCGACAAGCGCCATGACGTGCCGCGAGAATCGATCCCGTTGGTTCCGCTCATAGGCCACCGCGAAACGATATTTCTCCCACGCCTGGTAGAACAGCGAGATCATCCGGTGGTTGAAGATGTCAAAAAACGCCTCAATCGTCCGGTCCTTGGCACGAATGCGCTCAATGATGAACTCGGTGTAGGTATAAGGCAGAATTCCGATATTGCCGGTGAGGCCCATGAAGTTCACAATCAAGCGCGGCCTTTTACCTGCGGCCCACTCCATGGTATGGATCTGGCTGGGAGGAAAAATTAATGAATTGTTGATCCCGAAGGAAGCCACTTCGCGCTCCGGCTTGGCGAACCACCCCACCGGCTCGCGGTCCTTCTGAAGGCGCTCCAACAATCGGACTGCCTGAAAGAATTCGAATTTTTGCGGGTGGTCGCGCAGTGCCTGCTCGAGCTCGGGATCGATCACATCAGTATCCTCCGCCCTGCGCGCGGCGCCCATTCGCGCATAATTCCTTTTCTCTGCGGAGTCCTGAGCACAAGCTGGCTGAAGCTGTTCATCGATGCATAGAGTCCAAGAAATTGCTCGATCACGCTGGCAAACAAATAAACTCCGCCGCCCACAAACTGCCCTTCGTCGAGTTCGAGTTCCACCCGCCATCCTCGTGCGAAGCTGATTCCGTTGTCGGAAATGACGCGGGCAAATTCGCGCTTACCTTTCAGACTCAAAATGCCCTGGATCATCCGTTCCGAGAATGGACTCTCCGTGAAATTGTAGAGCTTCAAGATCTGCTTCAGAGCGTCCTGGCCCTCTTCGATGATTGACAGATGATTCAGGCTCAAATGCGAAATCAAATGCCAAAGGGCGCTCTTGCCAAGCGGCGGCCGAAGAGGCGCAGTGGGCCTCCGCAGACACACGATACGTTTGATGGGCGAGTTACCCTCCAGCTCGAAATCGCCGGCGTTGTTTCCGAAAGCCAATCGCGCCGGCAGATCGCGATTCGTACAGGTAGTGCGCAGTGTCAGCGTATCCGTTTCAGTGTGAGCCGGCCGGCCCGTAAGGTCCACCAGCGATATCGACATCTCCGTGCCAGAGTCGTTCGGGCGCTGCGATTCGCGGCGGTTCGCCAGCCAGAAACACTGGCCTGTTGTCGCGGCCTCAGTTGAATGAAAAGAATAAAACGGCTCGTACCGCACCGTTTCATGGGTATCGGCATCCACACTGGCCACTGAATCGATGGAGAATACCTCGGTGGCATTCGGCCGCCTCACGTCCGGTACGACCGCGTATTCATACCTTCTCTGGTGCAGCAGAATAGGTTCGGCCGTCTGCGGAAACAGGTTAATCACCGGTGCGCAGCCGAGTTGGAACGTGGATTCCGAGAGCCCCAGTGTGAGCCGCTCCTGCCGGTCCTCTCCGCCCAGATCGCTGAGCAGGAATATGATTTCGGCCGTGTCTTTAAACCCAGACGCCGTCCATCCTTCCTCGAGTCCGTTGATGTCGACGAAAAAGAACTTCTCCGGGAAAGTGAACAGTTCCTGCACCAGCCGGTACGCGACGAAAGAGCGCCGGGGGTACGGCAGCATCCCCTCTTCCGCTTCAAATCCCACCGGGCGCAGGCAACTCGCCGGCAGCGTGAACGGCTTTATTTTCGACCCGGGCGTTGGATCGCGCACCACCACCCGCACCAGCTTGCAGCAAAGCAATTCATACAGCGTGTGTACCAGAGCGCTTTCGCCGTTCAGATAGAAACGCAGACTATCCAGGCCCAACTGCGGGAACTTCACGTCCTGGCCGCAGCGCAATTCCACCCGGATCGCTGCAGCGGCGTCGGACGCCTTCATCGCCGGTTGCAATCGATCCGGTGTTCTCCACTGCACCGATGTCACCGTGACCGGCCACAACGTGGTGTCATAGCAGGTACGGAATTTGCACGGCACCCCGCCGACGGGTTGCGAGTAGAGCATCGTTTCTTTCGGAATCGGCCAGCCGGTCGTGAGCTTTCCCTGTTCGACATCGAGTTGAAACTGCACGATCGACATCGAAGGGATCGGCCGGATGAAGTGCGGATACACGACGTTGAGCAGAGCTTCCGTGATCTCCGGAAATTCATCGTCGATCTTCAGATGTATCCTGGCCGCCAGAAATGCGAATGCTTCCAGCAGCCGTTCCACGTGCGGATCGTCGCACTTGGAAGACTCGAGCATCAGCCGAGCCGCTATCTTGGGGTACTTTTCCGCGAACTCAGCGCCATTCTGGCGCAGATACGTGAGTTCCTTCTCGTAGTAAAGCTGAAGTTCATCACGCATTCCCGTCCCTCTTCACCTTGTACTCACCACTGGTGAGCTCGAGAGCGGTATCGAACGAGACGTGTTCCGGCGCAGGATCCATCATCAGCAGTCCATCAATACGGAACCGAAGAGTTCGCGAGCCTGCGGACACGACGTCAGCGGAAGTGATACGGACATTGGCCAGCCGGGGTTCAAATGTCTTAACTGCGGCCTGCAAGGCTCGCAGGAGCTTGGACTGATCTTTGGCCGAAGAAAGGCTGTAAGAGGTGAAATCAGGCAAACCGAACACAAAGACGGACTTGTTCAGCTCGCGAGCCGATTCATCCGGCATCTCGGCCACCCGCCGCGTGTTGAGCAGCCATTCCAGGTCGCGGCAAATACCTTGTTTCAGCAGTCTCACGGAAGCGGCCCGGCTCAGCGGTATTTCTTTGCTGGCATACGGCTCCGCGTCAATAAGCCGATCGAACACAGAAAGAGTAACTGGAAGGTCCGATTGGTTTTGAGCCATGTCAATTCGCTAACAGGCAAGAGCCTGAACCGGATCCAGCCGGCAAATCCTTTCAAATAGTTTTTGCTTTTCCTTGGCGTCCGCCTGCACTTTCTTGCTCGACTTGAGGATCGTCGCTAAAGCGCTGGCGATCATCTCGCGATCTTCCCATTCTTCGAGCTTGTGAGCGTCTATTGCCGCCGTTATATCGTCCAACAACGGCTGAGCAATCGCGTCCTTGCCCGCGGTCATGCAGAGCTGAACCAGTTGCAACCGGCGCTGAAAGCGTCCACGCCCGGATCTCTGACGCTCCACTTCCTTAAACATCACCTCAAACGCTTTCTGCTCCTGACCCGCGCGAAGCGCGTCGGTAGCCAGCGCATAGCTGTCGACGAAATTCTTTTGCCAACCCGAGACGTGATTGTCAGCCACCGGAGCCGGAGGCGGCTGCACGCTAGGTGTGACGTCGTTCGATTCCTGCATCAGGCCTCGAAGCCATGTTTGTGTTTCCGAATTGGCTACGGCGGTGTCGTCCATCAGCCGGGCGTCCAGCAGTTCAGGCAGATCGCGCAGCAACGCTCGAATCTCAGAACGGATCGCCACCGCGATTACGTTATATTCGTCGCCCAGTGCGATACAGGCCTCCACAACAAATCGCTGAAGATCCAGCCATCCTCGGCTGCACGGTAGGGACATCACATTTTCGGCCAGCTCGAGCAACTCTTTCCATTTGCGCTGCAGCGCGAGCCGTTTGATTTCCTGGCGAACTTCAGTGGGCGGAGCCTCCATCGCGGTCTGATCCGCAGCCGCTGCCGCCGCTCGTAACTCTCCCCAGCGCAGTCCCCGCATCATCAAATAAGGCGCAGGACTGAACGGCTCTCTCTGTCGCAGATAGGCGGCCGCGGAGGCCACGGCGGCAATCGCATCGCGACGGCCGGCGGGTTCGGATTCGGCCCTGGCGGCGATCCAGGTCCCGGCTGGTTGGGCAGCGCCCTTGAAGCCATCCGCTTCACCGGCAGGCGATGGCGATCCGTCGGATTGTTCTGCCGGTGAGCCCGTAGCCGCCTTCGGCTGCTCCTCCACCGGATCAGGTTCCTTCTCCCGTTTCTTTTCCAGAAACCCGTGAACCGTGTGCCGTATTTCCGTCAGCGCCGTATGCAGTTGCCCAAACGAAGGGGCATTGCTGCCGAATTTATCGCCGCAGATCTTATTCAGATCGCTGAGAGCCTTCAGGCTTGCATCGAGAGCCTTTTCGCCGTCGAAATAAAATGCCTTGGGTGTGTCGGCGAACGACTGATCGAACGCTTCCGGCGGGAGCTTACCTTCCTGAATGGCCTTGTTCCGTAACTTCTTAGCTGCCTCCGCGGTCGCCTGGGCTTCATAACCGACGGTTCGCGATTCCTTGAATTTGTACCAGCTATGCCCGGCGTTGTTCAGCGCCAGACCCTTAAGGGAAGGCTCCAGTTTGGTTCCGATCCACTCCAGCGGAGCCGAACGGAGTTCGGAATCTCCATCCTCAAGAGGGGGAAACATGGTATCCCAAAACTGATCCACCAACCCGGTGCATACCTGGAGGCCCTGCCGCAGGCCGGTGAAAGACTGAAGTTTTAGTAGTCCTTCCGTCATCCACGCTGCCAACCAGAGATCCTTACTGCGCGTTGCCAGAGCTTCCTGCGTGAGCTTCAGGACTTGATAAAAGTCTGCTACTTTCCGCTCTGTGACCCACTGACCTTGCGACAACTCGTCGTCCTGACGGCGCGCCTCCTTAATCTCGTCGTAGATGGGAGCAAAATGAAGATCCTCACCACCTGGGTTTTCTTCGCTGATAGGTTTCAGTAAGTCGTCGGGTAACGTCATGTCGAGAGGCTAGGCGCTTGCTTCGTCCTCCAAAGGTTCTTCATCCTCTGGTTCTGCTTCCTCTGATGAGGCGAACTTCAGGGTGCGTATTTCCAAAAGAGGAACCTCTTCCCCGTCTACCAAAAAAACTTTCTGCCCAATCGGATATTCGCGCTCTTTCTCATCGACGCACCACTCAGTGCTTCGTCCCAGCCACACGGCCTCATTCGAATCCTTCCAGGAGAAGGGATAAATAACGGGTATCAGGACTTCACCCAGATCCGCACCCTTGAAAGACGGCCCGGCCAACACCAACGCGGGCGTCCACAGTGTGTCACGAAGGCGTTTCGGGGCTGGAATCTCAACCGAGGCGATATGTTCAAACGAAATCCAAAGGTAGGCGCCGGCGGCGTAGACCTCCAGCCGCGGACCAATCTCCGGATCTGCATCGCGTATAGATTCGAACGGTTTGCCGTTCAAAGTGCCCGACGGGGATTTCGAAACAGTCGAGGTGGGGTACTTCTCAGTCTCGAACAATTCATGCCGGCTTCTCTCCGCATGAAGAGCCGAGTAGTAAAGGACCGCCCCCATTTGAGTCTTCTCCGCGCCTTCCGCAAGAACACCCAATTGCTTCTCCGCCCGATCGTACTGGCCCGAGAAACACAGCAGCTCAAATAGAAAAGTACGTTGGGTTGTATCGGACGGGTGATCCCGAAGATAAGCGCTCAGACTTTTCTCTGCATCCCGAACCTGCCCCGCGTCGAAAAGCTCTTTCGCTGTCATCCCGATCCCTTTTCACACATGGTATTAAGCACAAAAAGGTGCGGCGCGTAATCGCGCGCCGCACTCCCGTTTTGCAAATTTGTTGCACACAAGCAAGTCTAGAATGGTGTCAGTTTCTTGAGATCGAAGCCCTTGTCGATGAAGCCGGAGAGCTTGCCGGTCGCGTCTTCGGGGTTGTAGTAGACCTTGATTTTGGCGAATGCGAACGAGACCGACTCGGTGGGATTCTCGCTAGAGCCCGAGAGCTGAACGGAGCTGATGAGCACCTCCGTCATTTCCAGCTTAAAGTAATCCTGCTGGTCGTCGCCCATCGGCTTGTCATAAATGACTTCGACTTTCTTCAGAATGTTCCCAGTGACGCAATCGTCAAACAAGAGCGGGGATGTCTTGTCGAGAACTTTCATGATGGTAACGTTCGATACATCCGCGCGCCCGGCGCGAGTTTCACTTCCCGACGAACCGGGGCCAAAGTGCGCCGTCTGGCTTGAACCGAAGCTGAACGATAGAATATCGATCGCATTCGTCTTGCTGGTGCTTGGTCCAGGACGACCGTCAACAATACAGTATGCATTTACTGCCATTTCGCTCTCCTTCTATCTTGAAATCACTACCCTAACTTCAGTCCGGCGCGAATGCTGTGCGCCTTAAGAACGTCGGCGCGTTCTACTTCGCCGATTTCGGCAACTCCGCCACCAATCGCAACGAGACTGTCAGCTCGTCCAATTGGAAGTGGGGGCGCAAAAATGCCACAGCCCGGTAAACACCCGGCTTGCCGGGAACCTCGGACACCTCAATGCGTGCCTCGCGCAACGGCCGCTTCGATTTGGCATCCTGCGATGCGAAATCGTCCGGAGTCACATAGTTAATGATCCATCTGTTCAAGAAGGATTCAGCCTGCTCGCGGGACATGAAGCTGCCGATCTTGTCGCGCATCATCGCCTTCAAATAATGTGCGAAACGCGAAACAGCCATGATGTAGGGAAGCTGAGTCGACAGACGGGCGTTCGCGTTTGCCGAATCCAGATCGTAGAGCTTTGGTTTCTGGCAACTCTGAACGCTGAAGAAAGCCGCGTAGTCCGTATCCTTGCAATGCACCACCGGAGCAAAACCCAGATCCGCCAGCTCCTTCTCACGGCGATCGGTGATCTGCACTTCCGTCGGGCACTTCATGGCGATATCGCCGCTGTCGGTGTAAAAATTATGGACCGGCAGGCCTTCCACAAGTCCGCCGCCTTCCACACCGCGCATCGCGACGCACATCCCGTATTTCGAGAACGAATTCGTCATTCGGGTGCCGAGCGAATAGGCCGCGTTCATCCAAAGATACTTGGAGTGATCCGTCCCGTCGACGGCCTCTTCGTAACTGAAGGCATCCACGGGCTTGGTGTCTTTGCCGTAAGGCAGCCGTCCCAGAGTTCTCGGTAGGCACAGGGCAACGTAGCGGGAATCCTCGCTTTGACGGAAAGACTTCCATTTCGCGAACTCGGTGGTGTCAAATACCTTCGCCAGATCGCGCGGGGCATCCAGACTTGACCAGCTCTGCAGATTGAACAGATCCGGAGCGGCTGCGCTCACAAACGGAGCGTGCGCAGCGGCCGCCACGTGAGAGATCTGATCCAGCAGTTCGATATCTTCCGGGTGCTTGCCGAATTCGTAGTCGCCAATCATTGCCCCGAACGGAGAGCCGCCGAACACGCCATACTCTTCTTCGTACACTTTCTTGAAGAGCGCGCTCTGATCGAATTCCGTGGCCCGCTGAATGTCGCGCAGCAGTTCCTTTTTCGAGCAATTGAAGACCTTGATCTTCAGCATGACGCCGGTCTCGCTCTGGTCCATCAGGTGCTTGAGACCGCGCCACGATCCTTCCAGTTTCTGAAACGACGCGTGATGCAGAATTTCGTTCAACTGGATCGAAAGCAGATGGTCGATCTGCGCAATACGCGCATTGATCATCATCTCGGCGTCCCTCGCGATCGTCATCGATCCTTCGAGGAACTGCGCGACGAATTCCTTCACCAGGTTTTTGCCGCGTTCTCTTCCGGCTGTGTCCGAGCCCAGCCGGCCTTGTTCTACTATTTGATCGAGCAGGCCGCTTTCGGCCACCTGCTCAGTTGTCGTTGTTGCCGGCGCTGCGGCGGTCGTTGGGTCAGGCATGTGGTCCACCTTGCTTCTTGCTACCGATCTCACCCTTTAACTTTTCCAGCTTTTCCGTATTTCCTACCGCTTCCAGCAGCAGTTCTTCGAGCTTGTCGTTGCCCTGCAGGCTGCCCCGAAGGTCCGACAAGCGCGTACGGAGATCCATCAACTCCTTGAGCGGCCTCACCTGCTGAGCCACATTCTCCGGAGAGAAATCATCCATGCTGGTGAAGTGAAGATCCACTTTGAGGTTTGGAGCGTCGGGATCTTCGCTCAACTTGTTCTCAACCGACAATGACAGGTGCGGCTTCATGCCTTCTAGCACCTTATCGAAATTGTCGGGATTTACTTCAACAAATTTTCGTTCTTTGAGTTTCGGAAGCGGTTGTTCGGGTTGCCCGGTGAAATCACCAAGCACTCCGATGACAAACGGTAATTCCTTAAGTTCGATGGCGTCGCCGATCTCGACATCGTAGGTAATGTGTACTCGCGGGGAGCGAACTCGATCGAGTTTATGCTGCGTGCTCTCTCTGCCCATTTAATGCCTCCGGGAAAGCTGGTCACTATTGCATAGCCCACTATATGCGTTAGCTTTTACTTCGTCAAGAGCCTTCGATCCCAACGCGAACGGCCACAAACATGCGCCAAAACATCAGTTCGCAAACCATCGAAGGAGTAGTGTCAAGACCCACCTAATCGTTTCAAAACCGTGTTGATTTTGTTTAACGTCGCCTGCGCATCCGTCGCATCGTCGCTATCGTGATTGATCGCCAAGCATCTTCTCGTAATAGCTCCGCGCGGCCACCAGAGAACTGCGCTGCGACGTGTCGTTGTATCGCCTCACGCTTATCTGCGCCAGCAATTTGTAGCTGTATGCGTCCTGCGGATCGTACTGCAAAGCGGTATTGCAATGTTTCGCCGCCTGGTTCAAATCGCCCAGCTTTTCCTCGCACTCGCACAGTCCAAAGTACGTAAGATTCTTTTGATCCTTATATACGGCCTTCTGTGTTGCCCGCTGTTTCCAGTTGATGGGCGTGATCATGACGAATCCGGACGCCCAAGCCAGCTTGCGGCCAAACGAGGCATCGAAATTCATCAGACGTGCACATTCGAAATACGCCTTCTTCGCTTCCTCAAACTTTCGCTGCTGCCTGAGACAGTTACCCAACCAAAGGTAGGCCTGCGCGTTGGACGTATTCAAACTGGATGGCCTGCTGCGCGGCGTCCACTCCTTTGTCATAAGCTCCGGCCAGATAAAATGCCTGCGACATGTGCGAATACAGCAATGTTTCCGCCGGCTGGCGCTCCAACGCGTGCCGCAGTTGAAGAATCGCCTCATCGGTGTTTCCGCCTTCCATCAGGGCGCTGGCCAGCGCTGTCTGCGCCTCAATCCAATCCGGATCCAGATCCACCGCCTTGTGCAGGTACTTCAAGGCGTCGTCGCCCGCGTACAAAACTTGATAAGCGCGGCCAAGAAAGAGAGCCGCTTCGCTATAAGTCGGGTCGTCCGCCACCGCCTTGGTCAGCAGTTTCACCGCTTCACGCTCATTCTGCTCCGAACCTTTTTCCCAAAGGGCGCGCGCGCGATTCACAAGATCCACAGCGGTCTTCTTCGGTGTCCGCAGAAACTGAATTCGTAAATGCACCGGCGTGTCGCGACCCGGATAAACGACAATACGTTGGCTATCCGGTTCGTAACCCATTTTCACGCCTCGCACTTCGTGCTCCCCAGGTGCCACGCCCGGAATCGGCAGCGCTTTGCTCGTGCTCGTCACGCCGGCTCGCTTGCCGTCGACGAAGACTTCAACGTCCTCGCGATTACAAGCCACAATAAGGCTGCCTTCCCGCAGCGTCTGTTGAGAAATCTCGTCAGCCTTCTTCGAATTGAAAGCGAGGATGAGCCCGGGATCGAAATCCTGATTCTCAATCGGCGTTTGCTGCTCGCCGCGCTTCTCCACGTGGCTATGCACGTTGTTGCGCACGTAATCGACGAACTCGTCCGCCGTCACCACCCCGTTGCCGTCATGATCGGCGTTCCCCTCTAGCGCTTTGGCGACGTAATAAGTGAAAACCCCGTGCTGCAGCTCTTTATCTTCGAAAGAGCTTTCGCGCTTGCGGCTGGCCGTGAGTACCAGAATGTCCGGGACCGATTGCAGGCTGTGATTCACCTGCTCGATGACTTCCGGCGTGATCGCTCCGCTGTGGCACGCGTCCGCCAGCAGCATTTTCCATCGCGCCTTAATATCCTTTCCCACCACGCGGCCTAATTTGTCCATGGAATACGCGGTCTCTTTCAACCGTTTCGGATCCACATCGTAGGGAGCCAGGTAACCCTTCCGTTCCTCGTCCAGGAACCCGTGCCCGGCAAAATAAATCACCACGCGGTCATTCTCGCGGGCAACCGACGGGAGCCACGATTCCAGTGCTTCCGTCACATTCTTCAGCGTCGCTTTCGGACCGATCAATTCGCGCACGTCCTCCGGCCGGAAGTTGCCACCCTCCTTGCTCGTGAGCACGTTGTACATAAGGTCGGCGTCGCGTTCCGGGTAGCGAAGATTCATCGCCGGAGCGAGATTGCCATAGTCTCCAATTCCGATGATCAAGCCGAATCCTCTGGGTACATCGGAGCTGACTATCTTTCGGTCAATCGAAGACGATTTGTCCACCGCCACGCCACGCCGGCCCAAATCCGGTGCGGCTGTCTGCGCCTCAAGGCACGAAAGAACTAAAAAGAAAGTAAAGGACACCGAACTGAAACGCATAGGATCACCTGGCGCGATGCGCGATGACAAGTTGGTAAACAAACGGCCCCGCATCCGGCCCGCTGACGCGAGTCGCCGTGGGGTCTTGCCGAATCGTGAACTGTTTCAGCAAATCCGACTCTACGTTGAAGTCCAGTTGCGCCGGGATCTCACTGGCGGACTGCAATTGTTGAACTCCCGCCTCGTCGTCCAGGCAGACACCGCGCGCTTTTAGCGGACCGTCCTTGCACCGGGGCAGCAGTGTACTATCCGGCCGCGCGCGCGACCGTGCGCCCCCACCATCAGAGTGGTTCGGAATCCGCGGCAGCGCGGGAAGCTGGAGTGAACTGACGATCCAATATACCCGGTCATAACCGGCGGACGCCGGGATTCGGAATGCTCCGCTTGTGGCCGGTATGAGGTACTCTCTCTTGGCCTCGATCCGGTTTTCAACGCCTGTTTCCCCCTGCGGGAAACAACCACAAGTATTCACCCCTGCTGGTGAGGTTCAGCACGTATAAGAATCCGCCGAAATTCGCCCGGAACCGAAACCTGATCTGATCGTCCGGCCTGAAGACGTTTTGGAGATCGACTCCAGTCCAAGCCCCGTTGTTGATGCGCTCGACCGCGACATCGACCGATCTTGAAGGAACATCCGCTGCCTGGCAGCTAGCGAGCAAGTAACCCGTCAACATCGCAGCCCGAACTGTGCACACGTTCCGCATGGCTAAGCCGGCCAGCTATCCAGGGGAACTATTCCGAAATCATAGGAGTAGGCGAAGGATGTTCTTGATATTAACAAGGATCAGGTGTAAATTCAATAGACCATCCAGCTTAAACGGAATGGAACGAAATGCGTCGGACTAGGAGCGTTATCGGTGTCGAAACAGTCCCTCTTGCTCGCGTTCGTAGCGCGGGTGCTGACCATCATTGGTGTATTCTCCGGCTGGCAGCCGTTGAATCTGGCGCGCGCGCAGCAGCCGCCCTCCGACGATCTCAAGATCGAGATCGTGCACGGAGACAACGTCACGAATAACGCAAAGAAACGTGTGGCGCAGCCCTTGGTAGTCGAGGTGCACGACCGTAACAACCGCCCCGTTGCCGGCGCTTTAGTAGTCTTCGCCCTGCCCACTAACGGCGCCAGCGCCACATTCGCCGGCGGCTCAAAAGTCCTGTCACTCACCACCGACCAGGCCGGTCGAGTCTCAGTCACCGGAATGAAAGCCAACAATGTCGCCGGATCCTTCAAGATCAACGTCACTGCCTCCTCTAATGGGCGCACCGCAACGGCAGCGATCGCCAACACAAATGTGCTTGTGGCCACAACGATTGCCGGACTGAGCGTGGGTGCGGCCCTGGCGATCGGAGCCGCGGTGGCCACGGCCGTTGCCGTTACGGCTTACAAATTGACCAGTGGAGGGGGTAAGGCTGCCCAGGTTTCGGTCGGTACACCGAAGCTGCCCTAGCCTGTTCCTCAAAAACGAAGGATCATTCGATGAAAAATTCGCACCGGTTCCGTTTGCTCCTGATGTACACGGCATTGTCCTGCGCGTTTGCAGCAGATGCTCCGCCCGTTGGCCGTTCGCAGATCACCGCCAAGCTGGGCGGAACTGCGCAAGTCTCGTCCGACGCCCAACTCCAAGCCCCCGTACTCGGTTTTCTGGCCTCTAACACGCCTCTCGCAGTGCGGCCCATTTTTGGCGTTCCCGGCGCAATCGTGGTTGGAGATCCTTTAACGTTACCCAGCGATGTCACTCGGGTGACGATGGCGCCTAACCAGAAATATGCGCTGACCGAACAGAACGACACACCTGAGATGTGTCTTCTTCCGCTGACTGACTCTGGCGCAGGCGACATTCAGACAATCCCAGGCTCCATGAGCCACGCCGATCGCGTAGCATTCAGTCCATCCGGGACGTCGGCAGTCGTCTATTCGGCCGCCTCGCAACGGCTACAGTTGCTCACTGGTCTGGCGACGGCCACGCCCAGCGTCAGTGACATGAATCTGGACGCGATAAACGGAACGCCAATCACGGCGTTAGCCGTCAGCGACGACGCCCAGGCAGTGTTAGTGGGGCTCTCCGATGGAACCAATGGGTCTGTCTGGTTGCTATCCACACAAGCCCAAGCCACACAGTTGATGCCCGCATCAGTCCCGTCAGCTATTCGCTTCTTACCGCAGAGCCAGGATGCCGTCCTCGCAGACTCGGGCTGGAAGCAGGTCTCCCTGTTGACCGCCGTAACAGCGCAATTCAGTTCCCGTCTCCTGGCCGACGAATCGCAAGGCGTCAGTGCTCCGGCGGATCTGGATGTCTCGCCAGACTCCGGTCGCGCCTGGGTGGCAGACGCGGGTGGCAGCGCACTTCTGGTGATTGATATCACCTCGGGCAGTGTCGCGTCGATCGACTCCCCATTTGCACCGTCGAGTTTGCTCCGGTTGACCGGACGATCGGTGTTTCTCGTGACGGCACAGGACGGAACAAGCACCGGCGTCTGGGCGCCGGAAGCCGCTAATACAGGAGTTTGGCGTTTACCAGGTCTGAATAATTTCGAGTAAGGCAAAAAAGCGATGCGCTCAAGGGCAACAAGAACTTCCATTTCGATGACAACAATGCGCTTCTTGTTCGCTTTGTTGCTGCTGAGCGTTTGCCAGCCAATAAGGGCACAATCCATCGTGATTCAGGCGCCTTGTCCGGCGCAAGGTGCGATTCTCAACACTCTGTATTCATTTACAGTCAACGTTCAAAACAACACCGGCCAGCCTTTGGCCTGGACAACGGAAAGCTCTTTTCCCCCGGGCCTGGGACTTAACAATTCCACCGGCGAGATTAGCGGCACTCCAACGTCGCCAGGGGTATTCCCCGTCAGCATAAATATCGGCAACAGTGTGGCTATAGTCACATACAACTGCGACATCGTTGTAAGCCTTCCATTGGCCATCACCGCCTCGTGTCCGGCGGCAACCGGCGTTCCAGGCGTCGGCTACTCCTTTGCGATCAGCGTATCCGGCGGCCAGGGTCCTATCTTGTGGACCTCAATCGGTGGCCCCATGCCTCCCGGCTTGACACTGAACTCTTCAACCGGAGTCATCAGCGGTCTTCCCATAACGCCTGGAAGTTATCCAATCTCAGTTCAGATAACCGACAGTTTCTACAAACCACAGACAGCCACCTACACCTGCACCATCGTTGTCACCGCGCCATTGACTATCACGGCAGGGTGTCCAGCCACCGTTGGCGTTCCGGGCACACCTTATTCATTTACGATTTCCGCCGCCGGCGGTCAGAACCCGCTCACCTGGACATTAGTCGGTGGAGCGCTGCCGCCAGGCTTGGGACTGGATTCGGGCACAGGAACGATCAGCGGCACGCCGACCACACTCGGCACCTATCCCATTACCGTCCAAGTTGCAGACAGTAGCAACGCGACATACAGGCAAACCGCGATCTACACTTGCTCCATTGTCATCACCGACCAGTTGACCATCACCGCCTCGTGTCCTGCGCCCAGCGGACTACCGAACATACTGTACAGTTTCACCATCTCGGCAATTGGCGGACGCGCGCCATATACGTGGAGCTTGACGAGCGGTCCGCTACCCCCGGGCCTAGGGCTCAATGCGCAGACCGGGCAGATCACCGGTCTTCCACTAACACCCGGCACTTATCCAATCACGGTAAAGGTGACCGATAGCACGGGGAGCGTCAGTACGCCGTCCGCGTTCAAAGCTCCGCTGACGGCCACCTACACCTGTTCCATCGTGATCGCCACGCAGTTGACGCTCTCGGCGTTGTGCCCGGCTCCCAGCGGGTCACCCGGGGTGTCATATTCTCTTGCGATTTCGGTGGTTGGAGGCAATGCTCCTTACACCTGGGCTCTTACCTCCGGTCCCCTGCCGCCAGGCTTGAATCTGAACGCGCAAACCGGAGTCATTAGTGGAACGCCGACTACCCTCGGCACTTACCCAATATCCGTCAGAGTGACAGACAACGGAAGCGAATCGTCTACGCCGCAGAGGGTGACCTACACTTGCTCCATCGTCATTTCCTCGCTGTCGATAACAGCGACTTGTCCGGCCGCATTGCAATTGGGCGTACCCTTCTCGCTGCCCATCACGGTGACTGGAGGTTTGCCTCCGCTCTTATGGACACTGACCAGCGGTCCCCTGCCACCCGGTTTGACGTTGAACAGCGCCACTGGACTCATCAGCGGGACGCCAACTGCGCCAGGCTCATATCCCATTACGGTGACCGTCACCGACAGTACACCGTCGAACTCCGTGGCGCGCGCTCAGTACACGTGTACATTTGTTGTCACCACCCCGCCGCTCACGATCACGGCAGTATGTCCAGCTCCTATCACAGTCAATGTACCGTTCTCCTTAACGATTACCGCCACCGGCGGCCTCGGCACCCGCACGTGGACAATCACCAGCGGTTCCTTGCCGACTGGCCTGAACCTCGATCGGACCACCGGCATCGTGAGTGGAACACCCACCGTTCCTGGAACCTACCAGTTCCACGTGGCAGTCAGCGACAGCAGCACTGGATCGGGACCTGCACCCGTTTATAACTGTTCGATCGTCGTGTCGCCCGCGCCGCTGGTGATTACGGCTCCGTGTCCGGCGCCGGCGCCCTTCACGGGCACAGCGTATTCGTTCCCCATATCCGCCACCGGCGGCCTGACTCCGCTGAGTTGGGCGGCCACAGGTAGTGCGTTGCCGCCGCCAGGTTTGACGCTGAACACTCTTACCGGAGTTCTCAGTGGTACACCCACGGCCACTGGCACCTATCAAGTCACCGTGAAGGTCACCGATAGCGGCATAGGGTCGAGCCAGCAGACAGCTACCTACAATTGCAGCTTCGTGGTCAGCTCGCCCATTAGCACGTCCGAAGTCTTCTTCATTGTGGATAAGGATTCGATTTTCACGATGTCACCTGACGGTACATTGATCGGCCGGCTTGCGACCGTGCCCGGAGCGTTCGGTAGACCAGTGGTTGACGCGCTGGGCAATGCCTACGTGGTCACGCAGAACGCAACGCCGAGCCTTGTGAAGATTGCCTCGTCGGGTGCGATTTCAGTCGTGTTCAGCGGCGGCCCCCTTGCGAACCCAGTGACTCTGGCCATGGATGCCGCCGGAAATTTCATCGTCGGGGATAACAACGCGGACGCGATCTTCAGAATCAGCAAGGACGGCAGCACCATCACACAAGTGGCGAAGCTGCCAGTGCCTTCCCCAACGGAATTCCAGGACATCTCCATCGTCGTCGATCCAGCGGGCAACTACATTGTGAGCACCGACGAAACTCTTCACCCAAAGATTTACTCGATTACGCCAGGCGGTGCCATCTCGACGATTTTCAGTGGCGATGGATCGCTGATCCAAAAAATGGTCGGATTGGCATACCGGCCGGCGACTGACGATTTCGTAGTTGTGGACCCCCTTCACTCAGGTCTCTTCTCTGTGACCAGAACCGGATTAGCCACGACAATCACATTCAACAATGCGTTGTGTTGTGGTTTGGCGGACATGGCGATCGATCCAGCATCCGGCGATTTCGTTTCGGTCCTCAATTCGACGGACGCCGTAATCCGAAGGAATCAGGGCGGAGCGGTTTTGACGCTCAGGACTGGTACGCCCCTGACTAATCCCACCGGGATCGCAATCTCAACTACGCCCCTCACCGTGACGCCAACCTCGCTCCTGTTCACAAGCACAAATGGCTCAACCCCGCCCAGTCAGACTTTGACGGCTTACAGTCCCAACGCGAATAGCATCACAGCTACCACAAATGTCGTCACTCCGTCGAATATAAGCTGGCTGGCGGTGCCCGTTCAACCCCCCGGCACTAACCCTGGCGCCATCGTAGTTCTTGTTAATCCATTGGGTCTGCCACCCGGTACTTACAACGGCAGCGTCCGTATTTCTTCGACAGGACCTATAACCGGTTCCGTCATCGTGCCCGTGACCTTGAATGTAAGCGTGAGCGCTCAACCGCCGGTAGTCACTCCGCCGCCCCTTCAGATCACCTCCTCATGCCCGGCCTCGCCGATCGCCCAAGGCAGTCCGTTTTCCAGTTCGCTCTTGACCAGCGGTGGAATCGGCAACGCCACCTGGCAGTTGACCGCCGGCAACTTGCCTCCCGGACTCACTCTGGTAAGCAGCGGCATTATTGGCACACCCACCGGGCCTCCTGGTACTTCCAACTTCACGCTGCAGGCCACAAGCGGCGACCAGATCCGCACGCTTAACTGCACTCTCGTCGTCAATCCGCCCAAGCTCCAATTCACCAGTAGCTGTCCCGGTAACGGAACGCAAGGCGTCCTTTATGGTCCTTTCCCGCTGAGTGCCACCGGCGGACTCGGCGCCGGTACCTACACTTTCTCAGTCGTCAGCGGCAGTCTCCCCGCAGGTGTGAGCTTATCGGGAAATACAATCGGTGGCACGCCAATCGCACCGGCCGGCACGTCGAATTTCCAACTGCTCGTTTCGAGCGGAACTCAGACGGCCACTGGTCCCGCCTGCACGGTGACCATTGCGCCACCGCCGCTGCAAATAACCGGGAATTGTCCCGCCAGTCCTTCTCTGGCAGGTGGACAGAT
Source organism: Bryobacteraceae bacterium (assembly GCA_963770345.1). GTDB lineage: Bacteria > Acidobacteriota > Terriglobia > Bryobacterales > Bryobacteraceae > CAVYPH01. The sequence continues at coordinate 483,615 of CAVYPH010000007.1, read as the reverse complement.
ATCCCTCAGCACGTCCGTAGCCGGCGGCAAGGCTCCCTACACCTTCAGCCTCAACGGCCCGTCGTTCTTATCCCTAAGCACCGGGCCAACCGGTGCAACGGCAACCGGCACGGCCACCGATCCGGGTAGTTTCCCGGTTTCCATAACGGTTACCGACAGTGCGCAATCGGCCCCTGCGACGTTCAGTTGCACGCTGACCGTTAATCCCGCACCGCTGACGCTCGCCGGAAGTTGTCCCGCGAATCCGATTCTGGCCGCTGCGCCGGTTTCGTTCCCGCTCACCGCCGCGGGAGGCAAAGCTCCTTACGGTTGGAGTCTCAGCGGAACCAGCGGGCTGTCTCTCGCGTCAGCCGCCGGCAGCAGCAACACGGTATCCGGAAATGCGCCGGCCGATCCAGGCAATTACTCGCTCAGCATCACATTGAGTGACAGTATGAACTCACAGCCGGCGACGTTGAGCTGTCCCCTCACAGTGCAACTGCCGCCGCTGAAGATCACTGGCACATGTCCAGCTTCGAGCCTGGACGTTCCGGTAAATATATCAGTGCCATTGACCGCCACTGGAGGCAAACAGCCTTACGGCTGGAGCGTCACCGGTGCTTCCTGGCTAAGCGTGAGTCCGGCCACCGGTCCAACAACAACGGTCGGTGTCTCGGGCACTCCGGCGTCATCCGGACCGTTCACGTTCACGGTCACTCTGACTGACGGCGCCAATTCGACTCCCGCCAATTTCTCCTGTAACTCGACCATCAATCCGCCGCCGATTCCGGCCATTTCGGTCACCGGGCTGACCGCTCCAGCCACATTGTTCTCCCCCGTTTCAGTGAGTTTGCAGTTGGCCGCCCCAACTCCGCTTCCGTTGACTGGAGTGGTCCAACTCTCCTTCGCATCAAACGCCGCTGGCGGTACGGATAATCCGCAGGTGATCTTCGACGGCCGTGATGCAACACCGGCCGGCCGGCAATTCGCATTTACCGTTCCCGCCGGAGGAACGGCGATCCCGCTGCCCAATATTCAACAAGGGACGGTAGCGGGGACCATCCATGTCGAAGTCACCGTGCTGATGGAGGGAACGCGAGACGTGCTTCCGTCTCCACATCCATTCAGGGAGTTGGTGATCGCCAAGCAAGTACCGATAATAGCGGCAACCGACGTGTCTTTCACGAACGAAACCGCCACGGGATTCGACATCGTGATTTCCGGCTATTCCACCACACGGGACATGAAATCCGTCGCGTTAGTGTTTACGGCGCAAGATGGCGCTTCGCTCGATGGAACCACCACCTTCACCACCGATGTAAGCGCTCAGTTCACGCAATACTACAGCACGCATCCGAACGCCGGCGGCATGTTCACCGGCCTTGATATCCCAGTCACCATCACAGGGGACAAAACCGCAATCCAGTCGGTGAAAATCACGCTCACCAACTCAGTCGGAGATTCACAACCGATTACGAAAAACCGTTGATGCCATCAGCTACGGTGCTTTGTTAGAAACGAAACCAGGTAGGCTTGGGCTATCTGCTCAGCACGTATCGACTTCCAAGTAACAAAAGCCCGCTCGGCCAACTTCACTTGCTCGAGAGCTTCCCTGCGAGTCCAGAAGGTCGTATTATCGTAATCCGCGGTGTGGCGTTTGTCCTGAAGTTGGACGAAAGCTGAAGCTACTATCCGCAGTTTCTCGACGACTAGTGGATCTTCGCCGGTAAATGGAAACGTCTGTGAATTCAAGACGCGATTAGAGGCGCTTCTCATCGGCGCGTGATCGAACGCTCTACCTAGACTTGGCCTCAGATCGTGCCTATTCCAGTTCGTAACTGATTCACTTACTAAAAGATGGAAAAGGGCATAGTAAGCCGTCGAAACACCTCGTCTCAGGCTTGCCTGCCTGGGGTTCTTCGGCTCTTTTGTGAACGAGTTTGAATGGCCTGCTGAAGAAGATCGTTATGAAACGCCACAATCAGGACCACTCTGGTTCACTGCGCGTTGCCTGTTCTGATTTGCTGCGAAAACTAAAATACGGGATCACCCCCCAGTTCTCGTAGGGACGGATCTCCTCGAATAGGATTTTCCGAATACGTCCCGCTACATCTGCAAGCGTATCCTCCCTGCTAGCCGCGTCGGTCAGCACGATTCGAAAATAAATTGCCGGGTCGCCGCTCCAGTCTGTTCCGATGCTGTATCTTGCCCGAACAACTTCCTTCCCCAACTTGCGAATTGCCTTGTTCACCTCGTTGGAAAGTTGCGTCTGATTGACAAAACCGCTCGGGACAATTGGCATAACGTGATTATCGCGCGTTCCCGGCATCCTCTAGACGCCGGGGACCACAATGCGCCTAACCCTAAAACCGGAAGTACAATCCCAACTGCAGAACCCGAGGCACCGACTGCGTACCAGTAATCGCCGCAAACGTCGTATTGTTTATATACAAATTGCCATTCGCGTCGCCCGCTTGGAACGACGGGTGATTCGTCCCGTTAAACGCCTCGGCGCGCAACTGCACATAACTTGCCTCGGTAATCGCGAACTTCTTCTCCATAGAAAAATCCCAGTCGAAAAACCAAGGTCCGTAGAACGAACGCCTCTGCAACTGCCCCACAGTCCCGGCCGGAGGATTGTAAAATACCTGGCCGTTGAAAAACGGCGAACCGTCGCTCGCAACACCGCGGCCGTCCGTTCCCACCGCCGACGGATTAATCTCTGTCGGGCCGTCTCCGGTCATGTAGAAGCCGACGATGTTGGACAGCGCGCTACCGCCAACAGTCGCGTCGGCAGTATTCGTGTTAGTGGAGCGCGCCCCGCGGTTGAGTGTGCCGCGTCCGGAGATAATAGAGAACGGATTGCCCGACTCATAGGTCAACAGGCCGCTCGTCGCCCATCCGCCAACTACATAATTCAGTGTCTTCCCGGTGCTGAAACGCTTGCCCTTACCAAACGGCAGTTCGTAGTAGTAGTTCCCTTTGAATTGCTGCCGGATGTCAAACGGCGCGGGCGCGCGTTCAATCGAAGGATTGTTGATATCGAGGTACGGTTCAAAGCGGGTCTGTCCAACGCCCCCCTCGTCGCTCAGTACTTTCGAGAACACATAGTTGAACTGCCACTGAAAGTCGGTCCGGCTCCGGCTGCGAATGTCCAACTGGAATGAGTTGTAGGTCGAGTTGCTCCCGTTGGTGATCGTATTCATGCCCAGCCCATAGGGATTCGCAAAAAAGTTGACATTACCGTTCAAGCCGTTCGTCTGGTAAACCTGGGCCAGTGTCCCAGGCTGACCCGTTCGAATGTCGTTGATTACCGTAGAATTCGTCAGCAGGCCGCCGCTGGCTAGTTGTGGGAACACAGTGAGCGGCTGGCTTCCCGTGATCGATGCGTTGTAGCGTGGATCGAAAGCCCGCCCTGCCGCCAGCGCCAGGAAGCCATTATTTTCGGCGCGCAGGAAATCGGCCAGAAATCCGTTCTGTTTGATGATCACCTGGTTATAATCGAACGCCCGCAGCAACTTCGTACCATGATTGCCAACATACGATACGGATACAATCGTGTTCTTAATCTCATGCTGGATACCGAAGTTGTACTGCTGAACATAAGGTGTCCGCAGGTTGGGATCGGGCAGCGCACCGGCCGTGCTGGTGCTCAGAGCGTAATTGTCCGACAACTGCAGCGGCACCTTGAATACCGGAGTCTGGATCGCCGGCAGATTACCGGTCAGCTTACCGACAAGTCCTGTGTTGGTCACGCTCGCCGTGGTGCCTGAGTTGGTTGTTCCCGCATTGTTGTAGACGGAGGTGATGGTATCGTCATTCACAAAGAAAACGGAATACCCGCCGCGAACCGCTGTCTTGCCGTTCCCGAACAGATCATAAGCGAACCCGATGTTTGGTCCGAAATTGTTCTTGTCCGAATTGTAGAGCGGCCGTCCCGCGGAGTTGCCGGCGAAGTTCAGCGTGAAATTAGAGAGCAGTGTTTGAATGTAATTGTTGTTGATCAACTGCGGCAGCAGGAACAAAGAATCCCGCTCGTTCAATGGCGTGTAATATTCGTATCGCAGTCCAAGATTGAGCGTCAGCCGGGGCAAAACCTTGTAATTATCCTGAACATAACCAGCGTACGTGTCGAACGACAGATGGCGCAGGTTGGTCGCTCCGTTCACGAAACCGGATGTGCGGCTGGTGATGTTGAAAGTCTGCGAGTTGTCGGTAACAATGCCGGCCAATGTCGCATAAAGTGAGTTGGCGGTAGCAAGGTCGCCCGAACTGATGCCTGGCAAGTCTGTAACCGTGAATCCCGTGGTATTGCTCGCGCTGAGACCCACATCGTAAGTTGGCGTGATACCTGCATCGTTATACGGCGCCGTCCGAATAAACTGCTGCTGGAACCCAAACTGAATCGTGTGTTTGCCTTTCACCCAGTTCGCATTGTCTTGAATATGGTAGGTGTTGGTCGCGCGGCCTTGCGCTTGGAACGTGTTCACCGGACTCGTGAAAATCGTCGACCCGACAAAATATGGCGGATACTTTTGCGAATCCGCAAAAATCCCGGGACTCAACGCAAATCCCCCACGAACTTCGTTGGTCAGAGTCGGTCGAATGTTCCATCGCCACGCCAGGCTAAGCAATTGCGTGTGGTTGTCGTTCGAAATAGGCGGGGTCACGGTATAGAAGTTGCCAATGTCGGGCCGGTTCAGTTTGTCCGTGTTCCGTTCATAGGTGGCCGTGAAAGAGTGTTTCTCGGAAAGGATGTAGTCGCCTTTCACCAGGATCACGTCCCGGTCTTCGTTGGCTTGCGCATTAAACGAGTACCCCCCGGTGTTCAGTTTGTCACCGGTGTCGTTCAGATCGTTGACGGTCGTCGGCACCTGCTGCAATAGGCTGGCAATTACCGGGTCAATGGATACCCCGCGCAGCTTGAGCAGGTCAGCCGTAACCGTCGCGCCGGAACGATTCTGGTACGTGAATACGCCGTTCCGCGCCGCCGGCAGTAGCACCGTGTTTACAGTACGCGATTGCTGCCGGTTCCGGAACGCTTCATAGTTCGTGTAGAAGAACAGCTTGTCCCTGATAATGCGGCCGCCCAGCGATCCGCCTATCTGATTCTGATTCAAAAACGGCAGGTCGACGCCGTCCCGGTTGTTGAACCAGTCGTTAGCCGCGAACTTATTGTTGCGGTTGTACCAGTACAGCGAACCGTGATAAGCATTACCCCCCGAAGGCGTCACCAGTACGATCTGCGCCGAACCTACGCCCAAAGCCGAGCTCGAATTTGACGTCGTGATCGTCATCTGCTGGACCTGTTCAATGGTCGTCTTCGTAGGAATATAATCCAACGAGTTCGTCCGGATAAAATTGTCCTGGATGTTTATTCCATCAAGGGTCACACTCGCCATCGACGTCCGCATCCCATTCACCACGGTATTGTTCATGCTGGCCTCGCCCCCGCCGGTTACCCCGGGCTGGGTCAGAAACAGCGTGCTCACTTGGCGGTCCAACACCGGCAGATTCTGAATCTGCGACTGCGTAACGGTCGTCGATATTTCGGCGTTGTTCGTCTGCACCAACTGCGTCTCGGAAGCCACCTCCACCGTCTGCTGTGTCGATTGGACCTCCATCTTGATTGTCGGAATCGGCGTCTCATGTACCGGCTCGACATTCAATTGGCGCGAGATGTACTTCGCGAATCCCGCCGTCTCCACCACAAGATCGTACAAACCCGGGCGGACCGAAGCAAAAGTGAAGATACCATCCGACGAGGTTGTCGTGGAAAATACCGCGGATTTACCACCGGCCAGATGAAGACTGACGGCGGCGTTTGGAATAGGAGCGCCGGACGCGTCAACCACGGTCCCGGTAATCCGTCCACTGGATTGCGCAAATAGCAGAGCGCTGGCAAGCAAAAACACCGCCAGAAAAAAGGCGTATCTCGTTTTCATGACCCTTTCCCCAATTGCAAAAGCTAAAATTTAAAAAACTTGGTACGATATTACCATTTCAATGAGTCAACACTTGAAAGTGGTGCGGTGCGGATGGGCCACGAATGAACTAGCCGTTAAGTACCACGATGAAGAGTGGGGCGTTCCCGTTCATGACGACCAGCGCTGGTTCGAGTTCCTCATCCTCGAGGGAGCGCAGGCCGGCCTCAGTTGGGATACCATCCTGGCTAAACGTGAAAACTATCGAGCGGCATTCGATCATTTCGATCCAGGAAAGGTAGCTCGCTACTCAGACGCCAAACTTCAAAAACTGCTCGCAAACCCCGGCATCGTCCGCAATCGCCTCAAGGTAGCCTCCGCTGTGAAAAACGCCAGGGCCTTTCTCGATATTCAACGGGAGTTTGGCAGTTTCGACGCATACATCTGGAGCTTCACCGGCGGATCCCCCATCCGCAACCGCTGGAAATCGGGTGAGAGACTCCCTGCGAAAACGGTCGAATCCGACGCCATGAGTAAAGACCTCCGCAAACGAGGGTTCAACTTCGTCGGTTCCACCATTTGTTACGCGTTCATGCAGGCCACCGGTATGGTCAACGATCACGCCATCGAATGTTTTCGGTGGAAGGCACTGTCAAAATAGGAATTGCATCCCAAGATTCTCTTCTACATCAGCGGCCATGGATACGGGCACGCCATTCGATCCTCCGAAGTAATCCGCAAGCTCGGCGTGCCGGTATCCGTTCGCACCATGGCTCCTGCCGGGTTGTTCAGCGGCTTGCCGGTAACGTATACCTCCGCCGATTTCGAATCGGCTGTCGTAGAAGCGGACGACTCGCTCGGAATCGACGTGCCCGGCACCGTCGCCGCCCTTCAAGGCGTCCATTGCAGACGCCAGGAGATTATCGCCCGCGAATTGCAGTTCATTCACGCAAATGGAATCGAAAAGATAGTTGCCGACGTTCCCTACATCGCCGGTAACATTGCCGCGGCGGCCGGCATTCCATGTATCGGGATAGGAAATTTTACTTGGGAATGGATTTATCAGCCATATCTAGAGGGTATCCCGGGAACGGAAGCGCTTACGGAAATGATGCGCAGCGGCTATAGCAAGATGACACGATTTTGCCGGTTGCCATTTCACCACGAAGAAGGCTTCGAGATGTTCCAGCGCCTGGACGACGTACCGTTGGTAGTTCGCCAGCAAAAAAGAGCACGCGCAGAGATCCTGCACGCTTTGGGCTTCGCGGAAACAGACTCCCGCCCTAAAGTGCTGGCCGGCATGCGTGGCCGTCTAGCACCCGGAGCGCTCCAAACCGCGGCCACTGCATCGCCGGATATGGTGTTCTTCTACCTTGACGATCAGGAAGCTGTCGAAGCGCCAAATGCCAAGCGCGTCCAACTCGGAGATCGCGGAATCACATACCCCGATCTCCTCAGCGCCTCCGACATCGTCGTCTCAAAATACGGATACGGAATCGTCTCCGATTGCGCTGCAAACCGGAAGCCGATGCTGGTACCGCCTCGCACGGGCTTTCGCGAGGATGAAGTATTCCGTCGCGAGACAGGCCGTTACATCCCGATCGCGGAGATCAGCCGGGCCAATTTCCAGTCGGGGAACTGGAAAGAATATCTCCAGTCCTTATTGAGCGCGCGCCACCCCGAAGAGCGTTTGCAAACAAACGGAGCAACAATCTGCGCGGAACTTATAATGAAAACGTAAGCTCCTCCAATGCCCAGGAAAAAGGTCTTCGATCAAAAGAAAGAAGTCCGCGCCATCGCCCGCGAGCGCGTAGGGCCGGTCAAGGCCTCGCGCCCGATTCTTCCCAAAGACAGCCGGAAAAAACCCAAGTACAAGAGCGATCCAATCGCTGAAGTGGACGAAGGAGTATAGCTACTTCTTCGGTGGAGCGACAGTGACTTCATCCGTCACGTTTGTGCCCGCAATTTCACGCGCTTTGGCCAGCACAGCTTCCTTGTCCGCATCCGTCTTCACTTTGCCGCGAACCGTTACCTGGCCGTTCTGCGTGATGATTTTCACGTTGTGGGCCGACGAGGAGAGGGTCTTGTCCGCCATAATCGATTTCCGGATTTTGGCGGTTGTGTCTACATCCGATTTATTGTTTTTTTGATCGTCGGCCGTTGGCGCCGCCTTATCGGCCGGAGGCGCCGTCTTTTCTTGATCCTGTGCCAATACGGGGACCGTCAGCGGCATAGCTAGCAGTCCTGTCATCAGCGCGATACGTAGTGTTCCGGGTTTCATAATAAATGTCTCCCGGATTACTAACAGCAACTTCCGGGCCAAAGCTCAAGTCCAAATAAACAAGCAACCATTTCAAAATTCCCCGCGCAAAAATTACACTCCCATGCGCACCGGGCCCGCATATCCTGTCATTTCCAGATACCCCAAACCCTTGATTTGCCGCCCGTTCTTGGTCCCCTTGACCTCAATCGCTCCTTCCCAATACGCTGATGTGGCGCCACTCTTTCCCGTAAGCTCCTGCTGCGCCAACCGCGTGCCCAGTGAAATATCAATTTGAAGCCGTGGAACCCGAATCTTCCATTCAATCGGATATTCGCCGCCCGTATCCGGACTCTTCCACGTCTTCCCGGGCGTCACCGAAAACGCACCAGCGGCCACATGACTAGCGCGCCCCGACGCATCTACATATGTTCCAGCCGAGAACGGATCGGCCGATCCATCCTTGCGCCGAATGCGGAACAGCATCATCTCGGTGCCATCGTCGAACTGCAAACTAAACCAATCCCATCCGCTCTGATTCGCCTCAAGCTGGTGCGTGAAGAACTCATGATCCATCCACGTGAGCCCATCTACGGTAAACGGTTTCCCATCGATCGTTACCGACCCGCGCGAAATCAAACGAGTAAGCGAAATGTAGTGCGAAGCGCGTCCAGGGCCCTCCGACTTCTGGCTTACACCGTCGATACCATGAATCACCGGGGGCTTCTCGGATCGCAAATTCAAATCCACAGAGAAGCGCTCGGCGACGGCCTCCAGTTGCTGTTCGGCGCCCTTCCACCGGACCTGCCAGTTCCCATTCCAAACGCGAGCCGGCCCCAGATCCGCGCCCGCTACTCCAGCCCCGGCCCGATTAAGCCGCTCCGTATGGAAAAATTTGTTTCCATCCAGATCGCTCAACGCCAGGTGCGCCAACCAAACATCCCGAACATCCCACACCCCGGGCGGACGCGGTTCGCGATCCACTCCGTGCCGGAAGAACGTCAGCTCAAAGCCGAAGCGCCGCCCATCTGCCGCGTGCAGGTTCCCCGTGTAATACCACCACTCAGTCTGAAATTCCGGATGATTGAAATGATCTGCTGGAAAAGAGTAACGATAGCCCGGCATTGCCAGCCGGTACGAATCGGAGCCCGCACCAAGTAAGCTGAACGCCGCCAGCAGCGCCGCCACGGCCCTACTCCTCATGAATCACCTCAATCGGATTCAATCGCATCGCCACACGCGCCGGATATAGTCCGGCCACAATGGTAGCCACATAAACCAGCGAAAGCGCGCCCAGCAGCACCGCCACCGGCCAATGAAACTGAATCGTCCAACCGAACGACTGCTTGTTGATCACATAAATCAACAACAGCGATAGCAGCAAGCCAAGAATCAACCCCGCGACATTCGCAAACAATCCAATGAGCCCCGCTTCGAACAGGACCATTCGCCGCAGTTGCGTCCGCGCCCCACCCAGGAAGCTGAGCAACCCGAACTCCCGCCGCCGATCGATCACCAAAGCCAGCAGCGCGCCCGCCACGCCCATCACCGCCACGAACACCGCCACAGCCTCCAGCGCATACGTGATCGCGAATGTGCGGTCGAAGATTCGGATCGCTTCTTCCCTCAGCGAACGATTCGAAAACACCAGCACCTTCCGTCCCGCCAGAGCCGATTCAATCTCCGCCCGGCCTTGCTCAATCGAGACACCCGGTTTCAGATACACGGCCACGTTCGACGGCGAAGGATCTGGAAGGTATTTGAGAAGCGTCGTCCGATCCATAATGATCAAGCCGCGCTCGCTCGAGTAATCGTAATAAACATCCAGCACGCGCAGCCGCGCCGTGTATTTCCCCAACGGAACCGTCAGCACGTCTCCCGCACGAACATGATGCTTGTTAGCAAACGGCTCGCTCACCACTACGGCATCCGCGTTCGGAAGCCCGCTGAACACGCTCTCCGGAGACGCACCCGAAAGAAACGGATGCCTCCCGTAGCGCACCGCGATGCGGGTATCTCCGCCTCCCAACGTCGCCGGCAAGCCCTGATAGCTGATCTCATAAGCGCGAAATGGATCCACCGCAGCGAGATCCCGCAACCCCGCAAGCCGCCCCACAATATCCGCGGCCATCGTCGGATGCCGGTCCGCGCCAGCCGGTCCCGCGGGCCGTAGATAAAGATCCGCCTGCAGACGATCCTCCATCCAAACCAGCACCGTCTCACGAAAACTACCCACCATAATTCCCACCGCCGCCATCATCGCAATAGCCGTGGACAGAGCGCCTACCAGCACCGACGTACGCCGAAGCGAACCGGCCAGACTGCGAGTAGCCAGCAGAGCTTCCACACCAAAAAACCGTCGCATCAATCCCGCCATCACACCGGCAAGACCCGCCACCAAAGCCGGAATCGCAAACGCCGAAGCAGCAATCAGCAGCACCGCCGAAACGTAACCGAAAATCGGTTTGCCGTCGATGGCCTCCTGCCGCGACGCGATCCAACCAGCCGCACTAACCACGGCCGCCAACAGCAGCCCGCGCATACGGTGTGTCCGTACCTGGTGCTCCCGCCGCCCGCGCGCCATCGCTTCCACCGGAGTCACCCGCGAGGCCTCCCAAGCAGGCGAACACGCCGACAATACCGCCACGCCAACGCCGGTCAGAAGAGCAATCAGACCCAACGTCCAGCTCAACGAAATAGGCGCAGGGCTGCTGCTGACATAAAGCGAATCCACCGTCACGGCCACCAGTTTCACCGCACCCACGGCCATCAGACGGCCCAGCGCCATGCCCGCCAAACCCCCAAACAATCCGAAGCACGCGGCCTCGCCAAGGAATGCCGCCAGCACGCCGCTGCGAGTAGCGCCGAGCGCGCGCAAAATTCCAATCTCCCCGCGCCGCCTCACCACCGAAACCGAAACAGTGTTGTAAATCAGAAACGCTCCCACCACCAAAGCGATGTAGCTCAGCACGCGAAGATTCCACCGGAACGCCGCCAGCATTCGCCGATTCTCGTTCGTTCGAGAGCCTTGAGGCGCAACCGTCACACCCTCCGGCAGCGAGGCACGCAAAATCGTCTCCCATTCCTCCACCGATTTCGTCTGAGGAGTCTCAACCAGAATCCGGTCGAGCGCCCCACTCCGCCCCAACACGCGAGTCGCCGGGGCCAGGTCCATCACGATTACTTCCCCGGAGCCTGCGCCCAGCACGCCGCGAACCGTGCAATCGCAGACGCGATCGTTCATCATCAGCCGAATACGATCGCCCGTCTTGTATCCCAGACCATCTCCAACCCATACGGAATCGTCGCGCTGAAACGAAGCCGAGTCGCCTTGACCATCGAACGCATCGCGCCAGCATGTCCACACCGATCAATGGAATCGTGCGCCTGTTTTTCCCAATTACCGCGTAGTCTTCAATGCGAGGCCGAAGCCGGAGAGCATAAGGCAGCGCCGCCAACCGGCCCAGCGTCTCCGCCGGAATCCCGCCGGTCGCGGTAATCTCAAAATCCGCCCGCCCCGTAAGAGTTTCCATCGACGAACGAAATGATCCCGCCGCCGCATCCCCAGCCAGTTCGATCGCCAGCACCACGGCCACGCCCAATGCAACAGCCAGTGCCGTCAACAAAGTGCGAACCGGCTCGCGCCGCAAAGGACGAATCACCAGCCGAAAAAACAAACTCAAATACGGCATAGCGCCTGGATTCGCCCATCCCGCATCTGCAAAATCTGGTCGCAGATGCCTGCCGCCTCAACGCTGTGCGTTGCCATCAGGATCGTAGTGTTCTGCTCATCCGCGATGCGTCGCAAAAGCGCGAGAATCACGTCGCCGGTAGTAGTGTCCAGATTGCCAGTAGGTTCGTCCGCCAACAAGCAAATCCGGAGAGTGTACCAGCGCCCGGGCAATCGCCACGCGCTGCATCTGTCCACCCGAAAGTTGATAAGGCATGCGAGCGGCGTACGATTCCATCTCCACCCATCGAAGCCGTTCCAGAGCGGCATCACGGACCGTCGCCCGCCCCGCCAACATCAAAGGCAGTTCGACATTCTCCACCACCGACAAAGTAGGAAGAAGTTGAAACGACTGGAACACAAACCCAACCTTCTCCCGCCGCACTCGAGTCAATCCAGCATCGCCAAGAGAAGAAGTATCCGCGCCATCCAGAATCACTCGGCCGGAAGTAGGAAAATCCATCGCCCCAGCCAAATTCAACAAAGTAGATTTTCCGCACCCGCTACGTCCCACCAAAGCCAGCGATTCACCGCGCCCGACCTCCAGCGACACATCATGAACTGCAGGAACCCGAACTCCGTCGCTGACGTAATCTTTACTGACGTGTTCGAGTTGAAGAATGCTCATCGCGCCCTTTATGTGAGATGCCGGGAGGAAGGCCCCTGATCCAGCATCTCACCAAAAGAGCTATTTAACGTCGAAGTAGCTATCGGTTCGGTAGGTTGAGCCATCCTGGCGCGTCACAATGGCATCCAGCCGGTACGAACCCAGCCGGCACCTCTATAGTTCTCAAGTACTCTGCGCCCTTGCCTGCAAACGTTTGAAAGACAATCCCACCTTTCGGCGTCGTCCGGCATCGGTATGCGAAATTCGCCCGAAAACGATGACACGCTCATTTCCGCCCTCCAGAGGAACGGAAATTGTGAAAGGACGTAAGGCTGAATGCGCACCTCGGAATTTCGGCTCTCTAAGAGATCCAGCCCTCGGATCCGAAAGGTCGTACTCACCGGTCGCTCCAAAATCGACGAACAGCCAGGAGATATTGTCGCCGACTCCGTCGATATGCCGGTACCGCCAGATCTCGTAGGGAGGCTCGCCGTCCGCTCCGCCCGATGGATGGCTCTCGTTTTCATCCGGTGGCCCGAAGATAATATACGTGCGCCCGCGATCGGTTTTCCATCCCGGCCGCCTCGTGGCGAAACGTTCGTTCGCATAAGCAATTCGTCGATAGTGGTCTTCTTTTAACTCGTTCTCCGGAGTTCCCGGCGTAGGATCGCGCCGCAGCCAGAACTGTTCGACAAAAGCCTCCCGTTCCTGATCCGACCGCAGTCGGTTGAACTCCGCACGCTCGGCGTCCGTGATGATATACGTCACGTCCTCATTCAGCCACTTGAAGTAAGGTCCGCGCTCAGCAGCAGCCTGAGCCGCGAAATCCGCCATCAGACGTGAAGAAAGCCTGCGTTTGCCCGTCAAAGCAACCGCAGGGAGACTCGGTTGCGGAATATCCACCGCCCGAGGCGCGGCAGGCCGGGCTTCCGCGGCAGCCCACACAGGCAATGCCGTGGCCGCGAAGTAGATCACCGGGGCTGCAATCATCACCACCGCCAACGACCACCCGCGCCCAATGCCCCGCGACAGCACTCTGTCAGAATCCAGAATCCGCTGCATCCGTTTCGTTAACTTTCCACCTCGCGCCATACCGATGCCTTCCCACAGCACCCGCCTAGGTGTGCGCTGCCAAAAACCCACCAGTGTCTCGGCATACAGAGTTTCGTTTCCAATTGCCAACAACGCCGCGTCGTCGCTGGCGGACTCGGCCAGCTCCGCCACATGCGCAGACAGCCACCATGCCAGCGGATGGAACCAACACAAACCTCGATAGATGGAACCAGCAAGCCTGCGAATCGGATCGCGCCGTCGAATGTGCGCCCGCTCGTGCACCATCACCGCTTCAAGTTTCTGCGCATCCCATTCACGCCAGTCGCAAGGAAGCAAAATCACGGGCCGAAGAAAGCCGACCGCCAGTGGAACCGTCACCGCCGCCGATTCCCGAGTTTCCGCGTCAATCACCAGGCTAGTGCGAACGAGCCGATCGGCTGAAATACAAACCAACAAAAATACGCAGCATCGCGATCGAAACCCCGGCCGCCCACACGATGACGAAAATCGCCGCCAACGGCTCGTCACGATGGCGGGAAGGCGCCTTCATCGGAGCCCCAGGCACCCGCCCCGGGAACCGGGTTGACGGCGCGTTCACGCTCGTAGCTGAAGGAGCAGGCATCACGCGCGGCACGGGAATAAGCGTTTGCGCGGTCGTAAGACTAAGCACCGGGAGAAGCAAAGCGCCCACAAGTACCACCGTCCAAACCGAAAGCCGGAACGAAACGTCCTTCACCCGAAAAATCCAAAGCACGAGACCAACAAACGCGAACAGCACCGTCGTCCGAGCCGCCCATGCCATCAGGAACCACACCACCTTTTCCGAAGTCATTTGCGCTCCTTCTTCTTCGCCGCGATCTTGCGAACCATCCGCTCCAGCTCCGCACGATCTACGACGTCGTTGTCCACCATTCCGACCAGTAATTGCTCCACGGAACCACCGAAAAATCGATCGGCAATCTGCTTCACGGCCTGCGCCGCAACACTCTGGCGAGCTTGGCACGCACGGTAAATATACGTTCGGCCGTCAACCTCGTGGGTCACGTAACCCTTCCGTTCCAGCCGAAGCAGCACCGTTCGCACAGTCGATTCCTTCAACTCGCGCGAATCCGCAGCCAGCGCTTCACGGCAGTCTTCCGCAGTGCATCCGCCGTGTGACCAAACATAGTCCATCACCAGTTGTTCCAGTCCGCTAAGGCGTTTTTGCATCATCGCTACAAGATGTAGCACTACAGTATGTCGCTGTCAAGCACCTATTGAAATTCCAACGCAGCAATGTTATTCTTGTACCGACGTGGACACATTTAAGATCGCGCAGTTAGCGGTCCGGCTACTTGCAACCACGAAAAAAAATGCTAAAGGCGAGACGGCCTTCTGAATGTCCCGCCCTGGCAGTCGCCGGGGCTTTTTCATTTCAGACCGAATCGCTCTGGAGGTTTTATGAGTGTTCGGTCCGGAATTTCTGGCAGTGAAGGTGAACTCGTCTCAGTGCGTGTAACCGTCGACCCGCGGCATCTCGAGCAACTCCTCGAATGTCTCGCCCAGGTAAACTTCCCAATCAATCCGCGGATAGTCCACGGCCGCGCCACCGCCGTCATCTTCCCGGCCTTTGAACAGCGGCTGCCCGAACTGCGCGCCGCCCTATGGAACAACGGCTTCGGCGCCGAGTCCCTAGCCATCAGTCCGATTCTCGACGACATCGCGGTATCGTAGCGATAGCAATGCTTCGCGTCATCACCGGCCCCGTAGGCCAGGCGTTCCACCTGTCCTCATTCAGCCCTTCTATTCAGCGCCTCCTCGTCCCCACCGCAACCATGGCCGAGCACATCCGCAACGAGCTCGCCCGCCAGGGCGCGGTCTTCCGCCCGGACACCGTCCAAACATTTTCGAAATTCATCGACTCGCTGATTCCCGATCTTCCGCAAGTCACCCCAGGAGCCCTCGGCGTCCTCACCAGCCGCGCCCTGGGCCGTCTCAAACTCGACTCGTACGAGCAAGTGCGCGACTATCCCGGCTTCCGCGCCGCCCTCGTCTCACAGATCGAAGAACTCGCCTCCGCCGGCGTCCCGGCATCCAAACTCACCGGCGATTTCGGCCGCCTCTATTCCGAAATAGAATCGGAGGTCGCGCGCCGAAATTGGTTCTTTCGTCACGAACGTCTCCACCAGGCCGCCACCCGTATCCCAAAACAATCGGCCTCGTTCCTGTTCCATGGATTCTTCTCGTTCACCGCCCCTGAACTCAAAATCATCGAGTCGCTCGCGCGCCACGCCGAGATCACCATCCACATGCCCTCGTGGTGCGGAGCGGAATCCACGCTCGAATCTCTCAGAGCCATGGGCGCGCAGGAACAACCGTTCGACACCCCCACTCCGCCCACGCCAACAAGAATCCATTTCGCCGCCCCAACCCTCGATCAGGAATGCGTAGAAATCGCCCGCCGCATTCTCGACGCCAAACATGAATTCCGCGAAATCGGCGTCGTCGTCCGCAGTGAAGACCCCTACGTGCCCGCGCTTCGCACCGCCTTCGAGCGCTTCGGAATTCCCGCGCGCTTCTACTTCGGAACGCCACTCCGCGACGACCCCACCGTCCGCTATCTCAGCGCATTAACGGAAGCAATGCTCACCGGCTGGGAGCACGAAGCCACGCTCAAAGCCCTGCGCATGGACGCATCGCCCATCGAGCAATCCGGCCACGGCGACGAATTCGAAATCAAAGTAATCAAGAATCTGCCGAACCGCGGACTCGACGCTCTCAAGACCCAAGCCCACGCGCCGTTTTCACGCCTTCTTCGATCAACTCGCCGAAGCAGCCACGGTCGAGCAACTCATGACGTGGAACGCCGGCCACCCCCTGGACGTAAACAGGCTGACGCACAACATCATTCCCATCCTCCGCGCCCGCCCCGCCGCCCTCCGAGCCATCGCCGACTGCATCGCCGAACTCAAGACCCTCACCACCACCACCGAACCGCACGAATTCTGGCGCGAACTCAAAATCATCATCGACGCCGCCACTCTCCGAGTCCCGGATCACCGCCGCAACGTCGTCCACGTCATCGACGCCTACGAAGCCCGCCAATGGAGTCTTCCCGTAGTCTTCGTTTGCGGTCTGATCGAGCGGCAGTTCCCCAAACATCACAGCGAAAGTCCCATCCTGTCCGACGAAGCGCGCCGCCCACTACGGCTCCGCACCGCCGCCGATCGAAACGAAGAAGAACGCTTCCTCTTCGATCTCGCCACCACACGAGCGACATCGGAGCTCATCCTCAGCTACCCCCGTCTGAACATCAAGGCAGAAGAAAATCTGCGTTCATTCTTCTTAAACGACATAGCCCAAACCGAATCCGTCGTACCCGTCCGCCCCCGGCCCGCGCGTGAAAAAGCCACGACGCACCTCAGCGGAATCTTCGAAGACGACCTCCGCCAACAACTCCGAACCATCCACGCAACCATCCGTGCCACGGCCATCGAGAGCTTCCTGCAATGCCCCCATCAGTTCTTCGGGCGCTACACCCTAAAATTGCAAACGCTGCCCCTCAAACCAGCCGACCGGCTCGACCTCATGCTCCAAGGCAGCATCGCGCACGCGGCGCTCGAGCGCGCCTGTCGAACGGGAGAAGACGCCGAAACCGCCCTCGACATCGTCTTCCGTGAACAATGCGAACGCAAGCGGGTTCCCGATACCTACCGCACCGAAGCCGTCCGCCTGGAACTCCTCCGCAACGTAAAGGGTTTGGTCGCCCACGAGTATTTCCCCGCCACATCCAAATCCGAATACGAAAAGAAAATCGAGCTCGAACTCGACGGAGTGAAAATCTCCGGACGTATCGACCGCATCGACATCGATTCCCTCGGCCGAGCCCTGGTGATCGACTACAAGCACAAAGCCAAAAACGGAATCATCAAGGACGTGAAAGGCCACGAAGCGGGTCTTCTCGTACAAGGCGGCCTCTATGTACTGGCGCTTCGAAAAGAGGGCTACGAGACGGCAGGAATGGTGTACGCGGGCTTCCGGCGCGACGTGTCGTTCGGAGGCTGGATCATCCCCCAATCGTTCCCGCACCTCGAAAAACCATGCGGCGAAAATGAATTTACACAGATGACCACGCGCGCCCACGAGAACACACTAATCGCCATCTCACAAATCCTCGACGGCCGCATCGCCCCCAATCCCGCCGACAAATCCAAATGCGCATGGTGCGACTACCAGGCAACCTGCCGCGTAGAAGTACGCACCGCCGCCCTCACCGCGATCGCCCCATGACGCTCTCTCCAAAACAACGCGCCGCTGCCCATCGCCTCGGCCAGGACGTCTGCGTCATCGCCGGCCCCGGCTCCGGTAAAACAAGTGTTTTAATCGAGCGTTTCGCCTGGCTCGTTCGCGACCAGCACATCCATCCCCATCGAATCCTCGCCATCACATTCACCGAAAAAGCAGCCACCGAAATCAAGCAGAGGCTAGTCAAGGAATTCGCCAACGAACCCGCTACACGGGAACAGATCGAACGAGCCTGGGTCTCCTCCATCGATGCCTTCTGTGCCCGCCTTCTCCGGGAACACGCTATCGCCGCCGGCCTCGACCCGCAATTCCAGATCTGTGATGAATCGCCCAGCCGCCTATTCCTGCGCCAGGCGGCCGACGCCGCGCTCGAAAGTCTCTACATCGAAAATCCCGAAGCCGTTCGCCGCTTTCTCCGCGCGCTCGCCGTCTCCCCGGACCCCGACAGTAAGGAACCCGATCTGGCGCAGTCCCTCATCGACATCTACATCAAGCAGCGTCTCGGCGCCGATGTCGGCCGTCAACAAGAACCATTCCCCGATCCCGAACCCGAACTAAGAGAGTTACTCCCCGGAACTCCTGACGGAGACGGTCAAGTGGAATACACCGGCAAACAAATTCAAGCAACACGGCAAACTCAACGACTGGATCCGGCGCTACCTCGCATTGCGAACCCCGGTCTCCATCGAACATTTTCGGGTACTCGCGGAAGCGAAATTCAACCGCGGTCTTCTCGTCAAAAATAGTCTCGCCCGGCGACGCGCAGCAGGAAATCGTCGATCTCGCCGCCCAACTCCGCGGCCTCTGGCTCCTCGAGCTCTACAAGCCCGAACGCGATCTCGTGCTCGAAGCCATCCACCGCCTCGACACCGCCTACCGCCAGCGTCTCCGCGATCAATCGCTCATCGATTTCGCCGGCCTCGAAGAGAATTCCATCCATCTCCTCCAGCGCCAGCCCGAACTCCGCACCCGCATCCAGCAGACCTTCGACCACATCCTCATGGACGAACTGCAGGACACCAATCCACTCCAGTGGAACCTCGTCAACCTGCTTCGCCGCAAAGATAATTTCTTCGCCGTAGGAGACATCAACCAGTCCATCTTTCGTTTCCGCCACGCCGAGCCGCAGCTATTCGCCAAATATCGCGCCGATCTCGAAAGACAAAGGCAAAGTCATCGACGAACTCCACGACAACTGGCGAAGCCGTCCTGAAATCCTAACCGCCGTGAACCAAGTCTTCAGCGATCCGCCCGACGGTATCGCCGCAAACACGTTAACCACCGAAAAAGAGTTCGCGCCCGAAATCCAACCGGCAGTCGAAATCATCAGCGCCTCCGGAGACGACCCCGAGGAAACCGAACTCCGCTGGCTCGCCCGCCGCATCACCGAACTCACAACCAACTTTTCCGACGTCGCCATACTCACCCGCACCAACGCCGTCATGGCCGAAGTCCAAGCCGCGCTCGACGAATTCGGCATCCCCTCCATCGTCATCGGAGGGCAGACCTTCTTCGAATCGCGAGAAGTCCGAGACCTCACGCTCCTCTTGCAAGTTCTAGCCAACCCACGAGACGAAATAGCGCTAGCCGGCCTGCTAAGGTCACCCATCGTCGGCAGTGAGCGACGAAGACCTGCTCCGTCACAAACTGAAAGGTCCGCTATGGGACGCGCTCCCCGCGGCGATTGCCGAACTCCGCCCGCTCCGCGACGCCGTCTCGCCCGACCGCCTGATACGGCGAGTGATCGACGATTCCAGCTACGAAACCGGTCTCACCGACCGCGCCCGAGGCAACATCGAAAAGCTCCTCGGCATCCTGCGTGATCGCTGGACCAGCGCACCCGGTCCCCTCAACCAAATCCTCGACGAACTCAAGAGCCGAGTGCCGGAATCCGAAGCGCCGCCGCGCGATTTCACCAACGCCGTCCAACTCATGTCCATCCACAAAGCCAAAGGACTGGAGTTCCCCTTCGTCTTCCTGCCTCGCCTCCACAAAGGAGCCGGAGGCGACCTGCCCATCATTGCCTGGAACGAAGACTTCGGACTTGGCATCAAGTGGCGCGACCCCGCAAGCTGGGAAGGCGCAGGCGACCAGGCATGGATCGCCATCGAAAAACAGGAAAAGCAGCGCGATAAAGAGGAAGAGAATCGCCTGCTCTACGTAGCAATGACGCGAGCCGAGCGCCACCTGGCCCTCTCATACGCCTCCGAAAGGAAATCGGCAAAGCTAATCGCCGCCCATCTCAGACCCGAAATCATCGAACAAGTCGATCTAGCGCCGCAAGCACAACTGCAAATCGCGCAAGCACCAGAGCCGTTATTTCTAGACAAACCCAAGCCCACGGCCCAATACGATTCCACGGCCTCGGTCACGTCAGTCAGCCTCTTCCACGACTGTCCAAGAAAATACTTCCTCAGCCGCTATCTAGGCTATCAACAGTCCGCCAAACCTAACCCGGACCCCGAATTCCCGCCACCAGAAACCGGAGAACTAGCCGCAACCGACTTCGGAATTCAAGTCCACGCAATCCTAGCCGGCCAACCCATAGAAAATCCAGCTCCCGAAGCCGAAGAACTGGCAAACCGGTTCCGATCCAGCGAACTAGGCCGCCTCGCAGAGAGATCCCGTCACGTAGAAAAAGAGTTCGACATCCTGATCGAGATCCACGGAATGGTCCTGCGGGGCCAGATCGATCTCTGGTTCGAAAACCAAGGAAAAATTATCCTCGTAGACTACAAAACCGACCGTGAACCAAGCGACCTTTACGCCATCCAACTCCAGATTTACGCCATGGCGCTCGAAAAGTTCACCGGCCGCCAAGTACACCAGGCATGGCTCTACTTCTTAAGAACAAACAAAGCCATCGAAGTAAACCTAAGCCCATTACAATTGGAAAGTGCACGAGAAGCCGTGCGAGAACTACGTGAGGCACAACACAACCTGAATTTCGAATTAAAGGAAGGAAAGCACTGCTACCACTGCGACTACTTCAAAGGACTATGCCCAGCCGGCGGAACCCTCTGACCACAGCCTCCTGACGCCTGACTGCTGGCTCCTGCCTTCTGCTTTTTCTTGTTCTCCTCCGCCATCTTTTGCTCCAAAGCCGCCATAAGACGCGACTTTAAAGGCTCCGGAACCTCCTGCGGTTCCATACCCTTATAAACCTTCAAAGTCTTCTTGGTAGTATCGCAAACCACCCAGCAATTCGGGCATTCCGTAACGTGCTTTTCCAGTTTTTGCCGGACTTCCGTCCCGCAGCACTCATCCAGGTAATCGTTTAAGTCAGCAAGGAACTCTTTACATGTAAGCAAAGACGTCATCCCCTTTCCGCTTGAAGAAGCGGCTCAGTTTTTCGCGCAGTTGCAGCCGAGCGCGTAGTAGGCGGCTCTTCACCGCGGGAATGGAAATGTTCAGTGCCTCAGCCGTTTCTTCCGTGGATAATTCTTCAACGTCCCGCAATACGAAAACCGTTCGGAAAGCCGGTTTCAGGCTCTCCACTGCGCTGTCCAGGATTCCCCGCAGTTCATCACGAGAGTACGTCTTCTCCGGATCGTCCTCCCAGACGGCGATCTCCCGTACCACCTGTTCCTCACCCGTGTCCGTAGGCTCGTCGAGCGAAACCTCTTTCGAGGATTTCCGCTTCCGTAGCTTCATCAATGCTTCGTTTACCGCGATTCGGACGAGCCAGGTGTAGAACTTCGATTGCAATTGAAAGCCGTCCAGATGCGAATAGGCTTTCATAAAAGCTTCCTGCAGCACATCTTCCGCATCCTCGTCGTTTTGCGTGATGTGCTTTGCAAGCCGGTAAATTTTCCGCTCATAACGAGAGACCAGCTCTGTAAACGCGCCCGTATCGCCGGATTTCGCGCGTTCCACTAGTGCGGTTTCGTCGAACACTTCCGCTGGAGTTGTCTGAGTCATCGACACCACGTTATATAGTCCATGATACGCTGAAATTTCTACCAACATCATGAGCATCACAGTCACTCTGCCCGATGGCAGCCAGCAACAGGTGCCCAACGGCACACGTCCCATCGACGTTGCCAAGTCGATCAGCGAGCGGCTCGCCGACTCCGCCATAGTTGCGCGCGTCAACGGCGATCTTTTCGATCTGTCACGTCCACTCGAAGGCGACGCTACTCTACAGATACTGACGGCCAAGAACCCCGAAGCTCTCGAAGTTTGCCGCCATTCAACGGCTCACCTGCTCGCTCTCGCCGTGCAGACCCTGTTTCCCGAGACAAAACTGGGAATCGGCCCGCCCACCGAGGCAGGATTCTACTACGACTTTCAACGCGCCACCCCTTTCACGCCGGAAGATCTCGAAAAGATCGAGGCCAAAATGTGGGAATTACAGAAACAGGCCCTTCCGTATGAACGTGAGATGATCGAGAAGCAGGAAGGACTCAAAAAATATCGGGACATGGGCGAATCGATGAAAACCGAACTCATCGACGAAAAAGCCGACAGCGTCTTCTCGGAATACACCCTCGGTCCGAACTTCATCGACTTCTGCCGTGGCCCGCATGTCCCGGATAGCTCACGACTTAAGGCTTTCAAGCTTCTCTCCATCGCCGGAGCGTACTGGAAAGGTGATGAAAAGAATCACCAGATGCAGCGCATCTACGGCACCGCGTTCTTCACCAAAAAAGAGCTCGACGAATACCTCGCGCGCATCGAGGAAGCGAAGAAACGCGATCACCGCAAAATCGGGCAGGAACTCGATCTTTTCAGCATTCAGGAGTTAGCCGGACCCGGCCTTATCTTCTACCATCCAAAGGGCGGGACCATCCGAAAGATTCTCGAAGACTGGATGCGCGATCAGTACATCGCCCGGGGCTATTCACTTGTCTACACGCCCCACGTCATGCGCCACGACCTCTGGAAAACCTCCGGCCACGCGGGCTTCTACAGCGAGAACATGTTCACGCCCATGGAGTTGGACGACGCCGAATACCAGCTCAAGCCGATGAACTGCCCCGGCCACATCCTGATCTATCAAAGCCGCATGCGCAGTTATCGCGACCTACCCGTCCGCCTCGGCGAACTCGGCACGGTCTATCGCTACGAGCGTTCCGGCACCATGCACGGCCTCATGCGCGTCCGCGGGTTCACTCAGGATGACGCCCACATTTTTTGCACGCCCGGGCAAATTGAAGATGAAATAGTCAACTGTCTCCAGTTCGCCATCGATGTCCTCAACACCTTCGGTTTTACGGAATACGAAGCCGAGCTCTCCACCTGGGACGGCGGCGCCAACGGAAAATATGACGGGACTCCCGAACAATGGGCGCTCGCCGAAGGTTCGTTAAAAAAAGCGGTCGACCGGCTCCAGATGAAGGTGAAAGTCATCTCCGGCGAGGCCGCCTTCTACGGTCCGAAGATCGACGTCAAACTCGTCGACGCCATCGGCCGCAAGTGGCAGCTCTCCACAGTGCAGTTCGACTTCATGCTCCCCCGCCGCTTCGGCCTCGAATACATCGCCGAGGACGGCAAGGCGCACCAGCCCCTCATGTGCCACCGCGCGCTATACGGTTCGGTCGAGCGCTTCTTCGGAATTCTCATCGAGCATTACGCCGGAGCCTTCCCCGTGTGGCTGGCGCCAGTCCAAGTGGCGGTACTGCCCATCACCGACAGGCAAGTCGAATACGCCAAAAAGCTTCACGACGAATTGAACGCCGCAGGCATCCGAGTTCATTTGGATGACCGCAACGAAAAAGTCAATCTCAAGATCCGCGAAGCGCAGCTTCAAAAGATCCCGTTCATGTTAGTCATCGGCGATCGCGAAGCGCAAGCCGGAACAGTCTCGGTCCGCAACCGGAAGCACGGCGATCAGGGAGTGAAACCCGTCGCCGAGTTTCTCGCCACCATTCAAAAACTGATCGACGACAAAACACCAGTCGAATAGCCAATGGCCTGGCTCCTCCTTGCACTGGTAGCCGGGTCATTGGTTTACTGTTTCTTAGTCGTCGTCGCGGCCAGCCGCGCAGGTTCGCCGCCCGTGTCTGCCGCAACCCCGCCGATCAGCATCTTGAAACCCCTGAACGGCGCCGACGAAGGCCTCGAAGAAAACCTGCGGTCCTTTTTCACTCAGAACTATCCAGACTTTGAAATACTGGCCGCCGTCCGAAATCCCGTCGACAAAGCCATCCCCATATTCGAAAAGCTCCAACACGAATTTCCAAAAATCCCGGCCCAACTTCTAATCGCCGGAGAGCCCCCATACCCGAACGCCAAAGTCTGGAGTCTGGACAAAATGATGGCCGCCGCACGCAACGAAATCCTGGTCATGAGCGACAGCGACATCCGTGTCACCCCACAAATTTTGCAAGTAGTGGCCGCCGAATTCCAAGACGAAAGGCTCGGCGTAGCCACCTGCCCATATCGGGCAGTCCCCGGAGCAAGCATCTGGTCCCAACTCGAAGCCGCCGGAATGAACACCGAATTCTTAGCCGGAATCATGGTGGCCCGAATGCTCGAAGGAATGAAATTCGCCGTCGGCCCCACCATCGTCGCCCGCAAAGCAGCCCTGCGCGAAATCGGAGGTTTCGACCGCCTCAAAGACTATCTCGCCGAAGACTTTGTAATGGGAAAATTCGCGGCCGAAGCCGGTTGGCACGTCATACTGTCGTCGTACGTAGTCGAGCACCGCATCGGCAGCGAAACTCTGAAAACAAACGCTGCCCACCGCATCCGTTGGAACCGCAGCACCCGCCGGTCGCGCCCGGCCGGCTACGTCGGCCAACTCTTCACGAATCCTCTACCGCTTGCGCTACTGCTATGCGCCGTCCGCCCCGAATGGTGGCCAGTGCTCATAGCGACCATCGCCATCCGAACCTTCGCGGCCTACACCACCGCCGGGTGGATCCTGCACGATTCCCTCTGTGCCCGCCGCTGGTGGCTGGTTCCGCTTCAAGATATCGTCAGTTTCGTCTTCTGGATAGCAGGGTTCTTCGGCAACACAATCGTCTGGCGCGGCCGGCGCTACTATCTATTCCCAGACGGACGTTTCGAGATAGCACGCTAAAAACAAGCCTCTTGTATATATTCCAGTAACAAGAAACCTGATTCAGAGTCAACCACTTGAGAGTCGAAGTATCAAAAGAACTCAAGGAGGAACTAAATGAAAAAAATGGATTTATCCGCCCAACTGGCAATACTCTGCGTGGGCGGCTTTTTGAGCGGCCAAGTTGCTTCCGCTCAGGTTTGTTCGGCGGCCAATGCGTCGCTTATTGGCGCGTATGGTTTCATCGCAACCCAAGCCGGATCAAGTATTTCCGGGGTGAACACTAGCGGGGGAACCGGAAGCACGGGCTCAACCGGTAGTACTGGCGTAACTGGGTCGACCGGGAGCACGGGTTCAACCGGATCAACAGGTAGCACCGGCTCAACCGGATCAACAGGTAGCACCGGCTCAACCGGGTCAACCGGAAGCACCGGCTCAACCGGTAGCACGGGTTCAACCGGATCAACAGGTAGCACCGGCTCAACCGGGTCAACCGGAAGCACCGGCTCAACCGGTAGCACGGGTTCAACCGGATCAACAGGTAGCACCGGCTCAACCGGGTCAACCGGGAGCACGGGCGCAACCGGGTCGACCGGCAGCACTGGCTCAACCGGATCGACCGGTAGCACTGGCTCAACCGGATCGACCGGAAGCACTGGCTCAACCGGATCGACGGGAAGCACCGGCTCAACCGGATCGACGGGAAGCACCGGCTCGACCGGATCAACCGGCAGCACCGGCTCAACCGGTACCACAGGCGCCGCTTTCAGCACTTCTTCAATCGGTCAATTACTGAGCTCTATCGCCGTCGCAAACCCGTTTTCGCTAACAGGGCGGCTCTATTTTGACGGCGCGGGGAATGTTTTGGCCGCATCCACGTCGCAGGGCGCGGCCACTGGCGCAGCTGGCACTTACACCGTGAACATGGATTGCACAGTCTCAGTGACGCTCTCTGACCCGTTCGGCACAAGTAAAACCACCACCAAGCTCCAGGGCATCGTACTGGGCGGCGGCACTGAGTTGGATCTGGTCACGCCACTGGCGACGACCAGTTCGTCTAGCTCCTCTACCGGAACTACAACCGGGAGCGGCACGGGCACGGCGACGGGAACCTGGTTCTTGAACCCCAGCTCTCAGGCCGCGGCGAGTACAACTCTCCAGCCCGGAGTTCTAGTTCGGATGACCAAGTTGCTCTTCTCATCAGGATGCACCACCTCCAATCTGATGGGCCCCTACGGGCTAGTTGCGACGGGAATTCAGCTTCAAACCGCCGCTACGACCACAGGGACTGGAACAGGAACCACCCCAACGGCGACGGCCGTTCAGCCCTTCGTCCTCCTGGGTCGGGTACACTTTGACGGTGCCGGAAATATCGTTGCCGATCAGACGTCCCCCATGTCTCCACTGCCAATGTTTGATTTCACCGGAACCTACACAGTGAATGCCGACTGTTCCGGAACAATGACACTTATGGTGCCAAACACCAGCACTTCCACCACGGGAACTGGCACCGGAACGGGAACCGGGACCGGCACAGGGACTGGCACTGGTACCGGAACAGGAACTGGCACCGGAACCGGCTCGACCGGCACGAGCACCACAACCGCAACCACATCACCAGTAACGGTGAACTTCGTACTCTCTCAACCGACCATCACGATCCCCGCAGGTAGCCCAACAGTCAATTGGAATACCCTGCACCCCGCTATGGCAATCAGCGTTTCCAACGCAAATCAGACGGCGTTCGGATACGGAACGGCACAATAGCCACCCGCAAAGCCCTGGGCAGGCGGACACTCCGCTTGCCTAGGGTGCTTTCTTCAAATCCTCACCAACCAATCGCAGTGCCCACTTAATCGCTTCCAGATACATCTTCTGCACGCGAACATCGTCCCAAGCCTCATCCGTGTGCCCGAAAGTCGAATAGAACACGCGTCCCTTGCCATACATCTTCGCCCACGCAACCGGAAAATCTTTGTCCGTGCGATGAATCGCAGGCTTCGAGAAATCCAGCTTGCTGGCGTCTAACCGCGCCAAAACATGAACCCGTTCACGGGAAAAATCTTTGTGCTCGTAGATCTCATCGTGAATCGTGAACGATCCCGGAAATCCCTTCATCGCAGGGAACCGAGGGTCCTCCACAATCACCGGAGCATCGAAAACGCCCCAGGGATGATTATCGAAATAACCGCCGATCATCTCACCAAACTCCGGCCAATTGAAATACGCGTCATCGCCCGTGTGCGCCCCTATGAATCCCTTGCCGTCCTCTTTGATAAACGACATCAGGTCGGCCTTCTGCTGATTCGTCAGATCCCCCTCACCCGTCCCGAAATAAAAAATCGCATCAAAGTAATTCAAGTTCCTCGCGTTCACATTCTTCCGCTCGCCCACGCTGATCGGCTGTTTCGTAATGAGTTGCGAATCCGTCCGGATGTACGTAATGTAAGCCCCGGACTCACGCCCCAGCCGTTCAATCGTGGCCAGCGCATGCGAAACCGAGTCATGCTGATAACCCGTGCGCACATCGCCAATCGCTAGCAGCCGCTTCGGAGCCGGAGCCTGACACAAAACCACCGGCGCACCCAGCAGAAATAACAGGAACGCGCGTTTCAAACTTTCTCCGGAACGACGAATGGCGCGCGATAATGCGCCCGGCGATAAAGCTTGGCCGCTTCCGCATCTCCAATCACATCGCCTGTCGCCGGATCGATCTGTAGCGAACGGCCCACCTTGTATGAAATATTTGCCAGATGTACTAACGTCACCGATAGAGCACCTTCTTCAATCGACCCGTTCAACTTACCCTTATCCCGGCTGCGAAGCGCATCGATAAAGTTCGCCCAGTTGTTCCCGCCCTCCACCTTCGCTGGTCCGGGCTGTTGTTCCTTACCGAGAAAACTCTTGTACCGGTCGTAACCCTCCACCGCGACATAACCGTTCGGACCGAAAAAAATGTTGCCAACTGTTCGGATCCGCGCGCCCGCTGCCCGCACTTCCCCAATCCCCGACTCATGTCCGGACGGCGACCCATTCCGGATCTCGAAGCTCATCAGCTTGCGCTTCCCGCCATCGTCGAACTCCCAGCTAGCCAGAATCGTATTCGGCGTTTCCTGGTCGTCGTCGTACATGAAATGTCCGCCGATCGCGTTCACCCTCACCGGAAGTTTCACTCCCAGACCCCACCGCGCGATATCCATCTCATGCGCGCCCTGATTCCCCAGTTCGCCGCAGCCGTATTCCCACAACCAGTGCCAGTTGTAGTGGAATCGATTTCGCGTGAACTCCCGCTTCGCCGCCGGACCAAGCCACAAATCGTAATCGACGCCCGCCGGCACCGGTTCCACAGCAGCCCTGCCGATCGACTCGCGCGTTTGGAAAACAATCCCGCGAGCCATATACACATCGCCGATCAGCCCTTCCCGCATCTTCTGCACAGCCTCGCGAACCGCCGCGCCCGAGCGCGCATTCACGCCATGTTGCACAATGCGATCGTACTTGTGAGCCGCCGCAACAATCTGCCGCGCTTCAAAAATATTATGCGAACAAGGCTTCTCGACATAAACATCCTTGCCCGCCTGGCATGCCCAAATCGCCTGCAGCGCATGATGATGGTCGGGGGTCGCGATCGACACCGCGTCGATACTCTTGTCCTCGAGAATTTTTCGAAAGTCCTTTACCCCTGCCGGTCTCTTTCTCCCGGTTTTCTCCACCAGATTCTGCCCATGGCCCAACAGGCGCTCATCCACATCGCAGATCGCCGCCACCTCCACGTTCCGCATCGCCGAATAGGCCTGGAGATGAGCGTTACCCTGGCCCTTCACGCCGATATCGGGATCGCCAACTCCGATACAAGCCACACGGATCGTGTCGTTAGGACTGGAGCGGGCGCTCCTGGACAGAGCCGCCACACCCGCGGTCCCCATAAGAAAGTGTCTACGGTTCATTTAGACTCCCACCTAAAATAATATCTTCCCGCGAGGAACCGAAATGATCTGAGAGCATTCCATTCCTGTCTTTCGCGTTCCGTCCCCGTGGTAGCCTGACGGCATGCGCCTTATTGCGCCGTCTGCCCTGTTCCTCTCCGGCATCCTCTTCGCCCAGATGGATCTTCCCCACTCGGGCATCCACGGGCCCGGCGTCATCACCACCCGGCAGTCCATCACGCCGGCCGGAACGGTGACCACGTTCCGCGGCAGCATGTATGGAATCGCCTTTTCAGATTCATCCAACCAATTGGAAGTCCTCACGGAGTATACGCTCTACACCCTGGATATCGCCGGCAATCGCATCTCCTCGGAGCATAAGCTGGACGGCCGTCCGGGGATGCAGGCGGTGGCGCGCTCCACCTCCGCCGGCCGCATGCTGTTCGTCACCATCGACAGCAAGCGCGGCGTAGAGTTGAACGAAGCAGGCGGGAAGGCCGTCCGAACGCTGGTTTCCAACCTCGGGCGCGCCAGTTCGGGTTCCATCGCCGTGGCCACCACCCCCGGCGGCCGCCACATCGCCGCCATCTGCCTGGCCCGCGACAACGCGCTCGCCGTGGTGGATCTCGATTCACACGAACTCATCGCCCGTATCGACACGGGCATTTCGCCCTTCGGCGTGGCCCTGAATGCCGCCGGCTCCATAGCCTGGGTGTCGAATTGGGGTGGGCGCCGGCCGGGCAAAGATGATGCCGCCGATCCCGCCGGCAACCAGCCCGATTCCGACCGGGTGCTGGTCGATTCCCGCGGCATCGCCTCCAGCGGCACGGTCACCCGCATCGACCTCGAAGCGAAAAAGGTAACCGCCACTATCGAGGTCGGACTTCATCCCACTGCCCTGCTGCTCGACGAGAAGCGCTCCCGCCTCTACGTCGCTAACACCAACAGCGACTCGGTGGCCATCGTGGATACGGCCACCGCCCGCGTCATCGCCACACCGGAGTTGACCACGCGGCGGAACGCGGGCTTCGGCATCGCGCCCACCGCCTTCGCGGCTTCACCCGACGGAGCTACCATTTACATCGCCTGCGGTGGCCTCAACGCGGTAGCTGTCGCCGACCCCGCAACGCTGCGGATTCGCGGCTTCATCCCCACCTCCTGGTATCCCAGCACGCTCGCCGCCAGTCCTGACGGCAAGGCCATCGCCATCGGAAGCCTGCTCGGCATCGGCGCAGGCTACACGGAGGATCCCCGCCGCCGTCACGTACGTGCACTTCGCGGGACTCTACAGGTGGTCAACGTCCCTTCGTCGGCCGATCTCGCCAACTACACCACCGCAGTGATGGAGAACAGCCATCTCACGGACTTGCCGAGTGCGCAGCCCTCTGCTCGAACTGCCGAAGCGCTTCCGATCCCGCACCGCGCCGGCGATCCCTCCCTCATCGAGCACGTCGTCTACATCATCAAGGAAAACCGGTCGCACGACCAGGTCTTGGGCGACATGCCGCTCGGGAACCACGAGCCGTCACTCACCCAGTTTCCGCGCCGTGTCTCCACCAACCACCATCGCCTCGCTGAGCAGTTCGTGATGTATGACAATTTCTACGCCACCGGCACAAGCAGCGGCGACGGCCACCAGTGGGCCACGCAAGCCAATGAGACCGCTTACTGCCTCTGGCCCGGTTACGCCGGCCGCAGCTATCCCTTCGAGGGCAGCGACCCTCTGGCCCCATCCTCCTCCGGTTTCATCTGGGATCTCGCCGCTGCCAAGGATCGCACCATCGCCATCTTCGGCGAGTACTCCGGTCGCGAGGCAAATGTTATCAAGGCCGACCGCCCACAGCTAATGGCCGACCGCCACAAGCTAATGGAGCGTTGGAAGGCCGGCGACGATTTTTCGAACGAATGGAATACCCGCGCCCCCATGCGCTCCGTGAATCGCTTCCTGGTGACCAACTATCCCGCCTATAGCCTGGCGATTCCCGATGTCGTCCGAGCCCGCATCTTCGAACAGACCTTGGCGAAATGGGTCAGCGCCGGTAAGATGCCGAACCTGGTGATCATGCAACTGCCTTCGGATCACACCAACGGGACTTACCCCGGCGCCAACACACCCTCTGCCATGGTGGCGGATAACGACTACGCCCTCGGCCAGATCGTGGAGCGGCTCAGCCATTCGCCCTTCTGGAAGAAGATGGCCATCTTCGTGGTGGAAGACGATGCGCAGGACGGCTTCGATCATGTAGACGGCCACCGCACCGTCGCCCTCACCGTGAGCCCGTACATCCGCCGCGGTTCGCTCGACTCCACCTTCTACTCGCATCCCAGCATTCTCAAAACCATCGAGCTGGTCCTCGGCCTGCCGACTATGTCTATGTTCGACCTGATCGCCAACGATATGCGGGCTGCCTTCACCACGACGCCCGACTTCACCCCTTACACCGCCGTGCTGCCCGAGCAAAGCCTGACCGAGAAGAATCCCCCGGCCTCGCAACTCAAAGGAGAAGCGCGAAAGGCCGCCCTCGCTTCGGCGAAGATGAAGTGGGATGTCCCCGACGCCGTCCCCACCCGCCGCCTCAACGCCATTATCTGGCACGACACCATGGGCTGGAACACACCTTTGCCCAAAGTGAAATTCTCCCTCCTCGCCCCCGGAGACGCCCTCCTGGGAGTCGAAGACGACGATGGGGATGTCCGATAGATCAAGAAAGCAGCGACCTCCCACTAGTTACTTTCCCACTTAAAATTTCGATCACCAGCCAGCGAGCGAAGCCTCGAACAGCTCCGCTAAGTCATCGGCGGCGGCCGGTCTGGGCGACAGTTTCGTCACGCGATGTTGCGGAAGAGTGCCTTCTACTAACGCTGGGATGTCACTGCTGGTGTAACCGAGAGCGCGTAGGCCATTGGGAACCGCCAGACGCTGCATTAATTTCACGAGATGATCGGAAAGGATCTGTCCGGCGTCCGCGTTTGCCGCGCGAGAGACGTCGGCTCCGAGCGCCGCGGCGGCGTGGAGATGCCGTTCCGGAGCAGCAGGAGCAGTGTAGCGGAAAACTGCGGGGGCATTCAAGATCACCGATATTCCGTGCGGAACCATCGGGTGGTCCACGGAGTAGCCCGGTGGCCGGTACGAGCGCACCATGCCGGAAACCGGGTAGGACATCCCGTGCGGCAGATGAACACCGGCATTCCCGAACCCCACGCCGGCATAGGATGCGGCTAGCAGCATCTGGCCGCGCGCGTGGTCGTCCTGTGGGTCTTCCACCGCTCGGATCAAGTAGTCCGCGCAGATTCTGATCGCCTCTAACGACCATATATCGCTAATGGGATTAGAACCTTGATAGGCAGGGCGCAGCACCGGCCGCTCCGGTTGCGGCCGTGCCGAGTAAGGGATCGCCGTATAGGATTCAATAGCGTGGCTCAAGACGTCGAGGCCCGAGGCTGCAGCAACTTGAGCCGGCAAAGTGCGCGTGTTCTCAGGGTCCAGAATGCCTAGCGTTGGTTTCAAACGGCGATGCGCAATTCCAGTCTTCACACGCAATTTCTCGTAGTCGAAAATGGCAACACCGGTAGTCTCGCTTCCCGTCCCGGCGGTCGTCGGTATGGCGATCAGCGGTTTAAGCGGGCCGGGCGGAGGCAGTCCGCGCCCGATCGGCGGATTCACATAATCGAGAAAATCATCCACCGGATAACTGAAATAGAGATTCGCGGCTTTGGCCGTGTCGATCGTTGAACCCCCGCCCGCTGCCACGAAGCTGTCCACGTCATTCTCCCGTGCGAAATTGATCGCATCGAGAAACGATTGGTCTGTCGGCTCAACGCGCACTCGATCGAAAAGAACGTAGGGTACGTGGTTAGTCGAAAGGGACTCCAGAACTGTCTGAACCGGAGCGAGGTTACGCAGGATCGGATCCGTGAGCACCATCACCCGCCGGACCTTCAGTTCGGCAAGGTCCATTCCTATCTCTCGTGTGGCCCCCCATCCAAACCGGATGCTGGAGGTCGCCATCTCGAATGCGTATTCGTTGTGCATGTTATGTTCGCCGATGTGCCCGTCGCCGCGTGAATGACTTAGCCTCAAGAATTACACTGGCCACCATTATTTCATTGGTGGGTTCCTGTGCTAGTGAAGGAATCCTTGACACCCATCCTAAGTAAGTCTATACTTACCGTAAGTGAATACTTACCAAGAAGCCCAGCTCGACGCCCTCGGCGATCCCACCCGCCGAGCCATCCTCGCGCGTCTCCTAAACGGCCCCATGCCAGTCGGCAAACTAGCTCATAATTTCCCCATCAGCCGTCCCGCAATCTCCCAGCACCTGCACATTCTCAAACAAGCCAACCTCGTCCTCGACCGTCCCGACGGAAACCGCCGTCTATACCAAATCAACCCCGAAGGCTTCGATTCCCTACGCGAATACTTCGATCAGTTCTGGAACCAGGCCCTAAACGCATTCAAGAAAAAAGTAGAGGAGCGTCCTTCATAATGGAAACCATCCAAGACACATCCGTTCGTAAAACCATCACCGTGAAAGCGAGCGCCGAACAAGCATTCCACGTGTTCACGGAAGAATTCGACACCTGGTGGCCCCGCAGCCATCACATCGGAAAATCGCCGATGAAGAAAGCCGTCATCGAAGGCCGCACCGGTGGCCGCTGTTACAGCGAACAAACCGACGGAACCGATTGCCCATGGGGGCAGATTCTCGTATGGGAGCCGCCGCGCCGCTTCGTCATGGCCTGGCAGATCAACGCCCAGTGGCAATACGAGCCCGACCTCGCGAAATCCAGCGAGGTGGAAATCAACTTCACGCCGGAGCTTGGCGGTACGACTCGCGTCGATCTCGAACACCGCTACTTCGAACGCATGGGCCCGGGTGGCGCTGTAATGCGGACCAGCGTCGATTCACCAGGCGGTTGGGGTACCCTACTGCAGCTTTTCACCACGCAAGTGGAGCAGGCAAACTCATGAACGCCACAACGCTCTACCGGATAGCAGCCGTGCTGCTGATACTCTTCGCACTAGGTCACACCGTCGGATTTTTGAAGTTCAAACCGCCCACGCCGGAAGCGCTCGCAGTCCGCGACGCCATGAACAACGTTCATTTTGAAGTCAAGGGAGCGAGCTTGAGCTACGGCGGCTTCTACACGGGATTCGGTCTGTTCGTCACCGCCTACCTGCTTTTTTCCGCCTACCTCGCCATGCACCTTGCCGGTTTGGCTAGCAGGACCCCGCAGGCGATCGGCGGTCTTGCCTGGGCCTTGTTCGCCGTTCAAATCGCGAGCCTCACCTTGAGCTGGATCTATTTTTCCGCCGCGCCGGCAGCCTTTTCCGGCATGGTCGCGGCCTGCCTTGGCGGGGCCGCGTGGATGGTCCGCACCCGGACCCGCGCCCCCGAAGGAAACGTGTCATCGCCCTTCGCAATGCCGCATCCCGGCTCCGAACCCCTTAGCTAACAGTAAGTTGGAACCCATAAAAATTTTTTTGTTTGACCACTCGAAGATTTCGGTGCTACACTCCCCGAATACGGTGGAGGCCGGATAGTCGATATTCGGCCTATCTTCACACCCCTCAAAGTTCTAGGTTTCGTCCTCCGTTAGGACAGCGCTCCACGTCCAGGGCAACCCGCAGCCATGATGCGAGTTCCACGCCGGCGTTTGCGTGCTGGCTTAATCCTAAGGAGAAACCGGAATGACAAAATTCAGATCGCTTCCCGCGGCTGCGTTGCTCCTGATCGGCGCCACTGCTACGTTGCTGCACGGCCAGTCGTATTACGGCGGAGTCCGCGGCATGGTATTCGACGAAAAGGGCGGCGCCATCGCCACCGCCAAAGTTACCCTCATCGCCGAAGGTACCCAAACACAACGCACAACCCTCTCCACCTCAGCCGGAGAATTTGTCTTCAGCGAGGTAGTGCCCGCCACCTACACGCTGGTGGCCGAATCGCCAGGCTTCAAAAAGTTTGAGCGTAAGGGAGTGATCGTCGGCACTCAGCAGCAAGTGTCTGTGGATTTGAAACTCGAAATCGGCCAGGTGTCGGAGAGTGTTCAAGTCACGGAAGAAGTTGCCGCTATCGAGAACACGACTGCTTCGCAGGGCCAGGTTCTCGACAACCAGAAACTCACCGAACTGCCGAATCTCGGCCGCAATCCGTTCATGCTCTCCAAGCTCGTAGCGAACGTGATACCCGTCGGCAACCCCGCCTATAACCGCATGGAGGATCAGAGTGGCTCTTCCTCGATCTCCATCGCCGGCGGCCCCGTCCGCGGCAACAATTACTTGATCGACGGAGTGCCCATCACGGACTCCAGTAACCGCGCCATCATCATTCCGTCCCTCGAGGCCGTCCAGGAAGTCAAAATTCAGGCCAACACCTACGACGCCGAAATGGCTCGCACCGGAGGCGGCATGTTCAACACGCTCATGCGGTCTGGCGCCAACAGCTATCACGGCAGCGCCTACGGCCACTTACGAAAGACCGCCTGGGACGCCAACAGTTTCTTCAATAACGCCGGCGGAGTTCCCATCACCGATCAGCCCAACGACACCTGGGGTGCCAGCTTCGGTGGCAAAGTTTGGATTCCGAAACTCTACGACGGCAAGAATAAAACGTTCTTCTGGCTCGCCGTAGAGCACTACGATGACACCCAGTCCTCGTCATCGGTTTTCGCCGCGCCAACCGCTCTGGAAAAAGCGGGAAATTTCTCCGCCAGCCGAACCGCGAGCGGCGGTTTGTTGACCATCTACGATCCGTCGAATCTCGTCAATGGAGTCCGGCAGCCATTCCCCGGCAACATCATTCCCACCAGCCGCCTGAATCCGGTCGGCTTGGCGCTGGCCAATAGTTATCAGGCCCCCACCAGCACTCCGAGGTTTTACGGCGATAGCGATCTGAACGCTCCCGGACGGTTGCCCTGCCGCGCCATGCAATACACCGGAAAAATCGATGAAGACTTCTTTCCCTGGTGGCGCGCCAGTTTAAGCTATCTCCGTTATTACTCGCTCGAACCGGGCAACACCGAATTCCCAACCGCCTCCAGTCCCGACCAATGGCGTCTCTTGCGCCGCGTCGATACAACTCAGTTCAATAACCTGTTCACCGTAAACCCGACCACCGTCGTCGCCATCCGGTATGGGTTTAACAGGTTCCCGAACTATAGTTACGATGCCAGCCAGGGCTTCGATCTCTCCACTCTGGGCTTCTCCTCGAATTTCGTAAATCAGGTGCCAAAAGCACTCGCCCAGTTCCCCTACATTACCGGCACCAACCTGTACACCCTGGGCGTCGACGACAACAATTCAACTTACGTACTGGCATCCAAGAATTTCTCCGCCAGCGTCTCCAAGTACATGGGCCGCCACAGCTTGAAAATCGGTTACGACTATCGAAGAATTAAAGCCGCCGGAAACGATGCGAACGACGCCTCCGGCAGCTTCGCCTTCAACGGCATCTTCACCAAGTCCAATCCCACCGGCTCCGGAACGGGCGGAGCGGATCTCGCCGACATGCTCCTCGGCTATCCCGCCAGCGGCGCTGCCTTTACTTCAACCAAGCTGACTGACTACGCGGATTACAGCGGCATCTACGTGCAAGACGACTTTCGCGTCAGCAGCAAGCTGACATTGAACATCGGCCTCCGTTGGGAACATGAAACCGGTCTCCAGGAAGTGAACAACGGAATGGTTGTGAACTTCGACGGTACCGCCACCAACCCGCTCGCCGCCAACGTCACCGGCATTAAACCCCTCGGTGTAGTCGATTACGCCGGAACCAACGGAAAGACCAGCGTCGGCAACGCCTACACCAGCAAGTGGGGTCCGAGATTTGGCCTGGCCTACCAGTTGAATTCCAAGACCGTTGTACGCGCTGGCTACGGCGTCTTCTGGGCTCCGCAGTTCGCTCTAGGTGCGCCCATCGCCACCGTCGGATATAACCAGACCACAACTTATATCGCCTCCACCGACAACAACCAGACGTCCATCGGGAACCTCACTAATCCATTCCCAAGCGGTGTTTTGCAGCCCGTCGGCACCACGCTCGGCACGTCCACAGGTATCGGCCAGACGATCCAACTAGTAGATCCGCACGCAACATCCCCCTACGTTCAGCAATATTCAATCGACATCCAACGCGAACTGCCCTGGGGCATCGCCACCGAAGTCGGCTACGTCGGATCGAAGTCGAACCACCTCACCATCGGCGCTGGACTCCTCAATGAAAACGCGCTCAACCCGGCTCTCCTTTCCATGGGCTCGGCGCTCACTCAATCGGTCGCCAATCCGTTCTACGGACACGGCGGCGCCGGCGTTGTCGGCACAGCCAACGTGCAGGCGTCCCAACTGCTTCTGCCCTATCCCACCTTCGGCGCCGTCAACCTGACCCTGAACGACAACAACAAGGCGCGCTACGATTCACTGGCGATGAAAGCCCAGAAACGGCTCAGCAACGGGCTGACCTTCTTGTCGTCCTTCACCTGGTCGCGAAACAAAGACGAAAGCACCGGCGGCGTAGCCAACACGCTGAACGCCGGCAACAAGGCGCCGCAGAATCCATACAACCTCGCGTCGGAATACGCCTTCTCGAACATCGACTCGCCGTTCCGTTGGACGACTTCTGTTTCTTACGATCTCCCGTTCGGTAAGGGACGTCACTTCATGACCAAGGGCGGCGTCGCGGATTACGTCCTCGGAGGCTGGGCCATCAATACGGTTTCCATCTTCCAGACCGGGTTCCCGCTCCAGATCACCCAGGCCACCAACTTCAATTCCGGCTTCGGCTACGCCAGCCAGCGCCCCAACGCCACCGGCGTTTCGCCGGTCACCAGCGGCAGTCTGGAAGATCGCCTGAACAACTACATCAACCCGGCTGCCTTCTCCACCGCACCGCAATTCACCTTCGGCAATCTCGGCCGCACCATCGACATGCGCGGCCCTGGCCAGGTCAACTGGGATATGTCGGTCTTCAAGACCGTCACCATCAAAGAGGTCCTCAAAGCTCAATTCCGCTGCGAGGCTCTCAACGCCATGAACACGCCGCTCTTCTACGGACCGAACGTGTCCTACGGCAGCAGCAGTTTCGGAAAAATCACCACGCAGGCGAATTTCTCCAGACAGCTTCAGTTAGCCCTCCGCTTCTCCTTCTGATCTAAATCGCTAATTCGGGCCTTGCAAAACACAAGGCCCGGGTTAGCCATAACAATAGCGAGTGCGATAGAATCACACTCGATGTCACTCTCCCGCCGTTCCGCAATCACCACCCTTGCAGGTGCCGCACTAGCCCCCTACATCGGCCGCGCCGCACAGAAAGCCACAGCCTTTGCGTTAATCGGCGACCGCTATCACAACTCCGATTACGCCCGCACCGGCCTGACGCGCAACATCGAAGTCGACATGCGCATCCCGGTCGAATTCACTGACGACTACAGGTCGCTCAACGCCGAAACCCTCGAGGGCCGCAAGCTACTCATCATCCTCCGCGACGGAATGATCTGGCCCGACGGCTATCCCGACGAAACCAGCAACGCCGCCTGGGTTGCCACCGGCAAACCAAAACTGGTCTCCGAGCCGCCGGTCCCGCAAACAAATCCAAAGCCGGCCTTCTGGATGAAACCCGAACAGGGAAAGGCAGTCCGCCACTTCGTCGAAAGCGGAGGCTCGGCGTTATTCCTGCACAACGTCACCCACGTAGGATTAACCGACCCCGACTTCCGCCACGTCCTCGGAGCGGCCTACGCCGGCCACCCGCCCATCCGGACCTACAAAGTAAAGGTGATGAATCACGACCACCCCATCACCAAAGGCATCAAAGACTTCGTAGTCACCGACGAACAGCACTACATGGAGTACGACAAGGACAAAAAGTATCTCCTGTTGGAAACCGAAAACGTCGACGGCCTCCACTACGGAGAAAAAGGCCCCACCGCCCCCGGAGGCTGGGCCTTCGACTACGGAAAAGGCCGGGTCGCCTACATGTCCCCCGGCCACCTGCTAAGCGTCCTCTGGAATCCCGAATACATCAAGCTCCAGCACAACGCCGTCCGCTGGCTCCTGCGCCAGAACTCGTAGAACCGGCTGGTGGACCTGGATCAGATGCTCCAGAACATCGTAAGTGTACCCGGTCGCCAGATTGGCCAATCAAATACGTCTCGCATGCCCGAGATGGCCAATTAATAACGACCACACTGTAATAAACGCATGTTTTTGTCCGGCAGGAACTCCAACTGGACCGGGACGGCGCATTTAAATGCTGTCCCTAAAGATGTACCAGTTTGGCTTTAGCTGCTTGAATACAATAACGCCCGGGCGTCGCGCACCCGCAGTCGGCGCCGGGACATAAGCATCTAGTTCCGGCGCCAGACTTGGCCCTTGGTATCGATTGCCCTTCTCCACGAGCCCACGTTCAACCCGCGTGTCGTATTGTAGACTCAAATCATGCCGAGCCTGCATCGCCTGACCGCAATCATCGAACGGGAAGATGACGGATTCGTAGCCTTGTGCCCCGAGTTCGACATCGCGAGCCAGGGCATGTCAATTGAAGAGGCCCGAACGAACCTGACGGAGGCGCTCACCCTGTTCTTCGAAACCGCTGACCCATCCGAAATCACTCGCCGGTTTCATGGCGAAGTTTTCGTAACACAGGTTGAGGTTCCGGTTGGGTAGGCTCCGAGTTCTCTCGGGCTTGGAAGTTTGCCGGATTCTCCAAAGCAACGGATTTATTACGGTCCGGCAGCGCGGCAGCCACCGTATCATGCAGAAGCAGATCGAAAACACGACTCTAACCGTGCCTGTACCGCTCCACGATCCAGTCCGACGCGGTACCTGATGAGTATCATACGGCAGTCGAAACTTCCACGAGCATTTTTTGAGATCGATTAATAAACCACTCCCCTTGACATTCTACCGGAAGAGGTGAAGTTGCTCTGACATTCTTCACCGTAGCCGAAAAGCACCTCTCAGAAGGCTCGGGGGGGCGCGCCGAAGCGGTCCCCTTGCAACCCTGGCTCGCGGCGCCTTGTCTAAGATCCTTTATGGTATGACTGATTTCGGGGTCGGCGCTATGCACGGTAACGATAAAGGGACTTTTTTCGGAGTATAAGCGCTACAACAGCGGCAGTTAGTATCATGACGCTGGTGCTTGGCTCAGGTGTGGTTGTATCAACGAACCTTTGGAAAACTGACGCTACACCGGGCGTTACTACCCACGAAGTTCCAAGCAAGGACATATCTTGCCCACGAGCACAAGGATCACCTGTACTCCCGCGCCAACTGCCAACGCCTTGCCCGACTCCTCCGGGCACATACGGTGCTGTTGGATAATTCAAGACTATCGCATATTGGGTTCCAGCAACTTGCTCGATTAATTGTGGAAAGGTAATCCCAATTGGAATCTCGGTGTTGCTTGAACCAAGTATCGTATCTCCGAGAATCGTCGAGGTTGGAACCCCTCATGTTACAGACCGTATTTGGACTGATTCACAGCTCCCGCAAATATTTCGTATTCAGCTCATACTAAAAGACATAAATACAACATTACACCAATCAAAACCCTCGAAATTTGGATTTCGATCGGTATACTCAAGTCAGAAGAGGCAGCCGTCGTGCTGCCTCTTTATTTTTTTGCACGAGGAGCATTACTGTTATGGCAACACCCTCACAGCTCGCCGCGAACACCGCGAACGCTCAGCACTCCACCGGACCACGCACCGAAGAAGGAAAATCGCGCGTAGCCCAAAACGCCGTCAAATGGGGCTTCAACTCCCAATCCGCCTGCACCGCCGGGGAAAACAAAGAAGAATACGAAGCCTTCGTCCAAAGCTACCTCAAGGAAAAGGGACCACAAACCATGGAAGAGCAGTTCCACGTCAAAACCATGGCCGACGCCATGTGGCGTCTAAACCGAGTCCGCCGCTTCGAGAACGAAATCATGGAGCAATCCATCGGAGCCAACCCCTTCACCGACTCCGACGAACGCCTCTCCCGCGAACTCATGAAACTCAATCGCTACGAAAAGTCGATCGAAAGCACATACCACCGGGCCGCAGCCGAATTCAAGCGCCTCCGCAAACTCGACGACGAGCGAGCCGTCACTATGATCCGGGGAATCGCAGACGAAGGCAATCACGAAAAACTCAAATCCGCCATCCAGGGCTACCTCTCCGGAACAAACCCAATTCCCAACAACCCCAACCCCGTCAGCAGGATGACCGACGCCGAAAAGGCCTTGCGTTTATAATTCGCGTTCATTCCCGTTTATTCGCGGCCAACACAACTCGATGAGCAACGATTTCGGATCTCCCCGACGCGGTAGTCATACACTCCACGCGCATCAGCAACTCAAGCTGCTCCACTTTCCCATTCGGGTCAATGCCCCGTTGCCGCAGCGATTCAGTCAGTCGAGGAAGATCGGTCGCCAGCTCCCCGGCCGCCTCCGTCCCTTCCATATTCGACCCGGCCAGAATCAGCACAAACGCATCATGGGTGAGGTTAGGCACCAGAGAGATA
Source organism: Bryobacteraceae bacterium (assembly GCA_963770345.1). Lineage (GTDB taxonomy): Bacteria > Acidobacteriota > Terriglobia > Bryobacterales > Bryobacteraceae > CAVYPH01. The sequence goes on along the minus strand of CAVYPH010000007.1, from coordinate 442,344 downwards.
GTGGCATACGCCGTACCAGCCGAACCCGTACGTGCCGTAGGGACATAAACAGCCGGTTCCCCCGCCTGCGGAGAGCGGTTCAAACAAACCTGCCGGCCAAGCTGCGGATCGCGCTCAATCCGGAAGTTCAGATGATCGCTGACAAGTTCCACCCAAGGGTTCGCATTCGGACTTCCCAACAGCACCGTCGGATGCTCCGTCTTCAGATCGGCAATCTGAATCGACCGTCCCGAACGAATCACCGTGGAATAGCCGCGTTTGTCCAGCATCCCCGTGATGCGAGCCACAATCACCGCATCCGCCACACTGGTCAGCGGCATCTTCGCCACCACCAAAGCCGGACTGTTCGGCTTAATACCCTCCAGCCACGACTGGTTCGCATACTCCGGCAGGCCGATGTCCGTTTTGAGAATTTCCTTCGTCGCCCCGAAGCTGGCATCGGCAACCACGACGTCGATCTGACCGCTAGCATTAGCCAGCATCGACCACGGCAACGGCTCAGGAGCGTTGACGCCCGCGGTCTGCGAGCGCAACTTTCGATTCTGCAACGCGAGCACGACACAAGCACAAAGCAGGGCCAGCACCACGCAGCAATACCCGATGATTCGAAGCCGCGGCCGCTGCGGCTGGGCACTGGGCGCCAACTCAGGCAGCGGCCCCGCGACCGGAGCCGCATCCACCACCTCCGGTGCCGGAGGCACAGCCTCCATTCGCTGAAACTCCGGAGCATACGAACCTGGCGGAATCGAGATCCGAATCGCGCTCAAATCATCCGAGTCACGCGCCCGCTCATAATGCTCAGCCAGCCGCTTCCGAACATCATTCGCCGCCACCCGGACAATCGAATCCTGTCCCGTGTCGTAGCTCGCCTCGCGGCCAAACAGCTCAACCCCGATCGTCCGTTCTTTAATCCGATCGCGCTTCCCGGCCAGAGTATGTTCCACCAGGTACCGCAGCAGAAGCTGCCCACGGCGGCTGTTCCGGAAGTCTGGACTCTCCAGCAAACGCCGTAGTTCTTTCAGAATCTCTTGCTTGAATTCGTCCGAAGCCGGGCCGTCTTGCGGCCCGCCGTGCTCCGCTCGCAACTCAACAGGGTCACGCACGACATCTAGCTCCCGAGGCAAATAAAGTCTATCACTCTAACGCTTAGCCCGTTCGCACAACCGTTACGTAGCTGCCATAACCTAGCGTTCCACTGGCCGTTGGTACATTCTTGATACACATCGTTACGTCTCCGGCGCCAAGGGCGCTCTGGTGAGAGGATTGGTTTCCATGAAGAAGCTTCTAATCTGTAGTCTCGTCGCTATCTTTATCTTTGGCGCTGCCACTTTGGCGCTCGCCCAAAACACGAGTACGGCAACGCTGGTAGGGACTGTCACCGACAACAGCGGTGCGGTCATCGCCGGCGCAACAATCACCGTAACCAACACCGGCACGCAGGTGGTTTCGCGCGGGGTCACCAACGCGGACGGGGCATACTACGTCCCCTTCCTGATCATCGGAAACTACGAGCTGACCATCCAGGCGCCTGGTTTCAAGAAGTACATCCAAACCGGCCTCACGCTCAACGCCGGCGAGACGCCGCGAATCGACGTCAAACTCGAGCTCGGTGCCGTAACGGAAGCGATCAACGTAACCGGAGCCACCCCGCTCCTCAGTACCGACAGCGCCGTCGTGGGCAGCATCACCAACGGGAAGGCTATACACGACACGCCGATTCCCCAGTCCAAGCCGCAGCACTTCATGTATTACATGGAAGGCGCGCTCGCGATGAACGACGGAACGTATCACATCTTAGGCCAGCCCGAGTCCCAACTCGGCTACACCATCGACGGCGTCAACGCCAAGCGCAGCATTCGCTCCACGCTCGGCGATACCAACACACTCGTCACACCCCCCGTCGATTCGCTTCAGGAAGCCCAGGTCTGGACCACCGGAATCCCCGCTGAAATCGGCCACTCTGCCGGTGGCGCCTACAACCTCACCACCAAGAGCGGCACCAACGAAATCCACTTCAGCGCCGAAGAGCGCTACATCAATAAGGATTGGCTCCATCGCCAGGTCTTCAACCAGGGCGCAACTAACAGCCCCTTCGAATACCACAACTTCGACGCCGCCCTCGGCGGCCCCATCTACATCCCCAAGCTATACGACGGGCGCAACAAGACGTTCTTCTTCCTCGCCTACCGCCTGGACTACGATCACGAAGCAAACTCCGCCACCGTCTCCGTACCTGACCAAGCCGAGCTCAACGGCAACTTCAGTTTCGGAGGCGTCGGGTTGCCCATCTACGATCCGAAGACCATCACCTGCGCCAATTCGAACGGCTGTCCCGGCGGAGTCGGCTACACCGCCTCTCCCTTCCCCGGCAATCAGATTCCCACCAACCGCATCGATCCGGTGGTCAACAAGTTTCTCTCCTTCAAACCCTACGCCACGCCGAACCTCGCCGGTTTCTACACCAACACCGGCCCCAATAACAACTACATCTCGCTGAACAACTACCTCTCCGATCGCCAGGGATACGTCGGAAAAATCGACCAGCAGCTCGGGTCAAACCAGAAGCTCTTCGTGCGCTATGCCTGGAACAAGTACCGCGTCATCGGCAGCCGCAATAACATCCTGTTCAACTGGCGCGACATCGATAACACAGCGCTTGGATACGGTCTCCCCGAGCCAATCGACGAGCGCAACATCGCGCTGGGCCACGTCTATACCATCAACCCAACGCTCATCAATGAATTCCGCCTATCCTACCAGCGCCGGAATGACACCATCACTCCCACTACGCAGAACCAGGGATGGGCCGGCATACTCGGGATCCCCGGAGTAGGCCCGCAAACATTCCCCGGCTTCGTAAGCTCGGGAGGAAGCTCGTTCAATTGGACCGCCAACCCCGGAGGCGGCTCGCGAACCCTCAATGAGGACTTCACCCTCATGGACAACGTCACCAAGGTCTTCGGTCTGCACACGGTCAAATTCGGCTACCAGGCCATCCTCACTCGCGAGAACGACATCACCGCCACACAACCGTCCGGGGTCTACAATTTCGGAACCGCCGGCAGCGGACTCCCGCTAACGCCGAACACGGGCAACTCGTTCGCCTCCTTCCTCCTCGGATCGGTCACCTCGGCCAGCTTCACCCAGTTGCAGGCAAATTATCTGCCGCGCTGGTGGACCCACCAGTTCTACGTGCAGGACGATTGGAGAGCCCGCCGCGACCTCACCATCAGCTTCGGAGTCCGCTACAGCTACGAAGGTCTCGCGTCAACCAAGTACGGTTACAAATCGGAATTCAACCCGAACGTTACCGACCCGCTCACCGGACTGATGGGGTCCATCACGCATCCCAGCGGATCCATCTACGCCAGCGACAGAAACAACTTCGCGCCCCGCCTCGGTCTCTCCTGGAACTTCAGTCCGAAATGGGTATTCCGGGGATCGTTCGGAATGTTCACGCAGGACGTCCTGCCACAGCTCGGACAGGAAGAGTATACGGCCCAGGCCGTCGTCCAGCAGGTAAGCGGCAATCCGTTCCCGGCATTCTATCTGCAGCAGGGACCCGGCAACATCGTCTACCCGACGACATCCGCCGGTACGGCCAATTTCCTCGGCACGAACTACAGCCAACGCAGCGCTACCTACATCGATCCCAACTTGCGGAACCCATACACCATGACCTGGTCGGAGGGCTTCCAATGGGAGTTCCGTCCGAACACGTTGGCGGAGGTCGTCTATCAAGGGTCATCCGGAGTAGGTCTCGTAGGCACCACGAATATCAACGTGCTTCCGCAGTCGATCTACAGCTCCACGGATCTCACACTGCTGAACGCCGTCTACGCCAACACTCAAAACTACCTGCCGTACAAACAATTCGGAAGCATCAAGGAAACCAGCAACTTCGGCCACAGCACCTATCACGCGGTCATAGGGCGCGTCGACAAGCGCTTCAGCTCGGGACTCTCCTACAGTTTTATGTACACCTTCGCAAAGAATCTCGCCGGAGGAGCCGGAGGCGATTCCACGCTCGGACCGAACAACACCAGCAGTGAAGTCGCCGGAGCGAACACATATTACAACTGGAGACTCACGAAGGCTGTCACATCGAACGACATTCGATCCAGCTTCGTCTCCCAAGCCAGCTACGAGCTGCCATTCGGAAAGGGCCGGCGCTTCCTCGATCGCGGCGGCATCCTGAACGAAGCCATCGGAGGCTGGACGTTTCTCACCATTCAAAGCATTCGTAGCGGTCTCCCGGTCCAGTTCTATCTGGCGGGAAGCCCCAACAAATATCTACCAGGGCAGGGAAACGTGCCGCTTCTCGTCGCGAGCCAGAGCGTAAACGTCCCGAGCTACTCCATCGGTCCAAATCTCTGGCCGACCACCGCGCAGAATCCCTTCTATAACATCGCCGCCTTCGCCAACCCAGCCGCGTTCACCGCCGGCAACGCGGGATACGGAATCGGCAGAACAGGAGCCGTTTGGTGGCCGCAATATTCCATCACCAAGACCTGGAGCATCCTGGAAAAATACAAAGTCACAGTGCGCATGGACGCCAACAACCTCTTCCCGGAAGTGCGCTGGCTCAACACCGCTAGTAACACGGTGAACCTCACCACGCCCCAGACCTTCGGAAGATTCCCGGCCACAACCGGCTATGCCTTCAGCAACTGGTACGGCCAGAATGGAACGTTACAAGGTGTACTTCGGATACAATTTTAGATGACGGAACAAACATGAAGAAACTGATCTGCATCCTCGCGGCCGCCGCAACGCTAGTGGCTTCCGAAGATCCGATCGCGCCGCTCGGAACTTACAAACCACGCGAGCGCCAGCATTGGGCATTTGTACCGAGGAAAGACGTCGCGCCCCCGGCGTTCACCGCGGCCGCCGACAAGGCCTGGGTTAAGACGCCCATAGATGCGTTCATCCTGGCCGGTCTGCAAAAAGCAGGACTCAAACCCGCCCCCGCCGCCGACCGCGCCACGCTGATTCGCCGCGTCACTTATGACTTGCACGGAGTCCCGCCCACGCCCGAAGAAATCGACGCCTTCGTGCGCGACAAATCACCAAAGGCCTGGGAGAAACTCGTCGACCGCCTGCTCGCTTCGCCACGTTACGGCGAGCAATGGGGACGCCACTGGCTCGATGTCGTCCGCTTCGCCGAATCCGACGGCTATGAATACGATACCCACCGCCAGGATGCCTACCGCTACCGCGACTACGTAATCGCCAGCTTCAACGACGACAAGCCCTACGACGAATTCGTCAAAGAACAACTGGCCGGCGACGAACTCGACCCTAAGAACGAAACCTACCTCGTCGCCAGCGGCTTCAACCGGCTCGGCCCGCTCCGCAAGAACGCGGGCAACCAGGACGTCGCCAGCTCACGCAACGAAGTCCTCACCGAAATGACCAACGTCGTCGGCGCGGCGTTCCTCGGCGTCACCATCGGCTGTGCCCGCTGCCACGACCACAAGTTCGATCCCTTCCGTCAATCGGACTACTACCGTATCCAAGGCTACTTCGCGCAAACCCAGCCGAACGACATCGTCCAGGCCACCAAGGAAGAACAGGAAGCCTGGAAAACCAAGATGGAGCCGATCGAAAAGGAAATGAAGCGTCTCCAATTCGCGATGCGAAAGGCGCCCGACGGCGAGAAGGCGAAGCTAGAAATGCAGATCGAAGAGCTCGACGATAAGATGCCGGCGCCGCTGCCGTCCATATATAGCGTGACAGACGACAAGAAGCCCACGCCCATCAATCTTCTCTTCCACGGCGACTACACCCAAAAGGGGGCCAAAGTCGGCATACGTCCCATCGGTGTTCTGCTTCCCGAGGATACGCCCGAGGCGCCGCTCGATACCGACAACCCGCGCACCAAGCTCGCCGAATGGATCGCCGATCCCGCCAATCCGCTCACCGCGCGCGTCATGGTCAATCGCGTCTGGCAATATCACTTCGGACGCGGCATCGTTTCCACCGCCAACGACTTTGGACGCATGGGCGGCCGCCCGTCCAATCCGGAATTGCTCGACTGGCTCGGCAATCAATACGTCGCAGAACGGCTGGAAGATGAAGCCGATTCACCGGATGATCCTGCTCTCCAATGCCTACCGCCAAGCAAGCGTGTCGCCGATTGAAAAGCAGGCCATGGAGAAGGATTCAGAAAACGCGCTGCTCTGGAAGTTCAGCCACCGCCGTCTCGAAGCCGAAGAGATCCGCGACTCCATGCTCGACATCGCCGGCCGCCTCAACACCAAGGCCGGTGGACCCAGCGTCATGATCCCCATCGACAACGACCTCGTCAAGATGCTGAAGCGGCCTCAATATTGGGTCGCCACGCGCGACAAAACGGAATACGACCGCCGCACCATCTACCTCATCTACAAGCGCAATCTTCAACTGCCCTTCATGGGAGTGTTTGATGGGCCCGATTCGCTGCTCTCCTGCCCGCGGCGCGAGCAGTCGACGCACGCCCCACAGGCTCTGGAGCTTCTGAACGGTGAACTTTCCAATAAGATGGCCGCCGAACTCGCCGCGCGCCTCACGAAAGAACGAACTACCACTTCCGCGCGCATCGATTTAGCCTGGCGTCTTGCTACCGGCCTCACGCCGAATGCAAAGGAAAAGGCAATCGCCACCAAGTTCCTGTCCGAAAACCCCAACGACCCTGGCAAGCTAAAGGAGTTTGCTCTCGGACGTCTTCAACCTGAACGCATTCCTGTACGTGAACTGACATGCCCGAACATATTCGTTTTGCCAAGAATCGCCGCGAATTTCTGACCGACTGCTTTTGCGGAGTCGGATCGCTGGCCTTTGCCTCCATGCTCGCGCAGGATCAGGCCCGCGCCGCGCGTTACAATCCGCTGGCGCCCAAACCACCGCACGAACCCGGACAAGGCGAAAGCCAAAGCCGTCATCTTTCGTCTTCATGGCCGGCGGTCCCTCGCACCTCGAAACCTTCGATCCCAAGCCGTTGCTCAACAAGCTCGACGGGCAGAAGCGCCCGGCCGAATTCGGCGAGGTCAAGTATCAGAACGTCAATTCCCAATCGCGAATCCTCGGCACCAAGCGCACGTTCAAAAAATGCGGTAAGTCCGGCATCGAAGTATCCGATCTCTTCCCTTACCAGGCCGAAGTCGTCGACGATCTCTGCGTCATCCGCTCGATGCACGGCGACATGGTGGTCCACTCCGCTGCTCAGTATCAGATGATGACCGGCCGCATCATACCCGGATTCCCGGCCATGGGAAGTTGGATCGTCTACGGGCTCGGATCGGAAGCCGAAGCTCTGCCCGCCTACGTCGTCATGCCCGATTCGCACGGCGCGCAAGAGGCCGGTGTCCCGATGTACACCAACGGATTTCTGCCCGCTGTCTATCAGCCGACCATGTTCCGGCCCGGCGCCAGCCCCGTCCTCAATCTCGATCTCCCCAAGGGCGTGTCGCTCACCGAGCGTCGCAAAACCATCGACATGATCCGCTCGCTCAACGATGCGAACATTCACGCGGAGGACCCCGAATTCGCGGCCCGCATGTCGGCCTACGACACCGCCTTCAAAATGCAAACAGAAGCGCCGGAAGTCTTCGACCTCAGCAAAGAATCCAAAGAAACGCTCGACATGTACGGCGTCGGTCAGATCCCAAGACCGACGACTATGGCCGCCGCTGTCTGATGGCCCGCCGCATGATCGAAAAAGGCGTTCGCTTCATCTGCGTCGTATCGGGCGGAGGCGCAGGCGAATCCGAATGGGACGCCCACCAGGACATCGAAGAGAACCATCTCCAGCATGGCCAGTTGGACCGACAAACCCGTCGCGGCGCTCATCAAGGATCTGAAGCGCCGCGGAATGCTCGACTCGACTATCGTGCTCTGGGGCGGCGAATTCGGCCGCTCTCCGGAATCGGAAAAGAGCAAAGGCCGCGACCACCACAACACCGGATTCTCGATGTGGGTGGCCGGCGGCGGATTCAAAGGCGGAACAGTCTACGGAGCCACCGACGCCATCGGTCTCAAGGCCACCGAAAATCCGGTCCACTTCCGCGACCTGCACACGACAATCCTGAATCAGCTAGGGCTCGATCAGGACGCACTAAGCTACATGCACCTCGGCCGCAAAGAACGCCTGACCGAAGTGCGAGGCGAAGTAATCAAGGACATTATCACGTAGCGGCGGCTGGCGGTTTCACTCGATGACGGCCACTTCGTGATCAACTAAACGCGGAACCTCAAACTCCACACTCTGCGGAGTAGAGCGCGTTAATGTTCCACTTCGCTCTGCCGCCAGGAACTGAACACCGTGCCCTCGTACTCCGTCCGGGAGTTTTACTCTAACCTTCAGTGGGCCAACGGGAAAATACCGATCGCTGATTTCATCTCCGTTATCTGTTCCGGTTCCATTCACCAAGTGAAGGATGAGGCGCCCATCCTGCCGATAAAGATAGCTCCCGATGAAACCCGGTCCTTCGACGGTGAACGGAATATGTTCGCCGGCAGCCCATCGCAGAAGATTACCTAGTAATCTTGCGTGGTCCGGTAACGGTTCTAGCCCATAGCGCCGGTCCAGATCGGCGGGAAGAAAAACGACGCGCCCCTTTCCGTACATACCCACAACCAGGCCCGGAATGCCGGTCTGTTCTTCGCGAAGAAGAACATCGCGACCCGCCTCAACACGCAATTCGCTCAAAACTCCCCCGAAAGGAATTAGATCCGTACCATCGAATCCGGCCAGCGCGGCGTGACGGGATCCTGGACGAATCCGCAAGTAGCTCTCGATTGAGGGACGCGCAAAACTCATTCGATCCGGAACCGCCCCTTCGACATGAGCGCCGAAAACCGTGGCCAAACCGAAATCAGCACGTGGCTCTCCGTCGCCGTCGTAAAGGCTCGTCAAACCAGTCGCAATCAACGCGCCACCGCGTTCTACGAAACCACGCACGAAGGCGCATTCCTGATCGGACATCGCCCCAAGATTCGGGAGCACAAGTACCGCGAGGTTCTGCGCCTCACGTTCCATGTCTTCGATATGCAAAGGCGTGTAAGGGATGCGGCTCTGGAAGAATGCGTGAACGATTCCTCGATACGGCGTCTGAATCAGTTGCGCCGCCGCTCCGCGCGCATAGAATACGGAGCTTGCATCTGACCGGAAAACTCCCGCCGTCACAATGGGCGTTCGATTCACCAGGTACCGCTCGTATTTCTTGTGCCATTGAAATACCGGCGGAGCTATGTTGTATTGACGCCGATCCTCGGAGTAAGCCGAGATATGGTGATACCACGGCTGCCATCCGCCGGCAATCGCACTGAGCATATACATGCGTGCCTCAGCCGGTGGATCGCTGGCCACGCGGAAGTAGCCGTGACTGTGGTGTGTCATCGACATCGCCTGGGCCGCGACGTTGCTCCAACCTACCAGGCTGTGCAGGTACCGGCCCTCGTCCGAGTTCTCTCGAAAGCTGCCCTCGTCGTTACGCGACTGGCTGTCCATCAACAGTAGCGGTGTCCGCTTCGCCACCTCACGCGCATAGTTTTGAAATTTGCGAACCATGCCGATATACAGACAGTCTGGGCCGCCAACTGCCTTTGTCGCTTGATTGTTCAGATCCCAAACTTCGAGAATCCGAGCCTGGCTCCAACGTACCCATTGCCGATAAATTGGGTCCGTGAAGTCCGCGGCGACAGGCAAGGCGTTCCCGGTGTTATCGCGAAAACGTCTGGCGCACCTGTCGCAGTAACACAAATTTCCACCGCCTAATCCCCCGTTATCCGCGAATCCTTCCGGATGGTACCGTTCAATCGCTTCGCGAAAAATGCCAGCCACATACTCTTCTCGATAAGGACTATTGATGCAAGGGGAATTCCCGAGGCGGCCATCACGAGTTCGGGTCAGCCAGTCGGGGTGGGCTTTTCGAAAATCTGCCGGCACCCCGGCCGAATCCATTCGCGCTACCACCGCGATGCCGTCCTGGCGGGCCGCTGCCGCGAGTTCGCCGAATAGATCCCTTTCGGGACGAAATGAATTCCGGCGCTGGAGGGGAAATTTGCTCGGATAAAACGTGATACGGGCGCCCGCGCAATTGATGATTACCGCCTGGGCCGCGGTGCGCTTCCATTGCTCTCGCCACCACGGGATGTCGTACCGATCGGCATCCTTATCTGCGATGTTGGTCTGCGCCCATCGATAACACTCCGCATACCAGGGTTTCATTCGATCACCACGACCTCGTGTTCCATCAGCCGCGCGATCTCAAATTCCACGCTTCGCGTCCCGTGAGCACGTATAGGCTGCTCGGAAACCAGCAACTTCAAGTTTCCCCCTTTCACACCGGATGGCAGTTTAATCTTCACTTTCAAAGGACCAACGGGACTGATCTCGCCGGCAAGACTTCGTTGGTTATCTGCGCCGGTCTCGTTCACCAAGTGCAGAATCAAACGATTCTCCTGCCTGTACAGATAGCTGCCGACCACGGCCGGACCGTCGACGGTGACATCAACCCGATCGCCCGCTGCCCACAGCACTAAGTTACGAAGCAGGGTTCCATGATCCGGCAGCGGGTCCATGCCGTAACGCCTGTCCAGATCGGCGGGAAGAAACGCAACCTTCCCTTTGCCGTAAGTCCCCAAGATCAAAGCGGCCCTATCCGTACGTGGTTGGCGCATCCAAATCTCGTCGGTTGGTGTTTGCGGAAAGGGCGGTACGTAGGTGCAGAGAACCTCACGCCCTTGGTCCACGCGAAGGCTGGTCAGGAATCCGCCAAACGGAATAATATCCGTTTCTTCGAACCCGGCTAAGACCGTATGCCGTTTACCCGATGACTGAGGCTCCTCGCTGTTGTGAGGGCCGTTCGTTGCTGCCGCCAGTTCAGGGAGTAGGCGCAGATACGTGTGGGCAATAGCCGGGCCGGAATATGGCCCAGGTACATAGAGAGTTCCGGGACCTGGTCCGCTATGCCCCCGGGGCGCTCCGGTAAAACTCGGCGTTGTGGCGGTAATGAACAACATCCGATCCGGCGCGCTTCCATTGATGTGCGCCCCGAAAACATCTGCAAGGCCGAAATCTTTTTTCGGCTCACCGTCCCGGTCATAGAGACTGGTAACGCCGGTGGCAATCAAAGTGCCACCTCGCTCGACAAACCGCCGGACCACAGCGCACTCCTGCTCCGACATCGCGCCCACGTTCGGCAACACCAGCACCGCCAACGAATCGGCTTCCCGTTCGATGTCGGCGATGTGGACAGAAACAAATGGAACATGACTGGCCCCGATCGCGCGAGCCATCCCTTGATAGGGAAGCTCCGCCAGCATGCTGGCGGCATCCCGGCCGTAGAAGTCCATGCTCGATTGCGACCACACCAAGCCCACGGTCGCCACCGGCGTACGGTTCACCAGATAGCGCTCATTCTTCTTGTGCCATTGAAAAACCGGTGGCGCGATCTCGTATTGTCTCCGGTCGTCTGAACTGGTTTCAATATGCCGGAAGCAGGGCGTAATTCCGCCAGCAATCCCGCTCAGCATCCACAATCTTGCCTCCGCAGTCGGATTGCTGGTTTTCCGGAATCGCCCGCCGCCTTGCTGATACATCGCCATTATTTCGAGGACGATGGCGTTCCGCCCTGCCAGCCCGCGTAGATAGCGGCCCTCGGCCGCGTTTTGCCGAAAGCTCCCGCCGTCGTAGCGCGATGGATTGTCGATCAGCAGCAATGGAGTTTGCTGCCCGATCGCGTGAGTGTCACGCAAACTTGCGGACTGCAATGTGCGCGAAGCGGCGTTCGCTCCGATCCAGAGGCAATCCGGCCCGCCGGCCGCCTTGTCGAGGCATTGCTTGTGCCCCAGATCTCGCCCCGGCGCGCGTAGCCCCAACGGATCCAATCGCGGTAAATGCGATCGCTCCAGTCCACGTTGGCGGGGAGTGACTGTCCGGTCTGATCGCGAAAGCGTTTCGCGCAATTCTCGCAGTGGCAAATCGTCTCTCGCCCTAAGCCCGCCCAACCATTTTCTGCAAAACCTTCCGGGTGTGCCCGGCTAATAATTTGCCGATAAATGTTTGACAGGTATTCTTCGCGGTAGGAACTGTGGACGCACGGAGCGTAGCCATCTCCCGACTTGATCGGATCACCGCTCTGAGTTCGTGCAAACCATTCCGGATGCGCCTTCAGGACATCCTCGCCGGCGCGGCTCGAATCCAGACCCGCCAATACCGCTAGGCCGTCGTTGTGCGCGGCTGCGGCGATTTCGGCAAATAGATCGAGATTTCCCGCGTCGACGATTACTCCGTGCAAGGCAGTGCGCTTCCACTGCTCTCGCCACCAGGCGATGTTATAGGCGGATTTCTTATCCGTGCTGGTTGTCTGTCCCCAGCGCTGGCAGCGCATGTGCCAGGGTGTCGCCGCTCCCTGTCCAATGCGGACGGACGTTCCGGCAGCGGCGCCGGCCACCGCGAGAAAGCTTCGGCGCTTCAGAGTCATGACGCAACTCAGAAGCGGAATCGGGCCGACAACACGATATACCGCGGGTCACCGGCGGAGGTGTACTTCCCGAAGTTCGTGTTTGTCTGGGCGCCGGTTGCGTAGTTGAACGTCGCCGACGTGTTCGGATTGTTGAAATTCACATGATTCAACGCGTTATAGAGTTCGGCGCGCAATTGAAACACCCTGCTCTCGCTGCCCAACTTGAACTCCTTGAAAATGGAAAGATCAAAATTCTCGATCCCCGGCCCATAGAAGAAGGTTCGTGCGGAGTTGCCAAGGCCAAACGCCGACTGAGCCGGCAGTGAAAAGGCATTCGGATTCAACTTCGAAGTTGTCTCACTGGTCCGCGCGCTGTCTGCCAGAATCCGATCGCCGGTGATCTGGATACGCGTTACGAGTCCATCTGGACTTCCTGTTACCGTATAGCCTGCCGGAGCGCCTGTAATCCCGTAGCTAACCACCGCGGGAGTCCCCGAAAGGAACGTCGCAATACCCGTTAACTGCCATCCGTCGAGCACCTGTTTCGTTACGATGTTCTTCCAAAGAACACTGCCGTCGGGAATCTTGTACGTCCAGTTCACCGTTACATTGTGACGGCGATCGTTAGCATCCGGGCTGTAAGTAAAGCTATTGCTAACGTATGGCGCGGGAACGTAGCTCAACACTTTCGACCACGTCCAGGTTGCTCCGAACTGGAACCGGGTTCCAAACCGGCGGTTCAATTGGGTCTGCATCGAGTTGTAATTCGAATCGCCGTTATATTGACCGTAGGTGATGTTGCCGTAGCCCACGATGGGTCTCAAGAAATTGGCTAGATAAGGTTGACCCGTCGACGGATCAACGGACGCCGGATTCAATTGGCCGCTTGCCGTGCGAGTTGTGCCGTATGGAATCTGGTTGGTCAAGACGGTGCCGTAACGGTGCCGTGTCGTGTTACCGACATATGCGACTTCAAGCAGCAATCCATGCCCTAAGTTCCGTTGGACACCGAGGCTGTAGTTGAAACTGGCCGGCAGCTTGTAGTCCCGCTGGGTGGAATCCACGGCCTGTGGAGTTAGATAGGCCGTGGCCGACAGAAGCTGGGGCAGCGTCGTGTAGTAGATAGCCGGCGTGGTCTGGAGCGGTGGATCGGTAATGTAAATGCAACAGGAATTACTAATGCCCGTCGTGCCTGTCCCGCCCCCACGATCGTAAAACACGCCAATACCGCCTCGAATGGCCGTTTTCCCGTCACCCATCACGTCGTAAGCGAAGCCCAATCGCGGTCCGATCCCGATCGGAGGATTGTTCAGAATGTTGTGATTATAAATACGCATCGCCTGAAATGGCGTCCCGGAGTTCGGCGCAAACGCCCCAATCAAAACCGCGGGGACAAGCTGGCCAGTGGCGGGATTAAGGCCCATTGGAGGATTGGATCCGGTAGCGGCTGAACATGGGCGCGCAGCCGTCAAACACGTTGGCTGAATCAGAGGGGGATTCAGACTGGCGTTGTAGAGCGAAGGGTCGAATGCGGCCAACGGGACCCCCAGGCTATAGGAAGGAGGAGTCCATTGAAACCTCAGCCCGACGTCTAGGGTCAATCGCCGCGTGACTCTCCAGTTATCCTGCGCATACCATTCAAAGCCTGAGTACCGTGAGTGACGAATGGGTTTCCGGCTCGACTCCGTGTAGGACTGTACGACGCCAAGAACGGCGTTTGAGTATCCCCATCCCGTGTCGACGGGATTCAAGTTGCTCGATCCGAAATTGACATTACCGTTGAACGTTGAATTGTCCGGCGAGTTTCGGCTTTCGTGTTCAAAATACACTCCGAACTTGAGATTGTGTTTTCCCTTCACCCACGAAAGATTCTCCGTAATATTCTGAATCGTATCGGTGCCGAAATAAGGAAAACGCGTTTCAAAAGTGAGGCCGCCCGGATTGTTGATGACGCCGCCGCCGGATCCCGCCGCATAGGTAGTGGTGGGAAGCAGGTTCAGCGGGTTCGCCTGCGGATAGATCTCAGCCAAGACGTTTGGACCGAGATTCGTTCCAGCTCTTGTATTCGCTTTTAGGCCCGACTGGTCGGAAGCGCTCACCTGCTGGTACGCTCGATTTATTCCCCATGTGAACTCGTTCACCAGACTCGGGTTGAACGTGTGAACCACCGTTCCCACAGCACCGGCCGTACGAATGCTGTAATCCGTTTTCAATTGAGGCCAATTGCTCGCGGCTCCCAGACCGCCCGCGCCATAGCCGCTGGTATTCTGATAGCCATTCAAGAAGCGGGCAAAAAACAATGTCTTCGAGGCAATGTTGTAATCGACGCGGAGAATTTTGTCCTGTCGCGGTTGATCGAGCACGAACTGATACAACGAATTGAATTGACGATTGCCACTCGTGTCGACGGCGTTGGGCAGCGGCAACAAATTGAGAAGGGCCTGTCCTGCCGGATCGATTCGGTTTGCCGGAACGATATTGCCCGGAAACGGCACCTGCGTCACTGGATCTCTCACCACCACTGGTTGGCCGTTGTTTCCCAGGACGCTTTGCGAGAAATTACCCTGACGTTCCAATTGCGTTGGGAAAGTCACCTGCATTAGCGCGGTCGGATTCTTGCGAATCAGAATGTCCTGCGACCAGAAGAAGAAAAGCTTATTACGGTCCTTATTGAAGCGGGTACCCGGAATGACGACCGGACCGCCGATGGTGTAGCCCGGATTATCGTAACGGTACACCGGACGCTTGGCCTTCCCGTCAGCGCCAACGCTCACTCTATTCGCATTGTTGAAGAAGTTGTTGGCGTTCAACGCCTCGTTGCGTTTGTAGTAATACGCGGAACCATGAAAATCACGCGTGCCATTCTTGATCACCACGTTGACGACACCACCAGACCGCGCGCCGTATTCGGCTTGATAGTTCGTTAACAGGACTTTCATTTCGCCAATGGCATCCACGCTTGGTTGATATTGCGTTCCAGTCGTCGATCCGGAATCCTGCGAGACGATGCCGTCGATGGTGATCAAGACCTGGCCGCCAAGTCCGCCGTTCACGATCGACATCGCTCCTCCAGGCGCATCACGGCTCGTGACGTCTGTCACACCCGGGAGTAGTTTCAGCAGCCCCACGTAATCGCGCCCTCTCAATGGTGTGTTCTCCACTTGGCTCGTGCTGATTAGTCCAGCACGTTCGGAACTCTCGGTCTGCACACGCGCCGATTCGCTCTGAACCGTGACCGTGGAGGTCACATCGCCCACCTGCAGACGCAAAGGAGGCAGTACGACACGCTCGGCCGCCGTCACTTCGATTTTTGTTTGCTCAAATGGACGGAATCCGGATTGCCCGGCCTTCACCGAGTAAGCACCAGGTAGTAGTTCGACAAAGATGAACTCGCCCGCGGAATCGGTCTGCGTCTGGCGCACCTGCTTCGTCAAGTCGTTCGTCAATTGAACCGAGGCTCCGGCGATGACACTTCCGCTAGGATCGTCGACACGGCCGGAAATTTGGCCTGTCAGATTTTGGGCTTGCGCGGATTGACCGAGAATCAGAAGGAACACTGCGACACCAGCGAACAGTCTGATCCTCATACGTGGTACGTCGAACATCTATGCCTCCCGAGGAAACGATTAATTTCCTTGTCGGCATGCGTAAGCATCCGAAAGGAAGGCCCCAATGTATCACACAGCGCTTGCAATGATCAATTGTATTTAATCGATACAAAACGTCGTTTATCAAGACCGCTGGATGATCGAAAGGGGCTCGAAAGTACGGTAACGCCAGCTAATCCTGCGGCGCAAAGCAATCCGCTAGGGCATTCAGGCAGCTTTGGGAATTTTGCCCATCTGTTGAATCTTGATGGTGCCGCTTCCGACCCGAACATCAATCTTGTGGGCGCCCGCGGGAGCTTCGTGAACAAAGCTCTCTCCCCTTACATGGCGTTTCATGTTCCCGTCAAAATCCGAATAAACGTCACCAAAAACGGATTTCGCATTAATGGAATAAGGCGCGTCGCGAAGCAATAGCATCACCGATCCGTGAGAGTCGCGGGCCTCGATATCGCCGGCCACATCGTAAACCGTCAAATCGCCACCGTCATGCTCGATCACCAGCTTCGAATCGCGAGGAACGCGGATGCGGTAATCCAGATTCCACTTCGTCCGCCCATCGAACAAGCGTGCGAAATGATTCCGCGCGGGCATGCCGGTCGAGATCGTCAGTTCCTTAGTGCCCTGGCCCGTCGTGGTCACCTTGATCAGATTCAATTCCTTGGTCACTTGTTCACGCCGCGCCGGCACGTTCTCGCTTTCCGTGTATCGCGTCAAGCTGATTTCGACTTCCGGCCGATCCCAGCCTTCCACATTGAGCTGTCCCACCGAGCCGCTGAAACGGATGGTCCCACCCGGAGCAAACGCCACTCGATCTGAAGTGGTCACCTCAACCTGCTGCTTGATGCTGCCTGTGAGTAATAGCGGAAACATGAGTACCAACGCAAACTTCATATCTCTATCATCCTCGATTCATCATGAACGTGGCCGTGGAATCAAAGACCTCTCGGAGCACACGATCGACTTCCACCGGCAACCGCGTCTCATCCAGCGCCGCATTCATCAAACTCATCCATC
Source organism: Bryobacteraceae bacterium (assembly GCA_963770345.1). Classification (GTDB taxonomy): domain Bacteria; phylum Acidobacteriota; class Terriglobia; order Bryobacterales; family Bryobacteraceae; genus CAVYPH01. The sequence continues at coordinate 425,273 of CAVYPH010000007.1, read as the reverse complement.
GGTCGCGAGCCTTCTGATCGATAGCAAAAGGACCATGCCGCATGCGCAACCGCGGATGGCCACGCTGCTCAATGTACCGGGTAGGCCCGCCAAACCGAAAAATCAGGAATCCCCGCAGCCGCTCTTCGGCACCCGCCAAATCCTCCGCCGGATACATAGGACCTAGCACATCGTCATTCGGAACCTGCCGGTAAAATGCACTCACTAGCCGCGAGAAACCATCCTCACCGATTACGGAATAGATCTCGCTGTCATCCAATCGCGTCCACCTCAGCCAACTCCGCATCCGTAAGCATCCACCCAACGGCCGATGCATTCGCCTTCACTTGTTCCGGAGAAGTGGCGCCCGCAATGACGGAGGCCACCACCGGCTTAGCCAACAGCCACGCAAATGCCAGTTCGAGAATCGTATGCCCGTGAGACGACGCGAACGCAACCAATTTCTCAACCAGAGCCAGATTCGCACCGGTGAATACCTTCGGACCCCAGCCGGCATCGCCTCTGCTACCCGCAGGCGGTTTCATCCCGAGACGATACTTGCCGGTGAGCAGGCCACTAGCCAGCGGAAAAAAAGGAAGGAACGCAATGCCAGCTCGTTTACACTCAGGCAGAACCTCGGCCTCAGGCTCGCGATGCAGCATGCTGTAGTTGTTCTGCACGCTCGCGAGCCGTCCACCCGCCGCACGAAGTTGCTCGCCCGAGAAATTGGAACACCCGATCTCGCGAACCTTACCCGCGCGAACAAGCTCTTCCATCGCGCCAAGCGTATCTTCAATCGGCGTCTCCGGATCAGGCTGATGAAGTTGATAAAGATCGATATGATCCGTACCCAACCGCCGCAGGCTATCCTCGGCCGCCTGCCGCACATACGCCGGCTTCGCTCCTACGCGCTTCTCGTCCATCTTCATCCCAAACTTTGAAGCGATGATCGCCTCACGCCGCCGCGCGCCAAGAGCCCGTCCCAGAAACTCCTCGCTCTGACCCTTAGCGTAAATATCCGCAGTGTCAAAAAAGTTGATCCCCGAGTCCAAAGCCGCATGAACAACCGCCGCGGTGGCCGGAGCGTCGATACGCCAGCCGAAATTATTACATCCCATGCCAGTCACCGATACTTCCAAAGTCCCAATTCGTCTCGTTTGCATGAAGACTACTCCCGCCCCACTTCCACGCGCAACACGCTCCCATCCACCTTTCCAAACCTCATCGGAAAGCTCTTCCCCGAATAATAAGCGTCCCACTGATCCCGGTAATGCCACGACAAAAACTGTCCCGACTGCCCGGTAGTAAGGTTCTCCAGAGATTGCTCCCAATCGCCAGTATTCGAAATCATGCGAAGCGAAGGACCCACCGTTCCCGACGTCCGGCTCAACTGTTTCACGCTGGTTGGAGACCCGCTCATAGGAAAAGGACCAATATTGAAGTACTTCCCCACCCAGGGAATCTGCCCCAGAATAGGGTTGCGGATAGTGAGCTCCACATTCGAGCCGTACCGCCACTTCGTCACGTTCTTTCCCTGGATCCGGCGTCCTTCTTCCACTGCGTCCACAAAGCACCGCAGCAGGAGTTGGTCGTAGTCGTAGAACCACTCGCGAGGCCGCTCGCGAAGAATCCGTTCAATCGCCGCCCCCGCAGGAGCGTAATCGTAAACCAGCCCTTTGCCGGGAGAAGCCCGTTCCGCCAGAGCCTTTCGCAAATATTGATAGATCAGCGAAACCAGAAACGGAGCAGGCTCGCTCTGCTCCATCTGCCCATTCCACTTGCGCAGAATATCGACCGCATCGGTCAACCCCGGAGTTGCCCCGCGCTTGTCATAAGCCGCGATAACCTGCTTAGCAATGAAATCGCTGAGCCCGGAATAGACGTCTTTCTGCACCACCAGCATGTCTTCAGGCTTCCAACCCGTCTTCGCCGAAAGCAGTGCCCGAATCTGATGCGAACGATAATACGACGCAAATTTACCGTTCACTCGATACTTATAGTCCGCCGGAAATGGATTCTGATTCGCCGAAACCACCATCCCCGACGCCGGATTATAGGCCGCGGGCAGTTCTTCGAACGGAATAAAACCATCCCATTCGAACTCACCTGAACTTCCATCCACTGGAACGTCGCCATTGAAATTCCTCCGGATCGGCAGTTTGCCTGCCGCCTGATATCCGATGTTTCCGTCCACATCGGCATAAACAAAGTTTTGTCCCGGGACCGCCATATCTCGAAAGAGCCTGCCGAAATTCTCCCCAATTCTGCGCCCGATCGATATCGATCCAAGGAAACGAGAAGTTCCCGGCATCTCCCGCCACCCATCGGAGCGACATGACCTGGTTTCCGGTGCTCGTCCACACCGGCCCGTGGCGAGTGACGAGGGTTGTCATTTCCACCGGCTTCTGTCCCTTCACAGGAATCAGTTCGCGTTCCACCCGCGCCTGCTGCACCTGGCTCTTAAACAGATATTGTCCGGTCTGTACATTGATCCGCTCCATGTACAGGTCTTGCACATCGAAACCGAGATTTGTGACGCCCCACGAAATGCGATCGTTATGTCCGGACACCACGCTCGGAGCGCCGGGAATGGAAGCGCCTGCAACGTTCATCCCCGGAGCCTGAAGATGAACCAGATACCAGATCGAAGGCAAGCCGTACTCCAGGTGCGGATCGTTCGCCAGAATCGGTTTCCCCGAAGCGGTCTTCTTTCCGCTCACCGCCCACCCGTTCGAGCCCGGCTGAAAGTCGCTCTCGGATCGAATCGGAAAAAGAGCGTTCACCATCGCCGCATCTCCACCCTGCAGCATCTGCATCTTCTCGATTTCGTCCTGCCACGTCGTCGTCAGCGTGCGATACATTTGCATTCCGATCAGTCAGCGTATCCACCACCGACCACGGCCTTGGCTTGTAGCGCTGCAGCGTGAATTCCATCGGCAGCGCGTCCTGATGCGTTTCCATGAAGTAGTTGACGCCCCTCGCATACGCCGTCAGCCACACGCGCTCCTTCGCGTCGAGCCTCTTCGCTTGTTCCTCGGCCACGCGGCGCAGGCGAAACCGCCGCGCATCGCGGTCCGCCTCCACCGCTACCGGACCGAAGAGTTCCGACAATTCGCCCGCCGCCAATCTCCGGAGCAACTCCATTTGAAACAGACGGTCCTGCGCTGTGACGTAACCTTGCAGGAACAACGCGTCCTCAATAGACGATGCTTGTATATGGGGGACGCCAAGGGGATCGCGAGTCACCCTCGCCGGCGCGCTCAGTGGCGCGCGAATCGTACCCGAGGTTTTCGGCAATACTCGATAACCAAACCAGTAAACTACTGCCAGTACTATGCAAAGTAAAACGGCAACCAGCAAGTTAATATATTTGAGGAGCCGATTTAAGAGCACTGATCGAATTGTATCGAACCGCTGAAAGTGCCCGCCAAAACTCCAGATGAGTGAATCTCATTACGGCTACCGTCTACTGCTGCTCGCGTTGATCCTGGCGATCAACGGATTCTTCGCCGCTGCGGAAGTTTCCCTCATCTCCTCGCGGCGCGTCAAACTGCGGCGTCTGGCCGAAATGGGCAATGTGGGGGCGCAAGCCGCCCTCAGCCTGCTGCACAACCCGGAACGCCTGCTCTCCGTCACTCAACTCGGAGTCACGCTAGCCAGCCTCGGCCTTGGCTGGGCAGGAGAAGACACACTCTTCCAACTCCTCGTCATTCTCTTTCATCCCATAGCAACGCCGGCAACCACCGCCATCCTGCACGGTGTCTGCTTCGCGCTCTCTTTCGCCGTGATGAGCTATGCGCACGTCGTCATCGGTGAAGTTGTACCGAAAAATGTGGCCATCGAAAAGGCGGAGCGGCTGGCGGTAATCGTCGCGCCCGTCCTCCTCATTTTCTACCGCGTCTCGGAACCATTCGTCTACGCCATCGAAACCACCGCGCATCTCCTCAGCCGGATCATTGGTCTCAAAGGGCAACCCCACGGCGGCGGTCACTCCGCGGAAGAGCTCAAGTTTATCGTCAGCAGCAGCGGCGACGAGGGGCATCTCTCGCATTTCCAGGAAGACACCATTCAGCACGTGCTCGACCTGCACAACTACGCGGCGCGTGAAATCATGGTGCCTCGCAACGCCATCGTCTCCGTGCCCGCCGACGCGAATCTCGACCAGGTCCTCCGCCTTCTCATCGATCATCAATATTCGCGCCTGCCCGTCTACGAGAAGAAGCCCGAAAACATCATCGGCATCGTACATTTCAAAGATATGATGCGTGTCTGGCAAGAGCGCAAAATCGCACTCGACCGCCGCCGCCCCGTGGCCCCATTCCGCCTGCGCCGCCTCCTTCGTAAGGCGCTGGTGGTTCCGGAATCAAAACCGCTGAACCAGATCCTCGATGAATTCCGCGAAGGCCACAGCCATATGGCGTTGGTGGTCGACGAATTCGGCACCATCAGCGGCCTGATAACGTTCGAAGACGTTCTGGAGCAGGTCTTCGGACCCATAGGCGACGAGCACGATGAACTGCCCACCGAGCCGTCCCCGGAATCGGCCGTTCTCGAGCTCGACGGCGGCACGAGCATCCGAAATCTGGAAACTCAATACGGCATCGAACTACCAAGCGACGCCGGGTTCGAGACGCTGGCCGGGTTTCTCTTGTTTCAGCTCGGTGAAATTCCGAAACCGGGTGATAGCGTGGAACACATGGACCGGCGTTTCACTGTTGTCGACATGGAGCAGAACCGGATCGCCCGCGTGCGTATTGAGAAACTGCCGTCTTCAGAGAAGTAATCCCAGCTTGCGGACTGGTTGGTCCATCGTTGAGGCGAGGTGTTCCCGAACGCTGCGGTGCGTAACCGGATGTCGAAAGTCCGGAATCAGCTCTGCCAGCGGTTCCAGCACAAAGCGGCGCTCCGTCATTCGGGGATGAGGAATTTGCAGTTTCTCCGTGTTGACCACGGCGCTGCCGTGCAGCAGAATATCGATGTCGATGGTCCGCGGGCCCTTCGCAGCCGTGCGCTTCCGCCCCATATCGCGCTCCACGCTCAGCACATGATGGAGCAATTGCAAAGGCAGCAGTTCGCTCTCGCCTTCTACGGCTATGTTGAGAAACCACGGCTGATTTGGCACGTCCCGCGGAGCCGTTTCATAAACCGATGAGATTCGCCGAACTTTAAAATCTTTACTCTGAAGCCGGTCGACGGCCGTCCGCAACGCCTGTTCCCGCTCTCCAACGTTAGATCCCAGCGAAAGGTACGCAATCTTCAAAACAGATTTTCCTGCAACGCCCCGCGCATTCGTTTCGGCACTTTGAAATAATCGAACGCGACATCGGTAGCCATACGCCCGCGCGGCGTACGGTCCAGAAAACCAAGCTGCATCAGGTAAGGTTCGTAAACCTCTTCAATCGTCGCTGCCTCTTCATCGATCGACGCGGCAATAGTGTTGAGCCCCACCGGCCCTCCACCATACTTCACCAGCACCGTCTGCATGATCTTCTGATCGACCTCATCGAGTCCGTAGCGGTCTACTTCCAGCATGTCGAGCGCGGTCTTTGCTTCCTTCAGACTGATGTGTCCCTCGGCGCGCACCTGCGCGTAATCGCGAACCCGCCGCAACAATCGATTCGCGATGCGAGGAGTTCCTCTGCTGCGCCGCGCGATCTCGCCGGCCGCGTCGTCGTCGATGGTGATCTCCAGCAGCGGAGCGGAACGCCGGACAATCCGCTGCAATTCCGCAGGTTCGTAAGGGTTCAGGCGCAGGACCAGCCCGAAACGAGTCCGCAGCGGTGCGCTTAACAAGCCTAGCCGCGTGGTCGCAGCAATCGCGGTGAAGCGCTTGATCTCCAGATTATGCGAGCGCGCCCCTGGGCCGGAGCCGATCATGATATCGACGCGAAAATCCTCCAGCGCCGAGTACAACATCTCTTCGATATCGGGTTGCAGCCGATGGATTTCGTCGATGAAGAAAACCTGATGCGGACGGATATTCGTGAGCAAGCCCGTGAGGTCGAGCTTCTTCTGCAGAATTGGACCCGACGTTTGATCGAACGGCACGCCGAGCTCATTGGCGATGATGGTCGCCAGCGTGGTCTTGCCAAGTCCGGGAGGCCCGTAGAGCAGCACGTGATCGAGCGCCTCGCCCCGCCGCTTCGCCGCCTCAATGGCGATGGAAAGGTTTTCCTTCAGTTTCGGTTGCCCGGTGAAATCCTCCAAACGCCGCGGACGCAGACTAGCCTCAAACTGGAGTTCTCCCTCCTGTGGAGTCGCCGAAACAATGCCGGGGTGCTGCATGAAGTCTTAGCTTAGCAAGTACCCCATAATAAAGGAGACAGGTTAAGCGAATTCCACGCCGTCACGAAAGAACTCGGCGGGAAGTCTACCTTTGGCCGCTCGCTGCGGAACGTGTCCGACTTTCAGTTGGCCATTCGCGAAGGTTTCCCCCAAAGCGTCGTCGGGCAAGTGATGCGCTCTGCCGATCTCAACTTAAAGGAACTCGCCGCAAGTCTCGATCACTTTAGTCGACACGATGCTGCGGCAAAGCGGCATCTTCCGCGCAAACGAGCAAGTGGAGGACCGCGTGATGGACTCCAACGAACTCGAGCGCGAACGCGGCATCACCATTCTTGCTAAAACGACTGGTGTCCGCTATCACGACATTAATAGCAGCCGCCCACGGGGACCGCACCATATTCATCTGGTCGTTTTGCGTCAACTAGTACGTATTCAAGGTGTCTTGGCTCGACAGCAGGGTCAATATCTGTAAACGGCACGATGCACCATCGACCTCCAGGGCCGTTCGCACTCCGCAGGAATCCGGGAAGATCTTCCGAGAGGTCGTAGTCATTAAAAAGATGGGCTATTTTATCGGCTCCGCTCGGCAGCGTGAGTGCGATTGCTTCGCGAATTTCGCCGGTTCGCGCCCGCTGCGATAAGTACTCTGAGCTAGCCGTAAGAGCGTTTATGATGGATGTTTCATCACCTGATTGGTCGGACCGTTTTTCGGCCAAAAGCTTCCCACCGTTCCGGAGCCGATCAAGAGGCCACAAAATGAATCTGTCACCAGCCCTACTAGCAAGCACGTGCTCGAAATATTCTTCCCAAACACGAAAGGCAACGACCTCAGGACTCGTTGCACCATAGTAAATTAAGTGCAACCCGAACACCCAGTCGTTATCGAGGGCCGATCGGACGGCTCCTAGATTCGGCTCGTCGACCAGGCTAGGAATGGCTTTGGTCCATTCTCGTCCACCGAATCGCTTCAGTCTAGAGTTTTCAGTCTCAGACATTATTCCTTCGCCTTCAACCTCGAATTTGGACAAAGTTGTTTAAGAATCCCGCCACTCAGTATAGGCTTGAGCGGGTCGCTTGCCAATCCCCAATGCCGCTCGCCTATTCCTGGAACGTTGTACCCATCGTAGTGGGCTGAGACTCCGGCGATCGGAATGGGAACGGGAAGATCTATGCTCGACATACCTCTATGCTCGACATACCGAGGACGTTCGCGTTCGTGACTCCCGGAATCTTGGGTGGATCGTATTCGACCACAAAATCGATGACGTATTTGGGCCCTGGGTCGAGCTTTTCGAAAACTGAAACACCATCAAGGTCATATTTTATCGCGTTAGAGCTATTGCCATTGACCGCACGCTTGACGATGACTCGCTCCCTCTTGCTCCAGTTTGTCGCTATTTCAAAATGACACGCAATTTGTTGATTCTGCCCCTTCGCCCCGTCACCAGCTCTTTCACCACTGAATTTACCTGATTTCCTATGCATTTCAACTCCCACGCAATCGGGTTCACATCAACGGCGACACCCGGAGGGGCATGCTGCAGTCGGTACTGGAACTCCCACTGTGCAGCAAATGGCTCCAGGGCTAATACATCCAGAAGATCAACATCGTCGATACGCCCGGCCACGGCGACTTCGGCGGTGAAGTCGAGCGTGCGCTAAAAATTGTCGATGGAGTCATGCTGCTGGTCGATGCCAGCGAAGGCCCGTTGCCGCAAACCCGCTACGTTTTGATGAAAGCGCTGAAGGCAAAACTGCCGCCGATCCTCGTCATCAACAAAATCGACCGCCCCGATGCACGCGCGCAGGAAGTATTGAACGAAGTTTACGATCTCTTCGTCGGCCGATGAAGCCATTCGCCTGGTGCCGCCCAAGCTGCTGAATCTCGAACAGGCAATCGAATTCATTCGCGAGGATGAGTTGGTTGAGGTGACGCCGAAGTCCATCAGGTTGAGGAAGAAGATTCTCAAAGCCAACATGCGGTAGGTCAGGTCCCCGGCCTCACTGCCCCAGCCAAGCCAGCAATCGAACCAGATGAGCGTGTACCGCGTTGTGAAACTCCAAGGCCACGCTGGCGTCCGTGGCTTTCTGCTTGTGAGCCTCCGCTTCCGCGATCTTCAACTTAGCATTCAGCGCATCAGCGTTTCGGCTGGCCTTTTCGTATTCCTGTCGCAGGAACTCACGCGTCGAATCCGCGTCCGCCGAACCGCTCTTCTCGAGCGGCAACTGAAAGGCGATACTAATCTGCCGGGTACTTCCCTCAACGGCGGGAATAAAATTCCAAGTGAGTAACGATTCGAGTGCGGCTTTCCGGAACTCCGTTGGGCCGCTAACGACACGCGCATCGGCAACGTTGCCTGTCGCGTCCAGTGTTGCTTCCACGAGCACAATTCCCTCGAGCCGCTTTTCGATGGCCGCTCGTGGATAAAACACCGCCGTCCGGTGCAACACCGTAGCGCCACCCAGATCGACAGTCACACCGCGCTCGCCGGGCACCTTCGGCGCCGCAACACCCCGGACTTGGCCATGAACCAGATTTATTGTGAACGCTAAGCACGCCAATCCGAGACAAAGCGCCCCCACAGCCGGTAACGCCGATGGCCGTTTCTCCTGGTCCGTTCTGCCAAGGAGTCTCTGTATCCGATAGAACAACGACCCGTCAGACGCGCCTAAAGCCAGCCTTGGGGATGTCAAGCGTAGTCTCTCCAATTTGGTAAGGGCGCGAGCATAGGAGAGGACGTCTCCGCACGAGCGCACCGCAAGGTCGTCGCAGCACAGTTCCCGTTCGTGCCTGATCCGCGCCGAAATCCACCAGACTGCGGGGTGATAAAACAAAACGGTTTCCAGCAGGGTCTGAAGAAGGTTGACCAGATAATCGTAGCGGAGGATGTGTGCGCACTCGTGGGCCAGCACCGCCTCCAACTGCTCGGGAGTCAGACCCAATACCGTCGCTGCCGGCAACAGTATCACCGGACGTATCCATCCAATCACGCTTGGTCCGTCTGCGGCGCCGGAGATCAAGATCCGAACAGAGGCAGTGAAACCCATCCGGGCTCTCAAACTGGCGACGATCGCCACGATGGTTCCATCGGCTTCCACTCCCCTTCTCCTCAGAAGCGCTACCTGCCTGCATCCCCAGATCAACCGTAACGAGAAGACGGCAACGCCAAACGACCAGAGCGGGAGAGCCCAAATCTCGAGCGATGCGAGCCATTTGGCCAGCGGAGCACTCGAGGCTCCCGAGCCGTTGCCGGCCATCATAGGAAGCCCGTGAGGGGCCAGATTGGAGATTGGTGAAACCGGCCCCTGATACAAGACGAAGATAGTAATGACAGGCAACGCCGCCAGGCACAATAAGGCTGAACAGCTCGTGAGATACCGCGCATTTGCCGAGCTTTTCCTGAGTGCGAATAGCACGATCCAAGAGACGAACGCCACAACCAGGCCCTGCCACACAAAATAAAGCAGCGCCGCGCTGATTGCCTGTTTGATTGCGATCATTTTGCCTCTCCTTCAAATCGATCCAATAACTTTTCCACGGCTTCCAGTTCTTCCGGCGACGATTTCTTTGTCGACAGAGCTTGCAGCACCAGGGTCTTCACCGAACCGCCGAAAGCCCTGTGGAGCAAGTCGCCCAACAATTGCCGTTGCGTTTGTTCCTGAGAATATCGAGTGCGGTAAATTTGTGGCCGGCGTGTCTCATCGCGCTGCACCAGGTCTTTCTCCGTCATAATCTGCAGAAGCTTTAAAACTGTCGTATAACCGGTCCGTTTGGACCGATTGAGAACAGCCAGAATGTCACGCACCGTACCCGGACCTGCTTCCCACAACACCCGCAGGATCGCCAGCTCTGCCTCGGTTGGGCGACGTTGTTTGGGGATCATGACAGTATTATTGACGAAGATCTTCGTCATGTCAACGAAAACCTTCGTCAAGCGCTGGACACCAAACGGTGTTCGAATTTGGTCTAGTCTGCGCGATCTTTCGGGGCGCCGGCGATCCGGCTCTGGCGAAGCGGGTATTGTGGATCGCCAAGGCAATCAATATCGTCCTGGATCCGTGCTTGATTCTTGGTCTGGGTCCGTTTCCAAAACTGGGCGTCACCGCGCGGCGATTTCAACCACCATCGGCCTGGGCGTGGGCGTCGCGCTGCAATTCTGGTTTCTCTCACGCGGAACGGGCCGCATCAAAATCCGGCGCGATCTTCTGAAACTCGGTTTTTCCGTCATCGGCAGGATGCTCCGCATCGCCCTGTGACGCCGAAATCCATCCGGGTGAGGAAGAAGATTCTCAAAGTCAATATATTGTGCGGATTTCGAATCCGTAATCAGAATGGTCGTCTGGTTATCGCCGGCCGCAGCGGGGACGACCCCTAAGGCGATCATGCAATTATCTCACCGATGCGACAATCGCTACTCCGAACGAATGACCGAGTATGGATCCACGCTAGCCGCATGGTACGCCGGAAGCACAGACGCCGCGATCACTGCTGCCAGCATCACGCAAACGGCAAGCAAAATGTTGAGCGAGTCCGCCGGAGTCAGTCCGTAAAGCAAGCCAGATATGGCTACGGTCACCAACCGCATTCCCGCGACTGCCAGCATGATCCCCGCCATGAGTCCCGCGATGAATGCTAGCAGAGTGCCATGCAACGATTCGCGGATCACATCCCAGTTGCTGGCACCGAGAGCAATGCGGATTCCCAATTCCTTCCTGCGCAGTGCCACCGTGTAGGCGGCGACGCCAAACACTCCAACACACACGAGTACCAGTCCGAGTGTGCCGAACAAGGCACTAATGGCAGCCGCCATCCGCTCGCGTGCGATAGAATTGTCCATCTCCTCACGTATGGTGTGCACGGCAAGTAGCAACCGTGGATGCTCGCGTCGCACCTCCTGTTGAATGGTTGCCGCCACGGCGGAGGGGTTCCCTGAAACGCGAATCAGAATCCCATTGAACCGATTTGGTTCCGGCCCTTGGGAAACGTAGATGGGTGGGCGAGGATCGGCACGCAACGTCGAGAAGCGCGCATCCCTAACTACTCCTATAATTGTTGGCCGTTGGCGAAGTGGCTCGGGTAATCGTTGACCAATGGGGTCGGCCCCCCCGAAGAGGTGCTCGGCTAGGGATTCGCTGATCACCACCCTTTTGGGCAGGTAAATGCTTTGCTGGGCACCGATGGGTACGGCGTCGAAGCCGGCGAGCGTATGGTCCAACCCGGCGAGGTAGCGGCCTTTGATCAACGGAATCCGCATAGTTTCGAAGAACGCGGGGCCCACTTCGACCTGTTCCACCTCACTCCACCCAGACAGCCGCCCGCGCAGAATCGAGTTCCTCACACCGCTCACTGACTCCACGCCCGGAATCGCTTCTAACCGCGCTGTCAGGCGCCGATAGAGACTGCCCATTTGGTTTGGCCGATAACCGCTACCCTCAGGGTCTACTGACACTTGTAGGAGATGGTTTGAATCAAAGCCGGGCTTGGCTTGTGAGAGATTACGGAGGGTTTGAAGAAAAAGGCCGGCTCCTATCAGAACGACCACCGAGAGGCTCGCCTGCACGGCAACCAGAATTCTCTGCAATCGCTGGCTACTCCTCGGCAACGTGGCTGCACAACTTACCTGTAGCCCTTGCGCGAGCAGGTCCGGCCCTGTGGCCCGCCAGGCCGGTGCCATCGCGAACAGCAATGTGCATACCAACGAGACCACGATGACGAAGCTGAGAAGAAACGAGTCTACGCGGAACTCGACGAGTGCTTCGCCGGCGGCAGGCAGCATCGACAAGATCGTCGTGACCACCACGCGCGCGATCGGCAGCGCCAGCACTGCTCCGCCGGCCGCTAAGATCGCGCCCTCTATGAGGAGCTGAGCGACCAGCCGCGACTGCGTTGCGCCCATGGAAACCCGAATCGCCAGCTCACGCGCGCGCGTAGCGTTGCGCACCGCGAGTAAGACTCCCACGTTGGCGCATGTGGCCAGCAAGACCAGCGCCGCCAAGACCAGCAACGCCACGAGCGGGCGTCCGTATTCAGCACGCATTATCGAAATTCCCTGGCCACAGGGATCAACGCGCACTCCCACTAGCACCCCGCCGAATTGTTGACCACTTAATTCCTGGAACATCGTCGACATGGCAATCTCGGCCTCAGCAGGGCCGACTTGCGGTCGTAGGCGGCCTACCATTTCGAAAAGCGAGACGGAAGGCGCGTTCGACCAGATCCATATGCTTGGTGATGTTTCTAACTCCAGGCCCTGAAATTGGTTGGGCGCCACGCCGAGAATAGGGTAAGGTTGTCCGTCAATGTTCAGACTGCTACCAAGAACATCGGTGCGGCCGAAGCGGACCTTCCAGTACCGGTGACTGATCACCGCGCCGCGAACATTGTTCTGTCCGGCCCCTACCGCCATTGGCAAACCGAGCGTATCGAAGAACCTAGGTAAGACTTTCTGGACACCGAGCGGCGGTTCCATCCCGCCGTTCACGATAACCGTCGGGCGGTCCAGATTCAGAAACCCGGTGGCATCCGAAAAGACGACGCTGTTGCGAGCGAGAGCCTCAATTTCTGTGGCAGCGAGTCGGATATCCTTCTCTCTGCCGCCGCCCAACTCGACGACCCGCCGCACGTGAACCAATTGGCCGGGCTCCTTAACAGGAAGAGACTTAATCAGCAGGCGATTGACGAGGCTGAAGAGTGCGGTGTTCGCACCGATACCGAGAGCGAGTGAAATGACGACGACCGATGCGAAGCCCGCAGAGTGCCGCAGCGATCGGAATGCGTAAGGCAAGTCAGTCATGGACGCGATTCTCGCATCACCGCGATCTTAGTGTTTCAACAATCCGCCCGATAGAAGCGGGGGAGAGAGTGTCACCCACGCGAACGCCACCGAACGGCATATGCGCAAACACAACTGCGCACAACTCGCCGGTAGCCCCGCGATGGGAATGGCCTTTAACGTGTGACCATCCATTCTGCGATCTTCAATGTGGACTTCAGCGCATCGGCGTTCCGGCTGGCCGTCTCCGATTCCCCTCGCAAGAACTCGCGTGTGAGATCCGCACTGGCCGGGCCGCTCCCAGAAACCGGTTCGTTTGGACCGATTGAGAACAGCCAGAATGTCACGCACCGTACCCGGACCTGCTTCCCACAACACTCGCAGGATCGCCAGCTCTGCCTCGGTCGGGCGACGTTGTTTGGGGATCATGAGAGTATTATTGACGAAGATCTTCGTCATGTCAACGAAAACCTTCGTCAATGCCCGGATTGGCAAACGGCTCCGGAATTTGCTTAAATAAAATGATTATGTTTACGCCCTCCCGATAATCGCGCGGTTCGGCGCGGAATCTCACCCGCCTGAGCTGTCGTCGACACAACAACCCCGTTCGCAGTCTCCACAAGTCTGAAGGAAAAAGAGGATCTGTCTCATGGACACTCCGTCCACATTTATTCCCGTGGAAGAGCCAATCAAGCTCTGGCCGGCGCTGCGCGATTCCATCCGCGGTAAGGCCCACGACTACACCGGCGGCAGCATCGGCCGCGCCATTTTACTGCTCTCCATCCCGATGGTTCTCGAGATGATGATGGAATCGCTCTTCGGAATCGTTGACATCTTCTTCGTCGGACACCTCGGCCGGGTCGCCACGTCGACCGTCGCGCTCACCGAGTCGTTGTTGACCATGGTGTTCGCAGTCGCGCTCGGCCTTGCCATGGCCACCACCGCCACAGTTGCGCGGCGGATCGGCGAGCAAAACGAGGAAGGAGCCGCGATCGCCGCTGTGCAGTCCATCGTCCTAGGCCTCTTCACGTCGGTAGTCTTCGGAATCGCCGGAGTCCTGTTCGCACCCCGGCTGTTGGCGCTTATGGGCGCCGAACCGGCCGTCATCGCAGCAGGACACATCTACACCGCTGTGATGTTGGGCGGCTGCGGTGTAATCTTCATGCTCTTCCTGATCAACGCGATCTTCCGTGGCGCAGGCGATCCGGCTCTGGCGATGCGGGTTCTGTGGATCGCCAACGCGATCAATATCATCCTCGACCCATGTCTGATTCTGGGTCTGGGTCCGTTTCCAAAACTCGGCGTTACGGGCGCGGCAATTTCAACCACCATCGGCCGGGGCGCCGGTGTCGCACTACAATTCTGGTATCTCTCGCATGGGTCCGGCCGTATCAAAATCCGGCGCGATCTCCTGAAACTCGATTTTCCCGTCATCGGCAGAATGCTGCGCATCGCGGTCAACGGAATGTTCCAATACCTGATCTCTACCGCGAGTTGGCTGGCGCTGGTGCGGCTCATGGCGCGCTTCGGGACCGCTGCACTGGCCGGCAACACAATCGCGATCCGCATCGTCATCTTTGCAATTTTGCCATCGTGGGGAATGAGCAATGCGGCGGCAACGCTGGTTGGTCAAAATCTCGGCGCCAAACGGCCTGACCGCGCGGAGAAGTCCGTCTGGCAGACTGGTCTGTACAACATGCTTTTTCTCGGCGGTGTGGCGCTTGTCTTCGTTCTGTTCGCGAAGACAATCGTTGGGATCTTCAGCGACGATCCGGCGGTGGTGGAATACGGCGCCACCGGGCTCCGGATCATGAGCTACGGGTACATCTTCTACGCCTGGGGCATGGTGCTCGAGCAGTCGTTCAACGGAGCGGGCGATACGGCTACTCCGACCGTGATCAACCTCTTTTGCTATTGGCTCTTGCAGATCCCTCTAGCCTACGTGCTCTCGACCCATACGGGCATGGGTCCCAGCGGCATTTTCGCGGCGATTCCAATTGCGGAATCGGTGCTCGCCGTCGTCTGCCTGCTGGCATTTCGGCGTGGAGGCTGGAAGAATCAGAAGGTATGAGCAAGCGAGTCGCCGTCACGTTCAGCGCCGCCAATCCGGCAAAGGTGGAACCGTACGAAACCGCGCTACGCTCCGTGGGGTTGGAGCCAGTGCGCAATCCTGAGTCATTGACCGCCGTCGATGGACTGCTCCTCACCGGCGGGGCCGACGTGGATCCCCAACTCTACGGCGAGCCTCGCCACCCCGAAACGCAGGAAGCCGACCGCCCGCGGGACGAACTGGAGCTTCGCTTGCTTCGAGAAGCTTTCGATACACACAAGCCGGTTTTCGCCATTTGCCGGGGTATGCAGTTATTCAACGTGGCTTGCGGCGGCACCCTAATTCAACATCTGGAGGACGGCGGCAAACATCGAGTGAGAATTTCCGGACCTTCCGCCGACGTACATAGCGTGACCGTTCTGCCGCAGACAAAACTCGCCGATATCGCAGGCGAAGGCGAACATCCGGCGAACTCGCGGCATCACCAAGCCGTCGGGCGTCTCGGGGAGGGCCTCACGGTTTCCGCGATATCGTCGGACGATGGAGTCATCGAGGGCATCGAACGCCGCGATCACCCGTTCGCCATCGCCGTTCAGTGGCATCCGGAAGATCGAATCGCGTGCGACGCGAAGGATCGCCGCCTGTTTGAAGCCTTCGCCGAATCGATGGAGAGAAAAGCCTAGAATGGAAGGTACGCAGTAGATGCCTCCCAGCGCAGCCAAAGTCCTCACCGCCAAACAATTCTTCTCGCCACACGGCATTCTCTCGAAATGGCACCCGAATTACGAGCACCGCGCCGGCCAATTGCAGATGGCCGAAGCTGTCGAGGCCGCGCTCGCCCAGAAGCGCCACCTCATCGTCGAGGCCGGCACCGGAACCGGCAAGACGCTGGCCTATTTGATTCCCGCCATCCTCTCCGGTAAACGGATCGTCGTCTCCACGGGCACTAAGAATCTGCAGGAACAGATCTTCCTCAAAGACATCCCCTTCCTGCAGAAACATCTGGCCACGCCCATCCGCGCCTGCTACATGAAGGGCCGCAACAACTTCGCGTGCCGCCAGAAAATCTACGATGCCGAAAGGCTTCCCATCCTCACCGGCCTCGAAGAGGTTGCCGACTTCGAAGTGATTCGCCAATGGGAGCAAACCACCGGAACCGGGGATCGCGCCGAAATCAAAACCCTGCCCGAGGGAAGCGCTGCCTGGGCCAAGATCGATGCGCGGCGCGATCTTTGCACCGGTCAAAAGTGTCAGCAATTCGAGCGTTGCTTCATCACGCTGATGCAGCAACGCGCACACGATAGCAACCTCATCATCGTCAACCATCACCTCTTCTTCGCCGACTTGGCGCTAAAGGGCGAAGAGGTGGGCTCCATCATTCCCGAATACGCCGCGGTGATCTTCGACGAGGCACACGAGATCGAGGATACGGCCGGCCAATATTTCGGCGTCGCCATCAGCAGCCATCAAATCACCGACCTGACACGCGATATAAGCGCATTGGCTCGTGTCAAGAACTTCGGCTCTACCGATCTCGACGAAATCCTCAGCGTCGCCGACCAGGCCTCCAGCCAGTTCTTCGAATGTTTTCCAGCCAACGAAGGGCGCACGGGCTTCCGCGAGCACCGCGCCTTCACTGAAAAGCACGACGAGCAGTATCAGAACATTCTACGCGCCCTCGAACTGGTCGGCATTCAACTGCAACTCATCAAGGACTCGCCGGAAGAAATCGTGCCCCTGTACCGCAGGGCGCGCGAGTATTCCGAAAAGATCAGGTTCTTCGTTGACGGAGGCGAAACTTCGTTCGTGTATTGGGTCGAGCGTCGCGGACGCGGTTGTTTCCTGCAGGCCACGCCGATCGACGTCTCTTCGTTCTTGCAGGAAAAGCTCTTTGCCAGCATCGATTCAGTCGTGCTCACGTCCGCAACACTTACCGTCGCCGGAGATTTTGAATTCACCAAGAGCCGTCTCGGTTTGCCCGAAGCGCGAACAGTGGCCGTGGACGGACAATTCGATTACCAGAAGCAGGCCCTGCTCTACGTCCCGCAGCATCTACCCGATCCGCGCAGCCCCGCATTCACCGCCGCCGCCGCCGATGAAATCATCGAAATCCTGAAGCACAGCCGCGGCCGTGCGTTCGTGCTGTTCACCAGCTATCAGCAGATGAATCTCGTCTACGATCGCGTCTCGCTCGAGACCGATTATCCGACACTCCTGCAAGGCACCGGCCCAAGAAACGCCCTGCTCGAGGAGTTCCGCTCCACTCCGCACTGCGTCCTCTTCGCCACATCTTCATTCTGGCAAGGAGTCGACGTGCAAGGCGAGCAGTTAAGCTGCGTCATCATCGATAAATTGCCGTTCGCGGTGCCCAGCGATCCGGTGGTGGACGCGCGAGTCAACGCCATCCGGACCAGCGGTGGAAATCCCTTCTTCGATTACCAGATACCGCAGGCGGCCCTCGCATTGAAGCAAGGTTTCGGCCGGCTCATCCGCAGCCGCTCCGACCGCGGCGTTCTGGTGATGCTGGATAATAGGATTACGAAGCAGCGCTACGGCCAGGTTTTCTTCGATAGCCTGCCAGACTACGCCTTCACTACCGACCTGGCCGATGTGGAGGAATTCTTCGATGTTTGAAGTCCGTGTGGAACATACATTCGCCGCCGCACACGCGCTGCGCAATTATCACGGTTCATGTGAAAACCTGCACGGCCACAATTTCCGCGTGGAGATCACCGTAGCGGGCGAACATCTCGACCAAGCCGGCATGCTGGTGGATTTCCTGGAACTAAAAAAGCAGATCAACACCGCCATCATGCGGCTCGATCACCGGAATCTCAATGAGGTAGCGCCGTTCGACACGTTGAACCCATCGGCGGAAAACATCGCACAGTACCTGCACCAGGAGATTGGCAAGGGATTGCCTCCCGCCGTGCGAGTGTCCGAAGTCAGAGTTTGGGAAACGAATGAAGCGAGCGCGATTTACCGCTTGAAGTAGTCTGCATTCATCTTCGTGAAGTGGGACCACTTTTCCGGAAGATCGTCCAGAGCGAAGATCGCCGAGACTGGACATACCGGAACGCAAGCCCCGCAATCAATACATTCCACCGGGTCGATGTAGATCAGGTCAACGGTTGCAAAATCCGGTTCATCCTTCTTCGGATGAATACAATCTACCGGGCATGCGTCAATGCAAGCCGCGTCTTTCGTCCCTATGCAGGGTTCCGCAATTACATATGCCATTTCTTTTCCTGTGTGCCGTGCCTTCTTGAGGACGAACGGGGATTAATCTTATGAATAGCACACCGGAGGCCATGGATTCAATCAAGTACGGTCAGTTGGGGATTAAGGCCCGTTCAGCGGCGCTAATGTAGCGTCGAAAGCGGTTTCCACAACTCCGGCACCGGAACGGAATCAGGAAGAAATACTCCAGCAAAAGGTCCCATACGCCCGTCTGACTCGACCGGTGTGTCGTTGTCCATCCGCATTTGGTACAGGTTGGTCGCATACAGTGAAGTAGATCTTCGGTCGGATTCTTCTCCAAGGCTTATTCCGAGCGCCATACGGATTTCGTCTTGTCTTCGCCTAAAATTAGCGAAAGTAAAGGACGGCGAAGCACAATGCCAACCCAGCAGTCTCCCAGAGAGGAACCTTTGGCTGAGGCAAGCGGTATATTTACGGAGGCCTAGCAACCTGTCCAGCGCCGCGGCGATTTCGACCCCGAAACTAGGGCGTTTCCCCCAGGCGGAACGCGCTTTTTGTTGTGCTGGCGGGTTCAGCATAGTATTCTCGGAGCGTTTTAGGCGAAGCCCGAAAATCAGGCCATGAACGAACGTCACTTGCTTGGACCGCTATTACTCGCAACATTCACTTCGGTTGGTCTCGCGCAGTTGATCCCTGGCCCCCCGGCCTGTACGGTCGTAACTAAAGACGCGACCTATCGGACGCCGCCATTGACATATCCCATGACTTCGGACCGGTACGCCGTCCAATACAAGTTGGGTTCCGGCGACTGGACGGATGTGAAAGTCTACATCAGCTACTACGGCGGGACGAACGCTTCGCCCTTCCGCAGCGGCTTCAGGTTACGCCCCGGACACCTCGATGTCGTTCGCGAGTATTCCTGCCGGCCCGAGCACGGCGGTGGCGCTCCGTGTCACCAAATTATGGGGGACCGCCTTTCCGGCGATCAACCACGTGTCAGTCCGGCCCCAGGCCAAAGGGATTCACGTCGATTCGGCGAGCGGGAGCACCGTCCAGATCTCAACCAACACCACGGCGGCTTTCGCGGGAGATCAGTTTCTCCTCTGGTGGGATGGCGACGCGCAGCAGAACAGCAGCATTCAGAGTTTGGTCTTCTTCCTCAATCCGCCCTACGTGAAACCCACCGGCAGCAACGTGAAAATAATTGCGGCACCGGCGGATCTCACCGGAGATCTCTCCCACTTCGACACGCTGGATTTCGAGGGAACGGTGGCGGTCGCCTCAACCGGCGCGCAGGCATTCGTCGTGCCGGCCAACATCAATAACATCTTTCTTGCCCCAGGCGCCTGGGTGCAGGGAAAGCTCCGCTTCATTCAGAGCGGCAACGGCAACCTGAGGCGGATTTACGGTCCAGGTGTGCTGGATGTGAGCCGGTTTGAGTACGATCTTCGAGCCTGCGGCGACGGTAGCGGGTATGCGGATCAGGGCTACCACGCCCTTTCCTGGGTGGATCCTCCGAAGAACTCAGTTCCCGACACGATTCCTCCTGGACGGAATTGTGATCACCGACCACAATCACGCCACCGCCGACCTACTGGTGAACAGCTGCCGTGAACAACGTGAATAGCATCGGCTGGAACGGACTCAATGGCGGATTCAGGATCGGCCAAAATACGCAGGTATCCAACCTGTTTGTTCGCGCCGGTGACGATTCCCTGATGATGTGGGGCTCCTTCATCACGGTGACCAACGCAACGGTTTGGCAGAACTACAACGGCGGCGTCGTGAACCTGGGCTGGTCGGATAACTCGCCGGGCGACTATTCCCTGATAGATGGTCTTTACGTCGTGAAGACGGACTGGAACAGCCCCACCAATCCCAGTTGGACCGCGACTAACCTGGACGGCCAGAACAACGCGGTGATCGCATCGCTGATGGTCCCCGGCACAGCGTTCGGCTCCATGCAACCCTCGCTGTATCGAAACATCTTCGTGGAAGATCCGCCGCAGACGCTCTTTAGTCTGAAAATTCTCTTCCCGGAATGCAACGATCCGAACTCACCTAGAGACGGAAACTGCAATGACGTCGATCTGAGTCAGTCGAGTGTGCTGAATCTCTATATCGAAAACCTCTCGACTCCGCCTTCCGTCGTTCAAAATTCGATCGGATTCCAAACTCTTCCACCTGGATTCGCCGACGGCGCCCAGACTTTTCCATCTGGTTACACGCTGACCGGCAGCCATGAATATCAACCTGAGCAACGTAATGCTCACGTCACCGAATGGAAAAGGGACCGCTCTCACGAGTGCAAATGCGGCGGCGATTGGGAAAATCGGCACGAACGGCAGCCACGTCAACCTGAGCTATGATCCTCCGGCCGGGGGTGAGCCACCGCGGTTGAGCAACCAGAATGCGGCTGGCTACGCGACCGCGCTGGCGCCGCAGATGATTGCCTTCGCTCAAGCCCCGAATGTCACTCCCGCCTTGGTAGTTGCCAGTGGCAATTGGCCGGCCCAACTCAGCGGCGTCAATATCGACGTCACGGACAGCCAAGGCCAGCGTCGCGCAGCTCCGATCTATTACGTTGCGCCCACCGCGGTAGGTTATCTGGTTCCGGCGGGAACCGCGCTCGGAACCGCTCAAGTCACGTTGACGACTTCCGGCGGAACTGTGTTTTCGACGCCGGCCACGGTCAATTCCATCTCGCCAGGCCTATTCACCGCCAATGCCACGGGATCGGGCGCACCAGCCGGGTTCTGGATCCGGAATTCGGCGGGCGGTATACAGACTTACGACTACCTGTTCAACCCGAAGACGCTGGCGCCCGCACCAGTGGACCTCGGCCCGGTTACGGACCAGGTCTACCTGTCACTTTACGGAACGGGCTTCCGGGGATATTCGGGGCAAGCCACGGCGACGGTCGGAGGCGTGAACGTGCCCGTGGCCGGCGCTGCAGCCGTCGGTACATACCTGGGCGAGGACATCGTCAACGTTGGCCCGCTGCCACGATCGTTAGTAGGCCGAGGAGCCGCGGACGTTACCGTCAGCTTCGATGGGAAACCTGCCAATACGGTCACGGTGTCCTTTCGCTGACTTCCTGGAGGGAGAGCGATATCGACATGATGGTGGCGTTCGAGCCAAGGGCACGCGTGGGTTCGGCGGATGCGCGGGTGCGATAGAAATCGGCGCGACTACTGCACCACCCGCCGCACCTTATCCAAAGCATCCCTAGCAGGCGAATACTCCGGAGCAAGCACCACCGCCTTTTGAAAACACTCCCTGGCCCGCGTGTAAGCCTCCTTCGCGGCCCAAGCCCGCCCGAGGTTGTACCACGCATAGTGATACGCCTGGTAGCGCTCAGCCTGAGTCGCCTTCTCGAGCCACGGAATTGCCTCATCGTAGCGCTCCAGCTCGATCAGATACGCCCCGATATCGTTGTACGGATTCCCCAGCGTCGGATCCACCCGAATCGCCTTCATGCATTCATCAATTGCCGCCTGGAGCTTCCCCTGAAACCGGTAAGTCCAACCCAGAAAGGTGTGCGCCTCGGCGGTAGGAAACACCGCAATCGATTCCAGGTAGAGTTGCACGGCTTCGTCCCACTGGCCTTTCATTTGCAACACGTGAGCGCGTTCGTACAGTTCCCAGGCAACTTTCTTCTTATGGTGATCCATCCAAAAGCATCCTAATGCACAGTAACTTACAATGGAAGAAGATGATACCAAAGGTAAGAAAAGCGGTTTTCCCCGCGGCTGGGCTTGGTACCCGTTTTCTTCCGGCTACCAAGGCGCAGCCCAAGGAAATGTTGCCGCTTGTCGATAAACCACTCATTCAGTACGGCGTTGAGGAAGTTCTTCACTCCGGAATCCAAAACATTATCATAGTCACCGGACGCGGCAAGTCTGCCATCGAAGATCATTTCGACGTCAGCTTCGAGCTGGAACATCTTCTGGAGACGCGCGGCAAGAAGGATCTGCTGCAGGTTGTTCACGCCGTCTCCGATCTGATCGACATCTCTTACGTTCGTCAGAAGGAGGCGCTCGGGCTGGGCCATGCGGTCCTTCGCGCGAAAGAACTGACTGGCCCCGAACCTTTTGCCGTCGTACTATCCGACGACGTGATCGATTCCGACATTCCGTGCATGCGGCAGTTGCTCGATGTCTATGAATATTTCGGCGCCTCCGTTGTCGCGCTAATGGAAGTGCCTCGAGAGCACATCTCGGCCTACGGCGTGGTGGATGCCGAGCTCGTCACGCACAACGGCACAAAAGACCGCCTCTATCGCATCCGGAACATGGTGGAGAAACCGAAACCGGCCGACGCTCCGTCAAATCTCGCGATTATCGGGCGCTATGTCCTCACACCCGAAATTTTCACTTCGCTCGAATCCATAGAACCGGGCTCCGGAGGCGAGATTCAACTCACCGATGGGCTCAAGTATCTCCTCCGAAATCGACCGGTTTACGGCTATAAGTTTGAAGGCACTCGCTACGACGCGGGAGACAAACTCGGCTTTCTCCAGGCGACGGTCGAGTTCGCCTTGAAGCGCTTCGACCTGGGTCAACAGTTTCGCGACTACCTGAAAACCTTGAAACTCTAGGAGGACGCGGTGAACACAGTTCCGATCGAGTTGCCGGTAAAACCCAGCGAAGCCGCGGCGCTCGCGGATCTCATTTTCCAGTACGTAGAAAAACACCCGCTGAACGACGAGGCACGCAATAGGCTCAACGGACGGCTGCCCTCCCTCGAACTGTCAAGCATCGTGCCATACATCGGTTCCCTGCAAAAGGACCCAATTCACGCATCGTCCTATTACATCGCCGTAGACGCCTCGTCTCTCGAGGGATCGAAGCCCCTGTTGCTGCACATGACGCTGGCCTCTTCTCCCGCCAGTTCGCACTTCTCCGAACCTCTGTTGATCGGCCGCATGCGCCCCGGTGGCGGCCGCGAAATTGTCGTGAACGCGATCCCGTTTTCCTCCACCGACAGTAATAACCTCCACACATTTAGTGAGCACATCGATCGCGCTTTCCTACCGCGCCCGCAAGGCTCGCAACCTGCCATCACCGTCGAAGGAGGACGTCCTGAGGTTACGCTACCGGCTGCGTTTGACGCGTTTCGAACGATTTGGAAGCGTTTCGGTGTCAACCTGGCATCCATTGCGCCGGACGACTTGGGAGCCGGACTCTGGGCAGCAATTCGCGCAGGCTGGCGCGACGGCTACAGCGCCGGGACGAGCCCGATCATCGCCGGAGAGACCCTCGACGCGGCCAGAACGGCGATCGAAAATAACGCAAGCTTCACAAGATTTGCGCTCGATTCGTCGAGTCTGATCGGACGGCCTGCTTCCTCAGGAATCCCGGACGACTTTCAACAGCCGCACCTGACAGCAAAATTCGGCCGCAGCCTCCAGGTTCAGGAAGAGCTGTACGATTTCATCCAGAGCATCAAGTCGCAACAGAACTCCTGGAAGTACTTCGATTTCGAAGTCTCGATGGCAACACCACCCACACCGGAAGAGATGGCTTTCTGTCTTCATTGGCTGAAAACACGAGGCCGTCCGGCACAGATTATCGGCCCATTCGGTAAATCGGAGAATCTCAACGAACTCGCCGCCATTGCGCGCCAGTACAATTGCATTCTGAGCATTCGCGCCACCGGCGACGAGAAGGAAAACGATCTGCAAGCGATCGGTCAAGCC
Source organism: Bryobacteraceae bacterium (assembly GCA_963770345.1). GTDB lineage: Bacteria > Acidobacteriota > Terriglobia > Bryobacterales > Bryobacteraceae > CAVYPH01. Next base: position 401,284 of record CAVYPH010000007.1, on the reverse strand, counting down.
ACGGGCGGGCGCGTCCACTACAAGGTTTCGGCGGAACGGCTGGGAACGGGACGCGCTGAGATTACGCGGTATTTGATTTGGCTGGCCGAGAATTTGCGGCCATAATATTGGCAATGCTCCGCAGAACTTTCATCGCGAGCGGTGCTGCCGCCCTGGCTGCGGCCGCACCGGAAAACTCCATGCTCAAACCGGGTATCGATCTCTTCAGCATTCGCGACTCTGGATGGACGCCTTTCGAATATCTCGACTACGCCGCCAAGCTCGGCGCTCAAGTCGTACACTTCTCTGAAATCCGCTTCATCGGCAGCCTGGAAGAAGCGAACCTCCGCCAGGTGCGCGCTCACGCCGCCAAACTCGGCATCGAAGTCGAAATTGGAATGAAGTCGATCTGCCCAAGTTCGAAGATGTTCGAACCTTCGCAAGGGACTGCCGAACAGCAAATGGAGCGCATGCTGACCGCGGCCAACACCGTGGGATCGAAAATCGTTCGCTGCGTGCTCGGCTCGTCGGCCGACCGCACTGGCGACCTTCCCATCGAAGGTCACATCGAAAACATGGTGAAGGTACTGCGTAACATGCGGTCCAAAGTGATGGATCACGGTTTGAAGATCGCCATCGAAAACCATGCCGGCGACATGCAGGCGCGTGAGCTCAAGATGCTGATCGAAGAAGCCGGCAAGGATTTTACCGGCGCGTGCCTCGACTCGGGCAATCCTCTCTGGACCATTGAAGATCCCCATCTGACGCTCGAAACACTAGCCCCCTACGTACTCACCAGCCACATCCGCGACACGGCCGTCTGGCGCATACCCGAAGGTGCCGCGGTCCAGTGGACCCGCATGGGCGACGGCAACATCGGCATCGCCGATTACGTGCGGCGTTACGCGCAGCTCTGCCCGGGCCGCGCTATTTCGCTCGAAATCATCGTCACCGGACCCCGTAAGTTCCCCTATCTCGACCCGAAGTTCTGGGATGGTTACCGCCACGATCCTGCTTGGGAATTCAGCCGTTTTCTCAAGCTGGTCGAGAATGGCGCAGCGCATCCCCCACCGCCTTCCGTGCCGAAGGAGCAGATCGCCGCGCAACAACGCCAGGATCTCGAAACCAGCATGCGCTGGACCCGTGAACTCCTCAAAATATGACGGCCCGCCGCCTTTTATTACTTTTCATCATCAACTCCGCAGCCTTCGCAGGAATCAGCGCCGATGTACGCGCCGCGCTCGGCGCCAACGATTTCGCGCAGGCGAAGAATCTACTTCACCAGTATCAGCAGCAGTTGGGCAGCACGCCCGAATGGCTCGAGGCCTACTCCTGGCAGGGCCGTGCCGCATTGCAATTCAAGAGGTACGACGAAGCCGAAAAGTACGCCACCGAGACCAGGAAAATGGCACTGGCCCAACTCAAGACGCGCAAGCTGGATGCGGAGCGGAATCTTCCGTTGGCACTGGGGGCCGCGATCGAGGTGGAAGCTCAAGTGATGGCCGCGCGCGGAGAACGCGATCAGGCCGTAGTCTATTTACGGCAGGAACTGGCGGCCTATCGAACAACATCTCTATACGCACGGATCCAAAAGAACATCAATCTGCTGAGCCTGGAGGGCAAGCCCGCGCCCCCGCTCGAGACGGCAAAGTGGCTGGGTCCAAAACCACCCGCGCTGTCTTCACTGAAAGGAAAGCCAGTGCTCCTGTTCTTCTGGGCTCACTGGTGCAGCGATTGCAAACACGAAATCCCGATCATCGCTCAGCTTCGCCACGAGTTCTCAATTCAAGGTCTGGTTGTCATCGGACCCACTCAACACTACGGGTACGTCGAGCAGGGGCGCGAAGCCGGTCCGGAAGAGGAGCTAGGTTACATCGATCGCGTGCGCCAACAATTTTACGCGCCGCTCATCGACATGCCCGCGCCGGTAAGCGAGGAGAATTTCAAGAACTATGGCTGCAGCAGTACTCCGACCATCGTGCTCATCGATCGGCGCGGCATCGTCAAGATGTATCACCCCGGTGCGATGAGCTACCCGGATCTACGCGCGCAAATCCTGACAACGCTCTAGTCGACCGGCTCGCAATCCAATTCTGTGGGCGCTAAGTCACGGTCGCCCATATATATCGTGTTACGATATTATTGTATGATCGCTTCATCCCCGGATCTAAGCCTCGAAGAATACCGTGCCCTGGCGGAATTTCGCACCCAAATCCGCCGTTTCCTGCACTTCAGTGAACAATCCGCCCGCGCCAGCGGAATCGAACCCCAACAACATCAGCTCCTACTCGCCATCAAAGGCCTTCCAGAGGATCGCCGCGCCACCATCGGCGAACTAGCCAGCCGCCTCTGTATTCAGCATCACAGCGCGGTCGAACTGGTGAACCGGATGGTGGAACGCGGAGCAGTCGTGCGAATTCACGCCGATTCAGACCGCCGCGAAGTGATCGTTCGTCTCACCCGTTCCGGCGAGTCGGTGCTCAGTAGGCTTTCCGTCGCCCACCATGAAGAATTGGAAACAGCCGGCCCGGCGCTCGCCAAATCGCTCCGCACCGTAATTCGTCAGACCAGCAGCCGCAAGGAGAATCGAATCGCATGATCGCCAATCCCAACGGCGCCACGCCCAAAGGGCAGCAGATCGCCGCCGAACTGGGTGACTTCACCACCAGCACTCGCGTCATCATGATTTCCCTCATGGCGATCGTCATCGGACTCATCAGCAGCGGCGTTGCCTGGGCCCTTCTGAAGCTGATCGGCCTGTTCACCAACCTGTTCTACTATCAGCGCTTCGCAACACAGTTGGTCTCTCCCGCCGGCAATCACTCTCGGGTATTGGGCGGTATTGGTCCCCGTTGGCGGATCACTCATCATCGGCCTCATGGCGCGCTACGGTTCCGACCGCATCCGCGGCCACGGCATTCCCGGAAGCCATCGAATCCATCCTGATCAACGGCAGCAAGATTCAACCGCGCCTGGCGATCCTCAAGCCGCTCTCCTCGGCGATCTCCATCGGCTCCGGCGGACCGTTCGGCGCCGAAGGCCCGATCATCATGACCGGCGGCGCGTTCGGCTCGATGATCGCGCAATTCTTCCATCTCACCAGCGTCGAGCGCAAAACACTGCTGGTAGCCGGCGCGGCCGCCGGAATGTCGGCCACCTTCGCCACGCCCGTCGCCGCGGTGCTGCTCGCCGTCGAATTGCTGCTCTTCGAATGGAAGCCGCGAAGCGCGATCCCCGTGGCCCTGGCCAGCGCCGCCGCCGGCGCCGCCCGACGCTACATCCTCGGCCTCGGACCGCTCTTTCCCGTTCCCGCGCATCCCGTCTTTATCGGCCCGGAAGGCCTGCTCGGCTGCGTGTTGGCCGGACTCCTCGCCGGCGGCCTCTCCGCACTGCTCACCTTGGGCGTCTACGCCGCGGAAGACGCTTTTCATCGCCTGCCGATTCACTGGATGTGGTGGCCCGCAATCGGCGGCCTCGTCGTCGGCCTCGGCGGACTCATCTTCCCGCAGGCCCTCGGCGTCGGCTACGACACCATCGGCGCGCTGCTGCAGGGCGACGTCCCGCGAATACATCATCGCCGGCGTGCTGCTCGTCAAATCGGTCATCTGGATCGTCTCGCTAGGCTCCGGCACCTCCGGCGGCGTGCTCGCGCCCCTGCTCATGATGGGCGGCCGCGCTAGGCGGCGTCGAAGCCATGTTCCTGCCGCACGAAGGCGCCGGCTTCTGGCCGCTCATCAGCATGGGAGCGATCCTCGGCGGCACCATGCGCTCGCCCTTCACCGGCATCGTCTTCGCGCTGGAACTGACGCACGATATCAATGTCCTGCTGCCGCTGATGGTCGCTTGTTTCCTGGCGCACGGCTTCACCGTACTCAGCTTGAAGCGGTCCATCCTGACCGAGAAAGTAGCCCGCCGCGGCTTCCATCTCAGCCGCGAATATGCGGTCGATCCGCTGGAGATCCTGATGGCCCGCGACGTGATGCGCACCAAATTGGTAGTCCTGCCGGACGGTCATACAGTCCGCGAACTGCGCGCGGCTCACGCGTCGTCGCACCCGCGCAGCCAGCGCCTCTACCCGATCGTCGATGCGGAAAATCGAGTGCTGGGCGTGCTCACCCGTAAGGACATGCTAAAGCTGAAGGACCCCGCCCATGGCGCCCATCCGGATGCGCGTTTGGCGGATCTTCTCCGGCCCAAAGTGACGGTCGCATACCCGGACGAACCGCTCCGGGTAGTAGTCAACCGGATGGCCGAAACCAACCTCACTCGTTTCCCTGTCGTGGAACGAGACAGTGGAAACAAACTAGCGGGAATTGTTTCGCTGGAGGACCTTCTGCACGCCCGTACGCGAAACCTGGACGAGGAGCGCACCCGCGAGCGCGTGCTGCGGATTCGCCTGCCGTTTGGCCGCAAAGAAGATGTGGTTGTAGCGAAGTAAAGCTATTTTACAGGGTAGGCTTTGTCGTACGCGGCCACCGCGTCCTTGGTGATTTCGAGCGCGGGCTTGAAGGCCAAGGTGCTGGCCATCTCGATCACCACGTCGTATCCCTTCTCGGTCGCTAGTTTTTGCACCACGTCGTGCATGTGCCCGCCGGCTCGCTGAAGGATTTCGTTCCTGATCCTTGTCCGCGTCGGCCTGCAGATCGTCCACCATGCGCTGCAACTCGCGCTGCTTTCGCTGGCCGGTCAACTGAACGTCCTGTTCGGTGCCCGGGGCAGTTTACCGCCCTGCAATTTCGCTTGCAGATCGTTGATCTCTTTTTGCAAGTCCTCGATCTTCTGTTGCCGCGGCTTGTACTTCTCTGTCAGATCGGTCTGCGCTTTCTTGATTTCGGCCGTCTCAAGGATCGCGTTGTTTACATTGATAACCGCGATTTTGACCTGCGCGGACGCTGCCGCTAGCGTGGCAAGCAGCAAAAGAGTGAATCGAAACATGGGGATACTTTACTCCTGACTCCGTAGTGATATTCTAGCTTAGCAGAGCGTATAGACGCGCGCCGCTCTCAGTCGAGTACGGCCAAGATTTCATCCTCGCGGAGGATGAGGAACTCCTCGCCGTCTACCTTTACTTCGGCGCCCGAGTACTTCCCGAATAAGATCCGGTCTCCCGGCTGCACCGTCAACGGAGCCCGCTCACCGGTCTCGAGAAGCCGGCCGCTGCCAGTACTCACAACCTTAGCTTGTTGCGGCTTCTCTTTGGCGGAATCAGGGATAACAATGCTCCCTACTTTGTCTTCCTCGTTTTCCAGACGCTTGACGAACACGCGGTCATGTAATGGACGTACTTCCATGGTGGCATCCTCTCTTCATTGGAATCTAGCTGGGAAGCCACAATTATATCGCATCCGGACGCTGCCGGGCCTTAGCTCCCGGCGGCTGCCAGTGCGCTGCTCACCGCCGCGAAAATGACCTGAATTTCAGCCGCTACGCCAGGCATAATGGCGCCCGCCGCAACCGCAACAAACCCCGCCATCAAGGCGTATTCAATCAGATCCTGCCCTCTGGAGTCGATCCGCAACTTCAGAGAAAAAACCCGTTCGAAACATTTCTTCATTTTAATGGTCTCCTTTATAGGTTTCGTGTGGAAGCACGATCCCCACTTAAGAAGAGTAAGCCGAAACTCCGAAAATGATCAATGGTTCGGCAGGGCTGAAAGTTTGAATTTTTTGAGGGGCATGGATATAGAACTAAAGTTATTTCGGCGGCGAATTGGGCGTTTCCTTAGCCAACCGGACCTTAGCGTCTTCCAATTTTTTCTGCACCTTGGCGATTTCATTTGGTTCCGCTTCGCTCGGAGCGGCGTTTTCCCACTCTTTTAGTGAGGCATCCCACTGTTTGATTGCGTCCCTAATCCGGCCTTCTTTGAAATAGACATCCCCAAGATGGTCGTGAACCGTCGGGTCCTTGGCGTAACGCTCCATCGCCTGCAGCAGATAGGTTTCCGCCTCCTGGAGCTTGTCCATTCGGTAATATACCCATCCCAGGCTGTCCAGATACGCTCCGTTGGCCGGGTCCGCCGCCAATGCTTTGCTCACCATCTGCTGTGCTTCCGGGAGCCGCAGGTTCCGGTCAGCCAACATATAGCCGAGATAATTCAGCGCGGACGCGTTGCCAGGGTTCAGTTCGAGGACCTTACGGAATTCCTGCTCGGCCAGATCGTACTTCTTTTCCCGCTCATACATCGCACCACGCCGGAAGGCAATATCTTCTTTGTCGTCTTTGGAATCCGACAATTTGTCCGCCGCGTCCAGGGCCTTAGCCATCTCGGGAAAGTTCTTGCCCTTTTCATAAACCTGCGCCAACGAAACGTACGTCTCCCGATCGTTCTTTCCGTCGAGTAACTTCTTCATTTCCGCAGCGGCCTCGCTGGTCTTGCCCAGGTCCGCCAACAGCGAGGCATGTACCATCCGCACCAATCGGTCATCCGGGTACTTCTTGACCGCGGCGTCAGCTTCCTCCGTCGCTTTCTTGAAGTCCTTGGCCATGCGCAAAGTATCGATAATATTAGCGGAAGTCCGTGCGCCCGTATCCGGATCCACCTCGGCTTCCTGACGAAATGTCTCGATCGCTTCCTTCGGCTGGTCGTTGCCACGGTATAACAGCGCGAGCCGCTCCAAAAGCATCACTCGATTGGCCTTCTCGGGAGCCTGATACGACTTCTTTTTCGAATCCGTCAACATCTGCTGGAGCATGCTGATCGCCTGCGAAGTTTTCCCTTCGGCGTCGAGCAGATTCACTTCGTTGTATTGCACTTCCATGTTTGCCGGATCGATCGCCTTGGCCTTGCTCGAAGCTTCGTGCGCTTTGGCAAAATCCCGCTGCTGCCGGTAAATCTGTGAAATCCGCAAATACGATTGCGCATCGCGCGGATCTTCCGCAACCACTTCCTTATAGGTTTGGAGCGCTTCCGCCAGCCTGTCGGAACGCAGCAGATCCTCCGCATAGGCGCGCTTGATTTCAATATTGCCCGGAGCCACTTCCAGAGTCTTCTTCAGCGTCTCGGCGGCCAACGCGTAATCGTGCATCTGTTCGTACGCGCCCGCCAGCGCAGTCAAAGTGCGCAGCGAAGGGCTCTTCTCGGCCACCCTGCGCAATAGATCGCTGGCAGCCTTGTTATTGCCCAGATCCACATACACCATGGCCAGGCCCGTCAGCGCGTCTTCGTTCTCCGGATCCTCCTCGAGGACTTTCTTGTAGGCCTTTTCCGATTCGACAGAATTCGACGCGATCTTCTGCAAACGCCCCAGCATCAGCCACGTATCGGTGTCCTTCGGACTCAATTCGACGATCTTCTGATATTGCTCGATCGCCTTCTTGAGCATGTTTTCGTCCACCCGGCCTTGTTGGGAATCCCCAATCATCCGGGTGTAAATGCGGCCTAGAATCCGCCTGGCATTGACGTCGTTCGGATTCTGTTTGAGCGCGTCTTCGGCCTCCAGAACGCCGTCGCGAAGCCGTCCGGATTGAATGTAAAGATCGGAAAGTTCGTCGCTGAGAAACGCAACGCCCGGATCCTCCTTCATCGCCAGACGGTAATTCTCCACCGCCTTCGTGACGTAATCGCTACGGTTCTGAGTAGCGCCCGCAAGCTCCGAATACAGGTGGGCCAGCGAGTAATGATAATAGGCGGCCGATTTGTCGGCGCTCTTCGCCGCGGCCGGTGTTTGGGCCGAAGCCGCCGGCAAACAAGCGGCGATCAGAGCAAGCAAAAGAGGGAATCGTGATGAAGACATTGTGAGCCGGCTCCCCGATCGAAGCTTCGCGAAGTCCCAACCGGGAGAAGTAAACCTCATTCTCAGTATACCGCCGAATGGCGCATATCATTCCCAAACCCAGGAACCGCACGCCTGTCGCGGTGTCCAACGCACTATGACCACCACCCGAGGCAAAGCCGAACTGAATGTCACGCCGCTGATTGATGTCCTTCTCGTGCTGCTGATCATCTTCATGGTCATGAATCCGGCCCATTCCACTGGTCTGCCGGACGACGTCCCTCAGGAACATCCCGCCAGCGCACCCGATCAGTCAAACCCGGCCACAATAGTCGTGCACGTTTTCGCGAATGGCAGCCTTGAGATTAACGGCCAGCCGCAGGATCAACCGGGTCTCCGCGCCAGGCTGGACGCAATCTACCGGACCCGCGCCGAGAAAGTGTTGTTTATTTCCGGCGACGACGAGACAGAATTTGCACTCGTGGCCCGCGTAGTCGACATCGCCCGGTCAATCGACATTACCCACGTGGCCCTGATCAAGCGCGCTGCTCACTCCTGAGCTCAACCCAAACGCTTTCCAGAACGCCCCGACGACGCCCTCTGCCAAGGCTTGTGGATTCTCCGACGTGTCTCTCAGAAAAACATGCCAGTACATGATCGGGCCGAGAAGCAGCGCCAGGGACAAATCAAGATCGAGGTCCGGCGTCAGTTCGCCTTTCGCAATGCCCTGCCTCATCAACTGCCTCAGTTCCCGGCGGGGCGGCTCCATCACCAGGTTCTTCCACGCCACGCCGAATGCGCGATTGCGAGCCGAGTACGCCACGAAATGAGGCATGATTCGCTCGCGGAAGTCCACGTTTTCCCGAGGCCTGTACGACAGCACCGCAACCATGTCAGAACGTATATTGCCTGAATGGAACACCGGTCTTGCGCGCATACCATTCAATTCCGCCATCATCTCCAGCAGCAGAGCGTCTTTGCCGGCCCAATGCTTGTAAATGGTTGCTTTGCTGACGCCGGACTTTTCGGCAATGGCATCCATGCTCGTCGCATCGACGCCGTGTTCCGCCACCAATCCAATTGCGGCGTCTAAGACCTTCTGATGGGCGCTGGCGCTCCGCGTTCGCGGCATCGTCAGACCTGAATTTTCGAAAACAGATAGCTGCCGATGACAAGGAACGCTGTGGCGACCAGAACCAGGACCGAGAAGTCCGCGGCCAGTCCGAAATGCGACATTCCAATAAGAATCGTACGAAGACCGTCGACACCGTATGCAAGCGGATCGAGACTCGTAATCGCGCTGAGAACTTTCGGCAGGTTGTTCAGTGGGTAAAGAGCTCCGGATAAAAAGAAGATCGGCAGCACCAGGAAGTTCATCACAAGTTGGAAACCCTGGATATTCTCTATCACCGAGCCGATCGCGGTCCCGAGCGCCGCGAATAAACACGCGATCAGACCCATGAGCAGTAGCACCAGCGGAAGCGCCTTGATATCGACCGGCCGGAAACCCGCGATAAAACATACCGCGGCCACCAGCAAACCTTGAATCACGGCAACCGTCGCCGCTCCCAATGTCCGGCCCAACATCACCTGAATCCGCGGGACCGGCGCCACTAACGTTTCCTTGAGAAAGCCGAACTGCCTGTCCCAGAGCAAGCCCATTCCGGAAAAGATCGAACTGAACAGCACGGTCATGGCGATAATTCCAGGTGCGACGAACTGCACATAGTTGCCTTGGCCCGCTTTCTGAAACACAGGCCCGAGCCCAAACCCCAGCACCAGCAGATAAAGCAGCGGCTGCCCGAGCGAAGCGACGATCTGCGCGCGCGATCGAACGTAGCGCTTTAACTCTCGCAACCAGAGACCATAAATTACGCTCATCGCCGGTTCCCCAACATTTTTGCCACTTGCCTCAACTGATCGGCGGAAGTGGCAGCTTCGTCCCGAATCGCCGATCCTGTCAGAGCCAGAAAAGCTTCCTCCAAAGATTTGCTGCTGGTCTGCTGCTTCAACTCCTCGGGCGTTCCCTGCGCCACAATCTTGCCGTGATCGATCACCGCGATCCGGTGTGCCACCCGATCGGCCTCATCCATGTAATGAGTGGTGAGAAAAACCGTCACTCCCTCGGATTGGTTCAAGTGCTTCACGTGCGTCCAGAGTTGGTTCCGGGTTTGTGGATCCAGGCCTAGGGTCGGCTCGTCGAGGAACAGAATCTTCGGCGTGTGTAACAGTCCGCGTGCAATCTTCGAGCCGTCGCTTCATGCCGCCAGAAAAAAGCTTTACCTGGTCTTTGCGCCGCTCCCAGAGCTCGAACAGACGCAGCAGCTTTTCTATTCGCTCCGGGCGCACCTTGCGCGGCACGTGATAGAAGATCGCGTGCAGTTCCATGTTCTCGTACCCGGTCATGTCTCCATCCAGACTGGGATCCTGGAAGACGATCCCAAATCGCTTCCGCACCTCGTTCGGATGCGCGCCGGGGTCCAAACCATCTATCTCCAATGTTCCGCTGGTGGGTCGCAACAGCGTGGTGAGCATCTTGATCGTCGTAGTCTTCCCCGCACCGTTTGGCCCGAGAAACGCAAAGATCTCGCCCGGGGCTACTTTGAAGGAAATCTGGTCGACGGCCGTGAACTCGCCGAATTTCTTAACGAGATTCTCAACTTGGATCACGAAAACAATACTAAACGGTTCAGTTCAGTTTAGTCAAGAGAAAAGTTTGGCCGAAAGGCCAGGGGTCTCATTCCCTTGAAGCATACTCATATGGTGGGTGCCAACGACAGAGGTGGGTGTATCAATGCCTGAGTGCTTCAATTTACGCGGACCGGAGTCGGAGCGACTCCTCGCCGGCGATGAGCCTCCCAGGGAGCAAGTTGTCTTGCACTGTCCGATAAGCCTTGAACACAATGGAGGTCGCCGGGAGGTTGGGGAACTCATGCTGCAGCTAAAGCATAACAAGCGCGATCAATGGATAATCAAAGATTGGATGGGGAATCGAGTCGTCCATGAAAGCTTGCTTGCCGAGTTCGATAGGAGGGGATTCACCGGCTACCGTTTACTGCCTTCTACTGTACGGTTCCGTGACGGCTCCGTGTCAAGTGAATACCGGGAACTAGTAGTAGTTGGCTGGGGTGGTCATGCTCGCCCGGAATCCGGAATCCGGCTCCGGGAGGAGTGTCCTGGCTGCCTTCGGCGAGAATATAGCGATCTGGATGATGGCGAGCAGTTGATTGATTGGAGCCAATGGACAGGCGAAGACTTCTTCTTGGTTTGGCCGCTACCCGGTTTTCCTCTAATCACAAAGCGAGTCGCTGATGCGCTGATCTCTCTCAACGTCAAAAGCTACTCGCTGCGTCCCCTCGTGGCGCTTGAGGGTCGGAACCTTATGGGAGGGGCTTGCACGGGATATTCGGTAGGACGTCTGTCACTATATATCCCAGAGGACTTGGCCATAAAGTACGGTCGTCCGTTAGGTCTGGAGTAGAGTCATGTGTGACGTATCCCTACCCGGCGAGGTGATGGAGTTGGTCGCCCGAATCTGCGATGAGACGATATTCGCCGGCACAAAGCGATCGGCACGTTGGTCGAAATCGCTTGCGAGGGGGGCCTTCGTTCCGCGCCGTGCTCGAATGCTTGAAACTCCTCCAGGATGGGAAGAGACCAGGATGACATAATGGAATACTTTCACCTTCGAGAATCTGGATCAGAGCGCCTGCTCGCAATGTTCGAGAATGGCGTGCCCCCGGCCCGGCAGAACCTACCACCATGTCAGTTCACGGCCCGCCACAACAACTCGCGCCGGGTCGGCGAACTTGCGCTTGAAGTCAAGCATGCACTCAGTGACCAGATGATGATTTCAAGTTGGTTTCACGACTGGGTTGTGCATGAGAGCCTTCTAGCAGAGTTTGAGAAACGGGGCATTTCAGGTTATATGACAAGGCCGGCGACCGTGCGCTTTCGCAACGGATTGCTCTCCAAGGAGTATCGAGAACTGATCGTTGTTGGTTGGGCGGGTATTGCTCGACCAGAGTCCGGTATCCATCTGATCGAAGAGTGTCCGGGCTGTGGCCGGAAGAAATACAGCTCCCTGGAGGACGCGACGCGGTTAGTCGACTGGAGCCAGTGGACGGGTGAGGATTTCTTCAAAGTGTGGCCTCTAACCGGCTACCCCTTGATCACGAAGCCCGTTGCCAATTTGCTGGAAACTCTTAAAGTGAAGAGCTACAAACTCGACGATCTGCGGCACGTTGAGTTCCGTAAGGATCTGTTAGGTCGTGGGGGGGGTTCGCCGGAGCCTTTATCCTATACCTTGCCAGAAGACCTGGCGATTAAATACGGTCGCCCTTTAGGGCTGGAGTAAATCGATGTGTCCAGGATCTCAGTCGAGCGAGCTGAGGGAATTGATCTCCCGAATAGAACAGGCTACTGCGGCTAGCAGGCCCGAAGCGATAAGCAAGCTTGTCGAAACGGCCCGAGAAGCGCCGTTCGACGCCGTGCTCGAATGCTTGAGACTTCTCCAGCACGGGAAGATCACTGTGGACGAAATAGCGCCCCACGTCGGTGCATTCCTCGAGATTTAGAGGTCAGTCTACGAGTTGGTTGCGCAGGCACAGCAAGAGGGCCAATTAACGGAATGGCTGCTCGAGGACGAGTACCCTGAAGCGCGTGCTTTAGCCTCGGTAGTGCTCGACCTCTTCGGATACTTGCCAGATTCTACTGTCATCCGGGAACTGCACCACGCCATAAAACTACTCGATCCTCGATTGAAGGCATTCGCTGCGGTATCTTTAATCCGTCGTGGCGAATCGGTTGATCCGGCTGAAATTGAGCGTGTGGCCGCCAGCGATGAAGTGAGAATCCTGTTTTGGGATGAGCTTAAGAAGCTCGGAATGACGCGGCTCATGCCCGAGCGCTGGTCAACACCGAAACAGCTAGCGGCTTCCGACTTGGTGCAATGGGCCGCCCATCCAATGGAAATGGGAACACCGCCTGAGGAGATCGAGCACATGGCAACATATCTCATCGACTTCGAAGGAGACGAGGTGGCGGTTTTCCTTTTCCGGTTCCGCGAGTTTCCGAAGCCGTGGGCTGCAAGCGAAGGCTGGATGGCTGGAGTCGCAGGCCCTTATCGCGATGGCGAAGCCGTAGGGAGCCCGTGGAGCGCATTCGCCCTCTGGGATTCAAAGTCACCGGAGGAGCATTTTAAGAAACTGATCGCGAGCGTCTCCTGGTGCGACATTACCGGCAACGATGAAGCCCCCCAGTAGTTCCAAGTGACAGCCAGCGCCCGTTGTTAGTCAAGAGATGTTAGTCAAGGGAAAAGTTCGGACGAAAAGCCAGCGTCTCCTCAACCCACCTCTGGTACCCATCGATCTGGGCAGCCGTCTCGGCAGAACTCCATCCGAGCTCCAATGCCATCCACCAAGCCACGGCCGGAGCGGCCTTAATTCCCTGATCGGGGCTAAAACCCAATAAACTGCGCCTGCGCATATAATCGGCAAGAGTGAGACACTGTTCTTCCCGCACTGCGAATATCACCTGCGCCACAATGTCCTGATACGGTGGCGCGAGCCGTTGCAAGAGCCGCGCGTCGGAACCGGCCACTTGGAGGACATTCCGCACCCGATCACCGTAGAGGGAACGCAAATACTGCAGGCTATCGTCTGAACCGTTCGAGCTCGAATCCGCGTCCCTCGCGCCAGGCAACGGGAGATCGGCGGTCTGACAAGGCTTAGCCACACCCAGTTTCTTACAAATCAGGTCCGTAACTTCTTCTGCAATCGCACGATACCCCGTGATTTTGCCTCCAACAACAGAGATCAGACCGTCGCCGTCCACGACATGATGGGCCCGTGAAACCGAAGATTCGCTTCCCTTCTCTTTCACCAAAGCCCGCACACCCGCGTTGCTCCAGAAGATCTCTTTGGATCGCAATGCCGGAAAAAACCCCGATGCCGATCGCATCAGGTATTCAACATCCGCAGCCGTAGCGTGGGCAGTCGACGGATCGTCTGAAAAGTCCGTATCGGTGGTTCCGATCCAACTGAAACCGAGTAAGGGAATCACAAAAAACAACCGTCCATCGGTCTTGGAGAACAAAACCGCGGCTCTCCGGCTCACCGGTTCGCAGGCAACGTGGATTCCCTTCGTCGTGCGCACACGTTGCTCCGGGTGCGCTTCGATCGTTGCAGCGACGCGATCGAACCACGGACCCGAGGCGTTCACCACTACCTTTGCGCGCACGTCGGCCTCCGCGCCATTGAGCGTATCGCGAACCCTGACACCATGAATCCTCCCGCCACTCGATATCGCTCCGGTGACCTCCGCGTAATTCAAAGTAGCGGCGCCGAATTCCCGCGCCTCAATGATGTTTTCCAGACACAACCGCTCGGGCGAACGCACTTGGGCATCGTGGTAAACCGCCGCCCCTTGCAATCCTTCCGGAAGCAGCTCCGGTTCCGCGGCGAGAGCGTCGGCAGCGTTGAGAAAATGGTGATTGGGAAGTGTTTTGTCGTAACTCAGCGCGTCATAAAGCAGCATTCCGGCGCGCAGTTTTGCCCGGTAAAACAGACTCCGGCTGTAGAACGGAACCACGAACTCCAGCGGTTTCACCAGGTGCGGCGCGATGCGCAGCAGGGTTTCGCGTTCGCGCAAGTCCATGCGGACAAGCCCAAAATCGAACATTTCCAGGTAGCGCAGACCGCCGTGAATCAGCCGCGTGGAGCCGGAAGTAGTGCCGCTGCCGAAATCGTTCTTTTCAAACAGCGCAACGCGCAGACCACGCAGAGCGGCATCCCGCGCAACGCCCGCGCCGACAATGCCCCCACCGATGATGGCGGCGTCGAACTCGCCGCCGAGATCCTCAAAACGATCCATGCCTTCATTCCATCATCGCTGAAATTCGTCGGGGATCAACAAAAGTACTTGGCCCAGCCAGTAGAAAACCATCCAGGCCAGAAGCACTCCGCCCACCACGCCTGCCGGCGTCAGCAATCGAGCGGCGCGGGAACGGCGCACGCCTTGCCCGGCCGACTCGCGCTTGAGACAATCCGAGCAGAACAGACGGTCGTCGTGTTCCACCACACATTCGCGGCAGAAAAAACGGGAACAACCCGGGCACCGCGCCACCGCTTCGCGCGTCTCATGGTGAAAACAACGCCGCGCGGCTAAACGAGGGGTGGTGGTTGCGGTTCCGATGTCGCTACTCCTGCCGGGCTATCGCTCTGTGCGGCCTCGATCTTCGATCGTATCTCGCGAAGCACCCTGGCGGCCACGCGCAATCGCGAAAGCGGCGGGATGCGTTCCGTCTGCGTAGCCGTCTGGATATGGCAGACGCAATCCCTCCGTTGTAGCCACCAAAACAGGTACCCAAACAGTAACAACGAGGAGAGTCCGCCAAAGGCGCCTCGAAAGCTGACCAAAAAAAGAAATGCGAAGATCGACAGGGCGACGTATCGAATCACCGGCTGGTCGGATACGCCATCCCGCTTGCAAAGCACGATGGCCTGGATATCGTGGAAATAAAATCGCCTGTATTGCTCGGAGACACGCGACGACCTGACAAGAAGCAGATGATCGGCAGCCATCCAGAGAGTCCACTTGCTCATCGGCGTGCGGTACGCCCCCGGCAGTCTGCGGTACGCTTCGCCGCTCACCCGCGAACCCCCCGTTGCATTCTGAAGAAGAGGATTCCAAGCGCCACCCAGGCGCCGATTTGCGCCAGGGCCACCACGATAGCCAACACAAATCGCCATCGTGAGCGGGGAATTAGGCTCAATGGGCGATTCCAATAGCGAATAGATAAATAGATGGCTATCGGCGCGGTAACGATCGTCGGCCAGATGAAAAACCCTGGAAGCACAGCCACCGCTAGCGCGATCGAATCGTAGAGTCTGCGATAGCTCTCGACTAACGTGAAGCTGCCCTTCCTGGAGCCGGAATGGATGCATTGCGGACACAGTACACGCTCACCGAAATCGACGCGGCAGAGGGAACACAGAAACCGGCCGCATTGATCGCAAGGCGCCACCGCGCGCTTATGCGAATGGTAGAAGCAACTCGATTCGCCCTCGCTGAGCGCCGTACCCGCCGGAGTTCGACCGGAAACCCGAAATGCCGCCGGGAAGACGAACACCTGAAGTGAACTCCTGCAGAACTGGCACTGAAATAGATCGGGATGATGAAGCCATTCTTCCGGGACGGGCGCCCCGCATTCGTTGCAGTGAACCGCGATCACGGGCGCGGTCCATCCAGTTTGGCTCCGTCCAGCTTGTCCACCACCCGCGTATCGCAGATACGATCATGCAGGGCCCGCTTTTCCTCGTCGAAAGCGATCATTAAATATCCGATGCCGAGAATAAACGAACTAAGATAGGTGGCAAAATGGCGGCCGATCGCTCTACCGACAGTCAGCCTTCCTCCGTCGGCGGTCACTATCTTCTTACCGCAGATCATCTTGCCCGGCGTTGCCGAGTACTGCCAGACGAAAAATACGTCGTAGGCGCTGTTCCCCAATATCTGGAACACGACGAGGATACCTTCCACCAGAAAGAAGCCTGGAGTTAGGCGTCCCGACGCAACGGATCGAAGTACCATGGGCGACACGAGATAGCTGATTGGCATGTAAACGGCAATCAGAATCGCGCTGTCGATCAGTTTGGCAAGGACTCGAATCCAGAAGCCCGCATACCGGAACTTCCGAACCGTGAGCCCTGTTTCGCGAAGCCGCTGAGTGAAAGATTCCTTACATATGGCGCACACCCAGGTGTCGTCTCCAAATCTCACCATCTCGGAGAATGGCTGCGACGCGCGGCACTGGCTGCAAAAACCGAGCGCTCCGCTGCCGGCTTCCGGACCTCGGGCGGCATTGTAGGGCGCCCAACTTACCATTCCGGCATGCCAAACAAGGGTATTTCCCCGGATTGTGCCCGCGGCGGCCAGCCGGTCGATTTCCTCTTCGGAGACCGGACCGAGTTGCTGGCGATCCAGCGCGTAATACCAAATCTGAGCCATGAAGACTTAACTCTCAGCATACGGCAAGCTGCTCATAGAGCAAGTATTCTAATGAAATTCGGCGGCGCAACCGATAAAAGACTTGTGGGTGTAGGCGTGCCCGCCACCGAATTATGAAACAGAAGCTAGTTCCATTGCTTGGTATCGCGTTCGTCGTGGCGCTCATTTCGACGGGCATTTTCTACGGACTCTTCGTTAGCAGGTTGCCATCGTCGCCCGGAGACGGCCGTTCCACCGTGGTAGCCGCGGCGCATGACTTGGAACGCGGCTCGGTTATTCAACGAGCGGATGTGAAGACCATATCTATCGATGGCCCCACGCCCAAGGGCGCGTTCTCGTCTCCGCAGCTCGTGGCCGGGCTTACAGTTCTGGAGCAAATTCCCGCCAACGACCCGTTGTTGGAGTCGCGCGTGACTCCGGAACGTGCAGTGCCGGTCGGTATGCGAGCATTGTCTATCCACGCCTCCGATTCGGGCGGTATCGTCTCCATGCTGCACCCCGGTTTCAGAATCGATATCCAGGTCGTCAACGAGCATGGGGATCCTACGTTGCGGACACTCTTGCAAAGCGTCGAAGTGCTGGCCGTAGGTGGTACGGAAAATGGACATCCGGTAGTGAATGTCCTAACGACCCCGGCGCAGGCCGAGACGCTTGCCTTGGCCGATTCCACCAGCCGCGTGCGGTTGGTCTTGCGCAATCCCGCCGACAACGGCCGCGAGTCGCAAGGTAACCTGCCCGCCAGTACCTTGTTCCGTGCCGCACCCGCTGCCAAACCGGCTGCGGGAGAGAAGATTTCGACCCTCCTGTCCGCGAGATAGCTGCATGGCCGCCATTTTGTTCACCGCGTTCTTCTTCGCCTTCGTGTTTCTCATCGCACTAATGGCGGTGGCCGTGTCTTCGCAGATCATGGACCGCCAGCAAAGGGCCCTTGACGAAACCAACGCGGCCGCCACCGAATCTGAAAACTCTCCGCTACTGCTTCGCGGGGATGAGGTCAGCTCGATCTCCGTCTTTGGCTACTTTCTCCAGCACTTCGATTTCATCAAGGTGATCCGTGCAAAGACAGCCGAGGCCGATCTGGACTGGTCGGTGGGACGCGTCTGCGCGATGATGTTGCTCTGTGGGGCAGTTTCCGCCGCCGTCCTCAAAGGCTTTTCGTGGATGCCGCTGGCCGCGGCTGCATTCCTGAGTCTGATCGCCGCTCTCTCGCCATACTTCTATATCCTGCACCTCCGTACCCGCAAGCTCGAGAAGTTCGAAAAGCTGTTTCCGGAGGCGTTGGATTCCCTGGTTCGCGCCGTTCGGGCCGGCCATCCGTTCGCGGCCGGCATGGAGGTATTGGCGGGAGAGGCGTTGCCGCCGGTGGCCACGGAAATGCGCAAGACGCTGGATGAATGGAAGCTCGGAATGCAGTGGAACCAGGCGCTCGACAACCTGACCAAAAGAGTGCCTTTAATCGACGTCTACGTTTTCGTCGCGGCCGTGAAGTTACAGATGAAAACCGGCGGGCGGTTAGGCGAGGTACTCTCACGGCTGGCTGAATCCATGAGAGAGAGCAGCGCCATACGAGGTGAAGTCCGTGCAATGGCAGCTCACGGCAAGACTACCGGTATGGTGTTGTCCACGCTACCCATAGGAATTGCGCTGGTGATGTTCTACGTCAATCCGGACCAGATGCTCATCCTGATCAACAGCACACTCGGCCGGAATCTGATCGGAGGCGCGATTGTCTGCTTGATTCTGGCGCAAGTGATCATCCGCAGGATTGTTGATATTCGTCCCCAATGAACCACTTTCTCTTAGTTGCGTACCTCTTCGGCGCCGTTATGACAGGCACGGTCGCCGCTGGCTATTATCTCGTGTTGCGGCCGGCCGAGGAGGAAGAACAACCCCATCTGTTTGCCGGCGATAGCGAACAGAGCGTAACCCAAGCGTTTGCTGCGATGCTAAGGACCATAGGCCTCGCGCTCTCCGGAACCGTCACGGCGGATCAGGGATTGCGGAAACTGCTGATCCGGGCCGGCTACCGGTCGCCCGATGCGCCGGCTGTCTTCAGAGGGATCACCTATGCTTCGGCCGCGTTCCTGAGTTTGGTGTTCGGCGGTTACACTCTGGTGTCCCAGGCCAGTTTTTCGGCGGCATTGTTACCTGCTATCGCGGGATTCGGCTTGGGCTACATGCTACCGGGCCGAGTCTTGAGAACGCGGATCAAGAGCCGGACGAGGCGGCTCGAGGCAGGTCTTCCAACGGCAATGGATCTGCTCGTGCTCAGCGCCGAAGCGGGACAGGCGCTCGATCAATCGATCTTCGATGCCGGCCGCGAAATCCGGCGTCCTTACCCCGATTTGGCGGAGGAATTATCCGCCGTGCATCTTGGACTCCGGGCCAGCCGCAGCCGGGAAGAAGTGTTCCGCGAATTTGCCGAGCGCAACAACGACCCGGAAATCCGCAAACTGGCCAATATTTTCATCGACAGCGATCGATTCGGAAGTTCGCTCGGACCGACGCTCCGCACCCACGCCCGATACTTGCGAATCCGGAGGCGTCAAGGGGCGCAGGAAGCCGCCCGGAAGATTACGGTAAAGCTGGTCTTTCCTGTCTTCTTCCTGATCTTTCCTGCCGTCCTGCTCGTCACACTCGGACCGGCCGCGATGCAGATCATGCAGAGCTTTGACGCTCTCACCAAATAACAGCTTCTCAATTACTCGCAATCATCCTGGCATGTGCCAGCACGTCTGGGTCGCGCAGCCCAACCGCCACCGCGCGATCGGATTGCGTCTTTGCTTCAGCCTTCCGCCCATTCGCGTAAAGCCCCCAGGCATAAAGATCGAGCGTGTAGGAATCGTGCCGGACCGACGCTTCTTTTTTTGCCAGCCGTAGCCCTTCCGGAACATTCTTCGATCCATCCAGGTAATAGCGAATCAATTCCCGGTTCGCATTGTCCGCCAGCTCGCTCTCCGCGATCGCTTTCTTTTCGAACTCGGCGAAAGTCGCAGACGCTTCCTGGGCGTTCCCGCCTTTATCCAAAGCATCGGCAAGATTGAAGAGGTATTCCGTCCGGGGAACGATGGTGTTTACCTGCCGGAACAGATCCGCTGCTTCGGCATACTTCTTCTGCGCCATCCGAACCCGTGCTAATTGCAGTGTCGCGGCCGGGTAAGCTGGAAACAACTTGCGCGCCTGCTCTACCAATCTGTCCGCGCTCACAGGGTTGTTGTTCAGCAGAGCCAGATGGCTGAGGCGTAGAAGAACGGACGCCCGCTCTTCAACCTCTTCCGGCCGAATTCGCTGATATGCCTGCGAGAGAAAGTCTCTTGCTCCGTCAATCTCACCAAACATCTCACGGAGCGTCGCCCCTTCCAGGTACGCCGGAACATTACCTGGGCGCATGTCGAGCATCCATTGAACCGCTTCCTCAGCCTCTTTGTAATCGCCCAGCGCAACCGACGCTTCCGCCACCAGACCGTACGTCGGAACGTCGTCAGGCGTGCGCTTGTTCAATTTACGCGCCAGGTCCTGCGCCTTGGAGTATTCGCGATCGCGCAACAAGACCATGGTGCGCGCCTTGAGCGCCTCGAAATGGTCCGCTTCAGTCCCCAGCGCCTTCTCGATCGCCGATTCCGCTTCACGGCGATACTTGGGATCGGAAGTTTCCAACTCGCGGCGGAGCAGTGCTCCAGCCAGTGCCGCATAGCCGTCGGCCTTTTTTGGATTCTGCTGAATGGCGGTTTTCGCCTGGTCGATCCGAATTTCGGCCGGCGTCTTCGAAACAATGCTCGGAGTCTGCCCAAGAAGAGCCGAACCGGCGAAAAGAACAAGAGTCGTCATGTGAGGTTTCATGTAGTTTCTCCCGTGGAAGGAGGCCGCCCCTAAAACAAGGAGCGGCCTTCGGGCGGTGGTTAGGTGCAGGAGTTGGGGTTACGCACGCAATCGTACGAGCCCAGGTTCTTCGGCGGCGTCGGAGCAGCCGCAGCCGGTGGCGGTACAAGAACCCGAAGCCCGCTGTTTGCAGGCGCTACATAGGGGAACGTTTCACCGAGGGTATTGTCGTTTACGTTCACTCCGTCGCCGATGGCGTTGTACGGGAATCCGTTGAACGGAGCCCCGGCAAGCACGCCGGCAACTGCGCGGAGAGCGATATCGACTACGTCATCGGAAAGCCGGCGGCCGTTCGGGAAGCCCGCGCCGTCGCCGGCCAGCAGTCCGAGACGGCTGCGGGATGCTTTCAGGGTGGGATTGACACCCGTGTTCAGCCGCAGCAGATCGGATACGGGACCAGGAGTCGTACCCACCGCCGCTATCGGCGGAGCATACGTCACCAGCGGCAGCAGATCCTTGCGCGGAGGCGCCGGAATCGCGATACCGTAAATCGCGTTCAACACGCGCGCCAGCACCGGATCCAACGCGAAAGACGCAAACTGCGCATCGTCTTTCGGCTGGCTCATACTGAACCGGTCTTTGGAACCCGTGCCGATGATTACTTCGTTGATTAGCGGATTGCCCATGCGCTGAACCTGGCGATACGTGCCGTCAGGAGTGGGCGATTGAGTTTCGTCTGGCGCTGTGCGAACGGTGATTCGCGGACGGTAGGTTGCTCCCCATGTGCCGATGGTGGCGTGAGGGTCGGTGGCCGGAAGCTTTTTGCCACCCTGGACGAGCATGGTGATAGGAACCTCGATAGCGATCGAGTTCACGTTGTATCCGGCCACGCTATCCGGGGCGATGTTGGCTGTGTCGTTGGAATCCTGCGCGGCTGTGAGCACGCCGGTTACACCGGAGGTGAACGCGCCACGGAGATTCAGGCTGTCGAATGTACCCCCGAGATCGATGAAGAACGGATCGTCTACTGTGCCCGCAAATACGCGGACACCGTTGCCCAAACTGTAAATGCCCTGTTTGAACAAAGCTGAGTAGTTCGGCATCGTGCGCGAGCCAACATTAGCCGGCACCGCGAACAGTTTCTGCCCGCCGGTCAAGTCCGTGCGAACCGCGGTAGAGCCGGTTCCCTGGACCATTGTGACGGTATAGTTCTGTCGAAGACTCAAACCAGCCGAACCAGTGCCATCGAGCGCCGTGATGGCGGGCGGAACCACTGCTTTGCCAGCCTGGGCCGTGCCGTCGACTGCGTTTGGTGCGTTACCAGGAGCGTTGATGCCGTTACCGGCGCCGACAAATCCAGTAAAAACACCGGGTGCCCGGATTTCAGTCTGGAAGCGAAATTCGAAAGTGATGTCTTCAACTGCGTCGTTATTGTTATCGACTTTCATTGAATAAACGATGTCGGGGTCGAATGGGAAATAGTTGGGGCCGTTTCCCGGATCCTGCAACCCGTCAACATTCAGAATGAAAGTGACTTTGGAGCCGTCGTCGTAACTGACGAAGGCATACCAGTCCGTTATGTCGGCCGCCCGGTCGAGCGCGGTGATTGGCGCTTCCCGATGGTTGGCGGCAAACGACGGTACTGGCATGGCTAAACACAGTGCCACGAGCATGGCAACGTAACCACGGAACGTTTGCATTTTCTCTCCTAATTGATTGAGTAGCCTAACGATGTTCGCGTAAGCCCTCCAACGTTTCTTACGTTTCAGATATTGGTTTGGATGAGGTGGACGGAATAAATGTAGGAAAAGGAAAGTGAGGAGAATTGAAAAAGGGAATTTGGTTGGGACGTTGCCGGTTACTTCTGCCGGTTTCGTTTCCAGGCAACTACGCCAAGCCCCACGAGACCAGCGCCCATCATCATGATGGTTCCCGGCTCCGGAGTAGGCTGAGTCTGAGCGTTCAACAGGACGCCGAAGCTCACTACCAGGCACAGTGCGTTTGCAACTGAGTATTTCATGTTGAGCGATCCTCCGATCGCGAGCAGTTTTACTTCTTGCGGTTTCGCTTCCAGACCATCACGCCCGCGGCCGCTATTCCACAGCCGATAAGCGCGGCTGTGTTTGGTTCAGGAGTTGTGACTTGGCCGGCAAAAGCTACTGCGCAACAACCCATCAAGAGAACCAAAGCCTGCATCGCTGAAAATCGCATAGGCCACAGTATAAGCGAGCCGAATCTAAAAGAGAAGCGAAATTACTTTTTGCGAAGCTTCCTGGCGAGGATCCCGAGCCCAACGAGTCCGGTCCCCATCAGCAAGATGGAAGCGGGCTCAGGGGTTGAAGCCGAAGGTCCGGCAATCAGATTTGCGGCAACGAAAACTGAGAGAACAGCGGTTCGAACGATCATCGTTTTCATTGCGCTATTTCCTGCGGTTTCGCTTCCATACCATCACGCCCGCGGCTGCTATTCCGCAGCCGATGAGCGCTGCCGTGTTCGGTTCAGGCGTTGGTACAAAAACGCCGCCAAAAGCCACAGCGCAACAACCCATCAGGAGAATCAAAGATTGAGCGGTCGAATATCGCATAGCCGCCTACTTTTTCCGAAGCTTGCTGCCCAGTATCACAAGCCCCACGATCCCGGTGCCGAGCATCAAAAACGAAGTGGGTTCGGGCGTAGGAATGGCACCAGCCAGAGCTGTGGAGGCAAACACTACGAGAGCTGCGCCTTGCATTAGCATGGTTTTCATAATTACGTAACCATACCACAAACCGGGCAGTACGCAAGGTCCACTCCAATTCAGCGGGCCGGCGAGAGATCCATCGCCGGATTCGTGTCGAAGAATCCCAGCGGAATCAATTTGAATCCAGCCTCATAAACGGGCATCACCGGCCAGTCTTCCGGCCTCGGATTATGCGTGATTCCCATGGTGTACCACACCACTACATCCTTCCCATCCACTGACCGGTTCGCTGCCGTCCATTGCGGCAACCCGTCCCCTCCCCGGCTTTGATTCGGGTAGTCTCCAGCCGGATAAAATTCCGCCTGAGAATAAGGCGTCACCCAGATCTGTGCATTCAGAAATCCAGCCCTCCGGCGAATCCATGAATCCGGGGCCGCAAACGCTTCGGCGTTCTCCCCTGGCAACAGCAGATAGCCCGTCGGCTCTCCCAAACCGTTCTTCGCTTGCGTGTTCACGACAGCCCATCGGCGGCTGGAAGCGGCATTCAAATGGCGCTTCGCTTCCAACTCTGTTTTCAGCGGCGTCTGCATCATGTGAAAGGCGTTCTTGTACGGATTCTTCGCACCCGGCGGCTCCGCTTCGGTGTTCAATTCGACCACGCGGTTCGGCGCCGCGCCGTCCGGATCCAAGTCCAGGCGAAAGCTGAAAAAGTGCTGGTGATGGACGGCGGAAAGGGCGGGCCCAACCATGTGTCCGTTGGAGGGATCGTGATCCTTCTCCGCTTTCACCGACATGATGCCGGTGAGCCCCACCTTCATTTCGAGTGTTCCGTCCTGGTGGAAGATCCACGAGAACTCGTAGTCGTAGTTGCCCACTGACGCCACGAACATGAGCACCAGGTTGCGCGCGCGGCGTGTTTCGTCGTTGTGTTTCCAGGCGATGCCGGCGTCCACTTCGTAGAGTGCGGCCACCTGGCGCAGCCGCAGGGGTTCGCCGCGATCGCCCGCTATCACGGCATCGAACAACTGCGCATTTTCCGGACAGTCGGCGCCCGGCCGGAGAGGCGACGCAGCCTTTCCGAGACCGAGCTCTCCGACGTCGAAACTGTTCCGGAAAAACCAGCCTGCGCCCGGATCGCCGTACGGAACCACCATCTCCGCCACCGATCCGCGATACATCACCGAGCGCTCGCGGCCGCCATCGTCATAGCGAACGAGGTAGACCACCAGTCCTTCGCGCGGACGCATGGCGAAGCGGAAGCGCCAATTCTGCCATCGGACCTCGCCGTTCTCGATCTCGTAGCTTGGTCCCGCCGGTTGGAGTATCCGCAACTGCTTCAGACCTCCGCGATGGTGATTCAGCACGCTATCCTCGTAATCGAATTTTTCGTTCGGCAGCGGAATCACGCCGGTGTCGATGAATTGTGCGATGCGCTTGGATGTGAGGTCGACGTACGCCACCACTCCCTCCACGGGCCGCGCGTAGTAGTTGGAACTCCTCCCGCGATAGTAGGAAACGCCGCGCACCATGCGCCCGTGCTGTTCGTCCGGCGATCCGAAATATCCCGCGCTCCAGACATCGATCGCTATGCTGTCGAAGTTGGTGAGCCCTCGCTTGCGCATCGCTTCTCTCCAGCGCGGGTCGTAGCGGATTATGCGGTCGGCCAGGTTGGCGTCGTCGCCGAGCACTGCTGGTTGCACGCCCGGAATTTCGCGCCACGATGCCAGGCGCCGCTTGCGCACATCCACCACTCCTTCAAAGGTCTTGTTTGCGTCGCGGTCGTAAACCACCGCGAACGATTCGCGTGGAACGGCGCGGCCGGAAAGAACCGCCTGCTTGTCCGGTTCCCGCAGCGTGATCTCGGGAAAGACTGTCGAGAAATTCACTTTTCCCGATGCCCGCAGAACTTCGACGGTGGTATCGATCTCGCGTTCCGTCAACGGATCGAGCGCGTGCTCTTTGACGTCTGCCGCGCGGCAATCCGACGCCGCGAAAAGGAGGATGATCAGGAAACCTGGTTTCACGATGGGTACTCTTATAGACTGAAGATTAAAATGTCAGACCGCAAGTTAACGGCACACGTGAAGTCCGCGGGCTGCGCCGCAAAGTTGAGCCCGAGTATCCTCGACGTCGTGCTGGCCGGTGTGCCGCGCATGCGGAACGACAGTGTTCTGGTGGGTTTCGACACGTCGGACGACGCCGGCGTTTATCGCATGAATGCGGATTGTGCGCTGGTTCAGACGGTAGACTTCTTTCCGCCGATGGTGGACGATCCGTACATCTTCGGAGCCATTGCGGCGGCCAACGCTCTCAGCGATGTCTACGCGATGGGTGGCCGGCCGATCACGGCGCTGTCTATTCTCGCCTATCCCGGCAAGGGAGATCTCGGCGACCTGGAAAGAATCCTGGCCGGCGGGGCGGATAAGATCCATGAATCCGGCTGCGTGATCCTCGGCGGGCACAGCATCAATGACGACGAGATCAAGTTCGGTTACGCGGTGACCGGCACCGTGCATCCGGAGCGCTATTGGACCAATACCGGGGCACGCCCGGGAGACGCGTTGGTCTTCACTAAGCGCATCGGCACCGGCGTCGTCTCCACTGCGCTCAAGCGCGGCATGGCCACGCAAGAGCACGTCGACGCGGCCACGCAATCGATGCTCACCCTCAATCGCACGGCCGCCGAGGCGCTAGCGAGTTTCGACGTTCATAGTTGCACCGACGTGACCGGCTTCGGACTGATGGGACACTCTAGAGAGATGGCCATGGGTAGCAACGTCACTCTCCAGATTCAGGCGGACGCTATCCGTTGGCTGCCGGGGGCGATAGACTATGCGCTGGCGGGAGCAATCTCGAGCGGACTAAAGAACAATCGGGAATTCGCTTCTTCGTGCGTGCAGATGACAACGAGTGTCGCGCCGGAAATTGAAAGCCTGCTCTACGATCCGCAGACGTCCGGCGGATTGCTTGTCTCCCTCCCGGAGAATGACGCGGAAACACTGATCCGCGAATTCCCCGCCGCTTATCGTATCGGCCGCGTGCTGGAACGGCAAGGGAAGCCGGTTCACATCTCATGACAGAAAATCCTCTCATCGTTGCCCTCGATTTGGAAACACCTTTTCAGGCCCGTGATTTGGTCGCGGCCCTGGGCGGCTCGGTCGATTTCTACAAGGTCGGCATGGAGCTCTACGCAGCCTCGGGAATGGATTTCGTGCGCGAGTTGCTGGCCCAAGGCAAGGAAGTGTTTCTCGACATGAAGTTCTACGACATCGGTGAGACGGTGAAGCGGGCAGTGGCGCAGGTGGCCCGGAGCGGCGTCTCGATGCTGACGGTTCATGGCAGCTCGGCCGTCATGAAAGCCGCCGTCGAGGGACGCGGCGACAACGACCTCAAGCTCCTCGCGGTGACCGTATTAACCAGCTTCGATCAGGATGATCTCAGAGATCTCGGATACCCGTGCTCAGTCTCGGACCTCGTCGATCTGCGCGTAAGCAAAGCCATCGGCGCGGGCATCGATGGCATTGTCTGCTCCCCGCTTGAAGTGGCGCGGGTTCGAAAGATCGCCGGACCGGCAGCAATACTGGTGACGCCCGGAGTGCGCTCGGCGGGAGCCGCGGTTGGCGACCAGAAGCGCGTCTCGACACCGGCGGACGCCATCCGCTGCGGGGCGAGCTACCTGGTAATCGGCCGCCAAGTCACGCGCGCGGACGATCCCAGAGCAGAGGTTGCACGAATTCTGGAAGAGATCCGGGTCTGACTCAGCGTGCAGCCCGGCAAGACTCACATGGACAGATCGCCCGCAGATGATCGAACGAATATAGCCCCGAGCTGTGCCCGTCGTTCCAGAAAATCTTGATCGCGTAGTTCCCCACCGGCTCCACGTTCAGCATCTTGATGGCCGGCTTAAACATCTGAAACGGCGTCGCGTTCGGCGCCGAATAGTTTGTCTTCTGCGGCTCCGTCCCGTGCGCGCCGGTGCACGTGGCGCACGGGCATTCGTCGCGCAGATAGCCTAGTGCATACTCGCTGTGATGGCTATCCTTCCAATCGATCTTGATTCCCTTCGACTTTGAGATCGCGATGTGTTCCGGATCGTTCATTGAACGCGCTCCACATCGCGCACTCCGGGAATGCGTCGAATCGCACCCGACACTTTCTCTAGCTGGCGTTTGTCCTTCATCTCCACCGTCATTTCCACGATCGCGCCGTCGCCGTTGCGCTTGTCGTCGCCGCGCGCTTCCAGGCTGCGTATGTTGCTGCTCTCGTGAAACAGAATCGAGGTCAACTCGTTTAGCATCCCAGGCCGGTCGTCGGTATAGACCACCATCTTCACCGGGAACGCTTCGTTTGTGCTGCGCGCCCACTCGACGTCGATCTGACGCTCCACTTCGTACATCAGACTCGTTACGTTGGGACAGTTCTTCGAGTGCACGGCGACGCCTTTGCCGCGCGTCACGTAGCCGACAATAGGCTCGCCACGAATCGGGTTGCAGCACTTCGCGCGATACACCATCAGATCGTCGACGCCTTTCACCTTGATGACGAGGTCGCCTGTATCCTGCGGACGGCCATCGCGAGGCGCTTCCGCATAGTCGTCGTGAGACGTACGCGGCGGCGGCTTTTCGCCCTCTTCAGCGGCGGGGGTCTCCGGAACCTGATCCGGCGCCAGCTTGTGGAGCATCTGCCGCGCCGAATACTTTCCGAAGCCGAGCGCGGCGTGGAGGTCCTCCATTTTGCTGACGCCATACTCCGACGCCACGCGCTCGAAATCGCCTTTCGACACGCGGCTCAATGAAACACCGAGGCGACGCGCTTCGCGTTCCAGATACTTCTCGCCGATGTCGATCGCCTTCAACCGCTCGCTGGCGTTGATCACGTGGCGGATCTTCGTGCGGGCCCGCGACGTCTTGATCAGCGCGAGCCAGTCTTTGCTCGGAAGATGGCCGGTCTGCGTCAGAATCTCGACCACGTCGCCGTTCTTCAGCGTGTACTTCAACGGAACGATGCGTCCGTTTACTTTCGCTCCAACGCAGGTGTTGCCTACGTCGCTATGCACCGCGTAGGCGAAATCGATCGGCGTGGCATCGCGAGGCAGCACGATGACGCGGCCCAGAGGCGTAAACGTGTAGACCTCCTCCGGATAGAGATCCATGTTGAGCGTCGACATAAACGCCCCGGGATCGCCCATTTCCTTCTGCCATTCGACCAGTTGCCGCAGCCAGGCAATCCGTTGATCGTCTTCGGCCGGCCCTCTTCTGCCCTCTTTGTATTTCCAGTGCGCGGCGATGCCTTCTTCCGCGATGCGATGCATCTCCTCGGTGCGAATCTGCACCTCGAATGCGAGCCCGCCCGGACCCATCACCGATGTGTGCAGCGACTGATACAGATTCGGCCGCGGGATGGCGATGAAATCCTTAATACGCCCTGGAATCGGGTGCCATTCGTTGTGAATCACACCGAGCGCCCCATAGCAATTCTTCACCGAATCGGTGATGATGCGGAGCGCCATCAGATCGTAGACCTGATCGATATTGATCTTCTGGCGCTTCAGCTTTTGATAAACGGAGAACGCCCGTTTGAGCCGGCCTTCCACACGCGCTGGAATGTTCTCCCGGGCCAGCTTGATCTCGACATCGTGCCGAATGCGCTCGAGCGCCTCCACGTTGGTCTGGCGGCGCGATTCCATTTCGCGGACCAGGTCGCCGTATGCCTCCGGCTCCAGATGCATGAATGACAGATCTTCCAACTCGCCGCGGATCTTGCCCATGCCGAGACGGTGCGCGATGGGCGCGTAGATATCGAGCGTCTCCTGCGCGATTCTCTGCTGGCGCTCGCGTGAGATGCTGCCGAGCGTCCGCATGTTGTGAAGCCGGTCGGCCAGCTTCACGATGATGACGCGAATGTCGCTGGTCATGGCCAGCAACATCTTGCGCATGCTCTCGGCCTGCCGTTCTTCGCGGGAATTCAGGCTGAGTTTGCTCAGTTTGGTAACGCCATCCACGCATCGCGCGACTTCCGTTCCGAAGCGCTTGGAAATGTCTTCCTGCGTGACCAAACAGTCTTCCACGACGTCGTGCAAGAGGCCTGTTTGCAGGCACACCATATCCATCTGCATGTCGGCCAGAATCAGGCTGACATTCAACGGATGGGCCATGTAGGGGTCGCCGGAATCGCGGAACTGGCCCTCGTGCTGTTTGTTGGCGAACTCGAACGCCTCCAGCAACGGCGCGAGATCTTCATTCGGGCGCAACGCGCGGACCTTCAATTCCAATTCGTTATAAAGCTGCTCTACGGGCAAATCGGGGCTCTGCTCTTAGTGTAAGGGATGGGCAGGAATCCGTTACCGCTTTTTCGCTTTTGGCGATTCCTGCTCTTTGCGCCGCGGGTGACCGACGGCTCCCTTCTTCCGCTTCAGCGGATCGGCCGGATCGTAGGCAAGTTCGTCGGAAAGAACTTCCACCAGGCGTGTCAGAGTTTTTACACGGGCCCAGTATTTGTCGTTGCCTTCCACCAGGTTCCAGGGCGCCGTGCGGGTGCTCGTCTTGAGCAGCATCTCCTCGACGGCTTCCTCGTATAGAGGCCACTTTTCGCGATTCCGCCAGTCCTCTTCCGTCAGCTTCCATGCCTTGTAGCCGATGCGGAGGCGCTCCTCGAAGCGGCGCAACTGCTCGTCGCGCGAGATATGGATCCAGAACTTCACCAGAATCGTTCCGAAATCGCGCAACTGGCGCTCGAAGGAGTTGATCTCCTTATACGCGCGCTTCCACTCGCCGTCGTCAGCGAATCCTTCCACTCGTTCGACCAGAACGCGCCCGTACCAGGAGCGGTCGAAGATGGCGATTTCGCTGCGATTCGGCAGCCGGCGCCAGAAGCGATAGAGATAGTGACGCGTCTTTTCCTCGCCCTGTGGCGCGCTGATCGGATAGACGACATAGCCGCGCGGATCCAACTTCTCCGTGATGCGCTTGATGGCACCACCTTTGCCGGCCGCGTCCCACCCTTCAAAGACGATTACGACCGGCCGCTTCTGCACATAACACTGCCAGGCAAGTTCGCGAAGTTGGATCTGCCGCCGCGTAATCTCGTTGATGTACTTCTCACGCGCGAGTGAGAGGGAGAGATCCAAGGTCTCGAGCATCAGTAGTTTCCCTCCGATGGATCGAGCGAATCCATGGCGATGCGGAGGTCGGCATCAATCGCCGCGGAGTCGTCGGATGCGTCGCGGCTCGGAGCATTGCGGCCGAGCCGGTGCTCGAGCGCAGCGACGATGGTCTGAAAGATTTTCCTTTTCGCCCATCGCCGCGAGGTGGCTTCGACGATGGTCCAGGGCGCATATTCCGATTCCGTCAGTTCCAACATTTCGTCGGTAGCGACCACGTATTGGTCGTATTTCCGGTGGCGCGCCCAGTCGTCTTTATCCACGCGCCATGCCTCCAACGGCTTGGAAGCGATCTTCAGGAAGCGCCGCTCCTGCTCTTTCCTTGTGATGTGGAGGAAGAATTTGAGGATGACGGTGCCGTTGTCGGACAGCATCCGCTCGAAATCGAGGATGTCGCGGTAGGCGGCGCGCCAAGCCATCTCGGGAATCAGATTCTCGACGCGCTCGATGAGGATTCGGCTGTACCAACTCTGATCGAAGATCACCATCTCGCCGGAATTGGGAACCCTCAACCAAAAACGCCAGAGCCATGGACGATTCTGCTCGAATGTGCGCGGCAGTTGGATGGAGTGAACTTTAAAGCCGCGCGGATCGAGCCGCTGAGTGAGCGTGGCGATGGCGCCGCCTTTGCCGGAAGCATCCCAACCTTCGACGGCGATCATCGACGGGACCTTGTGATCCCAGCAGGCCTTCTCGAGATCGTAGAGCCGGCGCTGCAGATGCGGAAATGTCCCGGTTGTATTCCTTGCGGGACAGCTTGCGCTTCAGATTGACGTTCTCGAGCAAACCCTTAGATTAACCGATGCGATGGGAAGAGATGGAGATATGGCGCGCGAGCCTGACCATTTGCTCTCCCCGCCAGCATTTTGGGCTGGATAGTGGAGATATTCGGTTGTCAAAGAGCTGTTTTCACGCTGAGCCCGCGAAGCCGCCAAGATATGTCTGGTCAGGCGGCCTTCGGTCCTTTTTTCGTAGGGTCGAAGGGGTCGTTTTCGGGCAGATCGAGGTCGATAGACGGTCTATTTTTTCGTTGATCCAGGCGAGCCAGTTCTTCCTTGGATATCAATGAACGGAAAGAG
Source organism: Bryobacteraceae bacterium (assembly GCA_963770345.1). Classification (GTDB taxonomy): domain Bacteria; phylum Acidobacteriota; class Terriglobia; order Bryobacterales; family Bryobacteraceae; genus CAVYPH01. The sequence goes on along the minus strand of CAVYPH010000007.1, from coordinate 369,847 downwards.
ATTGGCTCGGGCTCGTCGATTTCCGGGATGGGGGCTAGTTGGGTGAATCTGGGGATTTTTGTCTCCTTGGGAGTTCGGGCGGTTTGCAGGCGGTCGAGATCGCGGCGGGCGCGTTCGTGCAGACGGCGCATCCGGCTTTCGTAGAGGCTGACCAGGCCGATGGCTTTGAGCGCGCCGTGGATTTCTATCATCGCGTAGGCGACTTTGACTTCGGGATCGATTTCGGTGAACTTTACTTTGATGGCGGGCTCTGCTTTCTGGGCGGCGAGGTCGATCATGGCCGCCTCGATGGCCTGCCAGCGTTCCTGACGCCATTTTCCGGAGACGACTTCGCGGACGAGGTCTACCTCTTCGAGATTGGCGGGTTGGAGGAGGTCCATGTAGCCCTCCGTCATTGCATCGAATAGTGGTTGTTCTTCGGTATTGAGGGTGATTTTCTGTGCGGTTAACGAATGGCGCTTTGCGTTCATGGCGCAGATGGCCTTTCCTGCGGGTGTTTTCGGTCCACCCTTGGCTCCGTTGAGCCGGTTTACTTCTCTTTGTTCGTCCGTCATATCGTGCTTCCTCTTTTGGTACTAGAATTCGGCGGGATCCGGTTCGCGGATCCTCTTCCTGGTATGAATGTAGCGGAGGGGTTGGTTGGTTTTGGTTGGTGGGATGGGTTATTTTGTTTGGTTTGTGTGGGTTGGGTGGGTGCGATTGTTTGTGAATGGGTTTTGGGGGAAGGATGAGATGGCCCAAACCTATCGTTTGCGGGAGGTGCCGATACCCGTTAGATTGGGAGCATGGAAACGATGCCGGTTGAATTGCCGACGGCCCTTTTGAAGGCGGCTGATCTCGACGCTGCCAATGTGTCGATAGGGGTGGCGAGGCTCCTCGCGCTGGGACTCTTCCGCGAAGATATCGTATCCCTCGGCCGCGCTGCTGAGCTCTGTGAAACTCCCTTGGCGGCATTTATCGATTTTGTGGCCAGGCGTGGTGTCTCGCCACTGCGCTCGACCTTTGAAGAGCTTGAGGGCGAGAAGGCCGCTGACGGACTCGGGGTGTGAACGTTGTCCTTGATACTACTCTGCTGATGGTTCGGCAAAGCGTCACGCACACGTCCATATCTCAACTGGAAAGCCACGCCAAGATAGAGTTACCCTCACGGGACTTGAACCCCTGAACGGTGGCACCGTTGACCAATTTGCAGTCGCTTGCTCAACCCGACCTGTCTTTGGAATTATGCAAAGCGCCTGCAGTTACCGGTTTTAGCGATTGGGTCTTGCTGACCCTTGCTTTGTTTTCAATCGTGTAGATGGTATAATAAAAAACGAATATGAGTTTCAACGGGACGCCTCTTGCTGGTATAATTTTTTTGTGATAATCTGATGAGCAGATGGCGGACAAATATCCGTTGCTATGTATCGCCGGCGGGTAACAATAAGATCGCTGATTGGTACAACGACCTTTCGGTCGAGGACAGGGCTGGCGCCGACGAATTTCTCAAGGATATGCGCATGACGCGGAATTGGGAAATGCCAATGTATCGGCCACGGCTTAAGGGCGGCGACGGATTAGGCGAGCTTCGTTGGGAATCGGAAGATAAGCAGCATCGCTTGATCGGATTCTTTTTTCAGGGCTATTGGTACGCTGTCCAGGGCTGTACTCACAAGCAGCAGGTTTACAAGCCGCATGACTGTCTAGAAACAGCGAGGCGTTATAAGCGGCAGATCGAACGCGGGGAGGTAACGGCAGTTGATTACGACTTCTAAGATCGCTGAGAAACTTGGTGATCCCGAATATCGCAAAGCATTCGTGGCTTCACAGATAAACGTTGGGATTCCATTTCAGATTCGGTCGCTGATGAAGGCGCGCGGTTGGACGCAAGCGCAACTTGTGGAAAAGACCAATATGTTGCAACCGCGAATATCTGGCTTGATGACACCAGGAAGGACGCGCCCTAACATCGAAACTCTTCGTCGAATGGCTGAAGCTTTTGATTGTGGCCTGCTGGTTCGATTTGCGCCCTTCAGTGAACTAGCCAAGTGGTCAGATGATTTCGACCCGGAGTCTTTCAACGTTCCAAGCTTTTGCGACGACCCTGGGTTTATTGAGCGTCCTGGACCGCAGCAAGAGCGCTCTTTTAGTTACAAATATCCGAAGTTCGAGCGGGCGGTTGTAAACCTGCTTCCCAGGAATGTGCCAGTCCGACTAGAGGCGTCATCTAGTGTCGCAAGCGAAGCTCAGGGGACTACTTTATACACCATCTCGAACACATGGAGTCTCGAAGATGTCAGATAAAAACGATATCGATGAGGGTAGAATTGCAGAGACGCGAACTTCTCACAATATGGCAGACCCCGTTGATTCAATGAACATCACAAAATTCTACGCCAATCACGCGGCTGTGAACATCTCCTTATTCGAAATTCGGTTGATAATGAGTTTTGTGAATGGCACTAATCCACAAGCCCCCTCTCACCTATTGGCCCTTGAATCTATGCTTCTTTCGATGTCTCCAGAGCTGGCATACGCTACCCACGCCCTTCTCGGCAAGGCACTGGAGAATTACAACAAAACTTACGGACCAATTCGTAAGATAGATCAGGGGTTCACCCTGAAGAAGGTTGAAGCCTCTAAGTCCATCCGTGACGCTGCCGATATGAAAGATGTCCTTTCCGAGGAAGTCAAAGAGTAGGGTTTCGCTGGCGACCTTACTCCGAGTGCGGTTTTCGTATTTTGATAGTCTGGACACATGGAACGCGGCGGGCTCTCTCCCTATCAACTTCGCCAAGTAGAAATCTGGTGGCTTCAGGATCACGCCGGTCAACTGTTCTGCGTATCGTGTATTGACAAAATCTCGGATGATTATGTACCTTTGCCGGGAGCGGCCAGGAATGGGACGATTGAAACCGGGCCGGGCCGGTGCCTGATATGCCGCGAGGAAGCAGCGGTTGCATTCTTCCGAAACGTACCCTAAGAGACACGGCCGATGCTCAAAATACCAGCAGAAGCTGGGATCACTACCTTGAACTGCGCCCATCCGCGACGAGCAGATTTGTTGCTTTTTACGGTTGCAGAACGACTTTCATCAAGCGCGAGTTATGGTCGTACAGCCGGTCGAACCACGCTGGTCCTTCGTCTAGTGGCGCTTTGGCGCTGATGATCGGATCTACCTTGATTGCGCCGGTGGCCAGGAGATCGATGCATGCGGGGTATTCGCCGTTGGAGGCGCAGGATCCTTGGAGGCGGATTTGCCTTGTGACTACGGCTTGCAGCGGGAGCTCGATTTTTGGCGTGATGTTTCCGACTAGCGTCACTGTCCCGCCCTTGCGCACTCCGGCGATCGCTGTCTTGATTGGATCGGTCGCTCCGACTGCCTCGATCGCTACCGCGGCTCCTCGTCCATTCGTTAGTTCGGTGATGCGGGCCTGCACGTCGCAGGTTTTTGGATTCAGCACCTCGTCTGCTCCAAATTTACGGGCTACTTCGAGCTTGGCGTCGTCCAGATCCACGGCGATCACTCGTGTGCAACCGGCTAGCCGGACGGCCTGCAGGACCAGTAATCCGATCATGCCTGTGCCTACGACCAGCGCCGTATCTCCCAACTGGGAGGGCGTGATGTTTACTGCGTGAACTGCGATGGAGACCGCTTCAATGAGGGCGGCGTGCTCGAATGCCAGGGAGTCCGGAAGGAGGTAGGCGATGTTTTGCGGCACCACTACGTACTCGGCGAATGCGCCGTGCCTGCGGTAATCTCCACACGATACGCCTAGCACCTGCCGGTTGTCGCAGAGATTGATTTCGCCTCGGGTGCAATAAAAACACTTGCCGCAGGAGACCGTCGAGTCGAATGTGACGCGATCTCCGTCCTTGAAGCGCTTTACGTTTGCGCCTTTCGCGGCCACTTCTCCGGCGGCTTCGTGTCCCATCACTAGAGGCGGAATGCGGCGGCCTGAGCTGCCGTCAAAACCGTGTACATCGCTGCCGCATATTCCGCAAGCCTTCACGCGTACCAGCAAGTCGTCCGGTCCAATCTCGGGAGTGGGCATGTCCACCACTTCCAGTTCTTTGTAATTCTTCAGCAGCAGCGCTTTCATTAAGTCCTCTCACAGTCAATGTAAACGATCGGCAACGTTCGCGTAAACTGTGAGAGATCCTATGCCTGTTCAATTGAAAAATCAGGTCGTTCTCGTTGTCGGAGCGTCCAGTGGAATCGGCCGCGCGACGGCTGTGCTCTTTGCCCGCGAAGGCGCCCGCGTGATGGCTTCCGCGCGCCGCGAAGATCGATTGCGGTCGCTGCAGAAAGAGCTTGCGACCGAAGGCTACGCCATCGAGATTGCGCCCGCCGATGCATCCGATGTTCAGCAGATGAAACAACTCGCTCAGCTTACGCATGACAAGTTGGGCAACATCGACATTCTGGTGTACGCCACCGGCACCAATACGCCCGACCGGTCGACGAAGCGTCTGACGACGGAAATCTGGGACATGATGGTGAGCGTCAACTTGAACGGCGCGTTTTACATCACGCACGCCGTGCTGCCTTCGATGCGGGGAAGAGGCTCCGGGCATCTGATCTACATTTCCTCTATCTCCGGGTTGCTGGCGGACGTTTCGGGTGCGGCATACCAGGCGTCTAAGCGCGGGATGGTGGGTCTGGCTCATGCGATTCGCGTTGAGGAAAAGGAGAATGGCATCCGGACTTGCGTGATCTGCCCCGGCCTGGTGGAGAGTGAACTGCTTGAGAAGCGTCCGGTGAAACCGCCGCCGGAGGTGCTGGCGAAAGCTCTGCAACCGGAAGACGTTGCGGAGGTGGTGTTGTCGATTGCGAAATTGCCGGTCCGTGCGGTGGTGCCGGAGATTCAGATCATGCCCACGTATCATTTAGGGGCTACTGCACGCTTCGAACACAACGGAAGCCGGCGTCGGCCGCGAGGTACGTTACTGGCGCTGCTTCCCACTTCCACACAACGGCGCCGGCGAGTGGCCGCTGGAACGATCCGCCGCGTACGATTCGCCATTCTTCCTTGGTGGTCGAGCCTGGGAATCGTGCCAGATCGGCGGGGCCTGGGACTACCTGGTCGTCGACCCATTCTCGCGCGTTGCCGGCCATGTTGACTGTGTGAAACGGACTTTCGCTTTCGAAGAACGAGGCCGCCGCGCTTAAAGACTGGCCGGCGACATTGGCCTTTGATGGGTCCGCGTCATTTCCCCACGGGTAGGTGCGGCCGTCGAGTCCGCGTGCCGCTTTCTCCCATTCCTGCGCGTTGGGCAGGCGCTTGCCGCTCCATTTCGCGAATGCATTTGCGTCGGTGAAGGTTACGTTTACCACTGGCTCGCCGGCTTTGTCCTTTGGAAATCCTGGCGGCAGCGGATGGCCAGTCGCTTTACAAAACTGTGCGTACGCCTGATTGGTTACTTCGGTGCGATCTACGTAGAAGGCCGGGACGATGGTTGCGCGCTGGTCCTCGGCGTAGAGGAATCGGCCTGCGGGGACGAGCATCATGGGGCCGGAATCCGTCATCATCGTTTCGGGGATGATCGGGCGCTTCCTTAGAGGACTCTTCCAGATGACGGCGAGGAGAACTCCCAACACGATTGCCGCGAGTCCAACTACGAGGGGTTTGCCGCTCATCGGGCGCTTAAGATAGTCCTCGTGGACATTTTAATCCTTGGGTGCGGGTTTACTGGAGAACGTGTCGCGCTTCGGTTTGTTCGGCGCGGGGCGCAGCGTCACGGCGGTAACTAGAGAACCTGAGGCTAAGCGGGCGTTGACGGAGGCTGGCGTGCGCGTTACAACCCTTGAGGCTCTGGGGCCTGTTGCGCCTGGAACGCGCGTGCTCTACTCGATTCCGTCTTTGATTCCGGAAGTTTTGGAAGCGCTTGCCGGGCGGGCTGCGCGGATGGTTTACCTTTCGACAACCGGCGTTTATGGGGGCGCGCGCGATGTGGATGAGAATACTCCGATTGGAGAACATGCGCGTGTGGAAGCGGAGCGTGCGATTGCCTCGGGGCCGTGGCCGGCGCTGATATTGAGGCCCGCTGCGATCTACGGTCCGGGACGTGGAATCCAGGTTTCCATGGCGCGCGGCGAATTTCGGCTGGTGGGCGATGGAAGCAATTTCGTTTCGCGCATTCACGTTGACGATTTGGCTGCGCACTGCGAAGCCGCGCTGCTTTCCGAGGTCACTGGGGCTTACCCGGTGGCCGATGAGGAGCCTTGTGCTTCGCGCGAAATTGCAGATTTCTGTGCGAAGCTTCTTGGGGTGCCGATGCCGTTATCGGTACCGGCGGATGAGGTTCATGAGACGCGCCGCGCGGATCGGCGCGTGGATGGCAGCGCGATACGAAAACTGCTGGGGATCACTCTGCTGTATCCGTCTTATAAGGTTGGGATACCGGCCAGTCTGCAACATCCCACATAAAATAGTGGGATGCCATTGAAGATTCTCCAGACCGGTGAGGGAGTGTTACGCGAGAAGGCCCGGCCACTTTCGATGGAGGAGATCCGCGGCGATACCATTCAACGCGCGATCGAAGTGATGAAGGAGACGATGTACGCCGCGCCGGGTGTGGGTTTGGCGGCTCCGCAGGTTGGCCTTCCGCTGCAACTCGCGGTGATCGAAGACCGGGCGGAATATACAAAGGACATCAGCGCGGAAGGATTGGCGGCGCGCCGAAGAAGGCCGGTGCCTTTTCACGTCATCATCAACCCGCGTATTGTGGAATACACGGTTCAGTCCGAGGATTTCTTCGAGGGCTGTTTGAGTGTGGCCGGTTTCAGCGCCATGGTGCCACGTGCGCGCGGCGTTGTGGTGGAGTGTCTGGATGAAAAAGCCGAGCCGGTACGAATCGAGGCCGACGGATGGTACGCGCGAATTCTTCAACACGAGATCGACCACTTGAACGGCGTGCTCTATATCGATCGAATGATCGTGCGGTCGTTCACGACCATGGAAAACTTCAATCTCTATTGGAAAGACGGGCCGCACAAATCGTGGTAGAGTCTGGTGAATGCGGACCGCCTATTACCTTCTGCTGCTTTGCTTACCCTTTGTCGCATCGGCGCAGAAGATCAATATTGAGTTCGATGAGACGGCTCACTTTTCCGACTTCAGGACGTTCAAGATCCTAAAGGGACAGATCCATAGTAAGCATCCCTCGCTCAACAACGAACTGACTTACAAGAAGATCGACGGTATGATCCGCAAGCATTTGATGGAGAGGGGCCTGACGGAAGTTTCGAGCGATCCGGACTTGAATGTGTTCTTTAATCTCGGCGCGGCCAATAAGAGAGAGGTGGACATTTATCCGGCGGGGTGGCGCGGATATGGCACGCGCGCTGTTGCGCATGTTTACACGGAAGGTACTCTGGTGCTCAATCTCCGCAACGCGCGGAAGCACGAGCTCGTGTGGCGCTCCATTGCGGTGGAAGACAAGAACGATCCGATCAAAATCCAGGAGCACCTGGATGATATGGTCAGGAAATCGGTCGACAAATATCCGCCAAAAACGAAGTAAAATCAGGGTGTATGCTTAGGTTCAATTTTGTTCTCGCGATGGTTGCGGCGTGCGCTCTCAGTTTGAGTCCGGCCTGGGGGCAGGGGAAGAAACAGCCTGCGAGCCCGCCTGCGGAGACTTCCGTTACGATCGACGGGAAGGCGATTACGATCAAGTACGCGGCGCCGTCGCTGCGCGGCCGCCAGATGTTTGGAGAGGGCGGAAGAATCAGCCAGGACCCGACCTATCCGGTGTGGCGCGCTGGGGCGAACTCGGCTACGGCGTTTCATACGGATGCCGATCTCGATATCAACGGTCTGGCGGTGCCCAAAGGCGATTACACGATGTTCGTTCTGGTGAATGCCGATCCGTGGCAGCTCATCATCAATAAGCAGACCGGCCAGTGGGGTCTGACGTATGACCAGGCTATGGATCTTGGCCGCGTGAAGATGAACATGACGAAGCCATCGGCACCGATTGAGACTTTCAAGATCACCCTTTCCAGCGCAGGCGGGAATAAAGGCAGTTTGCAATTGGAGTGGGAGAACGTGATTGCTTCTGTTCCGATCACGGTGAAGTGAACGCAGGCAGAAGAAAATCCTAACGACTTCTTAACGTCTTTTTTATGGGTTGTCGCTTAGTGTGGGAGTGTTGACCCCTCTTCACGCAGACGACAAACTGGATCACTACCGCATCGAAAACATTGTGGCCCGCGGCGGCATGGCGTCGCTTTTCCGGGCTATCGATCTGCGCACGGGCCGTACGGTTGCGATCAAGATTCCGCATCCGGAGATGGAGTGCGATCCGGTTTTCTTCGATCGCTTCCAGCGCGAGGCGGAGGTGGGACGGGAAATGGATCACCCTGGCGTGGTGAAGGTTCTGCCCGAGGACAAGCAGAGCCGGGTCTACATGGCGATGGAGTGGGTGGATGGACGGCTGCTGCGACAGCTTCTGATCGAACGGAAGAAGCTTTCGCCGGAGCGAGCTATGCGGATCGCGGTTCGTATCTGCGAGGCGCTTGAATATATACACGGGCACGGCGTAGTGCATCGCGATTTGAAGCCGGAGAATATTATGATCGACAGCGAAGACCGCATTAAGCTGATCGATTTTGGGATCGCGGCGAAGGCGGGCGCGTCGCGGTTGACCTTTGGAAAGTTTTCACAACTGATGGGGACCCCGGATTATATTTCTCCCGAACAGATACATGGCAAACGGGACGACGAGCGCAGCGATCTTTACGCGGTTGGCGTGATGCTGTATGAAATGGTGACGGGACGGACGCCGTTTCGTGGACCGAATCCGATGGCGATCATGAATGACCGGCTTTTTAATAACCCGATTCCACCGCGCGAAATCGATGCGGAGATCTCGCCGGAGCTGCAGGAGATTATTTATCGGGCTTTGGAGCGGAATCCTAGCAACAGGTATGCGAGCGCGCGGGAGTTCGCGTGGGATTTGGAACATCCGGAGCAGGTGGGCGTGGCGGAACGGACTGAGCTAAGCGATTGGAGTTTGCGGCAGGAGCCACTGGCCAGGCGCGTGTTGTTCTATTCGACTGTGGCGGTGATTCCGGTGGTGATTTTTGGTGTGTTGATTTATGTTGCGAGGCATTCGTAGTGTCTGGTGTACGTTACGCTTACTTACGTGCGCGGCTCGGCTTGCATTGACGTCGCGGTCGTATTCAGATACGTTACGATTTTGCAATTCGCGGATAGTATTGATTGAATGCCCGGGAATGACGAGACGTCATGGTTGCGTTCAGATACGCTACAATTCGCTCTGACTATCACGGGAGCGACTGCTTTGCGAGGGTTCGATCATCGGTTGTGTTGGGTGGCCTTTGCAATTCTTCTGTTTCCGGGTTTGGGCCGGAGCGCTGTAGTCTGCGCCACGTGCCATCCCAAGGAATCAGCTCTTTATTCTCAGTCTCCGATGGGGAATTCGCTGGGGCCTCCCGCTCCTGTACCCGCGGGGCGTATCCTTCATAAATTGTCGGAGAGTTCCGTCGTCGTTGATTCGGGCTCCAGAATGATTCATCGCCTTTCGGAGGGCGGTGTGACGGCCGAGTATGCGATCAATTATCAGATCGGCGCCGGCATACTTGCTCACAGCTATATCACGGAGGTGAACGGTTATTTATTCGAGTCTCCGGTCACCTGGTTCCGTTCTTCCGGATGGGATGTTTCACCGGGATATGCACGCGCGCCGGCGATCGATTTTGATCGACCGATTACCGAGACGTGCCTTTTTTGCCACGCGGGCTCGGCGAAATTCTCCGGGAGCGACGGGCGGCGGCCTGTTAGTACCTTGCTGACGGGCATCACCTGCGAGCGGTGCCATGGGCCTTCGGAAGATCACGTCCGGAAACCGTCGGCGAGCAATATTGTCAATCCCTCGAAGCTGCCTGCGCGGGCTCGAGAGAGCGTCTGCGAACAGTGTCATCTCGAGGGCGCGGTACGCGTTCTGAACCCCGGAAAGAATTGGGGGGATTTCCATCCTGGCGAGAACTTTGAGCGGACGGCCGCTGTTTACGTGCTGAATCGGAGCGGCCATGAAGTCAAAGCTGTCAGCCAGGTGGAGCAGTTGGCGCAAAGCCGGTGCGCGTCCAAGAGCGGCGCAGGACTGTGGTGCGGAACCTGTCATCAGTCGCATGGCTCGCACATCGAACGGCGCCGCGAGATACGCGAGGTCTGCTCTTCGTGCCACGCGACGCTGTCCAAGGCGGCCCATCCGAATGCGCCGCAGGAGTGCGTGAGCTGTCACATGCCGCGGCTTTCCAGCGAGTACGCTCATGTGGCCGTTACCGATCACCGTATTGTTCGACGTCCAGTGGTTGGGATCAAGAGTGCGGAGGTAGGGTCTGTGATGCTCGCGCCTTGGGTTCCGCCGCCAGGCGAATTCCGGCAGCGCGACCTGATTCTCGCCGGGTTGATCGCCGGCTCAAAACAGGGCATGCGCTCGATTGTCGAGGACGCGCTTCGTCAGCTCGAATCCTTTCCTGCGGCGCAACTGGCGGATGATCCCGCTCTGCTGGCTGCCTCTTGCGACGCTATGCTCGACCGAGTCAGTACGAGGGCGACGGTGGATCGCTGCCGCAAGGCCGCGGAGAAGCAGCCGGACAGCGCGGATCGGGCGCTTGCTTTCGGAAAAGCTCTCGCGCTATCGGGCGATGCTTCCGGCGCCGAGCGGCAGTACACGGCCGCGATTCGTCTGGATCCTTCGTTCAAACGCGCTTACTTGGAGTTGTGGACGCTGTATGATGGGCAGCACAGAATTGGCGAGATGCGTGAGACGGCCGAACGGTACCTGAAGTGGAATCCGCGCAATATTCTTTTCCGGCGCCTGAATGCCATCATCGCTGCGGAATCGACTAAGGGCGACTCGCCGTAATCGTTCAGGAGAATTATGAGGTCCATCTTCAAGACCATTGTTGTGTTCGTTGCGCCGGTGCTTTGTCTGGCCCAAGGATTGATTACCACCGTCGCGGGTACCGGAACGATTGGCTTTTCAGGCGATGGCGGACCGGCTACCAGCGCTGGATTCTTTCTTTGCGGAACGGCGCAGCATCAGGGTGTGGCTGCCGATAATGCCGGGAATGTTTATATGACGGATTGTGGCGACAACCGGATTCGCAAGATCGATAAAGCTGGCGTGATCACCACTGTCGCCGGAAAAGGAAGTTTAGGACAGTCGGGATTCTCAGGCGACGGAGGTGCGGCCACGGCTGCTGACCTCAGCAGCCCGTACGGTATCGCTCTGGACAACGCCGGAAATCTCTATATAGCGGATACAGGAAACGGTCGCATCCGCAAGGTGGATACAGCAGGGGTGGGCGACATAGAAGTGAATGTCAAGCGGTTCGGCGTGCCTCCCAGTAATCCTCAAAGCCGGCCGTTGAGGTGGCAGCATCGTAGAGCGATGATCGCGTTTGCGCCTCGGACGGTCCAGAACATGCCGGACTTTTTGAGACGAGAGCCGATCACCGTCTTGCAACCCGCTTCGATGACACCAGAGCCGACGAAGAGATGCTGACGGCGGAACTTTGGGTAGCGCATGCGTTTGGCATTTCGCTCAAAGTAGTCCGCTTCGGTGCGAATTTTTTCCAGAACTTCCGTGTTAGTTGATTCGGTGGAGCGCAGCGAGAGAACCAGCTTTTCGATTTTCCCCTTGTCGAGCAGGCGCTTTTGGTGGACTTTCATCCAGGCTTTCTGGCTCAGCGGGTCGTTGGGGTGCAGCCTGCGAGCCAACTCCCAGAGGTGCTGGCGCGCGTGATAAAGGTCGACGATCTGCACGGCGCCGGGAAAATGCTGATCGGTAAGATTCCAGATCCATTCTGCCCCGTCGCCTATGACGACTTTCTTTTGCGCTCGGCTCCAGCCGCGCTTCCAGGCTTCCACGTAAATTCGCTTTCCAAATTCTTCGGCGGTCTCGATGGCGCTGGAGTAGGTGGTCGAATCGGGATCGCGGATGGCATAGCCCTCCTGATCCCACGTGGTCTGGGTGAATACGCATCCCAGCTTGACTTCACGCGTGTGTGCCGGCTGGGGGTCGGTCTTACCTTTCCGCCCCTCCGTCTCTTTCTTCACCACCGGTACGCCCGTCCCATCCATCTGCACATACAGAATGCGAATCGGCTCACCGATAATGACGGGCAGGTCCAGTTGGACGGCTTGCCGGATCTCCTGCTGCTCACCTTGCGCGATATCGGCGCCAATCGCCTCCGCCGTACGCTCCACCGACTTGGCGGTCACTTCCAGGCCGGCCAGAACCTTCATCTGCTCGCGGCCGTGATCGAAGGGCGCCTCCTGGCCCACCATCGCTTCCATGCGGCGTACCCCGGGAGAGAACTCCGTATTCTCGACGTCCAGCTCGATATCGGCGGGAAACCGGCCGGTATGGCAATGCGAGCACAGATAATAGGGCCGCGATATTTCCACCTTGCCCACCACCGTCAGGACCGGCTTGGATCGTAGTTCCCGGTAATGAGCCTGGCGGCCGCAAGCACAAGGGATAGTCCGCTGGTCGGCGGCTGGGGAGGCGAAGCACAGCAATCTGGTCAACACAGCCGCCCCAGCCTGATGCATGACCGACCGCACGGCCATCTCGGTGGCTTCCAGGTCCAGGTGCCCCGACTGACGGCGGCCGTTGAAGACAACGCGCAACAGTTGGTTTACTTCGCGCGCGACTTCCTGCCGGATGGCTTCCGCCGTTTTTTTTCCTCCGGCGAGACAGTATCGGCGACCGGGCGTACCCGGCAGATCTTCTCATTGATCTCCAACAGTTCCTGACTAAGTAGCCGGAAACGATGAAAAGCCTCCACCTCACGCTGCGCCTTACGCAGTTCCACCGCGGAAGAAAAGGATTCGCTGACGGACTTTCCGTTGATCTTGCGGGTCAGACGGAAGTTCGGGCCGTGACCGGGTTGGTTGGGTTGATGACAACGACAGTTTGGCTTTCCGCAACGGCCGTTGATGGCGGTGATGGAGCCGCTGCGAAAATCACCCAGTTCCAGGATCTGCATGAGAATGCCGGAACGTTGCTGTTCGAGGGTGGCGAGGGAGTCAGGCAAAGGCATGTCTAATCCTAACGTATTCATACGTTAGGATTCTAACTACAAAAAAAGAAAACTGCCGGATCACACCTTGTGAGTCGCACACCCATACAGCAGGTGTCATCACCACCGTAGTAGGCCGTGGCAACGGTTTCACCTTAGGCGACGGCGGACCCGCCCTCAACGCCCAACTGGCAAATCCCAGTGACGTGGCCGTCGATAGCGCGGGAAACATTTACATTGCCGACGTGGGCAACCACGCGATCAGAAGGTTGACACGTCGGGAACTATCCGTTCTATCCTCCACGGCGGGTTTGGTTCCTGCCCCTCCACTAGCGCTGCCGCCGCGGCCGCGGATATTGGCAACGCGGTGGGTTTGGCGGTGGATAGCTCGGGGAATCTCTTCATTGCCGATCAATCGGCGGACTGTCTTCATAAGCTTGATCTCTCGGGCAAGGTGACGACGGTTGCCGGCGGCGGTACAAATCTAAATCCCGAAGGAGTTCCCGCAACCAGCGCCGCCCTGGGCGCTGTCGAGGGGGTCGCGGTAGACGCAGCGGGCAATGTTTATTTAGTCGACAATAGCTTTGCTAAGGTCCGGAAGGTCGCAGCGGCGGCCGCAGCCCCTCCTGTCGTTGCTGCCGCTACCAACGGCGCGTCGTTCGCTTCCTCGCAAGCCTTGACCTCCGGTTGTTTGGCGTCCCTGTTCGGCTCGGGGCTTGCCTCCTCGAATGTGCCGGCCTCGACAATTCCTCTGCCGTTTTCTTTAGGTGGTGTGTCGTTAACGGTGCAGGGGATTCCCGCCGCGCTGCTGTTCGTCTCGCCCAACCAGATCAATTTCCAGGTCCCCTGGACTATCCAATTCGGCGCAGCGGATATCGTTGTGACCGTGAACGGCGTGCCCTCGGCGAGGTTCTCAGCTATGCTTGGCGGCGTTTCGCCGGGAGTCTTCAGCACGCAATTCGGCGGGGGACCGGCGATCGCGATCAATGCGGACGGATCGCTCGCTGCTGCCAGCGGATCCGTTCCCGGATTTCCTACGCGTCCTGCCAAGGTCGGCGACACCGTCATCGTTCTGGCCACTGGTCTTGGCCTGGTGCTTCCCACCATATCTACCGGTGCGGCGGCGAGCGATACTCTTCGCCGCACGATTCTCAATCCAACGGTTCTGATTGGAGGGACTTCGGCTACCGTCTCTTTCTCTGGGTTATCGCCACAGTTTGTGGGCGTGAATCAGCTCAATGTGGTGATCCCAAATATTCCCGCTGGAGTGGTTCCGCTTCAAATCGACCTTGGTGGCATTCGTACGAGTGACAAAGTAACCATTGCCGTGGCGAATCCTTGATGCATTGACGCGAGACGTGCGCCCGTTATAAACTCCTGTAGGCTACCAAAAGGTCAGTTTCTATGGCCATCGAGAAGTCAGACGTCCTCCACGGCTCCCTTGCGCTTATGGTGCTTCGCACCTTGGACACGTTGGGCCCGCAACACGGGTGGGGAATCGCCCGGCGCATCGAGCAGATCAGCGGGGATGCGCTGGCGCTGAATCAAGGTACGCTCTACCCATCGCTCCTGCGCCTCGAACAGATGGGATGGATCGCCTCGAAGTGGGGCGTATCCGATAGTAACCGCCGCGCCAGGTTCTACTCCATCACGCGGGCCGGCAAGAAGCAACTCGCCGCTGAAGCCAGGAACTGGGAGAGGATCTCTGATATTCTCGGCCGTTTTATCAAGCCATCAAAGGAATCGGTATGACAGCAATCCGTGTGTTCTTGAGCCGCCTCTCCGGTCTCTTTCGAAAAGGACGCCTGGAGCGCGACATGAGCGAGGAATTCGATTTCCATCTGCAAAACGAAGTCGCTGAAAATCTCCGGAGAGGCATGAGTTCAGACGAGGCGTGGGCGGCCGCCCGGCGTCGTTTCGGCGGGGTAGCCCAGGTGAAAGAAATCTACAGGGAAGCTCATTCGCTGCCGTTTTTCCAGGTGTTCTGGCAGGATTTGCGCTTCGGTCTCCGCATGCTCCGGCGCAATCCGGGCACTTCGATGCTCGCCATCCTTTGCCTGACTCTCGGGATCGGCGCAACCACCGCCGTGTTCAGTTGGATCGAGGGTGTTCTGCTTCGTCCGTTTCCAGCGGTAGCCCATCAGGAGCGAATGATGGCGGTGGCCGGAACTTATCGCGGCGTGGCCGGTGCGCCTGGCAACTCCACCGATGTATCCTGGCCGGATTTCCAGGATCTTCAGAAGAACTGCAACCTTACTGATGCCTTCATCGTGGATCGAATCACGAGCGTCACGCTGGCCATCGGCGACCGGGCCGACCGTACGACTGGGAGCGTTGTTTCGGCCAACTATTTCGATGCGCTGGGAGTCCGCCCCATCCTCGGGCGGGGGTTCGAACCCGCCGAAAACACCGGCCGCAATGCTCATCCCGTGACGGTGATCAGCTATCAGATGTGGAAAGAGCGCTTCCATGGCGATCCGGCGATCATCGGCAGAACGCAGATGCTCAACGGCATGCCGCACACGATCATCGGCGTCGCGCCGGAAGGCTTCTACGGAACGTTCGTCGGGTGGGCGATGCAGTTCTGGGTTCCTGTATCCATGCAGGAAAAATTCTCCCCCGGCGGATACAAACTCGACGACCGCGGCGCGCGCTGGATTGAGGGTTTCGTGAGGCTCAAGCCGGGCGTGACTCCGGAGCAGGCGCAAGCGGAGATATCCGCCGTGGCGAGCCGATTGGAGAACGATTATCCGGCCACAAACCGCGGCTGCGGCATCAAGCTGTTCCCCTTGTGGAAGACCCCCTTCAACAACGCGGGCACCCTCTTCCCGATGCTCTCCGTCGCGCTGGCGGTGGTGTGTTTCGTGCTCTTGATCGCGTGCGCGAATGTCGGAAATCTGCTGCTCGTGAAGGCATTCGGGCGGCGGCATGAAATGACTGTGCGGCTCGCGGTCGGCGCCGGACGCGGCCGGCTGCTGAGACAACTGCTCACCGAGGGAATGATCCTGTCGGCAATCGCGGCCGCATGTGGATTCCTGCTCGCCTACTGGTGCCGCAACCTGCTCCCTCTACTACTCCCGCCGCGTGGCGGTGTGATGATGAGACTTCCCGGCGAGATCGATTGGCGCGTGCTGGTCTTGAGCGCGGGCGTTTGTATGATCTCGGCTGTCTTCTTCGGACTGGTACCCGCAATGCAGGGCCGCCACATCGATCTGGTCTCCGCGCTAAAGGCCGAATCGGGCGGTGTCGTGGGCGGAAGCCGGCGAGCCGTACTTCGCGCGGGCCTGATCGTGGTGCAGGTATCCCTGAGTTTCGTTCTCCTCGTGGGCGCATGTCTTCTGCTCAAGAGCCTTGGCGCTATTCAAAACACGAGCCCGGGGTTCACCACTCATGGCGTGCTGACCACCTCGGTGGATTTGACCGCCGCGGGCTACGATTTGCAAGGCGCCCGGATTTTTCAGGACGCATTAACCGATCGCTTGCAGTCGCTCGGAGGCGTGCAATCGATAGCGTTCGCGCGAGTGACGCCGTTCGGCTATATCGGTTATTCTTCCGCTCCCATCGCAGTCGACGGCTATGAGACCGCGCCGGAAGAGGAGCCCACCGTGGACTACAACGAGGTTGGGCCTGGGTATTTCGCTACCATGGGCATCCGGTTGGTGGAGGGCCGCGAGTTCACCCGCGCGGACAAGGAAACCGCGCCGCTGGTCGCCGTCGTGAACGAGGCGATGGCGGCTCAATACTGGCGCGGGCGTAGTCCGGTGGGCAGCCGCCTACAAGTGAAAGGACGTTGGATGCAGGTGGTGGGCACAGTCGCAATGTCAAAATACCGTAACTTGGCAGAGGTGTCGAAACCATTCTTCTACGTGGCGATGCGCCAGAATTCCAACGGCCAGAACCTGAATATCCGGACATCGCTCGCACCGGAAGTCATGACGAAATCATTAGTCCGCGAGATCCACGCGCTTGACCCGAATCTTGCGCCAGGCGAAGTAATTACGATGCAGGAACAGGTGGACCGGACGACTGCTGTGCAGCGCATCGCGGTCATGATGCTCGGCGTGTTCGGCGGACTAGCGTTGCTGCTCGCCGCCATTGGGCTGTACGGTGTAATGTCGTACGCAGTTTCGCAGAGGACGCGGGAGTTGGGACTGCGGATGGCGTTGGGCGCCGGCACATCCAATCTATTGCGGCTCGTAATGTCCCACGGCCTCGCGTTAACGGCCGGTGGCGTTGTGCTCGGCGGCGCCGCCGCACTCTTCTTGACGCGCCTGATGGAAAACCTGCTCTACCAGGTAAGCCCGCATGATCCGCTGGCGTTCGGACTCTCCTTCGTGGTCATGGCCCTCGCGGCGCTGGCGGCATGTTTCTTCCCCGCCTGGCGCGCCGCGCGAACCGACCCGGTCCGCGCATTGCGGCATTGAGTACCGCCTCCGATATTCGGCCCATTTGTTTTTTTGACGAATTAGTCTATAGTTGTTACCCATGCCCATTCAGAATGCTCTGGTTTGGAGCCCCGCAGTGTGTCTGGCGGCACTCTGGACATCGGGTCGTCCCAGAGCTTCATTGTTCCGGCGGACGTCTTCAGTATCGAAGTGAAGCTGTGGGGCGGCGGTGGCGGGAGTAACGGCGGAGCCGGGGGCTACGTGACCGCACTGCTCAGTGTCACTCCGAACGAAGCTCTCACGTTCAACGTGGCCGGGGGTGGGCATGCATCGTTTGGCTCGGCCGCAGTTCTCGGCGGGTTTGGAGGCGGGGGTGCCGGCACCGGTGCCTTCTTCCAAAATGGCACTATCGGCTGGGGTGGCTCCGGAGGCGGAGCTACTTCAATTCTGCTGGGGAGCACCCTGTTGCTCGACGCAGCGGGCGGCGGTGGCGGCGCCGGGACCGGCTATCCGGGAGGAGCAGGCGGCGGATTGACTGGGTCAGATGGTGTCGGCCTTCCGGGCGGGAGTGGTGGAAGCCAGACTGCCGGCGGCCACAACCCCGGGGCCGGGATCTTCACTTGCCCGGGCTGCCATGGCGGCTTTGGCTTTGGCGGAAATGGCGACCTATTTGAGGGCGGCGGGGGCGGCGGTGGTGGCTACTACGGGGGCGCCGGAGGTGCGGCTGGGAACGGCGTTGCCGTGGGTGGCACCGTCGGCTCTGGAGGAGGCGGCTCTTCGTATATCGGCGGCCCCGGCGTTTCGAGCGCCAGCACTCTGTCGGGCAGCAATGGGGCCCAAAGCGGGGCACTGCCCGCGAACGCCAATGATCCGGCTTATCAGTCCGGGATCGGAGCCGGCGGCGCCTATAGTGCCAATGGGGGAAACGGCTTGGCCGTGCTGAACTTCATCGAGACCCCAGTCCCCGAACCGTCGGCAGAAGCGTTGATAGGCGCAAGCCTGATATTGGTTTTGATAAGAAAACGAAGCGCCACCTTAGCGGCTTAGCGCCTGCGAGCCACCACCTGTTGTTTTCCCAATGGGATCGTGCAATACTTCCTGTGGGAAACCCAATAGGCCACATGAAAGAGAAAACCGACGTCCTGCAGGGCACGCTAGCGTTAATGGTCCTAAAAACACTTGACGTCCTGGGACCGCTTCACGGCTATGGAATCGCCCGGCGTATCGAGCAAATCAGCGGCGATCTCCTCACCGTAAATCAAGGCACGCTATATCCCGTCCTACTAAAGCTGGAGCAGGACGGTTCCATCGCCTCCGAATGGGGCGCATCCGAGAATAACCGAAAAGCGCGCTTCTATCGGCTGACACGCAACGGACGCAAACAATTGCAGGCCGAGACGCAAGGTTGGGAACAGACAGCGGCCATCATCGGGCGATTCTTCGCAGCAAAAGCAGAAGATCTGGAATGAGAGCGCTGAAGCGATTCTTCAAACGGCTGAGTTCCCGTGCAACCGCGCGGCAGGACGAAAAGCGATTGCAAGCGGAAATTGAAGAACACCTCGCTCTTCAAACCGACGAAAATATTCGAACCGGCCTATCACCCGTCGAAGCGCGGCGTCAGGCCGTACTGAAATTCGGAGCGGTGGAAGCAACAAAGGAAAGCTATCGAGACCAAAGGGGACTACCGTTCATGGAAACACTAATCCAAGACACGCGCCACGCACTACGCCGTTTGCGGCGCGCCCCGGCGTTCACCATCACCACGGTCCTCACCCTCGCGCTGGGCATCGGAGCGACCACGTCGATCTTCACTCTCGTCTACGCGGTGATCGTGAAGTCCCTGGTAGTGGCCAATCCCAGTGAACTCTACCGCCTGGGGAAAGAAGCGCGTTGCTGCTACTGGGGCGGGTACAGTCAAGACAAAGAATTTTCCCTCGTCTCCTACGATTTGTACAAACACCTTCGTGGCAACACGAAAGGTTTTGCCGAACTGGCAGCGTTCTCGTCGGTCGAGCCGCTCTTTGGCGTCCGGCGCGCGGGCGGCGCCGAACCGGCCCAAAGCTATCCGGGAGAATTCGTATCGGGCAATTACTTCACCATGTTCGGAATCGGAGCGCATGCCGGACGCGCGCTCACGCCCACGGACGATCAAGCCGGCGCCCCGCCAACCGCTGTCATGAGCTATCGCCTATGGCAGGAAAGGTACGGGTCGGACCCATCCGTCATCGGCAGCACCTTCGATCTCGATGGCAAGCCGTTTACCGTAGTGGGAATCACTCCCCCGGGTTTCTTCGGTGACACTCTGCGCAACAATCCACCCGATTTTTTTCTACCTCTGAACACGGAACCGCTCCTGGAAGGCGATCTGAACACGCCCAGCAACCATTGGTTGGAATTGATCGGCCGCATCGAGCCAGGTGCCAGCCCCACGTCCATAGAAGCTCAAATGCGCGTCGGACTCAAGCAGTGGCTCCTCTCGCACTGGGGCGACATGAGCGCCAACGAGCGCGCAAAATTTCCCCAGCAGACCCTGTTCCTCAGACCCGGAGGCTCGGGCATCACCGGCATGCGCGATGAGTACGAACACTGGCTTCAGATCCTGATGATGGTTACCGGCTTTGTGCTGCTGATCGTCTGCGCCAATGTCGCGAATCTCATGCTCGTTCGAGGCATGGAACGGCGCAGGCAAATATCCTTGAGCATGGCTCTGGGGGCGCAAGCGCCGCGAGTTGTCCGGCAGGCCCTCACCGAAAGCATTTTGCTCTCGCTTCTAGGCGGCACGGCCGGTCTGGCAATCGCATTCGCAGGCACGCGTCTTATTTTGCAGTATGCATTCCCGAGAGTTGGCAATATGGCAGGCATACCCATCGACGCGTCGCCTTCCATGCCGGTACTGCTATTCGCCTTCGGCGTCTCATTGATCGCGGGAGTTGCCTTCGGCATCGCTCCCGCATGGATGGCCACCAGGGTAGATCCGATGGAAGCGCTTCGAGGAACCAACCGCTCCACCGCCCGCGCGGGCTCGCTCCCAAGGAAGACACTCGTAGTGTTCCAGGCTGCGCTCTCGCTCGTGTTGTTATCAGCGTCAGGCCTGCTCACCACCGCGCTACACCACCTGGAAAGTCAGGATTTCGGATTCGATCAGGACCGGCGCTTGATAACGAACATCGAGCCAAGGCTGGCCGGATACCGGTCTCAGCAACTCACGCCCCTCTACCGGCGCATCCAAGATTCGCTATCGGGCATTCCTGGCGTATCGGCAGTGGCTCTCTGCATATACTCGCCGCTGGGCGGCAATGCTTGGGGCGCTAACGTCGTGGTGGATGGGCATCCTCCTCCCGGACCCAGTGACGACAACCTTGTCTTCTGGGATCGAGTCACAGCGGGCTACTTCGGCGCGATCGGAAATTCAGTCGTCAAAGGGCGCGGCATCTCCGAGCAGGATACGGCCTCTTCGCGGCACGTGGCCGTCATCAATGAAGCATTCGCGCGAAAGTTTTTCAGGGATGAAGATCCCATCGGAAAGCACTTCGGCCAGCACGATATCGGATCTGAGCGCGAATACGAGATTGTGGGCATCGCCAAAGACGCCCGCTATTTGTCGTTCCAACTCGACAAGCCAGTCGGCCCATTCTTTTTTCTGCCCGAAGCGCAGCACGACCTTTCATCGAAAGCCGAGGCCAAGGATCTCAATCCGGGCTCGCATTTCATGCATGACATCGTCATCGTGACCCAGCCGGGAGCCAGCCTGTCCTTCGCGCAGCTCCGGCAGGCCATGGCTTCGATAGACCCCAACCTGCCGGTCATTTCAATTCGCACTCTGAAAGAGCAAGTAGCCGGCCAGTTCAGGCAACAACGGCTGATTGCACGGCTCACCTCTTTTTTCGGAATCCTCTCGCTCGTCTTGTCCTGTGTCGGGCTGTATGGAGTGACTGCTTACAACGCCGGGTGCCGCACCAACGAGATAGGCGTGCGAATGGCGCTCGGCGCAAATCGCGGCCAGGTTGTCCGGCTGGTAGTGCGAGGCGCATTGGGGATGATTCTCTTTGGATTATTGATTGGGGCGCCGTTGACGTTTGCGGCGGGGCGATTCCTGGGCAATCAACTTTACGGCTTAAATCCGTACAACCCCGTGGTGATGTTAACGGCCGTCGTGGCGCTGGGATTGTCGGCATTGGCGGCGTCGTTGATTCCAGCGCTCCGGGCAAGCTGGATTTCGCCGCTCGAAGCGTTGCGCGTGGAGTAACGCCGTTCTTAGCCGAAACCCGGTGAACTAACGCGATCACGCGGAGAACCCGATAGTAGGTGAGATGGCAAGGAAAACAAAGATCCCCTGGCTAGACTAGGAAGTGGTCCCACGTTGTGTTGGTCGGGAAGGCTAAGCAAAGAGGAGCGATTGGGCGCTTTCGGGTGGGCGTTGCGGATAAAATAAGCCGATAATAATCCATCTGTTCGGGTGGGCTGCAACCGTGCCGACGTAGAAGTGAGTTTCGTATTTGTTAATCATTTCCAGCTGGTACCGCTCTCTAAACTTCTCTTCCCACGCTTCCCCGTATTCGGATCGCCATCGCCTATAGGATTCGCCCATTTCCCAATCTGTGCACATCAAATTGTGGCCCCTGCAGTCAGGCTCATCGCAAGAAAATTCGTAGTAGAAGCGAAACGGTATTTTTTCGAGCCTCACGCTGGGTGATTCAATAAAAAGGTGAGTCTGGCTCAGTAACTCAAGCTCACCCCGCGACCATTCCGGGGCCAGTGGCGCTATCCTTAGCCTCTTGATCATGCCGGGGCGAAACATTCCCAAAGTCGGGTGTTGCTGCTCATCCCGCATTTTAACGAGACTACACAAACTGTGTGCTCGCAACGGGAAAACTATATCCTTCTTCGCTTGCCAATAATTCTTGCTAGGTAGTGGCTCCGAAAGGACACGAATGCCATCTGCCGTTAATTTGAAGCTTTCAAGGCGAGCATCGTCCGTAGCCTTCGTTACCCTTGCTTCAATCCATTGATACTTTCGGAACCTCTGATCGCTTGGCAGTAGCCGCCAGGGGACCGGAAATAGCCGCAGCCACTCGCCCGTTTCCGTGATGGCTGCGGTGCAAGACGATTCTACGCTTTGCGGCACGGGAACCGGATAGGTGCGGGCAACTATCAGCGCTCGTTTAGTTTCCTCCAGTGGCATCGCGCTAGAGATCGAAGCTGTTAAGTCCCATGCCTTCGAGTGCCAGCGAAAGTCGGTGGCGGTGGCATTCATGAGGATCGATCTCTGTGCACATGAGCGCGACTGGATGCTCAAATCCATTAAGGAAGCTGTGAAGATTCAGGAAGGAGGCCACAACATTTTCGTCATACCATGTCCAAATTACCTCTCGGCTTCCTGTTTCAATGGCTTTCGCCCGAATGTCCCGTGGAACGCCAAGCTCAGGTAAATGGGCGTAACACATACCGTTGTCATCCAGTAATTGGGCGAGGTTACCCTTGCTGAGTTCTGGACGATACATACTAACGGCGTTCTGGCGAATATCCAAGAGGGTTCGTACACCGTGTTGTTTGAGTAAATCCAGAATCTCTTCAGTTTTTCTTCCGCTGTAGCCCAGCGTGAAAAAGTCCGCTTGCTGTGGAAGCCGTGACTCATTCCACTCAGCCTTGCTTGCAATCTGTTGCTTGACTGGAGCGGTTGGAAGGTTGAGTCTGTTAGCCTGTGGCATGGCCCAAGTTTAACGCCCATTCGTTAGACTTTCCACTTAAAATTCCGCTGGAATCCCATAAACGCTCAATCGAGGAAACCACCAGCGGAACAATGAGCGCAAAATCCATTCAGCAACGCTACCATAGTTTTCCCCTGTGCTGGCCGCGCACCCAGCCGACTGAATATTTAACCAACACAACCTAGGACCACTACCCTGGACTACGCGACGTTCTGTCCTGCTGAACTCCTGGATCGTGACTTGAAATATCCGCTTGACATGCGGCGCGAGAACGGGTGAAACTTATCAGAACAATGTGCGCTCGCTTCCCCTTGCTGTGATCGGGCTTTCATAAGGGCAATTAGATAGTCGTTGGTTCTTATACCTGGGGGAGGGGGAACATGCGATACGCAGCTTTTGTCTTTCTAGCGGTTTTTGCGACTTGCAACCTGAATGCGCAGGAGGTGACCGCAGGCATCTACGGAACCGTGCAGGACTCTTCGTCTGCCGTTATTCCTAACGCGGCTGTCGTGCTGCACAACGTCGACACCGGCCGCGATTATCAGACCGTTTCCGATGGGTCGGGGGCGTTTTCTCTGACGCTCATTCCAATCGGCAACTATTCGGTGTCGGCTCAAGCCGTGGGCTTCAAAAAAGCCACCTTCACGGACGTTACGCTGCTTGTTAACGACAAGCGGCGCGTCGATTTCAGCCTCGAAGTCGGGCAGACATCGGACACGATGACGGTGAGCGCCGAATTGGTTAACGTCAATACGGCCAATGGAACCACCAGCGCCGTAGTAACCAACGCGCAACTGATCAACCTGCCTTCGACGGCGCGCGCTGTATTGCCGTTCGCTCTGCTGATGCCCGGCGCCGTCTCGACCGCGCCGACCAGCGCGACAGCCAACTACACGTCCGTTAACGGCATTCGTCCGACCCACAATGCGTGGGTTCTGGATGGAGGCTATGACATCGACACGGGCGGAAACTGGGGCGTGCTGCTTGCGCCGAATATGGAGATTGTCGAAGAGGTCCGTGCCATACGCGGCAATTACAGCGCCGAGTTTGGCACCGGCGGCGGAAGCCAGTTTAACGTTATCACCAAGAACGGCACGAACCAGATTCATGGGTCGGCCTATGAATTCCTGCGCAATAGCGCTATGAACGCGCGGAGTTATTTCCAGCCGACGCTGCCGGTGCTCAAGAACAACGAGTTCGGCTTCACCATTGGCGGGCCGGTGGTGATTCCTAAAATCTATAACGGAAAGAACAAGACGTTCTTCTTTGTCAATGCCGACTGGAACCCGCTACGCTCCCAAACGCAGTTTCTCGATAAGCTACCCGAGGCGGCCTATCTCACCGGAAATTTCAGCGGGCTAGGCAAGAACATTATCGACCCGCTCAACGGCAATAATCCGTTCCCGGGCAACATCATTCCCTCGTCGCGCATCGACCCGAACGCGGCGATATACGCCAAACAGTATCCGGCGACCAATTTCCGCGATTCCATCGGCGACAATTATGCGGTCAACCAGCCGCAGGCTCAGAACGTGTATCAGTACACCGCGCGCATCGATCACAACTTCAGCGACAAGTATCGCCTCATGGGGCGGTTCACCGACAACCACAGCGACAACAACTATTTTGTGTCTACCGAGTCCGGTTTTGACTTCATGAAGCGCGACGATGTCACGAGCGTGAGTCACATGGTGATCGACCAGACATCCGCATTCAAGGCCAACCTGATCAACGATTTTAACTTTGTGCGCGTTCACAACCGCCTCCAGTATTTTCCCAACGGCTTGAGCCCGGCGTCGGGAATCAACATTCCTCTCTATTTTCCGGTCAATTCTCAAACCTATCCGCTTTCGAATTTGAATCTCTCGGCCATCCCGCAGCGCGTGCCCGGAATATCGCTAACGAATTACACGGGTATCTCGCCATCAACCCCCTGGAGCAACTTCGAGTCGATTTACGACATTAAGGACAACATCACCTGGATCAAGGGCGCGCACACCATCAAGGCTGGATTCGACTTCGCCTACGAGCATAAATTCGAGCCTACCGTCACCGACGTGTGGGGAGTCTTCACTTTCGACGGCAAGCAGACCAACGACGCGTTCGCCGATCTGCTGCTGGGGCGCGCTGCGCAGTTCACAACGTCGAACACTGTCGCCTTCAACGACAACAATCGCAAAGCCGTCGAAGCCTACGTCGACGACTCCTGGAAGTTGTCGCGCAAACTCATGATCAACGTCGGTGTGCGCTACTCGCTGTTTCTGCCGGCCTACGAAACCGACGGAAAGTACCGCGTGTTCGATCCCGCCCACTACGATCCCAAGCAAGCGGTGACCGTGAATGCGCAGGGCTACATCATTCCCGGCAGCGGCAACGAACTGAACGGCTTGGTGAATCCGGCGAACCTCTGGAAATATTCGAAGAAGAATTTCGCGCCCCGCGTCAGTTTCGCTTACGACTTAAGAGGTGATGGCAAAACGGCCATTCGCGGCGGCTATGGCATCTTTTACAGCCGCGAGATCCTGGGTGCGTTCATCTTGATGTCGGGCAATCCGCCGTTCCAGCAACAGGCCTTGATTTACAACACCAGTCTGAGCAATCCGGCCGCCGGCAACACTCTCGGCTTCGATGTGCCTATCACGCTGGGGTCGAACGACCTCAACCAGCACACACCGTATACCGAGCAGTACAACTTCAACATTCAGCACGAGCTGAGCAACAACTGGATGCTTGAAGTCGGCTATGCCGGGTCGCACGGCGTTCATCTCATGCGCACTCAGGACCTGAACCAGCCTCTGCCCAATGTGGGCATCGCCAATAAGACGCTCAACGCGAATCAGCTTCGGCCCTACCTCGGGTATGGCATCATCAGCAACCGTGAACAGAGCTATGCTTCGAAGTACAACGGGCTGCAGGTGGAGTTGACCCGCCGCATGTCCCACGGGCTCATGTTCAAGGCCGACTACACGTGGTCGAAAGCGCTCGACACGACCGATTGCTGCTCCGGCAACATCTATAACTGGTACGCCAACACTCAAAACGCAAGCACAGAGTGGGGACGTTCGAGCATGGATGCCGAACACAACTTCATCTCCTATTTCGTCTACGAACTTCCCTTCATGCGCGACCACCAGAAGCTATCGGGCAAACTTCTAGGCGGGTGGCAGCTTTCGGCGATCGTCACCATACAGACCGGCCTTCCCATCGATCCGGTGCTGGGCATCGACCAGGCCGGAATAGGGTCCACGTCACGGCAGCGGCCGCAGGTCGTCGGCAGCCCGGTCCTCGACCGCAGCCAACGCACTGTGGGCGAATGGTTCAATCCGGCGAATTACGTTGTGCCCACCATCGGCACGTTTGCGACGACATCGCGGAATTTCATCAGTATGCCGGGTACCAACAACTGGGACATGTCGATGTACAAAACGTTCACGCTGAAGGAGCGAACTACCCTGCAATTTCGTGCCGACGCCTTCAATCCGTGGAACCACACGGAGTTCAACACGGTCGGGCTCACCCAGTCCACGCCGAGTACATTCGGTAAAGTCACTGCCGCCAAGAACGCGAGGAATCTCATGCTCGGCTTGCGGCTGCAGTGGTAACGTTCAAACGCCCTCTTCCGTAACGGCCGCTCTGCCGACTGTTCGGCAACACAATTGCAACAGGGATTGCTGGAGCGGCCCCAAGGCTGAGCCAGCATGTCGAATCCGTCTAGCAGCGGAGAAAGTCGCCCGGTTCGCGAGCTGGTGCGGCACATCCGGCTGTTTTCGTGCCTGCGTGCGCGGGAAGTTGGTACGCTCTTAAAACAAACGGGCTATTCGTGGGTTGAGGATAAGGCGCCTCGACTTGCTGCTGCGCTCACTTTCTATACGCTGCTTTCTCTGGCGCCTCTTCTCGTGGTGGTGGTCGCTATTGCCGCGTTTGCCTTTGGCCAAAAGGCGGCTCAAGGCCAACTGGTATGGGAGATCCGGGGTCTGGTGGGAAAGGAAGGAGCGCTCGCGATCCAGAGTTTGATTCAATCGGCCTATAAACCTGGAGCGGGTGTGCTTGCTACAGTTTTTGGTATCGTAACGCTGGGGTTTGGGGCGTCGAGTGTGGCGGTAGAGCTTCGCGACGCTCTCAATACCATCTGGAATGTACCGGCGACGGCAACGAGTTTGTGCGTCCGCGGGATTCTCACCCTGGCGAAGGAGCGTTTTTACTCCTTCGGATTAATTTTAGCCATCGGTTTCCTGTTACTTGTCTCGCTGGTGTTGAATGTGGTGATCGCAGCCATGGGGTCATTCTTCGGTTCCATTCTGCCGGCACCGGAATCATTCTTGCAGGGTACTATCGCCCTCACGACCTTTCTAGTGGGGACCTTTCTGTTCGCGGCCATTTACAAGTTTTTGCCGGATGTGCAGTTGAAATGGAGCGACGTTGTCGTTGGTGCATCATTTACTTCGTTACTGTTCACAATTGGAAAGCAGATCATCGGAATCTACCTTGGCAAGGCGAGTTTCGGCTCGACATACGGCGCAGCCGGGTCTCTGGTGATCGTATTGGTGTGGGTGTATTACTCGGCTCAGCTCTTTTTCTTTGGGGCCGAATTTACCAAGATATACGCGCGGACATTTGGTTCTCACTTCGCCGCGAAAATACATCCGGGCCCTGTGACGCCTGGGAAGGCGATTGTGGATCCGAGTGCTAGCCGGACCAATCCCGACGTTCAGGTCAAATTGAGCTGATGGTCTACTGGCTTTCCGTGGTACGTTGCGCTTACTTACGTGCGCGGCTCGGCACGGGGCATTGATTTGCAGCTGCGACCTTCGGGGAGACATCAGACTAGCGGAACTGCTTCTTGTACAGAAAGTTAATACTGAATATCCCGTTTTCGTCCCGATTCGCAAGGGCGGACCAGCGTGGACTGAATGCCCATTCGATTCGCACGATCTGCGTGTTGGGATCGTCCAGTGCGGTCACATAAGTAAACGTCAGATTGCTTGCGATCTGCTGCTGGAGCGTGACTCGGGCTTGCGGTAAGTCGGATCCGCTTGTGAACGAGGGGTCGATTTTGAGTTGGCTGACACCGAAGACTCGCTGAAGACGGCCGGCCACCGGATCGGCGAGGGCTTTGCCGACGATGGCGGACTCGCCCATCTGTTCGTAGCTTTGCTGCGGCTGAGAAGGCTGATTCGCCAGCAATGTCGGGTCCGAAGTTGGGGTCTTGCCTGACGCCAACAGTGCAACAATTTCCTGGAACTGCAAAGGTGGATCCGATGTGTAGCTCAGCTTCATGTTGTCGATCGGTCCCGTGACCGTGAGCACCACATTTACGCCTTTGGCCTGCGTCTCTAGCGAAATATTGAGAATGGGTTCGATGCGAACCGGGTTGTAGAACGAAATCACGCCCGAACTGACGCGGTATTGCGATCCAAAAAATACGAGGTTCCCCTCGGTGATGGTGGCGAACCCTTGAACTCCGGGGGTGACAGCTGTGCCACGAACGCGGAGATCGGCGTCGAGCTGCACGTTTTGGGCGACGGATGCCTGTATGGTTGCCGCCCGTGACGTCCGCACCCGTATATCCAGCCGCATATTCTCAAGCAGCGGATTGGCTGAGGCGGGAGCCTGGGCGGGCGGCGCCGAAGCAGTCAGGATTGAGCCGATGTCGCTCTGCGACGTATATGTAAGCTGAGTAATTATCACTGTGCCCGCGGCAAGGCTCGACTGTGGTGTGCCGGTCACGTTAATGGCGCCGTTGGCGATCACGCTCACGCCCTGCTCTGTACGTACGCGAACCCCATTCGCGGTCGCGCGCAATCCGAGCCGCATGGGATCGCCCAGCGTTACGAAGCCGGACATCGCGAGCTTGCCGCCACCGGTCTCGGCGGTCATACTGCGGATCGTCGCGGTGTTGCCGTTGAAAATTATTTGTCCGTTGGCGTTCGAGATGCCGTTAGGGAAATCGACATAGTTGATGGAAGCGTTCTTCAACTCAAGCTGGCCATTTACAAGGGGTTTAGGCAGCGTTCCGCGGACGGTGGCGGCTAGAACGACGTTCCCCGACGAATAAATATCCTGACTGAAGTTTCGTAGCAGGCCGAGTTCGGTTTTAGCGTTCAGACTAAGATTGAGCTGCTGCGTTTGGACGAGCGAAGCGGTTCCGGCCGCGGTTACGTCCGTTTGCGGACCGGCGAGGTGAGCGCTGTCTATCCGCAGAGAGCCGTGATCCAGAGTGGCGGCAATTGGTCCTTGATTGCTCAGTACGATCTGCTTTTCGTTCGTTCCGGGTTCCGGTAAGGACTTCAATTGCAATTGGGTGATCCGCAGCGAGCCGTTGAGCTGGTCTGTCTTCATCACGGGGCCGTTGACAGTCACCTGTCCTTCGGCTGCGGCATCAAAAGCGAGCGGTTCTCCGTTGGTAGGTCCGAGCAGCGGCTGCAACCTGCTCCACAACACGTTGCTGAAGTTCATCTCGGCGTTCATCGGGTAATCGCCGGTGAGTTGAGCATTTCCCTGCGCTTGAACGGAGGAGCCCGCCAGATTCGAATTCAAGGTGAAGTTCAAACGTCCTGCGTTTGATGCGGCTTTCAGTGTGAGATCGCCGAATTTTGTTCCTTGTGCCGCGATCCCTGTTGCGCCGACGTCGGCATTGAAATCGCGGACCAGCAACCGTGGCGCTCCTTCCTGCACCTTGGCGGCGCCTGATGATGTGATTTGGAACGACCCGGCGAGGCCCGGCCGGATTTTCTGCACGTTGCGGATTCGACCCAACTCAATGCGATTGCTGTTGACGCGAAATTCGAGGTCACCGGCGTTCAGGTTGCCTGAAGGATGATCGTAGCGCGCGGTCAGGTTGATTCGCGATGGCCCGGCGTCAACTTCCAAAGAGGGAATGTCGACACGTTCGTTCTGGTAACTGGCTCGCGCGCGCACGTGGTCGATTGGTTCTTCGTATAGAACGGCGTTCGCGAGGTCGAGATCCACGCCGCCCTCCGGGTTGGAGATTGTTCCGGTAACGTGCGCAGTGCCGGAGAGATTTCCGCGAGCCGGGATATCGGTACGCTTCGCCAGCACGAGCAGCCGCTCAATTTGGAGATTGTGTATGTTTGCGTCCGCTGTTGTCGGATAGTCGCGAACCAATCGAGTGTTTCCGTTCATTTGAATGGCGGAGCCGGCGAAGTTGGACTGCAGGTTATAGGCGACTGTCTGCCCTGTGGTGGTGGCCTTGGCTGTGACATCGCCATAATTCTGACCTTCGAATTGGAGATTCCGCGCCCCACCGTCGAGGTTGACGCTGCTGAGCAGAAACTCTGTCTCGTCTTTTCCCTTGACGTCTCTTTGGGTTACATTGCCGATCACGTCGGCGTTCAGGTTTAGCGTTCCAGCCGTGTTCGGGCGTTGCTGTTGGAGCGGCCGTATTTCCGCTAGATTGACCTGGTTACTTTGCACGTGCGCATGCAATTGGCCAGTGCTGAAACTGTCGCGTGGATGCCGGAACTCTGCCGTCAGGTTTACGTGGGCCGTCCCGGAACTCATTGATGCCGATGGAATCGTGATTAGCTGATCGGACAAGTTCAGCTTGGCCTGGAGGCTATCGAACGGCTGCTCTTTGACGGTGCCGTTTAGGACCTGAAGATTCACGGTGCCCGATGGATTCCCGATTGTTCCGGTCACATTACCGTCGAGCGTTAGAGCGCCCGAATAGCCGGCCGGAGGTTGATCGGCCAAAACCATCACGTCCGCCAAATCACCGTTTTGGATGTTGACCTTGGCGGTGAGTGGCTGGTTCGGTTTGGGAGACCAATCGAGCAGTCCCGCCGAAGCGTTGAACCGCGCTTGCATTGGGCCACGCAGAAGAACGCCGTTTGAAAGACTGGCGCGATTCTTCGCAGCGGCGATGTCGGCAGCGAGGGAATCGAATCGCCTCCCTTGGACGCTGAACGGATCGACCGCTAGATGTCCCGCGATGTTTGGAGCCGTCAGCTTTCCTGTCACGGCGCCGGCGAATCGCGCCTGACCGCCGTTCAAGACTATATGAGGGTCGCTGCCTGGCGGCTGGCTTGCCAGGAGTTCGTTCACGTTCTTAGTGGTCAACTCCACGTCCAGCCGGTTGTTCAACGACCCGCTGACGTTCAGGCGTGAGTTGGGTAGCGCGACGTAGGAGTCCAGGACGTTGATATTGTCAGTGGCTCCGTTATATTCGGCGTTGATCCGCCCGGAAACTGGTATACCCGGACGGCCCGGCGCAATGGCAAGCTTTGCATTGGCTTTGATGCTTTTCGTGCCCGGGGATTTTAAGTCGCCCTCAGCTTGAATGGGGCCGGAAACCACGCCACTGTAAGGCAGGGATTTCTGCCCGAGCGCTTGCGAGACGGTCTGAAGGTTGAAATTGCCCAGGTTCCCGTTGAAGTTGTAACGTGCAAACTCTTCGAGGGAGGCATCGCCGGTGATCTTTCCGCCTAAGGCAGATATGCGCAGGCTCTTAACGTCCAATCTGTGCGGGTCGAGACTGAGGGCGGCGGCGACATCGACATTCCGGATTCGCTGCGTGCCCTGGGAGAACGATAGATCACGGCCGTCAATTGTTCCCGTTACCTGGTAATTATTACTTGCATCGAGTTTCACTTTTCCATTTGCTACGGCAACACCGGCGGGTCGCGCGGTTGTGTTCGCCATCTGTCCGAGTTCATCCAATGCGAGGCTGGACTTGAAATTTAGAGCGCCGTTCCCTTGGGGATCTTTGAGCGTTCCTGAGGCCTCAATGCTCGATTTTCCAACGCCGAGGCGGAATTCGCTCACCGTGATCCGGTCGCCTGCGATCGCAGCATTACCGTTCAAGTTGATCACCGACGGCAGGTTGCGCCCGTTCAGGTCGATTGGAAGATCGCCTAGGCTTTTCAGATCCACCAATGCGATGTGTCCATCCACTCGCGCATTTGTTTTGGGATTGTTTAGATCTTCCAGCGCGCCGTTGATCGTGAGCTGGGACGCTGGCGTGGTGATTTTTGCTCCGTCTAGGATGACCCGAGTGCGCTCGAGGGTTACCGGCAAATTGACTGTAAACACGACTGGCGTGTTTCTGCCTGATGCAACATAAACCGGTTGGAGCGATAGCTGTCCTTTGTAGCTTCGCGTCAGGAGGTTGAACCAAAGCTGTGCCCGTAGGTTTTGCGCGCTCAGGTTGACCGGTTGTTTTTTGGAGTTAAATGCAACAACGCCATCGCTGATCCTGAAGTAATCGACTGCGAGATCGACGACGGTATCGAGAATGGTCGTGTTGGATTTCGATTTCTCCGCGGGCTGCGGAATATTGGTGGTGCCGTCCGCCAGCACCAGGACGTTCACCTGGGGCCGCTCCACTCCGAGAAACGAGATGTCGAGCATCCTCCGCACACTGGTAAACAGCCGCAGATTGACTTGGACACGGGCAACACGAACGAAGGGAAGCGCACCGGGCGGCTCCTTGCCATGAATGACGAAGCCCGTTACGTTGGCTTCGAGCGCCCGCCAGTCGAATGAGAAGGAAGCTATTTCGACTTTTCCACCCGTACCTTCCTCGGTTGCCGTGATGATTTTCTGGCGTACGAAATCACGGAACCACTGAGTCTGTACGGTTAGAATCGCCGCGATTCCGGCAACGAGGATCAGGGCGACTAACCCTGCGGCGATGTTTCTCAGAATCCGTCCACGCCGGCTGAGTGTCATGGTCCCTCGTGAAAGGCTGCCTCGCGATAGTCGATACGGGTTTGCCCGCGCGTCTGGGTCAGCCATTCCTCGAAACTGCGATTGACGCGCTCGCCCGCAATAATTTCGTGAATCCTGGCGTCCAGCGCCTCGAGAGTATGGTTTTGCGGGTAAGCTTTCTCCAGCTCGCTCCGGTGCTCGTTGTAGTATGCTTGCACTTCTTCATCCGTAACCAGGATTCCCGGGCGAAATCGCTCGTCGATGAAACGGAGTACGGTCATCTGCCAAAGAAAATAGCGGCGGAGCTGCTCTTCGGTGAGGCCGTAACGGGCCAACGCGGCGCGCAGTTGGGGTTCCGACCCCTTGAATCGATCGCGTATCAGTTGTTGCAGAATGCCGTTCGCTTCCTGATCGGTGGGCTGGCGGTAGCCGCCGCTGATCATCTCCTGCCGGATTAATTCCTGATCGATTAACCGCTCTGCTACTTTTCGCTTTCTATCGGCGCTTTGATTCAGCGGTTCCCGATTCAGGAACTGCGAGACGCGTAGATCCCGGTCGATATCGCTGCTTTTTACGACGCGCCTTCCGACTACGACGGCGACGCGATCCATGACCACAGGAGTCCCCAGCAGATACCAGATGTGCAGAGCGCCGAGCGTTTGGAGAAGTATCAAAACGTTTGTCCTATGGAGAAGAAGAATTGGAAATGGCTGACGTTTTGCCGTGTGGTCTGGCAGAAGGATGGCAACTGCGCCGGTGGAAGATTGGGATTGCATTGATACAGTTGGTCGGCTGATCCGCCGAAGCCGAGGTACGACGGAGGATTAATGCTGTACGCCAGATCCAGACGAATCGGCCCGACAGGAGTGCGGTAGCGGATGCCGAAGCCTGCTGCGTGGACCATGTAATTGAAATCGTTCAGATCGCGCTGCTTGAAGCGGAAAGAGATATCGCCCAGTGTGCTGTATACGTTCCCCATGTCGTGGAACAAAACGCCGCCAATGTTCGTGCCCAGCAAGGGAAAGCGCAGCTCGATGTTGTTAAACAGCAGCGCGTTGCCGCCAAGCGGAAAGCCGGTGGGCTGCGACGCGGGTCCGCCTGCAACCACCGGCTGTCCTGTATCCCGCGGTCCGGCCTGGTTAAAAGGGAATGCGCGAAGCGAATCGGCGCCTCCGCTGAAAAATCGCTCCGGCAAAGGAACGGATTCCTGTGCGCTGAGTCCGGCGGGCGCCGAGTACGGCAATATGATGCCCAGCTGCGTTTGACGCGCCAGGACCAGGGTCTTGGTGAGCCGGTAATAGGTCGCGTTTCGCAAAAGGACGCGAGCGAAGTTTCTCTCCGAACCGAGGAGTTTGGTCGCCAGACTTAAGTCGGCAGTGTTGTACATGCCACGGTGGGGATCGCCTGAATCGTCGCGGCGGTCCTGGGCGATGTTTCCTGAGATGATTCCCAGGCGTACCGGTTGCAACAATTGGGGTACCAGCAAAGTCGGGATCACCACATCACTCACAGTGACGCGGCGATACGTAAGGCGGACGAATGCGGTGGTGGGCTTTGAGAGGCGCTGGGAAAGTTGAACCGAAGCTTCCTGCCGCCGGGATGCAAACGTGCGTACATCCAGAGATTGATCATAAAGTCCGGAAACGGTGATGTTCCGTCCCTCGACATCTCGAAAGCGCGGAGCGAGATACGTAAGCGACGCACGTTTTTGGAGATTGGAGTAGTTGCCTTGGAGCGATACGGTGTGGCCAAGGCCGAGGAAATTCAACCGGCTCACATTGAGGGAAAATTGCGGGCTGAATCCGGTGCTGCCTCCCGGTGAGGATAAGCTCGACGAACTGGGAGTTCCGAACCGTCCAACCTGGGCCCCGACTCCCAAGGCCATGGTATATCGATTCGCTTCTTCGAAGTTGTAGAGAATGGTTTTGTAGTGCGTGTCTCCGTCGGGATTTTCAATTGCGGTATCCACTCGCGCGAAAATCCCCGTATCGAAAAATCTTCTCTGGATTTCGGCCTGCTGAACGGGCGAGAGCGGATCGCCGGGGTGCAAGTCGATACGCTTGGCGATGAGGCTCTGCCTGGTCCTTTTTAGACCTGTGGTGAGAAGATTCTGAACGAACTGGCGGTCTCCCTCGCTGATGGTATAGGTGATGTTTACGTGGTGAGGTGTGGCGCTGGGTTGCCAGGACGCGCCGAAAGTGGCATTCGGATAACCGTGAGAGTAATACCAGGTGAGGATGTAGCTGCGGTCCGCGCCTATATTCACCTCGGAGAATGGCTGCCCGGCGAGGGAGGCCAGATTGCCCTCCAACGTTTCCCGGTCGCCTTGCTGAACTCCGTTGAGCGTGGTCTTGTCGACCAACCACTGCGGCCCTTCGAGGACATTTACGGTGACTCCGACTTGTCCCGGCTTGCCTCCATAATTGCGGTCGACGATTGACGTCACTTTCACGTCACGGAACCCATTTGCCTTGTATAGATTCGCGATGTTCTCCTGATCTTTCTTGCGAAAAGCCTCGCTGTACCGGCCGCGCCGCGAGAGGAACGAGCCGGTTTGCATGAACATGCGTTCCCGCAAGTCGTCTTCGCTGAAATATGGATGGCCGGTGATGGCCAGATGTTCCAGCTTGTATCTCTGACCTTGCGAAATTACATACTCGATAATTTCTTCATCATTCACCGGCGGACGAATTCGGAATTCCACGCCGACGTCGTAGTAACCGATGCTCTGGAAGTAATCCCGAAGATTCCGGGCGCCTTCGACCAGAAGGTCGTTGTCGACGGTGCGCTCCTGAAACACCGGAACGTAACGCTTCAGTACGCGCTTGGAAACCTTGGCTTCTACCGCTTTGACCTTGATCTTTGGTCCGGCATTAATATTGAGCTCGGGGCGTACGCGGCGTCGCGCGGCATCGTAATTGAGCTTATCCAGGGCAACGCGAGCGGTCAAACGGTCCTGCTTCTGGTATTTGCCGAGCACGCCTTGCACGCCGCGGGTTGTGCGGGTCTGCGTCACCTGAAGCCACCAATGGATGAGTGAGATTCTCCAGCCTGTTGCGCGAACGATGGTGTTTTCCGGAAGCTTGGTTTCGCCACGGATGACCGGCATTTCGTATTTGGCGCGCTTGCCGGTCTTGATCTGCAAAGTGACAAAGACCTCCTGCCCATTGGGGTCAGGCTTCGTGTCGGGAGTAACTTGGGCCTCGTAGAATCCGTTGGCGAAAAACAGCCGATTGACGCGGTTGACTCCTCTGGTGACGTCCTCTTCACGGAAAGGCGCTCCGAGTTGCAACCGGGCACTGCTCACTATTTCGCCCGCGCTGGGCGGTTGCCTGACCGTTCCCTGGTAGGTAATTCCGGAGAGAAACTGTTCCGGTTTTGTCACGAAGCGGACAATTACTCCATTTCCCGAGGCTTCCGTTTCCACCGTGATATCCGCAAAACGCCCAGTGGCGAACAGGCGGTCGATCGCCTCGCCGACGTCGTCCGCGCTGAGGATGTCTCCCTTTTTCAGCGATTGGACCCGCTGCAGGTCGGCCGGATGCAGCAGGTCAGGAGGGGAATACTGAATATCGGCAATGCGCCGGCCTGCCAAGCCGGAGTTTTGCCCGAAGCAAGGCGCACCGGACAAGACGACCACTGAAAACACCAGAAGAAGCTCAGGCGTCCAGGTCACAACATAGGACAAGCGGTGGCTACAAAATGTTTCGTATGACGAGAAACGCGGTGGCCAGCCGGGATTCGGCCCGGGGGGGACGCCGAGCTGTCGCGCCCGACTCCCGCCCTGTGGTTCGATGTTTGTCAGTTCAGCCAGCTGGCCCCCAGCCAACCGGATTCTAATAAGGAACGCCGCCGATGTGGGGCCTGCCTGGCGAAATCCTGGCCAGGACGATAGCCGAGATGGCGAGGAGCGCGCCGGCGATCTCCAGCGATCCGCCGATCCCGATGCTTGACTTGAGCGCTCCAGCACCGGCGGCGACGACGCCTCCGGTGAACGGGCCGATGAAGTTGAATAGTCCAAACCCGGTTCCGCGGAGCTTTTCGGGTGCGATCTGGCAAAGTGCCGGCATGCAATTCGCATCGTAGATGCCGCGTCCGAGTCCGAAAACGGCCATTCCAATCATCAGTAACTCCACAGAGGATGTGAAGCCGGAGAGAAAGAGAAACGGGGCTGCGGCCGCTAACCCTATGGCCTGTGTGAGCAGCCGGGCGCGCGGGTTGTGCACAACCCAGCGGTCGGCTACGGCCCCGCCGATCAGAATGCCGGCGAAGCTTCCGGCTTGCAGGTAGAACGTCGCGGTGAAGCCTGCTTTGTCCAGAGTCATCCCGAAGCGTTCGAACAGGTACAGCGGCAGCCAGGTGTAAACGATCCAATTGCCGACGGAGATCGACGCGAACACGGCGAACATCGATGGGTAGCCTGGTAGCTGAAACACCGAACGCGCGGCCGAGAGGAAGCTCCGGGTGGGAGGGCGGGCAACCGGGTGTTCGCGTTCGTGGTCCCGCAAAGTGAACGCGAGCACGAGTGAATACGCCACGCCGACGACGCCCAGGATAAGAAAAGCCGCGCGCCAGCCGTAGTGTTGCGCCATCCAGCCGCCGAGTCCGCCGCCGATGATCATTCCCAGATAACCTCCCGAGTAGTGGAGACCGGTGGCTTTTGCGCGCGTCTTTTCGGAGTGCCAAGCGGCAATCAGGGCAAGCGCGGCTGGAAGGTAACAAGCTTCACTAATACCCATCAGCGCGCGGGTTGCGAGCAGCTCGGGTAACGTGCGCGCTTGCCCGGTGAGCCAGGTGACCGCCGACCAGACAGCCAGACTCAGCACGATCATCCGTTTGCAGCCGAAGCGATCGGCGAAATATCCGGCGAATGGACCGGCGGCGGCGTACACCCAGAGGAAAGCCGTGCTGATGAGGCCCAGTTGCACGGGTGTCAGTTTCAGCTCCGCCTGCAAGAGGGGGAAGACCGAGAAAATTACCTGCCGATCGAGGTAATTGAGCAGCCAGACGACCCATAACAAGCCGACGCATAGCCAGGCATATGGCGGCGTGCGCACGCGAGTGAGAGGCTCGTTGGTGAGGGGGGAATTCACCCGAAGCCGGCCTGTTCGAGGGCGAGTTGAAGCTGTCCGAGTTGCTCGGCCGTCAAGGGCCGCGCAGTTAGCGACGGGCCGCACGGGAGGCCGCGCCACTCGAGGATGGCTTTGAGCGCGGGAACTGTGGGGAAGCGGAGCACGATGGAGATTAGATCATTGATGCGGTCCTGTACGCGGCGCGCTTCGGGATAGTTTCCTTCGCGTGCGAGCCGGTAAACGTCGAGGAATAGCTCCGGCGCGATGTTATAGAAGCTGCCAATTCCGCCGTTCGCGCCCATCAGCATTCCCGCAGCGAAGACTTCGTCACGTCCGTTGAAGATGGTGAAACCGGCACGGCTGAGCATCGACATACGGTAGAGGTCGAAATCGGTGAATTTCAATCCAGCGATGTTTGGCAAAGAGCCAAGACGCTGGATCTCGTCCATTGTGCCAATACCAGGCGCGGCGTCGGGAAAGTAGTAGATGAGAAAAGGAAGGCTGGTGGCGGAGGCGAGCGAACTGTACCAGGCGTGGATCGCGTCGAAATCTCCGGCGGGTGGCAGGCTGCTCAGCGCGTGGGCGCCGTTATCGGCGGCATGCCGGGCCAGGGTAATGGCATCTCCGAGATTGGGAGCGCCAACGTGCGCGATCACTAACTTTCCAGGGGGGGAGCAGCGCACCGCCGTCTCAAGCGCCTTCTTGCGCGTGGCGATGCCGGATTGCATCCCCTCGCCTGTGTTGCCGCAGACGTAGACGCCATGGACACCGGACGTATAGAGCCGCTCGAGCAAACGTTCGAGCACGCCGACAAGCGCGTCGCCCGCCGGGCTCAGCGGCGTGATCAGAGCCGGAAGGACGCCTTCCAATGCGATCGCCATCCTATTCGACCACGAAGTTCAGTACACCGTCGAGCGAGAACTGGTCGCCCCGCACAAATTCCATCAGACGCCGTTCCCGTGAACGGACGAGATCTACCGCTTGCGCCAACGCATCCACTCCGGCATTCGGAACTGAGAGCAGGCCATTCATATCTCCATGGAGGATGTCGCCCGAGTGCACCACCATGCCCGCCACCTGCACCGGCACGCCGCTGCGGACGATGCGGAAGTTCGCGTGACTGGCCACGCTTCCGCGCGCGAAGTAATGAAACCCTAGCGCGCGCACTTCGGGCAGATCGCGAACGGCGGAATCGCTCACCAGGCCGATGGC
This sequence comes from Bryobacteraceae bacterium, assembly GCA_963770345.1. Classification (GTDB taxonomy): domain Bacteria; phylum Acidobacteriota; class Terriglobia; order Bryobacterales; family Bryobacteraceae; genus CAVYPH01. The sequence continues at coordinate 330,759 of CAVYPH010000007.1, read as the reverse complement.
GCCGAGGCGCGTGAAGAAGGTGGCCATTACCTCGCCGCAGTGGGCCGCGTAATCGGCATGGCCGCCGATCTCCTGGAGGACTACCACGGCGGGCTTCGGAGACGCCTCAACGGCTCGGTACAGTTCGATGAACTGGCGAATATCGAACGGCTCGCTTTGCGTCACTGTTTCCACCTGAGCGGTTACAGCGTAGCCGCACATGCGGCCGAACTCGGGAAAGAGCGCGCGAATGCCGAGCGGCGTGAACCCCTCGCTTTGCGGACGTACTTTCAGCAGTTCGATCGCGTTGGCCAGCGTGGGCGTGTCGATCGTCTTCAGGAACTCTATGATGGATACGGCTTCTTGAACAGATGGCATAATTTGTTATCTCAAACGGCCCGCCAGCACTGCGGCGGATCGATGCGCAGGGCGGTCTTCTCCGCCCGGAATGACGAACTCCCCTTGACGCAGCGTAACAGCCGTGGTGGCGAGGCTGAGCGGAAGTTTTCCGGCGACGCTCCATTGATTTGCCGCGATGTTATACGCGAGCACGTCTTTGCTGAAACCGGGGTGGCGCTCGCGCACCTCAAATTCGCGCGGGGCGTACGTGCCGTCATTGCCTCCGAAGACTAGAAGTGTACCCTTCCACTCGAGGGCGGGCGCGGATTGTATCGGCCGGGGAGGCGGGGCCAAGCGCTGCCATCCGGACTGGTGCGAGTAGCGGTGAGTGTCCGCGAGAAAGCGGCGGCCGGCGAGGGGACCGGGGTCGCCTGTCAACTCCGCTCCGCTCATCAGGAACACGTCGCTGCCCGATGCGATCAGCACCGGGAGGATGCGGCCCGCTTCCGGTAAATCGGGAAGCTCGCGCCAGGCGGAGTCGCCCAGCCGGAGACTCAGGAACGTTCGGAGCGCGGAAGCGGATTGGGCCGTGGTCTGCCCGCCCGCGATGTAAACGATGTCTCCGCTGCACGCCGCCGCGTGCATGGAAAGGGTCGCCGGCAGATCCGGGTACGGCGTGGTCGTCAGCCGGTTATCGCGGACAGTCAGCATCATGCATTTCCGCGAGCTTCCGTTGTCGAGTTGCCCGCCGGTACATAGGAGACCTCGCGATGTACTGATGGCTGCTCCCGAGGCGACCGCGTGCGGTAGTTTTCCCACCAGCCGCCAGCTATCACTGGCGGGACCAAGCGCGTAGACGGTGTCCACGCGCTGTTTGACGCCACCGCTCCAAGGCGGTGTATCGAAGTAGCTGCCTCCGGCGACGAGTAGTTCATCGTCCGCCATGCCCGCAAACTGTCCGCCCAGGGCTTTGGGCAACTGGGGAAGACTGCGCCAGTGCAGGCTTGTGGCTGCGTCCGCCGCTATGGCCTGGGTCAATGCGCCGGCAAGTGCCGTTCTTCTTGTCATGCGGCGGGGCCGAAATCGCTGAGTGAAAAGCGTGCGCGATACAAGTGGCTGGTGGGCTTGGGATCGCCGCGCGTGATGTAATCCACAAGGTAGATGCTGCCATCCGGCATGGGCACGAAGGAGGAGTAACCGTTATCCGGTGGGAAATCGGGATCTTTGGGCGGGTTCGCGTTCACCACCAGCATGCGATCAAGCTGGTATTGATCCGGGTGCCCATTAGAGGGCTGCCACGCCAAGCGGTAGGGCGGCTCCGATTGATTCTTCACTTCGTAGCGGACGCGGTGCCAGATGACCGACCCGGCGTGGTCGGGCAGACGGCCGAAGCAGGTTTCGCGCAATGCAGCCTCAGTCATCACCACCCAGTTCAGCACGGGCTTGCCGTCGATCGAGATGAGCAGCCGTCCGCGCTTTACTTCCATGCGCACAGTGCGAGGTTGGGTGAAGTCGGCTGACGCTTCGCGGTCGGTGGGATGAGCGTAGTAGTCGATAGCTCCGCGATGCAGGCGCATGTGATCGCTGCAGATATCGAGCCGGAGGCCGAGCCGGCCGATCTCGACGAAGCCTACGGGTTCGCGTGAAGCTCCGCGTACCTGAAGAGTGGCTTCGAATAGCACGTCACTCCAGAAACTCTCGGGGGGCATCATGCTGTAGCGGGTTACCGCGCCCTTCTCCCCGGCAATCTCCAGAGTGTCGCGAGTCAGCGTGACACGGTCATCGTAGTGCGTGCCGGCTACGTGGTATTCGCACTCGTTCTCCAGATTGCCGATCCAGGCGTGCGTTCCCTTATTGCCGGCCTGATTGCGATACGTTACCAGCACTCGGCCATCGGGCATCTGCAAGGCGTATGGACGGTCTCCGGCAAATGGCATGGGCTGCGCGCGCGACCAGTTGAAGCCTCGGTCATGCGAGAAGCTCACGTACGATGGGTATCCGGCATGCAGGTTGTCGCGGATGATACAGGCTAGCTTGTTGTCTTTAAGAACGACTAGTGCGCCCTCGCAATAATGATGCACCGGGTCGGAAGCGACCATCACGAGATCTTTCCATGTCTTGCCGCCATCGGTCGAGCGCACCACATACTGACCCAGCTTGCGCGTTGCTGCCAGCATCATGTGCGCGGCGATCAGGAGAGTGCCGTCGGCGAGCTCGATGACGCGATCAGGCTCGATGCCTGGAATACCCGTGAGGCGCGGCTCGCTCCAGGTGCGTCCTTCATCGTTGCTCTCCCACTGCCAAATGCCGGAGGACTGATCTTCATGGGCGTGGGCGTAGTCGTCATGATCACAGAGCATCATGACGCGCCCGTCACGGAGGTGAGTGATGCGGGGAGTAAGCCAGCGCTCCTCGTGCTTGCGCCGGTCTGTTTGCGCGACCACGCGGGGATTTCCCCAGGTCTTTCCGCCGTCCGTGCTTTCGAGCGTGGTGATCCGGGTGATCTCTTGCGCCCAGTGGCTATCGTCGTCGCAGAAGACGAGAATCATGCGTCCGGACGAAAAGCGGACGATGTCCGGATTCTTGGTGAAGCGCCCGGGGATGCGCCAGATATCGGCCACGGCGCCCGGAGTCTCTTCGAGCGAGCGCATCCGGCTGCGAGGCGCGGCAGCGGCGCTCTGGGCGTAAAAGGGCACCGCAATAGCGGCTTTCATCAGTTCACGGCGTGTCATTCGTGGACTTCCTTTGACTCAGTGGTTTGAGATCGGATTCTATACGCTCGCCGGGCACGACAAACTCGAAGTAGGAGTCCATCATTTCGGCATCGCTCGGTTCGCCCCACCGGATGGTCCTGGTGGGATCGGGATTTACAGCGTTGTTGGCGGAGTTGTCAAAATGCGCAGTCACTATCATTCGCGTGCCTCGCTCCAACGAGATTGGCTGGGCGAACTTGTACTCCGTTTGCCAGTTGAAATCGTAATGGTTGATGAAGAGCAAGGTTTCCTGCCGCCCATCGGGACGCACGGCGTCGAAGCGCATGTCTTTTCCGCGCAGGTGCATGTGTCCTGTGATGGACGTAAGATTCACGTCGCGTTGGAAGTTAAAGCATGTCCGGACTTCGTGATTCGCATCACCGGCAGGAATCAGAAACAGCTTATTGCCAATGTTCAAGCGATGGGACGGCTGGCGTGGAGGCTCCTTGGCAAAGACGAAGCCCACGCTTGTCAGGTCGGACGCATCGTCCGTCAGAAAATCGGCGTTGTAGTGGATCTGGAACTGCAGCACTGATCCAGCTGGAATTCTACGGGCCAGTCCGTGACCGTAGATATCGGGCTCGCGGCCGGGCAGGTAAGTGCCGAGAGTCGCTCCCTCTTCGCCAATCTCCTTCCCTGGCCACTCGCCGCCGTTCGGCAAGGAGCAGCCGTCGTCACGAACGGGCAATTGGGGGTTGATCACCAATACGTCGCCTTGCTTGATGGTGTTCGGTATTCCGGGGTTGGCGGATTTCTCCGCCGCGTTGCTTTTTCGGTTGGCGAACAAATACACGTGCGCGTGATGAACCATACGCCGGTTGCCGGGCCGCAGTTCAACGCCCGTGATCCACTTGTCTTCGCCAAAATCGGTTGGAACCCGAAAGTTGAGATAGCGGTCGCGCTCCTTCGGGTGCATCCTTACAGGTTGAGGAATCGAGACCACTGCGTCCGGCGTACCGATCCGCCACCCTTCAGCGAATTGCGGAGCTGCCGGGAGCTTTGCCGGATCGCCTTCCTTCGCGCCAGTAACAGCCCATTGCGCCAGCGTCGCGATTTCGGCATCACTGAGGCGCGGATCATTCGAGAATTTGCCGAAGTGCGGATCGCTATGCCATGGCGGCATCTTCCTGGCCTGGACGGCTTCGCGAATGGCGGCCGCCCAGGGGCGCGCCTCTTTGTAGGTCATGAGGGACATCGGTGCGGCTTCGCCGGGCCGGTGACACTGCACGCAATTACGAAACAGAATGGGCGCCACGTTCTCAGTGAAGGTCACGGGTTGCGCGGCCGAACAAAGAGCGGCGTTCAGGCACAGATATATGAAAAACTTCACAGGAAGCCTCAAAACATGTACTTCGCGGCTAACTGGAACGCGCGCCCGGAACTTCCGGAAGTAATCGACCCAAACTGCGGGCTGGTAACGGTATTCACCGGATTGTTCAACACAACATGATTCAGCAAATTGAACGCTTCGAGGCGAAGCGTAACACTGTGCTGCTCTGTAACTTTGAATCGCTTATGGAGAGCGGCGTCCCAGGTAAATCCGCCTGGGCCGCGTATCGCATTGAACCCCAAGTTGCCGTATACCTTCTGGTTGTATGGCGTCTGCGAATCAAAGGCGGCCTTGTTGAGCCATTGCAAGTCCTGCTGCTGGTATGGATTCGCTCCGGAAACGAGGTTGGGGCGATCTCCGGCCGTACGCTGGTTGCGTACTAAGTCGAGGCCGGCGAGGATATTCACAGGAAATCCGGAACGCTTCTGCATGATGCCATCGAGACTCCAGCCGCCCACGATGGCATTGGCGATGGCGGAATTCCGGACGGCCGCTCCGGTAGCAATGGCATAGGAGTAATTGAGCGAAAACAAATGCGTAACATCGCCGCTTTGCGGACCGATGGAACCGCGCAAATTATAAGGATCCTGCTGGTTGCCGTTTGCTACGTTGTTGACGTCGTTCACGCCACCGAGACTCATCGCTTTGCCCCACGTGTAATAGGCGTCCGCCACCAGACCATGCGAGAACCGGTGATTGTAGGAAACCTGAAGCGCGTTGTAATTCGACGTGGCACAGGTACAAACCCAACTCACTGCGCCAACGCTCGGGTTGGGACGCGTGGTGGCTCCGGGTAAGAACTGGTTCGGATAATTGGGAACGTAAATGTGAACCGCCTGGTTGCCAACATAGCTGACCTGCAGCGCGTCATTTCGCGCCAATTGAGATTGAACACTGAAGTTCCACTGCCACGAGGACGTATCTTTGGAGTTGAAATCCCCGATCTGCCGCCCCAGCGTTAGATGGAGAGCATCCACGCTCGCCGGATTCGCGATCGCCTGTTGCACAAACGCTGTCTGCGGGAAAGGGAACTTGAAGCTGAAGGTGGAGGGGACATCCGCAGGCGTGAGATTGGCGCTGAAGGGCAGGCGCGCGTCGATCGCCGCAAAATCATACAGGAAGAACGGCAGCATCGGCATGTACGACAGTCCGACGCCGGCGCGGACCACCAGGCGCTGTGTCCCGAGCGGGTTCCAGGCCAAGCCTAGCCGCGGCCCCCAATCGTTCTTGTTGGACGTGAACATCGGCTGGCCTTTGTTGATGAACGGGCCGAACGGATCGGAGGTCGAGACGTTGAGCATGCCGGTAAGCGGCGTGAAGTATTCGTATCGCAGACCTACATTGATCAACAAAGAGCGATTCACACGCCAGTCGTCCTGTAGGAAGAAGCCGTAGTGCCAGGATTGCAAGTCCTTGGGACTGCCGAACGTGATGCGTAAAATCGCCGCGTTGTCCGCGATGAGATCCGGGAGGGTGTTGTAGTAGGTAGTCATCCCCGTGTTCTGGATCCGGTGGCTGTCGAGATCGAAAATCTGGGTGCCGAACTTGAGCGTCTGTGAGCCTTTGATCCAGGTCATGTTGTCGGCGATTGTGTAGGTGTCGTTGGTGTAATGAATCTGGCTTTGGAAGTCGCCGATCAGGCTTACAGGATCCACTTCGAACCATCCGGGCAGCACTCCGAGCGTGCTGTTGTGGCGGTTGAGATCGTTGCGATTCAAGCCGAACCGGAACTCGTTCAGCAGCGTCGGCGAGAACGGAATGGTGTGCTCCACAGATGCGTTGTCGAACTTGTAAGGCGCCGACTGGACGTTGGCCGGGCGGAATTGGGGGATCTCGTAGTCGGACCAGTTGTGGCTGTAGCGGAATGAGAGGCGCTGTTTGGCGAAGTTGTAGTCGATGCGGGTAAGGGTGGTATCTTCCTGGTCGGTCGTACTGGCATTCCGGATGCTAAACCCGAGTAACGGATTCGAGGTCGGCGTGTACGTCCGGGGCAGGCCGGAAGCATTTTCGCGCAACGCCGGAGTCAACTGCGAGAGGAGCAGATCGGTGGGAGTGTTACCGGAAAGCTGCGTGGCTTTATGGACGCGGGCGCCCTCATAGTTGAAGAAGAAGAACAGACGGTCGCGTTTGATGGGCCCGCCCAGATTTCCACCGAACTGATTCCAGCGCAGCGGCGGCTTCGCGAGTCCGGCTTTGTTCGAGAAGAAATCGTTTGCGTTCAGGACATCGTTGCGGAAAAACTCGAACGCTTCTCCGTGAAAAGCGTTCGTGCCCGATTTCGTGGTCAGGTTGACGACGCCAGAAACGGCGCTTCCGTATTCGGCTGAGAACGAATTGCTGTTCACCTTCACTTCCGAGATGGCTCCGATGCTAGTGCCGCCGATCAACGAGGTTCCCGCGCCGCCGGCCTGATCGGTGGGCGCTGACGTGATTTCGCCGAAGGTCATGTCGACTCCGTCGAGCAGCAGTTGATTTCCCCAGGCGGGCGCACCGTTGAACTCGATGCCGCCACGCGCACCCGCGGTGTTCGATGGATTCGCCATGGCTCCAGCCTGTAGTCCCACCAGGTTCTGCCAGTTCCGGCCGTTCAAAGGTAGCGACTCCACCTTCTGCGACCCGATGACTTGGCCGATATCCGTAGTGGAGACGTTAATCACCGGAGCCTCGGTGGTGACGTCGACCGAGCTGGTGGTCGCGCCCACTTGCAAGGTGAGGTCAATGCGCGGCACGGTACCGGTGCTGAGCGTGAATTCAGCGCTGCGAGAAGGCCGGAAGCCCTCGCGCGCGGCCTCGACGTAGTAGCGCCCGGCGGGCAGCAAGGGAAATTCGTAGTAACCGCTGTCATTGCTGGTTGTCGCGGAGGGCACGTTGGTGTCCAGGTTGACCGCTTTGATCTGTGCACCGGAAACCGTCGCGTTCGAGGCGTCAGTAACGAATCCGCGAACGGTGCCCCCGCCGATCTGGGCGTTCGCTGCGATTTGAATTGAGAGCGTGAGCGCCAGCCCACATAGGACGGCGCAAAGTCTAGTGTTCATAACATGCAACATGGCAACCCCCATATAACTACGCGTGAGTTATCTCTGCTTTGGAAGGCAGCGTCATGAGCGAGCCTTCCGGAAAACGGACATGCACTACCTGGCGGAACTGGTGCGAGATGAACAGGTGCAAAACGCCCCGATCCGCGATGGCATCAATATAGGAAACGGACTGCGACCACGTTCCGCCGCCGTCCTTCGACGTCGAGACCCAGAGCTCGGAGCGATCGGGTCCGGAAGGCGAATTGGCTTCGCCGCCCGCGTACTGGTTGTGATGAAACGCCGCGAGGGTCTTGCGGTCGCTGAGGTGAAAGACCATGGGCGGGGCGAGCGGGTGCACGAGCGTGGTGGACTCCGGGGCGCCCCAGGTGACGCCATCATCCTCGCTGCGAAGTTGCCAAAGGTGACCCTCGGCGGGGCGGGTGATCAGATAATCGCCCCCTGGGGTAATAGTGCAGCGCGCCTCACCACACCAATCGTCAGGAGCGCTGCGAGCGTGAATGCGCTGCGCCTTTCCGGGGTAGGAGGGGTTCCCTGCGGGCTGTCCGGTTAATCCGGCGTCGAAAAACGGAGCGGCGAGGCTCCGGCAAACTTGGCGGCGGGTCACGGCGGTTATCGTTATCGATAATATGCTAAGTATGGGCCGCCGTCAAGAGAATTTTGGTGTAGAATCGTTATCGATAGGAATGGCTCTCGTATTTCAGTCTTTGAAGCAGGGTTCGGTGAAGACGCGGGTGGTGGATGCGGTTCGGAACGCCATTTACGCGGGGAAACTGCGGCCGGGCGATCCCTTGCTAGAGCTGCAACTCGCTAAGGATTTTGAAGTTAGCCAGACTTCGGTGCGCGAAGCTCTGATTCACCTGGAGCAGCTTGGCCTGGTGCGGCGAGTCGCCAATAAGGGTACATTCGTGACCGAATTGAGCCCCGAGCAGGTTCGGGACAGGCTGGAGGTACGCTCGAAACTGGAATATATGGCCGCGATCCGGGCCGCCCCTCGCGTGACGGCGGTCGAGGCGTCCGCACTGCACGAGCTGGCCGATCAAATTGCGGCCACAACATCGCGGAAGGAGTATTTCGCGTCGGCGCAGTATGACCTGGAGTTTCACCGGGCGATTTGGCGCCTCTCGAATAGCGAGACGCTCTATCAGGTGTTGGATCAGATTGCGGCGCCGCTGTTCGCGTTCATCAGTATCGTTCGCAGCAGCCCCAGGGCGGGGCCTATTGTGTTGCACTCCCATCACGACATCGTCAATGCTCTTGAGGGTGGCGATCCCGGTGTGATTCAGTCGAGTCTCGAGTATCACTTCGCAGATTCGTATGACCAGTTTTTGGCCCCGGAAAGCGCGTCCGCCGATAACGAGGACAAGTAGGGAAGGAAAGAAGAGGATTGTTCCGGTTCAGCTCCTTGGCGTGTTTTGGTTGATCTGGATTCCGCTGGCAATTCTCTGCGGTGCTGTGAAATGGTGTCGGAGATGGCTACCCTTCATCAATCGTGAGAGAAAGAAGCCCTGACGAACGAAACACGGTGTTTTGTCGAACTGGGAGCCGGGGCCAGCGAAACTAGCCGTTGAGTCTCTCCGCAGCTCTGACGCACACGCCCTCGATCAGGGCGTTCGAGGATTGTACAGCCTGACGAAAGTCTCATTCTGGGCCATATCCCGAAGCTTGCCAGTTTTGTCGAGCAGCCAACGGTGGTCGGCACGGCATTGGTTGCCGGTACTCGGCTCCAATACGACCTCGCCAGTTTTGGTCGTGCCGGCCACCGCGAACGACGTACCACAATGGACCGCCCGCAGATGCTCCCAACCCTGCTGAACTCGTGTTTCTACATGGGAACCGTCTTTCTTGAAATTGAAGACCGTAACGGACGAATACTCGCCGCCTTCTGAGATCACCCCGAAAATATGCTGGCCGTCGTCAGAAAAGCCGTCCAAATGAACCGAGAGTCTTCGCCCCCACTCGCCGATACTACCGATAAAGCCCATGGGCGGAATTAGGCCGGCGGCAGCGTCGCGGCCATCTGGAAGTGTTATGCGAAAAGTATAGTTCGCCATGCATTGGTGTGAGTTCTTCGAGTGGTCGTCTTCACTGTGGACTCTAAGGACGGCGAGGACTCCGCCCGGTCCCATCTTGCTGCCGGTCTCTGTGTCTGCGACGTTGGAACAGTCCATGGACTGCCCGTGAGCACAATGAAACGCCACTAGGAAGAGCCATGCTCTGGTGATGTTCATCGAAATCGCGATCTCACTATAGCAGTCGTCAAGGTGAGGCGACGACCACTGCTTCCGACAACCGCTGTGAAACTGGCCCTTTCGGAAAGTGGCCCGCACGGAAGTCGCTTGGTGGGGAGTGTGAGTGTTCAGGCCGTCGTTATTTCTTCCTTAGCCAGTTTTGTTTTTCCACCCACGCCCAGCAGGGTGAGCGCGGACCACCCAACGTGTTTTCCTTTTTGAAACCAGTTGCAGTTTTAGCCGCCGCCCGTTCAACCACCCGCCAGCGCGTTGGGAGGTGTCGCCCCAAACTGGCTCGCCGAAAATCGCGTTACTCACTAACGGGCAACGCGCACTCTCCACTTCACGCTGAACCAGCACAGGATGGCCGACGATTCGGACATACTCGACTTCGTGGCTCCGTCCTAATTAGGCCGCGATATTAAGCTGCGATTTACTCGCGACGCAGATTCCCCATTGCGTGGCAAGTTTGATTTGTGGATAATTAAGCTCATCTTTGTGCAAATTTTCAATTTACGCACCGCTGGATTCTTGTTGTTATTTGCGCCAGCGGCGAACATTTTCGCTGCCGGAAGTGTGCAGTTATCGTTTGGCGCTGTTTACACGCCGCAAGCTACGAAGTTCTCGATCTGGTCGCCGGAGACAGATGACGTAAAACTGTTGCTCTTGGGCGAGGCATTACCAAGAGCGATGCAGAGGCAACCGGATACTGATGACTATTCAGACGCGTACAGCGTGACCGTATCGGGCGACCACCATCTGGCGAAGTATCAGTTTCTGATCAACGGGCAGCCGGTTCGCGATCCGTATGGCGTGATGGTGGATCCAGCAACGGGAGCGAACGTAGTGATCGATCTGTCCAAGACGGAACCGGCGAGCGGCTGGGCGCCGGTTCCGCCGCTTGTAAACCGGGAGGACTCGATCATCTACGAAGTCGACGTACACGACTTCACGATTGACCCTTCGTCGGGTGTTTCGGCAGCGAAGCGCGGGAGATTTCCCGGAATGGTGGAGCACAACACGACAATTCAGAAGAGCCCCACGGAGAAGGTTGCCACGGGCATTGATCACCTGATGGATCTCGGAATTACGCACGTGCAGATACTGCCAATTTTTGATTTCCGATCGTGCTCGACTTTCACGGCTCCGAATCCGCCCAATTGTTACAACTGGGGCTACGATCCGCAGAATTACAATATTCCGGAGGCCAATTACTCGCAGAATCCGAACGACGCAGTGGAGCGGATCAGGGAATTAAAGACCATGATCAATGAGTTCCACAAGTCGAAAATCAGGGTCGTCATGGACGTGGTTTACAACCACGTTCCCAGCGTTACGGGACGTGATGATGGATTGGGCGGGATCACGAACAGATACTTTCTCCCAAACGATATTTCGGGCGCGGGAAGAACGCTGGACGGTGGCGTACCGATGGTGAGCCGGATGATACGGGACTCGCTGGAATACTGGGTGCGGGAGTACCACGTGGACGGCTTTCGCTTCGACCTTATGGGCGTGTTCCGATACCTGAATGTTGGCGACTGGGCGAATTATCTGAACACAAAGTATCCGGACCGCGGCCTGCTTATGTACGGCGAACCGTATGCCGGTGGCAGCGCCAACGAGAACGGCGCGTTCAGTGGAGCTATCGGCGACCGGGACCAAGTACGCCAGGGGACGGTAGCGTTCATCGGCGCGGCTCACGTGGGTGTGTTCAATACTTCCTATCGAGACGCGATCCGCGGCGGCGACCTGAATGGCGGAACGAGCGGCGGATATATGTTCAACCAGGGCGACGCCGCGAATCAGGTTCAGCCGGGCAGCAGAGGCAGCATCCGTTTCGCCAATCAGCCGTATCAGCCGCTTGATGACTTATTCGACCGGATGTTTGGGGCGCGTCCGGAGCAGAGCATCAACTACATCAGCGCGCACGATAATCTTTGCCTGCGCGACCGCAGTCTGGCCTGGGCTGCTCAGAACGGCCGAAGCGGCGATAGCGGCTATCTTGCGCGTGTGCAGGAATTCGGAACGGGCATTATACTGACTTCGCAAGGCATACCGTTTCTGAGCGAAGGCGATGAATTTTTGCGCACGAAGGGCGGAAACACGAATAGTTATAACACGGAGACTCCTAACATTATTGACTGGAAGATGCGCGTTGCGAATGAGGATGTTTTTAATTACTTCAAAAACGCGATCGCGATTCGGAAGTCTCATCCGGCGCTCCGGATGACTAGTTGGGAGGCGGTAAACCGCAACATCAGTACGAGCATCCCGCGCAGCGATGTCCTGGTGAATGACATTAAGGGCACGCCGTCCGGAGATTCGTGGAGCGAGATGCTAGTGATTTATAACTCCGGGCCGAATTTTAACTATCAGCTGCCTGCGGGGAATTGGAGCGTGGCGATGGAGCGGTCACAACCTGTGCAGACGGAACGGGTGGTTAGCGGCAGCGTTACGGCGGAGGGGACGGCCGTAACGATACTGCATCGATGAGCCAGGTGTTTACAAGGTGATCGACTCATCAGCCTTGGTGTAAATCACACTGAGAAACCAGGAACGTAGTGCCGGTCAAAAGTCCGCGGGTAAGCTGATGGCGCCAGGAACATATGTGATGAGGGCTGGCCCCGGCGAAAATGGCTAGAATTCAGAGGCCGTCCGTGTGAAGGTGCCTGGAGTTGCTCAGATCACCAAGATTAACTATGGTGAGCGCGGAAGGAATCGAACCTTCAACCTACTGATTAAGAGTCAGTTGCTCTGCCAATTGAGCTACGCGCCCGACGCTGGTTGGGACTGCAAAAGTGAGGCTTTTTTAGTATAACATCACTTCGGCGGTAAGGAGGCTGCGGCGATCTGGGCGATATCGAGGAGTTTCGGCGGGGTTTTCGAGACTTGGGCCAGGGAGTCTCGCAACATGGTGTTGCAGAATGGGCAGGCGGCGCCTACCGTTGGGGCTCCGGTGGCCACCAGTTCTTCGGCTCGCTCGATGCTCATTCGTTTTCCTTTTTCCTCGCCTAGAAATACCATTCCTCCTCCTGCTCCGCAGCAGAAGGATCTTTCTTGGCTGCGGGGTGGGTCTACGACGTTCGCGGTTTGTGCGATCACTTTGCGGGGCTCTTCGACGATTCCTCGATACCGGCTTAGATAGCATGGGTCGTGGAACACTACCGGCTCCTTAGATCCAGTTGGGGGTTGCAGTTGGTTCGTGTGACGGGCTAGAAATTCGCTGTGGTGTTCGATCTGGACGTCGGCTCCGAACTCTTTCCAGTCGTCGGCGATTGTTCTGACGCAGTGGGGACAGATGGACAAGAGTTTCACGACCTTCGAATTCTTGATTTGTTCTAAATTCGATTCGGCTAGTTGACTTAGTAGATAATCGTTTCCTAAACGCCGCACGGGGTCTCCGGTGCACTTCTCTTTTCGCAATACTCCGAATGTTGTTCCCAGGTGGCGCATCACTTTTGCCAGGGATTGGATGATTTCGCGCCCCTGCGGATCGTATGCTCCCATGCAGCCGAGCCAGAGACAATAATCCTGCGTGCCGTCGAAGATTGGCAGTTCGCTCTTCTGGATGAATTTGTCCCGCTCGCTCGAGGCGAAGCCTAGTGCGTTTCCGTTGCGTTCCAGGGCTAGGAAAAGCTTGCCTCCGTACTCGTTTTCCCATTTGCCCGTGTTCACCATCGCGCGGCGCAACCCTACGATGATTGGCAGGTGCTCGATGCCTACCGGACATTGATATTCGCAGGCTCCGCAGGTGGTGCACTGGAAGATCGCCTCTTCGGAAATGTACTTGCCGACGAGCGGCTCTTCGGCATTCGGTCCGTGATCCCGCAGGTACTGGCGGATTCCCAGGATCACTTCTTTTGGGTTGAGCACCTTGCCCGTGTTGTTTGCCGGGCAGTGTTCCGTGCAGCGGCCGCATTCGACGCACGAGAACGCCTGTAGCGCGACGATTTGCGAAATGTTTTTGCCTGTATCGATGCCGAAATCTTCGTCGCCCACTAGCGGCGGAATGCGGCTGAAGCTGCCTCGGGAGAGAAAAATCGTGATCGGGCTTAGGAGCAAGTGCAGGTGCTTGGTGTGGGGAATCAGCGGCAGAAAAATCAAGATGGTGATGGTGTGCAACCACCAGTTGATGTGGCCGGCGGTAGTGCCCTCGTTCAGGGCGAACTGCGCCAGGTAGGTGACCATCAATGTGACGATGAGGAATGCGATGAGTCCTGACTCGAGCGAAACGGGGCCCAGCCATTTCGGCCGGATGACGAAGCGCCGGATAGCGAGGCTGACCATGCCGGCAATCACGGCTACCGCGAACACGGCTGCCAGTAGAAAATAAAAGCTGCCGAAAGGACTCTCCGTCGACAGGAAGGGGAAGCCAAAACCGGTTGCGAAATGATTCACCGTGATGAGCGCGAACGCTCCGAACCCCCAAAATACGAGCGCGTGGGCGAAGCCTGGAATCGGCCGCTCGCGGATCACCTTTGCTTGTAGCAGAACTTCCCAGACGAAATCCCAGACTCGTTTACCCGCCGGTTGAAGCGTGAAGCCGGGGTCTTTCTTCGACGCCAAAATGGTGCGGATAACGGGAGAGACGCGGCGATAGAACACGGACAGTGAAGCCAGCAGGAGGACGGTCAGAACAGCAGTGCCGATTGTCACCGTGAAGGTCCCCATCCCCGCGCCTGTACCATTATGTATTGGAGGGAATTTGCGCTACGTTATCTCTGGAGCGGCTGGGTTCATTGGCTCGCACCTATGCGAGTATCTGCTGAACGATGGCCACGCAGTGACCGGTGTCGACAATCTGATCACTGGTTCGCGCGAGAATATTCGCCATCTGACCGCTCATCGTGATTTCGAATTCATTGAGGCCGACGTGACCCGCGGGTGCGATGTTGGGGGGACTGTGGATTGCGTTATGCACCTCGCCTCGCTGGCCAGCCCGAAAGATTATCTGAACAATCCGATTGAGACCCTGGAGTCAGGCTCCACGGGCACGCAGAAGATGCTCGAAATGGCGCGCATCCATGGGGCCACGTTTCTTTTGACCAGCACTTCCGAGTGCTACGGCGATCCGCTCGAGCACCCTCAGCGGGAGACGTATTGGGGGAATGTGAATCCGGTGGGTCCGCGCTCGTGCTACGACGAAAGCAAACGTTACGCCGAGGCGATTACCATGGCCTACCATCGCGTTCACGGGGTTCGGACGAATATCGCGCGCATCTTTAATACTTACGGCCCTCGCATGCAGTTGAAGGACGGCCGCGTGGTGCCGGCGTTCCTCGATCAGGCGTTGAGCGGCGAACCGATGACAATTTTCGGCGATGGTTTGCAGACGCGAAGCTTCTGTTATGTTTCCGATTTAGTTCGGGGACTGGTTCTTCTGTCGCGATCGGACGAGCGGTATCCGGTGAATCTGGGGAATCCGCGGGAGATGACGATTCTGGAATTTGCGAAGTCAATCCAAAGGATGATGGGTGCGGACGCGCGGATTGAATTCAGGCCGTTGCCGGAGGACGATCCGAAACGGCGCCGGCCGGATATTTCCAAGGCGCAACGGGTTCTGGGTTGGGAGCCGGTGGTTACTTTGGACGACGGACTTCGGGAGACGATTGAGTATTTTCGGGTGAAAGTCGCGGCTACGCTTTAGGCTGGCTGGGAAGCAGGGACTCGAACCCCGATAGGCAGATCCAGAATCTGCAGTCCTACCATTGGACGACTTCCCAGTAGCATTTTCATTTTACAACACAGGTCTTGCGTCTTTGATCGTGGCTCCCCAAAAAGAGTAGCCGCGGCTGAGGGAGTAGGCGTCTTCTTCCACGGCGAGGGCGAGATCGACGCGCGCGCCGGGCTGGAATTCCGCGGCGCGGGCGGCGAAATTCCAGGCTTTCACCATGAGCGTTCGTCCGTTCTGGCGGATTGGAATTCGCAAGTGCTTTTCCTTCATGACGGTTGGCGGCCCGCAGATTTCAACACCCATCACGGCAAAGAGCGGAGAGGGATTTCCGAAGCCGAAAGGCGCCAGTGCGAATAACTCAGTCACGCTCTGGTCGTTGAGTTCCGGCAGTTCCAACTTTGCGTCGATGTCGATGACCGGCCGGAAGTCGGCGGCGGACAGGAGTGTTGCCGCGTGGGTATTGAGACGCCGGCGAAATTCCTCAATTCGGCTGGCCGGCATCGTTAGACCTGCTGCCTGACGGTGGCCTCCGAATTTGGTGAACAATTCCGGCATACTCTCCATGGCGTCGAGCAGATGAAACGACCGGATGCTTCGGCCGGACCCGTGCGCTTCGCCGGTCTGCTCGTCTTCGCTGAGCACGAAGGCCGGACGGTAGAAGCGCTCGACGATCCGGCTGGCGACGATTCCCACCACGCCGCGGTGCCATCCCTTTCCGGAGAAAATCAGGGCGCATTGGTCGGTAGTCACCGGAACGCGGTCGCACTCGAGCAGAATGCTTTCTACGATCTCGCGTTCGGTTTCCTGACGCTCGCGATTTCGCTCGTGCAGCAGGGCCGCCAGCTCTGTGGCAACCTGCTCATCGGAGGTGAGGAACAGACGGATGACATCCTCGGCACTAGCCATGCGTCCGGACGCGTTGATTCGCGGCGCGATCTGGAACGCGACCTGGCCGGCAGACGGGCGGTCGCCATCGTTGAAGCCTGCTACGCGCAGCAGCGCCCGCAATCCGGGATTGCGCACGGTGTGAAATCCTTCGAGTCCAAGCTTTACGATCACGCGGTTCTCGCCGGTGAGTGGAACGACGTCTGCGACGGTGGCGAGCGCTACGATTTTCAGCAGGGATTCGGTCATACGGCGGATTTTGTCCGCCGGCCATTCCAGTTTTCGCAAGAGCGCTTGCACCAGCTTGAATGTGACGCCCGCTCCGCAGAGATTTTTGTCCGGATAAGTGCAGTCGCGCCGGCTCGGATTGATTATTGCCGCGGCCGGGGGTAATTCCGCCTCGGGCAGATGATGGTCGGTGACGATCACATCAATTCCGATTCCGCGCGCATGTTCGACGACGGCGTTGGCACGAATTCCGGTGTCGACACTGATGACCAGGCTGACGCCCGAGGTTGCGGCGCGATCGATCACCTCCGGCCGCATTCCATAACCGTCGATGACGCGATGTGGAACGTGAAAATCCACGTTTGCACCGACGGTATCGAGGATCTTTTTGAGAACGACGATTGATGTGGTGCCGTCGACATCGTAATCGCCGTAGAGCAGGATCTTTTCTTTGCGCGTGATGGCCAGGCAGAGCCGTTCCACTGCGCGATCCATGTCCTTGAGCAGGAATGGATCGTGGAGGTGACCGAGCTGAGGAGCCAGAAATGCGCGCGCAGCTTCGGGATCGCGGTACCCTCGCTGCCAGAGGACTCGATCGGCCAGCGAACCGCGGGCATCGGCATCCGGTAACAACCAGTGTGCGGGCTGGCGCGACGCGCTAATTCTTGGAGTAGTAGCCACCCAGTGGATCTTCGTCTTCGCCGGCGCCCGGCTCTCCGTTCACGGTCAGTTCATCGAGAATCTGATTCAGTTCACGATACCAGTCGGCTTGAATCTCGAAAAGATAGACTTTGCCGTCGTAATCGAACGATAACTCCAGGGCGCATGTGAATCCTTCGTAAACGCTGAGCTCTCGCAACTTCTGTTCGTAGGTGCGACGATCCTCGTACTCGAAACCTGTGGCATCGAGTTCCTCTAACGCTTCGTCGATAATTTCAGCGTTGAAATCGCGATGATGCAAAACGATCAACCGCGCTTCCAGCCGCTTGGCCACGTGTAGGAACTGTTTGTAATCGGCGTGCCGCGAGGTATCCCACTCGACGAGTGCCTGGTCTTCTCCATTGCGTGAATAGCCGTGGAAGGTGATGAAGCCGTTCTCCTGCAAGTAGGCTTCGATTTCGGTCTTCAGGGTATCCAAATTTACTTTCATCGGCGTTTCGCCATGATCAATATCTCATGTTGGGACGCCAAGTCGCGCGCTGCCGGAGTGACGATTGTTTTCGGACCGATGTAGATTTTCTGAGATTTGTTGATGGCATTCCGGACGTCGTACTCGCAGACGAAATCGACAATCGTCACGGGCGCCTCCGGCACGGCCTGCTCAAGCGGCGCCGGAGGAATTGCGACGGGCGCGGGAGGAGCGACTGCCGCGGCCGCCGACCGCTTGGAGCTCAAGAAACGATCTACGACTTCGGCGACGGCGGGTGTGCTGGTTTTTTCCGACGGGGCCGCAGTCATCGGAATGCCGCGTTGTGCCAGATAGCGCTCCACTGCCGAGATGATAGTTTGTTTGTCCACTTCTTGCGATCCTCCAGTTGTGGGTGCTTTTGCCTCTGCGGGCCGGGGCGGGGGTATGTCAAAGGCCTCCTCGGGCTTTCTTACTTCGTAGGCCAACCGTTTGATATTTATCAGATTCAGCGGACCGATGTTGTCGCCAGTGCTGTTGCCCGCGGCGGCGCCGCAGCCGAGCGTCATGGCCGGAAAGAGGTTGGTGGTGATACCGGTTGAACCTTGTGGCGTGGGCGTGTTGCAGAGCACTCGCATGGCCGGCATTCTGGCGGCGAACTCGCGAATCCTGGTGTCGTCTTTGGAATAGATTCCGCAGGTATGGCCGAGTCCTCCGAACTTCAGGATTGCCTCGGCGGTGTCGAGCGCGGCGGCGAAATCCTTGACGAAAAAAAGAGACAGCACGGGGGATAATTTTTCGGCTGACAGCGGATATTGCTTGCCGACTCCGGCTACCTCCGCCGTAAGCACGAGTGTATCCTGCGGGACCTGGAAACCGGCCATTTGCGCGATTTTCGGCGCGGGTTGCCCGACGCATTCCGGATTCACGGTAAATTGCGGTGTCAGAAGTAGCTTGCCCAACGCGTCGCCTTGTTTCGTGTCGCAGAGATAAGCTTTGTTCGTCTTCAGGGCGGCCAGAATTGATTCGCGGAGCGATTCCTCGGCTACTATGGCCTGCTCGCTCGAACACAACGTGCCGTAATCGAACGATTTTCCGGCGACTACTTTTGCCACGGCGTCAAGGATGTCGGCCGATTTCTCGATCAGGACCGGCACATTGCCTGGTCCGACTCCGAAGGCGGGTTTACCGCTGGAGTAGGCGGCTTTCACGATGCCGCTGCCGCCGGTGGAAAGAATGGCGGCGGTGCGGCGGTGGCGCATCAACTCGTTGGTTGTTTCGACGGTGGAATTGAAGATGCAACCGACTATTCCGGCGGGCGCACCGGCTTCTAGAGCCGCTTGCGCCAATAGCGTGGCCGTTTCGCACGAGCACCGTTTAGCACGAGGATGGGGGCTCAACACGATCCCGTTCCCGGCTTTCAGGCAGATGAGAATTTTATAGATTGCGGTGGACGTTGGATTGGTGGTCGGTAGAATTGCGGCGATGACGCCCATGGGCACGCCGATTTCGACGACTTTCAGTTCCGGATCTTCGCGCAGGACGCCGACAGTTTTCATTCCGCGCATCCGCTTGGGAAGCAATTCCGCCGCGAGAAGGTTTTTCGCCAGTTTGTCGCGCGCGTTGCCGTAGCCCGTTTCTTCGGCGGCCATTTCGGCGAGACGTTGGGAGTGTTCCCGCGCGGTGGCGGCGACGTGATCGACTACGCGGTCAATCTGTCCCTGGCTGAACGTGCTGTATTTCTGCCACGCTGCGTAGGCCTGTTGTACTTTTGTACGGACCTCCTGCAGTGCGACCAGATCTTGATCTTGGAGCATCGGGATGTTTCAAGCGACGAGGGTTCGAGAGGGACCCGCGCACCATTAGCCGATAGAGCCGCCGCCCTTCTTGTTGGCGCCGGGAAGCACCTTCTCGACGTCTGCGTGCGGCGCCGGGATCACGTGGACGGCCACCAACTCACCTACGCGACGAGCCGCGGCAGCTCCGGCGTCCGTGGCTGCTTTGACCGCGCCAACATCGCCGCGAACCGTTACGGTAACGAATCCAGCGCCGATATATTCCTTCGCCTGCACGGTCACCTTCGCCGCCTTCACCATGGCGTCGGCGGCTTCGATAGCGCCGATCAACCCCTTGGTTTCAATCATGCCGAGGGCTTCCATACATCCTCCTAAAAAAACCGCTCCCTATGGGTGCGGCTCTGTTGAAACTTAAAGGTAACACACGCCGGTTTATTCTACCTGAACGTCGCGCTTGGGATAGACGGCGTCGGGGTATACGGCCACAAGGCTCTCATTTCCATCCTTGTCGATCGCCTTGACGCCGAAGACGCAATCGTCGATTGATACGTTCTGCATTGTGAATTCCGTGACATTTCCGACAAAAATTTCGCGTTCCCACATGGCTGAGGTGGTGGGGCGGCTAACAATTGAGTAGCCCGCGAGGTCGGGTTCCGGCTTGTCGTTGGTCCATTTCAATACGGCATCGTACTTCGATTTTCCTCGCGCGATGTTGGGGGTTCTCTTGCCCTTGTTCGGTCCGGTGAGAATCTCACGGGTAACGATGGGTGGTTTCGGTGCGAGAGCCAGGCTGGCCAGGGCCGCTCCGTTCACCTTTGTCACGCGTGCTGCGTAAGGCACCGAGGTATTGGCGAAGGTGTCGGTGGCGGTGTGCTGGTTGGCATAATTCTCCGCTGCCGATGTGATGCGAACGGCGGCGAATCCGTGGTCGAGAAAGCCCTGATGATCTCCACCGCGGCTGAACCGGTCAGGCCGGAAAACAAGATCTACACTCATCGATGGAACGTACCGCTCGGCGGTGGTCCGGATGTAGCGGGCTACCTCGCGCGACGGAGAATCTCTTTGGTCCGGCGAGAAGACGCGGACGCGGCTACTGTCGCTGCGGCCATTGCCGGAAGTCTCGCTGCCGATGATGTCGTTGTTCAACACCGCTTCGATTTTCCGCTTCTCTTTTTCCGCCTTCACGGCAAAAGGGATGCTGCCGATCTCGCCGTATTCTTCGCCGGCGAAGGCAACGAACACTATGGTTTTGTCGAACTCATAGTGGCTCATGATTCTCGCCAGTTCCAGTACCGCCGCGGTGCCGCTGCCGTCGTCGGTTACTCCTGGCGCGACGGCCGCTACTGTCTTTTCGTCGTCGTACTCAATGCGCTCGCCAGGCGGGAGGCCTTCCGGCGGAATCGGCTTCTTGGTGACGATGTTCAGGGAATCGTAGTGACCGGCGATGAGAACCTGCGTTTCCTTGTCCATTTTGCCCGGGAGCACCGCTACCACATTGACCACTTCGACATCGCGGAACACACGAGTCTGCTTCTTGACTTTGTATGTGTCGTAGTAGACCTCGAGTTTTGGGCTGTAGCCGCGGAATTGATCGTAGATCCACGTACGGGCAGCGCCGATACCTTTTTTAGGGTCGTCCGTGGCGGAAAAGACGTTGCGGGTGCCGAAACTTTCGAGCGTCTTCAAGATCCCGGCGATTCGATCTTCGGAGACTTCGTCAACTATTTTTTTAACTTCGAGGTTTACGGCGCGTTGCTGGGCGTTTGTGGTGAGGGTGGTGCAAATTGCGAGCAGAATACCGGATAGAAAGATCTTGCGCATGGACGAAAACCACCTAGTGATTTCATCTAAGATAGCAGAGTCAGTCGGGCCGTTCGGTTGACGGGACGCCTTCGTTTGTGAAGGCGTCGAGTTGAAGCCCGAGCGTTTCGATGTCGTTGAAGTTGGCGAGTTCGAATACGACCGAGGAGACGGACAGCGGAAGCAGCATGGTCCGGCTCCCGTTCGCCACTTCGTACCGCAGGCGTTCGGCGAGCATTTTTCCCATTTCCGCGCGGACGGCGGCCGTGGGCGTCTGACGATCGAGTAGAGCCACGAACGCAGGTCCCCGCCATCGAAACAACTGGTCGTTGTTGGCGAGTTGTTGCGCGACGTGCTGGCTAACCAGCAAGAGGGCCTGGTTTCCCGCGGCGCTACCGAATCGCTTGCTGATCATGTCGAGGCGATCGAGCCGCACAACGGCAGCGTAGGCGGGGGTTCCTTTTTCCATCGCTTCTACCATGCTCTCTTCGGCTTTTCCCCAGCTCCCCAGTCCGGTTATGGGATCTAAGTCGGTTGTACATCGAGGAGCGCCGGACTCGGAGGCCCGGTTCGCCAGTGTCCGCTCTACTTTTTCCAGGATTTCGCTGGAACGGTTCTTCTGCTTGTCGGCTTCCGCGCGGATTGTTTTCAGGCACGTGGCCATTTCGCCCTTCAACACACGCAGGTCTGCGATCTTTGATGCGGTGTCGAGCTGGGCCTCAATCGAATGAAGGCTCTTCGCCGATGTCTCGCTGCCCTTGGCCAGTTCGAGAAGCGTCTGCGTCATCATGGCCACGATCGATTGCACTTCTTTGCGGCGCGCAATCAAGGTTCGCTCGACGCGGCGATTGTAGTTTTCCATATCCCGCATCGCTTCTGCACCCAGGACGAGTAGCTCGCTTGGATCGTTCGACTGTTCGATGTTCGCGCGTAGCCTTCGAATGCTTGTCTGGAATGTCTTGAGCTCGGCACGGTCGTAATCGACAGCATGAAGAGCCGTCCCTTCGAGCAACAGCGTGGCTACGCGAAGCAGCGAACTGGATATGTCAGGTTGCGGCTCCCCGAGTATGTATTTTGTGAGTGAAACCATGGGCTGATTCGGACATTGGCTGTCCTGATGACACTTATCGGAAGGAAACGGGTGAAAGTTACTTAGTTTTTGGCGTGATTGGCGGTTGCTGGGTGTCGCGTTGCGCTCCCTTACGGTCGCGGCTTCCATGAGAAGGCCCTCTCCTGTCAAGTACCGCGCTGATTTTTCTCACAGGGGATTCACAAGGGGGCGATAGCCCTCTTGTGGGGGGAGCCGCGTCTTGTGCGGCGTGGGGGGAACCCTCCCGCCCCGGCTTTCCCCGGAGGGGAAACGGGAAAGGGGCGTTCCAGTTCCTTGCTGCCGCAGGCCACTTCTTCCCCTGCTTCGTCATCCTCAGCTCCTTCGTATCTGCTTCCAGAATTGCGCATCCGTTGCTCTCTTCTTCTTTTCTTCAACCGCCGATTCGCCCTGCTTCCATTCGCACTCTTTGGGGAGCCCTCGCTCCGGTGCCAGTTGGTGTCCTCAATCTTTAACGGGTGCTGCCATCTCAGCTTCGAACTGCTCAGCAACCGTTCCCGGTTAGCCTTGCGTTCCGCCGCGACCTCGCAGTCACCCGAACTCGGCGATCTTTTTACAAAAACCAAATCTTTTTCTACGCTGCCTTCTCTCTCTCCGTCGCGCTGCTGTGGCGCAACGGCTCGTACACTTCCCCTGTCCTCCATAGGTGGTGCAGCAGGATTGCCAGCTTCCGCGCCACCGCCACCAGCGCCCGCTTCTTTGCGTTCTTCCCGCCTCGCCCCGCCAGCTTTGTGCCCCACCGCTTCAGGTCTGTCTCCGGCCCTCGCCGGCCCAGGATGCAATGCGCTCCCTGCACCAGTAGCTTGCGCAAATAAACATCCCCTTCTTTGGTGATCCTCAGCTCCGGCTGCCGCTCGCCCGACTCGCTCCGCTTCGGCCGCAGCCCCACATAGCAACCCACGTCACGGCTCTTGGCGAACCGCTCTTTGTCTTCCACCGTCAGTACGAACGTCAGAGCGATCAGCGGCCCCACTCCCTTTACCTGCCGCAATAGTTTCGTTTCCGGATACCGGTCACGCGCGATCTGCTCGATCTTCCCGTCGCACTCCTGAATCCTCCCCGTCAGCGATTCCACTTCCTTCACCAAGGGCTTCAGTCTTTCCGCCAGTGCCTCCGGCACCTCCGCCAGCCGCTCCTCCCCCATCTGGTCTGTGTCGCATTTCGGCAATCGCTCGCCCATCGCTTTCGCTAGCCCGCGAGCCGCGTTCACCAGTCCCGTCCGTGCCTCTACCAGCGCTGCCCGGATCCGGATCGTCATCAGGTCCGCCTGTGCCTCTTCGCTGCGATGCCGGATCGGTCGCAGTAACTCCGGGTCCACTCTCGCCAGCCGCGCCAGCATCTGCGCGTCCAGCTTGTCGTCCTTGCGGCTCGACTGACTGATCAGCTTCACCTGGCGTGCATTGGCTACGATCACCTCGTGGCCCAAGCTCTTCAGCAGCCGGCTCACCCACGGCGAGTGTGTTCCCACCTCCAGCGCGATTCGGCTGTGCCCCATGGCGCCGAACTTCTGCGCCATCCCCTTCTTCGTCGTAGCCACTGAGGCTTCCCCAATGACTTCACCCTCTTCATCCAGCAGGCAGATCCGGCTCGTCTTGTCCCCGAGGTCCATGCCGATTGTTACCCGACCTGTTTTGC
The DNA here is from genome assembly GCA_963770345.1 of Bryobacteraceae bacterium. Lineage (GTDB taxonomy): Bacteria > Acidobacteriota > Terriglobia > Bryobacterales > Bryobacteraceae > CAVYPH01. The sequence goes on along the minus strand of CAVYPH010000007.1, from coordinate 306,837 downwards.
GGACTTTCTTTGCCCGCTGCGGACTTTTCGAGGAATTGCTATTCTTCTTCATGCCGGTCTCCTTTTGCACTTCGAGTGCGTCTCATTTGGGAGCTTAACGCATCCCGCCCGGAGACCGGCCTTCTCATTCCATCTCTGCTTGTGTTGGTTCAGAGGGGCATTGATTGAGTGGCGACGATGCGGAGTGGCCACGATTCGGAGTGGCAAGGATTGAGTGCAACGAGTCAGAGTGGCAACGTTTGAGTGGCATTGATTCGGGGAGGCAACGATTCGGAGTGACGACGAGCGGGTTGAGGACTATTACTGCGCAAAAGACCCAGGCCGGTACAGGCGTGGCGCAGAACAATCCGAAAGCGCCGGGTATCAGGGCTGTGAGGAGCAGTAATGCGAACAATGCAAACAGCGCGAGTTGCCGGGCTGAAGGTTTTGTCCGCACAGCTTCGATGATACCCGGCGTTAGAAGCGATGGCTGGGCATATAATCGTCGGCATGACGACCGGCGTAGTCTATCGCAATCGGTTTTTCTACGAGGCGGTGATGCTGGTTCTCTACGGGACGCACTATCTGGAACGTTCCCGGACGATCGCTTCGTTGATTCCGCCGGGAAGCAGTGTAGTGGATCTCTGTTGCGGGCCAGGCACGCTGTACACCAGGTATCTGCGGCGCAAGGATGTCCGCTATACGGGACTCGATATGAACGGCGGGTTTATCGAGGAAGTGCGCCGGGGAGGTGCTTGCGGAATCGTTTGCGATGTTGCTGCGCGGAGCGCGTTCCCCAAAGCCGACTATGTTGTGATGCAGGCGAGCCTCTATCACTTTCTGCCTGACCCGAGCCCGATCGTCAATAGGATGATGGAGGCTGCAGGCCGGCAGGTGGTGATCGCGGAACCAATTCGCAATCTGTCTGACAGTTCCATTCGCGCGGTGGCTTCGGCTGCGCGGGCAATGAGCAATCCAGGTACGGGCCCGCCGGTGAGACATTTCACCGAGCAAACGCTGGACGCGTTCTTCGAGTTGTATGCCCGCCGCGGGTGCGTGAGCGAGGCATACAAAATCGCCGGGGGGCGGGAGAAATTGTATCTCCTGCTAGGGCAGGGCCGCAGTTCCTAAGGTCTTTAGGTTCAGTCCATTTCGCTGACTGGTCTTGCCGGCTGGAACGCCACGGAGGACTCGAATAACCTCGTCCTGCTCGGCTTCCGAGAGACTGGTGAAGAATGGCAGGCGAAGCAGGCGCCCGGCTACGTCCTCGGCAACGGGGCAATCGCCACGGCGCGCGCCAAATGAGTGGGCCATGGGAGACAGGTGGAGAGGCTGATAGTGAAAGGTCGCTCCGATATTGTTGCGGTGTAGCCGCTCCAGCAGTTCATCGAGAACTTTGGCTGTAGGTAACAGCAAATGAAACATGGAGTAGGCGGGTTCACATTGAGGAGGAACGTAGGGAAGCCTGGCGCCAATTTCCGCCGCCCAAGCGGATAATTCATGGTTGTAATAGTCCCAGATACGACCCCTTCGTGACAAAGTGTCTGAGCAGGATTCAAGCTGCGCATACAGGAATGCGGCCAGGAGATCGGAGGGGACGTAGCTCGAACCGACATCGACCCAGGTGTATTTGTCTACTTCTCCGCGGGAGAATTTGCGGCGATCTGTGCCCTTCTCCCGGAGTATTTCGGCACGGCTGTAATAAGTTCGATTGTTGAGGCATACTGCGCCACCTTCTCCGCACACGAAGCTCTTCGTCTGGTGAAAACTCAGGCAGCCGATCGACCCGAGCGTCCCCAGAAAGCGGCCCCGATATTTGCCGTATAGCCCAAGCGCGTTGTCCTCGATAACGGGAATGTTGTGTCGGGCGCCGATCTCCAGAATTGCCTCCATCTCGCAGGGAATTCCTGCGTAGTGGACAACCACGATCGCTTTCGTGGCGGGCGTGATTAATGGCTCGAGGCGTGTTTCGTCGATGTTCAGAGTGTCCGGACGCACGTCGGCAAAAACCGGCCTGGCGCCTCGAACGACGAACGCGTTTGCGGTTGACGGGAAGGTGAACGAAGGTACGATCACTTCGTGGCCGCTACGTATGTTCAACAGGTAGGCGGCCATTTCCAAGGCCTGCGTACACGAGGTTGACAGAAGGACCCTCGGTGCTCCAAGCTGCCGTTCGAGCAGAGCTTCGCAGCTCCGGGTAAACGGCCCGTCTCCGGAGATTTTCCCGCATTCTAATGCCTGCTCGATGTAACGGATCTCGTTACCGGCAAGGTCAAGCCTGTGAAGTGGAATTGCTTTCAGTTGACTCATTCCTGATGGACCTCGAGAGACGAATTCTGGTGAACAGATCGGGAGCGGATCAGCTGTGGGGAATGTCCGGATTGAAGAGTCGACCGGACCACATAGTCAGGCCGGCGAAGAGCAGCGAAATGCATACGGGCCAGATATTCACCAAGGATGCCCAGAAAGACCATCTGGGCTCCGGAGAAAATTGCCAATACCGCAGCAAGCGGACGCCAGTCAAATCTTAACACCGCGCTACCCTTCGATGTGAGCAGCAAGCCGGCGAAACCAGCGCAGCCCGCGGTTGCTAAGAGTAGTCCGGTGACAGTGGCCAGGTGAAGCGGCCGGCTGCTGAAACCGGTTACCAAGTCGAGAAAGTGAAGCATGAGACGCCGGAGTGAGTAGTTGGACCGGCCTCCGCGCCGGATGTCGTGGCGGACGGAGATGCTGTTGAAACGGGAAGTGCTCCAACTCAAGAGCGCGTCCAGGGAAAAGCGGGATCCAAGGACGGGAGGGAACGCATCGCGCAGATCCGTCCAGAACACGCGAAAATCACTCGCGTCTCTAGCGATGGTGTGGCCGGAGAACTTCGACAGAACCATCTTTGAGAGAACTGCCGACCAGTTGCGCCATTTACTGTGTTTGCGTGCCTCAGGTTCGCCGTACACGACGTCGTACCCCTCAGATAGACGATCGAGAAGCCGTGGAATTTCCTCCGGGGGATTTTGGAGATCGTCGTCCATGGTGACCACGACATCGCCCTTGGCAGCCCGGATTCCGCAAAGCTGGGCATTCTGCTGCCCGTAGTTTCGGGCCAGATCAATGGCGACCAGGGAGGGATAGCGGGCGGCTAGATTCTCAATGACGGACCAAGTCCGATCGCGGCTGCCATCGTTGACGATGATGACCTCGGCCGGCAGGTCGATCACTCCGAGGACGGCGAACAGACGAGGGACCAGTTCCGGAAGAGATTCCTCGCTATTGTAAGCGGGGATAACAACGGAAATGGAATGCACGTTCCGCACGGGGGTGAGCCTACACCGTCCCCTATAGATGTCCGTTCCGGGGCTATCGTAACACGAAGAAATGGGTTTTGTTGCGGCGATCCGAAGTTTTCTTGGGGGATGAGGGCGCTGGTGACAACTTTGGTAGAGTTAGGCCTTTTTTTGCATCAATTTCGAAGTTTCCATGGGCTTGAGGGAGAAGAGTAGATCGACATATCCCGTCGTACCAATATCAGCGGGTAGGCCGGGTGTAACACTACCGTCTTTATGGACTACGTGAGCGTGGTAGCCGCGCTGCTGAAACCAGGCGAGAAGATCGGGCGGCCGAAACCCGAGGGTTTCCATTGCCTCGGGCATGTACTCGAGGACGACGCGGCATTCCGGATTCCGCGCGAGAGTCTGCTCGGCGCCCTGGCAGACTGCCTGTTCGTAACCCTGGACATCGATTTTGATGAAGCAGACCGGGGTTTCGACGCCCTGCCGCTGGAGAAACGCATCGATGCTTAGCAGAGGAACGATGATGCACTGTTCGGTTGGCTGTCCGCCGGCAGGAACAATGCGGTGATCGCCGTGGTGACGGGGGTTCAACTGGAGACGAACTTCACCCTCGGCGGCTCCGACGGCGGCCTGTATTGGGACGACCCGGGCGAGCTTCCGCGTGTGGATTACATGCTCGAGCAGCGAGACGTTGAAGGGTTCGGGTTCGAAGGCGAAGACGGACCGGCCGGGATCGAGAACACTGGAAAACAGGGCCGAACAATAACCGATGTTGGCTCCGACATCGAGGATGTGGCCTCCTTCAAACAATTGCGGACTCTTTTCCACGAGCCCGGCAAACGGGTCTTCCAGATGTTTTTTGTATTGGAAATAGGCCGCGATGAAAAGAGATCTGCCCAGGCGCATGTTGAGCAAGCCGCGCCGTCTGGCGAACGCATAAGCAGCCGTGAAGAGAGAGATACTCTGCATGAAAGAATCAGACGAACTTGATGCGGCGCATGGCCGTGAGCACCATGCGCAACAGAATTACTCCGTGACGCCATCGCTGGATATTGGTTTCGCCGTACTTGCGCTCACCGTAACGGACGGGGACGTCGACGATTTTCAGGTTGAGTTTGGCGGCCCCGAAGATGAGATCGAAATCTCCGAAGGGGTCGAAGTCGCCGAAGTAGGCCCGGTTGGCGGCGATCTGCGTGTAGTTGTCTTTGGTCAATACTTTGGTTCCGCAGAGAGTATCTTTGATGCGCTGGCCCAGCAGCCAACTGAAGGCAAAGCTAAAGAAACGGTTTCCGATGTGATTGAAGAATCGCATGGCGTGGTCTTCCATGGGGTACACCAGGCGGACACCGTTGGCGAAGTCGGCCGTGCCGCTCCGCACAGTCTCGTAGAAGCGCGGAAGATCTTCGGGCGGAACAGTCAGATCGGCGTCGAGGATCATCAGAATATTTCCGGTGGCTTCGTGGAATCCGGTGCGCACCGCATCGCCCTTGCCCTTGCCCGGCTGCTTGAAGAGCTTCACGTGTAAATGCGGGTAGCGGGGTATTTCGCGTTCGATCGCACCCCACGTGTCGTCCTGCGATCCACCTTCGACGAAGATCAGTTCGGTGCCGCCGCCCATCTGCGGGACGCGCTGGAAAATGGCCGGAACATTCCCTTCTTCATTGCGGGCGGCTACGATCACGCTGACTACGGGCTCAGGGCCGTGCGGCGCGTTTGGCTTGGGGCGGGCAACGAAGAAGTATGTCAGAGCAAACCAGCGAAATGGCCAGAGCTTCACCAGGTAGCGATTCGCGAAAGCAGCTAGAAGCGGAACGTAGACGGGGCAGAGAATATCGGTTGTGGTGCGGATGGTATCGAATCCGGACAGGTAGAGAAGGTTCTCGATATCGTCACCGGTGAACCAGTTCTGCGCGGGTTGCGGCCGGGCGATGCCGAGAACTTGCGCGATCTTGCGGGGGAACTCCCACACCCTGCTGTAACTGTTGATCAGGACGCGGGTACCCGGATGAGAATGGCGAAGGACGCAGGCCAGCACCTGTTGCACGTCCCACAAATCGCCCACCAGATCGGAGAGGACGATGTAGTCGAAAGTCTCGCCGAGATCGAGGCAGTGAACGTCGGCTTCGTGGAAATGAAGCTGCGGGAAGCGATTGCGGCCGTGCGCGATCATCTTTGGCGAGAAGTCTACTCCGACGCCGTGAGCGGGACGAAGCGCGGCGAGGAGGTCGCCCTGGCCACATCCGAGTTCGAGGACGCGCATTCCTTCGGGCACCAAAAACCGGTAAGAGGAGGTAAGCCGCTGCAGGTAATAATGCCGGATTCCTTTCCAGCGTTCCGGAAGATCGTCTGAGAAATCGTCCCAATATCGACGGCGGCTGGTGGTGTATTCAGCTTGGCTCAATGCTTTGCTTTAGGCAGTATTTGTTAGTATGCCACAAGGGGTATCGAACAAGGCCGGCAATGGGCCGGCGAATTGAGTTATGTCCCGTCCTAAAACCCGCAAAAAGACAACACCTCCCGAGCAAGCGTCTCTGACGTTGCTCGAGCCGGCTCGTCCCACGCCATTCGCCGATGCCGAATCGTGGGTGGAAGCGCACTCGGATTGGTTCGTGTGGGCGATTGTTCTGGCGGGATTTTGGCTGCGTTTTCACCTTGCCGGAGCGAGCTATTTGAACTCGGACGAGACTCAGATCATGACGCCTCCGTTCCAGCAAGGCTTGGTGGCCGTTTACAAGGGCGGAATGGCTTTCCCGTACGGCCCGTTCAACAATTTTCTTCTGTATTTCATGACATTTTTCGGAGGCTCCGAACAATATTTTCGAATGATCGCCGTGGTGCCTGGAGCCTTGATGGCCTTTGTGGGGTACCGCTGGGCAGCTTATCTTTTTGGCCCGGCGACGGGTGTGGCGACGGCTTGCATCTTGAGTTTTTCGCCGTCGATGGTGAATATTTCGGCTGAAGTACGGCATTACATGATGCATACCTTCTGGCTGATATGCGCGATGTACTGTCTGGAGAGAGCGTTCGGCGAACAATCGCTGAAATGGATGCGGTTGTTCGGCGCGAGCCTCCTGCTGGCGCTGCTGACGATGTACATGTCGATTTGGGCCACGGCGGCGATTGGCGTCTACGCTGTGTTGCGCATCCTGCATCGGGAACTGCCGCGCCGGGTGGTGCTGGAGTGGGTGATGATTCAAGTCGCGGCGATCCTCGTTTGCGTCGCCGCGTATACGACTCACCTTTACCGGCTTCGCGGCAGCGGAAGCGAAGCATTTGCGCGGGATGCGTGGCTTCGCGCATCGTATTATCATCCGGAATCACAGCATCTGTGGGATTTTCTACGCACGTCCACCAAGGCTCTCTTCGTATATCTGTTTGCTAACCGCACTATCGGCCTCTGGATTATGCCGGTCTTTGTGGCCGGCATCGTGCTGATCGTTTGGGCGAAAGCCGGTGCACCGGGTAAGCGGCTATCCGCTCTCTCCTTCGTCTTGCCAGTGATGGCTACTTGTGCGGCCGCCATCGTGAGCCTTTATCCCTATGGTGGGAGCCGGCACGATGCATTTCTCATCGCCTTTGTAGCCGTGCCGGTGGCGGTGGCAATATCTTTTGTGGCGCGGCGCAAGGTGATCGTGGTGCTGCTGGCGGCGATGATCCTTGCGCCGTACTGGCACAGCGTGGGTCAGATGAATTATCTGGAAGTCGAACCTCAGTTCAGGAAACTTGAGCAGATGAGCGGCGCGCTCAATTATCTTGCCAAACAAACTCCGCGCCCCCGTGTCCTGCTGGTGGACGAAGAAGGCGGTGAATTAGTGAAGTATTATGTCTGCGGCGCGAAGATGGAAGAGGTGCGGAGTTTGGCTCCCTCTATCAGCGAATATAGCTGCGGAGCCTACAAAGTGCTGATGCTGAGGGAGTGGTCGGTGGATCCTTCGATTCTTGCCGGAGTGCTGGCAGTGGCGCGTCCGATGGCACCGGATGCGTTTCCCGATCCGGTGTGGCTCTTCTCCATCTCGGACCGTACGCGAATCACCGGAAATGTAGTGGGCGAGAAGGGTGGACAGTTCGGGAGGCTCGCGGTGAGCCGCGTGTCGCCGCCGAATTAGCTGTCACAATCGGGTTCGTTTCGTTTCGGTTCCTGGGTAGTGCGAAAGGCGCGGCGGGAATTCGTCGACCTCGAAGAGCCAAACGTCGCGGCCGGGATAATACTTGATCAACTCGTTGTCGCTTTTGGGATCGAGCTCGCGGGCCCAAACCACTTGCGAGGCGTCGACATCGGCGTCGTTATAAAGCCAGCCGAAATGAAAGCTGTGGTCCGGTTTGTAACGTATGAAAACGAGATGCCTGCCTCCCGCGGCCTTAAGTTGCCGCATGGCATCGCTCCGAATTGTCTTTTTCTGCCCAATTGCTGGACTCAATAGCTCGGATACGGTGGTGCAGAGCAGCAGAAGGAGAATTGAGCGGAACACGAAGACTCCAACCGGCCTCCCTTTCCACTCAAATAGCCGCAGATACCGCAGACCCTGCACTACTATCAGCAAGAACACGGCGAAAATCGGTGCGGCATAGTGCGGGAAAAAGAACGGGTAGAGGCCAATGCCTGCGAGGACGAAGATGGCCGAGAGTACGAGCGGCCGGAGCCGGCGCCTGCGCCAGACCAGGGGCAGACAAAGGAGCGGCAGAGTCATGGCGGGCGCGAAATAGAATTCCCATAGCGCGCTCAGTTTCTCGCCGGTGACGCCAGCCAGGCGGGAGAGAGGCCACCGCGTTAGATAGGCGTCGCGCTGCCACAGGAAGTTATCGCGGAGATCCTTGTATTGGCTTACGGCCGGAGGTTCCGCCAGCGGAGGTTGGAAGTAAAACGGGGTTGGGGTTCCGTAGAGCTGTTGATTGAGCTTGTAAGGCACCAACAGTGCGTTTCCGGTTACGCGCCAGTTGTAATAGAGCATGAAAGCGAAACCTATGGCGACGACCGCGGAAATCGGCAATGCTACGTGCCGTAGGCGTTTCAAAGCCGGAATCGTTTTCGCGCGGAAGAGCCAGACGATCAGGAGCAATGTCACTGGGATGCTCAATAGAAACCCTTCGTATGGCCGGGTGTTTGCAAGGAGCAAAAGTCCTACGCCGAACAAAACGGCGTCGCGAACTCGCGCTTCCCGTTTGATGCGGGGCAACGCGCCAAGAACCAGCGCGCCACCCATGGCCGCTACCGATCCACCCCAGTAGCTATTCATCCAGTAGCTGGCGATTGAAAAGCGGAAAGCGGCAATCAGAGCCCCCAACAAGGCCCATTTCGGCGGGAGCCAGCCGCCGAGCATCCAATATAGAGCGATGCACATCAGCCCGGCGCTGAGCCAGACTCCGAACCATGGGGGCAGGCCGAAAGCCTCCGCAGCGCCCATGAACATCGGCTCAGCTATCGGATATTTGGATGTATATGTGGGTTGAAAAAAGATGTAGTGAGTGACGAAATGCGGCCACATGGCGGGGGTGGGATTGGTCAATCGGCCCATGGAGAAGGTGTCGGCGATGAGCAAGTATCCGAACTCGTCGTGTATCTTTGGCTGCGGTATCGGATGAATGGGAAGCACCGCCAAACGGATCAGCATTGGCAGGAGCGCGACTGACGCCAGCGCGAGAGTCCTACGCGCCGCAAGCCGCGACCAACCCTTCTCGAGCGCCTGGAACACTCCGCGCCCGATTCCAGGAATGATGAACCCGAGCGCCACACATATCAGCACCGTGGCGATACTCCACTGCAGGCTGAGCGATATCAAGGGGTTTATTTGAACAGCCTGGACAGCCGGTGCGCTCGGGGTGGTGGCTTCGGGTTCCGGTGGATTCACTTGTTCGGGAACGGCTGCCAGTAGCGCCCGGAGAGAGTTGCTCTGCGGATCCGTGGGATTGAGTTTGAGCACCCGGCGGAAGTCCGCGGCCGCTTCCGGCAGCCGCCCACGCCGCATATTGAGAAACCCGCGTTCTTTCAGCGCCGGGATATCGTTGGGGTTGACACTCAATTCCAGCGAATACATTTTCATGGCTTCCGCCACGAGTCCCTGGGTGGCGAGCAAATGACCCAGCGAATAATGGATGCCGGTGCGGCCGGGGTCGAGACGTATGGCCTCGCGGTAGTGTTCTATGGCTTCGTCTATCCTGCCCTTGGCCACCATCTCCAAAGCGAGATTGCGGTGCATGGGTTCATTGCCGCCCGTCGCTCTTAGCGCCTGCGTGTAGAGAGTGATGCTGTCCTCCCACGTTTCGGTTTGCAGCCAGGACTTAGAGCCCATCGCAACGACGAGGACCACCGCGGCGGCGACGATCGCCACTCGTTTGATGTGAAAATGCCGGGCGCAATCCGCGGCGCTCCAGATGAACGCCACGTAGATGCCGACAAACGGTAAGTAGGTGAACCGGTCCGCGACCGATTGGCCTCCAACCTGAAAAATTCCGCTGACGGGAAGCAGCACAATCAGGAACCAGAGCCATCCCCAAAGGAGATACGGAAATCGTTTGGCGAGCGAGACGGCTCCGAGAGTGATCAGTATAAGCGCGAGGGCGGCGGCAGTCGTTTGCTCGACGGCGGGTATCGTGTACTGGTAGAAAACGCCGAGAGGATGGGGCCACAAGAACTTCCACAGATACTGGGCATATGCGACGAGTACGCCCGCAGTGCGAACCTGTAGCGGCAATTCGGACGTTGTGGCCATGACGGTAGAGTTGCCGGCAATGGTCACGAGCCCTACTACCGCCGATATCGCGAAGAGCGGCGCCTTTCCTCGAATCAGCCTCACGAGAGAAGATGGCCGGCGCAACCTCTGCAGCGGCCACCAATCGAGCAGCAGTAGAACCCCGGGGATGACGACGGCCATCGGCTTTGACATGCATGCCAAAATGAACGCCGCAACGACCAGGATGTACCGGGATGCTTTTGGTTTTTCGACGTACCACACGTAGGCCCAAATGGTGAGAAGACCGAATAGGGCCGAAAGCAATGTATTGCGTTCGGTCACCCACGCCACGGATTCCACCACTAACGGATGTATTGAGAACAGAACGGCGACGGCGGCGCTGCGCCAAAGAAAACCGGTGAGGCGGAGAAGAAGTAGGAACAAGAGCACCGCATTCGCGCTGTGGATCAGCAAATTGGTGAGGTGATGCCCACTGGCCTTCAAGCCAAACAGTTGGCAATCGAGAATATGCGAGAGATAGGTGAGGGGCTGCCAATAGAACAGGTTGTAGTCGGAGAAGGCCCATCGGATGCCGTCTAGAGTGAAGCCTGTTTTTATGTTGGGGTTGTTATAGACCGAGTAGGGATCGTCGAAGCTGACGAAATCGAATCCCAAGAGGCGAAAAAAGACCAGCGAAATGAGTAGTATTAGCCCAATTGAAACAAGCCAGGCAGTCCGTTGGGAATCCTGCTGCGGCAATATCGCGGCGGAAGGAGATCGTACGACATCTTCTTCCAGAGCAACCGGGGGCGCAGGATGGTGGCTCTTTGCGCTCGAAATTGGCCTGGAGCGGGCCTTCTTAACTTTGTTCGACATAAGAAATCACACCGCTCTTTAGCAGTATAGGGTAGATTGAACCGCAAACAATTCGTTAACAATGTTTTGATAGATATATGAACTGGCCCGCCGTAGGAGCGATTTTGCTTACACTCGCCGTAATGCTGGGCGCTTTTGGCGCTCACGGGTTGCGCGACCACCTGGATGCGTATTCGATGGGTATATGGGAGAAGGCGGTGTTTTACCATTTCGTGCACGCGCTCGGGTTGCTGTTGACGGGTGTAATGAGCGGCACAGGGGCGATCTCCGCGAAAGGCGCGAACCGTGTGAGTGTTTTGCTCTTCGCTGGGATTCTGCTTTTTTCCGGCAGCCTGTATATGCTTGCACTTAGCGGACAACGGTCTCTAGGCGCTGTGACGCCATTCGGCGGAATTGCTTTTATCGCCGCCTGGCTGTGGTTGTCGGTTGAATTGATCCGGCGCCATCGAACGGGCGCGAACGGAATATCATAGTGAAGACCCGGAATACCCGGGTGCAAATCCAATGGAACTGATCAAGCTAGAACGGCAACGCGCGGTGGATGCGGTTTATGAGGCGCTGCGCGAGGGTATTCTGAATTCGCTTTTCCAGCCCGGAGAACGGTTGCACGTCGACGTTCTATCCACCAAGCTCGGGGTGAGCTTGACACCCGTCCGCAATGCAGTCCAGCAGCTTGCGTCGGAGGGACTGGTTGAGATTCGGCCGCGCAGTGGAACCTTCGTGGCGAGCTTGTCGGTACGGGATGTGGAGGAGACGTTCGAGATTCGCTGCGCTCTGGAAACTTTGGCGGCGGAGAAAGCGGCGCGGTTGATTTCGGCGGAGCAGTTAGCGCGTCTGAATCATTTGCTGATATCGCTTTCGCATCCGATCGATTCTCCTCAGGCGCGGACGCGGCACGAAAAGGACAACACGGAACTACATCAGATTATCGTGCGCGCTGCCAATAATCGCCGGCTGATGGAAATGTACGAGAGTCTCAACGCCCATTTGAGAATCGCCCGTATCCACGCGTCGGAGGACAGTTGGCGGAAGCGTCTGGGTGAAGAGCACGCCGAACACAGGCAGATTGTGGAGGCGCTGGAAGCCCGCGATCCGGTGCAAGCGGCGGCTAGTCTGCGAAAGCACATTTACCGTGCTAAGGACTCGCTGATCGCCAGTTTGAAACCCGCCGATCAAAAAGGTCAGTGACCAAGACGAACGCAGTCCGTGTACTCGACCGATTGCAGATTTCGTACGAGTTGCGCGAATACGATGTAGACCCGGAAGATTTGAGCGCTGAAACCGTGGCGCGCAAAATCGGGATGCCGGTGGAGCAGGTTTTCAAGACTCTGGTGGCGGAAGGCGATCGTAACGGCGTTTGTCTGGCGGTGATTCCTGGAAGCCTGCAACTGGATCTGAAGGCTTTGGCCAAGGCGACGGGTGATCGCAAGATCGATACGGTTGCACTGAAGGATGTGCAACCGTTGACTGGTTATATTCGAGGCGGCGTCACGGCGCTGGCTTGCAAGAAGGATTATCCGGTTTATGTTGACGAAACAGCGGAGTTGTTTGATGTGATTTCGGTGTCGGGTGGGATGCGTGGGTTGCAGATTCTGGTGAGGCCGGGCGAGTATTTGCGGGCTGTGAATGGTGTTTATGCTGAGATTGGACATTAGCGGGCGAGTGGATGATGGAGCAGATCTTGAGAATCGCTGAAGCGTAGACGATCACGCCGTGAGTCGAGCGCACACGATTGGTTCACGGAGATTGCGGCCAAAATGGCCTGGGTTACGGCCACGGACGGGACTGTTGAGTAGAAAAGAACCTTCCGGTTCGTGAGATCAGCGCGGCGGTGGCCGCTGTTTGGAATGTCGGCCAGCTTGTAAAAACCTTTGAACAGCTCGGTGACGATTCGGTCCGCCGTGTCCATGCCCTCCTTCTCCAGGAGGTAAAGCCAGATGGCGTCAATGTCGAGGATGGCATTTTCAGCAAGCTGAAACGGGTCCAAATTGTCAGCCTAAATCCGCCAGGTGCGTTTCTCTCAACGCAGCTAGCTTTCGCCGCGCTTCCTCCGGTCCGTAGACCCGGCCGGCGGCGACCTGTTCCAAGGCTCTGTCGATTTTTTCATCAAGCGCGCTACGTTCTTCGTCAGTCCAGCTCTCTTCAGCGTCCAGGGCTTCCAAAGCGCGGCGGATCAGGTCCTCGGCGTTCGCGAAGGCGCCGGTGGCCAGTCGCTTTTGCACTAAGGCTTCAAGATCGGGGGGAACGGTCAACTGCATGATTGATTGTCCTTCTCTTTCCACATTACCGGATATGGAGTTTTAAGTCACGATTTGCCTGGGGCCCGGTGGGGCCCGGTTCTGAATTGTCCAGGAGTCCTCTGAACACGGACGGGAAGAATCGGGGTCGCGTTATCTGTCTCGCAAAGGACCCTTGTGAAAACAACGAGAAAAGCGCATAGACGCTAAAAGAGATATCCTTACGGTCAATGCGTCAGCCGTGCACGACTACACTCGCGATCAGGCTCACGATTGCACTCGCGCTCGCGTCCACTGCGTGCGCACGTCCGCCTATCTATATCCGGGTGGCCGGAGACAACGACTCAATCCGCACATGGCAACTGGGCGAAATTAGGCCGTGCGTAACCGTCCGTGTCACTTTCACCGAAGGGGTATCGGAGGAGCCGATCCTTAATTGCGGCACGGAGGAGGAGATAGATAATGTGATCGATCTAAAGAAAACCGGCCTTTTGCATTCCGTAACACAAGAGCAGAGGGCTGTCTTACACAGAGAGCCAGTTCTTGCGGTCGTTGTCACGCATCCAGAAAAAGATAAATGGCGCTGCCGTAAGACTTCCGACGGACTTAATTGTAATGGCGAAGATCTGCCCACCCCATCTACGAACGGCCCTTCGCTAGAGGAGCGGCGCTTGGCAACCTGGGCTCGCAACCGACCAGACAGCCATGATCCGTTGCGTAAGGACTTGGATAAAATGTGCAAGGACACAGTTAAGAGCGAGTTGGAAATCGCCGCCTATAACCGGACGCATCCGCCGAACGATCAGCAGTCACAAGTGACGGATCTGAGAAAATTCTTATGCGGGGGGCCGGATGGGCCAGGAGAGAAACACACAACCAACAAGGAAGAACGGAAAACCGAGGCCCCGGCCAAGTAGTGGTTTGCAAGAACACCGCCCAGCATCCTCGTTGATTCGACGGCAAAGTACAGCCAGAGAACCATCGCCGACATTTTTGGTCGCCACTGGCACGAGGTTGGGTCTGCGTCTCAAAACTTACCACTTCTGAAACGCAGTAAGACCTGCGGTTCACCGGGAATGCTCGAGAAGTCTGGCGCAAAATCTTTTGCTGCTCGCCACGCCGACGCGCAGGCTTCAGACTGGACCTTGAGAAACATGGCTAGGTTATTGGCGGTGGGGAATGTCTACTTCCACGTAGCAGCCCGGTGTGGCCGCGTTCACAGCGGTGACGATTCGTTCAAGATGCAAACAGACGTCGGGCCATTGTTGGTTGCCGAGCACCACGATGGCGATTTTGCGGCGTACGAGATTTTTGCTGATACCGCATGTTCTTGTCGGTACTGAGAAGCAGATCGTAGCCGGCTTCTTCAGCCTTCAGGATGAGGTCGCCGTTTTTGAGTTCGTGCCAACCGATTTTCCGGGCGTGGGTAATCTCATGCTCCGCAAGACTGAGAGCAATGGGTTTCGGGGTACCGTTGTCGAAAAGGATTTTCATCCAAAAGACGGCGGCTTGTCCAAACTCTGGCTCGCGAAGTGCAACACGGCTTTGATTTCCTCGGGGGAGACGTCGAAGGTTTCGGTGATCTCCTTAACGGACATTCCCGCTTCAAGGTTTTCAAAAACGGTCTGCACCGGCATGCGTGTATTCTTGAACACCCATGCACCGCTCACCTTACCGGGAATGCTTTCTACGGCGGGGCATTCCGACCAATCAAGAGTTGGCATTTTGGCGGACTCCTTTCACTTTCATGGTAACTGGTTCACCATAAAACATACGCACTCCGCCTCCCTAACTTCGACTTGCCTAGGGCCGCGGTTCTGAATTGTCAGGGCCGCCGTTGAGATCGAGAATCGATGTGCTGTGGCGCCGTCGGGGCGTGGGTTTGCTCTCGTCCGCGGGTGGGAGTATTGGACGCTCGATCGTCCTATGGGCAATCGCAAAGACGGCCAGTAGGCCTACCAGGACAGAAACCGAGCCGATGATCATGTAGTCTAGCTCCCGCAGGGGTGCGGGGACCACTTTGGTCAACGCCATGGCGACGATGCCAAATACGCAGAAAAAGAGCGTGGGGAGCATCCAGGGGCGGCTGGACGCTGGCTGATCCATGCTCTCATTGTAGTGCGCTATGCAAACCTCCGCTTTGTTGTGACGGTATGTTACGCTCGGTGGGGAAGAAACCCTTCCACCCGAAAGCTTTCAGATGAACCTTCGTTCCCTTTTTAGTCTCTTTTCCTCGGACCTTGCCATCGATCTTGGTACCGCTAATACCCTTGTGTTTGCTAAGGGTAAGGGCATTGTCGTCAATGAACCATCGATCGTGGCGATCAACAAAAACAACGGCGAAATCGAAGCCGTGGGAAAGGAGGCGAAGGAAATGCTCGGCCGCACGCCGGGCAACATTGTGGCGATCCGGCCGATGAAAGACGGCGTTATCGCCGATTTCAAAGTCACCGAACGGATGCTCGGTTATTTTATTCAAAAGGCGCACGGCCGAAAGATGCTGGTGCATCCGCGCATTGTAATCGGCGTTCCCAGCGAAATTACGCAGGTGGAAAAGCGGGCTGTTATCGACTCGGCATATCGCGCTAAGGCGAGCGAAGTGCACCTGGTGGAGCAAGCCATGGTGGCGGCGATTGGCGCGGGATTGCCGATCACGGAGCCTTCCGGCAACATGGTGGTAGATATTGGCGGCGGAACTACGGACGTCGCCGTGGTGTCTCTCTCGGGAATTGTTTATTCGCGGTCGGTGCGGGTTGCGGGTAACGAGATGGATGACGCAATCATGCAGTATCTGAAGCGGAAATATAACCTGTTGATCGGCGAGCGGACGGCTGAGACAATTAAGATGCAGATCGGATCGGCCTATCCGCTGGACAAACCTCTGACAATGGAGATCAAGGGGCGCAACCTGATTGAAGGCGTGCCCAAGACGATCACGATCGACGACAGCGAGATCCGCGACGCGCTATCGGAATGCATCGCTACTATTATGAATGCGATTCGCGTAGCTTTGGAACGTACACCGCCGGAACTCAGCGCGGACATCAGCGATAAGGGCATTGTGTTGACTGGCGGCGGCGCATTGATCAAGAATCTCGACCGGCGCATTCGCGAGGAAACGGGGCTTCCGGTATCGATCGCTGAAGATCCGCTGGCGTCTGTCGTATTAGGTACGGGAAAAATGCTGACGGACTTCAAACTTCTCCGGCGCATCGCAATAGAATAATCAGAGATAATCGTTTCGGGGTCGAAACATCTGCCGGTGTAAGGATGGAATCCTTCCTCAATCGTTACCGGAACCTGTCGGTTCTGCTGCTGGTCATCGGCGCACAGCTTCTGCTGCTCGCGTATCAGGTGAAGAATAATCAGGACGTGCGGCTGGTGCGGGTGTGGGCGATTACGGCCGTTACTCCGCTGGCCAATGTGCTGGAAGTCGTGCGCCGCAATACAATTGGCGTCATTGAGGACTACTTCGTTCTGATCCGGGTTCGCGAAGAGAACAAGCGAATGCTGCAGGAGATGGGCCGGCTGAAGCTGGAGAACCAGTTTCTGAAGACCGAGCTGCAGACTGCCGATCGGGCTCAGGCTCTGCGTGCTTTCCAGTCGCGAACGCCCTCGAGAACCATCGCGGCCCGGATCATTGGAAACGGCACGGGGACGAATTCCAAAGACGTGCTGATCGACCGGGGGACAACCAGCGGTCTGATACGCGGCATGGCTGTGGTAACGCCCGACGGGATTGTCGGCAAAGTGCTGGCGGCGTATCCGACGGCGTCGCAGGTTCTGCTCATCACCGATCCCACCTTTGCGGCCGGCGTTATTTCAGAGAAAAATCGCGTTCATGGCACGTTGAAGGGGTTGGGACAGAACAGTTGCCTGGTGGATTTCGTCCAGAACGAAGAGAAAGTGGACGTCGGCGAGATGTTTTATACGTCGGGCGAAGATCGAATTTTCCCCAAGGGAATGCCGGTGGGAGTGACGACGGTGGTCCGCGCCGGGAAGACATTCAAAGAGATCTACGTTGTTCCGGCATCGATGCAGAACGGCCTTGAGGAAGTGCTGGTGGTTGTCGAAGGAAAACACCAGGAGATCCCAAGTTCGCAAACCGCGGCAGGGGGCGACGTTTACATTCTGCCGCCTCCGGGTGGGCAACAGGCCGCGGGTCAGCAGGCCGCTGCGCAACCTGAATCGCCGTTAAACACCGATGCCGACCGGATGCTGAAGAAGTATGAAAAAATCGGCGCTGCGGAGGGGATCACATACGGAGTGAGAGGCGTGAAGGCGCCTAACTTTAACATCAACCCGGACCAGGTGGCCAAACCAGCGCCAAAGCCCGTCCAGCCAGCGCCAAAGCCCGTCCAGCCCCCGCCAACGCCGGCGCCTACCGAGCCTCCGCCGTCTCAGCATCAATGAACGAGTATAGCGACCATCTACTTACTGAAGTT
Organism: Bryobacteraceae bacterium; assembly: GCA_963770345.1. GTDB lineage: Bacteria > Acidobacteriota > Terriglobia > Bryobacterales > Bryobacteraceae > CAVYPH01. The sequence continues at coordinate 289,348 of CAVYPH010000007.1, read as the reverse complement.
CCACGGAAGGGCCGCGCGTTCCGCTTCCGCCCGGCTGCTATATTTCTCGTCCCGCTGGCGGCAATTCTGTTTCAGGTTTATCTGCCGCGGTTTTTTCAGTACCTCGGCTATCTGGAATTACCGCTGCTGGTGACGGTTTACTTTGCGCTGAAGCACCGGCAACCCATTTCCGGTTTGCTCTTCGGAGCCGCCATCGGTCTCTGTCAGGACTCGCTTTCCTATCAGCATCCGCTGGGTATGTTCGGTATTGTGAAGACACTGGTGGGATACTTTGCCGCTTCGGTGAGCCAGCGGTTTGATGTGGACAATCCGTTCATTCAGTTTGTTCTCGGATTCTTCTTCTTTTTCTTCCACCAGTTTTTCTATTGGGTGCTATCTCGCGCTCTTCTTGGGCAGGACATCGACTTCAATATGCAACAAACTTTTATTTTTGGGCTGTTGAACGCGGTGGTGGCCGTGCCGCTCTTCTTGCTTTTAGATAAGATGAAAGAGTAGCGTGGTGCGGTCTGTTTAACTTTTTCTCATCGGGACAAGTAAGGGAGGAACACAGTTCCTCGCAACTGTTGCGCGATGACACGAAGTTCGCTTCCGGTAAGATCGCGATTTTCCAGTACATCATGGTCGGGATTTTCGTGTTTCTGATTTCCGGCTTCTGGAATCTGCAGGTCCAGAATTCCGAGGGATACATGGAGGCGGCCGAGCGCAATCGCATCAAGTCGATTCCGATTCTGGCGCCACGCGGCAAGATCCTCGACCGGGACGGCCGCGTAATCGTTGACAATCACTCCACCTTCAAGCTGATTCTGTCGCGCGAGAATCTCAAACCGGCGCATTTGCGGACGATCGCCGACGGACTGAATCTGAACTACGACGAATTGGTGCAGCGTCTGCATCGCTTCCGCAGCCGGCCGGCTTACGAGCCGATCATCATCAAAGAGGAGCTGACGCAGGCGGATCTGGCGTTTGTCGAATCGCATCGCGATCCGGAAACATTTCCAGAGATGGAGTTGATTCGCGGCCAAAACCGTCTCTATCCGAGAGAAGGTTTCGCGGCGCACATGATCGGCTATGTGGGCGAAATCAGCGAGAGCGAGCTCGACATGCCGCAGTTCATCAAGTACGAACCTGGCGACTTGGTTGGAAAGCAGGGCGTGGAACGCCAATACAACGACTCCCTGATGGGGGTGGATGGACAGCGCCAGGAAATCGTCGACAACCGCGGCAAGATTCGTCAGATTCTTGGTTTGAAAGAAGCAATTCCCGGCAAAAATCTACAACTCACGATCGACCTCGACGTACAAGCGGTCGCCGAGCTGGCGATGGAGAACAGACGGGGCGCAGTGGTGGCTCTCGATCCCCGCAGCGGCGAGATTCTGGCCATGGTCAGTCACCCAGCCTATGATCCGAACCGCTTTGCCGGCGGCATCAGCGCTGCCAATTGGAAAGAACTGCTCGATAATCCCGACAAGCCGCTGCTCGACCGGACGATCCAGGCGCAACTCGCTCCCGGTTCTACGTTCAAGCCGATTATGGCGCTGGCGGCGCTTGAGAGCGGCAAGATCGATGAGAATTTCACGGTCCACTGCAGCGGTGGGGCGTCGTTTTATGGAGCCTATCGCAAGTGTTGGTGGAAGCCGGGCCACGGGACGGTGAATCTGCACCAGGCGATCCTGCATTCGTGCGATGTCTACTTTTATACGGTCGCCGATAAACTGGGGATCGATTGGATTGCCAAGTACGCGCAAATGGCGGGCCTGGGTGAGAAAACCGGCATCGATCTGCCCCATGAAGCAGAAGGCACCGTTCCTTCCACAGCATGGAAGATGAGGCTGTTCCGGCAGAAGTGGTTCGCGGGAGAAACCATTTCCGTGGGGATCGGCCAGGGTGCGTTGACGGTGACGCCCGTCCAACTGGCGCGCGCCATCGGCGGCATCGCGACGGGAGGCGTCTGGCAGCGGCCCCATTTGGTGAAAGAAGCAAACAGCGGTGAACCCGGCAGGCGTGGCGATGTGAACCTCGAGAATGTAATGCGCGTCATCAACGGAATGTATGGGGTTGTGAACGAATGGGGTACAGGCGCCAGCGCACAGATTCCTGGACTGGACGTGTGTGGAAAGACTGGCACAGCGCAGCTCGCTTCGAACGCCGTCCTCAAGAATACCGCTCTCGGGCGCAGCATGACGGACAACTCCTGGTTTGTCGGTTTCGCTCCGCGGCAGAATCCGGAGATTGTGGTTGTCGCGTTGTGGGAGGCCGGCGAACACGGCAACTTGTCCGCTCCGATTGTCCGTGATGTCATCAAAGCGTATTTCGATAAACGTCTGCGAACTTCACCTCAGGAGATGCTGGCGCAGTTGCCGCAGTTTGTGTTCGCCAGTACAGGAATGAGGGCAACGCCGAAACCAACGCCGGAGCCTGTTGTTCTCCAAATACCTGTGTCAAAGCCGCCAGCCCCCCAGACTCAGGTGGAAAGTCCGCAATGAACTCCTACCGCTCGTTCCGAGATCTGGACTGGCCGCTCCTGCTGATCACACTGGCAATCTGTTCACTCGGCGTTCTTCAGATCTATAGCGCGACGCACGATACTATCTGGCGGGATGCGTGGTGGAAACAGGTGATCTGGATCGGCGCCGGAGCATTTCTGCTGTGGATCGTTACTTACATCGACTATCACACGCTGTTGAGCCGGGTTTACGTCCTCTACGGCCTTTCGATTGTGACTCTGCTGGCTGTCATCATGTTCGGCACGAAGGTTTTCGGGGGCCGGAGGTGGATCCCGATCGGTGGCGGATTCAAGCTTCAGGTTTCGGAATTCGTAAAAATCGTGATCATCCTACTGGTCGCGCGTTTTATGACCGAATTAAAGAAAGAGGAGCTTGACTGGCCCGACCTGGTTAAGATCGGGGCGCTGGTTGGCGTGCCGATGTTGCTGGTGAAGATTCAGCCCGACCTTGGGACGGCGCTGACCTATCTCGCGGTTCTGGCGGTTGGCGTGGTTCTAGCGGGACTGAGATGGAAGTACTTCGCGGTGATTGCGGTGGCCATTGCCATTACGGTTCCGATTGCTTTGCGCCTGCATGTTCTGGACGACTATCAGATGGGCCGGCTGACCACGTTCATGGATCCGGCGAAGGATCCGCGGGGCAAGGGATACCAGGTAATCCAGTCGAAAATTGCCGTTGGCGCCGGAGGTCTCTGGGGCCGGGGCGTTACCCGCGGAACTCAGACGCAACTGCAGTTCCTGCCGGTTCCGCATACCGACTTCATTTTCTCGGCTTTCAGCGAAGAACATGGGTTTGTGGGAGTTGTTGTAGTATTAGGATTGTATTTCCTGTTGTTGATGCAGATCGTGCAGAACGCTCAAATGGCCCCGGATCGGGCAGGGATCTACGTTTGTATGGGCGTTTGCGCGATCTTATTGTTTCACGTTCTGGTGAACGTGGGGATGGTCGTTGGCTGGATGCCAGTCACGGGTATTCCGTTGCCTCTGATGAGTGCTGGAGGATCCAACATCTTGTCAGTGTTTTTGATGCTGGGCTTAGTGAATAACGTCCGGCTGCGAAGATTTGTGAATTAGCAGTTGAGTTTTTTAGATCGACCGAAACGTCGAACTACCAGGATTTTGAGATTCGGTGGGAGCAGGTTCCGCAACCGACTAACAAGTTTCGTTCAGGGGAAGGCAGTCGTTTGCCGCCCCGGAATTGAAAGATCGAAGGGATGTATAGAGCGCACTCCGTCCTTTTGGTCTCAGTTGTAACGGTTTGACAGGCGCGTCTCCATTCGCCCGTCGGGGGAGACGCTGAGGGACAGGCACAACCGCATCTCTTCGGTCATGGGAGTTCTTTCGGCCGTGAAAACGGAGAAAGTCCATGAGCAAAGAGTTAGTCATCTCTTCGAACCGCCACGAAACCAAAGTGGCGATTCTCGAAGACGATCAGTTAGTCGAGATCTATTTCCAGCGGGCGAACGAATATTCCCTGGCTGGCAGCATCCACAAGGGCCGTGTAACGAGAGTGTTGCCGGGCATGCAGTCCGCGTTTGTGGACTTAGGCCTGGAGCGCGATACCTTCCTGTACGTCTCCGACTTTTTTGAAGAGAACGGCGAGGAATACGAGCGCCTTGGCGATGTCACTCGCCGCGATGGAGCGCGTGCGTCTCAGCCGCCGCCTCCGCCGCCGCAAATGAGGACGCCGGCAGTGGTGGAAGCACCTGCCGTGAGTGCGACGCCGGCCGCGGTGGCTCCTCCGCAGGGGGGCGAGCGACCTTCCGGGGACAGACAGCGGGACCAGGATCGCGACCGTGACGGCAGAGGCAGGAGATCGAGACGGCGACGGCGGGACAATCGCGGTGAGGGGCGGGGAATTCCGGAATCGAAGTATGCTTCGGCTCCGAGAGAAATGACGCCACCGGCCACTGAGGCGGCGACGGAAGAAGTAGCGAAACCGAGCGAGGAGCCGGCGGTTCAGAGCAGGGAGATCACTCTGCTGCCGGGCGAGTCGTTGGCTAAGTACAGCCGGCCTGTGGAGGAGGAGGAACCTTCGAAGCAGGCGGAAGAGCCGGATGCCGCCGTGCCAGTTTCCGAAGCGCCGGTGCATGCGAGCCCGGCCGCCGAGCCGGAGCCGGTGGCCATCGAAGAATTGGATGAAGTTGAACCGGAAGAGGATGACATTGAAGAAACCGTGGAGATGTTGCCCACGGAGCCTGCGCGCGAGGAAGTAGTCGCCGCGAGTCCCGTGCAGGAACATAGCGCTCCTATGGGCGCTGCCGCGTCGGCCGCCGTGGCGCTGGAGTCCCCGGCACCGGTGGCATTCACCGCTGAGGAACTGACTGAAGAAGCTCTGGATCTGGCCGAGGCGGAAGTGGACGAGGGCGAGGAGCTGGATGAAGCGGATTTGATCCAGGAAGCCGCAGAAGAGGCGATGGCTGAGGAAGCCGCGGCTGCTGCCACTGGGGAAACTCCGCTGGTGGTGGCGTCTGAGGTGGGGACGGCCGAGGCTGTGCAGGAGAAACCGCTGGCCGCCGGTGTTCGGGATCAGGGTCCGCGCTTTATGCATCGTGGTCCACGCGGAACGCGACGCCGCCGGGGCCGCGGACGAGGGGGCGAGGATCGTGGCGAACCGAGGGCGGAGGGCGATACGGAGAGCCGTCCAGAAATCCGGACCGAGGGCCGCCCGGAAGGCCGCAGCGAGAACCGGGGTGAGAACCGGAACGAAGGCCGCGGCGATATGCGGCAAGTTATTCGTCCGGCGATGCCTTCCATCACAGATCTGCTGAAGGAAGGCCAGGAAATCATTGTCCAGATTGCGAAGGAGCCGATCGCCCAAAAGGGCGCGCGCATTACTTCACATATCGCGCTGCCTGGCCGGTATGTCGTCTTCATGCCGAGTTTGGACCATCTGGGCGTTTCTCGCAAGATTGAAAGCGACGAAGAACGGCACCGTTTGAAGCGCATCCTGCAGGCGCAACATCAGGGAATTCCCGGTGGATTTATTGTGCGGACGGCAGGCGCCGGCAAGAGCGAAGAAGACATCGGCGCCGACATGCATTTCCTGTACAATCTCTGGCTCGATATCCGGACGAAGGCTGAGAAGAAGCCCGCTCCGCTGCTGTTGCATCACGATCTGGAAGTCGTCGAGCGGATTCTGCGGGATCAGTTAACCGATTCGTTCAAAGCCGTCTGGTGCGATACCGAAGAAATGTTCGAAGAGGTTTTGCGCTTCATGCAACGCTTCCAGCCGGCGCTGGTGAATCGCGTGAAAATGTACACGCGGCCTGCGCCGATCTTCGATGCATTCAATATCACGGCCGAGTTGGAGAAGGCGCTGCGCCCCAAGGTTTGGCTCAAGTCGGGCGGCTACATCGTCATTAACCAGACCGAGGCGCTGGTGGCCATCGATATCAATACCGGCAAGTTTGTCGGCAAGTCGAACCGGCTCGAGGATACGATTGTCAAAACCAACATCGAGGCGGTTAAAGAGGTTGTGCGGCAGATCCGGCTGCGGGATCTGGGCGGGATCATCGTGGTCGATTTCATCGACATGGATGAGCGCAAGAACCGGCAGAAGGTGATGCAGGCGCTGGAAGAGTGCATGCGCGCCGATCGCGCCCCGAATAAGATCCTTCAATTTAATGATTTCGGGTTGGTGGCGATCACACGCAAACGGGTGAAACAGAGCCTGGAACGAACGCTTTGCCAGCCGTGCCCGACTTGCGAGGGTGCGGGCTACGTGAAGAGTGTGCAGACGGTGGTTGGCGAAATTGTTCAGGAAGCGCAGAAGCTCCGGCCGGCGGTGCAGGATCAGAAAGATGTGATGTTGCGGGCGAATCCGGAGGTCACTAAGTTCTTGAAATCAAGCAAGAACAGTTATTTGGAAGAGATCGAGGAGATTCTGGGCCGGCCGGTTCTGGTGACCAGCGATCCGGAATTGCATCCGGAGAAATTCGATCTTACTTGAGGGCCTGATACACTGACAAGAGTGCGGCTCTGAGAGGGGCCGCGCAGCAATCCGGAGAGATGGCCGAGTGGTTGAAGGCGCACGCTTGGAAAGCGTGTATAGGGGAAACTCTATCCAGGGTTCGAATCCCTGTCTCTCCGCCATTTAACTTGTGACTCCTGATACAATCGAGCAACCGTGAGCTTCCTGCCTGAACTGATCATCGGGGCTTTCCTCGTCTTCGTTATCATTGGCTGGGCCCTGCTAGTCAACATGCCCAGCGCCTGGGTAGGCAAGCAAAAGAGCAGTCGTCCCAAAGACCGGAAGTAGAATGAAATGCCGTCAAAAGCTTTTGAGATTCTGGTTGTAGAGAACAATCCTGCCGACGCACGGTTGACCGTTGAGGCTTTCAAGGAAGCGGGATTACATCAAGGTATTTTGCAGTTGCCCGATGGCGAGCAGGCGTTGGCGTACCTGAGGCGTCAGGGAGAGTACGCCAAGGCTTCCCTTCCTCATCTGATTTTCCTTGACCTGCACCTTCCTAAAATACCGGGGCTGGTTGTCCTGGCTGAGATCAAAGACAATCCGATTTTGAAGGTCATTCCAGTGGTGGTGGTTTCTGGTTCCCACGATCCCGGCGAGGTGAGGAAGGCTTACGAGCTCCACGCAAGTTGCTTCATCTACAAGCCTGCGGATTTGGAACAGTTTCTTGGGTTTATTCGGACTTGCTTTGAGTTTTGGGGATCGGTGGTGACGCTACCACCTGCTGACTAGTAGAAGAAGACAAACTATTGGTGCGGATGAGAGGACTTGAACCTCCACTCCCTTGCGAGAACATGGACCTGAACCATGCGCGTCTGCCAGTTCCGCCACATCCGCACGTTCGGTGGGCAGATTTCATTTTCGCGGATATACCTGGGAGAGTCAAATTTTCAGCGTTTATAGCTTGCCGTTTCGCGCGCGCAGTATCAAACGCACGACCTGCTGTTCGATTATGTCGCACGCACGGCGGTAAGCTTGCGCATCCGATCCGTAGGGATCGGGAACATTCCATACTTCGATCGGGGCTCTTAATCCTACCGGAAGTGTCGTGCCGCTCATGTTGATTACTACGTCGACGCGGCTCAATTCGACTTCATCCAGCCCCTTCGGCAGATGGTCTCCCAGATCGACGTTCCGCTCCGCTAAGATCTGGCGCGTAAACGGGGCGGAAGTTACCGCGGGTGCGAGTCCCGCGCTTTGCACTGTCAGGATGTCGGCGCCGTACTTGCGTGCTAGCGCCTCGGCCATGGGACTGCGACAGAGGTTTCCGATGCAGACGAAGAGCACCGACTTTCGGGATGAACCGTTCTCGGGCTCCCGCGTTCCCCGGGCTCGGGCTCGCTCTCTCGCCGACCCTGGCATTTAGACCTTGTTCAAGAAAAGCTGGTGAATCCGCGGGTCGTTCGTCAGTTCCGGGTGAAACGTAGAAACGAGGTGCCGGCCTTGTTCGACTAGAACGGGATCGCCGTTATAGCGGGCGAGGACCCGCACATCCTTTCCTGCGCGGCGGATGATCGGCGCACGAATGAAGACGGCTTCGAGGTCCCCGGCCCAATCCTTGAACTCCGGCTGCAGCTTGACCACGCGGCTGTCGAGCTGGCGGCCGTAGGCGTTGCGCTGGACGTCGATGTCCATCAGTCCTAGCGACTCCTGCTCGGGATGCGACACGTGCGAGGCTATCAGAATGGCGCCGGCGCAAGTGCCGTAAATCGGTTTTTTCGCGCCGAACTGGCGAAGCGGCTCGAGCAGATTCATTTCTCGTAGCAGCTTGAGCATAGTTGTGCTTTCGCCACCGGGAATCACCAAGCCGTCCACTTGGTCTAACTCCGCGGCGGTGCGGACCTGGATTACTTCCGCACCGGCACGCCGCAAGGCTTTTTCGTGAGCTTCGAAATCGCCTTGCAGGGCGAGCACGCCGATCTTCTTCTTCGCCATTACCAACCTCGTGTGGCCATCAATTCGCTTTCGGGAAGCTGACGTATGTCGAGACCGTGCATGGCTGGACCGAGTTCCTCGCATGCTTCGAGCAGCTTCACTGGATCCTTGTAGTACGTCGTCGCTTTGACGATTGCCCGGGCTCGGGCTTCGGGATCGTCGGATTTGAAGATGCCGGATCCCACGAAAACCGCTTCCGCACCGAGTTGCAGCACGAGAGCTGCGTCGGCCGGCGTGGCAATTCCGCCTGCTGAGAAGTTGGGAACCGGAAGCTTGCCATGATCGGCCACCCACTTGACCAATTCGAAGGGCGCTTGCAGCCGTTTTGCTTCGGCGAAAAGTTCGTCCTGGGCGAGCACGGTGAGATGCTTCATCTCTTTCACGATGGTTCGGATATGGCGGACCGCTTCGACAATATTGCCGGATCCGGCTTCGCCTTTGGTCCGGATCATGGCCGCGCCTTCGCTGATTCTGCGTAGGGCTTCGCCCAAATTACGCGCGCCGCAAACGAACGGAACCTTGAAGTCGCGCTTGTCGATGTGGTTTTCCTCATCGGCGGGCGTCAGGACTTCGCTTTCGTCGATGTAGTCGACTTCGAGCGCTTCCAGAATGCGGGCTTCCGTGAAGTGGCCGATGCGGGCCTTGGCCATCACCGGGATGCTGACGGCAGCCATAATTTCGCGGATCTTGCTGACGGGGGACATGCGGGCCACGCCACCATCTCTGCGGATATCGGACGGAACGCGCTCCAAAGCCATGACGGCCGAGGCGCCCGCTTTTTCGGCGATTACGGCCTGGTCGGCGTTCACCACATCCATAATCACGCCGCCCTTCAGCATTTCAGCCAGGCCGACCTTTACGCGGAATGTCTCATCGAGAAACATCATTTCAATCTGCTCCTTATTATTGTTTTGAGCATCACGGCTCAGACCATAGCCGGCGCGGCTTCCAGCAGCTCACCGCTGCGCATGCGCGCCGTCTCCTGTGTAAAGATCCGCCCCAACGTGGCCATACCGCTTTCGATGATGGCTGGGGCCAGACCTCCAAAACTCAATCGCAAAGCACCCGGATCGTTGTGCGAAATTGCGAACAGACGTCCGGGTAAATAAGTGACTTTTTCGCGCTCGGCGCGGACGAGCAACTCGGATGCGTCCAGCGGTTCGGGAAGCTGCACCCAAAGGTTGACGCCGCCCGAAGGCCGCATGAATTTCGTGCCCTGGGGCAGGTAGCGTTCGGCGGCCGATAGAAGAGCCCGCAGCCGCTGATAACCGGCCGCCCGGACAATGGCGGCGTGCCGGGCCAGCCGTCCGGATTCGGCGAACCGCAAGAGAATCGCCTGCGACAGTTGGTCGGTGTGCAGATCGCACCACTGTTTCACCTCGGAGAGGCGCGCGGCCAGCGTTCGTGGTGCGATGATCCAGCCCACGCGCAGGCCGGGAAACGCAATCTTGGAAAAACTGCGCAACAAAATGGTTCCACCCGTCTCGTCCAGATTTTTGATGGACGGTATCTCGTCGCCTTCGTAGCGAAGATCTCCGTAGATATTGTTTTCCACCAGAGCGGTTCCCGATTCGCGAGTCATTTTCAAGATCGCCAGACGGGCCTGCAAGGGCAATGTGGTTCCAGTGGGATTCTGGAAGTTTGGCGTTACGATCAGCAGCTTTGGCCTTTCCTTGATCAGCACACGCCCAAGGGCGTTCAGGTCGATGCCCTCGCTCGTCATGGGCACGCCAATCAGCCTGGCGCCGCCGCGAGCGAACACGTTCTTTACTCCGTGGTAAACGGGATCTTCGACCGCTACAGCTTCGCCGGCCGGCACCAGGGCCCGTTGCAGCAGGTCCAGGGATTGCTGGCATCCGTTGGTGATGAGCAGATCGTCGTCCGGACCCGATTCACCTGCTTCCCTGCCTCGCTGACGCAGGTAATGGCGCAGCGGACCGTATCCGCTGGGCGATCCCAGTTGGAGAATGTTGGCTGCGTCGGGCCCCTCGATGACTTCCCGGCAGGCGGCCTGGAATTCCGATAACGGAAACAATTCCACGGCCGGCCTGGACGAGGCGAAGCTGATGGTTTGGTCGCCAGATGGCCGGTAATCTACGAAGCTGCCACGGCCCACATGGCCCCGTATCAGGCCATTTTGCTCCAATAACGTATAAGCGGCTGAAACAGTGGTCCGATTCAGGCCAAGCTGGCCAGCCAATTCACGAGTGGCTGGTAGGCGCTCGCCGTTTCTAAATTCGCCGTTTCGGATCTTTTCTGCTATATTGTCATAGAGTTGACGGTATAGCGGCGTTTCCAAATGATTGTCGAGCTGGGCGTCCATTGCCATGCCAATGTTGATAATTGTAGCATATTGGACTGGGCGTGACAAGCCATTAGTACCTTGTGAAAACTGATACAATCGCGGACGTGCTTCGAGTTTGGCTGATTGCACTGCTGGTCCTGCTTCAGGTATCCCCGGCCTCTGCTAAGAAAAAGAAAAACCCGGACGAAACCACGCAGGTTCTCGTTCTGCCGAAGGATCCACCGGCGGCGATCATAGCCGATGTGTCGCATCTGACCTTCCATGTATCTCCGCTGTCGCCAAAAGGCCTACTTTCGCAGCAGACGAGAGACGCTCTGAAACGCGTCATGCAGGACACACGCGGGGCGACGATTGTGAAGCTTCGGGCGTTTGTAGCTGGTTCAGGCGATCTCCGGCGCGTGCAACAAATTGTCAGCGAAATGTTTACGGAGAAGCATGCGAACATTCCGGTGTTGAGCGTTGTTCAAGTCGGCGCCTTGCCCTTGGAAGGAGCACAGGTGGCGCTGGAAGCGATCGCGTCGGATAAGAAGGAGCAGAATCCGGCCGGATTGGCATTTATCTCGGGGCAACCCTCCACGCTGAAGGATCCGCTGACGCCGTTGAAAAAGCAAATCGATAAGGCTGGACTCGTTGATGGCGGTGTTCGACGCGTAACCTGCTTTCTTGGCAACCTCGATGCGGTAAGCGACTTGCGCGGCCAAGCGGCGGCGATGTTCCCAAAGGCGGCACTGAATTTTGTACAGCTTCAACGGGGATCGCTGGAATTGACGGCGGAGTGCGAAGCGGTGGCGGCCCTTTCGAGCACGCCGGCGGGACCCTTGAGCTTGTTGGACATCGCGCCGGGCCGATATTCGCAAGTCGCGCTGGTGGGTCCAGGACGGCTCGCGCTGACTGGCACGCAGCTTGGATTCCGCGCCCAGGATGCAGACGTTAAGTTGGCCTTTGAGCGGCTGGGGAAAGCGCTCGAAAGCGTTGGAGCGGTATATAAGAATGTGGCAGCGACCCATATTTATGCCCTAAGCACGTCCATTGCAAATCGCGTCCGTGAGGTTCGCTTCGAGTTCCTCGACCCGGCCAAGCCGCCGGCCAGCACGATGCTGTTGTTTGACGGCCTGCCTGGATTGGACGCGACCTTTGCGATTGATGTGATGGCCGTGATGCCGTAGGACTTTGAGGGCTGCCTCCGCTTGCCGTGCAGCATGGTAAGGTTGTGGAATGAGTCCCCAAAAAGCCCGAAGACCGCGCCCGCAGATGCTTATATGGGCCGGTGCGGCAATCGCCATAGCGGCAATCGCTACGTATCCGCATGCGTTTTCTCCGGTGCTCAAAGCACAGAATCCATCGCATCAATCGCGCATGACGCCGGCGCCTCCTCCCCGGACGACAGGGACAGGTCCGGAGTCGAAGGTACTGGCGATTATCGCGACTGCGAAGGGACCCAACCAGATCAATCTCACGTGGCCGCCGGTGACTAGTCCGGGCTACGGTTACCTGGTGGAAATTCAGTCCGATGGCGACAGCCGTTATGCTTCGTGGACCGAGTTGGATCCGATGCCCACGGCCGGAGGTTTTACCTGCGATCCGAGCGTGGTTTGGGTGGGAGGTACCTGCAACATGAACGATGCTTCGGGTACCCATGTCTACAACCCGCCTAACCACGGTATTCCTACCTGGGTGACAGATCCAACCTACATCGATCCGCAAGACGGTTCAGCGGCGCAAATGATCGCGTGGGGGTTGAAGTCGAACGTCAATTATAATTTCCGCGTCAGAACATACACGGGGAATACTTCGCCCGTGTACGGAGGCTATTCGAACACTGCAAGCGCGTCCACCGCCCAGTATGTTCAGCGCTACGTATCGACGACCGGTAAGGATACCAATGATGGCACGGCGGCCGACGATGCCCATGCGTGGCGCTCGTTGGCACACGGGTCCGCTGGAATCGCCTGCGGCCAGGAATTGATTGTGATGGGCGGCAACTATGCCACCGATAACATCAACATGGGGCAAAATTGTTCCGCTGCAAGTAAGGCCGTGGTTGCGGTAAATCCAGGTGACACGGCTACTATTGTTTCCTTGCCCCCGGGCGCCAATCAATCGATTAACCTGGGCGGCAGTTACATTGTGATCGACGGCATGAAGTCCGCGAGCGCGAGCACGGTCGGCGAATACGTGGTTGTGGTCAACGGCAATCACAACGCTTTTTTCAATGTGGAAGTTCGCCCCGCGGTGATTCCGTCCTTTTTTTATGGCGTGGGCCTCTATGGCGATCACAACCTCTTATACCGGTCGTATTTTCACGATTTCGGCAGTCCTGATCCGGTGCAGAATCCGGGCGGCAATGGCGGTTGGGTCCTGGCGGTATACGGTCACGGCGCACTTTACAATGTGATCTGGAGTAACCACCTTACACGCGGCGGCCACGACCAGAGCCTGTGCAAGGGAGGGTGCAGCTACAACCGCTGGTTGAACAACGTTATGGATGGCGGCTGGGGCCAGGGCTGGGCGGCTGTTTTTGCGGAAGGCGTGGTAGCTGAGCACAATCTGGTGGAAGGGAGCGTGATTAAGGACATCGGGCGTGGCGTGACCTTCTATAAGCCGGCGCTGCAGTTGTCTCAAGGCAGGACTACTGTCCGGCGAAACATCGTGATAGGTGCGACAGTCTCTTTGGAAGAGAGTCAGTTCTATGGCGGCACGGCGGCCAATAACCTGGTCTACAACAATGTTTTCTACAACGGCCAGGAATGTCTTTTTCAATCCCACAATGGCGGTGTGGCCGCCTACGACAACAACGTCTACAGCAATAACATCTGCTACAAGATTTCCGGCATCGGCATGGATCTCTACCTCAACAACACAACCAGTCAGATTTCGTACAACGACATCACGAACGTGGACGACAAGGGAAAGCCGTTGAAGGATCAAACTTTCATCACCTGGAACCATGACGCGCAAGGCGATTTTCAATATCCGAAATCGTTGAGCTTCGCGGACAAGTACTACAACCCGCCTTTTTCCCACAACAAGGCGCTGGCGGTTGTTCCAAAGTTTGTGGACGAAGCCAACTTTGACTTCCACCTGACGGTGAGCAGTTTGTTGATCGGCGCCGGCACACCCATTACCGACCCGGATTGGGGCTCGCCAACGGGGCAGATCGACTTAGGACCTTTTGGAATTACGCACTTGAACGCGAACCCCGCGCAGTGAGGCCGGGGTTAACGAAAGCTATCTCTGCTTGGAGTCCATCGAATTCCTGCTCAGCCCGTTTATCGTGCTTACCACTTATCGTTGGCGAGAAGCAAGAACAGCCCTACATATAACGCAATTTCGCATAGCCCCAGCATCGTTCGCCTAATGATCTCCCTCCACGGCCATAACCTAATCGGCATATCTGCTTACCGTCCCATTCCCCCATCGACCTCAAGAAGGGCGTGCTCGGTGTAATTGGACGCGCTTCTAGAAACGATCGACTTGATCCGCAAATCCTTATGCGCCTGAACCAGCGCCAGAACTTCCCATGGCTGGCCGTAGAGTAAGGCCTTCCGATCGCATTTCAAGAATTTATGCGGGGAGTCAAGGTTATACTTAACGCGGCACCAGTGGCTTTCCAATTGAAGAATGCTACCGATCAGGTCGGAGCGATCGCCGCTCATGTACCAGAGACGTGAACGCAGGTCAGGCGATGCATATTCGAATAGAAAGGCGTATTCCAGCCCTGACGCAACAATAATAGGAAGTCTCGACGACTCCGCTGGCAACAGAGCATCATGAACGCCCATTGGATTTCCGGGAGTGGTACTGAGTCTCTGTAGGCTACTCGGCTCCACAAGCACTTCCCCAATTCCGTCGCTGTGGTGCTTTATGGGGCGACCGGTATCGGCGATGCAGGAACACACGAGCACAGCGACGACTGAGAGTGGAAGCCAGTCCGGGCCATCCACCGCTTTTACCCCGAAGACGACCAGCAGGGCGACACCGATGACCGTAGAAAGAAAGTAGCGATCGAGAAAGGGACCTTTCGTCACAACCGCTATTGCTAAAGCAAAGATAGGAAGAGTTAAAAATGAAAGCGCGAGGGCTAGATCGTCTTTAGATAGTTCTGACGCCTTGCCCGATATCAGCCCGCTGCCCTTTCCTGCAATCGGGCGGCTCACGGCGATAAGGGACACGCAGAAAAGAGCGGCCAGCACGAAAGGATCGAGCAATACCTGGAAGAAGTGGAGAGGCGATGAAAATGTTGGCGGGAAAAAATCTACCGCACTGCCAGCTACCACTTTTCGATAAGCGCTGACGATCACAAATAAGAACGGCGCCGCGAGCAGGGCAGAGACACCAACAGAGCACACGACCCCCCAACGTACGCTCCGGGTGCGGAGCGTATGGTACATCTCAGCCAAACCGAAAGGAATGCACAGTGTCACAGCGTAGGCGTGCGTTAGATCAGCCGCAGTAAGACTGGCACAAAGAACCAGTAGCCAGAAAATGCGATATCGGGATTCACCGGAACGCTGCCATGCTAACGCCGCAAGTCCGGCGAATCCAAGAACCAACCCGCTCGGCCTAGCTTCGTAGGCATAATACTTAGCCCCGGTTATGAGTGGAAAGAGCATAGCGATTACGCCGAAAACACTTCCGAATCTTCTGGCAGCGATTGCGAACAGGCAGACGCAGGCCACCCAAAAGCCAATCATTTCCGGCATTCTGGTACTGATAAGGCCATAGCCGAACGGGGCTCCGGCCAGCCGCGTTAGCAGCCAGAAGAGTGGCGGATTGTAGTCCATCCCGTGAAGGACTGTTTCCCATACATCGTGCATGTTGGGCAGCCGGGATATGTTGACGGTTCCGATTTCATCGAACCAGAAATATTTCTCGGATGCGCGGAGGCAGATGTCCGCGAAGTAAACCAGGGAGAAGGCGGCGATAATGAGCCCGTTTTTGAGCGTCAACAGTCGATTCGGCACGGAGAACGGTTAACGAGTTTATCGAGCCACGTACCGCGTGTATATGGCCCATCAGCATCAAAAGTACTGATGATCCGAGATAAATTGCCTCAACCATCGAAATCCTGGCACAAGCAATCCAGAAGAGAATACGCGTCGGCTGCTGAGTTATTTGGGCACACCCATTACCGACCTGGATTGGGGTTCGCCAACGGGGCATATCGACTTAGGACCTTTTGGAATTACGCACTTGAACGCGAACCCGGCGCAGTGAGACGGGGTTAATCAATTCTTCATCTGAATTCTATTGCCTCGGGGCTGAATACTGTGGTATTCTTTAATATCCCCAAGGAATATAAGGAGGCGATCTCGTTGAATCTATATACCCAGACATTCGTCGATCAGCTTCCTGATTTCCAAACTGCTCGTTAACTTTCACTCTCACAACAATATAGCTATGTGGGCCGACTGAGGCCGGTAGCCGATTTGCAATTTTAGATTGCATATCTCATCGGGCCGCGCTTCGCTTTTTGTCCGCATTGCTTTTCCTATTTGTCTTCGTCTAATGAGAATATTCCAGAGGAGAATATATGCGTTCGCTGCAGAATCAATTGGTCCCCGCCGACAACTGGAAGAGGCTCGAGCGGTTTCTGATCCTCGGATCGGAGGCCGGAACTTACCACGTTACCGAACAGCCGCTGACCACTGAAGACGCACCTGCCGTGCAGGATTGCCTGAAGCAGGATGGCCTGCGTGTAGTGAAAGCTACCGTAGACGCGTCGGCTTCGGGCCGCGCGCCGAAGAACGATCCGGCGCTTTTCGTGCTGGCGCTCTCAGCTTCCCCACAGTTCGCCGATTCGAAGACGAACTCGGCGGCGTTGGCGGCGTTGCCCGCAGTGGCACGGACAGCGGCGCACCTATGTACCTATGCGTCATTCATCAGTGAATTGCGCGGGTGGGGCCGCGGGTTGCGCTCGGCGATCGGCGATTGGTATGCAAATCATCCTGTGAAGGAGCTCGCGTATCAGTTGGTGAGACATAAGAACCACAATGGCTGGTCGCATCGCGATCTGTTGCGGCTGGCGCATCCGGAACCCGAGACGGCGGCGCACGGCGCGCTGTTCCAGTGGGCAGTGAAGGGCGAGCTGCCATCGGCGGCGGCTCAGCACAAGGATCTACGGCAGTTGCATGCGTTCGAGCGGGCGAAGAAGGTGGCGGACGAGAGCGAGCTGATTCGTTTGATCGAAACCTACGGTCTGACCCAGGAGATGATTCCGCCGGAGTGGAGGAATTCACCATCGGTGTGGGAAGCTCTGCTCGATTCCATGCCGTACACAGCTTTGGTACGCAACCTCGGCGAGTTGACCGCCGTTGGCGTGCTGGCGCCGCTCAGCGACGTCACCGCGCTGACGGTGTTGCGCCTGACTGACCGGCAACGCATTGCAGGGTCGGGAGTCCATCCCGTCACGCTGCTATCGGCGCTGCTTGCGTACAAGCAGGGCCGCAGTGCGCGATTGGGCTCGCGAGCAGGCTCGACATGGACTCCGCTGGGGAGTATCGTGGGCGCTCTGCACGAGGCGTTTCATCTTTCGTTTGACTTCCTCGAATCTACTGGTAAGCGCATTTACCTGGCGCTCGACGCGTCGAGTTCGATGCAAGACACCAAGGTATCCGGTACGCCATACCTCACCGCCGCCACGGCCTCGGCGACGATGGCGATGGCGGTTGCGCGAACCGAGCCGGACGGCATCATCGCGGCGTTCCACGACCGCTGCTGGTATGTGGACATCACCAAGCGATCGACTTTCGACGGCGCTTGCGCAGCCATCGAGCGCGAGGACCGGTGGGCGGACGCATCGCTACCCATCATGGATGCTCTGGCGCGGCGGCTTTCGGTCGACGCGTTCGTAATCCTGACCGATAACAAGACTTGGGCGGGCGACAAACATCCGCTCAAGACGCTTCAGATGTATCGCGAGACCACCGGTATTGCAGCAAAGCTGGTGGTGGTGACGACGGCGGCGAGGCGGTTGCCGATTGGCGCGTCGAACGACGCTCTTCAATTGGATATCGCGGGCTTCGACGCCTCAGTGCCACGTGTCATCACGGATTTCATCGCGCGATAAGGGCGCGGGGACCTTAGTCCTCACGGATCTGGCGCCTAGCGTCCAAAGATCCCGGACGGGTATCTTCAAATAGTTTGCCGCTTTACCGATGAGGGAAGTGATGGCGGCGAAGGTACCCAACAATTTGATGACTGTCGCCGCGAAGACCACGCCCGAAACCGGGGACGGTGTGGTCTTCGATCATGGGTCGTTCGACGACGTCGCGCTTCTGCGTAGCCAACTCGGGGCGCTCCAGCAGGCGCTGGAATCACGCGAGGCGGCGGTCACCACGTATCGCGAGCAGGCTGAAACCAGCGTCGAACGATACCGGGAACTTTTCGACAGCGTACTCACGGGAATTTATCGCACAACGCCTGGGGGCAAGCTGTTGCTGGCCAACGCGGCGTTCATCCGTATGCTTGGCTATTCGTCTTTCGATGAGATCCAGAGCGTCGAACTGGCAACGCTTCACCTTAGCCAGCAGGCGTGGCGCCAATTTGTCCGGCAAATGAACGCCGACGGTCAGGTGATGGGCCTTGAGACCTCCTGGCGGAAACACGATGGTTTACAAATCTACATACGGCAAACCGCAAGGGCAGTCCGCGGCAGCCAGGGCAACGTCCTTTATTTCGAAGGTGCGGTAGAAGATATCACGACTTTGCACCGGGCCGAGCTCCTGGAAAGAGATCGCAGCCACATCCTGGAACTTTTGGCGCGGAACGCGAACCTGCAATCCATCCTGGTGGATTTGAGTTTGCTGATCGAGCGCCAAATGCCGGGACGGTGGTGCCTGGTGATGCTCCGCTCGGGAGACTCGCTCACGCCGGCAGCGGGCCCGAACGCGCCGCCATCGTATATGAAGGCTTTACACCTGGGGCTGATCAACGGCGCAGACATGGCCTCGTGCGGCGCGGCGGCCTATCTGCTGACACCGGTGATCACCACCGACGTAGCAACAGATCCACTCTGGAGCGGCCTTCGGGACCTGGCGCTGTCACATGGGATTCGCTCGTGTTGCAGCGTGCCGATTCTCGCGGGCGATCAAAAGGTTCTGGGGACAGTTCTGGGAACATTGGATATTTTCTCAGCGGCGCCCGGCAGACCGGATGACGCCGAACTCCGGCTGCTGGAAAGCACGAGCCGTTTGGCCGCCGTGGCCATCGAACAGCGCCAACTCTACGAGAGTCTTGAATACCAGGCGAAATACGACAGTCTCACCGGGTTGCCGAATCGCTATCTGTTGGTGGATCGTCTGGAAGATTCGCTTGCCCGCGCCCGCGCGGACACGTCCCGTTTCGGGTTGCTTTGGATCGATATCGACCGGTTCAAGGAGATCAACGATACGCTGGGGCATCGGGTCGGCGACCAGGTTTTGAAGGAAGTCGCCGAGCGTTGGAGACAGTGTGCGCGGGGGCCGGAAACTCTGGCGCGAATGGGTGGAGACGAGTTTGCGTTACTTTCGGGCGAAATCGAAGATTGCAACGAAGGTAAGCGCCGGGCGAATGAAATCATCAGTTGTCTGCAGCAGCCTTTCCAGATCGATGACTATGAGCTATATCTGACGGCCAGCGTTGGGGTCTGCTTTTACCCTGATGACGGCACGGATTCGGCAACTCTCCAGCGCCATGCCGACCGCGCAATGTACGACGCCAAGAGCAGCGGCCGAAACCGGTGCGCGTGCCACACCGAACTTGCCTCCTCGACATCGCTCGGGCGCCTGAACCTGGAGTCCGGGCTTCGCAAGGCCGTGGAACGGAACGAACTGGAACTCTTTTATCAACCGGTGGTCGATACGCAGCGGAAACTCGTTTCGGTGGAGGCGCTCATTCGCTGGAACCATCCGAAGCTCGGCCTTCTCGCACCCGCGGACTTCATTCCATTGGCCGAAGAAACGGGAATGATCGTTCCCATCGGCGCCTGGGTGGTGCAACAGGCTTGCCGGCAAAGCAAGATGTGGCTCGACGCTGGTTATCCTCCTCTTCGCATTGCCGTCAACGTGTCGCCATTGCAATTCTTCTTCGCGGATTTTCTAGAGACGGTCTGCGAAGCTCTAACGGCCTTCGGCATTGGTCCCGGCCGGTTGCAGGTGGAACTGACGGAAGGCGTGGTGACGCGGAACTCGGAAGAGGCGGTACACGAGATGGAGAAGTTGCGGAGTCTTGGTGTGGAAGTCGCTCTCGACGACTTTGGGATCGGTTATTCGTCCCTGAGCTACCTACAGCATCTGCCGTTGGACGTGTTGAAGATCGATCAGTCGTTTGTCCGGGAAATCCATTCTGCGCGCACTGCCGCCGTGGTCGAAACAATCGCGCGCCTTGCCCGCAACCTCAACCTCGCCGTGGTTGCGGAAGGTGTCGAGACCGAAGAACAGTTTGAAGCGCTGACGAAAATCGGAGTGGACTTGATACAGGGGTACCTGATTAGCTGCCCTGTGCCATCCGATGTCATTGAGACGTTTTTTCTGCACCGGTGACCTGAATCGCGGCACCGTCGCGGATCTCATCGGTCGGCCGCTTTATCACCACGTCGCCAGGCGCAAGGTCGCCGAACACCTCCACATTGTCTCCGTCCGGCATACCTTTTTTCACGGTTACCCACTCCGCCCGCCCGCTTTTTACGCGAATGACAAACACGCGCTCTGTGGTGGTGACGACCGCGGCCGCCGGGACCAGTAGAGAAGGCTTCGTTTTCTTTGATGGCCATGCGATCTCGGGATACATCCCGGGCGCGAGCCGGCGCTTCGGATTGGGTACCTCGAGCTCGACCGGCATAGTGCGGGTTTTCTGGTCGATGCTGTGAGAGACTCGGGCAACCGTGCCTGAAAATGTCTCGCCTGGATACGCGGGAACGGTAAAAGGTATTGCGCCCTTGTATGCGGCTCCGGCGACCTCCGCTTCCGGCACGGCCACCACCAGCCGCAGCCTTGTGTCCTGCTCGAGGCGCAACAGGGGATTGTTGGCGACGCCTGCGGCAGGCCCGACCAGCGCTCCCGGGTGGACCATGCGTTCGGTAATCACGCCGTCGAACGGCGCGGCGATTTGAAGAAAGCCGATCAGTTCCCGGATGGAGTCGACGGCGGCGGCCGCGGCCTTGCGGGAGTTTTCGAGAGAATCGACCACGGCCTTCAACGAAGCGACTTGCTTGCCGGCGACGATCACTTCGTTATTCGCCACTGCGCCCGGAGTTTCCGCCGCGGCTTGCAGACGGCCGAAGGTACTTTGCGCCGCTGTCAGATTCGCTTCGGCCTCGGCACGTTGCGACTCGATGGACTGGGCTTTCGCCGCTGCCTCGGCAAGCTGGGCCTTCAACTCAGGCGCCGACAGAACAGCTAATAATTGTCCTTGCCGCACAATGCTGCCTCGATCGACCTCCATCCGGTCCACGTAACCGGTGACTCGCGCGGTGATCGCAACGCTGAGGTAGGGAAGAAACTCGCCGGTCAATAGGACTTTCCGTTGAACGGTGTCTTGAGTGACTCGCGCCGTTTCCACCTGGGCGGCAAGCGTGCCGGCGAACGCAGCTAGCAATAGGATTTTATTTGCCGTCATAATATTTGCCGCCTGGATCATCCGGATCGAGCGAGGGCGAAAACGCCAGAGCTTTTCGCTGCGCCATGGCGTAAACAGCCGGCAGAATGGTGATGGTAGCGAGCGTCGCGAACGCCAGACCGCCGATAACGGCCCGGCCTAACGGAGCGCTTTGCTCTCCCGATTCACCGAGCGCTAGCGCCATAGGCAGCATTCCGGCGATCATCGCGACCGCGGTCATTAGAATTGCCCGCAACCTTTCCCGGCCGGCTTCCGCGCTTGAATCCAGGGCCGTCTGTCCCGAGCGCCGAAGCCGTTCAGCGAACGTCACCAGCAGGATCGCGTTGGCCACTGCGATTCCGATGGCCATGATGGCGCCGGTATACGATTGGACGTTGAGCGTGGTCCCGGTGAGCATGAGCATCAGCACGACTCCGCAGATGACTGCGGGAACGGTGGAGACGACAGCTAAGCCGAGCCGAAGCGATTGAAAATTTGCCGCCAGCAAGAGGAAAATCACGGCCACGGCGAGTAGAAGACCCGTCTGCAAGCCCGAAAGTGTCTGCTGTAGCGCGGGAATCTGGCCACGCAAGTTCACTGTGACCCCGCGCGGCGGTTCTCCTGCCCGCGCGATTGCATTCCTCACAAGAGGAGCGGCCGATCCGAGCGGCAGTCCGGAGATATTGGCGGTGAAGCTGGCTACAAGTTGCATGTTGTAACGGTCGATTTCACCGTTGGTCAGGCCGTACTTGAGACTGGCGATCTCCGACAGCATCGGGCGGGAATTGCCGGCGGCCATTACCGGCAGATTCCCGAGGTCTTCGGTCGATTGCATCTGGTTTTGAGGGATCTCCACTTGAATCTGGAACGCGTTCCCGCTAACGGGATCGCGCCAATAGTTTGGTTGGATAAAACGGCTTGAAGAAGTTGCCGCTACCAGAGAGCGCGCCACTGTTTCGGCGGTGAGTCCGTATTGACCGGCGCGGTCACGATCGATTTTCACTTCCAACGTCGGATAGTCGAACGACTGGGCGTACTGCAGATCGCGTAAGTATCCCTCCTTCTGGAGTTCGATTCTTACTCTCTCCGCGTGCGCCTTGGCATCCGCGAGACTTGGACTCTGCACCGCTACCTCGATGGGCGTGGGCGAACCGAAGCTCATCACTCGGCTGATGATGTCGCTTGCTTCGAAGGAAATCCGCAGGGCCGGCATTTCCTTGGCGAAGCGCGCTCGCAAGCGCTCTTCGAAACCGTTTGCGGCATTCTTCATGTCTACCGTCATTACGACTTCTTCCGGACCGCCGGTCCACAGGTAAATCGTGTTTATCGGGTAGCTGGCGGGTTGCACGCCGATGAATGCCGTCGAGATGGAGACGTTGTCCGCGCCGGCCTCGCGCTTGATGAGATCCAAGGCTTGCAATGCCATGCGCTCGGTCTTTTCGACGCGCGTACCCGTTGGCGCACGCATGCGGATTTGAAATTGCGATGCCGCTGTAGTGGGGAAGATCTCCGTACCTAATCTAGGAACTGCGAGATACAGAAATAAGGCTGATGCGGCGAGATACACCAGTACGATCGGCAGGCGCAGCTTCAGCACAAGGTCCAGATACGACCCGTATGCGCGGCGGATGCGCTCAAAGACGCCCTGCGCGCCATGGGACTCCTCCCGCATGAGCCAGGTGGCGAGAACGGGAACGAGCGTGCTCGACAGCAGATACGACGAGACCATGGCGAAGCCAACTGCGAGTGAGAGCGGCACGAAAAGCTGGCGTCCGATGCCCACCATGAAGAACGAGGGCACGAACACGGACAAAATGCAGAGCATGGAGAGGAATCGGGCGACGGCCGTTTTTTTGCATGCTTGGACGACACTGCGCGCCCGCGAGAGCCCGCTGGCAATGTGCGCGTGGATGTTCTCGACCTCGACCGTTGCTTCGTCGACTAGCACCCCGACGGCCAAGGCGAGGCCGCCTAGCGTCATCAGGTTGATGGTTTGTCCGGTGGCCCAGAGCAGGATCAGCGACGAGAGCAATGCCACTGGAATGGTGGTAATCACAATCAACGCGCTTCGCCAATCGCGCAGGAAGATCAGAACCATCAAGCCCGTGAGCGCCGCGCCAAGCAGGCCCTCATTCACCAGGCTGCGAATCGCGCTCGTGACGTAGTGAGATTGGTCGAACTCCAGCGTGATTTTGACGTCCTGTGGAACTACCGCGCGGAATTTTGGCAGCGATTCCTTTACTCGCTGGATC
Source organism: Bryobacteraceae bacterium (assembly GCA_963770345.1). Taxonomy (GTDB): domain Bacteria; phylum Acidobacteriota; class Terriglobia; order Bryobacterales; family Bryobacteraceae; genus CAVYPH01. The sequence goes on along the minus strand of CAVYPH010000007.1, from coordinate 265,805 downwards.
ACGTCGAGGGTGCTGGCGTCGGAGCGTTTGGTAACCATGATGTAGACCGCCCGCTTGCCGTTCACGTGCGCGTAGCTGGTGATAATGTCGGTGCCGTTTTCGATGATGCCGAGGTCGTGGAGGTAGACCGCGGGCCCGGAACCGGTACGGACGGGGGCCTCCATCAGCTCTTGAAGATCTGCACCGATGGCCGCGTTGGTGGATGCGATGCGCAGCAGATCGCCGGTCCTGATATTCCCCGAGGGCTGCACCGAACTGGATTGGGCGACGGCCTGGATAGCCTCTTCCGGCGAGACGCGATAGTCGCGGAGCTTCTGAGGATCGAGCCGGACGACGATGGTCCGCTGGTTGCCTCCGAAGGGTGGGGGAGCGGAGACGCCGGGTAGGGTCGCGAAGAGTGGACGCACGTGGTTGAGAGCGAAATCCTGCAGTTCGCCTTGGGTGTGATTTTCACTCGAGAAGACCAATTGGCCTACCGGAACGCTACCCACGTCGAACCGTGTGATGAACGGACCGACAACTCCGGGCGGCATGAACGCGCGGGCGCGGTTTACGTAGCCCACCACCTGCGCCATCGCCTCATCCATATCCGTTCCCGGATAGAAGACCAGCTTCATTAGCGCCGCGCCCTGGATGTTTTTCGATTCCACGTGTTCGATGCCGGTGATGTAGAGGAAGTGATACTCGTAGTAGTACGTCATGTACCCTTCCATCTGGGCCGGGTCCATGCCGCCGTATGGCTGTGCGACGTAGATAGCAGGGTCGCCCACTTCAGGGAAAATATCCGCCTTCATGCGGTGAATCGCGAGGTAGGAGCACAACGCCACGGCGAGTACGGCAACGAGAATGGTGACCGGTCTCCGGAGCGCGATTCGGACAAGCCACATGCTATTTTGCGATCTCCAGAAATGGCTGCAGGTCACCCTGGGCCGCGGCAACCGCGAGCATGGCGCGCCAGATGCTTAACTTCGCCAGCGAGCCGTCGATTTCGGTTTGCGTCAGCACCCGCTGGGCGTCGGCGACTTCGATCAGCGTTGCGAGGCCGGACTTATAACGCGCGCCCGCCTGCCGCTCTGAGGCTTGAGCCGCCTCGAGTTGCACCGGCAACTCCGCGGCGATGCGACGGGCTGCCTCGAGACGCGCGCGAGCTTCCTCGAGGCGGGCGTTGAGGTCTACGAGCACCTGGTCGTATCGCGCGGACTCCATCTTCTTCCGGTGCTCTTCAATCTCCTTGCGGACGCGCAGCGACGGCAAGTCCATCAGCGAAAACTGCGCCGTGAAGCCGAGGGCCCAGTTTTGAACATCGGGGCCGAGGCCCGCCAACGCGCCTCCGGTTGTCCCATCGAGATTTGCGCCGGAGCCTCTCTCGTAGGTGGATGCCTGCGCGTAGAATCTTGGAACATAGGCGTGATCGAGCGCTTTACGGCGGGCTTCCGCTTCGGTTACCGCTGCCTCCTGTTCCTTTGCAATCGGACTCGACGCCACGTTTCGCTCTTGTGGCAAATCGGTTGGCGTTTGCAGAAGAGGACCGGCGGTGACGGTTACGTCCGTACCGGTTAACTGCCTGAGAGTCAGGTGCGCGGTGCGAATTGCCTGCTCGGCTTGAATTACCTGGGTTCGTGCTATGGCAACTTCGGCTTTGTTTCGCGACGCGTCGGCGCCGGGACGCAGTTCGGCTTTCACCAACGCTTCGACGATGCGATCGATGGATTCCGTCCGTGCGACCTGCGCTTTGGCGGCGTTGAGAGTCTGTTCGGCGGCTATTAACGTGAGATATGCGTCGGTGGCTAGCACGCTCACCTCGAATCTTGTGCGCTCTAATGCCGCCGCTGCCCGCTGCTGAGAAGCTTCCGCCGCGACTACGTTGGCCTGGCGCAATCCGAAATCGAATGGCTCCCATGACACAAGAAATCCGACTGCGCTGCCCCAAACGTTCGTAAAGTTATTTGTGCCGAGCACCGGCCCTGAGATGCCCGGAATCACCGATTGGGGAAGCATCAATCCGAAGATGTTGTTTCGGGTCGCGCGGTTGACTTGGCCGAGAACGTCGGCGCGCGGCAGGAACGCAGTGCGCGCGAGAGTGATGCCAGACGCGGCGGCGGCCAGTTGTTCGTCCGATACGCGAATCGACGGATAGTTCTCCAACGCTTTCTGGACGGTTTGGGAGAGGCTCAATGTTTCGGCGGAACATGCTGTTGTGAGTGCTGCCGCTAACAACAGGGCACGCATCTATGTCCCTTCCACCAGTTCGCCGAATAACTCACGGACCTTCTCCTTTGCGCTGCGCGATGCTTTCCGGCCTAGCGCTGTGGCCCGGTATATGCGGCGGAAGGTTCGTCCTACGCGGTGAACCTTGGAGCGTAGATATCCCTTCTTTTCGAGGCCGTGCAGCAGGGGATATAGGGTACCGGGGCTGATTTTGTAACCGTGGCGGGCGAGTTCTTCGGCCATAGCGAGTCCGAAGACTGGTTCTTCCACGGCGTGGTGCAGGATGTGCAGGCGGATTAGGCCTGAGTAGAGATACTGATCGTCCATATCGATATCGTGTATCGTTTACGAATATCGTTATCGTAGCATGAAACGCTCCCTCACGGTCGCGGCTCGGCTTGGGGCGTGTTGGATTTTGGGCGTGTCGGATTGGCGTATTTCGGATCGGGGCGTATTGGATCGGGGCGTTTTGGAACAGTGCGTGTTGGAACGGGGCGTGTCGGATTGGGGGCGTTCGGATCAGCGCGTGGTGGATTGGAGCGTGTTGGATTGGGGGCGTTCGGATCAAGGAGTGTCGGATTGGAGCGTGTCGGATTGGGGTGTTTCGGATCGGGGCGTTTCGGATTGGGCCGTTCAGTGGGCGATTTACGGATGGTGTCGGAGTCAGGGTCTGGCTATTCCGCGATTGCTTGACCGGATGAATTTGGCTAGATGCTTTGCGTGTTCTGTGCTGCATTCATTTTCAATTCGCGTCAGGGCGTCTTCCAGCTTTAGTCCCGATTGATATAGGACTCGGTAAGCCTGCTTTAAGACCAGAACATCGGAATGAGAGAAACCGGCTCGCTTTAATCCGACTAGATTCAAACCTTTTGGCGTAACGTTGAAATCGGAGTACAGAAAATACGGCGGCACGTCCAGGTTGACTCTCGTATTCCCCCCGATCATGGCCAGCCTGCCTATTTTGGAGAATTGATGAATCACAACTCCTCCGGATATGAATGCCTGATCTTCGATCTCGACATACCCGGCCACTAATGCGCAACTGGCGATCACGATCTGGCTGCCGATTTTCGCGTTGTGCGCGATGTGTCCGGAGGTCATGATGTAGTTTTCGTCGCCGATCTCCGTTACTGATTCCGGCTTGGTTCCGCGCGAAATGGTGTAGTGCTCGCGTATCTTGTTTCCATCGCCGATACGCAGGTAACTCCGCTCGCCTGTGAACCCCTTGTCGAGTGGGTCCGTGCCCAGCACTGTGCCGGCCGAGATTTCGTTGCGCTCTCCCAGGGTTGTCCATCGTTTGATGTAGACATGCGGCTCAAGCAGGCAGCCCTGGCCGATGACAACGTCCGATTCGATCACGCAAAACTCGCCGATTGTGCATTGCGCGCCGATATGCGCATCGGGATGCACGCGCGCACTTGGCGCTACCTGGGCGGAGGGGTCGATGGGCATTCCTTTGTATGATACGGAAGTCGAGGAGACTCCCGTGCGCGTTAGAGAAATAGCTGAATATCTGGCCGGAACGTTTGAAGGAGACGGCGAGGTGGAGATCACCGGCGCGGCTCAGATTGAAGCGGCCGGCGCGAACGACATTGCCTTTGTGGGTAATCGCAAAGCCGCGGAGCAGGTCCAATCTTCCGCGGCCGGTTGTCTGATTGTTCCTTTCGATTTCACAAATACGTATCGTCATACCGTGATTCGTGTGAATGAACCGCGTACGGCTTTCGCCGGAGTGGTCGCGATCTTACATCCGAAGGCGCGGCCGAGCGTGGGGATCCATCCGTCGGCCGTTATCGCCGAGACAGCGGAGATCGAACCGGGTTGCTCCATCGGCCCACATGTATCGATCGGCGATTTCGCGTCCGTCGGGAGAGATTCTGTCATCGGAGGCGGCACGCGAATTGGCGCCCGGGTTGTCCTCGGTGAAGCCTGCACGCTTTACGCGAACGTTACGATCTACGACGATGTTGAAATTGGAAACCGGTGTGTTCTGCATGCCGGGTGTGTGCTGGGGGCGGACGGCTTCGGTTATGTCATGGTTGAGGGACGCTACGAGAAATTTCCGCAGATCGGGCGAGTGACGCTCGGCAACGATGTGGAAATCGGCGCTAATTCATGCGTCGATCGCGCGGCGCTCGGGGTGACTTCGATTGACGACGGATCGAAGCTCGACAACATGGTGCATATCGGACATAACTGCCGCATCGGACGTCACGTCGTGATCGCTGCGCAAACAGGGCTTGCCGGCGGTGTCGTGGTGGAGGACTATGCAACCATCGGCGGGCAGGTGGGCATTGGCGACCATGCGCGTATCCAGTCCCGGGCGGTGCTCGGTTCAGGTTCCGGCATCCTGACTTCCAAGATCGTACGCAGTGGCCAGGTGGTGTGGGGAACGCCGGCGCGGCCTCTCAAAGAATATCTTCGTCAACTGGCGAATCTGGCCCGATTGGACAAGCTTCGCGATCAGGTTGCGACGCTCGGGCGGCAGGTGGCCGAGCTTCAGCGGACCGACAACGTGACGCCGGATTGACTTGTGGCGGCGCCGATGGTGACAGTAACTGGAACGGCACCGGAGGCGACGTTGGCCGCCACGCGTGCATTGATTTGAATTGCGCCGTTCACCAACCCTGGCGCTCCGCCCGCATAGGTTACCGGAGCATCGATGCCTCCGATTTTTACGCTGATTGGCAGGGTCACACGTGGAAGCGGCTGTGTCCCGGGAACGAACTTGCCGTCGGCCACAGTTGGATTCAGCACACCGCCTCCGGTTGCATAGAGAACCACGATGGAATTTTTCGCTGTGGGGTTGGCGGTGGTGTTCGGTTTCAGATCTTGATTGAGGAGCGCGCCCTGGCCTGTCCCCTTCTGATTTAGAGTGAAAATCCCTGGCGACGACGCGGCGACCGGCAGTGTGACCGAAGCGGAGAGCAATCCCTTGTATTGGACCTGAAGCGTAGTCGCCGATTTCCCGGAGACAGAATATGGCACGATGCAACTGAGCTGGCCATCGCCGGTGTAGAGCATCGGCGCGGGTACTCCGTCGAACAAGACACTGGTGTCGGAAAGCAGCGTGGTAATGGCCGTTCCGTCGGCGGTCACTTGCGCCGTCACGAGTTGGAGCGGCCCAAAACCTGTGCCGAACACGGTGATAATCTCGCCGGGAGCAACCGGACCGGCGGCGAATGTAGCGGCGTTGGCCACGCCCGCCGCCGACAACGTGATCACTGCGCCTGCTTGCGTCACCTGGACCGTTTGATTGCTCACGGAGATTGCCGCGCTACGCGGCGCTGGACTGTCGTTCGGGTCGGCGCTGTAATTCACTACACCGGAGCCGGACACGCTGGAAAACGTGACGCGTAGCCAAGCGTCGCTGCTTTGGGGCTGCCAGGGGCAGCCGGCGTTGCCGACGATGTTGAAAGTACCGGAACCGCCGCGGGCTGGAAGCGCTCCGCTGGATGGTGAGATGGTCAGATTGCAACCCGCGCCGGGCTGCGTCACCGAGAACATCTGTCCGCCAATGTTGATGACGCCCGTGCGTGATGACGCTCCGTTGTTTGCCGCAACGGTGAAGCTCGAGCGTGCCGTTTCCGCTTCCATTCGCGGTTCCCGTAAGCTCAATCCAGGCGGCGTTCGAGACTGCGGTCCAACTGCAGAGCGTAGTCACGTTCACGGATCCGGTGCCGCCGTTTGAGGGTACGGTGAGGCCGGTCGAATCGAGAGTAATGGTGCAGGAATTACCGTTCTGTGTGAGGTTGAAAATCTGATCGCCAATCGTAATGGCGCCCTGGCGCGAGGTACTCGCGGTGTTTGGCGCGGCCGACCAGCTCAGGCTGCCCGCTCCGCTTCCCGAACTGCCGCTGGCAGGTATGGTGATCCACGGAACGGTCGCTGCGGCCTGCCAGAAGCAGCCGGTAGACGCGTCGATGGTGATCGAGCCGGTGTCGCCCGACCCGTTGGCAGTCGCAGTGGCAGGTGTGAGATGAACGGGGCATGCCGCGCCAGCCTGGTAGACGTTGTAGTTTAGGGTCCCCACGACAATGGACCCGTTGCGTGGTTGGCCGGTGCCGTTGCCTGCGGCGGAGAAATTCACATTTCCGTTTCCGGTGCCGCTGCTACTGCCGGTAATCACCAGCCAGTCCGGGTTGCTGCTCACGGCTGTCCAGGAGCAAGTGCTTGGCGTCACCACACTGAATGTGCCCACAGCGCCGCCGATGGGAACCGCTGAGGAGATCGGCGCGAGGGAATAACTGCAGGTGGATGGAAGCTCCGCCACGTAGAACGGCTGTCCGCCGATGGTAATGGTTCCATTGCGGAGATTGGCGGTGGAATTCACTCCCACCGAGTAGCTGAGTGTGCCGTTGCCGGTTCCGGTAGCGCCCGCGGTGATGCTGATCCAGGGGGAATCGACGGTGGCCGAGCGGTCGCACGAGGTTGCACTTGCTGTAATGGTGATGGAACCCGTTCCCCCCGCGGCTGCGAAGCTGGCGCTTGTTGGGGAGAGAGTCAGCGAGCATTGCGTGGCCTGAGACACCGTAAAAGTCTGGTTCCCGACTGTAACGGTAGCCGTTCTCGCAGCACCACTGGTATTAGGAGCGACAGTGAAATTCACTGCTCCATCTCCCACTCCGCTGGTTGGAGATGTGATATTCAGCCAGGTTGCCTGTGACGATACGGAAACGGTCCAGGCACAGCCGCTGGAGGTGAAATTGAAGCTGCCGGAACCGCCGTTGAACGGGATGTTCGCGCTCGATGGCGTCAAGACGAAGGTACAGTTGGCGCCACCCTGGGTGACAGTGTAGACAGCCGAACCAACGGTGATTGTTCCGGAGCGCTGCGCTGAGGAGGTGTTAGGAGCGATGGTAAACGTCACGGGTCCATTGCCCGTTCCGCTGCTGGTGGTGATGCTGATCCAGTTTGCAGCGGTTGTGGCCGTCCAGGTGCAATTCGTAAATACGTTGAAGCTGCCGGACTCCCCGGCGGGATTGTAGGTGCCGGCGTTGGAATCCAGCGAGAAGTTGCACACGGCTGCCGTCTGGGTCACGGTGAAGATCTGACCGGCGATGCTCAGCGTTCCGGTGCGGGCGCTTGGCGATGTATTCGCATTTACCGTATAGCCGACGGTTCCGCTGCCGGTACCGGGCGAGCCGAAAGAGATGGTGATCCAAGGAACGCCGCTGGTGGCTGTTCGGGCGCAGTTCGAGGCACTGGCAGCGATCGTAACCAGGCCATTACCGCCAGCCGCGCTGAACGCCGCAGTGTCGGGACTGAGCGAAAAGGAGCATTGGGCAAAAGATAGCGACGGAATTGCGCACAACAAGCACACGGCGAGCAAGACTCGCGACGGCGTCAGCATGGGTTTCGTCAATATGGATCTAAGGGTAACAGGCTTCAACGCAGCGGTTTCCGGGGCGTAACTGTGTGGTAAACCCGGCTTATCCGGCGTGAGTTGCGGCGGCGCCATGGGTAGACATTGTGCGAATTTTCGCTAAGTTTCGTCGCCGGTTGTGCGGCCAGGGTGTATCCTGGAATTTCGCTGTTCTCACCCTTTTCTCGCTTATATAGTTGGTGGGGGAATTGTTCCTCCTGTTTTGGTATTGAAAAGTGGGACTGAGGGATGATGCCGGCCAAAAGATTTGCCGCCAGTGCGGGCCGTAACGGACTCGGGCGGTACGGACGCGACGATGGGATCAGCAGGTCTAATTGCATGTCCACAATGCGGATCCACAAATCCGGCCGGGACGTTCGTGTGTCCGAAATGCAAGACTCCGTTCGATGTTCCGACCATGGTGGCCGAACACACGGATCTTGGCAACACTCCGTACCCCGGCTCGGGTCTGGGCGGCGGCGAAATGCTGGTTCCGGGCAGCTTCCTGGGCGACCGGTACGAAATTCTTCAGCTCCTCGGTGAAGGCGGCATGGGCTCCGTCTATAAGGCTCAGGACCGGGAACTCGACCGGGTTGTCGCGCTGAAAGTCATTCGCCCGGATCTGGCGCGCAAGGCCACTATTCTCGAGCGTTTCAAACAGGAAATCATCCTGTCGCAGAAGGTCACGCACAAGAACGTCATTCGCATTTACGATCTCGGCCTCGCTGGTGGAACGAAATTCATCAGCATGGACTACATCGACGGCCAGGACGTTTGGGGCATCCTGCGCAAGGCCGGAAAGCTTGAGCCGCGCGAAGCCGCGCGCATCATTCGCGACGTCTGCCTTGGCCTCGAAGCCGCTCACTCCGAAGGAGTGGTTCATCGCGACCTGAAGCCGCAGAACATCATGATGGACGAACGCGGCAATGTCGTCGTGATGGATTTCGGAATCGCCGGATCGGTGGAAGACAGCACGCTGACGAAGGCCGGTACGCTGATGGGGACGCCGACCTACATGTCGCCGGAGCAAGCGAAGGGCGACAAGGTGGATGCGCGGTCGGATCTGTTTGCGGTCGGCGTGATTCTCTATGAACTGTTGACCGGCAAGGTCCCGTTTCAGTCCGATACGCTGATGGGACAGCTCCTGAAGCGCGTGCAGGAAAAACCGGTGCCGCCGATTGAGCTCGAGCCTGGCATTCCGGTGCCGCTCAACACAATCGTTCTCAAGTGCCTGCAAGCCGATCTGAACCTTCGGTACCAAAACGCCGCGTCGATCCGGCGCGATCTGGATGCGTTCCTCGATCCGGAATCGGTTGGTTTCAAACTCAGCGCTCCGCTGAGCACACCGGTCCACCAGACCTGGAAATGGATTACAGCCGCGATCGCCGTGGTGGTTTTGATTGTTGGTGGCATCGTGACCAAGGGCATTCTTTCCAGGCCTCCTGTGAAGATGAAACCGGTGTCGATGCTGATCGCCGACTTTGCAAATAGCACGGGCGATCCGGTGTTCGACGGAACCATTGAGCCGATGTTCAGTATCGCCATGGAAGGCGCTTCGTTCATCACTTCTTATAATCGTGCGGAAGCGCACCGGATTTCGGCCCAGTTGAATAAAAACGACGCGAAAATGGACCAGGCCAAGGCGCAACTGGTGGCCGCACGGCAGGGTGTCAACGTTGTCATTGGCGGGGATATCAGCAAGCAGGGAAACGACTACCAGATTACTGTCCGGGCCGTGGACGCTGTCACCGGCAAGGAAATCACGTCTCAGCAGGCGTCGACTTCGAAGAAGGAAGACGTTCTATCCACAATCGGCAAGCTGGCTGCGCCCGTGCGCAAGGCGCTTGGAGACGCCTCTCCGGAATCGGCGCGATTGGCGGCGGCGGAAACCTTCTCGGCGGGTTCGATCGAGGCATCGCATCAATACGCCGTGGCGCAAGATTTTCAGTTCGCCGCGCGGTGGGACGACGCTATTCAGGCGTACACCAAAGCCATCCAGATGGACCCGACGCTGGGCCGCGCGTACGCGGGATTGGCGGTGGTTCATGCCAACCTTGGACAACGCGATGCGGCCGCGAAGTACTTTCAGCAGGCGATGGCCCATATCGATCGGATGACCGATCGCGAGAAGTACCGGACGCGCGCCAGCTATTATCTGGCCGTTCGTAACATACAGAGTGCAATCGAGGAACTGACCACACTGGTCCAGCAGTACCCAGCGGATTCAGCCGGGCTGAATAATCTGTCGGTTGCGTACTCCTACCGGCGGGACATGGCGAAGGCTTCCGAGTACGCGCGCCGGGCTGTGGACATCTATCCGAAGAACGCCCTCCCGCGTATGAATCTGGCGGCGTTTGCGATGTACGGCGGCGATTTTCAGACTGCGGAACAGGAAACGCGGACTGTGCTCCAGATCAATCCTCAGTACGCCAAGGCATACATTGTGCTTGGGTTAACGAAGCTGGCGGATGGCAAACCGAAGGAGGCAGCCGAGGCATATCAGAAGGCCGAGAGCTTGAGCCCGCGCGGCGCGTCGTTCGCAGCGAACGGTTTGGCGGATCTGGCGATTTATGAAGGGCGCCTCAAAGACGCTGTGGAGATCCTGGAAAAATCGATTGCGGCGGATGAGGAGAACAAGAGTCCTGGCACGGCGGCGACGAAACTCACCACACTCGCGTCCACCCGGTTGCTGCTCGGCCAGAAGGGACCCGGCGGTTAGCGGCTCTGGATAAGGCGATGGGTCTGAGCAAGCAGGAAGAAGTCTTGATTGCGGCCGCCCGGGTCTATCTGCTGGCCGGCCAGGAAGCGAAGGCACGGGCAATTGCCACGGACCTGGCATCCAAGCTCGGCCAGGATTTTCAAGCTTACGCCAAAGTAATCCTGGGGGAGATTGAACTGCAGAAAGGCAATCCCCGCGAGGCGATCAACCTTTTCAAGGCTTCGTTGACGCTGTCGGATTCCTGGCTGGGCCGTTTCGACCTCGCCAGAGCCTACCTGAACTTCAACGCTTTCACAGAAGCGGATTCCGAGTTGAGCCAGTGCTTGAAGCGGAAGGGCGAGGCCACGGCGATCTTCCTGGATGAGGTCCCCACGTATCGTTTCTACCCGCCGGTGCATTATTACATTGGCCGGGCTTTGGACGGCCTCCAGAGCGCCGGGGCGAAGGACGCTTACCGGACTTTTCTTTCGCTGCAAGCGCCGGAGTCTGAGCAATCCTCTGGCTCTCGACGCCAAAAAGCGGCAGAAGTAGGCTATCTTAAGGTCTTTTTAGTACTCTTTTGGGACTGAGGTACGTGTACCACAGTACTCAAGTGTTTTTGTACCTTCGGCTGTTGCAACTTCCAGACTATAATTGTCCTTACCCTTGCGCCGGAGCGCCGGGGGACTCGTCTATTTGGAGCAAGATGATTGTGATCAGAGCTATTTTCGCCGTGATTCTCGTTCTCGGGTTGCCCACTTTATCGGAAGCGGCAAACAGCCTTAATTTCTATAACAACTACTTCTTACCGGGTGACTATGCAGTGTCCGGCGTGGGCGTCCGAGGGACGGGAGTAGCCGGCGTCGCCACGGCGAACATTACGATCAGCGGGATTCCGGCCAATGCCGACATCATCGCAGCCTTCCTGTATTGGCAGACTTTGGACAATACGCAAACGGTCAATTCGCAGACGGTGTGCGGTAACCCCAATCCGGCTGCTTCGTTCAACGGATTTGCGGTTGCGCCGGTGCAGCTTGGCTTTGCGCCGTCGCCACGGCAAACGCAGAATTGCATCGCCACTTACCGTGCCGATGTCTTCGGATTGCTCAATGTCCTGAACGCCAAGCAGATTCCTAACGGAACTTACCAGATCAAGGTGCCGGACAGCGGCAATGCCGCGACTGCGCCCTCGACCGAAGGCGCGAGCCTGATCGTCATCTATCGCGCTCCGGGTGCGTCCTTCAAGAGCATAGTGATCTATGACGGCACGTCCACTATCGCCAGCCCGCGTGATTCGTTCAGTGTTACTATTCAGGGCTTTTATCAAGCCTCTGTCACCGCTACTCCGCAGGCGAAAGTGACTTATCTGGTGGGTGACGGCCAAGCGCCGGGCGAACACCAATCAGATGTCCTTTAACGGCACGCAGATCTTTACGAACGCAGCTACCGGTTCCGCTGGACCACTCTGGGACAACCTGACGACGGATGTAAGTGCCTATGTTGCGCCGGGCGCTTCGCAGGTGACGGCTTCGTCGGCGTTCGGGACGGACGCGATCACGTTCAGCGCGGTGGTATTCAGCACAACTGTTCAGGATACCGACGGTGATGGCTTGCTCGACATTTGGGAAACTAACGGCTACACGGACATGACCGACGGCAGTTTCATTAATCTGCCGGCGATGGGTGCAAATCCGAACGTGAAAGACATCTTCGTCGAGATCGATTATATGGTCGCGGCCGGACATAGCCATGCGCCGAAGCCTGCCGCGATAGCTAAGATCGTCGCCGGCTTTCAGGGTGCACTGGGCGGCGCGATCAACATTCACTTCGACTATGGGCAAGGCGGTCTGTATACTGGCGGCAACGCGATCACCGAAGTGCTTCCGACGCAATGGAAGTGGGACACGGCGCAGTCACCCGGCTTCCTGACAATCAAGAACGCCAACTTCAACCGCAATCGCCGCCATATCTTCCACTATTCGCTCTGGGCGCATCAGCGTCCCGACCACCCGGATCCGCGCCAATCCCGGCACATTGGTTCCGAATTCCGCCTCCGGCATCGCGGACTTTCCGGGAAGCGATTCCATGATTACGCTCGGACTATGGCGTCATCCGGGCTCGCCGGACGACCAGGTGGGCACGCTCGAAGAGCAGGCCGGTACGATGATGCACGAACTCGGCCACAACCTGAATCTGGGACACGGCGGCGGAGATAACATCAACTGCAAACCGGATTATCAGAGCATCATGAGCTACGCCTATCAGGTAATCGGATTGACTACCCTGAATGGCTCCCTCTTCTTCGACTACTCGCGCCAGGTGCTTCCAACGCTGAATGAGAATACGCTCAACGAGACGACTGGTCTTGGAGCCACAACCTACCGGGCCAGGTGGTTTGCTCCGGCGAACAATCTCGACATCATCCTGGGCCGTCAGACGGTCAACCGGTACTGCGACGGCACGCCGCGGGCGACTCCCGTCGTTCCTATCGACTCGAACGCCGTGAGCGGTCCGCTGAACTGGGATAACGATGTTAACGGCGTCATCTCGGCCTCTGTATCCACTGACGTGAACGACAGCGGATTGAACGATACGTACTCGGGGTACAACGACTGGCAGAATATCGACCTGCACCACGTCAGCAGCGGCTACGCGTTCTCGGAAGGGGAAATTGCCAACATCGATGGTGAAATCGCCAATGGTGAAATCGCGAACTTCGAGAACGGCGAAATTGCCAACATCGCCGATGGCGAGATCGCCAATTTCGACTCCAACGGCGAGATCAACTTTGAGTTGGCTCAGAGCCTTGCCGTGCCGCCATCGCCAACCAGTCTTGCGCGCGCGCGTGAGTGTTGGCTCCATTCGGTTGGCCTGGAATGCGGTGCGTCAATCGAACGTTGTCCAGTATCGGATCTACCGGTTCAATGCCGTGACTGGATCTTTGGCAACGGCTGCCCTAGCCGGGACAGTGGTTGGCCCGCCGCCAGCGCCGCCCCTGCCGATTTTCACCGATTCCACCGTCGTCGCCGGGACGACTTATAGTTACTTCGTCCTTGCGGTCGACGATCAAACCCATATCAGCCAACTATCGAACATCATTACGGTGCTGGCAAAATGAGCGGAGGATTTAGTTCATGTTTCGCAACTGCATAATAATTAGCTCGCTTCTGGCTTCGGGCTTGCAAGCCTCAATCCTAAACGGCGGCTTTGAGAACGGCAACTTGACGGACTATTCCGTCGATGTCAGTTCCAATGTCACTACTACTCCGGCTGTCTTTACTCCTAGTGCTTACCAGCTCTCAGATCCGCCGTGGTTTCTGGCGTTTCCCACCGCGCCGGAGGGAAACTTCTACGCTCTGCTGTCGAATGGACCCGGCGACGTCAATCCCGGGGGGCCTACTGATGTGTCGATCCTTGATACGATCGCCTACTTCGTTAATTCGCCGGCTGCCACGTTTGGCTTCACATACGATTTCCTGAGTGGGGACAATCAGGGGGATTTTTTCCAGGTGAACGTGTTGCACGGGGGCGTTGCGACACAATTGCTGCTGGTGCCGGATTCCGATAGCTACCAACAATATTGCGACCGGAGGGTGTGTTTCAGCACCCGACGACACTCCGACGGGTACCGTCGTCTGTGGGCACACAGGACTCACGACGTTCACCACGGCCGCAAATGCTCTCGCCGCGTTTAACGGGCAACAGGTACAGTTCCAATTTCTTGTGTCCGACGGTGGCACAGCGGACGATGCTGCATTCGACTCCGCGGCAGTTTTGGACGCGATAAACGGCACAGGCTTGGACGTGGAGCGTCTCACTACCGTCGTACCCGAGCCCGGAACGATCTTGCTCGCCGCTGGTGCGCTGGCCGCGCTTGCTTTACGGAAATTGCGCTCGTAGAGTCAGAAGGCTCGGCTGGCGAGGGTAACGGGCTGTTCTTTCGTGAGGTTCGCCTGAATCATTGCGATCGCGTCCGGCGTGAAGGCGAAGATCTTGGATCTCATCTCTACGAACTCGTGATCGGTCCATCGTGCTTTCATCAGGCCCGTTTCAGAATGTGTCTCAAGCTTCAGAAGAACATGTCCTATCTCGTGAGCCAGTACATGTCCGAGTATGGAGCTATCCGGGGCCAGCCGCATTTCAAAGAGCCGTGACACACGGTTAACGAACACCGTGATTCGAATGCCGCACTTGGCAAACGGACGGGCTTCGGCAAGGACTCCTGGCTTGTACTCATCCGGAACGGAATAAGCAAGACGAACGTCGATGGTTTCGGTCGCGCGCAGCTGTCTCGCACGCACCGGTTTGTAACTCCCGGCGCCTAGGTGCGGAAACGGCAAAACGAACTTTGACCCCCGCTGAAGCCATGATCTGCCGTGCGACAAGCTCGGCGTGAGTCATCGTCATCCCGCTGATGCCGCCGGTGTCGAAGATGCGGACCAACACTTCCGGCTGTGTGCTATCGATGTCCGGGGTCAGGTGGCCGCGCGCGCTGGAAATCGCTTGCGCCATCATTCCGAGAACTAGGATTTTGGTGATCATTGGGCTGGCTTCCTTGCCTGACGTAAGGCAGCCAGTAGGCCAAAGGTAACGCCGGGTTAGTTCGGTGTAAGTGACTGAGTTTATTGGCGGTTGCTCTGTAGGTCGATAGACGCTTAGAACCTCTTGCTGAATTCACTCACCAAGAGGTGAAACTTATAAGCGCGGATAGTGGGTCAGGCCGCCTATTAGCGGGGCGGCGTACTCGGTGAAGGCAGGAAGAATATCGTTATCGCCGGGCGCGATCCATGTGGTGGGCAGCAAGCGCTCGCTACGGGCGACGTTTTCCAGCGCGGTCAAGAATGTGCTGCTCCGGTAAGGGGCGTTGGAATCCCGTCGAATCGCAACCATCACGCCGGTTTGTCCCTCGGCGGCGGCGATGGCGGCGGCGCGGCCGCAGTCGAAAGCCTCGCGCCGATCGAGGGTGGTGGCGAATGGACCGCAGCATCGCCCGAGTAGTCCTGGTTTTTCGGCTCGCGCGCGGATGCCTAGTTTTCCACTCAACAATCGGGCCAGGGTGTGCCCGAGATTCGAGGCGAGGCGGTGCACGGAGCTTTCCGGGCGATCGACTTCGGCGCCGAAGGTTCTTCCTGTGTCGTCGAGTTGTCCTTCGCAGACGGCAAGAACGACTCGTCCAAACCGGCGATACACCCGCTCTCGACGTCCGCGGCGATTTGGTCGAGGCTGATCGGCCGCTCCGGAAAATAGATGAGGTGCGGCGCATCGTCTTCGTGCTTTCGCGCGAACGACGTTGCCGCAACCACCCAGCCCGCATTCCTGCCTAGCACCTCCAGGACGCAGATGGGCGACGGAAGCGAGCGATTGTCCTCACCCACATCGCGCGCGGCGGCGGCAAAGAAATGCGCGGTGGATGCGTAGCCCGGGGTGTGGTCGGTTACGGCGAGATCGTTGTCGATCGTTTTCGGAATTCCGATGACTTGCAAATCGTAGCTGGATCCGCGGGCGCATTGGGCGAGACGCAAGGCGGTATCCATAGATCCGTTGCCGCCGGTGTAGAAAAAACGGCGGATATTGTTGCGCTGGAAAACGTCCAGCATCCGCTCATAATCGGCATCGTCGAGTTTCAGACGGCTGGAACCCAGCGCCGAACCTGGCGATTCGCCGATGGACCGGATGAGATCGGGGTCGCGGTCGAGGAGACTGATCCATTTCTCGTCGAGCACACCCTTCAATCCAAATTGCGCCCCGTATAACGCCGAGACGTTCGGCTGCTTCCGGCATTCCTCTATGAGACCGGCCAGGCTGGCGTTGATCACCGCTGTCGGGCCGCCGCCGTGAGCGATCAGGGCGTTCACCGGCGTCACTCAGACTCCCTTCCGCCAGCCCGGATCGTTATCGCTCTTAACCGTCACGGCTGTGGGTTGTTCGCAAGCCCAAGCGACCGGTCTCGATAGTCCCGGCCTGATTTCCAGGTGGGCGGAAAGATGGACGGTACCCGCATAGCCCGCCGGTAACAGGAACGAAGCCTGACGAATGCCGCCGCCGTGCGGATGCCCCGGGTCAAGCGCGCCGCGCAGCTTCAGCTTTCCATCCGGGCTTTCCAGGTGTAGCCAAAGCACTCCGGGCACGCCAGTCACTCCACGATTCGAAATGGCGACGATCAGTTCCATCGTGCCGTGCCGCTTGCGCTGCCATACCCAGGCGGGACGCAGCCGATATCCCAGATTGGCGCGCAAACGTTCGAAGCCGCGGGGATATTTTTCGTTGTAGTGCGCCAGATTGGCCGATTCGGTCCAGAGCGACCAATAATTTGCCTTCACGTCCAAGACATGAAGCATGTAGTTTTCGAGCACGTTGACGCCGGCTGCGTCGACGGCGAGTTTCGCGGCATCGTACTGGCGGAAGTAACCGTCCTCGAGGATTGCGGCAAGCCAGGGCGGCCGATTGGTGATCTGGCTCGATCTGGATCGGCTCTTCTACAACGATGCTGTCCGATCGAAGCCATGCGCCGGCCCTCATCGCCATGTCGACCACTTCCCGGTTTCCCACGTTACTGATGTCCGGCTGCGTGTTCACAGCGAGGGGCGTCTTTTTCCAGGTTTCCAGTTGCCTGCGCGTCATGGCGGTGGATGTGCGTTCAGCCGTCACGTAATCGGGAAACGGATTTGGGAAATTGCTGGTATGGCCTTCTCCCCAGAACCCGTACTGCATCAGATCGATCCACTCCACCAAAGGGTTGCCTTCAAATTGCGCGGCCAGCAGATCGTTCAGCTCTGCGAAGGCATTTTGAAATGCCGGGTGATCGTAGCGTGGTTCCGTGTATTGCGCTCCGATCTTCACCAATGGAACCTTTGAACGTAGGAACTCCGGTAGCGCGAGTTGTTCCGGTTGGAAGGCGGTATTGGAGAGTTGTATGCGGAATGCGACGCGAAGCCCGTGGCGTTTTGCGGCGTCGAAAGTCAGCGCCCAAACCGGATCCAGATCAAGTTTCCCGGCACGCTTCTGGACGTTGCGCCAATCACAGCGGATATACAGGATGTCGAGAAAAGGCAAGCTGGCCAGGCGCTCGACGTGTTGTTCGAGAGTTTCGCGGCCGGCTCTGGCGGCCAGCGATGGACCACCCTCTTCCCATGTGTAACCGACCAATCCGAGGCCTGGATTGCGAAGCGGCTTCTCGGATGGCGTCGTGAACAGAATCGTCTGCCAGCCTTGATCCTGATCGATATCAAATGGTCCCTGGTTGAGGCGCTCTCGCACTGGCGGCGCCGGCACATCGGCGTAGGCGGCAAACGCCGGCAGGATTGCCGCACCTTTCAGCAGGTCTCGTCGTTTCATGCCTGCTTGAATTTTCCTCCGTTTCGAACCAGGAGGAATACCAGAGCCGTTGCTAAGAGAGGTATCAGACTGGCGCCGATCAGAACGGGCTCAAATGAGTACCGGTCGGCGGTCCACCCGATCAGGAACGTGGAAAGGATGGTGCCGATCCCGGAGCCCGCGCCGGTGATGCCACTCACGGAGGCGACCCAGGCGTTCGGGTAAAGATCCGAGGGTAGCGTCAGCGCCATGGTGGACCATGCGGCGTAGCAGCACGTCGAAAAGCTGAACAGCGCTACGAGGAGAAAAAGATTGGACGTGAAGGCTGCTGGAATCAGCATGGTCATTCCAATTCCGCAGACGGCGATCACAATCTTTCGCGCTGCAATCACATTCCAACCGCGGCGGATCAACCAACTCGACACGCCGCCTCCGAGGAAATTTCCAATATCCGCCGCGAGAAATGGAATCCAAAAGGCGAGGATGCCTTGCTCCAGCCGCACCTGTTTGGCGGCGAGGTAGACGGCGAACCAGTCGGTGACGAAATACCAGACGGGGTCGGTCAACATGCGGCCGAGAAGAATGCCCCAGGTTTGCCGCAACACCAGCAACTGTCTCCATTTCACTTGCGGCAGATGCAGCCGCCCTTGCTCGCGATCTTCGAGGATGAGTTGCCGCTCGCTGGCCGAAAGCCAGGGATGATCCTCGGGTGCGCGGTAGACGATTCGCCAGACGAGAAGCCACAAAAGGCCCAGTAACCCGGGTACGGCCAGCGCGGGACGCCAGCTTCCAAAAACGTGGTAGAGCGTCAAGACCAGAATCGGTGCGACGGCCGCACCGACGGCGGAGCCGCTGTCGAACAAGGCGACGGCCCATCCGCGTTCGTGCTTCGGAAACCATTCCGCTACGGCCTTTGTCGCGGCCGGCCAGTTCGCCGATTCGCCCGTTCCGAGGAGGAACCGGAAAGTACACAGCGACCATAAACCTGTGGCGAACGGAGTCAGCATCGCGGAGATTGAATACCAGGTCACACTGATGGAAAGCGCGTTCCGCGTGCCGAGGCGATCTACGATTCTTCCGGTGACGGCCTGCCCAATGGCATAGGCGACTCGAAAAGCGATGAGCACGAAACTGAATTGCTGGTTGGTCCAGTGGTAGTCGCGCTTTAGAAACGGCGCCAGAACGGAGAGGCTTTGGCGATCGATGTAATTGATCACCGTCGAGGCAAAGAGCAAGCCGCCGATCCACCAGCGGAGGCGGTGAATGGTGCGGGGCGATTTTCCCGTGATAAGGATTGACAAGAGGAGCCGGGATGCCGGAAAGTAATTAAAAGAAGATTAACGCAAGAGAAAGAAAGAGTCAAATGATCGCATTCGCAATATTACGCCTCCTCGCGGTGGTTGTACTGGCGGCCGGAGCCTGGGCTGCGCGTCCTGGGGACTTCCAGGTAATTGGGCAAGGTGGAGGCGGCGCCATGTACTATCCGACCATCAGTCCCCACGATACCAATACGGCGTTGATCGCGTGCGACATGACCGGGGCATACATTACGCGCGATGGCGGCAGAACGTGGAGGATGTTCAATCTGCGTGGCACGGTGAAGTTTTTTGTCTTCGATCCTATTGCGCCGGGAACCATGTATGCGGGGGTGGAGGGGCTGTGGCGGAGCACCGATGGCGGCGAAAGCTGGAAGCTGATTTACCCGAAGGCGTCCTCGATCCGGCGGATCCAAATGGAATCCGATCATGCGGAGGAAAGCATTGTTGCCGAGCCGAACGCCTTTGGGACGATCTCGGCGTTGGCAATCGATCCGGCTGATTCCCGGACCTTGTACGCGGCCGGCGGCAGTCCGAAGGAGCCCGCGCTGTTCGTCTCGCGCGATTTCGGAGAGAGTTGGCGCCGGGAAGCGAATCTCGCGGAGACCGTTCGCCACATCTGGGTGGACCCTCACTCGTCCCGTGGGTCGCGAGCGCTGTTCCTGGGTGGCGCTCACTCGCTGGTGGTGATGACATCCGACGGAATGAAGAACCTTCCGGCGCCTGCCGATATTACTTTTACCGATATGTCATTGGGTTTCGACTCCGGCGCTGAGCCAGGCATCTATGCGACGTCACGGCAAGGAGCATTCGTCTCGACCGATGGTGGAGTCACGTGGAATAAATGTACGCTGCCGGGCACGGGTGGCAAGGTTCGTGCGGTCGCTACCAGCCTGCACCACCCGGCGACGGCGTATCTCTCTTACGGCGATCTGAAACTCGATGGGCAGACATGGCTGGGCGTTGCGAAATCCGCCGACTCCGGCCGAACCTGGCAACTCGTATGGAAGGAATCCAACACGGCCGCGCCCAATGTGCACGACGCGTGGATTACGGAACGCTTCGGCCCTGGGTGGGGCGAAAATCCTCTCATGCTGGGGGTGGCGGAGCAGGATGCGAATCTCTGTTACGGTACCGACTTGGGACGCGCTATGCGTACCACCGACGGCGGCGTCAACTGGGCCGGCGTCTATTCGAAAAAGTTGCCGGGAGGCGAATGGACGACGACCGGGCTTGATGTCACGACGAGTTATGGATTCCACTTCGACCCCTTCGATGCGAAGCGGCAGTTTATCTCGTACACGGACATTGGCCTGTTTCGCAGTGAAGATGGCGGAGAGTCGTGGACGAGTTCGACGAAAGGTGTTCCGCGCGAGTGGGTGAATACCACGTATTGGATTGAGTTCGATCCAAAGGTACACGGCCGCGTGTGGAGCGTCAACAGCTACACGCACGATCTGCCTCGTCCGAAAATGTGGCGCCGCACATCTGTGATGAGATACAAGGGCGGTGTTTGCCGTAGTGACGATGGAGGGCGAACCTGGATAAAGTCGAATAGCGGAATGGATGAAACGGCAGCAACGCATATCCTGCTTGATCCGGCGAGTCCCGTGAATGCACGAGTGCTCTACGTGGCCGCGTTTGGGCGTGGGGTTTACAAGAGCGCCGACGGTGGCGAGACGTGGAGTCTGAAGAACAAAGGCATCACGCAGAAGGAGCCTTTCGCCTGGCGGCTCGCGCGGAGCAACGATGGCACTCTTTACGTGTTGATCGCGCGCCGCTCGGAAGACGGCGGCATCGGCAATGCCGGCGATGGGGCGATTTACAAGTCGACTGACGGGGCGGAAAACTGGAGCCCTGTCACATTGCCTGCGGGTGTGAACGCGCCCAACGGTTTGGCTATCGATCCGAAATCCACGCGGCGTCTTTATCTCGCCGCATGGGCACGGTCCGCGGGGGTCCACTGGGAAGGCGGCGGCATTTACGTGTCCGAGGATGGCGGCGCGACTTGGCGTCAGGTGCTTGATCGCGATCGCCATATCTACGACGTCACGCTTGATCCGCGCGATCCGAGTATTCTCTACGCTGCGGGTTTTGAATCGTCTGCCTGGCGGTCTGCGGATCGCGGCGAGCATTGGACTCGCATTCCTGGTTTCAATTTCAAATGGGGGCATCGCGTTGTGCCCGATCCCGTGAGTCCGATGAAGGTTTATGTGACGACGTTCGGAGGGGGCGTTTGGCACGGCTCCGTGAACGGAGCGCCCGGGCCCCTGGATATTGCGACTCCGGAACTCGATCCGGGCCGGTGAGCTATGCAAACCTTGCTCCAAAGAACGCCTGACGAGCAACTGCGGGACGGTTATTTCCACACGCTGCGCGAGATCTTCCAGCAACCTTCGACCTGGCTTGCAACCTGTGCGCAGATGTTACGCGCCAGGCGTGACGTGCAGGCGCTTCTCGACGATGCACGGACTCTGATTCTCACGGGATCGGGCAGTTCCGAATATGCGGGCGACTGTGTCCGCCTGGTTCTCCAAAATGAGGTGGGAATTACTACGCAGGTGATCGGAGGGGGCACTCTCCTGACGCAAGGCAGCCGGGCACTTCCACCGGGCCGGCCGGGTGTTATCGTTTCGATCGCCAGATCCGGAGACAGTCCGGAAAGCGCCGGCGCGGTCTCGCTCATGCTCGAGACGGAACCTCAAATACGTCACTTGATTCTGACGTGCAACGAAAACGGGGGTTTGGCCGTCAGGTACAGGAATCATCCGAAAGTCCGCGTGATTGCGCTTGATGACCGGACCAACGACCGCAGTCTGGTGATGACCAGTAGCTTCACAAATTTGGCGTTGGCAGCGCGGTTTTGCGGGCTGAGACATGCGCCGGAGGAATACCTCCGGATCTGCGAATCTCTGAGCCGTATCGGCGACCGGCTGCTCAAAACCGATCTCGCGAGCCGTCTTGAAGACGTGGCTCGCAGCGGCTTCCGCCGGGCCGTTTTTCTCGGCAGCGATTTACAGCTCGGCGCCATCCGCGAATCCGCGCTAAAGATGCTGGAGATGACCGCGGGCCGTGTGACTACGCTGTGTGAAACCTATCTCGGTTTCCGCCACGGGCCGATGAGCTACGTTCACAGCGATACTCTGATGGTTTGTTTTCTTTCCTCCGAGCCGCTGCTTCGAGCTTACGAATTCGATCTGTTGCAGGAACTGAACCGAAAGGAACTTGGCCTGTTGAAAGTGATTGTCGGCGAAAACGTTCCTGCGGATCTGGCCAGCGGAGAGGATGCCGTGATCGAGTGCCCGGGTCTGGCGGACGCCGGCGATGAGAATGCCCCGATTATTCATGTTGTAGTGGGCCAGTTGCTGGCGTTTTTCCGCTGCCTGGAAGAAGGGCTCCGGCCCGATTCTCCTTCCGAGGACGGCGTGATTCGCCGCGTGGTGGAGAGCTTTACTCTGCATCGTCCCGAGGGGCAATTGCTCCCATGAGGATTCTGATCGCCGGTGAGTTGAACGTCGATCTCGTGCTGCAGAACTATCATTCGTTTCCGTCCCTCGGTCGTGAAGTGCTGGTGGACGATGTATCGCTAACGCTGGGCAGCGCCTCTGCGATTTGTGCGGCAGGCTTAGCTCGACTCGGGAATCAAGTGGCCTTCGCCGGGAAACTGGGATGCGATCCATGGGGCGATTTGTGTATGGACTCGCTGGCGAAGTTGGGGATCGATACTTCTTTGGTGCTGCGCGATTCCGCGATTAAGACCGGCATCACTGTTGCGATAACGTCAGCCCGGGATCGGGCGTTGGTCACGTATCCCGGCTCCATTGGGGCGTTGCACGCGGCGGATATCCCTGACGAGAAGCTGCGCGGCTACCGGCATCTGCATATCTCGTCATTTTTTCTGCAGCAGGCGCTGCGGCCGTGCGTAAAATCGATGTTGGCTGCCGCGCGCAGCCACGGACTGACTACATCTCTCGATCCAGGCTTTGATCCCGCTGAGGAATGGGGGCGCGACTTGCTGGATGTACTCACCGAAGTGGACATTTTTCTCCCGAATGAGTTGGAGCTTGAGCGAATTACAGGGCAGAGCGATTACATTGAAGCCGTCTGCGCTTTGCAGAACGGACGCACGGTCACCATCGCGAAACTCGGCGCGGCCGGTTGTCTGACCTTGCAGAATGGTGCGCCGCTTTGCATTGCTTCTTTTCCCGTCAACGCTGTTGATACTACCGGTGCGGGAGATTCGTTCAACGCGGGATTTCTCCATGCATGGTTGCGAGCGCAGCCGCTGGCGGACGCCATGCGATTCGGCGCTGCTTGTGGCGCGCTTTCCACGCAGGGACTCGGGGGCGTGGCTACGCAAGCCACTGAAGCCGAGGCGAACAATTTCATCGCGGCAAACTCGAAAGGAAATATTTCATGATGAATCGCCGGCAGTGGCTGTGTGGGATGGGTTTGGCGGGTTTAGCGCGGGCGGCGGAGCAGCCGCGTCGAAAATCGCTGGATCTGCCCGACTACGAACCGAAGAGCATGCTCCACGCCTCCGAAACACGAGTGGAGCGCGCGCGCTTTCCGGTGATCGATATTCACACGCACATTTCTTTTTCGAAGAAGGCGGAGAAAGGCGTGCAGCTTGCGGCTGAACGCAATTTCCTGGCGCCGCCGCAGGAATTGCTGGCGGTAATGGACCGGAAGAACCTCCGTGCGATGGTGAACCTGACCGGTGGCTTCGGCGCTGGCCTAGTGGAATCGGTTGCGAAGTACGACAAGGCGTTTCCCGGACGCTTCTATACGTTTACGGAACCCTGGTATAGCCGGTTCACCGAGCCAGGCTATTCCAAATTCCAGGCGCAGGCGATCGAGCAGGCGCATCGCGACGGTGCGAGGGGTCTCAAGATTCTGAAGACGCTTGGACTCTATCTGCGCGAACATACTACATCCGGCGCGCTGGTCAAGATAGACGACCGGCGCTTCGATCCGATGTGGGACGCTTGCGGGCAACTAAACATGCCCGTCGCCATTCATGTTTCCGATCCGGCTGCTTTCTTCACGCCGACCGATCGCTTCAACGAGCGGTACGAAGAGCTCAACGCCCATCCGGACTGGTCGTTCTACGGCGGCGATTTTCCGACGCAACGCGCAATTGCTTGAGGCGCGCGATCGTGTGCTCGCGCGGCATCCCAAGACGCAGTTTATTGTTCTTCACGTGGGCAACTTCGCCGAGAATCTGGAGAGTGTCGCGCGGGATCTCGATCGATTTCCAAATATGTCGGTGGAGATCGGTGCTCGCATCGGCGAACTGGGACGCCAGCCGCGCGCGTCGCGGAGGTTCTTCGAGAAATATCAGGATCGTATTCTTGTTCGGGACCGATGCCGTTCCGCACGGCGACGAATTCCCGCAACAAGTGTTCGGCGACAAGCTCTACGAGATCTATTTCCGATTCCTGGAGACCGACGACGAGTACTTCGATTATGCTCCCGCCAAAGTCCCGCCGCAGGGGCGATGGAGGATCTACGGAATCAAACTGCCCGATCCCATACTGCGTAAGGTCTACAACCAGAATGCCGCCCGGCTTCTGGGAATCAAGGCACCAGAATAACTTCGATCCCTTTCTTTCGCAGAGTCGCGCTGAACTCTTCCGGAGCCTTGTCGTCCGTGATGAGCCGATGGACTTTCTCGATTGGGCCGATTCTTCGAGACGCTTCGACGGCCGAGCTTGCTCGAATCGGCAACCACGTTCACTTCTTTGGCGGCTCGCATCATGAGCCCGTTGAGTTGAGCCTCGAGGATGTCGGGAGTGGACGGACCGCTTTCGGCGTCAAAGCCATCCACCGCAAGAAAGACACGGTCGGCGTGCAATTCGCGGAGCATCGCTTCCGCTTGCGGCCCGACGAACGAATAGGAAACCGGACGCAACAGACCGCCGATCATGATCAACGAAACACCCGGGGTGTCGGCCAGTTCCATGGCGATATTGAGTGCGTTCGTGATCACCGTAATCGAAGGCAATTTCATTGTCTTCAGATGCCTGGCGATCTCCGCGGTGGTGGTGCCGGAATCGAGAATGATGGTTTCGTTGGGTTGAACCAATTTGGCCGCGGCCCGGCCGATCTTGATCTTTTCTGCGCGGTGCAGAGTCGCTTTAAGCCGCAGCGGATAGTCTTCCGTAGGTTCCTGCCGCCGGACGGCTCCGCCATGGGAGCGGACGGCCGCTCCGCCGAGGGCTAACGAATCGAGATCGCCGCGTGCGGTCACCGCGGACACGGAAAACTGGCGGACCAGTTCGTTGATCGTGATCTGTCCATGTCGTTCGATGGAATCGAGAATTTTGCGGCGCCGCTCCTCTGCGAGCAACCGCGAAACTTTGGCAATCGGCATTAGGGTTCAGCATGCAGTTTAGACACAATTAGCGCTCCGGTCAATAAGAGAGGGCCGGACAACTGTGCTTTGTCATTTCGTTTTCTTTCGGATACTTTCTCTTGCCGAAGATTTGGTTTGCATTTTCCTGACGGGTGTGGTAAAAATGCCTAACGTCACTTTGGGTTCACCAGAAGGAGAAAACAATGAAATTCAGGAGTCTGTTCCATTTATTGGTTCCCGCCTTGGTCGTCGCGCTCTGCCTGGGCGTCACTCCGGCGCGCCTGCTGGCACAGGGGACGGACCTTGGCACAATCCGCGGCACAGTCACTGATGCTAGCGGGGCCGTGATTCCCAACGCGGAGGTAAAAATCGTCGATCTGGCAACGAACACCTCGCGCACAGTCAGCAGCAATGCCAAAGGCGATTACGAAGCAGTTGGCCTCCGGCCCGGCAAATACAACGTGGTGGTCACGGCTGCCGGATTCAGCACTTCAGAGATTGATGGCGTTGCGTTGAATGGCAGCGACGTAGTGAGCGCCAATCCGGTCCTGCAGGTTTCCACTACGCAATCGACTGTGGTGATCACGTCGGATGCATCGGTCATTCACGTGGACGACCAGACGATCAGCCATACGCTCGACAATATGGCTGTAATTGACCTTCCACGCGACAGCCGCGACGTGTATTCCTTCCTCTATCTGAATCCGAACATCACGCAGGGCGGCTCGCCCGGTTCCTTCAAGTTCCTTGGGTCGCAGAGCTATGGAGCGAACTTCTCTCTCGACGGCCAGCGGTCGAACGGCGGAATCTTTGGCGATCACACGGCGAGTCAACCGTCGCTCGAAGCTGTCGGTGAAATCAATGTGATGTCGAACGATTTCAGCGCGGAATACGCAGGCATCGCCAACATTCGCATCAACACCAAGCGCGGCGAGGCGGCCTACCACGGCTCGCTTTTCTACAACAACAAGAACTCGGCGCTGGCCGCATGGACGCTGCAGGACAAAGACTCGGCGGCCACCTTCGCACCCACCGCGTTCCAGAACAAATACCCGAATCCGACCTTCAACATCAACGATTTTGGCGGGTCTTTCGGCGGGCCTGTTCCGCACTTGAAAAACACGTGGTTCTTTGCGGCCTACGAACGGAACTTTACCGTAACGCCCACCACGATCATGTCGAGCACGCTTCCGCACCCGTCGCTGTGGACGGGCAACTTCACTCTGTTGAACGACTCAGCGAAGCCGCATGTCCCCGCCGGTGTTACGTTGACCCCGGTGGAAGTCGCGACCGATACGGTTGGTGGATTGGGCCAGCAGTTCACTCAAATTCCGTCGAGGTTACTGAATCCCACGGTTCAGAAACTGATCAACGTGTACTTCCCGCAGATCGGTCTTTCCGCGCCTATCAATCCGAAGAATGGCCGTATTCCGGGGTATGAAACGCTGCTGCCGGGACATTCCAACAGCGACATCGGAACGATGCGAATCGATCATGACTTTTCGGACAAAGACCGTATTTACGGTGTCTACAACGCATCGGATCAGAACAGCGCTACGAACCCGGTGGTGAGCCCTTACACGGGACTCGGCCTGACTCAAGTCGATCGCTTGAATCACACGGTTTCCCTGTCTTATACCCGCATCGCGAGGGCGAATCTGGTGAACGAAGCGCGTGGTGGTTTCAACCGGCAGAATCTGATCGACCGCAGCAACACCACGCTCGGCGGTTTCCTCTCGAGCATCGGCTTTACGCAAGACGACATCAACGCATACGGCGCCGCGGTTGGCACATCGCAACTGGCTACGTACGGTCACCCCGCGATCAACTTCAGTGGGACCTTCGCCACGTTCACGAATGGCGGCCGGAATACCTATCGTCCGATGGATCAAAATCTGATCACCTTTGGCGATACGCTGACCTGGATCAAAGGTAAACACAACATCAAAATGGGCGCGGATCTGGTGCGCAATGCGGCGGTGGATGGGTTTGCTCTCAACCGGGGTAATCCGCGAGGGTCGATGACCTACACCGGAACCGGGACTGATCCTTTCGCGAATTTCCTTCTGGGTCTTCCGCCCACCAGCGTTAGCTCTGTTCTGCAACCGCGTCCGCCGATGGACGTATACAACTGGGAGACGGGATATTTTCGTCCAGGACGACTGGAAACTCTCCTCACGCATCACGCTGAACCTCGGGCTGCGTTATGAGTTGATCACGCCGTTTATCGACAAGAACGATTTGATTGCCAACTTCGATCCGAACTATGTGAACCCGACAACCGGACAACTGGGCCGGTTCGTGATTCCGTCCACTAAGACTCTTCAATACCTGGATACGCGGATTATCAACTTCGGATACGTGGTGGCGGACAAGTCCGGTCTGGATGTCGGGCGCGGAGTGGTTCGCATGGACAAGAACAACCTTGCTCCCCGCGTTGGGGTCGCCTGGCGACTTACCGACAGGACGGTTTTGCGCGGCGGCTGGGGTGTCTATTATCCAACTTCCGCAGCGCAGGGGATTCGGGATCCCATCGCGACGAATCCGTTTAATCAGGCTTTGACCAAGAGAAGCAACGCATCGAATCCGATTTTAGGTTGGCCCGGCACGCAGCATGGCATCAGCCCGGTGAGCGGGGGAGCCGTCCAGGGCACAGGAAATACTCCCGCGGTCAACGTCGTGCCGTTTGGTCTGCAGCAACCTCGGATTCAACAGTACAACGCAACGTTGGAGCGTGATATCGGCTGGCGGACGTCCCTGCGAGCGTCTTATTTGGGCACGCGAATGGACGGTCTGATCGGGGGTACGGATTTGAATGAACTCCGCCCCAGCAACACTCCCTTCGGCACAACCACGGGAGACGGTGTGACCGCGTGCAGTCCTTCCGATGGCGACTGCGATTATTCGTCCGGCGGATCTTGCGCGGTATCGTTTTCCCGCCCTGGGGGATTATGTGCTCAGCTATGGCAACTTCGGGCATGGCAGTTCGAACGCGTTCCAGACCGAGGTGAATCACCGGTATTCGAAAGGCATGATGGTTGTCGCCAGCTATACGTATCGCGACCAGAAGTCCAGTGGACTCGATACAGGAAATTCCAGTCTCGGCGGCATCGTTTACAACCCGTTCCAACCGAATAACGATTACGGTGAGGAAGCCTTCGTCTCCAAGCACCGCGTGGTTGCATACGGGATTGTCGACATGCCGTTCGGCCATGGCCGGAAATATGGTTCCTCCATGTCGAAGTGGATGGACGCGGTGGCGGGCGGTTGGCAGACGTCGTTCAACCTTTTTGCCAAGTCGGGGACTGGGTTCACTCCGTATTGGGTGTGCGATAACTGCGGACCTGCCTACCCCGGCAATTTGGGCGTTGGCTCGCTGGATGCGGTAGGCGATTTCGGGAACGAGCCGTCATTCCGGCCAACCGTCCTGGCCTCGAATTTCGACCAGAAGAGCGGCGATCAGATCTGGAATCCGGCGTCGTTTGGACCTCCTTCGGTTGGCGCCGACGTACTCGACGGTTCAAACGTCGCCAAGCGAAATCATCCTGTGGGGCCCTGGGACGTGGGGTTTGAATCTTGGTGTCCACAAAGAGTTCCGATTCGGCGAACGTGTGGCCGCCAGCCTGGGCGCCGACGTGGATAATATTTTCAATCATCCTCTCCTGTCGCCAGATTCCGATTACGGCGGAGGTGGTGGACCTTTCGCGATGCTCGGCGACTTCAACATCGCCGTGGATCCGAAAACGGCCAAGCTTCTGCCGATTACGGATATCACTCCGAATCCGACTTTTGGACGCCTGATCAACAGCTTTTCGCAAGAGGGAATCGACAACCGTAGATCGATCCGGCTCCGGCTTCGAATCACTTTCTAGCCGTCCGCTGAAAATAGTTCGCGCTCAAAGGGAACTCTTTCGTTCATTCGCGTAATCATTGAACGAAGATGTTTGAGCGCGAACGACGCGGGCAACGCTCCAATTCGGAATCCGACACGGACTTGTACCGCGCCGTCGCTCAGGGAAGCGACGAGGCGATGGCAACGATCTATCAGCGGCACGGACCCCTTATTTACCGGTTCTCCTTACGGATTAGCCAGGACCAGTCGATCGCCGAAGAGGTCACGCAGGATGTTTTTCTGGCGCTGCTACGGCAATCGGACCGCTTCGATCCGGCTCGCGCCGCGCTCTCCACGTGGCTTTGCGGAATCGCGCGGAGGCTTGTTTGGAAGCAGCTCGAGCTGCGTCAACGTCACTTGTTGATCGATCTTCCGGAAGAGAGCGGCGATGTAGAATCGCTCGACGGCGATCCCGATGTGACCCTGAGCCGCAATGAGGCGGTGGCGGCCGTTCAGCGAGGTCTCGACACGCTTCCCATGCAGTTGAAGGAAGTGATTGTCTTGTGCGAATTCGAAGAAATGAAATACGAGGACGCTGCGCTGGTGGTGGGTGTGCCGGTGGGAACCATACGGTCGCGGTTGCACCGGGCTAAGGCTCGTCTTGCCCTTGCGCTCGGCGGCGCAGCAATGAACACGTCAAAGGAGAACAACCCGTGATGAGGCGATCCGATGAACTGAACGAAGCGCTCGGCCGAGCTCCGCCGGCAGCATCAGCAGGTGGAAGCACCTCCGTTTCTTGAGACGCGCCTGCGGGCGGCGGCACGTTCGGCGCGGCCGGCGAAGATGGCTCGGCGTTGGGCGTGGGCAGCCGCTGCGGTTCTCTTAGTTAGCTTTGCTTTATGGACGACAAACCGGCATTCTCCCGAAGCCCGGATTCAACCGGCAGAGATTACCACGGAGTTTATCCCGGTACCGGGTAGTGAAACGCTGCCGGCGCCTTTGGAGACAAGCATTCTGCGAGTTCGCGTACCGAAGGGCGAACTCCGCCAATACGGCTTCGATGTGCCTCCACCCGACGCCGGTGAAATGGTTGGAGCGGATTTCGTAGTGGGGGATGACGGCCTGGCCCGCGCGGTCCGGCTAGTCCGGTGAAACACTCATGAAACGAATACTGATTTCCCATTGCGTGCTGGCTGCTTTCGCAGCTCAGTTTTCGCTCCAGGGGCAGCCATCCTCCGAGGAACTGATCAAGGCGAAGCGGTTCGCAGAGCAGATGCTGAAGGAAAAGCGCGCAGCCGAATCGATGCACATCATCTCATCGAGTCTGGGCGACCCAGGCAAGGTCGTCAAAGACAAGCCCTTCGCCGCTGAAGGAATCACGGAGACCGTTCAGGTGCTGCTCGACGGCAATCGCATCGTCCGCCGCAATGTAACGAAACAATTCCGGGACCGGAGCGGCCGGACACGCCGCGAGCAGACCTTCGAGGCCTTTGGACCTTCGAGCCCGATTAGCGCAAAACAAATCGTCTTCATTTCCGACCCGGTGGCAAGAATCGATTACATCCTGGACCCGGCTTCGAAGACGCTTCGCAAATTCAGCCGGTCGGAGACGGCAATGTCCGGCCAGACGGGGAGCGTTCCCACCGAGTCGAGTGAAGTCAGGAAAGACGACCTCGGCAAGCGCACCATCGAAGGCATGGAATGCACCGGCACTAAGATTTCGGCGACCATTCCGGCGGGCCGCATCGGGAACGAGCGTCCGCTGGTGACCGTGACCGAAACCTGGTATGCGCCGGAAATTGAAGCCGTGGTGCAATCCACCACTACAGACCCGCGGTTCGGTGAAACCAGCTATCACCTTCGCGGCGTACAGCGCGCCGATCAGCCTCCCCAATTGTTCGAGGCGCCGGCCGACTACAAGTTGAACCAGTAACTAAAAACCCAACGAGGTGATTATGATTTATCGTTTCACAGCCACACTTGTGTTCATTGGATTAGCAGCGCTCGCCGATCCGAATCCACCGGCCTTCGACGTCGCTTCGATCAAGCCGAACCAGATGGGGAACGCCGGAGGAGAAAAGAGCGAGAGGGAGAATATTACAGTCTCCCCGGAAGGCGTCATGATGCGGAATGTCAGTCTCCGCTCCTGCCTCAGATGGGCGTACGACGTTAAGGATTTTCAGATCAGCGGACCGGGTTGGCTCGCCTCCGAAAAATACGATATCGCCGCTAAGACCGCGCCTCCGACTTCCGCCGGCCAGCTTCGTCTCATGATGCAAACGCTGCTGGCCGACCGTTTCAAGCTTGCCCTCCATCGCGAAACGAAGGATCTGCCGGTCTACGCGCTGGTAGTCGGAAAAAATGGACCAAAATTCCACGAATCGGCTGCCGGGCGACGTCAAGGGCAGTATGCGGCCGTCCGGCGGCGGCCTGGAGTTTCGAAACTTTACGATGACGGAGTTCGCGGAACAGCTTTCCGCCAGACCGCTGAAGGTAGACCGGCCCGTGTTTGATAAGACCGAGCTCAACGGACCGTTCGACTTCACCCTGAAGCTTGCCGATAACATGCTGGAACTGAAACACACGCTGGAAGGAATTGAAAAAGGAGATGGCCAGTCGATCTTCACGATCATCCAGCAGGAGCTCGGACTGAAATTGCAGCCGCAAAAGGGCCCCGTTGAGGTCCTTGTGATCGATCGCGCTGAAAGGATACCCAGCGAGAATTAATTGGAACTCGCGGCCACTGGCGGACGAAGTAATGATGTCGTCCATCCAGGGAGGGTTTGCATGCGAGACATTTGCGGCAAAGCGTTGTGGATCATGATCGGAATCTGTTTGCTGAACGCGCCGCCGGGCCGCGCTGAGTCGCCGGCCACTTTCGAAGTGGCGTCGATTAAACCCAGTGCGCCG
Organism: Bryobacteraceae bacterium; assembly: GCA_963770345.1. Lineage (GTDB taxonomy): Bacteria > Acidobacteriota > Terriglobia > Bryobacterales > Bryobacteraceae > CAVYPH01. The sequence goes on along the minus strand of CAVYPH010000007.1, from coordinate 233,804 downwards.
GGAACTCACGGTATGCAGATCCAAACCACCCCCGGCGGGAGGTTAGTGACGAAGAACGTCAACGTGAAATTCCTTATTCAGTTTGCGTATGGCGTGAAAGGTTTTCAAATAACAGGCGGGCCGGGCTGGATGAATTCCGAAGCCTACGACGTCGAGGCGAAGCCCGAGAGCGAAGATCGCAAAGTGACCGACGCCGAGCTGAAGCAAATGGTTCGGGCGCTATTGACCGAGAGGTTCAAGTTGACATTGCATCACGATACTAAAGAAATGCCGGTGTATGTGCTGCTCGCCGGTAAGGGCGGACCAAAGCTACAGCAAGCCGAGGGGGAGCGCGGACAAATGCGGATGGGGCGTGGTCTGATGTCGGCCAAAAAAGTAACAATGGCCCAGTTAGCCAACAGCCTGGCAAACCAGCTCGGGCGCAACGTGATCGATCAAACCGGGCTGACGGGTGGTTTTGATTTCGAACTGAAATGGACGCCGGACGAGACTCAGCCGTTCGGACCGAAAGAAATGATGCGGGCTGACGGCCTCCCGCCCGGCGCGCCGTCACCCGGCGACCCTGCAGGCCCATCTATTTTCACGGCCCTGCAAGAGCAACTCGGTCTTAGATTGGAAGGGCAAAAGGGTCCCGTCGAAATCCTTGTCATAGACGGAGTGGAAAAACCTTCCGAGAACTAATAATGGAGCCATCCTCGCGTCATTGATAGAAGGAGATAGCAAAATGATGCGAGTGATCCTGGCCGCCGGCCTCTTAAGTTTCACTGCGTGCGGGGCTTTCGGGCAGTCCGCGACGCCCACATTCGACGTGGCATCGATCAAGCCCAGTCAAATCGGAAAGGCGGGAGGCGAGGGCAGCAGACGGGAAAATGTGAACTCCTCGCCGGGCAGCCTCACAATGCGGAACGTGAGTCTCAGCTCATGCATCAGGTGGGCGTACAACGTCAAACAATTCCAGGTTTCAGGACCTGCCTGGCTCGAATCGGAGAGATACGATGTTCTGGCGAAGGCGTCGGATCCGGCAGCCACCGATCAACTGAGGCTGATGCTTCGGACGCTTCTCGCAGATCGCTTTAAGCTAACACTTCACCGGGAAGAGAAAATAATGCCGACATACGCGTTAGTGGTGGCAAAGAACGGGCCGAAATTCCATCAGTCCGAAGGTGAAGGTAAGAGCAGCTTAAAAGGAAGCAAGGCCGTGGTAACTGCCGAAAAGACTTCCATGGCGCAGTTAGCGGATCTTCTGGCGCAGCCCCTGCGCTGTCCTATTACCGACATGACTGGGTTAGAGGGACTGTATGACTTCAGCGTCGATCTCACTTCGTATATACCGGCTGAGTTCAAGTCTGGGGATCCTCCGCCGGACATTATTGGCATCGCCATGTCGGCGTTGCAGGATCAACTCGGGCTCAAGCTGGAAGCGAAAAAGGCTCCGGTCGAGTTTCTGATTATCGATCATGCGGAAAAGGTCCCCACGGAAAATTAGGAGCGGTTGTGAAGCAAATATTGTTGTAGTAGAATCACACACAGGTATAGTAGATATAAAATGGCCAAACCAAGATTCACTCCGCTTGAACTTCAGATCATGCAAGTGCTCTGGGACCGCGGCACGGCTTCCATCCGCGAGATCCAGGAAGGCTTTCCGGAGAAAGACAGGCCTGCCTACACTACTGTGCAGACGACTGTTTATCGTCTGGAAGGAAAGAGCGCAGTACGCCGGGCGAGAAAGATCAGCAATGCGCATATTTTCGAAGCTGTGGTTACCCGCAATGCGACGCAACATAGGTTGATCGACGAGCTACTGGGTTTGTTCGGTGGCCGGACTCAGCCGGTGATGGCGCACTTGATTGAATCGGGAAAACTGACTCTGGACGACGTTCGGGAAGCGGAGAAGGCTTTGCGAAAGCTGGCCAAGAAGGAGAAGGTGCGGTGATCCCGGTCTCTTCCCTTGCGAACCACTTATGGCAAACGACGGTGTTTGGCGGCGCCGCTGCGCTGGTGACTCTCGCGTTGAGAAAGAATCGCGCGCCGGTGCGGTATTCGATTTGGCTGGCCGCCTCGGTGAAGTTCCTGATCCCCGTCTCCCTGCTGGTCGGCATCGGCAACCATCTGGAGTGGCAGGGCGCTTCCACAGTGTCATCCGCTCGACTATCCTTTGCTATTGAAAAACTGAGCCGGCCGTTCCAGCCGACTGGGGCACAGGCCATATCTTCGGCCCCGGCGCCGGTAGCATCATCCCTATTAGCGCTTCTGTTGGTTATGTGGTTCTGTGGTTGCGCCGCTGTTTTCTTATTGTGGTGGCTGCGCTGGCGGCGCGTCGCGACTGCCCTGCGAAGCGCGAATCCATTGCTGGAAAGCCGTGAATCCGAGATATTGCGTTCCGTGCAACGAAGTTTGGATATAGGGAAGCCGATCGATCTGTTCTCATCCGCCTCGCTGCTGGAGCCGGGTGTTTTTGGCATCGCGCGGCCCGTCCTGGTGCTGCCTGCGGGGATCGCAGACCGCCTGACAGCTGCGCAACTGAACGCGGTCGTCACGCATGAAGTGTGTCACGTTCGCCGCCGGGACAACCTGGCGGCCGCGATTCACATGTTGGTGGAAGGCCTCTTCTGGTTTCACCCGCTCGTCTGGTGGCTGGGATCACGATTGGTCGAGGAGCGGGAGCGCGCTTGTGACGAAGAGGTAGTGCGCCTGGGCAGTGAGCCAGCGGTTTACGCGGAAGGCATCCTGCGAGTCTGCGAGTTTTATCTGGAATCGCCTCTATTCTGTGCAGCCGGCGTCACCGGGGCGAATCTCAAGAAACGGATCGAGGAGATTATGAGTTCCCGCCTCCCGCGCAAACTGGATTTCGGAAGAAGGCTCCTGCTCGCCTCGGCCAGCGTGGCTGCCCTCACCGGACCCATTGCTTTCGGCATCCTGCATGCTTCCGCGGTCAGACCCTCGGCCGCGATGCCGTCGCAGGCAGGCGGAGATGCACCCTCGTTTGAAGTGGCATCCATCAAGCCAAGCCAACGTTGGAAGGCGGGTGGTGAAGGCCGAACGCGTGAAACCATCGATCAATCGCCTGTGAGCCTCACTTTGCGAAACGTCACCCTCAGTTCTTGCGTGCAGATGGCCTACGGAGTGAGGTTCTATCAAGTGTCCGGACCGGAATCGCTCAGATCGGAGCACTACGATATTCTGGCCAAAGCCGCGCGGCCGGTATCCCTGGCGCAGATGAAGCTCATGCTCCGGACATTGCTGGCGTCGAGGTTCAAACTTGCTTTGCATCGCGAAAACAAGGAACTTCCCGTGTATGCGTTGGTGGTGGCAAAGAATGGGCAAAAGCTCGAGAACGCTAAAGATGAGGGTGATCCCAATATTCGAGTTTCCGATGGCAGCTTCATCTTCCAAAACGTCTCCATGCCGGATTTTGCGGAGAAACTGTCGGATCTGCGCACGATCGACCGCCCCGTGGTGGACCGCACCGGTATTCAAGGAGTGTTCGATATTACTCTCAAGTCCGCGGCCAGCGCCATGTTGGAGGATAACGGTCCTTCCATCTTCACGCTGATCCAGGATCAACTCGGGCTCAAACTGGAAGCGAAAAAAGCTCCCGTTGAAATTCTGGTTGTCGATCACGCGGAGAAAGTCCCTACCGAGAATTAGGAGCCGAGTGCGTTTGTCACTACTGAAACACATTTACGATTTAGTGAGGTACTGCACCGTTGCCGGGCTGTTCGTCTTCGGGCTCGGGGCTTCGGAATACCACGGTCAGGTCAAGTTCGGCGGCTTGCCGCTTCCCGGCGCGACTGTCACGGCGATTCAGGGCAACAAGACGCAGGTTGCCATTACCGATCCGCAAGGTGTTTATTCGTTCCCCGATTTGCCCGATGGAGCCTGGACCATTCAAGTGGAGATGCTCTGCTTTGCCCCGATGAAACAGGAGATGAGCGTCGCACCCGCCGCGCCGGGCGCCGTATGGGAATTGAAGCTGTTGCCTATGAGCGAAATGAACGCGGTCGCTAGCACCGCCGAACCCGTTGCGCCAGTCCGGCCAGTAGAGGTTGCCCGTACCCGCAAAGGCAAGTCCGCTCCGCCGCCGGCTAACACGCCAGGAGGATTTCAGCGGACCGACGTGAACGCATCCGGGACTCCTTCCGCCGCCGATTCGGGCGCCGCGCCCGCCGAGGGCTCAACCGATCTCAGTCAACGGGCCACCGATGGTCTGCTCATCAACGGCAGCGGGAACAACGGCGCCAGTTCGCCATTCGCTTTAGCCCCTGCATTTGGAAACAATCGCAAAGGCCAGCGATCGGCATACAACGGAAACTTGGGTGTCATCCTCGACAATTCCGCGTTGGATGCGCGCTCGTTTTCGTTAACCGGCCAGGACACGCCCAAGCCTGCCTACAACGATCTCACCGGTCTGCTCTCGTTCGGCGGGCCGTTCCGAATTCCGCACTTACTCCAGAACGGTCCTAATTTTACGCTTAACTATCAGTGGACGCGAAACCGTAATGCCGTGACGGAGTCGGGGTTGATGCCTACTCTCGCGGAGCGCAGCGGCGACCTCTCGCAAAGCCAGGCCTTGCCGATTTTCGATCCCACCAGCGGGCTACCGTTTCCCGGCAACGTGATTCCGCCAAGCCGTATCAGCCCTCAGGCCAAGGCTCTGTTGAATCTCTACCCGCTCCCGAACTTCGATGGGCGGGCTCGGTACAACTATCAGATTCCAGTCGTCGGCGTCACGCATCAAGACAACTTGCAAACGCGCTCGAACAAGACAATCAATCCGAAGAATCAGGTTTCCGGCACTTTCGCTTATCAGAGCACCCGTGCAGACAATCCAAATCTGTTCGGCTTCCTGGATAAGACTGACACAACCGGGCTCAATACGACGCTGAACTGGCGGCATACCTTCGCCCCGCGGTTTTTCGGAAATTTTGGATATCAATTCAGCCGCCTTACCGTGCGAACCACCGCTAACTTTGAGAATCGTGAAAACGTGTCGGGGGAAGCCGGAATCACTGGCAACAATCAGGACGCTGTGAACTGGGGTCCGCCGAACCTCGCATTCTCGGGCGGCATTGCGGCGCTCTCTGACCTTCCGTCTTCTTTCAATCGCAACGAGACGAACGGGGTTTCTGTCGACTTTTACGTGAACCACGGCAGTCACAACATCCGGTTCGGTGGCGATTTCCGCAGACAGCAATTTAACTATTTATCGCAGCAGGATGCTCGCGGGACATTCAGCTTCACCGGCGCATCCACGCAGGGGTCCGATTTCGCCGGCTTTCTTTTGGGAATACCCGACACGAGTTCCATTGCTTTCGGCAACGCGGACAAGTATCTGCGTGCATCTGTCTACGACACCTACTTCACGGACGACTGGAGAATCAACCCGGGGTTCACTTTGAATGCGGGCGTTCGCTGGGAATATGGTTCACCCATAACGGAACTGTATGGGCGTTTGGTAAACCTGGACGTGGCGCCGGGCTTCACTGCGGTTGCGCCGGTGGTTGCCCGCAATCCTACCGGCCCGCTGACCGGCCAAAAATACGCGGATTCGCTCGCCCGTCCCGATAAGGGCGGAGTTGAGCCGCGGATTGGAATCTCGTGGCGTCCGCTCCCTGCTTCCTCCATGGTGGTTCGCGGGGGATATGGCGTGTACTACAACACTTCGGTCTACCAATCGATCGCCGTACAGATGGCGCAGCAGTCGCCGTTGTCGAAGAGTCTGAGCGTGCAAAATAGTGCCAGTAATCCGCTCACTCTCGCGGATGGATTCAACGCCTCTCCTTCGATTACTCCCAATACTTTCGCTGTAAACCCGAACTTCCGCGTCGGATATGCCCAGAACTGGCAGGTATCGGTCCAGCAGGATCTGCCGGGTGCGATGGTTGTAACGGGGACGTATCTCGGCATCAAAGGAACTCGAGGGATGCAGGAGTTTCTGCCGAATACGTTTCCGAGCGGGACGCTCAATCCCTGTTCAACTTGTCCCGCGGGATATGCTTACTTGACCTCGAACGGAAATTCGACTCGCGAGTCCGGTCAACTCCAGGTTCGGCGCAGGCTTCACAATGGTTTTACCGCCACTGCCCTGTACACGTTGTCGAAATCGATCGATGACTCTGCGCTCGGCGGAAAAGGCCAGGCAGGAAATGTCATCGCCCAGAACTGGCTCGATCTGAGCGCCGAACGGGGGCTTTCGAATTTCGATCAGCGACATTTGCTAACCCTGCTGATGCAATACAGCACGGGTATGGGAATTGGCGGAGGAACGTTGCTCAGCGGTTGGAGAGGGGCACTTTTCAAAGACTGGACATTTGTCAGTCAGATCAATGCGGGGAGCGGGCTCCCTCTGACTCCGGTTTACCTTGCAGCAGTGCAAGGGACGGGCGTGACCGGAAGCATCCGGCCGGATTACACCGGCGCAGATCTGTATTCCGCTTCTGGAGGCTTCTTTCTAAATCCGAACGCATACACGGCGCCAGCTTCAGGGCAGTGGGGGAATGCCGGAAGAAACTCCATTACCGGTCCGGCTCAGTTTACTTTGAACGCTTCGATGATGCGAACGTTCCGCGTCGGAGATCGCCTGAGCGCCGATCTTCGGATCGACTCCATGAACCCAATCAATCACGTCACTTTCCCCAATTGGAACACAACAATCACCAGCGCTCAGTTCGGTCTGCCAATGACAGCCAATGCGATGCGCAGCGTGCAAATCACTCTGCGAGTGAGGTTCTAACCGTGCGGCTAACGATCGCGTTTCTTACATTTACTCTCGTTGCCGGCGCACAGCAGATAGGACAGAATGCGCCTGCCGGCGCGGCCGGAACCACGACGTTTCAATCGAGCACTCAGCTTGTGGTCGAGACCGTGACCGTTAAAGACAAGAGCGGTAAATTCGTCGAGGGCCTGACCGCGAAGGATTTTACCGTCACCGAGGATGGCACGCCACAGCCAATCCGTTTCTTCGAGTTCCAAAAATTACCGGACACTCCCATCGCTTCACTTGCGGCCGCGGCTTCTTCCAGAGGAGTGAAGATCTTCGAAAAGCTGCCTCACACCCAAATCTCACCCGAGACGCCCGGGAACACGCGGTACAGAGACCGACGGCTGTTGGCTTTGTATTTCGATATGACGGCGATGCCGGTCCCGGATCAGTTGCGGGCTCTGGGCGCGGCGGAGAAGTTCCTCAGGACGCAAATGACATCGGCTGATCGCATGGCGATCATGATGTTCGCCGGAGGCGCGGTGCAGGTGTTGCAAGACTTCACTGACGATCGCGACCGGCTGGAAAGTATTCTTCAAACCATGATCGTTGGAGAAGGCCAGGGATTCGATGAAGACGCGAACGACGCCAGCACTGCCGACACTGGCGCCGCATTTGGTCAGGACGACGGGGAGTTCAACATCTTCAATACCGACCGGCAATTGTCCGCCCTCCAAACGGCGGCGAAGATGTTGGGGCAATTGAATGAAAAGAAATCGCTTGTCTACTTTGCCAGCGGCTTGAGACTCAACGGAGTGGACAACCAGGCGCAACTGCACGCAACGGTCAATGCTGCAATTCGCGCCGGTGTGTCGTTCTGGCCGGTGGATGCGCGCGGGCTGGTGGCGGAGGCTCCGCTCGGCGACGCGACGAAGGGATCGCCTGGTGGAATCGGCATGTATACCGGCGCCTCCGCGATGGCGTTGACAAATAACTTTCAGCGGTCGCAGGACACGCTGTGGACGATGGCCGCGGATACCGGCGGGAAAGCTCTGCTCGATAATAACGATCTTTCAAGGGGGATCAGCCAAGCGCAGAAAGCCATTTCCAGTTACTACATCATCGGCTATTACACGAGCAATGCAGCGTTGGATGGGAAGTTTCGCCGCATCAAAATCTCGATGAACGGCGGCTTGCCGGCCACGCTGGATTACCGTCAAGGCTATTACTCGGGTAAGCAGTTCAGCAAGTTCGCCGCCGCCGACAAGGAACGGCAGCTTGAGGACGCGCTTATGCTGGGTGATCCCATTACCGAGCTGACCATCGCGATGGAGCTGGATTACTTTCAGTTGAATCGCGCCGAGTACTTCGTCCCGCTGATCGTCAAAATTCCGGGGAGTGAGTTGGCGCGGGCCAGGCGCGGCGGCGCGGAACGAACACTCATCGATTTCATCGGCGAGGTGAAGGACGAGTTCGGTACGACCATTCAAAACGTGCGCGACAAGGTAAACATCAAGCTGAGTGACGCGACGGCGGCAGAATTAGCGAAGCGCCCGATTGAATACGACACCGCTTTCACTCTGCTTCCGGGAAAGTACACGATCAAGTTTCTTGCTCGCGACGCCGAGACGGGCAGGATCGGCACGTATCAAACCAAATTCGTTATCCCCAACTTGAATAAAGAGGAGAAGCGGATTCCGATCAGTTCGGTCGTCCTAAGTAGTCAACGGGTTGATCTCAAGGATGCGCTTTACAACGCGGTGAAAGACAAAGATAAGGCCGAGATTACGAATCCATTGGTGCAGGATGGACAAAAGCTGATCCCCAGTGTCACGCGAGTGTTCGGCCGTAGCCGCGAAATGTATGTTTATCTCCAGGCTTATGAACCCACGGCTGCGAGTATTCAGCCATTGGTCGCATTCATCAGTTTCTATCACGGGCAAACCAAGGCATTCGAAACGCCGCCGTTGTCAGTGACGAGCGGATTGAATAACCGGCTGAAAACGGTGCCACTCAAGTTCAGCGTTTCTTTGAGCAAGCTTCCACCCGGTGAGTATAACTGTCAGGTGACCATATTGGATCCGAATGGGCAGAAGGCGGCTTTCTGGCAGGCGCCGGTTATGGTCGTGCCGTAGCGTGCGTCCTACGGGCCACCGGGCCGCTTGCCCGAAGCACCATCGTCATTCTTACCGGCTGGCAAGCCGATTCTGGCTAGCAATGTGTCGAACCTCTTCTGACCGTGGAGCCGGTCGAACATCGGGTCCACCTGCAGAAAGACCATGTAGAACGGCCGGAAGCTCAAGCCTTCCCAAAGTTCCTCGGTCGCTCCGCCGTCGTCGCCCATCTGCATCCGCCAGATGGCGCGATCATAGCGCCGAAAGCGGGTCTGAGGGCCGCCAAGGACCTCCAGAAATCGGCGTGAGGCCGCGACGATGCCGCCTTTCCGCAGGACGGCGAGCATTTCCGAAGCACGGTTTTCCTCGGCATCCGTAGAGAGACCGGCATAAACGGAATCGGCGGAGATTGTGGCTCGAGCCGCCTCTTCGTATCGTTTTTTCATGAGGTAGTTCTTAAACAGCCAGTCGCTCGCCGCGGGATACAACGGATTGAGCCCCAGAGCCGCCCTGCACTGGGCAATCGACGCATCATATTGCCGGGACAAATACAGCAGCCCGCCCTTCATCGCGAGGTGAGCATGGTTCCAAGGCTCGAGTTGAATAGCCCGATCCACCTCGCGCAACGCCTCCGGCAGCCGACCGGTGGCAGCCAGTAATTGCGAATACCAGAGGTGCGCATATGCGTCGTGGGGATTCAGGCGGTTCGCCGTTTGGAGATGATCCGCGGCTTCCTGCCATCTCCATTCCCGCGAAAACAGGATCCACCCCAGGATGGCGTGGCACTCGCCGCAGCCGGGATCCATTTGAACGGAACGCTCAGCCTCAATCCGTTCCTGCCCGGGATCGGTCTGGCCCGCCCGCAGCATCGTCTCGGCGATGCGGGCGCGGATGAGTGCCGAGTCCGGATCGAGGGTCACTGCCTTGTTCAACCGCTCCATGGCCCCCTTGATGTCGTCGAAATTGCCCTAGTGCTCCATCATCGTGGCTTCCTGGGTGAGGTGGCGGGCCTCATCGCGCCGCGACTGGCGGTCGAAACACTTTTTCAGGCCGATGGCCGCCGACGCCAGCGCGAGAAAGACAGCGCCCCAAACTACCCACGCGCGGGTTCGAGTTCCGCGAGCAGGTTCGAACGGCGGCTGAGTTTCAACCACGCCGGGCGGGATGGAGGACGGCGTGATAATCGCCGGCTCCCCGGCGGCAAGCTCCTTTCTGTCTACGGGAAGAGGAACCGGGGGAAGAGGAACCGGGGGAAGAGCAACCGGCGACTCGACCAGACGGTAACCGATTCTCGGTACTGTTTCGATTATTTCTTCGCCCACGCCTCGGCGAAGCTGAGCGATACAGTGGTTGAGGCTGGAATCCTCCACATGAAGCCCCGGCCACAATCGGGTGAAGAGGTCGGTGCGCGTCACGACTTCGTTGTCTGCTTCAATCAGGCGGCACAGCGCCTCGAACGCACGCCAGGAAACCTGAACGGGTTCGCCATCGCGCATCAACTGACGCCGTTCGAGGTGAAGGGTAGCGTGGCCCAGACGCAGCCAACCGCTGCTTTGGCCGGCCCGCTCCCCTGAGTCCATTTGCGCGAGTGTAGCACGAGACGGGCAGGAGTAGGGAAAACTGCCTTGTTTTGAGCCGATTCATAACTATTCATGTGGATTGGCGACTTTTCCAGCGGACCACGTCCGCTCTCCTCTTATAGTTGTGCTTGCCGTGTGTCGGAACCGCTTCGGGAAGGCCCCCGGGGGTCCATCGCGTCAACGGAGGAATGTATGAAGTCTCAAGCGTTACGAACATCAGTGGCCGCCGGCGTCGCTTTCTTAGCTATGCTGCCGTCCGCAGCGAGATCGGTCACCGTCACGGACGACGGTTCGGTCGTATTCTTCGATAATTTTGAAAGCGGTAATTTCAACACGTCCGGAGAAGTTCTCCTTCGGATGATGGTTTACATCCCAAAGAATGCCGATGCCGACGCGCGCGGGCAATTCATTCTCGATAGCGGAAATCGAAACCTTGGATTTCCCGATTTCAGCACCGCTCCCGCGTGGATCCGTCCCAACGGAGCGGGGTTTGTTGAAGCCATAGGTTTGGGCTTTACGCTCATCCCGACTACCGTCCCCTATGCGACCGATGTATGGCAGGAATGGGATATCGATTACGTGGTGGGCGCCTCAACCTTTGGCTTCAGCGTCAACGGGGTTTCGCCGTCCGGAATAGCTTCTCTGACTTCCGGCAGTGTAGACTTTTTCGAGCTTAACAACGGTGTTGCCAGTTCGGGATCACTATTTGTCGATGCGGTGCTGCCGCCTACAACGGACGGTCCAGGCTCCGGTGTGCCGGAACCTTCTACTTTCGTTTGTGGAGCTGTTGGCTTTGCCGCCTTATGGCGGCGGTATAGCAAGCGGTAGTTATGATCGTGCCGGAGGGGAGGCAGCCTTCATTCGCGAGCGAACGAAGCCAAGAAGCAACAAACCTCCGGCGGAAAGCATACCCACTGCAGGCTCGGGGGTAACGGAACCCGAAGTGTCCGGGCGCGCTATAAAATCCGATAACGTCGTCGAGGTGTGATTGGTCAGCCCATTGTTGTAAGCAGTCGAGCTGTTTGCTACTTTGGCGTAAAAGTCACCGTATACGGGCGCCTTATTGGAATCAAATGCGATCGTCACGGGAAGTGCCGGACCGCCGACCACACCGAATTTGACTCCAATGATGTCGGGTCCGACCGGAAAATTGGGGTTTCCTCCGCCGGCGGACGAATAGTCTCCCGGCAACAAAGAGACTGTCCCACTGGATATAGTGGGATTCGTAACACAGTTCGCATCCGCGAAAGTGCCGTTGGTAGTGTCTACGCAATTGTCGGACAGGTCCAGAATGAAATGACTCAACCCTTGGCCGCCGCTGGCGACTGTGCCGCTAATCGTATAAATGTAGTGCCAAGCTGAGGGACCAGTATTGGTGATCGTCCAGCCAATCTGAAAGCTGGTCATAGTTGTCACTATTCCGGGGGAGGGAGTGCTTCGACTTCCGACCAATTCCCCGGCCGCGCTCGAGTCGTAGATGATTGCACCGAAGGCGAGCGTTCCGAAAGCTTGAACAAGGGCAAGTCCAATCAGGAACCGTTGGGCCTTCAATCGGGGAAGTGTCAGGTGGCACATGTTTCAAGGATGTTAACACGAATACGCGTGCGATCAAGGCCCAGTAGTACTAGTACCCTGATTGCCGCCGAGTCCGCGCGCTTGGGTCACAGCCCCATCTGATAGACTTCTTCGCTCGGGGGCGCCGCTGTCGTAATGAGACACTGTCTCGATCTGAGCATACGAAGAAACTGATCAACGATACGAACAACGCCGGACACGAATCGCTGGTTGGCTTGGCTCTGGCGCATTCGGACATTCTGAAAGCAGGGCCAGTGAGGCGGTACGGCAGTTCCTCTCGAACGCGCTGGAAAAAAGACGATAAACTACGTGCGGCTGGTGGTTTACACCTTCAGCTCGGGGAACCAGATCTTTCTGGCTGTCTCGCCTAGAATCCAGCGTTTTGCTTCCTCCTTTAAGCCGAGCGCATCGGTAAAAATTCGGAGGTTCTCGGCATAGGAAATCTTCGGTGTCCACAAACCACTTGGGTAGCAGCTTGTCCACACGCAGCGCTCCGGGCCGTAGGCATCGATTACTTTGAGCGCGGCATCGTGAAGGTCGGAGCAAGGGTAGGGCATATTGGTTCCGGTACCGATGAAGTCGACCTTGGCGTAAAGGTTTTTAAAGCGCGCGAGGCTCCGGACGGCAGCTAGGTTGGAAGCGAGCAGCGGACCAGGCTTCAGATCCATACAGTGACAGAAGCCGATTGTGAGCTGAGGAAAATCGGCTATGATTTTGGACGCGCTCTCGACCATTTCCGGCTGCATGAGGAAAATGTCGATTGTGGCGCCTTCGTCGCTAGCCATTTTCCAAAGCGCACGTACTCCGGGGTCATCAAAAGTCTTGTGCTTTGCAGAAGGATTGCTACGCAGCGATCGAACGCCGTAATCGCGAACGTATTCGCGGAGTAGCAGAGGACTGTGCGGATCGTCGGCATCGAGATTGCAGACACCGGCGAGCCATCCCTTGTTGGCCTTGGCGCTATCGATGAGATAGCGATTGTCAACACCGTAAAAAGTGAGTGTCTGGATGGCCCGAACAGCGCGAACACCGTTGGCGAGGCTCTCTTTTCGCAGATCCTCGACCGAGCCTTTGCCCTTGGGGGGCCGGAGTGGGTTGTCTTTCGGCGGGTAGCGCTTTTCGTCGGGTGAGTAGATGTGAGCGTGACAATCAATGATCAGCATAGGCAACCGTCATAATAATAGAAGGCGGAGGAAGCGATATGTCTGCAGTCGATCCGTGGCCAGCTTTGCCACTCGAAGACTGGCAGGACACCTACGCAACGCTCCACATGTGGACGCAGATTATCGGCAAGATCCGCATGAAGCTCACCCCTCTGGTGAACCACTGGTGGAATGCCACGTTGTACGTAACTCCGCGCGGGCTGACTACTTCGATTATTCCTTTCGGGGCTGGAATCTTTGACATCGAGTTCGACTTTCTTGAGCATCAGTTGGTGATCCGAACAAGCGAAGGCGGAACCCGGGCAGTCGAGTTGAGGCCCCGTTCCGTTGCCGATTTTTACCGTGAAGTCATGCGGGAACTGCACTCCCTTGGCATTGACGCGGCGATCCACGCGGTGCCCGACGAAGTCAGTAACCCGATTCCGTTTGAAGAAGACCAAGTCCATAAGTCATACGATCGAGAGTTCGTGAATCGGTTCTTGCGGATTTTGATTTCCGTCGATGGCGCGTTCAGAGAATTCCGTTCGGGGTTCATTGGAAAGTGTAGTCCGGTACATTTCTTCTGGGGGAGTTTTGACCTGGCAGTGACCCGGTTTTCAGGCCGCCGCGCACCGGAGCGCCCGGGAGCGGATCCCATTACCCGTGAAGCCTATTCGCATGAAGTGATCAGCCATGGGTTTTGGCCGGGTGGCGGGGAAGTGAAAGGGCCGGCGTTTTACTCCTACACACTTCCAGCGCCAGCAGGCCTGGACAAGCAGCCGATACGTCCCGACAAGGCGTTCTATCACCCTAAGCTGTCCGAATTTATCCTCATGTATGACGATGTCAGGCTCGCCGCGGATCCGAAGGCCCCGATAATCGAGTTCCTCCAAAGCACGTACGAGGCCGGCGCGAACCTGGCCAAATGGGACCGCGCTGCGCTCGAGAGAGTGGCTGCCGGCACCTCCCGGTGACATCAGCTTGTGATAGGTTGTTGTTGTTTTCAGCTACGCCGAAATGGCGCTTGCAAAGGGGGAACGGATGATCAGTTCCAGACGAAGCTTCCTACAAATCGTGGCGGGTGGGTCGCTGTGCATGGCTGCGCGGCCAACGAACACAAACGCAAAGCAACTACGCGGGATTTTCCCCATCGCTCAAACGCCTTTCACCGATTCGGATAAGTTGGACACCGATTCGCTGGTGGAACAACTGCGGTTCATTCACCGTGGGCGGGTTCACGGCTTCGTCTGGCCGCAACTGGCGAGCGAGTGGTCCACCTTAAGTGAATCGGAACGGATGCAGGGAGCGGAGGCGCTGGGCGCTGCGGCGAAGAAGCTGCGGCCCGCACTGGTTCTGGGAGTCCAGGCGCCTGGTGTGGACGCCGCCGTGCGTTATGCGGCTCACGCGAAGAAGGTGGGTGCGGATGCGATCATCTCGCTACCGCCGGTGGACGAGAAGGATCCGAAGGCAGTCGTCGATTATTACAAGCGTGTCGGAGAGGCCACCGATTTGCCGTTATTTGCCCAAGCCGTCGGAAATATGAGCGTTGCGACTTTGATCGAGATGTACAAGACCGTTCCGACATTCCGCTACGTCAAAGACGAGGCCGGACAGCCGCTTTTTCGTATTCAAGAGTTGCGGGAGAAGAGCTCGGACCAACTGAAGGTTTTCACCGGCGGGCACGGCCGAACAATGATTGACGAGCTAAATCGTGGCTTTTCCGGCACCATGCCGGCGGCCTCTTTCGCGGATCTTTATGCAAGCGCCTGGGACTCATGGCAGGAAGGCAAACAGAAAGAGTCGATGGAGATGTTTGGGCGTGTCTCCATGCTCATTAGCGAGATCAGCGTCTACGGCATCGAGTCATTGAAATACATCCTGCAGCTTCGCGGCGTTTTTCAAACCTACCAGACCCGGGAGAAACGCAACAATGTTCAGTCGGCCGCCTCGGCGGGGCTGGGCGGACACCTCGACGAAAAGGGCAAAGAAACGATCCGTCAGATGTTAGATGAAGTCAAACCCTGGCTGAAGGCGTAGAGAGGGAAAATGGCGAAGTTCATCCGGAACGTAAAAGCATGTTTGCTTGCCGGCGGTCTCGGCATGGTGTCCACCGTGTATGGTCAGGCTCCGCGTGCAGACACCAACAGCTACCTTCATGGTCCGCCGGACAAGGAACTGATTTACGTGGCGCTTCCAGGGACGCTCGAAGGCTCCGCGGACCGGAATGGAACCGGGCTGGTCGTTCTCGACGCGAGGGACAACTACAACTTCGTCAAACGAATTCAGACGTGGGATGTCCCGGCCAGCAAAAACTCAGAACAGGTTTCCGGGGTTACCGCCAGTCCTGTCACCCAAATGATCTATGTTGCAACCCGCGGCCGGCTGGCAGCGTTTGACCTGGGCACTGAGAAGAAGGTTTGGGAGAACGTCTACGACGGACAATGTTGCGAGCGCCCGCAAGTCTCGCCGGACGGGACGTTCATGTATATCGGGTCGGATCTGAAGGATTTCTGGTACGTTGTGAATCCGCGGACCGGCGCGCTGATTGCCAAAGCCGTGTCGCCGCTCAGCCCTAACGCACATAACCTGAATCTGAGCGCGGACGGCAAGCTCGCGTTCATGTCTCCCAATGGCAAGGTGATGGGGATTGCCGAGACGACCCATCACACTTTGGTGAAGACGATCACTTTCAGCGACAACATCAGGCCGTTTGTCTTAAATCATGATTCGTCTCTGATCTATGCGAATACGAACAATTTGCTTGGCTTTGAGATTGCGGATGTGCAGAGCGGCAAGATTATTCAGCATGTCGAAGTGCAGGGTTTCGGTTGGCCCAAGAATTGGCAGGTGAGTCCGCGGCCGAGAATCCCGCATGGTTGTCCCAGCCATGGCATTGCCCTTACCCTTGACGAAAAGGAAGTATGGATTGTCGACGGCATCAATAACTACATTCATATTTTCGACAACACGCAGATGCCGCCGCGCCAGATTGATAGCATTAAGACCACGGCCGGGCCGTACTGGATCACGGTCGGTCTTGACGGCAGGCTCGCCTACATATCGTCCGGCGACGTCATTGACATGAAGACACGAAAGGTCGTTGGGAATCTGAAGGATGAATATGGGCGGCCCATGCACAGCGAAAAGCTACTGGACATGCTCTTTGCGAACGGAAAACTCGTCCGGGTTGTCAACCAATTCGGCAATGGATTCAGCGATGAGATAACGCCGCCGAGTTCGTCGAGCGCTCGAACCAGGTAAGTCCGCGCGAACATCAATGAAGTTGTTTGCCGTCGTTCTCATTGCGCTCTTCATCGGCAGCGCTTTGTCTCAAACCCGGAATTCGGACACTGTCGACGCAGCCACTTTTCGCGCTATCTGCGGATCATGCCATGCGACGACTCTGGTGGAGGGCCTGCGGACTGAGTCTGAGTGGCGTGAAGAAGTGGATCAGATGATCAAAATCGGCGCGATTGGTACTGAGGAACAATTTCAACGAGTGATGCGCGTTCTTGCCCGGACGCTAACAAAAGTCAACGTCAACACTGCTGAGCCGGGTCAGATCGCGCCGGTGCTCGATGTGACCGATGCCGTGGCTGAGGCTGTGGTGAAACGGCGAAAATCGAACGGCGGCTTTAAGACGCTTGAAGATTTGAAGCAGGTTCCCGGCGTTGATCCAGTGAAACTGGAAGCACGCCGGAATCGTGTCATCTTCTGAGAACCACGTCAGAAAATATACTTCAAGCTGAATTGAAGATCGCGCATAGTCCGGGCCGAAGTGACGACGCCGAATGTGGCCGGGCTTAGCACGTTCACACCCGGCGGGTTCCAGTTGGGATGATTCGGAAAATTGAACGCTTCGAATCGGAACTGCAAAGTGTGGCGCTCCCGGATTCTGGTGTCCTTGAGCAACGAGAAATCAAACTGCCGGATGCCGGGTTGACGTAAGGTGTTGCGTCCCACATTTCCGAACCGGTACTGCAACTGCGGGTTGGTGGCGTTGAAGGCCTGGATATTCCAAAACTGCTGGGCTGTTCGATTTGCCGGGATCGGGCTGATGCCCGTGGCGTCGGCGGCTTAACAAGTGGTTCAACACCAGCGCCTTCGGCCAGCCGGCGCCGTTCACTTACGGCAACATGGCCCGGACGCTGACAGCCGTGCGTGGCGATGGCGCCAACAATCTGGATTTAGCCGTGTTCAAGAACAACCGCTTCGGCAGAGAGGGAAGATTTAACCTCCAGCTTCGTGGAGAGTTCTTCAATGTCGCGAATCACATGCGTTTCGGATTTCCCAGGTACAGTTGGCGATGAAGCTCCTATTTTAATGAGCTTGAACTTGCCATCTTTCGGATTTCAGGCTGCTATTAAGGCGTGAGCTCGGGACGGCGACTGCTGACCAGCCCGTCCGCGGAGATGCATCCGACCGGGCCCTGGCATGGAGCATAGCGCTTTCTAATTTAGCAAACGCCCCTCTGGAATGGACGCCTTCTTCCTTCGCATAACGCCTCCTTATCTCTATCTCTTTCCAAACTGAGCATCCAACTTCGCCACAAGCTGCGGCAGTGTCAGCCCGATGAGAGATGCCGGAGCTTTTCGCGAGGTTGAAAAATTTGCTTTAACCACACCCTCCGTCACATCCCAGTCTTTTCCCAAGATAAAAAAGACCCCGCCGGCGTGGTACGACATCGCCAGAAGATAGGTTCTTCCAAGGCTCACGGAAAAGCGACGTGGTTGTGTTAAGAAGGACAACACCACTCCGTTCGTTGTGACGACCGTTCCGCCGGGTATTATCAACACAAGATTGCTTCCGGGGATTGCATGCCCTGAATTATCTTCGAACATGTTGTTTACGGAAAAGGTCGCCTCAGTGTAGATCATCTTGCCAGATTTGCTGAGAACCGGCTGATACGAGATGAATGTGGCAATCACGAGCGCCCTGTTGGGCAACTCAGGTATTTCTGACTGATTGGGAAGCGGCACTCCCTCCGAAATTACTGTGCCCTTTACATTCTCTGGAGTGAGCGGCTTCCTATCCCCGATTAATTGATCGAAATACCGATCACGCGTTTGCCTGATCGGACTTGGCACCGGGTCTGTCGCGGGAGACCACGGAACCGGGTTCGTCATCCAAAGATTCGCAGCAGGAAACGGCGGTCGGGATAGAGAAGTAGGCTGAGAATCCGGATTCTGTGCGTATAAGACTCCAAGCTGTAGAAGCAGCAATGCTGTACAGTCACACAATATCCATCTTGGTTTTAGGTTCCGACCTGAAATCATAACAATTCACCGCGCAAGCTTTACGTCCACGCAACTCTATTATCGCTTTGAGTTGTCTCGGGGTATGCCTTATTTCCGCATTTCTGGAGTACCGTCGCGTTTCCAACGCCCGTCGAAAGCCAAATAGCGGGGAGGGAGGGGTTAAGGTATCCTCTGCGTTGCTTTCGTCCGAACTCCAGCGTCTGCGGCGTCCGGTGCCCGGTCAGAAAAGAATACGGCTCTTCCGCTGCTCTAACGTGCCGGCATCCACACCCGGCACCGCGCGTAGTTGGGCGATGTTGGCGAACGGCTGACGTTCCCGGCGCGCGATGATGGCCTGGGCCACATCGTCGCTGACACCAAGCACCCCCGTAAGTTCCTCGGCCGGCGAGGTGTTGACGTTCACGAGGGTGAGGTTCTCCAAGAAATATGTCGTCACCCGCGCCAGTTGCTCGTCGGTTCCGTTTGCGCCGCGCTTCGTCATGTCCGCAAAGACGTCGTTCCAACGGTCCCAGGATCGGGGTTGCTTCATGAACAGCGCTGCGGCGTGACACCGGCCGCAGACCGCCTGGACGGCCTGCAGATCCGGGTCTGTATCCTCTGCCCTCGCAGTTCGTGGCTGAATGGCGATAGAGACAGCGGCCACGGCAACCGTCCACGCGAGGACGGAGGCGCATACGCCCCACCGGCTATGTTTTGAATGCCTGCCAGTCACTTCGTGTTTGCCGCAAGCGAGCGGCCGCCCAGTCTCGACTGCACGGCGCTCGGGATGCCTTGTCCGAACTGGCTCACGGTGCGCTGAAGCTTCCCGTTGGAGAAGGCCATCTCCAGAAACTTCTCACTGTGCATGGGCTTTCCGTATTCGTCCTTCATCTGCGCGACGATCTTCTTGGTCTTCACTTCGACTACATCGGCCGACGAAAGTAAGGCGTATTGTCCGTCGAGGCCCATCGTGATCCAGTCGGCCGAGGCGGTGGTGGGGAAGGTCATCTTCAGCACAGGCCACTCGCCGGTGTTGTCGTAGACCAGCACCCCGTAATTGATGTTGTCCACGACCCAGATCTCACTTTCATCCGGCGTCAACGCGATGCCATGGCTGGGGCAGCCGTGTCCGTAGAAGCTTTGCTTCACATCACCCCACTTCGCCTTCCACATTTCAGCCGGCGCTTCAATCCGCTTGATCACTTCGCCGGTCTTCACATCGGCGATCTCGAAACCGAGCAGGTTATTCAGGTTGGCATAGACCCGCGTCGCGTTGTGGTTGATCACAAAGGGGCGCACATGGTCGGAGAAAGTGATGGTTTTGATTGCCTTCATGGAAGGCACGTCGCCCACTGTCAAGGTCACTCCATTGGGGGCCATGAACACCGTTTTGCCGTCGGCGCTGAGCCCCATGTTGTGGGCGAAGTTGCTCTTGGGCGCCTGGATCTTGCCCTTGAGGGTTCCTGTCTGGGCGTCGATCACATACCAGAAGTCCTTCAGGTCTGAGCCCACCACTAGCGTTCTGCCGTCTGGCGTGACTTCGGGGCGTTCACAGCAAAATCCGTCATAGGTGCTCTCCCAGGCCTTCTGGTCAGTGCCGAGGTCGAAGGCAGCCAGCCGGCCACGAGTCGCCAGATAGATCATGTTGGTGGCGGGGCTCGCCGCGACTCCAGAGACTTCCTCCGGACTCGTGCTCGCCGCAACGTTCCAAGTTGGGATCCGTTTCACGAACTCGAAATTGCGGTCGACATCGAGGACAACGATGCCAACGCCATTCATTTCGGACGAGAACTGCCCGCCGGCCGAGCCGCCCGGCAGCGTTACATAGACGAGACGCCGGTCGCGCTTGCCGAATCCCTTCGCAACGTGTGGGCCGCGATCACGCGGGTCCGACGACCCAGCCGGCCGGTAAGGGCGCTCCGGCCTGTTGACCGCATTGTCGAGGCGGATTCCATCCTTTGTGGTCTGTTGGGCGGCCAGATTGAACGGGATCGTTGCCACCGCCAGAGTACACGCGGCCGCGGCCGCAAAGAATTGATGAGAGAACGCCATGGAAACCTCCAGTATTGAGTGCCGACTATACACTTACACCCACGGGCTCTCGCTGTCAACAACGCGGGTTCGTTTGAAATGCGACATCTGTAGCGCTGATGGCCCCTTGCCAGCTAAGATGCAATGCATGTTTCCTCGTTCTTGCGCATTCGTTCTGGTGGCGGCCGGACTGGCTCTCGCCGCCGATCCACCACAGCTCCAATTCAATATCAAGTGGGTGAATCCGCCCACGAAAGCGCTGCCTCGCGGCGTGTCTCACAAGACTCTGATGAGCAAGGCCATGGGCGTCGAAGTGGGCTATCACATTTACCTGCCGCCCTCGTATGAAAGCTCTTCCGAGCGCTTCCCCGTGCTCTATTGGCTGCATGGCGCGGGCAGCGACGAAAACGCGGGCTTGCCCATTGCGGAGATGTTCGACAAGGCGATCCAGGCCGGTCAGATGAAGCCCGCGATCATGGTGATTCCCAATGGCGGAAAGCGCAGCGAGTATCGCGACTGGGAACCGCAGAAAGTGCTTCCCGAGACTTTCATCATCCGCGAGCTGATACCCTATATCGACGCCAACTACCGCACGATCAAGGAGCGGCGCGGCCGCTGGGTGGAGGGCATGTCCATGGGCGGCAACGGCTCGCTCAAGTTCGCTTTGAAGTTCCCGGACCTGTTCAGCTCCGTGGTCGCATACGCCGGATCTTATGAGCCCCTGCCCAAGGACGGCTTTCTCTATCCCGGCGTGGCTCCGGAATTCCGTGTATGGCTGCAAACTCTGGCCGAATGGTACACCCCCGATCACGACCCCTTCGCACTCGCCAAGTTCAACCGCTACCGCCTGGACGGTCTACGCATCCGGCTAGTGGCCGGGACGATGGATGTGGCTCTGAAAGACTCCGAAGCAATGCATAAATACTTCCAGGAGATCGGCGTGGTCCACGAATACGATCTCTACCTCGGCATCGCCCATAACCAGACTGCTTACTATGAGCGGGGCGGCGTGGAAGGCTTCCGGTTCCACATGCCGGCTTTGGAACCGGCAAAGAAGTAACGGTGTTGCCCTCAGGCATCGAGTTTCACCACACCTTGCGGGCGCCCCACGCACGTCAGCACGAATCCTTGCGCTCGGGAATCCGGATCGAGCCCCTCTTCCGCGTCCATTCGCACATCCCCTTCCAAGAGTCTTGTTTTGCACGTTCCACACTGCCCCTGTCTGCAGGACGACGGGATCGCGACTCCGTGCTCTTCCGCTGCCTCCAGCAATGTCTGCCCCTTGCGGACGGTGCATCTCTTGCCTGATCGGCCGAACTCAACCATCACACCTTCCTCCGCCGCGAGTGAGTCCGCTGGAGCAGTTTTCGGGACAACGGCGCCGAAACTCTCCTGCCTGATTCGGTCCGGGTGCACTCCAAGCCCGATGAGAATCAGGCGGCTGGCGTCCATGAACGGCGGAGGCCCGCATAGAAAGAAGTCGGGTAATACAAGGTCCTTCACTGCATCTTTGATGAATTCCTGGTTCACGTGCCCGCGTGGACCAGACCATTCTGCGTGAGGTTTCGATAGCAAGACATGGTACTGAAAGTTCTTCAATCGGGATCGTAGCTGCTCCAACTCGCTCTCGAACATGATGTCGCTGGTGGTGCGAACGCAGTACAGCAGGGTTGCGGTGGTATCCAGGCAAAGGTCGTCGATATACCGGAGCATGGCGATCATCGGCGTAATCCCGCTTCCGGCCGCCAGGAGAACAACGTTGCGGTGCTTGTTCCCGTCTAAGCAGAAGTGCCCAAAAGGACCACTGGCTTCGACCGTCATGCCGATGGCAGCCCGATCGTTTAGGAACACGGACACACATCCCTGACTGACGCGCTTTGGAGTGATCTCGACGTAACCCGACCTTGCCGGCGAGGAACAGATCGAGTATGACCGAACGGCTTTTTTTCCGTCGAAGAGAAAAGAGAACGTGAGAAATTGGCCCGGACGGGCGTTCAGAGTCCTGCCATCCTGGACAATGAAGCGCAGGGTTTTTGCGTCCGGCGTTTGTTGTGTGATACTGGCGAGTCTCACAATGAACGGACCGCCTGAAAGTGGCGGCGCGATGCGGACCGGCGTGTCCGGTTTCGCGCTGGCTGCCGAGCTCCTGGCAGGCCGCCGGATGATCAGGGCAAGCATTCCGAAACACACAAACGAGATGAAGGCGATCGTCTTGCGGTCATACCGGCTGCGTAGCGGGGGCGGCTCGGAAGCAGCGGAAGCATTCTGGGGCGCCATGCTTTCGCCGGCGGATACAACCTGAGCCTTCCGCTGATTGGCGGCATCAGGAGTTCGAGTGGCCGACAGGTAGGCGATGATCTGTTGCTCTTCGCCAGGCAGAATTGTTCCGGCACTGCCCGCGGCGTAGCCTGCCATTCGAGTCACCGTGTTGCTCCACTCCTCCGGCGTTTCGGTGGTCTTATAGACGCGATCGAGGCTATGGCAACGCCCGCAGCGCTGGTCCACAAGGGCTCTGGCAACTTCCAGGCTCGCCGCACCGGCAGACCCTTTCGGCGCCATCTGAGATGCCAGGTAGGAAACGATGATTCGGGAGTCCTCTGCCGAGATGCCTGAGTTAGGCAGGGAACTCATGCGGTTCACTGTCGCAAGCCAACCCTGGGCATCTTTACGAGCTCCCGCGATGCGGTCCAGGTTGTGGCATTTTGAGCAACGCTTCTCCATCGTTGCGGCGGCACGATTGATATCGATGGAGGCGGGCGGCAGATCGATCGCCGCAAGCGACACCGTTTGTATCCTGGCTTGGTGAGCAAGAGAAGGACCGGCTGTAATGCCGATTAGAACGAACGACAAGACAAAGATCACCAGTCCGATGGGCATCAGAAAAGAGTAGTAGTTCTTGTAATAGCGAGCGACCAGAACCTTTACGAAGAGAAGAGGACTTAGCACCATAGCCAAGGTCAGATGGATCATGGCGCCAGCGGACGTGGCCTCGCCGGCATCGTCGAGTCTGGCAACCATGAAATACCCCATCACGCAGTACAGTGCGATGAAGAGATAACCTCCGATCCGGTGAGCGGTCACCAGCCGTGCGCTGCCGTTTGCGTCTTTCACCCGCGCGGATGCTTGCAAGATGAGCCAGACATTGATCGCGCCGATCAGAATGAACGTGATGCCTAGCCAAAGGCTTGCGGTGCGGGTGAGCATGTTTGACTGATTCAACCTTGTGTGGATGCTGTGTGTGGATGCTATTCGTCAATTGAGCGCCAGTGAGAATTGCATCTGGTTACAACTACTGAATTCGTCCGCCACTTATTCCGGTGCGTATGTTTTCGCTATCGTTGTCAAATTATCGACCTAGCGAAAACACCAGTAGCCCCAACACCAAGAAACGCCGAAATTCAGGTATGGCTATCAAATGTGACGGAGACCGTTCGATGAACCGTCCTTTCGACGCGGAAGAGTTTGTCGAACTTATGAACCGAGGCGCTTTCGAGGGACGGTTGACGGAAAGTATTATGGGCTTGTCCTACGAACAACTCGACCAGGTGGCGCTCTTGATGACAAACCGGCTCAAGGCAAAGCGGGGAATCTAGACGAACAGTAACGCAGCTGCCGGGCGGCTATTCTGCCGGCGCAAAGCCCTTATGCGGTTTTTCCTATCTTGATTCTTTTCAAAATTGCTTCCGTCAGCAGCGCCACTTGCGCGTCTGACAATCTCCTAATCTCGGCCGCCACTCTGCCATCAAAGTAGCCTAGATCGAAGAGCCTCAGAAAATCCTCCGGATCGAACGGAGCGCTGTCGCTCATACAAGTATGACCAGTTTGCGAGCAATTCCTTTCTTTTTTTCCTCCGAGCGTGGCCATAAGCCCCAGCAATTCAGTACTTTGATGTTGAAAGTACTCCCCTTGTCAAGGCTGTCGTTGCCCGGGCCCGGCGCGCCAAGATTCAAGATTCGAGTTCCAACATGACGGAACCGCGAGTTTTGAGTCAGCGACCACGACAAGGTGAGGCGGGTTTGAGTGCTCACCTTCCTCCGGTTCGCAAACTCGGTTCAGCCCGCTGAGGCGTTCACTATAATGGAGCTCATGGGCGACGGCAGCGGGACAATCTCTCAGCGGCGTTTGAGGGATTTGACGCTGTGAACTCGACTCCGAAGTCTGGGGTGGGTACAATTTTAAGCGCAGTGCCCGCAGCAACATCAGCAAGAACTCAGTAACTTCTTATTTCAGTATGCCCGGGTGGCGAAATCGGCAGACGCAAAGGACTTAAAAGTCCGATCGGGTCAGTCGTTGTTTCGTGCTACGTTTGAAACTGTGCGGGCGTGGCGGAATCGGCAGACGCATCGGACTTAAGCGAAAACTTGAGTGCTCGTCGGGAAACCGGCGATGCAGAACTGCTCAAATTCGGGGAACCCTGTAACATGGCGATCCCGAGCCAAGCCTGGCCAGAAACGGCCGGGAAGGTGTAGAGACTAGACGGGCAGCACCTGAAACCCGGAGCCGAATCCGGGCACGGTGAAGGGATAGTCCAGACCCCAAACCCCATTGCGAAAGCGGTGGGCGGCGGCGAAAGCCGTAGCAGGGTATGAAAATCCGTTGGACCGCAAGGTCCGTGAGGGTTCAAGTCCCTCCGCCCGCACCAACTTCCGACAAAGCTCCTTCTACCCCGAGGGAATGAGCTTTGCGCGGAGCAATGCGCTGTTTCCGCCGGCAGAACTGACAGCCGCGATCATCACCGAATACGAAGGGCAGTGTTCCTCCTGCGTTGCGGTCTCCGGAGAGAGTGGAGTTTTACAGCAACCCCATTAAGCTTACTAATACTAAGCGCCAATATTATCAATTTGCTAAATCGATAGCCGACCGCGAACATGGTTCTATTGGTGACAACTTAATGAGCGATCGCGTATATATTTTCGACACGACCTTGCGGGACGGCGAGCAGTCGCCCGGCTGTTCGATGACGGTGCCGGAGAAGCTCCGGATGGCCCGCAAGCTGGTGGAACTCGGGGTCGACATCCTCGAAGCGGGATTCCCGATCGCCTCCGAGGGCGAGTACGAAGCGGTCACCGCGGTAAGCAAAGAATTCCCGTCGGCTCAGGTGGCGGCGCTGGCGCGCTGCTGCACGCTGGATGTGGAACGGGCAGCCGCGGCGCTGTCGCACGCACGCCGGCCTCGCATTCACCTCGTTATCGCGACCAGCGAAATCCATCTTAAGCACAAACTGAAGAAGACGCAGCAGCAGGTGCTCGACGAGGCGGTCGCGGCGGTCGAACTGGCTCGGCGGCACGTGGACGACGTCGAATTCTCGGCGGAGGATGGTGCGCGCACCGAGCCCGAATTCCTGGAGAAGGTATCAAAGGCGGTGGTGGCGGCCGGCGCGCGGACGGTGAACATTGCGGACACGGTCGGGTACGCGACGCCGAAGGAGTACGGCGCGCTGATTGGCCGGATCGTGAAGGCGCTGGGCGATGGCGCGATCGTAAGCGCGCATTGCCACGACGATCTCGGACTAGCGGTGGCGAACTCGCTGGCGGCGGTCGAGGCGGGGGCGCGGCAGATCGAGTGCACGATCAACGGGATCGGCGAGCGCGCGGGCAACTGCTCGCTCGAAGAGATCGTCATGATCCTGAAGACGCGGCCGGACTCGTACGGGTATCACACGGGCGTTCACACGGAGCACCTGTACTCGGCGAGCCAACTGTTGACCTCGATCATCACGTTCGGGCCGCAACCGAATAAGGCGATCGTGGGACGCAACGCGTTCGCGCACGAGGCGGGGATTCACCAGGACGGCTACCTAAAGGAAAAGACGACGTACGAGATCATCGATCCGCGGTCGGTGGGAGTGCCGGAGGGCAAACTGGTGCTTGGGAAGCACAGTGGACGGCATGCGCTGGGACAGCGGGCGAAGGAACTCGGGTACGACCTCACGCGCGAGGAATTGAACGACTTGTATAAGCGGTTCACGGATGTCGCGGACCATCGGAAGAAGGGTCTGATGGATGAGGAGATCGTATCGTTGATTCAGACGAGCCGGGAAGACGCTCTGAGGTTGGGGCGCGGTAGTTTTCACCGCTCGTCACGGGCAAACTGACGGAACAGATGGAACAGGATATGCCGGCTTGAAACCTCGAAATTTACACACTGGCTTACACAGCTTCACGATTTTGAAAATACAAGTGCCACGGCAGCAATAATTTACGAGCAGACCCAACCGACTTAAAATCCTTTTTTCCGCAAGGAGAGTGTGGGTTCAAGTCCCACCCCGGGCACCAATTTCACTGAGGAGAAGTGTAAGGAAAGCCCGACAATACGGTACCCGACGGTTTTCCGGCCGGGAGAAAAGTAATCAGATTCCGGCTCCGGGCGCAGAACAATGGAATAATAACTCCACAAGAAGTGCGCCCATGAGAAAGATGATGCTGTTAGTCGTCGCGCTCGCCGCGCTGCCGGGCGTTACCGTTTACGCCCAGGATCTGACTGGCGATTGGCAGGGAACACTCAAGGCCCCTCGCCGAGACCTTCGGATTATCTTGCATATCACGAAGACAGACAGAGGCTACTGGAATGCCGCCCTGTTCAGCATCGACCAGACTACCGAGAGCTTGCCCGCCAGTTCCGTGAGCCTTCATGGTTCGAACTTCAAATTTGCGGTTGACCCGATACAAGGTTCGTATAAAGAAAACCTCGGCTCAGACGGTTCCATCGGCGGGACCTGGAAGCAGGGTCAGGGGCGGCCAACCCCGCTCGTATTTCATCGCGCCACCAGCGATGTAGAACGGCCGGCAGACCCAACTCCCCACACCGTACAGTTCGTAATGGTAGACAACAACATCAAGCTGGAAGTGCTCGACTGGGGCGGCTCGGGACGGCCGCTGATTCTGTTAGCCGGGCTCGGAGGTACGGCTCACGGCTTTGATAAGTTCGCGCTCAGACTTAATACCACATACCATGTCTACGGCATTACCCGCTGCGGATTCGGCGCCTCCAGTTCTCCCGCGCCTGAAAAGCCCAACTACACGCCCGACCGGCTGGGTGACGACGTGCTGGCAGTGGTCGACGCTCTCCAGCTCAAGAATCCGGTGCTGGTGGGACAATCCATCGCCGGCCAGGAGTTGAGTTCCGTCGGCTCCCGGCATCCTGAAAAGATCGCTGGCTTGATCTCCCTCGACGCAGGCTACGTGTATGCATACTGGGACCCCTCGAAGGGAAGGTTCCCCGCTGCCCAAAGTGCCGGACATCCGACAAGTCCTACGAATGCGATTATCGCAGGCCGGCAAGGATACGCCGTTATCCCCGTTCGCGCTCTTGCCATCTACGCTGTTCCTCACGCCTTGGGGCCAGACTTCAAGAAAGATGACCCCACTGGGCGTGTGAAAGCGGACGCCGAAGACCTGGCCAGCACCGGAGCGCAAGCGGATGCTTTCGAAAAAGGAGTACCGTCCGCACGTGTCGTTCGATTACGCCACGCCGATCACAACGTCATTATGTCGAACGAGGCGGATGTACTACGCGAAATGAATACGTTCCTCAGCAGCTTGCCATAGCAAATCGCGTGACCTGGTCTCGATAATCTCGTCCAGCCATAATTGAGAAACAAACTAGCTTTCATCACGATGAGTAAGTTTCGGTCTGTCGCCCTTGCAACGAAGTGAGAGAGCTTCAGCGCAGTACTTTCTATACGGAGGTTACAATATACGTAACAAGCAAGTATCGGGAGTCGTCATTGTTGTGTCCGCTTTTTGGTCTTTTCCCTAGCGCACAAAACGGAGGAAATCATTTTTGTATATTCACAAATTAGGTTATTTAGGGATGGCTGCGATCCTGCTGCCGGGGCTTCTGCCGGCCGACCAGGTCACGCTGAAAAACGGAGATCGCGTTAGCGGCAAGATCGTGAAGAAGGACGGCGATAAAGTAACCATCAAGAGCGAGCTAATGGGCGAAGTCGCTATCCCCTGGGCGGCCGTCACCAACATCTCTTCGGATGAACCGCTGGTCGTGGTTCTGCCCGGAGGTAAGATTGTGACCGGCAAAGTCAACGCCTCCGATGGCAAATTGCAAGTGGCAACAGCTTCAGGCACGGAAACCTCCGCGCTTACGGATGTCTCCGCTTTACGTGACGCCGATCAGGAGAAGGCTTACCAGCGGCTTGCACATCCAGGGCTGCTGGATCTGTGGGCCGGCTATTTCGATCTCGGTTTTTCGATCGCGCGCGGCAATGCCCGCACCGATACCTTCACAACCGCGTTTTCTTCCTCCCGTGTCACTCGAAACGACAAGACGACGCTGTATTTTAATGAGATTTACTCCACGGCCACGGTCAACCGGATCTCTTCAGAGACCGCCCAGGCCGTCCGGGGCGGGTGGGCATACAACCGGGATTTTGACGGGCCGCGCCTTTTCGTAAACGTATTTAACGACTATGAATACGACCGGTTCCAGAATCTCGATTTACGGTTCGTGGCCGGCGGCGGTCTTGGCTTCCACGCCATTAAGACGGAAAAGACTCAACTCGATCTGCCCATCGGTATCGCCTACAATCGTGAATCGTACAGCACCCCGTTGACGAGAAACTCGGCGGAAGCTTTTTGGGGCGACGATTTGAACCACAAGCTCAATGGCTCTACTACGATCCATCAAACTTTCCGGATGTTCGACAATTTGTCGGATCTCGGGACCTATCGAATGAATTTCGATTTGGGTTCGGCGACTACGCTCAAGAAATGGCTGTCGTGGCAGCTCACCGCCAGCGACCGGTTCCTCAGCAATCCGGTGATCGGGCGCCAGCGGAACGACATCTTGTTAACTACTGGTTTTCGAATTAGCTTCGCGCGTTAGTTTTTAGTTCAAATTCGTTTATGCTTGGTTCGTAAGGGTCCCATGACACGTTTAGTTACCTATTCCTTGATTCTGCTCGCCATTCTGATGTCTCCTGTGTGGGCTCAGACACGGTTGACCAACGACGACATCATCAAAATGACGAAGTCCGGTCTGACCGAAGATTTCATCATCAACCTGGTGCAACAGCAACCCGACCAGCTTTCTTCCAGTGCCAGCGCCCTGGCGGAATTGAAACGGAATGGCGTGAGCGAAAACGTCATCGGGGCCGTGGTGCGCAAAGCGCCGGCGCCTTCTGAACCGCTCAACAGCGGTTCGGTCGTCCGTCTGTATAAGGCCGGTTTCAGCGACGACTTTCTTCTCGACCTTATCCGGCGGCAGCCACCCAAGGGCTCGCCGGATCCTTCGCGTATCGTAGAACTCAAAGATGCGGGTCTGAGTGAACGTGTAATTTCCGCGCTAGTGGCAACCGGAGGACGCAGGGAAATTCCCCAGGGCACGGAAATCACCATCAGGACGATCGACTCCATCGATTCGGAGAGGGCGAAGGAAGGCGACACGTTCCGGGCCAGCCTCGAGGATCCACTTGAAGTTGATGGGAACGTTATTGCTCCGAAGGGAGCCGATGCCATGGTGAGGCTCGCCGGCGAAAAGGAATCGGGCAAGCTCACCGGCAGAACCGTGCTCACTGTTTCACTCGAATCCGTAAATATTAACGGACGGCAAGTTCCAATCCGCACCAGTTCCGTTTCGCAGGAGAGCAAATCCCGGGGCGCCAGAACCGCAAAATCCGCAGCCGGAGTCGGCGCGGTTGGCGCGATCATCGGCGCCATCGCCGGCGGTGGCAAGGGCGCTGCGATCGGCGCGGGAGCGGGCGCCGCCGCGGGCGCGGGCGGGCAGGTCTTCATGAAAGGTCAACGCGTGAAAATTCCCTCGGAAACAGTGCTCACGTTTACCACGGATTATCCTGTCAAAATCGAGTAGGATTCCGGGTCACCGTTTTGGTTGAGTGTAGGCGATACGGCCGTCGATGATCACAGTTACAGGTTCGATCGCACGAATCTGATCTTCGGGACAGGTCATATAATCGCGGTCGATCACAACCATGTCGGCCAGTTTTCCTGGCTCAATTGATCCTTTCTCTTTCTCCTCGAATTCGAAATAGGCAGGCCATACGGTATACATTTTCAGCGCTTCTTCACGGGTGAGGCGCTGTTCCGGATGCAGCACCTGGCCGTTGCTCATTGTGCGCGTCACCGCGATCCACATGTTCAGAAACGGATTGTAAGGATTGGTGGCGTGATTCTTGTTGTGGCCGATCATGTGATCCGTTCCGCCGGCAAATAGGATGCCGGCGTTAATGTAGGAGCGCAGTGGATAGAACAATCCCAGTCCGTCCGCCTCGAACACTTTCAACAGCGCCGGGCAATCGAAAAACAGCCACGGAGCCTGCACGTCGACGAGAATGCCGAGCCGTTTGGTCCTGGCAATCGATTCAGAGTTCTGGAAACTGGCATGAATTAAATGCGAGCGGGTGGGTCCGATGGGCTTTTCCCGGTCAAGCGCTTCCATGGTGTCGAGAAATGTATCGATGGCTCCCCCACCCTGGCTGTGCGCCGAGAGTTGCCAGCCACGATCGCGGGCGGCTCGCATCACCGCGAGAAATTTCTCGGGCGTCGCGAAACGCTGGCCGCGGTTGGCAGGGTCCGTCTGTCCATAAAGCTGCCGGCCGAAGGGACCGTACGGCTGCCGCTGATAGGCGGTGCCGATGGTCATCCCGCCGTCGACATTTACCTTGAAGGATGCAAAACGCAGCCAGTGATCGCCGTCGCCGGTCTTATAATCGGCCGAATTGATTTCAGCCAGCAGGTCGGCCTGCGGACGGTTGACGTCGAGCCACCAGGTGAGCGCGGCGCGCAGCGGTAACCGGTTTTCAGCCTTCAGCTTTCGATAAATGGCGATGCTTTCCGGGTTCACAATACGGTCGATGATGGAGGTGTACCCGGCCGCGACATACCGGCCGAGCATATCCGCCAGCGCGCGCTCTTTCTCAGCGGCGGTGAAACTAGCCGATTGGTTCACGCCTTTTAACAGGTACTGAGCATTCCTCAGGATTCCGTTCGGTTCGCCCCCTTCATCCTTTACAACCACTCCGCCCGGAGGATTGGGAGTGTCGCGGGTGATTCCGCTGATCTTCAGGGCGTAAGAATTCGCCACGGCCACATAACTGGCGTCGAACATTACGGGGTGTTCGGTATCCACATCGAGGACGTCGCGCGTGGGCATGCGCATTTCCTTCAGCCGTGTCGGGAACGTCCGGGGCACGACGATCCACTGGCCGGGAGGAGTCTTCTTTGCCTCGGCACGAATGTATCCTTGGACGGCGGCGAATGAGTTCAGTTCGGGCAAGGGGCCGCGGAACTCACTCAATCCGGCATCGAGCGGATGGACATGGCTGTCTGTCAGGCCGGGCAGGACGGTCCGGCCTTTTAGATCGATGACCTGGGTGTGCGCGCCCTGTTCGGAGCGAAGAATGGCCGCGTTGTTGCCGACGGCGCTAATCCGGCCGCCCTTCATCGCGACGGCTTGTTGAATGGAAAACGCACCGTCGACCGTGACGATCTTGCCGTTGTGCAGAATCAGATCCGCGTCGGCTGCGTAGCAGAGCGAAGGGAGGAGGAGCAGACCGGCCAAAATTCTGCGAGAAGGCATGTCATCTGTGTTACCACACCCAGGAAATGCATTCGATTAACCGCATTTGATTTAATCTGTTTGAAAAGATCCCGATGCTATCCTTATTGTTTTGTTTGGAGAGTTTGATTCGGAGGAGCAACCGGGATGCGTAGATTTCTATTCGCGGCGTCAGCCACTCTACTGATGTTGATGCGGGTGCACGCTCAGGTCGTAATCAGCCAAGTTTATGGGGGAGGCGGCAACAGCGGCGCTCCTTACCAGAACGATTTCATCGAACTCTTCAATCGTGGCACTTCCGACCAGTCACTCGTCGGATGGTCCGTGCAATATACCAGCGCCACGGGAACAGGCACGTTCTCCAGCGGCAAGACCAACCTGTCGGGCTCCATCGGCGGCGGGTAAATACTATCTCGTGCAGTTGGCCTCAAATGCCGCTGTCGGCGCTGTTCTGCCGGTCCCCGACGCGACCGGGACGGTGAATATGAGCGCCACCGCCGGCAAAGTGGTTCTGGTAAACACCGCCACCGGCCTCGCATGCAACGGATCGACGGCTTCCTCGTGTACCGGGACCGATTTGGCCAGCATCGTCGATCTGGTTGGCTACGGCAACGCCAACTACTTCGAAGGCACGGCTGCGGCGCCAGGGCTCTCGAATACCACGGCGGACTTCCGGGCCAGCGGCGGTTGTACCGACACGAACAGGAACTTCGCCGATTTTTCGGCCGCCGCTCCGAATCCAAGAAATTCCGGTTCATCCGCGAACCCCTGCTCGGGCCTTCCTCTTTCTATTACGAACAGCTCGCCTCTGCCGGCGGGGACGGTCAATCAGCCTTACAGCGTAACCTTCGCGGCAAGCGGCGGATCGGGCACCGGGTACGTTTTCTCGCAGCCCAGCGGAACGGTCCCGCCTGGATTGATGCTCTCCGGTGCAGTGCTCAGCGGCACTCCGACCACCGTCACCGGATCTCCATTCACATTTGCAATCCAGGTGGCGGACAGCGCATCGAACAGTGCGCAGGCGACGTTCCAGATCACCATCAATCCGGTGCCGACCTGCACGCCGACGAATACGATCGCGCAGATTCAAGGCAACGGGAACACGTCGCCGCTTGTGGGGAATACGGTCACTACCAGCGGAATTGTGACGGGTCTTAAATCGAACGGATTCTTCATTCAGATGCCAGCGCCGGGCGATGGCGATCCCGCCACCTCGGATGGTGTCTTTGTATTCACATCGAGCGCCCCTACGTCGGCGGCCAGCGTCGGCAATAGCGTTTGCGTCACCGGAAAAGTGGCGGAATTCATCCCGAGCAGCGATCTTACCAGCCCATCTCAAACTGAGATCAGCAGCATCACGTCGCTGTTTGCCATCAGCACCGGAAATGCGCTGCCGGCGCCAGTAGTTCTGGCGGCTGCGGATACGAATCCCACCGGCGCTCTCCTGCAACTGGAAAAGTATGAGGGAATGCGCGTCCAGGTGAATTCGCTCACGGCGGTCGCACCCACGCGCGGGACAATCGATGAGCCTTCGGCGACATCGACGAGTGCCGGGATTTTTTACGGCGTGCTTCCAGGGATCGCGCGGCCATTCCGCGAGCCCGGCGTCGAATTGCCCGATCCGCTTCCGCCCGGATCGCCGTGCTGCGTGACCCGCTGGGATACAAATCCTGAAATTCTCTCGGTAAACTCGCTGGGGCAGCTGGGCAGCGTCGCGATCGACGTCACCACCGGCCAGATCATCTCAAACCTAGTTGGTCCGATTGAATTCAGCCAACGTGCTTTCACCATCGATCCCGATCCGGCGACGCCACCCACCGTGAGCGGCAGCCCGATGACTTTCGTGGCGGTTCCGCAGGCTTCCGCTACCGAGCTGACTGTCGGGTCGTTCAACATGGAGCGGTTTTTCGACACGGTTGACGACCCGTCAACGCAGGACGTTGCCTTGACCGCGACCGCTTTCGCAAACCGGCTGAACAAGGCGTCGCTGGCGATCCGGAATGTGCTTCGCTATCCGGACATCCTCGGCGTTGAGGAAATGGAAAACATTGCTACGCTCCAAGCTGTCGCGACGAAAGTAAACAACGATGCGGTAACAGCCGGAGATGCAAATCCGAACTATCAGCCGTACCTCGTGGAGGGGAATGACATCGGAGGAATCGATGTCGGCCTCCTGATCAAGACACCGAAAGTCACCGTCGTGGACGTAACGCAATATGGGAAGGACACGACGTACCTCGATCCGGTTGCCAACGCATCGGCTATCCTCAACGACCGGCCTCCGCTGGTATTGCGGGCAACGGTGGCTCTCGCCGGATCTGCCGGCACGCTTCCGGTAACGGTGATCGTGAACCATCTCCGTTCTCTCAGCGGCGTGGACGATCCCACCGACGGTCCACGTGTCCGCGCCAAGCGCGAAGTCCAGGCCGAGTACCTGGCGAATCTGATTCAGGGCTTCTACAATTCCGATCCAACGGTGAACCTGGTTTCGATCGGCGACTACAATGCGTTCCAGTTTAGCGACGGGTACGTGGATGTGGTAGGGGTCGTTAAAGGGGCGCCTGTCCCGGCAAATCAGGTAGTGACCCCGCCCGCGGTGATCACGAACCCAACTCTCGTCGATCTGGTAGATACTCTGCCGCCGGGCGCGCAATATTCATACAGCTTCAATGGAAGCGCTCAGGAACTCGATCATATTCTGCTGAACCCGAACATGGCCTCGCGGTTGACGCGGTACGCAGTCGCACACAACGACGCGGATTTCCCGGAGACGTATCGCAACGATCCGAACCGTCCTGAGCGAATCTCGGACCATGACATGCCGGTGGCTTATTTTACGTTGTATCCGACGGAACCGGCGCTGAGATTCGCCCTCACCGGCCGCGCGGGCACACAGAATGCCCGAACCTGGTCGTTTACGTGGACTAACAACGGGCCGGGCACGGCCTACGGCGTAAAGATGACCGGCCTCACGCTGCAGCAGACAGCGGGCGCGGCATGTACACCGGTGATCAATCCTGCTCAGTTCCCGCTGAGTGGCGGGGACATCGCCAGACCTCAACGGGAGCGGCGCAGGTACTCATCGACTTCACCGGGTGCCCCTTCAATGCACGCTTCAAGGTCACGGCCCCGTTCGCTGCCAACAACGACGCGATCCAAGGAACGCAGACGATTGCCAATCAGATCCCATAAAGGAAAACTCCATTGATCAAGCAAACTCTTCATTCGATCCTGATTCTTGCTGGGCTGGCGGCTGTTGGACAACCGGCTCGGGCCACAACTTTGTTTCAGTTGATTCCCGCAAATGGCGTGATCGCCGGACTGCCCGGCAGCACTGTCGGATGGGGATTCACAATTACGAACACTATCGACTACGTGAATGTCACAAATTCGCAGTTCTGTGAAGGAGTGCAGACGCCGCCTTGCACTCATGCGATAGGAACCTACACCGATTTCATCGGGAGCAATTTCCTGGTGATTGGGCCTTCTCCGGAGAGCCCGACTGTAACGCAGAACTTCGACGCGACGCTCACGACTGGTGTCGGCAGTTTCGCGATAAACAGCAATGCGAGTTCCGTAAATCACGCCATCGGCGAGATCATTCTGACGTATGACGTATATACGGTAAGCCCGAACGACCCCAACTTTGACCCGTTTGATCCAAACCAGGTTGTCTCGACGGGTAATATCGTGTCTCTGGACGCAACCGTAAACGTTGTTCCAGAGCCGGCGACATTCGCTTTGGCGGGTTCTGTGCTGGCGGCGCTGGCTGCTCTGGGTTTTCGGCGGCTGTGTTAAAATACAAATAAGCGCATAAAGTGGGCCTGTGGCGCAGTTGGGAGCGCGCTTCCATGGCATGGAAGAGGTCGACGGTTCGAACCCGTCCAGGTCCACCAAAACGTTTCAAACACTTACCGCCCCTCCCCATCCAAGCACCTAGCCCCCGGAGTCCAACTGGAGTCCAAAACCCCTTTTTCCCTTGGGCATCCGTTCGCACCCCATTACCGCTCATTAGTAGGGCTTACCTTTTAACACGATCCGAAGCATCCAAGCACTTCCGCGAGGCTAACGACTTTTCGTCCAAGTGAACGTGAGGGGCGCTAAACGCGTTTGTGGTTCCTAATCTGCGAAAATGCTCGAAACTTCTCAACATCAGCTATTTGGGTTTTCACCGCGCGCGACGCGATGCCCCTTTCGCAGATGATGCCCACCGGCACGACTCGCCGCACGTAGTCGCGTGACGGTCATCAGTCCGGCACGGCTACCCGTAGCGGAACTCCGTCCACGCTACGCGCCGTGGCACTTCTTGTATTTCTTCCCGCTGCCGCATGGGCATGGCTTGTTCCGCGGATTCTTTCCGACGACCAGGGAAGCGGAATTGGGCAACTCTGATTCCGGATCCGGGTATTCATTGACTGTATCTGAATATGCCTTAATATTCGTAAGGAGGCCCGTTTCCCCTTGGATGCGCCGAGCTTCTTCTTCCATCTCGGGAGTCCATTCACGTCCGTCAAAGTAGAGCGCGTCTTCCGACGTCAACTCCCCGGCATCGGTCTCCATCCCGATTCCGACGATATCAGTGGCATCGGGTATCATGTACCGCAAAACGATGCAGCAGGATTCCAGCATTCCAATGCGAAGATTGCGGTATTCAGGTTCGCTAAGGTCGGAAAGATGCGGCACCAGCAGGAAGATGTAGTGCGGATCGCCGGGCACGATCGGTTTGACAATTCTCGTCGCTCTGATTGAGCCCTTGGTCTTCTGCATCAAATCCATCAGCGACCGCGCGAGCATTCTGCGACACGTGCGATTTTCGCGCGCCATGAACCGAAGGCAAACTTCGGCCCCCGTGACGCTCCGATGCCTGGGGAAATATTGTGTGCCAGCCAAGACGTGCTTCGCGAATTGTTCGATTAGGACGTCCCAGGCATAGCTGATTTCATTGGCTTCAACTTGGTCGCGGCGCTGCGGACTGCTCGAAGAATACGTTCCAGAAGCCGTCAGTGAGAACTATCTCTTCGGCTCCTCCGTTGTAGACGAAGTCATGTTCGCCGTCGGCATTCAAATGGGACAGGTACTCGGCCACCAACTCTTCTTCGCCGGCCGCGAACAGCAGGCGCCCATCCGAAATGAAGCGCTCTTTGCTGCGTAGATAGGCGACGAAATCGCTAACTGTGTCCAACGTAGCCATCACAACTTGCAGCGACGTATCGTCCAGAACGTGTACGAAGCCTTTCTCCGGGTCGAGATTACCGATTGTGAACGGCTCGGCGCTCTCCTCCGTGCCGGTGTAGTGCGCTGCGCCCACGAGGCCCGGACGAATCCGAAGGCTGCCACTGCCGTCCAGTGCTTCTCGGCATCGCGCCGTGACATCGTGAGCGACAACGATCCGATGAAATCGCGCCCGGTCGGGAGGCGGCAAACTAATCGGGAACCGTTGGGCGCATTTCCTGTCCAAGTATAGGTCACCGGGGAACCGCCGTATCCATCGTTCCGCACCCCAGATTTGCTTGGCGGAATCGAGGACCGCCCTCTTGAACCAGCGGTTCCAATCTACGTGTAACTGTCCCGTATCCGGGAACTTGCAGTGTTTGTCGGAGAAGATTAGAACATCGTCGCCGAAGACGACGAGCAGGTCACAGACTTCCTTGCCGTCACCCATGTTTTTCTGGCCCTGGCTACGGAACACGGATGCGTAGCTCCAGAGAGACAAGAAAGAGTGCTCACACAACGACTGAAGGTACCGTTCCGCGTCTGTAATACCTTCCGCTTTGAAAACCGGGCCTGCATTTGGAGTGGAATCGCTATCCGGTTTGTTCAAGTGAGATTTTAGCAGCCGCACTGTCGCGAAATAGGTTGTTGTTGTGAATGTGCCGGCGGACAGTGCGAAACTCTTGTGTCAGGGCTATGCCATCACTCGACTACTCCGGAATGCCTGCGATTGCGGCGACAGCAAGCCCGGCGCGGCGGCAAAACGATTTAGGACGAGAGCGGACGCCGCACGCCGAAAGGCGGCGGCCGTGAACGTTGCCGTGTTGGTCCACGGGCCTGAAGATCTCCCCACGCCTCAGATCGTGCCCGCGTCGATCAATCCTAATAAGTCGGCATCGCGCCAGAGAACTCCCGGAGGCGTAATCCGCTCACCATTGCGGCATAGGTTCAGCAACTTACGGCACCATACTATGCTATTCGCCTCGTCAGATTGCGCCTAGAGAGGCGTACGCAACGAGGCAAAAGAACGTTGCGCGGATGCCCGTATCCTTTGTTGGATGAATCTCTTGTTTCAGACAGTAAGCAGGATGGAGGAGGTTCCTGTACTGCCGCAGCAAGTCGGCGCTGGTATACCCGGCGCTGGGGCCGTCGTTGAAAATCATCGACAATTCCTTCAAGGTGTCTTGGCCTACGTGCTGCGCCAGCGTATCCGTCAAAAAGCTGGGAACACCGCCGGGTCGGAACCATGCGAGCTCTTTAGCCATGTCAAGAAGCTTTCCCAAATCCATCTCTTTTCGCGCGAAACTACCGAAATCACCTTGGTGTTTACCGAGCAGCTTTTTAAACGAAGCCAGTTGTGCGACCTTATCTGTGTTCGTAAACATCTTCGCCAGCAGCATCGCTTCGAGCGCCGCAGCAGCGACGGCCGCAGCAGCAAACCACAGCTCCGCTTTAATGGCACGGTTTGCCTCCTCATAGTATGTGAATGCCAGTTCGCAGGAAGCCAAGCCGTCTTTCATGTTTGAAACTTTTGGGTCGTCCTTTGGGAGCATGTCCAAGATCTTCCGAGATACTTCAAGCGCGCTTCGCGCAGCCTTCAAGAATTCCGTTGTAAAGTCGGTTTGGCCTTGGTCCATGCTGTCACTAAGTTATTTAGCTCTAGCTTATCGTTTACAGCCTACACTCCGCGTTTTACAAGAGAGTCGTTGTCAGCCACGACCCGAAACCGCAAACAGGGGATCGGAGTAGAAGTTCCGGGCCGTAAAAGTTGTCCCTGGTCAGCGGGCATTCTGAAGGTGAGCCGGACTACTCCCGATAAGTCGGCTTCGCAACTTGAATATTCACCGGCATCGCCTGCCGGGCGGTTCGGCGGTCAATTTGACGCTCGCGTATTTGAAGAGTCGCTGTGGCATACTCGCGGATTCACGTTGGCGCGCCGACGACGACGGAGCTTGTACCGCCCACGCGCTGGCAGCGGCGTCTTGAGAACCGGCCAGCTAACTTCCGCGAACCGGACTTGAACGAAGCCGAATCGGCAGACGCTTACGCGCGTAACAGCCAGTGCTTACATCTGGCCAGTTCAGTCTTCGGGCGGTAGATCTGCCATGAGCGGAAGTTGCTTTGTCCCTGAGACGTAGAATCGTAAGTTGTCCGGAATGGAGGCAACCGAGCAAGCGCAGCGAGTGAGCCGAAACGGATCTCTTGTTTCTCCGGGCCTCTCTCCTCCTGAGAAAACCCGACATTCCCGACATTTGGCATCTAGGCCATTGATTTCACTAGATTGATCGTTGTCGGGTTGCTAGATTTTCCCGACACCGAACCCGACATTTCACCCGACATTTTGAGGCTAGCGATCAAGCGCGGAGCGCAACTGCCTAGCCTCGGCACCGCTCGCCGCTTCCGGAAATCTCGGCACACGGGGTCGAGCAAGGTTGGCAAGCTGCCCCGACGTCCGACTAACCGTGGTCGTAAAGGCTGAAGTCCCGGTCCAGCCAGAATATGTAGAAGGTGCCGTCGCTGTCTTTATGGCCGACGATTGGCCTGTTCGCATGGAACCGAAAGACGATATAAGCCGCATCCGGTTTCATCGTCATTGGCGGCTGCTTGGAGACTTGGTCGCGCGGAAGGCGTTCATAGCCGAGGCCATGCCTGCCCATCATGCGAAGGTCGGCCCAAGACGACTGACTCAGTTTGTGCAAGCGATCAGCGAACGAGGCGCGCTGGTCCTTGTCGCATTTGGAAAGACAGTAGTCTCCGCGAAGATACCGCAAAGAAAACCTGGGCGGTTCCTTGTCCGCATCCCTCTCAGAATGTGGCGCAGCCATGTGCTTACCGCCCGTCACGGGCTGGCTCTTTATCTTCTTAGGCACCAGCGAGCTGGGTCTTAAAGTAAACGCGCATGGATTCCAGGGATATTACTCCACCACCAGAAGCGTAGGCGTCTTTCCAAGGAGCCTCGTCATGGGTCATGTTGCGAAGCTTGGCTGCCGAAAACTGACCGTAGACCGTCCACGCTTCGTCGAGTGCCTCACGAGACTGTTGGCTATAAGCCGCTAAATCAACCGACTCGCGTGGCAACGGTGCTGCGCCAAACTGCTTATATGTGTGGTACAACTCTGGCACGACTGGGCCATGCGTCCACGCTTCTATTTGCTCCGGGAAGAGAGCTGTATCGAATAGAGCAAGGTGAATGCCTTGGGCATAATAGACGAGCTTCTGGAGCTTCAGATTGGATAGAGAGTCGCCGGACTCCTCATCGACAAGGGCGAGAAAGTATTTCGCGACCGTGCGGCAAGTCTGCATCGTCATCACACAACCAGTATGTCATCTGCGTCAATAGCCTAATCGACCTAATGGCCCAACCTCGGCATGACCACTAGGGTGCCGATCCGTGGCGACGACGTCCTCACTCTTTGGACAAAGTTCCTCTGTTGACGAATGAACTCGCCGAATGATAACTACAAGTAACCCCCCAAAAACTTTCGGCTTCCTCCGGATTACCACGGGAGCGAAGACGCCGCTTACGGAGTTTGTTCTCTTGACCAGGAGGATCAAGGGAGGGTCCACGGCCCGCGCGGGGGCAACGACGAGTGGAGCGAGAGCGACTGCTGATGACAGCTGCGAGCCACGAGACGCGGAGCGGTAGCCGTACAGTAAGTACAGCATGTCTACTAATAGGTTAGTAGTGGTAGGGGACGGTCATATCTCT
Source organism: Bryobacteraceae bacterium (assembly GCA_963770345.1). Classification (GTDB taxonomy): domain Bacteria; phylum Acidobacteriota; class Terriglobia; order Bryobacterales; family Bryobacteraceae; genus CAVYPH01. The sequence goes on along the minus strand of CAVYPH010000007.1, from coordinate 192,976 downwards.
AGCAGAATCAGCAGTTTACCGCGTTGGTAGTCACACGCGAGAAGTCGCAGGTTTTGGGGTGGGGGTATCACCTCCCAGCCCGAGGAGAATCCATGCAAGTCACGCTATGGCAAATAGATAGAGTCATCCCGTACGCTCGAAATGCCCGGGAAATCCCACAATCCGCCATCGATAAAGTCGCGGCGTCAATCAAGGAGTTTGGCTGGCGTCAGCCCATCGTCGTCGATGGCGAAGGCGTCATCGTCGCCGGACACACGAGGCTGCTTGCCGCCCGGAAACTTGGGCTGTCTGCGGTTCCGGTCCATATCGCTGACAACCTTACGGCAGCGCAGGTTCGAGCCTATCGGCTGATGGACAACCGGAGCCACGAAGAAGCCCGCTGGGACATGGAATTACTCGCCGCCGAGCTTAGCGAGCTGAAGGTCAGCGACACGGATCTGAGTCTAACGGGATTCAATTCGAAAGAAATCGATGACCTCCTCCGAACCAACAACTCCGAAGAGGATGTTTTGCCGCCGGTGCCCGATAACCCAGTGACACGCGCGGGCGACTTGTGGATATGTGGCCGGCACCGAGTGTTGTGCGGTGACGCCACGGACCCTGAAGCGGTGGACCGGCTGCTCGCCGACCGCAAGCCGTTCCTTATGGTGACCGATCCGCCTTACGGCATTCAACTCGATACGGAATGGCGGGACCGCGCGGGGCTGAACGGTCACGGACCAGCCGAACCGAGCTATATGAAGCATCGCACCGAAGGCCACCACGAAACGAGCATTTCGGGCGACACCCGAGCCGACTGGTCCGAGGCTTTCGCGCTGGTGCCGAGCATTCAGGTGGCGTATGTTTGGCATGCCTCCCTGTTCACCCGCGAGGTTCTCGATGGCTTACTGCGAATTGGATTCTTGTATCCGCAGCAAATTATCTGGAACAAGGGCCGGATCGTGCTCACGCGCACACACTATTGGTATCAACACGAGCCGTGCTGGTATGTGCGAAAGAAAAATGCACCTTGGTTTGGCAAGGCCGGCGAGAATTCGACGATCTGGGATTCTCCGTCTCCGAAGTTCATCATGGGCGGATCTGATGAAGAAAAATTCGATCATCCGACACAGAAACCAGTCGAGCTGATGCGGCGGTCGATTCTGAATCACACCCAGCGTGGCGAGTTGGTCTACGAGCCGTTCTTGGGTTCTGGCACCACGCTGGCCGGCGCCGAACTGACGGAGCGCGACTGTTGCGGCTTGGAGTTAGATCCCAAGTACGTTGACGTCATCGTGCAGCGCTGGCAGGCGCTCAGCGGCAAACAGGCGCACCTGGAGCGAACGGGCGAGACGTTCGACGACGTTGCAGCAAAAGAGTTGGTCCCGTCATGACTGCGTCCGCTGCGAGCAGGAGATTGCAGAATGCGAGCGCTTGATTTTATCCGGGCATCCCGATCTTCAAGGATTGTGTCTGGCCCTTGCCGATTGGTCGGCAGAACGGAGGTTACTCACTGATGGGAGTCCGAGGACCAGCACCGAAACCAACCAGCCTTGTCGTGTTCGAAGGCAACCGCGGCCGGCGTCCGATCAACGATCGCGAACCGAAGCCGCGGATGATTAGTCCGAAGTGTCCGGCGTATCTGGACGAGGAGGCCCAGAAGGAATGGAAGCGTTTGATTCCGATTTTGCGACGGATGAGAATTCTCACCGAAGCTGACGGCATTGCACTGGGCAATCTTTGCCAGGCCTACAGCACGATGACCAAAGCTCAAGTGCAGCTTGCTGCGAACGGTCTCTTGTACAAAACGAAATCCGGCTACATTCAGCAGAGTCCGCTGCTCGGAATCGTGAACAGCCAAATCGAAATCATCAACCGGCTTTGCCGAGAGTTCGGTTTGACGCCCTCCTCTCGAACTCGGCTCATTGCAGATCGCGATGACAGCCCGCAGGTGGACGACTACCTCGACTGATGCCGTTTTCAGAGGAGCGGGCTGCCAAGACGGTCGGCTTCATTCAGAATCGGTGTCGGCACACCAGGGGCGAATACGCGGGGCGCCGGTTCAAGCTTACGCCCTGGCAGCGCGACGGCATCATCAGGCCATTATTCGGAACGGTCAACGAACACGGGTTGCGTCAATACCGGACAGCGTTTGTCTCGCGCGCCCGCAAGAACGGCAAAAGCGAAGAAGGCGCTGCGCTCGCACTCTACCTACTCTGTGGCGACGGCGAGCGAGGAGCCGAGGTCTACAGTGCTGCCGGCGACAGGGAACAGGCGGCAATTGTTTTCAATACTGCGGCGCAGATGGTACGGCTCGACCCGGTTCTGTCGAAGAAGTGCCGCGTCATCGATTCGACTAAGAGGATTCTGTACGAGGATCGCGTCTACAGAGCGCTGTCCGCCGAAGCGTACAGCAAGCATGGTTTTAACTGCCACGGAATCGTCTTCGACGAACTCCACACTCAGGCCAATCGCGAACTATGGGACGTCCTAACCACGGGAACCAGGGGCCGCCGCCAACCGCTCACTTATGCGATTACGACGGCGGGCTACAACCGCAATTCGATTTGCTATGAGATCTACGACTACGCGAAGCAGGTGCTGAACGGTACGGTCGTCGATCCGAGTTTCTTTGCCTACATGTCAGAGGTTCCTGAAAACGCAGACTGGCGCGACGAGTCCCTGTGGAAACTGGCGAATCCGGGTCTCGGCACACGCGAGCAGATCGACAAGGGCGAAGCGTTTCTGGACATCGAAGCGCTACGAAGCGATGCACGAAAAGCGGAGTATGTTCCGGCCTATCAGAATACGTTCCGGCAGCTAAGTCTGAATCAGTGGGTGCAGCAGAACTCGCGCTGGCTCGACCTGGCCGCTTGGGACGCATGTGACGCGCCGCTGTCCGAACTGGCGGGCCGGGAGTGTTATGCGGGCCTCGATCTGTCCAGCACTACGGATATCACAGCGCTGGTGCTGGTATTCAAGGGTAAGGATGAAACGGTCGACGTTCTGCCGTTCTTCTGGATTCCTGGAGACAACATGCGCGAGCGGGCGAATCGCGATAGAGTCTCATATCCCTCCTGGGTTGCGCAAGGGCTGGTACAGAGCACCGAAGGCAATGTGATTCACTACGCCGCGATCCTGAATAAACTCGAAGAACTGAAGAAGATTTATAACATCCGCGAGGTCGCCTTCGACCGTTGGGGAGCAACGAAGCTGAGTCAGGATCTGATGGGCGCGGGTTTCAAGATGGTCGAGTTTGGCCAGGGCTACGCGTCGATGAGCGCGCCGACGAAGGAGCTCCTCACTCTGATCCTCTCGAAACGGATTCGTCACGGAGGAAATCCCGTGCTCCGCTGGATGGCTGATTGTATGGAAGTGAAACAAGACCCGGCAGGCAACATCAAGCCGGCGAAACCGGACCGTGGAAGGTCCGGCAAGAGAATCGACGGAATCGTTGCGCTGGTGATGGCGATCGACCTCATAACGAGAAATCAGAAGAAGCCGTCGGTATACGAGACGAGGGGTTTTCTTTTCGTTTAGTGGGGGCGAACAAACAGCGAACATGGTAATCTGTTTTGCGTGGGCACGATCAAGGAATGCACGGTTTCGTTTGAGGATGAGAAAGGGGTTCGGCACGCGGTGCAAGTGGAGGCGGAATCGCTGTACGAGGCGTTGGGACGAGCGTTGCCCCGGCTTAGAGAACTCGGTTGGACCGAGGATATCGAGAATGCCCATCGCTTCCGAGTGGAGGCGCGCGGAGCTACGATCACACATGAAGTCGATTGCCGCCAGCTGGAGCAGTGGACGCGCCGGGCCTGCCGGGGTCCGGCCGAGTTTCTGCTCAAGAGCAGGGTTCGCGAAATGCTGGGCTGGAAGAAATAACGTGCCAATAGGCGGCGCATTACTTGAGGAGACGAGCGTTATTCAGTCCGGTCTTTCGCCTTCGCCTCGGCCCGAGACTGCCACTGCATATTCGCGGGCCCATCGGCACCACCTCTGTAGAGCGGCCGGATGTGATCGACGACGTAGCCGGGGGAGGCGCCGGTGGTACTCCCAGTGGCCGGGCAGGGATGGTGGGCTCGGAAGGAACGCCGTAGCGGCCGAGTTTCTTCTGATGTGCCCCTTACTATCGCGTTCGCATGTCGTGCAGTAACGGGAAGTGTGGTGAGTCGTGCGGTGGCTCGCCGCGCCATCTGCTGAATTGAAACTGAGAAATGCCAGGACGGAACAAATTAGAGCCGTTTTGACGCGCGCGAACAGCATACAGGGATTGTAGAGCACATGGAGCACCGCGAAGCTAGTGGCGAAGCGGGCCGGAAGTTCGAAAAGCCGCTTATCTTGGCTGTCTCGACAAACCTAGGAAAACATAATCACGATTCTTGTTGAGGTTTCCACAAAAAAGAGCGAATGTAGTGATGCGATGAAACACGCAAAGAAAAGCATCAAACCGACTCAGCAGCCGGCGACGGTCCAGATCGATACGCAAACGCTCCTGAACGCCTTCTTCTACGCCAACGAGGTGGCCGGAACACGACGCAATGACTACGAAGCGGAAGCGTTTCTGGTCGCCCAGAAGATCGAAGCGTTATTGAAGTCCGCAGGCGTCGACCCGGCGGCAGATCCTTTCTGCGAAAAAGTAACGCGATGATCCCACTGGCGCAATGGCTCCTCGGCAAGCAACGTAATCTGTGGCGAGAGGCCGGTCGTGTTGCTGTACCGTTTTATCGCGTGCGTAGCCGACGGTAACGTGACTGTGTTTCCAGCCGCAATGAACGGAGCCGGACCGATAGAAGAGGCGTAGTTTGTCGTTGACTGCCACCGGTCGGACTGGACTGGTTGGTCGTCCGCACAATATGCAAATGGCTAGCCCGATCCCGTGACCGATCCGACTCGGAACCCGATGATCATCGTAACACTCAGGACACGCTCGAATAGCGACGGTGGCCGTGCACTGCATGGCTGTGGTAGGTTCGCAGCCGAGGAATAATTTTCCCGTTCTTGGGTAGAGAGCGCGGCCAAAGGTCTGTTGGTGTATCAGGAACAGTGGAGGGACGGGCACAAGCAGAAACGCCGCCAGGTGAAAACTCGGCGGCGTTGTCGTTGAAGGGCGGGAAGCGTTACGCAATCCGGTAGGTGCGTTCTCCGTCAGCCGTTCGTTCGGATTCGATGCGAAGGCCCATCTTCTTGGTCAACGCCCCGCTGAGGAAGCCGCGGACGCTGTGCGCCTGCCAATCGGTAGCCGCCATGATCTGCTTCAAAGTTGCGCCGCCGGATTGCTGGAGCAGGGCAATGACCTGGGCCTTCTTGCTTCCATCGCGCGCTGTGGGCGTCGCTTTCGTTGTCTTTGCCTTCTTACCCGGTCGGGTCTTCGCGGGCGTGACGTCCGACGTTTGTGTAGCCGTGGCGGGCTTCAGTTGTTGAACCGCCTTCCAGATTCGTGCGCCGGCCTTTTTACGGTCGGTGAATTTCTTGACGGGCGTTACGCCCGCAAAGCTGTTCCAGATTTCAACCAGGCGGCCCATCGGCCACTGGGCGGCCAGCGGTCCAAGTTCCTTTTCGCTGCTGAAATATTCCATCTCACCAGCCTTACTTCCTTCGGCTTCTTTGCGCGAAGCAAACGCGGTGATGTTGTTGTCGGTATCGATTGTGAACGTGGTCATATTTTCCTTTCGATCGCGGCGGTGTCCCCGCCGGCGGTGATCACATTCATCACTCCGAAGGCCGGAACTAGCAAGCAAAATCCTGCTGCTGGGCAGAGGAAGAGCTGATGGATCCTAACCTTTCGATGGAAATACCGAACAAGGTCCGCGAGCGCCGGAGATCAGGCCATGAAGGCGCTGATACAGCACTCGATGTTGGACAAGGCCGCGACGACACTTGGAATTTCCGACGTGACGCCGTGGCGCTGGATGCCGAGGGAGGAGTTTCAAACCCCTTACCGGAAAGCCCCGCGCGAGGGATTCCCTCGATCAGTAGCGTGGCTCCAAACTGCATCCGCGACAGTCACGACTCTGTTGCGGATGAAAAGACGGACAAGGATGTAGCGGCAGCGAGCCGCGGCCGGTTGTGCACTGGACAATGCACCTTGGGAACGGAGATGGAAGACATTGAGGTCAGGTTGGCCCGGTTGGCAGCAGATGAACCTGGAGAATAGAACGATTGATGGCGCATTTCTAAGAATTTCAAAAACCTACGCCCTTTAAACAATTGGGAAAAGCGATGCAGACCCGCGTGAATCGCACAAGATTCGCTTCGGGAGCCAGCGCGCGACGGGCGGAAACGGGTTACGATTCTGGCCGGAACAAAATTCTTGTTCTCGGGCTGAACCAAAGAATTTCATCATCATGTCCTTCTATTCTGATGATTGACGCTTATCAGATTAGAAGCAGCGCACCGAATGTCCCTCAACGCGGCATGAGAGGCTGTCCCAGTGGATTTTACTCATCTGAGGCCTGAAGGTCGAAAAACATGAAGGGCCCCACCGTAGCAATGTTTAGCTTGGTTGTCGCCTATTCGGCCTACCAAAGCACCGGCTCGTTTAAACCGGGCTCGGCGCAGCAAGGGTCGGGAACTTCCCATGATTCCGCGCAAGCGGCCGCGACTGCACGCTCGACGAGCCCGTCCGCGCGCGAGCCATTTCCGGCGCTTAGTGGTGGAATCTGTCAATTAGCAGTGAACGGAGACGCCACCCCTCCGTGCGGAGATTGCCAAGCCATCTGTCCAGCCAGAGAACTCAGGGCCTTACTTGAAGATTATTTCCGGGCTGAATCCGGAAGCGACAAGGAGTATCTGGCCGCGCACTGGAATGTGCCTCAGGCGAAAAAATCGAATATCAAGTTCGTGATTGCCTCGCTTCCCAATCCGGTGCACACTCACATGGCGCTGCTATTCGACCGAGGAATAGAAACCATACAGAGCGCGGCGCAAGCGGACGGGTACCTCTTTTCGCGCGCCTGGATGCCCTGGGACATTTCGACGCACAGTGAGTCCACGGACTTCACCGTCCGCATGGCACAGGCGAAATTCAAAGACCAGGTGGAATCCCTGCCGGGGCTGATGATTTTTCAGGGGCCAGGCGGCGATGCACCGATGAAAATGCTGTTCGTTTTTGTGGTCGGCGAGACGCCAACGGGCGGCCTGCGTATCGAGCAATTCCAAAACGCGCTGAACATCCGCCAGAGCATTCTCGCGGATGCGAACCCGGGTCCTAAGGTAACCGAGACGGATTCCGAGGCAAAGGTGTTGCGCATTGATGGACCGGCGTTTTCCGGGTCCTTGTCATCGCTCAATGCGATCCTGAATGCCCAACCGCACGGTCAATTCTCCAAGATTCTGATTCGAAGCGGTACGATTAGCAGCTTTCGCGCCGTTTCTGATTTCTGCGAATCGACGCAAAGGGAATGGCCCGAGAAAGACGTCCCTCAAAACGGAAGACCGGATTTCGCCACGTTTGAGTTTAGCGACAAACACCAAGAGTTCTACTTGAGCGTCTTCCTGTCGAAACGATATCACGCGCATTCCAACGTAGCTATCCTGTCCGAGGACGAAACTAAGTTTGGAAACCAGGACCCAAAAGACGCGGAACTCTCGCGCAGCCAAAAGCCAAGCGGCGTCTGCCCGTCCGAACCTCCACCCCCTGTCATTCCCTTTGTGCGTCTCTATTTTCCCCGCGAGATCGCACAATTGAGAGACGCCTACCAACGGGACTTGAAAAGCCAATCGGCGGCGGACACAGCAAAGAATCCGCCACAAAACGGATTGGCGATGAGTTTTGGCGCCACCGGCAATGACGATGACAGCGTAGCTGCCTACTCCCCGCTTCAAACTCCTTTGTCGCAGGAATCAATCCTGCAGGCCATCGTTGCCACCCTACGGAAGGATCACGCCAGAATTGTAGTTGTTCGCGGCACTGATCCGCTCGATGTGGTTTTTCTTTCCCGGTATCTTCGGCAGAACTATCCGCAAGGGAGGTTGGTGACCGTGGGTGCCGACCTGCTGATGATCCACGATTTGTTCGATCCGCGATTCCACGGTATTCTTGCCCTCAGTTCCTATCCGCTTTTGACCGGGGCCGAGTTTCCACAAATGAGAGCGACGGGCAAACAGGAAGTCCACAGACTGTTCCCGGATAGCTATTCAGTGGGCAACTTCAACGCCTTCCAGTCATTGCTCGCGGATGATGCGACCACAACCGATTCCAGGAAACTTCCGCGAGCCGACTACGCACAATTCGGACTGCCGTCATTTCTCCAGCCAAAACACGCGGCTCACAAAGACGCGCCGTGGCGTGCCCATCTGTGGTTGACCACGGTCGGAAGAGAGAGCTATTGGCCCGTGGCTGTTTTGGACGACGTGTCTCAGAACGAGCTGAATCGCTTTGAGAGCCGGCCTATTAAACCAGAACCGAGCATCCGTCCGATAGCCACGCAAATGGATCAGCCCCCTTCCATCTATTCCGTGCATTTCTCTGTCGGTTGGACGGTCTTCTGGATACCTGCCTTTGGCGTCACCATCCTCTTGGCACTTCTTCTGGCGTTTCCGTCTACCTTTTCCCGGTCTGAAACTCTCGGCCGCTGGGTGGGCAAGGTTCTTCGGCCCGTAACTGTTTGGTTTTCACTGGAGGCGTGCTATTGCTGGCCGGTCAAACGGTATTCCTCTTTCCAGCGATCGTCTGGCTTGGGCACTTCGGACGATCAGACGAAAGCCTGGGTTGGTGGTTGTTGGACGGTTTGGGGCTCGTTATGGTTTGCTACCTTATCAGCGTGGGATTATTGGGCATCGCGTTTTATCGGGGCTTCGACAGACGCGAATCCCCCGCGCTTCCACGAGCCGGCGCTTTCGTGTGCGGCGGCGCCATCATCGTGACGTTTTCGTTTACGGCTTACCTCTGGTCGAGAGAGCTCGGGAATGACCTCGGAGCATTCGCGTATCGTTACATCAACATAGGCTCGGGGGTGTCGCCTTCCCTTCCACTGCTGTTCCTCCTGGCGGCGTGGATTTGGTGGTGTTGGCAATCATTGACCGGCGTCACGTCAACCGAAGAGAAATACATGGTTGTTCCGAACGCGCGCGATTTTGACGAAGCGCGGGTGCCGGATGCTTCGTCCAGGGTGCGCTTGAAGACGCTCGCGATGCACGGTACCTGGCCCTGGAAGAGTCTGGGAAGCCTGCCTTCTCTCAGGAAGATCGCAGTTCCTGCGTTTGCTGGATTCATCGTGATTTTTCTACTAATGCAGCCTGCAGAAATCGCAGAGGCGTTCGAATCGACAACCTACAAATGGATATATTGGACTCTCCTGTACTCCTGTCTCCTCTTGGTGTGTTATCTCCTAGCGCAAATTGTTGCGCTGTGGCTGGAATTCCGGACCCTGCTTCAGGCGATTGAGAGAGTCCCTTTCCGGAGAGGATTCGGAAATTTGAAGAGTCTGACTTGGAAGCCCTTATGGGAACTCGCAGGCACCGGCAGGCAGGAATTCGTTCAGCTTCTCCGTGGAGAAGTAGACGTTCTCACGAAAATTCAAAATAGCGAAGTGCTCGACATCTATTTGGCGGAGGCTATTAAGAATGCGAAGGCCGCGACAGACAACGTGTCGGCCGAATATGAAAAAGTCATCGACGAAAAGGCTGACAGGAAGACAGCTAACGAAGTCCAGCGATTGTTTCGCGACCTGCAGGCAAAACTCGCTAAGGCAGCATCCGAGGCACTGATTTACGCGAACCAGGAGTGGACAAAGGAAACATATGCGCCGGCTCCAACGGAGCCCGACTCAGCGAAGGATGCCGAGAGCAAGGACGCAGCGGTCGAAACGCAACCGAAGGACCTCACCACGCGCGCGGTGGAGCACTTCCTCTGTTTGTTTTATCTAAACATCATTCTCGTGCCACTGCGTCGACTGCAGACGCTGATTCTCGCCATGGCCGGCGTATTCGTCTTAGTATTGATCTCGTATAGCAGCTATCCCTTTGAATCGAGAGAGAGCTTTCACGTCCTTCTGATTTCTATCTTCTTTTTGATTTCGCTGGTCGTTGGCATCGTCTACGGCCAGATGTACGCCAACCCTCTCTTGAGCCGCATCACAAATACGAGGCCGGGCGAACTGGGCCTGGATTTCTGGGTGCGGCTCGGAACTTTTGTTTTCATACCGCTCCTGAGCCTTCTTTCGGTGCAGTTTCCAGAGATTAATAATTTTCTTTTCTCGTGGTTGCAGCCGGCGCTGCAATCGATAAAATAAGAGCACGATGAAATGGACTCAATGAGCTCTTTGCACAACTCTAACGATTGGACACGCTCGTTCTCTATGCCTTTTCTTAGTTACATTCCCGACGCGTTTACTGCGCCGGGCTCGATGAATTCTTCGCATGGTCTGGCAAAGAGGTCCGTGCCCTGTTCGGCAGGGCTATCGTCCAACGCTAACGAAGCGAACTGGCGGCGGGCGGATTGAGTGCTGCATCGATCAATCATCGGCTCACCGCGCTTCGAAAGTTCGCGACCGAGACTGCGGACAACGGCCCGATGGATCCTCTTTTGGCGGGTTGCATCAGCCGTGTAAGGGCGTCAGGCAGCAAAGGCCGGAGACTCGGCAACTGGCTCGTCTGCAACAGGCGGAAGCACTGTTGACTGCCCCAGACCTGAGCATGCTCAAGGGTAAGGGCGACTGGGCGATCCTGGCGGTAATGATCGGGTGCGTGCCCCGCGCGATGCGGTCTGGTCTCGTTTGCTTCACGACTGCGCTATTTGCTTCATCGAAAGAGCTCCGCAGGAGCCAAGGCCAAACATCGTATGCGCACTTGGTTCAATCAACGCCAAGCCTTAGTTAGCGGGCGATGGAACCGGCTGCTTGACGCGTCTTTTCAAACAATACCTGGAGATCGCCCAAAGCTCCCGGGTCGCCCTTCGCCAACTCTGCGGTGATCTTGTCTTGAGAAGCCAACAGGTTTTCTAACGCTTTGCGTCTGTTTGCATCCGGCGCCCGATTCGCCACTTCGCGCGTTCGGCTGAAAAACTGATTGCTTGTTCCGGCTGCGAGTCCATAATTCTTCTGGCTGGCCTGAACGAAAACCAGACCTGCCAAATCGCGGAGTTGCGCCAGGGCGTTCTCCTGCCTCGCTACGGATAGATCATTTTCCAGGCGCTTCACCTTTAGATACTGCGGGACGAAGCCGACCAAGAAAACGATGATCAGTAGGATGATTACGACGATGATCCGGTTCTTCACGGGCACGAATCTCCCTAAGGTGTTTGGGGTAGTGGGTCCTGTCTGAAGGCGCTCTACGACTAAAGTGAATTGTATCCGAGAAAGGCGCCGTGGAACGGGTAGCCGGCAACCTTGCGAACCGCTTCCGCCGGCACGCCGGTAGCAGTATGCTGAATGCGTGGTCACGGATCTGGTGCAGATCCGGCAGTTAGGAACCTCCAAAGAGGCGGAGAATCGGGACTTCCGGCGCTATCTCTCTGCTCATCACCATCGAATCGAACCGTTTCAAATATTGGCAACCCAAATACAGCAACAGATTGACTGCACTACTTGCGCGAATTGCTGCCGCAACTCGGTCGTTCCCGTGGATGAGTCTGACATCGACGTTATTGCTCGATATCTCGGGGTTGAAGCCGAACAAGCCATGCGGCTATACACGGTCGCCGATTCGGACGCACCGGCGAGGAGAGTTCTGCAAAGCACACAGGACGGCTGCATCTTTCTCGATGGAAGCCTTTGCGTCATTTACCAGGCCCGTCCGAAGGCGTGCAGAGATTTCCCGCATGTTGCACTCGGGGTGCGATCATTAGGCGGCCGTCTTTCCTCCCTATGCCGATGGGCTTCCCTTTGCCCGATCATCTACAACGCTCTGGAAAGCTACAAGCACCTAGTCGGTTATCATCGACGCTTTCAACGCGCTAACCACCTCGGATACAACGACAGCGACGGTGTGAGCCGCTGATTACGTCCCGTCCACGGACGCCAGGAGAAGCCAACCCGGCCGGCCAGGGAAAATGTGACGGATGAAATGCCTTCTTCGCCCTACACGGAACAAATGTGGCCAACTCTTCACTAAATCAAAGATTGCTACAGTTACATTTGATCGAGCGAAAATCTTGAAAAGGGTTCCAAAAGGTTACATTCATATCCTTCAACGTGAGTTCTCTGCGCAAGGCGCCCGCTCTTTGACGCGATGCTTCAAGCGGCAATTTACACGGTCCACGGTTGCGCGCGATCGCATACGCCGTTTATTCCAGCACAGACGCGATAAACGAAGTGATCGTTCCAGCCGTCTCCAAGGCGAAGCCACCGGCGTGGCCACAGGGGGAAGCCGCACAGGTCACCTTATCCCCGGACAAGGCCCGCCATGCGGCTTCGTTTCTGGCTAAGACCGGCGACGCCAAAGCGGATCAGGATAGGAGTTTAAACAAGGTGCCGCAGACGCGCCAGAAAAGGCTCATCATCGTCAAACTGTTCGCGCCCGGTCTGCAGGTCCAGAACACCGGACAAATGCTCCCTCCCCGGAACTAATAACACATCGAAAATCAGACCCGTCGGCAATTGGTTGACCTCGATTTGTCGGCCGTCTTGGAATTCGAAGACGTCCTTCTTCGACCGGCCCGTCATGCAAAACACAGCCTCCGGCTCCGAACCGAGTTGCAGTATGGTCTGCTGGGTCTCAGTGGGACGGAACAGGGCCCGGGTTCCATCTAACAGGCACACTGGCGCGGACCTGTTTTTTTCCAGATCGCTTTCTTTCACGACCCAACAAACGCCCGAATGCATTTTGCGAACACCGAGCCGCTGGCCGGTTTCGGCCTGCAGCAATTCCTGCCCGGAGTGCGCGGCGGAATACCAACACATAATTACCCCCTTTTGCTGGCACCCGCGATCATGGCATATGACAGGACCGCTCAGATGCCGGTTTGTAGTATGGACCAACCCACGCGCGGTGGCAAGGGGCCGGATGTGCAGATGTGCACCCCGGTTTACAATTCCAGTAATTCCGGTCTAAAGGGATAATCACCTCGGCCCGGGTCTTCAAGACGTACAGACTCCGGGTTCTGGTCGGTCGGGAGATCGATGAACGTGACAAACCGGATTGCCTTTGGTGACCGGGTCACGAGAACCAAATGGCAGGAAGCGGAGCAAAATTCGGCCGCAAGAAGGAAGAGGCGATCGCAGCTCTGCTTTCGCAACGGACGTGGAGGAAGCGGCTCGCGCGGCCGGTATCGGAACCAGAACCCTGATGCGGTGGCTGCAAATTCCGGAATTCCAGGATGCGTATCGCCAGGCCCGCCGGGATGCATTCGGGCAGTCGATTGCGCGCTTACAGCACGCTTCCAGCGCCGCAGCATCCGTTCTCCTAAAGGTCATGCTGGATCCCAACGCGCCGGCATCAAGCTGTATCAGAGCCCCCCACAGCATCTTGGATCACGCAGCCAAGGCAATCGAGATTGAGGACATTGAGGTTCGGTTGTCGGAACTGGAGAGGGCCACGGAAGCATCGAAGGCGATGCAAAGGAGGGTATCTTGATGGGCGGCCAAAGATGAAGAGTGCGCTACACCAGCGGTTAAGTTTGTTGGAGGCCAAGTTGGCGCCGATCACAAATCCGATCAACGTATCGCTACGGGTGGCTAACTCCCCTGCCAAAGGATTTCGCCGGCGAGTGGCACGTTGTGGCCGTCAAGGAGTCGCCAACCAGTTTGCCGCATTTCAAATGGTGCGAATTCGAAGAACGGCCTGGACCGGAACCCGAGGTCGAAGACGACCCCAGCTTCGTCGTGTATCTGAATAAGTAGGCGCAATGACCCAGGTCAAGAGCCGGTTAAAAAAACTGGAAGACCAATGCGCCCTGCGAGACCGACGTTCGCTGGATACACTCCGTGGAAAGGCTCGGCGAGGACGCGAAGGACAGGAAGCGCGGGGTTGCCGTACTTCTGGCGGAAGGATTATGGCCAGATGATGCCGCGCGCACCGAACATTGTTCTCATAGAGCATGGGGCGTTCGTCTACCAGTACGACTATTACACGCAGCTCGAGGACTGGGAGTCGTGCCACCGAATATCCAAATGGGGGACCGAATGGTTGCAGCGCGGTGTGAGTGCGCCAGCCGCAGGTCGGCGAGCCTCGGCGCGCATGCGGAGCTGGATTGGCCTACGGAGAGCGCCAAGAACATCGACGCCGTGGTCTTTGGCTGTTTCACCCACCGCCGCAGATGGTCATCATGAGTCTATTCAAACATGCTCAAATTGCGCGAACAACTCCGGGGGAACCACCGGCATTCCTTCGTCTTCCCGGTGGGTTCCCACGGTTAGGCCTTATCCGCATCGACCACTTTTTTGGGCCTGGGAGGTTCATAAAAGGGCGATACAGCCATCTATAGCTCCCCGGAATCATTTACAGTCGGCTCTTTCGGCGCCGGAGCGAAACCATGCGCGTCCGCGCCACGTATCAAAGATCGGCGCCACGATTTAAGAAAGGCGCCGGTGAGCGAAGAGCTGGTTACTAGCCCTCAGGTTCTTAAACGCCCCGCGCTCCAACCTTTTCGGAAGTGTTTTTACGCCTGCCTGAGACGTGGTGCGCCACGACAAGAGATCCGGAAATCAGCAAGACTCCCCCGCCCAGTATCAGGAGGTCAATTGGATGTTCGTAGTTGACACTGAACGAAAGTTTGAAGAAATTGACAATTAGGATCATTATTACGACTTCACCGATGCGAGATGTCAGGTCGTCCAGGTCGTGGACTCTGAGCCAATTCGGGCGAGTTTTTTCTTTTCTGGATTTAGGATCAATCTCACTAATGAATAGCTCGTATAGGCCCATTGAAATTATGAGCAGAATGGTCGCGAATAGGTAATTGTCCACTGCTGGTATGAATGATAATATAACGTTCTTGTCGTCAAGCGGTGTCGGCTGAAAGCTCAAGAAGCCGATACGAAACGCGCGTACTCCCTGAACAACCTCCAGGCAGCCCTTGAAGAACATCACCATGCTCGCGACTAGGATTCCTACTACGGGAACTAGCACCAAGAAGCGAGAGCTGAAAAGAGCCGTTTCGAAGGTCTCTTCCACCCATCCGTGTTCCGAGTCGTTTTGCGTGCTCATTTCTACTCCTTTTCGAATTGAACTCCTGCGAAAGATCTCGTGGGGCTCAGTTCTTTGACGATGACCGAATATCGCTGAAAGAGCTTTTTCATCGCACTAAGCCTTCTTAGCAAGGCAATGTCCCACATTAGACCACATCTCAACCACGACAGGCTGTGGATGCAAAAAAAATGTACACTGATTCTCCCAAAACATCCCGTGCTCGATATCTAAGGTACTCCGGCGGCCGACAACCGCGCCGAGACGGCTCAACTGCCCAGCGTATGAATTGGAAGCACCGGTTGTTGAGGCTCGTGGCTTGGCTGCTCTTCGCCCGAGGTCGGCATACTGACGCCTTCGTTCCGACAGGGGTGGATTAACCGCCGCATCGTCCGCCAGCGACAAACTACACGGCGGTTGTATGGCCACGGCCGACGAATCGCAAGGCGACGGCCACTCAAGAGGTCTTGGGAACGTGGTGCTCAGTTCGCAGATGCGGCACTCTCGCTTGGTGCTGGTTGTATTGATAACTGCACCAGCACCCGTGCAGTTATCAATTGCTGGAACCACAACTTTGCGGGGTTGATGCCAAGACCAAGAAAACAAATCGCCAGGTGTCCGAGGAATCAAGGTTTCTCATGTAACGTTCAGTGTTTCCCGCGTCGGCCCGCAGACTACGGCTAGTAAAGCCAATTGTCGGCGTCGCCCCCCGAGGTCAGGTGCGGATTTCCAGACGCAGCCAGGATGGCTATCGATGGCGCGCGCGGTGAACTCAAGACCTGGTTCGGAAAACGAGAGTCAATCTCTGGTGCGCAGCTGGAACCTAAATCGGGCAGGCTAGTGGAGTCGTTGGCAGCCTTCTCTGACCCATTCGTAGGCGCGCCCTTGCGGGGCATCAGGAACGAATGTGTCGTGGTTCTCGTCTTCCAAGTCGCCATCGACGTCGTCCGCATCTTTGCTCTTCCAAAGGGATGCGTACAACGCAGTATCGGATCCTAAGCCCTTGACTAATGCCCGCACAACCTCGCCGCGATGAGTCTCGACGAGTATGTTCAGGATATCGCCATCATCATCGAGGTCGTCTTCGAACTTCAGATCTGGCCTCCGCGCCCAGAGTTGCCCTCCGACAAAGCCGTCCAATTCAAACTCCAACGAATAGCCTATGTCGGACGGCTCATCGAAGGCACGGTCACAGAAAATCCAGCCAAGGCGCATTTATCACCCGCGTCCTGGCCGTGCCAGGGAATGGATTCCGGCAGAAAGCGTTGCTAGCAAGATTGATATTTGACGAGTCCTTCGCGGCCGCATCACCCCAGATGCCTAAAGGCAGCGCGCACCACTTTAACGTACATCCCGACTTCTTTCGTTCACTGAAAGCAAGCCGGGCAGTTCATCAAGATGCTTTTCTAGCGCCGCCGCTAGTTCTCGCTGGTCCTCGCTGGTTCTTGATCGCTCCCATGTAGCGCTGTTCGAGGTCTGTATCGGACGGGTGTCGCTTGCTGGGTTTGGCCATGAAACTCTAGTGCTGGACGGCGGGGAAAGTTCTCAATATTTCTTTGTTTCACACTAACCAATGCAACGAGCGCAAACAGACTAAAGCCTACCGCGACCCGGAAAGAAGGTTCGGGCGTCAGTTGCAATGAAAAAATCGCATCTGGATTCGGGCTGTTGTCGTTGTTCACGATCAAGATGCCGTAGAAGTTAGCCGAGGCACTTCCAGCCCTTCTGTCACCAGCGTACTCTCCGACCGCGACATCCATAATGAAAGGAAGAACCTCAAGGACGCCATAGGCGAAGGTTCCATAGGTATTTACCCTGACAGGCGGTCCACTAAACGAATCGGCGTAACCTGAGAATTGGGCGCCGCCTAAGTCGATGTAGAAAGTGGCCATATCCGAACAATCTGCCACATAACTCCCGTCGGCTCGAAGCATATATCTTCCAGTTCCCGTGCCGCCCGTGACAAATAGCGTGTAATCTCCCTGAATATAACCAGAAGCATGGGCCGCAGATTGGGATACGGTAATCGACGCGAAGGTGCCTTGAAGGCTGGCACTAGATTGAGCTTGGCCGACAGACACATATCCAAGTTTCGGAACCAGGTGGCAAGACGCGGCTGCGGCCGCTTGCACATCCCCATATTGAATCGGATGACGGTGTGGGGAATTCTATGCTTTGATCGCAGCCCGCGGAAGCTACCGCGGTCGCGAACAGCGGCGAGGAGGTTAGGAGAAGAAAGGCACAGATCAGTAGTCGCATGGGCGCGCCTATTCTATCCGACCGGACGCCGGGTGTTGCACGATCAAAATTGGCCCCGTTCGCGCACAATTGAGGTTCAATGGAAGGTTGACGGTCTGATCGCGGAAGGTACCCTCCGCTCTTAATAGGTGATGCCGGCGCTGGGAAAAGCACGCTCATGTCGGCTCTGGCTGCGGACGTTTCGCAGGGACAGAAGTTCTTGAGGCGCCGCACATCGAAGTCTCAGGTCCTTATTCTTGACGGCGAGAATCCGAGCCAGCCAAGCCTACGGCGCGAAATAGCCGTTTACGTCGATGACGACATCGGTTGACGAATTTCCTTGCGTCAACGTGTATACATTAATGGCCCCATTTGTTCCCGCGGGCACGATGGCGGCGTTTGCCAAAACCTTGCCGCTAGCGGAATTCAGCGTCGAGACTATAGGTTGGGACGAACCGGTGGCCCAAGCGGTCAAGTAGCTCAGAGGACCTGTAGGAATCGCGGTGAAGTTCAGGGAAAACTGGGGCGCGAAGGAGTTCGAAGCCGGCGCGCGCTCCTACATCTGACACTTGAACGTCTTGAAGCGGTTGATCTGGCCTTCCACCTGTCCGATGATCCACGAGCTGTCCACAGTGTTGACGCCGGCCTCATCGAGCTGACAAACGTTGCGCACCTCGCGGGTCGGGAGTTGCGAGCGCATTGAGCTGGGTATCCACACCACCGACATATCGTGCATACGCCAGCCGTTTCCGATCGTCAAGAGCTGCGACCAAGGCTTGCTGCTGCACGCGGCTTTCTCTCACTCTTTGGTGAGCAAT
The DNA here is from genome assembly GCA_963770345.1 of Bryobacteraceae bacterium. Taxonomy (GTDB): domain Bacteria; phylum Acidobacteriota; class Terriglobia; order Bryobacterales; family Bryobacteraceae; genus CAVYPH01. The sequence goes on along the minus strand of CAVYPH010000007.1, from coordinate 174,878 downwards.
CAAGGCGTTTGATACTTCGGTGAATGCAGTCTGGATGGTCTTCTGATATTGAACGAGCCCACTATCTCTTTGGGCTTCCGCCAATCTCACGTTGGAACGGAGACGGCCGGCCGTGAATATCGGTTGGGTGACCTGCGGAACAAAACTCCACGGGCTGTGTGGGCCGCTGAACAGGCTCGATGATTGCGTGCTCTGACCACCGATAAGCCCGCTCAAGCTCAACTGCGGGAATTTTGCCACACCCAATGTTGACGTTCGCTGCAATGAGGTTCTGCTCTGCGGCTCTGGTGCAAAATTTGAGATAAGGCTGATTCGGTCAGCCCAGCACTTTCGATTGAGAGTCATTCTGCTTAGGCAGCCAAGGCAGCTTGCCAGGTTTCCGGCATGTTCGCCGTTCAACCGACCAGATTGCCGAGTTTGAACTGTCCCTTCTTGAATCTTCTCTGCCAACTCGATGCCACCGATCACAATCGCTGCGGTCTGAAAGCTTTTCAAGCCCAGCATAGGGCGAAGCCGTTGCTTGATCCGTCGATGGTCCTGTTCAATGGTGTTGTTCAGGTACTTGCTGGTCCGTACTCGCATCCTCTTCGGCAACTCGCCGCTTGCCTTCAAATCGCCGACTGGGCGGTGTGAAGCAGCGTAGGCATCCAGCGTAACCTTCGTAGGAATTAGCTGTTCTGCGCAAAAAGCCTTTGCCCGCGTTTACATCGCGCTTCCGGCTCAAGTAGAAATCGACGGTCTTCCCAGCCTTGTCGACCGCACGATACAGGTACACGCGCGCACTTTCACATAGGTTTCATCCATCCGCCAGGACCCGCCGACAGCGCGCCCGTATCGCTTCCATCGCTTTGTGAATTCCGGAGTGTAATGCTGTACCCACCGCAGAATCGTCGTTTGCGCCAAGCCGATGCTGCGTTCGCGCATCATCGCGACGACTTGAAACTTAAATACCAACGCACGCATAGGACCACGATCTCCTGATCAAAGTGCCGACCTTTGAACAGCTCGTCCGTGGCTACGAATCGCGGCATCTGCCCATCATCGTCAGTTCTGTGGCGTGTTTGCACCAGAGCCAGGGCGCGAAGCATTCGATTCTACGGGCCGGCACGGATTTTCTGGCCTGAGATTGACGATCGGCTTCTGGCGACTGGCGGAGACTTCATGCCCATGGCAAGTTCTTGCCCGTCATCAGCAAATCATTCGGATACACATGGTTTACGTTCCCGGGCGTCACTAAACGATGAGCCGTAAACACTGCCGGCGGATGCGCCCGCTTTTCGACTATGTCAATTGCCAGCCGAACTAACCGTTCGCCGTAAGTCTCGGGAAAGTACGCGACTGTGCCAGTCAGGCGCGTGTTCGGCCTCCTCATCTCTTGCCTGGCTTCGATGACCGCGTCCTGCCCGATCACAGCGCATTGCTCTTCTCTGGCGAACTCGCGAAAAGCTTCCAGCGCCCCGAGGGCGGAGGAATCGTTCACGGCTCCCACCAAAATCCGTTGGCAACGGCTGCGGCTCATATGCTTACGCACCGTTTCCAGTGTGCGCTCGTAACGCCCTTGCGTATCGTACCGGAACAAGGGCAATGCAGACCCGCGCGGCACCACACTCGTGATGCCGTCGTAAATTCCCAGTATCCTCGCCTCCAGCACTGGACTCACGGCGGACTGAAGCAGAATAAGCTCATCCACCTGGCCGCTCCATTGCTGCATCGCCCAGCGTCCCAGGTGCAGACCTCCCAGCCTTCCCGCCTTGTAGTTGTCGGCTCCAAAGTAAACCGCGTCCGGATGCGGGTTGTCCACGGCAATCACCGGAATGCCTGCACGCCGAAACCTGTCCGTGATCTCAGGCGCGATATCCGAGATTCGCTGGAATTCGATAGCAATATCCACTTTCTGTTCGATTAGAAGTTCCACATTGCGCAAAGCCACCTTACGGCTGGCACGATTATTCAGCACGATCAGATCGATATCGTTGTCCTTCGCCTGCGCGACCAGAGAATCGGTCACGGTGCTGATGAAAGCCACCACTTCACTCTGCGCCGCATAGCCCAGCGAAAGTCTCTTGTTCCGAAAGGGCTTGAAACGGCACCGGTAGGCCCGTGGACCCACCTTCTCGACAAAATTCTTGGAAACCAGCGTGGAAAGGATGCGGAATACGGTCACTTTCGTCACTCCGGCTCGCTCGGCAACCTGTCCCAGGGTGAGAAGTTCCGTAGGATCTCGGAAGGCGCTGAGAATGTCGCAGGCCCGCGCGATCGAGTCGACCGTGTAGTCCGGGAAGGCTTCCTCCCCCGTTTTCTGTTTCATCTGATAACACAGAATAACAACGATCGTCACCCGCTGTTGCAGTGATCGTCGCGCAGCCATTTCACGCTCCGAAACAGACGGCGACATGGGCCAAAACTATTGGCCTCTCTTTGATTCGTGCTCCCCTTGTTGTTGCTGTTCGATCTTCCATCTCTGATTTCGCCACGTGAAATATTATTTCGTGTGCATGTTTGCAGTTGCACTACCACTGCGGTTCCCATAGGATTTACAGCCAAGGGGTGGAAATTGACATGAGAACGTCTCCGTTTACCTTTGTGCATCTGCGCGGCAGCCTTATTCTGCATCCTGTCTGCTTACGGACAGGCCGTGAACGGTACGCTGCTCGGCACTGTTACTGACTCGGGCGGCGGTGTCGTCGGCGGCGCCAAGGTCAACATCATAGAAGTCAACACTAACACCGCGCACACTGCCCAGACGAATGAAAGCGGCAACTTCACCTTCCCCGCTCTTACGCCCGGCCAGTACTCGGTGACGGTTGAGGCAAATGGTTTCAAGAAGGAAGTTCGCAACAATATCGATCTCGTGGTGAACAGCGGCGTGCGGATCGATTTCCAATTGCAGCCGGGCAGCGTAAACGAATCGATTGAAGTGAGTGCCGCCGCACCGCCGCTCCAGACAGATCGCGCCGATACCGGACGCAAAATGGAAACACAGATCGTCGCCAATGTCCCTCTTGGCGTGAACCGCAACTTTCAGACTCTCCTCAACCTGGTGCCGGGAACTACTCCGGCGACGTTTCAGCACTCGCAGTTTTTCAACGCAGCCAGTTCGCTGCAGACGGAAGTGAATGGCCAGGCGCGTCACGGCAACAGCTATCAAATCGAAGGCATTGACGACAGCACGCGAACCGGTTTGCTCCAGATCCTCATACCACCCGCCGAAGCCATCCAGACCGTAGACGTATCCACGAGCAACTTCGAAGCGGAACTGGGTCGCGCAACCGGCGCAGTGACCAACGTCATTCTCAAATCCGGCACGAACGCCTTCCACGGAGGCGCTTATGAATTTCTTCAGAACAGCGCCTTCAATGCCCGGTCCTTCTTCAACCCCTCGGTAGGCCACCTTGCGTATAACTATTTCGGCGGAAACCTCGGCGGCTCATTCCGGAAGAACAAGCTCTTCTTCTTTGCCGATTTTCTGGAAACGCTGGACCATGAGGCAAACACCAACACGGTCACGATCCCCGACATGGCCAGCCGCTCTGGCAATCTAAGCGCCGCCCCTACTGTTATCTATAATCCCTTCACCGGCAACCCCGACGGAACCGGTCGCACCCCGTTCGGGGGCAATCAGATTCCCTCCAGCCTGATCAATCCGGTGGCCGCGAAAATTCTCGCGGCCTTGCCTGCGCCGAATCAAAACATCAATCAGGCCGGGCCCAGCAACAATTACTTCGCGCTATTGCCATTTACCAAAACCACACCCAGTCTCGACTACAAGATGGACTACAACTTATCGGCTAATGATCGCCTGAGCGGACGCTTCAGTTTTTCGCGGCCCGTCATCTTTCAGGCCCCTATCTTTGGTGTGTTCGGTGGTCCGGCCAATGGCGCTTTTGAAGCTACCGGCACGCAGAAGACGTACAGCTCCGGAATCAACTACGACCGGATCTTCTCTCCCACCTTCCTCGGCGAGTTCCGCATCGGCGTTGCGCATACACGCAACGTTGCGTTTCAGTCGGACTACGGCAAAACGAGCTCCACCGATATCGGCATTCCTGGAATCAACGTGAGCCCGTTCACCAGCGGCATCGTCACCATCAGCGTGGGCAACTTCTTCGAGCCCTCTCGTCGGCTACAGTGCGGCTCTTCCGTGGAACCGTTCCGAAGCCAACATTGATTTCGTCGATACCTGGACGAAAGTGATTGGGAACCACACCGTTAAGTTTGGCAGCGACCTTCGCCGTATCCGCGATGATCTGCTGACGACCAACAACTTCAGCCCCCGCGGCACTTTCACCTTCGGCGAGAACCAGACATCCATTCCCGGCGCAAAGACCGGCTATGGAAACGATCTCGCCAGCTTTTTGATCGGTGTCCCCAGCCAGGTAGGGCGCGATACCCTGACGTATTTCCCCGCCTACCGGCAATGGTGGTTTTTCATGTTCGCCAGCGATAAGTGGCAGGTGACGTCAAAGCTCACCGTCGATCTCGGACTGCGCTGGGAACTCTATGCCCCGGCTACTCCCGCGTTCCCCGGCGGTTTCTCCAACTACAACCCTGCGAACAACACTTTGGTAATCGCAGGCGTTGGCGGTAACCCCGACAATTTGGGCATGCAAACGCGCTACAAGAATTTCGCGCCGCGGCTTGGCGTCGCGGATCGACTGAGTGAGAAAACCGTGATCCGCGCCGGCTTTGGAATCAGCTTCACTCCGTTCCCCGATAACAGTTACGCCTACAACTTCCCGATAACCGGCTATAACAGTTATCTTCCAGCTGGTAACGGCTACGGACCCGCGTTGCTTTCCGATGGCACGGCCGCCACGTTCCAGAAAGGCATCCCCACCGCACCGGCCATCGCCGTCCCGTCCAACGGAATTCTGCCGGGAAGCAATACGCAACAATACAACACGGTGGCTCTCAATTTTAGGAACCCCTACGTCGAATCCTGGAACTTCGCCATCCAGCAGGCGCTGCCATTCCGTTTGACTCTGGACGCGGCCTATGTCGGCAATCACGGCGTTGGCATTGCATCCCAAACCAATCTCAACGCCGGCCAGGTGGTCGGCGCGGGCACGCTCGGCCAACCGGAGTATCCCCGAACCGCCAGCACGATTCTGCTCTTCCAGGGTTTCTCTTCCCTTTACAATGCCCTGCAGGTCAAACTGGACCGTCGCTTCAGCCAGGGATTTCTGATGACCACGGCATTCACGTGGGGCAAGGGCATGAACTACCAATCGAGTGACGATGGTGGCTTGCTCTTCTATATCAACGGAAGACGAAACTATGCGCGCGCCGATTTCGACCGTCAGTTCAGCTTCGTACAAAGCTATGTCTACGATTTGCCGGTCGGTCCGGGAAAACGCTGGCTTTCTTCGGGGCCGGTCGCTAGGGTTTTGGGGGGATGGCAGGTTTCGGGTATCCTCTCCGCTTACTCAGGGACGCCTTTGACCTTCACCGCGAGTGGGGGCGGTCTAGCGGCCCCCGGCAACACCCAGACTGCCGATCAGGTTGCACCCGTCTCCATCCTCCACGGCATCAACACAGTCGCAAATGGCGGTGGACCTTGGTTCAGCACGTCCAGCTTTGCGCAACCCGTCGGAAGTGTCTTCGGCAACTCCGGCCGGAATATTTTGAGCGGGCCCGGCTACTTTCAGCTCAACCTGTCATTGTTCAAAAACGTGAAGGTGACAGAGAGACTCAACCTGCAACTGCGCGCTGAAACATTCAATTTCACCAACACGCCGGCATTCGGTAATCCGAGTACATCCGTGACAAGCCAAACGTTTGGATATGTCACCAGCACACTCGGGAGCGGCACGGGTGTGAACGGTACCGGTGGAGGACGCGCATTGCAACTGGGAGCCAGGATGACATTCTGATGAAGAAGGCAGGACTCTAGTTTTCCGAAGCTGCCGCCCTTTCGCGGGCATCCCGAATAGCCAAAATACATATTTGGAATGATGCGAGCCAGCGATAGCAAAGGAGCCGAAAGGGATCTGGTTGCCCTTCCGTTTGGTCCGGGCAGGTCCATCGTGACAGTGAAATTCGTGGGTAACACGCCCGGCAATTGGATCTCGATCTTTAGCATCAGCCTGCTCGCCGCAGCTCTGGCGGCACTTCGAATCCGGCGGAGAAAGCCGCAGCCCTCAACGCTCAGCTCCAATAATTACGGTCAAGACTCCGATACTGCACAGCTTCGGCCACATGCTTAGCCGCCACGGCGTCTACCGAACCCAGATCCGCGATCGTCCGTGCAACTTTCAGAATGCGGTCGTGCGCGCGCGCCGACAAGCTCAACCGGCGGACCGCCATTTCGAGCGTCCGTTCGCCGGCATCATCGAGCTGGCATACCTGGCGCAGTTCGGCCGAGGGGAGTTGTGAATTATCGCAGCCTCGCGTCCGTTGCACCGCCCGGGCAGCCAATACCCTTTGGCGCATTTCGCCTGACGATGTTCCGCCATCGTTGGCGCGGAGTTCCTTGTACGGCACGGCGGACACTTCGATGTGCAAATCGATTCTATCCAGCATCGGCCCGCTGACTCGTCCGAGGTAACGCTGAATGCTGGCAGGCGAGCAGCGGCACTCCCTCGCCTGGTCGCCAAAAGTGTCCACAGAAACAAGGATTCGTAACCGAAATTAAGATCCGGCGCGCCGGATATGTAACGGTCACGCCGCGACAGAAGCACGATGTTCCACTCCAGCAGGTTGGTTCTCGGGAGCCACGTCCGCCGCAACGGCTTGAGAAAGTTCGAGAGGGTTGCACTTGGGGAGCCAATCGACTCGTGCCGCCTAAAGTGATACACAGTTATGTCGTATTCTAGCCCTTCCTCAGGCTGCGCGGGTAGGGAGAATGTCGACCAAAACGCAGCATCGAGCAGGGTCGCCTTCACAATTGTGCTGAGGATCGGCGGGCGCTTCCTTTATTGTGCGTTCTGCCGGAGCTGTGGGAGCGAGATGGTCAACGCCGCCACTAGTCCGTTGCCGGTCTTCCTCAAATGCAGACCTCTTCCGGCCAAGGAATTTGAGTTTGGGTCCACGAATAAGGCGAGATCTCATGTCACTTTTACTTGTGGAAATCCGCTTTCCGGAGTATGAGCATTCTTGCTAGCTGGCCGATGCCCGCCGTACCTCGACTTGGTAGGAACGGCTGGGATAGACTAATCGTTCATCCGAATATGTCCGGGGACGATCAAAAGCCGGAAAATCAACAGGATTTAACCGAACTGCTTCGCCGGATGGCGCAAGGAGATTCTGATGCCGAGCCACGCCTGAGCGCGGCCCTCTACGGCGAACTGCGCCGTTTGGCAAGGCGCCATATGCGAGCCGAGAATTTCAACACGCTGCAAACAACAGCGCTCGTGCATGAAGCGTATTTGCGACTGTTTCAGCGGCCCATTTCCTGGAATGACCGGGCCCATTTTTTCGCCGTGGCAAGCCATACTATGCGCCGCGTTTTGGTGGACCACGCCCGCGCGCGGAAAGCCGCGAAACGGCACGGTGGAGTGAGAATCGACCTGGACGAAGCGAACTTCATCGCGCCGAATCGCTTGGAGCACGTCTTAGAGATCGACGAGGCACTTTCACGCTTTTCGGCGAGCCACCCGCGGCAAAGTAAGGTCGTTGACATGCACATCTTCGGCGGTCTGGCTCTTCTTGAGATTGCCGAACTCCTGGGCCTCTCCGATCGCACCATAAAGCGGGATTGGGAATTCGCCAAGGCTTGGCTGTTCGACAGCATCAGTCAAACTCGGGTTTAATTGGTGGCCAATGGAACCATTCTTGGCCGACGAGACTATTCGCGAGATCTTCACGAGCGCCCTGGAGTTGCCACAGGATAGTCGCGTTGCATTTCTGGATAACCAGTGCGGACCGTCCGGGCCGCTGAGGCAACGGGTCATCGCGCTGCTCGAAGCCCATTCGCAATCCGAAGATTTCTTCAGTGACCTCGTTCGCGCGACAGCGGCCGTTGAGCGAATCCCCGAATTTCTTCCCGGTGAACTGGTCGGCGGGCGCTTCACCATCGTGCGATTACTGGGTCAAGGCGGATCGGGCGACATCTATGAAGCTCGTGATTCCGAATTGGTTGAGACCGTTGCGCTAAAAGTGCTTCGTGCCTGCGCAACGGATGAAGACTACTCCGCCCAGTTTCGCGAGGAAGTCCGGCTGGCAAGGAAAGTCCTCAATCCGCATGTTTGCCGCGTTCATGATGTTGGGCGGCATTCATTCAATGGCGGGACGATTCTCTTCTTGACCATGGAGCTGCTCGCCGGACGTACTCTGGCCAATCTTCTCCGCGATGAGCCGGAATTGGAGCTCGAAGTAAGGTGTAGGCTCGTTCGGCAGATCGCTGAAGGGCTGCAAGCCGCGCACCGCGCCGACGTCGTGCACGGGGATCTGAAGAGTTCGAATGTGAGTGTCCTGGCACAGACCCCTACGGGACTCAATGCCGTCATTACCGACTTCGGTCTTGCCCGTTACGTCGGGGCGAGTAACCCGTTGCTGGTGGGAGGAACCCCTGGATACATGGCTCCCGAGCAACTGGAGGGCGCCGAGTCCGGAATCGGCACCGACATTTACTCTTTCGGCATACTGGCGTTTGAAACCCTGGCCGGGAAGCTGCCCTTCCCCGGACGAAACAGAGACGAAATCGCGCGCGCCAGATTGCTCCACACTGCGCCAGAAGTGCGCACGATCCGTCCGGAGATTGACCAGACATGGAACCGAGTGGTGGCCAGATGCCTGGAACGCGATCCTGCGCGGAGATACGAGTCGATCACCCAGGCAATTGCAGAACTCCCTGGCCGCCGAAGGTTCAGAATCGACCCGGCGGGGCTGGATAATTGGCGCAGGCCTTGCCGCGGTGGCGGGCTTGATCGGAGCCCGTTTCTTTGGCAATTTGAAAACCCGCGATTCGAACACTGTCGTCGTTCTGCCGTTCAATGGCCAACCAGGCGCGGCGAAACCCGTCGCCGAATCCATGAGCGAGCAACTGGCCAGCACGCTATCAAAGGTTCCCGGAATGCGGGTAATCGCGCCCACCACGGCGGCCTTTTATGAGCACCGGCAAATCAACTTGGCCGACATTGGCAGCGAGTTGCACGTCCGTTCGGTATTGGGCGGCAGGGTGCGATCGACGGCAAACGGAATTCGGATCAGCGCGGAATTGTCGGACACACATACGGGCCGCCTTCTCTGGTCCGAATCCTACGACATGCGGATGGAGGATTTACGGCGAGCTCACGAAACCATTGCCCGCGCCGTCATTCGAACCCTATCCTTTCAACTTTCGCCTGACCAGACAGCACTGCTGAGCCGCCGTCACGCGACCAGTGAGATCGCTTACTCTCTTTACCTGCTGGGACAGCATTTCGCGGGCAAGCGGGATGGCGTGTCCCTCCATGAAAGCATTCAGTACTTCTCCCAAGCGGTCGAAGCCGACCGTAAGTGGGCCGTCGCCTTGGGCGCTTTGGCCGACGCCTACAATCTCATCGCCACCAAAGGGATCATTCCAGCCCTTTCGGCTTACGAATATGCGCGGCTGCGATCGAATGAAGCTCTGACGCTGGATGAGCGTGTACCGGAGGCTCACATGGCTCTGGCGGGGGTGGCCCAGTACTCCACATGGTCCTGGCCGGAGGCCGCTCAGCATCACCAACGGGCAGTGGAGCTGGAACCCGGCTCTGCCGAAACTCGCATCCGCCTGGCCGGGTATTTGAGCATGCAGGGAAAGACGGAAGACTCACTCGTGCAGAGTCAGACGGCGGTCGAACTCGATCCTCTGTCCATCCATGTCGCTTCCTACAATGCAACCGACCTCTATCGGGCTCGGCGGATCAATGACGCGATGGAACGTCTGGAATGGATTCTGCGTCGCGACCCGGAATACGTTAACGCTCACGTCCGGCTGGCGGACTGCTGTGCGCAGAAGGGGCGCTACTCGGATGCGATTCGCCTGACCCAATTGGCGGTTGAAAAGACAGATCGCGCGGCGTATGCGTTAGGATCGCTGGGCGAATACACCGCGTTAAGCGGACAGAAGGATAGAGCCCTGGCGATTGCGGCGGAGTTGGAAGCGCTCCACATTCAAGGAAAATCGTCTCCTTTCTACATTGCGCAGATCCACCGAGGTCTTCGGGACTTTGATCGCTGTTTCGAGTGGATGGAACGAGCACTGGCGGAACACGATTCCGAAGTCCCGACATTTAAATCGGATCCCGCAAATGACGTCATTCGTGCGGACCCTCGTTTTTTGAGGATGTTAGAGCTTGTTGGAATGTAGTTAATTCTTGAGGAAAGGAGGACAAATCAATGATCGTAAAGCTTGGCGGAAAATTTGGCGGCCTTGCTTCTGACTATGGGCTGTGTTCGCTTGAGTTGGAGCAGGTTCAAGTGGATACAACCAAAGTCTACACAGCGCAACTTGATATTAGCGTCGTAAACAACGCGGATGTAGTCAAGATCACGCAAGTCACGGCGAAGTCGTAGATTCGATTCGGGGTTGGCAGGGGGGACCCGTGTTGTTGCTTCTGCCAACCGTTCCTAAAGAGGAAATCATGAAGATCAAACATTTTCTGCTCGTGATTGTAGTCTGCGCTCAAGGTTATTCTCAGCAGAGCCCGGCTGACCAGTTTCACGCGGTGCCTCTAGCTAGCACGGGCATCACTGGATTCCGGTTTCCCCAGCCGGCGGCCACTATTCTCAGTTGGGTAAAGAACAACAACCAGAATGCGATTGCTTCTCATGCCTGGGGACTCTGGGCGGCCCTGACACAATGGTCGGACCAGGACTTCGAGGGGCAAAGGCTTCGAGTCTTCGAAACCTGGAACGACCCAACCGATCTCAGAACGCCTTCGGGCAATGCACCACAAGACGCGCTGAGTCCGATTGCGCCGCTTAGGACACCTCGGCGTTTCGCGCTTCCGCGGCAACTGGAGGACGCCTTGAATCCCAATTTGATCTCGCCGCTCGGGGTAAATGATCAGACCCCCACTGAGAACGGCCCGAGCGTCAAGTACGATCCCGAAGCCAGTAGTTGGATTGCGCGCCATAGCCTCCTCTCCAATAGCACTCTTAAAATGATGATTGTGGACGAACACCGCAAGGCTATCCCTTCGTTTAACAGCGGCGCCATCGTGCTGAAGCCCATGTTCCGGGCTCTGTCGTCGAGCGACCTTATCCAAGGCCGATATTTTTTGCTCAAATCGTGGCCCGGGCCTCCGCCGCTCCAACTTAGTGCAACCGATCAAATGTGGCATACCATGAGTTTCGGCGAACCATTATGGACTCAGTGCGTATGGATCGACCTGATGGAACCCAACAAGAATGGAAGTGGAGCTACAGACTGCAAAACACAGACGGACGCGGCTACCTACGGAATCAATCAATTCATTCATTTTCGTTTGTCAGCCAGTGAGGCGAAATTAGCCACCGATGAGAATAAAAATCGAAAGTCCGCCGCAATTGCCAAGTCCGGCGACTACGCCGTTCTGCTGGCCATGCACGTGACCACCAAGGAGATCGGAGATTGGACGTGGCAGACATTTTGGTGGTCCGATCGGCCTAAAAACCCGCCTGCTCCGAGTTCCGCTACAATCGCCGCGCGGCGGCCCGCGCATCTCGACGCGAGTGGCCTCCATTACGCCCAATGTAGCGCTTATGAGGAAGTGCTTACGTCCGGCAAAGGCGATGAGTCCGTCTACTGTTACAACCCCTACCTTGAAGCCGGAGCGCCCCCCCCCCGCGCATGTCCCCGGTCTAACCAGGGTGGACGGACAACTCGTAAAAACACCGAATGATGTCGGGGTGCAGACCAACTGTATGAGTTGCCACGCAAACGCCAACTTTCAACCCAACCTGGTCCCCGGGGCGCCGGACCAAACAGGTGCGAGCCGCGTGGATAGGAACAGCACCGCATTTAACGGCACTCTCCAACTCGACTTCTTATGGAGCCTTGCCTTCCAGTCAAGATAGCGATCCGAGTGCATTTTCCTCGTTGCCCCTTTCTCGTGTCCCTTTAAGGACCCAAACTCCGCTCTATAGGTGTAGCTGAGTCTTTCAAGGAGAGTGCCATGCCTAAGAAACCGAAAGTCCCACCGAACGCAACCTCTGTCGTGCTCGGTACACCGATCCACAATATAGAAGACATCCGCGCAGCCAAACGGGAATGGTCTAGACGTTTGCTCAAACGGCCCGCTATACCTTCCTTCCGTGTGTTAACTGCCGCCGTTACTCCCGACCCTCAGTGGAACTTAGTCGGGGTTGGGATCGGCGAGAAAATCTCAGATGGATTTCGCACTGGGACCCTCGCCGTGAAGTTCCTCGTGCGCGCCAAATACCCGCCGCAGGACATCGGCAAGGGCCACCGCCTTCCGAAGGCGATTGCCGGTCTTCCGGTAGATGTCGAGGAAGTGGGGCTGTTTCGCAGTTTTCGGCCCACAGGCGAAGCCATGGCTCCCGCTGCCACGCAAGTTAATCCCCGCACAAAAACGCGTCCCGCTCAGCCCGGGTGTTCCATCGGGTATGCAGACCCCGCCGGCCAATTCAAAATGGCAGGAACATTAGGAGCGCTGGTGAGTGACACGAATGGAACCTATATCCTAAGCAATAACCACGTTCTGACAGATGAGAGCCGGTTACCCGCGGGATCTCCGATCTTTCAACCGGGATTGCTGGACGGGGGGAATGCGGGCACCGATGGTATCGCCAGTTTGACCCGATTCATTCCATTTCAGGCTGGCATCTTAAACCAAGTGGACTGCGCGATCACGCAAGTTGCGAATCTCGGCGACGTGTCCAATTCGATATTACAAATTGGCGCGCCGAAGGGTGTAGGCGCCGCCCAAATAGACATGACCGTCGAAAAATTCGGGCGGACCACGGCCTACAAAGCGGGTCAGGTTACCAGTATTGATACCGATGTCACCGTGGGTTATGATACCGGCAATTTCGCGTTCGGAGGACAAATCATCATAGTGGGACTGGATGCCCAGCCTTTCAGCGGGCCGGGCGATTCCGGATCCTTGATCGTAGAGCGAAACTCTAAGCTGGCAGTGGGTCTTCTGTTCGCCGGATCTTCCACGCACACGATCGCGAACCACATAAGCGATGTCCTGTCGGCGCTGAACGTCGCTTTGGTTTAGAGTCGGCTAGCGTTTCTCCACAAGCACCCATCGAGTACGATAAAGAGGAACCCATGGCCACTGAGCAGCAAGCCCGCGAAGTAAAACAGCGGCACTCTCTCCGCCTTCTGCAGCAAGAAGGTGTCTCCGGCGTGGGCGTTGAAAGAGATAAAGACGGAAACTACTTCCTCGCCATTTCCCTAGCGACGGACGATCCGAAGCTTCAGGCCAGTATTCCACGCGAGTTAGACGGCTGCCCGACCAAAATCAATATTACCGGGTCCTTTAACAAACTGTCCTAGGTGGGGCAGCCATTCTTGCTTGCAAGCCGTGCCTGCCGGTTTATTGTCCCTTCCCCACCGCATGTTGCGCTCTTCCAAATGACGGCGCAACTAGCACCGGAGGTGAATGAATGAATCGCTATCTCCTATACCTAATGGGATTGGGCTTCGCGCTCTTCTCAAGCCAAACGTTTGCCGCAACGGAGCACATCCCGTCGCGAATGGGCAGTCCCGTGACCATTCCTGCAGCAACGCTCCAAGCAGGATATCTGAACCTGGATCAAGCCACCATCGGCGGTCCAGGCGACGCGCGCGAGCTTATTTTGGCCGCGATCGCGAACGCTTACTCCTCAAAGGGAAACCCGCCGTTTAAGGCTGCGGATGTGGACTCGAAGAACTTCTACTGTGTGATCCACGTCGTGAAGTGGAAGACCGGCAAGCAGGAAGTCGATGTGCAGAATTGGTACATTTACAACGGAAAGAAAGCTTGGGGACAAGCAGACTTTACTACCAACAAGAGAATCTTCGGCGTTAAGAGAGTGGCGTTGCTGTTCATTCATCTGAACCGCTCGTCCGATTATTCCGTCGAGTACGACCTGGATGTGACCTCAAAGACAGCGGCGAATCTTCAGCATCTTTTTCAGGCGGGTGAAGCATTCGCCTCTTTAGCCGAAAAAGCCTTTGCGCCTGCGTTTGGGTTTGCCGATGCAACTATTTCCTATGTTCCTTCAGATGTGACCATACAGGGATATACTTCAATCACTCCGGGAAGTCCTCAACTGATCGGCGACTCTTTCGTGGTCGACAACGAGGGCACTTACTTCTGGGACGTCAGTATTGCGGTGCCTATCCGCAAAATGAGCCAGCTGGAACTGAACAATACCAACAACACCATCACTGGAAACAGCGTGGATAAGCGGAGCGTCTTCGCGGTGCTCGACCTGTATCCGTTTAAGAGAGACGTCAAGAGCAACGCACTGAATTGGTGGCCGTACGGCCTGGCAGGGGTGGCTGTCGCACAACAGCCGCTGCATAAGATTCTCGTTGCCGCGGGATGGGGTCCGCGATTCGCTCAATTCTACGCAGGTGTACTTTTCGCGAAACAGCAGTCCTTAAACGGGCTGAGCATTGGTAGTACCGCAACTCCAGCGCAACAGGCCGCCGCCACCAGCGTCGGGTTCCAACCCCAGTTTGCGTTCGGCATTAACCTGTCGGTTCGAGACGTGTTCCAGGCAGCGAAGGGAACCAGTTCGCAGTAGGTCATAAGCAACGAGACTCTCTTTCCCCGATTGATGTTTATCGGGGAAAGACCCTATCGATGCATGGACTAAAACGGCCGACGCTTTGCCTCCGAATTTCGGCATTGGGTTAATCGCCCGGAGAACGAATGCTCGTCAGCGTTTTCGAAAACTATGTCCTCTCAAGGTACAGCGTGCCCCCTCATCGCCTCGGCGCGTGATCGCAGTGCCTCATAGAGCTGCGCCGGGCCGAGGAGAATATCCCGCAGTCCACTCCGCACTCGTTCCGATTCCAACGCTTGTTTGCTCATGGTGTTGTGCGCCGCCAGCGCATCCATAATCGCGTTCAACAGTTCTTTCGACAGATCAGGCGAGTTGGCGAATTGCTCTTTCGTGTTGTTGGCAGCCTGCTGGACCAGGATCACCGATTCAAGCAGCTTGCCCCTGATGACGTTGTTAACATAGACGAGCCGATCATCCTCGGTCAGTTCCCCTTCAAACAGATCGTTGACCTTTGTGATGATCTCACCGAGGCGCGCTTTTTCCTTCTCCTGCACGGAGCCGCCCCCGGATTCAGTCAGCGGGCTTAGTTTCGGCGCTTCGCCCTCGCCCAGCGCTACTTGCCGTTTCCCCTGATCTTTCAAGTTGTGATGGGTCAGAACGACTTTCGAAAGATCAATCCCTTCGCGCTCACGCCCGAATTCGAGCAGGGGCAACAGCCGCTTGTAGAAGATGAAGCGTTTTTCGATCGCAGTGTTTCCGTAGTCGAAAATCTGCGAGAGAAACGCGTACATGCGTTCGAACACGGCCATATCGTGCTTGAACAACACGAGCGCATTCAGTTCGTTCTTAGCATCCTCGGGAGCCCCTGAATCATTCTTAGCCGTGGCGATCTTGACCCGCTCCAGCGCAGACTTATAGCGCACTAGCAAGCGCGAGACGACCGGTTCCAGCGCAGCGGCCAGATCGCTTTGCTTGGCCTTCGGGTTAAATTCCACCTCTACCACGCGGTTGACCTCAAATTCATCGTAGAAGCCCGCAGCATCCAGCTTCATGCGCAGATCGAAGACGAGATGCGGGTCGGTAACGTTCGCCAACTCCGCCGTCTCGTAGTAAGTCTTGAAAGCGGTCAGAATTTCTTCGGGATCATTGACGAAGTCCACCACGTAGGTCGTATCTTTCCCGTCGATGGGCGCGATTGAGCCGCGACAGAGTTTGCACCGCCGTGATGCCCGCCAGCCGCTTATCGACGTACATGCCGCAGAGCAACGGCTGGTCGAAACCGGTCTGGAACTTGTTCGCCACCAGCAGGATCTGATACTCGTCGGTGTTGAAAGCCTCGCGCATGTCGCGGCCCCGCAGGTTGGGGTTCAGCGTCTTGCTGGTTTCGGTGAAGGGATCGGGGCCGGATTGCGCGTCATTGATTTCACCGGAGAACGCGACCAGCGTGACGATCTTGTAGCCCTGATCCTTGATGTACTTGTCGATCGCGAGTTGCCAGCGCACTGCCTCCAAACGACTGGCGACCACCACCATGGCTTTGGCACTGCCGTTCAGCAGCGGTGCGACGTTCTCGCGGAAGTGCTCGACGACCACCTGCACCTTTTGGGCGATGTTGTACGGGTGTAGCCGAACCCAGCGCATGATCCCTTTCAGGGCTTCGCTGCGCTCGACTTCCTTGTCGTCTAGCTCTTTGCCGTTATGGGCCAGTTTGAACGCCAGCTTGTAGGGCGTGTAGTTCTTCAGCACGTCGAGGATGAAGCCCTCCTCGATCGCCTGGCGCATCGAATAGACGTGAAACGGCGCGGGCAAGTTGGTAGCGCTCGCCGGTACGGCCGGATTAGGGCGACGTGCCGAACAACTCCAGTGTTTTGGCCTTCGGAGTGGCAGTGAAGGCGACATACGTGATGCCGCTCTCTGCGGACCGCGCCGACATCTGCGCCGCCAACAGATCTTCCGTGCTGACCTCGCCGCCGTCGGCCAGCTCCTGCAACTCTTCCGCCGACAGAACAGCCTTTAGTTTGGCCGCCGCCTCGCCGGTTTGCGAAGAATGCGCTTCGTCGGCGATCACCGCGAACCGCTTGCCCTGTGTCGCGGCCAGTTCCTGGACGGCCTTCAGCGCGAACGGGAAAGTCTGGATCGTGCAGACGACGATCTTCTTGCCGCCGGCGAGTGCTTCCGCCAGCTCGCCGCTCTTGCTGGCGCTCTCGCCTTTGATCGTAGCGACGACGCCCGTCGTTCGCTCGAAGTCGAAGATGGCCTCCTGCAGCTGCGAATCGAGCACGTTGCGATCAGAAACCACCAGCACCGTATCGAAGAGCTTTTGGTGTTGGGCGTTGTGCAAATCGGCCAGGAAGTGGGCCGACCAGGCGATGGAATTCGTCTTGCCGGAGCCTGCCGAATGCTGGATCAGGTATTTGCCGCCTGCCCCTTCGGCCAGCACGGCCGCTTGCAGCTTGCGGGTGGCGTCCAGTTGGTGAAAACGCGGGAAGATGATCTTGCTAATCTGCTTCTTCTTATCTCTCTGCGCCACGATGTAGCGTCCCAGGATTTCCAGCCAGCTTTCCGCTGCCCAGACTTGTTCCCAGAGATAAGCCGTGCGATGTCCGCCCTTCTCGTTAGCCGGATTGCCCGCCGCCCCGTTGTCGCCCCGATTGAATGGCAGAAACTTTGTCGCGCCCGCCATTCAGCTGCGTGGTCATCATGACCGACATGTTGCTGACCGCGAAATGCACCAGCGCCCCGTTGGGAAAGCTGAGCAGCGGTTCTGCGGCGCCCTGCCCCTTCGGACGCGGATCACGGTCGAAGCGGTATTGATCGACTGCATCGTCCACGGACTGAGTGAAGTCGCTTTTCAGCTCGGAGGTGGCCACCGGGAGGCCGTTGAGAAACAGCACCAGATCGATGCGCGTTTTCGTTGTGTTCGGAATAGCGCACCTGGCGCACGACGCGCAGCCGGTTCGCACCATACTTGGCCAGAATGTCGGGGTTCATCGCCAAAGCGGGCTTGAATTGCGCCAAGAGCTAAAGGCTGCCGCAGGCCGAGCAGCTCGATCCCGTGACGCAGCACATCAAGCGTGCCCCGCTGATTGATTGCATCGCGCAGACGAGTTAACACCACATCCTCTGCCTGCGACCCGCAGTTCTTACTAAGCACTTCCCAAGCTTGTGGCTGTGTCGCCTGCAACCAAGCAATGACATCGGCAGGAAACATCGCCCGCGCGCGATCGTAGCCAACTGCGTCGCCGCTGGCATACAGCCAACCGTTGCCCGCAAGGTATTCGCAGATTTCATTTTCGAGATTGATTTCCTTGTGCAGGCTGCTCATGCGGCGGCTTCCTTTTCCGGCTGAGTCGCCACCAAGCCGCGAACATCAATCTTCCCAGTGACAGCGGCGTAAATCAGTGCAGTACGGCGCTCCTGCAGTCGGTCAATGGCGGCTTGGACTTCGGCGCTAAGAGCGTCTATCGCGCTAGTCTGTTGACCAAGAAACTTTACAATAGCCTTTTGCTCACTTGGCGGAGGGAGTGCCACAGGCATGCTTCGGATTGATTCAAGTGAGAGGTTGTAAATTGTTGTCCCCGTAACTTCTCGATTGAAATATGATCGAGCAAAAGAAGATTGCATCAAAAAGAATAAGAACAACCGGGACAACTCATCGCTGCAGTTGATGTATGCGGCACTCTTTCCGAGCATGACTTGTTCTCCTCGGTAAAGGGCGACGTTACCGATGGTCCCGTTGATCGACATCAGAAGTGTACTTTGATCCATAAGCACCAGATGCCTCGTGTATTCATCCTCGCTTATGCATCGCGTAGTGTCGGTTATCGAAATGAATCCATTGGTAAGATTGTTACCATTCACAAAATAGAATTGCGAGCCCTCAACATAATCCGGAGTGCCGTGCAGCCCGTCGCCAATGCCTTTAGTGACTCGAAGCAACTTTGTAACCGACCAGCTGGAGGGTACATCACCCATACACTTAACGCCCGAGGGTTTGAATGTATCAGTTGTGTGCAGTCCTCTTATTACCGCGTGAGAGATCACGGCCTGGCGTTTTTCTTGTAGTAACTCGGTCAATCTCTGCTGCTCGGCTACTAGGACGTCAATCTTGGCAGTCTCGCGATCAAGGAAGGCAGCGATTGTCCGCTGCTCATCAAGTGAGGGGACCGGGAACTCAAAGCTATTGAATTCATCGGTAGGAAACCGCCAACGCCCAAGCTGTGACGAGCCTTGGCCATAGGCGAAGAAGATCTTGTTGCGATATCCAGCCTGAAACAGATACAAATAGTATTTATCAAAACAAACTGTTCTATCTCGTATGGCGAAGACCCTGTAGTCCGGACTGGTGACTCCATGAAATGGAGAGATATCCACATAGCCGGTCAACAGATCCATATGGTTCATGGCAAAATCGCCGACTTCAACGAACTGATACTTGGAGTAGTCCGCCGATAGTTGACCATCACCGCTTTCGGTGTCCTTGGGCTTAATACCTTTCTGTGTGATCGATAGGACCTCATATCCCACGCTACCCGAAATCCGTTTGCGGATCTCGAAAAGATGCCGAATCCGTTTGAGTTCCCAATTGCTCGGCACTCGCCCGAGCCACTCCACGCCGCTGTCCTTGTATTCGTGTAGCGCGGAAAGCTCATTCGACAGCCCTCGATCATCGTCAGGATGCGGTCGGTGACGCCTTCAACTCGGCGTCGATCTCGGCCAAGTCGCGCGGCGGCTTGAAGACGTAGAAGTGCCGGTTGAACGGGATCTCGTAGCCGACTTTCGTCTTCTCGTGATCGATCCACGCATCCGGGGCGTGCGGCAGCACTTCGCGCTTGAAGTACGTCTTCAACATCCTCGACTGAGCGGCACGTTCTCGGTGTCGCGCAGGTTGGCGTCCGGCTGTGGCTTGCCCTTCAGCTTGCCCTTCGTCGCCGAGCACGATCTTGCCGTCCGCGTCGCGTAGCGGGCGCTCGACCGTGATCGTGCGGTAGCCGAAGTCCTGTTCTTGAAGATGCGGCTGATCGGCACGCCGTCCTTCGTTCGCTTCCTGAACTCGCCGAACAGCCGCGTGATTTCGTCGATGTGCTCGTCCGTCAGTTCCTTGCGCTTGCTGCCCAGGCTCTTCCGCATCTTCTGCCAGAAGCCGCTGGCGTCGATCAGTTGCAGCTTGCCCTTGCGGTGCTCCGGCTTGCGGTTGCTGACGATCCAGACGTAGGTGCTGATGCCGGTGTTGTAGAACATGTCGGTCGGCAGGCCGATGATGGCCTCGACCAGATCGTTCTCCAGCACGTAGCGGCGGATTTCGCTTTCGCCCGACCCCGCGCCGCCGGTGAACAGCGGCGAGCCGTTGAGGACGATGCCGAACCGGCTGCCGCCATCGCTCGGCGGGGCGCATCTTGGAAATCAGAGTGCAGCAGAAACAGCAGCGAGCCGTCGATGACGCGCGGCAGGCCGGGACCGAAGCGGCCGTTGAAGCCCTGCTTGTTCGGCTTCCTTGCGGATTTCCTTCTCGATCTTCTTCCACTCCACGCCGAACGGCGGATTGGAGAGCATGTAGTCGAACTGCTTGCCCGGGAGGCCGTCGTTCGAGAAGGTGTTGCCGAAGATGATGTTGGCGATGTCCTGGCCCTTGATGAGCATGTCGGCCTTGCAGATCGCGTAGGACTCGGGGTTCAGTTCCTGCCCGTACATCGTCAGCCGGGCGTCCGGGTTCTGCTCGGCCAGATGCTCGCCAGCGACCGACAGCATGCCGCCGGTGCCCGCCGTGGGGTCGTAGATCGAGCGCACCACGCCGGGCTTGGTCAGCGCGTCGTCGTCCTCGATGAAGAGCAGATTGACCATCAGCCGGATGACTTCGCGCGGCGTGAAGTGTTCTCCGGCGGTCTCGTTGGAAAGTTCGGCGAACTTGCGGATCAGTTCCTCGAAGACCAGCCCCATCTGGGCGTTGCTGACCTTGTCGGGATGCAGGTCGATGTTGGCGAACTTCTCGGTGACCAGATAGAGCAGCCCGGCCTTGGCGAGCCGGTCGATCTGGGTGTGGAACTCGAAGCTCTCGAAGATGTCGCGCACGGCGGGCGAAAACGCCTGCATGTAGGCGAACAGGTTCTCCCTGATGTGGTCCTGATCGCCCATCAGCTTCTTCATGTCGAGGGGCGACGTGTTGTAGAAACTCTGCCCCGACTTTCGCAGCAGGAACGGCTCCGGGTTCAGCCCGGCCTTCTCCCGGTTGGCCACTCGGCCAGCACGGCGGCCTTGGTCGGCTCCAGCACGCAGTCGAGACGCCGCAGCACGGTGAACGGCAGGATCACCTTGCCGTATTCGGATTGCTTGTAGTCGCCGCGCAGCAGATCGGCGACGGACCAGATGAAGGAGGAAAGGGATTGTTGGTTCATTGGGTCTCGGTATCTGGTCTTTTGGATTGAGCCGTAGCACAAGAGGCTGAAGGCACCGTTCGTATCATGCGCATCGGGGAGCAACCGGCGGACTCACTGAAGAATAATCGGCGCTTCCTACGAATGAGATTCGAGTTGAGAGGAAAAGAGGCCTGTTTCATTTCGCTGAATAAGTAATTCGTTCCGTACTCAAACCAATCATCACAACATGGTCGGAGGCTAGCATGTAAGCGTCTAGCTAGACAAGCTGGATCTACATCCAGCGGCAGACCATAGCCGCGGGTCGTTGAAGAGTGGCGACATAAAGTCAATTCTCGCATCGAGCAGTTGATAAACTAGCGTGCGGCTGTTTTCGCCATGCGGTTTTCGATACGGCTTTCATCATCGCTAGGAAAGCTGCCAAAGCGGTGACCTGCGCGGCAAAATTCTGGTCGGCCTCGTGGTACCCCCGCACACCGTTGCTGAGCAGAGCGCCCAGTACATCTCAAGTGGAACACGGTTTTTAGCGAAATCCGTCGTTAATTCTCCACAAAATCAATCGCGTGATATGTTCGGAGGGGTATCTGGCCCGGCGTCATGAACCCGGTAGAGGCCTGGGGATTATCAGGAGTCGCAAAGGAGCATGGAAGGCCCACAATTCTGGCGTGAGATGGAGTCCCGGTTTCGGGCGCTACCTGATCCCACGCGTAGTCTACGCGCCGATTGGCACTACGTCGTAGGAAGCGGGAAACCAGGGGATTGGCGTCTGACTGGCGGCGTGGGTAAGTCCGTACGTGTTCGCTTCGAAGCGCTGGCGCGCCAGGCGGGTGCCGCGATTGATGATCCGGATTGTTTTGACTCGCTCGTTTCCTGGCTCGAATTGTTGAAGGGAGTCGGCACGAACTTCGACTTTGGTCCGTATGGCATCGAGCTGCACGAAGACGGAACCGAGGGTTCGCACCTCCTCATCGGGACGCTGTCGCACGTCTGTGAATCATCCGCCGACTATTGCTGCCTACTCGAAAGCGAAGCTTTCGAGCGCGGTGGCCCGATGCCCAAAGTGCAAACGCCCAATCTGAATCAGTTGGGAGAATCCTCCGACGTGGCTCCGGCAGCCCCGGCACAAGGAGGCGGGGAGGAACCGAAGCGTGACCCGCAGCGCGATGATTCTTCCCTCGGTACTTCCGACCCGACACGTCCGCGGCGCACTCCGGACTTAGAGTCCAGTCTCCAGAGAATAGAACTGGCTGAGACCTTGGCGCGCGAGTTGGCGACCATCAAACAAGAAGTGAAGAGGTTCCGTACCGCCGAAGACTTGAAACGGAGATACCCCGATTTCACCCTTTGGGAGCACATCGATGCGGTCGAGGTTAAGGATCTCGCGTATGGCACTGCATTCACGCCGAAGGCATACGCGGAACGCCTCGCTCTGCGTAAGTTTGGCCTAACAAGTCGCGAAACATTGAAGAAGGATCGCCGAAAGCTCCGGAACGCCAAGAAAGCTGGCTTGTTGTAGTCCTGGACCTGCCGCGTACCCATCTTTACCCTGCCATCTGTACCCATCTTTACCTGTTTTTACCCTTTTTTCGGCTGTTGTAATTGATTTATGAGTTGTTTGACAGAGCCACTGCTAGAGCCCACAAGGGTAGCGCGGCTTCTCGGCGTCGAAGTCGAAACATTGGGAGCGTGGCGCCGGAAGGGCTATGGTCCGCGCTGGTACCGAATCGGAAGAAAAATCAGATACTCCGAGCCGGATCTACGCGCGTGGATGAACGAACGAGCTAGCTCTCTCGTCGCCGGACGTCAGGACCGAGTGCAAGCACCAGTCGTGCAGCACGAACCGATCGGCACTCGACTGAGCGACGACCGGCCACTGCGAGGTGAGCGATGACGTCAGAAATGCTCACGAGTCTGCTGGCGCAGCGAGTTCTCGGTTGGGCGGTCGCTCCGGACCGGTTCCTGATGGGCAATCGTCGATGGATGCCGCGTTGGCGTTTTCAACCAGTCGAACGCCTCCCGGATGCCATCCGGCTTCTGGAGGCCGCCGCCGCAGAGCGATTCGAGATTAGTACTGACGACAACGGACTCCTTTCGGTACGGGTGGAGATCGGTGGCATGACAGGAGAAGCCCAAGATCGGTCCAAATCTAGGGCGATTACATTGGCGATTGCCAAGGCGCTCCAGATCAATGTGGATTCGCTGGAGAGCACCAGTTTCATCGGAATGTCCACAGACTTGTCGCCGAAGCGCAAGACGGAGCGGCAATGAGCGCACCACGGGCGAGCGCCGACCGCATCCCCATGCCTTGGGGCAAGCCGTTGACCGAGTCGGACTACACCACGCTTGAAGCGTCCTGGATTACGGCTGAATTGGCAGACCTAGCGATGCTCCAACGGGTGACTGCGGATGAGGGCCGGGCAGCCCTCGGCCAAAAGGGGACCCGAGATTGTGCCGGCATTCTGATCCCATATTACTGGCCAGCCAATCCATCCACCCTCAATTACCGCCTTCGCCGTGACAATCCTGATTGGGTAGAGGGGAAGGATGGCAAGCCGAAACAGGACCGGAAGTATCTGGGGCCTCCGGACAGTGGCAATCGGCTGTACGTCCCACCTGGGATCACATCACAGCAGCTCGAAGACATCGAGATTCCAATTTGCATCGTCGAGGGCGAGAAGAAAGCGTTGGCACTCTGGAGGCTTTCCAATCACGAAACGGCGAAACCGAGATTCATTCCAGTCGGTATCGCAGGAGTCTGGAACTGGCGCGGCAAGGTCGGAAAAACTGGTGGGCCGCGCGGCGAGAGACTCGATGTCAAAGGGCCAATCCCCGATCTGAGTCGCATCGCGTGGACGAAGCGCAAAGCTCTGATCGTTTTTGATTCGAACGCAAACAGCAACGACAGTGTGAAGTACGCGCGGAAGGGGATTTCCCGTGAACTTGCCACCCGTGGAGCCGAGGTGAAGTTCATCAATCTGCCAGAGGACTGTGGCGCGAACGGCGTTGATGACTTACTCGCATTGTGGGGTCCGTCTAGGGTTCTCGAACTGTTTGAGAACTCGGTCGCTGGGGCCCAACTCCAGGTTGTACTTCCACCCCAGTTCCAGTCGAGATCCGAAGGCATGTTCCGTGTCACCCAGAAAGGGGAGCGGCTTTCGGAAACTCAACTATCCAATTACCGGGCATCGATCATAACGAACATCCTGTTGGATGACGGGGTAGAGACGAAACGCGAATTCGAGATCGAGGCTGAACTTCTGAACCGTACGTTTCGTTTCACTATCCCCGCTTCGCAGTTCGGGAACATGGATTGGCCGATGGAGCAGATGGGACCCGCGGCGATCACTCTTCCTAACCAGCGGGAGTACACGCGCACGGCAATCCAATATCACTCGATGACGGCCGAAGAGCGGTGCATCTATATACATACTGGCTGGCGCAAGATCGAGGGTCAGTGGGTTTTTATTCACGCCGGTGGGGCTGTCGGAGAAATCGGCGAAATCAATGGAATGAACGTTCAGCTGTACGGCTCGCTGAGCAAATACGAGTTGAGGCTTCCCGCCTCGTCGGATGAACTCAAACGGGCTGTCCGAACCAGTCTACGTTCAATTGAGCTAGGACCGCCGTCAATCAGTTTCCCGTTGCGCGCCGCCACGTACCGAGCGCTGTTTGGTAACTCCGATTTCGCTATCCACCTGGTCGGCGAAACCGGAGCGTTCAAGAGCGAACTTGCGGCATTGGAACAACAATTCTTCGGTGCACAGATGAATCGGCTCAATCTCCCGGGATCGTGGTCTTCTACCGGAAACGCTCTTGAGCTTCTCGCCTTCCATGCAAAGGATTCTCTTATCGTAATTGATGACTTCGCTCCGCACGGCAGCGCTGCCGACGTCAGTCGCTACCACGCCGCGGCCGATCGCGTGTTTCGCGCCGCGGGAAATCACGCTGGCCGGGGACGGTTGGATTCGTCGGCCAGATTGCGGGAATCGAAACCGCCCCGAGGGTTGATTCTTTCTACCGGCGAAGACATTCCGCGCGGTCATTCGATCCGGGCGCGATTGCTGATACTGGAGCTTTCAAAAGGCCTAATCAGGGCAGATAAGCTGACCGAATGTCAGAAAGACGCGGCTTCCGGTATTTTCGCCGAAGCGACAGGTGCCTTCGTGCGGTGGATCGCCAAGCGCTACGACGATGTGCGTGCCGCACTAGACGCAAAGGTTACTGAGCTACGGCTGAAGGCGGTACGAGATACCGCTCACGCGCGGACGCCGGAGATTATCGCGAATCTGCAAGCGGCGTTCGAAATCTTCTTGCAATTCAGTGAAGAGTGCGGAGCCATAGACGGCCGGGTACGAGAGGAATTGACCGACCGTTGCTGGGAGGCACTCCGCAAGGCGGCGGTAGCCCAGGCGAAACATCAAGCCGCGACGGAACCGACCGAACGGTACCTCGATCTCCTACGCGGATGTTTGTCGTCGGGACGGGTGCACCTCGCAGCTCGCGACGGAGCCGCACCAAAAGGTTCGCCTGAGTCCTGCGGCTGGCGCCGCGACACTCCGGGAAACTGGTCACGGTGCGGGGAATGCATCGGGTGGATTGATGGCGGAGATATCTATTTGGAATCGACCGTGGCCTATCGAATCGCGCAGAATGCCGGTCGTGATAGCGGGGAGGTACTGGCAGTATCCGAGCAAACGCTGAAAAAGCGGCTCCGCGACAAGAACCTGCTGGCCTCCACAGACACGAAGCGGGAGACGCTCACTGTTCGGAAAACGATCGCCGGTTCTAAGAAAGAGGTATTGCATCTGTCACGGGCTACTCTCCTGTTTGAGGAACCCGATGATTGTGATCTCGTTCCGGACCATACAACGGAACAGAGGCTAAATGTCGGGTTTTGATGTCGGGAAATCCCCACTCCGAACCCACAACCCGACAACGGTCGTCCTATTGGAATCATATATTTACGTGGCAAATGTCGGGAATGTCGGGTTTTCTCAGGAGGAGAGAGCCCTGGGGAATTTTCGTTACAACTTCAATGAATTCCCCATGTTAAACATTTGCGCGGCGGGACTTGAATGATGCTCGCGAACGACGGTAACCTTCAGTCGCTGACAGGAGGCTTACGACTGAAAGTTCGAATTCAACACCCCGCCGTTCATGAGCGAACCGATCGTGGAGGTTCGTACTGGTTCTTCCGCTATTGGGACGACGTTCTCCAGGCTGATGGCGCGATGAAGGCCATTCGGAAGTTCCAGGTCATCGGCCCGAGCAAAGGCGAAAACCGGCTGCCAAAGAAGAAGGCGGAAGTTGAGCGTGACAAGTTCCTGGCGACGATCAATAAACCCACCATCCAAGAGAAGATCGCCGATGGCTTGGTCTTGTTCAGCAAAATGGTCGAAAAATATAAGTCCGCGCACGTCGAAGCGCAAGTCGCCGGCCGGTTCCTCCTTGCCAAGCCGACCCGTCTCAAATACGCAACTCACCTCGATCAACGTATTCTTCCACAGTGGGGCAACCGGAGATTATTTGAAATCTATCCCGATGAAGTGCAACAGTGGCTTTACGACACCTGCGAATCCTGGCACATGATGAACGACCTGCGGGGCATCATGTCCGGCATCTTCACGAAAGCTGAGGAGTGGGGCTACTGGCCAGATGGCCGCCGAAATCCGATCTCGCGCGTCAAGATCGGGGAGAAATGGAGCGTAAGACCCGAACGAATTCTGACGGGCGAAGAAACGCTAAAGGTACTTGCGGGTCTCTCCGATCCGAACTTGTTGGTGATCGAAACCGCGATTGGAACGGGCGCGCGCATCTCCGAACTCCTCGGGCTGAAGTGGCGCCACATTAATCTTGAACGCGGCGTCATCCGTATTGAGCAGCGTAACTGGCGCGGAGACATCGATGATCCGAAATCAAACAGCAGCAGGCGGCTGCTTACGGTGGGCTACTTGGTTGATCGTTTTCGCGTGAAAGCCACGGCGGATAAAGCACAGGCAGAGAATTGGGTATTCGTCAGAAAGGACGGAAGCGGCCTTCCGCTCTGGGACTCCGGCGTTCGGCAAGCGTTGAAGAGGGTCGCGGCTAACCATGGTTGCGATTTCCCCGGCCTGGGTCCACACAGCTTCCGTCGCGCCAACATCACATGGCGGCAAGAGGTGGGCGGATCGAGCATTGAGGCATCGAAAATTGCCGGACATACTACAGTACGGATGACGGAGGAATATACTAAGACTCAACTTAGCCGACAGGAGGAGCTGACGCGCCTGATTCAGGAACGATTAGCCAGTGTTGATGGGAAATTGCCAGCGGTAGTGCAGTAGAGAGACCGAATGGGCTGGCGACAAAAACACCTGATGTTGTAATCCTGACTGCAGTCTTATTTGTATTCCATCGCCTAGCGGTGAACGCCGACAGATTCAGTTTCTGCTCGGGCGTCTCTCGGTACAGACGACCGAGTGAAAACTCGGATGCAAGCAGCGACTTCGGAACGCCGTGAACGACAGGATTGATCTGGAGGATGCCTGAGGAAGGGCCCGCAGGTTCTTAACCGGAATTCGGCGCCGCGTCCGGCGGTCCAAAGCCCCCACCAACCGAGGGCGCCGCGATCGACACGTTTTTGCCCCACCTGAGCGCCTTAATTTGAGCAACTTTTGGAACTCCGAAAGAAGACCTGAAATCAGTGGAGCTTGCAAACTCATAAGTCTGTCTCAAGAATGGGGCGGAGTATCTTAAGCTTAGGTCCGCAACAGTCAGCAACCCTACTCTGCGATCAGTGATTCCGTAGAGTAGGGACGACGCCGGCTTCCCGCCCTTTTGTTTACGAGGTTTCTCCGTCAAGTTCCGTTTGGCGGCATTCTTGCAAATCTTCGATGGGGCTTGACTTGGCCTCTTTCTGACACTAGTATTAGTGTCATATGAAATCCCCCTCCGATCCCGACCTGGAACTCCGCGGCAAACTCATCCGCAGCCTCGGCGCCCTCCGCGAAATGCTGCCCGGCTCCTTTGTCGAACGGAAACGCGCCTGCGGCCAGCCCAACTGCCATTGCGCCGACGGCAAGAAGCTTCATTCCCAGTTCCAGATTTCTGTACTGGTCGACGGCCAGCCGAAAGCTCTCAACATTCCTGCCAAGTTGGTGGAAAAGGTTCGAGAGAAAATTGAAATGCGCCGGCGTTTCGACTCCGCCGCCGCCACCATCTGCCGTCTCAACCTGAAGCGCTTTCTCAAAGAAAAGGAAACCCGCTAGCCGGATGTTCCGGCATCGCCTGGAGGTTTATCTCGATAAAGTGTTTGGCTTCTCGGCTCTGGTGAGCGCTCTGCCCGAGGGCCGGCAGTTTCCGCAACACCCATGGAAGAAGGTTTTCGACGCCGTCTTCTTGGGCGCAGCCATGCAGATTCCCAGCCTGCTTCAGATCGAAGCGGAGTGTCGCCAGGGAGCGTTGGCCAAACGCATCGGACCGATCAGCGACGACACCATCGGCTACGCGCTCGAAAGACAATCTCCCGAACCCGTGTTCGCGCTCAGTTGCGAAATCGCCCGGCGCCTGAAACGCAACGGAGTTCTGCGTTCCGACTGGTCCAGAGGGTTGGTGGTGGCGGCGGTCGATGGCATCGAAATCTGTAGTTCGTTCGTCCGCTGTTGCGACGCCTGCATGGAGCGGGAGATTGAGCACAAAGCGAACGGCGAAATGCGAACCGACATTCAGTACTATCACCGGATCGTCGTGGTCGCCGTGGTCAGCACGCCGTTCCCCATCCCCTTGGGTCTCCGCTTTCAGAAGAACGGCGAAGGAGAGGTAGCCTGTGCATTGGCTCTACTCCAAGATCTGGACCGTCAATTAGGCCGTCGCTTTCTGGATGTGTTAGTGGGTGACGCTTTGTACATGCAGGCGCCCTTCGTTAAAGAAGTGGAACGTCTCGGTTTGGCCTGGGCCTTCACCCTGAAAGAGAACCAGCCCGATCTGTTGCGCGAGGCCCAACGCTTCACGCAAGAATCGCCTACGGGGGTTCATACGGAGCCGGATCGGGAGATTCGATACTGGCACTTGCCGGAGGTCGATTGGCCCGTCGCTGACCGCTTGGTTCGAATCCTCAAAACGGTTCGCATCGAGCACCTGCATCGCGTCACTGTCAGCGAAAAAGACGGCCATCGAATCAAGACCAAGACGGCGGTGATGCAAGAGAGCACCAACTTCTACGCCACTAATTTCGAACTCGGCTCGGTCTCGCCGCTGTTCATCCATCAGTTCAGCCGCAGCCGTTGGCGAATCGATACGGAAGTTTTTCAGACCATCACCACCGACTGTCACCTCAAACACCCCGCTGTTCATCAAACCACGGCGCTGGTGGTGCTGACCATGATCCGATTTCTCGCCTATACCCTGTCCCTGGTCTTCTATCACCGCCAGGTCCGCAGCCATGCTCGCGGAAAATGCGAGACCTTTCACCAGTGCGCCAAAAGGATCGCTTATTGGTTCGTTGCCCCTGCCGCCAACACCAGTTGATTCTCCTCCGATGCAGGTCGCGATGTGTCCTGCCAAGGTTCCCGGCGAATACGAACCAACGCCGGCGCTGCCGCATTTCCCCCGACCGCTGAATCGGCAGGGTCAGCGCTCTCTGTCAGTCTTTTTACTCCTCTCAGACCCGCTACAACTCTGGCCGGCTACCCTCAATTCAGAAACTCCTCCCAAATCAACAGGCTGCCGCCTAGCCGCATGGCACCTTACGGAATCGCTGACTCTGCGATGTAATCCATTGACAATTAAATTAGAAGTGTTAGTGTAGATACTCCATCCATTTTATGGTCGATGAACCCCTATTAGGATCAGTTTTCGTTTACAACCTGGAGTGATTTCGAATGCCGAGCGATAATGAAGTCCTCAAAGTGGTTACCGGATGGAGCGGGAAGCGTCCGGAGAAGATGTCTCAAAACCTGGAGGATTGGTGGAATCAGACCTCCCCAGGCTCCACTCACAGCACCCTCAAGTTCGATCCCGATGGCATCGATGATCTGCTCCTGCGGCTGAAGAGCGCATTTCCTGCTTCCCCCGCGCCATCTGAAGCCGATTTTCGCGCGGGCGGGGGAATAAAGAGCGTGCAGGACCTCTCCGACGCCCTGCAGCCGGTAGTCGCGGACGAAGCCTTCGTCGCGCCTACGCCGTCGGCCAAGAAGGCCGCCAAGAGAAAGGCTAAGCCGGTAGCGAAGAAGAAGCCCGCGCCGCCTCGGAAGGTCGCGACTAAGAAAGCCGCGGCGAAGCAGAAATCAGGGCCGCAGCGGAAGGGTAAGGCCAAACCTAAACCGGTGAAGAAAAAATCGGCAGCCAGGAAAAAGACAAGGTGAGCGCTCGCGTCATTTGTCTGCTAGCGCTAGCGTGCGCCTCACTTGATGCACAGAACGCGGTGGCGGTGCTGCCGTGCGACAACAAGAGTGTCCAGAAAGACGTGGACGCCTTCCGCGTGGTCACAACCCGCCTTGTATACGTGAACTGCGATACCACCACGCTGACTCAATTCGATACGTCCGCAAGCCTCAACGTCATTGACAAAGGCCAGTCCACCCCGGTCGCGGGCGCCACGGGGTCGGTCCACCTATTCCGCAAGGGTGAGGCATGGCTCCAGATCAACCTTACCAAAGCCGGTGGCCCCGAAATCCTCAAGACGGGCCAGGACTACGAAATTGTGCTGGCGCCGGACAACCAAGCCACCGTGGTCAAATTCGCCGGGACCGTTCAAGGGCCGTTCGAACTGCTCAAGATTCCGATTTCGACTAAACCCGCTGCAACCATCAAGCCGGGGCTGGTCCAGGATCTCGGAGTCACCTTCGAAATCTACTCGCCTCTTGCTCTGCGAGCTTTTGGCCCGAATGATCCCAAGTTCGCGGAGGTGATCTTGAGTAAGCTGCGAATCTATCATCAGGCGATGACCCAACCTAAGGGTCCGACTGTGACCGAATGCCAAGCCAATGAGACCTGTCCTGTGGCCCCACTTGGGGAGCATCAGAGTCCGGCGGACTACGGGCGAGCCTTTGTGAAGCTCGAAACTGACCACCTTTATCAAGCGAAAGCAACGCTCGACGTTACTGGACTCAACGACGCCTTCAACCAGCCGCTCAAGATTCAGAACGAAGTCGCGCTGGGCGCGATTCCTAAGACTAAGGACGATGCCGCGTGGTATCTGAAGCTCGATCACCAAGCCGGGCCCGGATCAAAACCGGGTGTCGCGATCGAGGCCAAAGTTGCGCCGACGCTGGGCCGTCCCCTGGCTGGAGGATTCTTCTGGCAGCCTGCGTTCAATATGGATATCGGATCCGGTTCGGTGAGTAATGTCAAGGTCAACGACACGATTGTGCCTTCGCTCGGCGTCACGCGGCTCTGGCGATATGAACAGCGCGGACTCGAAGCCCTGCGATACACCCCCGCGCTGTCGTTTGAAACCAATCGCGAATTCAACAAGCGCAACCTGGTTTTCGACCAGGACTTTAAATTCTTCCTCAGTGGCATGACGGCCACGCGCCTGGAACGCTCCTGGGCAAAGTACAATAAGTTCACGGCGGAACAAAAAAAGGACATCAAGTTTCGCCCAGACCTCGCAGACGGTGGAACTGGCGTGCAATCCTTCCTAGGATCGGAACTGGGCCACTCGATCGGTTCGGTCACGGTCAAGGCGTCGAAAAGTTCCGCCTCTGTTGTCGTTCCGGCGTTCAGTGTGGCTCGCATTCGTCCAAAACTCAGCGCATTTGTCGAATACAAACGGTTAAACCTCACCCTGAGCGCCGCCCCGCGATATCTGTTTACGAAGGAATACACCACTCGCGAATCGGCCGACGGAAAGAGCATCCAATTGGTCCCCGTCTCCGGCTTTCGACCGTATGGAGAGGCGGGTATCACGATCGGGCTCGATTCATCAGGTCACATCGCGCTCAATACGACGTATAAGCTCGGCTCGCAACCGCCGACCTTCCAGTACGCGAACACCGTTCAGACAGGTCTACTACTCAAGTACTGATGCCATAAGGAGAAAACATGTCGAATTCGACCAAAGAACCAGAAGTAATCAGTTCGGACGGACTGCGTTCCTCTGCAACGACAGTGACTAAGTTGATGGCGGGCCCGGCTCCAAATGGCGATTTGAAGGTAGCAAAACAAGTCGTCGTTGCGGAGGTCGAAGGACGATACATTTTCGAAGGCGATATTCTACTGTGGGCGGCGCCCGAAGGGGTGTCGGAAGCAAGCGGGATCGTCGGGGCGCAATTCCGCTGGCCGAAGGCATTGATCCCTTATCAAATTGATCCAGGGCTTCCGAATCCGGCACGCGTCGTGCAGGCGATCGATCATTGGCAGACGCTCACGAAGATTCGATTCGTCGAGCGCACACCCGATAACGCCGCCTCGTATCCAGATTTCGTCTCCTTTGAGGACCAGAACGGATGCTTTTCCTCGGTCGGGCGGCAGGGAAGGAAGCAGGTGATCTCGCTCAGTCCGAATTGCAGCGCAGGCAATGCGATTCACGAAATCGGCCACACAGTGGGCCTATGGCACGAGCAGAGCCGCGCTGACCGTGCGACGTTCGTCACCGTGCATATGGAAAACGTAATCGCCGGTCTGGGGCATAATTTCGACCAGCACACGCTCGACGGAACCGACCTCGGCGCATACGATTACGGCTCGATAATGCACTATCCGCGCAATGCGTTCAGCAAGAACGGAAAGGACACGATCGTTTCGGCGGATGGAAAGGCGATCGGCCAGCGGACCGCCCTGAGTCCAGGGGATATCGCGGCGGTCGCGGCGCTCTATCCTTAAAATGGCTCGGGTGAGCGGCGAGATTCGATGGCTTCCTTTGAAAAAGCCTCTGCGGAATGCTGTCGTGAAGATTCGCCTTGATGATGTGACGCTGGCCGGCGCGCGAGCGAAAACGCTGGCTCGTGTGGAATCGGAATCCGTTTCCGCCGAAGTTGGCCAGGAGTGTCGCGTCACGTTCGCGATCGACGTCGACGACAACGATATCGACCCTCGGGCTCGTTACGTTGTAGCTGCGCATGCCGATCTCGATGCGGATGGCGAGGTCAGCCGCGGAGATTACATCACTATGCAATCGTATCCAGTGCTGACGCGCGGTTATCCTTTCCACGCGAATCTCGAGCTGCGCGAAGTCGAATAAAGAATTACGGAGTCTTAGCCGCCTTGGCGGCCCTGACCGCGCTGTAAGCCGCGTCGACGTCGAGTTTGCCTGCTCCCCAACCACTCTTCGGTGGCGTGCCCGTAAAGGTATCCTGACGCGCGGTCGCCACCAGGTGATTCTTGATTTGGGTTTGCGTGAGCGAGGCGTCCTGGGCCAACATCAGTGCGATTGCGCCGGTGACATGAGGCGCGGCGGTGCTGGTTCCTTCCTGGGCGGCGTATGCGCTTCCGCCGCCGGTGAGATTGGCCGAGTCGATCGTCTGTCCAGGAGCGGTAAGGTCGGGGCGAGGCAGTCCCTTGCGGCACGGCCCCCAACTTGAGAAGCCCGGCATGTCGCCGGCCCCGAGCGGGGCCTTGGTGGTGTACGCGCCGACGGTGATAATTTGTTGCGCGGTGCCTGGCACGGTTATCGTGCCTTCGCGCGTCACGCCCGGGCCTGAGAAATTCGGGATTGGGCTTCCTGCTTCAATCCAGGCGTTGACCTCGGTGGAAAAACCCTGGAGTTCGGTGAGCTCGATTTGCCACTGTCCCGGCTGAATAAACGAAAACGTGCCTGGCCAAAGTTGAATATAGATTTGATGATCCTGATTGAACGGATTTGACAACGTCGAAACAATAAACGCACCGTTCCCGTTGGGAAGCGTCACCATCACTGGCACCGAACTTGGCGGCACGACTTTCGCGGAAGCCGTTCCGTTCGGCAGCAGGAGACGAACTTGCAAATGGGCTTGGCCGGAATACCACATGTCGATCGAGTCCGGCGTCGTGTCTCCAGTTGGAACGTCGAACGGCAAATTAAAAACGGCGTGCGCGCCCAAGCTGAAGCGGGCGTGGATATCCTGCGCACCATTGTTTCCCGCGGATTTCACGATCGCTCGACCCGGCTTTCCGAGAAGACCGTCAACGCCCTGTTCGAGCAGACTGGTTCCATCGTGCGGCCCGAGATTGTCTCCCTGGCTGAGGTTGATGACGATCGGCCTCTTCAGCGTGCTCGCTTTGTCGAGCATATAGTTGATTGCATCGAGCGTGTTCGCGGAATCGCCCAGGTTGGTGACCAAGTTCGTCGCCACCACGAGAATGTCTGCTTCGGGAGCCACGCCGACATAGACGTTCGCGGTCGCGCCGTTGCCTGCCGCGATTCCGGTGACATGCGTGCCGTGACCACCGGCGGAATCCGTGTGGCGGATCTGTATTCCGCTCAGCAGCGCGGAGTCGATTTGCGATTTGTCGAACTCCACACCGTAATTGAACCCCACCGGGTTGGTTTCGGATAAGGACGGGTCCGGAACAAGCTTCTGATCCCAGATCGCCAGAATGCGGCTATTGTTGTTGGAGCGGAAGGCCGGGTGTTGGTAATCTATGCCGGAGTCGATTATTCCAACAATGACATCACCTCCCTTGTCTCCTGCGGAATGGTTCCAGACTTTGTCGGCTCCGATCTCGGGAATACTTTTGTCCAATTCGCTACGCAACGGCCTCGAACTTTCGACGAAGGTCACGTTGGGCGCCTTCTGAAGGGCATCGAGGTCGGAAGCTGCAATCGAGCCCGCCGCAATTTCACCTGCAGTGGAACTCGGCTGAAAACCCGCCTGAATCGCGCCTTCAAGCGATCCTTCGAAGTGCAGCAGCACGCGCAAGTGCGGTTCCTCTTTCCTCATGTGAATCCCGAAGCGGTTCCGAACCGGCAGCGTTCGAATCGCAGGAGCGGAGTATTGCAAGATTTCCTCTAGGTCCTGCAAGGTTTTGATATTCCCGCTCCCGCGGAAACTGGCCTCCGACGGCCTGGGCGACGCCGGAAATACTCTCTTAAGCCGCGGCAACAGGGCATCGATGCCGTGGGGATCGAACTCAAGAGCTCCGCGAGTGGAGCCAGGGGCCGTTTGGTTCCACCAATCCTCCAGGCTTTGAGACATCTTCTCCGGACGCTGCCCGCTCCATGCGGTGGTGATGTCCAATATTTTCGTTCGCGCATCGACAGGAAAGCGGTCCGGCTCGTGACCTTCGTGCTGCGCCAAAGCGGACATCTGCGCGAATTGTAGGCGCGGGTCGAAAATCGCCATTTCATCCTCCTGGGTTCTGCTGCTCGGCTGATAGCGAACGGGAAACTTCGATGTAGCGCACAAACTCCAAATCGCTGAGTGATGCGAGCAAACCAACGGGAAGTTCGGCCGTGATCACGTCGCCAGTGACGCTGCGCACTCGGCAACCCAGCGCTTCCAGGTGCTCGCGGCGAAACTGGTCCAACTCGCCATGAATCGCCGCCAGGATGCGCACCGGACCTGAAGGCTCCCGGTAGAGAACAATGCGCGCGTCTGGGCTCAACTTATCCGGATTCATGCTGCCAACATTTCGTGGCTATTCGCCACCTCATTATTTTACTTGCGAAAAGCGAGTAATTCTCGTACGATTTAAGTCGATCGTTTTTCGCCCTGACTCATATGACGCGGAACCTGACGATGAAATTCGTGGTTTTCCTGGTACTTTATGTGCCTACAATCCATGCGGTGGATCCGGTTCGGTTGGTGAATACGAATCCGGTGAAGATCTGTGCGGAGTGCGAAAAACCGATTATGGTCCAGTTTTTGGTCTCCACGGAAAAAGGGATCAACTCGAAAACCCCGCTCGACGTTGTCGACGTCGAAGTGGATGGAACGCATGACACCAAACTTCGTACCGCTTTGTGCACGACCTGGGACGTCAACGGGGGTACGATTTCGGGAATCAAGCTTACGATCTCAGACAACACAGTGTACAACAGACAGGGAACCTACACCGTTTCTGTGCGCGTGATGCCAGTGGGCGCGGAGGCATTTTATCTGAAACCGCAACTGACTCACCCGCCTGCGACCATCGATCCGCCGGGCACGATCACCATCGAGAGAGTTTATGGATGGTTCTGGTGGTTCCCAAAGGTCCCGCAACTCCAACTGACACCCAAGACGCAGGATGCCGGATTGACCGATCTTTCGATCCGTAAGCCGAAACCCGCGGCGGGCCCGGATGGCTCGACGATCGGGGGATCTCTCGATTTCGGCTTTCAGAATCAATCTGTACAGGTGGGCAAGTTCGAAAACATCACTCTTACGTTGGAGGGAACTTTTCCATTTGGAAAGACGACAGGGCAGGCGGAGATTGCTGCTCCCCAACTGGCGAGTCCGGTACAGTTCACTTATGAAATCGTCACGCGCATGAATCGGTTCTGGATCCTTCCAGCGGCGCTGATAGGAGTGTTGCTGGGACTGCTGACGCGCGTCCTCCTTCAGGGGCAGATCGATCGGCTCAAAGCGCGGATCACGGCGCAGGATCTACTGGGCCGTGTGGTCACCGACCTGAAGACCAAGCTCGACACGGATTTTCAACAAGCGCTGGGTGGGCCCATAGCGGATCTGAAACACGCCCTTGAGAATGGGGACCTAACCGGAATCGCGAACGCCACCAAGGATCTGGATACGAAGTGGCGCACTGAACTACAGGGTCTTGCCGACCGCATCAGGGCTGCGACCGGAGACGTAATGCAGTTCGCTTTCACCGTGGGGGTGGCGTGGGCGGGATTGCCAAAGAAGATGCAGGACGTCCTGCACAGTGCTCCGGTCACCGCACTTCGAAAGCTGATCGCGGACTCCGACGCTGCGGGAGCGAAGATTGCTCTGGCCACCGGCTGGCAGAACCTGGGCGTTGATCTCGAAGTCGGAAGGCGTACGTGGCGACAGGAGTTTCTCAATCAGTGCACGGAGCTCGATGGACCAAACGCGGTTGGAATTTCGGCGCCTAACAAAGATTCCTACTCTGCGAAC
The DNA here is from genome assembly GCA_963770345.1 of Bryobacteraceae bacterium. Classification (GTDB taxonomy): domain Bacteria; phylum Acidobacteriota; class Terriglobia; order Bryobacterales; family Bryobacteraceae; genus CAVYPH01. Next base: position 137,899 of record CAVYPH010000007.1, on the reverse strand, counting down.
GTGCAGAAAATCACCGGGAAATGGTCGGACTTCAAGGTACCGCCGAAAGATGACATCCCCGGCTTCCTGCGCGATTCGCATGAAGATGGCGAGGACGCACGGGGACTGCTATATGGTCTGGGAAACTCGATCGCCGCCGAGTGGACGGGCAACCAGCGGAAGTTCGTGAACCCTCCCGATCCAGTGTCGGTCCAGAACCTGACAGATACGACGCAGGGCTTCAGCGCCAAGCTCGAAACAGCGTTTCGCGATCCGAGGGCATGGCCAAAGCCGGAGGATCTGGAGGCGCTTCAGAACGCTTGGCTGAAAGCGGTCGTAAACAACGCTCCTGCGGATAAGAAGGACGCGGTCACGGCGTTGATCGGTGCGGGGCTCTTCCGCGATGCGGTCGATCGCGCGTTTTCATTGGCAGCGCCTCAACAGGACCTTGTACCGCAAGAGCAACCGGAAACTCCGCCGCGCACAGCGATGCCGGTAGCATCCATGAACATCCATGTGGCGGCGGGGCTTAACATTGTTTCCGAGCCGCTGTTCGTGCAAGTCCGGCAGGAAAAAAAACAGCTCCTCTTCGATCAAATATTGATGAGCCTCTCGGTCGCAGCGCTGTACTCGATCATTGCGTTCGTGACGTTCGGCCCAAAGTACGTCGGAGATCCATTCGAATGGTGCACCATCATCCTCTGGGGCTTTGCGCTCGATTACACAATGGACGCTGTCGTGAAGAGTATTCCCAAGAGGTCTTGACGAAACATTCGCGACAAGGCTTGCCGACATATTCGTTGCTTAGATCGGGCGGCATTGAAGACTAGCATCGTAGGGAATCAGGTTCTTCTCCAGCTACCAACAATGAAGCGCTTTTGCAACCACGCGCGAAAAGCGCCCGCAGTGCCCTTCCGGGTTGGAGTCTGGAGTCCGTGTGGAGTCCAGACGCGAAAAAAAACCTCCGTGGCGTCCACCGGCGTCCAAATCAGTGTGCGCTAAGTCTTTTGTTTCCGTTGGAAATGCCTGTAACCGATTGATATTTCTTAAATGGCATGGAAGAGGTCGACGGTTCGAACCCGTCCAGGTCCACCAAAACGTTTCATACACTTACAGCTCACCTACTTGTCACGAACCTAGGCTCCGGAGTCCAACTGGAGTCCAAACCCACATTTTGACCGTGGGCGCCGTTCCGAACGGCAGCGGGCGCTACTCATTTGGCTTCTACCTGTACAAATTTCCCGGCTCAAAACCAGCGCGCGACCCGTTGCAGGCTTTGTTCAAAGCCGGACAAGGATCGGTGTTTAATAAGTGGTATGCTTGGCGGGACCAAAAGGAGGTCCCGCATGGCGAACCCCAACGTGCAGAACAATGGCGGACCTGTTATAGGGAACGCGCAGATTGTCCCCATCATCTGGGGCAACAGTTTTCCCTACAACCAAGGCAGCCCTCTACCGGGACAATTGCTGTCGTTTCTTCAGTTCTTCGTGGGACCCGGTAGTCCCATGATGGCTATGTTACACGAGTACAGCGCGAATGGCGTCCAGATCGGACCCGGTTCGGTGGTCAACAATCAGATAATCACGCCGCCCGGTAATCCTCCGGCGGCGCTTTCGGATTCGCAAATTCAAAGCCAACTGCAATCGTGGATCGCCAATCAAAACAACCAGACGCCGAATTTTCCGCAGCCGAATGCCAATACGATCTATGTCATTTTCCTGCCGCAGGCCGTCACCGTCACAGCTTTCGGAGCACAAAGTTGCAGCACGTTTGGCGGATACCATAACTTCAACGGAGTTACGTATGCGGTGATTAACTGCTGCACGCCCCCCAACACGCCCTTCGCGGCCGTTCTGAACGCGGCGACTTTGGTGTGCAGTCACGAGATAGCCGAATCGATCACAGACCCTTTGGCGGGGAGCGGCTGGCTCGACGCGAACACGAATCCGCGCGACGAAATCGGCGACATCTGCCAAGGAATAGGCTATCCGCAATTCAACTCGGCGCCGGGGAATGCCCCGGCGGGAGGGGGAAAGACCTTCCAAATCCAGGCGATCTGGTCTCAATCGCAGAACAACTGTGTCTATGGTCCTCCCGCCAAATTGGCGGCGCTCACTCTGCCTAACGTTGTCTTTGGCGGGCAGCAAATCTCGGGCAGCGTCACGTTGACCGAACTTGTCCCGACCCTGCCGCCGGGCGGGGCGACGGTGACACTAACTTCGACCGATCCCGCGGTACACTTCAACCCATCTTCCGTTACGATCACGCCGGGCAACCTGTCGGCTACGATCAACGCGGTGACGACGGCGGTTCCGAATTCCCTCGTGGCGATCCTGAAGGCGGCCGTGGGGGGACAAACCCTGCAGCATCTTCTCACAGTGCTGGCGCCCGACATCGCGAGCTTTAAATACACGCCGGGCGCGGCGCAGGGCTATGAATATCCGCCCAACTCGCCGGCCGGGTCACTGGCTCTAAACGTACCCGCGCCCGTGGGCGGGCTCATTGTGAGCGTGGTCTCGAGCGAGAAGTTGCTGGCGCTCCCTATTCCGGACGAACTTTCGATCGCGGCGGGCGCGGTTTCGCCATCCGTCAACTTCTATCTTCAGGTGAACCCGGCCAGCGCGAACACTCCCGTGACGCTGACGGCGAGCGTGGCGGATTCCTCGGTCCCTTTCACGTTTGAGGTGCTGGCGGGCGGACCGCCGAACATCGTGGTGAACAGCCTGAACATCAGCCCGGCGACGGTAATCGGAGGGGCGACCACCTGGGGACACTTTACCCTGCTTACTCCGGTAGGTCCTGGAGGCGGCAGCATCCCGGTCGCGAGCACCGATACGACCGTAGCCACCGTTCAGTCGCCACTCCATTTGGGACCCGGGGCGACGGGAGGGTCTTTCGCGATCCAAACGAAGGCCCTCCAGCAGCCCATCCATATCAAACACTCGACTATCGAGGTGGGAGAGAGCGGATCGCCTAAGTTCGCGCTGTTGACGGTAACAAGCTAGTGTAGTGCAGCAAACAGATTAACCATTATCCAGTTTCACTCTTGTCCAAGACAGTTTCTGAGACATCGTGGATCGTGGTTGAAGGTCGACGCCCTTCCACCGGTAGTTTCGGATAATTCGCTGACCGATTGGCTGCTGTCATCATTATGCGCCCCAATGTGGATTCCGGTTTAAAGAAGACGACCAGGGCCGCGGCGATTTGCTTCATAACGAGAAAGTCGATGTGTCGGCGGAAGACGGCATAATCGTTGCTCCGCATTACGGATGCTGAATTGATCCGCACGATCTTTGGCAATCGGCCCGAAACCGTCACGATCAACACACCGGCAACCAGGCGAACTTCGAGGTCGTGAAAGTTCAGTATCACAAGTAAGGCCTGTCCACTCAAATGGCCACGATCGCTTAGTCGCGAATGGAACTCGAACCGAAACCCGAGAAGCGAGCAAAGACCGGAGCGGTCGTTGGCTGATGCAAGCACGTTTCCCGTTACTATCCGCCAATCCACCTCAAATGGAATTCCGGTTTCGATCCCTCGTTCGGCGATATATCGACAGGCGACCAACGAGGATGGAGGCCATCGCGACGAAGACCGAAGGATTTGCTCTATTTTTCTATCGATTACATCGTGATCAACGCGAGCTTGCCCAGGTAGTGATCATTGAGCGCGCGTTGAGCGTCGGCAGCTTGATCTAGAGTGAATGTTCGGGCGACTTTGACTTCGAACGGACCGGCGTCGATAAGGCGGTTGATTTTGTCTAAGGGTGGCGGGTTATATTCGCCGTCGTATTTTTGGAGTTTAATGCCAGCACGTTCTTTGGGAACGGGTTGGACACCGGTGGGATAGGCGACGCGTCCACCCGTTCGTAGGGCGGCTAAAGGTTTTTCAGCTGCTTCACCACCCGTCGTTAGGAGCACGGCATCAAGACCGTTGGGCGCGAACTGGCGCGCGGCAGCGAGCACGTCTTCCTTATGTCCATCCACAACCTTGTCCGCGCCAAGACCGCGCACGAAGGCAACACCATCATCGCCCGAGGCCACGGCCAGTACGCGCGCGCCCATGCGTTTGGCGAATTGCACGGCCAAGTGACCAATGCCGCCGCTGGCGCCAAAGATCAATAGGGACTCCCCATTTTTTAAGCCCAGCGTTGTATCAAGACCTGCAAAAGCCGTGACAGCATCAACGGCCATGGCAGCGGCTTGTGGCATGGTGAGTTTTCCCGGGATGAGCGCTAAACTGGTTTCTTTCACAACAGCATACTGCGCATAAAATCCGCCCTTCGGATTCAGAAAGGAAATTCCGTAAACGCGGTCCCCTTTTTTAAACCGCTTCACTTGGGGTCCCACGGCCTCAACAGTGCCGGCGCCATCGGATCCCAATACAAGTGGAAACACGGGCTTGATATTGAACTCTTTCGCAAATCCACCTTCCCGTTCAAAGGGATCCCAAACGCCGACGCCAGCGGCTTCCACATGAACCAACACTTCATCGGCGCCAACGACCGGGATGGGAAGCTCCTGAGTTTCTAACGTTTCAATTCCACCAAACCGATCAATCGCCACAGCCTTCATTGTCTTACTGAAGGTTTGAGTCATCGAAATCCTCCTTATCCAAATAATAGGACCGATTCAACAGACAAACGGTTACGAATCGGGCGGTCGGGCGCTTTCTCTTAGATGCGACGCTGAGCGCACTGGTCCGCGCCAAGCGTCTCTGAAGTTATCGCTGTCGATTGACGCCAACTGGCCCCACAAGTCTTAGTACCGTACCTACAAGCCGGCATCGCAACCGGAATGCCGGCGCGAGCACAAGTCTCCCACGAATCGCAGTCGCAAACGCGTTTTACGGTACTTATGTGTCCTCGAGCCGTTCTGGTAGTCTTGGGGTGAAGAAGTCACTTGAGCTTTACAAGAGGACTCAATCATGACGAATAGAGAAGCCGGAATCAATGTAGTCCGCGAAATGATGGGCGACCAGGCGGCCGCAAAACTCAGCGCTTCCTCTGACTCAAGCACCTTCGGTGCCCCGATCGCTGCCTACGCGGTCGACCAGGTCTTTGCGGATATCTGGACTCGTCCCGGTCTGGACAGGCGCTCCCGCAGCCTAGTTTCGATGTCCGTCATGATTGCCATGCGTTAGCCCCATGAATTCGCCATCCACATGGGGGCCGGGCTCAATAACGGCCTCACATTGAAAGAAATCGAGGAAGTTCTCATCCAGGCGCTGCCATACGTTGGCTATCCTGCCATCGCAACAGCACTGGCAGCAGCTGCCGAGGTTATTAAGGAGCATGGTCTGGACGTCGACGAAAACTACGCTGGCCACCGCGGCCTGCTTTGACATTGAACGGCATCCGCGCTGCCGGTGTTGAACGACGCTTGACTGTGCAACCCGAAGCTATCGTCTCGTGAACCACGATAGTACCGATAAGTCGGCCAGCATGAACGGAAAATGCTCAAGACGACGCGGGCTCAAGGCCGATGTTATAGTTGACTGCATTTCGGAGACGCTGCTTGCAGCCCAGATATCGTTCCGTCGTTTGAACGCTGACATGCCCGAGCAGGAACTGAATTTGCTCAAGTTCGCCGCCTGCCTCATGACACAGACGGGCACAGGTGCGACGAAGATCGTGCGGAGCGACGCGGTCCAGACCGCATTTCGAGGACCCGGCCTTTACGACGCCCCAGATGACTTTGGGGCTAAAGGCGCTCGTCGCGATCCGCTGAGCCTTGTTGATGGCCCGAAAGACCGGGCCTGTCGAGATGCCTGCGGCGGTCAACCATTGGTCCACCGCGAGCTTCACCCACTCCGGAACTGGCACAGTTCGAACGTGACCACCTTTGCCGACGAGGTCAGCGATTACCCAGTGCTCTTCTCGCTGCTGGAGGTGCTCGACAGCGAGCCCAGCGACCTCCGCCCTTCGAAGGCCGCAACCGAGGAGAACCGCGATCATTGCGTAATCGCGTTTGGAACGCAAGTCCTCTCCGCCGAACGCCGCGAGAAATCGTTTCCCCTGGTCAGCAGTCAACCAATTCCCGATGCCCATGCCGTGCTTCTTTACACCCTTGACCCGGCGGATTCCGGCCGCGAGGTCGGGACTCAGAAGCCCGCAATCCGCAGCTTCGTAGGCGAGTCGGCGAATGGCAGCAAGCCGCAGGTTGATAGTGGAGGAGGCATATTGGGCCTGTTCGAGGTTGATCCGGTAGCGCGTCACTACCGTCATGTTGAAGGCGAGGCGGGGTTCCGAGCAGTACCAGTCGATGAATTCACAAATCGCATGGTCGTAAGAACGTTGGGAGCTGCGGGAGGTCAGACTGTTAAGGACTGCTGATTTCGACTGCTCGAGATCCGGCAGTTTCAGAACGGTTTTGGGAATGTGTTTGCGTTTTTTGTTCGCCATGCCCGCAGTCTGAACCACGGGCCAGGCGAGTCGCGCCTCCAGCGTCACGCTGCGGCGTTTCTCGTTACTAATCCGTCTGGCGTGTTAGATCGCTGTCGTGGCACTTACGCCAACTGTTTGTATCCAAATGATTTCCTTGGCGTTGATGGCTAACGACAGCACCCTTGAGCGTTCGAAAACACTGGGAAAACGCAAGTTCCGAATTTCAGCACCCTCGCTCCATGCAGCTCCAAAATAGCTTGCCCTCTGCCTTTGCTCGGCATAGGTCAAGATCGGATCACCGGTTCCCAAAGTGCATCCTTCAATGAATAAAGTACAGAGCGCACGTCACCGTGGACAACGTCATAGCCGAACTCAGAATGCTCTTGTGAATTCTGTCGATCGGATTCTCCAACTGCCCATTCCCTTGCCGACTCACTCAGCCCCTGGGTTCGTGCGATTACGTGAGGGTACGCGCATTTTTTCCAAGGCGTCGGGTTTTGCAACATATCCTCATAGAGGGCTGCCCCAAGCTCGGGATCGCGTCCGAGGCGAAGAATTAAAGGCCGCCGTATATATCGTCCCCAATACGAACTATTTGCAGCTCGATGGAGTTGTAGAGGTAGCTTCTCGACAATAGTTTCAATCGTCGTTGCACTGAAGAAGACATAGGTGGCGACCAATTGATCGGTGGAATTAAGATGAGGTAAGAAACCTTCAACCAGAGCATTCTCAGGCCAACCGAGAGACAATGCGAGCATTGGTCCATTTGTGAATCGCTCCTTACGGACGAGTTCTTCTAAATCAGCAGCCAACTGTGCGTCCTTGAACTGATCCAAAAGGATCTCGCATGCCGCGTCAATTGGTAGAAAGTTCATCCATGATGCTGCCGAGCTGTTGATGGCCCTGAGAGCTGCGGCCCGCAACTGAGGTGAGCGCGGTTTCGTCTTAGCCAGAAAGCGCAATCCCTGTGCGGACACTTGAAGCTCTTGGTACTTCTCCATCGCTTTGTCCGCATCGGAAACCATCTCGGAATTCTGATGCGCAACGGACAAAAGGGCACTCCACGCGTTTGTCTCGTTAGAAAATCGCGTGAAACGTTGCAAGAGTCCGTCTCCGAATGCAGCTTTTAACTCGGCCCAGTGCGACGCGACAAAGTCGAGAAAAGAGAAGTTTGTTCGCAAACCACGTTCCAGAGGTATTGATAGCTCCGTAGGATCTCCGATGCCCTCCTTGTTATCGAAGTAAATGTCGAACTTCTTGACGAGAACCGCGCCACAAAAAGCAGCTTGGCGGCGATCATGATGGTCTGGTCCGTAGCTCTTCGCTGCTGTGATCAACGCTTCTACATTTTCGCTCGGAATAGAATTAAGCCGGACGAGATGCGCGTGATAACCGATTGACATTTCGGTCTTCACTCCTGCATCGCTCTCAAAGTCCCAACGGCTGAGAATGGATTCCGCCTGCTCTCCCATGGCGGCAGACCGCGAGAGGGCCGCTATTATGTCGGACCGTAGCTGCCTCGGAAGAGGTGTCAGCATACGCGAAAGGATCAGTCTTATTTCCAAATCATTTGGGTATGATTCAGCGACCTGTGCAATGGTCGGATTTCGGCCCATTAGGTGTTGAATAGTCAAGGTGCGAACCTGGGGACTCTCTGGGCAATATGCCATTAGCATCGAAATATTTTGATCCCAGAGATCATCCTTCTCTTGAACTTCCTTGATCACCTTGGAGATGAGCGCTTCATCTTGCCTGTTCGACTTTTCTTGGAACAAACCCGCAATCACAAAATCAAGTCGGTATGTGTCAGGGTGCTTCAAAAGTTGGATTAGCCGTTCTTTCCCCTCTGTATCGCCGAGTATCCGAGGAATGAACAAGCCGAACTCTGATGCTCGACGCTCGCTTCCTAGCGCGCCATCCCGCAAAGCCACGGCGACCTCAGTGTCCTCCATTCCCCATCCTTCTAGGAGTGCACTTGCGGCCCAGTGGGGGAAAGAACCCAATAGCATCTCCAACATCTTCTTTTTCGCAACGTCCGACCGGGTGAGAAGCGCTGCGTGGTGCGCCTCGGATAGGTGTGCAGAGTTAAAGGTAATGATTCTGGCATCCATGGCTTTTTGGATTTCCTCCACACCACGGTATTTCGAAGCGATGGTCTTCCAAATATCGAGGCGGTTCATCGAGAGGAACGGATGTTCCTTACCAATTTCCTTCGCCAAGAGCGATATGACAACGGCGTCCGCAGTGTATGAATTCACCAAAACGAACCATGCTACGTTTCGATCAATTCCCACCTCGGATCGCCGTTGCGGCCAAAAATTCTCCTCGACGGCGTAGAGGCAGGCGAGCCTAACCATGGATGAATGAGTCTTTCCAACCTCGAGGAGAAGAGGGCCTAACAAGTCTTTCCACTGGTATGGCAAAGGACCACCAATTCCATCGGTTGCTAGTTCAAGCGCATCTACAGCATCCTCTTGTGAGATATTGCCCGATTTGGCACTGGCAAGGAGTCCAACAAGTTGTAGAACCGGTATTTCCGTGCCCTTAGCAGCGAGGCTGATTGACACCAGCTCAGGGCGTTCAGGCCAGACCTCCGAGATAGCCTCGACACAAGCCGCACGCAAATCAATCGACTGAGCGCTTGCTGCGAGCTTAACCAAGTCATCTGCGACATCGCCATCAGAACGGAAAGCTTTCGCGTAGGCACCAGCAGATGCGCGAATCGTTGAGATGTCTTCATCGTTCAGTCCGCGCCTAAAGACCGCTTTCGTCACATCATCTGTCGGCCAGTGTTCCAGTTGAGTTAGGCAATTCGATTTCCAAGGTGCCCGCGCAATCGACCATTCATTCAGTTTCGGCTGAACAAGCTGTCGTGTCCGACCTGCCTGCAAACCGCTCAAGCAGTGGCGAAGGACGCGTCGACGGCGCTCCATGTCAGTGGAGAGTTCCACAAGGTCAAAAGCCAGAGTGGCGATCTCCCGGACCTGTTGCAACGGCAAATCGAAATCACTAAAAGCTACCTCGATTTGAAAGTCTTCAGCCCTCTCACGCTGCAGGCGGCCAATCGAAACATCCGAGATGGCGGAAAGAAGCTTTGACAGCTCCTTTGAGCGGGACGTCAGGGAACACAAATGCAAGAGCGTCTCCTGCCACTGAGGATCTTGGGCATACTTGCGAACGATCGAAATCTGATCGTCGATAGATTTACTTGCACAATACATCGCCGCGAGTCGTTCTTGGAAAGAACGATGCAGAAATCCGAAGGTTCGCATGCCTTGAGGTACGAGAAGCCCTAGACTACCCTCCTCAATGTTCATGAACCCCTTAGAAATCTTGCGTGCCTCAGCGATCGGCAATCCCAAGCCGTTGTCGCCAGTCGACACGAGCATTTCAATCAAGAGCGACTCAAAATCCACTTCGGAAATCGTTCCACCGGTCTGTTTGACCTGAATTTCGTAGGCAAGCCGTGCAAGAATCGATTGGATTTCGCGCTCGGACAGTTGATCGGCCTCGATGATTGCGGCAGCACTTCGTTTGCGCTGGGGATGATCACGCAACATATGTCGGATGAGTGCTTGATAAGCGTCAAATCTTCCGGAAGGCAACGCTGCGCCTTGAAAGCGAAGTGCAATAAGGAGAAGGAGAAAAAGGGGTATGCGGGACAGCTCATCTAGATCGATAGAGTGGCCCAGATCAGCGATCAGTGAGGAGACCTCATGCTGCAGACCGTCTTGACTCTCCGGTTTACGTGACGAGCGCGCACGCAGCCGAAACCAAATCTCGCACAGCTTTTGTCTCTCTTGCGCGCTCAAGTCAGCTACTTTCGCTATACGCCAACTGCCTGAGAGTTTCAACCAATTCAAAGCATACGGCCGAGCGGACGAGATTGCGGGAAGCCCACGCATCTCCAGGAAAGACTCAAACTGTGCAAACGCCAAGGTGCCTGTTGCTTCGTCTACCCACTCGTCTAAACCATCCACGATGAGCAATAGCCGCTCATCATCAATCGCTTCCTGAACCAACAAGAACAGTTGATCCTCTCCCCAACTGTGGAACCAGCCTCGCAGAACGTCGACGATCGAGGCTCCCGGCTGCCGTTGTAAAGTGTGAGTCCAATATGCGAACGGAATCCAAATTGGTAGATTCCTGCCGAGCTGTTCTGCAATGGCCGGCAGTGTCGGTTCTGACGACAGCAAGTCTAAGAGCACATAACGGAGTAAGGTCGTCTTGCCGCTGCCTGCAATGCCGATGATCAGCGCTCGTTTGTTAGTGCTGATCCAGTTATCTACCGGGAAACGGATCTCGCGACTCTCTTTAGTGTCGGCTGGGGAGGAAAGAGTTTTCCGTCTCAGGTCGGATTCATCGCTAGTGTCCGCTGAAAGATCAAATGCACTCGGCTTGGAACGAGAGTTCGAAGATAGGACAGTCTCGTTGTTCACGAGGTGCGGCAGCACAAAGCGCTCCGCAAGATCGATGCGCGGAGCGACTGGGCTCGCTAGTGTCGGAATGCCGGGATCGTTCTGTTCAAAAATATTTCGATAGAAGGTTCCTAGACGGCCTCGATACTGTTCAACCTTTTGAGGAGAAAGACGTTTCGAAATCACGCTCTCATGTTCGCGTCCGCAGAAAGCCAAGAGCCATGCCGGACCAAAGAAGTCATAAACAAGGTCTGGCAACTTCTTTAACCTTCCAGAAAGCCGCGTGGTATTCCAAACTTCAAAGCCGGTCTTATATTCGAGAAGACGCTGTTCCTGAAGAGATATCTCGTCGGTGCAGTCGGTCGTCCGAAGGTCATTCGAAGTGCACAGTACAAACTTCGTAGCGGTGCTGGCCCAAGGTTCTTGAAGAAATTTCGTGACGGCAGCTTTGATACTAGCCGGACCGAATGACCTGACTTTCTTGCACTGATAGACCGATACATTTCCATCATTGCGATTTCGCGCGAGCAGATCAATTCCGTGTTGGTCCTGTCCGCGAGTGCCATATTCATAGCACTGTTCAATAATAGTAGATTCAGATTCAACAACCCTCAGACAGAGCCGCTCGAAGTTCTCCCATGTCAGTTCGCCGAACGGCAGGTGCTGGGCGAGGGTTTCGACTGGTGGCGGCGGCGTGACGGACGAAGCTGCGCCGTGAACTAGAAGATACGTCGGAATACCGATATGCGTGGCTCTGGGGTTCTCGCTCGGAATCATCAGTTCTATGCTACAAGCTGGCCCACTCGAGGCCGAACCTGATCTACTTCCCAAACCGTTCAGCAGTTCAGCACCCATGAACACCCTCATTGCTGTTTGGGGTGCCATAAACCTCTCTCTTTCTAGCAGTTATCGATGTGCCCCACGCAGACCTCTGCCGAACCCCAGCAGAGTTCCATTGATCAGTCCTGATAAGTCGTTAGCCTTGAAGGAAGCCGCTGGCAGGGCGGACGGCTATGGAGCCGCTAGCGTGGTTGGATGGCGCCGACTCTACCGGTCGGCACGGGGTACGACGAAAGGGTCGGCCGTCTCTGCCTGTGAACGCGACGGCTGGTGCTGTAAGAGCGCCAGAAAGAGCATTTTGCGGGTTTCCGTCCGGGCTTCTTTGGGCAACAGAGACACGACCGCGACCGCGCGCGAACGCACGTGAGCGAGCTGGTTGGATGGAACTCTACGAGCTGTCGAAGAAACCGCACCGGATTGCCAGATCTTCAGCGTTGAGACGTGGGCCGATTGTCATGGGGCCGCCACATCGCGGGCACGTCCATGTCTGAGAAGCAATCGGCGCGCGAGGCTCTGGAGGTTCTGCCGCAGCAGTAAGAAGTTGCCGGGCAAGCTTGAGCCGGGAGGTACGGCAGCTGTTGGCGAGGAAGCCGAACTGCCGAATGCGCACGAATCCGCGGGGCAGCACGTGCTGCAGGAAGCGCCGCAGAAACTCTGTGGCCGTGAGCGTCATCGTCCGCTGCTTGTTGCCGTGCGCGTAGTCCTTCCAGCGGAAGGTAACGCGTTCACCATCGAAGGCCAGCAGACGATGATTGCTGATGGCAACACGGTGGGTGTACCGGCCCAGATAACGCAACACCTGCGAAGCGCCGCCGAAGGCGGGCTTGGCATATACAACCCAGTCCTCGCGGAACAGAGTACGAAGGAATCGCCGGAAGTGCCGGGGCTGAACAAGCGCTGCGTTGGCTTGAGGAAACTGTAGTTTGCTCCTGCCAAAGGCGCGTTTGAGGCCGTTCACGAACTTACCTCGAAACACCCGGCTGAGAGCCTTTACAGGCAGGAAGAAAGGGTGTTTCGGTCTCACCCATCGGGTCTGGTCCGGCGACAGGCCGCCGGCCGGAATGGCGCAGTGCACGTGAGGATGGGGCAGCAGATTCTGTCCCCATGTGTGCAGGATGCTCAGAAAACCGATCTGAGCGCCCAGGTGTTTGGGGTCGGTCGCCAGTTCCTGCATGGCAGCCGCGCTGGACTGAAACAGAAGGTCGTAGAGGACACGCGGATTACGCTGGCAGAGCGGAATCAAGGCGTGAGGCAGGGTGAAGACCACGTGGAAGTACGGCACGTCGAGCACTTCTTTTTGTCGCGCGGCGAGCCAGCGTTGGCGCGCCTGCGCCTGGCACCGGGGGCAGTGGCGGTTGCGGCAGCTGTTATAAGAGATGGCCCTGTGGCCGCAACGGGAACAATCGTCGATATGTCCGCCCAAAGCCGCTGTACGGCACTGAGCGATGGCACGCAGCACCTTCAGTTGCTGGTAGCTGAGATGTCGGCGATGCTGATTGATGAACTGTTCGCCCCGGGCATGAATGAGATCGGCCACCTCGAAGGTGGGCCTGCTCATTCGGGCTTGTGTAGTCTCCGTGATCGTTGCCGTTGAGCCGGACCCGCGACGGCAATCTTTTCGAGAGGGCCGGTAGCCGCCTGCAGACGTCGGGTGGAAACGTGCAGATAGCGGGCGGTGGCTTCGATATCCTTGTGCCCCATCAGAACCTGAATGGTGCGCAGGTCCGCCCCACCTTCGAGCATGTGTGTTGCAAAGCAGTGCCGCAGTGTATGCGGAGAGACGTGCTTTTCGATGCCGGCCTTCCTGGCCGCATACTGCACGGCCTCCCACACGACTTTGGAAGTGATGGGCTTGTCGGCGCGCCAGCTATCGGCTGTGCCGGGGAACATATACGTTTGCGGGCGCATCCAGCGCCAGTACTCGCGCAGCGTCTCAACCAGTTTCTGACTGATGGGAACCTCACGGTCCACGTCGCCTTTGCCTCGCTCGACGCGCAGCATCATTCGCTGGCTGTCGATGTTGGCGACTTTGAGCCGGCAGAGTTCGCTTCGCCGCAGCCCCGTCGAGTACATCGTCAGAAGCATGGCGTAATGGAAGAGATTTTTGGATGAGTCGATCAGCCGGCCGACTTCCTCCTGGCTCAGGATGGTCGGCAGGCGCCGTTTGCGCTTCACCCCGTTCGAGTAGGGCAAGTCTTCTTTCACGGAAGGGCGCTTCAGCGTCTTCACGTAAAAGAACCGGAGGGCGGCAACATAGTTCGATGCCGTGCCGATATCGAGCTTGCGCTCTTCTCTCAGGTAAGCCTGATAGCGCCGGATGTCGTCCGGCCCCAGGTGATCGAGCCGCTTCTGTGCGTAACGGCGAAAGTCCTCGATGGTGTGCAGATAGCTGCGGATGGTTGATTCGGCGTAGTTGCGGCGTACGAGATCCTCTCGCATCCGCTGCATGAGTGTGGTCACAGAGATCTCCTTTCTCTGTGACCCACGCTATCGCCGCAAGCGGCATCGTCGCCTTACCACCCACGCCGCAGGCGTCCGCCGTGCCAGCGGCTTCGTTCTAGTCGGCTTGTCACCGGCAATCCCCTTTGACGCGTAACGGCCATTGCTTACATCTGGCCAGTTCAGTCTTCAGGCGGTAGATCTGCCCTGAGCGGAGGTCCCGGAGACGTGGAATCGTAAAGCTGTCCGGAATGGAGGCAAACGACCAAAGCGTAGCGAGTGAGACGAAACGGATCTCTCGTTTCTCCGGGCCTCTCTTCTCCTGAGAAAACCCGACATTCCCGACACTTGGCATCTAGGCCATTGATTCCAATAGACTGGTCGTTGTCGGGTTGCTAGATTTTCCCGACATGGAACCCGACAATTCACCCGACATTTTGAAAGTTGGATGCGCGAATTGGTCTCGACCCAGCCGCTTCGTATCTTGCTTCTCAGAATTCTCACAATCCTCAGAATTGGCCCGCCAGCCATCAAGGACGCTCGGCCTTCTTGACGTTTGATCCCTCCACGCGTTTCCAAACCCAGCTATGCGCTTCTCAAAATTCTCATAATCCTCAAAATTCACTTCGCCGCCTAGAAATTGCCGGCCCACCCCGCGCTCAAGGTTGGCGGAGTCTTTCTGTCCAATCTTTCTGTTGACGAATGAAATCCGCAACTGCTATTCATGGGCTGACACAAAGCGACGTGCTGCACGGCGGGAATTCTATGACTCTGCAAACGATGGCCAAGCATATCGAAATGTGGGTGATCGATAAACTCATCCCCTATGCGATGAATCCCCGAACGCATTCCGACGCTCAGGTCGCACAGATCGCAGCAAGCATTCGAGAGTTTGGGTTCAATTGCCCGATCTTGGTGGATTCGAAAGCCGGCATCATCGCTGGACACGGACGGCTGCTTGCGGCTCGAAAGCTGGGCCTGACCGAGGTCCCGGTGATTGTTCTCGATCATTTATCTGAAACACAAAAGCGCGCCTACGTGATCGCGGATAACAAACTTGCCGAAAACGCAGGCTGGGACAACGAACTCCTCCAACTGGAAATCGCCGCCCTGCAACAGGAGGACTTCAATGTCGACCTGATCGGTTTCGATGACGAGGAATTGGCACTGCTCCTTGCTGCTCAGGACGCGACTGAAGGTCTGACGGATGAGGACGCGGTACCGGAACTCTCCGAGGTGCCAGTTACCCGAACCGACGAGTTGTGGATTCTCGGAGACCACCGTCTTGTTTGCGGAGACGCGACTCTGCGCTGCGATGTAGACCGGCTAATGGCCGGCGACACAGCCGATCTCGTCTTCACCGACCCGCCCTACAACGTCGACTACGAAGGTTATACCGAGGAGCGGCTGAAGATCAAAGGCGACCGGATGACTTCACAGCAGTTCCAGCAATTTCTCAACGACACTTTCAGATCGTATCGTTCCGTCGTGAAGGCGGGGGCTTCGCTTTACGTGTGCCACTCTTCGTCCTGGCAACGTGAATTTCAAAACTCGCTTGAGTCCGCCGATTTCCAAGTGCGGTGTCAAATCATCTGGGCCAAGAACACCTTTGCCTGGGGATTCGGCCGCTACAAGTTTCAGCACGAGCCGATCTTCTATAGCCATGTGGCCAGTCAGAAGGATCCTTGGTACGGGGACAAAACGCAGTCGACGCTTTGGCAGGAAAAGAAGCCGGCCGGCAAACAGAATCCATCCAACCGCGAAGCCCGTCGAACTGGTCGAGCGCGCTTTGGTCAACAGCAGCAAGGCTGGCGATATTGTCGTCGATCTGCTCGGAGGATCCGGATCAACTCTGATCGGGTGTGAACGGCGAGGGCGGAAGGCTCGTCTCATGGAGATCGATCCGAAGTACGCCGATTGTATTATCCGAAGGTGGCAGGAGTATACGGGCAAGGCGGCTACGCTTGACGGAGACGGCCGCACGTATGTGGAGATCGTCCGGGAACGCGGCGGAGTAGTGGCATGACTCGACCGCTGCCGCCGCGAGATCGCGGACATCCAAGCCGCGATCTTAGCGGGCAATCCGGATCTACAGGGGCTATGTCTGGCACTTGCCGACTGGTTCCAAGAATTGCGACTGATACAGCACGAGGTGAGCGTGAAAGTAGAAAAGCCCGCCGCGGCTTGTCGCCGGACGGGCTTTGGGAAGGTTGCGGAACACTATTTTGCAATCGAGTAGACGCGTTGACCGTCTTGCCGTTTGACGGACTCAACCGTCAGGCCCATCTTCTTTCCGAGCGCGCCGCTGATGAAACCGCGGACCGAGTGGGCCTGCCAACCGGTAAGCTCGATGATTTCGGCAAGCGTGGCCCCGCCGTCTCGCTTCAGGAGGTCGAGAGTCTGGGCGGTCTTGCTACCGGCGCGGACTCCCGTGGCATTCTCTTCGCCGCTGGCCCGTTTGGCCGCCCGGGCCTTTTTCGGCGCCACCGCAGGCACTTGTGGCGCGCTGTCAGGGGCAAGGCTTTGAATAGCCGTCCAAATGCGGCTCACGGCTGCCTTGCGGTTAGTGAATTTCTTCACCGGCTTCTGGCCGGGCAAAGAGTTCCATACTTCGACCAGTCGTGTACCTGGCCACTTCTCAGCCAGTTTGCCCAATTGCTTCGCGCTGCTGAACTGCTCGGCCTCCGGGTTGCTGGCCGCCTCTTCGGCCGAGCCGTACGCAGTGATGTTGTGATCGGTGTCGATCGTAAATGTCGTCATCGTTTTCAAGCTCCTTTTCGCGTTGATTACCGCGGTGATGACATTCATCACTCCGGTTGGGAACACAAGCAAGAGATTTCTGCTGAAATCCACCGATGATTCCGCAGATGTAGCGAAGACGAAGGAAAATCCCGGCTCGGCATGAGGTGACACGAGATGGCAGGACACGGAGAAAAATTCGGCCGCAAGAAGGAAGATGCCATCGCTGCTCTGCTTAGCCAGCGAAACGTGGATGAAGCGGCCCGCGTGGCCGGTATTGGAACCAGAACGTTGATGCGCTGGTTGCAAGTTCCAGAGTTTCAGGCTGCGTATCGGGAGGCCCGCCGGGTCACGTTCTCGCAGTCAATCGCCCGCCTACAGCAGGCGTCCAGCGCGGCCGTATCAACGCTGTTGAAAGTGATGGTCGACCCGAATGCACCAGCATCCAGCCGAATCAGAGCCGCGGATAGCGTGTTAGCTCACGCAGTCAAAGCGATTGAGATCGAGGATATCGAGGTACGGGTTTCAGAACTAGAGAGAGCCGCCGAAACAGTAAAGTCGACGCGGAACTACTAATCGTGAAGGAGTGCCGACCGATGAAAAACACGCTACGACAGCGGTTAAGTCAGTTGGAGGCTCAGTTCGCACCAATCGCAAATCCAGTGACGTATCGCTACGGGTGGCTAACTCCCCTGCCAAAGGATTTCGTCGGCGAGCGGCACGTTGTGGCCGTCAAGGTTTCGCCAGGCGGGTCGCCGTATCTGAAGTGGTGCGAATTCGAAGAACGGCCCGGACCGGCGCCTCGCACCGCAGACGACCCAAGTTTCGTCGTGTGCCTGAACAGGTAGGCTCGATGAAACAACTCCAAGGCCGGTTAAGGAAACTGGAAAATCAATGCGCATCACTCAGCGGCCAATCGCTGGAGACACTCTCCCGGAGGGCTCGCGAGATGGTGAGGTATGCCGGACTCAACTTCGAAGACGCCGCCACTGAGACCGTCGTAGAGTTAGACGCGGCGTCCCTGGATCTGGTGATCGCCGAGGCCCTATCGCAATATGGGAAGGAGATCGTCGGCTGTGAAAAGGCGTGACGCCAATTCGGGAACGGATGATGGTGGAAGCGCTTGGCCGGCGAGGGATGTCTCGAAAGGTCTGCGAACCAAGAGAATTTGGAAACGGATCGAAGTCGTGGAAAGGCTCATGGGTCTTGATAGCGACCGGAGCTCCCAAGACGAGATCCTTTGTCGACTGCTTGAGGAGCTTTCTCCAGAGGATCTGCTGCTTTAGTCTGAGGATCCAGTTGCAGCCGTAAATTGTAATCCGGTAGAGGTGGTTTGGTGGACCCCACTATCTCAAATATTGGCGGCCTGATCTGTGAAAGCTAACGGTAACTAGCTACCGATATTGCTGGATAACGCCCGCCAACCGACGTGGCTAACTATGTCTGCACTCCGGCGCAATGAGATCGCCGCTCTGATTACTCGAACATTCGGAGGCGAGAGAACCGATGAATCATCGTCGATCTGGTCGGCAAGGGCGGCCGAACGCGCAGCGTTGCCGTGCCGGCGTGGGCCAAGACCGAATCGCGGGGGCCGATGCATTGGTTTGAGCCGCAGCGATTCGGCTAAGCTACTTGAAGGTATTTGCTCATGGTGTGAGCCAGTTTGCTCGTGCACTCCACATCCGGCGGAATAAACGTTTTCTGATTCGGGTTCATTGCTTATCCGGCCTGAGCACCGAGAGCAGCCACGCTTTAGCCAATCGCCAGTCTCTCTTCGCGGTCTCAGGAGAGATCTGAAGTACTTCGGCGGTCTCTTCCACGGTCAGGCCGCTGAAGTGACGCAACTCCACGACCTTGGCTTTGCGTGGATCAAACTTCGATAATGAGTCCAATGCTTGATCCAGTTCCAGAACGTCGACTCCCGGCACGCGCGTCTCAAATCGCGTCTCATCAAACGGAATATGTGTGACACCCCCGCCGCGCTTCGCATAGCGTCGATTGCGAGCGTGGTCCACAAGGATGCGGCGAATGATCTTGGCGCATAGCGCGAAGAACTGGAGCCGGCCGCTGCAATTGATCGCTTCTGCGCGGACCAATTTCAGATAAGCTTCGTTCACCACGGCGGCCGATTCCAAACTCGAAGCGGGGAGGCCGCGGGCCAGATGCCTGCGAGCAATCCGCCGGAGTTCTGGGTAGACGACCGGCATCAGATCGTCCAGGGCGTGCGTCTCACCGTTACCCCAGGCGGTCAGCAGACGCGTAATGTCCGGGTGGAGGTCGCCTGCCATGCCGGAGAATTTTAGCAAAAAAATCCATTTGCGAATTACCCGTTGTGGCCATTCTTCCCGTTTATCAGGTCGAGCAGGCCGGATAACGGTCGGCTCGGGAGGAAAAGTTAATGAAAAAAGTCGCGTTTCTCATCGCCCTGTTTTCCTCGGTAATGGCTTCTCAGGTCCGAGCCCAGGATGAATGTTCGAATAGCAGCATTCGTGGTCAGTACAGCTTCGTGCTTTCCGGGACCTTCGGCGGCGCTCCGTTTGCCGCCACGGGTCTGGGAGTCTATGACGGCCACGGCAATGTTCAGGGGGTGATCCAGGCAAGTTCGAACGGAAATATCAACCCAGCCACCGGCTGGAGTGGAACTTACGTCGTGAAACCAATGACTGCGGGTGGAGGACAAACGGTCTGTGTGCTCACCAAGACGCTGACGGTTCCGGGTTACAACAACCTGGTCGTTAGCTTTTTTGTAACTGCCGCCGATTCCTTCAAAGAGTTGCGATTCCTCGCGACAAGTCCCGGTGCGACTCTGAGTGGCACTGCCCGAAAAGAGTGATAAGGGCGGCTCTAAAGCCGCGCGATGGGTAGGGCGGTGAATTCACGCTCAAGAGCCGCGATGAGTTGCTGGAATCGAGATTCCCGGCGCAAGGTTTCGAGAAAAGGATCGGTTCGGAAGAATGGCCAGCAGGGATTACCCGAATCGATACTTTTCTTGAGCCAGGCCAACGCCTTTTCAGGTTCCCCGAGTTCGGAATAAACGCAGGCGACATGATGGTACGTGTGGTGCGCATGGCCAAATGAGGCCGGATACTCCAGCGCCTTCCGAACGCAGTCAAGGGCGGCTTCACTTTGACGCCGGCGAGCGTGCAGCATCCCGCCGATGCTGATGAACAGAGGCTCTTCGGGGTATTGTGCCAGCGCGATTGTTATCCGATCTCCAGCTTCGTCCAGATCGCCCATCAGCAGCAGGCTGTGAGCGCTGTACCATAGCGCGTTCTTATTGCGCGGTGATTCTCTGAACCAGGCCTCTCCCAGCTCCCTCGCCAGCGCGAAATCGCCGCTGTACTGACAAATGAATTCGCGATTATAGCTCCGATTGCGTGGATTACAACGTTGCGCGCGCTCATCGGCGATACGTGCCTCCTTAAACCGTCCGATGTGCATGCAAATGGCGGCCATGCGGTTATGAGCGCGGTCGAAATTGGGGCGAGCCGCCAGCACCCGTTCCAGTGCGGCAATCGCTTCCGCATGCTGAAAATTCCGGGCCGAACTCCATAAGATGGCGGACCGAGCCCAATGCGCTTCCGGCAAGTCCGGGTCGAGCATCAGAGCTCGCTCGTAGTGATATTCCGCTTTCTCCAGCCACGCGCGCCGCGGGTCGAAATAGTAGTGCATCTGCATCGAAGCATGGGACAGCCAGGCATGCGCCAGAGCGAACTCGGCATCGAGTTCAACTGCTCTCGATAAGTGTCGGACCGCAATCTGGAACTCCTCCGGTGAATCCCCATAACTCGCACGCAGGCCCTCCATAAATTCGCCGTATGCCTCAGGATCGCTGCTGTAACGGTCGCGGGACTTCGGTACAGCCTGAGCGAACCTGCCGTCCAGCGCCTTCACCACACGGCGTCCGATTTCATCCTGAACCTCGAAGACATTTTCCATGCGGAAATCGTGACGCTCCGAAAAAACGATTCGGTGCTCGTCGACGTCAAAGAGCTGTATGGAAACGCGCCAATCGGCTCGCAACGTTTGGACACTACCCTGCAGTGCGTACCGAACGCCTAAGTCCCGGCAGACCTGGGCAAGTTCTACGCCTGGGGTGTATCTCAAGATCGCTGATGTCGGTGCCACTACAAAGTCGTCGAGGTTTGCGAGCATCGTTATTAATGCATCGGCAAAACCGAACGAAAGTGCTTTTCGTTCTTCCACTTCGCTGAGGAACGCGAAGGGCAGCACGGCAATCGACGTGAGAACCTTCAGGTCATTCCGAGGTGGCTCACATGACGGGCTGTTCATCGCTTCCAGAACCGCTCCTGCCGATTCATATCGCGCGCTCGAATTCTTACAGAGCAATCTGCGGATAACCGGAGCCAACTCGGCGTCCGATCGGAGAGTGCGTTCAATTGGAGGCGGGTCATCATGCAAAATCGCGTGCAGAATCTCCACTGCGGACGCTCGGGGCCAAGGATGTCTTCCCGCCACCATTTCGTAAAGAATAATGCCGAAGGCGAATAAGTCGCTCCGCTGGTCCACGGCTTGTCCCGCGATTTGTTCGGGGGACATGTAGGCTACTGTGCCGAGTATCTGGCCCGGAAGACTAATAGGGAGCGTTGTGGGACTCTCCCCATGAACGGCGCTTCCGGAAGGAATCCACTTTGCAAGTCCGAAATCGAGCACCTTCACGTAGCCGTCGGCACGAACCATAATATTGGCCGGTTTCAGGTCGCGATGTACAATGCCCGCGGCGTGAGCTGCGCCGAGAGCATCAAGCACTTGCCTGGCAATGCTCAGACCCCGGTCAGGGGGCAGCCTCCGCTGGATTAAATCGCGCAGGGTATCGCCCTCAACCAGTTCCATGACCAGGTAGTCCGGACCGGCGTCGTAGAGAGTGCAGATGTTGGGATGATTTAAAGCAGAAATTGCCCGCGCCTCGCGCTCGAATCGTCCGCTGAATCGTTGGTGGCAAACCTTGACGGCGACTTTGCGGTCCAGGCGCGTATCGAGCGCCTCGTATACTGAACCCATTCCCCCTTCGCCCAGGAGTTTCAAAATTCTATAGTGCCCCAGGCTTTCTCCGGGCTTGCACTTACCTCGGGTCTCGCGCTCCAAGTCCCCAATACCAGCCCACGCCGAACAGTCGACCAGCCCGTCGGTCGAGCCACTCTGGCTCAGGAGAGATTCCACTTCGCGGCGCAGTTGCGGGTCGTCCTGGCATGCGTTTGCGAGGAAGCTATCCCGGCCGCCTGGCTCCTGTTCTTGAGCAGCGTTGTAAAGCTGTTCGAGCTTTCGCCACCGTCTGGAGTCCACTACGCGCCGCCTGTTTCACGATTTTACCCCGGGAGCGCCTTCTACACGCTCGATGAACACGCTTGAAACGATTCGGTTACTCTGAAAGCCCCGTTGCCAGAAAGTGGCAAAATCGAATCCCAAAGTCGGCCGGGGTGCCGCAAAGTGGATCCTGTGTAATCGCCTAGCGTTTACTGGCGTGAACAGACGGGGCACGATTACGTTGACGCATACCCAGTCTGATTATGCCGAACAAAAATGACGCTGAACGCACAAATGACAACACTGGCAACAGCCGATGCGGCATAGTCCGGCATTCGACATTGTGGGTGCTATGCCGAATGCGGCATAGCACCCATCGGCACTCCTCCATCTTTGCTGCGGTGAGGCCGGCGCCCCAGCGCCCCGATGGCTTCTGCGGCAGATTCGCAAAGGGACACTCCTTGATTTCCAACGGCTTCAGCTTAATAACTCAGGACGGTGCCGTCCCGAGTATTAGTCGCACAAGCGCCGCGGAAGATGCCGGCCTATCTGAACGTCAACGCAAAACCGCGCTGCGCGTCGCTAACGTGCCGAAGGAAGAATTTCGTTGTGGCTATGCCACGACTTTCATGACAGTTTTGATTCTACGCGCACGCAAGTCAACAGCGAACATCGTTAGCGTTTGGCCTTCCCATTGAACGTCCACAAAACGGTTGCCATTAACATCTCCATCGAGCACGGTTACGCTCGCACCGGTCGGAATGGTTACTGGGATTCGGTGAGAATCTTCCACCGAAAGAATTCCTAGGGTTGCAGTCTTAAGGGTGTACGCCTGCCCTCGTTTCATGGGCGCTCCTTTACTCGAAAGAAGAGTAGCGCTTTACCGAGGCGGGGCTCTGGGATCGGGTGGCTAAACTATAGCACCTTGGAACAAATTACGTACGGCTTAACTAAACTCAAAGCACAGCGCAAGGCCGGCGAGTTCCTTGCCAAGCTCCAGAAGGGGAAAGGCGGACATCCCCAAAAGAACTCAGACCAAGTTGGCCCCAGTTCTTTTCGCCAAGCGATTGAAGCCGCCGAAATCGCGCCCACGGTTGCACTTCGCTATCAGAAGGTGGCCGCAGTCCCGGAGCGCGAGTTCAACCGGCATTCCGGGCGCTTCGCCGATCGGGTAAGTTACGATTTAACTAAACTGGATTGAGCACGAAAGGCGGAATGATGGTCACCTTGATCGCGGGCCAAACATTGATCGTGACGACAAAGATGCCGTGCCAGAGAGAATCGAGTCGACGGCGCGCAACGATTCCCGAAGGTCAAGAGATCACCATCCTGGACTCGCTGGCGGGTTCCGTGCGCTTCTCGGCCGGGCCTGAAGGCAAGGAAACGTTCGCAACGCTTCAGACTACGATAAAGCGGTGTTGTACCGTCGCGAAGCACGGCAGTTCCAAAGGGGAGTAAGGAACGATGCTCAACGACGAAATCTTGCGTGATTATCTATCCGGATATCTCGCTCAAGCACAGGCTCATGGCAACGCTGAGCAACTCGCAAATAATTTACGCGGCTTGGTTCATCAACTCTCTGCCCACCCGCCAGACACAGAAGAAGATCGCGAGATATTAGCGCATGTCGAGACGGCCTGGGGTTACATGGAGACTTTGCCACCATGGTGGAAAGATACAGAGCGGTGTCTCGGTGCAGCACTCTCAATTCTGCTTAAACGCTAAGCAGGGACGCTCGAAGACGTCTTTAAGAAGCAGGCCAAAGCCCGGCAAACTGTCTCAAAAGGCAGGGGCCAAAAAGGTCCGGAGATATCTCCGGAGCTTAAAGGCGAGACGCGAGAAGCTGTAGCCAAAGTTGTCGGCGTCTCAAGTAATACCATTCAGAAGGCGAAGGTGCTTAAGGCCAAGGCGCCGGAAGCGGTGAAAAAAAAGTCTAATGCGTATACCACGATTCTATCGAAAAGCCGGTACTGTGTATCGGCCGAGGATCAAAACGTAGGGGGGTGCTTAAGGTTTACCGATCATTCCACAATGCCCACCGAAGGCCGATATTAGGCCTATGACAATCACAAACACCGTTGTACAAACCGCGCGAATTGCGCACTTGATCATCAAACTCGTAAAGCTTCCAGACGGGTATTCTTATCGCTATAGCGACGCGAAGAAACCAGGGTGGGAGCGGGATATGACCGCTAGTTACTCAAGCCATGTTTTCGATGCGCAAGAAACGGCCGAACGAGATGCTCGCACCTGGATGCGCTCGACCTATCCATCTGTGACCGTCTCGACCGCGCGTCTCGTGTGGCACAACGTCTCGTGATACGCCTTATTGCCAAATTGAGCGATGGCCAGATTGCCAAGCACATCGGAGTCACAGTAAGGATGGTAGGACTCTGGCGGGAAGGGCTGGCCGCGAATATGAAAGTTTCAGAGTCAACCCACCGCGCCGGCCGGGCCCGCCGGATCAACACCGCCAAAACAGCCTTTCCACTGTGGGGGATTTTGTGGGGAGTGGCGTCTAGTTTCAACAGGTGTGACGTGGTGGGACTCGGAGTCAGTTTATCCTCTAACCGATTGATATTACGCTAGATAGATGAAACGTCAAGGGTTTAGTCGACCGATCCTAAAACGGGCTCGCATAGATTTTAAGTCCTTTGCGTCTGCCGATTTCGCCGCCCGGGCATACTGAAATAGGAAGTTACTGAGTTCTTGTTGATGTTGCTGCGGGCACTGTGCTTAAAATTGTACCCGCCCCAGACTTCGGAGTCGAGTTCCCAGCGTCAAATCCCTCAAACACCGCCGAGAGATTGTCCCGCTGCCGTCGCCCATGAGCTCCATTGCGGGGCTGCGAAGGTTGACCGGAACTAGCTTCCGATATTACTTCATAACGTTGACTGTGAGAGAAACACCAGACTCCGCCTATCGGGGTGGTCGCGCCTGGAGCAAGCTTAAACTCGTTTTGGAGCGCCTCTCGGCCTCAACTGTTATTGGGCGGTGAAGAATTTGATTGCACGAGGGAGGTCGGCGTATTCATAGAGGATATAGTCCGGTTCGGTTTCGGAAGGTCCACCAGAGTTGCCTTGCGGGCAGAACAGGATCGTCTTCATACCGACCTGCCGTGCTCCCTGGATATCCCGAAAGCGGTCGTTTCCAATGAAAATCGCGTCTTCCGGACGCACCTGCAATTCGCTCAAGGCCGCTTGGAACAGGCGTGCGTCGGGCTTACGATAGCCGTAGTCGCCGGAGATGATGATGGGCGCGAAGAAGCTGGCAAGGCCGGCGGCGCGAAGTTCGGGTAAGCCATAGGCGGTCTGCGCATCGGAAACTATCGCTAGCGGGAGACACATTTTCAGCTGAGCCAGAATCTCCTGCGTTTGCGGATAAGCCACCAGCCGTTTGCGGGAAATCCCGCGCTGCAGTTCGGCCAGGAGCAGCGGTATCTGTCGGAGTTTATCCGGTCCGAGAGATCGGGTGTACTCGGTGGCATACCGGCGTAACACTTCGCGCCAAATCGCAACCACGTCGAACTCGGGATAGATTTCTTCGCTCGCCGCGAACTGCTCTTTCATGATCCGGAAGTACAAGTCACGCACTTCGCCACGGTGCAACGCGATGCCCTGATAGGTGAGAAAGTGCGCGATGGCGCGGTAGGCCTCCTCCATCCGTTCATCGGTTTCGATGTCGATCAGGGTTCCGTTGACATCAAAAAGGAGGGCGCGAATGTCCATTCACGGCGTCCGCAAAATGATTTTCGCTTCTTCCACGAGTCGCCGGCGGTGGGGAGCGCTCACCCAGGAGTTTCGCGCGATGCGCAGGAGCGTGAGAGCCATCTGGAAGGGCAAACGGCCGGTGACGGAGCGGAACGCACGGTCGCGGTCCGGGAAATGGCACGCATATTCCCAGAGAAAGTGCCCAATGAAAGGCTCGGCGGCGTGCTTGTTCCCCCTGCCCTGCAGAAAATAGTGTTGCAACTCTCCGGCAATCCGCCCGAGATCGAAGGCGCGGTCGGCCCACTTCATCCGTTCCAAGTCAATCGCAATAACACCGAGACCGCGGCCGAACAGCAGATTGCTGGGGGTGGCATCGCCATGGACGATCACTTGGTTATCCTCCCACATGCGCGGCTTCTCCCGCCATCGGTCGCGCAACCAATGCAGTTCGTCTACGTCCCAGGCGCCGATCACCTGCTTAGCTTGCAGCTTCCCGACCAAGCGGTCCAGGTAGGCGCAGTCCTCGTGGAAATCCACGCTCTGCCCGTTGGCAGTGCGGTTGTGCAGGGTCGCCAGGAAGTAAGCCAGGGCGGTCAGCTTTTCGAAGAGCGGCTGGGACTGCCCCTGGTGGATCGCGCTATGGACGAAGGCGCTTAATGGGATTCCCTGAGAATATTCCTCCACCAAAATACTGTTCAGCCAGGCATTCGTGCCCAGCGGGCGTACAACGAGATGCGGATAACCTGCCAAGCCATAACCGCGCAGGATCTGCAGATTGTCGAATTCCCGCCGCATACGCTGGATGGCCTCGCCCGTATCCTGGCCGTTGCTTACGAAGAACTTGCCGACCACCTGGGTGCGGGTGTGGCACTCCTCGTAGAGATAGACTTTGCTGTGCTTCATGCTGAAGACGCGAAAGTCAACCTGTCTGTCGTGGACGCCCATTTGCGGCAGGATATCGTGCACTAAGTACGGATGCAAAGGATCGCGGGAGGAAAGATGTCCGACGTACTGTTTTGGCACAGAAATGCTCCCAAATGAGGTCGCCAGCGTGTGGGTCAGACGGGGACGGAAACCGTCAAGGTGGACCAAATTTCAGACTGACAGCCGTCTGATACTAGATTGTAACATCACTGAAACAATGCCAAACCTACAAGTTTTAGTGTCGTGTCCTACCAGACGGTTTCCACAGCGGTAGGAGGCAATCGCTCGTGCGTTCCGCAGTTTCGAAGCAAGAGCAATGGTGAATCCCAGAAGCTTGAGCCAGCACTAAACGGGTCGGCAGTCCGCGATGTCGCGGGATGAGATCGCGGCTGCGAATCGTGGACCGATTCAAGGCGTACTCACGAAATGAATCTGAGAACTGCCGAGGGTCCCCAACCCCAGTAGCTTCCGAGATTACGTGATAGCGCTGGCTAATTTGTCCTGGGCGCTATTCCCGTAACCTTCCGGAGCCGACTTTGTGCCAGCGGGTGCTCGACCTGGCTCGTGGCGGCCGTGGCCGCCGGCACCCGGACGAAGTTCCAAGCGATCCATCGCGGTGCGGCGCTGCGGCGCGAGCTTTAGCGGACATCACGTCTGGGCCCTGAGGGGGCTAAGAGTGGTCAGATTCCAGTAGTACACTGACACGAACCAATTTGCTGAGGTAGTCGCATCAGGTTGGCGCCCAGTACCCGCGCCGCCAACGTTCGGCGTGGCGGCGAATTCCCGCGAGGCGAGGGCCATGCGAGTTCATGGGCGAGCCGGGAAGCGAATGCGCCGAGCACGCGCACCTCATCGCGGAGCTGCTCGCGCAGCACCGCGAACGCTTGAGCAGGCTCTTCTTGGACGTGATCGAGGACGGAGTTTCAAGCGCGGAAGAGCTTTTTGGTGAAAGGCGTACTCGTGGACGGCGGTCCGGATCACTACGCCAGGCTCGAAGCGGTGAAGCTGTTTATCAGCTGGTTTCTTCACGGCGGTGATAACGCCGTGCCAGCGGCCACGGGCCGCGAACGGGTCGCCCGGCGTTCGTGCGGCCAACATCGAGTGGCGGTGCCGAATCGCGGCGCGGCGAAGGGTGCGTTCCAAGGCGCGATACGAGACCTGGTCACAGAGGCCGCGGCGTTGAACGCGGATGATGATCGAAGTTGCAGACTAATGGATGTGCGGAGTTTCGTCATTCGGCAGTGACACAAAGCGACAAGCCAAGCGCGCGACGACAAGCGCAGAGGAGGGTTGTACGGAAGAACCCGCCCTAAACTGAAGGAGCAATAACTATATGGGTGGGAACGCGTAATTTGCGCATGGCAGCTCTTTGAATGGCCTTGCGTTTTCGCATTCGATTGAAACGAGCTTTATCTCCAGATTGAGCAGACATGGTGGTCCAAGCCTAGCAGCATTCCTGTGAATGCGCTTCCTACTTCGTAAACGCGGCTCCCGGTGTTTGCGCCGGCCAACGCGGGCGGCGGCGGGAATCGCGGCGAGGGTATCAAACCCGCCTGCAGGCGCGGGCCAGCCGCCAGGCCTAACCGCAAATCGAATCGCGAAGAGCTACATCATCGCCGGAGCCTTAATCGCCGAGCTAGCGTAGATTGCAACCTTTCATATTCGATCTCCAGGTTGTAACGCAAGATTATCGCGCCGCCTGCCGGCGTCGTTTCGAGACCGCCAGCGCGAAGCGAACAACGAGACGCGCGCCCTTTTTATCGAAGTTATCTCCGACCGTAGAGGCGAGCAACAGCAGATCGGCCGCCCTCTTGCGCATCGCCAGCCGGTTCATCTCGTTCTGAACGCAGAGGTCCTGGAGGGCAAAGAAGTCCTCCAACGCCAGACAGGTACGAGGGTAGTCCTTCATTACGTTCTCCCGCATGGTTTTCAACGGCACGCGCTGTGCGACAGCCGCTTTGGTGAGTCGGGAATGGTTCATAAAAATTCTCCTTTACTGCCTCGTAAAAAGACTAAACGGGAAAAAGGTTGATTGTTCATCAGACTGAATCGTAGCATGAGAATTTCGTAACTGATAGAACTATTGGGACTTAACTGTTCCAGTACGGAGGATTCAGTACATAAAGATGGGTTCGGTCGAAACGGATACTATTCGATCTTAATTCGTTCCGGTACAGAAGAGTCAGTACCGATGAAATGGGCCCGACCACGACGCCCGGCTCGCGGCGGGGACGCTGTTTCTTCGGCTGATTTCCTTAGGCAGATAGCGGGCGGAAGGCAGCTGGGGTAAACGCAGGCGGGTTCGCGCGGCCAGCGCGGCGCGGCGGCGTTGAATCGCGGCGCGAGGGCCGTGGCACATCAGGAATGCGTTTAGAAGCGTTTGCGGTCACTGTCCCGTTTTGTTGCAGAAAAAATACTTTTTCGCTTGGCCACTAGGAATTTAGGAGAACAATGCCGATATCACTCTTGAAGGTGTTTCGTTTCCTTCATTCAACTTGTTTGCATTGCAAGGGGGAGAAGATATCGTATTTACTTTCTCCCCATCTTTTTGTCCAGTTGGCTTCGGTATTGGCATTGTTCGCGCGGTAAACGGCGGGGCGTCCCATTTTCAATTAAGGATAAGGTACAAAAGTGGAGAAGTGCCAATGAATGCAAATGACGCAAGAGGACCGGAAGATACTGCGAAACGCAGCGGACATCAGTCAAAGAAAGAAGACGCTGAGGCAAATCGCGGACGAGAATAAAGCCAAAATGAAGGCGGGCAGCCTCGGAAATTCCCGCTCACCGCGAAGACTTCCGACGAGCCGCGCGCCTAGGAGCCTGTCCGAGTAAAGCGACGTGAAGCGCTTAGAAACCATGCGCTTGGGTAGCATGAAATCTTCGCTAGCCAGCCAGGGTTGACGTCGCGGCGGCCGATGTTGCTCCAGGACCGCTTGGAGGTGTAAGTTTGAGCGAAAATCATTCCCTGATGCCCCTCGTCAATACTGCATCGTCGCGTGCAGCCGTAAAATGTTATGCGTCAGGCACACCAGCGCCCACTCACCTTTCACTTTCTCTTTTCCGCGTAGCAAGAATTGGCGGAATCCACGTGCCTGCTTGATCTGCCCGAACACCGGTTCTACAACACACTTGCGAGCTGCGTAGACAGCTTTGCCCACCTTGGTCTTCAGCTTCTGCTTCATCCGGTCCACCCTCATCGCGTCTTTCGGCAATGGACCTCGCTTGGCGGGGACGCGATGCTCGCCATGCTTTTGCTTGCCTGTCGCGATGAACCCCTCGACCTTACGCTCCGGCTGACCAGCCGATTCCAAGTAATCCAGGTTCTCCTCCGAGCAATATCCGTTGTCGGCCAGAATCGCTTCCGGACGCTGCCCCGACTGTTGTTCGATGAGTTCCACCATCGGCTTCAGTTGCTTCTTGTCATTGGCTGCTTCTGTCACCGTTTGCCCGACGATCAGCAGCAAGGTCGGCTCCACAGCCGCTTGCGCATTGTAGCCCTGCACGAATCCATCGCCGCCCTTCATGATGCGCGACTCCGGGTCGGTGAAGTTGTATTGATCCTGATCGTCCGGCTTGGCCAGCTTGGCCTCTTCCACGTTCTTGCCTTCTTCGGCTGCTTTATCCCGCGCCCGTTGCTCGACGACTTTCTTGGCCTGCTTGATCTTGGCCAACCGGGTCTCGCGCCGCCGCAGTTCTTCCGGCAACTCGTCGCCCCGCTTGCTTCCGTACTGCCGGTCTTCTTGCTCGTCGGCGGCCGCGGCCTGCTCCAGCAACTGCTTCACTTCTTCCTTGAGTTGCTGTTGTTTTTCTTTCATCCGGCTGTAGCTCATTGCCTTGTGTTTGCTGGCGTTGGCTTTCAACTTCGTCCCGTCCAGCGATACCCGGCCCAGCTTGATCGCCCCACACTCCAGCGCCATCGCCAAGACCTGTTCGAACAAATTCTGTAGCGTCTCGATGTGGATCTTGCGAAAGTCCGAGATCGTCCGGAAGTCCGGTTCATTGCCCGCCGTCAACACTTTGAACGGAATGTCCTCCTGCAACCGCTTCTGAATCCTCCGCGAGCTGAACACTCCCGTGCAGTAGCCGTACACCAACAACTTCGTCATCAGTAGTGGATCGTACGGCGGTTGCCCTCGCTTCTCCTCCTCATACACCGCGTGCATGGCTGAGAGATCGAGTTGGTCCACCACATCGCTGACGAAGTACACCAAATGATTGTCAGGAAGCCATTGGCGCAAACTTGGCGGTAACAGTAGGTCTTGCTCCGGCAGGTAGGTTCGGTAGCCCTTTGGCATAAAACATTATGTACCGGTTCTGTTCCATTCGTACCCGCGAACTTGTCGATTACTCGGACAGGCTCCTAGCTGGGGCACACTTGTGCGGCCAGCGCTCCCGGGAAATCTGCGGGTTTAAGGGCGCAACCTACGGGTACCGGTCTGTGAGGATGTCGAAGGCCCAACATCGATGACAAAAAGCCCACCGGAGGTTCCGGCGTACAGTTCTGTCGGATCTCGTGGATCAATGGTCAGGGAACGGACGGAGCCGGCCAGTCCGGAGCCCACTGCACTCCAGCTTGCGCCGGCATCTGTGCTCCGGAGAACGTCGTTTGCACTGCAGTAGAGCGTAGCGGAGTTTTGCGGATCGATCACGAATGCGCCGCAGTTTGCGGTCTGCGTTTCGACGAATGTCCGGCCTCCGTCCGTGCTCTTGTACAATGGGCCGCGCTGCACGTAGATTGTGCCTGGATTTCGCGGGTCTACACGGATGAAATTGATGTCGCCAGACATCAGATTCACCCAGCTCGCGCCTCCATCTTCGCTCTTCCACAGGCCGCTGCCGGTACCGTCCCCGCCAGAAGTTGTACCGGCGTAGACGATATCGGGGTCTTGCGGGTCGATCGCCACTGCCGAAACCCAATAACAGCATCCCGGCCTCGTCAGCGAGAACTGAGATTCGGTCCAAGTGTACCCGCCATCGGTCGATTTGGAGATTTTGGGATCACAGATCCCGATGCAATCTTTAAGAAAACCGGCGTACATGACGTCCGGGTTCTGCGGAGCGATGGCGAAGGCAACGCCAAAGCTCTGCGTGCCTGTGACGGTTGAGATTTGAGTCCACCTTCCCCCACCGTCCGTGCTCTGGAACAATCCAATGCTGTGGGCGTCGTGCGCGCTCCAGAGGTAAAGTGTGTGAGAGTCTTGCGGGTCAGCTACAGGAAGGCCGACAAAAGGAGGCAGCCCGCCGCCTGCCGCAACCCAGCTCGCTCCACCATCGGTGCTCTCAAAGAGTGAGGTGCCGGAGGATACCTGCATGTTTGCATCGTTGGCCACGAGGAGGACGCCGCTCGGGGAGTCGATTAGAACAGATCTGACACCTAACGCTCGCAGACCTGAGTTTGCGAAGTTCCAGTGCCCGCCGCCATCGGTGGTCTTGAGCACTCCGCCGGGTGCCGCTAAATAGAGTGTGCCTGGCGTTTGCGGATCGGGCATCAGGCGGGGAATGTCGCTGAAGAGCCCGGGGATGGCAACGGCCGCCGCGGTCCAGCTGGCTGCTCCATCCGTGCTAGTGGCCAGAAAGAAGCTAGACCCATTGCCTCCCACCTGAATGACCAGCGCGTAAATCACGGCCGGATTTTGAGGACTGACGACCAACGAAGACACCAGATCGTAGCCGGCCGTGGGCGGAGGTGCGGGCGGCAGCCCAAAACTCGCGTCGCTCCAACTCACTCCTCCATCAGTGGATTTGAAGATCTGGTCCTGCCCCTGGCCGCCCGCATAGAGCGTGCCTGAGGTTTGCGGGTCAACGGCCAAGGTGAGGATGTATAGTGGTTGCCCGTTGCGGAATCGCGGCATTGGCCCGGAACTCCAACTGGCGCCCCCGTCGGTGCTCCTGAGCAACCCGGCAGGGACGTCGAAGCTGGTGGGGGCGGTGGCGCCGAGCGCGTAGATCGTTTCGGGATTTTGCGGATCGATCGCCAGCACCGAAATGCCGGAGCTGGAGTTCACCTGCGTCCAACTCGATCCGCCATCCGTCGTCTTGAATATACCGGGGCCGCCCGCATAAAGAGTGCCGGGATTTTGGGAATCGATCGCTAATGACTGTAAGCACCCGTGGAACGGATCGAGCCGGAGGTTGATCGCGCTCCAACTCGCTCCCCCATCCGTGGTCTTAAAGACACGATCACCAGGGCAGCCTGCTGCGTACACGGTACCTTTGGAATCGATCGCCAGGGATATTAAGCCGAAGGATTCAGGTGTCGGTGCTGAACCGAGCCGGGTCCAGCTAGCGCCTCCATCGGTCGTCTTTAAGATACCGGAGGCGGGTGCTGCAGCGTAGACTGTGGAAGGATTCTGCGGGTCAACCGCAAGACTTCGTACAATCCCGCCCTCTGGACCGATGCTGGTCCATACGTTGGTTCCCGCGGAGAGCGTTACGGAAAGCGCGGCCACGGCCAGCGCGACCCGGATACTCTTTTTGCCGATCCGAAGCACAGGAAAGGTTGCCATATTCCCCCTGCCGTCCAAGCTCGACAGAGCCTTCGGTAAGAATATCAAAACGACCCCTTTCTCACCTGGGATGGCTCATCACGGCTCTTTGCTGAGGGGTGCTCCAAGAACGCTATAGCGCCTGCAAACTAGGATGGTTAACGGTCAGCCTCGATAGGTACGATGAAGTATGCCCGTGGCATTGTCGTCGTCGATATGCTCCTTGCAGTCGTCGCCTAAAGTTTGTCAAAACGATTGGTTGGAAAGCTCCTGTAGACCGAACTTGATACTGAATTTTTTGATAGGACCATGTTGACCTTGCGAGGGTCCCAGGATTCCGCTCTCAGTCGTGGGACCGTCTTCCCGGTGCAACTCTCGCCTCCACTTTGATGAGATAGGGGCCGAAGCGCGTATGGAAACGAAAACCGTCTAGCGTATCCAGCATGACCAACGTTTTTATCATGTCCTGCCATGGTCGCGCCGATCCGGATTCCGGCCACAGGAACGGCAATATCGGCGCAATCAAGGACGCGTTTCAAGCGCGCAAGATCTTTGTGGTGAGAGGCGTGCTTCTAAACGGCGGGCCCGATCACTACGCGCGGATCGAAGCGGGGAAACTGGTTCTTCGGCTGATTTGTTTACGCAGGTGATGCGACACGTTCGGTTGCCACCGGCCACGGTCGCGAACGCCCTAGTATTTACTTGCATTAATTAGAGGAACATTGCAGAATGGGCTATGCCCCAAGCTGCAACGCGCATTCTTCTCTCCGATGAGGAGCGGGCGGCCCTGACGGAGTGGTCCCGTTCCAGTGCGGGAGAGCATCGAATGGTCGAGCGGTCACGCGTGATTCTATTGGCCGCAGAGGGCCTCTCGGCCCGTGAAATCGCCCGCCGGCTGAAGACACGGTTGGCTCGTGTCTCCAAGTGGAGACAGCGGTTCAGCCGTGATCGTCTGGCTGGATTGCAGGACGCCCCGCGATCGGGCAAGCCCAAGACGTACGATGATCAAGCTGAGAAGAGGATTCTGGTTCTGCTGGATAGCGACCCGCCGGAGGGATACAGCCAGTGGAATGGCCGACTACTGGCTCAATCGCTGGGCGACGTGAGCGATGATCAGGTGTGGCGAGTGTTGCGAAAGCACAAGATCCAGCTCCAGCGCCGACGCAGTTGGTGTATCTCCACAGATCCGGAGTTCGGGCCGAAAGCGGCCGATGTAGTGGGTTTGTACCTGAGTCCGCCGGAAAACGCCATCGTCTTGTGCGTGGATGAGAAACCGCATATCCAGGTGCTGGAAAGAGCACAGGGTTGGCTGCGGCTGCCTAATGGAAAGGCCTTGAATGGGTTCAGCCACTGCTACAAACGTCACGGCACGAGTACGTTGTTTGCTGCCCTGGAAGTGGCCACCGGACAGGTACAGGTCGGTCATTATCCCCGACGGCGGCGGAGGGAGTTTCTCGATTTCATGAATGATGTGATCGCCGGACACCCCGACCAGGAGATCCACGTGATTCTGGATAATCTCAACACGCACAAGCCCAAGCACGACCGCTGGCTGGCGCGGCATCCCAAGGTGCGCTTCCACTTTATCCCGACGTACTCATCGTGGTTGAACATGGTGGAAGTATGGTTCAGCATCCTGAGTCGCCAGGCGTTGAAGAATCTCAGTTGCACCGCCGTCGGCCAACTGCGCCAGGCCATCGATCGATTCGTGCGAGCGTATACAGCAACGGCTACGCCTTTCGAATGGACCAAGGCGGTAGTGCTTCCGTCGGCACCAAAGCGTCGTTACTCTGATTTATGCAAGTAAGTACTAGATGAATGAGTTGGTATTAGCGAACCGGGCGGCGGACTGGCAGAGATTGAAGGCACTTGTTCTGGATAGCGTTTCTTCCCCAATTACCCGCCGGGTCTACAATCTCGGGCTGGACGAGTTCATCGAATGGTATGGCTTGGAACCGCGGTCGGGCTTCACGAAGGCCACCGTGAATGCTTGGCGCGTCACCCTTGAAGCCCGCGGCCTCGGATCGGTCTCAATCAACGTGCGGATCACGGCAGTTCGAAAACTCGCGGTCGAAGCGGCTGACAACGGTCTGCTGGCTCCGGAACTGGCCGCCGGAATCGCTCGCGTCAAAGGCGTCAAGTCCAAAGGCGTGCGGGTTGGGAACTGGTTGTCGATGCGGCAAGCACAAGCGCTCTTGAATGCTCCTGATATTTCCACGAAGAAGGGTCTACGGGATCGTGCCATGCTGGCCGTCCTGCTCGGTTGCGGCTTGCGGCGATCTGAGGCGGCGGCGCTTACGCTCGGGCACATCCAGCAACGGGACAATCGCTGGTGCATCGTGGACCTTATCGGTAAGCAGGGCCGTGTTCGTACAATTCCGATGCCGACCTGGGTCAAAGTTGCGATCGACGCCTGGACCGAAGGAGCAAGCTTCTTTGATGGATTCGCATTCCGCCCAGTCAACCGAGGGGATCAGGTCCAAGGTGAATGCATGAGCGAGAAAGTCGTCTGGCAACTGCTCCAACAATACGCGGCGACTGCCGGTGTTCCGGGCATCGCGCCGCACGACCTTCGAAGGACCTGCGCCAAGCTCTGCCGCGCGGCGGGAGGCGAGCTTGAGCAGATTCAATTACTCCTCGGTCACGCGTCAGTCCAGACGACCGAGCGTTATCTTGGCACCAAGCAGGATCTGGTCCATGCGCCTAACGACGCGATCAGATTGAAGGTGGCGGTGTAGTAGAGATCTGCCCCGTCGTGATCAAACACGGCCTGGAGCGCACGGACACGCGCCGGGTGTCGGCGTTGAAGCTGTTCCTCGCGGTGGATGCAAAATAATCCCAGGTCGTGTTTGACGAGAATCTGGGCTATTAAACGTACGGAGTCGGCTTGGCGACGAGACAGTTCGAATACAATCTGCTGGTGCATGCGCGCTCGCGCGAATCCCGATGGCGGCCCTATCTCGCCGTTGGCCCTGCACTTCAGTTGATCCACCTGACGGACGCACCAGTAAAGCAGGCCCCGAGAGCATTCAGACTGGGATTGCAAAATATCGGGGTGTTGAAAGCCGCGTTCGACTTCGGCCGTACGGCACCTTTGGATGGTGGCGGAATCTTTCAACTCGGATTGCAATACGGCGCCGGCATCAAGTTCCGCGTGCACCCGCGGATTACCATGCGCCTTGATTCCCGCGAAACGTAGAGCAGGAATCCGGAGTTCATTCGCGACAGTTACGTACACGGAACAGCCGCCGAGTTCGCTCCCTCTTACGACTACGACGTGACCCGCGAGCGCCCGTCCGGTAAGTTTCGCCAACATCGCATTACGCTGGGTGTGGCGATTACGTTCTAGCGGCGAGCTTTGCCCGAAGGCGAGCGCGAGTGGGAACATTGATATTTTGACGCCGGGGCTGACCAAAGTCTTCAAGCTGGCGGATCGCTCAGCTACTCGCGGACCCGAACCGACACGACATCGGAAACGGTGGAGCAGGAGGCTTCGGAATCGCTGGCGTCACCTTGCGCCGCTATTTTGTTGCTCGCTATGGGCCAGGCGCGCGTGGAGACCGTAGGGGACCGCCCTCACCGGAGGGTGAATATGTCCGCCCAAAGCTGCTAGAGGTCGTTTGGGTACCGCACCAGGTCACGTCCGCGACGGGACTGCCGCGTTGAAGCGTTTTGAATCGAGTTGCGCGTGAGTCGACTGAACGAGCAACAAATTCGCTTTTGGAATCTACGTTTAACCTATGTAGTGTAGGACTATTGCGGTCGCATAGAGTTGGCTACGCGCATCAGGTTTTCCGGCGCGACGTGGATCATGCCCCTGCGCGGACTCTCCACGTCGGCAATCAGAAAGAATGCGACTGATACGATCGCCGGTAGGACGAAAACTATTCTGAATTTGCCCGTAAGTTGATGTGTGTTGTACCCGACCAGGGCGTTGCAGGTGATGGCAATGATTACCATGAGGAGCCAGGCTGCAGCCGGTATTCGGTTCCACCAAGCTGCCTGGGTGTATCCTTCCGAGTTCAACACGTCGTTCATCCGCGAAACCAGTAGGGCAGTTATTGGCGATGGCGAAGCTATGGCTATCGGCCGAACGACGGACCAGAGGTCGTGTTGTAAAACCGATGTGGAGGTGTTGATCTGGTCAAGCTGATGCGCATCATCAACAGTCATGTAGAACGAGATGCGCTGGTCAATGTAGGCTCTCAACAGTTGGCGAAGTCGGGCTGCGTCAATCGCCTGTAACAGGTCGGCCTGAAGGTACGCCGTGCCAATTGCATTCGCCTCCGCCTCCTCATAGTTCTTCCGCTGATCGTACCGCCCCACGGCCATGGAAAAACTGAATCCGATCAACAGGGCTAGCAGCGTAAGCGCAGCACCTTGGACGGTGCCGAGATCCTTGCGCCCGTCATTATCCACGACTCGCCTCATTCCGCGAAGTCGGGTACCCGCCCATGCCGAGGCCCACATCACCAGGAAAGCAACTGTGAAAAGTATTAACGGGTGTCGCATGAGGGTGGTCATCAAACAAAATCTCCTGTGTATATTCTTTACCATGGCGTCGACTTGACGACTGTTGTCTGCCAAGGGACCTTTGACATCATAAAAGAGGCCAAACTCCTGAATAGTCAGTACATAAAAAAGCGCAGCACCTCAAAGAACGTCAACGCGCTGCTCTATTGGGACGCCGGCCACAGAGCCGACTAGCACCCCGAGGACTTCATTGCCTGGATTGGCCGCAGCACCGCCGGGAAGTAAGCTCGTCGTACAACATGTCCCCGACCGCCCTGTGCACCGCGGTCGAGGGATGCTCGGCGTGGTAGTAATAATACGTCGCAGGCTTCGCGCAGGGTGTGGCGTCCTCATTGAAAATCGCCCGCCCGGCGCACTTGTCGATCGTATTCTCGATCCCGTATCGCGACGGGTTGCGCATTACCTCGTCGAAGAATGGTCCCCAGTCGCTGAGCGCGATCTCAGCGTCCGGCAGCGCCTTCCGGATATCGTCCGGAATCTTCCAAAACTCCGGATTCAGCCGCTCTCCCACGGCGCTGAACCCCGGGATCGCGGTCGGCAGCAGCGCCACCCGGAACCGTCGTGCTCCCGCGTCGTATAGCTTCCGAATCTCGCCTTCGAGATTCGTCACCGTCAGGTTGCTCGTCAGCCGTCCGTCGTTCAGGCCGCCCGCGAGATAGAACAGCGTCGCCTTCGGATCGAACGTCACTTGCTGCGACCGCACGCGCGACCCGAAATCGTCCACCTGTTCGACCATTCCGCGTCCCAGCAGCGCGTCCTTCACCTTCCGCCCTGCGCCCCGGCCCGTCTGCGCGCCGCTGACGGCGAAATTGAGATTGTCCGACGGCGCGGTCGCCTTCGTCGCCGGCTTCAGCTCAAACCCGAGCCGCTTCGCCAGATACGCCACGGCGGTCGGACCGTCCCCGTCCACGTACCCGGCGCCATTGTCGGAGTAGCTATCGCCGAACACGTACATTCCGGGTGATTTTCGGTTCGGGTGTCTGCGCCACGAGAGGCGCAGCCAGCGTCAGGACAAGTAAGGACCGCATGGCCGACCATCATATCGTGCTCAGAAAGTGACCTTCGCCGCCAGTTGGAAGACCCGCGACCCGCCCCCGCCGACTGTATCGTCGGCTTCTGGAGGTAATTCGTATTCGCCGTGAACACGCCGGCCCGGAACGCATACTGATTGTTCTGCACACCCGCGAAGTTCGCCCGATTCGTGATGTCGAATCCTTCGAAGATCAGGCGCAGCCGCGCGCGCTCCGTGTGCTTGACATTTCGTGACTTGTGCACAACAATTGGAATCCGTGCCCCAATAACGAACTACCGACCGGAGTAATGAAATGGTGAGAAGAAGGACCCTGATTGGACAAATCCTTGGCGCGGCGATCCTCTCCAGACGCGCCGTAGCACAGTCTAAAATGACGCCGGATGAAGCGTTTCACACTCTGATGTCCGGCAATGACCGATTCGCCGCGAACCGCTTTACGTCCGTCGAGCACGATCTGCAGATTCTGCGCAATCACACGGTGGACAAGCAGGAACCGTTTGCCGGCGTTCTCTCATGCGCGGATTCACGGGTCCCGGTGGAACTGGTATTCGACCAAACGATCGGCCAGATTTTCGTAACCCGTGTGGCCGGTAACATCGTGACACCGGAAATCATAGGGAGCCTGGAGTATGGGGTGGCGGTTCTCGGGTTGAAGGTGCTCGTTGTGTTGGGTCATACCTCGTGCGGCGCGGTGAAGGCGGCCATAAAAGGCGACAGCGTCCCCGGTCAGATCAGTGTGCTTTATCAAAAACTGCACGCGGGAGTATCGAAAGCAGGTGGAGATCTCAATAAGGCAATCGAACTCAACGCGGTGGCGCAGGCGGACTTTCTGCGAACCTCATCTCCGGTGATTCGCGACGCGATCAAAGCCAAAACGCTGCGTGTCGAATCGGGCGTGTACGACCTGGGGACCGGAAGAGTAAAAATCATTCAAAAGTCATGAGACCCGCGCTGACGCTTGGCTTCCACGGGGTCTAGCAGCCCGTGGTAGTGTCCACGATTTTCTGTAAGTAGCGTTTCTGCTGTTTTCTTACGCGGGGAGTCCTGCGCTGATTCTTCGGCGCCCTCCGTTCGCGGTCCGGCCAGTCCGATTCGTCGCTGACTCGAGAGCAGATCGGAAAAACAAACCTTCACTCAGTAACGTGGGTGACTCACGGCCGTATCTGGCACAACTGGGAAGCGCCGCGTGGAAACCCGCCGAGATGGAGCCGATGTTGGTCGATTCGTCTCTTCGAGGCTTTGATACACCGATTGAAGCCGAACACGGACCAGCGGCAATCTACCGGCAGTACCCGTCTGGCAAAAGTTTCCGGCGTGATCGAGGACGATTGCGGTCACTGCGCCTTGCGAGACGTGTGCATGAAGAATCACCATTCCCGTCGCGCTGTACACAAGCATACCGGACGAACGCTAACAATAAGCCAGTTTGCGCAAAGGAGCACTTTTTCATTGACGGAAACCTGAGCAAGCGATAGTATCAATACCCAGACGCTTCCACGGGGCAGGTAAGGTTCCGGTACGCAATGAGTGGTACCACCCACAAATCGGTTTGGCGCGACATCCTTAAACTTGGGAGATGCGGCCCTAGCACGGAACTGCACGAGGGTAAGCCCTCGGATCCATGCCGAACGGCTGGTT
The DNA here is from genome assembly GCA_963770345.1 of Bryobacteraceae bacterium. Lineage (GTDB taxonomy): Bacteria > Acidobacteriota > Terriglobia > Bryobacterales > Bryobacteraceae > CAVYPH01. The sequence continues at coordinate 97,511 of CAVYPH010000007.1, read as the reverse complement.
TTATCGTGTCCTCACCGCCAACGAACAGTGAAGATTCGGTTCAACCACGAACCAGTTTGGCAAATATGACAGGCTCCGTGATGATGGCATCTCCACTGTGTGGCTCGGGGGTTGGCTACGTTTACGTCCACGAAACACGAAGCGGCCAGTATGGCTCATGGCCTGGCATCTTCGATTATGGCGCGATTCTTTCCGCACCAAAAAAATTCTCGAGAAATTTTTGAACGATTCCGAGGCTGCTCGCCCTATTGAGGTTGACGGCATGACGCCGCATCAAGGAAAGGTGATTTGCAGGCCCTCATTCGCTCACGACTCAAATTGGCACTTACACGCTGGTGGAAGAGCCGATGTCTGCCTGAAAAAATCACCATTCCAATCGGTAGGTAAGCTAACGCCCAGGGCAAAGATGAATCATAAGCCAAATTCTTACTTACCCACACCCGAGCAAACGATAGCAGCTCCCAATGCACAGGTACTTAGATTCCAAAGCCGTACCGATCGGACGGGATTCCAGGGTCCAAAGTGAGGATTGTACGCAATGAGTAACACGACCAACAAATCGAGCCGGCGCGACGCCCTGAAGAGAATCGGCGGGGTGCTCGGAGGGGTATCGCTCCTCGGGCACGGAACCGCGCGAGGGCAAGCCCTCGGATCCATGCCGAACGGCTACAAGTTTTACCGTGTCCTCAGCGCCAACCAAGGAGGACGACTTCGGCGGAATCGCCGAACCAGTTGGGCGATATCACAGGCTCTGTGATGATGGCATCTCCACTGTCTGGCACAGGGATTGGCTACGTTTACGTCCACGGAACACAAAGCCCCCGTATGGCTCACCGCCTGGCCGTCTTTGAGGTGGCGATCAATTTCAGCCAGATCCCTCCGGTCGTACAGAGGGTGCTCCCGATTGCCATCGAGGGGACTTACACTGCAACGTCGATAGCACGATCATCGTACCCGGTCACATCGGGACGGGCGCGTGCAATGCCCTCGGGGAGTATGTGACAACCATTGAGCCCGATCGAGTCGTCCGACACCATTGACGTCGCGAACTCGCCGGGAGTATATCTATACCGGCCCCACGGCAATAGCACCGGCGCATGGTCCCGGATCATCCGATTTGGCGATCCGGTTCCCGACAAGACAGTTTATACGGCGGGGATTTTGGCGACGTGGCCTTAGACAATGACGAAAACCTGTTGCTTGCAGCCGCCACGACACAATCGCCAGACGGCAATGTCTCCGGTTTTGCCGGTTCGCAAGCCCTCATCGCGACCTCGCTCGGCGCGACCAGCGAGAGGGCGAGTCCTGCTGCAGACCGGCGACATGCTTCCCTTCGGTTCCGCAGTAGTTGAATCTGTTGGTCTCGTCGATCTCGCGGCACGCAATCGCGTTTGCCGCCCAAATAACCGCCAGAAGCCTGGATCCCGGCGTCACGCGTTCCGGCACCGCCCTGATCGCAGGAAATACACAAGCAGCGCCAACCAACAAGAGCTCGTCGCCGCTTCTCCGGAACTGATGTCGCCCAATTTGGCGTCGCAACGTAACATCACCAGCGGCGCAGACCTTTTTCGGTCCGAGGGTCGACCGGCTGCAGGATGTAGCGTTTGTCACTCACGACGGCACATTCGAGCCAACGATAGGCAGTAACGACGTCGAGACGCTTGGCTATTATTCGCGAGGATCGGCGCGTCAATTACGAGAGACACACAGATCAGCGCCAGCCAGCAATCAGGTGATCGCTTTAGGCGCACCGTGTATCGGCAGTACTGGCTTAATGTACGGGACAGAGATGCTGGGCAACGGCAAAACCCGGCTTTTCGTTTCCGATGGCGTGAATTCGGAAAGTTGTGCTGCCGAAAGCGGAGAGCCGCATCCGAGGCAGAGCTCCTGACGGACGACGCTCATGATTAGCGAGATCTTGTTCGGCCAGCACTCTACCCAGGTCGATGCCTTCGGCCGCCTCGTTTTTACCGCAGAGTTTCTGCTCGACCCCAACAAGCCTACGGATCCGACGGTAACGTGATCACAGCTTTGGTGATTGGCATTCCCAAATAGGAGCAATTCGCATGGGCACATCCATTCACCATCCCGATCGGCACGTCAAATCCCGCTAGATCTTAGTAATGGGTCTTCCGCTTTTTCCGGTCTTGGGAACAGCGCGAGCGGGCATTTCCGCTTCATCGCGATCTTACAAGCTCATTGACGTACCAATCCTCATTGTGTTGCACGCGCCTGAACATCAGCGTGTACGCGAGGATACGGGTTCGGAATAGTCGGGCCCTGCCCTCGCGTTCCTCTCTAGAAATGTCACTGTAAACAGGACAACAAAACAACCTCGAGTCAGGGCCAACTGACGCCTGACTTTCAACGACGGCCTGTGCATGCAGGCCGGAGCCTTCGTTGGTGCATATGTCTCCGGTGGACTGACTGCTGACCTTCAGATCTACCTGCCCAGGCCCTGGTACAAGGTGTGGAGCTTTGCCTGGCAGACCGCCTTCACGATTGACAAGGACTTCAAGGTCGATCTCCTGGCCCTGATGTTCAAGCTGATTAAGTACTTGCTGACCAAAAAGCCCAATGCGCTCCTTCAACAAAGATACGTCCAGAAAAGCTGAAGGAAACCAAACCCGGCGTGACGAGCTTTGGCCTGGACGGGGCAGCAGCACCGCGGTCACACCCAATCTAAAGGCCGACACCTGAGGTGACCGCGCCGCTCAACCTCGCCAACTACGTCCCCAAACTGAAAGAAATTAACCAGGTCTCGCCAAAGTCGGCGGCGAAATCTCCTTTGGTCCGACCGTCCACCTGCAATATCCGGTCACCTTCAACATCGACGGATTCACCGTCGACGGCGGTGTTCAGGGAGCGCTCGAAGCGCGGACTACGACGAAACGTGCAATACGTTACGGCAACCAGGTGACGGCAAGCGGGAACACCCGTTCAACACGCAGGAAAACCCATCGCGATTCACGACCCATGTCACGTACCAAACCACCGTCAAGCTTGCCCTTTCCATACATGCTCAGGTCAAAGTGGCGAAATTCTTCAACCTCGGAGTCAACACCCCATCGCTCGACCTGACCTACTTGCTATTTCGCGTACCGGAACAAATCGCACCCTGGCGGTCAACAACTCAGTTTCGACAGCCGTCGCACGGAGGCGGCTGTGTGCTGACGCCGAACATGACCTTACGGTTTCACGGACCCACTGACGGTCTGGAAATCCAAACTGGCGAACTGGCGAGAGGAATCGTAACCCTGTCGGGATTTGATATCCTACAGCGCCGTCACCGTCGCTCTTGAGATTGAGCCTCCAGTGCCAGATCTTTCCCTAGCAGTTGTCACGATCCCTGCCTGGATCTCAATCCGTTGAGTTTTCCTTCACGTTCCAAAATCAGTGCCTGCTCACCGGTAACCCGAATAACCCTTCACGAAATGGCGCCTCCAAGTCCCGTATCACCGGTTCAGACGCTACCGCGTGCGCGCGACTGCTTCTCCAGCCGCCTACAGATGTACCCTGTTCGGACTACCAGGCCGAGACGCCGCTCAGCATCACAAATCGCTTACATGCGCTGCCAGCGGTTCGCGACACGTTCCGCAGGAACTTCGCCCCGTGGGATCCGTTAGCGAGTGCAACAATAAAAGCGGATATAGACGATCCGAATGCCCCGGCAGGCGGTACTTCAGTTTTTGCGAACCTGTGGTTCCCCTATGTTGCGTAATGAGCAACCGCAAACAGTCCCAGTAACCTTCACACTGCTGGATGAAAACCGGCAACCTTACTGAGCAGCGATGTCGAGCTCATCTCGGGCAACGAGCGCAAGTCTCTGGCGCCCACTCGTACCTTCAACGTTTTGCTGATGACTCAAAGAGATGCGGCAAACCCGCCAATTCTTCTTTTTTCATTCATTGGAAAACGAAAGGTCCGGCTACGGGATATGCAAACCGCTTCTACCTCACTCGTCGAATGCAGGCTGCCAGTTCGGCCAAACCGAATTCTGGCTGGACGTCTACAATTGGTCATGAGTGCAGACGCCCAGCAGAACACCGCAAGCCGCTGGCCTGCAGTTCCACGTCCGATGTGCCCGGGAACTGTTCGAGGCGCTCGAATCGCCCGGACGGCGCGATCCGCCTCGCAGCGCTGCACGCCGTTCAGGAATGCGCCCGACGACAGCCCTCAGCTTCGGACCCTTACGAAAAACGGGACCTTGATCGATGTTCTGCTTTCACAAGCAGAACGCTTTCGGGGAGAAGTGGAATGGCTGTCCTGGATCGGGGCGCTCGCCGCTTTTCACGATCCCCGGGTCGTTCCGGCTGTTTACATCGCTGATCACAACGGAATCGCACACTGAGCTTCTGTTCGCGCTCGCCAATTACCTGCGAGCGGAATCGTTAGACACCATCAGAATTCCACTCGGCGCGGCGCTGATGCAGAACGAGTGCGTGGCGCGGGCGCGCGCTGTTGCGTCGGCTTTTCGCGGGCAACCCCAATTGACGCGCGGGGAGGCATTGCGAATCGGGCTCTTAGAGCCAACGGACGGCACTCCACTTCCGTCGTTCTCCGCGGGCCGCCAGCGAATGGCTGAATGAATTAGTGGGCCCGTTCCGAGCGGGAAGCGCAACTCGAGCTGCAGCGGCAGGGCGCATCGACTCTGGCTGCGCCTGGTGGGGCACTGGGACCGGCTTTCGGAAAGCGCGAAAAACTGGGCTCTCTGGGTGGGCGGCTGAGACAGATCCTGATCTTGTTCTCAATGGGATTCGAGAAGTGCTCACCAACAAGCCGGATGCGTTGTCTTGCAAGCGCTTGAGGCAGCGGCGAAGTTGAAGAACTGGCCGGCTGATCTCGAAAGCCTCACCGTCGCGTTTACTCGACGCACAGTGACGAACTGGTTCGGCGCGCGGCAGTAATGGCGTGCCGCTCGGGTTTGAATTGGCGGCTGTTCTTCGAGAACGAGCCATCCGTCCTGGTTAAACAGGCATGTATCGCCAGGGTCATGGATCAAGAAGGACGGGAGGCAATCCCATTCGCATTGCAGCAGCTAGCCAACCCGGATTGGCGCATTCGTGCCGCGGCGGTAGAAGGTCTCCTTTCGCTTGGAGAATCGGGTGTTCGGGCGGCGTTCACGCTCCTGCCCGAAGCTGGCGAATCTGTCCGCATCGGCATCGCACGAATGGTTATCCACTCGGCAGACGAAGAGCTGCTTGATGAATTCATTCGCCGTTGCTCACAGCCGGTCGGTACTCAGAGCGCGACTTTAAGCTGAAAACAAGCGCAGACAGTCGGGGTGGCCGTAGGACAAGATACTCAAGCAGCCTGGCAGTAGCGCCTGGAATCGCCTCACCGCAAGTCCGATGCGTGCCCACCAACAATGAATCAGGCGGGGCATTACGAGGCCGGTAGTTATCGGAACGTGTCCTGAAATGCGTGGAACGCGTCTTCGAGTTCGGAATAACTGTCGCTGTTTCGCAACGCCTAAATCGTCGGTGGATTGGGATGGATATCACATATCAGTCGATATTGCTGATCTTAAAGCGGCTCGACGATACATTTGGGAAAGGCATATCGGACTCCGTTGCGCTGAGTGGCGTTCCCAAGGATATAGCCTCAGCCAGTGCACGTGCCCACAAGAAAGATGATCGCGTTCGGAAAGAATTCGAGAAGTTGGCGGTGCTCACGTACATGAACAAATGGGGCGACTGTTAACCAGAAGAAAGGAGCGGACGGCGGGACGGAAGCGCTTATGTTCAAATCGGAAAACCGAGACCGACAAGCTGGTGCTTCAGGCAAAAGTCGGGTCACGTTGGGCGGGGAGACATCGCTAAGGTAGGGTGGCGGCGGGCGGGGTGGATGTTCCGGCTGCAATGATGTACGTGCCCGAAGGCGTCGAGTAATAGACGTTATCCGACCAGTCTCGGGACACGCTGTTGATCGCAACACCGGCGGATACATAGGTGACGTTGCCGCTCGCATCGATCTTCACCAACCGATCGTTCGTGTTATCGACTACCCAGGCATTGCCCGATTGATCCGCGGTCAGGCCACTCGCGCAAAAGGCGGTGCCCGCGAGCGAAGTGGCGTGCCCTCCTCCTGGAGCGAGCCGCGTCAGTGGACCGCATGCTGAATCCGTGACATAAATATTGCCCGCTCCGTCCAACGCTACGGCTGAGGCACTGACGGGCACGGCCTGTCCGACGACCGAAACACTGGTATAGGAGACACTGGCCGCCTGCGCCGCTAAAGAGGTGATCCATAGCCAAAGCGCACAGAATGCCATAGCGATCCGCCGGCATCGGGCGATCCGAGTATGAAGCGGGAATTGGCCGCTGAAATCTTGTAGCCGATCGCTCTTTGCAGTCATGTGTGTTTCCGTTCGCTCCAATCGGGGCGAGCAGGATACGATTTCGTACAAACTTTCTTGGAAAATGTTTGGCCCCCCTCGCTTTCGTCTTGCGGATGGGTGCTCAAAGTCGGCTTGCCAATGCAAAAGCTCTGAGGAAAACGATATGTTAGACTCTTTGCATCCGAGGCTGGGATCGGCGTGGTTTTCTTTCCTTCTGAATCAATTACGCGCCTGATGGGCGCCTTCCGCGAGGGAGACCGGGATGCTGGTGCGGCATTGGCCGACCTGTTTTATCCGGAGTTGCGCCGCCTGGCCGCCGCAAGGATGCAAGGCGAGCGATCCGATCACACGTGGCAGCCGACGGCTCTAGTTCACGAGCTTTACCTGGAACTGGTCAAGGTGAAGAAATTCGGAACTTCCGGAGGGGATGCCGAGGCGGAACGCGACGCGTTTCTAAGGCTTGCGGGCCACATCATGAAGCGCACGCTGGCGCATCATGCGCGTCCTTTATATCGACGGGCGCGGCGGATCGTCGCCGAGGAGAACTTCCTGCCCGCAGTCACCGGCGACCAGGCCCTCCAGGATGTCGAAGACGCGCTCGCACGCCTTGCGAAAATAGACCCCAGACTTCGTGCCGTAGTCGAGATGAAGGTATTCGAAGGCATGACTAACGACGAAACGGCTTGCCAGCTCGGCTGTTCCCGGACTACCGTCGCGACGTGCTGGAGTTGGGCTCAGCGCTGGCTGCGGGAAGAGTGGGCCGGAAGCCGCCTGGGATGAACAGCGAACAGTGGCAAAAGGCCTGGCGGGTCTTCAATGATGCCCGAGAGACTTCCCGCCGGCGAGCAGCGGCTCTTCGTCGAATCGGAGTGTGGCGATCCTGAAATTGCGAAGCGAGTCTTCGAGGAACTGGACGCGCTCGGTAACGAGAAAGACGCCGAGGATTCGGAGCCTGCCGCTCCGCAGATCGACCGCACTGGAACGCAGGTGGGGCGCTATCGCGTCGGCAGATCTGCTGGGCCGCGGCGGCATGGGCGAGGTTTATGCCGGCTGGGACGCGGACCTGGGCCGGCAGGTGGCCCTGAAATTCCTGCTTCCCCGGTCCATTCACGACGCCACGGCGGTGAAACGATTCGTTCGGGAAGCCAAGGCGGCATCGGCCCTGAATCACCCCAATATCGTGACGATCCATGAAGTCATCGATTCCAGCTCCGGCCTCGCGATCGCCATGGAATTGGTGGAAGGTAAACCGCTGAACGGACTCCGCGGTTCCATGCTGGCCTGGCGGCAGGTGGCCATGATCGGAAAGCAGGTCGCGGCGGCCCTGGCAGCCGCGCACCAACAGGGCATAGTGCATCGCGACATCAAGCCGGAGAACCTCATGCTCCGGCCGGATGGGATTGTCAAAGTGCTGGATTTCGGTCTGGCGCAGAGTTTCGGCGGAAAAGGCATGTCCGCCTTCCAGTCCTCGGTCGCCGGGTTGCCGGGAGGGACCCTGCGCTACATGTCCCCAGAGCAACTCTGCAACGAATCGCTCACGGGCGCAAGCGATGTCTATTCCTTGGGCCTGGTGCTTTACGAATTGATCGTCGACCGTCATCCCTTCGAATCGGAGTACGGCTGGGAAACTGCGCACGCTATCCATACGCGGGACGCTCAACCGCTGTCGGCGGCAAATCGGGAAACGCCCGCGTGGCTGGATGAGTTGATCGTCTCGATGCTGAATCGCGACGCGGCTCTGCGGCCGGCGGCGGACGAAGTTGCGTCAGGCATCGCGCACGAGAGTTGGGAAACGGCGAAAAGGAGCGGCCGAACACCGGTTGGGCGGGCGCGACGCGCAGAAAATGGCTTCTGGGGTCCATCACCGCATCGGCCGCCGTGGCTGCGGTGTGGTCTGTGCACGATCTCCTGCCGCCCTGGAGATCGAGAGTGGTGGAGTTCACACGGTACCCAGGCGATGAGGACATGCCGAGTCTCTCGCCCGACGGCCAGTCTGTGGCGTTTGCCTGGAACGGGGCAGATCAGGACAACTTCGATGTATATGTGCGCGCGATTGGCTCGACTGCGCTCAAACGGATTACCAACAGTCGCCTGGATAACTTCAGTCCTGCGTGGTCGCCCGACGGGAAAACGATCGCTTTCCTCCGGAAGCCAAGAAACCGTGAGTCGGCGGAGATCCTCCTCGTGACGCCGGACGGGAGTGGGGAACGCAAGATTGCTGATATTTCGCTGACCCGTCTCGACCCGGTGGCGTCCCTGGCCTGGACGCCGGACGGCAAATGGTTGGTCGCGCCCTCCCGGGAAACCGATCGGGAGCCGGTGGGTCTGTTCCGGATCTCGCCCGTCGATGGCAGCAAGCTCCGGCTGACCCGCCCGCCACCCGACCAAGGCGATTTTGCTCCCGCGATCGCGCCCGGAGGCGGGATGATGGCGTTCACGCGGTGGAACAGCGAGAGCGTCTCTTCAATTTACGTGCTGCCGCTCTCGCCCGCCGTTATAGCCGCCGGTGAGCCTCAATCCGTGCCAACTTTCCCCAACCTTCGCGTTGGCTCGCCGCAGTGGTCCCGCGATGGCAAGGAGCTGTTGTTTTCCGCCAACCCGAAGGCTGGAATGTCCATCTGGCGAACGCGCATCACGGCGAGCGGCGAGGCTCCTCAGGTGCCACGTCGCGAAACGTATGCGGCGGTCAGCTTCAGAATCCGGATTGGACCGCCTTCCGCGGCGGCGCACCGGCTCGTTTACGCGAATGAAACTCAGGACCGCAGCGTGTGGCGAGTATCGGTTCGGACGTCTGGCGGATCCTCGCTGCCCCAGAGGACCGGCGACGCAACTGAGCGTAACTCCGGCGCCCAAATCTCGCCTGATGGATCAAGAATGGTTTTCGAGTCCGTGCGAACCGGGTCTACTGAAATTTGGGTGGGGAAGATCGACGGCTCCAGGCCGCGGCAGCTAACCAATTTCGGCGGTCCCGTCACGGGCTCGCCCTGCTGGTCGCCCGACGGTCGTCAAATCGTCTTCGATTCCCGCGCTGAGGGCCGGCCGCACATCTACGTGATCCCGGCCGAAGGCGGCCATTACGAACGTGTCACCGAGGCGTTGGATGAAAACTACCTTCCGAACTGGTCTCACGATGGGCGCTGGATTTACTTCTGCTCGTCGCGTTCGGGGGTCATCGAAGTCTGGCGTAAACCGGCCGCGGGAGGTCCGGCGGAACAGTTGACGCGGCAGAGTGGCTGGGCTCCGGTCGAATCGCCCGACGGAGCCGCCTTGTATTATCAGCGGCGCCGCATGCTCGCGGGCTGGTCCCTTCGGCGGTTGATCTTCGCGACCGGAGCAGACGACGAAATCCTACCGGCGGTCACTGAGCGCGCCTTCGAAGTGGCTCGGGACGGCATATACTACGTGCCTGAACAACCTCAAGACGGAAGATACTTCATTCAGTTTTTAGATATGGGAACCGGAATTTCGCGCTTCGTGACGCCGATTCTCAAACCGATGACCCGCCGGCTGGCCCTGTCGCCGGACGGTTCCTACCTTTATTATTCGCAGCTCGATCGTTGGGGTCTAGATCTAATGCTCGTAGAGAATTTTCATTGATGATTATTGCCGTATACGATGGCCTTAGGAGCATGAGGTGCTGAAAGGCCCAATACAAACATTACCGCCGAATTTCCTGGAAGGGCTAATCCTTCTGGCCGCTGATGGGCTCGGACTTCTACGGTCAGAGGGTACTCCCTGGATAGAAACCCGTGTGCGGATGGAATAAAAAGTGTATGCCGCCGTTCAATCGTGTCCCGCCCGTATGCCCCGTGCCACTCGCTGTCTTTAACCTAAGTAGTCGATCTTATAGCTGGTCGGGCGCAGCGGCCTGGTGGCTCCGTATGCAGCCAACCAACGGTTTACCGAAGTACATTCAATAGCTTGGCGGCCTTCTCCAGCGCGTGCAATTTCCGGAATGCCCTTGGTGTAGCGCTTGAGGAGCCAGCAATTCTTCTTCAGAAATTTGCCGACTTGTTGACAGCATCGGTTTGCTCGCGCCAGCCACTAAACATTCACCAGGTTCTTTTTGGCTTCGAGAATTTCTCGCGTACTGAACGGCGCCAAACGCGATTCTCAGTCCGGTTGATGATTTCACACTGGGTACCGGGCGAAGCCGAGGATGGCACTAATCTCGTATGCTCCGCCTGGGGCGTTATTCCGTAATATCGGAAGCTATTCTTATAGGTGGAAGCCAACTTGCCAATTGCGTCTCCACAGACTTTTGATATCGTGAAATCCGAGTGAACGTGGGCTCGTGGCGAAGCAATGGCAAATTATCTACCTGCAGATACAGATCTCGATTCGTGGGCCGAGCGAAATCGGCTCGCCGGGGAGTACCTTCCAAGAATCGCAACTTCGTACGGCGTTGAGCGGCAAAAATTGATCTGTGAGCTTGTAAGCAAACTTTTCGACGAATGGACTAATCGGCGTTTGATGCTCGTGAAAACTCTCTACGATATACCGGCCCTCCATGACGAACTAGGACTGACATTGTCGATGATTGTGATGCCGCACTTGTCGCCTGTCCCGCTTGACGAATCCGAGCGCGAGGCGGTCGACGTTACGATTGCCGGCCGGAGCCAGTCCGCCTTGCACCAGGCTCTTATTCGGCTACTGTCGCTCGGCAGCATCAAAACAGCTCGTCAGGAAGCGACGCTTGGGGATAACCGAAGTGGGTACGAGGCGATGATGGACTGCGATTTAGAGGATCTCATGGTGACCTATCGAATTCCGCCGGCGAAACGAGTCGACGAGCACGGCGAGAGTTTTTACTTTGACCGCGAACAGGCGATTGATGCGCTCGTGAATCGGGATGCGAGCGGTCGCCTTATGAGGGACGGCCCGGCAAGCTGGGAGCCCCCCGCGGACAATCAAGGGATTAGCCGACCGTCACGCGACACTGACGCGGTTAGGGATCCTAGCGACCGCACCGCGGTCGCTGATGCGCCAGTATTCGGGGCTCAAGGCGCGAAAATAGACGCAACCGGCAGCCCGACAGAGGAAACGCTCTCGACGACTTTCCCTAAGCAAAGTTCGGAATCAAACCCAAGATATGACGACGATTTGCCGAACGCGTGGGCAGTTGTTCCGCAACTGACGAAGGACATTGTGTATGGCGCCGATCCGATCCCGCACGAGATGGCGTTTCAGTACAGGACCGAGGCCGAATCTTGGTACAACGAGCAGATCAAGGATTTTTTTGGTTGGCAGGAGCCAGTCCCGGTTGTCAGCCTAAAGCGTGCAGCATATCCGTTCTCTGGTCAAAGACTTTCAGAATTCTTTCCCCTCGCCCATGTAGAATCGGCCAAACGGGTAGACTTGCTGACGCTCTCGATGGACGACCACTTTCAGAAGTCTATTCTTCCCATCAGTTGCCATCTCTCCCCGGATTGGCGTTTCGCGGAAATCGCTGCGGCCACCTCGCGTCGCGCCGGATACGTCATTGAAGGACGAAAGATTGTGGATTCCTTCCGTCAACTGATGCAAGTAGCACATGACCTGGAGGCTGGTCTCTTTCTAATACATCCAACGATCGCTCAATCAAGCGTCCTGAAGTTTTGGCGGTCGTGGCCGGTTGCGCGCTTCATCGCACAATTCTGCCGGGACAAACTCGTGGCGCGATGTGGCGAACCCGAAACCGAGAGAGAACGAATTCTCTTGGATCGTCAATGCTCCGCCTATGTTGCTTCGAACAGTTATTTACCGTCGGGAGCGGCGTTTATCTCTGAATCGGAAGGGCGAGTAGCAAGTACCCTCCGTGTTGACTCGGCGAATGACACGACCCTCCGCCAATCTGAATCTTCCGAAGAGCCCGGGAGGACGGAGCCAGCGGCTCCTAAAAAGCGAGGGCGAAAGAGCTCCTTCACATCGGATCAATTGGAAATTGCCCGACAGATGAAGAAGGACGGAAAACGCAACAATGAAATCGCGAAGGTTCTGTACAAGACTTGCACTCCGACTCCGGAACAGCGTCGCAGCGTTCCCACAACGCTGAAACATCATTTCGGATCGAAGAAATAGTCTTCGAGGGGGTCGAAGAATCCGTGCTTTCTTCGACACGAAGAGAGAATATTTCGAGTCTTCCCGCGCAAGTCATTTTCGCCTACAACTGTTGTTGTGACGAACTTGCGAACTCAACGAAATGCCCTCGGACTCTCGCAGAGCAGGCTGGCGCGCCTGGCTGGCGTCAGCCGTTTTAAGATCTGCACGTACGAACTCGGCGATGGGTTCTTGAGCTTAGAAGAGCAGAGCCTAGTCCGAGAAGCCCTCCGGTCAGAAGCTCAACGTCTTCGTGCTATCGCCAGTCAGATCGATTTTAACGCACCACCTTTTGAAGGAAACGCTACGAAGCGATGACTAACGACGCGTTGGTAGCCCTACTTGCTGAACTTGTCATGGGCTGGGATGCAGCGCCAGACCGGTTCTTGATGGGCAATCGCCGGTGGATGCCGCGCTGGCGTTTTCAACCAATCGAGCGACTCCCGGATGCCATCCGGCTTCTAGAGGCCGCCGCGGCACAGCGATTCGAGTTTTGCACTAACGGCAACGGACTCGTTTCTGTACGGGTGGAGATAAGGGGCGTGACAGGAGAAGCCCAAGACCGCTCCAAGTCTAGAGCGATTACATTGGCGATTGCCAAGGCGCTCCAGATCAATATGGACTCGCTGGAAGGCACCGCTTGTTATGTCGAGATGTCCACAGCCATTCTGTCGAAGCCCAAAACGGAGCGGAAATGAGCGCACGAGGGGCGAGCGCCGACCGCATCCCCGTGCCGTGGGGCAAGCCATTGACGGAGTCGGACTACACGACGTTGGAAGCGTCATGGATCACACGTGAGTTGGCCGATCAGGCGATGCTTCGGCGGGTTACTGCCGAAGAGGGGCGGGAAGCCCTCGGCCAAAAGGGAACCCGAGATTGTGCCGGCATTCTCATTCCGTACTATTGGCCAGACAATCCATCCACCCTCAATTACCGCCTCCGCCGCGACAATCCTGATTGGGTAGAGGGGAAGGATGGCAAGCCGAAACCGGACCGGAAGTATCTGGGGCCTCCGGACAGCGGCAATCGGCTATACGTCCCGCCCGGGATCACGGCGGAACAGCTTGAAGATATAAACATTCCCATCTCCCTCGTGGAGGGAGAAAAGAAGGCTCTGGAACTCTGGAGGCTTTCCAACCACGAAACGACGAAACCGCGATTCATTCCAGTCGCTATCGCAGGAGTCTGGAACTGGCGCGGCAAGGTTGGAAAAACTGGTGGGCCGCGCGGCGAGAGAATCGACGTCAAAGGGCCAATCGCCGATCTGAGTCGCATCGTATGGACGAAGCGCAAAGCTCTGATCGTGTTCGATTCGAACGCAAATAGCAACGACAGTGTGAAGTACGCGCGGAAGGGGATTTCCCGTGAACTTGCCACCCGTGGAGCAGAGGTAAAGTTCATCAATCTGCCAGAGGATTGTGGCGTGAACGGCGTTGATGACCTTCTTGCATTGTGGGGTCCGTCTAGAGTTCTCGAATTGTTTGAGAACTCGGTCGCTGGCACTCAACTTCAGGTCATACTTCCACCGCAGTTCCAGTCGAGGTCCGAAGGCATGTTCCGTGTTACCCAGAAAGGCGAGCGACTTTCGGAAACTCAGCTATCCAATTACCGGGCATCGATCATAACGAACATCCTGCTGGATGACGGGGTAGAAACGAAACGCGAATTCGAGATCGAGGCTGAACTTCTGAACCGCACGTTTCGTTTCACTATCCCCGCTTCGCAGTTCGGGAACATGGATTGGCCGATGGAACAGATCGGACCCGCGGCGATCACTCTTCCTAACCAGCGGGAGTACACGCGCACGGCAATCCAATATCACTCGATGACGGCCGAAGAGCGGTGTATCTATATACATACCGGCTGGCGCAAGATCGACGGTCAGTGGGTTTTTATACACGCCGGTGGGGCTGTCGGAGAAATCGGCGAAATCAAAGGAATGAATGTTCAGTTGTGCGGCTCGCTGAGCAAATACGAGTTGAGGCTTCCCGCCTCGTCGGATGAACTCAAGCGGGCTGTCCGGACCAGTCTACGTTCAGTTGAGCTAGGACCGCCGTCAATCAGTTTCCCGCTGCGCGCCGCCACGTACCGAGCGCTGTTTGGTAACTCCGATTTCGCTATCCACCTGGTCGGCGAGACCGGAGCGTTCAAGAGCGAACTTGCGGCATTGGAACAACAATTCTTCGGTGCGCAAATGAACCGGCTCAATCTCCCGGGATCGTGGTCCTCGACCGGTAACGCTCTTGAGCTTCTAGCCTTTCATGCAAAGGATTCTCTCATCGTAATTGATGATTTCGCTCCCCACGGCAGTGCTGCCGACGTCAGTCGCTATCACGCTGCGGCCGATCGCGTGTTTCGCGCCGCGGGAAATCACGCTGGCCGGGGACGGCTGGATTCGTCGGCCAGATTGCGGGAATCGAAACCGCCCCGGGGGTTGATTCTTTCTACTGGCGAAGACATTCCGCGCGGTCATTCGATCCGGGTGCGATTGCTGATACTGGAGCTTTCAAAAGGCCTAATCAGGGCAGATAAGCTGACCGAATGTCAGAAAGACGCGGCTTCCGGTATTTTCGCCGAAGCGACAGGCGCCTTCGTGCGGTGGATCGCCAAGCGCTACGACGATGTGCGTGCCGCATTAGACGCAAAGGTTACTGAGCTACGGCTGAAGGCGGTACGAGATACCGCTCACGCGCGGACGCCGGAGATTATCGCGAATCTGCAAGCGGCGTTCGAAATCTTCTTACAGTTCAGTGAGGAGTGCGGAGCCATAGACGGACGGGAACGAGAGGAATTGACCGACCGGTGTTGGGAAGCACTCCGCAAGGCAGCAGCAAGCCAGGCGAAACATCAAGCCGCGACGGAACCGACCGAACGGTACCTCGATCTCCTACGCGGATGTTTGTCGTCGGGACGGGTGCACCTCGCAGCTCGCGACGGAGCCGCACCAAAAGGTTCGCCTGAGTCCTGCGGCTGGCGCCGCGACACTCCGGGAAACTGGTCACGGTGCGGGGAATGCATCGGGTGGATTGATGGCGGAGATATCTATTTGGAATCGACCGTGGCCTATCGAATCGCGCAGAATGCCGGTCGTGATAGCGGGGAGGTACTGGCAGTATCCGAGCAAACGCTGAAAAAGCGGCTCCGCGACAAGAACCTGCTGGCCTCCACAGACACGAAGCGGGAGACGCTCACTGTTCGGAAAACGATCGCCGGTTCTAAGAAAGAGGTATTGCATCTGTCACGGGCTACTCTCCTGTTTGAGGAACCCGATGATTGTGATCTCGTTCCGGACCATACAACGGAACAGAGGCTAAATGTCGGGTTTTGATGTCGGGAAATCCCCACTCCGAACCCACAACCCGACAACGGTCGTCCTATTGGAATCATATATCTACGTGGCAAATGTCGGGAATGTCGGGTTTTCTCAGGAGGAGAGAGCCCTGGGGAATTTTCGTTACAACTTCAATGAATTCCCCATGTTAAACATTTGCGCGGCGGGACTTGAATGATGCTCGCGAACGACGGTAACCTTCAGTCGCTGACGGGAGGCTTACGACTGAAAGTTCGAATTCAACACCCCGCTGTTCATGAGCGAACCGATCGTGGAGGTTCGTACTGGTTCTTCCGCTATTGGGACGACGTTCTCCAGGCCGATGGCACGATGAAGGCGGTTCGGAAGTTCCAGGTCATTGGCCCAAGCAAGGGCGACAACCGGCTGTTAAAGAAGAAGGCGGAAGTTGAGCGCGACAAATTCCTGGCCAGGATCAATAAGCCAACCATCCAAGAGAAGATCGCCGACGGCTTAGTGCTGTTCAGCAAAATGGTAGAGAAGTATAAGTCCGCGCACGTCGAGGCGCAGGTCGCCGGGCGATTCCTGCTTGCCAAACCAACCCGTCTGAAGTATGCAACGCACCTCGATCAACGTATTCTTCCTCAGTGGGGCAACAAGAGATTGTTCGAAATCTATCCCGACGAAGTGCAACAGTGGCTCTACGACACCTGCGAATCCTGGCACATGATGAACGACCTGCGGGGCATCATGTCCGGCATCTTCACGAAAGCTGAGGAGTGGGGCTACTGGCCAGATGGCCGCCGAAATCCGATCTCTCGCGTCAAGATTGGAGAGAAGTGGAGCGTAAGACCCGAACGAATTCTGACGGGCGAAGAAACGCTAAAGGTACTTGCGGGTCTCTCCGATCCGAACTTGTTGGTGATCGAAACCGCGATTGGAACGGGCGCGCGCATCTCCGAACTCCTCGGGCTGAAGTGGCGCCACATTAATCTTGAACGCGGCGTCATCCGTATTGAGCAGCGTAACTGGCGCGGAGACATCGATGATCCGAAATCAAACAGCAGCAGGCGGCTGCTTACGCTGGGCCACTTGGTTGATCGTTTTCGCGTGAAAGCCACGGCGGATAAAGCACAGCCAGAGAATTGGGTATTCGTCAGAAAGGACGGAAGCGGCCTTCCGCTCTGGGACTCCGGTGTTCGGCAAGCGTTGAAGAGGGTCGCGGCCGTCCATGGCTGCGACTTCCCCGGCCTGGGCCCACATAGTTTTCGTCGTGCCAATATCACCTGGAGGCAGGAGGTTGGCGGATCAAGTATCGAAGCGTCGAAAATTGCTGGACACACTACGGTTCGGATGACAGAGGAATACACGAAGACCCAACTCAGCCGGCAGGAGGAGTTGACACGCCTGATTCAGGAGCGACTGGCCGGCGTCGGCGAAAAGTTGCTGGCGGCGGTGCAGTAAAGGAAACACCAAGCCAGCCAGCTCCAGACACCGGCGTTCCCGGGAAGCGGCGGGCCACTTCCCCCAGAATGAGACTTCCGAGGGCGTTTGGTGGTGGGAAGGGATTTCGCGACAGCTATGACCTCCTAAGCCACACCGCGTCTGTCTATGGCAGTGGTTCAGGTGGACGATGAAATCAGTTGACAGCCGTTTGCCGATGGGGACGCGTGGTGTGAATTGGTCAGATGAGCCATCCTCCGCTTGCTTCGGCCCAGTCAACTCCCGCGTTCCAACGCCACCGCGCTCGTTTCGCTGACTACCCATCACCGAGGCATGGGAAGTCAAAAATGCGAAGTTGACGTGGAAAAACTTACGGCGAGCCGGACGGGCGCAAAATAGCATAAGATTTACTACCGGGAGGCTGCCTATGGAAGAGCCCCTGCATGTGGTTCTGGCAACAGGCACCGAACTCGGTCGCTATGTGATTGAATCCCGCCTGGGAGCGGGTGGGATGGGTGAAGTAGATCGCGCCCGGGAACAGCGCCTGCGCCGCACGGCCGCGCTCAACGTCCTGCCCACGCGGCTGGCGAGCACGCCCGGCCTCCGCTCGTGCGGCCCGCCGGGCGCGACCTCGTCCAATTACAACGTCACCGCCGATGGCAAGCGTTTTTTGATGATTAAGGACGAGGCTCGGGACAAGCCGCTTTCCAGGCAGATCGTCGTGGCTCAGGGCTGGACTGGAGAACTGGAGCGCATGGAGAAGAGCAAAGGAGGACAGCGTGCCTAATCCGGACGCGGCATACCTGTCGAGGCAAACGCTCTCGCACTACACGATCCAAGAACAGATCGGCGCCGGCGGCATGGGCGTAGTCTACCGCGCCATCGACACGAACCTGAGCCGGCCTGTCGCCATCAAGGTTCTACCGCCTCAATTTGCGAATCATCCGGAGCGTCGCGCCAGATTTGATCGCGAAGCCCGGCTCTTAGCGACCCTGGATCATCGAAACATTGCGGCCATCTACGGCATGGAGACCAGCGGCGACACGTCGTTTCTCGTGCTGGAATTGGTCCCTGGCGAGACCTTGGAGGATCGCCTCAGGCGTAAGCCTCCGGATCTCTCCGAAGTGCTGGGGATAACGCGCCAGATCACTGACGCGCTCGCCTCGGCGCACGAACGGGGCGTCATTCACCGCGATTTGAAACCGGCGAATGTAAAACTCACTCCGGCCGGAGTGGTGAAGGTGCTTGATTTCGGACTCGCCAAAGCCATCCAGACCGGCCTGGCAGATCCATCGGATAGCGGGGCGACGGTCACGATCGACAGCACCGCTATGGGCGTAATTGTCGGCACGGCCGCCTACATGAGTCCCGAGCAGGCGCGCGGCGGTGAAGTCGATCAGCGCACTGATATCTGGGCGTTCGGCTGTCTCCTATACGAGTTGTTGGCGCGCCGGAAGGCTTTCCCCGGGAAAACCGTCTCCGATTGCATTGCGGCTATCCTGACGCGCGAAGCGGACTGGTCGGCGCTGCCGCCTGACCTCCCCCGAAGCATCATGGTCCTGCTGCGGCGCTGTCTGCAAAAGGACCCGCAGCGGCGCCTGCGTGACATCGGCGACGCCCGCCTCGAAATCGAAGACGCTCTCGCCGCGCCCGCCGACGCCTCATCTCCCGAAGCGCCGCCCCGCGTCTCGCGCCTGCGCGTAGCCGTGCTTGCGGCTGCCTGCTTGCTGATAGGGACGTTGGCGACAGCCATCGCGGCCAAAGCCATCTGGAAACCGGTACCGGGCTCGCGACAGGTGGTGCGCTTTCAAATCCCGCTCGCGCCGAACGAAGCGATACGTCCCAGCAACTCTGTGTTCCTGGCGATGTCGCCCGACGGCAGCCGCGTCGCCTACACACCGGTCAACCCATCCGGACCGGTAATCTACCTGCGGGACATGGATCAGCAGCAGCCTAGAGCCATTCCGGACATTGCCGGCACCCTGCCGACATTCTCTCCAGATGGCGAGTGGCTCGCATTTTTCCAACCTGCCGCCAAGGCTTTCCGCAGGATGGCGCTGAGTGGTGGAGCACCGATTACCATTTGCGACAGCGACTTCGCCGCGGGCATGACATGGGGCGAGGATGGCAATCTCGTCTTTGGAAGTTTCGGTCTATTCACGGTTCCCATCACAGGTGGCACGCCGAAGACCTTACTCAAAGTAGACGTCGCCAAGGGCGAGCGATTTTACCGGCTGCCGCAATACCTGCCCGGCGCCAGAGGGATCTTGTTCACGATCGGGATGGCCGACACGGAAACTTTTGACGACGGCCGCATTGCCGTGCTCGATCTCAAGACCGGGCAGAAGAAAATACTCATCGAGGGAGGCTCCTGTCCCCGCTACTCCCCCAGCGGACACCTGTTGTATGCTCGCGCCGGGAAGTTGCTGGCGGTTCCATTTGACGTTGGCAGACTGGCTGTCACCGGCCAGCCGATGCCGGTGTTGGACGGTGTGTTCATGAGCCGCACGACCGGCATGGCGGCGTATTCGATTTCGAATCGGGGTGATCTGGCGTACGCGCCAGGACCGGTCGAGGGTGGCCACCGGCTGCCGATCTGGGTAGATCGCCAGGGACACGCCACTGCGTTCAATCTTCCGCAGCGATGCTACCTGCATCCGCGGCTGTCGCCGGACGATAAGCAGCTCGCCGTTGAGATCGAAGGCACAACGCACGACGTTTTCGATTACGATCTGGCGCGCGGGGTGCTCACGCGTTTGAGCATGGACGGGGCGAGTCACTGGCCGCTATGGACTCCCAAAGGAGATCGCATTACGTTCCGCTCGTGGAAGACCGGAGGGATGACGATGTGGTGGATGCCCGCGGACCGCAGCGGTCCGGAGGAAATGCTGCCGGGCGAGGGGCGTTCGATGAGTCCGGAATCGTGGTCGCCGGACGGCAAGGTCATCGCTTACACGCGGATGGATTTTGTCACGAATTTTGAAGTCTGGCTCGCCTCGATAGCCGGCGACCGCAAGGCCCGCCCGCTGCTGACAAACAAGTTCAGCGAGGCTTCCCCCAAATTTTCGCCCGATGGCAAATGGCTGGCGTACTGCTCGAATGAGTCGGGCCGTCCGGAAGCTTACGTTGTGCAGGTGGCTGACAGGCAGGCACGCGCCAAGATCCAGGTTTCGACCGATGGCGGCACGGATCCAATGTGGCGGCGAAAGGGCGGCGAGATTTTCTATCGCAACGGGGACAAGATGATGGCGGTTTCGGTGAGCGAAGGAGCCACACTGACGCTGTCCAAGCCACGCGAGCTGTGGACGCGGCATTTCATGCAGGGCTCCGCCGCCTCGTGTGGCATGCCCGGAGTGGCCTCTGCCAACTACGACGTCACCGCCGATGGCGAGCGCTTTGTGATGATCGAAGACAAAGACCAGGACGCAGTGGCGAAACAGATAAACGTAGTGCTGAATTTTGGCGACGAGCTTAAGCGTGGTACGCGGCCGGCGCGTTTCTGATTACACCTCGAGTGTCGCCGGAATTGGTGACAGGAGCGCATTTCTCCGGAAGAATCTCGGTCTTGCAGCGGCGGCGGCAATTTCGGTCGCGCCGAAACGATAGCTGACGATAGCAGCCCTTCCCACCAACAACTATGCAAACTCCCCAGACACGGCGTTGTGGAAGTGTCAGCTTCAGTTCGGCTCCGGCAGCCCTATGAGGAAACTCGGTGTGACGATCCTTTGTGTCCCTTTCCAGATTGAGGCGGAAGAGAGTGACTTTATCTGCATCCCGGCGAGCGGCACATCCACATCACAGACTTGCGGGCCGCCGACAACCGCCGTGTGGGCAACGTCCTTATAGGGAAACGAAATGTTGCCTTCTCCAGCAAACAACAATGCGAAGCGCTCGCAACCGCGCGCGTAAGGGCAACCACCGTGCCAGTATTTGTAGTGGAGTCCTGGAGTCCGCCCGGAGTCCAGATACCCAAAAGGCGCCTCGTGGCGTCCACCGGCGTCCAAATCACTGTGCGCTAAGTCTTTTGTTTTCGGTGAAACTGGCTGCAAGTGATTGATATATCTTAAATGGCATGGAAGAGGTCGACGGTTCGAACCCGTCCAGGTCCACCAAAACAGCCCCTGGGGTCCAAAACCCATTTTAACCTTGGGCATCCCGTTCGCACCCCATTACCGCTCACTACTCGGACAATGTGGCTATCGGAACGTCCTTCAGAGCACCTTCGCGAGCTCGGCCAGCGCCAAATCTCCATAGCCGGGGTCCTTCATTGAGAATTGCCCTTTCTTGATGCTGGCATTTATGTGCAGGAAGATTTCCGACTCCCGGTCCCCGTCACCGAAGATAAGTTTCAGCGCCGTCCAATTGCCCGGTGGGTTTGCGTTGAACGCGCCGGCACCGGCTTGTGACAGATTATCCCCGATATTTACATACGTAAATGGGATGCTGGTCTTGGTTAGAGGAACCTTAGGCGCGGTTCTTGCCCGGAGAGCCTTTTGCAGATCGACGAGGAGAACGCTCGAGTCCGATCCCGGTTCCGGTATCAGGGTGCCCTCGCCCGACTTGACGCCGGAATCCCCCGCCGTCTTGGCGCGCGTCACTTCCGGTGCTCCGAAATCAATTCGGAACCTAGCGATCTTTCCAGGTGAGTTGTATATTCCTATCCACTGCCGCGAGCCGTCGCCGCTCTGCTGGGGTTCCAAGTCAAAGCCTACAGACGCCTCGTCGGACAGATGGTGCTCGACCGCTAAACTGCGATCTGCAACTCGGTTGCACCCTGGCAACAACACTAAGGCGACAGCCGCAGTGCACATCGCTGGCCATCGAATCATAGACGACAATTATCGCAGACTTTTCGGAGAGCCTCGAAGGCCGTGCTATTGGTCGTCATCCCGATCCATGTCGAATCCGGAGGTCCATCCTAGGACACGGCGCCACTTGTCCGCGTAACGCCCATTGTTGACATTGGTAGATTTTAGCGCGGTTCCGGTGTACACCGGCCCGTTTCTAAGAACCCCCTTTCAAACCGTGCGTGCAGTTTTCCTGCACACGGCTTAACGATGATCTTACTGGTGTGGCTTGCGCCGGGTACGTCACGGTGCCACGCAACTGGTACAAACCCATAACGACAAACCGGTCATGAGACGACTTCTCCGCCCGACCTGTTCGCTGCCCGCCGCGTCTGACCGGCTACTACCGCAAGCGCCCTGATGGCTCTGGCTATGAAGCGGTCACCTTACTCAAAGAAAACGCCCGCTATCCGCGCCTGTCCCCAACAGACGGTTCTACCTGCACAGCAGTTCCGAGTATTACGTGAATGTCAAACCATTCCCAGAAGGCCTGGAATCCTGGCAGGTCTCGCTCGATTCTGGCGTATACTGGCCCCGCTGGAGTGGCGATGGCCGTGAGATATTCTTTGTCTGGAACGGCGCGCTGATGGCAGTCGAAGTCTCCACGCAGGGCGTGTTTTCAAACGGTCGTCCCCGGATGCTTTTCCTCGTCCCCGGCGCAGCAGGAGCGAGCGTCAGCGCATCGCGATTCGAGATCATGCCGGACGGCTCTTTCGCCTTCATCGAAGCTGAACCGAGCCAATCTGGCCACTTGGACTCCATCCGCATCGTCGAAAACTGGCTTCCGCGCAGCGTTGGAAACATAGAGTAGCGGTTCAGTTCGCCTTCAACCAACCTCTTATTCCGCGCCGCAACACCTCGTTCACATACGTTTGATACTTTTCACCGCACAGATCCCCATATGATCGGAACGTCCGATGATGGGCGAAGCCATCGCCCAGTTGCGGACAATGCAACAGGAGCTGATGCACAGTCCGGTAACTGGACGGTTCGGGAGTTTGCCGGGAAGTCTCGCAACTACCGCATTGAGTTGCCGTACCAACGTAGGACTCGGAGAGCGCGCAGTGTATTCCAGCGGCTTGCCCTGCCGACGCCGGTCTCCATCTCCAACGGAATATGTTCGGGATGAAGGAGGTTGAGCGGCCAGCGCCCGTTCTGGTGGCGGCGCTCAGTCACGGTTTCGATGGCGTCACTGACGCGGCCGTCGGGTTTGATTCCTGCAGTCCGCAGATAATCGAGTCCGCGCAAGACATCGTAGTGCCAAAACGCCGGGAACGAGAAGCGGAGCCAACGTTTGTCGACGACTTCGCCGGTTCGGAGCGAGCGGAACATGCGGCGCTCGAGCAGATAGTTTTCGGCCCTCTTGCGGGCCTTGATGAAGGCCAGTGATTTGCGCCCTGCTCGTTCGTATTCGAGCAGTCCTTCGAGCACGCAGATGGTGGTATGGAACGAAGAGCGCCGGCTTTGGGGTGCTTCGCAGTTCCAGCCGCCATCTTCGAGCTGCTCGCCCAGGAGTTGATTGGCCAGTGCGTCGCTCGGTTCTTTGAAATACGAGCCGATGGCGAGAATTCTGCCGTTGATGCAGGGCTCCGTTTCGCCGTGAAGGAAAGGCCGGTTGTCGAGCGGCTTAAACACGAGCCGCTTGTCGACGCGGTCGATCATTTTGCGAGCCTGCTTGCTGGCGGGGTCGAGACCGAGGTCCTTCAAGACGACGAGAGTGTAGAGGGTAATCAGCAAGCCTCGGTCCTCCCTCGGCAAATCGTCTCTCAACCCGCGGGGGCTCCCGCCCCAGTTGCCAGCAGGAGATTGGAAGGCGAGAAGTTGGGCTCCCCAGCCTTCGGTTGCGACGCGAGACCGCTCGGCTGCAATCACGTCGGGGGCTTCACGAGTGAGATCCCTCATGACCTGCCAACGGATGGCCGGGTCAGAATCGAGTAGCCATTTGAGGTGCGCTGGCCGGGGCGCATAATCGTCTAGGCGCATTGGTCTATTATCGCGAGTGGTGTACGTTTGACGCGTGCGCCGAACCACGGCTGCGTGTGGCAGAGAGGGGGGCAAGAAGCGTTCCGGGCGGATCGTCATTCCCGATCAAGAACTGGATTGCTCAAGGTTCCGCCTGCCTCATGACACAGGCGGGCAGGCCGGTCCAATTGGGCAAGGCACCAGGTAGCACGGTTCGAAGCAAGTTGAAGGGTCTCTTGCTGTGATCCAAGTGCGTAGGGCGAGTCTGGTTTTCGGCCGGGGCAGCTCTCATGATCTTCGTTTGGTGTTTCTGCTCAATCCAATCGCATGCCTGGTTGAGACCTGTGTTTCCCAACTCAGTAAGATATGATCATCCATGCACCGACTTCTGGTCTGCCTTCTTTTTGCCCCCGCTCTTCTCGCCGCTCACCGCGATCCGCTTGCTTACGTGAATCCCCTGATCGGAACGCAGAAAAGCAGAATCGGTTATGGCGGGACGATGCCGTTTGTCTCACCTCCGTTCGCAATGACCAACTGGACGCCACAGACGCGCCAGAACAAGATCAGCATCACGTCTTATGAGTACGACGACACGGCCATCACCGGCTTCATCGGCACGCATCAGCCTGCCATCTGGATGGGCGACTACGGTTACATCACCCTGATGCCGCAGGTCGGCGAACTTCGCACAACGCCGGAAGCTCGCCGGCTCGCCTTCTCACACAGCGACGAAACCGCCCACCCGGATTACTATGCCGTGTCCCTCCGCACCGCGGAAGGCACGCGCATCCGCGCCGAAATGACGGCCACCGAGCGTTGCGCATTTCTTCGCTTCCGGTTTCCGAGCCGCCGGCGTCGCGCGCGTGCTCGTCGAAACCTCCCGGCCGGGCGTCCCCGGCTTTGCCGCCGTCGATCAAAAAACGCGCGAGATCACCGGCTATAACCCTCACCGCATGGATGCGCACCTGGGGCCGCATAAGCTGCCGAACTTCAAAGGCTACTTCGTCGTTCAGTTCCGGCAGGCTCCACAGAACGCCGGAACCTACGGCCTGGAGAAACAGGACGCGTCCGCGAGCAGGGGAGCATTCGCCGAATTTCGCCCTGGCGAGTTAGTGGAAGTCCGCGTCGGCACATCGTTCCTGAGCATCGATCAGGCCCGCGCGAATCTCCGGCACGAGATCCCGGACTGGAATTTCGATGCGGTGCGCGCGAAGCTGCATTCCGCCTGGGCGGAAAAACTGGGCCGTCTCGAATTGGAAGGCGCTACCGATCGCGAAAGAACCCGCCTCTACACGGCTCTCTATCACTCGCTGCTCTATCCGCGAATCTTTTCCGAATATGGTCACTACTACAGTGCCTTCGACGACCAGGTACACACCGGCGAAAGCTACACGGCTTTTTCGATCTGGGACACGTTCCGCGCCGAAAACAGCCTGCTCACCCTCTTTGCGCCGGAGCGTATCGATGGCATGATCACTGCCCTTCTGCAAAACTTCCAGGAAGGCGGATGGATGCCGAAATGGCCGAACCCGTCCTACACGAATATCATGATCGGCACCCACGCCGACTCACTTGTCGCGGAAGCGATCCGCAAAGGGTTCCACGGCTTCGATCGCGAACTTGCCTGGAAGGCTGTCTTCAAAGACGCCATGGTTCCACCCGACGGAGACACCTCGCGGCGCTGGCTTGATCGCGAAGAAGGAACACCGTACGAAGCCCGGGCTGGACTGACTTACTACAAACAGCTTGGTTACATTCCCACCGACAAGACAGACGAAGCCGCATCCCGCACCCTGGAGGACAGCTACGACGACTGGTGCGTGGCACAGATCGCGAAAGCTCTGGGCCGCGAAGACGATTACCGGTTCTTCCTCCATCGTTCTCTGAACGATCGCAATCTGTTCAACCCCGCCCTCGGGCTCATGAACGGCAAAACATCCGATGGCACGTGGGCTCCCATCGGCGGCTCGCAGGATACGCAGGAAAATCGTTCGGTTGCGGGTTGGACCGAAGGCGATGCCTGGGCTTACACGTGGTCGCCGCTGCACGACCAGGCGGGACTGATCAAACTCATGGGCGGCAGAGAAGCGTACGCTGCAAAACTCGATGCTCACTTCAGCGGTGGACACAACGTGCACAGCAACGAGCCGAGCCACCACTATGCGTACCTGTACGACTTCGCGGGGCAGCCCTGGAAGACGCAGGCGAAGGTGCGCGAGATCGCCGCAGCCGAATATGGTTACGACGCGGGCGGCCTGGATGGCGATGACGACTGCGGTCAGATGTCCGCCTGGCTGCTGTTTACGGCGATGGGCTTCTACCCGGTCAATCCGGCCAGCGGCGAGTACATGATCGGCAGCCCCATGTACAGTCGCGTGAGCATCAGGCTGCAAAGCGGAAAGACCTTCCGCGTCATAGCGGAGAATGTCTCAGCCAGGAATCTCTACATTCAGTCTGCAACGCTCGACGGAAAACCCCTGAATGATCCGCTCATCACCTGGGAGCAGATTCAGTCAGGCGCCACATTGAAGTTCAGAATGGGACCAAAGCCGTCGCGGTGGGGAAGCGATTGGCAGCCTGCCCCAATTCCGTCGAAATAGACTAGGAACACCTGATCGCGGAGGCCGGCGATTGCCTCCGCAACCCATTCCTCAGCGCTGCCCGATAAGTACATCTCTGCGGTGTCGATATGATTCATGCCGAGATCGAGACCCTTTCGTAAAGCCTCGATCGCGGATACACGGTCGTCGCTCTTGCTATACCAGGTCCCTTGACCGATTACAGAGACCTGGCGGTTGGCGCCGCTAAATCGACGCAGTTCCAAAGATCTTGAGCGAGGAAGGGAACTATCCAATCAGCTTTCGGCTTGGCTGTGTGCACGCGGCATTCCATTACGACCCGACGCCGGTGGTCTCGTTGCTCCAACTCTCCAACATGTCTGATAAGAGGCCGAAGCTGCTCAATGATTCGGTCTGATTGGTTTGAGCATCGCATGAAGGACTAATAACGGACGCGTCCCGTCCGATATGACTGTCAGAGCCGTTGAGCCCGTGGCGAGAAGTCCCAGCATTTTCCGCGCGATCGCTTGCAACGCCATTAAAGGAGGAATCGATTGATGGCGTCCTGCTCACTTGCGGCGAAGCTTTTCATGGCCGGCTTGCTCGCGGCCAGCGTCGCTGTTGCCCAGAGTTCCGGTGGGATATTTCGAGGCGAGGTGCGCGATGCTTCGGACGCGGTCGTTCCCCAGGCCAGAATCATTATCCGGTCGAACGATAGCGGCATGGAGGCCGTGGCCGCGTCCAACGGCGAAGGTTTGTACATCACACCCACGTTGATCCCGGGTTCGTACTCGCTCACGACGACGAAATCGGGTTTCAAAACAGAGGTGTTTGGCCCGGTCACGCTACCCGTGAACCAGATCGTGCGGGTCGACTTCAGACTCGATGTGGGCGCTGTCAGCGAGGCGGTTCAGGTCGAAGCCGCCGCAGCGCAGTTGCTGGCGACTGAAAGCGCGGAAGTGTCGCAGATCATCGGCAGCAAGCAGGTCTCCGAGATTCCGCTGAACGGCCGCCAGTGGCAGCAGCTCATCAGCCTGAGCGCCGGTGTGAATCCGGGAGCGCCCGGCGAGAGCGGTTCGCCCAACCCGGTGAATGTGAACGGTCAGCGCACGAAGGCTAATTTGTTCCTGGTCGATGGGATCTCGACGACGTTGTCTAGCGCGGGACGCGGGAACAGCTTCAATATTCCGCTCGAAGCCGTTCGCGAGTTCTCGGTCCAGTCGGGATCGTACTCGGCCGAATTCGGGGATGTCGCCGGCGGGGTCGTCAACCTGCAGTCCAAGTCGGGCGGGAACAGCTGGCACGGATCTCTGTTCGAGTTCTTCCGGAACGACGCGATGGATGCGGCCAACTTTTTCTCCAACGCCACCGGCCAGCCCAAGAACCCGCTTCGCTACAATCAGTTCGGCGGAGCGCTTGGGGGGCCGGTCCGGCGCGGGAAAACATTCTTCTTTGCCGATTACCAGGGGACGGATGCGCATAGCGCCACGCCCACGGTGACTACCGTGCCACTGGCGGCGCAACGTAGCGGCGATTTCTCCGGCCTGCGCGGCGCGAACGGAGCCGTGATCCCCATCTACGATCCTTTCGGCGCCTCCCTCGCGCGCACGCCTTTCCCAAACAACATCGTGCCGAAGAGCCGCCTCGACCCCGCGGCGTCCCAGATCACCGCCCTTCTGCCGCTGCCGAACCAATTTGACGCCGCCGGCCGGCCGCTTCCGTTCAACAATTACGCAGTGACGCGAACAGCCACTACTAGCGCTCCGTCCTTCGATCTTCGGATCGATCACCAGTTTTCGGCGAGTAATTCCCTCTTTGTGCGGCATTCGTTCCAGAATACGGACGCCGTTGTGCCGTCCCCGTTCGGTCAGCCTCTGGGCGGGTCGGCCTTGGGGGCGGGCACGACGCAGGCGCGCAATCAGAACGCGGGGATCGGCCATGTCTATCAGTTCCAGCCCACCTTAATCAACGAAATTCACGTCGGCCTGAACCGCCAAACGACCGCTCTGACGCAAGAGGATTACGGCAGGAATCTATCGGAGCAGTTCGGCATTCCCGGCGTGAACCGGAGCCCGCAAACGTCGGGGCTTTCGAATCTGGCCGTGTCCGGATTGTTCAACGTCGGGGGGAGCCTGCTCACGCCGCTTTCCCTGGCCTCCACCGGCTGGAGCTTGAGCGACAAAATCACGTGGATCAAGGGCCGCCACGCGCTACGCTTCGGGTTCGACGGAAATTACGAGATGGGCAGCAGCGGTTACCTGGTGTATGGGCGCGGCTATTACATTTTCTTGAATCTCAGCACCAGTACCGCGGTGGGAGCTCCAGGCGGCAACGCATTCGCAAGTTTCCTGCTCGGCGCTCCCTATCAAGTCCTGCGCGACGATTTTCCGCCGGGCATGGCCGGACTGATCTCGCACCGCTTCGGGTTCTATGCACAGGACGACATCAAGCTTACGCCGAGGTTGACAGTGAATGTCGGCGTCCGTTACGACATCATGCCCTCACCGCGGGAGATGCACAACCGGTTGTCGAACTTCGATCCGGCGACGGCAACGATGCTGATCGCGGGACAGAACACGAATCCGCATCTGGTCAATACCGATTATCGGGATTTGGCCCCGCGCATCGGGCTGGCCTACGCTCCCGGCCGCGGCTCCCAAACCGTTCTTCGAGGGGGTTACGGGATCGGCTTTGTGGATCCGGCCGGTGGAGCGGGCATCCTCAACAGTAACGAATTCAACACGCCGTTCTATAACCTCAACAACATCGTGCAATTTCCGTTTACCGCCCCCACCTACCGGCTCAGCGACCGGCTGCCTGCTCTGGTGATGCCTTCGCCGGCGGCGCCAAGCGGCAATGAGCGCTACATCGTTCCCACCGATCGCAATCAGTATTCACAGACCTGGAGTCTTGAGATCCAGCGGGCGCTGAGCACTTCAGCGATGGTGGAAGCCGCCTACGTGGGCACCAGCGGTGTACGGCTGCTGACCGCCTCCGATATCAATTCGGCGCCGCCCGGCGCTACCAATCCGGCGCTGCGGCAACCGTTCGGGGCGGCGCTCGGCTCAATCCGGGAGTTGTCGAACAGCGCCCATTCCACCTATCACGGTCTGCAAACGAAATTGGAAAAGCGGTTTTCGGGCGGGCTGTATTTTCTCGGCTCGTATACCTGGTCCAAATCGATCGATTCGCAGAGCAACGGCACTGATATGGCGGTGGCCAGCGGCCAATATCCGCAGGATCCGCGAAATCCGGGTCTCGACCGCGGGCTCTCCAGTTTCGACCGTGCTCACCGGTTCGTGGGAAGCCTGGTCTGGGAAATTCCGTTTGGGCGTGGCAAGGCTCTCGGCTCGGGCGCGCCGAGGGCGGTCAGCGCGGTTTTGGGCGGATGGCAGGTGAGCGGCGTCTTCACGGCGCAGAGCGGGTCGCCGTTCAGCGTTCAGATCGCATGCGCGGACATCAATGCGGAGGGCAACAACTGCCGGCCCAATCGGCTCGCGAGCGGCGAATTGCCGGCAAATCAGCGTTCGATCGCCCGCTGGTTCGACACCACCGCCTTTGCGATTCCCTCCCCGGTGGCGTTCGGCAATGCGGGCCGCAACATTCTGCGGGGACCTGGGACGGTGAACACCGACTTGGCGCTGTCGAGGTCCATTCCGTTGGGGAAACACCGAGCGCCGCCGTTTACAGATTCGTTCGGAGTTCTTCAACGCTTGGAATCACACGAATCCCGGTCTGCCGGTGAACTCTCTCGATTCGCCGTCCTTCGGCACGATCACCTCGGCGGCGCCGGCGCGAGTGATTCAGCTCGGAGCACGTTTAGAATTTTAGCCGAAAACATGACGATCTCATTCAAAAGTATCTGGAAAAAGCCGGGCGGCCGGTTCGTCCGCGGCCTTCTGCCGTTCCTCAGTATTGGTTTGGCTTTGGGGGCCCAAGGCATTCTGGCGAAGATGCTTCCGAAGGGGTACGATTTTCCCTACGCGTTCTTCTACCTGATCGCCGTCTTCGCCACGGCCTGGTTCGGAGGCTATGCATCGGGCGCGATCGCCTGCCTGATCACGATGGTGGGCCTTCCGGCGCTAGCTCCTCATTTCCGCTGGGCCAGCATCGATCTCACCCGGCTGGCGGTCTTCCTGGCGGTTGCGATTGCTGGTCAGCAAAGTGGCCCAAACGCAGCGGCGGGCGCGCGAAACCCTGCGCCGCAGCAACGATGAACTGGACATGCGCGTTCAGAGTAGAACACAGGAGTTGACTCGGGCGGTTCAGGCCCTGGAATCGGAGGTCGAGCAGAGAAAGACGGCCGGGCACAGGCTTCAGACCCAGTTGGAGCGTTTGAACCTGCTCGATCAGATTACGCGCGCCATCGGCGAGCGGCAGGACCTGCGGAGCATCTTCCAGGTGGTCGTCCGCAGTTTAGAAGACAACCTCTCCATTGACTTTGGTTGCGTCTGCCGCTACGACCCACCGGCGGAGGGGCTGACCGTCACCTGTCGTCGGGCTCCGGAGCGAGGCGCTGACCGCGGAACTCGCCCTGGCCGAGAAAGTCCGGATTCCGATCGACCAGAACGGCCTGTCCCGGTGCGTGCAGGGACATTTGGTCTACGAACCGAACGTCAGCCTGGTCGATTCTCCTTTCGCGGAGCGGCTTTCGCGCGCCGGCCTGAGTTCCCTTGTCGCTGCGCCGCTGCTTTCGGAAAACAGAGTCTTTGGCGTTCTAATCGCCGCCCGGCAGCAAGCGGACGGTTTCACCAGCGGCGAATGCGAGTTTCTCCGGCAGTTGAGCGAACACGTCGCGCTGGCGGCGCACCAGGCGCAGATCCACGCGGCGTTGCAGCAGGCTTACGACGATCTGCGCCAGACCCAGCAGACGGTGATGCAACAGGAACGCCTGCGCGCCCTCGGGCAGATGGCCAGCGGCATCGCCCACGACATCAACAACGCCATCTCGCCCGTCGCGCTCTACACCGAGTCGCTGCTGGAGAATGAGCCCAACCTCAGCGTGCGTACCCGCGCGTGTCTGGAGACCACACAGCGCGCCATCGAAGACGTGGCTCACACGGTGGCGCGAATGCGAGAGTTCTACCGCCAGCGCGAACCGCAATTGACACTCGCTCCGGTCGATCTGGGCAGCCTGGTCCAGCAGGTGGTGGACCTGACGCGCGCCCGCTGGAGCGACATGCCGCAACAGCGGGGTATCGTGATTCAACTGCGGACCGAGGTCGCGCCGGGGCTGCCGGCGGTCGCTGGGATTGAGAGTGAAATCCGTGAGGCGCTCACCAATCTGATTTTCAACGCCGTGGACGCCATGCCGGAGGGCGGGACCCTGACGCTGCGGACCAGGGCCGAAAAAGGCGCATCGCCGGCCGCGCAGGCCGCAGCATCTGTACGTGGAAGTGACCGACACCGGCGTGGGCATGGACGAAGAAACGCGCCGCCGGTGTCTGGAGCCGTTCTTTACCACCAAAGGCGAGCGCGGCACTGGCCTGGGTCTGGCGATGGTCTATGGCGTGATCCAACGGCACAATGCGGAGATCGAAATCGAAAGCGCAGTTGGCAAAGGCACCACCATGCGAGTCAAGTTCCCGGTCCCTGCCGAGGCCGCGGCCGGCTCATCAAGTGGTCCGAAGCCCGATGCCTCAGCGTACGCGCATTCTGGTGGTGGACGACGATCCGATGTTGATCAAATCGCTCCGCGAGACGCTGGAATCCGATGGGCACATGGTAGTCGCGGCCCATGGCGGAAAGGCAGGCATCGACACCTTCCGGCTGTCGCAAGAGAGCCAGGAGCGATTCGAGATCGTGATCACGGACCTGGGAATGCCCTCTGTCGATGGACGCAAAGTCGCGAGCGCTGTGAAAATGGCGAGCCCGTTCACGCCGGTGATCATGCTCACCGGCTGGGGGGAGCGGCTCGTCGCCGAAGGGGACGTACCGTCGCACGTGGACCGCGTGTTGAACAAGCCGCCCAAGTTGCGGGAACTGCGCGCCGCCCTAGTGGAGGTGGCGGGCCTTTATGCGGGTCAGACCGCTGCGAACTGAGGTGCTGCCATGCCGGAAACTCCTCTCGCAAAATTACTGATAGTGGACGACGAAGCGCCGCACATGAAAGCCTTGTGCCATACCCTGGAAATCGAGGGCTATTGCGCCACGGGGTTCACGTCGGCCAACGCGGCGCTGGCGGCGCTGCAGCACGAAGCATTCGACCTCGTGCTCACCGATCTGATGATGCCGGAAATGGATGGCATCGCCCTGCTCCGCGCCGCATTCGAAACAGATCCGAACCTGGTTGGGATCGTCATGACCGGGCACGGCGCGATCGACACAGCCGTGCAAGCATTGAAAGCCGGGGCGCTCGACTACATCCTCAAGCCTTTCCGGCTCAGTACCATTCTGCCGGTCCTCACGCGGGCGCTCGGCGTACGGCGGCTGCGCGTGGAAAACATCCAATTGCGCGAGGCCGTGGGAATTTATGAGCTAGGAGTGGCCATTGCATTCGAGCACGACTTCGAAGCCATCTTGCAGAAGGTCGCCGATGCCGCCTTCCAACAGAGCCGCGCGCGCGACTTATCGATTTTCCTGTCTGTTCGCGGCGGAGAGGAACTGCGCGTCGCCGTGGCGCGTGGACCGAACGCCGAGCGTGTTCTCGGCGAGCGGATGCCGCTTCGCGGCGCGCTGTCGAGCTTGGGTTGCGCGCTGCCATGAGTTGCTGTCTACACCCGATGAACTCATGGATGTTCAATCAGCCTTCCTTTCCCCTTTGCCGGAGATCGGCGGCGGCATCTCGATACCGATGCTGGCGGGCGGCAGTCTTATCGGTATTCTCAATTTCACACCGTCACAACCGCATCGGCCGGTTACGCTCGGTCAGGTCAAGGCTCTGAACATTCTGGCCAGCACCGGCGCGTCGGCTCTTGCCCGTGAACTTGCGGAAAACCGGGCTGCTCTCATGGACGAGCTTGAGCGTAAGAACAGCGAATTGGAAGCGTTCAGCTACTCGGTGTCGCACGACTTGCGCGCGCCCTTGCGGAGTATTGACGGCTTCAGCCAGGCGCTGTTGGAGGATCACGCACTAAGCCTTGACGCCGACGGGCAGCATTGCCTCAAGCGTGTGCGCGCCGGCGCCCAACGCATGGGAGAACTCATCGACGATCTATTGCAACTGTCACGGCTTGGGCGCGCAGACCTGCACCGCCGCCCTGTTAACCTGGCGGCTTTGGCGCGGACAGTTGCCACCGGAGCTCGAGATGGCAAATGCGAGCAGGCAAGTGCGGATCGTGATCCCGGACGAGGTGATGGCGGAGGCCGACCGCCGCCTTCTGCAGGTGGTGTTGGAGAACCTGCTCGGAAACGCGTGGAAGTTCACGGCGAAGCGGACAGACGCCCTCGTCGAGTTCGGCGTCGCACGCCGCGACAATGAGCCCGCCTATTTTGTGCGGGATAACGGCGCAGGGTTTGACATGAACCTGGTGGAAAGGCTTTTCACTCCGTTCCAACGCCTCCACGCCGAGACCGAGTTTACCGGTACCGGCATCGGCCTCGCCACCGTGCAGCGGATCGTGGGGCGGCACGGAGGCCGGGTGTGGGCCGAGGGAGCCGTTGACAGAGGCGCTTCCTTCTTCTGGACCCTGCCGGAACCCAGGCTCGGGATTCCGGGATAACCCGGCAACACTGAGAGGTCGACCCGCCACTTAAAAGCGGCTGTCGCAACAATGACGGCAGGCGTTTCATTTCGCGCTCATTTCGAGGTTGTAAACCCTGTTCCATGCAAACTGGTACGCTGCGTCCGGAAGCTCTGATTTCAGTTCGACAATGTAGGTCTCCCGGTTGGTCGTTACGCGGAAGCGGAATGAATCCGGTTTTCCGATGGTCTCGATGTCACGATAGAGCCAGGTTCGAGAATCAGCCGGCTTGTCGCTGACGAACCGGATTGAGTCCTGGCCGATCTCCAGCGTTCCATCGGCGCCTCCCAGCGTCCTCCGGTGGTAGGCGGCAACCCGGAATTGGGAAGCCACGGCGTAGTGCCCCACAACTGGACGATGAACACGGGCCGTCAGGAATTGCGCCAGATCCTCGACCGGCGCATCGGGTTTCGCGCGGAACGTATATTCGCGGCGCTCGATCGGCTTCCATTTCTGAACTTCGTATGTTTGGAATCGGAGCGCATGCGGATCCGCTACATCTGCTTCGCGCAGGTCTTTCATCGGAATCGTGACGGATCGTCTTGCCGTCGCTTGATCGAAACGTGACACCATCAGCGTCAATGTGAAGATTCCCTGACTGATTCCGGAGCATCCGGACGCGCTCGACTTTGAGGTCGAAGACGTCCCTTTCCGTTGTGCCGGCCGCTAGCCCCGCGGCTAGCATAATTAAACTTAGAGCTGGTACGAGCGTCATTGCGCCTCCCTGACTAGCCTTCGGATTTCAAAGCCTTTCCATATTTCATAAATCACCGGGTAAACCAACAGTTCCAACAAGAACGAAGTGAAGATGCCGCCGATCATTGGGGCAGCGATGCGGCGCATGACGTCCGAGCCGGCTCCGTGCGACCACATGATCGGTACGAGCCCCAGGAACATCACCGCTACCGTCATGACCTTGGGCCGGAGACGCTTCACGGCGCCGTCCTCAATGGCCGCGCGCAGGTCGTCCATGCTTCGCATCCGGCCGGATCGCTTACGCTCCTCGTACGCGAGTTCGAGGTACAACAGCATGAACACTCCGGTTTCGGCATCCACGCCGAGCAGCGCAATCAATCCGACCCAAACTGCCACGCTCATGTTGTAGCCAAGCAGATATAACAACCAGATCGCGCCGACGGCCGAGAATGGGACCGCCATCAGGATGATCAGCGTCTTCGCGAACGATCCGGTATTGAAGTACAAGAGCAGGAGGACAATCAGCAGCGTGATTGGAACCACCACCCGCAGCCGCTCGGAGGCCCGTTGGAGATATTCATATTGGCCGCTCCAGACGAGTTGATAGCCAGGTGGCAGATGAACGCTCTGTGCAACCGTACGCTGAGCACTCGCTACATAGCTGCCCAAATCCACGCCGGCCGTATCCACATACACGAACCCGGCGGGAAACCCTTCTTCGTTTTTGATCATCGGAGCGCCTGTGCGCACGGTCAGATCAGCCAACTGGGAGATGGGGATTTGGGCGCCGTCCGCCGTGGGAATCAGGACGCGGCTCAATTTGGAAAGATTGTCCCGGAGGCCGCGCGCGTACCGCACATTCACCGGGTACCGCTCGCGGCCCTCAACTGTCGTGGTGACCGTCTCGCCCCCGATGGCGGCTTCCATGATCTTGTTGACTTGAGCAACGCTCAGGTTGTAGCGCGCGGCCTCTTCGCGTTTGACCTGGTAGTCGATGTAGTAACCACCAGTGACACGCTCGAAGAACGCGCTTCGTGTTCCCTGGACGCCTTGCAGGGCCTTCTCTACCTGCAATCCGATTTCCTCGATTGTTTCGAGCTTCGCGCCCATCACTTTGACGCCAACCGGCGTGCGAATGCCCGTCGTAATCATGTCGATTCGCGTGCGGATCGGGAAGAGCCACGCGTTCGCGAACGACGGGATCTGAACCGCACGATCAAGCTGTTCGATGAGCGCTTCCCAGGTGATCGGCTGCTCCTCAGGCCACCATCTCGCAAGCTGCGGTTTGATCCACGAAGGCGCCCATGTCGAATACCATCGCGTCTTGTGCTCCGTCCGCCATTGGTTTTCCGGCTTTAGGACGACTGTCGTTTCCACCATGCTGAGGGGCGCGGGATCGGTCGCGGTTTCCGATTTGCCGATTTTTCCGTACACGCTTTGGATCTCTGGGAATTGGCGCAGGAGCTTATCCTGAATCTGCAGATACCTGGAAGCCTCCGTGATTCCTATCCCAGGCAGTGTTATAGGCATGTAAAGAATCGAGCCCTCATTTAGTGGGGGCATGAACTCCGATCCCAACCGCTGGTAAACCGGAATCGTGATCACCACGACCGCAACGGCCGCGATCACTACCAGCCAGCGCAGTTTCAGCGCGACACGAACTACCGGATGGTAGAGTCGCATCAAAGGCCGGCTGATCGGATGATCTTCTTCACTATGGATAGTTCCAACGAGCACCGCGTTGGTGATCCGGGAGACCCACTTCGGACGGAACCGAAATTTCTCCGTTCGCATAAACAGAAGCCGAATCGCCGGGTCGAGGGTGATTGCCAACACGGCGGCAATCATCATCGAGAAGTTCTTTGTGAAGGCAAGAGGCTTGAACAGGCGGCCTTCCTGATATTGCAATGCGAAGATCGGCATGAACGCCACAGCGATCACCAGCAGCGAAAAGAAACTGGGCCCTCCAACTTCTTTCACTGCGTCGATGATGACTTGTGCCGCCGAACCTTGCCGGCCTCCAGCCTCCCAATGCTCCAGCTTTTTGTGTGTCTGCTCAACCACGACAATGGCGGCGTCTACCATTGCTCCGATGGCGATGGCGATACCGCCCAGCGACATGATGTTCGCAGTCAACCCCATCGCCTGCATGGGTATGAAAGAAAGAATGACCGCGATCGGGATGGTCACAATCGGAATGATGGCGCTGGGCACGTGCCAGAGAAAGATCAGAATGACAATACTGACGATCACGAGTTCTTCTACTAGCGTGTGCCGCAAAGTATCAATCGAACGATCGATCAGATCCGAACGGTCATATGTGGTCACTACTTCGATGCCGGGCGGAAGACTGGATTTCAATTCGCTTAGCTTCGCTTTCACGCGTTCGATCACATCGCGGACATTTTGGCCATACCGGACGATAACCGTACCGCCAGTCACCTCGCCTTCTCCATTCAGCTCCGCCACGCCTCGGCGCATTTCAGGCCCGAGTTCAACGCGCGCAACATCCCGCACACGGATCGGCGTACCGTTGTTGCCGGCCGCGACCGCGAGGTTCTGGATATCGGCGATGGACTGGATATAGCCGCGTCCGCGGACTACGTATTCCTTGCCGGTCATCTCCAGGCTCCGTGCGCCCACTTCGTTGTTGCCGTTGCGCACGGCGTCCATGACTTCCGTCAGAGGAACTTTATAGGCCAGTAGACGATTGGGATCGACATTGACCTGGTACTGCTTCACAAAGCCGCCGATTGTCGCAACCTCCGCCACACCCGGTACGCTCGAAAGCCAGTAGCGCAGATACCAGTCGTTGAAAGAACGCATTTGCTGAAGGTTGTTCTGCCCTGTCTTGTCAACGAGTGCGTATTGGAAGGCCCAACCGACACCGGTCGCATCCGGCCCAAGTTTGGGTGAGATACCCTCGGGAAGCTGACCGCTAATCTTGCTCATGTATTCGAGCACGCGTGTGCGGCCCCAGTAGATGTCTGTGCCTTCGTCGAATACCACGTAGACATACGAAAAGCCGTAGTCCGAGCTTCCCCTTACCGTGCTCACATGAGGCGCTGCGAGCATGGCGGAAATGATTGGATACGTGATCTGGTCTTCGATCAGGCCGGGACTTCGCCCCGGCCACTCCGTGTAGATGATCACTTGCGGATCCGAGAGGTCTGGGATCGCATCGAGAGGAATATTGCGGAGGGACCAGATGCCGTAGAGTGTCAGACAGATCGTGAGCACGACAATCAGCCCTCGATTGCGCGCGGAGAACTCGATGATGTGGTTGATCATTTTTTAATCGCGCACAACGGACACGAACAGCCTGTGCGCTCCTCTCCTTTGCCTCAACGCGCCGTGATGTTGGTTTGGGCGACGCCGATCACGTTCCCGTTCTTTCGTACGGTCACTGTGGTCTGCCATGTCCAGGCCATCTGAAACTCGATTTGGCCTGTGTAAACGCCGTTCCCGGACTCCGCCAGCGTTGCCTTGGAGCTCATGGGCGCCATACTGCCCATCTGCGGCATAAACAGCCCGATATCCACTTGCGCGCCGGTGATCGGAAGTCCGCTCGCGTCCTTGACGAGAAGCCGGATCGCATTCATTCCGGTCTTCGCGGTCTTCGGTTCGAGCACCTCAACTGAAATGGTCTGCTTCGACCCCGTAGCTGTACCCGCCTGCGCTTGGGAAGGCGAGCCCATTCCCGCGAATGCTCCTTTCAGACGGCTTTCCGAATCCACAAGAAAGTTGGCCCCGGTGACAACCCGCTCGCCGGGTTTCAAACCCTGTTCGATACCCACTTTTTCGCCCGCTTCGGCGCTGACCGTTACTTTCCGCGGTTGGACGTAACCGTCTCCCTTGTCGATAAAGACATACTGTTCGGTACCGGTATCCATCACGGCGTCCTGCGGGACGAGCACTTGCCGCCCAACTGAAACCGCCATGGTGATATTCGCGAACATCTCCGGCTTGAGCGAAAGATTGGGATTCGGAAACTCCATTCGGACCTGAACCGTCCGGCTCTTGGGATCGAGGAACGGATAGATGAAATCGACTCGGCCGCGAATTTTCCTTGCCGCCGCCTGAGTACGGCAGTTCGATTTCGGCGGCCTGCCCGGTTCGGACGAAGGGCAGATCGGTCTCATAGACTTCGCCAAGCACCCAAACCCGCGAAAGATCGACGATCGTAAAAAGGTCTTTTGTGGGATCGACAAACGTACCGTGGTGATAGGCGGCTCGCTCCATCACGACCCCTGTTACAGGGGAATAGACGGCAATCGCGCGCTTCATCTTGCCTTCTGTCTCCAACCTTTGAATCTCCTGATCCGTGACATCCCACAGCCGCAGCCGCTCCCGCGCCGCAGCGATGAGGTTTTCCGAGCCTTGGGCCGCGGATGCGACCGTGCTCGACCGCAAAAGCTCTCGCGACCTCAGCGCAAGCAGAAAATCCTGCTCGGTGGCCACCAGGTCCGGGCTGTAGATCGTGAAAAGAGGATCGCCCGCACGAACGGGCTTCCCGACGGAATCGGCGAAGACCTCTTCGATGTAACCGGAGACCTTGCTATGGATATGCGTCAGCCGGGTTTCGTCGTAGCTCACCTTTCCAACGATACGGATGTCCTTCGTGAGCGTTCCCATCTCGGCCGGGACGGAGCGCATCCCTATAAGCTGTTGCTTCTCCGGAGGCACGAAGATCGCGTTGTCCTGCGAAGCCGCCCATGGGAGCGCTCAGCCGGTTCAACCTTGGGAGCTGCTCCGGCTGGTGCCTGCGCCCATTGCCGTTTCGTGCCTCGGCTGGCGCCGGATCGTGGCGAAGTAGGCAAATACCGCGACAGCAATTACGAGAAGACCCAGCAGCGACATCTTTCGAATGCGATCCCGGTTCATTGATTTGTCTCCTGAAAAGGAACTAGTTCCTTGCCCACGATCGGCTCCAGGCGGGCGATAGATTCTTCGTGCCGTCCGAGCTCGTCATAATACTGGCGGTCTAAGCTGATCAGGTTCGTCAGGTTCGTTAACAGAGTGAGAAAGTCGATGCTTCCAACTTCATAGGCTGAGGCCGAGGAGTCCACGGTCAACTGCGCCTGCGGGATCAGCGTGGTTTTGTACAAGTTCAAAATGCGCTCGCTGCTCTGGATGGAGAGATATTGATCCTTCACCTGGTAGATAGATTGTTGTTGCGCGGCCCGGTAGTTTTGCTTGGCCTCGCGAAGTTTGGAATAGGATTCTTCGAGCGCATACCGCTGTTTGCGGGCGTAGTAGATTGGAATCTTCACCTCGACGTTCGCCATGTAATAGTCCGGAAAATTCGAGCCAGTGTGTTGCCACTGGAGGTTGACGCCGAAGTCGGGCCGGAAATCCTTCAGGCTTCGATTGATACCGACGGCCCTCGCGTCTACCATCTTTTCTTCCGCTCTGACTCGCGGCGAATCGGCCGTGGCCTTGAGCAGCTCGTCAAGAGACATGGAAAATGAGCTCGCCCGGACTTCACCAGGCGCATGCATGACGACGGTGGGCACTGCCAACAGTGAGGCGATCTCCGCTTCGGCCCGCTGACGCTTTTCATCAAGCATGGCGAGCTGCTGTTGGAGCGTGGAGATTTCGAGCTGAGCTTTTAGAACATCCTGCTGTAAGCCCTTCCCCACCTGATAGCGGTTTCGTGCAATCTCCTCGAAGCGGCTCAGCAGATCGCCTTGCTTCCGCGTCAATTCGATTGCCTTGTTCACCGTGAGCCACTCGTAATAGGCGACCTTCAAGCGGGCGGTCACATCCAGGACAACCGAGCGGTAGTTCTGCTGGACGCCTTCTGCCTCGCGCTTCGCCTCCTCCGACGCCAGCGCGAGCTTTCCCGGAAATGGGAACTCTTGCGAGACACCGAAGCCTTGATAGGAGAATTCGCTCGCGTTCAGGCGCGAAAACGGATGGCCCACGCCAAGGTTCGTGTAGCTCGCCGACGGTTCCGGCAGAGTGCCGGCTTGCGACGGCCGCTTCGTGGCAGACTCAAAGCGGGAACGCGCTGCCTGAATCTCCGGGTTATTTTGTATCAGGCCATTTAACAAATCCTGTGGCCCCAATGGCTTTTCTTCCGCATGCAACGCCGCCGTGGCGGCAAGAAACATGCAGAAGCGAAGCCTGCGCGTATTCGCAGGCATACGACCTCCTAGAATTTTGAATTCAGAAAGAGAATTGGAGTGTGCGACGTGCTGGAAGACACACGTCTGCCGATGGGGCTAGATCAGAAGCGGAAGGTTCAGACAAGAGCCCGGAGGGGAGCCGGGGAGTGCATGCACTGCATCAAAGTGAAATGCTACGGACAAGGGCGCGAGCGGACCAGGTACAACAGCCTCGACGACAGCATGAACGGGAACCGGTTGGTCCGGTGCCTTCGGCGTCGAAAGCTGGGCGGCTC
Source organism: Bryobacteraceae bacterium (assembly GCA_963770345.1). Taxonomy (GTDB): domain Bacteria; phylum Acidobacteriota; class Terriglobia; order Bryobacterales; family Bryobacteraceae; genus CAVYPH01. The sequence continues at coordinate 56,210 of CAVYPH010000007.1, read as the reverse complement.
CAGGAACTGTCCGTTTGCAACAGTCGTCGGCATTCGGCGTGGGAAGGCATTTACCCTTGACACAGCAGGCCGCGGCTTTGCGTGTGAATCCGCTAGCCAAGCAGTCGAAGGGCACCGTGATGAGGACCAGGACTGCCATGAGCGCCACCGAAATGTGAATGCTCCGACGCATTTTAATAAAAGGATAGCAGATTGTGCGGCCTTAACGAGTCATTAGCGTGGCACGTAGATAATATTGGTTGATAGGCAGATCATCGCATGCAGATACTCGATCCCCCCGCTATCAAAGATCTGCTGGATCGGCTCCAGCGCGTGCGCCCGGAAACTCCTGCGCTTTGGGGCAAGATGAACGCCCATCAAATGGTATGCCATCTGAATGATTCGTTCGGCCTCGCGATGGGCGCGAGAACGGCAAGCGAGGACATCACGTTCTTCAATCGAACGCTGATCCGATGGGTTGCACTCCACGCCCCGTTGCGCTGGCCAAAGAGTACTCCAACGCGACCAGAAATGGATCAACTAGCGGGTGGCACGCGGCCCGTCGAATTCTCGGATGACAAAGCCACATTGGCCGCAGCGATCGACCGGTTCGGGCGGAAGCCCCAAACCCTTCCGTTCTGCCGTCATCCGATCTTCGGTGATCTGACTGAGTGGGAATGGATGCGCTGGGGTTACCTACACGGCGACCACCACTTCCGCCAGTTCGGAGTGTAGGTGAGGACAGTTCGTAGACACGCGGGCGTGCCTCAATCCATTCGATAGAATTTGTAAGCTGCATGGAATCCCATCGGAGAAGAAAGCTCGACTACGCCGAGCGCTGGTTTCGCGACGCGCTGGCAGTATCCCGTCCTCCAGCTTTTTTCCAGATGGTTGAAGTGGACGTAAGCCAAGCCAAGGAGCTGATCGATCTTTCTCGTGAGCGGGGCCTCCGCCTGACGTATGCAACCTTGTTGGTGCGTGCAGTTGCCGTCGTTCTGAAATCCGAGCCCGGTCTGCATGTCATGATCTGCGGCAACACCGTGCATCACCCCAGCCGTGTAGACATTGCCCTTTCCATAGCTGGGCAAAGCGTCATCACACCGGTTCTGGTCATAGAAGGAGCGGATCAGAAGACATTGCCCGCCATCGCAGATGAGATCGTTCGCCGCGTGCCCGAGGTCCAAAAAGCCGACGATGAGTTCCGGGCCGGATTGAGGCGTTGGGGCTGGATTCTACCGTTCGGAATCCTGCGCCGCGGGTTGCTGCGCTTTTTGTTCCGGTTCCCTGCATTCCGCACTAAGGGGTCAGGAACCTTTCAGGTGAGCGTGGTACAAGGCGTGGACAGCTTTGCTACTCCGCTCTTCAGCACCTGCGGCCTACTTACAGCCGGCCGGGTCAAAGATCGGGTGATCGTGATCGACGGAAAGCCTGTCGCGCGGCCAACCGTGTACCTTACGTGTTCAGTGGACCACAGCATGTGGAACGGCAAAGATGGCGAAAGGTTCTTGTTAGCTGTACGCGAGGTGCTTGAGACGAATCAGCTCTCGAGCGAGATAAGGACCGATCTCTGCGCGGGCGGGCCGCTGTAAGGATACACTAGCAACCGTGCACCGTATATTAGCTGTTGCCTTCGCAGTCCTTTTGGCGGTTTCGTTCGGAATTGCTGCCACCTCGGATTACCCGAGCGTCGAAATTACTAATGGCCCGATTCGGGCGAAGATCTATTTGCCACAGGCGCACCAGGGATTTTATCGCGGCACGCGCTTTGACTGGTCTGGAGTCATCTACAGCTTGCAAGCCAATGGGCATGACTACTACGGGCCTTGGTTTAACAAGACGGACGCGGCAGTTCGTGATTTTGTTTACCGGGATACAGACATTGTCGCTGGGCCGTGTAGCGCGATCACCGGTCCAGTGGATGAATTCGGACCGGTGGGGTACGATGCGGCGAAAGCAGGCGGCACCTTCATCAAAATCGGTGTCGGGGCGCTGCGGCGAGACAGCGACGACAAGTACGATAACTACCATCTTTACGAAATCGCCAACGGTGGCAAATGGACGGCTCAGAAGCATCGCGGCAGGCTGGAATTGACTCAGCAACTCAACGATCCTGAGTCGGGATACGGGTATATCTATCGAAAAGACGTGCGGCTGATCAACGGTAAAACGGAAATGGTCCTCGCGCACAGTCTCAAGAATGTGGGCAAGCGCGCGATTCAAACGAACGTTTACAACCATAATTTCCTGGTTCTCGACCAGCAGGCGCCTGGGCCGGGTGTCACCATCTCGGTTCCTTTTGAGATTCAAACCTCGCGCCCTCCCAGGAAGGAACTAGCGGCGGTTCGCGGCCGCCAGATTTCTTACCTCAAGACATTGGAAGGCCACGATGTGGCTACGACGCCATTGGAGGGATTCGGCAACAGTCCAAATGATAGTCAGATTCGAATCGAAAACAGTGTCATAGGAGCGGGCGTGGTCTCTCATTGCGACCGTCCGTTATTGCGCGAGTCACTGTGGTCCATTCGGACGGTGGTCGCGATGGAACCGTTCATCTCGATCGCGATTGAACCAGGCGCTGAGTTCAATTGGACTACGGTGTATGAATACTATACGGTTCCCAAGACGCCCAAGTGACGGGTTTCATAACGAGCGAGAAGGTCGGCTGGCAATTCGAAGGTTCCGCACTCCGGGCGGAGAAGAAATCGGCCCGGCCGCTACCTGCTGAGAGTCTGGAGTTGTAACGAATATCGCCCTGCTGTCACCACCGTGCGCTTCGAGCAGCTTCCGCGAGACAGAGGAGAATACGCTCAGCGGCAGCGTGGATTCTCTCAAGGAATACTCGATTGGCGTCGCGGTTTTCGACAAAGATCCCTCTTTCGACCCCCGGATCGATAACAATGTCCGGACCGAGGCACGGCGCTTGCGGGCCAAGCTGGAGGAGTATTACGGCACCATCGGGCAGAGCGATCCGGTGCGGATCGAGCTCCCGAAGGGCAGTTATACCCCGTCTTTCGTGGCGGTGCAACCGCGAGCCGAAAAGGCGATTGCGGTTGAGAAGCCGCCCTCCGGCAAGTGGTCTGCCCTCCACTCAAAATGGCTTCTTCTCTCCGCCATTCTCTTGGCCGCGGCGGTGGGAGGGCTGACCTGGTACCGCACAGAGTTCGTCCGGGCGAGCGGCACGCCGCGGTCGATTGCGGTCCTCCCGTTCCTGAATCTCAGCGCCGGAGAAGGCAGCGAGTTCTTCACCGATAGACTGACTGCGGCGCCGTTATCGCCTGCGGAACTAGTCACGCTCAAGGGCGCTGGATTGGCAAACGACGCGGCGAGCGTGCGCGTTGACAATCAACGGAACGGCGAGTGCGCTTCTCGGAGTTACGCCCGGTCAAATTAATCTACAGGCGCCGGCAGTTCTCGATGGTGATTCGGCAATCATCACCGTGCGGCAGGGCGATGCCGCCGCCAAGACCGTGACCGTTGCGCTGTCGCAAGCCAGTCCGGGGAGGTTCACACAGAACGGAAGCGGAGCTGGGCTTGGCGCCATGACGCACCTCGATTGAACTCTGGTGAGCGGCGATTCTCCGGCAGCCGCCGGCGAGACCGTTACGGTGTTGGTCACAGGATTAAGAGCGCCCGCCCCGGCGGCGGCCAGCCTTCAGGCTTACATTGGTGAATACCCGGCGGCGGTGTTGTCCGTCGATGCCGTACCGGCAATGGCAGGCGTCTATAGCGTCCAACTGGTCGTACCGGCGCAGGCGCCCAGCGGCAATGCGGCCCCGCTCGCGCTCGGCAATGCAGGCGCCCTTACGTCAATGGTCGATATTGCGATTAAGTAGGCGCACCGCTCGGCGACGGCATCGCTGATATCCTAACTGAATCGAGCGGATGGCGGAAACACTAAAGCGCCGGGACATCTTCAGAATGAGCGGAGCGGCGATGACCGGCATCGCGGCGAACTTGATCTCCACACCGGCTGCAAGCCAGAGCAGCGGAGGAAAAAAGAGTGTGCTCGTCATCGGCGCAGGCATTGCCGGCCTGTCCTGCGCCTACGAATTGATGAGGCGCGGCCACAATGTGACCGTACTCGAGGCGAGCGGGCGCGCCGGAGGGCATGTCCGGACGTCCCACGATCCCTTCGCCGACGGCTTATACGCCGACCTCGGAGCCGAGCATTTTTACTACCCGGGCTACACCGAGTACTGGCGTTACCTCAAGGAGTTTTCCCTCACCCCGATCGCCGTATCCGCGGCGCGACAACATGGTGCACTTCCTGAAAGGCGAGCGGTTCACGGAGGAAGATCTCCAAAGCCGGTCGGTCCTCAACTAAACTCGGGTTCAATCAGCGGGAAACGGATTTTCTGTCGCAGCATCCCTGGCCGGAATTGTCGCTTCTTTACCTGCAGCGATACGTCGACATGGTCCGCGACGAAGCCAATCCGTTTGAGCCAGGCTTGCGTCCGCTCGATCAAGTCAGCGTCGGGGAGTTGTTGAAGCGCGAGGGAGCGTCCGCCGCCGCGCTGCAGTTTTTCGGGGGCTCGGGCTGCGCTCTGCAAACCATATGGGGCGCAGCGATAAAAAAGCTTCGGGGCACCGATCTCGAGTCGAAGAAGCTGTTCCGCCTCAAGGGCGGCAATCAGCTCATGACGGATGCATTCGCCGCGCGGCTGGGCAACCGCGTACACCTGGGCTGCCCCGTTCTGCGCATCGAACACAGGCGCTTCCGGAGCGACCGTGACGTATCGCGAGTTCGAGCAAGAGCGCAGACTCGAGGCGGATTACGTCGTCAGCTGCGTCTCGATGGTCGTGCTGCGGCAGATCCCGGTTTCGCCGGCATGGCCGGAGGCGAAGGCTTTCGTGATACGAGAGATGCCTTACTACACCCGGTGCCGCGTCGTTTTTCAATCCCGAACGCGCTTTTGGAAGAAGGACAAGATCAGTCCGAACTGGGCTCCTCCCGATCCGCGCCTCAACGAGTTGTGGTCGATGGCGGAAGAGGTGAATACTCCGCGCGGCATTCTGCTGGGAGGCGCACAGGCCGGGATGTCGGCTTCAGCCTCGCTGGCCGCCTTCCACAAGCTCTACCCTGGACAATCGGCGGACATCGAGCAAGCCATCGTACACGATTGGTCGAAGGATCCATACGCCGGAATGTGCGAGCGAACCAGCTACAAGCCGGGCGAACTGGCGCGGTTCTGGCCCGAAGTGACGCGTCCTTTTGGCCGCATTCATTTCGCCGGAGCCTACGCCGCGCAGATGTCCTGGGGACAGGAAGCGGCGCTCGAATCCGCAAACCGCGCCGCCAGGGAGATCGATCAGGCGTGAGGTCAGAGGGACAGTGACAGACGTTTCAGGTTCGCCGTCGGCCCACCTACTCTAGCCCATCAGTCCAGCTAGGGGACTTCTCGTTGAGAGGTCCATCCAGTTTCTCAACCAAGCGCCCCGTTCGAACGTCATGAAGTTCGTAATGCGGAGCGAAGCCCCCGTGGACAGTGTCCGTATAAAATGTGACCTGTTTACCACCAGCGACGAAATGCCAAGCGCAGATCATCATTCCGCCACCCAAACGCAATATTGGGTTCGCAGGTCTGTAGATCAGCAGCATTAGTGGAATGGGATATGAAGTACAGCAATTCTTGTAATAGACGAGCCAACCAACCGATTGATTGTCGTCCGCGATAACGGGCGCCGAAGAATCTACTTCGTCCTTTTGCTTTGGGACTACAACATCTTTGCCGTCGCGTCGAACGATATGCCGAGCGCTAGTTGAGTCCATGTAAACTTTCGCGACAGAATTTGAGTTGGACTGAGCGCAGACCTGTGGCGCAACAAAAAACACGCCGAGGCAGATCAACCGTACCACGCCGCTGAATTTGAACCTGTCGAAGACGATTAGCATTCGGGTTCTGAACTGGATTCAGTGTATACTCGCCGACTTCGAGACCGGGCCCACCACCCGGATCCCGCAAAACCACACGGTAATTTTCGGCAAGCCTTACAAGTTTGCCCCGCAATTCCGCATGTCTTAAGTGAAGAGGTCGCCCGCGCCGTTTCCGGCGAGCCAACAGCTTTCAGAGCGACCAAAAGGAGTCTTGGACACTTGTTTCGAGTTCTGTTGTTTTCACTCATTTCGAGCGCGACGTTTCTGGTCGTAGTTCCTCATCCGCGGCCCTGCCGTCCGATGGTATCTAAACCTCATCGCGGGCGGGTCCCGGCGCCGGTAACGCGGATTGCCCGCATAACGCGGCCCTGCAACGATGCAACCGGTCTTGACGCCACATCGGCAACCTCCCCACGCGGATCGGACTTGCCCATGCGTATGATGACGCTACGTCCATTCAATTTCCGCCTCGGGTCCGTTGCTCTGCTGCTTTGCACCGCCCTTGCCGCAACGCTTCACGCCGACACGATAACAATTGGCGGGGTGATCAACCAATCTACGCAGGACGGAACTGGTCCAGCGGTAAACAATCCGAGCCTGAACGACATTCCGGATGGTGCTTTGTACACCACCAATTTGAGTTTCGCGGAATCGATCCAATCTCCTGGAACCTACGATCTGACCGGATCGATCCTCTTCTTTAACGTCGGGTCGGTTGGCGCGGTGGAGAACAACTTCAACTCCGTGATTCTGACGGTCGCCCTATCAGGCAGCTTCGATCAGATCAGTATTTTAGCGTGTTTGACGACCGGATCCGCCTGCAACCAGGGGAACGAACTCGACTTGGATTTCATGATCCCGGCCGTAAATCTGAATGACCAAAATGTCGTCGCGCAAGGAATTTTGAACCTTCTCCCGCTCGACCTTTTGGAGGACGACGGCGTCACCGACATCCACGGATCGATTACGAATTATTCCTACACGGCGGGGAGTCCCGCTCCGGAGCCTTCGGCATTCGTGCTTGCAGTGGCCGGCCTGCTCGCAGTGATTTTGAATCTTGTCAAACTGGGCTCTAAGAATCGGCCGTAGTGAATTTCTACAGCGGGCCGCCCAGACTTTTATTTCAATTCAACCAACCAAAAAAGGAGCAGGACCAATGTCGTACTCAGTATGGCGGCGAATGACACAAGTGTGCATGCTTGCCGCGATTTCGAGTAGTCTCTATGCGGTCGATGGTGTTATTCTCATCGATCAGAACCATGCCCTGATCGGTAACATCACGCCCGGTGATGCGCCGGGATTTCCGGTCACCATTTCTCAACCAGGGAGCTACCGCCTATCGGGAGATCTTATCGTTCCCGACGCTAATACTACGGCGATTCAGATCACCGCGGACCACGTCACTCTCGATTTGAACGGCTTCGCCATCATCGGACCAACCGTCTGCACATCCAGTCCGGCTAACTTGTCCTCCGGCAACTCAAGGAATAGGAATACAGGCCGACAGAGGCCCCACTCAAGATGGCCCCCGGGCAATAAGGATCTTCAATGGTACGGTGCGAGGTATGGGATCAACCGGGATTTTTATCACCGGCCTGGGCGGTCTCATTGAAAGGGTCACTGCCGATAGCAATGCCGGCGGCGGACTCCTGATTGCCGGCAGCGTGATCGAAAGCACGGCCACCCGGAACGGCACTTTCGGAATCTTTGCCATCGTCGTGCGCGATTCCCTCGCTACGGATAATCACGAGGTCGGTATCCAACTTGACAGCAGCGGTGGCGTCGCTACAGGTAACATCGCATCCTTCAATGGCACCAACGGGATTTCGGCGCCAAACGGCACCGTCACCAGCAACACAACCGTCAGAAATAATTCCTTCGGAATCTACGGCCGTCTGTCCGAGCAGCATCATCGGCAACACCGTCGTTTCCAACTCGCTCGGAAGCATAACGATAACGAGCGGAACGGGCTGCGTGCTGGTCAACAACGCGACTCGCCCGTGACTACATAACCAGCTAACGGGCGGAGTCGAGCTTGGACTTGGATACTTCGCCCGTCGTTTGAGAAAAGGAGAAAAGCTAACATGGCAACTCCCTCGGAGTACGCTGATCGATATAGAAATCTCCAAGTCGGATTCGATGACGGAGATGTAAAGTCACCATCGAGCGATATCACATCGGCGCACCGGACGACGAGGCGGAACGGCTGGTGCAAGCCGTGAAGGAATACTTTCAGGCACACTTAAGAAAGACCCAGACTTCACGCTCGATCTGATCGTCAACGGACAAACAGTCAGCACTCGACCTATGTCGAAGTGAAGTCGCACATCGCGGCTCCGTTCTGGGGCAAGGGCTCGCCGGAGGACTGCCAGGTCGCCGCTCAACTCGCAGTATTGACGAAGCGGACGACCAAGGAGAATCTTCGCCCGTTATTGCGACCAGCACCTGGGGATCGATTGCAATGGATTCGTGGGGAACTATTTCTTTCATGAGCGCGACGTGAGCAGCCGTGGCAATCGACGGCGCGGGATAGGGTTGACCTGGGACCAAGCAGCTACAATGGATCAGTTCGTGGCCGCCGGCCAGCCAGTCAAAAGCGTGAGCGACATAAACCCGGCCAATATCCATCTTTTCGTTGAAATCAATTCTGCGTTCCGCGTGAATCCCTGGAGGCAGTGGAGGAGCCGGCCACATCGTGATAACCGAGCCTAATAAGTATACGCCGACGTCGTTTGTAGTGAATTCATTCGGCGGTCTGGACCTGGGGTGGGCAAGAAGGGTGCTTATGGACATCCGGCGCTTTGGGCAGTCGAATCGACCGGTCCTCAAGGGGCGATGGGTTTGAAGGAGAGCTGGTACGCGATCAAGACGGTCCCTGGCGACTCAACACATGTAAACCGCGGAATTTATGAAGTGTTCCGAGGCAGCAAGGCGGGAGAATTTGAATTTTGAGTTGGTCGCATTCTCCCCCAAACCAGCCTAAGCCCCGGTGATGTACGGCGCCGTTTCCCGTGGCGGCGGACGGCGCCAGGGTTTGGTTTTACGCCGTTCGATAGTATTCGCGGCTACACCAGCATTAGATTAGTATCCTGTTTTACAGAATGTTTACATAGAATTCACGTCAAATGGCCCAAATTCTTGAATCGAAACCGATCCTATGTCGTCACGTTAAGATGACCCATTATGACCTGAATAGTCGCCCGCGTTCGCTCGACCGATCCAGCGTCTCGCTTCTCGATGGAACCTCGGAAGTCAACGGTTCTCGTCGTCTTGCGAATGCGGTGCCGGAATCGATCACCGTACTGCTCTCTCGCGTCGGTGGCGGCGATCGTGAAGCGTTCGATCAACTGATTCCGCTGGTCTACCACGAGTTACATCGCATGGCCGAGGGATATGTACGGCGCGAATCGCAAAACTACACATTGCAGGCAACCGCTCTGATTCATGAGGCGTACGTGCGGCTGGTGGAATCGAGCGCCGCAGGATTCCAAAACCGCGCACACTTTTTCGGCGCTGCCTCGCGAGTGATGCGTCAGATTCTCGTAGACCACGCCCGGGCGCGCCAGGCAGTCAAGCGGGGCCCCGGCTTGAAAGTTGCATTCGAACAGCACTTTGACTTTGCGCCGGAACAAGACCGCGTCGTGACGGCTTTGGACGACGCGTTAAACGAATTGGCGCGGGAGGACAGCCGGAAAGCCCGTCTGGTGGAGATGCGCTTCTTCGGCGGGATGACGGCTGAAGAAATTGCGGATTGCGAGGGATCTTCTGTCCACCTCATTCGCCGGGAACTGCGAGCTGCCCAAGCGTGGCTGCGGCGGGAAATAGAAACGTGAATCTGGAAGTCGAAAAACTCCTGGACCTGGCCTCAGAGCTGCCGTTGAACCGGCGAGCGGATTTTCTCGCCCGGGAATGTCCGGACCCTGAGGTGAGAGCCGAAGTGGAATCTCTGCTCGAATACGCGACGGATACGGAATCCTATTTCAACGACGCCATCCAGAGCGTTGCGTGGTCGCTTCGAACCACCGTGAAGCGTCGCCCGGTGATGCCATTGGGTCGTACCGGATCGTCTCTCTGATCGGACGCGGAGGCATGGGGAGCGTTTACCTTGCGGAGCGCGCCGACGGCGAGATTCAGCAGAGAGTGGCCGTAAAGCTACTCCGCACCGATGGCCATCGGCCGGTAGAACCCAGTCGTTTTCTGCAAGAGCGCCAGCTTCTGGCGTCGCTCCATCACCCTTCTATCGTCCACGTGATCGACGCCGGTCACACCGCCGACGGCCGGCCATTCCTGATCATGGAACACGTGGAGGGTGTTCAGATCGACGTGTATGCCGCCCGGATTGATTTGAGAGACCGGCTGAAGTTGTTTCTACAGGTATGCGAAGGTGTCTCGCACGCGCACCGGCGCCTTGTCATTCATCGGGACCTGAAACCATCGAATATTCTTGTGGACACATCCGGGCAGCCGAAGCTACTGGATTTCGGCATCGCCAAACTACTGGACGAAACGGGCGCCGACGCTACTCAAACGGTCGAGCGTCTGCTCACGCCCAACTACGCCAGCCCCGAACAACTGGCAGGAGAGGCTCAGACCACGGCCACCGATGTCTACTCGCTGGGCGCAGTCCTTTACAAACTGCTCGCCGGTGTCGGGCCGCGCGAGAACACTCCGGGTTCGCCGAAGACCGGGATCGCGCCGCCGAGCCGCATCAATCCGGAGGTTCCCAAGGACCTGGATTTCATTGTCGGGAAGGCGCTTCGCGCCGAGCCGGAGGAGCGCTATACTTCGGTGGACGAATTTGCCAGCGATGTCCGTGCCGCTCTCGACTGGAGACCGGTGCAGGCGCGCTCAGGCGACGTCTGGTACCGTACGCGCAGATTCCTCCGGCGCTATTGGGTGCCTGCGACTGCCGCGGCATTGGTAATCGCGAGCCTCTCAACAGGTCTGTTCATTGCCAACCGGCAGCGCGTTCTCGCGGAGCGGCGATTCGGACAGCTCCGGCAACTTGCTAAGAAGGTCATGGATCTCGACCGGGCGATCCGCGTCTTACCAGGTTCAGTCGACGCCAGGCAGCGGCTCGTTTCGGCCTCGCTGGAGTATCTGGAGGGCCTCGCGCCCGAAGCCCGGGAAAATCTCGATCTTGCGCAGGAGATCAGCGAGGGGTATTGGCGCCTGGGGCGAATCCAAGGTGTGAATGCGGAGTTCAACCTGGGTAACCCCGCGAAGGCAGAGGACAGCCTGAAGAAGGCCGACGCTTTGACCGACACGGTCCTTGCAGCCCGTCCACAGGATCGCAGTGCGTTATTCCGTTCAGCCGTCATCGCTCACGACCGCATGATTCTGGCCGACACCGATAAACGTAACGCGGATACTATGTTCCATACACGCAGGGCTGTCGAACGTCTCGAAAACTTCCAGCGCCACGAGGATCCTCGCGAGCCCGTGCGTCTCGAGGGTTTCCTGCGGCCCGGTGATCCGCGGCAAGCGGAACTCAGCGGCGTTGCGCTCCTCTACGTAAACATCGCCCTGACATACGTGAACATGCATCTGTACACGGACGGCGTCCGTTATGCGCAACGAGCAGTGGAGTTAACGCAATCGATTCCTTCCGCGCGGGATTTGACCGGGGGAGGCCTGAGCGTATTGGCCAATGCGCTCCGGTACCAGGGCGACTTGGAGGGCGCTCTCAAAACGATCCGCGAAGCGCGGAGGATTTCTGAAACAGCAACCTATCCAAGCCAGACCGCTCGCCTGTTCAATCGGTATGGCCCCCTCTTCCGGGAGGGCCTCATTCTGGGTGAAGAGGACGCTGTCAATTTAGGCCGGCCGGCCGAAGCCATAGAGGCTTTCCAGAAAGGACTGGACATGACTGAAGAGGCGGCGCGGAAAGATCCGAGTGATGCGGCGAGCCGCTCCCGCGTGGCGACCGTGTCACGGGAACTCGGCAACATCTTGAGTGACCGCGATCCGCAGCGGGCGCTTGCGGTCTACGAAGAGGGCATCCACCGGCTCGAAGAGACACCGAAACGCCTCGAAGCTCGCCGCGATCGGGCAGTGCTGCTGGCGAAATCGTCTTATCCCCTACGCCACTTGCACCGGTTTGCAGAAGCCAAGGCACGCATTGATGCTGCCTTCGCGATTCTCAAGGACACCAAAGACTATCCGGCCGAACGAATTCGCCCGGATGGTCCTGCCTATAAAGCTGTTTGCGCGCTCGCCGATTATGAAGCTGAAACGGGCGATCCCCGCCAAGCCCTCAAGATGTACCAGCAACTGCTAGACAGAGTCATGGCAAGCAAGCCGGACCCCTTCCGGGACCTTCGGGATACGCCAAAAATTTCGCGCATCTATGAAGGGCTCACCATTCTGTATCAGCGCACAGGCGACTCAGCGTCCGCGGAGATCATGAATGCGCGGCGCGTCGAACTTTGGCGTTCCTGGCAACAGAAGCTTCCTCAAAACGCTTTTGTGCGCAGCCAGCTCGAGGCAGGAGCCAAAGCCCTCAGATAGAGTTGGTTAGAATTGGCAAGTGACCAAACCAGTTCCGCTGAAGCGCCTCGCTAGCATCGGCGCGCTGATCTTCATTGCCGCACGGCTTTGCACCGCGCAAGAAGGCTCCAGAGTTTATATTGCGTACTGCCAAAAATGTCACGATCAGAACAGCGATGCACATGCTCCGTTGCGAGAAGCATTGGCGGCCAAGCCCTGGGAGCAAATCGTCAAGGCATTGGAAACCGGCAGCATGCGGGCGCAGGGCGCGCAACTCACGCCGGAAGACCGCCGGGCGGTGGCGCGTTATTTGGGAAAAGCCGGACCAGCCGTTTTTCCTCAAATGACCGGGCATTGCGCCGCCGGCGCTAAACCGACGCCCAGCAGTTCGTCCTGGAACGGATGGAGCACCGACAACCTGAACACGCGATTTCAGTCCGCCAAAGCGGCCGGTCTCACTGCGGAACAAGTGCCGTCGCTCAAGCTCAAGTGGGCGTTCGGATTCCCGGATACGGTCACCGCGTATGGCCAACCCACGGTTGTGGACGGCCGGGTTTATACCGGCAGCAACGACGGAACAGTATATGCGTTGGATGCGCAGACCGGGTGCATCTACTGGATGTATCAAGCCAAAGCTATGGTTCGCGACGCTGTGAACATTGGTCCTGGAGCCCGTGCGTACTTCGGAGATCTCGAGTCCAACTTCTACGCGCTCGACGCGAACACAGGCAAGCTCGCTTGGCAGAAGAAATTGGACGACCAGGCGTTTACGCGCATTACCGGCACGGCAAAGCTCTATGATGGCCGCCTATACGTTCCGATTGCCTCCCAAGAGGAGAACGCCGGCGCCAATCCTTTCTACTCTTGCTGCACGTTCCGCGGTAATCTCGTCGCGCTCAAAGCCAGCGACGGGTCGGAAATCTGGAGAACATTCACGTCGCCCGAGGCCAAGCCGACATGGAAAAGCGCTACCGGCGTTCAGTATTACGGACCCTCCGGCGCGACGATCTGGTCCTCGCCCACGCTCGACCTCAACCGAAAGCTGATCTACGTCGCCACCGGCAACGGATACTCCGGTCCGGACATTGAGACCGCAGACGCAATCGTCGCCATGGACATGGACACAGGCGCAATCCGCTGGGTGCGTCAAGCCGCTCCCGACATGTTCAATTGGGATTGCGGCGGCCAAGGCGCTCAAGGCCCGCAGAAGGGAAACTGCCCCGAGAATGCCGGTACGGATGTCGATTTCGGCGCATCGCCCATTCTGGTGGATCTTGACGGCGGACATCAGATGCTGGTCGCGGGCCAAAAATCGGCAGTCGTCTGGGGCTTCGATCCCGGCCAGCAAGGCAAAGTCATCTGGCAAACCCGCATTGGCAAGGGAGGTCCCGGTGGCGGCATCCAGTGGGGAATCGCCTACAGTCCTTTCGATAAGCTCGTCTTCGCGCCCCTTGCCGATGGAGTCCGCGGCGACCCCGGTTCAGGAGGCGGCCTGTTCGCTCTGGATGCTGCGACTGGCAAACTGGTATGGCATACGCCGCCGCCGAAACCCTCGTGCGCCGGTCATCGTGGCTGCTCCGGAGAGCAGCGGTCGCCGCCTACCGTCATCCCAGGCGTCGTTTTCTCCCCATCCATGGACGGTCATATTCGCGCGTTTCAGGTGGGGACGGGCAAAATCCTTTGGGACTTCGACGCCGTTCGCGACTACACTACGGTAAACGGAATTCCAGCGCGTGGAGGATCTTTCAGCGCCACGGGTCCAACCGTCGTCGACGGGATATTGTACGTAAACTCCGGCTATTCGAGCATGCCCGGAAACGTGCTGCTCGCGTTCAGCGTGAAATAAGGTGACAAATAATGAAAAGACTGATTCTGCTGCTAGCTGCTACGACGACCCTGCTCGGGCAAGGCAACCAGATTCGCGTCATCGCATTTGGCGCGCATCCTGACGACTGCGATATTCGGGCAGCCGGAACTGCCGCGCTTTTTGCCAAAATGGGCCACGCCGTGAAGTTTGTGTCCGTCACGAATGGCGACGCCGGACATCAGACGATGCATGCAAGCGAACTGGCCCGCCGCAGACTCGCCGAAGCGAAAGAATCGGCCCGGCGCCTGGGGATTGAATATGAAGTTCTGAACAACCACGATGGAGAGTTGCTTCCCACGCTCGCGGTCCGCCAGCAGATTATCCGGCAGATCCGCCAATGGAAAGCTGACGTCGTGCTGGCACCACGTCCGAACGACTATCACCCCGACCACCGTTACACGGGAGTCCTTGTGCAGGACGCCTCATATATGGTTGTCGTGCCCAGCGTCACACCGGAGACACCGGCATTGCGCAAGAATCCGGTGTTCCTCTATTACGAAGATCATTTTCAGCGGCCCAATCCGTTCCGCCCCGACATCACGGTTGCGATCGACGATGTAATCGATCAAAAGATCAATGCGCTCGACTCGCATGTCTCACAGTTTTACGAATGGCTCCCTTGGGTGGATGGCAAGTTAGACGAGGTTCCCAAAGACCCCGCGGAGCGCAAAGCATGGTTGAAGCGCGCCAGAACCCGAGCGATCAGCCCGGCCATCCGCGCGTCGTTGACGAATTGGTATGGCGCGCAGAAAGGTGGCGCAACGCATTACTACGAGGCTTTTGAAATCTGTGAGTACGGTGCGCAGCCGAATGAAGCCCGAATTCGCGAATTATTTCCAATGCTCCACTAACGTCCGTGTCCCGGAGACTCCACCATGATGATGAGTCATTTTTCCCGAAGAGAATTCTTGAGGCTTGGAACACTGTGCGCGCTGCCGGTCTCCCCGTTGCTGGCAGCGGCTGCGGATCCCGCCACGCTCAAGATCCGAAGCGTGGAAGCTCATGTGTTGAAGATCGGCCGCCGCAGCGACATCGTCTGCGCGCGAATCGAGACCGTCGAAGGCATTCACGGCTGGGGCGAGGGCACTACGCCCCCGAATGTCCAACCGGTAGCTGCCCAGATTCGTTCCTTTCAGAAGCTGCTGGTGGGCCAGAGCGCCTGGGACATCGAGAAACTCTGGCGGCGCATGTACATCCTGGAAGAGAACACGTTGGGCGGCACGCTCTTCGCGGGAATGAGCGCAATCGACATCGCGCTGTGGGACATCCTCGGTAAGAAGCTGAACGTGCCGGTCTACAAACTGCTTGGCGGCAAAATTCAAGAGCGGCTGCGCATCTACACCAGCTATCGCTGGGGCGAGATCCCGCGCACGGCCGATGCGTACCGGAAGCGCACGCAGGAACTCATCGAACAGGGCGCGACCGCGGGCAAGTATGATCCCTTTGGTCCGTATCCCGGCCCCGACCGCCAGCTTTCGACGTCGATTCTGAATGAGGTCCGGGAAATGATTCGCGGAATCCGCGAAGGCGGCCCGTCGTTTGACATCTGCGTGGAAGCGCACGGGAAGTGGAACATCGCGACGGCCGGCCGCATCATTAAGATGCTCGAGCCGTTCGACCCGTTCTTCCTCGAGGAGCCGGTGCCGCCGGAAGATGTGGACGCGATGGCGGCGCTGCAACGTTCGACCAACATCCCCATCGCCACCGGCGAGGGCCTGCAGACGCACTGGAATTTCCGCGAGCTGATGAAGAAGCAGGCTGCGCGAATCATCCAGCCCGATGTTTCCCGAACGGGCGGCATCACGTCGATGAAGAAGATCGCAGCCATGGCCGACGCCAATTATGTGACGGTCGCGCCGCACAACCCGAACGGTCCCATCTGCACAGCCGCCAGCATGCACGTTGCCGCGTCGATTCCTAATTTCGTGATCATGGAGGAGGGGAACCAGGAAACCAGCGAGTACAAAGACATCTTCGTCGACGGATGGAAGCCCACGCTGGCGTACTGGGAGATTCCGGAGAGTCCGGGTCTGGGAGTAGACATCACCCCGGAATTTCTTCGTGAACACGAGGTGAAGAGTGCAGGCGTCTAGGCGCGTTCGATACTAGCCTCAGCCCCGCCTTTTTTCTTCCTGCGCGGCTTTATAAAGCGCACGAATGTAACCCATACTGTACGACCAGGAGGATTGGCGCGCACCCGTCATAGGGGGCACATGATCGGCGATCAGGTTGCCTCGAAAGTCTGCGTCCACCAGCGTCTTCATTAGCTTCCACATGTCCGTATAGCCGTTGTCGATGTAGGTTTCAACGAAGTCGGGAATGGGCGAGGTCACGTTCCGGAAATGGATTTTCCAGAGCTTGCCCATCTTGGCGAAAGCTTTCGCAGATTCGAAAACATCCTTGCCTGTTTGCTTTCCGCCCTCCATCCACGTCCCGCAGCATAGACAAACTCCGATATTCGGCGAGTTTGCAATTTCAAGCGCCCTCACATATCCATCGAAGGTTCCAAACATGTGCCGCGGGATGCCGCCAAGTTCCGGAACCGGCGGATCATCGGGGTGGATTCCGATACGAACGCCCGCTTCTTCCGCAACTGGGGCAATCTGGCGAATGAAGTATGTATAGTTGTCCCAAAGTTCTTCTTTCGAATATTTGCGCCCATGTGTGAGCGGCCCCTCGTACGTCTTGCCGTTCCAGAAGCCCTTGGCGGTCGCGAGATGGAACGCGCGTGATTCCCCGCCTCCGCGTGTGGTTTCAGACTTGCTCGACCAAATACCGTTGGCCATATGCGCATACGTAATGTAGCCGATGCCCGCTTTGCCTGTGTCCCGAATGTACTGTTTCAGCCACTCGATTTTCTGGTCGCGCCCAGGCAGATTGAGCGTGATCTCTTCGATGTTGCGGTTATCGTTGTTGGAGATGTTCCAGACTTTCAAGCCGGAGGCTTCGACGCGCTTCTTGATCGCCAGAAAATTCTCCAGAGTCGCGCGTCCGTTTCCCGTCTGAACATTCAGATAGTCGACTCCCATCTGCTTGATCCAAGTCAGATCGTCGCCGCTGACGCTTTCGTCGACCTGCATCGAAATCTTAATCCCAGGAGACAGAGGTTCCAACTCCCGGGCTTTACCAACCGGCGTGGCAGCGGCCGCCAGTGCAGCCGCGGAGAAAATTCTTCGTGTCATTTCCATAATCAGACCATCCTGGCCATTGATAATATATACCGGGCCCGGGGCGAAATGCTGTCGCGGGCGTTGTCCTTGACTTGCAGTCAGTTGTTCAATAGCCTAACCGCATGAATGTCAACTTGCCAGGCCGGCTCGCGCTTTTGTACGGCATCGTTGTTGTCCTCGCCGCGCAAACGCACGACCCGCTTGTGTACTACTTCCCCAAGCCTCAGCAACCCACGCCTTATGCCGCCCCCATGAAGCCGTTGATCAAACTGGCCGGCTTGAAGGAAAAGCACAAGGGCCAGAAGAATTGGACCGAAGTCGTGGTGTATGACAAATACAACCGTGCGGAGGTGATTTCGGCTGCGCCCGGAACCAAAGTTGCCATGCATCTGCACACGGACTCCCCGGAATATTGGGTTGTGCAAGAGGGACGAATGCGGTTCGAGATTGAGGAACCGCCGGGAAAATTTCAAACGATCGAGGCGGCCAAGGGAGCGTTGGTGTTCGCCGCTGAGCGGCATCTCCATTCGTTCGAGGTGGTGGGGACCGAACCAGCTATCCGATTCCAGGTGACACTACCCGACGTGAATTCGGTGTTCAACGCAAAGCCCGTCCAGGCCGGCAAGGGAGTTGAATACATCCCGGTAACTTTGTCGACAGGCAACAACCCCGACGAAGTTCCGAACCCGGACGGAAAGCCCGACCGCCTGTACTTCAACGTGGTCGACATGGACAAAGAACACCCGGGTAAGAGATCGTGGTCCGATCTGGCCATACGGAAAAATCGCGCGCACGCCAATGTGATCTGCGGTTATGCCGCCGATGTAAAACACAAGGCGGGCGACCGTGGGCACTTCCACGACTTCCCCGAAATGTGGATTATTCAGCGCGGAGAGCTCCGGTTCGCAATCGAAGGGTTGGACCCGTTCATTGCGGGTGAGGGCGACATCGTGTATGCGCCCGCAATGCGGTGGCATCTTCCTGAGCCTCACGGCGACGGACCCGCCTGCCGCCTGGCCATGACTCCATTTCCGGCAGGCAATCACCTGTATGATCCACCGCTGGGAGCGCTCCGTTGACCACTGGCCGAATGACTCGACGCGATTTGGGCGCGGCCGCGATACTCGGCATCGGCGCCGGATGGAGCCTTCGCGCATTCGCACAGGCAGCCGGAGCGGACAAACCACGAAAGCCGGATCTTGTGACAAATTACGTTGCCGAGTTCATCGTGAACTCTCGCTATAGCGGCATTCCCGGCGAGGTGATTGAGTTGGCGAGAAAATCCGTGCTCGACGGATTGGGCCTGGCGCTGTGCGGTTCTGTAGCCGGATCGGGGGAAATCGTCAGGACCTACCTGAAGTCAAGCGGACTGGTTTCGAGCGGTCCGCACGCAGCCACCGTGATTGGCTCGCCCCTGAAGGCTCCGGCACGGTTTGCAGCTTTTGCCAACGCGATCGGCATACACGCCGACGACTACGACGATAGCCAGCTTGCCGTCGCCGAAGATCGTGTTTACGGGCTGCTGACCCATCCGACTGCGCCCGTGCTTCCCGCGGTTCTGGCCGCAGCGGAGACCAGATCGATGTCCGGGAAAGACTTGATGCTTGCCTATAACGTGGGTGTGGAAGTCGAATGCAAGATCGCGGAGGCAATCGCCCCACGGCACTACGAGGACGGGTTCCACTCCACCGGCACTATTGGTGCGCTGGGCGCCGCGGCGGCGATGGCGAAGATCTACGGATTCGATCGGGCCCACGTCCTGACCGCGCTTGGAATCGGCGCCAGCGAAGCCGCCGGCTTGCGCGAAAACTTCGGTACGATGACCAAGCCGTTTCACGCGGGCCGAGCTGCTGAGAGCGGTGTCGTCGCGGCAGACTTCGCTGCGTTAGGATGGACCGCGGCCGGCGACATCCTCGAGGCGCCGCGCGGATTTTTCCATGCGGAAGGTGGCGGCTTCGACTCCAGTGCGATCATGGGCAAGTTGGGCAAACCGTGGACATTCGTTTCGCCCGGCGTTTCTATTAAACCGTTCCCTTCCGGATCGCTGACGCATCCCGGGATGACCGCGATGCTTGCTCTGATCCGGGACCACCATATCACCGCGGACCAGGTGGATCATGTCAAAGTCGGCACCAACCGAAACTCCCCGAACGCTTTGATCCATCATCGGCCAAAAGACAATCTCCAGGCCAAGTTCAGCATGGAGTTCTGCATGGCCGTACTGCTCATTTACGGGAAGGCGGGTCTCAGCGAATTCACCGATGAGGTTGTGAACCGGCCGGAAGTTCAGGACATGATCCGCCGCGTCGAATTTGGCGTGGACGCCGCCGCGGAAGCCGCCGGCTACAACAAAATGACGACGCTAATCGACATCAGACTCAAGGACGGCCGCACGATTTCCGGGCGTGCCGATGTCGCCAAAGGAAACCCGGCCAATCCGATGTCATACGAAGAAGTAGCCGCAAAATTCCTCGACTGCGCCGCCTTCGCCAAGTGGCCAGTGACCAAAGCTAAAGCGATTTTGGAAATGGTGCGGCGAATCGAGAAGGTTGCCGATGTCGGAGCGCTGACAGCCCTCTGCGCCCGGCCGTAAAGCCGCCGATCAGCATCGCCGCATGAATTCAAAGAGGCGATGCGCGGATCGCGTGGCGACGCGGACGCGTTTATGTAAAGTTGAGTTGGATACGGTGATTGATGCGCATGCGGCTTTTTGCGTTGGCGGGTGTAGTTCTACTGACCCAGTTTGGTTCAGCTCAGCACGGCGCAGCAGCAGCTCCGCAGCCATCGGAATACCGGGTAAGAGCGGCGTTCCTTCTGAATTTCACAAAATTCATTGAATGGCCTGCGTCCGAGGCCCGCTCCCCCGGTTCACCTTTTACGCTCTGCATTGTCGGGGAAGATCCGTTCGGTCCGGCGCTTGAACAGGTCACGCGGGGCGAGATGGTGAATGGCCGGAAGCTGGCAGTCGCGAGACTCGCGGGAGGCGCGACGAACTCATGCCAGATTGTGTATTTCGGCAAGGCAGAAAAGAGTAAGGAGCTTCTTAACCATGTCGGGCTGGGGGTCCTGACTGTTGGCGAAGGCGACACGTTCATCCGTGAGGGGGGCATGATTGCGTTTGTGCTCGAGAACCGACGAGTTCGATTCATCATTAACTTGAATGCGACGCGCAACAGTATGCTTACGATCAGCTCCCGGCTGTTAGCGGTGGCCAAGGCGGTTGAGAAGTAATATGGCGGGACCGCTGCGAGCACGGATTACGAATCGCCTCCGTAGCGTGCCAATAAGGCACAAGCTAGTGATGATCGCGATGGTCGCCACGACATCAGCGTTGGTGGCGGCCGGGATTGGCATTCTCTTTTTCGACTCCTTCCTGTTCCGGGAATATCTGCGGCGGGATCTGTCGGCGCTGGCCCGAATTATAGGCGATAACAGCACGGCGGCACTGGCGTTCGAAGATTCGAAAACCGCGGGGGAAACGCTAGCCGCGCTACGCGCAAGGTCCCACGTCGCGACCGCGTGCATCTATCGGCAGAATGGCACGCTCCTGGCGCAATACTTGCGTGCAGACGAGAAGACGGGGTGCGCGTCCAGGGTATCGCCGGGAGACGCCGTAACGACGATCGAGGATGATACTCGATCGAGCCAGGGCGGCCTGACGGTTTCTCATCCCATTTTGCTGGCGGGCCGCCGCATTGGGACATTGATCCTGTTCTACGATCTTGGCGAGTTATACGAACGCATCAAACTGTACAGCGTAATGGTGTTCGCCGTGCTGCTGATCGCCAGTCTGATCAGCTTTGTTCTTTCGAAGGCTCTGCGGTCACTCATTGCGGAGCCGATATCGAATCTTGTGGAGACGGCGAGTGCTGTTGCCCGGACGAAAGATTACTCGATTCGGGCTCCGAAACTGACTAATGACGAGCTTGGCGTGCTGGTGGACGCGTTCAACGAAATGTTAAGCGGCATTCAGTCCACAGACGTTAACCTGCAAGGAGCGCTGGCCGCCCATGAAGCGGCCCTTAGAGACGCGCAGGACACGCGTGACTCTTTGGAAACGACACTGGCGAGCATCGGCGATGCGGTGATCTCTACAGATGTGGAAGGCCGTATCGTGTTGGTCAACAGGGCGGCGCAAGCATTGCTCCGCTGGCCGGAAGCGGAAATTATCGGCAAGCCGCTGGACGACATTTTTCGCATAGTGAACGAATTCAGCCGCGAGAAGGTTGACAGTCCGGTTACCAAAGTGTTGCGTGAAGGCACGGTTGTCGGGCTAGCCAATCACACGGTCCTTATTGCAAAAGACGGAATGGAAACGCCGATCGACGATAGCGGCGCCCCGATACGGGACAGGAGTGGAAAGATCCACGGAACGGTATTGGTATTCAGAGACGTGACTGGCAAGCGCCGCGCCGATGAGACCAGCCAGTTGCTTGCCGCGATTGTGCAATCGTCGGACGACGCGATCATCGGTCACGCGCTGGACGGCGTCATTACGAGCTGGAACAAGGGGGCCGAGCGCACATTTGGCTACTCAGCCGAGGAAATGATCGGCCAACCCAGCGCGGTGCTTGCTCCTCCCGGCCAGGATGAAATGCCAGCCGTGCTCGAGCGCATTCGAAATGGGGAGAGGATTGAACAATACCTCACGCTCAGGCGGACTCATGCGGGAAACAGAATAAATGTTTCCATCACCGTATCGCCTCTCTATGACGCTATAGGACGGACAATCGGGGCTTCGAAGATCGCGCGCGATGTCACGGAACAGGTGCGGGCAACGGAACGGCTCGCCGAGCTGTATGCGGACCTAAAGCAATCGAATGAGCGGTTGGCGCGATCGAACGAGGATCTGGAACGGTTCGCATTTGTAGCAAGTCACGATTTTCAGGAGCCTCTGCGCACCATCACCGTTTACTCACAACTATTGGTGAAGAGTTACGGCGGCCAATTGGATGGCAAGGCTGCGACCTTCGTCGACAACATCGTTACCGGAACTGAGCGTATGCGGAATCTGCTGGCGGATCTCCTGGCCTATGCCGAAGCGGGCGTGCGGCAAGAGGACGCAACGCAGGCTATAAATCTGGATAGCATTCTAGAAAAGGTGAGACAGAACCTTGCCGCGTCCATCAGCGATAGCGGCGCGGTAATTACCACCGACAGGCTCCCAACGTTGAAAGCATACGAGGGGCATTTCATCCCTCTATTTCAAAACCTGATCGGGAATGCGATAAAGTACCGGAGTGACGAGTCGCCGCGCATTTACATATCAGTACGAGAGGCGGGTGGCGTGCTCGAGTTCACCGTGAGCGACAACGGTATCGGGATTGCGCCCGAGTTTCACCAGAAGGTTTTTGTGCCATTTAAGCGGCTTCACGGCAAGCAGATTCCGGGTACCGGAATTGGTTTGGCGATCTGCCAACGGGTTGTTGAACGGTACGGGGGCCGCATCTGGGTAGAGTCCCAGGAGGGAAACGGATCGACTTTTTTCTTTACCTTGCCTGACGCCTTGCGTATGAAAGAGGAGACATTGGGTGGAAGCCGATCGTAGCAGCGAGGCCGTTCAGATCCTGGTTATCGAAGACAACGTTGCTGACGTCGAACTGCTTCGGATGGCTCTGGACATCACTGATCTAACGTATGGGCTAACTCTCATATATGACGGCGCCGAGGCACTCGCGTTCTTCAAACAGGGTCCTGATGATGCGCGTGCCACGATGCCCGACCTGGCTATTCTCGATCTTAACCTGCCGAAGTACGACGGACTGGAAATATTAGAAGCCGCGCGTTCCAATGGAGCGTTTGCGCGCCTGCCGATAATAGTGCTGAGCTCTTCATCGTCACCTCGGGAGTTGGCGAAAATTCAAGCGTTTGGGTTTGTCCGGTTTATAGCGAAGCCGCCGGACCTGGACCGGTACCTTAGAATTGGCGATGTTATTAAAGAATTTCTGACCGAGAGCCGGGTTTAGGCGGCTAATATCGCAGTGAGTCAGAAGTGATTCACCACAACAACTTTAGAGCGAGCTGAACATTGCGCGGCGTGTTTCCCTGGCTGCCGATCACGCCGAAAGACGCGCTGCCTACCGTGGTGTTCGGGGCGGCGAAGACAACTTGATTCAGGACGTTGAACGCCTCCGCCCGGAACTGCAGGGTCAGCCGCTCATGAATGGGGAACAGCTTCATCATCGAGAAATCGAGGTTGCGGTTGCCGGGCGCGCGGAAGGCGCCGGTCAGCCGCGGTACATCTCCCAGTTGAAATGACAAAGGTAGAACGAAGGCGCTGGCATTCAGATAACCAGGGCCGCCGGAAATACCTCCCAGCCGGCTGGTGATATCGCCGCTGGTGTACGCGTTGACGCCGGGCCCGGAATAACTCGGGCGGGTTCCGGCAAACGATTGGGTTCCAGTGTCGAGGAACGCCAGGGGAAAGCCGCTCTGAATCGTCCAGATGCCGTTCATCTGCCAGCCGCCTGCAACTGCGTTCAGCCATGGATTCATTTTCGAGCCGAAGGTCCTGCCTCTTCCGAACGGGAGCTCATAGTTGCCGTTCCAGACCAGCCGTTGAGGAATGTCGGTGGCCAAAACGGACTTCTCGATCTTCAGCGCGTAGGCATTCTGATAGCCGGGTGTTCCTACGGCATCGAGAAAGCCGGTGGTGACATTGTTGGCGTTGCCGAGATTCTTCGACCAGGTATAAGCCATCAGCATGGACAGGCCGTGGCTGTAGCTCTTCTGCACGGTGACCTGCAGCGCGTTGTAAAACGAGGTGGCCTGGCCCAGATACTGTTCACTGACGCTCGTAAACTGCGGGAACGCGGCGAGTAACTGCTGGCGCTGGACACTGGCGGCGGCCAGCGTGCCGGTCTTGATGATGCCGCTGAAGGGATTTGGCACCAGCGCAGTCAGGTACGCTACCTGCGCCTGATCGCCCGGCGCACCGAAATACCGGGGTTGCAGGTTATTGGGGTTGAGATTGAGGGGCAATTTTACGCTGTGGCTGCCGACATAGGAAGCGTTGACGAGGAGGCGGCCGGGCAGCTCCCGTTGGATGCCGAAATTCCACTGCTGGTTGTACGGCTGCGGCGTGTTGTAATTCATTCCGGAGACGCTCGACCCGGCCAGGGTCAACGCGACCGAGTGAAGAGCCAACCAACTGGATGGTTCCGTTGGGAAATGGATTGGAAATGGATCCGACCGGCGTTACACCGTCGATGCTGGCGAGGTACGACGTCGCGACCTGGAAACCGGGATTTGTGGCGGCGCCGTATCCTCTCTGCGTCGTCGGGAGGAAGAAGATCGAGTAGGCCGTTCGGACGACGGTCTTTGGCGTAAAGGCATAGGCGAGTCCCACGCGCGGGCCGACGTAGTGACCGGTTTTCCAAAGACCACGGGGCTGGCCGTTCACGCCGGAGAACTGCACGCCGCCCGTGAGCGGCAATCCAGTCTGCTGGGCCAATGGCGTGGCCTCGGTCGGGTCGAACCAGGACTGCCGATTGTAGCGTTCGACGAAACCTGTTTCGATGTCGAGACGGACGCCGAGGTTCAGTGTCAATTTTGGAGTGAGGTGCCAATCGTCCTGCAGAAAGAAGCCGTGGTAATAATGCCGCCGGGCCCACGTGTCGGAGTAAGTGACGGAACCGGTGGAGGGCAGGCCTAGAAGAAAGGCTGCAAACGAATCGTAGGGCGATTGCGCTCCGGCAACGCCGAGCAGCGGATTCGGTCCGCTGGTGAATGTAGTGGTGTAGGCAAAGGTGCCGGCTCCTCCGTCCAGCGACAGTTGGTCGTCGATATTCAGGCGGCCATCCCAGCCGTATTTCACCGTGTGACCGCGATGAACCCAGTTCATGGTGGCGGCGAGGGCGTGGGTAGGATGGGACCAGTTCCGGAGACTGTCGAAACCGATGGTCCGGTAGGAACCGATATTCAGCAACGGTATCGCTTGTACGTACTGCTGCGCAGCGTACGCCGCGGAGAATCCCACCGCTGTCGCGCTAGTGCCGAGGGTATCCGGTACAACCCGGTTCCGTTGGAATGCGAATCCATAATGGACATCCAGCACTGCCGATGGGGTGAGTATCTTGACGTAGTCGAGGACAAATGTTTCGGCATCGATGAACTGGCCGTTGCCGGTGATGCCGTTGGCCCAGTCCCCGGCGTGGTAGGCGTCGCTGAGGATGCTCCAGCGACCGAAAATCCGGCTGGAGTCGCTGATATTGTGATCGACACGGATGTTGCCCTGGCCGTCGTCGCTTTTGAGGTTTTGCGTCCAGTTGAAATTGTTGACAACTCCCGAGATCGCCGGCTGTGGGAAGTATTTGAGGTAATTGGTGCTGATTGAGTTGATGCGGTTCGCCGGGATCTGATTGCCGGCGAACGGTGTACGGAGATATTGGCCCTTATTCGCCGGATCGGGTGCGGTGGTTAGCGGGTCGTAAATCGGGCCGGGGGCCTGGGAGAAATCGCCGGCGCGGATTCCGGTTGGAGGGACGACGGACGTCACATAGCTGTATTGACGAACATGCGTGGCTTCCCAACCGCCGAAGAAGAATGTCTTGTTCTTGCCGGAATACAGTTTGGGAATAATGACCGGGCCGCCTATTGTGAATCCGAACTGATTGTTGCGGAGGGGCGTCCGAAAGTCGTTGCGGCCGGGAAACGGCGGCTTGCCCGACCGGTTGGTGAAGAAGTTGGCGGCATTCAATTGGTCGTTGCCGAGGAATTCATACGCGGCGCCGCGGATGTCGTTCGTCCCCGACTTGGTGATGATGTTCAAAATGCCACCGCTGGTTCTTCCGAATTCCGCGGGGGAGGAGTTGGTCTGGACCTTGAATTCCTGGGTGACGTCGACGGATGGAATAATGGCGGGCTGACCTTGGCAGCAGACGGTCACGGGCACGCCGTCCAACAGGACTTCGTTGCTGCCGCCCACACCGCCGTCGGCCATGAAGTTATTGGCGCCGGCCATCTGTGCCGCGGATCTCGTGGTGACGAGGCCGACTCCAAACGAGCCGCCTGGCCAGACGCCGGCAGTCAACGAGGCCAGGGCGAACGGATTCCTGCCATTCAACGGGAGGTCGGCCACCTGCTTGGACCCGATCACCTGGCCTAGCGAAGATGTCTCACTCTCGATGAGAACCGCCCGCTCGTTCACATTGACTGATTCGGACACTTGCCCCACCACCAGGTTGACATCGATACGGGCTGTCTGGCCGACCTGGAGCTCGAATTCCGTGGCGAATTTCTGAAATCCGGACTTTTCCAAGGTCAACCGGTACGAGCCTGGTTGGACGAGCGGAAACGAATAATATCCGTCGGCGTTCGTCTCCGTAGGGACAGCTACGCCCGTGTTGATATTCAGGAGGCTGACCGGCGTGTTCGCGACAGGCGCAGACGTCGCGTCGAGAACTCGCCCATTGACGGTTCCGGTTGGCGTTTGCGCCGTAGCTAAGAGAGCCGCAAGCAAGGCGGCATAGAAGAATTTTTCGCATAGAATACCTCTGGTCCTGCCGCCCCGATGATCTGAGGCGTACGACAGGTCTAGACCCCTTGTAACATCGTACTGCGTGTTAGGCCCGGAGAGATATTCTGGCTGCGTCAGAAGTAGATTTTGATTCCGAACTGCAGGTAGCGCTGCTGATTGAGGCGCGTGTTGTTGCTTAATCCTCCTCCGATGGCGGTTCCGGAGTTGATGTTGTTGCGGATTTCGTAGTATTTGAAGCCGTTGCCGGTGGGATCGAGGATGTTGAATGAGTTGGCAGCGGTGCTAGTGAAGTGGGCTGGCAGCGGCGTTGTGTAGTAGTCTTTCGGCAGCGTTCCGTTGGCATTGCCTAGCTCGCCTGCCGGCGGTAGTTCGAACGCCGAATAATTCACGTAGGGCGCGCAGAGATTTCCTGTCGGACAGTTGCGATTCCAATCGGGGTTGATGAGGGGCACGCCTGGGACGATGTTCGGGCGGATTTCGTGGGTGTGGGTGGTGTCGATGTACGTGTCGGTCGCGATCGTCGGCGTGAAGGGATAGCCGGTGGTGAGGCGCTCGACTCCGGAGATGTTCCAATTTCCCAGGGCGAGTTGGAGAGGCTTCCAGGCGTTGTTGCCGAACATTTGTCCTCTTCCGAAGGGTAGGTCGTAAACGGCGACGAGATTCCAGGCGTAGGGAATGTTGAACGTTGAGACCGATCGGTCGCTGGCTGCGGTGGCTCCGAAACTATACTGTCCTCCGCCGACGCTGCCGGTGGAAAGAGACTGCTTGTCGGGGCCGGAATCGGAGGCGTCGTCGAGCGATTTGGACCAGCGGAAATTGGTGTACATGGTCAGATGGTTGGCCTGCCAACGGTAGCTCACCAGGGCTGAATTGAAGCTGCTATTACCGGACGCATCGTATAACGTCGTCATGCCGGAATAGCCCAAATATTGCGACGCCAGCGAATACAGCGGGACAGTGAGCGCGCCGCCGCTGGAATTCGTGCGGCCCAATGGATCGGGGGCGGTGGTGGTGGCTTTGACGTTCAGGTTTACCAGGGAAGCCAGATAGGCGGAGGGCGCATTGTTGAGCACTACCGGAGGCATGAAGAGATGAGTTCCTTTCGATCCGGCGTAGGAGATTTCGAACAGTCCATGCGCGCCGGCCTGGCGTTGGAGAGAGAGACTCCAGTTCTGAAGATAAGGGACGGCGCTCTCGCCCGACTGGATGGAGCCGGGGAAATTGACCGCCGCGTTGTAGACGAGTCCGCTCGGATTATTGGTGAGACCAAGGACCTGGTTGACCGGGACGGCCGGGACGTAGGGTGGATTGCTGGATAAGCGTGTGACTGGGACGGCGGTGGTGCCGTCGCCGACGGGGATGGGCGTGGTGATGGTCTGGCCGGCGGTTTCGCCATAGTTGGCAGCGCCGGTGGTGAAGTTCGGAACCGGGTTACGATTTTGGCCGGTCAGAGGGGCGTGAGAAAGGCCGTAGCCGCCGCGGACGACCCAGGCGTGCAGAATCGGGAGGCTGGGGGTGTAGGCGAATCCGAAGCGGGGTTCGAAATCGAGCCAGTGAATCGGCGTGAGATAGGGCGAACGGCCACCGTAGCCGGAAAATGCGAAGGGGATTATGGTGGCTTGGGTGACAACGGGAAGGCCGGTTGTAGAAGAGGCCGGCCGGCAATCGGGGAGCTGGCAAGGTGTGGCGAGCTGCACGGTTTTCGATTGCGAGGGATCGAGGAAGCCCTGGAGATTGTTCTTTTCGATACGCGGTAGCTGGAGCGAATAGCGCATCCCGATGTTGAGGGTGAGATTCGGTTTGACCCGCCAATCATTTTGGATGTATCCAGCCGCGGCGCCCCATCGGTAGTAGTAAGGTATGGCTGTGTTGGCAAGGACGATCGACTTCGGAACACCGAGCAGGAAACTGGCCACGGGGTTTCCGCCTACCTGGGCCTAGGTACCGGCTGCGCCGGTCTGGTCGGTCTGCACATAGCGGAACTGGTAGTTGCCGCCGGCGATGCTGTACAGCGATTCGGCGTTCAGCAGCGCGCGGGAGAGATCGACGCCGAATTTCCAGGTGCTTGTGCCGTGGGTGATGTAGACGTTGTCGGCGATTTCATACTGCTGTTCCAGACTGTATCCGAGCGTAGAGACCTGCGATCCGATGTTGGCTGGGCTGTTGTTGTTGTCATAGATGTTGATGAGCGGCAGGCCGCCTTTGGTCAGACTGGGGAGGCCGTACTCGAGACTGAGATTCTCGCCGGATTTAACGTCGAACTGGGGCGATAGCTGGCCGCTGAAATCGGCGCGTGTGTAGGCGAGCCGAAGTTCATTCACGATGGCGGGCGAGATGATGTGGGTGTCGCTTAGCGTGTATTGGCTGGCCTTGCTATAGGTGCCGCTGTTGCCGTTGGTGGGATAGAGCGGGGTCGTTGGCGCTTACGCCGACTACCGGCTCGACGGTCCAGCGGAAGCTGAGGTGGTTGTTGTTGCCGAAATTCTGATCGATCTTCGTGTTGTAGCGAACGCTCTCGTTGCTCAAGTATTGGTAGGTGACGTAGTTCTGGATAACTCCGTTGCCGTCGAGAAAATATGGCGTGTTGGATTTGGGAACAAGCTGCATGAGCTTGAGGGCAGTGGGATCGAGCATGTTGGCGGGAATTTTGTTGCCTGGGAACTGTGGATAGATTGCGCCTGTGGCCAAGGGCGCAATGACGAACTGATTACCGACCTGAGTGAACTGGTTGTAGATGTTCGTGTTGGTGTTCGGCAGAAATGCGGAGGCCGGGAACTGCTTCTCGAGACTGGTGGGAACGTATGCGCCTCCCTGGCCGTTGAGCAGAACGAGATTACTGAAATCGCCCGCACGCATCGCGTCGGTGGGGACTGTGGCGAGTTGCTGCTGTTTGTCGCTTTGATAGCGGGGTTCTCCGGCGAAGAAGAAGAATGTCTTGTTGCGGCCGTTGTAGAGTTTCGGGATGACGACGGGGCCGCCGAGCTGTCCGTCGAATTGATTCCAGCGGAGATTGTTGACGGGGCGATTGACAGTGGCCTGCGTGAAGGGCGCGGCGTTGGAGGCAGGATTCCGCAGGTACCAAAGAGCGAGACCGTTATATTAGTTGGTGCCGGATTTGGTTGTGACGCTGATGATGCCGCCGCCGCTCTTGCCGTACTGAGCGTCGAAGCCGTTAGTTTGCACAGTAAACTCCTGGACCATTTCCGGGGAGAAGGAGACAGCTTCGCGGGCGAGTCCGACGCCGGTGTTGTTGACGCCGTCGGCCAGCATGGTGGTGCTGCCGGCGCGGCCGCCGTTCGCTTGTAGATTGAAGCCGGGGACGGGGGCGCCGCCGGTGAGTTGGGGATCGGACGTGCCGACGTCGCCGCTGACATTGCCGACGGTGACAGCGAGATCGAGCACACTACGGGTGGGCAAAGGCGTATCGTTCAACATGCGCGAGGTGATTGTTTGACCTAGCGTTCCGGATTCCGTATTGACACGCACGGCGTTGGCGGCGACCGTTACCTCTGTCGAAACGTCTCCGGTTTGGAGGGTGACGTCCGCGGTGACGACGGTGGATGTGTCGACTTTTACATTTTCGAGGACGGCCTTTTTGAAGCCGGGGGCGGTGACTTCGATCCGGTAGGCGACGGGCTCGAGGTTCTCCAGCATGAAGGAACCCTTGGTGCTGGTGGTGAGGCGGCGGGTTTCGTTGGTGCCTGTGTTGATGATGACGACTGCGGCGTTGGGGACGAGCGAGCCGGACTGATCGGTAACGTTGGCGCTGATTCCGCCGCGATTGGTTTGCGCTATGACCAGCGCGGAGACTAGAAGGAAGACGCTAAACAATTGCTTACGTTGCATGTTTACCCATTGCCCCTTATGACTGCGTAAATGCTATTGAAAAACGGTTTGGAATGCAAGCTGAAAAGACTTGGCTGCGATATTATGCAGAGCAAAACATTTTGGGGCCGCGTATGAACGCGAATTCACGCTGATAAAACTCCACGATCGTTGTCTTGAATTGTTAACGGCACTGTCATGAAATTGGCATCGCGTGCCAGCTACGATACGAAAACCCCTTGGAGGTGTTCGTTTGCGCGATTTCTTTTACGCTGTTGGTCTCTTCGTGTTTCTTTGCTCCGCTGCCGGTGCGCAGTCTAATGAAGGCTCGGCTATTATTGCTGGAACTGTTTTGGATCAGACAGGTAAGGCGATTCAGAATGCCTCGGTTGCGGTGAAGAACGAGTCGTCCGGGTTGGTTCGGAAGGTGACTAGCGGCGCTGATGGACGTTTTGCCGCTGCCAGTTTGCCGTCTGGTGTTTATACGATTGAGGCCTCGGCTCCTGGGTTTGCCACTGCGCATCATGCGGCGGTGCGGCTGGCTGAGACTGGATCGGAGGATGTTCCTATTTCTCTCGAGGTTGCGAATGCCAGTACGGCGGTCACGGTGGAGGGGGAGGCTTCGGTGGCGGCGCAGCTTGCTCCTATTGGGGGCTCTCTGGAGGACCATTCGGCCCGATCGGTGATCACTCCTCAGTTTGTGGCGAACTTCATGTCTCCGGTGGGTGACTTCACTGATGTGACGCAGATGGCGCCCGGCACTTTCAGCGTGAGTCCGAATGGGGTCGGCCTGGGCGATTCCAAGACGTTTTTCCGCGGGTTTTCTGATGGCCAATATACGATGACCTTTGATGGCATTCCTTTCGAGGACACCAATTCTCCTACTCATCACTCTTGGGCGTTCTTTCCCGGGCAATGGATTGGGGCTACGGATTTCGACCGGAGTCCTGGGTCGGCGTCGACGATTGGACCGACGAATTTCGGCGGATCGATTAACCTGATGTCGCGCGACATACGGCAGGACCAGAATGTGAGAGCGACCGTGGGGTATGGTTCTTTTGGCACTCTTCTGCTTGATTTGGGTTTCGATTCCGGACAGTTTGGCAAAGGCGGCAAGTCGAGTTTCACTATCGACCTTCAGCAGATGAAGTCGGATGGATATCAGACGTACAACTATCAGAAGCGCGATGCGGGTTCGCTGAAGTATCAGTACAAGTTTTCCGATAGGACGACGGTGACGGTGTTCGGCGGGATCATCGATCTTTGGACCAACACTCCGAACACGAAAGGGCCGACGCGCGCGCAGGTGGCACAGTTCGGAGATAACTTCCTGTTGAGCGGCGATCCCAACAGTCCGTTCTTCTATGGCCTGAACTTCTACCACGTGCAATCGGATTTCGCGTACATCGGCTTCAAGTCCGATCTGGGCAATGGCTGGAGGTTCGACAACAAAGCGTACATGTACCGCTACTGGAACAAGCAGAACTACAACAACAGTACGACTGCCATCACTGCCACCAGCGGCGTCGATAAGCTCAACGGGTATACGAAGGCCGGCGACATTCTTACGTTGAGTCATGAGTCGCGCTTGGGCGTGCTGCGTACGGGTGCCTGGTATGAGTGGGCGTATACGGACCGGTATCAGATTCTTTCGAATCCGCGGACTTGGGTGAACTCTACTCCCAACTTCCATGAGCGGTTTATCACGCAGTCGGTGCAGCCGTTTGCCGAGTATGAATTGAGGGTGACGCGGCGGCTGAGTTTGACGGCGGGCATCAAGTCGGCTTACTACAATATGGCGTTAAATCAATTCGCGGACAACGGCAAGACGGTGGGCAATTTGGGCGGCGTGGCCTTTGTGAGCCATCGCGCCGGGTATAACTCGTGGCTGCCTTCGGTGGCGGCGAATTACAAGCTTAAGAGCAATTGGTCGGCTTATGCGCAGTTCGGCACTGGCAGCGTAATTCCGCCAAGCAGTGTTTTCGATGTGAAAAATGCGGCGGTGCTGACGACTCCGAAACCGACTACCGTGAAGACTTATCAAGTTGGCTCAATGTGGAAGATCAATCGGCTGGTGCTCGATGCGGACGCTTACTACAGCCGTTTCCAGAACGCCTACACTTCGTATATCGACCCGGTTACGACGGAAGCCGTGTACACGCGCCCGGGCGATTCGATTACCAAGGGCGTTGAGGTGGAGGGCACTTTTCTGATTGGCGGCGGGGTTAGCCTTTACTTCAATGGCACCGCGGGTAACGCGAAGTATGTGACGTCGGGACTTTGGGTGGCGAACGCTCCTAAGAATACAGGGACTTTGGGGTTGACCTGGCAGCGGCGTAGTTGGGATGTGGGATTTTTTGACAAGCGTATTGGCGAGATGTATAACGACAACGGCACCGCGAACCAGGCGGTGTTGATCGATCCCTTTCACATCACCAATATGTTTATCAATTACACGTTGAAGGACCGGTCGCGGTTTCAGGAGACTAAGATCCGGCTGAGTATTAATAATGTTTTCGATCAGCATAATATTGTGGGGATCACGCCTGCTACTACTGCGTCGAATCTGGCGTCTCCGGGAGATGTGCTGACGCTGCTGCCTGGGCGGAGCATCATGCTTTCGGTTACGGCCGGTTTGTCTCCAAGACGTTAGGGCCACGAATTAACACGGATTAACACCGATATGCTTAGTTAGTGCTTGTTCTCGTCGTTTCTGTGTTCCTGGTTCTGGTTGGGTGTTCCTCTCGTGTCGATACTTCTACGCGCGATCCTGAGTGGTATGGCTCGACTGTGACTCAACTGGCTGAGATAGACCGCTCGGCTGGGGAGTTGTTTCGGCAGGGGCGGTCTGATGAAGCGGCGGCTTTGATTCAGAGGGGTCAGCCTTTGATGAGCCGCCTTCTTTCTGTTCCCCGGCCTACTTTGGCGGCTACTGAGGCGGCCTCCGATCTGGATGAGCTTTATGGCCGAATGCTGCTTGCGAACCGGCACTATGGTTGGGCGCGGCTTCTCTTTCAGAAGAATCTTTCTCGTTGGACGAATTGGCGGCCTACGACTCCTGAGACTGATCGGCGCCTTCGGCAGGCCGCCGATAAGATTGCGGAATGCGACCGGCATTTATAAAAGCGGCCGCGTTGTTGTTTGGCAGCGGGACTGCCTCGCGTCCGGGTGCTCCCGAGCGGTTGCCGGTTCCTTTTACTTTTAAGCCCCGGCTTCGCGCTTTTGAGGCTTTCGTTCAGATCTTCGCTTCGCTTTGCCGGATCTTTCTTGGGTGCCTGTTGTTTGCCGCTTGGGGTGTTTTTGCTCTCTACATGCGGGGGGTCTATGGGACTTTGGTGGTGTTCCCTTTGGTCCTCTTGTTTCTGGGGGCCCTGGCGCTTCTGATGATTTTAATTTCTTTGATTGCTAATACGATCCTGCGTTTATGAGATGGCCCGAATGCTGTTGACCAGTTGTGGGTCCATCCAGTTCTTGGGACCGATTTCCTTGCGGATCACTTTACCTGTGCGGTCGATTATGTAGGTTTCGGGCCACATGAAGGTGCCGAATTCGGTGGGTATGTTCGCTTCCGGGTCGCGCACGGTGGGGAAGGCCGGACTGAATTTCCTTACGAAGTCTTTGTAAGCTCCTTCGTTCTTATCGATGCTTACTCCGAGCACGACCACTCCGGAATCCTTGGTGGTTCGGGCGAATTCGTCGAGCGATGGCAGCTCTTCGACGCAGGGTTGGCACCAACTGGCCCAGAAGTTGAGGACCAGGACGCGGCCGCCGAAATCGGTACGAGTGATGGTTCGGCCGGTGTCGGTAGTGACTGTGAAATTGGGCGCGTCGTCGCCGGCCTCCACTATGCGCTCGCGGAATGAGTCCTTGATTACAAAGAGAAAAGCTACGAAGGACAGGAACAGGAGCGCACGGAGCATCCGGTCGGCTTTAGGAGTCTGCATCTGAGATAATTTTAAGGTATTCAGCCCCCGCTGTGTTTTGGTATCCCCGGGGAACGGGGTTGCATCTATATTCATGGTAATGCTCATCACACGACGCGCCGAGTTTTCGGCTTCGCACAGGTGCTATAACGAACGCTTGTCCGCGGAGGAAAACCGGGCGCTTTACGGCGAGCGGCCGGACAGCCACGGGCATGGTCATAACTACGTCGTCGAGGTCACTTTGGAAGGCGAAGTGGACCCGTCGACAGGAATGATTTTCGACCTCAAGCGGTTGAAGGAAGTGATCCAGCGGGAAGTGCTCGAGCCGATGGATCACCGGTTTCTGAATTATGAAGTGAAGCCGTTCGACACTGTTATTCCGACACCAGAGAACATCGTTAAAGAGATTTGGAACCGGCTTCAGGCGCAGCTTCGATTGCCTAATGCCAGGCTGCACACGGTTCGGCTGTACGAGACCGATGATCTGTATGTGGACTATTCGGGGGGCGAGCGATGACGAAGGTCACGCGGCGCTACAAGTTCGTTGCTTCGCACCGGTTGCATTCGCCGGACCTGACGGAGGCGCAGAATTCGGTGTTGTACGGCAAGTGCAATAATCCGTTCGGCCATGGGCATAATTATTCCCTGGAAGTGAGCGTGCGCGGGGCGGTGGATGAGGCGACGGGGCGGGTGGTGGATTTGGGCGCGCTGGATGCTTATGTCGACCGGCAGATCATTCAGGCTTTCGACCATCGCGACATGAATCAGGATATTACGGCTTTTCGAGAAGTTGTTCCTACTACAGAGAATCTGTCGCGGGAGATCGACCGGCGTCTGAGAGAACAGTGGACGTTCCGGGCCGCGCTTGATGGAGTGCGAATCAGGGAGACCGAGCGGAATCTTTTTGAATTGAGACAGTGATGAAATCGAATAAAGCGCTAGTGAAAGTGATGACGCCGAAGGAACGCAGCGAGGGAACGATCGCCGATCGCATGCGCGACATTCTAGGCGAGATCGGCGAGGACACGCATCGGGAAGGGTTGGAGAGGACGCCGCAGCGTTTTGAGAAAGCACTGCGGTTTCTGACCAGCGGCTATGACACGGACGTGGACAAGATTGTCAACGGCGCGTTGTTCCAGGTGAAATACGACGAGATGGTGATCGTGAAGGACATTGAGTTCTTCAGCATGTGCGAGCACCATATGCTTCCGTTCTACGGCAAGATGCATGTGGCCTATTTGCCTACGGAACGAGTGATCGGGCTGAGCAAAATTCCACGGATTGTGGATATGTTTTCGCGGCGGCTACAGGTGCAGGAACGGCTGACCCAGCAGATTGCGGAGACGATCCAGCAGGTGCTCGAGCCGCGAGGCGTAGGTGTGATCTGCGAGGCACGGCATTTTTGCATGATGATGCGCGGTGTGGAGAAGCAACATTCAGGGACGGTGACCAGTGCCATGCTGGGCGCGTTCCGGGAGCAGAAAGAGACTCGGGATGAGTTCCTTTCGCTGGTTGCCGAGCGGGCGAAATTCTAGCCGCAAATAAACGCGAATAAACGCCAATCGAACTGGATTGACAGGTCTGGTACGATAGGGGCAAATGATCGAAAACTTCAGGCATTTCGAGGCTGGTCCCGATCCTTTCGGCCGCGTTTGGCAGGTGGAGTTCCGGTGGTTGCAGACGGCTATCTCTATTCGCCATAGCGATTCAGTTGATGTAAAATTCCAGATTTCCCAGGGCGAAGAAGTTCAGGAAAAAGTTGTGGCTCTGATGCTTCCAGACCTGATGGCGCTTGGAAGGACAGCCGGCCGGGCGATTTCGGATGCCTGGTGCCTTAAACTGGCGGCGCTGTATTTGAAGTACATGATCGAATCCGATAAAGACATGGATAAAACACTCGTCACGGCGCCGCTGGCGGACATGGAGCGCGCCGAGGAAGAGTTGAGTGCTCCAGCGCTGGTCCGGCGCTGAATCTTATTTGAGGCAATTTTTCTGGAGGATTACCGCATATGGTGAACTGTCCGTTGTGCGATGCCGTAATCGACGCGGAAGAAGATGAACTGGATGAAGGCGACGAGCTGACGTGCGAGGAGTGCGGCGCGCATTTGACTGTGATCAGCACGGACCCTATCGAAATCAAACCCACATCGGAAGGTGACGGGGACGACGAAGATGAGGATGAGGACGACGAAGAAGACGAGGACGAATACGACGAGGAAGACGAGGACGAGGAAGAAGAGGACGAGCCATACTAGGCGGGTAGCGTTCGCTGTTCTGCTCGGCGTTTTTCTCTTCGGATTTTCGGGCTCGGCCAAATCGAAAAAGAAGGTTGAGGCGACGCCGGAAGCGGTGATCGCCGGGACTGTGTTTCGCCCGCCAGGACTGGCGCTGCCGGACGCTGAAGTAACCGTTACGCCGAAAGAGGGCGAGAAGCCCAAGAAGCTGAAGACGGTAACGAATTTTCGCGGTGAGTTTGCGGTCCGCGTGCCGGCTGTACCGATGAAGTACTCGGTGGACGTCAAAGCAGCAGGGTTCAAGCCCGACCAGAAGACGGTCGCGATTGAGGGCGAGCAGAGCCGGGAATTGAGTTTTTTGCTTGATCCCGCGAAATAGGATATATGATTCGGCTCATATTATTGACGTTACTAACGATGGGGTTGGCGGCAGTCGTGCCGGTGTTTCCGCAAACGAGGGCGGCCGACGATGCTTCGCCGCGTTCGGTGCAGGGGACCGTAACTGATTCGGGCGACAAACCGGCGGAAGGCGCGGTGGTGCAACTCAAGGATACGAAGTCACTCCAGATTCGTTCGTTTGTTACCCGTGCCGATGGGATGTACCATTTTCATGGGTTGAGTTCGAACGTCGACTATGAATTGAAGGCCGAACATCAGGGAGCGAGCAGCGGCGCGAAGACGCTGAGTTCCTTTGACAGCCGCAAGTCGGCGGTGATCAATCTGAAGATGGGCAAGTAGGCTTAGTACCGAAGTAAAAAGGAGTTCCCCCGATGCGTTTGTTTTTTTCCTCCTTAGTATTAGCCGCGCTCACGGCGCCTGGATTATTCTCCGCCTCGGATTTTCCAATCGGATCCAAAATTTCTGAAATCGCGGTGCGCGACGGCGATAAGCAAGTTGTGTTCGCGACTTCGAAAGCGATGCTGACGGTGGTGATTTTTACGTCGGTGCAGTGTCCGATCTCGAATTCGTATAACGAGCGAATGAACGAGCTCTACAGGGATTACTCGGGCAGGAATGTGCAGTTGATTTATGTGAATGCGAACTCTAACGAATCTCCGGACCTGGTGGAACAGCATGCCAAGGCGAACGGGCTGATGTTCAAGGTTTACAAGGACGCCGGCAATGCTTTGGCGGATCGATTTGGAGCTACGGTGACTCCCGAGACTTTCGTTTTCGACCAGGGCGGCACGCTTTTGTATCACGGGTATATCGATGACAGTAGGAATGCGGCTCGAGTTCATGTGCAGGGGTTGCGGAATGCGCTCGAGGCTGTGATTGCGGGGCGGCCGGTGGCGATGAAAGAGGCGCGGTCATTTGGCTGCACAATTAAGCGGGTTCGGAAGTCGTGATGAAGGCTCTTGCTCTATTTTTGTTGGCCTCGCTGGTGGCGGCGGACGCTCCGAAGTTGATTCCGGTGGATGAGACATCGCTTCCGAAGGTGCTGGAGGCTAATAAGGGCAAGGTTGTGCTCTTGAATTTCTGGGCGACGTGGTGCGATCCTTGCCGGAAGGAATTGCCGGATCTGATTGCCCTTGAGAAGCGGTTGGGGCCTAAGGGTTTCAAGATTGTGTTTGTTTCCGCGGATGATCCGGACAATGAAGCTGCTGCCCGGCAGTTTCTACAGAGCAAGAATATTGCTTTCCCGGCTTATCTTAAGAATGCCAAGAACGACGATAAGTTTATCGACTGGATGGATCCGAAGTGGAGCGGCGCTTTGCCGGCTTTGTTTCTTTATAACCGGGCGGGTAAACGGGTGAAGTCGTTTATCGGCGAGACGGACATGAGTGTGCTTTCGGCGGCGGTTCAGAAATTGCTTTAGCTGCTAATGAACGACGGCTACACAAACAGGAATACGCTCGATCTTGTGGAGAAGTGCTCAATGACGGAAATGTAACAAAAGCATCGGGAAGAACCCAGTGTAGCCGCCTAGCGCCATACCAAAATTCTGGCCCGCCAACTTTCTGGCGGGCGTTCCTTTACTCAAAACTCGGACTCCAATTATCGCTGCGATAGCGGGCGCATATAGCAAAGGGCCCAGTATTGCGAATCCGGTGATCCAATTCGATAAAGAATCGAATGATCCCGCCGCCGCGATGAGCATCAATGGAGTTGGCTGGCGCGGGGTGATGAGGTAAATAAACTCCCATGCCAAAAAGCTAAATACGGTACAAAATATGAGACTCCCAAAGAAGCCACTGACCAATTGCGTCTTGTGGCCTTTCGCGCACTTGTTTGGTTTGTCATTGCCGGAATCTACTAAGACATTGCATTCCTGGCAAACATATACTTTGGCCGCTCGTGCTGAAGTCCTAGGCCCAACCAGATTATCCGGACTATTCGATCCCATGTCTGCGACCCTCTAGTCTACGCACCGATCTTTTCACAGAATACAACCGTTGAACGTTCAGAAGTTTAGCACGTGCGGCGACGTCCCGTAGGCGGAGCCCGTCTCCCATGTGGCTCTAGTAACAAAACCGCCTGTCCGCATAGCCGGCCCTGCGCTTGTAATGTGCTCGATTCTCCTTAGTAGCTAGAATTCCATTACACTCAGACACACCGAGCACTAGTAACACGGCAGGGTCTGGGAACCAAAGAGTTGCACGTTGGATTGAGTATAGTCCAGAGAGCACAGCAATTTTAACAGCAATTTTAACAGCAATTTGACACTCACCGTCCGCTTTGATACTCTCAGCGAGACCTGGAGGGACCTTGTACTGTTTCAAGTGCGGAGTGGTAATACCCGAGAGTTCGGTTTTCTGCATGAAGTGCGGAAGTGAGTTGCCTGGAACAGAAAACGTCCTTCCGGGCGGCTCGGTCTCCGAAACGGCGCGGGCGGCTGGCGCGGAGCCACCAGTGACCAGCCCTCCTACGGACTCAGTAAAGGCGTTCATCGAACGAAATAGTGACGCGATCACCAAGGCAGCCGCGGAATTGGCGCTTTTCAAACAGTCTCGCGCTTACGCAAGTATCATGATCGTATTAGCCGTGATCGGTCTTGGTGCGTCGTTCTTCTCATCTGAATCTATCGAATCTATCGGCACTGCGCTCATTTCTACAGTGGTCGTGGCGGCACTCGCCGGGTGGATCTTTTTTGCACCCTTACAGACAGGATCGATGTTTGCGGTATTGATCCATGCAA
Organism: Bryobacteraceae bacterium; assembly: GCA_963770345.1. GTDB lineage: Bacteria > Acidobacteriota > Terriglobia > Bryobacterales > Bryobacteraceae > CAVYPH01. The sequence continues at coordinate 16,231 of CAVYPH010000007.1, read as the reverse complement.
TAGATATTTGCCTTCTGTTGGTGCTGCTGGCGAGTGGGTTTTTAGGCCTGAAGTCTAGCTCTCCGTTATCGTCTGCCTCATTCCATTTGATTCCCGCGGCTTTCTTTGGCATTTTAATTAGTCTCAGACTGATGATGATGGGAGTCTCTCTATTTCGAAGACGTCGGAGGTTTGGTCATGTGAGGGCCGATCGACAGATGATCGAGTGGCTTCACGTCCGTCTCGCTGAGCTTTGGGCTCCGACGAACACGACGGGTTCGGAGGACTTGCTGAGCTTCAAGATCGAAGACCTGACTTTGAGTACGGTCCGCTTAAGAGCGCGCCTTTTTGACGATCATATTCTAGTCTCCTCGCGTCGGGGCCACAACTGTTGGTTTGGGGTAACCAGCGATTCCGTAAGGTGCCATGCGGCTAGGCGGCAGCCTGTTGATTTGGGAGGAGTTTCTGAATTGAGGGTAGCCGGCCAGAGTTGTAGCGGGTCTGAGAGGAGTAAAAAGACTGACAGAGAGCGCTGACCCTGCCGATTCAGCGGTCGGGGGAAATGCGGCAGCGCCGGCGTTGGTTCGTATTCGCCGGGAACCTTGGCAGGACACATCGCGACCTGCATCGGAGGAGAATCAACTGGTGTTGGCGGCAGGGGCAACGAACCAATAAGCGATCCTTTTGGCGCACTGGTGAAAGGTCTCGCATTTTCCGCGAGCATGGCTGCGGACCTGGCGGTGATAGAAGACCAGGGACAGGGTATAGGCGAGAAATCGGATCATGGTCAGCACCACCAGCGCCGTGGTTTGATGAACAGCGGGGTGTTTGAGGTGACAGTCGGTGGTGATGGTCTGAAAAACTTCCGTATCGATTCGCCAACGGCTGCGGCTGAACTGATGGATGAACAGCGGCGAGACCGAGCCGAGTTCGAAATTAGTGGCGTAGAAGTTGGTGCTCTCTTGCGTCACCGCCGTCTTGGTCTTGATTCGATGGCCGTCTTTTTCGCTGACAGTGACGCGATGCAGGTGCTCGATGCGAACCGTTTTGAGGATTCGAACCAAGCGGTCAGCGACGGGCCAATCGACCTCCGGCAAGTGCCAGTATCGAATCTCCCGATCCGGCTCCGTATGAACCCCCGTAGGCGATTCTTGCGTGAAGCGTTGGGCCTCGCGCAACAGATCGGGCTGGTTCTCTTTCAGGGTGAAGGCCCAGGCCAAACCGAGACGTTCCACTTCTTTAACGAAGGGCGCCTGCATGTACAAAGCGTCACCCACTAACACATCCAGAAAGCGACGGCCTAATTGACGGTCCAGATCTTGGAGTAGAGCCAATGCACAGGCTACCTCTCCTTCGCCGTTCTTCTGAAAGCGGAGACCCAAGGGGATGGGGAACGGCGTGCTGACCACGGCGACCACGACGATCCGGTGATAGTACTGAATGTCGGTTCGCATTTCGCCGTTCGCTTTGTGCTCAATCTCCCGCTCCATGCAGGCGTCGCAACAGCGGACGAACGAACTACAGATTTCGATGCCATCGACCGCCGCCACCACCAACCCTCTGGACCAGTCGGAACGCAGAACTCCGTTGCGTTTCAGGCGCCGGGCGATTTCGCAACTGAGCGCGAACACGGGTTCGGGAGATTGTCTTTCGAGCGCGTAGCCGATGGTGTCGTCGCTGATCGGTCCGATGCGTTTGGCCAACGCTCCCTGGCGACACTCCGCTTCGATCTGAAGCAGGCTGGGAATCTGCATGGCTGCGCCCAAGAAGACGGCGTCGAAAACCTTCTTCCATGGGTGTTGCGGAAACTGCCGGCCCTCGGGCAGAGCGCTCACCAGAGCCGAGAAGCCAAACACTTTATCGAGATAAACCTCCAGGCGATGCCGGAACATCCGGCTAGCGGGTTTCCTTTTCTTTGAGAAAGCGCTTCAGGTTGAGACGGCAGATGGTGGCGGCGGCGGAGTCGAAACGCCGGCGCATTTCAATTTTCTCTCGAACCTTTTCCACCAACTTGGCAGGAATGTTGAGAGCTTTCGGCTGGCCGTCGACCAGTACAGAAATCTGGAACTGGGAATGAAGCTTCTTGCCGTCGGCGCAATGGCAGTTGGGCTGGCCGCAGGCGCGTTTCCGTTCGACAAAGGAGCCGGGCAGCATTTCGCGGAGGGCGCCGAGGCTGCGGATGAGTTTGCCGCGGAGTTCCAGGTCGGGATCGGAGGGGGATTTCATATGACACTAATACTAGTGTCAGAAAGAGGCCAAGTCAAGCCCCATCGAAGATTTGCAAGAATGCCGCCAAACGGAACTTGACGGAGAAACCTCGTAAACAAAAGGGCGGGAAGCCGGCGTCGTCCCTACTCTACGGAATCACTGTTGGGGTAACGACCGCGTTCAGAGTTCCAAAAACGGCAAAAGGTCTAAAATTTAGAATCGGCGACCAGCTCCTATATGGGAAAATAGATAGTGGAAACTTCGCAAAGGCGGCTCTTTGGCATGTGGTGACGCCACAAAAATAGGAACTTCAGGACGCTGCCAGGCCCATATATTTATCGCTTTTGTAGTTGGGGAATACTTTTTCGGCGCTCTTGGTTCCCAGGTGTTTGGTTACCAGCTCGCTTAAGACGTCCCGGAAATCTGTGGTTAGGTTTAGATCTCTTCCTTCGTAGAGTTGCTCTCGTTCCAGGCCGGGCCAGTCTCCGTATACTTTTCCTCCCTGGATGCCGCTTCCCATTACCAGCATGTAGTTGGCGTGGCCGTGGTCGGTTCCCCGGTTTCCGTTTTCTTTCGCGGTTCTGCCGAATTCTGACATGGTGACTACTACTACGTCTTCCATGTACTCTCCGAGATCCTGGTGGAAGGCGGCTAGCGATTGGCTGAAGTCGCGGAGGAGGTTGGCTAGCTGCGGGGTTTCGTTGACGTGCGTGTCCCAGCCTCCGATGTCGGCGAAGGCAACTTCCATGCCTACGTTTGCTTTGATCATTCTGGCTATCTGCTGCATGCTTTGTCCGAAGCGGCCTTGGGGATATTGCGATCCGTTGGCTGGTCGGTATTTTTGATTTTGGATGGATTGGAGGAGCTTTACCGCTTCGAATGTTTCGCGGCCGGTTCCGTTTAATACTTTGTCCGGCGTTTTGTCGTACATCCTTTCGAATGTCGTCGAAGATGCGGCGTCTTTGACTTGGAATTCGGCAAGGTGGTTTACTGCTATGGCTCCTATTGGTCCTCTCACGGTACGCGCCAGATTGTTCCCCAGGCTGACGGCTCGGACCGGCGAGGCCGGACCTTTGATTTCGGGAAGCGCCCGGTTCATCCAGCCGTCTCTGGTGGCTTTGAAACCGGGGGTTCCAGACTCCATGTAGTCCTGGGCGTCGAAGTGTGATCTGGTGGGGTCGGGCGAACCTACTGCGTCGACTATGGCCAGTTGCCTCGCGTCGTAAATTGCTTTGAGCGGTTGCAGCGATGGATGCAGGCCGAAGCGCTGATCCAGTTGGATGACATCGCTTTTTGGAATGGCGATGGTAGGTCGGAGGTCGTAGTAGCGCTGGTCGCCGTAGGGCACGATGACGTTGAGACCGTCGACTGCTCCACGCTGGAAGATAGCGACCAGAACTTTTTTGCGGCGTTCGGCCACTTCCGCCGCTCGGGCCAGCCAGTGCGGCGCGGAGCCGATGCCGAACATGGCCAGCGCAGAACTTTTGAGAAACACTCGGCGATTTAGTTGGGACATGACTGCTACCTTCTACCTTCTTTGGAATTCGGGTGAACCTAGAATGAGACCGGCTACCGACGCGGGTTCGTTGTTCGCGGCGATTGCCTGACGGGTTTGCGGTGAGACTGTGGTGTAAAGGAATGCCCGGGCGAGCGCGTCCGGCGTGCCGTCGAGCGTTTGTTGATCGACCTTCACTCCGGGCAGCTTGTTCTTTGTGAGGGCGAGCGCGAAGTTCATATGCTCCAGGAGTGCGGCGGAGTTCATCCATTCGGCTCCGGCGTTGGAATAGCCTGTAGGTTCGACTTTGCGATAGAGCGGCTCACCCATATCGCCGATCTTGTTGGCGACTCCGAACGCTATGGTCATGTCGGCTCCGGTTGCACGGAGTGCGCTGGCCACCATTTCCAGCGGCGATTTAACTTTTGCACGGTATGCTCCTTGCGACCAGAACTCGCGCGAGGTGAGCATGGTTTTCATCACTTCGCGTAGATCGCCGCTGGTGCGCTGGAAAGTTCTGGCCATGGCGTCTACCAGCGCGGGTGGCGGGTTGTCGGCTACGAAGCGCTGCGCTAGTTCAAACGAAATGTGATGCGCGGTGGCGGGATGATGGGTGACGATGTCGAGCACTCTCAGACCGTCTTCAATGCCTCCGCCGGCCGGTATCCTCACGCCCAGGACGATCTTCTCGCCGGGATCGTGCATACGTGGGTTGAATTCGAAACCTGCTCCGCGATAGGGCTCTTTGATGGTCCAGCCGGTGAAGCATCGCGCCACTTCGATTACGTCCTGTTGGGTATAGCCGCCGTCGACTCCCAGCGTATGCAGCTCAAGAAGTTCACGGGCGTAGTTTTCGTTAAGACCGTGCGGCCGTTTTGAGGCTGCCTTTGGGACGGCGCCTCGCCGATTTCCGATTACAGCGTTAGGCGAGACGGATTGCCAGTTGTCGAGATAGAAGAGCATGGCCGGGCTTTGCGCGGTGGCCTTCAGCATGGCGGCGAAGTTGCCGAGCACGTTGGGACGTATGGCGTCGCGCTCGTAAGCGGTAGTGAGATAACGGTCGGCGCCTTTGTCAAGATAGATGTTGAAGTGGTTGAACCAGAAATCGGTGAGCTCTTCGGCGAGTTGGCGATTGCTATAGACGGCGCGGTAGAGCTTGCCTTCCCAAAGATCGCGTGCGACTACCTGCTGAGGCGCGGTGGTCTGAAGAATTCTGCGGCGGATTTCCGGCGACGAATCGGCGAATAGTCTGCGGCCGCCCGGCGGCATTGCGTAGACGAGCTGTTCAATTTTGCCGTCGGATAGGGACTTGAGAAATGCTGTTCGCTCTTCCGGCGTACCTTGGCGCACCATGCGGATCTGATCGCCAGTGAGAATGTCTGTTAGCTTCGCGCCATCGGATTCGGCCAGCTTCGAGGCATCGACACCTTTCTTGTCGAGCTTGGATTTGTATCGCTGGGCGAGACGTTCGTAGAGCATGCGCTCGGCGGGATCGGTTGGCAACGGCATGCGGCCGCTGGCGACGGCCACGATCATCTGTGGCGGCGGATAGTGGGCAACGAGCGCCGCCTGCTGCATGGTTAGCGAATCGAGCGGCTTAAGCTTCGCGAGCAGTTCCGGGTTTTCGGCGATGTTATCCGGATGAAGTTGCAGGTCGATCCACTTTTTCAGGCCGATCTTTTTGACCTGCTCGACATCGCCTGGGCGGGGTCCGAAAGTGAGGCGGTTGAGGGCGTGTACGATCTCTTCGTTCTTGGGAAGTTTTCTGTGGAAGAGCTCGACCTCGGCCGAGATGACTGGCACCAGGAGAACGGCTGCGGATACTGTGATTGCTGCAACAACTGTGGATTTCATGATGGCCTACACTGCTCTATACAAGTCTCTGCATTACTCAACACGGTGGACGACAGGAAGTTCGGGCGGATAGTAAAGTTTTGTATGCGGGAGTACTAGAGTAATGAAACTTCACGAGAAATTGCGTGCGGGACAGACTGTTTTCGGCGTGTTTTGCGAATTGGCTTGCGCCGACTCGGTGGAACTCGCGGGAATCGCGGGGTGGGATTTTGTGGTGGTTGATTGCGAGCATTCGGCGATTGCGATGAGTGCATTACCGGAGTTTGTGCGCGCAGGGGACTGCGGTGGCGTGCCGGTGATTGTGCGCGTGGAGGACAATCTACCGGCGCTAATCCAGCATGCGCTGGACTCCGGCGCGGCTGGTGTGCAGATTCCGCAGATTGCCTCCGGCGAGGCAGCGGGGCGGGCGGTACGATCGTCGCGATTCCATCCCTTGGGTGAGCGGGGGTTCAATCCGTTTGTGCGTGCGGCGAGGTTCTCGAGTGAGCCGGTGGCGGAGTTTCTCCGGCGTTCGAACGAAGAGGCTGTCGTAGTGCTGCAAGTGGAAAGTGCGGCGGGGCTGGCGGCGATTGATTCTGTAGCGGCGCAGGCTGGGCTTGATGTGATCTTCATCGGTCCGTACGATCTTTCGCAGAGCCTGGGAATTCCTGGGGACGTGGCGAATGAGCTGGTGTTTCGAGCCGGGGCGGAGATTGTGGCGCGTGCCGAGGAGCTGGGGAAGGCGGTGGGGGTTTTTGTGAATAGCGCGGAATTGGCTTCGCGGTGGATGGCGGCGGGGGCTCGTTATATTTGCTACTCGGTGGATTCGGTGCTGCTGTTGGGGGCTTTGCGGACAGCTTTGGCGGGAGTGCGCAGGCTGTGATTGATAGGTCTGGCCGGGCTCTGGCCGATAGGTCGCGTTGAGAGTAAACGACAATGAAAAGATCAGCCATGCCCGCACCTTTAACTGCTGACAGCTATCCACAGTTCCTTGCAGAGCTGAAACAGCGGATTCAGACCGCGCAGCTACGCTCATCGCTAGCGGTCAACCGCGAGTTGGTTCTGCTTTACTGGCAGATCGGCCGCGACATCCTCGACCGGCAGGAACGGGAAAGTTGGGGCGCCAAAGTGATTGATCGCCTGGCCGCGGACCTCAAGCGGGCGTTTCCCGAGATGAAAGGCTTCTCTCCCCGGAACCTGAAGTACATGCGGGCATTCGCGGAGGCTTGGCCCGATGGGGCAATTGTGCAAGCGGTGCTTGCACAAATTACCTGGTACCACAATCTCGCGATTCTCGAAAAAGTGACGGCTTCCGACGATCGCATCTGGTATGCCAAGGCGGTCATCCAGCACGGCTGGAGCCGCAATGTACTCGTTCACCAGATCGAATCCGGCAGACGGCATCGGCAAGGAAAAGCCGTTGCAAACTTCGACCGCACTTTACCGGCGCCACAATCCGACCTAGCGCAGGACATCACGAAAGATCCCTACAACTTCGATTTTCTCACGCTGGGCGACGATGCGCATGAACGTGATCTGGAGCGCGGTCTACTAGACCATCTGCGCCAATTCCTGCTCGAACTGGGCGTGGGATTTGCGTTCGTGGGAAGCCAGTACCGGCTTACCGTCGGCAACCAGGAATTCTATATCGATCTTCTGTTCTATCATCTGAAGCTCCGCGCTTACATCGTGATCGACTTGAAAATGAAATCGTTCGAGCCGGAGTTCGCCGGCAAGATGAACTTCTACTTGTCGGCGGTCGACGAGCTTGTTCGCCACCCAGACGACCAGCCCAGCATTGGCATCATCCTTTGTAAAACCAGAGAGCGATTTGTCGCCGAATACGCGCTGCGCGACATCAATAAGCCCATCGGCATCTCCGAATATCGTCTGGCCGAAAGCCTTCCTGAAACCTTGCAGGGAAGTTTGCCGACCATCGAAGAACTGGAGAGTGAGTTAGGGACAGCTACGGAAAGCGCTCCTGAATGACTCTTGCCGTTGCGAAATCGGATCAAGCCCGTGCGAATCAAGGGCGGGACCGAAGTCTCCAGAACGCCTCGGATCCCGGCTCACATGATTCTCCGTCAGGGCCGGCCCGCCGGCCGGTCGCATAAGTACGCTCCGATTATTTTAATACCTCCAGCAGGAAGCAGCGCGACGAATTGTTCAGTTCACTCAAAGGAGCTGTGTTGAGTGCCTCGGGGCCGTATCGCTGAAAGGTTTCAACAGGCACTCCACGGCACCCTCTTCGATCACTCTTGGGCGGATGGCCTCATCCCTGTGAGCCGTGATAAAGACGATCGGAATCTGTTGCCCGCGAGGTTTCAATTCCCGTTGAAGATCAGGACCGGTCATGCCCGGCATTGCGATATCGAGGATTAGACACCTGGTCCGGTCGACGCAATCGGACCCCAGGAACTCTTCCGCTGACAAGAACGTGCGAGCCGCGTAGCCGAACTCCCTTAGCAAGTCCGGCAGCGACTCGCGCACGGATTCGTCGTCATCGACGACTGATACAAGTGAACGTGTGATCATCATGGATTCCTCACGCGCCGTCCGTCACTGCAGGCTTCCATTGTCCGCGTGACATTCCGGTTTTGGATTCAAGAGGGTAGCGGATATGGGTACGCGAAAATTACGAGCGAGGTGACCTTTGGGTTTCAGTTTGTTGGCAAATTTGGAAAAGGATTGTTGATTAATATGGCCGCAACTTACGGTGTTCCGAGCTCAGGCCGTCTCGACCCCAGTAAGCAAATTCCCGCGCCTTCCAGTTCATCGGGCTCTTGCGCCGCTTTCCTCCAGCGTTGGAGCGCGACCCATAAGGCGGACCTAGGCAGCCTTTGCCGGCTTTTTCTCACGCAGAGCCGTAACGCGGGGTCCCGGCGTTCGCAAAAGCCCGGCTGCTGGACATGGTATGTACGACAGTTTTCGACATTTTTCAACAGCAATAGACAGTTTCGACAATTTACGACATTTTTAACTGGCGCGGTAACCCTATCCTGCCGGACTGCCGAGCTAATTCTCTCACCAATGGTGATAAAGGTGCCCAGATCCGCCGGGGCGCGCGTCACAGGCGGAAAGTATCTATTTGATCGGCAGCGAACCGGTGATGAGGATATCCACCAGTCTCCTTGCGCTTTGCTGCCAGTCAGGACTGGACGCGACGTTTGACACGCCAATCAGAGCGCGAAGTAGATCGATCGGGTCGAGGTCTTTACGTATGTCGCCGCTTTTGATAGCGCGCTTCACCAGCGCTCGAATCGCGTCCCAGATCTGAGTGTAAGAAGCTTCGAAGACCTTCGAGTGGCCTCCGACCAGCGTATTCAGCGCAGGCGCGATGATCTTCTTCGTCGCGATGTAGTCAACGAACAAAAACATCCAGGCGCGCAACGCTTCAATCGGGGGCATAGTCTCCGCGAACTTCTGCTCTGCCGCAGCCAGCTTTTCTACTTCAGTCCGATAAACCGCCTCCAGAAGTTCATCGCGCGATGGGAAGTGGCGATACAAAGTTCCGGCCCCCACACCTGCCTGTTTGGCAATATCGTCCAGGCTGGCATCCGCACCCGACCGGGTGAACGCCTCCTTGGCCGCTTCCAAAACACGGTTACGATTCCGTTGTGCATCAGCGCGCGGCTTTCGTGCCGCAGATTGTGGAGGTTTCGTAGCCATTCGCAAAAACTTGCAACCGGAGACACTCTCCGCTAATCTAGATATGCGGAGACTGCCTCCATTTAATCAAAATTCGTGAAAGGTGGTCAAGAGACTATGCGTGTCTTTGTCACAGGTGCTACAGGCTTTATCGGCTCTGCCATTGTTTCGGAACTCATTAAAGCGGGCCATCAGGTGCTCGGCCTTGCTCGCTCGGACGCGGGTGCTGCGTCCCTTACCGCGGCGGGGGCCGATGCACATCGCAGTTCGCTCGAAGACCTTGACAGTCTGCGGAGTGGAGCAGCGAACTCGGATGGTGTGATCCACACTGCCTTCATCCATGATTTCTTGAACTACGCGCAAAGCTGCTTCATATAGAGCACGCCCCTCTATTCCAGAACCGGCGATCCTATCATCCCAATAGCAATCTGCCCAGCGCCATTGGTCGCGGTAATCCAATGGGTTTCGCATCACGCTGAGGATGGTTTCCTTGAACATCTCCTCAATCGGAAACCGTGACTTTTTGTGTCCCCGCAGCATGGCCAGCGCTTCAAGCCCTACAGACCACCAGTTGCCACGGTCGTCTGGACTTTCCGCATCTGTGAGCCGGGCTTTCAGCGCTCGAATGACGGCCATCGGTGTTTTTCTCTTCTCACGAAATGCCCCAAGCCAAATACGCACCAGAATCGCACTTCCGCCGAGGCATCGGCGCTCGAGTCAACGAGAACCATTGCTATTTTCCTCTTCCGCGTCCTAAATAGTGTCAGGTTCTCGGCGGCTTGGCCGCGAACCATCGAAGACTCCTCGTGATTCGTTAGTACCCGGATTACATGAGGGATGGCTCGCTTATCACGGCCCGATCCGAGTTTGTAGACTGCATCCAGGCGGTCCATTAGCTCATGGGAATCGAGTTGTGCGACAAGCGCCCCCAAGGCGTAGGGAATTCATCGCGCCCCTACGAATCCTTCCCAAATACCCGTACCGGATTCCCGCGCTGCAGTGCTTGATGAGCGCGCCAGCGCTCTTCTCGGGCGTCGCCGTATCGCTTCGAGTCAATCTCCTTCAGCTTCTTCGTCAGTCGGGCAAGCGCGAGTTTGCGGTTGCGATGCTGGGACCGTTCTTCCATGGCCGTGGACTGCACTCCGGTTGGAAGATGCGTCACGCGCACTGCGGATTCGGTTCGATTGACGTGCTGGCCTCCGGGTCCGCTCGCGCGTATCGTCTCCCATCGGACTTCTCTCAAGTCGAAGCGGGTCTCGTCGACGGGCTCTATAATGTCGATCCCAACGAACCAGTTCTTCCGCTTGTGCGCGGGGCGAAAGGGACTGCGCGCGGTCCACTGCACGGTCCCTCGCCAGGAGTTGGCGAATCCCTCTAACTCCGCGTTGCCAGAAATCGAAATTAAAGCAGACTGGGCGGTGCCTGGTTCGGGTCCGGGTTCGATCTTGATGGTCCTGAATTCGAGTGAGGCCAATGTAGCCTCCTGTTGGATTTTCTCCAGCACTCTGACCACGGCCCAGGCGCATTCCGATGGACCCTGCCCGGCAGTGACCTGCAACCACATTTCTTGTTTTCGATCGGTCATCGTCTCACCTTGTAGGTCACCAGCGGCTTCATGACGGCGAGGACATCCACGAGTCCGGCTTGGACCAGATCGTCAATCACGATGGTGATGTTTTTGTAGGCCTGCGGAGCCTCTTCGTAGAGCAGTCCCTTGTCTTCGCAAATCACGTGGCTGCCGAGTTCGGTGCGGGCCAAATCCTTGGCGGAGAACCGGTTCTCGAGCCGTGCGCGGCTATCGGAGCGCGACCATTTTCGCCCCGCACCGTGGGCAAGGGAAAACGCGCTCTTTTCGCCCGGATCCTTCGGCGCGACAAGATAGGTGAAAGCGCCGCGAGATCCGGGAATAATGACAGGTCCGGCGGTGGAAGGCGCCGCACCTTTCCGATGGAGCCAGCATCGGCGAGTATCGAGATCGACCGCTCCACCCAGTTGTGGCAAATGTCGACCAGGCGTGCACCCTCCGTTCGCAGGCGCTCAGGGACCCGGACAGCGATCAGTTCGCGATTCGCCGACGCCCAATTCCTGGCGTGATCGTGGCTAGCCAGATAGTGAGCGGCTTCGTTAGTCGCAGCGGCGAGACCACCGCCTCCAAACTGTGCGACATGCTCGCGCAAGATCGCTTCACCGAATCCACGCGATCCGCTGTGAACGCACAGATAAACCGCGTCGCTGCTGATTCCGAGTCGCTTGCAGCTTTCTGCACTCGCGATGCTTTCGACCGCCTGTAACTCAGCAAAGTGATTTCCGCTGCCGATCGTGCCGAGGGAGCGCTCGTATCCAGATGGCTCAATGCCGCGAGCACTAAGGAACTCGCGAGCATCGCCATTCCAGGCACTGTCGAGATCGCGCAGGCGATCCGCCCACGCCTCGCGTTTGAGTTTCCTGGCACTGAGCTCCGTTCTCCACAATCCGATTCCGCAGCCGATATCGTTACTCACCAGTGCGGGATATAGATAGCCTTCGACTGCGAACGCACCTCCGATGGGACTGCCTTTGCCGGGATGCAGATCGGGTAGGCCCACTGCCAGTCGCATACCTGGCAAGGAGGCTGTCTTCTCCAGTTGCTGTACGGCTCCCCCTTCGATCCAGTTGTTTGCGGATGCGATCAGGCGCACTTCTGCTGTTTCTCTCAATCAATACCTTTCCTTCGAAAATGAGGCCAGCGCGCCGGTCTGACCCGACGCGCCAGTCTTGTTGGTTAATCCAAGAACGCGATCTGCCTAGCATGCTTTGCAAACCGCTCCCGGTTCATGTAGACGCAATGCCAACCATCCAGGTGAATGGTCTTGTGGTCACGATGGCGCACATCTCCCCGCGCATATACCTGAGCGTCGCGAACCATGCGACGCCAGGACATACGCCGGGCATTGGGATCAGTATCGATGAGCAGGTTGTATTCGGGCTCAGTGAGACCGGTCGGATATGCCGAGGACACCATGACGGCTGTGCCAGAAGACCTCATCAGCTCTTCGCAGATATGAGGCTTGCTGCCACCGCCACGGCTGAGCGGCTCATTCCGGTAAATCACCCGAGTGTCTTCATACACCTCGGGCGCCGGAACAAAGAACCACTCTCCTTGCCGGATCGCTTCGCGGCCTTCGACCTCCGTTGGGCGAAGACTCGTGATCGCGGTCCGTACATCGTGAACACCGTCACCAGGCACCGCAGCGGCGAACCAGTGACGCTCATCACGGCCGAGCAGGAACTTATTCTTGTCGTCGCCGTCCCGAACCATCAACACAAGATGGCGCGAAGCCGGCCGCACATCAAGAATCTCGGGAACAATCCCGTCCTGACAGCGAACATCGAAAAATTCGCCATCACGATCCCTGCCCACATCAATTCGGACTTTTTCTCCCTGCCGCACACCTGGAGCTTGGACTTTCAGGCGCGCGCCCATGCGGGAGAAATGCCGACACAGATACTCTGTGGTCGTCATATACTCCTCAGTCTTCTTGTTGGGGGTTAACCAGTTAGACGCGGGCGAGGGAGACAGAAAAATGAGTCGTCTTGCGCCGCGCCGAATCCGTCGCGATTGCTCTCGATAAATTCGATCTCATTTGACGCTGATGACTCCTTTCTCCGAAAATATTACCACCTGCCGGTCGTGCCGTCAATTGTCCTTTGATTAATGTCGCAGCAAAGTAGTAATGTCCTAATTGAGCAAAGTAGAAATGTCCTATTGACGATGCTGGAGGGTGGACGACAGAGGACAGCTACTGATGACGCAAGCCGAGCGGGACCGGCTGGGTGCATTGAAGAAGGCCAAGAAGAAGTTGATCACGCAAAGAGAGGCGGCCGAAGAGATTGGGATTACGGAACGCCAAGTGCGCCGATTGCTGAGAAAGATGAAACAGAAGGGCGACAAGGTGGTGATCCATGCGCTGCGGGGGCAGCCGTCCAAGCGCAAGCTGGCCACCGAGGAGAGGGCGATTCAGATTCTGTCTCAAGCGATTTATCAAGGCTTCGGGCCGACGCTGGCGGGCGAATACCTACTAAAGAAACATCAGTTGGAGGTGAGCAAAGAGACGCTACGGAAGTGGATGGGAAAAGCCGGGCTATGGGACTCACGGCGTCGGCGGGTGAAAGCGATTCACCAGTGGAGGCAGCGGCGGAGTTGTTACGGAGAATTGGTGCAGTGGGATACCAGCGAACATGACTGGCTGGAGGGAAGAGGTGAGAAACTCTATCTGATTTCGATGATCGACGATGCCACCAGCCGGCTGTACGCGCGATTCGTGCGTCACGATTCGACCGCCGAAAACATGCGCGTATTGCAGGGCTACCTGGAGCGGTTCGGCCGGCCACAAGCTTTTTATACGGATAAGGCGGGATTGTTTCAGACGGCAATCAAGACCAAGCGCGGAGAGCAGCGTCAAGATAAAGACCATCCGGAGATGCCGCCAACCCAGATCGGCCGGGCATTGAAAGAACTGCTCATTGTCTGGATACCGGCTCATTCCCCGCAAGCCAAGGGCCGGGTGGAACGCCAATTCGAGACCGCGCAGGACCGGCTGGTGAAAGGGCTGCGCGTGGCTGCGGCTTGCACTTTGGAGGAAGCCAACTCGTACCTGGAAAATGAATACCTGCTGTGGTGGAACGAGACTCGGACGGTGATCGCCGCCAACCCTACTACCGATGCGCACCGGCCACTCGGTAAGGACCACGATCTGGCGGCCATCCTCAGTCATGTCGAGGAGCGCCAGATCAACAATCATATGATTCGTTTCGAGAGCCGGATTTACAAGATCGACCGCGAATGCATTCGCGCAGGAATGCGGAAAGGCCTGGTCCGAGTGGAAGTTCGGCTAGACGGATCGGTTGCTGTCCGCTTTGCAGGCCGTTATGTCAGCATCACGCTCTGCGAGCCGGCGCTGCCGATGATACCGCCAAAACGCAAACGGAAGACCACCCAGTCGCGCAAAGATTTCAATCGCGATGGCAAAAGCCGTTGGATGCAGAACTTCTTTCAAGGACCTTCGATCAGCTTGAGGAAGGCCATTACGATTGCCAATGCGACCAGTTGAACGCAAAGTCGAAAAACAAACTGGAGCGCCGGGCAAGGACCGCCCGGCGATTCATCGCATTAACTTGCCCAAGGCCTCCGCTCCGAAACTCCTCCATCCTGATGCGCAAACAAAAACCCCCGAGGATCACTCGAGGGTTCCTGTTCTGCCGATCAGTCACGGAGCCAGCCCCGTCGCCTCGGCCTTGGGCTTCCGCTTGGGCGCGACCCCTTGCGGCCTTATTTACCCTAACAGCCCCTCCGGTATCGAGCCACCAAAATAGGACATTTCTACTTTGCTCGGATTAGGACATTTCTACTTTGCCTTGACATTGTCCTTTGATTAATGTCCTTTGATTAATTTCTCGTTAACATTGATTCGGTCGCGTCTTGCGCATCTTCCAGAGGCTCGGAAAAGATGGTTATCCTGTGACCATCCGATGCAGCGTTACTTCACTGATTTGGCGGACGCATTTGTTCGAGGTCGTCTCGGGCGGCCGGAAGCGACTATAGAAGACGGAATCAATGCGGGGCTACGTCTCCACAAATTCAAGTCGAACTCGGAACTGCCACGGGTCCAGCGAGTACTCGGTATCCTCCGTGGGTTAGCCCCTGACAGCCTGTTGGACATCGGTAGCGGTCGGGGAACATTTCTTTGGCCTCTGCTGGCGGCATTCCCTCAACTTCCCGTCACGTCGGTTGATTCGAGTGAAAGGAGAACAACGGATGCGGCGGCTGTCCGAAGAGGCGGGATCGACCGCTTGAGTGTAGTTCAAATAGACGTACAACGCCCCGCCTTCGCCACGCGATCATTCGATATTGTCACCATGCTCGAAGTTCTCGAGCATCTCAGGGATCCGCAAGCGGCGCTAAACGGCATGGTGAACACTGCGCGGAGATTTGTTTTACTCAGCGTGCCGGCGGTACCCGACGATAATCCCGAGCACCTTCACCTGTTCACCCCGGAGCAGCTCAGACAAATGGCTGCTGACGCTGGCGCCCTGCGCACCTCTATCGAGCATGTGCTGAATCATCGTATTGTCCTGGTTAGAGTGGCGGAATGATTCCGATTCTTAAATACCCGCGAACGCCCCATATTGCCGGTTCTCGACTTCAGCCCGGAGACGAAGACCTGGGAGTGATCGCACCTGAGGTCTTGGAAGCGGGCTCGCTGGTGATTGAGGAAAAGCTAGACGGATCGAATTCCGGCATCAGTTTCGACCGCGACGGATCCCTCGTCCTGCAGAGCCGGGGGCATGTTCTCACGGGAGGTCCGCGCGAACATCAGTTCAATCTGCTGAAGCGTTGGGCGAACCACTATGTTGCGGCGCTCCGCGATATTCTCGCGGGTCGTTACGTCATGTACGGCGAGTGGCTCTACGCGAGACACACCATCGCATACAATCAATTGCCGCATTACTTTCTGGAGTTCGACATGTTCGATAAAGACAGCGGTGAATTTCTGAGTACGGAGCGCCGCGCATCGCTACTCGCCGGAGGTCCTGTCTTATCAGTTCCGGTCTTGGGGACGGGATCAGTCGGTCCGGTCGTCGTGGTCGAGGTCGTGGACACACCCGATGAGGCGATTGCCGCCGCGAATCGCACGCTGTACGGCCTCACGTCATCGATTCTTGCTGGGAATACATACAGGGCGTTCGAGATGGCGCCCAAGGTTCTGGCCGGAATCGTGAACGTCAATTCACCAACAGTGAACGACGAGATTCACGCGCCGATGGGCGGGGTCCGTGATAGCGGATGGGGCCGCACAGGATCTCGCAGCCTGGATGACTTCAGCGACGTGATTTGGATCAACTCTCACAGTGGCCAACGCCAGTATCCGTTTTAAGGGAAGGAACTAAACATGAGCAAAGGGCAATATGACTTTATCGTGGTAGGAGCAGGCGCCGCCGGTTGTGTTCTTGCGGCGGAGTTGTCCGCTTCAGGCGCGCAAGTCCTCGTTATCGAGTCAGGCGGACCAGACGACGCGCCCACAATCACCA
>CAVYPH010000006.1:0-642634 GCA_963770345.1 Bryobacteraceae bacterium | reverse complement strand
TGTTATGTCGTTGCTCATTCAGCTACGTATTGCTGCCGAGAGTCAAGACGTGCTGCGGATGATGCTTGCGGAAGGATTGCGTACGGCGGCATTGGGACTCACATAGGTTGGGCAGGGGCGTGGGCCTTGACGCGTTACCTGGCTTCACTTTTGTACAGCGTCAAGCCCGGCGATCCACTGACGCTTGCCTTCGTTTCAGCGCTGGTGTGGGGACTGCCGCGGCGGCCAGCTATCTGCCGCGCGGCGTGCATCGCGGCTAGACCCCATGGTGGCGCTCAGGGAAGAGTAGCTTCGAGGCGCACGGCGCGCCAGCAAAATCACGCAGCCACAAAGTGAATTCGGTGGGCGTTTGGCGACTTGAACCCCCTCAGAAGACAGTCTGCTTACGCGGAGCCCGTGTTCAATTTGGCGTGGCCGGTGACAAACTCAAATCATGCGCTTCGTGCTTCTCGTCGCCGTCGCTTTGCCGTTATTTGCTCATGACTGGCTGATCGTTCCGGGTCAGCGCGTCGGGCCGGTGAATGCGAACTCGACGGAGGCTCATCTGCGTGCGGCCTTCGGCGAGGCCGCGGTGGTGCGGACCACGATTCAGATTGATCGGACGACCGCGGCGCCAGGCGTAGAGATATACCGCGGCCGGCCAGACGAATCGTTGGCTGTGGTCTGGCCTCGACAGGACCGCGGTCTCTGGTGGCCGCTGCTGGTGATCCCCTGCCATGGATCACCGGCGTGGAATGCCGATGGCGCACGGCCTCGGGTGTGCGAGCCGGTGCGACGGTTGCGGAACTCGAAACAATCAACAGAAAGCCATTTGCCTTTATCCATCCTCCACGTCGCAGGTTTGGACCGAGCCTCGATGGAATGAGGGCGAGTTGGCTCGCGAACTCGGGGAAGATGTCGAATTGTACTTTGAAGGTCCGAAGGACCAGTTCTACAACGGTCCTGTGTATATGGCCACGAACGGGAAACCTTTGAACGAAGGTGTCCGACGGATTGACCGGATGTTCGTGTTCCTTCTTCAAAAGGGAGACCGGCTCCCCTAAACGACTGGACGGTCGGCGCGCGCCTGGACCATGCTGGTGGGCGGCTCTGTAGAACAACTACGCGAAACCTTGGGCGCGACGAATGTTCACCGATCGATCCTTCAGGCTGAGGAGGGACTAGGCGACTTTCCAGGAGTGGTGATCTTTGGCGGCCAACCCGAAGCAGAAGTAAGCCGGACGTTAGACGAGGAAAGAGCCGTCTCTACGTGCGGTCAGCGTCCGCCTTGCCGGTGGCGAATTGCGGGGGGCATCCCCTGGAGCATGACAGTCGCGGCCGCACAAAATTTGAACGGGCGTCCATTCCAGTTCAACGGGTTTGCATTTGATTTGGGCGGAATCGTCACTTCATGGAAAGGCGGTCGTATGGAAAACCTACTGGGTCATGCTCGTGTCGGTGTGGGTTGTGACGGCGACTATCCCAAGAGGATGTAGGGCGACGGAGTCGTGTTGCGCTCCGACGATCCTGATTTCCGAAAGCTGAAATGCACGGTTTCAGTCCTGTCGCTCTAGGTACCGGTCGTCGCGCTCAAAGACCACGCCCGTCTGCTATGCTACCGACAGAAGTCAGGATTCCTGACTGCCTGACACTCCATTAACAAACAACGTTTTATGAACACCACCGGTAAAATCCAGAACAAGGGCCAGGTGACCATCCCCACTGCAGTACGGCGCCAGGCCGGCCTTTCCAAAGGCGACCTGGTCAACTTTGCTTTTAAGCGAGGCCAGATCGTTATCACCCCCACGCTGATAATCGACCGCTCCAAGTTTCCCACCACAGACGACGAGTACACCCCAGCCCAGCGCCGCGTTATCGATGCCCGCCTCGCTGAAGGGGAGAAGGGACCATTCTACGGTCCGTTCAAGAATGGCGATGAAATCGCCGCATTTATGAAGAAGAGACGACGCGACGGCCAAGCCCGCCAAATCAAGACGTTCTGGATGAACGTACACCTTTCCCAGCGTGCCGTTGAGCAGTTGGCCAGCGCTCCGCTGCCCGTCCAAAAAGCCTTCATCAAGCAAATCAATTTTCTGGTGCGCGACCTGAAGCACCCTTCATTACACGCCAAAAAGTACGATGAAAGCGAGAATAGCTCGCAGGCACGCGTCAATGACGACTGGCGCTTCTATCTCAATATCCCCGGTGAAACGTATACCCAGCTCATTCCTCACCCCAAGTAGGAACCGCGAAGGCCGTCCCGAACACTACAAGATTAAAAAGGAACGTCGTCGTCCGAAATACCCTGCTCCATCCCCGGCTCCGCCACCGCTTGCGGCCGAGCCTGTGGCGCTGGCCGCGCGCTACGCGGCATCGACACCGGACCAGCGCTCGAACCCTGGCTGGCAAAATCGTCCGCGGGAGCATCGCCACCCCGCCCGCCGAGCAGAATCACCTCTTCAGCAACCACCTCAGTGATCCATTTCTTAACGCCGTCCTTATCGTCGTAGCTGCGGGTGCTGAGGCGGCCCTCTACGTACACCTGCTTGCCTTTGGTCAGATAATTCGCCACGTTCTCCGAGCGCCACAACACGATGTTCGCCCAGTCAGTTTCTTCTTTCCAATCGCCCGTCTGCTGGTCTTTCCAGCGGCGGCTGGTGGCTACGGAAAACGTGGTCTTGGCCACGCCCGACGGGGTGAACTTCGTCTCCGCGTCGCGGCCCAGGTGGCCGACCAAAATTACTTTGTTAACGCTTCGGGATGCCATTGTCTCCTGAAATGTACCACAACTACGTATGGAGAGAAACCTACTTTGGGCCGATGGATCTAATGGTAGGCGAGGGAATACAACTAGCGCAAAAGATCGTAGTTGCACTTTCCACCAAATGTTAGATAATACTGTCTACTGCCTGTCTCTTCGATTACAAGTCGAAAAGCCGGGCAAGTTGAGCAATTCACGTAACGGGTGAATCGGTGATATTAGTACGCGAGAGCCGGAGGACCACTTCTCTTCTTATCCCCGCCATCCTCCTGTGCAATCTTCCGTTCGCTAAAGCCCAGATGGCATTGACCGGCTCCGGGCCGGGAATGGCCGTCCGAATTTTCAACACCGACATGTCCGTACTGGAAGCCGGCGAGCCGCGCAAGGACCTTCCCTGCTCGGTGGTCAGCGACAAGCCGGTCCTCGGGTTCGATCTGCGTTTCCACGCCGGGTACGAAGTCAGCATTCCGCTGAAGGAACTGGCCGGATCGGAAAACACGCTCACCATTTTGTTCCGCGTCACCCCTGACGACCACAAGGACGAGCCGCTCTATTTTACGCAGCGCGTCCGGGTTCCATCCATTGAAGAAGATTCCAAGGGCGACGCGTACCTTCAGGGAAGCTTCGACCTGGGAGAAGGCAAGTATCACGTCGATTGGCTCATGCGGGATCGCAGCGAACGCGTCTGCTCATCTTATTGGGACATGGATTCGACTCTTGGACCGAAAGACCGGGACATCAGTGTCGTCCTCCCGCCGGATTCCATTCGGGTCGCCGATCGCGAGCAGTTCAAGGAAGAGCCGCCCGTCATGCGTGCCAGCGCGGAAGCGCCGCTCAACGTGAAGGTCCTGATTAATTTTGCACCGCAAAATTCCAATTCCGCCACGCTGCAGCCTTTGGACACCAGTGCCCTGGTATCCATCCTTCGAAGCATCTCGCGCGACCCGCGGATCGGCAAGTTCACTGTGGTGGCCTTCAATCTCCAGGAGCAAAAGGTCATCTACCGGGCGGATAATGAAGAAAAAATTGACTTTCCGGCGATCGGAGACGCCTTAACATCGTTAAACCTCGGAACCGTGGATCTGAAGCGGCTCAGCGAAAAGCATGGCGACACCCGCTTCTTGAGCGAACTGATTCGCCGCGAAGTGCCTGGTGGCAAAGATGCGCCGGACGCGGTGGTATTCGCTGGCCCTAAGGCACTTCTGGAAGAAAACGTCCCGCAGGACACGCTGAAAGAGATCGGCTCCGTCCAGTATCCTGTGTTCTACATGAACTACAATCTGTATCCCCAGCAGGTTCCGTGGAACGATTCCATTAGCAAAGCCGTCAAGTATTTCAAGGGAACAGAGTATACTATCAGCAAGCCGCGCGACCTCTGGTATGCGGTGAGCGAAATGGTTTCCCGAATTGTGAAACTCAAACGCGGACGGACAACGAGTCCGCAGTCGGAATAGGGACGTGAGCCAACGATGCTGAGAACGATTGCCTGCGCTTTACTCGTAATGCTGCCTGGTCTCGCTCAGCGGCCGTTTTCCCGGCACGGCAATGAATTCACGAATACTCTTGCCCCGTTTGTACCTTCGCCGCAGGAAGTTGTCGACCGGATGCTCGAGATGGGCCAGGTGAAAGACGGCCAGATGGTCTATGATCTCGGCTGCGGAGACGGGCGGATTTTAATCACTGCGGTGCAGCGGTATCACGCCAAAGCGGTCGGAATCGAGATTTCCGAAGTGCTGGCCAAGATGGCGACCGACAACGTGGTCCGGCTCGGCCTGCAAGATCAGATTCGGATCATCCACGGAGATCTGATGAAAGTGAAGCTCGCGCCGCCTGCGGACGTCGTGACCATCTATCTGGACACCAACGCGAACGAAAAGCTGCGGCCGATGCTCGCCAAGTCGCTTCGGGATGGCGCACGGGTCGTTTCGCACGATTTTCAAATTCCCGGCTGGCAACCCACGCAGGTCGACCGGATCGATATCCTGAATCGCAAACATACGATCTATCTCTACGAAATGCCTCCGGCCAAAGAGAAGAACTAACCCCTTAGGATTCACCTTAGCCGACATAACTAGTATCCCCAGTACTATTTAGATACATCCAACCCCAGGAGCTAATACGTATCCCTCCTGAACCACCAGTGGATAGAGGCCGATTTGTCTTTAAAGTTGGCTGATCCACGCGAAGGAGGGAGAACTACATGCCGACGAGGACGACTGTCGCGGTTCATGTACCGGCGAATGGATATTCACCGATTCACCTCAGCGACGAACAACGGGATTTGGCGGTGAGCCATCTGTCACTGATTGGCGTCATCGCGAAAGATATCCGAAGCAAAGTATCCAACTCGATACCCTTTGACGAATTGGTGAGCGTTGGGGCGGGAGCCTTGATCGACGCCGCTCTCCACTACCAACCGGAAAATGCGTTGCCGTTCGGCATCTACGCCCGGAGAAGTATTCGAAGCGCGATCATGACTTACCTGAAACAATCCGCCGTCCTCAGTCCCGCCGGGCATTTGCCCGCGTAATCCGAAGGCCTCGCCGCCGGAGTGCCAGCCTGAAAATCGCCGCGTGCCATGTTCGATAATCGAAGAACCTATGTTTAGAAAATCGCTTGCGTTGCTCGTCGTACTGGGAGCCGCCACCCTGTGCGCGGCATCGCGGAATCTGGAGATCTACTGGATCGACGCCGAGGGTGGTGCGGCAACCCTGATCGTCTCGCCCAGCGGTCAGTCGCTGCTAGTGGACACCGCGAATCGCACTCCTGACGACCGGGACGCCAAGCGGATTTACGCCGCGACTCAGAAGGCCGGCCTGAAGAAAATCGATTACCTGGTCACAACGCACTTCCACGGAGATCACATCGGCGCGATGAAAGCCCTGTCGGCCATGATTCCCATCGAGCGGTACATGGACCACGGCGAATCAGTCGAATTGAGTCGCCCGCCGATCGCGGCGGCGTACAAGGCGTACGTCGAACTCTCACAGGGGAAACGCACCATCCTAAAAGCGGGTGATCATATCCCGTTGAAGGGCGTTGATGTCGAGGTGATCATGTCGGCCGGCACGCCGATTTCCCATGCGCTGAAGGGTGGCGGACCGAACGCCGCTCTGTGCCAGGACTGGAAGGACAGGGCGACGCCGGAACCGGACCCGGACAACGACCAGAGCGTAGGCATGCTGTTCAAGTTCGGAAAATTCAAGTTTCTGGACATGGGCGATCTCACTTGGAACTATGAGAAGAAGCTGGTTTGTCCTGATAATCTGATCGGCACGGTGGATTTGTATCAGACCACGCATCACGGACTCGATCGATCGAATTCACCGCAGTTCATCTGGTCGATCCGGCCTCGCGTGGCGGTGATGAACAACGGGCCTCGCAAGGGCGGTCCCGCCTCGGTTTTCGAAACGCTGCGGAAGTCTCCAGGGCTCGAGGACATTTGGCAGGGGCACCTGGCGCTGGGCACACCCAAGGAAGTGAATACGGATGAAAAGATGATCGCCAACCTGGAGCCGACGGCCGAGTGCAAGGGGAACCTGCTGAAAGTGGAAGTGACGTCCGCCGGCAAGTACACCCTGACCAATGAGCGCAACGGGTTCAGCAAGACCTATGCGGCGAAATAACGGAGGCGCATGAATCGCCCGACGCTAGGATGTGTCGTTGAAGCCGGCCCAATACTTGTCCTCTGCTGAAGCCGTAGGATCCTTCAGAATCGCTTGAATCTCAGCCTGCAGGCGATTTAAGTCGTCTTCCCCTCTCAGATTTGCCAGCCGCGCTTGAGCTTCCCGGCGGACCGGCCACCATCCGGGCACAACGCCGCTATCTGCCAACATTCGCTCCAGAACTGGAATCGCGGTGCCCCGAAATACCGGGCGCTCGGACGGTGCATATCCCAAGGTGTAAACCGCCCAGAGACGAACTTCCGGGTTGGGATCTTCGATGGCGCGAAGGCAGGCCTCGACTGTTTTCCGCGATATGTGCATCTGCAGTCTTTCTGCTGCCCAACCTCGGACGAACGCGGGAGAAGTTGTGTCATCAAGAACTTCAATCAGAGCGCGACGAACCCGATGTCCTTTGGAGAAGGAAATCTCATTGACCACACAATACCGTTGCTCGTCAGTGCCGTCTCGCAGCGTCGCGTGTAAAATCTCGAACTCGGGGCGAGCGAGACGTCCCGACCCGTGCCACATTGCCTGAATTACATGGCGCATTTGATGGATTTTCTCATCGCCGGCCGCGATGAACTCCCCAAGAAGAGAAACGAAAGCGGAGGTGTCGCCGCCGATGTCTCGCAGCAATCGGGCCGCAAGTCCTCGTAATTTCAGGGCATGACCGGAGTCGCTTACGACTCTGGAGAGGATGTGATCGATTGGAAGTCCGCCCCGGTCGACCCGCGACACGAGCCTAGCGAAATCTGGGTTCCAGTGCGCTGAACGCCGGACCGCCCTACGGAGCTTGGCCTCCACTCTTTTGCGCACAGCTTCATATTACGCGGTGGTTTGTATCACATTCTACGAGCGGCCAGACCTCTCCTGCTGCACCATCCCTACACAGCGAAAACAAACCGATAAATTCCGGACGAGCTCCGAAAGGAATTTCGCAACGCCCACCGGGGGGAGCGTTGAGGAAAACCGCTTAGACTCTGTGCGGTGGATTATGCCTAGGAACTTGGTACTTTTCTTAGGCTTACCTCGAGTCAAAGGAGTGTTCTGGATTAGTTACTAGTGGTCGATCTTAGTTGCATAGACCACACATGTACAAGAAAATAAGTTATCTACTTTGTTCTCTTGCCCTCTGGAGTGCAGCCTTATTCGGGCAAGGGAATAGCAACAACTCCGTCCCGGAAAAGCTGATTGTGCGCTATCGCATCGGGGCCGATCGAAATCAGGCGAATAAAGCCTTTCAGGTGAACGGCGCCAAACTTGAGAAGGACATTCCCCAATTGCGCCTCTCGGTGATTCGCGTTCCCGAGGCTATTCTCGATAAGGCCAAGAAGGCACTCGATCAGTCGGGAAATTTTGAGTTCGTCGAGCGCGATTTCACCGCCCACGGGTCGGCAGCACCGAACGATCCCGGCTATCCCGCGCAGTGGCATCTCGCCAAGGTGCAAGCGTCGTCAGCCTGGGATCTCACAACCGGGAGTTCTTCGGCGGCCATCGCTTACATCGACTCCGGGGTGGATCCTTCGCACCCGGATCTGGCGGCGAAACTGGTCCCCGGCTGGAGTTTCCTCACAGGCTCGAGCAATACCACGGATGTACTGGGGCACGGTACAGCTGTGGCCGGCATGAGCGCGGTTACCGACAATGCAACCGGTATTGCGGGACTCACCTGGAAGAACCCGATCATGCCGCTCGTGGTGCTGGACGCGACCGACTATGCATCATATTCGAATATCGCCAGCGCGATTACCTATGCGGCTGACCACGGCGTTCGCGTGATTAGCATCAGCATTGCGGGCTCGAGCGCTTCGAGCACCCTCCAGAGTGCCGTCGATTACGCCTGGACGAAGAATTCGATCGTAGTCGCCGCGGCGGGCAACAACTCAACGTCGTCGCCCTACTATCCTGCGGCCTGCGACAAAGTTATCGCAGTGAGCGCCAGCGATGAAAACGACCTGTTGGCAGGATTCTCAAATTACGGCAACTGGATCGACGTGGCTGCACCTGGAACCAACATCTATACGACACAGGCGGGCGGCTCGTATGGTTACTGGTATGGTACGTCGTTCTCGGCTCCGATCGTGGCCTCGGTGGCTGGATTGATCGCAGCCATCAAACCGGCGATTTCGGCGACGGACCTGGTGAATACGTTGCTTCAAAGCACCGATGACATTGGCGCGCCTGGGTTCGACACATCCTTTGGCTACGGGAGGGTGAACGCATATAAGGCCGCTTTGGCCGCCTCCCAGTTGTCGTCTGGTATCGACACTACTTCGCCCACGGTCAGCATAAGCAGTCCGGTCACCGGGACGACTGTATCCGGGACCGTCCACGTCCAGGGCGTGGCAAGCGACAACGTTGGTGTGGCGCGGTTGGAACTCTCTGTTGACGGTCAACTGAACGCGACAGCGACTGTCTCGCCATTCTCTTTCACCTGGAACACGCTGGTTTCTCCGAATGGCAGCCATATTGTTACGGTGAAGGCATTTGACGCCGCCGGCAACACCGCGACGTATGCGGCAATGGTGACGGTCAACAATGCGGTTATTTCCGATTCCCAGCCTCCCACCGTCGCGGTTACGAGCCCCACCAATGGTGCGCGCGTCGTCAACCAGGTGCAGATCAGCGTCGCTGCATCGGACAATGTGGGTGTCGCTCAGGTGTCCATATATGTGGACGGTGTCCTTCTATCGACAAGTACCTCCGCCCCCTACAGCTACACTTGGAACGCGAAACGCGTTGCCTCGGGTGCCCACACCATCTCGGCGAAAGCGTGGGATGCCGCGGGGAATGTGTCGACGTCCGCTTCCGTGACAGTCAACAGGTAGGAACCGGTCCGAAGTATAACAGCACGGAGAAAGGGCAATCTAGCCCGCAAAGGGCCGGTCGCGGCCCTCAATGTTCGCAAGCGAACGCCCGTGCGAGTCCGCGACCCAGGCTCCGTTTTGCGGGCGTTTACTTAGAAATTGTAAGATAGATTGCTCTTTTTCATTCCCCGCTTCACATTCTGCGTCATAGTACCTTAGCTTCAGGCAAAAAATACCGTAGTACTGCAAACTTTAGTCATTGTATTGTTAGGTTGAATACCTTAGACTCGAGGGGTATTCTGCTATCGGTCTCGTGGCCTCACCCCATAGACTCCTAACGAATGCAGAAACAAACGTGGTTTTTTCGGAGCTAACTACATGAAAATTATTCCAATCATACCCCTGCTGGCACTGGCAGCAGGGACAATCCAGATCGGGTCCGCCTCGCTGATATCGCTAGGTACCACGGCGACCAGCGGTGCCGGACTCGGATCTGTAAATACTATTCTTACCGTGACCTCGCCCGGAAGCACCTCGACTGAAACCGGCTGCGTTGGAGCAAGTTCGGTCGGTGCCATGGTTATCGGCTCGAGCGCTTGTTTCGGAGGTGCTCTGGGCGGTGACGAACAAACCGGAGCCTCGCAGACTCAGCTCCGCACGATCGGCCAGTCCGGGGCGATCGATGCGAGCAGTTTTCTCATCGTTTTAAACACGGCCGAGCCGGGCGGCAACAGCATTACGCTGGACCAACTGAGCGTTCGTTTCTACAGCCCGACGGGAACTGTGCTTTTCACCGCTTCAACAAGCGGCGCCATCAACTTCCCGGTCACTCAAACGGGAATCGGCAACGCAGGCTTTGGTTTTCAGCTCGATGCTGCCCAAGCAGCCGCGGCAACGGCTGCGTCGGCTTTCTCCAACTCGGGCAATCTCATTGGCCTGTCAGCTAGTCTGTCGAACGCAACCGGTGGGCCCGAAACGTTCTTTGTCGGCAGTGTCGCTCCCAGCGGCGGTGGCGGTGGCGGCGGCGCGGGCGGTCCTACCCCCGAACCAGGAACTCTCCTGCTAATAGGTGGTGCGTTGTTCAGCCTTGGCCTCAGTCGGCGCTTTAAGAAGGCGTAGCCCCGGCCCGCTCGTTTTTTTTTCAAAACAAGCCCCTTTTACCGGTCCGCGGGCCGGTAGAAGGGCTTTTGCAACTAGCGGTTGGGGATATTAGGGGGCATCCATGAACGGACGGGGCATCTTGCGCCTGCTCACGTTGATACTGGCGATTCTACCCGTTTGCCTTGCGGGGCCGGTTCTCAACGCAGATATCGCCTCGTCGAACTCCGGGTCGACCTGGTCGTATACCCTGGACAACAACGAAACCGCCGGGAGCGGGAATTTCATCCGTTCGTTCACGGTGACACTCGACGCATTCATTAACGTTATTACCTCACCCGCGGGGTGGGACTTCAACTCTGACTTCCTAACGTTCATCACCTGGTTGGCCGACGACACGCCACCCTTTCCATTTGACGTTGCGCCCGGAGCCTCATTGGGCGGCTTCAGCATACAATCCCCGACTGGTGTGGTTCGCATGAACAACGCGGTGATCAGCTCCTGGAATCACCCGCTTGACGAGGCGGGTCCGGACTCACCTCTGTTGAGCGTCTCGGCCCCAGGATCATTCACAGCGGCGGCAATGCCCGAGCCCGTAACGTGGCCGCTAATTGGCGTTTTAGCGGTCGTCTTTGCCGGCAGCCGCGTGGCGCGCCGCTGCGCCGCAGTCACTGCCAGGCGATAACTTTGGTCGTGCGCCCGGGATTCCATCTAAGTTATCATCCTGAGAATGGTTGAAGACTTACTGGAAATCTGGCGGGTTCACGAAGAGATCAATTCCTTTCTTCTCGAAAATATTCCTGACGAAGGCTTTGCGGCGGTACCGCTATTAAAGAACGGCAAGCCGTCGACTGGCCGCACGGTGAGCCGCGCATTCGCGCATCTGCACGAAGTGCGGGTCACGCATCTGGGGCGCGAATTCATGAAGGGCATTCCCCGATTTGAGAGTGGCGCCTCACCCGGCCGGGCCGAGCTGATAGCAGCGTTTCAAGCGTCGAGCCAGGGGGTGCAACAGCGGCTGGCGCGTATCGTCGAAAAGCACGAACGCATCAAGGACCGGACCGGCATCATCCTGCTCGGTTATCTCGTCTCGCATGAATCCCATCATCGGGGACAGATGCTGCTCGCGTTGAAGCAGTCAGGTATCCGCATGCCCGACGAAGTCCGCTTCGGCATCTGGGAGCACTGGTTCCGGCCGAAACTTCCGAAAAGTTGATAGATTGTCTGTACCGCTATATGAAACTCAAGCTTCTTTTCACAACCCTTGTTATGGCCGGGCTGGCGTTTTCCGCGGAGCGCGGCGAAGAAATTCATCTCTGGGCCACCAGTGCTCCGGGATCGGAAGGTGTCACCGCACCGGAGGTCTCCAAGCCCTCGACGAATCCGAAATATGGAGCGTGGCCGGCCAACTTTACCGTCACGCACTACCCCTCCATCTACGTTTTTCTTCCACCGAAAGGAAAGGCGACCGGAGCGGCGATGGTAGTGGGTCCGGGCGGAGGCCACTCGCAGCTCGTCATCGAAAAGGAAGGATGGGAGTTTGCGGATTGGCTCAACGAGCGCGGCATCGCGGCGTTTGTTCTGAAATACCGTCTAGCGCGCGCACCGGGCTCGAAGTACACGTTGCCCAACGAGGTGTACGCCGATGCCGCCCGTTCGATGCGCCTGGTGCGCAGCCGCGCGAAAGAATGGGGTGTCGATCCCGGCCGCATCGGGTTCATCGGTTTCTCCGCCGGAGGTGAAGTGGCGGGCATGATCGGCACAAAGTTCGACGCCGGCAATCCAAATGCCGAGGATCCTATCGAGCGCGTGAGCTCGCGTCCCGATTTCAACATTTTGATTTACCCGTTCTACCGGCCGGGATCCTTCACGGCCCGGCCTCGTGGCGCCGCGCCCGCGCCTACCGATCCGCCGCCCGTCGCGCCCGCACTGACGCCAATTACGGCGAATGCGCAATTCCCCATCCCCGACGACGCGCCCCCTGTGTTTATGGTTTGCGCCAACGACGATCCGTCGCATGTTGTGCCGACGGTGAAGTTTTATCTGGAACTCCAAGCGCATCACATTCCCGCCGAAATGCACATCTACGATTACGGCGAGCATGGTTTTGCGCTGCGTCCCACCAAGAAGCCGGGTTCGCCCGTGGAGAGCTGGCCGGCGCGGCTGGTGGAGTGGCTGGCGGCGCGAGGCATCTCGAGGCCCGTCAGCTAGGCCAGGCCGAGGTTATTCGTTGTGAGCAACACAATCGACGTACACGTTCTAGACGCGGGTGAGCCCAGCTAACGTTCAGATCTCTATCGGCGAAAATTTTTTCCCAGGTGGCCGCAGGGGAATATTCGGCGACAAAAGGATCCTGCTCGAATGGCGGCGGAAGACGCGAGAGCAGGCCCTGTCAGTGTTCGCCGAGCTCCGCCTCGACCCATCGTTCTGGAATATGGACGGCCTATAATCAAGTAAGTCTCATGGATGAACAGCCTGCTCCGCTCAAAGACGAAGCAGAACCGATGCTTTACTGCCCAGTGTGCAGCAAACGCCTGCAAGAGCAGAAATGCAAATTGTTCTGTGAACAATGCGGCTACTACATGAGCTGCGCCGACTATTACTGACCGATGATTATTGGGAGGTTCGATGCGAATTTTCGCAATTAGCTTGATTCTTGCCGCCTTTTCTTTCGCGGCGGTCGAATCACCCGAAGCCAAGCTGTGGTGGTCCCACATTGCCTACCTTGCCGACGACAAATTGGAGGGCCGCGACACAGGTTCGCCCGGATACCGGAAAGCCGCGGACTATGTTGGGCAACAATTTCAGTCCATCGGCTTGAAGCCGGCCGGAACCAAAGGATTTTTCCAAACCGTCCATCTGAAATCGCGAGAGATTGTGGAACAGAACTCCTCGCTTTCGCTTTGGCGCGACGGGAAGGCGGAGCCCTTGAAGTTGGGCGACGATGCCTACTTCAGTTTGCGAGTCGAACCGGCCAAACACGTTGAGGCCGAGGCCGTATTCGTCGGATACGGGCTGAAAATTCCTGAGTTGGGTCATGACGATCTGGCCGGCCTCGACCTGCATGGCAAGATCGCGGTCTATCTATCGGGTGCCCCCAAGAGCATCCCCGGACCGTTGGCCGCACACTCGCAATCCGCTGCTGAACGATGGAAGAATCTGCGGGACGCCGGAGCCGTCGGGACAGCGGCTTTTTCGAATCCCAAGCACGCCGATATTCCGTGGCCTCGAGCTTCCCTCGCGCGTTTTCTCCCTGCCATGAGCCTCGCCGACCCGAACCTGGACGACAGCAAAGGGCATCTCGTTTCCATCGTTATCAATTCACAGAACGCAGATAAGTTTTTGGCCGGAACCGGACACACGGCGGCCGAATTGCTTGCGTTGGACGATACACAGAAGCCGCTGCCGAAGTTTCCGCTGAAAGTGAAAATCGACGCCACGGTCGCCTATACAAATAAGGCCGTGGAATCGGACAATGTCATTGGAGTATTGCCCGGTTCCGACCCCAAATTGAAGGCTGAATATGTGGTGCTGGGCGCGCACCTCGATCATATCGGCGTCGGCAAACCGATCAACGGCGATTCAATCAACAACGGCGCAATGGACGACGCATCGGGAATCGCCACGTTGATCGAAGTGGCGCGAGGGTTAGCGGCCGCTCCGGGCAAGTTGAAAAGGTCGGTGATGTTCCTGGCCGTCTGCGGTGAAGAGAAGGGTCTGCTTGGTTCGAAATATTTTGCCAGCCATCCGACGGTGAAAGCGGAAAGCATGGTGGCGGATATCAACTCCGATATGTTCCTGCCGCTGATCCCGCTGCGCGAAGTTACCGTCTACGGCATCGATGAATCCACGCTCGGTGACGATTTCCGGGAAGTGGCCAAAGAGTTCGGTATCAAGATCGAACCCGATTCTCAACCGGAGCGCAACATCTTTATCCGAAGCGATCAATACAACTTCATTCTGCACGGGGTTCCCGCGGTCTTCACGAAATTTTCCGCGCCTCCGGGATCGGCCGAAAGCAAAATTCTGAGCGACTGGATTCACGTCCGCTACCATTCGCCGTCCGACGACGTGAATCAACCGGTTGATAAAGAAGCGGCGGTGCAGTTCAACCGGCTGATGGCGGCCCTCACGCGGAAGGTGGCCAACCAGCCGGAACGCCCACAGTGGAAACCGACAAGCTTCTTCCGCCGGTTCGCCAAACCGTCTTAGTACACTGGAAGTTGATCCCCACAATTTCTGTTGACGAGCAGATTGTTTATCTGAAGAAGGGTCTCGCCGAATTGATTCGCGAGGAGGACCTTCGCGAACGCCTCAAGACGGCGGCCAAAGAAGGCCGTCCCTTGCGCGTGAAGGCAGGTTTCGATCCGACCGCGCCCGACCTTCATGTCGGACACACCGTAGTCCTGCGTAAGATGAAACATTTCCAGGAGCTCGGACATAAGATTATCTTTCTAATCGGCGATATGACGGGTTTGATTGGCGATCCAACGGGGCGCAATCTGACGCGGCCCCCGATGACTCGCGAAGAAATCGACGCCAACGCGGAGACGTATAAAGCGCAAGTCTTCAAGATCCTCGATCCTGAGAAAACAGAGGTACGTTTCAACAGCGAATGGCTGGGCGCAATGAAGTTTGAGGATATTATTCGACTCGCCAGCAGCTACACGTTAGCGCAGTTGTTAAAACGTGATGATTTCTGCAAACGTTTCGAAGCGGAGTTGCCTCTTTCACTGCACGAACTACTCTATCCACTGGCGCAAGGGTACGATTCCGTAGCGCTTAAGAGTGACGTAGAACTAGGCGGCACCGATCAAAAGTTCAATCTCTTGGTAGGGCGTGAGTTGCAGCGCGTCTATGGTGAGCCTGCGCAGATCGTCGCCACGCTGCCGCTTCTCGAAGGCCTCGACGGCGTTGAGAAGATGTCGAAATCGAAGAACAATTACATCGGCATCACAGAGCCGCCGAAAGTAATGTTCGGGAAAGTAATGCGCGTGAGCGACGAAATGATGTGGCGCTATTATGAGCTGCTCACCGACCTTAGTGTCACTGAAATTCAGGAATTAAAACGGCGGCCGGCTCCAATGGAAGTCAAATTGGAACTGGCCGCGCGCGTAGTTCGGGATTTCCACGGCGAGGCAGCCGCAAAACAGGCGTCGGACGATTTCAATCGCGAAGTGCGGCAGGGACAGGTACCGGACGATGTGAAAATCGTTTCGATGCCCGATGTCGGTTGGCGCCTCGACAAAATGCTGGCCCAGACCGGTCTGGTAGAATCGGTCAGCGAAGCGGTGCGCAAGATCAAAGCGGGCGCGATCGAAATCGATGGCGTGCGTCAGACAGAGCTTCACATGAAGCCGTTCACGGGAATCGTCACCGTCCGTGCCGGCAAAAAGTGGCTGAAATTGTCCGCCTGATCATGATCCGAAAACATTACGACTGGAAGTTGAAGAACGAAACGCTGCAATTGGGCGAGCGAACGCTGGTGATGGGTATTCTCAACGTCACGCCCGATTCGTTCTCCGACGGGGGCAAATATCAGGATCCGGATCGCGCTTATGCCCGCGCGATTGAACTCGAGGATCAGGGCGTCGACATCATCGACATCGGCGGCGAATCGACGCGGCCCGGTGCGGCGCGCATCTCCGAAGCGGAAGAGATGCGGCGTCTGGTGCCGGTGCTGAAACGGCTTCGGGAAAAGGTGAGCGTCCCGATTTCGGTGGACACGTACAAGACCAATGTGGCCGAGAAGGCTCTGGATCTGGGCGTGGCGATCATCAACGACCCCAGCGGCCTAACGTTCGATCCGGGCTTGGCGAAGATCGTGGCGAAATATGACGCTGGTCTGATCCTGAATCACATGCGGGGCACGCCCGAAAGCTGGGCGAAATTGCCGCCGCTGCCGGACGTAATGGGCGTCATCGCCACGGAAATGCAAGCGACTATCCACCGCGCCATGCGCTCGGGCGTCGATAAGGCGCGCCTCGTAATTGATCCCGGGCTTGGTTTCGGTAAGCGCAAGGAACAAAATTCGGAGATCATTGCGCGCCTGCCGCAGTTCGCATCGCTGGGGCTGCCAATTCTGATGGGTCCGTCGCGCAAAGCCTTCCTGGCGCGGGGTACGGTGGAAGAAACCCTGATTGCGAGCGTCGCCGCGGTGGTCGCTTGCATCCTGGGCGGCGCGCACATTGTGCGTGTTCACGATGTGGTGGAAATGAAGGTTGCATCGCAAGTGGCGGACGCCATTCTGGCCGCAACGCCCCAAAGCTGACTCATCTCACGAACGGAATATAGGCCGCCACGCGCCTGCGGTAAGCCTCGAACTCATCGCCGAATTTAGCGCGGAGGAGACCTTCTTCGGCGTGGATGCGAATTTCCGTGCCCACGATGAAAATGACGATCGCGGCTAAAATAGAAATCCAACCAGCATTGACGAAAGAGTTACTAAGAAGTAACCCGAACATGGACGCGTAAATGGGATGGCGCACGATACGGTAAGGTCCGCTGGTGACGAGTTCGTGACGGTCGGTGACAGCAGCTTTAATACGCCACTGTTTTCCGAGATGTTTGATCGCGACGTAGGCCAAGAAAACGGAAGCCGGCCCCAGGAATATGGCTGCTACCGCTGGAGGGTGGGGTCTTTCGACTCGCGGCCCCGGAAGGGAGGAGAAGAAGAATCCTACGCCTTGGAGAAAGATTCCAAGCCTTGCCAGGGGAGCCGTCTTCATCCCCGAATCGGGCGTCGGTTCGGCGTCACGCTGCCTTCGAATTGTCCACGCTTTGATGACGAAGAGAGTCAGGAACGCGGCCCAACTGACAATCAATGTCACACGCGCGACTTGCATCATCCGCTTATTGTATGAAGCCTTCCGGCGCTCACCGTCATCTTAATCGTTATGCAAGCTGCTGAAGCACCGCACGCGTGGCTTTTCACACCGCTTAAGATCAGGGATATCACGTTTTCGAATCGAATCGCTGTCTCACCCATGTGTGAGTATTCGAGCGAGGACGGTTTCGCCAACGACTGGCATCTGGTCCACTTGGGAAGCCGCGCCGTCGGCGGAGCCGCTTTGGTGATGGCGGAAGCGTCGGCCGTGTTGCCTCATGGGCGCATCACCTACGGCGACTTGGGCATCTGGAAAGATGCGCACATCGATAATTTGCGCAGCATCACCACTTTTATCAAAACTCAAGGCG
Organism: Bryobacteraceae bacterium; assembly: GCA_963770345.1. Taxonomy (GTDB): domain Bacteria; phylum Acidobacteriota; class Terriglobia; order Bryobacterales; family Bryobacteraceae; genus CAVYPH01. The sequence continues at coordinate 625,127 of CAVYPH010000006.1, read as the reverse complement.
CCGTCCCCGGAATTCAATTGGCGCATGCTGGACGGAAAGCGAGCACCCAATTACCTTGGGACGGCGGCGCTGTCATTCCACCCGGAGAACCGAACGGGTGGCAGGCAGTAGCACCGAGTCCGATACCCTTCCGCGATGGCGACCCTGTTCCGCACGAGTTAACCAAAGCTGAGATAGACGACACAATCAAAGCCTTTGGCGCAGCGGCAAAGCGTGCGCTTGCGGCCGGCTTCGAGGTGGTGGAGATTCACAGCGCTCACGGCTACCTGATTAACGAATTTCTTTCGCCGCTCTCCAATCGCCGGACCGACGACTACGGTGGCTCATTCGAAAATCGAATCCGCTTTCTATCCGAGGTTGTGACTACCATTCGACGGGAATGGCCCGCGTACCTGCCGCTGTTTTTAAGAATATCGGCGAGCGATTGGGCGGAGGGTGGCTGGACCATTGAGGATTCCGTCGAACTTGCCCGCCGTGTCAAGAATCTCGGTGTGGACCTTCTCGATGCCTCGTCCGGCGGACTCGTTCCATACGCGAAGATCCCGATTGGACCCGGTTATCAGGTTCCGTTTGCCGAGCGCATCCGCAACGAAGCGAACCTTCTGACCGGCGCCGTGGGTATGATCACAGAACCGGAACAAGCCGATGCAATCATACGCGCCGGCCAGGCGGACATAGTCCTGCTGGCCCGTGAGATGCTGCGCGATCCATACTTCCCCATGCACGCGGCACAGAAACTGGGCATCCAGGTGCGCGCGCCCAAGCAGTATGTCCGCGCGTTCGCCGAAAGCGTGGTCCGGCAGCCTTACTTGGGCGCTTCGCGGTAACCCACGAAGCCCACGAGATCGGCCGATTGGTGCAGGAAATACGAGAAGAGAAAGGCGCGAGATTTGTCCTCCTCGAGCCGCTCTTCATCGTTAGATCTGGAAGTACCGAAGCGGCGCGTGGCGTCGAGCGGCGCTTCGTAGAAACCAACCACTTTCTTGAGATTGTCTTTGGTGCGATAGAAGAACGCACTCAGATTGTGAGTGTCGTTGGCGATGTCCAGGCACGCCATTTCCGTGCGGCTTGGGTAGAGGAGATTGGGCGGAATCGCGGTCAGGTTGCATGCCCGAAGGTTGATCTTGGCGCCCGCGGCCTCGGACTTCGGGAGCATGATCTTGCGGCTTGAGCCAGGTTCTCTGATCCAGTAAACGGGCAGCCGCGTGAACTCATCTTCGATCCGCAAATGAGGATTCAGCAGTTGCAGTTGCTTCAACAGCGGGTCGGTGGTCTGCTCCGGGTCGGTGCGATCTTTGTTTTCGATTCTGGCGTAAACCAACAGGCCGAGCGCCAGAGCTGCACCGATCAGCGGAAACGCGAGCACGATCTTGAAGGCGCTGGACATGGGTATGAACAAGCTTAGCTGACAAGTTTGGGATATATTTGCTGTATTCCGAACATGACTTCACTTCTAACAATCGCTCTATTCTTTACTCCGCTCCTCGCGGCTGTCGAAACCGAACTCAAAGATGATGCCGGGAAGACGATCATCCGTTATGTGGTGGAACCGCCGGAAAGCGTTGCGCCGGCTGCCACCACCGATCCCGCCAAACAACTCGGCCTGATCCTGTGCTTTCCCGAACATGACCGCCCGACCGGCGACGAGATCCTGCCGGTGCGCGAGGCGCTCAAGCGGCTCGGAATTCGCGAAGGCTATGTCCTGCTCGCAGGCCATCCGCAGGAACGAAAATTCGGCGCCGCCGATCACGAGCCCATTGAGAAACTGATCGCGTGGGCAAAGAAAACGTATCCGATCAACCCGCGACGAGTTTACATGTACGGCAAGGGCGAGGGCGGGAAGATTTCCGGAGAGTTCGCGATGATGCATCCGAATCTCGTCACCGCCAGCATCACGTATAGCTGGGGCTGGTGGAAGATGCCTTCCGAGCTGAAAGAAGCGATCGACCCGTTGAACAGCGCGCCCGAATTCTACATGGTGCTTGGGTTGCGGGATCTGTCGTACCATCTCACGACCGTTCGCGACACCTATCAGCGCGTCAACGCGAAGGGGTACCACGTCATCTATCGCGAGTTCGAGGATCTTGGCGCCAGAACTTATCATCCGCCGAGTAACGACGATGCCATCGCGTGGGTGACGCGTCTTCGGAATAAGAACATTCCGCCGTCAGCCGAGGAGCAGAAGCTACTGAAGCAGCCGGCCGTCATCGCTCGTGGCTTCTTCCCCAACCTCGCATTGGTCGGAGGCACCGCCGCCGGTGCGTTTGTCGAGAAAGCGCTAGTCTCTGCGGACGCGAACATTCGAGCTGCCGCCGCAGAAACGTGCGCGCATGCAATATTCGGCGAGTCCACAATCGGAGCGCTGACGAAGACACTCGCTGACCCGTCTCCCAAGGTTCGCAGCGCGGCGATGCATGCGCTGGCGGTCAACGCCAATTGGCGCTCCGAAACCGCCCAACAGGCTCTCATCCGCTTGGCCACGGACAAAGGTGCGGACGCAGCCGATCGCGTTGGAGCGGTTGACGCGTTAGTTCAGGCAGTTCGCTTGCAAGTGAAGGGGTACCGTCAGGACCCGCCGATATTCAAGGCACTCGTCGCGTTGCTCGACGATAGCAACGAGGAGCTGCGCGTGATGGCGGCCAACACGCTCGCGCCGGTCCGCGACCGCGACTTTCGCGGAGATCTAGGTAGACCGGAACGGAAGACACCAAATGGAGGCTGGACGCACTGGCTTGACGAGATTACGGCGAAAGCGGCCGGGTATCTGAAGGATTACGAAATCTGCGGTTGGGGAGTGACGCTGGCATCAGCGGATCTGCCGGGCAATCGCGGCCGCCAGGAACCGGTCGATCTGTTCTGTATGGGCGGCGCGTACCTTCTCGGGCACAATCTGGCTACCGGACAGCCGGTGGGCAAGGACCCCGCGTCGGCATTTCGGTATACCTTACAAGCCGCGGAACAGGGATATCTTCCCGCAGAAGCCGCTGTAGGAATGATGTATGCAAATGGAAAGGGCACCGAACAGAACTACGCCGAGGCCGCCAAGTGGTGGGTGAAAGCAGCCGACGGTGGACATCTGCTGGCGGCCAGTAACGCTTCCATGGTGTACAGGGGCGGAGCAGGGATTCCAGCGGACGCGGCCCTGTCCGCCAAATGGGAAAAATTCGTCGCCGAACATTCCCCTATTGCCGTTCAATGATGGGGATAAGGAAAATCCTACGGCGCTTGGGGCGGAGGTTGGGTTATCATTTCAACAGGGCCCTTAGAAGGCGAGGGCCCTGTCAGTGCGACTAACGGTCCTTTCGGATCCGCAGCCGAACTGAAACCGTACCGAAGAAGTTCAGCACGATCTTGATCAAAAAGACAAGGCGCAAGGGCCTCACCCCTTCTGCTTCGTAGTATATGGAGGCCCGGGCTATAGACCCGGGCTTTCCCTTTGAAGGCTCTTGTGCCTCCGCCAGAAAGTCGCCCATCCATTCTCGTAAGCAAAACCGATGTCACGCTGACCTAGTGCGTTCAGCGCCGAATTATTCTTACTTAAAGTTCGCCAATCACACCTGAAAAATAATCAGAGAAATCATCGCACCCGGGCACACTACATGAACAGTTCCCGGAAGGCGTTCCATGATTTCAAGGATTATTCTCATACCGATCCTCTGCAGCCTGGCCATGCTCGGTCAGTCTGCCACCCCAGCAAGTTCGGCGCTGGACAAAGCCTATTCCGCGCTGCAGGCCAAGTCGTACGAAGCAGCAATCGACCTGTTCCATCAAGCCATCGCCGCCGATCCCAACCGCGCCAGTATCCGCAAAGATTTGGCTTACGCCTACCTCCGAGTCGGCGAGCCTGAATCGGCCCGCGTCCAATTCGGAGAAGCAATGCGTCTCGATCCCCAAGACGTGCATGTCGCGCTAGAGTACGCCTTCCTCTGCAATGAAACCAAGCAGCCGGCGGAAGCCCGAATCATCTTCGATCGCATCCGCAAGACAGGCAATCATACCGCAGAGCAGGCTTTCCAAAACATCGACCGCACACTGGCGGAAGGAATCGCACGATGGTCGAAAGCAGCCGAACTACAGCCGGACAATTTCGGCGCGCACGAAGAAATCGCGCGGCTCGCAGACCAACGCAGCGACTTGAATCTCGCAGCCACACACTACGAACGGGCATTCCAAATCAAGCCCGCCATGCGCATGCTCTTACTCGACGTGGCTCGCATGTGGAAAGCGATGGGGCGCGTAGATGATGCCAACGCCGCGCTGCTGGCGGCCTCCCGAAGCGCCGAGCCCCGTGTTTCGGAGATGGCCAAAGAGCTCTTGCCGCAGCGCTATCCGTACGTGTACGAATTCAAACGAGCGCTCGAAATCGACCCTAAGAATGTGCTCCTGCGCCGCGAATTGGCTTATCTTTACCTGGCGATGCACAACAAGAATGAAGCAATCGCCGAATTCCGCAACGTCCTCACCATCGCGCCGGACGATCCGTTGGCAACCGCCCAACTCGGTTCGTCCGTCCAGTCGTCGAAACTACGCGAACGGCCCGCGGCGCCACCGGCCGGCAGCGCTCCAGCCAAACCAGGGGAGTCCACCGACGCCGCCACACTTGGGACGCGAAGTCTCCAGGCAGGTTATCTGAAGGACGCGCTCCGCTATCTGAAACAGGCGCATGAAGAAAATCCGAACGACTACGCCGTCATGCTGAAACTCGGCTGGACCTACAACATCATGAAGGACGATGCGCACGCCCTGGAGTTTTTCCGGCTAGCCAAGGACAGCCCGGACGAAAATATTTCAAGCGAAGCCAAACGCGCCTACGACAACCTACGCCCCGCGCAAGAACCGTACCGGACGACGGTCTGGACGTATCCCATGTTCTCCTCGCGCTGGCACGACCTCTTCTCATACAGCCAGGTCAAGGTAGAGTTCAAGGTCGGCACTCTCCCGCTCCGGCCATATCTCTCCGCTCGAGTCATCGGAGATGTCCGCGGCTCGACCCCGGGCGACGGCGGACCCGGTGGGAGCATCACAGCACCCCAGTATCTGTCGGAGAATTCAGTCATCATCGCCGCCGGACTCGCCACGCGTCAGTACAAAGGTTTGATGGCCTGGGCCGAAGCCGGCGAGTCGATTCGCTACCGCCAGCAAGTCAACGTCGGCCGAATGCTTCCCGACTATCGCGGAGGGCTCTCGTTCGCCAAGAGCATCGGACACAACCTCGGACCCGAATCGCACGGTCTGTTCTTCGAGTCCACAAACGATGCCGTTTTTGTAAGCCGCTTCGGCAACGATTCACTGTTCTATTCACAGAATCACTTCGGCTACACCTTCCCGTGGCAATTCCAAGTCTTCTGGAATGGAAACATCACGAAGGATCTGAAGCAACAATACTGGGCGAATTACTACGAACATGGGCCCGGGATCAAATTCCGGTTCAAAGGAATGCCGCCGGCTCTGTCGCTAACCGTTAGCGCACTGCGAGGGAACTACCTGATCCAGGAGGGCAACCCGCACGGCCCCCGGTACAACGATATCCGCGCCGGACTCTGGTATGCCTTCACTCACTAGCGCCGCGGTTTTCGCCACCATCCTGAGCTCCGTTGGATTTCTGCCATCCGATTTCAGCATCGTTTCTCCCGGCGGTTCCCACCGCGTCTCCCGAGCCGAAATCGAAGCCGGCCGTTTCGTCATTTTCCAAGGTCTCTCTCCCGAAGCCGAATCATTCGGCTTTCACTCGGGTGCGCGGACGATCGTTGTCCAAAACATCGTCGATCTCCGCGCGCCCAAACTTTCCATCATCTGGGAACAGGGCGAAGGGATTCCCGTAATGGATGTACCGAAGAACGCCACCGTCTTCGCCGTAGATCGTTGGACGAACGCACCCGTGATGGCCGGCTACCGCATAGGCCGCGGAGGCGTGCTCTGGATGGCCACATCGCCCGGCGTCAAAGGCTATGAGCGCTATCCCTACCTTCCGCAAGCGCTCTCCGATCTCGGCGCGGCTCCTCACGTGCGCGCCAACAATCTTTGGGCCTTCTTCGACTCCAGTTACCGCACGCGCGTCGATCTGGATTATTTCGCCGACCGCTGGCGCAGTTCAGGAATTTCCGCGCTGCACGTGGCCGCCTGGCACTACTACGAACCCGATGCGCAGCGCGACGAATTTCTCCGCAAGCTCATCGAAGCCTGCCACAAGCGCGCCATTCTCGTCTACGCCTGGATCGAACTCCCGCACGTGAGTGAAAAGTTCTGGGACGACCATCCCGCCTGGCGAGAGAAAACCGCGCTGATGCAGGACGCACAACTCGACTGGCGAAAGCTGATGAACTTGAATAATCCCGATTGCTTTCGCGCAGTGGCGGAGGGCACTCGCGCTCAGTTATCGCGGTTTGATTGGGATGGAGTCAACTTGGCCGAGCTGTATTTCGAATCGCTAGAGGGCTTCGCCAACCCGGCCCGCTTCACCCCGTTCAACGATAACGTCCGAGCAGCCTACAAAACCGAAAAAGGGCTCGACCCCGTGGACCTACTCAACGCCAACAGCGCCGGCAAGCTGCCCGAGTTTCTCCTGTGGCGCGCCGAGCTAGCGCGCAAGATGCAGGTGCAATGGATAGGAGAAATCGAGAGCCTTCGCGCCGCAGGAAAACCGGATCTCGATCTTGTGCTCACTCACGTGGACGATCGTTTCGACACGCGAATGCGCGACTTGATCGGCGCCGACGCCGCGCGAGTGCTGCCGATGCTCGATCATCACGACTTCACGTTTCTAATCGAAGATCCGGCCACCATCTGGAATCTCGGGCCGGACCGTTATCCGCAGATCGCGGAGCGCTACGTCCCGCTCACTAACCGGGTCGACAAGCTCGGCATCGATATCAATATTTTCGAACGATACCAGGACGTATACCCCACCAAGCTTCAAACCGGCGCCGAGTTGTTCCAATTGGTGCACGTCGCCGCGAAGTCTTTCCCACGAGTAGCGCTCTACTTCGAAAATTCAATCCTTCGGCAAGACCTGGCGTTACTACCTTACGCCGCGGCCGTAGCCGGCAAATTCGAAGAGGGCGCTACGAAATCCGAAGTCGATTCGCCGCGCGGCGTCGGCGTCACATGGTCCGGGGCTGCGAAGGTCGACGGCGCGCTTTGGCCTGTTAACGACGGACACACAGTATGGCTTCCGCCCGGTCCTCACAAAATTGAACCCGCCCCGGGGCAACCCTTCCTTCGTCTGATGGATTTCAACGGATTTCTGGAATCGGCTACAAGTCTGCCGAAAGGAATCGAGTTCCGGTATCAAAGCTCCGCACGCGCTCTGGCAGTTTTCGACAGGCAGCCGGCGAAACTGGAAGTCGACGGCGGCTCCGTAGCGGTAAGCTCCGCGACGATCCAGCTTCCACGGGGCGCGCACAAAGTAAGAGCCTGGTGACTATTGCATCATCTCGGTAGCAGCCAGCAAAGCCATAGCGCCGCCACGTGGATCGAATCCGAGAATGGCAGGCCGGTCGAGATAATCCTCAAGGCTCTTCTGCTTCCCCGTGCCTGTACAGACGTCGATGATCACTCCCTGCGAAGCGATGCGTAGCTTGACCGCCTCCCAAGCTTTGGAAATTATCGGCTCGAATTGAACCTTATCGAGCCACCCAGCCCGCACACCGCGCCTCATCGCAACCAGGATCATCGCGGTCGCGCTGAACTCCCGATAACTCCCCGGAACGTCAACCACCTGATGCCACATGCCGGTCAAGTCCTGGTGTTTAGCCAGAGCCGCCATATGCGTCTGAAACGCCTGAAGCATAAACGCGCGATTCGGATCGTTCGGCGGCAAATCGCCGAGAGCCATGGCCACACCCAACGCCGGAAACGCGTTCCCTCGACCCCAAGCGGCATCGCTGAGCGGCGAGTGCCGATACAGCCCATCCGGCCGCAGTTGCAGCGACTGCATAACCTTCAGAACCCGAGCCGATCCATCGAAATACTTTTGCTCGTGGGTCAACCGCGCGGCACGCGCCAGGATCGGACAGCCCATGAAGACACCGTCGCTCATCTCGGTATAAATCGAGTCAGGCCCCGCCGCCACATCCGCCGCCGCTCGCACCAGATCCACATAGCGCGGGTTCTTCGTCTGCAAAGCAAGCTCGCCAAAAATCAGGTGCCCTGAAAGGTGACTCGCCGTAGGCTTCGGCGGAAGACTCGGCTTCTCACCGTTCGCGAAAGGTGCCAGTATCCGCTCGACATCTTCGCGATCCCCAAGGCGCAGCCGGGCAAGCAGCGGCACAGCTTCTATGTAGACCACATCGTCCACCTTGCGGCCGTAATATTGCGTAAGATCTCGAGCCACCTGCTCCGGCGTACGCGCCAGCCGCCGCTGCATTTCCAGCCGTGCCGGCGATAGCCGAAGCACCCGAGGCAGAAAATCATCGCCCGTCGCGACACTGGCAGGAACAATCCCTTCGCGATTAAGCGCTTCCGCCAAATTACCTTCTCCAACTTGCACAACAGCATCGGGAGCGTGCATACGGATCCACCGCCACAAGTACTGCGCTTCGGGATTCGACTTGTACGCATCGCCCTGCGGCGGAAATTGAAGATCCTTCAGACCATCCATCGGCAAGGCTGAAATTGCGAAGCGCGAACGCGTTTTCGCCGCAGCCATTACGCGCCGCGGATCGCCGACGAGCAGCACACGCATCTTCGATGTCCCAAAGTTCAGATCATCCGGCGTGATCAAAGCCTGCATCGGCGTCTGATGCGACGTCAGACCGATTACGAAAACAAGATTGGCCAGCAAGCAGTCATTTTACAGAATCAGAGATACTGGAATATGGAAACCACAACACTCGGCGGCGGATGCTTCTGGTGCCTCGAAGCGGTCTATGACCAGATGGAAGGCGTGCAGTCCGTCGAATCGGGCTACATGGGAGGAAAGAATCCGAATCCAACCTACAAGGAAGTCTACGGAGGAAGAACCGGCCATGTCGAAGTCGTCCAGATAACTTTCGATCCGGCGATTACGTCCTTTCGCGAAATCCTCGAGGTCTTCTTCACCATCCACGATCCAACGACGCGAGACCGCCAAGGCAACGATGTCGGCACGCAATATCGTTCGGTGATTTTCTATCATTCAGAGCTCCAGCAGCAAATCGCCGAAGCGACCATCCGCGATCTGAATCAAGCAGGCATCTGGGACGATCCGATCGTCACGCAAGTCCAGCCCGCCGAAGCCTTTTATCGTGCCGAAGACTACCATCAGGAATACTTCGAGAACAATCCCAATCAGTCGTACTGCCAATTCATCGTGGCCCCCAAGGTTCGAAAATTCCGTGAAAAGTTCGCCCACAAAATGCGCCCGAGAAACTAATTTTTAACAGCCGGTGTCTAAAATCGAGTGTCGGCCTCCGAAATACGCCTGTTCGCCGCCATCGAGCCGAAGAAGCCTCCGGCCGTTCTCATCCTCGCGATACAACTCGTCGGCCTATACGCCACAGCTAGTTTCATTTGGTTCACAGTAGTATTCCCCCGGTTGCACAATCATTCTCTGATTGGAGCCGCAACGTGGGCCCTAGCGGAATCTTTGCTCGCGTTCTTCTGCAGCCTTGCAATCCTGATGGCCATCCACGCGGCTGTCACACGATCGATGGGCTTCGACGGTCTTCGGATGGCGCTGCAAACCTCACGGACGGCTGTGTGGTTTGCGCCCGCTGCGATTCTGTTATTCCGCTTATCGCCGGCGGCCTTCGGCGCTGCGCTCGTGTCGGTAATCAGCGTAACCGGAACGCTATGCTCCCAGTGGGTGGAACTCGATCCGGAACAGGATTCCCCCTCGCTCAACTTTCGTCCGGAACCACTAGCCATCGCATTCGCAATCGGCGCAGGCGTCCAGGCGGCAATGATGGCCGCTCTGCTGAAATATACATTCCTGGCGGCCTCGTTGTTTTGCGCGAGCGTCGCCGGGCTGACGCTGCTACGGCAGCTCGGTCAAATCTATAAACCACCCAAATCGGCCGATCTACTTCGGATTCTGTTGACAGTGACGCTAGCGGCTGGTCTCACCGTGATTGGGCTATACCCAAATTTCTACTTAGTGTCTGAACTGAAAGGAGATTCATTGCCCGGACCACGTGACAGCCTGCGGGCCTTGGTCCAGAGGATTTCAGAACGCGACCCGGACACGAAACCAAGCGAATTGATAACCGATCTCTACCAGCCCAGCAGTGCTTCGATAGAGATTACCGACAAAGTCTATCAGGGCGTGATCCTGTGGCCTGAGGTAAAGACAACGCACGTCGTGCTTGTCACGCCGCCGCCATCGTGGATAACAAGTCCCCTCACGCCGACGTCCGCCACTCCGTTCGACATTCCATTTTCAGGACAGTATTGGATGTTCAAACCTCCTCACAGGAGACCGCCTCCTGGATCGTATTTCCGCCGTGCGAGTCCGATCACACTCTCGTTCGTCACCACCGACCAAAAGCCGATGTCCATGGAGGCTCTGCAAAAACTGGATCAATCGATCAACCTGGGATGCTGCCGTGCGATTCAGATTGCGATCACCAATGCGGATCTCTATTTCGGAACCCTCGCGTTGGAGCTCGTCCTGATCGACACCAAAGAGCCGGGCCAACCCGCCCAAAGCCTCGGACAGCGCGATGTAATCTCACGGCCACGGCCGCGGCGGCCGAATTTTTACGCTCCGCAATTGACGGAGATTCTCGACTTCCCTGTTCTTCGCAGCGGCCGAATACGCCAATTCGACGAGATCCAGGTGCGGTTCCACAGAACATCCATGAGGATCGATCGAAGCGCCAAAATTTCAATCGATCGCTTCATCCTCGTGCCATAATGACGCTGTGCGAATCTCATTGTAAAGGTAGGTGACCCCATGCCGTGTAACCCTGAAGTGCTCAGAAACGTTTCCCTTTTCGCTTTGCTGGACGAGGACGAATTGGCCATTCTCGCCGGACAAGTCGAACTCCGGACGTTCACTCCGAGGCAACGCATCTACAAGATGGGCGACCCGGGCGCGCACGCCTACGTCATGGTGTCAGGGACGGCCAGGGTGACTACGGTCGACGAAGACCAACAGGAAATCGTTGTCGATGAGCCGGCCCAGGGCGATTTCTTCGGCTTCGCTTCCATGATTGAGCAGACGCCTCATCAAACCAGCGCGATCGCCGTCGACGACGCGGTTTGTGTCGAAATCGACCGGAACGACATCTCGGTTCTGCTGCAACGCAAGCCGCACGCGGGCATGGATATGTTGACCGTGCTTGGGCGCCAGTTTCACGCCTCGCAACAGCTCGTCCGCCTTCGCGCCGCGCGCAATCCAAACGAGGTGATAGAGACGGAAATGACTTTTGGCGAGCGTCTGGCCGATTCCGTTGCACGGTTTGGCGGCTCGTGGGTTTTTATTATTACCTTCGCCGCCGTTTTGATTGTCTACACGGGCACAAATATAACGCTGCGCCGATCCGCCTGGGACCCATATCCGTTCATCCTTCTCAATCTGTTCCTTTCCATGCTGGCCGCGATTCAGGCGCCCGTGATCATGATGAGTCAGAACCGCCAGGACACCAAGGATCGCTTGCGCGGCGAACTTGACTACGACGTCAACCGCCGGGCGGAATCGGAGATTCAAAACTTATCGCGCAAACTGAATATGCTGGGCGACAAGCTCGGAGACATCGAAGATCTGCTGCGCGACAACAGATCAGGCGGACAGGCGTCTATTCTTCAAAGAGAGCGGGATAAATAACACCGGCCAGGAACGCTCCCGCGATGGGAGCTACCCAGAAAAGCCAAAGCTGTTCAATCGCCCAACCGCCCACGAACACCGCCGGACCCGTGCTGCGCGCGGGATTGACCGAAAGATTGGTTACCGGAATCCCGATCAGGTGGATGAGCGTGAGGCCAAGTCCAATCGCTATGGGGGCGAAGCCCGGCGCCGCTCGCCGGTCAGTCGAACCCAGAATAATCATGAGGAACATGAACGTCAGGACGACCTCGGCCACCAGTGCCGCGATCATAGTGTAACCGCCGGGCGAGTGCGCACCGTAGCCATTCGATGCAAATCCGCCGGCCAGATCGAAACCGGCCTTCCCGCTCGCGATCACGTACAGGACCGCAGCGGCCGCTATGCCTCCAATCACCTGTGCCACAACGTAAGCCGGCAACTCCTTACCCGGGAATCGCTTCGCCACAGCGAGGCCAACCGACACCGCGGGATTCAGATGACAGCCGGAGATGTGACCAATGGCAAAAGCCATAGTCAGAACCGTAAGACCGAATGCAAGGGCTACGCCCAAAAAACCGATGCCTAAGCTTGGGAACGCCGCCGACAATACAGCGCTCCCGCAACCGCCGAATACCAGCCAGAAGGTGCCCATGAATTCGGCCATTGCTCTCTTGGTTAAAGTCATATGACTCTCCTCGCGATAAGACGCTCGATCATAATAGAGGTTAAGAATATTCGCGTCAAGCCACCCGCGATAATCTGCAGCGATTCCGTAAGGTGCCATGCGGCTAGGCGGCAGCCTGTTGATTTGGGAGGAGTTTCTGAATTGAGGGTAGCCGGCCAGAGTTGTAGCGGGTCTGAGAGGAGTAAAAAGACTGACAGAGAGCGCTGACCCTGCCGATTCAGCGGTCGGGGGAAATGCGGCAGCGCCGGCGTTGGTTCGTATTCGCCGGGAACCTTGGCAGGACACATCGCGACCTGCATCGGAGGAGAATCAACTGGTGTTGGCGGCAGGGGCAACGAACCAATAAGCGATCCTTTTGGCGCACTGGTGAAAGGTCTCGCATTTTCCGCGAGCATGGCTGCGGACCTGGCGGTGATAGAAGACCAGGGACAGGGTATAGGCGAGAAATCGGATCATGGTCAGCACCACCAGCGCCGTGGTTTGATGAACAGCGGGGTGTTTGAGGTGACAGTCGGTGGTGATGGTCTGAAAAACTTCCGTATCGATTCGCCAACGGCTGCGGCTGAACTGATGGATGAACAGCGGCGAGACCGAGCCGAGTTCGAAATTAGTGGCGTAGAAGTTGGTGCTCTCTTGCGTCACCGCCGTCTTGGTCTTGATTCGATGGCCGTCTTTTTCGCTGACAGTGACGCGATGCAGGTGCTCGATGCGAACCGTTTTGAGGATTCGAACCAAGCGGTCAGCGACGGGCCAATCGACCTCCGGCAAGTGCCAGTATCGAATCTCCCGATCCGGCTCCGTATGAACCCCCGTAGGCGATTCTTGCGTGAAGCGTTGGGCCTCGCGCAACAGATCGGGCTGGTTCTCTTTCAGGGTGAAGGCCCAGGCCAAACCGAGACGTTCCACTTCTTTAACGAAGGGCGCCTGCATGTACAAAGCGTCACCCACTAACACATCCAGAAAGCGACGGCCTAATTGACGGTCCAGATCTTGGAGTAGAGCCAATGCACAGGCTACCTCTCCTTCGCCGTTCTTCTGAAAGCGGAGACCCAAGGGGATGGGGAACGGCGTGCTGACCACGGCGACCACGACGATCCGGTGATAGTACTGAATGTCGGTTCGCATTTCGCCGTTCGCTTTGTGCTCAATCTCCCGCTCCATGCAGGCGTCGCAACAGCGGACGAACGAACTACAGATTTCGATGCCATCGACCGCCGCCACCACCAACCCTCTGGACCAGTCGGAACGCAGAACTCCGTTGCGTTTCAGGCGCCGGGCGATTTCGCAACTGAGCGCGAACACGGGTTCGGGAGATTGTCTTTCGAGCGCGTAGCCGATGGTGTCGTCGCTGATCGGTCCGATGCGTTTGGCCAACGCTCCCTGGCGACACTCCGCTTCGATCTGAAGCAGGCTGGGAATCTGCATGGCTGCGCCCAAGAAGACGGCGTCGAAAACCTTCTTCCATGGGTGTTGCGGAAACTGCCGGCCCTCGGGCAGAGCGCTCACCAGAGCCGAGAAGCCAAACACTTTATCGAGATAAACCTCCAGGCGATGCCGGAACATCCGGCTAGCGGGTTTCCTTTTCTTTGAGAAAGCGCTTCAGGTTGAGACGGCAGATGGTGGCGGCGGCGGAGTCGAAACGCCGGCGCATTTCAATTTTCTCTCGAACCTTTTCCACCAACTTGGCAGGAATGTTGAGAGCTTTCGGCTGGCCGTCGACCAGTACAGAAATCTGGAACTGGGAATGAAGCTTCTTGCCGTCGGCGCAATGGCAGTTGGGCTGGCCGCAGGCGCGTTTCCGTTCGACAAAGGAGCCGGGCAGCATTTCGCGGAGGGCGCCGAGGCTGCGGATGAGTTTGCCGCGGAGTTCCAGGTCGGGATCGGAGGGGGATTTCATATGACACTAATACTAGTGTCAGAAAGAGGCCAAGTCAAGCCCCATCGAAGATTTGCAAGAATGCCGCCAAACGGAACTTGACGGAGAAACCTCGTAAACAAAAGGGCGGGAAGCCGGCGTCGTCCCTACTCTACGGAATCACTGCGATAATCTGGAAGCCATGCGCCTCACCCTCTTCACCCTCATTGCCGCCCTCCTACCTATCCGGGCACAGACGATCGGAATCGACAGTCACATCGACACTCTCCAGAGAGTCCTCATGGACAACGCCGATCTCACCCAGCGCACCACACGCGGCCATGTCGATTTCCCACGCCTCCGTCAAGGCGGTGTCAACGCGCCCTTCTTCGCCCTCTGGGTCCCGACCTATTACAAAGGAGCCGATGCCGTCCGCCGCACTCTCGACCTCCGCGACGCCATGCAGCGAGTTCTCGACGCGCACCCCGATCAAATCGCGCTCGCCCTCAACGCCCCGGATGTCGAGCGCATCACTAAGTCCGGAAAAATCGCGGCGATTCTCACCGTAGAAGGCGGCCATCAAATCGACGACGATCTGGCCGTACTCCGCGTCTACTACAACCTCGGGGTCCGCTCTATGACACTCGTCCATTTCACGAATAACAACTGGGCTGACTCCTCGACGGACAAACCCGTTCACAACGGCCTGACGGCCTTCGGCAAGGAAGTGGTCCGTGAAATGAATCGCCTCGGAATGATCGTCGACATCTCTCACGTCTCCGACAAAACGTTCTACGACGCGCTGGCAGTAACCACAAAACCGATGATCGCCTCGCACTCCTCCTGCCGCGCGCTCTCGCCCGTCCCGCGCAATATGACCGACGAGATGATTAAAGCGCTAGCCAAAAACGGAGGTGTGATCGGAATCAACTTCGGCGAAGGCTTCCTGAATCCGAAGGACGCGGAAATGCTAATGCATGCCGTACGCAAGACGGACACCGCGCCGGCCAAGGAAGGCCCGGTCCTCGACAAGTACACCAAGGATCAATTGGAGAAGGAACTAGCGGCGAAGGTGCCATCCTTTGGAACTCTCGACGACGCGGTCAAACACATCGAACACGCAGTGAAAATCGCCGGCATCGACCACGTCGGAATCGGAAGCGATTTCGACGGCATCTCCGCCGCGCCAAAGGGTCTTGAAGACATCTCAAAAATGCCCGCCCTGGCCGCTGCGCTCCGCCAAAAAGGCTTCAGCGAGCAGGATGTCCGAAAAATCTTCGGAGGCAATGTACTAAGAGTCCTGCGCGAAGTCACGCACTAGTGGCTCGCCGCGAAATAGTCAGCATCGGCAAACCCCTTGCGGCACAAACGCCTTACGGCACACGCGCCCCGCACGCCGAGCCGCGACTGTGAAGGAGCGTTTCAAAACTCACGTTTTCACCGCGGCACTAGGCGTCAAGATTCCAGATGTCGACGTGCCACTTCCACAAGCCGTCTTCGAGCTTCCAAACAACAACATATTTCACCGTAGCCGATGGAGCCCCCGCAGCGGCAAACTCCAGAGTCGCTCGCCCAATCTCGATTCCCGTCTCGCCGAGAGCCTCAAAACTAACGGTCTCCAGCTTCACGGCGCGGACGTTCATCGCCTCGATAGCCCCCTGCCAAAAAGTCTTGATATTTTCCCGCCCGCTAATCATCGGAGCGCCCGGAGGCAAAATACGAGCATCAGCGGTATAGATGCGATCCAAAGCACTCACATCGCGTTTGCCCGCAACCTCCTGCTCGAAGAGTCTGTTAGTGGGCTGAATATTCTGTTGCGTGATCTGACTCATGAAGTGATCCTCGTGTCAGAGGAGCTTATCATAACTCCTACTCACTAACGAACCACGGCCAACTGGATGCACGGCGCTTGTCATAAAGAGCAGGTTTTCGATAATAGACTCTTAGGTGGATGTCAGAATCAATGCCGAAATGGAAGAACGGCGCTGCCGAAACGAGCTCGGTTCTCGGACTGCCGTACGCTCGTCGACTCGCGGTCCGTCTCGCTTGCGGATTCATCCCGGCCGCTGGCTTGGTCAGCCGCATCGATCCCATCGCGATTCTTGCCGCCTGGGTCATCGTGCTCGTGCCCGCGGAAGCCGCGAACCTCATCGACCACCACCAACACCTGGCAAGCCCGCAAGCGCTATCCGTCTTTTCATTTCCCAAGGCCATCACGGGCGCAGACTTGATCGCTCAAATGGACGCCGCCGGGATCGATCGCGCGGTCGTCCTTTCCGACGCGTACGGGTTCTCAAACCCGTTCAAGAACCCTGGCCCGGACGAGTACGCCCGGGTCCGGGCGGAGAACGACTGGGTTAGCAAGCAAGTCGCGAGGTATCCCGGGCGTTTGACCGGTTTCTGCGCCGTCAATCCGCTCCGCGACTACGCTCTGCATGAGATCGAGCGTTGCTCGAAAGATCCCAACCTCCGGACCGGTCTCAAGCTTCACTTCGGCAACTCCGACGTCAATCTCGATATTGAGGACCACGTGGAGCGTACGCGCGCTGTTTTCGCGGCGGCGAATGCGCAGGGTATGGCCATCGTCGTTCATGCCCGGGCGAACATCGATCACAACCGGCCCTACGGAGAGAAGCAGGCGCGCGTATTCCTGGAACGCCTGCTCCCGGCGGCTCCGGACGTCACCGTCCAAATCGCCCATCTCGCCGGAGGCGGCGGCTACGATCCGGTGGTCGACGAGGCGCTCGGCGTGTATGCGGAGGCGATCAAACGCGGAGATCCCCGCGTCCGCCACCTTTATTTTGATGCTTCCGGCATTCCCATTACCGGCATGTGGGAACAAAGCGCCGCGCTGCTTACCAACCGAATGCGCCAGATCGGAATGGACCGCATCCTATTCGGCTGCGATTCGCCCATCCCGGGCAATAGCCCACGCGAGTTTCTAGAACGCTGGCGTAAACTTCAGCTCACCGCCGAAGAGTTTCAAAGGATCGAATCTAACATTGCGCCGTATTTGCGTCCCGCCGCCCGATAGAGTTCGGCCGCAAGAACGCTGACCTCGCTCGCTCCGGAGCGCGATCGGAGCAGTTCCGAAATCTTAAGCCGCCCGCCGTTCGGCGTCCGTCACCGGCAGCTCAGCAACCTTAACATTCTTAGCCACACCAACCGCCTTCAGCAACCAAATCTGCAGCCACGTAACATCCAGCTCATACCAGGCCAGACCATGCCGTGCAGAAGTCGGACGCGCGTGGTGATTGTTGTGCCACCCTTCCCCAAAGGTCAGCAGCGCAACCCACCAATTGTTCCGCGAATCGTCTTTCGTCAAAAACCGCCGCCCGCCCCACATGTGAGTCGCCGAATTTACCAGCCAGGTCGCATGCAGTCCCAACACAACGCGAAGGAAGATCGCCCAAGTCACCATCTGCCAGCCGCCGAACGCCAAAACAATCACGCCCAGCAAAATCAGCGGAACATAATGATACGTGTTCAGCCAGCGATAAAACGGAACGCGTCCCAGATCCGGAGCGTAGCGCTGCATCGACTCGGTGTTGTTATGCTTCGACTCGCCGAACATCACCCAACCCATGTGCGCCCAAAATCCACCGTCGTGCGGCGTGTGCGGATCGCCCGCCTGATCCGATTTCTGATGATGAAGCCGGTGCGTCGCTACCCAGAAAATCGGCCCGCCTTCCAACGTCAGAGTCCCGCAAATCGCGAAGAAATATTCGAGCCAGGTCGGAACCTTATACGACCGGTGCGTATGCAGCCGGTGGTAGCCCATCCCGATCCCAAATCCAATCGCAATCCAATAAAGTGCGAACGTAACCCAGAACCGGGTCCAGGTGAAGTTGAACAGGGCGATGACCGCCCCAATATGGAAAAATATAAGGGCTGTCGTCGTTATCCAGTTGACTAGGCTATACTTATGCGTCGAGATCGGTCGCGGGTCCAAGCTGTCTCCTATCTTGCAGTTTCAGATTATCAGCTTTCCCGCGTTTGCTTTGTAAGAGTTATGTAATTACATGAGGTTACGCTCGATCACCATATTTGCGGTCTATACACTACGCAAAAGCGGGTAGAGTACTACTCCTCCCGAAGCGCCACCATCGGATCGACCCCAGTGGCACGGCGCGCCGGAATCACTGTCGCGGCGAGTGCTACCAATCCCAGGATCACCGCCGCTGCACTGAAGGTAACCGCATCGGTCGCAGTCACTCCGAACAGCAGGCCGGACATCGCGCGCGTCAGCGCCATGGCGCCGATCAAGCCCCCCACGATGCCGATCGCCGCCAGTTCCATTCCTTGCCGCACGATCAGACCCACAATGTTTCCGCGCTGCGCCCCGAGAGCGATTCGCACTCCGATATCATGCGTGTTCTGCGACACCAGATATGACATCACGCCGTAAACTCCCACCACCGCCAGCAGCAGGGCGAAAGCCGCGAACGCGCCCAACATTGAAGTGGAGAACCTCTGGCGCGCCAGCGAATCGTAGAGCCGCTCCTGCATCGTACGAATGTCATAAACCGGTACGTTCGAATCCACCGAGTGAATCTCACGAACGATTGCACCCGCCAGTCCCGCCCCATCCGTCGACGTGCGCGCAACCAGGTACATAGAGCCCGCTTCCCGTTGCAGATGAGGAAAGTAGACCACGATCTTCCCCTCGTTTTCCAGGCCGTAATGCTTAACCACTCCCACCACGCCGGCAATCGTCATCGGTTTCTTCGGGTCGAACCACAGGTGTTTTCCAATAGGATTGTCGTGCGGCCAGAAGCGCTGGGCGAATCGTTCATCGATAATCGCCATCTGCTGGCTGTCTTTTGTGTCATGCCCGGAGAAGAAGCGCCCTTTCAATAAAGGAATATCCATCGCGCGGAAGTAGTCGGTGCTCGCGATACGCATGTCCACCTGCAACTCCTGTCCGGGAGGTGGTGTAAAACCTTCTACGCTGATCCCTCCCCATCCCACGCCTCCGGTCAGTGGCAACGTGGAAACCAGGCCCTGCGTCTTCACGCCAGGCAGGCGGCTGATACGATCTTCCATTTCCGCAAAGAAGCGGTTACGCGCTTTTTCGTCCCGGTATTTCTCTCCATCGGCGGCCACTTGCATGGAGATAACATTGGCGGTGGTGAACCCTGGAGGTACCTTCTGAAGCCGCACGAAGCTCCGGATCAGCAGCCCGGCGCCGATCAGCAGCATCAAAGAAAGCGCCAGTTCGGAAGCCACCAAAAGTCCGCGCAACCGGTTCCGCGCCAGACGCAAAGCGCCACCACTCTGCCCGCTGCGCCCGCCCGCCTTAATCGACGTGTTCACGTCGAGCCGCATGGAGCGCCACGCCGGCGCGATACCAAACAACACCCCCGTAACGATCGAGATTCCGAACGTGAACGCCAGGACCGGCCCGTTGATCTCGATATCCTCCAGCCTCGGGATATTCCCCGGATTGATAGCGCGCACCACGTAAAGCGTCCATTGCGCAATCAAGAGCCCGGCCGCGCCGCCGATCACCGCCAACACCACCCCTTCCGTCAACAACTGCCGGACAATCCGCATCCCTCCCGCACCTAAAGCGGTGCGGATGGCAATTTCTCTCTCTCGTCCGGCCGCGCGAGTCAGCAGCAGGTTAGCCACATTCGCGCACGCGATTAACAGGACCAGCGTCACCGAACCAAGCAGCACCAGCAGCGCGCGGCGTACATCGCCCACCACCTGCTCCTGCAGTCCGACCACGGTCATGCCGAACGTACGGTCGCGTTTGTCTTTCTCACGGATCCGGCCGGCGATCGCGTCAATATCCGCCTGCGCCTGCTCTATCGAAACGCCCGGCTTCAGCCTCACCATCACGTTGTAGTTCTCGTCCCCGCGTCGTTTCGCTGCATCGGCCCCTAACGGCAACGGAAGAAATACATCCGACTTGTCCATCGGTCCCTCGGCAGGCATCGCTTCCGAGCTGAGCTTGAACTCCGGACGCAGCACTCCGGCCACCGTGTATTGTTTCCCGTCCAGTGTGATGCTCTTGCCCACGATTTGCCCATCGGAACTGAACACCCGCCTCCAGAGTCTGTGACTGAGGATGGCGACCGCCGGTTTGCCAGGCTTGTCCTCCTCGGGAAGCAGAGTCCGCCCGAGCAGAGGCTTCGCCCCAAGCATGTGAAGCAAGGTCGACGAAGTCATCATGCCATCCACCCGCTCTGGCTTATCGAGCCCGGTCAACGTCATGCTGCCAAGGCGTGCAATCGCCATTTCTTCGAAGGAGTGATTTTCGTTCTGAATGTCGACGAACTGTCCGGGTGACGGCCAATCCCTGAAGATACCAATGCCAGGGGAATGCAGCCAGATGTTGGCCAGCCGCTCAGGTTGACGATACGGCAGCGGGCGCAGCAACAGCGCGTCGACAAAGCTGAAGATCGCACTGTTTGCACCGATCCCGACGGCCAGCGAAAGCACCACCACCGCAGTCAAGCCAAGATTTTTGCGCAGCATGCGCAAAGCGTAGAAAAAATCCTGTAGCATCGACACCTCCCGCTAAATCCAAACTATTTCCAGCGGAGTTCCTTCCTTACACAGCTCGCACGAATCCGCATCCATATAGTAATGAGCGTCCAGTTTCGCCAGATAGAACAGCGGCAACGGAGCGAAGTCCGGCGTCTTCGGCGTCGGCTGGTACACCATCACCGCCAGCCCAACCACCTCGCCGCCCCTCGATTCCACCAGCGTCTTCAACTGGCCGATCTTCGTACCGGTCCGCAGAATATCGTCGCAAAGGAGCACCTTCTCCCCCTTTTGCACCTCCAGATACTGCCGGAACCGCAGCGGACTCGTATCCTCCCGCTCAGCCCAATACACCTGGTGCGCCCGCAGCGCTTCGCACATGCCATAAGCCACTGGCAATCCGCCCGTCGCCGGAGCCACAATCGAAAGCTCGGGAATCATCGCCCGTAATTCGCTGTTTGCCCGGATCATCCGGCTCAACGCCACGCTCAGCGTCTTTGCATGCTGGTAATAACGCATCGCCAGCGCCACTTGCAAATACTCGGTGGAGTGCAGACCGTTTGGATATGCGAAGTGCCCCTCGCGCAGCGCGCCGGTCTGCTTCAGCAATTCCACCACTTCCTCTTGCGTCGGTACCAGATGCATTCAATAAGCTCCTTTCCCCGACAAAACCTGGGGAATCGTGCGGAGAATGATCTTCCAGTCGAGCGTCAGCGACCAGTTATCGATATATTCCAGATCCAGCTTCACCCACTGTTCAAAATCCAAATGATCACGGCCGGAAACCGCCCACAAACACGTCAGCCCCGGACGCATGCGCAGCCGCCGTCTCTGCCATCGCGCATAATTCTCCACTTCCTCGGGCACCGCCGGCCTCGGGCCTACCAGCGCCATATCGCCGCGGATCACGTTCCAAAGCTGCGGCCACTCGTCCACGGAAAACTTCCTCATATATCGCCCGATCCAGGTCAACCGCGGATCGTCCGGAATCTTGAAAGCGGTCTGCTTCGTGTTCAGATGCTGCAGCGAGTGCTTCATCTGTTCGGCGTCCTGGCACATCGAACGAAACTTATAGAACACAAAACGCCGCCCGTTCAACCCGCACCGCACCTGGCGGAAAATAGCCGGTCCCGGCGACGTTAACTTAATCAACAGCGCCAGCAACCCCATCAGCGGCATCAGCAGGATCAGAGCCGCACACGCCAGCGCGACGTCGATCACGCGTTTGAACAGCAACCGGATCTCATCGTGCGGGGCCGCGGAAAACGTCAGCAGCGGCGCCGCTCCCAGCCGGTCCAGATACATCTCGCTGTTGACGTGCGGAAAGAAGTCCACCGAAATCCGAGTACTCACGCCCTCCTCGTCGCACAGCAGAAAATACTCTTCCAGATCCGCCAGCCGCTGACTATCCACGGCGAAAAGGACTTCGTCGATCACCTGCACCTGTAGCAGATTCGCCAGTTCCGCCAGCGGCCGCACCGGGTAGCTCTGGCGTAGTTGGATTGGAGGTTGCTCCGGCGCCCGGTCCTCAGTCAGAAAACCAATCAACCGGATGCCAAAGCTCGACGACTGTTCCAATTCCTCTCCTAACGCCCGCGCGCGGTCTCCCGTCCCCACCACCATCACGTGATGCGGAGCGCCAAACTCCCGCCGGATCACGCCTACCAGACTTCCCGCCTTCCAACGAAACAGGCACAGTAGCGTCCAGGCGTAGATCAGGAAAAACAGAAGGAACATGCGGCTCAGGTCCAGCCGCAGCAAATATTCCAGCACCAGAATGCTCATTGCCCCGAAGGCACACTGCCGCAGACTCTCGCGCAGAATCACCCGCGGATGTGCGGAGTCCAACCGGTCGTAGACGCTCAGCCAGTATCCGAACGCAACGCAGAACAATACCGAAGCGCCCAGCAGCAGTCCCTTCACCGGCCGGTCGAGATAAAAGTTATGCTCAAACGGCAGCAAAAGTCGTGTCTGGTATGCCGCTTCGAATGCGATCGCTGTGATCAGAACGTCCGACAGGCCAAACAAAAGCCGTGCTTTACGATGGTGTCGGCTATACACGCTCGGTCATTAGCATAACACTGCAGTGTTAGAATGTCGGCGCAACCGCATGATTCTCCGCGACATGACTATCGCCGATATCCCCGCAGGGCTCCGTCTCTGCCGTGCCTGCGGATGGAATCAGCTCGAGTCTGACTGGCGTATCTTTCTGGAACAAAGCCCCAAAGGCTGCCGCGTCGCCGAACAACAAGGGCAAGTCGTCGGGACCGTAGCCACGCTGCGTTTTCAGAATCAATTTGCTTGGATCTCGATGATGTTAGTCGACCCCAATACAAGAGGGCAGGGAATCGGCAAGCAGCTCTTTAGCGAGGCCCTGGAAATCCTCCACGACGTACCCTGTCTCCGCCTCGACGCGACGACCGCGGGCCGCGAACTCTACAAGAACTTCGGTTTCCACGACGAACACACGATCTATCGGACGAAAGTGAATATCGCCGAAAAACCGCAACCGGGTACCGCACGTCCCATGACCACCGCCGACCTGCCGGAAGTCTTCGCCATAGACCTCAGAATCTTCGGAGCCGACCGAGCCTTCCTCCTCCAGGCACTCTTCCAGGAAGCCCCCGAATACGCCTGGATCGTCCCCGGCCAGCGGCTACTACATTCGGCCGCCGGGGAGCCAACTGCGACCAACTCGGCCCCATCGTCGCCGAAGACGAATCCATCGCTCGCCAACTGATCGCCGCCCAAGCCGGCCGCACCTTCTACATCGATACGCCGCACCAGCCGGCCAGCTACGAGCGATCGTTCATCCGAATGTACCGAGGCGAAAAACATTTCAACGAACGCCTAGACCAGCAGTTCGCCATCACAGGCCCGGAATTCGGTTGAGCGTCAAAAATGCGCAAACGGTCGCGTCAATCAAATGGGCGCTGGGACGTTGGTGAAACTCCGCGTAGAGCGGGTCAGACATGCCAGACCACTCACCCGCAAGTTGACAAACAACACAACAAGATATAATTATTTGCCATGATACGACTCCGAAGAACCGTAGCTGCTGTCTTTTGTGCTGTCGGCTTTCTACTTCTCTCACCATGCGCGAGAGCGGACCTTCTTGCTCACCTCACACTGCAAAGTCAGCCCGGCGATTTCATCGGTCAGGGCGGCACATTCGATATCACTTATCCAAGCACTGAAATCACCGCCCAGATCGTCACAACAGTCGCGGGAGGTCTGCCTGCAGAACTATCGTTTGTCCTTGGACATGTTTCGCCGGCGCCGAATACATTCTCTACGCTTTCTTTCGGAACGAATCAGCTCGGCATCGAGATTCAACCCGGGGTCTATACGAGCGCAGAACGCGCTGCTTTTGCTTCGCCAGGCCACCCAGGTCTTGACGTGACCTTCCAGAATCGTGGCAGCAATACTCTAACGGGTCAATTCACTGTCACAGACGCAACCTTCTATCAGAGCAACCAGACAATTGCGTCGTTTAGCGCAAGTTTCGAGCAGCACAGCGAAGGAGCAACGCCTGCTCTATTCGGAACCTTTACCTTTACCGATACGGCAGCCCCGGCAAATAGTCCGGAACCCGCAACTTTCCTGTTGTTCTGCGTCGGAGGCTTACTGCTCCTTTTCCGGCGAGTCTCACTCTTGAGATAGGCCGATTTCCACTCCGGAACACTCGGCAGAGAAGAAGACCACGGAGGTCAACTCGATGGCGCTTACCGCGAGGCGTACCCGTGGAGAGTCCCAGAGTCGCGCAGCTTTACGAGCGACCTGGGAGCGCCACGCGGCTAGTTAGAAAGTCAGCTTCGCGCCAATCTGAACGGTGCGGTTTCCTCCCGCGCTCGTGATCCGCCCCACAGCCGCGGTATTAGTGATATCCGTAACTCCCGGATTCACGAAAGTCGGATGGTTAAAGACGCTGAAAGCGTCCAGCCGCAACTCCAGATTGAAGCGCTCATGGAAAGGCAAATTTTTAGCGAGACTCGCATCCCAACTTTGCTGGCCCGGGCCCCAAAGCTGGTTGTAACCCGCATTCCCGAAAGTAAAGTTCGGAGGAACCACGAAGGCGGCCGGATTGAAGTATTGCGCGATGGTCCGGTTAGCCGGATAGAGCGGAGCACCCGCGACAACATTGGGACGCCCGCCCACTGATCCCTGCACCGAGGTGGTGAAAGTCGGAGAAAACGGCTGACCGGAGAGCCCCTGAATGACGCCCGCTATCTGCCAGCCGCCAACAATACTGTTCGTGATGCCTGAGACGTTGCCGAGCAACGGCTTGCCTTTGCCGATCGGCAGGTCGTAGACATAGCTCATCACCAGCACATGGCGCCGGATGTTGTTCAAATTGCCCCGCGAATCGTTGTAGTTGATGGGGCTCATGTAACTCTCCGTTCCGATCGACCGCGTGTATTGATACTGAGCCGTCAGTAGCAGCCCGTTGTTGTACCGCTTCTCCAGGCCTCCCTGCAACTGATTCGTCGAACTCTGGAAAATCGGATCATAATTCAGGTTGATGTTGGCAAACGGCTGATAGGGCCGGATCGCCTGCACCGGACCCGGAGCCGGCAGCGGCTGGTTAATATTGGCAGTGCCGTCCTGCGCCACATTGCGTTGTCCCACGTAACTCGCGCGCAGAGCAACTCCGCCATGAAGCTCGTGCTCAATTGTCGCGTTCCATTGGATGTTGTACGGTGTTTTGGTTTGGGCGTACGCCTGGGAATTCGGATTCGCGGGCACCGTGCCATTCCCGGGAAACGGATTGTTCATGGTAAATCCCGGCGCCGCGCCCGCCGGTTGTTCGTAAGTAGCGACTAGCAGAAAAGGAATGTTACCCTGACCCTGCTGCGTGTAGTTCAGATTGAGAACGTTATAGTACAGGCCAAATCCGCTACGGATTACCGTGTTGGGTCCCAGCTTGTACGCGATGCCAAAACGCGGCGCAAAATTGTGCGGGTTTTGGCCGAGATAATCCATAACATCGGTGGGCAGGCCAAGCGTGCTCGAGAGCACGACAGGATATGCAGCTACCGCCGCGGGTACCGCCGATGCCGGCATTGTCGCGGCGAACACCGCAACCTTATTCGCGCTGGGAATGAACAACGCCGCCGTGTCTCCGCCGCGCAGCTCGGGACGGATACCTTGATACTCATACCGAATTCCCGCATTGACTGTCAGTTTCGAGCTGACTTTCCAATCGTCCTGAAAGTAAGTCTGGTAACGGCTGGCCGCGAATTTTCCAGCTAACGCGGTGGGGAACGGGAGCTGCGTGGTAAGCGGATAACCCAGCACAAAATCGGCATACGCGTTGTTACTGTAGCGTCCGGTGAAGTTATAGGCTCCACGCTGCGGGCCTTGAGCGGCAATATTGTAGTGACTTATAAAGTTATACGTGAAACCCATTTTCAACGTGTGCGCCCCGCGAATTACAGTCAGATTCTCCGTGAAGGAAGTATTCTGCTCCAGGTCGCTCGAGCCCGCTTCGCTCATGCCCACGATGTTGGTAATGTTAACTTGCGGGGCACCATCGATTGATTGCGCCGGCAACCCCGGAATGATCGAAGCCGTATTCAGGTTCTGATTCTGCGGAACGCGGAACACACGCAGATGAAGAAAGCCGACCCGCGTTTCGCTGTTCATGGTCGGGCTGAAGACGTGATTCAGACTAAGCACCGTGTTGATGTTGTGCTCGCCGATTCCGGCCAGTCCTCCGAACGTGCTCACCGGACCGGCGGATGGGTTCGGACCGAGATACGCGATCATCATCGAGTAACTTAGTTGGTCCTTATCTGTCAGCGTTTGATCGATTTTGAACGATCCGCGGTTTACGCTCTGCGGTATCGGCACGTTTTGAATCAGGTTGACTCCAGTGCCGGCCGGACCCGTTCCCGGCTGGTTGGGAAGCGGATAGAGCTGTCCCAGGCGTTGCGTCACAGGGTTCAGGCGGTTGGACGGAATCACGTTGCCCGGAAACGGCGCCCCGGTGAGAGGATCGGTGATCGCCGGCAGACCCGCGAAGTTCCCTTGCCGCATGGCAGCGGTCGCCACTTGAGCGGTGTCAGTCTGCGCCTGAATCAGCCGGAAGCCCTCATAATTCGCGAAGAAAAACGACCGGTTCTTGCCGTTATAGAGTTTGGGTATAAGGATCGGCCCTGAAAAGTTGCCGCCAAACTCGTTGCGGTTGTAAGCGGGATTCGGAAGCTGTGTCGCAAAGAAATTCTTGGCGGCGAGAAAACGATTCCGGTTGAATTCGAGCAGTTCTCCGTGAATGTCGTTTCCGCCGCTCTTGCTGACCACAATCACCTGGTTCGCCTTGCCGAACTCAGCGGTGGCGCTCGACGTAATTACTTTGAATTCCTGAATACCATCGAGCGGCGGATACTCGCCGAGCCCGCGCTCGATCCACGACATCGAATTCGACACGCCATCCAGACTGAATGACACCGACCCTGTGGTCGCGCCACCGGCCACGGTCGGCGTAATCCCGAAGATCGGAATACCATCCTGCGACCCCGCGTTCTGGATACCGGGCGCAAGGGCCATTAACCCGACGATATTGAGCCGGCCGTTCAGCGGAATTCTGGCGATCGACTTACTGTCGATCACCTTGCCCACCGCGGAATCCTCGGTTGAAATCAGCGGCACATCGCTGTTGACCTCGACTCGCTCCGTGATTTGCCCCACCTCGAGGGTCACATCGATGTTCGCCTTTTGGTTGAGCTCGAGCGTGAATCCAGTTGTTGCGAACGTCTTGAAACCGGCCGAGGAAACGGTGAGGCTGTACTTGCCGGGTCGTAGAAGGGTGAGTAAATAATCACCTCCCGCCCCGGTTGTCGTGGAAGCGCTGATGTTGGTATCCACATTCGTGGCAGTCGCCTTGGCCCCGGGCACAACCGCGCCGGTAGCGTCTTTGACGGTCCCGGTGATACTCCCCGACACCTCCTGGCCGAAAACAGAAAATGGAAGCGTTAAGCAAAAAAGAAAGAACAACGTCGTATAGCGTCGAAGCATACAATTTCTCCAGAAGCGCAAACGGCACGGGGCGCACGTCCAAGAGAAATCAACAACAACTCGCGCCGCACGCCATTGTGCGCGTGTTTCCTCAGTAAGAGACTAACGTGTATAAAGACTGACATGTACCGAAGAAAGTTTCAACTAAAGGCGTACCGGAAAATCTCGCCGCCATGCCCCCCTCAGGCTAGAAGCTTCATGGCGCGGCAATCCTGACAGCGAGGGCGGACGGCGCCAAGGCGCGAAAATCTCTCACGTTGAACGTGTAGACCCGGTCGCATCCCGCCTTCTGTGCGCTGTGAAGGTGCAGGGCATCAAAGACCACACCGCCGATCAGACCGGCGTTTGTGCAGGAACGAAGGAACGGCTTTGTAATCGCTCCCCGAAAGCGCGATCAATTCGAAGTAAGGCAGCACGTTATCTTCCAGGAAACGGCCGGCCTCGGCGGGATGGACACGCGGGACGAACGGGGCACGGGTGAGAACGGAATAGAACTCGGCTAAGCCGTGGGTGCAAATGCACCCCCGCAAGGCTCCCTCCTTCACCGCCTTGACCAAATCGAAGGCCGGAACGTGGTGCGGGTGCTCTTGGACCGAGGCTGCCACCAGGACATTCGTATCCAGATAGGCCTTTACAAGCCGGCCAACTTGCGAATACGTTCGTCGCGGTCATCTCGGATTGCCTGCACAACATCGAATCCGGGCGGCATCTTGCCGGTGTGAACCCAAAGGCCCTGCTTCTTGATCATGGAAGCCCCACGCTCGACAGGCTTCAGGACGACGCCTTCGGGAGTCTCCACCACCTCCAGATCGCTACCTTCGCGGAGGCCAAGCCGGTCACGCACCGGTTTCGGCAGGATTACCCGGCCAGCTTTATCAATTTTCACCGTCATACCATTTAGAGTGGCATATGGTATCAATGCTGGGAATTCAAGGCAGCTTCTTCCAGCCCCAAAAAACCGTGCACTCATCAATACTCACCCGCTGCTGATACAACTTCTTTAACCCATAATTGTCCACTTCGTCGTCATCGCAGCTATAAGCCGTCGCGTACATTCCCGATTCCAGTTGCTTCTTCAAATCAGCCTCGTTGAGAATGTGCATCAGCGCCGCCTCCGCGGGCGGCAGAACGATCTTATGCGTATACGACAACTCAAGTCCCGCCGGCGGAGTACGCCGAGTCAGAAAATAAATCGGCTCATTCGCATACAACAGCGCATCGCGCGGAGTCACCTGGTCCGCCTTGTCCGCCAACCGCTGGTAGAAGCTCCAATTATTCGCTCCATCTCGTTCCGCCAGCGCTTTCCCCCACCCAAGTACAAACACCATCGAAACCAACACCACTGGCCACAGCGGACGCTCCGGTTCGAGCACGCGTGAGCCGACAGCATACAAACCCGCTACGGCCAGAATCGCCAGAAACGGAACAACCAACAAGAAATACCGCTCGAAAGTAGGATGAGCGCGGCCGACCTCAGCCGAAAGAGCTGCCGCCAACCACGCGCACAAATAAAACTCCGCCTTCAACGCCGCGGGCCACTCGCTTCGGCGAGCGACGTACACCAAACCGAACACAGCCAGCAAACCAAGCACCATCCCCTGGCCGGAATCCAACCAGGAAGTCAGAACTTCAAAGTCATGGCTCGTGGTCTCGGGCCAATACAACCTGCGAAACGACGCGTGATACCGAAACAGGTTGAACCAGGTCTGCTGCGGCCCTTGCAGAAACAGCGCGACGACCGGAGCAAAGGGAATCACCGCGCCGATCCCAAATGCCAAAACCTTCGTCCACCGGTTTCCCGAGCGATTGTAGAAAAACATCCAGACAAGCATCACCGGAGCGGCCGCCGCCGTCAGCAGTGACGAACTCGCCGCCACGCCAGCCAACAATCCCGCAGCCAACGGACGAAGCGCTCCAGTCCGGTCCACCGCCCTGACACAAATCCGGAAAGCGGCCAGCAGAGTGAATAGACAAACGCCGTATGCCTGCCCCACCGGCCCATAGACAAACACCAAAGGGTTCAGACCGACAGCCAAACCGGCCATGAGCGCCGCACCAAATCGCCAACTGGGAACGGGAAATCGGACGAACACATAATCGCCCGTCAACGCCACGGCGCCGATCGTGAACAGCGCCGCAAACGCATGCGGTGCGCGCCAACTGTCGCCGAAGACGCGCATCAAACCCATATTCCAATAAGCGTTCAAAGGCGACTGCGGAAAGCAAAAATCGATGTACGGCTTCCTGCCGCGACTCATCAACTGCGCAGCCAACATATGGTACGATTCATCCCAAACGAAAGCCCAGGTTTGGGAATAAAGCAGCAACACCGCGGCATACATCAGCAGCGCGCCACAAAGCCACAGGTACAAGCCCCCGCGAGCGGCTTCGGCATTCTCGAACGAAGGCGAGCCCACCAACCCGCATTGTGCCACAGGCCCTACAACCAATTCGCCATTGCGTTCCACCCAATAACCCGAAATAATAAGCACCATGCGTCGAAGAGAATTCCTGGCCGCCCTCGGCATCGCTCCCCTCCTCGCGGCCATCCCCAGCCACATCGGCCGCGCCCGCTTCAGTTTCATCACCGACGAGGCCGCCACCTCACCCGCCGAAGCCATCGCCTTCGCGCACAAATACGGTCTCCAATGGGTCGAGCTCCGCGACGTCCCAGGCGGAAAAAAGGGCCACTACTACAAGCAATCGGAGGAAGACCTCAAAGCCGCCGCCAAGGAATTCCAAGACAACGGACTCAAAGTTTCGTTCTTCAACACGCCATTCCTCAAGATCACCCTCCCCGGCACCGAACCTTTGCGCCGCAAGCCTGAAACGCCCGAACAGCGCGAAAAACGCCTCACCGCGCATCAAGCCGAATTCGACAATCGAATCGAAGATCTCAAGCAAGGCATCCGCGCCGCCCACCTTCTCGGCGTCGACCTGCTCCGCGTCTTCACCTTCCAGCGCGTTCAGGAACCTGAGTCGCAATTCCAACGCATCGCCGACATCCTGGGCGAAATGTCCCTCGTCGCCGAGAAGGAAAAAATCCACCTCATCGTCGAAAACGAAGGCTCGTGCAACGTCGCCACCACGCCGGAACTCGCCGGCATCATCAAGCTCCTGCCCAAATCCGTCGGCCTCAATTGGGACCCGCACAACGCCTTCGCCTACAAGGAAATCGCCTATCCTGACGCCTACAAGGTCCTCCCCGTGGACCGCACGCGCAATGTACAGACCAAGGGGAAGAGCCTCCTCGAGCCCGACCAGAAATTCGACTGGGCCGGAATCTTCCACTCGCTCGACCGCGACGGCTATCGCGGCCAAATCGGACTCGAAACGCACTACTTCGACGGCACGCGCATCGAAAAATCGCATCTCTCCATGCAGGAAATGCTGCGCATCACGGAGAACGTCAGTTGAACAAGCAAACCATCTTCGCCGGAATCATCGGGCTAGGCGTCGTCGCCGCCATCATCGGCAGCGGCCTATTCGCCACGCGCAAGAACCGGCTGGAGCTCACCGGCCAGATCCTGAAAGTCCGCAGCTTCCAAATCGCCGACGACAACACCGTCGCCGCCCTCGACTTCCGCGTCACCAATCCCTCCACGCAAACGTTCCAGGTCAAGGACGTCGAAGTCCATCTCGAAACCGCCGACGGGAAAATCCTCGACGCCGGCAACTTCACGGAATCGGACGCCGGCCGTCTCTTCGATTACTACAAAGTGCTCGGCGTCAAATACAACCCGACGTTGATCATCAAGGAAAAGATCGCACCCAACGAAACTAAAGACCGCATGATCGCCGTCAAGTTCGACGCCCCTGATTCCGTCATCCAAAAAAGGAAAGGCATTCGCATCGTCATTACCGACGTCGATGGAGTTCAAACAGGAGTCGGCGATAAGATAAAGAAGTGACTCGAGCCGCTGTCATTTTGGTCCTGCTGGCACTCCTGTTCAACGCAGCCTGTTTCGCCACGTGTACAGCAGATCTGGAGCCGTCGTGCTGTCACACCTGCACTCACCAGCACACAGCGGTAAGGATTGACATCGCACTCCCCGAAGTCATTTTCACCGCCAGTGCGTTCACCCCCGGCCAGCTCGTCGTTCTGCCCACACCAATCCGAACCGCCCCGCCCGCCAAAACAGAAACAACCATCCTCCGAATCTGATCCGATCTCCCAACCAAAGCCCAAAAGCCAAGCATCAGAAGGAGATCATAAATGCAATCCAAAGCTATAACTGCAGCTCTATTTCTATCCATCACCGCGTACGCCCAGCAATCCGATATCTTCATGCAGCAAGCGACGGGAACTAGCACCAATCCCGAATCTGCCCCCATGGCCATGAAAATGACCACCCTAAACGACTGGATGTTCATGTGGATGGCCCAGGGCTTCATCAACTACACCGTCCAAACCGGCCCGCGAGGAGGCGACAAACTCTTCGCCCCAAACACGGGAATGCTCGCCGCCACGCACCCGGTCGGCGGTGGAACAATCCTGCTCCGGACCATGCTCAGTCTGGAGCCCGCGACCGTCACGGGACGCCGCTATCCGCTCCTCTTCCAGACCGGCGAAACCGCCTTCGGAAAACCCATCGTCGACGGCCAGCATCCGCACGACTTCTTCATGGAACTCGCCATCGGCTACGCTCACCCCATCGGGGAAAAGTTCGTCGCCAATATCTACGCGGCGCCCGTCGGAGACCCTGCCCTTGGCCCCGTAGGCTTTCCTCACCGCGCCTCGGCCTCCGAACTCCCGCAGGCGCCTATCAGCCACCATTGGATGGATTCCACGCACATCGCCGACGAAGTAATCACCGGCGGCATCACCGGCCACAATGTCCGTCTTGAAGTCAGCGGCTTCCACGGCGCTGAACCCGACGAATTTCGCTGGAACATCGACCACGGAGCCATCGACTCCTGGTCCACCCGCCTCTCTGTCTTTCCCACTCCTAACTGGCAGGCGCAGATCTCCACCGGCCGCCTGACCAAACCCGAAGCCCTCGAACCCGGCGACGTCGAGCGCACTACGGCATCCGTCTCATACTCCAACGGCTGGTCCGCCACACTAGCCTGGGGACGCAACTACAAAATCGAATCGCACCGAAGCCTCCAGGCAATCCTGGCCGAAGCCGTAGTCCCATTCAAGAAACGTAACTTCATCACTGGTCGCTTCGAATGGTCGCAGCGCGACGAACTTTTCGAAGACGGCCGCATCCACGACATCGCAGAGTACACGCTCGGCTACACGCGAGACATTCCACTTATCCCCAACATCGAAACCGGTCTCGGAATGAACTTCACTGCCTACATAATCCCCGCGGAAATCACGCCCGCCTACGGAAATCATCCGGTAGGCGTGAACGTCTTTCTCCGGTTCCGCTTGCAGTAGCGCCATTGCGTTAAGATTGCACTCAGCCAATGAAACTCATCCCAATCCTCGCCCTCACCGCCGTGTCCCTGGCCGCACAGGACTTCTATCTGAAGAGCGGCGACACCGTAGTCTTCTACGGCGACAGCATCACCGACCAACGCCTCTACACCACCTTTACCGAGACATACGCCGTCACGCGTTTCCCCGCTCTCGACGTCCGCTTCGTGCACTCCGGCTGGGGCGGTGATCGAGTCTCCGGCGGCGGCGGAGGCCCCATCGACGTGCGCTTGAAGCGCGACGTTTTCCCCTACAAGCCCACCGTCATGACCATCATGCTTGGCATGAACGACGGCCACTACAAAGCTTTTCAGCAGGACTTCTTCGATACCTACGCAAACGGTATCAAGGACATCGTGAAGTCGGTGAAAGCCGAGCGCCCCGGCATTCGCATCACACTTATTCAACCGTCTCCATACGACGACGCCACACGCCCACCAACTTTCCCCGGCGGCTATAACGCCGTCCTGCTCCGCTACAGCCAGTTCCTCAAGGAATTCGCGCAGAGCGATCATCTCGATCTCGCCGACCTCAACACGGACGTCTTCGCAGACCTCACCCGCGCCAACGACGTCGATCCCGAAGGAGCAAAAAAACTGCTTCCCGACCGCGTACATCCGGGCCCCGGAGGTCACCTGTTGATGGCCGAAGCCCTGCTCAAAGCATGGAACGCGCCGTCAGTGGTCACGTCCGTCGAGATCGATGCCACCGAACGCAAAGCCATCCGCATGGATAACACCACCGTCACCGAACTCTCCGCCGATGGTCCCCTAACCTGGACGCAGGCCGACAAAGCTCTGCCCATGCCCATCAACATGAAGGATCCCGCCGTGCGCCTCGCTGTCAGCGTCTCAGACGTCGAAAGAGCGCTCGATCAGGAGCCTCTCAAAGTCACCGGCCTGTCCGCCCCGCGCTATACGCTGAAGATCGACGGTGACACCATCGGGACATTCACTAAACAGCAACTCTCCGACGGAATGAACATCGCTATGCTCGACACGCCGATGACCCGCCAGGCCAGCGCCGTCCACGAACTCACCTTGAAGCACAACAACATTCACAACGTGCGCTGGCGCGTCGTTCAGGTTCCCCTACAGGACGAAACCTACGCTCACAAAGACAAAGTTTTCGAAGCACTAGACGCGCTCGAGAAAGACATCATCCAGCAACAACGCGCCAAAGCGCAGCCATCTCCGCATCACTATGAGCTGCTAGCCGAAGCGAACTAATCGGATGTCTCATTTCATATCTGACAACAACGCCCCGACCGTCGCGATGTTTGAAAACAACTCCCCGACCGCCACGACTCCCGTTCCGAGCCGCGCGCGTAAGCAAGCGTTATGTACCTCTCGCTAAACAACACACTGACCGGAGGCCGCGCCGGCTGGCCCAAACTAGCTGACATAGCCGCACAGGTCGGCTTTCCCGCCGTCGACCTGGCCACCAGACCCGCCATGGCCGCGGGCTTCGAAGCCACCAAACAACTGCTCACGGGACTCAAAATCAAAGCCGGCATCACCGATTTCCCAGTCGAATTTCGCAAAGACGACGCCGCCTTCCGCGCCGATCTGGAAAAGCTCGCCGATGCCGCCCAATTCTGCGCCGCCCTGGGCTGCCCGCGCATGACTACCTATATCCTGTCCTCCAGCCCCACACCAAAAGCCGAGCTGCGCAAGATATACAAGGATAGGTTTCAAGCCGCCGCCGATATCCTCGCCCGTTCTCACGTCCGTCTCGGTCTCGAATTCCTGGGCCCGCTACACATCCGCAAAGCAAACCCCTACGAATTCATCTGGCGCATGGACGAAATGCTTGAATTCGCCAAAGACTGCGGATCGAACGTCGGCCTGCTCCTCGATTCCTGGCACTGGTATCACGCCGGTGCGACCCCGGAAGACATCGTAGCCGCCGGAAAAGACCGCATCATTCACGTACAGATCAATGATTCGCCAAAACTCCCACCCGACCAAGTCCGCGACAACGAACGTCTCCTTCCCGGCGAAGGAGTCATCGACCTCCAAGCCTTCCTCAAAGCGCTAAAAAAGATCGGCTATGACGACGCCCTAAGTCCGGAAGTCTTCGGCCGAGGCCTAAAAGAAATGCCCATGGACGAAGGAGCCCGCCTGGGCTTAGAGAGCACCCGCAAAGTTCTCGCCGCCATGGAACCGCGAGCGTAGCGGTTCACTGCGCCATCCGGGTCGTCCAGACATTGCCCGTCCTTTCAGCCTCCGCGACAACCATCTTGTCGCGCGCCACCGCTAGCCCAATCTCGCCGGAATTAAACACGCGGAGCGACCGGTTTGCGCGATGAAAGTGTGCGATGGCTGTAGGCGACGTGAACTTTTTGTAAAAATTTTGTGCATTGGCAATCAGCCATTTCGATGAAGAGCTAACGACAATGCAACGGCGGATCAATTTCACGATGAGGGGAATTTTTCAGATTGCGCGGATGTCTCCGTTCCTAGCTGAGCTATTCAGGGAGTTCAAAAGGAGAGTCAACACATGCGAAGAGTATCCGCGCAGATGCTTCTGCCGCTTTTGTTCGCTGCGGCGCAGGTATGTGCACAAAACATCACAGGGTCTATCAGTGGGAAAGTCGTCGATCCTTCGGGCGCCGCGGTTCCGAATGCAAACGTAATGGCGACGAGCGCTGCAAAGAATACCACCGCTAAAACGGTCACGACTGCTCAGGGCGATTTCAGTCTCGCTGGTCTGTTGCCGGGCAGTTACGACATTACAGTGGAGGTTGCTGGTTTCAAGAGATTGGAAGACCGCAACATCGAGTTGAATGCGGAGGACCACCTCGCGTTGGGCACTCTCACTCTTCAGCTCGGCGCTGTGACAGATACGATACAGGTTGTAGCCGAAGCGTCTCCTCTGCAGACGGAAAGTGCGGAACGGTCGCAGGCCATTGTGGGAAAGCAGATCCAGAACATCGAGGTCAACGGGCGAAATCCCCTCGATATGGCCAAGCTGGTTCCTGGAGTGGTCAGTACAGCGAATTTCTCTGTTGGAGGAGTGGGTGGCCTCGCCAACATATTCGTAAATGGTAACCGCGGCACGAGCAATCAACTGACTATTAATGGAATAGGCGATGTCGATACGGGTGCCAATAACAGTCAGAATGTGACCGTCAGTATCGACTCCATGGCCGAATTCAAGGTTCTCACCGGCCAATACCAGGCTGAGTACGGACGGAACGCCGGTGGCCAGATCGCGCTTGTTACGAAAAGCGGAACGAGCGAATTTCATGGCAGCGGTTATATCTACCACCGTAACGACGATCTCAACGCGAACACGTTTATCAACAACGTTCGTGGTTTGCCCCGCACGCTGTATCGCTACAACGATCCCGGATATACGATCGGTGGTCCGGTGT
Source organism: Bryobacteraceae bacterium (assembly GCA_963770345.1). Lineage (GTDB taxonomy): Bacteria > Acidobacteriota > Terriglobia > Bryobacterales > Bryobacteraceae > CAVYPH01. The sequence continues at coordinate 588,543 of CAVYPH010000006.1, read as the reverse complement.
ACATTCCCCATCTGCTTACGCGGACAAAAGACAAGCTCTTCTTCTTCTGGAGCGAGGAGTGGCAGGACCAACTGAATCCTAACGGGCTCAAGAATGTCACGGTTCCGACGGCCCTCGAGCGGCAGGGAGACTTCTCGCAAAGCCTGGATAACAACAACCGGCCGCTCACTATTCGCGATCCGCTAACTCAGGCGCCTTTTCCTGGCAATATCGTCCCGTCCAGCCGCATTTATGCGCCGGGCCAGGCGTTGACGAACTTCCTGCCTTTACCCAATACAACCGGGACAGGCTACAACTACACTTCTCAGGTTTCGAATCAGATTCCCCGGCGCGAGGATCTCCTTCGCGTCGACTACAACGTCAGTGACAAACTCCGAGTTTTTGGCCACTACATCAGGAACGTCGAGCCGGTCAGCAGCGTCTACGGCGCGTTCGTTCTCGGCGAGAATCTTCCGCTGGATCAAATTCAGAATCCGACTCCGGGCTACAGCGTCGCGGGAGGTGCGACGTACATCCTGAGCCCCACCATGACCAACGAATTCAATATCGGGCTGACGAACAATCGCATCGATATTTTCGAAACCGGCAATACGCTAACACGGACACAGACAGGAGTGAATCTTCCGCTTCTTTATCCGGGAGCCGTGCAGAACGATTATATTCCGCAAATCAACGTTGGCGGAACGCATCTCGCCAACAGTCCCTCTTTTGGAACCGCGGATGCCCCGTTCCACAATTTCAACACGACTATTGATGTCAGCAACAATGTCACAAAGGTTGCGGGCGCGCACACGATCAAGGCCGGTATCTACCTGCAGCGGAGCCGTAAAGACCAGACTTCGTTTAGTGATAACAACGGAAGCTATAACTGGGGCGACAATACAGCAAATCCCTTCGATACAGGGTACGGATACTCGAACCTGCTGTTAGGCGTCTACCAGACATTCGATCAATCGAGCGCATACATTAACGGACGGTATCGCTATTGGAATATCGAAGAGTTCGTGCAGGATACCTGGAAAATCACGCGGCGGCTCACTCTCGACTACGGACTCAGGGGTAGCTGGTATCAACCGCAGTACGACTCAAGCCAGCAAGCCTCCACGTTTATTCCGTCGGCCTACAATGCTGCGCAGGCTCCGCGCCTGTATACGCCTGGAACCGTTAACGGTGTTCGCTCTGCCGTTGATGCCGCTACGAATCAAGTTTTACCTGCCTATGACATAGGCCTCGAGGTGCCGGGCAGCGGGAATCCTTTTAACGGAATCTGTCAGGCCGGACAGTGCGTCAACAAGTACCTCCAAAAGGATCGCGGAGACCAATGGGGCCCTCGATTCGGCTTCGCCTGGGACGTATTTGGTGATTCGCGAATGGTGGTCCGGGCCGGTGGCGGCATTTACTACGATCGGTTTCAAGGTAACCGGGTTTTCGATTTCGTGCGCAACCCTCCGGAGACGGTACAACCTACTCTGACTTATGGCTTCGCGCAGAATATCGCCTCATCCACGGCGCTACTCGCCCCTCCGTCAGTTTTCGCCGCGGACCCCAACGGAAAGGTTCCCACCACATACAACTACCAGTTTTCAATACAGAACAAACTGCCCTGGAATATGGTCCTGGACTCAGCCTATGTCAGTACTCTCGGGCGTCACCTGCAGGACAACAGGAATCTCAACGGCGTTCCCTACGGGGCGGATTTTCTTCCGCAGAACCAGGATCCGACTTTGAGTTCGACCGCCTTACGGGGTAACAGCTCCTTGATGCCCAATTTCCTGCGGCCGATTCAGGGATACAGTAACGTCACAGTTTACGAGAGTGCGGCAACATCGAATTACAACGCTCTCCAGATGACGCTTACCAGACGGACTGCGAAAGGTCTTTTCCTGGGCGCAACCTACTCCTGGAGCAAGGCTTTGACCACGGCGTCGCTGGACACTTCCTTCGTCCGCATCGACCAGTTCACACGAGCCGCGGATTATGGTCCGGCGAACTTCGATGTGCGCCAAAACTTCGCGCTGAACTATGTGTATGAGATACCCGAGTTGAAATGGGGAAATCGTATTTTGCAGAGCGCCAGCAAGGGTTGGCAGGTTTCGGGCGTAACTTCAATCCGGACCGGCATGCCCTTTACCCCCGCATTCAGCGTCTCCGGTGCGGGTAGCGCGAATCAGACAGGGTCGAACACAGAAGCCGCGCGAATCGGCGTCGTGGCAGGGTGCAATCCTTACACCGGGTCGAGCGATCCTTTCAACCGGCTGAATGCGTCATGCTTCTTTGCGCCGTCACCAGGAAGTCTGGGTCTGGAATCCGGGCAGAACTGGCTCTATAATCCGGGCCTGATTCAATTCGATTTGTCAGTGGAAAAGCAGTTCGCTTTCAAAGAAAGACTGCGCTTTCACCTGCGGGCTGACGCTTTCAACATTTTCAACCATGCGAACTTCACCGGCCTGAACACGACACTCAACTTCAACGTCTATCCAAGTTCGAATGGCGTTGTTACGGGCCTTCCGGCGCTCGCAAACAATGCCACGCCCTATAACGCGGCGGGGCAGTTGGTAAACGTGACCGGATTTGGAGCGGCAACATCTCCGGCCGCTGGCTCACCCGGCGGCCCGCGAGTTCTGCAACTGGTCGCACGAATCACTTTCTAAACACGCGAAGTACAGTCCTGTTCAATCTCACATCGGGCTGAATTCTTCTTAGATGAAGATTCAGCCCGTTCCTTATTTATCCGGTCGGATCTGTTGCAGACCTGCGCGTTTCGGCCGCCCACCCCTCGAAATCATCCACTAACCCAACACCCCATCTGATATGCTGCCGGATTAAGTCCCCATGAAAAAATCCGCCATATTCATACTGACCCTCGCCCTCCTGCCCATCCTCGCCCAACAGCGGAAAGGCCCACTCCCGCAACCGTCCATCCAACCAACACCGGAAGAGATCCAACAAATCGAGTCCAAAACCATCGGCATCGAAGCGCTCGTCCAGACCCTGAAAGCAAAACATACTCCCGGCGACCTCGTAGCCGACGTCGAAGTCTACGCCAAAGCCGGCCGCATGCTCCTCGAATTCCCCGAAGACTTCTTCACCCAGGACGGAATCAACCACGCCCTGGCCGTCCTCGACACCGGCCTCGAGCGAGCCCACCAACTGCAAACCGGCCACTCCCCCTGGACCACCCAGCGCCGCAGCACCCACGCCTACCGCTCCGACCTCGACGGCTCCATCCAGCCCTACGGAATCTCGCTCCCCGAGTCCTACGACCCCGCCCGTCCCACTCGTCTCTACGTCTGGATGCACGGCCGCGCCGCCCGCATCACCGAATCCGAATTCCTCTTCGCCTTCCCCAACCAAGGCCCATCCAAACCGCCCGTCGCCGATCAGGGCCAGATCCAACTCGACCTCTACGGACGCTGGAACTCCGCCGGCTATCACTTCGCCGGTGAAGCCGACGTCTTCGAAGCCCTCGCCGCTGTTCAGAAGCGCTACAACATCGATCCGAAGCGCATCATCCTCCGCGGATTCTCCATGGGTGGCGAAGGCGCCTGGCACATCGCGCTGCACAATCCCGACCGCTGGGCCGCCGCCGAAATCGGAGCCGGAACCTGGTCGCGCCGGCCGCAAATGCCCGATCTCACGCCCTATCAGCAGGCCACGCTGCGCATCTGGGAGAACTACACCGAATGGGCGCTGAACGTGTTCAATCTACCGCTCGCCGGACACGACGGCGACACCGACACGCAGGTCTCATCCCTTCCGCCACCGCCGCCCGGCACACCGTCACGCGGCCAACTCGAGTCGTCCATTAAAGTGCGCGAGCAGCTCGAGAAGGAAGGATTCCCATCCGAAGGCGATCCCAACGACTACCGCGCCAAAGGCACGCCGGGCATCTTCCTGATCTCGAAAGCAACCGGCCACGGCACCAGCCCCGAGGTCCGCGAGAAACTCGACGCGTTCCTCAAGGAATACGGCGACCGCGGCCAAATCTCGCCCGATCACATCCGCTTTCTCACCTACACCACCCGCTACAACAAGGATTATTGGGTCACGCTAGATCGCCTGGAGAAGCACTACGACCGCGCAGAGATCGACGCAAAGCGCACTGATGATGGTAAGCACTACCAAATCACGACGAAGAACCTGACACGGCTGATCCTCCGCGAAACAGATCACGCCGCCACAATCCACATCGACGAAAACGACGTCAAGGTGAAGCCCGCATCCGAGATCACGCTGGAAAAGTCGGAGCACGGCTGGCAAATCGCCCACCCATCCAAAGACACCGGACTCCACAAGACCCACGCGCTGCAAGGCCCGATAGACGACGCCTTCCTCGATCCATTCCTCCTCGTCCGCCCGACCGGAACGCCCTGGAACACCGCCGTAAATCAGCAGGCGCTCAAAACACTCGCCCGCTTCGATCGTCTCTACGCGAAATTCTTCCGCGCCCACCCGCGCACCATCGACGACAAAGACGTCACCGAATCCGATTTCGCCAAATACAACGTCGTCCTGTTCGGCGACCCCGGAAGCAACAAATGGATCGCCAAACTCAACGGAAAACTCCCCGTCGCCTGGACCCGCGAAACCGTCACGCTAGCCGGTCAAAAATTCCCAGCCGCCGAGAGCCTCCCGGCCCTCATCTATCCCAACCCCTTGAGTCCATCGCACTACATAGTGCTCAACTCAGGACTGACAATCGAAGACCGCGAATACCGGGGCGACTACGGAATGCCCCGTCTCGGAGACTACGCAATATTGAAAGTAAAAGAAGGAGCCGAAGCCCCGGAAGTAGCCCTGGCCGGCCTCTTCAACGAAGCGTGGAAATGAACGATCCATTTGATCTCCAACGATTCGTCACCGCCCAGGACCCAGTCTTTGCGCACGTCCGTGCCGAGTTACAGCGAGGTTCCAAGGAAGGGCACTGGATGTGGTTCATATTCCCGCAGCTCAAAGGCCTAGGCCACAGCTCGATGGCGGAAAAGTTCGGTATTTCCTCACGAGCCGAAGCCGAAGCCTATCTGCAGCACCCGATCCTGGGGCCCAGACTGACAGAGTGTACCGAACTCGTGAACCGTGTAAACGGCCGTTCCATAGAACAGATTCTCGGATACCCCGACAATCTGAAATTTCGATCTTCGATGACGCTCTTCAACCAAGTGGCCCCCGCCAACAAAGTCTTCGAAGACGCACTACAAAAATATTTCGACGGCAAGCCCGATCAGTTGACTATTAACCGGCTGTGATCTCAAGCACAGAAACCTCCGGCCGGCAAAACGCGCGGACGTGCTTAGGCGATCCGGCTCCGCGAGTGATAAACAGTTGCCGGCCCTCCCATCCGTAGAGTCCAGCAATGAAGCGCTTATCAGCAACGGGCGCCCACACAGGCGTAATTCCAGGCACCCGAACCTGGCCACCATGAGTATGGCCGCTAAGCATCAAATCCCAAGGAAAGCGTGCAAGATCCCGCTTAGCATCAGGATTGTGACAAAGCACCACCGTGGCCGCCCCGCCGGGTGCGAGCGCAAATGCCCGCGCGGGAGCGAACTCGCCGCTCCAGTAATCACCCACACCCACCAAAGTCAGGTCATTAACAACAGCGCTTCGATTGTGGAGCAAACGCACACCCGACGATTCAATCAGATCACGCAGAAACTCCGTAGATCGGCTGCCGCCCCATCGCGCGAGCCAATCCCCACCGTCGTGATTCCCAAGCACGGCGTACGTCGGAGCCGCCGCCACCGCGCTGCGCAGCAGTCTCAAGAGTCCCCGCTGATCAAAGCCACTGGTCTCGCTGACAAAATCCCCAGTCAGGCAGATCAAGTCGGGCTTCTGTGACAGCCCGGCTTGAAATCCGGTCTGCAAATCCGCCGCACTCATTCCATCAGACATATGAATGTCGGAGATATGCAGTATCCGCCGTGGCCGCACTCCCGGAAGCCGGACACGAGTGCGCGTCAGTTCAAAATATCTCGGTTCAACGTACCGTGCCCACGCCGCCGCCGTGGCAATAGACCCGGCGGAAAGTGACAAAAAAGCCCTGCGATTCATATCTACTATACAGTGTACTCTATATAAGCAAGTACTTGTTGATATGTACCAGCTACCGCCACACCGAGCGCAGTGCCAGTTGAATGAAGTCTTGCAACCAGTCAGCGCCTCGGGCGTGTCCGGACACAAACAACAGAAAACGGCGTATCGCGAGGATCTGCTCGGCGCTCATCAGCGCTGCGCACTCCGTCAGTTTCTCGTGTTCATATTCGTTGGGATCTTCGTCTGGCAAATACGGAGACAAGCCGTAAATAGTGAACTCGAGGACGTTGTTCTCACCAGCCAGGTCATCCAGACCTCGCACCATGTACGCTGGGAGAAAGGCCTGAAAAGCTGCGGGCGTGACTTCTTTCTGAGTAGGCCCCACCGCCTCAGCTTACCGAAAACCAACGTCCGTTCTCGAGCGCAGCTCGTAGCCGACTGCCAAAAATCAGGCGCCGCTTCGCAACGTCTCGGTTTGCTCCACAGAACGGCGATAAGGCTTAAGCCCCAGCCACCAGAACGTCGTCGCAAGCAGGTACGCGCCCGTGCACGCGATCATCAACGAGTACCGCAGCATATTGTCATCATGAAAAACGCGGTCCGTCAGCAAAGCGATCACGGTAGGTCCGGTACCCAGACCAACAAGGTTGACCACGAACAGATACATCGCCCCGGCCTGAGCGCGCATCTCATTGGGCACCACCTGGTGAAGCGCAGCCGGGGCCACGCCAAACATCGTAGACATCAGAAAAGTGTAAGGAGCGATCAGCCCCACCGCCAGCCCCGCCGTGGGCATCAGCGGAAAAAGCACAACCACCGGCAGCGTTATCAGAGAGACCGTGAGACCAACACGAAAATGCGCATCGCGATAACCGCGGCGGGTGAGAAAATCGCAGAACCATCCGCCGGCAAGAATCCCAAGACTGCTGAAAACGGTCACCATAGAGCCAACCACCAGACCGGCGCGCCCGGCCCCCCAGCCGTAAGTGCGCATGAGAAACGTGGGAATCCAGGCCGCGGCTCCGTAAGCGGAGAAGGAGAGTAGCGCGGCGCCGAGATGGTGGCATGCAAACGTCGCGCGGTGCTGTTTGAAGTAAGCGAACACCGCGCCGACGGGCTGCGCAACAGCCGACCTCCGTTCGCGGCGCTCCGGCTCGCGCACGGTGCGAACCAGAATCGCCACCAGCACACCCGGCAGTCCGACGAACAAAAAAGTGAGCTGCCAGGAAAAGATGGAAAGCCCGATCAGCGGCAGGGTCACGATGCCCCCGGCCATCGTGTAGGGAACGATCATCCCGCCGATCACCAGCGCCAGGCCTGCGCCCACATACATCCCGGCACCGTAAACGCTCAACGCCAGTGCACGCCGCTGCGGCCGAAAATAATCGGAAATCAAGGAATAGGCGGGAGGCGAAAGCGCAGCCTCGCCAACACCCACGCCGACCCGCATGAGGAACATCTGCAGAAAAGTGGCGGTCAGCCCGCAACCGGCGGTGAAAAGACTCCACGTGAGCACGCCGCCTGTAATGATGTTGCGGCGCGATCGCGAATCGGCCATGCGCCCGATAGGAAAACCGAACAGCGTATAGAACAGCGCGAAGCTGATTCCCATCAGTAGGCTCATCTGCGTGTCACTGATATGCAGATCGCGCCGAATGGGGACCACGAGAAGACTCAGGATCTGGCGGTCGATAAACGAGAAGACGTAGGCAACAGCCAGCACCGCAACCGCATACCAGGCTCGCGACGCGGAAGGATAGGCCCCCGTAGCCACCCGCTCAGCAGCCTGCATGACCCCTCCCTTCGACGGGAATCAGAATGTGGTGCTCCGCGATTGTACCGTATATTACGGCTTCCGTTTCGCCGCATCGCGTTCCTGCATAGTTCCCTCAGGAGCCACCGCGATCCCATCCTCGCCCGCAACCACATAATCCCGCGGCCTCACCCCGATACCGCCGCACTGGACCGCCACTTCCATCCCCGCGATACGGTCCAAACACCGCAAACGCGTTGTCGTCCAGGGAGGCAACTACAACCGAACTCGCGGCCGCCCCCCTCCTGCATCTCGATAGCAGCCAGGCCCGCCTCAATACCCGAAGCCTTTACATCGCAACGGGCCAATCCATCTCATAGTGTCCTGCCTTTCTAGAGTGGGTTCTCGTTCTCCCAAATAAAAACGTCTTCCACGTTCTTTCCAAACGCCCGCGCAACCCTGAATGCCAGCGGAAGCGCGGGCTCATACTTGCCGTTTTCCACCGCGACGATCGCCGGCCGCGAGAAGCCAATCATCGCCGCCAACTGCGCCTGCGTCCAATCCCTTTCGGCCCGCAGCACGCGCATGCGGTTTTTCATTTGTAGTGGCTCACAGCGATGAAATAACCGATCGCACAAAAAAGAAGCATGAAGGCCCAAACCAAACACATATTGAGTGGACCTACGGCGCCGGCCTTCTGCAGATACCCATGCACGAACGCGGCCACGCCAGTCGACAGAAAAGCCACCGTGACCGCCTCATTCCTCCCAGCGCCCAAGACGCACCGATATCGATGGCCGTGGCTACAATAAGCACCAGGACGAAAACCACCAGTTGAGTGTATTTCATACATGACTAAAAGCACTGTACAGATGACTGTTTGTCAAGATAAAATGTCTTTGCGATCTGTTAAACTCGCAACTGCGTGACAGCCCCGCGTCGAGTCCGCGGAACTCTCGTGCGCCTAATCCTTCTCTTCTCCCTCTTTCTCTCGCCGGCACTCAACCAAACCGCGCCGCTATTCGGATTCGAACCCAACCTCGGACAGTTTCCTCCGAACGTGCTCTTCATGCGCCGCTCCGCCGGCAATTCCCGAACTCCCCTCTATCTCACCCGCGACACCATGGTTCTGAATAACGGCGTTCGGATGCAGATCGCGGGCGTCGATCCAAAGGCCGTCCCCACCGGCGACTCGCCTTCCGGCACGATCTACAACTACTACCAAGGCAGCAACCCATCCAATTGGCGCGCCAACGTGCACTTGTTCACCGGCGTTCGGCTGGCCAATATCTACTCCGGAGCAAGCGCTGTTTTCACAACATCGGAACAGCAGGTCGGCCCTTCATTTTCCATCGATCAGGGGATCATCGTTCTGACCATGCAGCCCGGTGCGGACTTGAGCCAATTCCAGCTGCACGTCCTCAACATCGGGGCCGTTCCCTTTGAAGGTCCCGGAGGCATCTGGTTTGCAGGAGGCAGAATTCCCGGAGTCTTCATCGTCAGCCTGCAAATCACGCAGACCGATGGGACAAACAATATCCCGGTCACTGGCAGTCTGAAAATTGAATCCTCGGACACTCTCTCCGTTCAGGCCCCCAACCTGAATCCCGCGCTACCCGCAAAGGCCGTCATCACCTTCCCCGATTACGACAACGTCGTCAACGCCGGTGTACCCGCAATCGCCGCCGATGGCAACCGGTACCTCGCGTCCGCCGCATCCACACCTGCCACATTCGGCGACGACGGACAGATTCCCGGACAGAATTGCCAATCCGTTTGCACCGACGCACTGGTAGCGCGCCTGGACGACGCCGGAAAACCGATCTGGGTCAGCCTAATCGGTGGCGGACTAGACGACGAGTCCTCCTTCGTTGCCGCCACTACAAACGGCGTGGCAGTATCGGGGACAACGGCATCTCAAGATTTTCCCGTTACCTCCAACGCGCCCCGGCCCGTGCCCGGCTCATCGTCACAGGACGTCTTCCTCATCTACTTCGACCGCGATTCAGGCCAACTGCGCAACGCCACGTACGCCGGCATCGCGGGTGCCGCATGGGCCCAGCAGCAGGCCGTGGACCCCGCCGGTGACGTCGCCGTCGGCGGAGGTTATTACACGGGCGCGCAATATAGTTCATCAAGCTTCGGCTACCTCCTCCTCTGGCGTCCAAGCGAAAACCGATTCGTCTTCTCGCAAAAGTTCGACTCCCCCTTAACCACCCTCGCTTTCGGCGCAAACTCCAACCTCTACTTCGCTTCGGTTTCATATTTGCCTCCCGGTTCCAGCTTCACGACAGGCATCGTCGATATAGGCGGGAAGCAGCAAGGATCTCTGGTCAGGATCAACGCACCAGTTGATCCTGCAAACTTTCAATTCGACTACCAGGAAATCCAGTTGCTGCCGGCTCCGGATGGCGACGTCTGGGCAGTCTATCGGCTGCTCGGGCAAACCTCCCAGAGCCACCCGCTGCAAGCGATAGCGAAGGCCTCGCCGGCCCGCGGCCAGGTGATTTTCAACCGCCGCATCACCAGTGACGGGGTGGTTGGGCAAATTGCACTCACTCCAACCGGCAATCTCAAACTGTTAGTCCAAAGCCCCGCTGCAACCGAAGCAACTACCACGGATGCGCCCCTCGTCGCAGCCTGTCCGGACACCTCCTACTTCGCGATTGTTTCCCCATTAGGACAGACCGTATATGCCACATACGTTCCGAATCAGAACTTCGATTTCACGCGCACCAACGAACCCCAGTCGCCCGCACTGCCCAGCCTTGGCTGCTTCGAAAACACCGCCGGACGCCTCCCGATCGTCTCAGCCGCACCCGGTCAATTGATCACGCTCACCGGAGGCGGCTTCGGCCCATCCACCCCCATCTACACCACGCCCGATATGAACGGAAAATATCCACTGACAGCCGGAGGCTTTCGCGTTCAAATCGCCGGAATGGACGCTCCCATCATCGCCGTTGCCCGCGGACTGATCGCCGCTCAGGTGCCCTACGAAATAGCGCCATCCAACGCCCCAAGTTCCGTCGAGGTTTCGAGCAACGGAACGCCATTGAATTCCATACCGTTCTCTCTTGGTCCCTCGCAACCCGGCCTCTTCGACACAGACGACCGGAACAACGAGCTGAATCTGCCGGCCCTCGCCGCGCTGAATCAGGACGGCACCGTGAACAGCATGAATAATCCGGCGCCCTCAGGATCGATTCTAAGCATCTTCGGCACCGGACTCGGCACGCTTTCACCGGCGCTCGTCACAGGAGGACTCAGTCCCATTCCTCCCGCCGTGCCACTATCGCAAACAACGCTGTTGAGCGCCTGCTACCAATGCGAAATTCTCTATCTCGGCTCCGCGCCCGGCCTCTCCACTTCCGTTTTTCAAGCCAACGTCCGCGTCCATGCAAACCCGTCCACAACCGGCACCGCCGCGGCCGGAATAGGAATCGCAGTAAGCCAGTCCCTCAAATCGCTGTTCATTTTTTCGGCAACCGGTGTCGTTTTCGTCAAGTGACCGGATCTGTTAGGATTCCACAATAGCTGTCCACAGGTCGAAGCGATGCCGTTTGCTTTGCTCATGACCGGTTTTCTAAAGCACCTCGAGGCAGGTGATCCGAGAGCGTTGAAGCTTCGAGATCGCCTGAGGCGGCTACTGCGAGTCCTCACTCACGCCAGGATCCGGTCACGCAGACCGCCGTAGCCTATTGCACGGACCATCGCCTTCGCATACAAGTCGTGCGGGAACCCGAGCGCGGCCTTTGAACGCCGCTGGACGAATCGCGAATCCGTCTGCGCCCTCGGGAACCGTTGACCGTCCCCGGCAATACCACTCAGGACCTATAATCGCTCCAATGGATAGCAAGTCCGATATCCGTCCCCATCGGCCAGGCCGTCATCTGCGCATGCATGCAGTGAAGGTCTTCGTTCGAGATCAGGATGAAAGCCTCCGATTCTACGTGGATCAACTCGGATTCGAAGTGGCTTTCGACGCCCGCATTCAATCCGGCGACCGTTGGGTAGCCGTCTCTCCGCCCGACGGCACCGCAGTGCTGACACTGATCGCGCCCAAACCCGGCTCCAAAGAATACGGTCTGATCGGCCGGTCCACGGGGGTCGTCATGGTCACCGAAAATGTCGCCGCACAGTACGGTGAATGGCGTCAGCGCGGCGTTCACTTTAACTATTCGCCCCGCCTCAGGCGCGTCGCCTACGAAGTCCCGTCGGCAACGCAGCAGGACCAGTCGCCGGTCTGGGGCGGAGTGTTCACCCGCTTCAAGGATCTGGACGGAAACTCTTTCGAACTCGTCGGCTTCGACGAAGTAAGCAGGGAAGTCGAAGCGCACCGGCGCGCGACAGCCGAGAAGCTCGAATCGGAACGCAGCGCCGCACAAGAACTGGAAATCGCCAAACGAGTGCAGGCGAGACTGTTCCCCCAAACGCTGCCGGTCATCAGGACGCTCGAATACGGAGGCATTTGTATTCAGGCGAGAAAAGTAGGGGGCGACTACTACGATTTCCTCGATCTCGGCCAGGAGCGTTTCGCCTTGGTCGTCGGCGACATCGCAGGCAAGGGAATGGCCGCCGCGCTTCTAATGGCCAACCTCCAGGCGAGTCTCCGAAGTCAATGCGCCATCGCTCTCGACAAACCCCAACACCTGTTGCGATCGGTGAATCAGATGTTCTACGACAACTCAAACGAAAGCGCCTACGCCACCCTCTTCTTCGCCGAATATGACGACAACGCAGGGCGTCTGCGCTACGTGAATTGCGGCCATCTCGCAGCGCTCCTCCTCAGAAGCGACAACACCGTGGACAGGCTCGATTCCACCTGCACCGTAGTCGGACTGTTCAAAGAACTGGATTGCAAGATAGCGGAAAATCGTCTCTTCTCCGGAGACACGCTAGTGCTCTACACCGACGGAGTAACCGAATCCTTCAACGAAGCGGGAGAAGACTTCGGAGAGCAGCGCCTGATCGAAGCAATGCGCCGGCACCGTCAACTCTCCTCACAAGCCCTGATCTCTTCGATCGTGGAAGAAGTCCAGCAGTTCAGCACCAGCGAACAGCACGACGACATAACACTAATAGCAGCCAAATGCCGATAATAGTGTATTCGTGTTAATTCATGTTCATTCGTGGCCAAATCAATAAACGGACTGCGATCGCCAAGGAATCGCAGTCCGTCTACAAGAACTCACCAGCTACGGCCCAAGAACGTCGAGCTTCTCAATGAGCAGTTCCGCGCCGCCTGAGTCGAGCAGTGAAACCGCGCCGAGGAGACCAAACAGTTGGAGTTCGACCGTTGATCCCGCAGACACACTCTGCGACGTGCTCCGGCAGAACGTATCACGACTCGTAGATGGAAATATCGCGCTCGAGCCCACTGGGCTACCGTTAAGCAACAATCTGCTGCTCACTAACGTTGCTGCGGTCGCACGAATGCAGTAGCTCATCCGGTAGACTCCTGAGGTAGCAATTGTCGCAATGCCACCGCTTAGACTAATCCCGGACGACACGCTTGTGGTTCCCAGAGGAACATCTGTCCCGCCGAGTACCACTGCAATTATCGCGCCGCTGTCGTTCGAAGAGCTTAAGTACGCTGGCGTAAACGCTCCCGTCCCCGTTGCGCCGGTAGCACCTGTAGCGCCTGTCGTGCCGGTCGCGCCGGTCGCACCCGTAGCGCCTGTCGAACCCGTAGCACCTGTCGAACCCGTAGCACCTGTCGAACCCGTAGCACCTGTCGAACCCGTAGCGCCTGTCGAACCCGTAGAGCCTGTCGAACCGGTCGCGCCCGTTGTGCCTGTTGGACCGGTTGCACCGGCCGTGCCTGTTGGGCCTATCGGGCCGATTGCACCCGTAGCGCCCGTCGCACCCGTCGGACCCACCGCGCCAGTCGGACCCGACAATCCCGCCGTTCCGGCATTTCCTACCGGACCAGCGGGGCCAGTAGGCCCAGTAGGGCCAGTCGCGCCCCCACCCGTATCATCCACGAAGTACCCGTTAATATCGATGATCACATCGGTATTGTTCGTCACGAACACGGAGATCGCGCCGCTCGTCCCGGCAGGCACGATCGCCGCATTCGCCACGATGGCGCCGCTCAAAGAGTTCAGTGTTGAAACATTCGGTACCGGCTGACCTGTCGGCCAAACCGTCAGGTACGACAATGGGCCCGCCGGCACCACCGTGACGTTCAACGAATACGCGCGGGCAGTTCCCGGGATTCCACAAGTGCCGGAGGGCACTGGAATCGATCGTTGCGTCCCGCCCAGCATCTGCGGCGCCCCAAAAGCTCCGGTAAAACCCAGGGAACTGAAAGCCAGCCGGGTATCCACAAGACGGCACGGAGTCACCGCAACCAGCGGCAGCGGACCCGTTGGAGTAGTCCCAGCTACGGCGGCGCTTAGTTCACCCGTTGGTTGGGCCGCGTCTCCGCCCGTTCCCGCCGGCGGCGCCCAGAGCAACGGCACCTGCCAATTTCGTATATCCACGCTTTGCCCGAATACCTGTGGGCAGGCCGCCGCAATGAGCACAGCCGCGACCGTGCGCGCAGTTAGGGCGCGCTTCACTATTTTGTTCATGTTCCCTCAGAATGTGGAATGATCCGGACTACGGCGTAGTCCGAACAAGATATGGAGTCGGCGTCGCGCTTCCAGTCTCGATTCTACATTGAATATCGGCCGGAAAGAAGAGTTTCAAGCGAAAAAGAAGCAGAAATACGAATAATCCGAGGAGTCGAAATTTAATGAGAAAAGATCGGATCCGATCGCACTACTTATTGAAATAGGCATCTCACGGTTCTGGCCGAGGACAGCCTTCAGCCCGGAGGTTCCAAAGCACCGGGAGGAGCTCGTCCAGGTGTTCCCACCCATCCCGGACCGGCCCAGCGCGGTCTCGGGGCGATCAACGGCAGCCGGGGGTGTATACTGCACTGAAGTCGGAATCTAAAATGGAAACACTGGCTTAAGCGCATGGGACTGCCGCTGTGATCGGCCAGACGCTAGGCCATTACCGTATCGATTGCAAGCTCGGCGAAGGCGGCATGGGTGTGGTGTATCGTGCTTTCGATACTCATCTCGACCGTGCCGTCGCCATCAAAGTGTTGCGCCCGGACGCCACCGCCAGCCTCGATCGCAGGCGCCGCTTTGTGCAAGAGGCGAAATCGGCTTCCGCCCTGAATCACCCCGGCATCATTCACATTTACGACATCGACACCGCAAATCTGCCTGATGGTCCCACCGACTTCATCGCCATGGAGTTCGTGCCAGGCAAAACACTCGACCAACACATCGGCAAAAATGGACTGAATCTCAAAGATACGCTCAAATATGCAATTCAGATCGCCGACGCCTTGGCCCGCGCCCACTCCGCCGGAATCGTCCACCGCGATCTGAAGCCGGCCAACATCATCGTGGCCAACGATGGCCGCGTGAAATTGCTCGACTTCGGCCTGGCCAAGCTGACTGAAAAAATCGACGCCGATCCGGAAGGCGATACAGCCACTCTAGCGGCGCCGGAAAGCCCTCAAACAGAAGAAGGCGCCATCGTTGGCACCGTGGCCTACATGTCGCCCGAGCAGGCACAGAGCATGAAGGTTGATGGCCGCTCCGATATTTTTTCCTTCGGCTCGGTTCTTTACGAAATGGTCACCGGGCGGCGCGCCTTCGAGGGCGGTACCAAAATCTCAACGCTTTCCGCGATCCTGCACAAAGAGCCGAGGGCCGCAAGCGAGATCTCACAGGCCGTTCCGGCGGAGCTCGAAAAGATCATCGCCCGTTGCCTGCGTAAGGATCCTGAACGCCGCGCCCAGGGCATCGCCGATGTCAAGCTCGCTCTCGAAGAGCTGAAGGAGGAGTCCGAGTCGGGCAAACTCTCGGGGCAAATCGCGGCGGCTGCGGGCGCTCCCCCGTTCGCGCCGCCCCGTCGGCGCTTGGTCGCGATCACAGCGGGAGTTGCTGCGCTCGTAGTTGCCGCGGCGGGCCTGGCCTGGTGGCTGCTGAAGCGGCCTTCTTCCGCCCCGGCGCGCACCGAATGGGTGCAAATCACGAACCTGCCCGACTCCGCCGTCCAGCCGGCGCTCTCGCCGGACGGCCGCATGCTCACCTTCATTCGTGGCCCTTCGAGCTTCATTACGTCCGGGCAAGTCTACGTGAAGATGCTGCCCGGCGGCGATCCGGTGCAGCTCACCCACGACGGCCAGAGCAAGCTGAGCCCGGTCTTTTCTCCAGATGGCTCGCGGATCGCATACTCGGTTGCAGGCAGGATTTGGGACACGTGGGCTGTGCCAGTGCTCGGAGGAGAACCGCATCTGTGGCTCCCGAACGCTTCGGGCCTCGGCTGGATCGATAAATCGAAGCTGCTGTTTTCCGAGATCAAAGATCAGCACCTGCATATGGCGATCGTGACCGCCGATGAGAGCCGGGCCGCGTCACGCGATCTCTATGTGCCGCCACATGAGCGCGGCATGGCCCATCGCTCTTATCCCTCACCCGACGGCAAATGGATGCTGTTGGTGGAGATGAGCGAGCGGGGAGCCATTGAACGGTGCCGCCTGGCCCCGCTGGACGGGAGCTCCGCAGGGCACCAAACCGGCCCGCCCAACGGCTCCTGTACCTTTGCCGCATGGTCGCCCGATGGCGAGTGGATGTACTTCAGCTCCGACTCTGGTGGAGCCTTCCACACTTGGCGTCAGCGTTTCCCCGACGGCCAGCCGGAGCAGATCACCTCAGGACCGACCGAAGAAGAAGGCGTCGCCATGGCGCCGGACGGCCGCTCGTTCATCACGGCCGTGGGACTGAAACAGAGTTCCGTCTGGCTGCACGACAGCGGAGGCGATCGGCAGATCTCGCTGGAGGGTTACGCCTTTGCGCCCAAATTCACCCCCGATGGGAAACGGCTGCTCTACCAGGTGCGAAAAGGGGCTGCGAGCGAATTGTGGGTGGCCGAACTCGATTCCGGACGCACCGAGCCTTTGCTGCCCGGCTTTGCGGTCGCACTGAATGGGGCCTTTTACGTGGGATGCTATGACATTTCCCCGGACGGCCGTCAGGTCGTTATGGCGTCACCCGATAGCGGTGGTAAGTTGCGGTTGTGGCTCGCGCCGCTCGACCGCCACTCGCCGCCCCAGCAAATTCCCAACATCGAAAATTATCAGCCCGTCTTCGGCGCCACCGGTGAAGTTTTTTTCCGCAGGGTCGAGGGGACCTCTGCTTTCCTTTACCGCGTCCAGCAAAACGGAGGCGGGCTGCGGAAAGCCATCGATCTACCTCTTGTTGGCATACTGGGCGCATCCCCAGACCGCAACTGGCTGGTGTTAGGCACGCTAGCGACCGGAGGTATGGTAATTTTCCGGGTCGATGGCGGCGCTCCGTTTCTGACACAACTCCCGCCCCCGACGGGACTCGGCTGGTCTGGGGACGGGAAACATTTGTTCGTTTATGTTAAGACTCGGAACCAAGTGGACAAGACCTACGTCTTCCCGGTGGCTCCGGGCCGTCCCGTGCCCGAAACTCTCATCCATGGGCTTCCATCTGAGCCGGAGATTTTGAAGCTGCCGGGAGTGCGGGTGATTGCGTTCTCGGATGCGGTGCCCGGCCCGACTGCCGACATATACGCATTCACCCGCGAGAGCGTGCAGCGCAACTTGTACCGGGTTCCCGTGCCGTAAGGCGGATTCCGTTGTGCGCAGCTCGCACACCCGTGCTCCAACGCCACGCAATTCTCAAATGCAACTGCCTGATTTGAAATAAGATTCGCTCCTGGCATCCGGCGTGCCACAATGAACCCACCATGGTAGCGGTCCTCCGATCCGTGCGCACACTGCGCCGTCACTGGAAGCTCACGGCCATTTCCGCCTTCTCCCTCTCAATCGCCATGGCTCTGGGCATCATCAGCCTGAGTGTCTCGAACACGTTCCTGATACTGCCTCCAGCCGCCCCGGCGCCGGACCGCCTGGTCATGGTCTACACCCGCTCGGCCGGCAAAGCGATCGATCAAATTTCTTATCCGGATTACGAATACTATCGGGACAACAATCATGTCTTCACGGATGTAGCGGCAGCGCCCAATTCGGTTGGTCTAAACGACGACTTTAACTTCGAGGGCCGCGATGTAAAGGTAATCACCAGGCCCGTGTCCGAGAACTATTTCGCCGTGATGGGACTCCGGCCGCATCTGGGACGCCTATTCTCGCGCGGCGATGACCAAAGCAAGACGAAGATTGCAGTAATGACCTGGTCCTGCTGGAAGCGCCTCGGTTCGGACCCGAACATCGTGGGCAAGGTGCTCGCCAAGTACACCATCGTCGGCGTCGCGCCGAAGGATTTCACCGGATCGTTCTACGGTGTCAACGGCGATCTTTTCACTACGTTGCGGAACGACGACGATAGTCCCTGGTTCACGCAGCGCAGCGCCCGCCGGCTCTTTCTGATCGCCCGGCTGAAGCCGGGAACCACCCGCCGTCAGGCGCAGGCGGAGATGGCGGCCTTATCGGCGCAGCTTGCGTCAGCTTACCCGAAGGAGGACAAAGATTGTGCGGCAGTTGTCACTCGCGCCACCCTCCTCCCGCCTGATGCGATCCCGGACGTGGAATTGATGATCGCGATTCTAATGGCACTAGTGATGCTCGTCCTTTTCATCGCCTGCGCAAATGTCGCGAATCTGCTCCTCGCTGTTGCGGTCGGGCGGCGTCAGGAAGCCGCGATCAAATTGGCGCTCGGCGCTCCGCGTGGGCGCCTGATACGCGAATTCCTAAAGGAGAGCGCCATCCTTTGCACGGCCAGCGGCGTTCTGGGTTATTGCATCGCCGCGGTGGTGATCGCCCGGTATTCGAATGTCATGATCGCCTTCCCGATGCTGGGCGTCTTTTCCGTCGGCCTCAATCTCCGGCTTGACGCCACGGTCCTGGCGTTCACAGTCGTCCTCATGCTGATCGCAAGCCTCGCTACTGGGCTCGCACCGGCTCTTTACGCCTCATCTCCAGGTCTGGCACAAATCTTGAGCGGAGAAATCGTAGTGGGCGGAGCGCGCAAGGGCGTCCTCCGGAACGCGCTCGTTATTATTCAGATCGCCATCTGCACACTGGTGTTGGTCGGCATGGGTCTGTGCCAAAGCAGTCTGTACAACCTTCGCCACGCCGATCCTGGCTTCGCCGCGCGCAATCTGGTCGGAGTCACGGTGTATCTGGAAGGTGAAGGCTACTCGGAGCCGCGAGGGAAAGAGCTCTACGGGACTCTGCGCCGGACGGTCTCCGCCCTTCCCGGCGTCGAATCGGTGTCGCTGGCCTGGGACCTTCCGCTGTTCGGCTTAAGTGAGGTCCCGGTGCAGCTTCCGGATACGGCAAAAACATCCCCTGTCGCCCACACAGTGGTCGATGCCGGTTACTTCGACACTCTTGGTATGCGGATCTTAGCTGGCCGCGGTTTCACGTCCACCGACCGCGAGAGCAGCCCGCCGGTAGTCGTGATCAATCACAAAATGGCGGATATGTTTTGGCCGGGAAAAGATCCCCTGGGCAGAACCGTAATCGCCGGCGATCCCGGCCGCAAGTTCACGGTAGTGGGAGTGGCCGCCGACGGCAAGTACGAAGATCTCGACGAGCCGGCGCGTCCATTCATGTACTATGCGCTCAGCCAGCATTATCGAGGCGCGATAGGCGTCATTGCCAGGACCAAGGGTGATCCGCGCATCTGGATTGAGCCGTTCGCTCAAGCGCTACGCAGCCTCGGCCTGAAGATCATGATTCAGCCCGTCACGTTTCAGAGCTGGATGAATCTGACTCTGCTCACCGAACGCATAGCGGCCGGATGTGTCGCGGTTCTCAGCGCGTTGGGACTCTTGCTCGCGATCATCGGCCTCTTCGGAGCAATCTCCTATTCGGTCAGGGAGCGGAAAAAGGAACTCGGCATCCGTGTCGCCCTGGGCGCGCTGCCCTGGCAACTGTTGAATATGGTTCTGCGCCAGACCATGCTCGTCGCTGGCGCGGGGGTTGCCATCGGGACGCTACTCGGCGTAGGAGCCACTGTTCTCTTTCGCGCGCAACTCTATGGGATCAGCCCCATCGAGTGGACGGTGCTACTTCCCGTCGGCGCCGCGATGCTGATGCTGTCTCTGCTGGTCGCGTACTTCTCCGCCAGGCCTTGGATCAGGATCGATCCCATGGAAGCGATCCGCCACGCCTGAATGATTAAGACCCGAGGTTGCGCGGCCCCAAATACCGCAGCCGCATGACGTCTCCGTGGAAAAAAACACGGTGGATGCGGTCATCCGCGACGGCCAGCAGCAGCGCTGCGAAGGGAGCGTGCTCTTCATAGAAGACCAGCGCCGGCTGCCCATTGAGCTCGTGTATTTCGACAGCCAGATCCGAGCTGCGAGCCGTCGCCACCACGAACGCGGCGATCTTCGCAGCGCCCTGCAGCGGCGCCTGAAGGTTCCGAATGCCCGCCACGCGCCTGCCTCCCGGACCACCATCCGTAATCATCACCGCATCTTCGGCCAGCATCGCCACAAGCGCATCCAGGTCTCCCGCACGCGCGGCCCGCGTGAACGCTTCGAGCAATCGCCGATGTACTTCCGGTGAGGCCGAATACAAGCGCTTCTCTGCAGCCACATTCTGCCGCGCGCGCTCAAGAAGTTTCCGGCACGCGGGCTCGCTCTTGTCGACCAGCGCCGCGATCTCTTTGTAGTCGAAATCGAAGACGTCCCGAAGAAGCAGCACCGCGCGTTCCGCCGGCGTCAGCCGCTGCAGCACGACGAGAAACGCCATCGAAACCTGCTCGAGCATCTCCACGCTCCCGATCCCTCCTTCTTCGAGATCGACGGGTTCCGGAAGCCGGTCGCCTCGGCTCTCCTCGCGGCGCGTTTTCGCCGAATCAAGCTCGTTGAAGCAGAGGCGCGTCACCAGCGTCACCAGGTAGGCGCGTGGAGACACCACCTCAGCATCACGGCCATTCCAGCGCAGCCACGCCTCCTGAACCATGTCTTCCGCGCGCCCAAGATCGCCAAGCATGCGGTAAGCGTGCGCGACGAGTAGCGCCCGATGCGATTCAAAGGTAGCGAGATCGGCCTCGGCCGAACGGGTCATCGGAACGGTTTTACCTCCATCAATACAGTAATAGCGCCGAGCAGCGCGCACATTCCATAAGCAAAGCGCTCCACCCGCTGAACGCCCCCCGACCGAAGCGACCGGCGCGTCAAACCGTGCAACGCGCCAGTCGCCAACAGCAGCAGCGCCGATCCGCGAAACCACCACGCCCCTCGAAATGCCCCATCTGCGGCCAAATCCAGAAGGATGCCGGTGATAAACATTACGCCGAGGCAGACCGCCGAATACCGGAGCAGAGGACCGAGCCACGGCGAAACATCGGTCACCCCGCGCCCGGCTTTCCGCGCTGTCGCCGCCACGAGTGCCACGGACGCAACGGAGCCGAGTCCCAGCACCGCCACAAGCACGTGGACCACAAGCACAGGAGTATAGAGATTGCTCACGATGCGGCTCCCGTTGCCGGTGCCAACCCGACGATTTCGGAGGCGTGCGACCGGCGCTCGATCGCATCCAGCATGAACGCAGCAACCGACCGGTATGACATCGACCGGCTTCCCGGCGGCAGAGCATATCGAAGCGCGCGGAAGCCCGCTTCCGGCGATTGCTTCAACCGTGGCGGCCTGGCGATCGTCCATGCCAGATTGCTCGCGCGAACCACCTCTTCCATCCCGCACAAGTCGCGTGCATGCTGCCTGAGAAGCCATCGAAAGAAAGCAAAGTACAAGCCTTTCTCGGGAAACAATACAGCGGCGGAAACAATAACAAGGCGGGCGACCCCACAGGCCGTCATAGCATTTACCGTCGCCCGCGCACAATCGGTGACCAGCGTATTCGGACGGAATGCCTCTCGCGGAGGCGGGCCGATCGCCGACAGCACGGCGTCATGCCCAGGAAGCGCCGCCGCGATCTCTTCCTGACGCAAAGGATCGCCGCGAACGATAGTCAAAGAAGGGGCAGGCCGGAGTTTCTGAGGCGACCGGACGAACGCCGTAACTTCATGGCCTTGTTTGCACGCAAGATCGATGATCTCCGTGCCCGTTTTTCCGGTAGCGCCAAGCACGAACAGTCTCATACCTACAAGACCGGATAGCCCGGCAGTTTGTGACGCGTCTACCCAAACTGTATTTCAGGAGGCGCCTCGGCGTCATTAGTGAAACACGCCGTCCGCGTAGATCACTTCTTCAGGCGTTCCCAGGCGGTTTCCCGCAGCGAAGTCGTGCACGAGCGGCGGCCTGCATTCCTCATGGAGACCGTCGCCCGTGCACCTTTGACCAACCAAATCATGGCCGCGCTTCGTAAACTATGTTGAAAGGTGTTTCCGTAGCCCGGCGGAAACGATTGAACCCGGCCGCAGTCACAACCTCCCGAATGCGCGTCTCGCCGGCTTGCGCGCCTAGGCACAACCCGACTTCCTGCGATCGTGAGCAAGGCGTACACAACAGCGTGGAAAAAGAATAGTAGACTCGCCCCACAGGATTCAAATTGTCCTTCAACTGGTCATTAGCAAAGGGCTCAACGATCATCCACGTCCCATCCTTGGCCAACGACTTCCGGACGTGCGCAGCCGCTCCAGTCGGATCGCCCATGTCATGCAGGCAATCGAACACGGCCACGAAGTCGTAGTCTTTGCCAGGAAAATCCTTTGCCTTTGCCACCTCGAAGGTGACGCGGTCGGCAACACCGTTACGCCGGGCGGACTCGCGTGCCGCCTCAATCGACTTATCGTGGTAATCGAATCCGAAGAATCGCGAATTGGGGAATGCTTTTGCCATCAAAATGGTCGAAGCTCCTTTCCCGCAGCCGACGTCGGCCACTCGCGCGCCGGCCTCCAATTTCTCTTGGACACCGCTCAATGCGGGAATCCAGGCGCTGACAAGATTCGCCGCGTACCCTGGACGGAAGAACTTTTCACATCCATGAAAAACGCCGTCAACATGTTCATTCCAACCCATGCCGGCGCCGGTGCGAAAGGCCTCCGTGATTCGTGGAACCGCCGCCAGCGAGCCCAAAGCCATTTCAAATGCTCCGGGCAGATATGCGGGACTATCTTCCGTAGCCAGCGTGAACACTTGTTCTTCACTCAGGCTGAACTTATCGGTCTTCGCATCGTAATTGATGTAGCCACCCGCGGCTTGCGACGACAGCCACTCGCGCAAATAGCGCTCATCGGTCTTCGTCTTAGCAGCAAGTTGTGCGGAACTCATCGGGTCTCCGGCCAGGGCTTTGTAAAGCCCCAACTTTTCCCCGATGACGACCATGCCGGCATGAACTGCGGCGCCAAGATCGGTCACGAATTGACCGATAAAGGCGTTCAGTTTGCTCATGTCCAGAGCGGGAATCTGTGCGGTACTCATTTCATTTGTCTCCTTTCATTTTTGAATCAGCGCTCAGGGCTTTTGGCCGGCGTACGACTTGCACGAAACGTTGGGATGCCAGTTCACGAACGCGCCGTTGGGATTGTCCTTCCACGCCCAGACATGCAGCGTGTAGAATGCCGGAAGCCCGAAGCGATTGGGGCTATCGAATAAATGAAAAAGCTGTCCCATGAGTTCCGGCGGACCCGAATGCTTCGCATTCCAGGCATCGGCGATCAGCAGATAGTCGGCGCCGATCAGTTGCAGGCCACCGCCCGGAACCGCCTCGTAGATCACGATCTGGGGATGATTGGCATCCAGGACGCCGCTGTTCACCAGGTCTCCGTTTACATAGTGGAGTCCCATTGCGCCCGAATCGGAGCCGCTCACGCAGCCGAATTGAAGGGTATATCCCTCCGCCTCAGCCACCGCCACATTCTTGAAGCGTTCGGTTGCTTGCCGGACAATCTGTGAGAAGGTTATTCGCATCGTCCGGCTCGTCCAGCGTCTGGACGCGTTGTTGTGGCGTGGGCCCGTGCGAGTGGCCCTCTTGCGCCAGGGCACGCGAAGGGCAAACGTTCATGAGAGCGAGCGCGACCACGGAATACTGCAATTGCGTCGCGAATCGTCCGGATTTCATATTGAGAGTTGTCATATCTTTTTTTCCTTTCGTAAAGAGTTGCTTTTCAAGCCTCTATCAATACGTGCGGAATTTCGTCCCGAAAGTGAATGGCTCGGGATTAAAAAGATCGCATCAGGATGCGTAGGCGCTGCGGAAATGGCCCTGGCGTGGCGCCGCCGAACCTCAATACGCCCGGGAGCGGAACATCGCCATGTTGCTCCGTGCGCGTAGTGCGGCGGCCAGGAGCAGCATGCCCAGTGTCGAAGTGAATAGCGGCAAGGGTTCAGGAGTGCTGGCGGCCACGATTTGGACCGTAGCGTTCTCGCCCCCCGATCCATCAGAGGAAAACGTCCCGGCGTTGTCGAAGACGTTGGCGTCGTAACTAGAAAACACCTGGGCAAACACTCCGGTCTGCACTGCGGCGCAGCCGCCAAAGAATGCCGTAGTGGAACCGCCGTTCGGCAACGGGCAGAAGCTCGGCGCGCTACCGTCGAACGAGAAAGCGCTGATTCCCGGTGAAGCGAAAAGAAAACTGCTCCGCGTTCCAGAAGGATCTGGAGTGTCTTCGGAGAATGCGAGGAAATGGCCGCCTGCGTCCTGGTAAATGAACAAGTAGCCGGAAAACTGCGACACCTGAATGGTAGCGGCAGTTCCTCCGGTCGAGGAAAACGTCCCGGCGTTGTCGAAAACGTTGGCGTCGTAAATAGAAAACACCTGGGCAAACACTCCGGTCTGCACTGCGGCACAGCCGCCAAAGAATGCCGTAGTGGAACCGCCGTTCGGCAACGGGCAGAAACTCGGCGCGATACCGTCGAACGAGAAAGCGCTGATTCCCGGTGTCGAGAAAAGAAAATTCGATTGCAACGCAGAGTTCTGCAGACTTGTCTCCACAAACCCCAACATGTTGCCCGAGGTATCTGCGTAAGTTACCAGATAGTCAGCAAAGGCACACGTTTGTCCTGCCAAAACGGTAACTATGAAAATCCCCGCACGCGTCAAAAGAAATCCCTCCGAAACAGCTACCTGAGTGTATCCTGCGCCTTTGCATCTTTGAATAACTGTATAGGGCACCGAGTCTCAGTGGGAAGGAGTTTTTATCAACAGCACACAGCTATCGCAGTTCCTTCCCTGCCGAAGAACATTGTTCGTTATCGCTGCAGCCCCGCGGCCCAGTTGAGCACGGCCGTGAACTGCTCGGCTCCTTCATTAATTGGCTCGCCGAAGATAAACTTCCTGCCATCTGCTGTCACGTTGTATTGATGGATGTTCGGATACACCTGCAAAGAGGATTGGAATAGGACCCGTGGCACGCCAGCGGTCAGCGTTGTCCCGCTCTTTATCTCGGCCACCATAAGCTTGCCATCCAGGGCGAGGTAGAAAAGTTCCTTACCATCCTTTCTCCACACGGGCTGGCACCCGCCGTTGTTGGAAATCTGCCGCTTCTCGGTAAAGGTGGGGAAAGCGGCGAGGTAAACTTCCCAACGGCCAGACTCGAACGAACTATATGTGGCCCACCGCTCGTCGGAAGAGACGCTGAGCCCGTCTTTGGCGTACTGCGATTTCACCAGCGCCATCGGCTTCTGTTCGCCGGTAAGCGGCAACTGATAGAACGTTTTGCCGTTGTCAACCATGAAAAGGATCGCCTTGCCGCTCTTGAGCCAGTGATACGCGTACTTGGCCTCGCCCGATTGGTAGAGCAGCTCTTCGTCACCCCCGCCAACGGTTTTTCGGGATAGGTCGCCGTCCTTTGTGAACACCACCTCGCGGCCATCCGGAGACCACACAAGGTCGCTATCGTTTGTGGAAGCGAACGTCAATCGCCAAAGAATGCTCGTAGCCAACTCCAGAATCCAGATGTTCTGAGCTCCCGTTCGCGGATCTGCTCGCTCCAGAGCGAGCCGCGTCCCATCCGGCGACAAGGCCATCTCCCGGTATTCTCCGGGTTCGCCGACCGGCTGGAGGCGCTTTCCATCCCGTCCGTACCAGGCAAGCTGGACGTTACTGGACCCCGCGTTGCGATAGACCAGGATCCCCGTATCGGAAACACCGAAAAGTGAAGCGGGGAACTGTGAGAGTCGCCTGACATGTTGGGCAATGACAAAGGGTTCACCGGTAAACCGAAGCTTGCTGGCAGAGAAAGGTTGTGCCATAACCGTTTCGCCGCGGCCGTATATGAGAAATCCTGGAAGAGCGAAATAGGCGTTGGACTCAGTGGATATCAGCAGCCGCGTCTCCTTGGACCCAAGTGTTCCGAGGTAGGTCCCGCTTTCACCAGGGCCGGCCCTACGCGAAAAAAAGAGGAAATTGCGACCATCAGGCAGGAAATACGGGTACGCTTGTACTGATTCCTGCCGCGCCAGGTCAAGCGCCGCCCTCACCTCGCCCCCGGCAGCCGAAACACGGCGCAGACCCGTTGGTCCGGTGAACAGAATAACGCCATCCCGGCTCCAGGAGCCCGGAGTACCCTCCGGCGCCTCACAGATTGTTTGCACCAGCGCGCCAGGCGAGGCCTCCATCTTCTTGAGCTTATTGTCCGATGGCGTGAGAAACGCAAAGAAGCGGCTGTCGGGTGACCAGAAGGGGCAAAAGGCGCCCTCGGTTCCAGCAAGAGGTTCAGCCGCAAGCGCATCCAGCGAGCGAATCCACAGCAGCCGCTTCCCATTCGCACCGCGGGCTCCGAACACGAACTTCTGGCCGTCTGGCGAGACCGCCGGGCCATCATACCATTCAAGGTTCAGCTTCTCCGGGATCGGAACGAGAAATCTGGCGCGATGAACGTCGGGCGGCCGCCCGCGGATATGAACCACGGCCAGCACCAGCAAGGCGAACGAAGCAACAGCCGCGAGCGCCCAGGAGAGTCGTTCGCGGTTCTTCCGGCGAGCGGCCACAGGTCCGGGAACCCCGGCCTGCGAGCCCGCCTCGGCGATCCACTTCAGCTCGACCAGAACGTCATGCGCGGTCTGCCAGCGCGCCTCCGGATCTTTGGCCAGGCAGGTCCGCACCACGTGATCCAGCGCGGGCGGAGCCATGGCTTGCAGCGTTGAGATGGCCGGCGGCTCCGCCGTCATGATGGCCGAGATCAGGCTCGCCTGGCTCTTGCCCTCGAACGCCTTCCGCCCCGTGGCCATCTCGTAGATCACTGCGCCCAGCGCGAAGATGTCCGTCCGCGCGTCGGCTTCGTCGCCTTCCAACTGCTCCGGCGCCATGTATTGCAGCGTGCCCAGAATCGTTCCCTCGCCGGTCAGCGGCGTGGTCTGCGTGGGCAGCGCCGTCATGCCCGCGACGGCTTCGGCGGCCCGCACTTTCGCCAGTCCGAAATCCAGCAGCTTCGCGCCGGTTTTCGTGAGCATGATGTTGCCGGGCTTCAGATCGCGGTGAATCACGCCGTGCCGATGCGCGGTATCGAGCGCGTCGGTAATCTGAATGGCGTACTGCAACACCTGGTCCGGCGGCAGCGGCCCTTTCTTGAGCCGGTGCGGCCAGCGTCTCGCCTTCCAGATACTCCATGACCAGAAAGTCGATCGCCGTCCTGGTGGCCGACGTCGTACAGCGGGCAGATATGCGGATGGCTCAGGCTCGAAATGGCCTTCGCTTCGCGCTCGAAACGCTCGCGCAGTTGCGGATTGCTGGAGAGATGCTCGGGAAGAACCTTGATGGCGACCGTGCGGTCGAGCCGCGTGTCGCGCGCGCGGTAAACCTCGCCCATGCCTCCGGCGCCGATCGACGAGACAATCTCGTAGGGGCCGAGCCGGGTTGCAGGCGAAAGCGGCATCGGAATTCTTAAATGCTATAAGTCTACGGCTTCCAGATGAGGCGTTCAAGCTACTGGACAGAATGGAAGGAAACAAGAACCGCTAAGGGACGAGCAGTCGGCGGACTTACAAGCCTTCAGGCATCAGCGGCAATGAATGGAGGAATGCTATGGCGGGCCTGAGCGATTTCGAAAAAATGTTGCCGGCTCTGTCGCGCGGGGAGAACGGCCGGTGGGAGCTTTCGGCGGGGGCTTTCGTGACGGCGGAACGGACGGGCTCCAGGGTGGATTCTGGGCGAAGGCGTTAGCTGGCAGTAGTAGCGGGGGCATGCGCGTCCCCGGACTCGAGCATTCCATTCCGTCAATCGTCATGGAAGGGCTCACGATTATTCATGGCTCTTCCCCGGAATTGATGCCTGACAAACTAACAAACGAAAACCCGCGCCTTGGTTGCGGGCCCCAAGGCGCGAATCAGTGCTTCGTTGTTGGTCCAGGGAAAACGATTAGGCCGCCGTAGCTTTTTGTTGGAGCTGGTCCCGGATCAGGCGCCGGGTTCGTTCCACAAAAGCCAGCTTGTCCGCAAGGCAACTTTCAAGCAGGACACCAACGGCGGGGTGTCCCAGGTTATCGGCCACTGCGATGAGGGCAATGTATTCTCCGACCCGGAGGTGCATTAGCCGATTGGCCTTGGCAAGGATAAAGATCCGGCGCGCCAACGGTGACTGGATTTCAGTAACCTCTCTCTTGAAGTCTTCGACGAAAACCTCGAGCAGGCGTCCACCTACCTTCACCGGCTTCTCGCCGATAAGTCTGAAGCACTCGTCCAGCCTGCTCAGAATTTGAGTGGCGATAAACTCGCGCGCGTCCAAAGCCTCTTTGATTTCGGGGTTTTCGGCCGCCTGGCCCAATACGTCATAAACCTTTGTACTTTGTTCTGCACCCTGCCGCAGGTGGCTAAGCAGGTTGACGAATAGTTCTTTTGGTGTTGAAATTGCCATAAAATTCTCCTTTTGAATTTAGGTTGTTTCGCTGTTCTTCTTCGGCGGGGATTGAACCCAGCCTAAGTTCGGTTGCGATACTAGTAATGCTCCTTCTCATGCTTGGATGTATTTTTTTTGGTTCCTCGCCGAAAAGTGTAGTTGAAAACCGAAGCCCCGTAGATAGATGAAGTTGCGGGCGAGCCGTGGTGAAGTGAGCACCTCTGGCTTTGGAATCACCCCACGTCAGGTACCAGAGCAGTTGATCAATGGATAGTTTTTTCTATTTGGCGCAGATGGGCCCTCTGTCATACCCGAATGCAAGGTGCCCGGCCAGGCTCTCCGCCACCTTCTTGGCATCAGCCGAATAGGAAATGAAAAACGTAAGTCCGCCGCGGCCAAACGCAGACGAATCACGTTGTAGTCGCATAAAGCACCAACGGCCAATTACGTTGTGAATGGCTATTCCTGGCGAAGCGAGATTGAGGGATCGATGCGGCTCGCGCGCAGCGCCGGCAGAAGGGCTGCGAAAATCGCAACCAATAGGAGAGCAGTGATGGCCGCTACGAAATTGCCTGGATCATTCGGCTGCATGTCATAGAGAAAGCTGGCCACCACTCGGGATGTGGCCAGTGTGGCTACAGTTCCGATGATGATGCCCGCCAAAACACAGCCAATGGCGCTTCGGACCACTAGCCAGATCACGTTCACTCGGGGCGCTCCAAGGGCCATTCGTATTCCGATCTCGCCGGTGCGCCGCGTCACAGTGTATGCCAGAATTCCGTAAAGCCCAATCGCCGTAAGCAAGAGCGCTAGGACCCCGAAGAAGATGGAGAGCGATGCCATGAGACGCTCCAGGCCGATCGAGCTATCCACTTGTTGCTCCATCGTGTACGTCATTCCGATGGGCACATCAGGAGCCAACTCGTGGAGCAGAGCCCGGAATGCCGGATTCGGTGACGGAGCGCCAGGATGCGTTTTGATGATGAAGGTTAAGGTGAATGATGGTTTTTCGTCGGCCTTCTGCGTATAGGGAATATATAGTTCTGGTGGCTCCTTGTCTCGAAGGTTCACATACTTGATGCCTTCGACCACTCCCACTATTCGAATTGCTTTGCCCCCTAGCAGAATATGCCGGTCAACTGGATCTTCTCGTGGAAAAAGGCGTTGCGCCGCGAGTTCGCTAATGATTCCTACTCTCTCGGCGGCAGCAGTATCGCCCTCATCGAACTGGCGTCCTGCAACTACGCGAATTTCCAGGGCGTCAAAGAACCGCGGACCTATCCAATTCATAGCAGCACCGCTTTCGCGTGCTGGTGATTCGCCTTTACCTGGAACACGGACTTTTTCGGACCAGCCAGGGAAAGTCAGCGGAACATGCGACAAGAGGCTCGCTGCCTTCACGTCGGGCAGTCCATTCGCTCTTTCCAGGATTCGGGCGTACAAGTCGATTAGTGCCGGGCCTTTCTCCGGCCGTTTGTCAACATCGATACCAATCAACGAAACGTTGGCCAGATTGAAACCATAATTTACTGTAAGCAGGCGATAGAGGCTGCCTGCGAGGAGGCCGGCAGCAGCCACCAGAACGACAGACACCGCCGTTTGAAAAGCCAACAACAGCCGGTCCAACAGAAATGGGCTTATGTTTCCCCGAACGTTGTGAACAGTCTCCTTCAATGAGGAAGCAATGTCCACTCTCGTCGATCGCAAAGCAGGCGCCAACCCAAATATGATCCCGGAGACGGACGCCACGGCAAACGTGAACAGCAACACTCTCCAATCCAGTTGAAGCTCCAGGTGAGTGAACTGCCCGGGTCCATGGCGTTGCGTGGACGATACGAACGCCATCAGAATGCGGTTCAACCAAAACGCAAAGAAGATTCCGGCCAGACCTCCCGCCAGGGAAAGCAGCACACTCTCTGTCAGCAGTTGCCGCACGATGCGGTGCCGCGCCGCGCCGATCGAAAGCCGCACAGCAATCTCACGATGCCGTGTAGATGCCCTGGCCAGCAGCAGACTCGCCATATTGGCGCAAGCAATGAGAAGCACTGAGGCAACCAGAATCGTTAAGATTAGGATTGGATCGCTGAATTGAAGCCGGAGAAACGACCAACCCTGTTCTCCGGAATTGCTCGTGAAGGTGTACGAGCGATATCGCTTCTGCATGGTGGCGTTGAAGCCCGGCGGTGTGGTTTCCTTCAATACCTCGCTGCTGATTGTCCCAAGGTGTGCGTTCGCCTGGTCTGCCGTTATTCCTGGCTTCATGCGGCCCATCACGGTCAGCCACCAGCAGTTGCGACTGGCAATGCAGCCTGAATCACCTACTCTGCCGGCAAAAGAAATGGGTATCCACACCTCGGGATGTGTTCCAATCTCAGCGCCAAAGAAGTTTGGCGGCATCACGCCTATGACGGTGAAACGGATTTGATCAAGTACGATGCCGCTACCAACCGCCGAGGGTGATCTTTGAAAGTGGCGGTCCCAGAATCGATCGCTGACGACCGCAACAGGACCGTCCTTACCCCCGAAGGGGTGATCGTCTGCCTCCGTGAACATACGGCCCAATGCGGGCGGAACATGGAGCATTGAGAAATAGCTTCCACTCGCTAGCTCTCCGTCTATATGGATTACCTCATCGCCAGAAGCCAACTGGAAGCGGTGATTTGACCAAGCCGCTAGCGATGTGAACGCCTCGTTGTGAGCTTGCAGCGCTTGGAACATTGGATAGCTAACGAAAGGCTGCGGACGCTCAGGCAGTCTCAGGAATAGGTTTCGCAGCTCTTTTGGATGCGAAACCGGCAGCGGTCGAAGGAGAAGTGTATCGATGAGGCTGAAAATTGCCGAATTTGCGCCGATACCCAGCGCCAACGACAAAATGGCTACCGCAGTGAATACCGGGCTGCGCCGCAGCATGCGCAATCCGTAGCGAATATCTCGAACGATGTTTTCTATCCAGTTCACACCGCGTAAGTCACGGCACTCTTCTTTCTTCTGCTCGTAGCCTTCCATCGCCCTCAACGCTTGGTTGCGAGCCTCCTCTCGGCTCATTCCTTTGGCGATGTTGCTCTCTGTTGAGCATTCAAGGTGAGACTGCAGTTCCTCGTCTAATTCCGCTTCTACGCGGCGGCGGCGAAAGAGAGATTGGAGCCGCAGACGAAATGCCAATGGCCATCGTTCAAGAGACACTTCATGCCTCCTCAAGACTAACGACGCGAGAAATTGCGCCGGACAAACGCTGCCAGTCTGCGGACTCCGCAGCTAACTGTTTCCGCCCAGGACGCGTCAGTCTATAAAACTTTGCTCGACGATTATTCTCAGTAGCTTTCCATTCCGACTGAATCCAGCCCTGCTGCTCCAACTTATGCAAGGCAGGATAGAGAGACCCGTCGCTGACTTGGAGAATGTCTCCGGAAACTTGGCGTAGACGAATCGAAATGGCCCACCCATGAAGGGGCTCCAGAGCCAGAAGCTTAAGCAGAAGTAGGTCCAGCGTTCCCTGAATCAAGTCGGATGGCTTGCTCAAAGCGGCACTCTCCTCGGTAACCGATATAAGAGTAGCTCAGAGCCATTCGGTAATCAAGGGGAATTTCACTCGCTACTGGACGGAAACAAGAACCCTAAGGACGAGCGGCCGGCTTACAAGCCCTCAAGCATCAGCGACAATGAATGGGGGAATGCCATGGCGGGCTTGAGCGATTTCGAGAAAATGTTGCCGGCTCCGTCGCGCAGGGAGCTGGATGATGATTTCCCAGGTATCGACTCGCGTCCGGATGTGTGCGGCGGCGAGCCTTGTATCGTGCGAACACGGATTCCCGTTTGGGCTCTCGAGCAAGCCCGGCGTCTCGGTACCAGCGAGCAGGCCTTGCTGGCGGCCTATCCGAATCTGCGGGCCGAGGATCTGGTGAACGCTTGGGCCTACGCGCGCTCTCACGCTGAGGAAATCGAGTCTCAGATCCGCGAGAACGAAACTGTATAGGGCGCCGAGTCTCAGTGAGAAGGGGCTTTCGCGACGACGGATGCGGACATCATATTTCCGTCTCGAACTGCTTCGCGATCTTCAGACCAGCAAGCACGATATCAGCCCACGGCGGAAATGGACCCCAAATGCCCCTCAACGCGCGAATCTCCTCATCAAACTCGGGAAGCAGAGAAATGACCTGCTGTGGATTAGGAGTCCGCACCGCGTCCCGCCTCGTCGCAAGCCAAGTCATGACGGTTGTCACAATTGCCGGCATCGATCCATCATGCATACCCGGATCGAAACCCGAAATATCCGAAATAAAAGCCTGATATCGATGGCCGAGCGGCGCCAGCACAAGCCAGTCGTGTCTGTCCGCGGCACGGCGTGAGAGGCGCCGATGAGCCATGGCCATCCCGAGTTCGAGGGGCATATTGAACCGAGCCAGGTTCTCATCGCCTTCCCCCTTACACCTCGAAAGATCGTGAATCGAATACTTCGACTCGATGAGGGCTTGCAAAATTCGCATTACGCGGGGTTCCGCCACAGTCCCGGTTTCCAATGCGCTGCGCGGCATGAATCCACAGCACACAGAGGCAAACACAACCGCATCAAAGAGCGGCCGAAAATCTTCGTCATACGCGCAATTAATGAAAACGGAGGTTGCCCGGTCGAACGCGAGCGAACCCTGACCGAAATGTTGGCGAGTGTGCCTTGCGGGTGGCAATTCCCTTAATGTCTCTTGGCGAGCGACGGATCTTCCTGAGATTTCAATTGATTCGCGGTGCTTTCCAGCGCATGGATACGTTTTCGCCAATCGCTGCCCAAGCGAACGGCCGATTCCTCTCTAGGCCGGTCTGTCTTAATAATTTCCACCAATTTCTTGACCAAAGCCGATTCGCCGCGGCCCGGCCGGAATCTGAACGAGGGCCAATTTCTGAGAAATGCCGGAGCTTCCGCATGGCCGACCAGCACGGGGATGATTCGCTTGTCAGGATCGGTCCACGTGCGCTCAAGGGCGCCTTGCCATTCGCGGTCTTGCGACTCGCGCATCAGGTTTCGTGGGCCAACGATGAGAAGATAGACCCTGGCCTGGTCGAGCGCTTGTTGAAGCTGGTCGTATACTCGCTCACCGGGGCTGATGTTCGCGAAATCACTCCAAGTAGCCACCCCTTCTTTTCGGAGCGAATCGGCCAGGCTCTCCGCCACCTTCTTGGCATCAGCCGAATAGGAAATGAATACGTCAGCCATCAGGTTCTCCTCTCATATGGTACGTGATCTGCGGAAGGCACGATTGTAAACAGTATCGCAACGGAGCAGACAGCGCCAGCAGATGGCGTCATTTAGTTCGTCTGCGCGAATCAGGTTCTAGTATTTCGCGATCCGCAGGCCCTGAAACGGAGTTCAATGAAACAACATCCCCGACGGAATTACTTCCTACAACGGGGCTTCCGGATAGCACCGCGCTCGTCATTTCCACGACATGGGCGTTATGCGGTCAAGTGACGAACCTTCATGCCTCATGCTTCGACTTTTTGACTTTCAATAGGAGCATTGTTGCCAAGGGCTGTCTCAGCCCGTTCATTGGCCGTGGCACCTCTTGTACTTGCGCCCGCTGCCACATGGACACGAATCGTTGCGTCCAACTTTCGACCGCTTTGTGCTCGCCTCAATTGCTTGGCTGAGATTGGCAGGCTGGGAAGCGTCGTTCGCCACTCGTTCCAGACGGGTATCCTGTTGCCACTCATAATCGAGCTTGAACCCGAACCTCAGTGATTGATCGCTTGGATGAAGGCAGACACCGAACCAGGTCTTCGCCTTTTGATGATATTTACGAAGCTCGCAGTGGCCCCGTAGTCGAGCCTCCGCCACCGATAACGGATCGACGCCGCAATGCACTGTGAATCCACTCTTGGGCGAATCGAACCCGAGGGAAATGTCGTGTGTCTGTCCATCTCTGCACGCCAGTTTGGCGGCCCGATCGATGCCCGTACTTGCGTCTGTTGTCGCCTTTCCACTCATAGCCAGCAGCAGGAAACCGAAATCGATGACTCCAATCTCGGGACGGCTCTCAATGGCAGTGATGATGCACCCGACGCTGGTCGAATTCACCCTAGTGAGAATACCATCAGGCGTCCGCTGACCATTCACGCCGTCGCGCCGCACCGCCATGGCAACGTCGAGGTCCACGGAGATGTCATCTCCCAACATCAGCATGTCGACGTTCTCCTCAATCCACAGGTTCTTCTTCAGGTGATAGGAAAGGATGACCGTCTCGTGCGATGCCATCAGCCGTTCCGTGTAGCCGACCCGGCGGTTAATATAGCTAAGAAAACGCAGCGGCGAAGGGAGCATCTCTGTGATTGCATCTAGCGTAAAAACATCCAGCACCATAGGAGCCTGGATGACGTCGGTTTGTGTGTACTTAAGAAACTGGCGGGACTGAAAGTGGAGTGAGGGATAGTGGTCGGCGACCACGCACAGAATGTAGATCTCGGACACCCGGTCTGGAATAGGGATCTCCCGACCGTCGGGCCCAACCAGCTTGACCTGGGGGTCAGTAATCTTTTGAGCACACGTGAGCCCCTGATCGTACGAATCTTGGACGCTCTTCTTGAAATCATCTCGAATCCGGCCATCATTGCCTTTACGCGATTCCAGCGTCAGCCGCTTCGATTTGGCCTGAACGATGACTGCACGGTCGCCAAAGAGCACGAGAACGTCAATTTCACCGACCTTCCTCGCCTTTGATTCGAAAATATCCACGTTCGTGTGGACGCGCGCCTTGCCGAAAACCAACTCGAGCCGATCACGGCAGAAGGTTTCCGTAAAGCGCCCCCGGTTTTGCATTGCAGTCGACGCATACGCCTTGTCAATCACCATCCAGTAGAACGGCGATTCATAGAGCGCTTCAACGAGGCTGTAGGACTGGAACAGAACGAACTCACCGTTGGATCTGAGCAGGGGAGTCGCATTAGCTACGTTGAAATCATCAACCGAGCGAAAGGTCTCGTTCTTTTCGCCAAGGGCCAGAGCGAAGGCGTTCAGCACGGCCTCCACGGTTAATTCCGCCATCCCAGTCCGAGCCGGCTTGGTTGGATTGGCGTTGGCGGGTCTGGGATACCTCCTCATTCGGGGCCGGCAGGGCGCGGTTTAATCAGCGGAGATTTTCGGGAATCAGGCGCTCGACAATCACCACGTCCTTCCACACGCCGTCGAGTTGTCCATGTTTCTCGTAAACGCCAACCTGGCGAAAACCTAGCGTGGCAATCATACTCAGGCTTGCCTTGTTTTCCGGAAAGACCCGGGAAAGAAGTTTCCAATATCCGGCGGCTTGAGCGGCTTCGATGAGGGCGCTGAGAGCGAGGCGTCCGGCTCCGCGGCGGCGCCCGTCGCGAGCGACGTACACCGACACTTCGGCTATCCCGGCGTAGCATTCGCGCGGACGGTACTGAGATGCCGCGGCGAATGCGATTGCCTTGCCGTTGTCTTCGACGATCACAACCGGATGGATGCCGTCGAACCAGCGGCGGATGTCGTCACTTGTCCGCAGACGGGTTTCGAAGGTCGCGACTCGGTCCTCAATGCCTTCATTGTAGATGCCGGCGATCGAGCCGGCGTCTTGCTGATTGGCGGGTCGTGCGGTCATCGTCAATTATGATAGCTCCCGATTATGTTGACTATGCTAGAAGTGTCTCCTCATGATGTTTTCCGTGGTGATTCCCACCTACAACCGGCCAGAAATGCTGCGGGAATGCATTGAATCCCTGGGGCGAGGATACCCGCACAGGTGCTACGAAATAATCGTTGTGGATGATGGAAGCCAGCCTCCGGTGGATCTGCGGGAGTACGCGGAAGCAGCGGAAGTGCTGGTGCTGCATCAGGCGAATGCGGGTCCAGCACGTGCGCGGAATGCAGGCGCGCGGCGAGCCAGCGGGAAGTATCTGGTATTTCTCGACGACGACTGCAGTGCGACGAACGGTTGGCTGGCGAAATTCGAAGACGCCTGTCAAAACATTTCGCCGAAGACGATATTGGGAGGCGCGTTGCTGAACGCCGACGCAGATAATCTCTATTCCGAAGTGAGTGAAGTGTTCATAAGGGTGATCCTCGATTACCAAATAGCGCGGCCGGGTAGTCTCTACTTTTTCCGCGCTACAAACCTGGTAGCCCCGCGCGAAGAGTTTCTTCGGATGGGTGGTTTTAACGAGCACTTGCGGATCTCCGAAGACCGGGAGTTTTGCGATCGCTGGCTGAATTTGCCGGGAGAGTCTAAATACGTTGAGGGAGCCACCGTCATCCACCACAGCCCACTCACGATGCAGGGATTCCTACGGCGGCATTTCGCCTATGGGCGCGGGGCATACCGGTTCCATCGGATTCGCTCCCGGCGGCCCTCATCCAACCGCGGCTTGAGTTCGCTGGCGTATTACGTGAAAGTGTTTCGGGCGGTCGTCCGGTTGAAGCTGGGGAACCTGCCTGCGAGAATCGCGCTACTGGTGCTTTGGCAATCTGCCTATCTAACAGGGATTATTTTTGAAATGGGGCGCGATGTTACGGGGACCAGCGAATGAAATCTCCACCGTTTGGAGTGGGGTTGATCGGAATGGGCTATGCGGGAACCTTACATGCGCCTGCCGTGCTCAGCCTGCCCGAGGCTCGACTGTTGGCCGTCGCCGACGTCGACGATAAACGCCTCGCTGATGCGGCAGCACGGGGTGTGAAGGCCACCTTCGCGGACTATCGCCAGTTGTTGGAATTTCCCGGTATTGACGTGATTGGGATTCTAACTCCGCCGGCCTCACATCTGGAGATTACA
Organism: Bryobacteraceae bacterium; assembly: GCA_963770345.1. Lineage (GTDB taxonomy): Bacteria > Acidobacteriota > Terriglobia > Bryobacterales > Bryobacteraceae > CAVYPH01. The sequence goes on along the minus strand of CAVYPH010000006.1, from coordinate 551,237 downwards.
CTCGCGGCCATGGAGGCAGGAAAACACGTTGTCCTGGAGAAGCCGGTTACTGCCACGCTCGAGGACGCCGTTCTTCTGCTGGAGAAATCGCGAGTATACAACGTCAAGGTTTGTGTGGCGTACAACCTCCGTTTTCTGAGATCCATCCGGGCGTTGAGGCATCTATTGCGAGAAGGCCGTCTGGGTGAAATCGAGATTCTCCACTGCCTCGCGAGCACGCCTCAGATGCTGACACCGGACGGTCCGGGGCACCGCAGAGACCGCACGCTGGGAGGCGGCAGCGTGATCGAGTTGGGGGTGCATCACTATGATCTTTGGGCTCATTTGTTGGGCTCACGCGTTGCGGAGGTTTCGGGTACAAGCCGCAATATCTCTATGCACGACCAAAGCTCCGTCATATGTGGCCGCATGACCTGCGGTGCGTTGGTGAACACCTGCATCAGCCTGTGCGCGGCGGAGCAGTACGAGGTTGAGATACTTGGGTCGAAGGCTCGTGCCGGCGGTTCGCTGTACCGTTACGACGGCCTGGAGATGGTCGAAACCCACCACTTGGCAGGCAGCGCTGGAGTTCGTGCGGCGGGAATCCTACGGGCGATATCACGTTTTCCAGATGCGATCCGTGCACGAAAGCACGGAGGAACCTTCCTGGAATCGTACCGCGAACTCTGGCGCCACATGCTGCACGCAGTCTCGCATGACATAACCCCCGAGCCGGGTCTGGCTGACGGAGTGGAATCGCTTGCCGTGGCTGTTGCGGCGTCACGGGCGACACGTGATGGACAGACTGTCCGGCTGCCCTAATGACGCGGCTACTCGCGCGCAGGAAGGGTGGGGCCGGCTTGGCGGATGATTCCGTTTTCGTCGATCAGGACATACAGAGGGAGAGATCCATCCTTGGTCAACGATTGGAAGATTTGCCAGGTGGCGTCGGCGGTTCCAATTCCGGACATCACTTGCGTCCACGGCGGGAGCGATTTGGGCAGATGACCCGGCGGGTCGATGTTGATGGAGATGATGTCCAGGTTTAGTTTCGGAAGTTCCGGCATTTCCCGCACGCAGGTGTCGCACCACGTTGCCCAGAAGTCGAGAAGCGTCGGTTTCCCCCGGAGATCTAACGAACTGATTTTTTCCCCCGCGGTAGTGGTGAGGGTGAATTGGGGGATGGGTTGTCCGATTCTGGGTACGATACGCGTTACGTCAAACGTTACCGATGCCCCGTCCGGTGCGATCGATTTGACAGTGAGTTGATGGCCGCAGAGCTGGAAGCTCTTGCCTAGATTGATGGTGTCGAAGACGCCGTCTCCGTTCGCGTCTGTCGCGATGATTTGCGTCCGGCAGGGGCTGATGTAGAGGATTCCTTCGGCGCGGTAATGCGTAAACCAATCGATACGGCCCGTGGCGCTGTCGTGTTTGATCACGTATGGAAGGTGATCGATGCGGCCATCGGGGCGGTGGCGGGATATCTCGATTGCCGTGGATCCGCCGGGGACAACTATTTGTGAGCCGGGATCTATAGATCCGGTGTCGGAGTGGAACGTGAGTCTTAAGCCCTCGGCCACGGGATGGGTTTCGACGATAACGCCGGGCGGTGGTGTAGCGGGCTCTACTACCGTTCGATTGAATTGCAGCGGTATCGTCAACGCCGCCAGTAGAAAGAAAATCATTGCGGAAGCGCGAAGGCGATCACAGCGCCGGATGCGGCAACGGCGATGTATTGCCTGCCGCGAAATGAATAGCTGATAGGACCGGCTCCGATGGAGCCCCCGGTTTGAAATTTCCAGAGCAGTTTGCCGGTGCGCGCATCGAGCGCGATTAGATAGCCGAACTGATCGCCCGTGATCAGGAGATTACCGGCGGTGGTGAGCATTCCGCCGCTTGGGGAGCGCAGCATTTCATAGCGCCACTTGGTTGCGGCCGTGGTGGCATCGACCGCAATGATTGATCCTTTGTTATGCAGCTTCGGCACGGGCCCGGTAGTGCTGAGTTGATACCAGAGGCCTTCGACGTAATCCTGTTTCGTTTTATAGAACAGCTCGCAGCCGTCAGACGAGCCGAAGTAGTAGAGTCCGATCCGCGGGTTGAAAGCGGTCGGCTGCCAGTTGTGGCCGCCGCCGAGTCCGGGACACGCGCGAGTGCCCTCGTCGCTTGGATCCTGACCGGGGATGAGCATCGGTTTGCCGTCCGGGGCAATGGCTGATGCCCAGGAGACTTCGGTGTATGGTTTGGCGGTGATAAATTTTCCGTCAGCGCGATTGAGTACATACATGAAGCCGTTGCGATTGGCGTGGAGCAACGCTTTAACTTTCTTACCGCCGATGGTGAGGTCGGCAAGCACCGGATCTTCCGTCGCATCCCAATCGTGGACATCATGCGGCGTGAATTGATAGTGCCACTTCAGTTTTCCTGTGTCTGCATCCAGCGCGATCATGCTGCAGGTGTAAAGATTGTCGCCGGGACGGACGTCGCCGTTCATGTCGGGGCCGGGATTGCCGGTGCCCCAGTAGATGAGGTTGAGTTCGGGATCGTAGGAGCCGGTAACCCACGTGGATCCGCCGCCCCGCTGCCAGGCGTCGGACTTCCAGGTGTTTCCGCCAGGCTCGCCGGGTTCGGGCACGGTGTAGAAGCGCCACGACGCGCTTGCCCGTATCAGCGTCGTAGGCGTCGACGAAGCCGCGCGTGCCGAATTCGGCTCCGGCGATTCCGATGACGACCAGGTTCTTGACGACGATCGGCGCTACGGTCGCCGAGTAGCCTTTCTTGAAATCGTCGATGACGGTTTCCCAGAGTTGTTCGCCCGTTTTTGAATCCAGGGCGACGATCTTGGCTTCGTAGTTGACCTTGAACAGGCGATTGCCCAGCGCGGCGAAGCCGCGATTCACGGTTCCGCAGCAACCTTGTACGCCCTTGGGAATGGCCTTTCCATAGCTCCAGATTTCCTTCCCCGTGAGCAGATCGAGCGCCATGCCGTGGTTGTCCGCGCCGGTGACGTACATCATTCCGTCGAAGACGAGCGGCGTGGCTTCAAACGGCTCGGATGCGCGGGCTTGGCGAATCCAAGCGGGAGTAAGGCGCGCGATGTTCGACGTGTCTATTTGCGATAACGGACTGTAGCGCGTGGCCTGATAATCGCGGCCGTACATGAGCCAGGTGTTGGGATCGTCTTGCGCGGCCCGGAGTTTCTCTTGCGTCACCTGGGCGGGCAGGAGTAGCGGGACGAGCAATATGAGAAGAAGCGATTTCATTGTTTTGCCTTTGTGGCGCCGAGTTTGACGAACCATGCGATCACGTCGTCTATTTCCGAATCAGACAAAGAACTCTTGGGCATCAGCGAGCGATTCTCGCGCTTGACAGATTGCACTTCGCTTCGATCGAAGGAGTGGAAGGTTTCAGACGAGTCCATCAACTGAACGGTGAAGTTGTCGAAACTGCGTTCCACGCCGGTGATGTTTTTGCCATCGCGCGTGACAACCGAAACTGTGCCATAACCGGGGGCGATATCCTCATCGGGCGTTGAGATGGATTCACGCAGGTAGACGCGGGTACGCGTACGGCCGATTTTGCTGAGATCGGGACCGAGACGGCCTCCGCGGCTATTCACACGATGGCAAGCGCCACATCCGCCTTTGCCCCAGAAGAGTTTTTCGCCATTTGTGGAATCGCCGGTGAGGGGGGCGTCGTCGGGTTTCGAAATGGAGCGGATATAGGTAACCAGCCGCCAGATTCCATTTTCGTCGATCGATCCCTCGAACGAGGGCATTTCGCTTCCCTGACTTCCTTTTGCTATGGTGGTGAAAAGTTCCTGATCGTCGTGGTGTTGCGTGCTGCGGAGATCCGGTCCGCGTGAACCCTGGCCGTTGATACCGTGACAGCCGACGCAGTAGACCCGGAACATCCCTTTGCCAACATCGGCGGCAGCACGATCCGAGGCTAGCGGGTTCTGCGTCTGCGCGGCGGCAATGCCAGCGATCAACAGGATGAGCGGAAAGACTTTCATAACTATGCCGATCCAGTGATTGTATTCGATCTGGAGCTTGGGCTCATCCGGGCCTCTTCCGGTGGGGCATTCCTTCGTTGATCCACGCATTCCATCCACCTCGCAACGCTCGTGCTTTCTCCCAACCGGCCCTTCTGAGTTCTCGCGCCACCCGGGCGCTTGTGGCTTCGTTTGGTCAAGCACAGAGTACCGCGAGAACCGCGTTCTTCGGAAGATCAAGATGGGTGGCCGTTCTGACGGACTGTTCCGGTGAGATACGAACCGCACCCGGAATCTCCTGGTCGCTCTCATCGTACGTTCTTTCGGTGCGCGCATCGACGATGACGATCTGATCGGGATGCTCTTGCCGGGCTTTCACTTCAGCAATAGAGATGTACTCCGCGTGGCTTGGCTCTGGAGTTGGCGGTGCTTCGACCTGGCTACAATCCCCTCCTGATAGTGAGCACTGCTGGCCGGAGGCAGCGGCCTCAGGATCGGGAGTGAGCTGAGGAGACTCTTGAGGGGCGTCCCGCGGAGTATCACGAGGCGGCTTGATCAAAAGGCTTGGCGAAAGGCCATGTAATACGACCGAGAACAGTACGACCAGGCAACAGATAGTCAAAAGGTGCTCGCTTTCGGGTAACCCGGCGAATACGGGAAGCAACACGAGCAGCAGGGAACTCAAGCCTCGCGGACCAAACCACGCGATCAGCGCCCGATTCTTCCACGAAAGGCTGGCGGGCAGTAGCGCCGGAATGAACGCCAACGGACGCGCGGCAAGTACTGCGGCTACGAACAACAACGTCGCTGTCCCGACGATGCCGAGTCCTGTCCAGATCACCGACATTCCGAACAGCACAAACGTAAACATCAGCGCCATCTCGGCCGTGGTCTCTCCATACTCGAGGAAGCAATCGCAGAGTTCGACATCCAGTGCAGAGATTGTCAGGCCGGCTGCGAAGGCCGCCAGAAAACCGCTCCCGTGCACCGATTCAGCCGCGGCAAACGCAGCGAAGGCAACACCGAGAGAGTAGATGGACTCGTAGTCCCGCCGTACTCCGATTCGCTTTCTTACCAGCTCCAACATTCCCACCGCCGGCGAGACCTACGACGGTTCCGGCCGCCGGGCTGAGAATGAGGATGTTCATCGCCAAGCGGCCCCACTCTCCTGCCGCAGGCGAATGGCCCTCGCCGAGCAGGGTCATGCCCACCAACACCATCGGGAGCAGTACGGCGTCGTTCATTCCTCCTTCCAACTTGAGTGCCTGGCGTACACCGGGGTCAACGCCCGGCTTGGCCAGTAACGATCGCAGCATCACGGGGTCCGTTGATGCGAGCGAAGCCCCGAGAATCAAAGCCGCCGCAGGTGGAAGGCCCAGCAGCCACCAGGCGAACATTGCGATCAATAGGGCCGACAACATTGTTCCAGGACCGAGTACCAGAAAGGACAACAATCGATGTTTCCGAACATCCGGCAAATTGAGAGAAACCGCATCCGTAAACAGCACCAGCACGAGGCTCAGGGTTCCGACAACCCTGAGAATCGGTGAATGCACGTCCACATTCATGAGGTTCAACCCGGCTGGTCCAATTGCGGCGCCCAAGCCGAGGAAAACCGCTACTTGCGGAAGAGCAGTTTTCTCAATCAATCCCGACAAGAGTGCCGAGACAACGATCACCGCCCCGATGAGTGCAAGGGTGGAAAGGAATTGTTCCGGACTGAACGCCGTCATCGCGAGATTCCGACTTGTGACAACATCCATGCGTATTCGAAGGCGTGATCCTTTAGGCGGTCGTAGCGGCCTGATGCGCCCCCGTGGCCTGCTGGATCCATCTTGATCTTCAGTAGAAGCGGATTCGAATCGGTCTTCAATGTCCGCATTCTCGCTACATACTTCGCCGGCTCCCAGTACATCACCTGACTGTCGTTGAGACTCGTGGTGACGAGCATGGCGGGGTAGGCTCGTTTCTCGAGGTTGTCATAGGGGCTGTACGTCTTCATGTACTCGTATGCCGATTTCTCATTGGGGTCGCCCCACTCCAGATATTCGCCGACGGTCAGCGGCAACGAGGTGTCCATCATGGTGTTCATTACGTCGACGAAAGGCACACCGGCGTGAACGGCCCGAAAAAGGTCAGGACGCATGTTGACCACAGCTCCCATCAACAATCCACCCGCGCTGCCACCTTCGATCAGGAGGCGATCCGCTGAAGTCCAGTTTTCCTTGATGAGATATTCGGCGCTGTCGATGAAATCGTTGAACGTATTTTTCTTCTTCATCAGCATGCCGTCCTCGTGCCATCTTTCACCCATCTCGTCTCCTCCGCGGATGTGTGCGATCACGTAGGGCACTCCGCGGTCGAGAAGGCACAGCCGCGAACTGGAGAATCTCGGCGCCGTGCCGTGTCCGTACGAGCCGTAGGCATAGAGAAAGAGCGGCGCTTTGCCGTCGCGCTTGAATCCTTTTTTGTAGACGATGGAGAGGGGCACCTTTACGCCATCACGCGCGGTGGCCCACTGGCGCTCCGAGACATATTGCGAAGGATCGTAGCCTAATACTTCCGTCTGCTTGAGAAGCGCCGGCTGGCCGCTTTGAGTGTCGTAATCGAAAACGCTCGAAGGCGTAATCAGGCTCTCGTAATTGTAGCGGTATGTCTTCGAGTCGTAGTCCGGCGTGCTGCCCGGAAACGCGGAATATACGGGCTCGGGAAGCGGGATGGCCTTCCACTTCCCGGACTTGAAGTCGTACACTCGCATCCGGCTTAGAGCATTTGTCTTCTCGATGGCGACGGCGAAGTCACGGAAAAGCTCGATCCCTTGGACAAGCACAGCGTCATCGTGCGGGATGAATACCTTCCAATTCTTCGGGCTGGGGTCGCTTTCGGGCGCGGTGACTATCTGAAAATTCTTGGCGCCTTTGTTGGTTCGGATGTAGAACAGGTCTTCGCGATGGTCGACATCGTAGCGGTGCTTCTTCTCACGGGGCAGGAAGACATTCAAATTGCCCTGCGGCTGACTAGCGTGCAGATAGCGCACCTCGGCGGTGTCGGTGCTCGTGATCTCGAGGAACAGATATTGCTCGTCCCTGCTCCTGCTCAGCTCAATCTGGAATAGCTCGTCTTTTTCGTGATAGACAGGGGCGAACACCGTCTGGCCCAGCGTGTGGCGCCAAAGCTGATCCGAACGCTTGGTTACGACATCTTCGGTGGTGAGGAATAGAGTCCGGTTGTCGGTCGCCCACTGAACACCGTCCACTCGCTCCATTGTGTCCGGCAGATTCTCACCCGTTCGCAGATCCTTGACGTGAAGATGGTATTGACGAAATCCGTCGTTATCGATGGTGTAGGCAAGAAGATTTTGATCGTCGCTAAGCACGAACGCGCCAAGCCCAACGAATGTTTTACCATGGCCTAGTTGGTTCAGGTCGAGCAGCACTTCTTCTTTTGCGTCCGGGTTGACCTTCGTGCGGCAATAGATGGAATACTGCTTTCCTTCTTCGGTGCGCGAATAGTATAGAAAGGCGCCACGCCGGACCGGCACACTCAGATCGGTTTGCTTGATGTGGCCCAGTATCTCTTTGTAGAGTGTTTCTTCAAATGGCTTCAGATCTCTTGTGACCGCTTCGGTGTAGGCGTTCTCCGCTTGGAGATATTCGATTACTTCGGCGTTCGATTTTTCGCGCAGCCAATGGTAGTTGTCGACGACCGTGGTCTCGTGCCGGATTTCTCGATGTTCGACGCGCTTCGCCACGGGAGGCGGGGGCGCGCTCCGGGCATTCAGCACAAAGACGGCAGCAAGGGCCAGTGCCGCCGCGAATCTGGAATGGGACGCCATGCTCTCAACCTTCTTCAATTCTATGATGCGGCGGCCGATCCAACTAAGGGCGCAAACCGATTCGACAAACAACGAGCTCCCGGTTTTCATATGGGCAGATCGCGCCGATCGGGCCGGGACTGCGGGTGAGAATCCACGTGACGGGATACTCTGCCGCCAATTTTGCAAAGTCCTCGGGATGGAAATTCTTCCAACCGCTCTCCGCCTGAGTCTCGCGCTTCCACTCATCCGCAAGCTGCGGAAAAAGCGATACCGCTCCACTATCTTTGACGGAGTCGGCCAATACACTCCGCTCGGCCACGGCCCGGAAGCCATGCATGTCTTCTCCCGGACTGAGCATGTAGTTCGGGTCGACAGCGAAGACGGCGTCTTTCGGAGTGTGGCCGCGGATCCAGAGAAACGCGGAAGTCCAGTTATTCCCGGAGCGGGAGCCCGGCCACTCCACATGCGAACTTGCGGGAAAAGAGCTCTGCTGAAGAAACCACATGCCGATTGCCAGCGGCAGGAAAAGGCCGAGCCAGCGCCAAACACCGATTCGCAACACGTACTCCTGCATTAGTCCACCAAGGAGGACGAAGAAGACAATATATACGAGATGGAATGCTCGCATCGGTTGCAGGCGAGTGTAATTCTCTAGCCAGGAGGGGATGCCCACCAGCACACCGGCTGCAGTGAACAGCAGTCCGAATGGAATCAGCGCGCGGCTCAAAGTTCGAAAAGCGGGCTTGACGCCTCTAGGACTGGTCGAAGATATCCACCACAAAAGAGCGAGAGGCGCGAAGATTCCGGTCCACTCATACCAGGCCCAGTTACCGACGAAGAAGTAGGTGCGCGAGAACAAAGCATCCCGGGCCGCGCCGTGCGCCGGTTGAAATGGAAACAAGAATGGAAGCCCCGACGCGGAGGCGAACGCGAGGGAATGCTCCGGAGACGCAACGCGGCGGCGAGCCAACGCCAGGCAGCCGAGGAATATCGCAACGTAAACGCTCATTTGCGGGTGTATCAAAGCCGTGAGCAGCAACCACGCGAGAGTCTGCCTTGTACGGTTTGAAAGATACGAAGTGATGGCAAATATGGTCGCCGGTGTGGACAGGGATCGGGCCGTGAGATACGGATCCATGATCACCAACGCCGTACCTGCCACTGGAACGGTCAGCAATGCCGCGATCAATACAACCCCACCCCATCGCGCGGATGCGTTTTGGAAGCACACACCGCCGAGGCGCCACGACGCCAAAAGCAAGAGGAAGATGCAGATCACGTGCCAGGCGAAGATCACGAAATCAATCGGCAGCCTGGTGAGCCGCGCGGAATCTCCCACGAGGTTCGCAAAGAACGACAGGTGGGCGTGGGTCATGAAAAACTCAGAACCGAAAGGATAAAGACCGGGGTCGGCTATGCTCTTTATCGCCGGCACGTAAATCGCCGCATCGTCGGCCCCGAGGTGGTAGCCATGTACGAGTACGGCCATCGACGTGATGAGAAGGAGCGCGGCGACCCTAGAAAATGACATCAAAATCGGCTGTGAAGCGCCGTCCTCTCTGACCGAAGAAAAGCCCGAAAGCCGGGTCGGCCACGTTCGCGTGAAACGCTTCAGGGTTGAAATGGTTGGTGAGATTAAAGCCGCTGATCGAGAATCGAAGGGTGTACTTAGGATTGATCTTGAAGTCCTTGGATACTCGCGCGTCCGCCGAGAGAAATGAAGGGAAGCGGTTCGCGTCGGGGATTCCCACGTAACTCTGCAGAGCGTCGGTCACGGCGTACGGGAATCCGCTTCTAAACTCAAACATTGGGGCGATCCGGAATCCGGCTGGAAGTTGGAGGAGCCCCCAAGCCAGGAATCGATTGGGCAGCTCGGTTGGGAGATTGCCGAATTGATTCGGGCGAATGATCGGTGCGGGAAAGCTGCCCAGGTAATTGGCGAAATCGTTCAAGTCACCGCGAGCCCGGGCGCGCACGTAGGAGAAGAACAATTGCCGCTTGTCGTTTAATCGGACCCGCGCGGTGGCTTCGAACTGCCGGTACCGCGATTGGCCGTTGCCGGAGAGTAAGTAAGCGCCCGTATCAGTCGCCGGATCCGGCGCGACCGAGTTCAGCAGCACCAAGCCCGACGATTGACTCTGCATGTAGCCGATCCGGAGTTTCAAATGCTCCGAGAGCGTTTGCTCCACCTGCACGCTTCCGGTGGCGCTGCTCGGCGAGAAATTGCCCGCGACAGATTTTCGAAAAACGAAGGGTGTCCGCACGTCAACTGTTCCAAGGCCGTTCTCATAGAGAAATGGTCCAGCCGAGATTTGACCCGCAGGATCGAACATGGTCACTACCTGGTTCGGATAACGATCGAAGGAGTACACGTTTAGCGGAACGCGGTCGTAGAACAATCCGAACCCTGCCCGAACAATCGTATTCGACCAGGGACTCCACGAAATTCCTGCCCGGGGCGCCAGACGGAGGCTCTCCGACACTTCCTGCGATTCTGCCCGCAGGCCGAAATCGATTCCCAGCCGCGGCGAGACCATCCAGTGGTCCTGGGCGAAAAAGGCATACTCCGTGTCCCGATTTTCAAACGGCTGTCCAGCGGTAAACGAAATGCGCTCGAGTAGCTGGTTAGTTGAGTTCAGAATATCGATCGGATGCTCGCTCACCTGGCCGCTATCGATGCTCTCCGCCAGATAAGAGCCCGCTTTTATGTTGTGCGTCCCAAGCCAATGGACGGCGCCAAAATCGTACACCGGCGTCCAACTCAGCCGGGAGGCGTTGCGGTTTTGTTGAGCGAAATAATTTCCGCTATTGCCCCCTGGCGTGACGGTCAAATCCTGCTGGCCTTGACCCCACACGCGAGCGTCGAAACGAGTCATGGACAACGTATTCTGGAGCAGCCCTGCACCAATTGTCAGGCGGTCTGTCACCGTGGCGGTGTAGTTGCGAGTGAACGTGTCGGGCGAAGTTGGTTCCGGGTTAAAGTAGTTGATATTCACAAAGCCGAGGTGCTGCGGAGCCACGTGAACGGTTGCCGTTACTAATTGTTTGGCAGAAGGAATCCAGTCGAGTTGGGCGAAGGAGTTGATACCTTCCTGCGTTTTTTGATTGTAGGGGAAGGGAAGTTCATAGACTTCTGTCTTACGAACTTCGTATTCGAATCCTTCGGAGAAATAGAGCCGCCCGGGGATGAGCGGCCCTTCTACGTTCAATCTCGGAGTTGCATCGCGTAGCCCCCGCAATTTCCAACTGCGAATTCGAAAATCCGGAAACGGATCGTTCAATTCCCATTTCCATTTGTCTCCTCCACGCTTCGTTTCCACGGAGACGAGCCCTGCTGAAAACCGCCCGAACTCAGCCAGGAAGGGCGTCTGATAGAAATTCAAAGTTTCGACGCTGTCGATTGGTACGGTCAATCCAAACTGTCCGGTGGCCGGGTCCGTGACATCGGCTGAATTTATGATCAGCGAGCTTCGATGCTCGCCGGCGGCGGAGAGTATGAGGCCGCCTCCGGGCGATCGGACCACTCCGGGGATCAACGGGAGCGCATCGGCCACTGTGGGAGGTCTGCCTGGAAGTTCCTTGGCCGTTTGCGTGGATACTTCGCTTGGCGCTGACGACCTCTGTTCCGTCGTCCCTTTGACTTCGATGCTTTCGCGGCGGGGCACGGTCGGAACCATTGTCAATTCCATGGAGGCGGCCAACTCAGTTGTCCGCAACGGTTCGTAAGCTTCCTTGGATGCCGTGAGGACGTACTGCGCGGATTTCAAGCCGGTGAACACGGCGTGGCCCTGTTCATCCGTATCAGCCGAAGCGATTACGGTTTCGCCAATTCTAAGTTGCAGTTGAACACCGGGAAGTGGACGCCGGGCATCATCCAAGACTGCTACAGAAACACTCGTTTCGCCGGGAGGCCCGGCGAACGCGGCAAACCGCCAGCACAACAGACATAATCCGACCCATCCGAGTAGCCTCGGCCGGCGATTTCGCATCGTTCACTCATAAGGTTGACGTGCGTCCTCCCGCGAGCGTTCCAGGTTGTGCGTAGGATTCGGCCGGCACAGCACCACCACGCTTCTGCCGCCAACCAGATAATCGGAGGACGTGACGAACCGCTTTTCGCCGGGATCGGCAATATCGTGCGGACTTGGGAGGCTTGTGTCGGCCACCAGAAGCCACTCCTCGGGCTTGCCCTCCTGGATCTGGAAACACACTTCGTTCGCGCCGGCGTTCACCATCACGTAGATATCCGCATCGTGCAGACTGCGCGCCGTGCAGGCAATACGCCAAGCGTCTGTCCCTCCGGCGAAAGATCGACCTCCTTGCCGCACGCCATACCAACTGACGTCCTCGCGCCAGAACTGGCTGCGCGCGATGGAGGGATGAGCCTTGCGGAATGCGATCATCCCCTGGACGAAGCGGAAGACATCGTGATTGGTCCGCAACAGATCCCAGTCGAGATAATTGATGTCGTTGTCCTGGTTGTAGGGATTGTTGTTGTCCCGCCCGCGTGTCCAGGAACTCATCGCCGGCGCAGAACATCGGCGTGCCGTTGGAGAGCATCAGCAGGCACATGAAATTCCGCACCTGCCGGCGTCGCAGCGCGAGAACTTCCGCGGGCGCGCCTTCGTCGCCTTCCCAGCCGCAATTCCAACTGCGGTTATCGTCGGTGCCGTCGGTGTTGCGGTGCCCGTTGGCCTCGTTGTGCTTGTGGTTGTAGGAGACCAGGTCGTAGAGGCAGAAGCCATCGTGCGCGGTGATGAAGTTGACGCTCTGGAAGGGCCGGTAGGAGTTTTCCAGGTCGTCCGGAAACAGGTCGTCGCTCCCGTAGAGCCGCTGCATCAGTGCTCCCACGCGCCCGGAACGCCGCGCACGAAATCGCGCAGATCGTCGCGGTACTTGCCGTTCCACTGGCGCCAGTTGATGCCCGGGAAAGCGCGGCCCAGCAGATAGCTTTCGATGTCCCAGGCTTCCGCGATCATGCGCACGCCGTGGCGCGCCGCCAGGAAGCTGATATCGGCAATCAGCGACGGGTGATCCAGATCCATGCCGCCGTCCGACCTGCGCGTGAAGACCGAGGCGAGGTCGAAGCGGAAGCCATCGACGTTCATTCTGTGTGATCCAGAAAAGAAGGCTCTCGAGAATCAGCGAGCGGACCACCGGATGATCGCAGCGCAGCGTGTTGCCGCAGCCGGTGTCGTTGCGGTAGTGGCCGCGGTCCCCGGTCAACAGATAGTAGGACTGGTTGTCGATGCCGCGATAACTGTAAGTCGGCCCGTCGTCGCCCGCCTTCGCTGGTGTGGTTGTAAACCACGTCGAGCCACACTTCGATGCCGTTGTCATGGAACGCTTCGACCATGAGCGCGGAACTCTTCCGCCGCGCCCTCGCTGTCGTGTGCTGGCCGCGTATCCCTGATGCGGCGAGAAGAAGTTGAGCGTCATGTATCCCCAGTAACTGCCTTCCTGCGGATCGCACTGATGCACCGGCATCAATTCCACGGCGGTAATTCCCAGTCTCTTGAGGTAGGGAATTTTTTCGGTCAAGCCGGCAAACGTGCCGCGGTGGTCAGAGGCTCACGCCTGAGTTTGCGCGCGCGGTGAAGCCTTTGACGTGCAGTTCATAGACGATCAGATCGTGGCTGGGCCGGAGTGGACGGTCGCCGTTCCGGCGCGCGGTGGGCGTCACGATCGTCGGAAGCACGCCGAGCGGCGCGCGGCCGTCGTTCGGTCCGGGAAGGCCGGCCGCGATGCGATCGTAATCCGGCGGAAAGAACACGGCGGGCGCGAACGGATCGAGCAGGATCTTCTGCGAATCGAAGCGGTAGCCCGCGGCAGGATCGTGGCGTCCCTCCACGCGATAGGCATAGTAAGCCGCTCCCGGTCGCGCGATCGGCCGGAACCCAGCAGTGCCAGATCCTGCCCGATTTGTTGGTCCGCGGGTCGAGGCGGTATTCGAAGCAAGGGTGCACCGGATCTTCGGCGCTGTATAGCAGCAGGGTGACGCCGGTGGCGCGCCGGGAGTAGAGCGCGAAATTCCAGGCGCTCAGGGAGGGTACCCATGTCACGCCCATGGGCCCCGGAGTGCCCTCTTTTCTGTCCCATTCGTCGAAGCTTCCGCTCGACCGCAGTAATTCAGTCATTGTTGTTTCAACGATTCACTAACGGAGGGAAGCGCTGCACCAGGATATAGGATCGCAAATGGCAGCCGCAAAGTTGGAAACGGTCCGGCCGAGAATGAAGGTATGGAGTACTCTTTCTCATGCCCGTACTGCTGGGAACAGATTTCGATGGTGTTAGACACATCGGTAAGGCGCCAGATCTACGTGGAGGATTGTGAGGTTTGCTGCCACCCAATCGAGGTGCGGTATGAGTCCGAGGACGGCGAAGTGAGTAGTTTTGAAGCCAGGATACTGGAATAGGTTTACTTGCCCGAAAGCGTCACCCACATAGGCGACACCCAGACAATCTCACCGTCGACCTGTTCGCCACGGACGTAATAATAGGAGGTCTTGTCCTTGTCGGGCTGCATGTCGCGCCAGGTGAATTCGACGGTTTTCTTCTGCGGATTGATCGTGTAGACGTAGCGGTTGTTCTTGATCACATCCACCTTCTTAAACGCAGCCGTGCCCACCAGTTTCACACGAAACTTTGGCGCCGCCGCACTCGAAAACGCATCGCCCATGATGTGCGGGCCCGAATGGAACTCCGCCAGGATGTCGTCCGTCGCGCCGTACACATGCCGCTTCTTAAACGCTTCCAGCATCGCTTCGCGCGAGGAATCCGCCGCCAGCGCAATCGAATAGGACATGTGCGTCGATACGTGGTCCGAGCTTGCTTCAAACGCCAACTTGTAGCCCTGTTCGAGCGCCAGATTTACGAAACCTTTCGGCCGCCATCCGCCGATGGAATCCTTTTCGCTGTTGGTGCGCGGCGCGCCCGGCATTTCATAGTTCTGGCGGTCTCCCTGATAAATCTCGACGACAGGCTCGGAGTCCGGATCGTTGTCGCGCCAGTCGGTTCCCATGTTCGTGCCACTGGTGTGGGAAGCGGTCACGCCGTCGAACTTCTTCAAATACGCGTACAGCATCATTGTGTCCGGCGCCTTCACCACCGGCGTCTCATCCGTTCGTTTCAATCGCGGCAGAGTTCGAATCCCGCGCTGGGCGAAAATCACGTTGCGGTGCCCTTCCGGATACGCGACGCTTCGCTCATAGTTGAACATCGGAACGAACGTGCCCGGGGTGTAAAACAAATCCGTGAGTTTTTGCGAAATCCACCAGGTATACTCGCGCCCCGCGCCATTGTCATGATCGCAGCATCCCACCCAGTCCATCTGAGCGGCGTCGATGCATATATCGATACTGGTCGATGATGGTGCCGTCCTGGCCTCCATCCATGGAGATTTCGCTATGCCGGTGAAACTCTCCGCGCATCGCTCGCAGCTTCTGATTGCCGTTTTGTAAACGGTACGCTCGCAGCGCCTTCACGGCCGCCAGTTCCACCGCGTCGCTCGGATTCGATACCGCGGCCACTACCGGACTTCCCGCTTTTGTCTCGATGCCATTTGCCGCGGGCAACTGTAGCCGATTCACATAAAGATCGTTCTGCCAACGGGTCGCTCGATGGTTCACCTTCGTCCGGAATGCCAATGTTGTACGACATGGGATAAAACTGCCGCCGCCCATCCGACGAGCCGATCACCATCAACTCGCCGCCCTTCACCGAAGCCAGAGCCGGACGGTTGTCGAGCAGATTATCCGAATGGTGCAGATAGACTGCCGGTGTCCACTCCGATCCGTTGTATGACGTCAAATGTTCTGTGTACACCGTGCCGATAGACGTCCAGAAAATTGGGATGCATGCTGCGAAACGCCAGCCAGATGCGTCCCGATGCATCCACGGTCAGCCGCGGCAGCGTGTTTCGCGGCGCGGTATTGTTCGGGGTGGGCCTGGCGTCCGGCCTTCCTTTCGCCGCGGTCGGGATTGGGTTTCAGCCAATCGTCCGAATCGGACTGCCGATTGGCTACCTCGATCTTTTCTCCCGGAACGCCGGGCAGCGCCGTGCCCACGTCGGTCGCCGTTTGCACCACTTGGCCGTCTGCACTGAATCCGCGCACACGGATCGCTCTGCCCTGATACACTGCGAAGCCTGTCGACGCGTATGCGCCAAAATCCTTGCCCCACCGCTCGCCGCCTTCTTCGTAGGCCAGCCACAATGTACCCTTCGGGTCATAAGCGATCGACGGATAAGCTTCGTAAGCCGCCGTTGCCGCACCCGGCACTTCTTTGCCCCACGAGTTCGGAGCCGACGCTGTGCGCAAATAAATGTCGTAGTTTCCATTTCGATAAGAGTCCCACGCGACCGTTACTCTTCCCTCGGGACCCGCGGCGATCGCGGGATTCCACTCGTTCCCGCCTGACGTCGCTACCGTCGCCGGACCGGAAAACGAATTGCCGTTTTGCACCGCGGAGAAGATGGACGCCTTCCCGTCGCGCCAGCCTTGCCAGGCCACCCAGACGTGTCCGTTCGAATCCGTTGCGGCAACTGCATCCATGTCGGTGCCGGCGGAATTCGTAATCCGGACCGTCGCGCCAGGCTTGCCGTTCTCAATGGACCGCGCAAAGATCTCGAAATTGCCATTCTCGTTGGATGACCAGAACACCCACGGCCGCCCTTGTCCATCTACGGCAATCGCCGGCCGCCATAGATCGCCGCCCGGTTGCGAGACCGGTATCGGCTCGCTCCAGGCGCCGTTGCTGTATTTCTTGACCAGCACCTGGTCGCCGCCAGGTTTCAATGTCAGCAGGTCGAAGCGGTTCGGCGTGATGCGGATCCTGTTATGGTCCGGATGATGTTTGAACTCCAGGTAGGCAACCCAGACTTCGCCCGTTTTACTCGTGGCGGCTGCAGGAAGGTCCTGCTCTTCGGCGTCGTTGGTGATGCGCGAGAATGCAGGAATGCGCTCCACGAGCGCTTTTCCGGCCAGCGCAGGCAATTTGCGGCCGAATGGGATTTCTGAAAGCCGCACGGTGAAGTTGCCTTGCGCCGTCCTCACCGAGAGTTCGGTATCGCCGTTCTCGCCCGCTAACGCAGCTACGATACCATTGGCGATCCAGTGACGTTCCGGCGCGACGGAGCCGCCAAAAAGCCTGATCTGGTGAGTCGAGATTCGCCACCGGTCAACGCCGAGGATCTTATCGTCACCGTCGAACCGCCAGGGCTCTAAGGCCATAATCCGCCCATTGCGCGCGCTGATCTCGCCGCTGTAGTCCACCTGCTTTTGGTCGCCCACGCCAAGCAGAATGCGGACTGCTACTTCCGCTCTGATCGTTGAGGCCGCAACCAGAATCAACGCGAATCGAATCCAGACACTCATACAACCTCCACTCTATAGACATTATAGGGTGCGCTCGGCCAAGAGGAGCCTATAACTTCTGGTCGAGGTAGGCCAAATAGACACTCAACAAATGATACGTCTTGTAGTACTCATCCTGCTTGACGATACTCATCTGATCGGCGGCCGAATGCAGGATTCTGAAACTGCTCGGGTCGACTGACGAGATGGTGATTCGCGGAACCTTCAGATCCGCGAATGACTCTGAGTCCGTAGTCACACGGCGCTGAAACTCCACCGGATTCAGCGGCAACTTCAACGTGTTGGCCACGGCGATGAGCCATTGCGTGAGCTGCTTATCGGAATGACTCACCCAGACGTTCGTTGCCGCCAGGCCCAATGAATCGAGGTTGACGATCGCCGCCAAATGCGTCCGATCTTCTGCATGGAGGTCGTGTACAAAATACCGCGAGCCCACCAGACCCTGTTCCTCGCCGCTGAAAGAAACGAACAGAAACGTGTGCTTCCGAGGGCTGTTCTTCAACGACTGAAACAGGCTCGGCAACAACGCCGCTCCGCTCCAGTTATCCACCACGCCCTGGCTCCGCTGGGTGCGTATCGTAATGCGCGCCCACCACGATGGTTGCGCTTGCTTCGCCCTTCAGCGTGCAGAGCAGATTGGGTTGACTCCATTTGCCGTACGACTGCTCGCTGAAACCACCATCGCATCCCGCCTGCTGAAACAAGCGGACCAGCACGTCGTGACGCTCCTGATTGTTCTTGTTGGCCAGCGCCAGGCGATCCTGAATCACACTCTCGCTCGAGCTTGGTCGTCGTGAGTGGCTCCTGAGCCACGGAGCAAGCCGCACCCACGAGAAGGAAGGCCCAGCGAACGCTACAGCGCGCTGTCGGCATGATAGGAACTTCGCACGAGCGGACCCGCCTCAACATGCGAGAATCCCATATCCAAACCGAGCCGCTTGTACTCCGCGAACTCCTCGATCGGCACGTAGCGCAGAATGGGAAGGTGCTTGGCCGAAGGCCGCAGATATTGGCCGAGCGTAAGGATGTCTACTTTGTGCGCATGCAGATCGCGCATCACGGAGATCACTTCCTCGCCCGTCTCGCCAAGCCCAAGCATCAGTCCCGATTTCGCCGGAATATTCGGCCGCAGGCTCTTGGCATATTCGAGCATCTCAAGCGACCGCTCATATCGCGCACCCAAACGCACCTGCCGGTAGAGACGAGGCACCGTCTCCGTGTTGTGATTCAATACGTCCGGAGCGGCATCCATGACGATTTCCATGGCCGCGCGCGAGCCTTGAAAATCAGGCACCAGCACTTCCACGCGGCAGTCGGGAATTCGCGCGCGGATGGCTTCGATGGTCATTGCGAACAACTCCGCGCCGCCGTCCTTCCGGTCGTCCCGGTTCACACTGGTGATCACCGCGTACTTCAGCCCCAATGCCACGCAAGCTTCGGCTACACGGCGCGGCTCGTCGTAATCCACCTCGAGCGGAGCGCCTTTTTGGACGGCGCAGAATCCGCACCGCCGCGTGCAGACATTTCCAAGAATCATGAAAGTCGCTGTCTTCCGGTTCCAGCACTCGCCGACGTTTGGGCATGCCGCACTCTCGCAAACAGTGTGCAGCTTCAGATCGGTGACGAGTTTTTTCAATTCCCGGTAATTATCGCCAACCGGAGCGGGTGCGCGAAGCCAGGCGGGGCGGGGCGGAGCCTTCGGCGTGATAGTAACTAGCACTTTGCTTCTATTTTAGCGTTTGCTCCAACCTGTACTCCAAGACCGTTTCCGGACGATAGTTTTCAATCCGCAGATCTACTCCTTGCGTCTCCAGCGCTTGCCTCGGAATCAGCCCTATGACTTCGCTCCCGGCCACACTCACCCCATACTCCGCCGCTTGCCGCTCGATCGCCTGAAAGACCACGTACGGCGGCGTGACTTCATAATCGGTCAGATTCATCGACACCTGCGCCTGCCGTCGCGATTCCAGCAGCAGCCCCATCGCCTTCACGTTCGGAAACCCGCCGCTGGAAGTCCGAATCTTGCGGGCGATGGCCTTGGCGACAATCACGTCATCGGTGTTGAGGTTCACATTAAACGCGATGAGCACCTTCCTCGCGCCCACGATCACTGCGCCGGCGGTGGGATGCAATTCGGGACCGCCGATGTCCGGCCGCTTCGACTCATCAACTCGAACCGCATTGCGCAGACCTTCAAACTGACCGCGCCTGACGTCTTCGAGCTTGCGCCGGCCTTCGCCGTACAGATATACCGGCAGCGCCAGCCGTTTCCAAATCTCCTCGCCAGCGCGCAGAGCCAGCGCGGCACACTCGGCCATCGTGATGCCGTGGATCGGTACGAACGGAATCACATCGACTGCTCCGAGCCTTGGATGCACTCCTCCATGCCGGTTCAAATCAATCAGCTCGACCGCTTTCGCCGCACCCCGTACCGCAGCCTCGACTACGGAGTCGGGAGGTCCGGCAAAAGTAATCACCGATCGGTGATGATCGGCATCCATTGTCTGGTCGAGCACACGGACGTCCGCCACCGAGCCGATCGCCCGATTGATCGCCGACACAACTGCCGCGTCCCGCCCTTCGGAAAAGTTGGGAACACATTCGACTACCGGGCCCATGTGACATCGGCCTCCTGGTGGAGGATTCGCCCTTGGCGCATCACCATCGATACCAGATTCACGCCGGCATAGGATGCGAGATCCCGATAGTCACGTGTGTTGAGCATCAGCACATCGGCACACTTGCCGAACTCGAGAGACCCATAACGGGCTGCTGCCCGTAGCGCGTGTGCGCTGTTGATAGTCGCCGCCGAAATAGCCTCCGCCGGCGTCAGCCCAAGGTAGCGGCATGCCGTCGCGATCGCGAACTGCATGCTCAGATTCGGACAACGGCTGACATGAAAACCACTCCCCAACGCTACCGGGGCGCCCCCATCCGCCAGCATCCGGCCGGTCCCGGACACCCTCGTTCCGTCGTGGAACATCTCTGCCGGTTTCATGACCGCAATCGTGGCCGATCTCGCCAAACTCTGCACGTCGTCACCAGTCACCTGGCGAATCCCGTCCACGCTTACGGCATCGGTCTCAACGGCAAATTTGACGCTGGCTGAGTCGTCGCCATTGGCTGCAACCTTGGATAACAGACCGCACTCGCGTGTAGTCCGGTAGTGATCGTACGCCTCAGCCGATCGGTCCGTCCCATGGCCAAGCTGGACCCGTCCGAATTCCGTGAATCCGCGGGCCGCCGCTTTCGGCAGAACCATCCTGGCCATTTGCGCTGAACACTGGCTCACCGGTATCACTCGCAGTAATTGCTGATCCAGGCTGTCGAGCAGGCGCAGAGAACGCAGTTCCACCTGAGGGTGATCGGAACCAATCGAGTTCGACTCGATCATCGTGGTTCCGTGACGAAGGCAGATTTCCAGTAGTCTGCGCGTGTAGAACTCGACTGTCGTGATAGTGCCCACCGACCCGGCCGTTCGGGGTATGTTCTGGGACGTACTCAGCAGACTGGCGCAGCTGTCAACGAAACCGGGCATCACCACTCGGCCGGCCGCGCTGATCTCCACAGCGCCGCGCGCTTCCGCCAGGTTCTCAATGCGCCGGGTTGGCCCCACGCTGTCGATCATGCCATTGACGATCAGAACCGCTCCATCTTCAATCAGCCCGAGGTTGTCCAGATCCGGGCCGCGGCGGGGTCCGGTGGGTCCGTGCAATGTGAGCAATTGCCGGGCGCTCCGAATCAGAATGGCAGGTTGCGGTTCAGCGAAAGACGACGATATGGGAGACGCCTTCCGCATAAGGTAGTATGTTATCCGATGACCAAGTCGAAAGCTCGTGCGCTGTTTTTTGCAACGATTTTAACTCTGCTCTCATTTGCAACGTCCTGCGGCCGCAAAATTGTTGAGGAAAAGCCGATCGCAGATTTTTCAGTCAGCGTCGGCTCGGTGGAGCGGCTCGATCCCGCTTTCAATTCCATCGCTCCACCGTCCGCGAAGATTCAAAAGATCGCCAGCGGGTTCGAGTTCACCGAAGGCCCGATCTACATGAGTGACGGATATCTGCTTTTCAGCGATGTGGTGGGCAATGCGATCTACAAGTGGCAGCCCGAAGGCGGCGCAACCATTTTCAAGAAATCCAGCGGTTACGACGGCACCGATGCTCCTAAGGGCGCCTTCATTGGGTCCAACGGCATGACGGTCGACAAGTTGGGGCGGCTGGTAATCTGTGAGCACGGCAACCACCGCATCGAGCGTCTCGAGGCGACGGGGGACTACAAAACTTTAGTGGATAAGTTCGAAGGGAAGCGGTTAAACAGCCCTAACGATCTTGTCTATAAATCCGATGGAGCGCTTTACTTCACCGACCCGCCCTATGGACTGCCAAAGGGGGATGACGATCCGAAGAAGGAATTGAAGTTCAACGGCGTATTCCGTCTCGAGCCCGACGGCAAATTGACTGCGGTAATCAAGGATTTGACACGTCCCAACGGGATTGCTTTCTCGCCCGACGAAAAATTTCTATACATCGCCAATTCCGATGAGAAGCACAAGGTGTGGATGCGCTACGAAGTGCAGCCGGATGGTACGGTGGCCAACGGAAAAGTCTTCTTCGATGTAACGGCGGAAAAAGCGGATGGCCTTCCCGATGGCATGAAGGTGGATGTAAATGGCAATCTGTATTGCGCCGGTCCTGGTGGCATTTGGGTATTCTCGCCGGATGGCAAGCATATCGGAACGATCAAGCCGCCCGAGACGCCGGCCAACTGCCACTGGGGTAAGGGCGCCGAAACGAATGCGCAGGCGCCCATAGGCAAACAGGAGTATGCCACCACGTTGTACATCACGGCCCGCACCGGCTTGTATAGAATCCCACTAGGTGTAGTGGGTGTGCGCCCGTAAAGCAAATCCAAGGAGATATAACCATGAATCGCAGAAATTATTTGAAAGTGATGGGCGCTTCAGCCGCCGCGTTGAGCCTGCCCGCGGCCGCCGCCGGGATGCCAATTCAGCTTCACCTGGATATGGAAGTCGATCCAGCGAAGGAGAAGGAGATGCTTGCCAACTACCGGACCAAGTTTCATCCCGCCATCGTCAAGCAGCCTGGCTTTGTGGAAGTGAAGCTCATGAAGTTGCGCAAGGAAATGGACGGCAAGGCGCCTCCGAATTGCAACTATCACCTCATCATCAGCTTCGCCACCGAAGAGTATCGCGTCGCCTGGACGCAGACGCCTACCCATCAAGAGGTCTGGCCGACGATCGAAGGCACGTTGAAGGGCCAGAAGTATATCGCGCTCTTGTACGACGTCGTCGGTTGACGCCAACGGGTCCCATGCTACCGTGGAACCATGGGCCTTTCCGAATCCATTTTTGCCCAGAAATTCGGCATAACAGAACAAGATTTGCAGTCGTATCTCGCTGAAGCGTTGTCCAGCGGCGGCGACTACGCGGATCTTTATTTTGAATACGTTTCCACAACAAGCATCGCGATCGACGAATCGATCATCAAGAGCGCCACGCAAGGAGTTTCTCTCGGCGTCGGCGTCCGGGTAATCTCAGGCGAACGCACCGGCTACGCCTATAGCGACGATCTCGAGCCGGATAAGATCCGCAAGGCCGCCCGCGTTGCCGGGTACATCGCCTCGGGCCCTTCCAAGGTCGAAAAGACCGGACTCTACGAGGGCCCTAAACGCAATCTCTATCCGGTCGTCACCGCGCCGACCGAAATGAGTCTGGCCGAGCGGGTCGATCTGGTGATTCGCGCCGATAAGGCAGCGCGCACTGAGGATCACCGCGTCTTCCAGGTGCAAGCGCAGTACATCGATAACCTTCGCCACGTATTGGTGGCGACGAGCGAAGGCGTGGTCACCAATGACCGCCAGCCGATGGCCCGCATGGGTGTAGCGGCTCTCGCCCGCGAAGGCAATGGGATGCCGCAGCGAGGCTATTCCGGCGGCGGCGGACGAGTCTCGCTCGATTTTTTCCTGAATGAGAAGACTCCGGAACATTTTGCGAAAGAGGCGGTGCGCCAGGCGATCGTGCAACTCAGCGCAGTACCAGCGCCCGCCGGCGAAATGACCGTGGTTCTCGGACCCGGCTGGCCCGGCATCCTGCTTCACGAAGCAGTGGGCCACGGACTCGAAGCCGATTTTAACCGGAAGAAAGTCTCCGCATTTTCCGACAGGATCGGTGAGCAGGTGGCGAGCGAACTGTGTACCGTTATCGACGATGGCACCATCCACAGCCGCCGGGGATCCCTCAACGTCGACGACGAAGGTGCACCTACTCAACAAAACGTCCTGATCGAAAAAGGGGTTCTGCGCGGTTATCTCAAGGACAAACTCTCGAGCCGGCTGCTGCACGCCGATTCGACGGGCAGCGGGCGGCGGGAAAGCTATCAGCACATCCCCATGCCCCGGATGACCAACACGTTCATGTTGGCCGGTGAAAGCGATCCCGAAGAAATTATCCGCTCTGTCCCGAAGGGCATTTACTGCGCCAATTTCGGCGGTGGCCAGGTGGACATCACCAGCGGCAACTTTGTCTTCTCGGCTTCGGAATCATACCTGATCGAAGACGGCAAGATCACTCGTCCTGTGCGAGGGGCTTCGCTCATCGGCAACGGACCGGAAGCGCTCAAGTACGTGAGCATGGTGGGCAACGACCTGAAACTCGACGAGGGAATCGGAATCTGCGGCAAAGAAGGGCAAAGCGTGCCCGTTGGCGTCGGCATCCCAACCGTCAAGATCGATCGCATGACCGTGGGAGGGACAGCTTGACCCAAGTCGACCTCGAGGAACTTGCGAGCCGCGTGATCAAGATGGCGGCCGAGCAGGGTGCGACCGACGCCGAATGCACCATCGCAGAAAGCAACGATTTCTCGGTAAATGTGCGCATGCGTGAAGTGGAGACGCTGACCGAAGCCGGCTCGCGAGGCGCGGGTTTGCGCGTTCTGGTGGGCAAGCACACCGGCTCTTCTTATACTTCCGATCTCACGAACGACGGTCTGCGATTCATGGTTTTCTCTGCCATGGAACTCGCCAAGATCACAACGGAGGATCCAAACGCGGGACTACCGGATCGAGAGGAACTTGGGTCGCTTAAGGGCGATCTGAAGCTCTACTCGGACTCCGTTCCAGGGTTGCTCGCGCCCGATAAAATCAACTGGGCCAAGCAAGCCGAGGCCGCTGCGTTGGATTTCGATCCGCGTATCTCCAATTCCGAGGGCGGATCCTTCGATTCTCATACCGGATTGCAAGTCTTCGCCAATTCGCGCGGATTTTTGTCCAGCTACCGGTACAGCAGCGTGTCCGCCAGCGCTGTTCCCGTTGCTAAAGAAGGCGACGAGATGGAGCGCGATTACTGGGTGTCGAGCGCTCGCGATACCGCCGGACTCGAAAAGCCGGAAGACATCGGCCGGCGCGCCGCGGAACGGACCATACGGCGTCTTGGAGCCAAAAAAGTTGCCACGCAGAAGGTCCCGATCTTATTCGAGCCGCGAGTCGCGCGCTCGCTGCTGGGCGACATCTTCGATGCCATCAACGGAGACGCCATCTACCGCCACCAATCCTTCCTCACGGGCAAACTGGGCGAGAAAATCGCTTCAGACAAGGTGACGGTGATCGACGACGGCACCATTCCCGGGCTCTTTGGAACTTCGCCCTTCGATGACGAGGGAGTGCCTTCCCGCCGCACCGTAGTAATTGAACACGGCGTGTTGAAAAATTATCTGCTCAACACCTATACCGCCCGCAAACTGGGTATGAAGACCACCGGCAACGCAGCGCGCGGCATCACCGGCAATCCGGGAATCTCCCACGGTAACTTCTATCTCGAGGCCGGCGAGAAAACTCAGGCCGAGATTATCACTTCCATCCCGCAAGGATTTTATGTCACGGAACTGATTGGCTCGGGCGTGAACGTAGTCACCGGCGACTACTCACGCGGCGCCGTTGGCGTTTGGATTGAGAACGGGGCACTCACTTACCCGGTTGCGGAAGTCACCATCGCCGGCACCCTCCAGGAAATGCTCATGGGCATCGTGGCCATCGGGTCCGACCTGGAGTTTCGCGGCTCCACCGCATCGCCTACAATTATGGTCGGGGAGATGACGGTAAGTGGTCAGTGAATCCGCCCAGGAACGGTCGAATCTCATCATTCCGCTGATGATCATCGCCGGAATCTTGCCGGTCGTCGGCGCGGCGTGGTGGTATCTGGATCACAAGGCCGCCGAGGTTCCCCCCGCGGCGCCGCTCACCGCGGAGGCCAAGGCGTACGTCCCAAATCTGAAGCTTGCACATGTGGAGATGCGGGGAGCGAAGAACCTCACTGGCGCCTCCACAGTCGAGATCACAGGGCAGATCACGAATGGTGGAACGCGGCCCATCGACAGGATCGAACTAACATGCATTTTCTACGATCCGAACGGCATGCTGGTCGCGCGTGAGCGCGTGGCCATCATCCGGTCGCTGCTCGCTCCGGGCGCGACAAGGGAATTCCGCATGCCCTTCGAAGGGCTACCCGATACCTGGAACCACGCCATGCCCCAACTGGTGATCGCCAACATCACGTTTGCCGGATGACCATCGCGATCCTTCGCGACCAGCTTCTGCGTGACAAACGTCTCACTCTTTCCGTCAAAGTAACGCCGAAGAGTTCCCGCAACGAAGTGACCGGTTTCCTCGATGACGGCACCATGAAACTGAAGGTCGCAGCCGTCCCGGAAAAGGGCAAGGCGAATGCCGAAGTCTGCGACTTTCTCGCCGTTCAGTTCGGCGTCTCAAAGCGGAGCGTCCAGATCGTCCGTGGGGGAACGTCATCCTTAAAGCACATCGTCATCTCACTCTAAAGGGACCGGAGAATAGTTATCGTGCAGATTCTTACAGCCATGCCGTGGATCATTGCGGCCGTCGAAGGGTTCTCCACGCTCGCCGTGGAAGTGATCGCCATCCGGCTGGCCATCCCCGTGGTCGGGTCGAGCATCACTCTGACCGGCGTCATGCTGGGCGTAGTTCTCTTCGCGCTGAGCGCCGGTTATTGGCGGGGTGGCACTCTTTCCGCGCGGTGGGACAGAACGCAAACGCGAACCGCTCTGGCGCGAAATCTATTTGTTGCTGCGATTCTCTATGGTGGACTGGCGTTCCCGCTGGAGGCCACCTTGTTGGAGAAATCGCTCGACAAGGGTATGACGCTTCCAATTGCCATCGGCGTCACGGCTGCGCTACTATTTCTGCTTCCCATCTATTTGGCTTCTCAGACGGTGCCCATGCTGGCGGAATTGACGAACCTTGAAGGAAAGGCCGGCAAGGCATCGGGCAAAGTGCTGTTTTATTCGACGGTCGGGTCGGTGGCAGGCGGCATCGTCACTCCAGTGTGGCTGTTTCCGAATATAGGGGTTACGCGGTCGACATACGTAGTCTGCGGACTCCTGGCAGCGGCCGCCGCTGTGATGGCGATCAATCAATTCCGCGCCGTGAAGACGCTGGCCGCCGGAGCGGCGGGGCTGATCGCGGTTGTCTGCGCACAAATGTTGGCAGCTCCGGGAAATAGTGTTTTCACCTTCGACAGCCCATATCAGACGATTCGAATTTTTGAACAGAAGGCCGAAAACGGGCGCACCACGCGCGTGCTCACGATGGGCGGCGGCCGTGCCTCCGGGATCTACGCCGACAACGGAGAAACTTCATTCACCTACGTCCGTGAAGCGGAGAAGGCGATGGCGGGAATTCACCCGGAAACCGTCCTGGTGATCGGCGCAGCCGGATTTACCTTTCCCCGGGACGCGGCCATGTCTGCAACAGTACAGCGCGTCGACGCCGTGGATGTTGATCCGGCGGTGAAGAACATCGCGGAGACGAAATTCCTGCGGCAGACCTTACCTGCCAAGGTTCGATTCCTGCCGCTCTCTGCCCGATACGCTGTTCGTAAGTTGCGCAAGGATGGAAATCGCTACGGGTTCACGTTCGTCGACGCATATTACGGGCAGGGAATTCCGGAAGAACTCGTGACGGTTGAGTTCTTCAAGGACATTAGGATAGTATCCGATCACACAGGGATTAACGTAATCATGGATCCGGAGATGAACTCCGCGTTTGCCAGGAATCTGCTAGCGTCGTTTGGAGAGGCCTTCGGAGAAGTGTGGGTTCAGGACGTCAGTCATGGAGACGATCTCACTAATGTCCTGGTGACAAGTTGGGCTGTCGACGGCTCGTCGCGGTGGAAAGGAAGTGGCAACGTCTATCGAGACGACAGAAATGCCGCGGACAGGGATCATGTACAACTGATCTGGGAGCCAGATCGGAGCTGAGAAAGATGTGACCGAAGACAATCTACAAAAGTTTGTTGAGCGTCTCCCGCTCGGAATGCATTCCTACAATTTGGAAGCCAACGGCCGGTTGGTGTTCAGCGGGGCCAACGCCAGTGCCGACACGATGCTTGGCTTGGACCATCGGCAGTTTATTGGCATGACGATCGAGGAAGCGTTTCCCGATCTTCTCGGTGGCGACGTCCCAGAAAAGTTCCGCGAAGTGGCCCTGTCCGGAAAGCCATATCGGAATGATCAAGTTCAGTACAAAGACCAGGAGATCGCCGCTGCTTTCGAAATAAATGCCTTCCGGGTTTGTGAAGGTTCCATCGCCGTCCTCTTCTCGGAAATCACCGGCCGCAAGCAGAAAGAAAAGATGATGCAAAGCACCCACGAAGCGCTCGAAGCCGTGGTCCAATCGTCGCCCGCCGCAATCGTCTCCGTGGACAGGAACAAGAAAGTTCAGACCTGGAATGAAGCAGCGCACCGCATCTTCGGTTGGTCCCGGGAGGAGGTCTTAGGGCAGCCTCTTCCTTATATCCCGGAAGAAAAACAGGGCGAGTTTCTCGCACTGCAGACAGCCACTCTCCTTGGTGACGTCTCGCCCGGGCGGGAGGTGACCCGGAAAAGGAGAGACGGTTCCGCTATCGAACTGAGCCTTTCCACCGCCGTGATGAGTGATGCAAACGGTGAGGCAAATGGCTTCATGGCCGTCGTGCTGGACATAACTGAACGCAAGCGCGCTCAGGAGGAACTCGAACGGGCGGCGCGGATCATTCGTGAGGAGAAGAGTTTCAACGACTCGATTCTGGATACGCTGCCCGGCATTTTTTATTGTTTCGACGACCAGGGACGAATGATCCGCTGGAACAAAGCCTACGAAGTTCTGTTGAATCTTTCCGCCCAGCAGATCCGCCACCGGCGTGCCCCCGATTCGGTTTATTGGGAAGACCGCGAGCGCGCCAATCAAGCGATTCGGGAAGTCTTTCAGAACGGAAGATCATCGGTCGAGCTCCGGTTCCTCCACGATTCCGGCCAAATGTCCTGGTATTACTGCACTGGGGTGAAGCTGGAGTTGGGGGGCGTGCCGCATCTCCTCGGAGTTGGCATCGATATCACTGAGCGGAAACGGACCGAAGAGGCGCTGTCGGAAAGCGAAAGCAGATTTCGAACGATCTTTGAGATGGCTCCGGACGGCATTTTCATCGCCGACGATTCGGGACGCTTCCTGGAGGCAAACGAGGCAGCTTGCCGGCAACTCGAACATAGCCGCGAACAACTGCTTCAGCTAAAAGTTATGGATGTCGTGTCTCCACGGTTCGCCACGCGGGTGGCGGCTCGCTTCGCCGGCGAGGAGATAGAAACCTCCGGTTTCTATGAAAGCTCGCATATTCGAGCCGATGGCACTGAGATTCCTGTCGAACTCAATGTCAGCAGAGTGACCTACCGGGGGCGTCCCGCGATGCTCGGCATCGCTCGCGACACCACGGAACGAAAGCGGGCGGAGGAGGAACGCCGGCTGTTGGAAGAGCAACTCCAGCACGCACAGAGGTTGGAAAGCGTGGGGCGCCTGGCTGGCGGCGTGGCGCACGACTTCAATAATCTGCTAACGGTTATCAACGGGTACAGCGACGTACTGTTGAAGAAAATCAATCCCGACGCTCCGGTCCGGGCCCCCATCGAGCAGATCAAACGAGCAGGAACGCGGGCCGCGGCTCTCACGCAGCAGTTGTTGGCATTCAGCCGGATGCAGGTGGCTCAACCGAAGCCGATCGATCTGAATGTGATCGCCGCCGAAGCGGTGAACATGCTTCAACGCCTCCTCGGTGAGAATATCGAACTCCGAACTCTGCTCGATCCGTCGCTCGGGGTAGTGTTGGCCGATCCGGGACAGATGCACCAGATCCTCATGAACCTGTTGCTGAATGCCCGCGACGCTATGGGTCGCGGAGGAACGCTGACGATCGAAACGAAGAACGTAGATCTCGCGGAGAATTATGCCACACGGCCGTCTGAAGCGGCGGCAGGCGCGTATGCCGTTCTGCAGGTAACCGACACCGGAGCCGGAATGAGCGAAGAAATCCGGGAGCGAATTTTCGAGCCATTCTTTACGACTAAGGATTCGAAGGACGGAAGCGGTCTTGGGCTCTCGACCGTCTACGGAATCGTGAAGCAGAATCAGGGATGGATCGAGGTAGATAGCGAGTTGGAAATTGGAACGACGTTCAGAATCTTCCTGCCCCGCGTCGATGCTGTTGTCGCGCCGGATGAGCCTCGGCCGTCTGAAACGCCGGCACTCGGAGGCAGCGAGACGATTCTTGTAGTTGAGGATCAAGAAGACGTTCGCGCACTCGCTGTCGAGGTTTTGAACTCTTATGGGTACCACGTTCTGTCCGCTTCCGGAGGTGCGGACGCTCTGCGCCTCGCCGAGGAATATGCGGGCCCGATCCACCTCTTGCTCACGGACGTCATGATGCCCGGTATGACCGGCCGCGATCTCGCCGAGCAGCTCTCGCCATCGCGCCCGGGCATGAAGATACTGTACATTTCCGGATACGGCGAGCGGGTGGTGGTGCATCACGGCATTCTGGATCCCGGCATCGAATATCTGCCAAAACCTTTCGAGGCCGACGCACTGGCGGCCAAGATTCGAACTCTGATCGGTTCCGGGGCCACGCCGGTCAGAATCCTCGTTGTCGACGACGAGAAGTGCATCAGAGATTTTTTCCACGAAGTGTTGGCTTCCGAGGGCTACGATGTGCAATTGGCTGAGAACGGAAAGGAAGCATTGCAACTTATGAACGGCCAGGAAGTTGATCTGGTGGTAACGGATTTGGTGATGCCCGAAAGAGAAGGCATCGAAACGATCCGTGCCATTCACGAGCAACATCCCAAAACGAAAGTGGTCGCGGTGTCGGGTGCGTTTGGGGGATGGTTTCTAACGATTGCCGCCAAACTCGGCGCGGACGCCACTCTCGCCAAGCCCGTGCAACCCGATCAACTCTTGAAAACCGTTCGAAAGGTCGCCGGGTGGGGAGCTCATTGAATCTTTCGGACGATTTCGCTTGTTGACCGGCGAAGAATGTGTTGATCTGGAGGAGTCTCCGATGACCACTTCTCAATCCGCAAGTCAAGCCAAAATTGATCTCACTGCCGCGCTGAGGGGGGCCGCTGGACTCGGCCTACACGAAGGCGTTTGCAACCATTTCAGCCTTGCGCTTCCGGTTGGATCCGGCGAACCGGCTTTCCTCATCAATCCGCAAGGAGTGCACTGGTCCGATATTCTACCGTCAGATCTGGTGACCGTAGATGTGAACGGCCGGCAATTGGACGGAAAGCACAAAGTAGAACCCAGCGCCTTCTTCATACACGGACGCATTCACAAAGCAAAGCCAAACGTGAAGTGCATCATGCATACGCACATGCCATATGCCACAGCTCTGACGCTTCTGCGCGATAGCCGGCTGCAACCGGTAAGTCAGAACTCCCTGCGCTTCTACGGGCGCGTCGGCTATGATTCGGAATATCGGGGATTGGCTCTGGACAACGAAGAAGGCGACCGGATTTGCGGCGCGCTGGCGGACGCAGACATTATGTTTATGGCCAACCACGGAGTGATCGTATGTGGGGAATCGGTCGCCTATGCTTTTGACGACTTGTACTATCTGGAACGGGCGTGCATGGTGCAGGTGTTGGCCATGAGCACGGGAAAAGAACTCCGCTACGTTTCGGAATCCGTCGCCTTGAACACGGCAAGACAGTTCGAGCAGGAACGCCAGCAATCCACCCTGCATTTCGAAGCGCTCAAGAAAGGTCTGGATCGCCGGGAGCCGGGCTGGTCTATATAACGGCTACTGCTTCTCCGGCACCAGAGACTTGGGATTCTTGGCTTTTTGCAGATCCTCCACCAATTGCTTAACAATCTTCTCTGCAACATCCGTGGCGGCGCCCCGGAACTTCCCGCCGTTGCTCTCTTTCGTCGTTGACCAGACGATGTCCCCTTCTTTGTTCACCAGACGCACAGCCGCCATGGCCTCGTGTTTGCGTTCGGCCACACGTGTGGAATCGCTCTGTCCGACGCTCACGCCCGGCAGGCTGTTGTTCGATGAGTTGTATCCAGCACCGCTCCGGGATGAAGTAGACGAGAAGTGTGGCGCCGTCACATTGGCGTTCAGACTTTCGCTGCTCTGATAAGTATCTTCGAAAGTGTCGTCGCCGCCGGTTCCTTTCAAAACCGTATCCGCGCGTTCCGGGGTTTCGGTCAGCCGGAACAGCTTGGTCGCCTGCAACGCGCTGATCAGAAGGTCTCTCATAGGTGCGGCGCTCTCGCCGCCCGAAAGCTGCTCCACGAAAATTCGCCGCACCTTGAGAAGCTCTGCGTCCGCCGACTCTTCCGCGATCCCCAGGCTCGCGGCCAACAGACAAAGCAGAGCGATCCGTATCATTTCAACCTTTCCCGGCCTTCCGGGCCTCGAGGTCCTGGTATTGGACCTTCACGCCCGTTCGTGCCTCCAGGCTCACCAATACAGTTCTTACGTCGCCTTTTGCCACCCGAAATACCATCGCTTGCTGGTGGCCGTCGGCGTCTGTATAACCGACGGTGAGGAAATGCTGCCGGCTTTTAGACAGCAGGAACATTGGCGACAAAAGAGCGGCCACCAGGTATCGCCGATCCACCTTCTGTCCGTATTCCAGGAGGTTGATCTTGTCGTAGGGAACTCGGAGTTCCTGCTTGCCGGACAGTGCGAGCTGGAAGAACTCTGCGTCCGTAGTTCGGATTCGTCCAGCGGCTTTGGAGTCGATTTTCTGCACTGTTCCACCGACGTAGTCGACGTGAACTCCCCCGTCCGCCGAGGCGAGCTCGACCGGTGCAAACGAGATAAACAGCAGTACCGCCGCCGTCAGCACCAGGATTCTCATATCGTTGTAGTGCCCCCAGCCGGGAAAATTCTCACCTCATCTGCGGAATAAAATAGATTCAGGACGTCATCTACGAATGTAAAGCCGCGCCAGGACCCATGCCCAACTTTTTGCAAGGTCTTTTGAATAGCCCCAACATGCCTGCCCCGCGTCCGGCGGTGGACGACCACATGGAAAGCAACGTTCGCGGAATTTACGTGGTCGGCGAACTGGCCGGTGCTCCCGTGGTTAAGCTGGCCATGGAGCAGGGGTACAAAGTGGCCGAGTACATTTCGTCGAAGGCGGACGCCCGGTCCAGCGATCCGGCGGTCTACGACATCCTGGTGATCGGGGCCGGGGCCTCCGGTTTGAATGCCGCGTTGGAGGCGCAAAAACACGGGCTGCGCGTGCTTGTCCTGGAAAAGAATCATCTGGGCAATACGATTGACGAACTACCGGATGGCAAGATCATCTACACCGAGCCGAACGATCGCCCGGTTTCCGGCAGCCTTTGGCTGGAAGAGGTTACGAAGGAGGAACTAGTCGAGCGCTGGCGTACCGATATCGCGCAAAGCGGTCTGGACGTGCGGCAAGGCGAAGGCGTCACTTCGATCCAGAGGCGCTCCGATTCCGGATTCGATGTCACTACTTCGAGATCGACGTATCGCGCGCGCCGCATCATCGTAGCCATCGGCAAAAGCGGCACTCCGCGCAAGCTGGAAGTGCCAGGCGAGAATTCCGAGCGCGTTCACTACCGGCTGTTCCATCCGAAGACGTACGCAGGGCAAACCGTTCTTGTAGTGGGTGGGGGCAATAGCGCCGTTGAAGCGGCCGTCTCGCTCTCCGAAGTGGCGCGCGTCACGCTTTCCTATCGGGGTTCCAGCTTTTATCGAGTCTCAAAACACAACGAGCGGCAGCTAAAGGCATCTGTCGCCGCCGGCTCGCTCGAGGTGATTCTCAACTCGAACGTCAAGCGATTTTCCGGCGGTACCTACTCGCTCGAAACGAATGGCGCCGTCTCGGAGCGGCCCTTCGATCACGCCTTCATACTGGTGGGTTCGAAGCCGCCAACGGATTTCCTCCACTCCATCGGTCTGCGTCTGGAAAATGAATGGACTGTCAGCCGATTCATGTGGCTTGCGCTTTCGTTCATGGTCGCCTATTCCATCTACGGAATCAAACAGGGCGACGGGCACGAGTTCTGGCCGTATACCGGGTGGGGCGCGCATGCACTCACATTTTTCAACCGGCCCTGGTCGTTCTGGTACACCGTCCTTTACACGCTGGTGGTGACGGTCTTCGGCATCCAGGCGATGAAGCGATGGGGTATCGATCGCAAGGATAAGTTTCAGATCTGGCGATATGTCTCGCTGATTGCCTTTCAGTGGACATTCTTCTTTCTGATCCCCGAGTTTCTGTTCCAGTGGTTGCTGAAGTATCAATGGATCAGCGAGCGCGCGGGGCACGACGCTTGGAGGTCGTACGGTCTGGTGCTGGCGTGGCCTCTGTTTTTTTACACGTTTTTCGGGAATCCGGCGCATATCTGGGTAGTCTGGGGCGTGTTGATGAGCTTCGTGGTCATCCCCATTCTGGTGCTGCTCCACGGCAAGCGCTACTGCTCTTGGATCTGCGGCTGCGGTGGACTGGCCGAGACCCTTGGCGATCGCTGGAGGCATCTCGCGCCCAAGGGACCAACCAGTATCCGATGGGAAAAGATGAACGCCGTGGTGCTGTTCGCCGCTGCCGTGATCACCATCATGATGCTCACACGCGATGCCGTCGCCATCTTCCGCAAGCCGTCCGACCTCGGTCTCGAGTGGTATCACTTCATCGCCGACACCTGGCTTGTCGGTATAATCCCCGTCACGCTTTATCCATTCTTCGGCGGCAAAGTGTGGTGCCGCTACTGGTGCCCGCTGGCGAAGATGATGGAACTGTTCAGCGCGGTTTTCGCCCGGTTTAAAGTAAGCCAATTTTCCATCCAATCGACGGACAAGTGTATCGCCTGCGAGGAATGCTCGCGGAACTGCCAGGTTGGCATCGATGTCATGCGCTTCGCTCTGAAACAGGAGGAAATCACCAATCAGAACAGCTCATGTATCGGTTGCGGGATCTGCGTCACGGTCTGCCCCATGGACGTTCTATCATTCGCAAAGCCCGTGGAATCAGGCGGTAAACTTGTGCAAATCCAAAAGGCTGCCTGATACATCTAACTGATTGTGTTATTCGAACGCGATCCCAAACTACAAAAGGACGAGCCGCTGACTCCCGCCGACGTGCCTCAGGGCGTGATCGTCAGCCCGGATACTCATCGCGCAAATCGTATTCCGCCCGGCCAGTCGCGGACAAAAAAGTGGCCGGTGCTTGACGCCGGTGGTCCCCCTGCTGTTGATCTTGCCAAATGGAAACTCTCGATAGGTGGGCTGGTGAAAAGCCCGATTTCCTGGGACTGGGAAGAGTTCCAGAAACTCCCCCGTGTGAAAGTATTCTCTGATTTTCATTGCGTCACTCGGTGGTCGCGGCTGGGCAATGTATGGGAAGGGGTGGCCACCCGGGAACTGGTGGAACGCGCGGGGGGCCTGCTCCCCGACGCCAATTACGTCGTCTGCCACGGTTACGATTCCGGTTGGACAACCAACCTGCCGGCCAGTGAGTTTCTAGCCGAGGACGCTCTGATCGCCATTCTTCACGACGGTGAGCCAATCTCCACCGAGCACGGTGGTCCTGCGCGCGGAATCGTCCCGAAGCTATATGCCTGGAAGAGCGCCAAGTGGATCGGCGGCATCGAATTTATCGCGCAGGATCGTCCCGGTTTTTGGGAGCGCAACGGGTATCACATGCACGGAGACCCATGGAAGGAGGAGCGGTTCGGATGGTAACTTCACGACGCATGCTACTCGGCGGTGGGCTGGCTGGAATCGCTTCCGCCGCAGGTTTTGCCTATCGTGCCGCGCCCGCCTTCTGGCAGCAATATTCCAGCGAATGGAAGCGTCCCATTCCGGCCGCCCCGCACGCCCCGGATCCGTCGAAATGGCCCGACACCGGCCTGCATGCCGCCTGGATCGGCCATAGCACCGTGCTGTTGAAGATCGACGGTTTTACTGTTCTGACCGATCCGGTGTTCAGCACGCGCGCCGGTATCGATCTCGGAGTTACCACGCTCGGAATCAAGCGGCTGGTCGCTCCCGCCATGGAATTGAAGCGGCTTCCAAGACTGGACCTGATCCTGCTGTCGCACGCGCATATGGATCACTTCGACATTCCGTCGCTGAGACGTTTGGAATCGAAGGAACGCGCTCTCGTCACCGCCTCGCGGACTAGCGATTTGCTCCGCATTAACCGGTACGAAGAGGTTACCGAACTCGGCTGGGGACAGAAACACCAGGTGGGGCCGCTGACCGTCCTGGGCCTCGAAGTGAACCACTGGGGCGCGCGCGTCCGCACGGACACCTATCGAGGCTACAACGGATATCTACTCACGGCGGGCCGGTATCGCGTACTATTTGCCGGCGACACGGCCAATACCGGCAAGCTGGAACGCGTCGCCGGGTCGAAATCCGTGGATCTCGCTATCATGCCCGTCGGCGCATACAACCCGTGGATTCACTATCATTGCAACCCGGAGCAGTCCTGGCGGATGAGCCAGGAAGCGCGGAGCGAATTCGTAATGCCCGTACACAATCAGACTTTCCAACTGAGCCGCGAACCGCTGCACGAACCGATTGAGCGCCTGCAAAACGCCGCCGGCAGCAAGGCGGATCGGATCGTGCTGCGCGAGATTGGCCAGGAATTTCACCTGAGCTGAGACACCTACTGGAGCTTCTTCCAGGTAGAGTCGGGATCGAATGCTGCAATCGCAGCGGCGACAGTTGCGGTGTCAGCTCCCAAATCCTTGGAATAAACGACGCCAAGCTGATTCACGATGTACGTTTGGATTCCGGTCACTCCATAGTGTAGCGGCCAAGCGATTAAGCCGAATCCGCCAAGCAGATGGCCGGCGATAAGGAACTCGTGCGTTCCGCCAATCGCGTTGGCGCCCTGCGCGGTCAGAACCCGGAACTGATAACCGAAGTGGGCACGCGATTTGGTCTGAGCCGGAGCGTTTGGCGAAACCTTCGCACCTTCCACGAACAACGGACCTAGTGGGCTCGGATTGCTATCGTCTTTCCAGTAGAGTCCATCGTGCATACCCGGCGTGCTCAGGAGTTTTTGGGCGAACTCAAGAACTCCGTCCCCATCGTGATCCGTCTTTACATATTCAAGCTGCGCGTCCACGTATCCCAGGGCCGTTTCGACAGCGTGCATCTCGTTGCGGCCGATTCTTCTATCGAGAATTTCCTGCTTCCCCTCTTTCCCGCTGAACTGCCACGACCCGCCGACTTTCACAAGGGGCGCGGGAAATGGCCAATCGTCTTCTCCGACGTAGAGAATCATGCGGTCGGGCGAGCCGTCGCTTTGCAGCTTGATGGAATCCTGAGCGGCTTGCACAAAAAGCGCCCGGTCCAGATCGCTCTGGACCGGATCGCCGGTTTGAAACTGGTCTCTCATTTCTTCGCCCAGCACCGCCGCCATCTCGTCGGCGCTACGGGATTTCGTTGCGGCTACTAGGGCGCTGGCCGCCGCGTCGGGAGTGTCGAATGTCCTCTGAGACGCCGCCAGAATGCTGTTGGGGCTAACGGATATCGCGAGTAATACCAGACCGGCCGCCTTCATTATTTGTGACCTCGATCGCCGCCGCCACGGTTCTCGCCGCCGCGGTTCTCGGCGCCTCTGCTTGGAGCAGCGCCACCACCACGGCTCTCGCGGCCCCAATTTCCAGCGTTTCGTTCAGCATGGCCGCTTTCCGTTCCATGGAATGCTCCGGAATGCTCTGGCTCCACGTGCTTCTCATAGCCGCGGTTCGGTGTGACCGCGTACTGTTGATTACCGCGAACGACGTTCCGCGTGTTGTTCTCGGAAAAGCGGTTGACAGTCTCATTACGGTTGATGTTCACGTTGCGATTGACAACCACGCTGCGGTTGACGTACGGGGTGCGGTTCCAATGTCCGCCGTTCCAGTTGCCATAGTTGTGAACGTACACGCTGCGGTTCTGCCAGGTCCTGCCCCAGGCGACGTTATTGATGAACACTCCGTGTGAACGCCAGTTAAATCCACCACCCCAGCCCCATCCGCCGAATGCGCCGATGCCGAACCCGACGCCAAAGCCAATCGCACTTCCGACGAAGAACCCGGGACGTGGTGGCGCGTAGACGATAAACGGGTCATAGACCGGCACGTATATGAACGCCGGGTCGACAGGAACGATCTGAACATAGCCGGGATCCATCACCACGCGCATCTGAGGAGTGCTCCGCAGATAGCCGTAGTTGGCAGCCTGTCTCCGCATCCGCTGGACCGCATCCATCACGTCTGGACGCTGTCCCAGCACGGCGTCGCCGAGTTGGCTGGTCCAGTTCATATCGCGTGCCATCATGTCCAGAACATTAGGGAAGGGAATGAGCGACTGAACGCTCGGATCGAAAGGCAGGTTGGCTTGCGCCATCGCATTTTCCAGATTGACTCCCTGAAGACCACGGTTGGCGTTCGCGAAGCCGGCCGCATCCTGAATCTGGTCGGGGAAAGTGGCGGCTGCGAAGATCTGTGCCAGCAACGGATCGGGGTAAAGAGCGATTCGCGAAACTAAATTGTCCAATTGCTGTGGCGGGAAGTACGGCGGAGCCTGATTCTGCGCGGCGTATTGCGGAGGCGCTTGATTGCCGTACTGCGGTGCCTGATTGCCGTACTGTGGCGCTTGGTTGCCGTACTGTGGCGGTGCCTGGTTGCCGTACTGTGGCGGCGCCTGGTTGCCGTATTGTGGTGGCGGCTGATTCTGAGCGTATCCTGGACTCGCCGTTATCAAAAACGTAGCGCTTGTTAGGACTGCTACGGCCTGCGTCAGTACCGGTCTTTTTGCGAAGTTCATTGCTTCCTCCTGTCACGGGCGGCTACCGCGCCGTCGCTGACCTTGTTGCAAGTGCGTTGCCGAATGCATAAACGCCTTTGTTTTCATCAATTAACGGATTCCGATAGATTCAAAGGCTCCTTCTGAAGCGGTTGAAAACGAGCACTTTGGCCACCAGACCACCAATTCGGTCTCGTCGTAATTGTACTGCTTTTGGATGAGGCTGGAATTACATTTACAACCCAACGCGCTTCATCACCTGATGAATCGATGTGAAAATCGTCTCCTCCACATCGGGAGTGAACGGACCGGGTTGGCCGTAATAGAGCATGCTGTCCACGGCTTCGTACCCACCCTCTTGCAACACTCTTTTCGAGGGGATGTAACACATCACATCGTTAGAATAGCCGGCAACGATCAGCTTCGTCTTCGGAAATTCGCGTTTGGCGCGCAGATCGTAATCGACCACCACCTCGCCGCCGAGGGCGAGAATTGCCAGATCTTTTCCGAATCGGATTGCCTGCACCGGATACGCTACGCTACGCACCGGATGCCCGTCGTCGTATGCCCGCAGCATCAATCGTGCGTTCAGCCGCTTGGAAACATTCGAATCGTTCTTCAGGCTTTCAAACTGGTCGCGGGTATTTGGAGCCAAAGCCACGTCGTTCACTTGGAATGCCGTCCGGATGGGTCCGCGCACCCGCTCCAGACTGCCGCTCAGCACTTTCTCCACCGACGCGGCCAACTCCTTGCCGTGATCTTCGGCCAGCGCCAGCGTGCTGCGGGGATTCGGATTCTGGTCCCCGGCGCAGAGTTGGAAGAACATGGCCGTGGCCTCGGGATGGGCATCCTCGATGGCTTTCTGCGCGAATCCCGCGTAGTCGCCGCTGATTCCGTAGAATTGACCCGTCAACGTGGTGTTGTGGCATGCGTAGGCGAAAAGGACTGCGCGCAGCTTTCCATCGGCGCCCGTTACTCGGAAGACGGGTACCGTGTGGTCTACCGGCCCCTTAGGGTTCAAGCCGATCTTCACGCCAGTGGGTGTCGGCTCCCGTCGATTGATGGCGAATCCGGCTTCGCCAACGCCGTAGGAGATGTCTGCGGGAGCCAGATCCTTCAACGCGCCTTCCACTACCGAGACCAGTTGGTCAGTCAGCTTGCGGCTATACTCCGCGATGATCTGCGTTTCCTTAGCTTCAAACTCACTCATGCCGGACAGATTTCCCTGAATCATCGGCCCGGTGTGCGTGTGCGAGCAATTGAACACCAGTTGCGACCGGTCAAGCCCATACTCTTTCTGCAAACGCGCCGAGACCACATCGGTAATCGCACGTGGCAGGCCGACGAGATCCGTTGTGACAATCACGATCCGGTGTTTCTTGGAATCCTCAATCGCCAGCGCCTTGGCGTAAAGCGGAGTAATCACACCCTCGGAGGGATGGGTGCGGCTGGCGTATCCCGAGAGTCTGATTGGCCCGGCCGGCGTGATATCGACGCGCGCGACGCCGGCGCGAAAATCTGCCGCAGCCGAAGCGGCGCCCAGGAACAATAGCAGGGAGGCGGTTTTTACAAGGATACGGGACATAGTCTTCGTTCAGGAGCTTATCACGAGTTCTGCGTGATACCATCGAATTAATGGCTGAAAAAGTAATGCAGGCGCACGATCCAAGTGTGCCAATCGGTAAATGGGCTCCAGCGGTACTGTTGGCTTGGCTCATACCTGGCGGCGGGCACTTCTTCCTGAAGAAACCCAATCGCGGCGCACTCATCTCGGTGACAGTCGTGGTGATGTTTCTTCTCGGTCTCATGATGCGCGGTCCCATGTTCCAACCGCAATCCGGCGATCTGCTGACCACCATCATTTACTACGGCGGCTTTCTCTGCCATCTTGCGTCGGGCATTCTCTACATTGTGACCTCCGCATTGGGATACAGCCAGCCTGACGTCGCCGGCCATGTACACGATTACGGGACGAAGTTCCTGGTGGGCGCAGGCCTGCTGAATATTCTGGCAATCGTGGACGCTTACGAAATTGCCATCGGGAAGAAAGACTAATGCCGAAGATGAACCTTTCTCACTTTGAAGCAGCGGTGCTTTTCGCGCTATTTACTTCCGTCGTGCTCGGCGTGGTAACCAAGAAGACGGATCGCGAACGGCTCATGTACGGGCTATATTGTTTCGGCTGCTTTGTGGCGACGCTCTTCGGGCTCGGCTGGCTGATGTACCTCGGCCACGGCTAATCAGTGGGCTATTTGCACTTTCCGGTGCAGACCGTCTCTTCCACCTTTTGCGCCGGCCCAAGCCTGTTCGAATCACCGCCGTACGGACGCTGAACGCTGATCGTTTCCACGGCGCCATTCGCAGTCATCTGTTTTTCGACCACTTGGCGCTGCAAAAGCTGCGGTTTTGTGCTGCCTGCCTGTCCCGGTGCATTTGCCACAAAAACGTCGACCACCGTGTCCTCGTCCTGGCCCCGCTTGGTAGAGCGGCTGACCTTCTGGCGCACCAACTCCAACTGGCCGTTCGTCGATTCGTAGACAGCCGCGTTCTCGACGGTGGAATCTCCTGTCTTTTTCACTTCGACCACTTCTTTGCCGATCTCAGAGAAACGGCCGTTGGTATCCCGCGCGGACCGTACCGCTGTTCGTTCGATATTCCCGGGAGATAGTTCGCGGGTGGTCTCCTGTTTTTTCTCGATCAGCTCGAGCGAGCCATTCAGCGTCGGGCGCTCTACCGTGGTTTCCGAACTGGTGGTGTTCCCGGACTTTCGGGTGATAGTGGCGGCGCGCTCGGCAACCGCATAATTACCGTTGATGTCCGCGCGGAGCACCGACGTCGATGTCGTCGTGCTGCCATCGGGATTCTTCCGTTCCTCGATCCGAACCCTCTCGGGCGCCCCGGCGCTTCCGCTGGCGTCGAATTTCTTCACCACACGTTCCACTACCCGAACACCTCCGCGATCGCTTACGACCTTCTCGTCGACCGTCTGTATGGGCACGCGCTGCCCATTGATGTTCTGAACAGTTTCGCGGCGGTCGGTTCCGCCGTCGGGCAGCCGGACCTCAGAGAAGCGGGCGCCTTCCACTTTGTTCCCGTTGACGTCGTAGGTAGCTGTGCTGTTTGTACGCTGGGCCAATAGCGAAACAGACAGAGACGTAATTAACCAGAAGAACTTC
Organism: Bryobacteraceae bacterium; assembly: GCA_963770345.1. Taxonomy (GTDB): domain Bacteria; phylum Acidobacteriota; class Terriglobia; order Bryobacterales; family Bryobacteraceae; genus CAVYPH01. Next base: position 509,755 of record CAVYPH010000006.1, on the reverse strand, counting down.
ACAACACTAGCCTAGGCTGCAATGCTTAGCTTTTCAACCGGGTAAACCGCTTAAGAAGTTCGGGGAAAAGAGAGGGGCTCCTTAGGCGGGCAACGTGAAAAAGAACACCGAACCTTCCCCCGGATTCGATTCCGCCCAGATTTTGCCGCCGTGCCGCTCGATGGCCCGCCGGCAAATGGCCAAACCCATACCGTTTCCGGGTACTTCGTGGCCGTGGAGCCGCTTGAAGATACCGAAGATGCGCTCCAGGTACCGCGGTTCGATGCCGATTCCGTTGTCTCGGACGGCGAATTTCCAATAATCGCCGTCGCGTTCGGCCGAAACGTGAATAGCCGAAGAGCGTTCGCCCCGGTATTTGATTGCATTGCCGATCAGATTTTGGACAACCTGAGTCAACTGAACGTCGTCGCCAATAACTTCCGGCAGAGGGTCGTGGGTGATGGCGGCATGGCTCTCGGCGATGGCCGCCGCGAGATTCAAGCTCACGGTACCCAGAATTGACTCGAACGAACGAGTTTGAAACGGCCGCACGCCGCTCTCGGTCACCCGCGAATACGCGAGCATGTCGTTAAGAAGCGCATGCATTCGCTTCACTCCCTCGACGATGAAACCGATAAACTCGTCGGCATCGGTGTCGAGTTTGCCTTTGTATCTCTTGGCGAGTAACTGTACGTAGCTGCCGATGGTGCGAAGCGGTTCCTGCAGGTCGTGCGAAGCGACATAGGCGAACTGGCGTAATTCGTCGTTGATGCGGCTCAGTTCCGCCGTTCGGTCCTTCATGCGCAACTCCAACTCGGAGTTCAGTTTCCGCATGTCCTGTTCGCTGCGGGTACGCTCCTTTAGCTGACGTTCGAGAGCGAGGGTTTTCGCCTCTAAAGCCAGATTCTTCCGCTTCAGATCGACAAAAACGGCGACTTTGGAACGCAGGATCTCCGGCGTGACCGGCGCGCAAATGTAGTCGACAGCCCCAGCCTGGTATCCAAGAGCCTTATGATCGGCGTTCTCCTCCCGCGCTACAAAGAAGATCGGTACACCGCGGGAATACTCCTGCCGGCGGAGAAGCGCTGCCGCCTCGAAGCCGTCCATGTCCTCCAGGTTTGCGCCAAGCAGCACTGCCGCGAAGCCGTCTTGGGCGAGTTCCTGAACCGCCTCGAACCCCGAATGTGCCGCAACGATCTCCTGTCCTAGGGGGGCCAACGCCTCCGCCAGAGACTCCAGATGAGCGGGATCTTCCAGGGCGAGCAGAATCTTGACGCGCTCAGCCGCCGCGTCGCTCTGCCGGTCTCTCCGTTTGTTTCGCCACCCCAGTCCCGCTTGCTTCGGTCATTGTCTTGCTAACCGTGTATGACGCCCCGGCGTGACTCCCGTTACATTTCTATTTATGAACCACTTCCGCCACCCCATCTATAATAGTGCTTAGTACCGTGATAAAACGTTTTTACATCGAGACGTTCGGCTGCCAGATGAATGCGCATGACTCGGAGAAAGTCATCGGCACACTGCTCGCGCGCGGCTACGACCAGGTGGAGACGGCCGGAAGGCGCCGAACTTGTCCTCTACAACACGTGTAGTATTCGCGACAAAGCAGAGCAAAGGGTATTTCATCGTCTGGACACCTTCAAGCGCGATCAGAAGGGGAAGATCTTCGGTGTACTCGGTTGTGTCGCGCAGCAGGAAGGCGAGCGGATTTTTGAAAAAGCGCCCCACGTCAGCCTGGTCTGCGGCTCGGCCAGCTACAACAAGCTTCCGGAACTACTCGTCCAACTGGAGCGCGGCGACCGGCGCGTAACCGGGCTCCGGCTCGATACGGAAGAGACATTCGACACTCCGCTCACCCGGCGCGATAACCCGCATCGGGCGTACCTCACCATCATTGAAGGATGCGACAAATCCTGCGCCTATTGCGTCGTGCCGTTTACGCGCGGCCCGGAGCGCAGCCGAACCTCGGAAAGCGTTCTCCGCGAGGTGCGGGAACTGGTCGCGCACGGCTACACCGAAATCCAACTGTTAGGCCAGAACGTGAACAGCTATCGCGATCCTTCGCCTGCCGGGTGGGATTTCGCGGCGCTATTGCGCCAAATTGGCGAGATTCCCGGCTTAAAGCGGGTTCGATTCACCACCTCGCATCCGCGCGATTTTGTCAAAGAAATCATCGACGCCATCAACGAGAATCCTGTCCTTTGCAATCACGTGCATCTCCCGGTGCAATCCGGTTCCACGCGGATGCTGGAACGGATGCAGCGCTTATATACGCGCGAAGAGTACATGCGCCGTATCGAGTGGATCAAGAATGGCCGCAACATCGCGATCACCACGGATATCATCGTCGGCTTCCCGGGCGAGACGGAAGAGGACCTTGAGCAGACGCTCCAGCTCCTACGAGAAGTGGAATACGATGCGATCTTCGGGTTCAAGTACTCGAAGCGTCCGAATACGGCAGCACTGGCATACGACGATCACATTTCGGAAGAAGAGAAAGCCCGCCGTCTGATGATCGTGCTCGAGCAGCAGCGATCGATTCAGATCAGACGGAACGCGAACTACGTCGGCATTGTAGAAGAAGTCCACGTGGAAGGCCATCACGCGGCGCTCGGGCAATGGATCGGACGCACCTCGCAGAACAAGACGCTGAACTTTACCCATCCAGCCGGTGCGGATAGCGATCTGATCGGTACCTACCTGCCGGTGCGTGTAACGCGTGCGGGTCCGAACGCGCTCGTCGGCGAAGCTGTTAACTAGTTCGCAAAGGGCCGGTCGCGGCCATTTTACCGACAAGACTTACTTCAGTTCGCTCATCATTCCCGGCAAGCTCCACTGCATCTGCATACCACCGGCAGCCCAGCCGAACTCGGCGGTCATCACCTTCCCAATCTCTTCCTGGCTCTTGCCCTCGCGAATCATGCTGGCGGCGCGATTGCGCAGTTTCTCGACGTTATTGCGATAGGCCATCAGGCCTGCTCTGTCGGTCACCGGACCGTGGCCCGGAATCACAGTATCGAAATCGAGTTTCATTGCCCCATCGAGCGTCTTCGTCCACTCGACGACGCTACCGCCGCCGGAATAGTCGATAAGGGGTGTCTTACCGGCCATCAAATCGCCGGTGTGGATGGTCCGCAGCGCAGGAAAGTAGATAATCGCATCGCCGTTAGTGTGGCCCCGGCCGAAGTAGCGCGCACGCACTTCCTTGCCGCCCAAAAACACCGAGGTCTCCTCCGTGAACACGACACTTGCGGGAACCATGTTCGGCGGCGCGTTCGACTGCTTATGTTGGACGATGTTGGCTCGCGCATTCGCGGTCGAAATGATTTCGGCCACAGAAGAGAACCTCGTATTGCCGCCGCTGTGGTCGGCATGATGGTGGGTACTGAGAATATACTTGACCGGCTGGCTCGTGACGGTTTTAACTTTTGCGACGATGCCATCGAAATCCTGCACGTACTTGTCATCGACAAGGATTACGCCTTCACTCGTGACATAAACGGCGACATTGCCCCCGTCTCCCTCAATCTCGTACAAATCTTCCTTGATCTTGTTAAGAGTCAATTGAGGAGGCGGGCCGCCCTGGTTCTGCGTGTAACCAATCCAGGAAATCAGCAGGAACAACACTCCTGCGGAAGCCCGTATCAACAGTGTCCGTTTCATTGGCAGATTATAGCGCAGCACGCTCAGCGGCAACCTACCGCAACAGAGTTGAACCAACAGGAGAATCTTGACTGGTGTGTAGAAAGTGTGTATTTTAGTCGTTATGAGGACTGCGTGGCGCGATGGACAGCCGGGATATTATCAGAAATCTGAAGAGGGACGGCTGGTTCGTGAGAAGCATAGAGAAACAGGCTGGCATCAAGTTGCGATAGGGGGAGCAAATCATGGACTACATCGCTTACCTGCATAAGGACCGTGAGTCGGATTTCGGTGTCAGCTTTCCCGATTTTCCGGGCTGTGTGACGGCCGGCAAAACGCTCGACGAGGCACGTCGCATGGCGGCGGAAGCTTTGACATTGCACATTGAGGGAATGTCCGAAGACGGTGAAGCCCTCCCGAAACCTTCGACAATCGACGATGTCGCGGATGATCCGGATATGAAGGGGGCTGTCGCCTTTCTAGTAAGCGTAGACCCTCCCGCGGAAAGAACCGTCCGGATCAATATAACGGCGCGCGAAAGCCAGGTTGAGACCATCGACCGCCTCGCTAACGAAGCCGGAATGACGCGTTCGGCCTATCTCGTCCATTCGGCACTCGGTCACGCGCGACACAGGAAGGGCCGTAGAGTACAATAACGCTTCACCCTAAAACAGGCATGGAGGAACATTGGCAAACCTTGGATTCTTAGGACTTGGCATCATGGGCGGCCCCATGGCTCGCAATCTCTTGCGCGCGGGCCATCACGTGGCCCTCTGGTCGCATACCGCGGCAAAAGCGACCGAGATCGCGAAGAACGGAGACGGCGTCGTTTGTGCGACGCCCGCCGAAGTGGGCGCGCAATCCGATTGCATCTTTCTTTGCGTGGGCGATTCGGACATGTCGCGCAAAGTGATCACCGGCGAGAACGGCATAGCGAAAAGAGCCAAGCCCGGAACCGTGGTGGTGGACGCCAGCACAATATCCCCCAGCATCAGCCGGGAGATCGGTACCGAACTGGCTGCTTTCGGGATCAAGTTTCTGGACGCGCCATGCACCGGGTCGAAGCCGGGTGCCGAAAACGGCACGCTGACCTTCATGATCGGCGGCGATGAATCCGTATTCGAGAGCGTAAAGCCCTATCTTCGAGCCGATGGGCAAGCAGCTCTTCTACTGTGGCGGCCCCGGCATGGGACTACAGGCAAAACTGACCCAGAACCTGATCCTCTCCAATATCATGCAAGCCTTCAACGAGGGCATGGTGCTCAGTACCAAGGCGGGCGTAGACCCAGAGCTGATGCTCAAGGTTTTGGACAACAGCGCCGCCAAGAGCGGCCTTATCTCCTTCAAAGCTCCTTACATCTTCGACCGGAACTTCACCACAAACTTCTCCACAAAATGGATGCACAAGGACATTTGCCTGATGTTAGATTCGGGAAATGAGAACAATGTCCCTCTTCCACTAACGGGATTGACCCAACAAATGTTTCGGGCGGCTATCGCACGAGGTTACGGAGAAGACGATATGTGCTCTACAATCAAAGTCTTAGAGGAGATTTCGGGTGTTGAGGTCAAAAGAGCCAAAAAGTAATCTACAGATTTCTGTTGCTTTTTGGAATTCCATATACTAATATTGGAATTAAGCCGGGGAGGCAACTCCCACCAAAGCGAGACTAACCTCATAGAAAAGACCCCTGAAGCAACCCTCCCCGGCGCCCGTAAGGGTTTGGGTCTTTCAAAAAAGCAAACCAAGAACAATTAGTACCCACCAACAAACAAGCCTACTGCAGCGTGACGAGCTTCCCAAAGCTGGATCCATACTTAAAGGTTCCGATATCCAGTCCAGTTGTAGTGAATCGTACGTTTTGCCCAAAGCCTCCAAGCGACAAAACCATATTCGTAACGCCCGTGGTGCTGAAGGGCATCGCTGAGATCACATAGTCGGGTACCGTGAACTGGCCCGCACCCGCCCGTTCATTGCAGGTAAACGCCCGGATAGACCCATCTACGGGCGACTGAGCGGCTCCAATGATAACCACCCCTCCATTGGGATCGCCTCCAGTCCACATCAGCGTAATCGGCTGGTTGCGGGCAATCAGCGCCGATCGCCGCCTGATTCGTCCACTGCACCATCGCCGGAATCGCCAGCGTCGCTTTGAATCCGCCGACGTCACTTCCGCCCGTTCCGTTGTCCACCGTAAACGTCCCCGGCTCAAGAGCGCCAGCACCAAGGTTGGTAGAATAGCTACCCGTGCTCGAACGGATCACCGCTTTCGATCCCACCGTACCTTTGAAATTCAGAGCCGGACCCGCATCCAGAGGATTCGTCAGTCCCGGGGCATTTCCGAGCGCCCGGGTTGTGCTCACCAGGCAGGTCCCGAGTGACGGAGCCACAACTGTCGTGAGAACTCCCGCCAACGTATTCTTGCCAAACGTCGCCGTGAAAGAATCCGTGGTGGCCCCTCCCACAACCGTCCGTGTGAGCGCGATCTGACCGGTCCGAAGAAACCCTGCCTGCGAGATCTGAGTCAGATCGGACGACCGAGAAGCTCAGCGGATCGGAGCAGATCTGACCACTGCCCGCAATCGACATCGTCGTAAAGTTGCTGATCACGCCACCGGTCCGCACCGCGACGGGCACAAAGCATCCTTCCACACCCTGCGGGACCGTGAAGTTGATCTGATCCAAACCCGCGCAACATCCGGCCCTGCCGGCGTAGCTGACGGCCGCGGAATTCGCTCCGACGAAAATCTGCACGTCGGTAGTCAGGTTGCCTGGAAGCGCACCTGCCGCTTCGTTCCCGGCCACCGGTCCAAGCCCGGTTCCATAGAGGATCGCTGTTTGTCCCGGAACCGCCGAGCGGAGAAGTGTATTTAACGGAACATCAGTTGCCGAGTTGAAATTCTGCAGTGAAGCTGGTCCGGAACCCGTGGCGCCCGCTGTGAACGCTCCAAAGCTATTCGTAACGACATGAATTCCCGCGCTGTTGCTGGCCGTCCCGTTGTAGGCCACTGTGACAAACCCGCTACCCTAGAGGCGTGCCCGACGGCAGCACAGCCGCCACCTGCGTCGCCGACGTGTAAATCGGTATCGCATCCACGGCCGCGGAACCAACCTGCACTTTAACGGAAGTGCCGCTCAGAGTGGTGGAAAGGGGAAAGGAACTAGCCTGGATCAGTGTCGGCCGGACCCAATCCGGTTCCGAAAATCACGAAAATCGAACCCTGCGCCACGTCGGACGTGTAACTCGCAGCATTCACTACAGCATTCAGGGGAAGTCGCGGTTGCGCGCAGCAGATTACGGCTCCGAACGTTACCGCGAAGAGAACCAGGATACAAGATCTTAGAAATCTTTGTACAAACATCCTGCTACGCCAATGTTATCATCAGCTTGTTGAAGTCCGTCACGCTTCTTGGATCCACTGGCTCCATCGGCCTGTCCACGCTGGATGTTATCCGGCGATGGCCTGAGCGCTTTCGTGTGTTTGCGCTGGCCGCCGGACGAAACCTGGATAATCTGGTACCACAAATCCTGGAGTTTCGGCCTTCTGTTGTAGTTGTTGGAACCGGGGAAATTCTCGCGAGTCTAACAATTAGGCTACGCGAAGCGGGGTTGACGAGGTCCCGCTGGCCAGAATTGCTGGCAGGACCGCAGGCACTCATACAAGCGGCGGCTGCCCAGGAAACAGATTTTGTACTTTCCGCGATCGTAGGCGTGGAAGGGCTGGAAGCTACCTACGAAGCGGTCTGCAGGAAAAAAGTGATTGGGCTGGCGAACAAAGAGGTGCTAGTCGCCAGTGGGGGATTGGTAATGGAGGCGGCGCGCCGGCACGGAACCGAATTGATTCCGGTCGATAGCGAACATAACGGGGCGCATCAGTGTCTACGGGCCGGCCGGAGGGACGAAGCTGTCCGGTTAATCCTGACGGCCTCCGGTGGTCCATTTCGCAACACTCCTGTCAACGAGTTTCCATCGATTACTCCCCGTCAGGCCTTAAATCATCCCACTTGGAAGATGGGACAGCGAATCACCATCGATTCGGCTACCCTCATGAATAAGGGTTTTGAGGTAATTGAGGCCTGCTGGCTTTTCGATTTTCAGCCGAAAGAGATTGGTGTAGTGGTACATCCGCAATCGACGGTACATGCCATGGTGGAATACGCTGACGGAAGCGTAATCGCCCAGATTTCGGCTACCGACATGCGCATGCCGATTCAATACGCGCTGACTTATCCCGAACGGGCCGATGCGCCGGTACCCCGGATCGATTGGGCCCAGGCACGGACTTGGGAATTCGAGCCGCCGGACTTCAAGAAATTTCCACTGCTCCAACTGGCGTATGATTCCCAGGAGGCCGGTGGTTCGGCTACATGCACACTGAACGCAGCCGATGAGGTTGCAGTAGATGCATTTTTAAAAGAGCAGATTTCGTTTCCGGGCATCTCGGAAGTAGTGGCGGAAACACTATCGCGGGTACCGGCAAGGGTGCCGCGCTCGGTGGGCGAAGTCCTGGAGATTGATCGAGAGTCACGAGACGTCGCTCGCGAATGCGCGCGCCAACGGACTGCGGTGAAAGCATAAACATGATCGTTTTACAAAACATTTGGTGGTGGTTGGTCCTCATCGGAGTGATGATCCTGATTCATGAATTGGGACATTTCTGGGCCGCAAGATTTTTTGACGTTCGCGTGGAAGCGTTCAGCTTTGGGTTTGGGCCACGATTGTTCGGATTCCGGCGTGGCGAAACGGACTTCCGCTTCTCCTTGATCCTGTTCGGCGGTTACGTGAAGATGGCCGGCGAGCAACTGGGTGAAGAGGAAGCCGCCAACGATCCACGATCGCTTGGCGCGAAGCCTCGCTGGCAGCGGCTGATCATTGCGTTCGCCGGGCCGGCCATGAACATCGTTCTGGCCGTCGTGTTGTTGACCGGCTTGTTCATGTTTCACTTCGAGAAGGTTGCCAGCATGAGTCAGCCGGCGACCATCGGTTATGTCGAGAAAGGATCTCCGGCGGAACTCGCGGGCTTGCAGGAACGTGACCGTATCGTTCGCATCGACGGCAAATGGAACCCTCTCTGGCAAGATGTGCGCATGGAAGAATTAGCCAGCGCGAAACGTCCCATGACGGTGGCTGTGGAACGCGACGGCAAGACCATCGTCACCACCGTGACCCCCGTGATGGATGAGAAACTTGGTGGCGCGCTGTCCGGTTGGGAACCGCAGACCGACGTCGAAGTTGGCGGCGTAATGCACGGCATGGATGCCGAGAAGCAGGGACTGAAGCGCGGCGACTTAGTAGTGAGCGTGAACGGCATGCCCATCCGCTCGATATCGAAATTGCACGACGTCCTGCGCGAGAGCAATGGCGCACCGGTCACGGTGATCTATCAGCGGGACGGCAAGCAGCATACCGCCTCCATTCAGCCCTCCAAGAGTAATTTGGATGGGCAGAACCGTTGGATGATCGGCGTTCAACTGAGTAGCGGGCTAGTCGTCACAGCGCTTCCATTTCCTGAAGCGTTGCGGGAATCCATCAAACAGAACATCGAAGGCACGACGCTCATTTATCAGTTTCTCCGCGGAATCGTGGAGCGGCGTATGTCGCCGAAATCGCTCGACGGGCCGATCCGCATCGCACAGCTCTCAGGCGAGGCGGCGCGCGAAGGTCCAAGTGTCTTCATCGGACTCATGGCCATGGTCAGTTTGAATTTGGCCGTCTTCAATCTCCTGCCGATTCCGATTCTGGATGGCGGGATGATCATGATGCTCATCGTGGAAATACTGATGCGCCGCGACCTCAGCATGGCGGTGAAAGAAGCTGTCCTGAAGATGGGCATGGTCTTTCTGATGATTGTTGTGGTCTTCGTACTCTACAACGACATCTCCAAGATCCTGCCGGGTTAATCATCGGCGTTTTCTTTGCGGCTTCGCGCCTTGTCGTGACATAGCTAGAATAACTGAATGCAGCTTCATTCCGTGCGCCTGGAAATCCCAGACGGCGCGAACCTAATTCTTGGCACGAGCCATTTCATCAAGACAGTGGAAGACCTCTACGAGGCGATCGTCAACACCGTCCCTCAAATGAAATTTGGGATCGCGTTTAACGAGGCGTCCGGCGCCTGTCTGACTCGCGTAGACGGTAACGATGACGATTTGAAAGCAGCGGCAACGAGGAACGCCACCGCCACTGGCGCCGGCCACAGCTTTGTGATTTTGATGAAGGAAGGCTATCCAATTAACGTGCTCAACCGAATCAAGGAGGTGCCGGAAGTCTGCAACATTCACTGCGCCACCGCCAATCCGGTAGAAGTGATCGTGGCCGAAACGGAACAGGGCAGGGGAATTCTCGGCGTGGTCGACGGCTCGTCTCCCAAAGGCGTCGAAACGGCGGAAGATGCCCAATGGCGTCACGGACTGTTGAGAAAGATCGGGTACAAACGGTGATCCAATCCGAACAGCAACTCGACGAAATTCTGTCGCTGCCGAGTGAAGCGGATATCGAGGCGCTCCGCCAACTCGACGGCGATCTGATCCTGCTAGGCGTGGGCGGCAAGATGGGCCCAACGCTGGCTCTCCGCGCACGGCGAGCGGCTGCGGCGGCCCGCGTGAACAAACGAATCATTGGCGTTTCCCGATTCAGTTCGGTGGCCGCGCGGGAGCAACTCGAGGCGGCCGGCGTGGAAACCATTAGCGCCGATCTCCTGAACCGGGATGAGGTGGAGGCGCTGCCCGATGCCGAAAATGTCATCTTCCTGGCGGGCCGGAAATTCGGATCCACCGGAGGCGAGGCGCTGACCTGGGCGATGAATGCCTATCTGCCGGCGCTCGTCGCCGAACGCTATGAGTCGTCGCAAATTGTCGCTTTCTTCGAGCGGAAACATTTATCCATTCGTTGCCGTCACGTCCGGTGGCGCCACTGAGTCGACGCCAGTTTCGCCGGTCGGGGAGTATGCGCAATCGGTGCTGGCGCGCGAACGTGTTTTCACCTATTTTTCGGAACGAAACGGAACTCCCGTCGCGTTGCTGCGGCTCAATTACGCGGTGGAATTGCGCTACGGCGTGCTGTTGGATATTGGGTTAGCGGTGTTTGAACGAAGGCCGGTCTCACTCGGCACTGGGATGGTAAACGTGATCTGGCAAGGCGACGCAAATTCCGTTTGTCTGCGTGCATTCGATCTTTGCCAGGCGCCACCAGCCATCTTGAATCTCACCGGTCCCGAGACGTTATCCGTACGCTGGGTGGCGAACTGCTTTGGCGAGATCTTCGGAGTCGAGCCTGCGTTCGATGGCTCGGAATCGAACACAGCGCTGCTGAACAATGCGGCCCAGTGTCACCGGCTATTCGGCTATCCAAGCGTCAGCGTAGAGCGGCTGATCGAGTGGACCGCGCAATGGATCGGCATCGGCGGACCAACCCTCGCCAAGCCCACGCACTTCGACACGCGGGATGGCAAATTCTGATGAACCTCCGCGAGAAACTGCGCAGCGGCCTGGTGATTCCAGCGCATCCCCTGGCTCTCACGGCTGATAGAAAACTGGACGAGCGCCGGCAGCGCGCCTTAACGCGCTATTACCTGGCCTCGGGCGTTGGTGGAGTCGCCGTCGGTGTTCACACGACGCAATTCGCCATTCGAGATGTAGGTCTTTTCGCGCCGGTTCTAGAGCTAGCGCATGAAGAAATGAAAGGTTCGGATGCAATCGCGATCGCAGGCATCTGCGGTCCAACCGGACAGGCCGTGCGGGAAGCGCAACTCGCCGCCAGATTCGGTTATCACGCAGGACTCCTGAGTCTTGCGGCGCTGCCAAACGCAAATATTCGCAAACTGATCGAACACACGCTGGCAGTCGCGGAAGTTCTGCCGGTGATCGGTTTCTATCTACAACCCGCGGTGGGCGGCCGCATGCTGAGCTACGAATTCTGGCGGCGGTTTGCCGAAATCGAGAACGTTGCCGCCATCAAGATCGCCCCGTTCAATCGCTATCAAACGCTCGACGTGGTCCGAGCTGTTGCCGCCTCGGGCCGGGCCGGCGAAATCTCGCTCTACACGGGAAATGACGACAACATCGTCCCCGATCTTCTGACCACCTTCGACTTCGGCGGACAAAAACTGCGCATTGCCGGCGGATTACTCGGCCACTGGGCAGTATGGACCCGGCGCGCCGTCGAACTCCTGAATCGTGTACGAACCGCACCGGCATCCGATGAACTGCTCACGCTCGGAGTCCAAATCACCGATTCGAACGCGGCCTTTTTCGACGCTGCGAATCGCTTCCACGGCTGCATCGCCGGGCTTCACGAGGTGTTACGCCGCCAGGGACTGCTGGCCGGCCGCTGGTGCCTGGACCCGAGCGAAGATCTCTCGCCAGGACAATCCGAAGAGATCGATCGCGTGTACGCCGCCTATCCGCTGTTAAACGACGATGAATTCGTTCGCGAGCACCTCGACGATTGGTTGAAGTAATATGACTGCTTATGCCTGACAAGAAAATTGAACGACCACTAGGCTTCAATACGCGCGCGCTGCACGCGGGCTACACTCCCGAATCGGCGATGAACTCACGCGCCGTTCCTATCTTCCAGACGACGTCGTTTACCTTCAACGACTCAGAGCACGCGTCAGCCTTATTCGCGCTGCAGCAGTTCGGCAACATCTACACGCGGATCATGAATCCGACCACGGATGTGCTGGAACAGCGGATAGCCTCGCTGGAAAATGGAGTCGCCGCGCTTGCCACATCGAGCGGCCAGGCGGCCCAGTTTCTAGCCCTCACCAGTTTGATGAGCGTCGGCGACGAGATGGTGTCGGCGAGCACGCTGTACGGAGGCACTTACACCCAGTTCGACGTCAGCATGAGGAAAATCGGCATCACAACCCACTTTGTGGAGCCGGACAATCCGGAGAACTTCCGCAAAGCGATTACACCGAAAACAAAGTGCATCTATGCCGAAACCATCAGCAATCCGCGCGGCAACATTCTCGACATCGAAGCGGTAGCGAAGATCGCGCACGAGAACAATATTCCGCTGGTCATCGACAACACGTTCGCCACACCGTATCTGTGCCGCCCCATCGACTATGGCGCCGATATCGTGGTGCATTCGTTGACGAAGTTCATGGGAGGTCACGGAAATAGCATCGGCGGAGCTATCGTCGATAGCGGCAAGTTTCCCTGGGAAAAAGGCGCCTTCCCACAGATCAACGAGCCGTCCGCGGCCTATCACGGCATGAAGTTTCGTGAGGTATTCGGACCGATTGCGTTCATCATCCGCGCCCGAGTCGAAGGTCTGCGCGATATCGGCCCATGCATCAGCCCGTTCAATTCGTTTCTCTTCCTGCAAGGGATCGAAACGCTCGCGATGCGGATGGATCTGCACGTGGCCAATACCCTGGCGGTAGCCAAGCACCTGGAAAGCCACAAACTGGTGGAGTGGGTGAAATATCCGTCGCTGCCGTCCAGCCAATATAATGCCTTGGCGAAGAAGTACATGCCCAAGGGAGCCGGCGCGGTATTCTCGTTCGGCATCAAGGGCGGCTATGACGCCGGGAAGAAGTTCATCGACAATCTCAAGCTCTTCTCGCACCTGGCCAACGTGGGCGATGCTCGCAGCCTGGTGATTCATCCGGCATCGACGACGCACCAGCAACTGAACGCCGAGCAACAGAAAGCGGCCGGCGTGGATCCGGAAATGGTGCGGCTCTCGGTGGGACTGGAAGATCTCGATGACATTCTGTGGGATCTCGATCAAGCGCTGACAGCGGCGGCTTAAGATATAGCGCCCATACGCGAACCGCCGTACTACAACGCTAAAGCCTCCTGGCATAAAATGGCAGCATGATCCCTCGCGATAATTTGCTGCCCCGTCGTGCGCTCTTACGCCAATCGGCGGCAGGCTTCGGCTTGCTGGGGTTGCGAACGCTGATGGCCGAGGAGTCCAAGCCGGTGAATCCGCTGGCGCCGAAAACTCCGCACTTTGCGCCCAAAGCCAAGCGCATCATTTTCCTGTTCATGCACGGCGGCCCGTCGAGCATCGACACGTTCGATCCAAAGCCGCGGCTCGATCAGGATAACGGAAAGCCCGTTCCCTTCAAGCGCGGGTTGACGTTCGGCGAAGATGGCGTGCGCGGACTGATGAAGTCTCCCTGGGCATTCAAGCAGTACGGTCAGAGCGGTATTCCGGTCAGCGAGCTGTTTCCCAACGTCGCCACCTGCGTCGACGACCTCTGTATGGTCCGTTCCATGGTGGGCGACGGCGTCGATCATGGAGCCGCGCTGCTGCAACTCCACACCGGCGTCTTTTCATTCAAGCGGCCGAGCATGGGGTCCTGGATGCTCTACGGACTCGGAACCGAGAATCAGAATCTGCCCGGTTTCATTACCATCAAGCCTTCCCTCGGGCATGGCGGTCAAAATAATTGGAGTTCCAGTTTTCTGCCCGGCGAATATCAGGGCACGGCTATCGGCAACTCCGGGATGAAAGTCGAAGAGGTGGAAAAAGAGCCGGTTCCTTATCTGATCACGCGAGGACTGAAGGGTGAAAATCAGCGATACGAACTGGACATGCTGCAGAAGATGAACAGGCGTTACTCCGAGCTCAATGATCGCGACCCGGAGTTGGAAGCGCGCATTGGAGCGTTCGAGTTAGCGTTCCGCATGCAAGTGAAAGCGCCCGAAGCCTTCGAAATGGACAAAGAATCGGAGGCCACGAAAAAACTCTACGGTCTGGATAACGAAAACACGAACGACTTCGGTTGGCAGTGCCTGCTGGCCCGCCGGCTTTCCGAGCGCGGAGTACGCTTTGTCCAGTGCTCGCACAGCTACAAATGGGATCAGCACACCGAGCTTTTCAAACTGCACACCAAGAATGCAGCCGAAGTAGATAAACCAATTGCCGGCCTGCTGAAGGACTTGAAAGCGCGTGGATTGATGAAGGATACGCTCGTAATCTGGGGCGGGGAATTCGGACGCACGCCGTGGGCGCAAGGTGCGGACGGCCGCGACCACAATCCGTACGGCTACACAATCTGGATGGCGGGAGCGGGCGTAAAACCGGGATTTATTTACGGCTCAACTGACGAATTCGGCTATCACGCACAGGAAAATCGTATGCACATCCACGATCTGCACGCCACCGTGCTGCACCTGATGGGTCTTGAGCACGAAAAACTCACCTACCGCTACGCCGGCCGTGACTTCCGCTTGACCGACGTGGCCGGCTCGGTGGCAAACGGAATTATCGCCTGAACCTGAATATGAAAACTCTACTCGCCATCTTGGCGGCGGCCCCGTTGCTGGCACAGTCCGCGGAACAACTGGAGTTCTTCGAGAAGAATATCCGGCCCGTCTTCGTCACCAAGTGCTCGCAATGCCACGGCGCGAAGATGCAGATGTCCGGTTTGAGCCTGACCTCGACTGCGGGCTTCACCAAGGGGTCAGACCGCGGCCCGGTTGTGATTGAGCGCGACGCAGCGCAGAGTCCGCTATTCAAGGCCATCAGCTACAACGACAAAATCAAGATGCCGCCGACGGGGAAACTCCCGGCGCAAGAAATCGACAACGTCAAAACGTGGATCGAAATGGGCGCGCCATGGCCCAAGGAAGCGGCGCCCGTCGTGACCGACTGGCAGAAGAACCGGTTGGCCGAAGGCAAGAAGCAGTGGGCGTTTCAACCCGTAAAGGATTACGCGCCGCCCCAGGTCAAAGACGAAAACTGGGCGAAAAATCCAATCGATCATTTCATCCTCGCCAAGCTGGAGGAGAAGGGAATCAAACCGGCCGCCCCTGCCTCCAAGCTCACGTTGCTCCGCCGTGTAACGTACGATCTCACCGGCTTGCCCCCTACCACCAAGGAGATCGACGACTTCCTTGCCGACAAGTCTCCAAACGCCTATGCGAAAGTAGTGGAGCGATTGCTCGCATCGCCCCAATACGGGGAACGCTGGGGCCGTTTGTGGCTCGATGTTGCGCGCTACGCTGATTCCACCGGTATGGACGAAGATCACATCTATCCCCACGCGTGGCGTTATCGCGACTACGTTGTGAAGGCATTTAACGACGATCTACCGTACAATCGTTTCGTCATGGAACAAATCGCCGGAGATTTGTTGCCTCCGGAAAAGCCGGGAACAGTGAACGAGAGAGGCATCGTCGCAACTGGATTCCTGGCGCTCGGCCCGAAACCGTTGGCACAACAGGATCGCATCAAAATGATTTACGACGTGGTCGACGAGCAGATCGACACGGTATCCAAAGCATTCATGGGAATCACCGTCGCCTGTGCGCGCTGCCACGATCACAAGTTCGATCCCATCCTGACCAAAGATTACTATTCCCTTGCATCGATATTTGCAAGCACGGAAGACTTCCGCAATCTCGGCCGGCCCGGCAATGTTTCCTTCATCTACTACGCGCCGCTCGATCCCGTGGCCTATGCGAAATATCAGACCCATAAATTCGAGATGTACGGCAAGGAAGTAGAGATGGAACAGGCGCTGAACGAAGACACAACGCGCCTAAACGGAGAACTCCGTCCAAAGATCGCGGCCTTTCTGACCGCCGCGTGGAAAGTGAACACCAAGGGAATGACCGTCGATGCGGCAAGCCAGGCGGAGGGTGTGGAAAGCAAGCAAGTAGAGAAATGGTCGCACTGGCTGAAGTCTGCGGACGAGAAGGCGCGAACCGGCTATTTGAAAAAGCTCCTGGAAGCGACCGATGCAAACATCGCGGCGATTGCTCAGGAGTACCAGAAGACCTACGTGGAATCCGCGACGAAGTGGGACACCACACTGGAGAGATGGCGCGAGCGGTTCGCCGTGGAAGCCGTTCAGGATCGTGAGCCCCAGCCGCGGCCGAAGTTCGAGGCCGAGGATCACCCCTTCTTCGTGGCGGCAACCTTCAATGGGGGCCCCATGGAACTGGCCGACCTTCCACGAGTGGCCGAGCTACGCAACGAATGGCAGACGCTGGTGAAGTCGTTGCCGCCCGAACCTGCAATGGCCAGCGCCGTTACCGAAGGCATCAACGTCGATCAGCACGTCTTCCTCCACGGTGACACAGGAAGTCCAGGCGAGCCGGTCGGAAAGCAATTTCCAATGGTAATGGCCGGAGAGTCGCAGAAACCCGTGACGAAGGGCAGCGGCCGTCTGGAACTGGCCAAGTGGCTGACCAGTCCGGAGCATCCGTTGACGGCGCGCGTGATGGTGAACCGCATCTGGCAGGGACATTTCGGCGAGGGTCTCGTGCGCACTCCCAACAACTGGGGCAAGATGGGAGAGCCGCCGACGCACCCGGAACTTCTCGACTATCTCGCCAAACAATTTGTGGCGAATGGCTGGTCGATCAAGTCGCTGCACCGCATGATCCTGCTATCGAACACTTATCAGATGAGTGGCCGTACCACCAAAGAGGTGCGGGACGCCGATCCGTCAAATCGGCTCCTGTCGCGATTCAGCCGAGTGCGGATGTCTGTGGAGCAGATCCGCGACAGCATGCTGATGCTTGACGGCAGCATCGATCTCACAATCGGCGGGTCGCTCTTGCCGGCCGCGAAAGTGAAGCGGCCCAAGATGGACCCGGATGAACTGACGCGCCGGACGATTTACATCCCCGTACGACGGGGAAGCGTGCCAACAGTGCTGGCGACCTTCGACTACGGCGATGCGACCACAGCCAGCGACGGTAGAGCGCGCACAAACGTTGCGCCGCAAGCGCTGTTCATGATGAACAGCCGCTTTGTCGTGGAGCGCGCGCATGGCTTGGCCAAACGTCTGCTCAGCGAGACCGGCCTCACGGATTCGGAACGCATCGACAAAACCTATCTGATGGTTCTCACGCGTAAGCCTGACGCGACGGAGATCGATTCCGTGCTGAGCTATATCGCTGATCTCGAAAAAAAGCTGACCGGTCCTGATGCGCACCTCGCCGCTTGGCAGAGCTTCTGCCATATCCTGATGTCGACCAACGAGTTCATTTATTTGAACTGATTCGACATGCCAACAGGGCGGCCAATCACGGGCCGCGAAGGTCCCGAACATCTCAGCCCTCCGGATCGGGCTCTCACCCCAGTTCTACAAAGCATTTAACACTCGTGACATAGATCTTATGTCGGAGAACTGGAGCGGTTCAGGCGTGGCCTCGATGGACGATCCGCATGGAGAAATCAAGCGCACATTCACTCGCAGTCGGCAACCCTAGGCCGCCCGAGTACAATAAATCGAGTGTCTGAAATAGAGAAACCAGTAGCCAGTTTTGAGTCCGGACTGACCGAATTAGAGTCCGTCGTGAAGCAGCTCGAAAGCGGTGATTTGCCGCTCGAGCAAGCCCTCGCGCTCTTCGAAAAGGGAATGCAGTTAAGCGAGTCCTGCCGCAAACAACTCGAAGAAGCGGAAACAAAGATCGAGATGCTAATCAAGAAGAACGACAAGATACAGGCCGAGCCCTTTAAGCCTGGCAAAGCATGACGCTTTCCGAATACCTTCAACAGCAACAGAAACTGATTGACGCCGCACTGGACAAGTGGGTCCCGGCGGAATCCACGCCGCCCGAAAACGTTCATCGAGCCATGCGATACAGCCTGTTCGCCGGTGGCAAGCGCGTGCGGCCGGTCTTATGCATCGCAGCCGCGCGAGCAGTCGACGGCGATCCCGCCGGTGTCGAGAATGCGGCTTGCACACTGGAGCTGATCCACACATACTCCCTCATTCACGACGATCTCCCGGCCATGGACGACGACGACTATCGTCGAGGCCGCCTAACCTGCCACAAAGTGTTCGGCGAAGCCATGGCCATACTTGCCGGCGACGCCCTGCTCACACTCGCCTTTCAACTGCTGGCGCAACTGCCCGGCGTGGATGCGGATAGAAAAGTGCGTCTCATCGAGGAGCTCTCTATCGGATCCGGCACAGTAGGCGGAATGATCGCCGGCCAGGTGTTCGACATCGAAGGCGAAGGAAAAACTCCCACCGCTGAACTACTCGAAACCATTCATCGGGCCAAGACCGGCGCGTTGCTTCGCGCCAGCCTGCGCATGGGCGCAATCTATGCCGGTGCGAATGACGAGGCACTCGCCGCTCTCTCCTGTTTCGGCGAGCACGCGGGCCTCGCATTTCAAATCGTGGACGACATTCTCGACGTGGAGCAATCGTCGGAAGCGCTCGGAAAGACAGCCGGCAAAGACGCGGCGCAGAAGAAGATAACGTTTCCCGCGGTCTACGGACTCGAGCGCTCACGCCACATGGCCGAACAGCAGCGCGTCAGTGCACACAAAGCTGTTGAAATGTTTGGGCCGGGTGCACACCGCCTCCGCGAAATCGCCGACATGATCGTCTCCCGGAAAGCATGAAAACCGCGGACAAACAGCGCGTCGATCAGTTGTTGGTGGATCGTGGGCTGGCCGAATCGCGGCAAAAAGCGCAAGCGCTCATTCTGGCGGGCGCAGTGATCGTCAACGGACAGAAGGCGCAAAAACCCGGTCACACCGTCGATGCGTCAAGCGAAGTGGAATTAGTAGAGAAGCTGCAATACGTGAGCCGGGGCGGTCTGAAACTGGAAAAGGCGCTCGATCACTTCGGTATAAACGTGGCCGGCAAAATCGGTCTGGACATTGGCTCTTCCACCGGTGGGTTTACCGATTGTCTGCTGCAGCGCGGCGCGCAAAAAGTCTACGCGCTCGACGTCGGAACCGGACAGCTCGATTGGAGATTGCGCAACGACCCGAGAGTAGTAGTGCGCGAACAGTTCAATGCGCGAAATTTGAAATTCGAAGACATCGGCGAGCTTTGTGACTTGGCGGTTTGTGACGTAAGCTTCATTTCCGTCACCCTGATTCTGCCAACATTGCCGCCGTTGCTGCGCTCAGGCGCGGAAATGGTTATACTCGTCAAACCGCAGTTTGAAGTTGGGCGTTACGATGTCGGCAAAGGCGGCATTGTGCGAGATCCCGAACTTCATGCCGCGGCTTGCCGCAAAGTTGCGGCGGCGGCCGAGTCGCTGGGATTCAAAACAGAGGTCATCGAAAGCCCGATCCTGGGCGCTGAGGGGAATCGGGAGTTCTTGCTGCATGCAACCCGTAACTAGAGTCGGCATCATTTCCAAACCTGCCGTGAAGCAGGCACAAACAGTTGTGCCGGAATTGATGGATTGGCTCCGGAAGCGCGGCCTGTCGATTCGTTATGATCTGCAGACCGCTTCGTATCTGAACAAAAACGGCGGCATGCCCCGCAAAGAAGTTCCGGATGACTGTGATCTGATTGTCGTGCTCGGTGGGGATGGAACCCTGTTGTCCGCTGCCCGCGCGATCGCCGGCCGCGAGGTCCCGCTGTTCGCAGTGAATCTCGGCGGTCTCGGTTTTCTTACGGCGATTACCGTGGATCAACTCTATCCCGAGTTGGAAAGAGCGTTCCGCAACGAGCATCGAATTGGAAAGCGGCGAATGCTGCATTGTGAAATGTGGCGCGACGACAGCATGATCGGCGAGTACGAAGCGTTAAACGATGTGGTGATCACGAAAGCCGCACTGGCGCGGGTCATCGACATGGACGCTTACGTGGACGAACATTTTGTCTGTACGTTCAAAGCCGACGGCCTGATCGTTTGTACTCCGACGGGCTCTACCGCCTATTCGCTTTCTGCCGGCGGACCAATTGTGTTCCCCGACGTCGCCGCGCTTTGCATCACTCCCATTTGCCCTCACATGCTGACAAATCGTCCGGTGCTGGTTCCGGACGAGAGCGTGATCCGGATTACTTCGCGAGCCGAGGATGAATCGGCATATCTCACCATTGATGGCCAAGTCGGAGTACCCCTCCGGAATGGCGATCGAGTGATGTGCCGGCGGTCCGAACGTTCGCTGTATCTGATGCGTCCACAGAAAATGCTTTTCTTCGATGTCCTCCGCGAAAAACTCAGGTGGGGAGAACGATGAAAAAAGTCTCGTTAACAGCTTGGATCTTTATAGCCATGGCTTCTGGTATCGCGATAGGCATCGCGGCGCCGAAGTTTGCGGTGGGACTGGCTCCGGTCAGCGACATCTTTCTGCGCCTGATCAAATCGATCGTGGCGCCGCTCTTATTTGGAACGCTAGTGGCCGGTATCGCCGGCACCGGCAGTGTCAAGGCCATGGGCCGCATCGGCGTCAAGGCGATCGTCTATTTCGAATTCGCCACCACCGTCGCTCTTTTTCTGGGGCTAGGCATGGTGAACTTGGTGAGGCCAGGTGATGGCTTGCACCTCACGCCGTCGGCAACTGAAGTGAATGTGCCCAAAACACAAATGGATTTCGCCCAGATACTGGAGCACGCGTTCCCAACCAGCATCATCGATTCGATGGCGCGCAACGATGTGCTGCAACTCGTAGTCTTCTGTTTCCTGTTCGGAGCAGCCTGCGCGGCGGTAGGAGCAAAATCGGCGCCAGTCGTAAGCTTTTGCGAAGGGCTGGCGGAAGTGATGTTCACTTACACGAAATACGTCATGTATCTGGCGCCCTTCGGCGTCGGCGCGGCCATAGCGGTCACCGTCGGCACTAAAGGACTAGGCGTCTTGTGGAATCTAGGGAAGCTGGTGGGAACAATGTACGTGTCACTCATCATCTTCGTCATAGTAGTTCTCGGCGGAATCATGGTGCTCTGCAAGATTCCGATCAAGCGATGGATAGGTGCCGTGCGCGAGCCGTGGTTGCTCGCTTTCTCCACGGCATCAAGCGAGGCAGCCCTGCCATTGGCCATGCAAAACATGGAAAAATTCGGAGCGCCAAAGCACATCGTAGCGTTCGTCATCCCAACCGGCTACAGCTTCAATCTCGACGGCTCAACGATGTATCTGGCACTGGCATCCATCTTCGTAGCGCAAGCGGCAGGAATTCAAATGCCGTTCGGCGAGCAATTGATGATGATGCTAACGCTAATGCTAACCAGCAAAGGAGTAGCCGCCGTGCCCAGGGCGTCCCTGGTAATTCTGGCCGGGACTCTAACAACTTTCCACCTCCCACTAGAAGGCATAGCCGTAATTCTAGGAGTTGACGCAATCCTAGACATGGCCAGAACCTCCGTAAACGTCCTGGGAAACTGCCTGGCCTGCGCAGTAGTAGCAAGGTGGGAAGGCTACACCTTCGAAGAAGCAGAAGAAGAAATTTTGCGAACTTAACGCCCGTGCGGGCACTAACAATCAATGCTCGCAACAACAGAAAACGCAATAGCAACGCAAATCGTAGACTCAGCCTACCGAATTCACAGAGAACTAGGTCCAGGGCTACTTGAGTCAGTGTATGAAATAGTGCTAGCCGCAGAGCTAAAGAAACGGGGATTTGAAGTCCTTCGCCAACACCCAGTCCCAATAACCTACGAAGGCCTTCAATTCGAAATGGGTTTCAGAGCAGACTTAATCGTCCAGGCTCTCGTGATCGTGGAGATCAAGTCTGTTGAGGAACTCAACCCGGTTCACGCTAAGCAACTGCTGACCTACCTAAGGCTGACGAACAAGAAACTAGGCCTCCTAATCAACTTCAACACAAAACTGATAAAGGATGGGATCAAAAGGATAGTCAACGGGCTAACTGACTAAAGTTTTAGGATGTTCTTTGCGGCTCTGCGGCTTGGCGCGAAAAAAAAATCGCCTAAACCCCCGCAGCAATCCCCATCTTCGCGTACCAAGGCTTAGCCGGCGCGATCGCATCATTCACGGCATTGATATTCTTCACGCCCTCACCCGCCAGCCAATCTTCCAGCGCCTTAGCGCCGCTCTTCGCGTAAACCGGAATACCTTCCTTCCAGGTAGCGCGCCCACAAAGCACGCCGGAATAATCCGTCCCCGATTCCGCCGCCATCCGCAACGACTCCACAAACTGAGCGTTCCCCACACCAGCACTCAAATAAATAAACGGCTTGCCCGCCACGTCCGAACCCTGGCGGAAATAATCCTTCGCTTCCTGCATGGAGTAGGCCTTCTCGCCCTTGTACACCGCGCTGCCCTCCACGTAGTTCGCGTTGATCGGCACCTCAACCTTCAGAATGTCGACATTGTATTGAGGCTTCGAAAATTCCTTCATTGACCCGATCACAACCTGCGGCTTGATTTTGGCGAATTCGATGCCCTTCTCGTCGCCGCCCTTAGGGTCATATCCGACGAACTCAGCGAAAAACGGAATCTGCAGGAATTCGCATTCAGCGCCAACGCGTTCGATAAACGCGTGCTTGATATCGTTCACTTTGGGATCATCGAACGGCGTGTAGTAGAGCAGGATCTTGACCGCATTCGCCCCCCAATCCACAATGCGCTTCCCTGAGACATGAGGAAGCAGATCGGGCAGTCGCCCTACCTTCGTATTGTCGTAGCCGCTCTCTTCGTAAGCGAGCAGCAACCCGGCATTGGAGGCGCGAGCTTTCGCGGCATTCAGACCATACTCCGGATCGAGCAGAATCGCACTGGCATGCGGAGTAAGCACTTTCACCACCGCGGTTTTGAACTCGTCCATCATCTCCGGTGTGACGCTCTTTGCATCCACGCCCTTGGCAGCCGCGATCGATTTCTGCAGACTCCCGCGCTGGTCCATGGCGGCGGCTGCGATCACGCCGTGCTTGTTGGCGAGCGCTTTCATATGGCGCAACTTACCTTCTGACATCTTCATAGGGGTTCGCTCCTTGCTTCACTCCGTGGTGGGGTAAATTTCAGTATACGGCGGAAGTACGCCTGCGCGCGATTTACATCCTTCATGATCTGGGCCCTCAAACTCTCCGCCGAATCAAATTTCTTCTCGTCCCGAACGCGTCGCAGAAATTCCACTCGTATTTGAGTTGGAGTCGGACCATTCAGCGGCGTCAGCAGAAACGTCTCAACCGTCAAGCTGTCGCCGTTAAAAGTCGGACGCATTCCGATATTCGTAATCGACGAAAATGATGCACCCGACGCCAGATCCCTGGTGCTCGTAATATACACACCATTCGCCGGAAGAATCTCGGCCTTCGTATCCAGGTTCAACGTCGGCACTGTCTGCTTCGAACCGATTCCGTGCCCCCGAACCACCGCGCCTTCCACCGCATACGGCCGGCCCAACAATCTGCACGCCATGGAAACCGCGCCTTGTTCCACCAACCGTCGTACTTCGGTGCTTGAGACCACGCGTCCGCGAATGCTTACACCCTCAACCACGCCCACCAGGAATCCATAGGTTTCGCCGAGCTCCTGCAGCAGATCCGTATTGCCCGCCGCCCGGTTGCCGAAACGAAAATTGGCGCCCACCAGGATCGCCTTCGCGTTAAGCCCGCATACCAGAATCTGCCTCACAAAATCATGCGGACTCAATTGAGAGAACTGCCTGTCAAAAGGCAACACAAACACCTGTTCAATGCCCGCCTGCCTCATCAACTCAAATCGTTCTTCGGGTGTGCTGAGCAGACGGGGAGCGCGCGCGGGCGCCACCACTTTCGCCGGATGCGGATGAAACGTCAGCACAGACGGACTCAGTTGCCGGCTGCGGCCCAACTCGACAACCTCCCGCATGATTCGCCGATGCCCCTCATGAACGCCGTCGAAATTTCCAATCGTCAGCGCACACGGCTTCGGCTCTTCATCCAGCTCGGCGAAACTGTGAAGGACCCTGAACATCCTACAGCGCGTCTCTCACGGCAATATCGAGTCCATCGTAGGCAAGCCGGACGTGCGGCGGCAGCAACCGCTCGGTCTGCTCGTGCCCCAAGTCGTGGCAGATGTGCGTGAAGAACGCACGCTGTGGCGTCAGCCGCTCTACATATTTCAGCGAGCGCTCTACAGTCGAGTGCGTCGGGTGCGGCTTATGGCGAAGAGAATCGAGAAAGAGAACGTCCAATCCTTGCAAAAGCCCGATGGACGATTCCGGGATCTCGCTGTGATCCGTCAGATAGGCCGCGTTTCCAAATCGAAATCCGAGGATCATACTCGCGCCATGCATCAAGGGAATCGGTGTGATGGTGAGGCCAAACAGATCGAAACTGTTTCCGTTCAATTTGTTGACCGCCAACTTCGGAATGGCGCTTAGAGATGCGGAATTCGCTTCAAAAATGTAGCGAAAGGCTCTCTGAATGTCTTCGAGCGTATCGGGCGCCCCGTAGATCGGAATTATTGTCCGCTGCCGGAAGTTGTACGGCCGCACATCGTCGAGTCCCATAATATGATCAGCGTGCGAATGCGTGAACAGGATCGCGTCCAGCCGCTCAATGTGAAAACGTAGCGCCTGTGTTCTGAAATCGGGTGTCGTGTCAATCAGCACCGCCCGCCCATCGTACCGAAAGATAATCGAAGGCCGAAGGCGCTTATCCCGCTCATCGGAAGATGTGCAAACCTTGCAATCGCAGCCGATCGTCGGTACACCCACACTCGTGCCGGAGCCGAGAACCGTAATGGAGACGGCTCCCATTATTCCGCTTTGCTTTCCACCTGCGGGCTCTCCGGCTCCTTACTCGTTTCGAGGAGCTGGACGTAGCGGAATCGAAGTTCGGTCAACGAATTTTCGAGAAGCCGTTGCTCTTCGATCGAGAGATTTGCTTTTGTCTTATCGCCCAGCATCGCCAAAAGATCGATGGAATGCCGCGCCACACGAAAGTTTGGCTTCGGTCGATCCTTCTCCTCGCCGAAATGAATCAGACCCATGTGCATCTCCGCTTGCATCTTCAGGGATAGCACCAGGAATTCAAATGTCGGTGCAGGAAGTGGAAAGTTGTTTTCTTGGGACTCAGGATTCACAGCTTCAGACTCGGCCATTTGCTTCTAGTCTACCTTCGCCTTCAACCGAAGTTCCAGGAACAGGGCGCCCGGCACGGGATTGGCGTAATACGGTTCAATTTCCCCAAAACCCAACGACCGGTACATTCCGATCGCCGTCTGCATGAACGGCAGCGTGTCCAGCCTGATTCGCTCGTAGCCGAGCTGTCGGCCTCGGGCGATGATCTCGTTCACCAGCAGTCTGCCGATTTGCCTGCCCCGCGCATCGGGGTTCACATAGAGCCGCTTCATCTCGCAGATGCTGTCAGAGAGTTTGCGCAACCCAACGCAGCCCACCGCGTTTCCATCGATCTCGGCCAGCAGAAGACTGCCCGACTCGCCCGCATACGCTCCCGGCAGCTCAGCCAGCTCTTTATCGAAGCTCTGAAAACAGAGATCGACGTTCAGAGATTGCGCATACTCCACAAACAAACGTTTCACCGTGGCAATGTCTTCCGGCGAACCAACCTCGCGAATCACTACGGACCCCATTTATCCCTATGTTACATTGATAAATCAGAGTCCCCTTCCCCTCGGGTTCAAATTTAAATGTCGTCAGACTCCAGCGGTAGTACCGGCGGAAAATTCGAACAATTGGTAGCGATTATGGCCCGGTTGCGCGGCCCTGGCGGATGCCCCTGGGATCGCGAGCAATCCTTCGACAGCATCAAGCCCTACCTGCTCGAAGAGACCTACGAAGTAATGGAAGCCATCGACGGCAGGGATTGGAAGGAACTCGCGGAAGAACTCGGCGACCTGATGCTGCAGTCCGTTTTCTTTGCCCAAATGGCGTCCGAGGAAGGGCATTTCACCATCGACGACTCGCTCGATGCCATCAATCGAAAGTTGATTCGCCGCCATCCGCACATATTCGGCGATACCCGGGCCGACACGGCTGACGATGTGAAAAAGCGCTGGGATGAGATCAAGGCCGAAGAGAAAAAAGAGAAGAAACGGGCGCCGAAGCTACTGCTAGAATCGGTTCCGCGAGCGTTGCCCGCGCTGGTGGAAGCACAGCAGATCAGTTCCCGTGCCGCCGCCACAGGCTTCGATTGGCCGAACATCGAACAGGTGCTCGAGAAGCTGGAAGAGGAGTTGAAAGAACTCGCCGAAGCCAGGGCCTCGCGCACTCAGGCGGAGATCGAAGGCGAGATCGGCGATCTGCTTTTCGTTCTCGTCAACCTCGCCCGCTTCGTAAAAGTGGATCCGGAACAGGCATTGCGCAAAACAAATCGCAAATTCCGCGAACGCTTCGGCCACGTCGAGCGTGGGTTATCCGCAAAAGGAAAGACGTTCGCGCAGTCGTCGCTCGACGAAATGGAGTCGCTCTGGAACGAAGCGAAAATCGAGGAGGCGAAACCCGTTACATGATCGAAGTGAGAGAGCTTCACGACCAGGCCGAATTGGCCGAAGCAGTGAATCTCCAGAAGATTATATGGGGCTTCGACGAAATCGAATTGCTGCCGGTCCGCCTGCTGGTAGTCGCCACAAAGGTGGGCGGCCAGGTGCTCGGAGCTTTTGAAGGCCGCAAACTGGTAGGCTTCTGTTTCTGCATTCCCGGATTAAAACCCGGCGGCAAATCCTACCTGCACAGCCACATGATGGGCGTCCTGGAGGGTTATCGCGATAAGGGTGTCGGGCGCATGATGAAGTCGCAGCAGCGGGCCGACGCTCTCGTGCGGGGTATCGACCTCATCGAGTGGACGTTCGATCCGCTGGAAATCAAAAACGCATTTTTCAACATCGAGCGTCTTGGCGTCGTTGTCCGGCGCTACGTTCTCAATCAATACGGCACCACCACCAGCCATCTGCACGGCGGGTTACCCACCGATCGATGCGTGGCCGAGTGGTACATCGCCAGCGCGCGCGTCGAGTTGATTTTTGGCGGCAACGCTCCGCCGCGCCAGGAACCGCCGCATCAAGAAATTATGGCGCGCATCGCCGTGCCGAATGAGATCTCGGAATTACGTCAGAACGACGTCAAGCGTGCGCGGGAAATTCAAATGTCGGTAAGCGACCAGTTTTTGTGCTATTTCGATAAGGGCCTCGCCGTCGTCGGATTCGAAAAGTCCGCGGCCGCGGGCACGTATCTCTTGGGGCCATGGGAATCAAAGTAGAACGAGTAATTGTCCGGCATCTTCGGATGCCGCTGGTGCACTTCTTCGAGACAAGTTTCGGACGTACCTACGGGCGCGACATCATCCTGGTCGAGGCCGTAGCCGGCGGCATCTCGGGCTGGGGCGAGGTCACGGCTGGCGAGAATCCGTTTTACAACGAAGAGTGGACCGATTCCGTCTGGCTCCTGATGCAGCATTACATCGCTCCGCGCATCATCGGCAAAGAACTAAACTCCGCCGGCGAGGCCGCCGCGCTCAGCAAACACATACGCGGTCACAAAATGGCGCAGGGCGGACTGGAAGCCGCTGTCTGGGACCTTGAGGCGCGTCAACTCGGTATTCCGCTCTGGCAGCACATCGGCGGCGGCGCGCGGCGCGAAATTCCCTGCGGCGTCTCCATCGGCGTGCAGGACACGGTTCCCGATCTCATCAGGAAGATCGAGAAAGAACTGGCCGACGGCTACCAACGCATCAAGATGAAGATCAAGCCGGGCTGGGATGTCGACGTTGTTCGAGAAGTCCGGCGTCAGTTTCCCAACATCAAACTCATGGCCGACGCGAATTCTGCCTACACGCTGGCCGACACCGAACATTTGAAGAAGCTCGACGAGTTTTATCTGATGATGATCGAGCAGCCGCTAGCTCACGACGACATCATCGATCACGCCAAGCTCCAAGCCAAGCTCACCACGCCAATCTGTCTCGACGAATGCATCCGATCCGCCCATCACGGGGAACAGGCGATCGAAATGCGCGCCTGCGGCATCATCAATATCAAGCTTGGCCGAGTCGGCGGTTTTACCGAGTCAAAGAAACTGCATGATGTCGCGCAAAAAGCCGGCATTCCCGTCTGGTGCGGAGGAATGCTCGAAGCGGGCGTCGGCCGCGCACACAACGTCGCGCTCGCCACGCTTCCGAACTTTGTGCTGCCCGGCGACGTTTCGGCCAGCAAGCGCTATTGGGCGCGCGATATCATTCAGCCCTTCGTCGAGACCACGCCGATAGGAACCATTCTCGTTCGTGACGAGCCTGGCTTCGGCTACGAGATCGACCACGATTTCATCCGAAGTATCACCGTGCGCGAACAAGTCGTCACCGGAGGAGTATCCGGTTGAGCGCAGGCAAGGACGCCGGTCCTTCTCACTGGCGATTGTACTCGCTGATCTTATTGATGACATTTCTCTGGTCGGTGAATTACATCTTTGCCAAGCTCGCAGTAAGAGAGATACCGGCGGTTCTGGCGGCGGGTATTCGAACAATCATCGCCGCCGTGATGATTCTGCCGTTTTATCTGTGGCAATTCCGCAAGACCGGGATTCTCGGCTGGACCCGGGCAGACGTGCCGTTGCTCCTGCGTTTGGGCGCGCTCGGCGTAGCTCTGAACCAGGCGCTGTTCGTTGCCGGAGTCAGTCAAACGAGCATCGCCCACGCCGGCATTATGATCGCGCTCACGCCAATACTGGTGCTGTTGATTGCCGCCAGCGTAGGACAAGAGTCCATCCGCGCCGTCAAGTTGACCGGCATGTTCCTCGCTCTTGTTGGAGTCCTGCTACTGCAATTAGCGCCTTCCAAAGCAGGCAACGCGCACCTGACGGGCGATTTCCTGGTTTTTCTAGGTGCACTTGCGTTCGCCATCTTCACAGTTTCCGGAAAGCGCGTGGTCGATAGATTCGACAAGATCACTATGACCACGTTCGCCTATGCCGGCGGAAGTTTAATGATGCTGCCCACAACGTTGTGGTATTCCAAATCGTTTACCTATGCGAACGTGAGTTGGGGAGCATGGGCCAGCGTCCTTTACATGTCGCTCTTTTCCTCGGTGATCGCATACCTCATCTATTACTACGCTCTGAGCAAAATTCCTGCATCCCGCGTTTCGGCCTTCTCCTATCTGCAACCGCTGATCGCGACCGCCGTGGCGATTCCAACCCTCGGTGAACGGCCGACCACTTCCTTGCTCTTCGGCGGATCGCTGGTGCTGCTCGGTGTTTACCTCGCGGAGCGCGGCTGATGGAATTCTTCGACCTTCTACGCGACAACCGGAACTATCGCTTCACCTGGATGGGGCAAGTGGTCAGCGAAATCGGCGACCACTTCAATAACATCGCCGTCTTCAGTCTCGTCCTTGCCAACACCGGATCGGGGATGATGATCGCCGGAGTGATGCTTTCTCGCGCGATTCCCGCCGTAATGGCCGGCCCGCTGGCCGGAGTGCTTCTCGATCGCATGGATCGCAAACGCATCATGATCACCAGCGATCTTGTTCGCGCAGTGGTGGCCTTGGGTTTCATTCTCACGGTTACCGCCAAGGGCACGACGCTGCTCTATCTGCTCAGTGCGCTTCTCATGCTCGCATCGCCCTTTTTTACCAGTGGCCGCTCGTCGATTCTACCCACTATCGCCAGCAAAAAAGAGCTGCACACGGCGAATTCATTGACGCAAACCACTCAGTGGACCACCCTGACTCTCGGTACATTCCTCGGTGGCACGAGCGTGGCGCAATTCGGGTACAAAATCGCATTCGTGTTGAATGCCTTCTCGTTCTTGTTCTCTGCCTGGTGTATTTCACGGCTGAGAGTGAAGGACGGCAACTTCCGCCCGCAGCGGAAATCGCTCACCGAGACGGATGTCGTGAAACCGTGGCACGACTATGTTGAGGGACTTCACTACATGCGAGGCACGCCGCTGCTGCTCGGTATCGCGCTCATCAGCGTCGGCTGGGCCACCGGCGGCGGGGCGGCGCAAATCCTGTTTAGCCTGTTCGGCGAGGTCGTCTTCAAGCGAGGCCCAAGCGGCATCGGAATCATTTGGGCGTGCGCCGGAGTTGGCCTCCTCATCGGCGGGACCATCGCGCATCAACTCGGCAAACGGCTTGGCTTTGAATCTTACAAGAAGACCATCATCGTCGCTTATGCATTGCACGGCATCACATACGTCATCTTCAGCCAGATGCAGAGTTTCGTCGGAGCGTTGATTTTCATCGCGCTCTCGAGAGCCTCGGTGGCCATCAGTTCCGTGCTGAATTTTAGTCAATTGCTTCGGCACGTCAGCGACGAGTATCGCGGTAGAGTGTTCTCGACAATCGAGACTGTCCAGTGGTCTGTCATGATGCTGTCGATGATGGCGGCGGGCATCGCCTCTCAGCACACCAGCCCGCGTACCATAGGAGCGGTGGCCGGCGTTCTCAGCGGCTCTACCGCCATCTACTGGGGTCTGGCCAATTGGGCTGGGTGGCTTCCGGAGCCCCGCCTGTCAGGCGTTGAACCGCAGGACATTGAAGTGCACGGCGAGCCGACAGTTTGACATATGGAATCGTTGAACGGAAAAATCGTGTTAGTGACCGGGGCCGCCAAGCGCGTGGGTCGCGGCATCGCGCTGCGTCTCTCGCGCGAAGGCGCTCGAGTCGCCATCCACTACAACGGCTCTGAAAAGGAGGCGCAAGAGACTGCCGCCGAATGCAATGACGCGCCGTTATTTCGCGCCAATCTGGAGAGCGTACCCGAAATCACGAAGCTCTTCTCCGAAATTGAAAACCGGCTCGGTCGCCTCGACGCCTTAGTCAACAACGCTGCGCGCTTCACACGTTTCGATCCCCTCGACATCACCGAAAAGGACTGGGACTACATCCACAGCGTGAACTTGAAAGCAACATTCTTCTCCTGCCAGCAAGGCGCCAAGTTAATGCAGAAAACCGGCGGAGGCCGCATCGTCAACATCAGTTCGCTCGGCGGTATACGGCCATGGGCGGAACATGTTCACTACTGTGCCTCCAAAGCCGGCGTCATCATGATGACGCGCGCTCTCTCCAAAGCCCTCGCGCCGAGTATCACCGTGAACTCAGTCGCCCCTGGAGTAATTCCCTTCGGCGACCTCGACGACCGTGCGCAGGCGATGGTCGCAGCAACCCCCGCCGGACGCCCTGGAACAGCCGACGAGATTGCGGACGCAGTGGTGTATTTCTTGACCGCGACCAAGTTCGTCACCGGCCAATTAATCGCCGTCGATGGTGGGCTTAGTCAACGGTAGTTCAAAGGCGGCAAACCAGGCCGCCCCAATCGTCGAGTTCCAACCTCTCCACAACCCGCCAGTCACGAGCGACGCGATCAGTCTCATCTTCCCGAAATCCACTCGCTACCAGCAGGCCGCCCGGACGCAGTACCCGCCGCAGATCGGCCTGCAAATATTCAAGGGTCACGCGATTCAGATTGGCAACCACCACGTCAATCGACGAGGACCGCACCGACAGCAGTGACCCGGTAAAGATCGGAACAGTCACCCCATCTTTAACAAAGTTCGCCCGCGCAACCTCAGTCGCATCGTGTTCAATGTCACAACCCAACACGCATACGGCCCCCAACAGCTTCGCCGCCACGGCCAGAATTCCAGAACCAGTGCCCACATCCAGCACGCGAGCCGCAGGAGACAGATACTTCTCCAATCCCATCAAGCCAAGCCGGGTAGCCGGATGCGTGCCGCTGCCGCAAGCCAACCCAGGGTGCATGGTGAGCCGGATTCGCCCAATCGGCGCCGCGTCGTCGCGCCACTCAGGCACAAGGAAGAATCGTTCCCCAACTGCGAACGGCTGCCACTGGTCTTGCGATTCCTTCACCCAATCGTGCGCGTCCTCGGTCCCCGCCTGCGGTTGAAATTGAGCAAATGGAGCAAGGTCGATTTCCGATTCGAAGAATGCGCGAAGCACGTCGCCTTCTTCCGTGATCCCCGTCGTGCCGGCCTCCCACAACTCCGCAATCACCCGGTCCCGATGCTCATCGGGCACGTTGAGCCAAACCGAAATCACCCCTGGACCCGCTTTTCTTTTCCTGCCCAGTATTTCTCTTTCAGCACAAGCTTACGGATCTTCCCAGTCCCGGTTTTCGGAAGCTGATCTTCTGAGAACTCAATCTTGCGAGGCAGTTTGAATTTGCCCAGCCGCTGTTCCAGGAAGGTCATTAATGCTTCTTCGGTTAGCTGCGCTCCCGGCTTCCGGACCACCACGGCAACCGGCACTTCACCCCACTTTTCGTCGGGAGCCGCCACCACCGCGCACTCAAACACATCAGGATGAGCGAAGATAGCCTTCTCAACTTCAATCGAAGAGATGTTCTCGCCGCCGCTAATGATGATTTCCTTCTTGCGGTCGACGATATGGATGAACCCCTCATCGTCCCAAACTGCCATGTCGCCGCTGTGAAACCATCCGTCGGTCATTACCGCACGCGTTCCCGCTTCGTCGCGATAATACCCGTCCATCACATGATCCCCACGCGCCACCACTTCGCCGATACTCGAAGAATCGCGGGGCACAGCGTTCATCTCGGAATCCACAACGCGAACCTCGACACCCGGAACTGTCCACCCGGCCATGGCTTGCCGGCGTTGGCGATCCGCCTTCGACAAATACGTAATCGTGCCCTTCTCGCGGGCGCTCGTCAGCACCGGACAAGTCTCCGTCAGCCCGTAACCCGCGAAAACATGGCATCCGAACGCCGTCTCCATCCGTGTAATCAGCTCGGGCGAAGACGCCGCGCCACCGATATTAATGTGGCGCAAGCTGGAGTGATCGTAGCTGTCGAACCCCGGGTAATTCAGAAGCGCATTGGCCATCGTCGGCACCAGGCACATGTCCGTCGCCCCCTGTTCCTGAATTTGCTTAAGGACAAAACCCGGTTCAAATCGTCTCACCATTACCTGCCTCACGCCGAGCATGGTGGACGCCTGTGGATGTCCCCAACCATTCGCATGGAAAAGCGGAATGGTGTGCAAATCCACCATGCTCTCCGGTTGCTCGTAGCAGATTGCAACGTCGAGCGCGTGAAGGTAAAGGGTGCGGTGTGCCAGCATGACGCCCTTCGGCGTCCCGGTGCTGCCGCTGGTGTAAAAAAGCTCGGCGATCGAGTTTTCGTCGAAGGAAAAGATGTCGGCATGACCGGGATCGCCCGCCGCGATGAATTGTTCGTAGGCTTCGTCGAGCGGAATGAATTGCTCGATGGACTTGCACTCCGGCCGTAAACTGTTGACACATTCCGCGAAGTCCTGTTCGTAGAAGAGGACGCGCGCCGCTGAGTGGTTCAGGATGTTTATGAATTCCGGTACCGAGAGCCGCACATTCAGCGGCATCACGATGCCGTGCGCCATCACCACGCCGTAATAGCCTTCCAGGAGTTGATGGGTGTTGAAACTCAGATATGCCACGCGGTCGCCCGCTCGAATACCGAGCTTCGTTAGCGCCGACGACAGGCGGCAACTCCGCTCGCAGAACTGGGAATACGTAAACTGCTTCTCGCCGCAGACGATCCCAATTTTATTGGCAAACAAATCCGCTGCCCGGTACAGAAACCGCACTGGCGTTAATGGTACGAACATTGTCGCGTCTATTCTAACTGATGGAACTCTGGTGTAACTATTCGCGTATTGCGTCGTAGACAAACTTTCAGCAGCATTCGTCGTCAAAGTGGAGAACTACCATGGACACGATTCACCGTTGCTTCATCCTCATCCTGTCGGCGTACGCGTATTCGTTTGCCGCGGCGCCGGAAATTGAAAAACTGCTCATCAAGGCAAATCAATTGCGCCTGCAGGGTTCGCTCACTGAATCGGAAGCGCAATACCGGGAGGCAATCGGCAATGCACAACGGGAAGGCGTGTCCGATCAGTTGCTGGCCAAAGCCATGAATAATCTGGGCGCCGTATTGTATGAGGAAGCCAAGTTCAACGACTCTGAGACTTGGTACCTTCACGCACTCGACGTGCATGCCAGATCGGCCGGACCCGATGGGCCCGACGCCGTGAGCACCCTCATCAATCTGTCGGAGCTCTACCGCCGCATGGGACGCATGAAAGAGGCCGAAGACGCCGTCAAGCGATCGATTGCGATTCTGGAAAAGAAACCCGGGCCCGACGATCCGGCGCTCCCTTTGAGCCTGAACACGCTGGCCTGCCAATACTATGATCGGGGCCGTTATGCCGAAGCTCAGGCACTCATTGGCCGTGCGTTGCGCATCCGGGAAGCTCAAGGAACTACAGATGACTTCTTGTATGCCGCGATGCTCGATACCATGGGTAGCCTGTATCGCGACCAGAACCGCTGGCAGGAAGCCAAACCGCTGCTCGAGCGCTCGTTGGCTCTTCGCGAGAAACTCTACGGAAGCGACCATCCTCATGTGGCTTCTGTCCTTGCGCATCTTGGACTCGTTTACCGCGCCGCGGACGAAATGGACAAAGCCGAGGAGGCGTATTTGCGAGCACTGGCCATCTTCCGCGCCCACCCCAATATAGGGCGCTCGTCCCACGCTGAAACCCTAAACAATCTCGGAGTGCTGGCGCGCCAAAAAGGCGATTTGGAGAAAGCAGAGGCGTTCGAGAGGGAGGCCATCGCGACTTGGGATAGCATCGGCCAGTCCGCCACCTTGGCCTACGCCAGCGGGCTCAACAATCTCGGCGAAACACTCTCTGCCTCGGGACGACTGTCGGAGGCGGAGCCCCTTTATCGAAAGGCGATCGCGATCTGGGAAGCCAACGCTCCGGATCATGTGAATCTGGCGAACTGCCTGTTCAATCTTGCCGGGCTATTTATGTTCGAGGGTAAGGCCGCCGGCGCGGAGAAATTGTTGCAACGGGTCCTGGCGATCCAGGAAAAGGCAGAGGGCCGTGAGAGCAACGGATATACGGAAGCTAAGCGGCAGTTGATCTTGCTCTACCGGGCCGAGAAACGCAATTCAGAGGCGAAACGATTGGAGCAGGACGCGTTCCGGTAGCGTACAGGCGCGTCCCAGAATCGAACAGTGAAGAGAGCGGAGGGGGCTGGTAACGGAATGATAAAGGCAGTAGACTCATGGCCATGGAGGAATTTCCCAGGTGGTGTTGCAGTTGCCCCTGGTAGCCATGGATTCATATGGATAAACCTCGCGAAGGCGCCGCACGAAAACGCACCATCCGCCGGATCATTTATGGGGCGATCGTTCTGTGCGTCGTTCCGCTCATCACTATCGGCCTCAATCGTCTCAAGCCGGCCGCCCCGACTGTGGAACGGGCGACGGTCTGGATCGACGAAGTGAAGCGCGGCAACATGCTGCTCGATGTTCGCGGGCTCGGTACGCTCAAACCGGAAGAGATGCTCTTTATCCAGGCCCCGACCGACGGCCGCGTGGAGAAGATTATCATTCACCCTGGGACTACGGTAAGGGCTGACACCGTAATTGTTGAGATGTCCAACCCTGAGCTTCAACTCGATGCATTAGACGCTGAGTGGCAGGTGAAAAGTGCTGAAGCGACCTACCGCGACCTGAAAGTGAAACTCGACACGAACCAGCTCGATCTGAAATCGAACGCCGCGAAAGTCCAGTCGGATTACGTCCAGGCGAAGTTAAAAGCCGAGCTCGAGCACAAGCTCGATAAGGACGGACTCGCTGCAGATCTGGACGTTAAAATTGCCCAGGTCACCATGGAGCAACTCGCCAATCAGGACTCCATCGAGAAGGAGCGCATCCGGATCAGTGCGGATTCCATTGAGGCCCAGTTGGCTGCGTCACAAGTCGCCATCGACCGGCTGAAGGCGAATTACGAGTTGAAGAAGAGGCAGGTGTCGGAGCTGAAAATCCGCGCCACCACCGACGGCACGCTGCAGGAACTCCCCGTCGAAGTAGGGCAGCGCCTCACCCCGGGTACTCTCATAGCCAAGGTGGCGCAACCGTCGAAGCTGAAGGCTGTATTGCAAATTGCCGAAACGCAGGCCAAGGATATTCGGTACGAACAGAAAGCCGAAATCGACACACGTAACGGAATAATCCCCGGTCATGTGATCCGTATCGACCCTGCGGTCATCAACGGAACTGTTACCGTAGACGTCAAGCTGGATGGCCCGTTGCCAGACGGGGCGCGCCCGGATTTAAGTGTCGATGGAACTGTGGAACTTGATCGGCTGAACGACGTATTATCTGTGGGGCGTCCGGTGTTCGGGCAGCCGAATAGCCTGGTAACTCTCTTCAAGCTCGATCCGGATGGGATTGAGGCTCAGCGGGTTCAGGTGAAACTGGGCCGCACCTCGGTGAACACCATCCAGATTCTGGACGGATTGAAGGTCGGCGACAAGGTAATTTTGTCCGACATGACCGCGCAGGACCAGCACAACCGAATTCGATTGAACTAGTGACAGAGGAGATATGAACGAATCAGGGCAACCAACGCTAATACATCTGGATGGCGTCACCAAGGTCTTCATGACCGACGAAGTGGAGACGCACGCGCTTGCCGGAATCCATATGGAAATCAAGCGCGGTGAATATGTTTCCATATCCGGACCGTCGGGGTGTGGTAAATCGACGCTCCTGGCCATTCTTGGGCTTCTCGATTCTCCGTCCGACGGCACCTTCGTGCTGAACGGCCAACCCGTCCAGAGTTTGAAGCTGTCGGAGCGCGCGCGCATCCGCAACCGCGAGATCGGCTTCATTTTCCAGGCGTTCAATCTCATTGGCGATCTCACCGTCTACGAGAACGTGGAACTGCCGCTGACCTATCGCGGGATGCCTTCGTCGGAGCGGAAGAAACGCGTTCACGATGCACTGGAGCGAGTCGGAATGTCGCACCGCGTGAAGCACTATCCGTCGCAGCTATCGGGAGGCCAACAGCAGCGCGTGGCCGTGGCGCGAGCTCTGGGCGGCGAACCGTCCATCCTGCTGGCGGACGAGCCGACTGGAAACCTCGACTCGGCGAACGGCGAGGCCGTGATGGAGCTATTGAGCGAGCTTCATCGCAGCGGCGCGACCATCTGCATGGTCACCCACGACGCCCGCTACACCCGTTATTCGGAGCGTTCGATCTGTCTGTTCGACGGCCGCATCGTCGAAGAAAACGTCGAAATGGATCAGGTGAAGCAGTAATCGTGTTAGCCTGACGTTTTCGGCACTCAATGATCACACTCCGTAACGTCGAGAAGTACTTTCAACACGGCCCCACCAGGACATATGTTCTGCGGCGCATCAACGTCGATATCAAAGACGGCGAGTTCGTCTCCATAATGGGCCCGTCGGGCGCCGGTAAATCAACCATGCTGCATCTCCTCGGCATGCACGATAGCGACTGGACCGGCGAATATTACCTGCTCGATCACCCAATCCATAAAATGAACAAGAAGGATCGAAACGAGGTCTACAAGAAGTACTTCGGTTTCGTATTCCAGAGCTATCATCTGTTGGATTCCCTCACCGTTTACGAGAACCTCGACATTCCCCTTTCCTATCGCAACATCAAGAAGAGCGAGCGGGACAGCATTGTTTGCGACATGCTCGACCGCTTCCAGATCGTCGGGAAGAAAGACCTGTATCCCAACCAACTCTCCGGCGGCCAACAGCAACTCGTGGCCATTGCCAGAGCGCTGATCGCGAACCCCAAGATCATACTGGCCGATGAGCCAACCGGGAACCTGCATTCGGCTCACGCCAAGGAGATCATGGAAACCTTCAAGCGGTTGAACGACGCGGGAACCACCATCATCCAAGTGACGCACTCGGAGACGAACGCCTCGTATGGGAACCGAATCATCCAAATCGTCGACGGCTGGATCGAAGCCCCCAAGTAACGCCGGCCTCTGCGGCGATTGCATTTACCGAAAGATCATTGTTTCGGATCGAGGCTCGGTTTTTCTCCAATGCGAGCGTGCCTTCACCGACCCTGGGTTCCCCAAATACCCGCGGCTTCCCGTGGTTATGTGCGGCGGCTATGAGCGGGAATCATAAGCGAATCTGGAATGACCTGTCCCAATATCGGACACTTCCGCGATTTCTGAGAATGATTTAGCGGCGTGAAGACAAGCCGTTAATAATGGCCTTAAGATTGCGTCCTATAATAGACTATTCTGGATTAAGATCGGAGAAGCGCATGCGAGCTCTTGCACTGATGTTCATAGCCGCCTCGTGTTTCGCGGCTGAAGTGGACCATCCCTTCGAATGGCATGGTTCGTTGTCTCCAGGGCTGGCGGTCGAGATTCGGGGGTTGAATGGCGATGTTCATGCCGTGGCTTCCGAAAGCAATCAGGTAGAAGTCTACGCTCACGTTAAGTCGGAATCGGGCGAACCGCAGCAGGTCCGCGTTCGGGTGGTACAACACGAACACGGTCTTACGTTTTGTGCCGTCTCTCCAAGCAATAAATCAGGCGACTGTTCGGTAATACCGGGGCTGGCCGGCGCCGAGGCTCGTGTTGACTTCACAGTGCGGGTTCCGAAAGGCGTCGGCCTCATCGGGCGTACCGTAAACGGTGAAGTGGATGCTCGCGACCTGAACGGCGACGTCAACGCCGAAACGGTGAACGGCCGGATTCAGATCTCGACATGGGGCAAGGCGGCGGCAAAAACGGTGAACGGCAGCATCATCGCTGTCATGAAAGATCAGTGCGCGACTCACGCCGCTCAGCTCTCGACCGTGAACGGCGATATTACGATTCAGGTACCGTCCATCGCCGACACCTCGTTCCGTGCGGAAACGGTACACGGCGCAATCACCAGCGAGTTCGCCAAGTTGCACGGCGGATCGCACCACGTCAACAACCGAACAGGTCACGGAAGCCGCGCCATCAACCTGAAGACGGTCAACGGCAGCATTCAAGTCCGTAAAGCGCGGTTAGTGGATCGTCCGCGTCTTGCGGTTCATGTAATCCATCAGCAGATATTGGCCCAGATTGTAGGGTGTGGAGAAGTAAGCCTTGCCGCGGCATAGCTCCGTCACTTTCTGCACAAACTGGACCAATCCGTAATCGCTGGCCAGCATGAAGGTGTTGATCAGGATCCCCTGTTTCTTGCAGCGGCTCACTTCTTCGAGTGTGCGGCTGATTACCAGCGGATCGAGACCGAACGCGTTCTTGTAAACGCGCCCGTCATCGAGCGTCAGGGCCGAAGGTTTGCCGTCGGTGATCATGATGATCTGCCGCATGTCCTTCTTCTCCTGATTCAGCAGACGCTGAGCGAGAATCAGGCCGTCGCGCGTGTTGGTGTAATAGGGACCCACTTGAACTCGCGCCAGTTCTGAGATACGCAACTCCTCGGCCGTGTCGTGGAAGAGGACCACGCGCAGGCTGTCGCCCGGATACTGCGTCCGGATCAGGTGAGCCAACGCGAGGGCCACCTGCTTGGCCGGAGTGAAACGGTCTTCGCCATAGAGAATCATGCTGTGGCTGCAATCGAGCATCAGCACGGTGGCGCAGGAACTTTGATACTCCGACTGGTGCACGTGCAGATCGGAGTATTCGAGATTCAACGGCAGCCCGATTCCTTCGCGCTTCATCGCCGAGAACAGCGTCTCGCTCAGATCGAGATTCAGCGTGTCGCCGAACTCGTACGGCTTGGGCGCTCCGCTCGCTTCCACGCCGGTGGCCATGTCGCGCGTGTCGTGAGATCCGAAGCTCGCCTTACCCAGGCCTGCCAGCAGGTCCTTCAACGTTTTGAAGCCGAAGAAATCCACCGACTTGTCGGTGATCTCCACTTTGGCCGGGATAGGCGTATCGTTCTTGCCCTTGCCCGGGTCGTCGACATTGATGTAGCCTTCCTCGGCCAGCTTCTCGACCATCTTGTTGACAAGTTGGTTGAACTGCTCGGGCGACATCTGCTGCAGGCGCTCCATCATTTCCTGCGCCTGGGGATTGTTGAACAGACGCCCTTCGCGCAGGGCCTTCTCAATCGCCTCGCGCAGTTCTTCGAGGGTCTGCTGATTGAACTCGTTGAAATACATGTTCTGCTGGCCGAAGCCGCTTTGCAGAAAGAAGTCCTGCAAAGCCTCCAGCAGATCTTCGGCGCTGATGCCGAAATCGTCGCCGTTGTACTTCGTGTAATTGATCCACTTCACTTAGAGCCTCAATTGAACTGCTTGCGGCGGCGGAATTCCTCGGGCTCGACGGCCGGCTCGCCCGATCCTTGCGCCGTTCCCGCTCACCGGCGACGAACGCCAGTTCCTCATTCCGGCTGATGCGGCGGTGCGCGTACAGACCTTCCAGGATAAACTCGGCGGCGGACGCGCGGACCGCGTCGGGCTCGTTCTCGCGGACTCCAAGCTTGTCCGTGCGCTCGAGCAATCCCTGGATCGTCTGCAACTGCTTCACGATTCCGGCCGAATCGAGCGAATCGTCGAGTTGGATGGAACCGCCCAACTCGAACCAACGGATAATCTGTGAGACGTTCACGCCCTCGAAGTAGGAACTGTAGACCTTGCCGACCGCATTGCGGATCAGTTCGCGGGCGACGAAATCGCCGCCTTTCAACTCGCCTTCGTACTCGAGTTCGATCTTGCCGGTGATCGAAGGCAGCGCGGCATAGATGTCCTGGACGCGGGGCACGGCCAGATCTTCGCCGGCCCGCAACGCTCTACGCTCCGCATTCGAGACGATGTTCTCCAAAGCCGAAATCGGGAGGCGCTGCGATACGCCAGAACGTTTGTCGACCTTCTTGTCGTCGCGCGCCAGGAACGCGACCTGCTCGATCACTTCGCGAATGTACTTCGGGACACGCACTTCCAGCGCGCCTCGCTTTATCCATGCTTCCTGTCCGGTGATCTGCAGACCCTGATCGACGGTGATCGGATAGTGCGTCCGGATCTCGCTTCCAACGCGATCCTTCAGCGGTGTAATGATCTTGCCGCGCGCGGTGTAATCTTCCGGATTGGCCGTGAATACCAGCATCAAATCGAGCGGGAGGCGCACCGGGTAACCCTTAATCTGCACGTCGCCTTCCTGCATGATATTGAAGAGGCCGACCTGGATCTTGCCGGCCAGATCGGGTAGTTCGTTCACCGCGAAGATGCCGCGATTGGCTCGCGGCAGCAGACCGTAGTGCACAGTCAGCTCGTTGGAGATGTCCTGTCCGCGGCGCGCGGCCTTGATCGGGTCGATGTCGCCGATCATGTCCGCGATGGTCACGTCGGGCGTCGCCAGTTTCTCGACATATCGCTCTTCCGGCTTGAGAAATGCGATCGGCGTGCTGTCGCCTTTCTCGGCGATCAGATCCTTGCAACGTTTGCAGATCGGGTTGTACGGATTGTCTCGAATCTCGCAGCCGGCAATGTATGGCGCGGCTTCATCAAGCAGTGTGGTCAAGCAGCCGGATGATTCTTGTTTTGGCCTGTCCGCGAAGTCCGAGAAGAATAAAATTATGACGCGATAAGACTGCATTGACGATCTGCGGGATGACGGTGTCGTCATAACCAACCACACCAGGGAACAATGGTTCGCCGGTTTTCAACCGGGCAACCAGGTTTTCCCGGAGCTCGTCTTTTACGCTCCGCCGCCCGATTCGCGCTTCGGAAAAACCGCTCTTCCGCAGTGCGCCGAGCGACTCAGGAAATACATTCAGTGTAGGCATGAGAGCCTGCCACCTCCTTTGGCGAAAAACACCAGCTACCGGCGATTGTAACAGACGAGTTTCACCATACAATTGGATTATGGGCCGCGTTGAACGGTTCTTTGAATTTTCGATACTCGGTTTAGTCGCTAGCGGATTCCTTGCGCTGGCCGGCTCGGGCTTTCTAGATACTCCCACGATTGTCCTGACGGCCGTTGGCCTGCTGCTCCGCGGGCTGCTCGTTTCCGGTCTGATTCGTTTTCGTCTTTCGGTCGGCTGGCTCAATGCCGCCACGCTCGCTTACATCGCGTTCTCGCCGATCGACTACCTCTACATCTCGCGCGAGTTCGTTCCAACCACCGTCCATCTGATTTGCTATCTGGCTGTGCTGCGAATTCTGACGGCGCGTTCGAATCGGGACTACTCTTTCGTGAAGGTCATCTCGTTTCTGGAGCTCCTGGCGGCGTCTATCCTTTCCATCAATCTGAGCTTCTTTCTTTTCCTCGCCCTCTTCCTGTTTTTCGGCGTGGCGACGTTCTGTAGTTCCGAGATTCGACGCTCCGCGCAGTTGCCGGGTATTAACGTTCGCGTAGCGGGGCCGCGTTTCTCGAGACGGCTCGGCACGCTGGCGGGCGTCACGTCGGTGAGCATTCTGGTGATGACCGGCGGCCTCTTTTTCCTGCTGCCGCGAACTGCTCGGGCCGCGCTCCACCACCTGGTTTCCGAGCGCTATCATCTGCCGGGCTTCTCCAATGAGATCACGCTCGGCCAACTGGGAGAGATTCAGAAGGATTCGATCACCGTGATGCATATCCGGATCGAGAACCAGCCGAACGCGGCGGCATTGGCGGCATTAAAGTGGCGCGGTGGGGCGCTGGCCGATTTCGACGGACGGCGCTGGTCGAACCCGCCGGCACCGGGCGAAGTGATGCGTGTCCAGAAAGGCATGGTGCAATTGGCCGCGCTGAGGCAACAGTGGCGTGGCGGACGGAGGCTCAGCTACGAGGTGAATGTGAAGGCGCTCGATTCCGATGCTCTCTTCTTCACCGGTGTCCCGGAGTTCCTGCGAGTCGATCTGCCGTTGATCGTGCGCACTACCGCGGACGCCTATCGGACAGGCCTCGGCGTTTCCGACGGTCTGCATTACTTCGGCTACAGCAACCTGGGCGATGATGCCAACGCCGCTACCTTCCAGGCGGAGCCGCTTCCGGTCTGGCAGCACAACCGGTATGTGCGGCTGCCCGAGCACGACTGGCGGATTGACGAACTCGCCCGTAACTTAACCCGCATGAGCCGCGACGACCTCGGCCCGTGCGAAAGACATTGAAAAACATCTGCGCGAGAACTATGGGTACACGACGACTTTGCTGTCCGATTCCGTGCCCGATCCACTGGCGAACTTTCTGTTTGAGCGCAAGAAGGGGCACTGCGAATACTTCGCTTCGGCAATGGCGGTGATGCTCCGTACCCTTGGCATTCCGTCGCGCGTGGCGACGGGTTTTGAAAGTGGAGTCTTCAATCCCATGACTGGGTGGTACATGGTCCGCACTTCCGACGCGCACAGTTGGGTGGAAGCGTATCTCCCGGCAAGAGGTTGGACGACCTTCGACCCGACGCCATCCGAATCGGGTACGCTGGCTGCGTCCCTGTGGCAGCGTCTCGCTCTCTACGTGGACACGGCCGACACGTTCTGGCAGGAATGGGTGCTGAACTACAACCTCGAACGCCAACTCAACCTCGCGGCGCGCATGGATGGCGCGGCGAAGCTGGCCCGCTTCAATTGGATGGAGCGCGTGAGCACAAGCTTTCAGCGCGTGGAGGCCGCGATCGGCGGACTCAGCAAGCGTGCGGTGTCGATTGCCCTGGGCGCTCTCGCACTCTTTATGACCGGCTTCCATTTCCTTCCTATCCTCTGGACCTGGGTGAAGGAGCGGCGGCATGCGGACCGTATCCGCCGCGGGGAAGTCTCACCGCACGACGCGGCGGTTCTTTACGCGCGCATGCTGGCGGTGCTGCGGCGTAAGGGTTTCGAGAAACCAGGTTGGCTTACGCCCGTGGAATTCGCCCGGGTGTTGCCGGACACGCCGATGTCGGCGACCGTGGACAGTCTGACGTGCGCGTATAACGAGCTTCGCTTTGGCGGCAATGCGGAGGCGGCGCGCCGCATGATCGGTCTGCTGGAGAGTCTCGAAACCGGAGCGTGATAGATTGGCGAACGTGGGTCGCTTTCTCTTCTCGCTACTATTTTTTCTGCCGTCTCCGGCACTTGCTGCCGATCAGGAATTCAACGGCCGCTGGGACATTACTGTATTCGACGAAGCCAAGAGACGCGCGTGGTGGCTGGAAGTCGAAGGAGCCGGGACGCCTCAGATTTCAGGAAAGTTCGTTGGCGCGCCTGGCGGGCAACTCGATCCGATTCCTGAGATTGCGATCGACAAAGGTGAGCTCAAGTTCGTTATCGGGCACAAGTACGTTTTTCGCGCCACTGTCTTCAAAGGGAAGCTCGATGGGAGTTACCAGGTTGAGGGCGACGCGAACAAGATCCATTGGGCCGGTGTGCGTGCACCGAAACTGCAGGAAAATCCTAAGAAGTTGCATGAAGGCCCGCCGGTGGAACTGGTCAATTGGAAACCTTTGGATCCGGAGCGCAAGGCAGTGTGGAGTTTCAAGAACGGGACGATGGTGAATTCGCCCGGGGCGAGCGATCTGGTGAGCGATCAGAAGTTCTGGAACTTCAAACTTCACGCCGAATACCGTATCGGGAAGGGTAGCAATAGCGGCATAGGACTGCGCGGGCGGTACGAGGTGCAGATATTCGACGACCAGGATTTGCCGCCCTCGGTCCACAGCAACGGGGCTATCTACGGACGCATTGCGCCGGTGATCAATGCGAGCAAGGCGCCGGGCCAGTGGCAGACGTTCGACATCACGCTAACCGGCAATGTGGTCTCGGTGATTCTGAATGAGGCATTGATCATCGACCGGCAGTCCATCGACGGGTTAACGGCGATTGCGATCGATGCGAATGAAGACCAGCCGGGCCCGATCGTTCTACAAGGAGATCACGGGGTGGTGGAGTTCCGAAACGTGAGAGTGACTCCGCTGCTGAAGGGGAAGGCGCGTCAGTGAGTCTGAAGCTTGGCGAGCTCGCGGCGGAAG
Organism: Bryobacteraceae bacterium; assembly: GCA_963770345.1. Taxonomy (GTDB): domain Bacteria; phylum Acidobacteriota; class Terriglobia; order Bryobacterales; family Bryobacteraceae; genus CAVYPH01. Next base: position 464,819 of record CAVYPH010000006.1, on the reverse strand, counting down.
AGCGGGTTTTCCGGGAAGTCCCGCGATAGTTCTCGCAGGAAATCCGCGCTCCGCGCAGGCTGCTTTTCGCGGAGGTAATAGACGGCCAGCAAGATCTTAGCGAATGGCTTTAGATACCGGCCCGACTGCGCGACGCCCTCCAGTTTCTTCGCCCCAGCCTCTTTGCTTGGGTCGACTCCGTCGATGTGAATGAACCAGCGAAGGAAAAACGGCAGGCTCCCGACGAGATATTCAGTGAGTCCTACGGTAAGGTAGGCGTCGGCGAACTTTGGATCGATCCGGAGAACGCGGCCGGCATAGTCGGTCGACTGCTTAACATACGTCAGACTATTCCACTGATGTTTCTCGATGAGGCCGAGATAGTCCGCTGTGAGGCCGTTGGCCATGGCGACGGCGAACAGTGCGTTCACATCATTCGGAGCGATGGCGAGCCTTGTTTTGGCCCTTTCGAGCGATTCATTCACAGCGGCGAAGAAGCGCCTCCGTATCTCCGGATCGGGCTTTTGCGGACGCTTGTCGAGCACACGTTTGTCGTTTCCGAAGAAGTCGGCTTCCAGAATGTGCATCCGATCCAGCTCCTGGAAGACCAGAGAAGACGCCCGCACCGAATAGGCCATCGGGTCCGCGGGATTTTGTTCCGCGTAGGCATCAACAATTTTGTTGGCGCCGGCGAAATCGAAATTGTAGAGGCGCTGGAAGGCGTCGTCGAGGGGGGCTGCGTGGCCGAGTACGGAAGCGAGTACCACCGAGAGAATCAGCCGCATCGATTAACCAAACAGGCGCCGGAAGTATTCGCGGGTGCCTTCCTGGATTTCGGCGAGCTTTGCGGGTATGGGTTTATCGTGCAGGCGTTCGGGGGTCCAGCGGTAAACCAGGTTGGTGAGCACCTCAAGCCGGGATTCAGACGTTGGAAGCCGGCCCTCGGCATGTCCGGAGTAGACGCGCAGACCGTGGTCTATGGCGCGATAAAACGTCGCAGCGTCGAGCAGGAACGCGGCGTCTTCATGCTCGAGGTGGCCCATCTTCTCAATCACGTCGATGCGCTCGGGGGTGTTGAGCACGGTGAAGAAGATGCCGGCGCTCTTCAGGCGCAGGTACATGAGTGCGAAATCGATGTCGTAGTAACCGCCGGGGCCCGACTTCAGAGGATTGACGGAACCCTGTTCCTTTTCGAGCCGCTCGCGCATGTCGCGCAGATAGGCCCGGGACCGGCCGCCCTGGCCGTATCGCCGCCAATCGACCTCCTGTAACTCATGCAGGAACTGCGTCGCGCTATTGGTGTTGCCGGCCAGTGCGCGGGACTTCATGTAGGTGATCCCTTCCCACGCTTCGGCCTGGGTTCCCAGGTATTCCTTGTATGTTCCGACTTGCTGAACGAGCAAACCTTTGTTTCCGTTGGGCCGCAGCCGGGTATCGACGGCGACAAGGGTTCCTTCTCCCGTGTAGGCGGTCAACAGGTCGATGATGCGTTCGGCTACTCGCGTCCAGAAAAGCAATTCGTGGGCATCCTCATCCGGAAGGACGAAATTCAGGTCGGCATCCGACCCCAGATCGAATTCGCGCATGCCAAGCCGGCCCATGGCGATGACGAGCATCTGATCGGCCGGCTGATATCCGGGCGTGACAGGCGGGTGTGCCTCCGTGGTCTGTTGGATGGCCATTTTGTAAGCTGCTGCGATGGCCGCGTCCGCAAGGTCGGAAGTTCTCTGGAGGGTGTCGAAGATGGGCGCATTCAGACAGACGCTCTCGCCCTGGACCCGAAGCATCTCGCGGCGGTAGAAGCGGCGCAGGTTGGTTGCGTCGCCGAGCAGCGCGGCCAGATCTCCGTAAGCCGGCACGAGGTGGTCGTGAATATGGGAAAGATCCTCGATCATTTCCGGCTGGCGGTTCATCTCGTCGGCAAAATGCGGGCTGTTCTCGAATAAGTCGATCAGGTCGCGCGCCAGACGCCGATCGCCGCTGAGAAGCGCCAGGTGATCGGGTTGGCTGACCACTTTTTCCAGGAAATGCTCGAAAGAATCGAGGCCTCGCCGCATGGGCTTCTCGGCGATGACGGCGGCAAGTCCGGGGGCCTGCTGGTCGAGAAAGCGAAGCAGATTGGTGGCGGACGTTTCCGGCACGGGAGCCGATTCCGGACGAACGGTTTCATCCGCGGAAGGCGGGGGTGTAGGGCTGTAGTATAGCGGCTGCTGAGCGTGGATGACGCGATCGTAAATGTTCTGGACTTCCTCGAAATGCGCGTTGAGCTGATGCAGCAGCCTGTCGGCGGAAGATTGGCTGCCGAGGAGAGATTGCGGCATGCGCTGCGCGACCAGCGCGAGTTCGTCGTCGTGAGACGGCAGCGTGTGCGTCTGGCGGTCGTCGGCGAATTGAAGGCGATGTTCAAGATGCCGCAAGAACTGATATGCGGAGGCGAGCCGCGAATATTCCGCATTAGAGAGCAGACTCTTATCGCGAAGACGTGTCAGGGCGAGCAGCGTGCCGCCATTGCGTACCCACGGTTCGCGGCCGCCGTGGAGGCGCTGGAGGCATTGCACCAGGAACTCGATATCGCGGATTCCGCCGCGGGCAAGTTTCACGTCGAACGTACTATCGCTCGATTGCCGCTTGGCCATGCGGCCGGCCAGTCTCTCGCCAATACGCTCGCGGGCCTCCGAGACGGCTTCGACGGCGGAGAAGTCGAGCGTCGACTGATAGATTTTCGGTTCGACGAACTCCAGAAGCCGGCGTCCGGGCACAGGATCGCCGGCAGCGACGCGCGCCTTGATCAACATTTGCAATTCCCAGTCGCGGGCACGGGTCTCGTAATAGCCCATCATGCCCTCGAGAGACAGACAGACCTCACCTAGACGGCCGTCCGGGCGGAGGCGAAGGTCGACACGGTAACACATGCCCTCGGTAGTGTAAGTCGAGAGGAGCTGGGTGTACTGCGTGGCGACTTTCTTGAAGAATTCCTTGTTGGTGATGGAGTGCGCGCCGCCGGTATGGCCGTTTCCGGCGTAGACGAACATCAGGTCGATATCGGAACTGTAGTTGAGCTCGCTGCCTCCGAGCTTTCCGAGTGCGATCACGGAAAAGGCGCATTCCGAGCCATCGTCGCAGCGCGGTGTTCCGAAGCGGGCGGCCTGTTCAGTGCGAATGCGGCGATAGGTGATATCGAGGATCGCGTCGGCCAGGTTTGAGATCTCTTCCGTGACTTCGGACAGCGTGGCGTACTCGTGAACGTCGCGGATCAGAATCCGCAGCAATTGCCGACGGCGGAATAGAGCCAGGCCGATGGGCGACGGAACGCCTTCCTGAATGGAATGTTTGAAACGCGTTGCGTATTCCTCGCGTGAAAGAACCCGGAAGAGGTCGTTCGAGTTGACGAGCGATTCGATCCAGTCGGGGTGCTGCAGAATTTCTTCCGACAGGAAATTGCTATGAGAAAAGACCGACGTCAGCATCTGCAGCGCGGATGGATTGTCGCGCATACGGAGAAAGCTGTCGGGCTGGACTTGTTGAAAACGCGCGAGGTAGCTCAGCGCGCCGTCGGGGTCGGCCGAGGATGCGAGCAGGAAGCGAAATTTGGTATGCAGTTCGTCCGGGATGGATTTAAACACGCGTGTGACTGCTCCAAGCGCACGCCCGCGGTCGCGGAATTCGATACCTTCGAGGATCGATTGCATGGAGATCAAACGTGGGTTTCCAGCAACTTAATTATATCGTGAGGGCGAACATAGCCCTGCTGGCGGACGGATGCGTAGAATCCGGCGAGTCCCCACCGCGGCGATTGCGGATCGCCGGCCTTGACCTGGGAATCGTAGACGGCTTCCTGGATTCCCGGACCGTAAACGTCGAGCTGGTTGCATGGCGCCCGCATCTTTGTGATCTCAAGAATTGCGGCGCCGGCTTGATAGACCTGGCCGATGCGCATCATTTTACGATCGAGACCGCGAACTGTCAGGTTTTCACCCATTGCGCCCGGGTAGACGGGAAAGCCTTGTGATTTCAGCTCGTCGATTCCTTCTTCGGTGATGATGAGGACGGCCTTGTTCGGGCCTCCGTGGATGGCCGGGTGCGCGTGGGCGTCGTTACCGAGGCCGAGACGGTGGACTTCCGCTTCGGGCACCGGGAGCTTTGGCATTCCGCCGTGCGACGTATTGATTTGAACTATGTTTCCTTGCATCGTCCTCCTATAGGATAGCGTGGGGCGCATTTTGGATACCTGAATCAGAGGCGCAGGGCGACGTTTTTGCCGATGCTTACCGTGGACTGGGTTCGTTTCGGATACTCGGGCAATGGGGCGTACATGATCTCGTCGAGCGCGGCGCTGATTTCGGCGGCTTCCTTTGTTTTCTGGGCGGTGACGGTTTTGGCCTGATCTTTTCGAATGGTGCGGAGTTCGCGGCTGGCACGGAAGTAGGTGGACTTCGAGCGATTTTTGGTAGCGGGCGAGTTTGAGGAGTTCGGCGATGGGGTTGGATTCGGGGGACTGCTCCGATTTCTCGAGGATGGCAGCTTCGAGGCGGTGGATTCTGTTGAGGCGCCACATGCTGTCGGACATTTGTTTGACTAGGAACTTTTCGTCCATGGTGATTGGGTGGTGTTCGGCGAAGTACTGGTCGGTGTGGGCGTGGTATTCGTCGGGGTCTTCTCCGGCGATCAGGGCGGCTTTGCTGGTGAGACCATGCTTCGTGGAATTCTGGCTGGCGACGGACTTGCCCAATTCGGTACGGGGGCCGGTGGAGTGCTGCGCGTTGGCCTGGTTGGCGGCGATTTGTGCTGCGTTCGACATTTGGGTAGTGCTCCTTTAGGAAATGAAAAAAGCGGGCTCGATGGCCCGCCTTCTTTCCTGATTTAAGTTTACGGGGGTACGTGGTAATTTCTGGGGGTGGCGAGATGGCTATTTTGGCTGTAGGGTGTTGATTTCGGGGTGGAAAGAATTATTTCCTCGGGCTGTGACCGAGTTTTTTGGGATCGCTCTACGCGACGGTTGCCAAACCTTTCTTCTCAACAAGAGATAGCAGCTCAGAACGCCGCTATCGGGTAGTAGGCTACTTTCAAGGTTTCAGCCTCAGAGGCAGGGTGCAGTTCTTATTTTATGTAATTTTCCTCGCGACAATAGCCTATTGGGCCAGTGTTCAACCGCTGCAAGCAGATGTGCGTGGAATAGGAACCTCGATACGAGTCTGTATATTCAATGATCATGCGGATGGAGATAGTCTTTCCAAAATTCATCGCATTGGTAAGGCGAGCATATTCCTGAGGCGTAGTCCCAGGTTCAGAGATGACGGTAGCAGAGTCATCCTTCCCCGGTGGCAACGGCGGCCCGATGCTCTGGCCGGGGAACCCACCCCACGATTTCTCGAAAGGTCTATCCCCGACCTTGATGTAGTGTGTGAAGCGAATTCCGAGAGCCGGGGCTTTCCCGTAGTTTGTATAATGCCAAGTCCAAATTACCTGTCCACTTGGAGTGTTGGGGTTTTGAAAATAAGTTGGAGATCCCAGTCCGGAGTTGGTCAGCCAGATATATGGCCGTTGGTCTTGCCTAAAATTGCTCCGAGTAAGTTCCAAGGTTTTTTGCGCTACGTCTACTGCCCTGGTAGCGGCATTGGTCTGTTTTTGAGACTCCAGCAAGGTCGCCTGCATGGTTTGCCATTGGGAGTAAGTTACTCCGGCATAGATTGCGGTCGCCAAGAAAGCCCCGATGGCACCAATAAATACTCCTACTTGAACTCGATGGGAGCGCCGCCACTGTTCATCTTCCTCCTTTTTAGCGGCGTTGTATCGGTCTACAAGTTCACGTGGGAACTGGTTTTCGGAAGTATCCTAAGGTATGGCTGCTGGTGATTGGCGTCGTCGGTTATCTTATTTTTTGCCGCAGTGTCGGTCTCTGCCTTCACTGGACGCAACTCAATCGGAAGTGTTTGCGCAAATGAAAGCAATGTGTCCGTTAAGTCATGTATCGCCGTGAGTAAAGCTCTCCCCAATTCCCTCGATCGGCGCTCTTCAGGTGTCATTCGGATAGGAAGTCTATCACAGCTATCCTGAGGGGTGATTCATACAGCCTCTCTTACGCCGCTCTTTCCGACCCCCGTTCTGAAGCTTCCATGAGCGCTACAAGATCGCTCACTTCCCACAACCGAATCGTAACGCCAGCGGCCATATGAGTGTCGCTCGCCCTGGTCGCATGGCATCAAAACACAAGGCTGAAAAGGCCCAGAATGGCTACCGCGCTTTCAGTGGAAACGTTCAGGAAATGCCTAAGGCTGTTTAACCTTTAGTGCGCTTGGCCCATCTAGCCTCAGCGGCCTTGCAGGCAATTTCGCTCCGCTTCTCTTGCGTCAAGTCTCTAGGCGGTCGTTTTCCGCCGATCTTGCCGCTCTTGCGACCAAGCGAGGCCATAACGCGAAAATCCCCGTCGATAACCTCAGTTTCCAATTCAGCCTGGAGTTCTGCCGTAGATTGAGCCACCAAGTAGTGAGCTGGTTGATTTATATCGGCTGGTCTTTTGGTCTTTTCTTTTGGAGCGGTCTTAGCCGCGCTAGGCTTCGATTTTGCTACTCGCTTCGTCATACTTCCGGTATGGCGCGCTTGCTTAGGTGGTTCAAGCTAGGAAAATTGAAAGTAGCCCACTACCCGCTATCGAGAAAAGCTTGAGTCAGCAGCAAGGTACTACCTGAGGCCCCGCCGCTCCGCAATCTCGCGCTCCAATTCGCGGCGATTTAGGAGTTTTGCTCCCGAGGCTGCGTGCTTGTTTGCGATCTTTTCGAGCATTCGTCCCAACTCGGAAACCTCATCTTTCGACTTGGTCCCGTTTTTCCCAGTTCGTAATTTTCGAAGAGGTTTCGCCACGATTTAGTCTACTGCCAACCTTCGACCCGGCGCGTTGGTTGCGCCGGGTCGACGCCGAGAAACAAATGGAAACTTTGATTTCTGCAGCGAGTAACTTTTGATCCATCAGTCAGTATTGCAGTTTATGGTATTTGGCTCATTGTCTCCGAGATTGACTCGTCGTGCGGCATTCGCCAGTGGTTTGGGGGCGATCGCGCTGCACCCTTTTGTTAAGGCGCAGACAGTTACCCGATCCCTTGTCGAAGGACTGCGGACCAGTCTGAATGGCCAGTTGATCGTTTCTGGCGATCCGAGTTATGAGCAGGCTCGCCGGCCGATCAGTTTCAATCCAACGACCGACAAACATCCGCAGATGATTGTGCGATGCTTTACGCGGGAGGATGTGGCCCGCGCAATTGTTTTCGCGCGGGAACACGCACTGGAGACGGCGGTCCGGTCAGGGGGCCACGATGTACTCGGGGCTTCGGTCTGTGACGGCATGGTCATCGACCTGTCTCCCCTGAGAAAGATCAGTATCGATCCTGAGCGCCGGACGGCACACGTGGAATCGGGCGTCCGTTCCTATGAACTGAATGGAGTGACGCAGCGGAGCGGCCTTGCTGCGGCCCTGGGTTGTCATCCGGGGGTTGGTGTCGCGGGTCTGACGATCGGGGGAGGTCTGGGTTGGTTGCTGGGAAAGTATGGCGCAAGCTGCGACCAGCTTATTGGGGCTGACCTGATCACAGCCGAGGGGAAGGTGACGCGAGCGAGCGAAACGGAGAATGCCGAGTTGTTTTGGGCATTGCGCGGCGGCGGAGGCAACTTCGGAATCGTGACGGCGCTCGACTTTCGGCTCCATCCCGTCAGCGAAGTTCTTGGTGGAGTGCTGGTGCTGCGGACCGATGTCGCGCGGTTTCTCCGCTTCTATCGCGCGTTCATGCAGGCCGCTCCCGATGAACTGGCCGTCGAGATCAGCATCATTGCTGGAAAACAACCTGTCGCCGTCGCAATCACATGCTGGAGCGGGGACGCCGCTGACGGGGAAGCCGTGTTGAAGCCGCTCCGCTCGTTTGGTATGCCGCTGGCTGACTGGATCGATAAGGTTGCGTACGCGCGACTCACGAATCGGATGTCTGAGGTGGGTTCCTTGCTGGGTCGCGCACAATCGCAATCGAGCGGCCCAGGATACAACTATTGGCGGGGCGGCTCACTCCGCGAATTGAGCAGCGCTTCCGCGGATCAACTTGCCGCAGTCATCGAACAGGCGCCTGATGGCTGCTCCTTCGGGTTGGGGCACTACATGCACGGCCAGGTGTGCCGGGTCGCTCCGGACGTGACGCCGCTGATCCGAACGGCGGGCCAAGTCACGTACTTTTTCAACGCGAGTTGGGCTGATCCGAATCGCGGCGATTCCAATATGGGGTGGGTAGACCGCTCCTGGGCGGCCATGAGGCCTTTCTTAAGCGACGGCGCATATATCAATTACCTGAGCACGGACAATGAGACTGCGGTCAGAGCATCGTACGGTAAGAATTACGACCGGCTGGTGCAGATCAAGAGACGGTATGATCCGTCGAACTTCTTTCACCGAAACCGCAACATACGTCCCTGAGACTGCTGTGCGCGGAGTGTCAGCTTTTCACTAGCGCGGGAGCGCGATGCGCCATGGCGGGAACAGCGCACGATTCGCGAATGACCAAATGCGGCTGAAAAACTTCCACTCTTGGTTCGGGCGACAAATCGAATTCGAGGCGCTCCAGCAGTAGTTCCACTGCGCGGCGTCCCATTTCCTGTTTTGGCTGGTCGACGGTCGTGAGCGGAACCGGCAGATGCTCGGTGAATCGCAGGTTGTCAAAACCCGTCAGCGACACATCGTTTGGGACCTCCATCTGGAGGGATGCCAGATGCTTCAATACGAGGAGCGCAATGCGGTCGTTGCCGGCGAATAGCGCGGTCGGCGCGGGGGTCTGTTCAAAGAGCCGGCGCAGTGTGTGGTGACCTGCGGGGTCGTCCATTGTTTCGTAGGGAATCAGAAAATGCGGCGGCGCTGGGTTGCCGCTTTGAGCCATGAATTGCAGGTAGGCCTTTTCGCGGGGATGCGGCTGGGCGCCTGCAATGGGGCGGCAGAAAGCGATGTGACGATGTCCCAGGGAACTCAGATATCGCATCGCCTGATTGACGCCCGCGTAGTCGTCCACCAGTACGCTGTCGCAGGCGATTGCGGAAGGAGAACTGAACAGCGCCACGTATGGAATGCGAGCTTCCTTCAGCAGCGAGACGGATGGCGGGAAAGGCATGTGCGGATCGTGAGCGAGGATGACACCGTTTACTCCCTGATCGGCGAATTGACGGATGTGGGTTTCTTCGATGGCCGGTTGGTGGCGTGAGTTGCAGAGTAGAACCTGATAGCCGCGTTTGAGCGCCGTGTACTCGATGGCCTCGGTGATCTCGATGTAGAAGCGGTTGTCGATGTCCGGGAGGAGGAGGCCGATGATACGCCAATTTCCACCGCCTGCTTTCCGCTCTCTGCCTCCGCTGGCGATCCGTGTGCCGACGCCGGGATGATTGACCAGCAACTTTGACTCGAGCAACGGGGCGAGCGCCTTGCGAAGCGTTGGGCGCGACACGCCGAACTCTTCGGCCAAGGTGCGCTCCGGCGGGAGAAAATCCCCGGGCGTGTAGAAGCCCTTCTTCAACCGGTCCGCTAGTTTTTCGGTGATTTGCTCGCGCTTCCTGGTTCCGGGTTGCTTTAGCGGGCGAGGCATTTCTGTATTCTACTCCTCGCGCGGATAGTTGACATCTGGTATTTACCGGTATACACTCACCCTAGTTTCTAAAACAGAGGTCTCCGATGACTATCCTGAAGGTTTTATCCGCAGCCTTGTTGCTCGCTCCATCCACTCTCCTGCTTGCTCAAACATCCACAGGAACGATTCTCGGCGTTGTCCAAGACAGTAGCGGCGCAGTTGTCCCAGGCGCAAAGATCAACATTCGACAAATCGAGACAAATGTCGAACGACGCACCCTAAGCAATCAACTGGGGTATTATGAGCTACCGTTTTTACCACCTGGAAACTATTCGGTGGAGGCGGAACAAACCGGGTTCAAAAAGTTCGTCCGCTCGGATCTTAAGCTTGATGTCAACCAACGAATGGAAATCGCTGTCACGTTGACGCCTGGCGAAGTGCAGGACTCGGTCCAGGTGACGGGCGAGGCGCCTTTGCTGCAGACTACCGTTTCCTCGGTCGGACAGGTTGTCGAGAATAAGAAAGTCGTCGATCTTCCTCTGTCGAATCGCAACCTGCTGCAGTTGACTGGTCTGGTGGCCGGTGTGATCGACATCGCCGCCGATGCCGCGCCGGCGACAACGGGGTCAGTTGCGTTTGGGCGGTGGAGCGCCAACGGCGGGCAGACGAACACGAACGAATTCATGTTGGATGGAGCCACGGCGATCTTGGCCAACATGAACGCCGCGTCGATTATTCCGACGATCGACGCCATTGAGGAATTCAAGATTCAAACGAACGCGATGAGCGCGGAATATGGGCGAACGGGCGGCGCGGTCATCAATGCGACGTACAAGTCCGGAACGAATAATCTTCATGGCACCGTGTACGACTTCTGGAAGAACCGGGTGTTGAATGCCAACACCTGGGTGGCGAACCGGTCGGGGCAGGCGAAGGGATTTACCAACGTGAACACGTTCGGTTATTCGCTGGGTGGTCCGGTGTGGATTCCGAAAGTGTTCAATGGCAAGAACAAGCTTTTCTTCTTCACCAACTATGAGGGATATCGCGACGTGACTCCGACTCAAACGCAGTTGACGGTCCCTACCGTGCCTCAGAGAAGCGGCGATTTCTCGCAATTGGTGACTCAAGGCGGCGCGCCAATTCTGATTTACGATCCTTTGACGACGGTCCTGGCCGCGGGTTCCGGCACAACGTACACGCGCACTCCGTTTCCGGGCAATGTCATTCCAGCCAACCGTATCGATCCCGTGGCTAAGAATTTGATGGCCTATTATCCGCAACCGAATATTGTGACCAATGCGGTGACCAACGTAAACAATTACCTGGCGCAAGCGTCGGGATACAACGCTCAGAACGAGTGGGCGGTGAAAGTCGACGACAATCTGAGTGAGACCAAGCGTATCTTCGCGCGATATTCGCAGAGCTCGCAGGGCGGCGGCGCTTCCAATTACTTCGGCAGCACGCCATCATGCTCGAGTTGCCTGGTGTCGAATAATCCTGCGGGATCTTTCTCTCCGCGCGGCGGCGGGTCGGCTCTTTATATCTATCCCAAGAACATGGCTGTGGGTTTCACCGATACGCTCTCGCCGACTACTGTTCTCGATCTGCGTTACTCGCTGAACCGGCAATTGTTGAGCCGGTTGCCGCAGTCGGGCGGATTCAATCTGACCAGCGTGGGTTTTCCGCAGCAGCTTGCGTCGAGCGTCTGGTATCCCACTTTTCCGCCGGTCACAATCCAGAACTATCAGGGACTCGGCACGGCATCGAATGGCGATTATTTACGGCGCGGCGACACCACGCATGCCGTTCAGGGCAGCATAACGATTCTGCATGGCGGGCACACCATCAAGACCGGCGGCGACTTCCGCATGTTCCGTTACGCCGATATTCAGGCATCCAATATCACGCCCGCGTTTAGCTTCAACCAGACCTGGACGCAGCAGAATCCTTTTGCCAGCAGTGCGACCGCCGGTTGGGGATTGGCTTCGTTTCTGCTGGGCACGCCGGCCAGCGCCACTGGAACGATTCCGGCTTCGGTGGCGATTCAATGGTTCTACACGGCCGGTTATTTCCAGGACGACTGGCGCGTAACGAATCGTCTGACGCTGAATCTTGGCGTCCGATACGATGTGGAGACTCCGTTCACTGAACGCTACAACCGAACCACTTCGTTCGCTCTCACGGGCTCGAGCGCGGCGACGGCTCTTTACCCCGCCGCTGTCGGCGGCCTTCAGTTCATGGGGAAGGACCTCAGTTCACGCTACCGCAACCCGGTCGACTTGAATAATTTCGGTCCGCGCGCCGGGCTTGCTTACAAGATCACCGACTCTCTGGTGCTACGAACGGGATATGGACTCTTCTATAACCCGAGCGGTGTTTACGGGTACGCGGCGGCGTCTTTCGGCGCGGCGGGCTACCAAGTGGACACGGCGATGGTGACGACTGCCGACGGTGGTCTGACCCCGTCAAGATACTTGAGCAATCCGTTCCCGAGCGGGTTTATTCAACCTACCGGCAACTCGCTGGGTCTCGCTACTCTGGTTGGACAATCGGTGGCATCGCAATTGCGAAACGACGTGGTTCCTTACACGCAGCAGTATAATTTTGGGCTCCAATACCAGTTGAAGTCGTTCCTCTTTGACGCTGGTTATGTTGGTTCGCACGGCGTGCATCAGGTGGTGAACGTTCCGCTGGACCAATTGCAACCGGCCCAGTACGCCCTTGGCGGCGCTTTGAACAACCAGGTGCCGAACCCATTTACGAGCCTGGTGAGCAACGGGCCATTCGCGAATGCGACCCTGAGCGCCGGCCAATTGCTGAGGCCCTTCCCACAGTTCTCCGATGTTCAGAATCAATACCAGACTTCGGGAAATATGAACTACAACTCGCTTCAGATTAAAGTGGAGCGCCGACTGAGCAAGGGGTTCTCGTTTCTCACGAGTTACACGTGGTCTAAGAATATCGGCGATGTTGGCGAACGATACTGGACAACCAACAGCGTGCAGAACGAATACAATTTGCGCGCCGAACGGGCTCTCTCGCCGCTCGACATTCCGCAACATCTGACGTTCGCCTACGTTTGGGAATTGCCGTTTGGCAAGGGGCGGGCGCTTGCCGGGTCGCTTCCGCGCGGCGCCAATGCGCTGGTTTCAGGTTGGCAAATCACCGGGTCCACTATTTTTCAGAGCGGGCAGCCTTTGACGATCATCAACCCGACCAATCAAGTGGGATTCGGCGCGGGCTCGCGTCCGAATAACAACGGACAATCCGCCGTGCTGCCTTCTTCGCAACAGACGCCGACCCATTGGTTCAACACTGCTGCATTCTCCGTGCCGGCGCCGTACACGTTTGGCAACAGCGGACCGTTTTCTCCCGATCTGCGCGGTCCGGGCGTCAACATCTGGAATATGTCCTTCTTTAAAGACACGCGGATCAAGGAGCGGGCGGCGCTGGAGTTCCGTGCTGAATTCTACAATCTGGCCAACCATCCGCTGTGGGCCGCTCCAGGGACCATTGTCACCAGCGCCACCTTCGGGCAGGTGACTAGTAAGTCCGGCAATCGCACGGGACAGTTGGGATTGAAACTTATTTTCTGATTTATGGCGATTTCGAATCATCCAGACGTGCTCGTTTGCGGTGCGGGCTGTGCCGGAATGGGTGCCGCTCTCGCATCGGCGCGGCGTGGGGCAAAGACATTGCTGGTGGAGCGCGCGCCGTTTGCCGGCGGCATCATCACCATGGCCGGGCTGCCGTTCTTCGACGGAATCGCGCGCAAGAAGGACGGAGTAATTGTCACGCGCGGTATTCCACAGGAACTGTTGACTCGAATGGGTGGATGCAAAGCGTCGGACCACACGATTGAGCCGCACAATCCGTCCATCAAGAGTATTGAGCGATTCAAGATTCTGACCGACCGGATGTTGTTGGCTGAGCCGAACCTGAGTTTTCTGTTTCATGCATTCGCGGCCGATGTAGTGATGAAGGGCGATCGCGTGGAAGAGGTTCTCGTCGCTCATAAGGGCGGGTTGCAGCGAATCAAAGCGACGACTGTGATCGACACGACGGGAGACGCCGACATCGCCGCACGGGCGGGCGTGCCTCTTGATCATTCGGCCGAGTTCATGCCGTTGTCGATGCATTTCCGAATTGGAAACGTGGTGGCGACTCCGGATCTTCGCAAGCGATGCCGGGAGGTTCTTGCCGCGGCGTATCAGGCCGGGGAGATCAAGAATTATTACGGACCCGGCATCTCGAATATGTTCGCTCCGGACGAGATCTATATTCATGCGACGCGCGTGAATGCGAACGCGGCCGATCCGGAGAGTCTGACGCGCGCGGAGATCCAGGGGCGTGAAGACGCCTGGAAGATGTTTGAGCTGTGGAAGAAACAGGTTCCTGGATTTGAGAATGCTTACTACATCAGCAGCGGTCCTTATATCGGGATTCGGGAGTCGCGACGCATTGCCGGGCAATATATTCTGAACGAGCACGATATCAAGGATGAAAAGCAGTTTCCGGATGCGGTAGCGACCGGTTGTTGGTATCTCGATTTGCATCCGAGCTATCCGACGGCCGGCACGGCGAACGCGCCGGTTGGGTCGTTGGCTGGTTTGGATGGCTTTCAGCCGAGCCATTACGACATTCCTTATCGCTGCCTGTTGCCTCGGAACGCGGCTAACCTTCTGGTGGCCGGGCGATGCCATTCGGCGACGCGTCTGGCGGCGAGCAGTACGCGGGTGACGGCGACGTCGATGGCGATGGGGCAGGCTGCCGGCGTCGCCGCGGCTTTGGCAGGGGAATTGAAGATCACGGTGCAGGAATTGGATGGCAAGAAGGTTCGCGATGTCCTCGATCAGCAGCACGCGGGACCATATTCGGGGCCGAGCTAAACCTGATGCGTCATCACATTCTTGCGTTCCTCGTTTACGCTGGTGTTGCACTTGGACAAACGGGCGAGATTCGAATTCTTGGTCTTGAGCCCACTGTTCTGTTTCCGAATCGCGAACCGTTGCGGCAGATTGCGCAGTTGCAGGTGCGCAATGAGAATCAGCAGACGGTCCGGTGTGTGATTTCGGTTCTTCCAGCCGGGCTGGAGAGCACAGAAGACGTTCCACCCGGTGTTTCGATGCACAAAATCCTTGTTCCGGATATCGCTGCTCCCACGGACATTCGCATCGAGCTTAAGAGTGCGTCCGATGGCCGAGTGCTGGCCACGTTTGCGCAGACCTGGCAACCGCAGCGCCATTGGAAGGTGTTCGTCGTTGAGTCGTCGCATGAGGACATGGGCTATGAGAGCTTCATCTACAAAAAGCAGCACGACATTGCGAATTACATCGATGTCGCCAGCCATTTGAGCGGCGACGCAGGGCGGCCGCCGGATGGAAAATACCACTACACGATGGAATCGCTGCTCTTTGAGCGGAACTACATTGAGGAGCGGTCGAAAACGGCTTGGCGGGAGATTGTTGAAAAGCAAATCAAGACCGGCCGCATGAATCTGATGGGCGCGCCGAGCGGTGTACATAGTCACTGGATGGATTACGAAGAGCTCGCGCGAATGACCTATCCGGGGAGGCGTGAGGCGAAGGACCGCTGGGGGCTCGATCTAAAAACATTCATGATTGTGGACAACCCGAGCCTTTCGTGGGCGGGGTGCCAAGCAGTGGCGGATGCTGGTTTTCAGTATGTAGCGCGATGGGGCCAGGGTTGGAGGAGCGGTGGGAACAACGACTATCGCACCACGAAATTACCTCCTCTATTTTGGTGGAAGGCTCCGGATGGCGAGCATCGCGTGTTGTTTGGGTGGCGCAGTCATTATGGGCTCGCATTCTGGTATGGACAACCGGCGGATGGTTATGAAAATCTGGTCGAGCTTGGCGCGGAGAATGTCAATCGGCGATTGAAGACTATTGAAAGCGGGACGGAATTGGGTCCTTATCCTTACGATGCTTTGGTTAATCCGAATTACACCGATCATGACATTCCGCATTTCGATGGACGTGCTCTTTCGGCATGGACGCAGCGCTATCGGTACCCGGAAATCCGTGTTGCGAGTCCCACGGACTTCTTTGAGTATGTGGAAAAGAAGTATGGCGCCGAGCTGCCGGTTCTTTCCGGGGATCTGAATAATTTCTCCGCTGATTATGCGACTATCGATCCCGAGTCGCAGGGGTGGAAACGCCGGGCTGCACGGTTGTTGCCTCTGGCGGACGGTGTCGCGGCAATTGCCGGTTGGCTCGATACATCGTTTCAGGCACCGGCGGCGGCCATCAACAGCGCTTACGCCCGGATGCTCGATTACGACGAGCACAGTTGGCCCACGCAGCCGCTGGCCAACGACTTTCATTTGTTCAATGCGCAATGGGTGAAGCGTAATCAGGCGGCTCGGGCGTTGGATGAAGCCAATCACGCTGTCGAGACCAGTTTTCGCGGGCTGGAGCGCAACGTGACTACCGGCGATGCTGCGTCGATTCTGGTTTTTAATCCGCTGGCGCATGAGCGCGATGATTTGGTTTCCGTCGATGGCAAGTTTCCTGGATTGGTCGATGGAGTGACGGGGCGGCCGGTTGAAACTCAGATCGAAGGCGATCACACGGTGTTTGTGGCTACGAAGGTTCCTGCATTCGGATATAAGACGTTTCGTGTTGGACGGCAACAGAAACAATCTACCTCTGCTGAAGACGCCACCGAAAACCGCTTCTACCGCATCCGGTTCGACCAGAAGACAGGCGCCATCGTTAGCATTTTCGACAAAGAATTGAATCGGGAACTGGTGGATCCCAAGGCTCCGCACCGTTTCAACGAGCTTGTCTATCTCCATTCAAAGACCGCGACGTCGGGCGAGATCGAAACATATTCTCCGGTCGCGGCGGCATCGATGAGTGGAAAAGCTGGAGCCGTAAAGTCGGAATTCACGGTGAAGATCGATGATAGTAAGACGGGCGCAGCCATCACGCAGACTGTCATTCTCTATCGCGATGTGAAGCGCATCGACATTGTGAACGATCTGAAGCATGTCCGCTCGATGTACTCGGATCGGTACGAGGACCGCTATCGGGAGAACATCTATTACGCTTTCCCGATCGATGTTCCGGATTTTGAATCGCGCGTGGAATATCCTGGCGGGACCGTGCGACCGTATGACGATCAGTTGCGCTGGGGCTCGCACGATTACCTTTCTGCCAATCGGTGGGTGGATACGAGCAACCGCGATTTCGGTGTGACGATGGCGCCGTGGAACGCTCAGATTGTGAGCTTCGGCGAACCACGGTACAACCGTTTTTCTATCGACTACAAACCGGCTTCGTCCCATCTTTATAGCTACGGGTATTCCAATCGGATGGCGGGTCTGCTGACGCTCAATCCGGATGACTGCAATGCGACTTTGCGCTACTCGTTCACTTCGCATGCTGGCGATTGGACCACGGGAGCGGCAACGAAACTTGGGTGGTCCGTCGCCAGTCCTCTCGAGGCGCGCGTCGTTCCGGCGGGGCAGAAGGGTAGCCTTGCGGGTGACCAGGTGAGCTTTCTTTCGGTGGATGCTCCCAACGTGCAACTTGTGACTCTGAAGAACAGCGAGCAGCCGGGCCGTGGTTGGATTGTTCGCTTAGTCGAAACCGAAGGTAAGGCCACGCATGCGGTTCTGAAGTTGCCTGAATTGGGAATTACTCGGGCGGTGGAGTGCAATTTGGTGGAAGACGATCAACGGCCTTTGCCTGTTGAGGATGGAAGCGTCCGTGTTGAGATGGGTCCGTATTCCTTCGCTACCGTTCGTGTGCTTGCGGGCGTTGACGCTCCGTCGGCGGTCGCGGGCGTGCATAGCAGAGGCGGCGTCCGACAAGAGTGTCCGGCTCCATTGGCAAGGCCGAAGCGGAGCGGCTTATAACGTCTATCAATCTGAAGATCCCGACGATCCTCCGACTGCGGCAACGCTCGTTGCGAGGGTGGTAAGACCGGAATTTGCCGATGATTGGCTGAAGATCGACACCTTGTATTACTACCGCGTTGCGGAAGTGGATCGGCGCAATTCCCAAGGACCGGTGAGTCCGCCGATTTCTGTTCGTACGCGCCGGAGAATACATCGCCTCCGGCTCCGGTAAAGGATTTTGGCGTCGTGCGGCGATCGAAGGACCGGCTGATTGTCTACTGGAAAACGAGTCCGGAGCCTGATGTCGCCCGGTATTATCTCTATCGCGGCGAGCATGCGAATTTCTCTATTGCCGGACAAAAACCGCTCGCCATTGTGCAACCCGAAAAGTATTTCCTGCAAACTTATTCCGACAACGGCCTTCAGGCCGGCAGGACGTATTTCTACAAGGTGACCGCAGAGGACTGGGCCGGAAACCGGCAAATACTGTCGCCGGAAGCAAGCGCGACAACGCCGGCATATTGAACAAGGAGGAAGTTCTAAGAGTGAGCAATATCAGAGTGGCTTTGGCCGGTTGCGGCGGTGTGGTTCGCAAGTACCGTAAGGCATATCGCCGAATTGCGGGTGTCTCCACCACGGTCACAATCGACGTCGATCCCGTGGAGGCGCGTGCCGCCGCCGATGAGACTGGTGCGCGGCGGGCGTCGCAGCAATTCGAAGACGCTCTGGGTTCGGATGTGGATGCGGTGGTGATCTCAACACCCAATCATCTGCATCGCGAACAGGCAGTGAAAGCTTTCCGGGCGGGCAAGCACGTGTTAATTCAGAAGCCGATGGCCACCAGCGTGGAAGAATGCGACGCGATCCTGGAAGCGCAACGAGGCTCAGGCGCGACGCTGGGGGTTTACATGAACCTTCTGGATCATCCGCTCTTTCACGATATTCGGCGCATGGTGACGCAAAATCACCTCGGGCAAATTGTTCTGTTCAGCGCGCGCCTTGCTCACCGTGGCGGGCTAAGTTGGGCGGGCGCCGATAAAAATTGGCGGGCGTCGCGGGAGCGAACGGGCGGCGGTTGTTTCATCCAGCTTGGAGTGCATTATCAACACTTGATGCGGCTGCTGCTGGGTAGCTCCGTTCAACGTCTGCAGGCTTTCAGCAAGAATGCCGCTTGCCCTCATCTGGAGGGAGACGACCTGACGATGGTTCACTACGAACTGAAGAATGGAGCGTTCGGCGAGATCCAGACTTCGTGGTGCGCGCAAGAGGAGCATGTTTCGCTAATGGGAACGAAGGGGTCGATTCATTACCGGGAGAACCGCCGCGTGGAATATATCGGCGAACAGGGTCCGTTTCAAGGTGAAGTTCTGAGCCTGCGGGGCGACGGATCGCCGGAAGTAATGGAAGAGTGTCTGTCGCCCGCGTGGGACGAGGCGACCAATCCATACAACCAGCACAGACGATTTTTCGAGGCGCTGGCGGCGAATCGCGCGCCTGAGGTGACGGGTGATGAAGGCCGGGAGGATGTGCGGCTGGTGCAGGCAGTCTATCGATCGGCCGGGGAAGGGAGAGCAATTTCGTGAACGATGACGTAGCAGTGATCACAGGGTCGGCCAGGGGTATTGGAAAGGCGACTGCGCTCCGGCTGGCACGAGACGGCTGTAAAATCGTCCTCTCCGGAAGGAACGCGGCGTCGCTCGAGGTTGCGGCAGTCGAGATTCGTGCGGCCGGCGGCGATGTCGCCGTTGTGGCGGGAGACATCTGCGATGCGGACATGCCTCAGCGTCTGGTGGACGAGGCGCAATCGCGATTCGGCGGACTAAACATTTTGGTGAACGCGGCGGGAATCGCCAAGAATGTTCCGTTTCTTGAAATCGAACTTGCAACGTGGCAGAGTATGCTCGATCTGCAACTCACGGCTACATTCCGCTGCGGGCAGGCCGCGGCGCGGGCGATGGTGGCGGCTAAGCGCGGCGGCCGGATTGTGAATGTGTCGTCCATTGCAGCTTCGATGGGCATGTACACCACGGGAGCCTATGCGGCGGCCAAAGGTGGAGTCTCTTCGCTCACCAGAGTGATGGCCGTGGAGTTGGCTGCCCACGGTATTACGGTGAACGCTGTTGCGCCGGGGCCCGTGGCCACCGAGCAACTGCGCGCCGTCTACGACGAAACGATGTACAAGCAACGCAGCCGGGCCATTCCGCTCAACCGGCTGGCCGAACCATCGGAAGTGGCCGACTTCATCGCGTTTCTCGTTTCTCCGCAGGCTCAATATATGACGGGGCAGATTGTGACGCTCGATGGCGGAGCGGCCGCCGTGGGGTGTTATAGCTACGAAACCTACAAGCGTCAGGAGGTCCGCTAAGTGCTTACCATTGCGGTAAAGCGGGAATGCGATGTTTTGGTTTGCGGCGGCGGAACGGCGGGTGTTGCCGCTGCTGTCGCCGCTGCCCGGAACGGCGCCCGGACGATTCTTCTGGAGCGGCAGGGATTCTCCGGCGGCATCTGCGTGGGTGCGCTTGTGCATACGCTTGATGGGCTTCGCAACTGCCGCGACAATTCGCAGTTCGTGGTGGGCGGCGTCGGGCGGGAGCTGGTGCAACGCATGGAGGCGGCTCATGGGATGGCGACTCCCGACAATCCTCCGGAGTGCGTGACTTTCGATCCTGAGGCTTTCAAACTGGTTGCGGACACGATGCTGGAGGAATCTGGCGTCGAAGTGCTCTTTCATCTGTTTGCCGCGGGCGCTGTACGGGAAGAGGGCCGGCTTGCTTCCGTAATCGCCGCCGGAAAGGAAGGGCTGTGGGAGATTCGAGCGAAACAGGTAATCGACTCCACTGGCGACGGAGACGTGGCGGCGTTTGGCGGCGCGGCCTTTGAGAAGCACGGACTGATGCAGACTATGTCGATGCATTTCCGAATCGGTGGCGTGCGTCCGGGGGTATCGTGGAAGACGGTTGAAAAGGGAACGCGCACGGCTATGGATGCCGCCTACAAAGAAGGCCGCGCGCCGAAGTACGGCGGGCCTTGGATCATCCGGATCCGCGATGGGGAGGTGACGGCGAACTGCACGCGGCTTTATGGCGATGGCACATGCACGGCCGACCTCTCGCGTTCCGAGCGGGAGGGCCGCCGCGATATGATGCAGCTTCTGGAAATCTTTCGCCAGGGCGTGAAGGAGTTGAGCGATTGCTATCTGCTGGCCGCAGCCAACCAGATCGGCGTGCGCGAGACGCGGCGCATCCTCGGCGATTATCAGATCACCGCGAAAGACATTCTTAGCTGCCGTCCTTTCGACGACGCGATCGCTCTGGGAAGCTGGCCGATCGATATTCATCCGGCGGACGGGCGCGTGGGTGTGCATCCTCACAAAGAAGATCCGCCGCAGCCCTATCAGATTCCTCTCGGCTGCCTGCTTGTGCGTGATTTCGACAACTTGCTGATGGCCGGCCGCTGTATCTCGGCGACACATGAGGCTCACGGTTCCACGCGTGTCAGTGGGACGGCCATGGCCTTAGGGCAAGCGGCCGGCACGGCGGCGGCGCTGGCCTGCGAACGCGGTCGCTCACCCCGGCGTGTGGAGATCGCGGTTTTGCAGGACCGGCTGCGCACGCAAGGCGCGATCCTCGGACTCTGATTCATGCGCGAGACGAGAAGCCGATGGGTAATCGTCGCGCTCCTGTTTTTCGCCACTGCGATCAACTACATCGACCGGCAGACGCTGTCGGTTCTCAGCGCGCGCCTGCGGCTGGACCTGCATCTCTCGGAAGCGGATTACGCCAACGTGGTGACTGCGTTCCTTGTGCCGTACACCATCATGTACTCGGCCGGCGGGCGCCTGACGGACTACCTGGGTGCGCGGCTGGCGTTGGCGCTGAGTTTGGGCTGGTGGTCCATTGCGACCATGCTGACCGGGTTGTCGCGCGGCGCGTTGTCGTTGGGGATCTTCCGGGCTCTGCTTGGCGTGGCGGAACCTTGCGTCTATCCGGCCGGGGTCAAAGCCTGCACCGAGGCTTTCGCTCCGAAAGAGCGTGCACTTCCGATGGGAATCTTCTCTTCGGGCAGTGCGATTGGCGCGCTGGTCGCGGCGCCTCTGGTGGCTTGGTTCACCATCGCTTTCGGGTGGCGGTTTGCGTTCGTGATTCCCGGATTACTGGGACTCTGTTGGCTGCCGCTTTGGCTCAAGGCCTACAAGCCCCGCGCCGACCCGGCATGGCTCGGCGAAGAGGAACAGCGGACGAAGACTCCGTGGCGCCAATTGCTGAAACGGCGAACGGTTTGGGGACTTATCCTGGCGCGGTTGTTTAGCGATCCCGTGTGGTATTTTTATCTCTTTTGGCTGCCCGATTATCTTCAGCGAGCCCGTCATCTGAGTCTTCATGACATCGCAATTTATGGATGGATCCCGTTCCTTTGGGCCGATCTCGGCAATATTGGGGGAGGCGCTCTATCCGATTGGTTTATTCGGCGAGGAATCGCTCCGGCTCGCGCCCGGCTGGCTACGCTCATCGCCGTGGGATGCCTCGCACCGGCGGGTGCTTTCGCCGGCGTGGTCTCCTCGGTTGGTTCCGCTATCGCGATTACTTGTCTCGTCGCATTTCTAACGCAAGTTTGGTCTGTGAATACGGTGGCGCTGGCGGCGGATCTGGTACCGGCATCGGACGTCGGTACGGTGATGGGGATGATGGGAACAGCGGGTAGCCTGGGCGGAGCGATGTTTGCTCAACTTCTTGGCCTGTTGATCGGCGGCTTTGGGTATCGATCTGCGTTTATGGTGGCGGCGTCGCTGCATCCTCTGGCAATTCTTATCCTTGTCCTGTCGAAAACGGCCCGCGTGCAAACGCCTATCGCAGTGCGATAACCGGGTCGGGCCCCGATCCTTTTGGTGTGGTAATCACCCTGATGATTTTTCGGTCGGCGATTGAGATGACGAAGATCTTATCCTGCTCCTGAGCGGACGAATAGGCAAGCTGCCCATCTTGCGAGAGAGTCAGCGATACGAGTTTTCCACCGATTGGGACCTGTTGGATTTCCTTGCGGGAGGCTGCATCCGCGAAACCGACTGCTTCCGCGTTCTGAAGTGCGTAGACAAGAGTTTTTCCATCGGAAGTCGAGGCTATGCGGCATGGCCCTTTGCCGGTTTCTATGGTGCCGGTGCGTTCCCGCTTGGCTGCATTGAATATCGAGATCGAATTTCCGTCGAGGTTAGTCATGTAGACGGTCTTGCGATCCGGAGAGAAGGCCGTTCCTTGCGGGCGCGCGGCGGACGGAATCACTTTCACTTCGGACGTCTCCAGATCGACGATGGAAAGTGTGCCGGTGCCGGTGTTGCTGACGTACGCGCGGTTGCCATCGGGAGACAACAACACCATGTGCGGCGCCTCACCTTTGACGTCGTACATCTTCAGGACCTTGCGCTGCGAGGGATCGACGAGTAATAAGCCTGACGGATTCTCGATGGTGACCACCAGACGTCCTGTTTTCGGATCGAGATCGATCCCGTGGGGCCGGTGGTAACGCCCGAGGTCTATGGAACCGACATTTTTCCGCGACTTCACATCTACAATCGAGATGGTGTTTCCGCCCTCGCCGGGTTCGGTCATCCATAGAATTCCGTTGTTGGTGACGTACAAGAATTTTCCGTCGGGTGACAGGACGGCCTCGTGCGGATGGTTGCCAACCTTGACCTGACTGATGAGGCGGCCTTCGCTGGTATAAAAACCGACCGTTCCTGCGATTTTCTGAACTACCGCGAGGTCCGGCGGTTGAGCCAGGACAAATGTGGAACCTAGGAGGAAGAGAAACGCTGTTCGCATGATGCCCCTTTTTGCAGCCAGGGATCCTGGCTGGTATCAAGGATATGAAAAAGCCGCGCCTTTTGTCTTGCACTGGTTACGGTAGGCCTATCCGGGTCTTCACTTGTTGGAATCGGGCGGTCGAGCGAAGGCCGTCGAATCGAGGATCAACTCCAATAAACATCACGCGCGGGGAGCGCTCTTCGACGGCTTTATCGAGTAATCGAAGCGCCTCAGATGTGTCGCCGAGCCCTAAAGAGGCGATTGCCAGGTCATACGAAGATACGAATCTCTGTTCGGACAACCGTCTAAGATCGCGCTGCAATTTCTCCGCCTCACCGCGCCGGCCTGCGACGCCGTAAGCGTGGGCAAGAGAGGCTACATAGAACGCGCTCCCATCAGACAGCCGAACCGCTGTTTCCAATTCAGCGATCGCTTGCCGAAGCATGCCCGTCTGCTCATATCCCTGTCCAAGGACCAAGTGCGCCGGCACGAAATTCGGGTCCATTTCGACCGCGCCGCGGTAGAGGTCCATGGCCTTGGCGTATTGGTGAGCGAAGAAGTAGCGCGACCCCACCCACGCATTGATGATGCTCGACAGCGGATCGAGCTCGCGCGCCTTCTCGGCTTCCGTAATCGCCTCGTCATGCCGTCCCACCAAGGATAAGAACTCTGCGTACCAATGGTGCCCATTGGCGTAATTCGGATTCAAATCGATGGCACGACGGAATTCACGCTCGGCGCTCGCCCAGTCACGGTCGGAATACAGACTCACGAACGCGAGCGAGGTATGTGCTTCGGCAAGGGAATAATCCAGGTTCAAGGCCTTACTAATGGCTTCCTTGGCGTGCGGAAACGTATCCGCGGGTGAAAGGTAACCGTACCATCCGAGTGTAATCCAGCAGTCCGCGAGTCCGTCCCAGGCAAGCGCATAATCGGGATCTACTTTTACCGCCTGCTGGAAATCCAGAATTGCCTTTCTGATGTCCTCTTCCGTACGTTTGTTCCAAAGAAACCTGCCTTTGGCATATGCGCGATAAGCATCGGCATTGTAAACGCGGGCGCGAGCAAGCTGTCCGGGGTCAGGCGGTATCAATACGGCGCGGATCTTATCGGCAATTTTCGCGGCGGCCGAATCCTGGAGGGTTGATACGGCATCCAGGTCTCCTTCGAAACTGCCGCTCCATATGTGAGCATCGGTGGCGCCCTGAATTAACTCAACGGAGATGCGAACGCGGTTGCCGGAATGCCATACAGAGCCTGCAATAATGGCGTCTACATTCAGTGCGTGCGCGATCTCCGGCACGGGTTTGCTGCTTCCCTGATAGTGCATGGAAGAGGTGCGGGAGATCACGCGAAGAGTGCGGCCGCCCGCCAGGCGCTGTCTGATGGCGTCGGTGATCTCCTCCACGAGATAGTCCTGGCCGGCTCGTCCTGAAAGATCGGCGAGGGGAAGCACCGCCAATGAGTGGATCGGAGCCGAAACGATACGAGGCCGAAACATATTGCGCCCACTGGACATGTTCGATCCGATGACCGCGACGAGGGCTAGAACGGCTGGTATGGCGATTGCCAGAAAGATGAGGCGCCCGCCGGCCGGCTTGCGTTCGAGGGCAACAGGCTGGGGCACTTCGTCCGCGGGTTGCGCGAGTGACCGGTCGAGGGGAGCGATAAAGCGGTAGCCGCGGCGAGCGAGCGTCTCGATAAAGCGCGGGGAATCGGCGGAGTCGCCCAACGCCGCCCGGAGTCTCTTGATGGCGGCGTTCAGGCTATGTTCGAAATCGACAAAGGTGTCCGCCGGCCAGAGCCGTTTCTGTAATTCCTCACGTGTAACCACCTCGCCGGCGTGTTCCAGCAACATGGCGAGTACGTCGCTCGGCTGCCCCTGGAGTTTGATCCGCAGCCCATGTTTTCGCAGCTCGCCGGTACGCGGGTCGAATTCGAATGCCCCGAAGCGGATGATCCCGCGCATCACTGGTTCACGATACTACATTCGCACCGAACGCAAGACGGTCACCAGGCCTCACAAGCACCGGCGAATCAGTGTGATCCCGTGTCACCTAGGTTTCTCTTATCCTTCATTGCTTCGAAAGGCCCAGTGGGCGATGCTGGCGCAATCCCTGAGGGCGAGGATGCCTGTCAGTGGTTCGGAGGAGAACAATATATGAAAACAACTTTTCGTTTCTCAATGGCCGTGGTGCTGGTGAGCGGGATAGCCACCGCCGACGAAGTGACCGACTGGAACCGGATCATGCTCGATGCATTGTTGGCGCCGCCGGCCGTCGCGGCGCCTCTGGCGCCACGCCCGGCCGCGATTGTGATGGCGGCGGTGTTTGACGCGCTGAACGGAATCGAACGGCGCTACACGCCAATCCATGTGATACCTGCCGCGCCTCCCGGAGCTTCGCGGCGCGCGGCCGTCGTCCAAGCGGCTTATGCAAGTCTCGTTCGGCTATTTCCGAGCCAGACTGCGACATTCGACCAAAAGCGCACGCTCTCGCTACTCGATATTTCGAGCGGGGCGGCTGCCGAGCACAGCGTATCCATTGAGCGGGGCATTGAATGGGGTCAAGCCGTGGCTGACGCGATCTGGGCGTGGCGGAGTACTGACGGATTCTCAAACGCGCCGCCGCCATTCCTGGGCGGACTGGCGGTCGGCCAGTGGCGTCCGACTCCTCCAGGCTTCGCGCCCGGACTCGCTCCGCAGCTCGGGCACGTGACGCCTTGGGTTATTGCTTCGCCTTCGCAATTCCGGCCGGCTGGCCCTCCGAGCTTGACCAGCGCGCAGTACGCGAGGGACGTCAACGAGACCCAGACCATGGGAAGCGTTTCGAGCTCCAGCCGCACAGCCGATCAGACGCTCTATGCGCGTTTTTGGCAATCGGCTACTCCTCCCGATTTTTGGGACCCTGTGGCGACCAGCCTTTCCGCGGAGCACCACCTGAACCTGTCTGAGAATGCCCGCCTGCTGGCTTTGGTAAACATGAGCCTCGCCGACGCTGTGATCGGCTGCTGGGATGCCAAATACGCCTACACCTTCTGGCGGCCAGTTACCGCAATTCCGCTGGCGGGCACGGATGGAAACCCTGCAACAACACCCGATCTGACTTGGACTCCATTGATCGTGACGCCACCCTTCCCCGAGTACCCATCTGCGCATTCGTGCGTCAGCAGCGCGGCAGCCCGAATACTTTCAGCTTACTTTGGCGATGCCGCCCAGTTCGGGGTTGCTTCGGACGGAATGCCGGGCGTTGTGCGTTACTTCTCCAGCTTCACTGCGGCGCTTGACGAGGTGAAAGACGCTCGTGTGTTCGGCGGAATTCATTTTCGAACGGCTTGTGATGATGGCCAGGCGCTGGGAACGGCCATTGGGGATTACATTCTCGGGCATGCGCTGCTTCCGATTCATGGCGAGCGTAAAGGGCAGGTGGGCCACTGAGGCAGCGAAACATTTGTAGCTCCGCCATCCATTTAGAAAGATCCCGGTCGCCATCGGCATCGGTAAGTTCGGCATGACAGAGCAGCATGATTCCAACGCCTTCCCGGGAAAATAGTAAGTTGACGTCGTTGCCGATAGCTGCACGGAGTTCTTCAACGTTTTCAACCGTACGGAGGCAAAAATACCGGATCAGTGGCCTTCGGACGCGAAGGCGGGCAATTGGTGGTGCAGTTCCAGCGGGCCCGTGCAGCGGCAAGGCTGCTATCATGTTTTCGGGCGGAGGAGGATTTCAAGCGCGGTGATCGGGCTTTCGGGCTTGGTTAGCCTCTCCGAGGCTACCTCGGGGGAGAGTGTTGAGTCGCCATTTCGTCGCGTGAGCTCCGCTGCGATGGCGAGCAGTGTTGCTCACGCACAGTCAGACTGGTTGGGGTCTTCCGCCGCCTATCAACTATGCCCAACTCGGCTGTGATCAGCGCCTTGGCTCGAAGTCTTATGTCGGGGGAGTCGACCGTTGAAGGAGTTCACGCACGGGCGACGCGTACGCTGGGACGGCCGTGGCGCTGGCTCCAACCGTTGGCTCTGCGCTACATCGAGGCCTTCAGCGGCCGAACACGCCCTCGCCATCGTGAAGTCATTCGGTTTCTTCTTCAAGACCGGGGGTTCCTACGCGCCGGCGCCGCCTATCGCGATAAGCTCTCGATCGCCGAATGGCTCGCGGAACCACCGCGTATGCAGCCCGCCGGCGCCGCTCGGCGATGGGAACTTCCCGCCATCGAAACAGTCGGGGATCTGGCCAGTTGGCTGTCTCTGCATCCAACCGAACTCAAGTGGTTCGCCGACTTGAAGGGACTCTGCCACAAACTGAATAGTCCTAAACTTCAGCACTATCGTTACCGCATACTTTCTAAGCGCTCCGGTGGTGTGCGCCTGATTGAAAGCCCGAAGGGGGAACTGAAGGCACTGCAGCGCTGGATACTATCCTCGATCCTCGATCGGGTGCCCGCCCACCCGGCCGTCCAGGGATTCGTCAAGGGACGGTCTATCGTCACTTTTGCATCACCTCATGTGGGCAAGTATGTCGTGCTGCGACTCGATTTGGAGAATTTTTTTCCCGCATTTCCGACTGCGCGCGTGCAGGCCCTCTTTCGAACGCTCGGATATCCTGAGCAGGTAGCCGACCGCTTGGGCGGTATCTGCTCGAACGCAGTTCCACGTTCTGTCTGGAACGATCGTCCGTTCGAAATCAACACGAAGGATTGGCGTGAAGCACAGATCCTTTACGCGCGACCGCACTTACCGCAGGGCGCCCCAACCTCGCCGGCGCTCGCTAATGTCACGGCGTTCCATCTGGATTGCCGCCTCTCCGGTCTGGCAAGGTCCGCCGGGGCCGTGTACACGCGCTACGCGGACGACCTTGCGTTCTCCGGTGGCGAGGAATTCAGCCGGGGTGTCGAACGCTTCTCCGCGCATGCAGCGGCTGTCGCACTTGAGGAAGGCTTTAGCGTAAACCATCACAAGACACGAATAATGCGCCGAGGCGTACGGCAGAGTCTAGCCGGCATCGTCGTGAACCAACAGATCAATCTTCGCCGAGCCGACCTCCAAATACTGGAAGCTATGCTGACCAACTGCGCCCGGTTCGGGCCCGAATCGCAAAACCGCCAAGGACTCCCGGACTTTCGCGCGCACCTAGAGGGCCGAATCGGGTTTGTGGAGATGATCAATCGTTCCAAGGGCCAGCAACTCAGGACCATATTTGAAGCGATTGCGTTTGAGTAGCGGATTTCTGTCCGCGGTGCCACCATTCAGATTTCGCCGCTGGTCGACCTGCGCCGGCGCTTGCGCTGCCAAGCGTGACGGGCAGGTGGGCCACTGAGTGAGGCCCGGGTTCCTAGACTAGAACGCAGCTAGAGCCGTTCCAGCCGCGTCTGGGAGTCGCCGAACTGGTCCAGCTTCACGCCGAAACGATCCATCAGCGACAGATACAGGCTGCACATCTTGCGCTTGTCCTCGCTCGCCTTCAGATAGTTCAGCGTGCGTCCGGTTTCGAGCGTGCCGCCGAGTCCGCCGGCCAGCACCAGCGGCAGTCGGAAGTTGTCGTGCTTGCGGCCGATCCAGAGGTTGGACAGGAACATCAGGCAGCTGTTGTCGAGCACCGTGCCGTCGCCTTCCTTCATGCTGTCCAGCTTGGACGCGAGATAGGCATACTGGCTGACGTGGAAACGGGCGATGCGCTCGTAGCCGTCCGAGTTGTTGTTGTGGGAGGCGGCGTGATGGCCTTCCTTCACGTCCAGGAACGGATAGTACATCGCCGAAAGGTCGCGCGAGATGATCAGCGACGCGACGCGCGTCTTGTTGGTCTGGAAGGCGATGGCGATGATGTCGCACATCAGCTTGGCGTGATCGCGCAGGTCTTCCGGCAGGCCGTTGGCCGGGCGGTCCATCGTCGCGGCGACGGTGTTCTTCGCCTTGGCCGCGTCGTCCGCATTCTCCTTGCCCTTGCGCATCCCCTCGACGCGCTTTTCCACTTCGCGCACGCTGGTGAGATATTCGTCCAGCTTGCCCTTGTCGGTCGAGCTGATCTTGCGCGCAGAGGTCCTGGGCGCGGTCCTTCACGCGGTCGAGAATGCTGATATTCAGCAGGCTGCCGCGATTGTCGAACAGGTTGTCCCAGGCGAGCGAAGGATAGACTTCGACCGGCACCGGCGAATCCGGAGTCTGCCAGGAGATGTGCGAACTGTAGGCCATCGAGAAATTGGTCTCGTGATAGCCGGTCATCGGCTGTTCGCAGGCCAGCACGATGCTGGATTGCGGCGTGTCCTGGCCGACATGGCTGGCGATCATCTGATCGACGCTGATGCCGGAATGGATGATGGCGCCCTTCGAGATGTGCGCGCCCGACAGCAGGCTGCCGGTCTGGCCGGGGTGAATGCCCTGGCCGGTCAGCGCCTTGACGTAGAGGCCGTCGATCACGTTGATCTTCTGCTTCAGCGGCTCCAGCGGCTCCAGCGTCTTGCTGAGCTTCATGGCGGCGCCGTCGCCTTCGGCGCTCCAATGATCCTCGTTGATGCCGCAGCCCAGGAACACCACGCCGAAGCGCTTGGGGAAATGCGGACGCCGATGGCGTATCGGCCAAGGCGTTCAGCGACTCCAGCCAGGGCAGGGCCATGGTGCAGCCGGCGCCGCGGAGAACGGCGCGGCGGGAAATACGGGGAGCGGAGATTCTTTGTCGATCGTGACATTTTATTCACTCTTCCTGGATTGTAGACGCGGATGTTTCGCGCGAATCCGGAACTCGTTTGTTCAGAAACTGCGGGCTGGTGACGATGGTCTCGACCAGCGAACCGAAGCGATATTCTTTCGCCGCCAGCCGGGTTTCCATGCGTTCGATCAGCGCTTCGTCGGAAAGCTGGAGCGACCGGTTCAGCGCGTAGGCGAGCAGCTTGCGGCTGAGATTGTCCACGAAGTCGTTTTGGCGATGCTCGCGGATGAAGGTTTGCAGGCCCGCCAGGCCGGTGCCTTGCACGCCGCCGGGAAAGGTGACGCTGGTGTCCACCGGCCGTCCCGCCAGATCCTTGGTTCGCGCGCTCGCCCACCGGGCCATAGCCTTCAAACGCCAGGCCGAAGGAATCGAAGCGTGCGTGGCAGGCGGCGCAGACCGGATTCTCGCGATGCTGGGCCAGCATGTCGCGGATCGGCAGATCGGACTTCGATTCGTCGCTCGGCAATTCCGGCACCACCGGCGGCGGCGGCGGAATGATTCGCCCAGCACCCGCTGCACCACCCAATTGCCGCGCTTCACCGGACTGGTTCGCAGGCCGGGCGAATTCTGCGTCAGGAACACCGCCATGGGCAGCAGGCCGCCGCGCCCGTATTTGCCGGCATTGTCCACGCGAACCCAGGTGTCGGCGTCGCCGTTCACTGCGGGCATGCCGTAGTGCTTGGCCAGCACGGGATTCACGAAGGTGTAGTTGCCGTAGAGCAGGTCGAGCACGGAGCGATCATGTTCGAACTGTGTCCTCGCATGAAGCGGATCGGTTCCTGGAACATCGCCTCGCGCAGATCGTTGTTGAAGGTGGGGAAGCGCTCGCGGTCCACCGAATTGTTCGTTTCGAAATGGCGGAAGTCCAGCCAGTTGCCGGTGAACTCGGTCGCCAGGCCGCGGACCCTGGCGTCCTTCAGCATGCGGCGGGTCTGCGCCAGCAGCACGTCCGGCCTTTGCAGATCGCCCGCCGCCGCGTGCCGCAGCAATTCCTCGTCCGGCATGCTGGACCAGAGGAAGTAGCTCAGCCGGCTGGCCAGGCGTAGCCGGACAAGCGGCCGGCTGGGACGGCTGCGTCAGCGGCCATGGAGCACGTGGCTGCGCTGTCGAGCAGATCGAAGCGGTAGAGGAAATCCGGCGACATCAGCACGCTGACGATCGAGTCGCGGATGGCGTCTTCATGCGACAGCTCGTTCTTGGTCCGCAGCGTCTGGTAATAGGCCAGCAGATCGTCGCGCTCGGCTTTGGTCAGCGGCCGGCGATAGGCGCGCGCGGCGAACTGCAGAAGCGCGTCCAGATGCTTCGGCTCGGCGTCCGATGCGCTCCTTTTCCAGATTCCGCAGGGTGGCGTTGACGCGATCGAAGTGATCGCGGATCGCCTTGGGCGCGATGGGATCGTTCTTCGGGTCGGCCACGGCCTTGGCCAGATACGCGTCGCGCATTGCCATGATGACGGGCGTATCGGTGATCTCGTGATCCGGCGGGCGCGGCGTGCCGGACTCGGCGCCCTTGCCTTGCACCTCGCCGCTCTGGTTGAAGAAATACTGAATCCAGGTGCGCGCGGTGTGATTGGCGATGAAATCGAACTCGTCCCACAGACGGTTGAGCTCCTTCTGGCCCTTTTCGTCGAGGATCAACTCCATCAGCGGGGTGTCGTCGCGGAAGTAGCCCAGTACGCTGTGATAGCCGGCGCTCAGCAGGCGGCCCTTGTCTGCCGAATCGTCCGGGAAGTAGCGGCCGCGCTCGGTGACGTAGAAGGTGTCCGGGAAAACGGAGGCGAAGCGCGCGAACGCGGCTTCGTAGCGGCTGCGCTGGGCGGCGGGAACGACCAGATCGGGATCGCCGGCGCGGGCATTCGCCGAGAGAGCGGCCCAGCGCGGAGCGGCTTCCTGGTGCAGCCCGGGATATTTCGGAATTTCGGGCACCACCGGGGGCGGGTCGGTATCGTTGCGCAGATCGCTGGGATCGCTGTCGCGGTGGTGCGCGGCGAACTCCTGCAGCTTCCAATTGAGCAGCGGCTGCGAGCCGGCGGGCAAGCCTTTCACCACCGGCGCGGCGAACTGCATCGCGGTGTGGGTGCGGATCCGGGTGACGAAATCGCGCATTTCGACACACTTCGCGCGCAGTGCATCCGGCTGGTCCGCGCCGGGCGCGGGCAGAGCGTGCCACATCGCCTGCAGCTTGGCGACCGGACCGACCGCATCCTTGTCGTGCAGAATCTGCCAGACCATGGGCAGATATTTGGCGCTGACCTTCGAATCGGCGGCGATGGAGGCCAGCGTCGCGTTGGGCTTTCCCAGCGCGGCGCGATACCGATAGCGCCAGGCGGCCTGGAAATAATCCGCATAGTCGGTGGGCTGGCTGGAAGTAGAAGCCGATGATGCGCTGGATGGCATATTTCTCGCGATCCGTCTCGACCAGCATCGGATAGCGGCGCGAAGTCGATTCCGTCGGGCGACAGCACCATGTGATCGGCCACTTCGCGCGCGGCCTGCAGATACTTGTTCAGCAGCGCCGGCGACATGGTCAGCGACTCGCCGGAATTGTCGAAGCCGGCGGGATTGGCCGGATCGACGGGAAACTCGCGGGTGAGCTGCATGTCCTGGCCGGTGAGATCGCGGATGGTGTAGTTGTATTCGGCGTTGCTCAGGCGGCGCGCCAGCACGGGCCCGGGATCGCCCGCGGACTTCTTCATCTCTTCCGCGCGCACGGCCTGAATCCAGTCGATGACCTGCTGGCTCGCTTCCGCCGGCGGCGGCGGCATGGGCTTGGGCGGCATCTCCTTCGCGGTCAGCCTTTCCATCACCAGCGCCCAGCGGGGATAATCGCGGGTCACCATGTCCATGGTGGTGTAGGACTTGAGATCGAACTGCGCGGCGGGCGTCTGGCCGCTGTGGCAGGCGACGCAATACTTCGTGACGAAAGGCCGCACGGTTTGCTCGAACTGCCGGTCGAGGGTGGGGGCAGGGGCGCCGGACGCAGTCGTGGCCGCAATGGCGAGTACGATTGGGAAAGCTCGAATGTGCATTTAAGAAGCCGATTATTTAAGGTGCAATATTCGAGTGCTTGGTTACTTTATTGTATCAAAAAGACAGGGCATCGCCCTGTTTTGGGTAGTGGCGGCTAATGATATACGACGGCATAATTCTCGGATCCGGACACAATAGCTTGATCCTCCAGGCTTACCTTGGCCGGGCGGGATTGAAGGTGCTCTGCCTTGAACGCCGGAATATTGCCGGCGGGGGATTAGCGACGGAGGAAGATCCACGGCATCCTGGCTTCCTTCACAACACTCACTCGTTCTACCACCGGGCGCTGAACCGGATGCCCTGGTATCGCGATCTCGAGCTGGAGAAACGAGGCGCCGTTTATTTGGAACCGGAGCTCAACGTGGCGCTCATTCTGCGGAATGGCGACGCGCTGGAATGGTGGACCGGACTTTGAAAAGACCGCGGCCTCGTTCGGCCGCTTTAGCTCGAAAGACGAGGCCACACTGCGGCGCTGGCGCAATGATTTCCTGCCGATTGTCGAGCATATTCTTGTCCCCGAGAGCCAGTCGCCGCCGATTCCGCCCGAGCGGCGGGTCCAATTGCTGGAGAAGAGCCCTGAAGGGCGGTTGCTGCTTCAGGTCAGCGCGCTTTCGCCGCTGGAGTTTGTGCTGCGCGAGTTCGAACATCCGGTGGTGCAGGCGGGCCTTCTATTCTTCAATGGTCTGCGCGAAGTGGACATGCGTTGCCGCGGTTTCGGGCATCATGTCGCCGCGTTACTGGCTAGCCCAGGGAAAGCGCAGATGTGTGTTGGCGGGTCGGCGGCGTTGGCCCACGCGCTTGTCTCCGCGGTTACCGATAGCGGGGGTGAGATTCAACTCCAAAAGACGCCGCGCGCGATCTTAGTGGAGCATGGCGAGGCCGTGGGTGTGGAAACGAGTGATGGCGCGGTCTACAGGGCTCGGCACTTCGTTGCTTCAGGGTTGAACCCGCAACAGACCTTCTTAGAACTGATCGACGAGAGTCTGCTGCCGGAGGAATGGCGTCAAAAAGCACGGCAGTTCAAATACAATCTGATCGCTCCGCTGTTTGCGTTGTGCGTGAATCTGGAGGAACCGCCTTGTTACAAGGCTGCGCTGCAGAATCTGGAGTTGGCGAACGCATTCATGGTCATTTTGGGGCTCGAGGACGTGGCGCAATTTTCAGAGATCGTGCGGCATCACGAAGAAGGCACTGTTCCGCCAACGGTGATGTGGGGTACCTGTCCCACTCAGTTCGATGCATCTCAGGCGCCTCCGGGAAAGCACACTGCGTTCTTGTGGGAAAAACTGCCCTATCGGCTGCAAGGCGATCCCCGGAACTGGGACACGCACAAACATCAACACGGGCGGGCAATGTTGGACCTTTGGGCACAATATGCTCCCAATGTGAAAGACTGCGTGCTGGATTGGTTCGCTCGAAGTGCACTCGATACAGAGCGGGCCTTTCCAAACATGCGTGAAGGCGACCTGCTGGTCGGGGCGTTTACGAACGGCCAGATCGGCTACAACCGGCCTTTTCCCGGCGCGGGTCATTACCGCGGACACTTTCAGAACTTGTATCTGTGCGGCGCCTCCTGTCATCCTGGCGGAAATATCACTGGGCTCGCCGGTTATAACTGTGCGCAGGTGCTCTTAAACGATCTCGGAATACCGGCGGACTGGGCTCCGCCGCTTGCTGAACGGCTTCTGGAAAAGTTGCGGTAAGATCCCCGTTAACGGGATACTCGCGCATATGGGCCTGATCGCCAGTGTGTTGTTCGCCGTCATCGGCGCTGCCAGCGCCGTGGCGCAAACGTCCTCAGCGCCGCGCGTGCGGCTCGAGGATCACCGGCCGCCGTTGTTCTTCCGGGAGGATTGGAAAAAGATCCCGGCGGCGACGCCGGTTACACCTGAACACTTGATGAATCCTAAGTTGCAGCTTGGGCTATACGGGCCCGGAAAGGATGGTGTCAGGAAGAGTCACCACGACGCTCCCAATGACGATCCGTATTACATCTGGTCCGGAGAGTGTGTAGGGAATTGCGCTATCGCTCTACGCGACAAACAATCGTATGCCGATCTGAGGGGACTGGCCAAGATACGCTGGCGCACCAAGCAGTCCGGCTTCCGCGAGCTTCGCCTGATCTTGAAGCTGCGCGACGGAACGTGGCTGGTTTGCGATCATTCCGAAGGCGCGACGGTGGATTGGCACGAGACCGAATTCGCCATCGCCGACGTGCACTGGCGATCGCTGGACATCAAGACCATCGTCGAAGGCGCGTGGGTGGAAAAACCGGATCTGAGCAAGGTCGACGAGATCGGTTGGACCGATCTGATGGTGGGAGGCAACTCGCCTGCTTCGTCGCGAGTGGATTGGATCGAAGTCTACGGGCAGCCGGTGAGCCGAGAGTAAATGCGCAAGATTCTGTCTGCCGCTGTTCCGCCGCGCAATGGATATCTGAAGTTGTACGAGCAGCGGAAATCCATGTCTCGGTGGATGGCGTGCTCTACGCATGGTCAACACCGGAACCCCTCGCCGCTCCGTAAGGGTTCTATTTCGCGAGGAGGTGGACGGCTACTTGCTCCACCTGGATTGGTGTTTGCGATTTGAAGCGCGCGCGCAGCACGGCCTGGAAATATAGGGGGATCGCCGATCCGCTTCCGCGCAGCGCATGGGTCAGTTGGGTCACGTAGTCCGGCCGCGTAACATATTCGACGGCGGCGCGCGTACCCTCCGTTCCAGCCTGGCAACCCAGCCGGCGGATTCGACGATCAGGGTCTGATTCGCGCCGATTACTACATTGGCAAACACAGCATAGACGCGCGCTATGAGAACAATCGTGTGGTCTATCCGGGCTTCGGTGGGTTGGGCATGATGGGCACGTTCGCGAATTCGGAATACAACGCGCTGCAGACGCGTGTGACGAAGCGCTATTCGCGAGGTTTCACGTTGCTGGGCACCTTTACATATTCGAAGTCCCTCGACGAATCGTCTTCGTCGACTACGGATACGGCTGCCATCCCCAACCCCTACAACGTGCGCAACGAATGGGCACTTTCCGATTTCTATTCGAAATACATTGCTTCGGCCGCTGCGATCTGGAACGCGCCGCGCCTGGACGGCCGCAACATTCTTCTACGCGAGGGGGCGGGCGGATGGAACATATCGATGCGTTGGACCGCGCATACGGGCAACCCGATCAACATCGTGACCGGCGCGGACAACGCGCTCAGCGGAACTCCGCAGCAGCGGCCTAATGTCACCGGCGATCCGAACCTCTCGGGCGACCGTTCGTTGCAGGACCGGTTGAACGCCTGGTTCAACATCGCGGCCTTCAGCGCGCCTTCCGCAGGCGCATACGGCAACACCGGGAGGAATGCGCTGATCGGTCCGGGCTCGAATTCCACCAACGCGGCCATGATGAAGAACTTCGTGATACCGGCGCGCGAGGGGATGTATCTGCAGTTCCGCGCTGAAGCATTCAGCCTGTTCAACACGCCCATTTTCAAGAACCCCGGCAATGCGCTCGGCAGCAGCCTCGGCAAGATCACCAGCACAAGTGGCGGCGACCGCCAGATTCAGTTCGCGCTTAAACTGGTGTTTTGATGGCCGGAACGATCTTACTCGCGTTACTGATGGCCGCGGGAATCGGTGACCCCGACGCACTGCGCCGCGAGATTCGGCATACGCTTCATGTGCCGGATCCGTTGCCCCCGGCGGCTGGCCATTCGTACGGAAGCTTCGACGTGGAGCCCGGCATTGTCGCCGATCGCATCTCCTATTCCACCGAGCTCGGAATGCGAGTGCCGTCGATCGTTTATCACCCGAAGGATATGAGCGTGAAGCGGCCAGCGGTGATCATCATCAACGGCCATGGCGGCGACAAGTATTCGTGGTATTCGGTTTATGCCGGAGTACTGTTCGCGCGCGCTGGAGCTGTTGTGCTGACTTACGACCCTGTGGGCGAAGGTGAACGCAACTCGCAGCATAAGAATGGCACGCGCGCGCACGATCGTTACGTTCCTCCGGATGAAAACGGCCGCTGGATGGGCGGGCTCATGATGACCGACCTGATGCAGGCCGTAAGCTATCTGCGCGAACGCCCCGATGTGGATGAGAGCCGTATCGCCGCCACCGGTTATTCGATGGGATCGTTCGCGTTGTCGCTGACCTGCGCGGTGGAGACCCGGTTGCGCGCCTGCGCTCCGGTGGGCGGTGGATACCTCGACGGACCCGGCGGCTACTGGGATTCCAGCGCGAAGAAGATGTGCCAGGCGATTCCGTACCGGTCGCTTGCCTTTCTGGGCGACCGGCCCGCGGTGTTATTCGCACTCAGCGCCCTGCATGCGCCCATGCTGATTCACAACGGGAGCACAGACGACGTGGTGTCGATCGAAAATCACGGTCCGGATTTCTTTCGCGACATGCGGGCCCGCACGGTGAAGCTGATGGGGAGCGATAAGAATGTGTTTACTTACAGCTTCACGCCGGATGGAGGGCACAGGCCTTATTTCGTCACGCGTCCCGTGGCGACGTGGCTCAACGAGCAACTACACTTCCCCACCTGGAAAGCGGTGTCCGGCGACGAAACTCATATTTCCGAATGGGCGGAGCGCAACAAGGCGCCGATGGATAGGTTATACGCCACCGAACATCGAGAAGGCGGCACCTTGGCACTGGGCAAGGACATTCCGTGGATCGCTCACGACAAGCTGAATGTAATGTCCGAAGACGCATGGCGGCCGGTGAAGGATGAGTTTGTGATGGAGGCTTGGTTCCAGCGGGTCGGGCGCAGGTGAAGAATCTACGCGGGGGCCTCCCAGTGGAAGGCCCACGACGTCCCAATCAGCCGTAGATACGCCCGAATATGGGAAGGCCCCCGAGGGCGAGTACAGGAAGCAGACGGCGGCATTTGTGGAGCAGGGCGAAAAGCTCGAAGCGGCCATCAGCGCGCGTAGTGCGGAGTTCCGGGTCAATCGCAACCGGTCACGCTGGCGGCCGTGCAGGCGGCGATACCGGCGGATGCAGCTTTGATCGAATTCGCGTCCTTTCGACCGTTTGATCCGCGTGGAAATGAGAGCGGCGATGCGTACGAAAAACCTCGCTCTGTTGCCTATGTTCTTCGCCGCGATGTCCGGCCAAGGAAACGGACGATGCCATAGCGGCCCTCCGGGAAGCTCTGGGCGACAGTGAACCGCCGGTGAGAGAGCCGGCTGGGCACTTGGAATCGACATGAGAAAAACCGGACTGGATTGTAAGGTCCAGATTGCAGCCTGCCGTTGTCTGAAGCAGAAGCTCGTCGTCGGAAACAAAGTCAAAAACTTGCCAGACTTCCGATATCGTTTTTGAAGAAGGCGCTGTTTACGTCATAAAAAAAAACACGCCGTGGAAGTAGCCGGCGCCAGCGGGCCGGTGTCGAAGGTGAGAAATCCGCCGGGTGACACGTAGGTAAACGGCCTTAATCGGAAGACCCGAGGACACCGGCCCCGCCCATATTATGGGTGAATCGATGTAAGCTCATTGTTTTTCTCCAGCAGACACGTCTAAAAAAGTGTTCTAACCGTTAAAGAGAAAAACGCAAAAACATTTCCGGAGATCTGGGCAAGGACATTCCCTGGATCGGCCATGACAAACTGAATGTAATGTCTGAAGGGGCGCGCGGCGAGCGGTGAATCCGAACTCTCAGCCTGCGCTTCCCAGGCTCTTTTCGCTGGGGCTCTCTCAGCGTTTCGCTCTGTTCGCTTTTCTGTTCGCGATCGAATGGGTTCCCGCCTCCAACCTGGTTCATAAGGGTTTGGGCGCTGGATTCCTGTTGCATCTCGCCGTTGTTTTCACATCCCTCTTTTTGGCGCTTGGCTACGTGAGGAACAAATTCTCGTTTCAGGAAACCTCCCGGAGACTGGAAACCGTTCCGATCGGATGGGGATTGCTTCTCGGCCACGTGGCCGCCTTCTTCGTGTTTGTCTTCTGCTCGTTTCTCCCGCTCGAAAGTGGTGCTTCCGATGTCTCCACTTACGCGATTACGGCCGCCTGGTGCGTCTCGGGCTTACTGGCTATTGCGCTTGCGGGTTGCGCTCTCCTGCCGCCAAGCACGACGCTTCCACTTGTCCGGAGTACTGGACACACCTGGATTTATGCGTTGGGCGCTGGACTCATCATCGGCCGCCTCACCACTTATTTTCACTTTTGGAATGGGACCGTGTGGGATCCGTCGGTCCGTCTTTATTGGCCGCCGGCAATGAACCTGACCTTCTTCCTGGTCAAGACCTTTCTTCATCCGTTCCTCTCCAATATGGCCGCCGATAAAGCTACGATGACGATCGGCACACCCCAATTCAGCATTATTATCTTGCCCTGGTGTGCCGGTTTTGAGGGCATGGCGCTAATGTTGGTCTTCAGCAGTTCGTGGCTCCTGTTTTTCCGGCGTGAATTCCGGTTCCCTCAGTCGCTGCTGTTGATTCCGGCCGGCATGGTGGTGATGTGGTTGTCCAATGCAATTCGGATCACCATCCTTATCCTGATTGGCGTGGCCGGTGCCCCTGGAGTTGCGCTCGGGGGATTTCATTCGCAGGCGGGCTGGATCGCCTTCAATTGCGTTGCTCTCGGTTTTGCTCTGTACACGCGGCAGATGCCCTGGTTTGCCGCGAGATCGACTGACAAGAACAAAGAGCACAATCCCACAGCCGCCTATTTGATGCCCTTTCTTGTGATCCTGGCGGCTGGAATGCTTTCGCACGCCGTAGCAGGAGAGTTCGAGTGGCTTTATCCGCTGCGGTTTGCCGCTGGTGCGGTCACTTTGTGGTTATTCCGGGCACGATACCGCGAATTGGATTGGAGGTTTGGCTGGATTTCCATCGTGACTGGTATCGCTGTGTTTGGAATTTGGCTGGGACTGGATTTGCTTGTGCCCAGCGGCAACCACAATGGAATCGAATCCGGCCTGGCGTCTTCGTCCGGCACTTTCCGGATCTTCTGGCTGGTGTTTCGGACCGCAGCGGCAGTGATCACAGTGCCGCTTGCGGAAGAACTTGTATTTCGTGGTTTTTTGATCCGGCGCCTGATTTCGTCCGATTTCGAATCGCTTGATTTTCGGAGATTTACCACTTCATCCGTGGTGCTTTCTTCGATGGCATTTGGTCTTCTGCATGGAGACCGGTGGATAGCCGGTACGCTTGCGGGCCTGCTCTATGCCGCCGCGTTTCTGCGGCAGGGGAGAATAGGAGATGCGGTGGCCGCGCATGCCACTACAAACGTTTTGATAGCCGTTTGGGTACTGTTGGGAGGCAAATGGTACCTCTGGTAGAACTAAAGAACCGAAAAACTTAGTACGATTTTCCCGCTTTCGAGAATCGCCTTAGAAACCCTCCGTACTAACCCAAAACAGTATTGACGCCCCGCACAAAATATGTGAACGTAAGGCTGTATTTCTCGGAGGTTAGTGCAATGAGGAAGATTATTAGAATCGGTCTTTTACTAGGTGTTTTCACCTATACGCCAATGGCCCAAGCCGGCTGGCTTTGCGATTATTTTCCGTGGTTGCCGATCTGTAATACGCGGGGCGGATCTAACGCGCCCGTTGGCGCGCCGGAGATAGATTTGGGCTTGGCTGGTGGTGCTCTGATGCTTCTCGCTGGCGGAATCGTCGTGATTCGCGGCCGGCGGAAGAAATGATCGTCAGTACTACACCGCGCTGAGCAGATTATATAGTTCCTGCGAATGAATCGGCTTCGCAAGGTATCCATCCATTCCGGCTTCAAGACAGCGCTCGCGGTCACCCTTCATGGCGTGTGCAGTCAAGGCAATTATAGGAATGCGCGAGCCCGTTTTCTCTTCGTGCCGCCGAATAGCCGCAGTGGCCTCCAATCCGCCCAACACGGGCATTTGAATATCCATCAGAATAACGTCAAACGCTTCGCCTCCCGCTATGTCCACCGCCTCTTTGCCGTTGTTAGCGAGAGTAACAGAATGGCCCAGGCGCTCAAGCATTCGTAGCGCAAGTCTCTGGTTGACGAGGTTGTCTTCGGCCACCAGAATTCTTAGATTCTTGCGGGCGGCGCGAAGAGAGTGTTGCGTAACCAGAGAGGGGCTTTCGAGCCTTTCCCGCTTGCTGCCGGTTACAATGCACATCGATGCGAATAGTTCAGAGGGCTTCGCGGGTTTGAGCAGATAGGCGTCGATCCCAAGCTGGGCACACCGCGCACTGTCGCCGCGGATTCCCGCCGATGTGAGCATCACGATTTTTGTGGAGGAAAAGTCGGGATTCCGCCGAATTTTCTCCGCCGTCGCAAACCCGTCCATACCGGGCATCTGACAGTCCAGAATAATCAGAGGAAATGGCCGTAACTCGTGGTGTGCCAGGGTCAGCGCATCCAGGCCCTCCTGCCCGCTATCCACGCAGTGGGGCTTCACACCCCAGTTCGAGAGCATGCCGTGAAGAATGCGGCGGTTCGTCCGATTGTCGTCTATCACAAGTACCGCCATGCCTTCGAGCACGGCCGGTTCCACGGTGAGATCCCTTTTTCTCTCGCGGGGCAATTCAAATTCAGCCGTAAAGTGAAACGCGCTGCCGGAATCGCTTTCCATCCAACCGCCGGAAACCCAAGGGCTCTCCATCCATATCCGCCCTTTCATCAGCTTCACCAACTTGACCGAGATTGCCAGACCAAGGCCAGTCCCGCCATAGCTCCGGGTTGTTGAGCCGTCAGCTTGTTCGAACGGAGCGAAAATCCTTTCCTGCTTGTCCGGAGGAACACCGATTCCCGTGTCGGCCACCATGAAATGTAAGATCGAAACGCTGCGGGCGGTGTGTCCGTTGGGCCCGTGTTGCTCAGAACCACTCTGCCCTTCGCCAAGCGCAACCTGCACCAGAACGGAGCCCTTTTCGGTAAATTTGAGAGCGTTGCCCACCAGGTTCATCAGAACCTGCCGCACTCGTCCGGCATCACCCACAAGGATCTCGGGAACCTCGGGCCTGATGTCAACCGCTAGCTCGATTCCTTTTTCGCTGGCACGAACGGCAAGCAACCTAAGACAATCGCCTACACAATCGCGAACATCGAATTCGATGGGACTGAGCTCGAGCTTGCCTGCCTCGATCTTTGAAAAATCGAGAATGTCGTTGAGAATCGACATCAGCGCGTCCGCCGATTCTTTGACGGTACAAAGATATTCACGCTGCTGGCTGGTTGTTGCTTCGTCCAGCGCGAGTTCCGTCATCCCGAGAATGCCATTCATTGGTGTGCGGATCTCGTGACTCATGTTGGCGAGAAACTCGCTCTTGGCGCGGCTTCCACACTCGGCGGCGAACTTGGCGCGGCGCAACTGGCGGTAATTGTGAACAGCCAGGAGCAGCAAGCCGCCGACGGTAGCGATGGAAAGGAAGATGATCGCAAGAGCGAATCCCTGCAGATACCACACAACCGGAACGTGAAATTCGAAAGAAGCGCCAATCGGATCGGTGTTCCCGTTGCGGTCCATTGCCTTCACTTCGAACCGGTGGTTACCGGCTGCCAAGTGCCGAAGGCCAACCGTATGCCGCGATTGATAGGGACTCCATAACCCGCCGTCCGTGCGATAGGAGAAGAGTAGCCGCGACGGGCCGGTAAACTTCCATTTGTCGATTCCGCTGAAGGTGATCGTTGCATCCCCACTCGTGGGCGTCTCGCGCTGGTTGTCCACCGGGGAGACCAACGTGCGAGGCGGGTCAGTGTCTGCGTTGGGATCGTAAACGAACAAGCCTCGTGTCGTGCCCGCCCAGATGCGTCCCTTGCTGTCCTCAAACACCGTGTATACGATGCCGGACAGCAGGCCATCCCCATCGTTGTTGGTGATCCAGACGCCGTCCTTCAGCCGGTGGACGCCAGTGCCGGAGGCCACCCAAATCGTTCCATTTTTCGCGCGAATTATTCGGCGCGGCCGGTCGATTCCTTTTTGCAGAACGCTCCAGTTCCTGCGGTCGTAAGCGGCCAGAATGGCCAAATCGCCGATGAGAATCCGTCCCGGGCCGGCTTCCAGGACAGTGTAGAATCCTGTCGACGGAAATCCCTGCTTAGCGCCAAGAACTGTGGTTTGTCCATTGCGGCGCACCGCCGCGAGGCCCGATCCGCCGAACCAGATGGCGCCGTTGGAGGCTCGTATGATGGTGCGGATGTCGTTGTATTGATCGAGGATCGCACCCATACTTTCCTCTTCGGTATAGCGTTCGCCATCGAATGACTCCAGAAAATACAGGCCTGTGGATGGATCCGTGCTGAGGATTTGAAGCCCTCCATCCGGCTTCCGGTCCGCGGTGATCACGGCGCGGCCTCGCGGATGGACAACCTGCGTGATCCGGCCTGTTCGCGGGTCGAGAGACTCCAAAGATCTCCGATTCGACTGGAATATGATTCGGCCGCTTCGAGCGGCCATCAGTGCTCCCGTCCGAAGTGTCTGAACCTTGACGGCTCCCGGTGTCCGATAGTGCTTCCAACTCCCTCCGTCCAAGCAAACGAGAGAATCGTCACCCGTAAACCAGATCCTTCCGCTGCTGTCTTCGACGATCGCGTTTACAATCTCATCGGGACCGCCCGCGGCGG
This sequence comes from Bryobacteraceae bacterium, assembly GCA_963770345.1. GTDB lineage: Bacteria > Acidobacteriota > Terriglobia > Bryobacterales > Bryobacteraceae > CAVYPH01. The sequence continues at coordinate 421,308 of CAVYPH010000006.1, read as the reverse complement.
GGGAGTTCCAAAGGGGCCGGGCGTACCTCGCTATTCCTTGCGACGTCGCCAACCAGAAGGGGGACGAGCCTTCGTGAACCAGATCGTTGTAGGACCCCGACAATGCAGCCTTCCGCTCGACCGGGATCTCCTTCATCCCGGACCGGGCGATGAGCAAATTGTCCTGCTGGATCCAGAATGCGTTGGACCCGTCGAACCAGCCTCGCAGTCGCATTGCTCTCGGAAGTATGGAGCACGCGCCAAACCTTTCCGTTAAACAGGACAATCGCTTTTTCCGATGGCGTCCTTCCGATTCCGGTCAGCGTCAGGCCGGTTTGCGGGGACTCATGCGGAGCACTGAACGTGTGAATGCCAGGAACCGTCGATCGATACGTCTGCCACGAGGGCTGACCGCCGGTGTCAACAACCTTCGCCACGCCCCATTCGGCGCTAACCCAGACACCACCGTCGAGAGCGGGAACCAAGTTGATGAACCGGCCGATTGGAAAGTCGACTGCTTTACCGAGTTCTATTGCTTGCCGGGTCTCAGCGTTGTACGTCAACAGCCGTTCCGGCGTCAGCAGCAGGATACGGCCGCCCGGTCTGGCAACCGCGATTTGGTTAGGAAAGGGCGACGCCGCCGCCGGGGACTCAAACTGCGGGATGCGGTGAAGTTTCCAGTTCTCGCCTTCCAGGTGATACAGACCCTCGGATGTCACCGCCCACACATGACCCTGCGCCGCGACGACTCTCGTGAAGCGCCCACCGGGCGAAGCGATAGATCGCACGGTGTAACCGTCATTGATGCTGATTCGGGGAGGGGCGCCTCCATGAACGCCCCAGAGCTGGCCACGGCCGTCGATAGCGAGGGTCTGTGTATAAGTTTCGGGCAGACCATCCTGAGCACCCCAAAAACGCCAGGCGGGACTGATCTGAGCTACCACAACAAGTGGCGGAGAGTATCAGTAATCCGGCAATACGCGTTGTCACACCTCTCCTCAAAGCCGCTGGGCGGTCCTACCTCTCCTCATCGGCACGGATGGGTCTTTGACTAGGCAACGGGTGCCGTGTGCGGACATCAGTGTTTCCTTACTGATAAACTCAGCGATTGAAATGAGAACATTACGAGTCACGATTCTGATCGTGGCCTACACTGTGATCGCCGGTGGGGCGGAGCCAGCGGTGCTGCGAAGTTTTCAGGCGGCCGCTGATTTCGCGCTGACGACCAAGCCGGAATCGAAAGAATGGAAAGGCATCGAAGGCGTGGTGGCAGACCACGGACGCTTCGGCGAGACGCTATCTAACGCTCGCACTGAAATCCGCAGCCGGTGGACTGAAAAGAACCTGTATTTTCTCTTTGTCAGTCATTACGAGACTCTCTATGGGCAACCCAATCCGTCGCTCAAGGGCGACTCGTGGGGATTGTGGGATTACGATGTCGCCGAGGTCTTTATCGGACACGATCTTCAGAATATTCAGCGTTACAAAGAGTTTGAAGTTTCTCCGCAAGGTGCCTGGATCGATCTCGATGTCGATCGCTTGCGAACTGGTAAGGAAGTCGACGCGAAATGGAACTCGGGTTTTCGGTCTCGTACGCGCATCGACAAGGTTCATCAAATTTGGATCTGCGCGATGCAAATTCCGTGGAAGGCGATCGATCCACGGGCAATTGCTGCCGGTAATGAGCTGCGGTTAAACCTTTACCGGATAGAAGGCGGCCCGGTCAAACGAAAGTTCATTGCCTGGCAGCCAGTACAATCCGAAAGTTATCACACTCCGGAAAAGTTCGGACGCTTGCGGCTGGTGAGCCGATAACTGGTTTATTCGAACTCGATCATAATCTTCCGGTACACTTCAAACGCTTTTTCGACTTGTTCCAATTCGACGTGCTCGTCCGCTGCATGTGCATAGTCGATGCTTCCCGGCCCGAGGATGATGGACGGAATGTTGACTTGAGCAAGTTTGCTGGCGTCACTGCCGAAGGGTACGCCACAGGGTGCGGACTCCATGCAGGAGACTCGAAGGATTTCGCTTACGCACTCGACGATACTCGAACTCACCGGTGTGTCAAGCGGCCAATCTTTCATCATCGGCTCTTCCATTTCGATTTTCAAATTGGAATGGCCGGTCTGTAATGTCCTCAACATTTCGCGATATTCGGCCACCACCTTGTCGGGGTCTTCACCAGGAATAAGCCGGCGGTCGAAGACAATGGTGCAGGCGGCTGGAACCATGTTTACCTGGGTTCCGCCTTCAATGAGTCCTACGCTCATAGTGGGGCTGCCGACGAAAAGATGCCGGCGTGTGGCAAGCCGCACACGTTCATTTTCCAGTTCCTGGAGCACCCGTACCATTTGAGTAATAGCGTTTACACCCAGCTCCGGCTTGGAACTGTGAGCCGCTCTTCCAAAAACTTTAATGCGAGCCCGAACGCACCCTTTGCTCGCCACTACCAGTCTCATTTCGGTGGGTTCGGCCACCACCGCCGCCGCGGCTTTCAGATTTTCGCGAAGCTTCAACACGCCCTGGTATGAATGCTCTTCGTCGACGGCACTTACCACCCACACCTCGGATTTAGGGACAATCCCGGATTTCCGCAAATCCGCGACGGCCCACATCATGGCTGCGAGCCCTGCTTTCGTGTCACATGTGCCGCGGCCGTACATTCGGCCATCTCGAATCTCGGGATCGAACGGCGTTTCCATACCTTCGATGCCGGCGGTATCGCTGTGGGCCTCGAAGACGATTGGCGGCAAACCGTTCCGGCCTTTGAGGCGGGCGACGACATTGGCGCGGCCCGGCATCACCGGTTGAACGGACGTATCGAGTCCGTGTGAAATGAAGAAATCTTTCACGTACTCTTGAATCTCGCCTTCCGGACGTCCTCCGGCATAGGCTGGGTTCACGCTGTTTACCCTGACGAGATCGGATAAGGTCTTACAGAGACCTGAATAAACCATAGTTGGGCTTGTACTCGATGTGTGATTCTAACCTCTCATCGAATATCAGATCAATTAGAATTGTCGAACATGTTTTGTCAGCTTCTCTAACAGATTGGCTGAATACTACTGGAAAAATAGACTCTCCGCGGTGCGGCGCAGCATTTGGTCTTTGTCGGCACTGGATAGAAATGGCAGACGGTCGCGTACTACCGAAATACTGTCACGATATGTTTCGGCGGCGAGTTGGAACGGCGAATCGGACGCCCACATCAACCGCGAGGGGCCGAACACGCTGTACAACCTGTGAATCAGCGGCATGAGTTCATCGTGCGGCGGACGTTTCCGGCCCAGGGCATAAAACGCCGACACTTTCACCATGGTTTTGCGATGCCGTGCGAGGCGGCATAGGGCATCGATATCCTTTGGCTGGATCGTGCCGGTCATGCCGATGCGGCCCATATGGTCGATCACCACCGGCGTATCGGGAAATTTCGCGCAGAGCCGATCGACGCCCGCCAGCATGTCCGGACCGGTGAGCATACACATGGCTAAATTGTTTCGGGCCCCGGCAGCGAACATCCGTTGCAAACCCGGACTCTCGAGCGGTCTGGCAGCAGCGTCGATAGCTACGATGCGAAATCCACGCACGCCGGCCTTGGCCAGCCGGCTCATCACAGACGCCACGTCCGTTTGCTCCGCGTCAATCACTGCGATGCCGCGAAAGCGGCCGGAGGTATTCGGCAATCGAGTCGAGCATTAGTTTGTTATCGAACCCGTAGTAACTCATTTGCACGAGCACTACCCGCTCTACCTCGTTCCGTTCCGCCTGCGCCAGAATATCCTTGGCGACAAACCGGGGGACTGCGAGATCGGATGGTTTGAACCCTTTGGCGAGAGGATATTTCGAAAAGTCGTCGGTCCAGAGATGAACGTGCGCGTCTATAAAAGCGTTTTTAGGTCCAAACAACATAAGCGGCTCAATGATTCCCGTCTGGCCAATCCAACGGCCTGATTTCACCTACTAAAGTCGCATAGGAGGCCACACCGGCCACGATGACGAGCGAGCACGCGGCGAACGCCAGGTAATACGAACCCGTCTGGCCGACGATCAATCCCGTGAGATAGGGCGACAGAACGCCACCGAGATTGCCGATGGCATTTTGTATTCCAGTCCAGCGAGCCGGCGGCGCGCGGCCCGGCCAAAGTTTGCGTAACCGCCCATACGTTCGAGGTAAAAAGTCCGAGAGCGGCGGAACTGATAATCAGCAGCACCATGGCCGTCGTGGTATCGCGGACCGCGGCGGCGGGCAAGAGAGTAGCGCCGCAGATTAGCAGGCCGGTATTCATGAAGGTTTTCCGTACTCGCGTGACCGAACCGCCGGAAGCGATCCACCGATCCGATAGCCACCCTCCGAATACTGCCGTGCCCGCCATCGCCCAAAACGGTAGCGATCCCAGCACTGCAACCATCCGCAGGGAGAAACCACGCTCGTTCACCAGGTATGTCGGCAGCCAGGAGAGCAGAAACGACCAAACATAGCCCAGGGCGAACATTCCGAGCGAGGTTCCCCATGCTTCGCGCCGGCGCATGATCTGCGCGGCGGAAATCCGGCTGCCTTCTGTTTTCGTGGTCGATGCGCCGCGCGTGGGCCCCCACAGGATCCACGGGACCAGCCACGTCAGGCTTACGATGCCGAGACAAAGAAACAGCGCGCGCCAACCGAAACGGGCGACCAGCAGGCCTCCGATCAGCGTGCTGACTGCCGGGCCGATCTTCGCCGCTGCCTCCAGCAACGAGTTCGCGACTCCGCGGCGATTCTCCGGAAAGTGTTGGACTAGAATTTGGGAGTAGGCGGGATAAGCGACACTCTCTCCGGCGCCGAGGACCAGACGTGCGCCGAATAGCGCGCGAATTGATGGATCCATGCCATAGATCCGGTAGCGAGCGACCACAACAGATACCCGGCTCCGAACACGCGCGTGACGTTGTAGCGGTCGACCAGCCATCCTGCCAATGGCTGCAACATGGAATAGGTCCAGAAGAAGCCCGAGAAGAGAAGGCCCAATTGCGCCGGCGAGAGGGCCAACTCACGTGTGAGTAACGGCGCCGATATCGACAGCGCTCCACGGTCGATATAGTTGATGCCAACGGAGAACATCAGGAGGATCAAGACACGGTTCGCCTCGCGCTGCCTCTTGGCCGGATCGCTCATGCGTGTGGCCGGGCGGACGAGAATGCATGGCAGATTTTGCTGAACTCCTCAACGGTCCTGGGGATATACTCGCGATCGGCGAAGACGAGAGTAACGTCGCAGTAAATATGCCGCCCGGTTATGCGCAGATAGTGAATGTGATCGCTGATTGCCCGCCGCTTGGACAACAGCGCCACGCCCATGTTGAGCTCGATCATTGTCTCCATGGCCTCCTCGTTTTCGAGTTCCATGCTGATTTTGGGTGTGAGACCGGCATCGGCGAATATACGATCGAGAACACGGCGGACGTTGGCGGTCTTTGGATGCATGATGAAGGGGTGCTCGATTAGTTTCGCAAGCGACACCGTTTTTTTACTGGCTAGTGGATGTTTCTTGCTGACCGCCAAAACGAATTCAGCCTGATACAGTACCTCGCGAATGAGGGGACCAGCCGGAGGCCGCACGTCGCTGGAGTCCAGCACGACACCCGCGTCAAGATCTCCTTTCTGAATTCCTTCCAGAACGGAATCGGAGGATCCCGTCCGCACTTGCACTTCGATACCAGGGTATTGTTTCCGGAACTCATCCAATACCGGCGGAAGGAAAAAAACGAGCATCATTGTGCCGGTACCGATACGTAAATGACCGGAACTTAGCTGGTTGCGTTCCTTAATCTGGCGCTCCGCCGCTGTCACTTCCTGGCGAAGCCTGCGGCCTAAGCGCAACAGGATTTCGCCGGTCTCTGTCAGTTCCACGCGACGGCCGGCGCGAACCAGAATCCGGTCCCCGACTTCGTGTTCCAGCAGGCGGACTTGCCGGTGAATGGCCGAATGGGAAACGCGAAGACTTTCCCCTGCTTTGGCGTAACTTCCGGCATCGACCACCGCAAGCAGCATGTCCAGTTGGCGTAGATCCACGGAAATTACCTGTTCGAAGAAGTGTACCAGGAACAGACAATTCAAGTCACATACTTCTAATTGAAAGTACGCCCTTCTCTGCTTAAAATTGAGCGGGCAATGAAGAACTAAGGGCTACCGCGTGTGATCTGTCTGGAAAACTGACAAAACGTGTCCCAAAACTCTAATTGATCTGATGTTGAGGAGAAAGGTAGAATCGCTCATCGTTACAGCAGAGAGGTCCATGAAATGAACCACCGCCTGATTTCAAGTCTATTAGCTTTCATCCCTCGAGGCGCCGCACTGATGCGTGCCGCTCTCGTTGTTTGTTTCGCCGTTTGCGTGGCTCCGCTGTGCGCACAAACAAGTTCTACCGAAATCGGTGGACTGGTTACCGACAGTAGCGGATCAGTGATCGCCGGAGCACAGGTAACGCTGACCCGGATCGCCACCGCCGAAGTACGCCATGCCTCGACCAACAGCGACGGACTGTACGCTTTCCCGCTGATCGAGCCGGGTGAATATAAAGTGGCCGTCGAGCTGAGCGGATTCAAATCGACGACCGTTTCCAGCATCAACGTGGTTTATCAGCAGCGTGCGCGTGTGGACGTCAAACTCGAAATAGGAGAGCTGACGCAAAGTGTGCAAGTGACGGCCGAAGCCCGTCTGCTCAACACCGAAGACGCCGCAATAGGGCAGAACGTCGAAAGCAAGCGCGTGGTGGAATTGCCGATCGCGTACCCGAGTATCGGACAACTTGCGCTCACCGTGCCCGGAGTCAGTTTCGGAACGCGCATGGGCATCACGACGGGAGCGACCGGACGGACGTCGCCCCCCGGTACGGCGGTGGCTCTAGTGGCCAATGGGCAGACCGACCAGACCGACGGATTTACGCTCGACGGCGTGGATGTGAAAGAACCGCGCTACAACACTATGACCCTGGTGCCGTCGATCGATGCCATTGCGGAGTTCAAGATACAAACCGCCAGCTACTCGGCGGAGTATGGATTGAGTAGCGGCGCGCAAGTCCAAGTCATCATGAAGTCCGGTACCAACTCGCTCCATGGCACCGCGTTCGAGTATCTTCGCAACCAGGTTCTGGATGCCAAAAACTACTTCCTAAACTTTCAATTGCCGGCCGGCGCTACGACCCAGAACAAAAGTCCGTTTCGCCGTAACCTGTTTGGAGCGTTTCTCAGCGGCCCCGTAGTCCTGCCGCACTACAACGGCCGTAACCGCACCTTCTGGTCGTTCGATTACCAGGGACGCCGCGAAGTGAGCCAGACTACGACAACTGCCTGGTTCCCGTCCGATGCGATGCGCGGCGGCAACTTCTCTGCGCTGCTGAACCCTGTTAACGCAAGCGGCCAGCTTGTTCGCTCTCCCATTGTGATTTACGACCAGTTGACCGGAACGCCGTTCCCGGGCAATATTATTCCGGATTCTCGCCTGAATGCGGGATCTCAAAAGCTTTTGCAATACATGCCGCACACGCAGTTTCTGCAAGCTGACCCATTGGCGTATACCAACATCGCTACTATCAACCAGCCGGTGAATCAGAATTCCTACTTCACGCGGATCGACCATAGCTTCAGCGAGAAAGATCGCGTTTTTATGCACATGGTGTTCGACCGGCAGGTTTGGTCGGTGCCCATGGTCAACAACAATTTTGGTACATTTTTTTCCAATTCTCCTACGAGCTTCGCCAGCCAGTGGATACACATTTTCAGTTCCGGATTGCTGAATGAAGCACGCTTCGGACTGCTGGACACGCAGTTCCAAGCGGCTGAGGCTCACGGTTGGCTTTCCAATTTTGACGAGAACGGATTAGGCATTGGCAATTTCCTGAAGAACTCTCCCACGGGGCCGGCGCCGCTGGTTGGCCGCGAATCGGCGATCCCGGATATCGAAGGCCTTCCGACGCCGTTCGGCGATCTCTATGGCGGGGGGAAAGACGACATTCGTAACTACAATGCCTCCGACGGCCTGACTTTTATTCATGGACAGCATGCATTCAAGGCCGGCTTTGAATACCGGCGTGAATCCATGAACCGGTTTGCGGCCAACTACCCGCACGGCCGCATCATCATGAGCTCGGTGGAAGACGGTTTTGCGTTTGCCTCGCTGCTGCTTGGATATCCCGATTATGCGTCCACTCCGGAAGGGTACCCGCTCACTCAGCCCCGCCAAAACATGGGCGGCGTTTATCTCCTCGACGACTGGAAGATCACCCCTACGCTGACTCTGAACGCAGGCATTCGTTATGACTATTTCGGCGTGCCATACGACGCTGGGGGCGCGTGGCGCACAATCAGTTTTCAGCAAACGTACACCACAGCGACGGGTTCTAAGATTCCGACGATGATCCCCGCTGTCACCGGGAGTGCCGCGGCGATCCCGCTGTGGCAGGAAGACAACCGCTACTTTATGCCACGGGTCGGCTTGGCCTGGAGACCCGCTCAGAAATGGGTTCTCCGCGCGGGTACCGGATGGTATGCGGCCGGAGCCCATTTCAACAACTTCACCATCATGAACCTGGTTCCTCCATACTCCGGCAGTAGTTCCTTTCAAGAGGTCACTGTTCCCGGGACCACCGCGGGCACGCGCGTAGTCGCGCCCGGCTCGAATCTGCTTCAATTTGGACCGAATCTATTTTCGGGTAGCGCCAGCGCGCCGGCTCCGGAAGATCTTTGGTACGTGCAGCCCGACAAGAAGAACGCCAGCCAATGGACCTGGACCTTCGAGATCCAACACGAACTGCCGATGGGCATAGCTCTTACGGCGAACTATATTGGCAGCAAGTCGTCGAATCTTTCCGGGATCGAGCAAAACTACAACACTGCTCCGCCGTCGCCGGATACTAACTACGAAATACATCGGCCGGTCCAATATTTCCATGACGCGTTGCAACCGGTAGCGCCGGTGCTGCAACTGAACTCGCTGCAAGCTATTCTTTCGGGTGCGAACGCGACCTACCACGGTGGCACGGTCGCCGTGGACAAACGTTTCTCCAAGGGTCTCGCATTCGGTGCTTCTTACGTGTATAGCAAAGCAATCGGAGAAAGCAGTGGCAGCCAGGACGGATTTCCAATTCAGAATCCCTTCGATCTCAAAGAGGGCCGCGGGCCTCTTCCCTTCGATCAACGTCACAAACTTAACGGCAATTTCGTTTACGAGTTGCCGTGGCTACGGTCAACGAAAGGCTTCACGGCGGCGGTGCTTGGAGGCTGGCAGGTGAACGGCATCGTGGCATACCGCTCCGGTCTGCCGATCACAATCGGCGAAGGGGGCTCCGACTTGAACACCGGCGGCTTCACCCCGACGCGGCCTGATCGAATCGCCAATGGAACCGTGCCGAATCCCAGCCGCCAGCTATGGTTCGATCCGCAGGCTTTCCAACGCGTTACTTGCAACATTCCTGGCCGGCTGGATCTTTGCCATTATGGAAGCGCGGGTGTCGGCATCCTCTACGGACCGTCGCAGAAGAATGCAGATCTGTCGCTTTTCAAGAACTTCAAGATTTACGAAACGCTGAATTTGCAAGTTCGGCTGGAAGCGATCAATGCATTCAACACGCCGTTCTTCGGCACTCCAAATGGCATCAGTTTTGCGACTAACAATTCAATCAAGCCGGATGGTTCGCTGATGGGTCAGATCCAAACGTTGGCCACGCCGATGCGTACCGTGCAGGTGGGAATGAAACTACAATGGTGATCCCAGGAAACAAGTCTTCGATCAGCCGCCGGGGATTTCTCGGCACGGCATTGGGCGCGGCCGCCGCGGCGCCGATGTTGGCACAACCGGCCCAGAAGCTGGTTCCGTGGATGTACATGATCTACCCGCTGGAGCAGTGGTTGGACGATTGGCCGCGTACGCTCGACGCCTGGGAAGAAGGCGGAGTCAGGGGACTGGTGATTGGGCCGCTCACCTTCTATAAACAGGTTCCGCGGTTCGACTTCACTTATGCCCGCGCGGGAGACCGGCTCCCTACGTTCGTTGCTGATCCGAAAATCTATCAGCGCTACGGACTGATTCCACCTGCCCCGGCCGCCACCGATCCAAAGAAAGAGAAGCAATTGAAGGATATAGTGGCAAGCGCCGCCGGACGGGGTTGGGAAATTCTCTTCTTCGGACCAGGTTCCAACCGGCCGCGCGAAGTCCCCTGAACAGGATCCCTTCGGCGCGTTGAACTTGGCCGCAGGCATCGAAGATACGATGCAGGCCTACCCTCAGGCAACGGGCGTCCTGATCGACGGCGGCGGCGAGCACCATTACGAACTCGCGTTTCATCACGGCGGTGAACTGCTGGAAATTCGCGAAAGCGAAATGCAAGTCCTCCAGCATCTGAAGATGGATATACCACGCATGAATCGAGGTATCGCGCATCTGAAAGACCGGATGCATCACCTGACGCCCGCCATGGTTCGCTACTACGCGAAGGGCGGAATGATGGGCGGCCTCGACCTGTTCGATTTGAACGAAGATGCGCTCTACTGGTTCCGTTCGCGTCAGGAAGTAACGATGCAAACGGTGGCGGCCTACCGCAAGCAGATCGACGCGATGGAGCACAAAGCGAAGTTTGCCACCATCACGCGGGCAACAACGTTTTCGCTGCTCACTACGCAGGACTACAACAAGATTCATCCCTACTTCGACTACCTGTTCCACAAGCACTACTTCTGGAATCGCGGTTTCGACGGGATGTATGGCACGATTGCCCGGTGGGTGCGAACGATTGGCGAGTGGAATCCCGGACTAAGTGAAGAGGACTGTTTCCTGGCCGTACAATGCTGGCTCGGCCTGAAACTTCCGGGTATAAAAACAGTGGCGGACATGGATGAGAAGGGCTTCCCGGATGAATTCTTCACCGAAGTTGTCGCTTCGGAAACCCGCCGCGCACTGGACGCGGTCGGCGACCCCAATAAAGTGATTGCGTGGGTCTCCACGGGCCGAAATCCCCATGCCGGCGATCCCGTGTCGGCACACGATCTCTATCGAATCTTGAAGGCGTCTCAATCGGCTGGACTGAAGCGCTTCATCTTCCACCCGGATTTGAACATCGGCGCAGCGGAGTGGGACGTGATCTCAGGAATGTGCGGAAAACGGTGGCGCGAAGATCCTTCAGGATACTGGCCCTTGGATACGCCAAAGCCGGGAACATGGAGCGGTGGGCGAAAGCCGAAGTTCTAGACGGATTTGTAGCGCGTCGCTAAGAGTCCAGTAGCCTCAGTGATGTCAATGTCCGCGATAAGCAAGCCTTGCTTGCCGTAAGGCTGGTAGCAGAGCAGCGACCCGTCGGGCCGCACCACGGCTGAAGTGGTCGGCGACCCGGCGCTTGCACAATTTACAGTTGCGAAAAAGCAGGTGTTCTCGGCGGCGCGGCACAAGGCAGCTTTCTCATGGAACGAGTTTGCAGGATCGGCGAAACTCGAGGCGGCGTAACCGCCTGGCTCGGCTTCGTGGAAATGAGGGTGGAATACGATTTGCGCCCCGTGGCGGACGGCCCAGCGGACCGTCTCCGGATAGCGCCAACCTTCGTGGCAAATGGCGACACCGAATGTCAGCGGCCCGGTTTGGAAAACGCGTCTTCCCGATCCGGGCGAATAGGTGCTCTCCTCGGAGGGATCGAGCTGCACCTTATCCTGGAAGCCGGCGATCGTTCCGTCCCGATTGATGACCAGGGCGGTGATCAACAGCGCACCATCAACGACGCGTTCCGTGCCGAGAATTACCGTGAGGGTTGCCTTCGCCGCAGCCGCTGCGATGGCGGACCAGGCGCGTGCGAGGAACCGAGGGTCGGGCGCCGGTACGGCCTTCCCGATTCCGCGGTAGCCGGGAACGAAGCATTCCGGAAAGCAGATGAGATCGGCGCGCTCGATGGATGCTTGGGCGATGGCTGTTTCGGCCAACGCGATCGACTCCTCCGGCGTCGCCGGGAATTTGATGTTGGCGAGCGCGATGCGAACTGTGCTCATTCGGCATCTCAATTTTATCGCCTGCGCGATTCCACATCCCCTTGGGCCGACTGGCCGCCTGTCAGCAAGTCTGTTAGCATCGTCCGGACGCTAAGCGCGGTGTTTGGGTATATACTAATGCAAACTTCGGATGCCAATCTGAAGATTTCGAGTTGAGGGGGCCTCCATGAAGAAGAGCCTTTTGCGCGGGATATCCGCTATCTGCCTGGTGGTATTCGCGGCATTCCAGGCCTCACCTATCCGGGCGCAAAGCGCCTCGTCCGGAACGGTATCCGGTCAGGTGACGGATCGTCAGAGCGCCGTGATCGCCGGCGCGCAAGCGACGCTCACCGACACCTCGACCAACGCCGCCCAAACTACTTCAACCAACGAGGTAGGGCGATACATATTCCTGAACGTGCCCCCTGGCAAGTACGACCTGACTGTGAGCAAGGAGGGCTTCAGCCAGGCTAAGGTATTGGGAAACAGCGTGCAAGTCGGCCTGGTGCTCACGCTGGACCTCGCCCTCGAGATCGGCTCTACCACCACCTCCGTGGAAGTGAAAGCCGCGGCCGGCGCGGAGTTGCAGACCGTGAGCGCCACGGTGGGGTCGACCATCTCCGGCGACCCGCTGATGAACCTTCCGAACCTGGGGCGCGACGCCAATGCGTTTTTCGTGCTACAACCGGCCGTCACTCCGGCCGGGCAAGTGGCCGGCGTTCCAATCGACCAGAACTTGTTCCAACTCGACGGCGGGAACAATACGAGCGACCAGGATGGCTCTTATGCCGGCTACACCGCTTCCAGCGGATTTATGGGCGCGGGCTCAGGAGGCAGCCCCTCTGGAGTTATGCCCACTCCAGTGGAAAGCATTGAGGAATTCAAGGTAGGGACGAGCAATAATACGGCCGATTTCAATGGCGCCGGTGGCGGGCAGGTGCAGATGGTCACCAAGCGCGGGAGCAACCAATTTCACGGGTCCGGATACGAATATTACTTCGGCGGCAACCTCGGCGCCAACACCTGGCAGAACAATCACACGCCCTCGCACGGCGTGCCGTATACGGCATTGCCCTCGACGCACCAGAACCGCTTTGGCGCTACGCTCGGCGGTCCTTTGGCGCCATCGTTCTGGGGAGGCAAGACCTATTTCTTCTTCAACTATGAAGGCAGGCGGTTCCCGAACGTCACCACCATCGACCGGCTGGTTCCCACTGCGTTGATGCGCGCCGGCGTGATCCAGGTCCCCAACGCTGCGGGGCAGGTCGTTCCTTACAACTTGAATCCGAATGCGGTGACAGTCAATAACGTGACCTATCAGCCAGCGACTTGCCCCGCGGGGGCTTGCGACCCTCGTGGCATCGGTCTGAACCCGATCCTCTCGCAAATCTGGAACAAGTACATGCCGCTGCCGAATGATCCGCAAGCCGGCGACCGCTACAACACACAGGGATACCTCACGCCGGTTGCCCTACCGCTGACGTCTAACTTCGCGGTCGCGCGGATCGATCACGACTTTGGCCAGAATTGGCGGTTCATGGGCAGCTATCGCTATTACAAGTTCAACCAGTACACAAGTAATCAAGTGGACATCGGAGGGGTCTTGCCGGGGGACACCCTCGGAACGGCAGTGGCCAAGACACAGAAGCCGCAAACCCCGTCCTACATGGTCTTCGGACTCTCCGGCGTGATCACGCCGCATCTGATCAACGACCTGCACTTCAGCTATCTGCGGAATGCGTGGGAGTGGTCGAGCGCCGGTGCGCCGGTGCAGATCCCTGGATTAGGCGGCGCAGTTGAAGTTCTGTCGGATACCACCAATGCGCTGGTTCCGTTGCCGGTCGATCGCGGCGATGGCTTGTCGCGGTTCTGGGATGGCCAGGACAAGGTTGTTCGCGATGACATGACCTGGATCAAGGGCAATCACCAACTCCAGTTTGGCGGTCAGTATTTCCGAGGGAACTATAAGCACCAGCGGAATGACAATGGCAGCAATATCATGAGCTCGATTGTGTATCAGATCAACTCCGGCGCGGGCATTGCAACGCCGTCGACCTACATCCCGACGACGGTCCCGGCCTCCCAACTGAGCAACTGGAACTCGCTTTATGCCTCGGAGTTGGGACTGGTGGCGCAGTCGCAGGTGTTCTACGGGCGGCAGGGCGGGAATCTGCTGCCGGTGGGGAGCTCGATTTCCTCGGAAACCATTGTCCCGAATTACAACCTGTACATCACCGATACCTGGCATTTGAAGCCGAACCTGACCCTGACCTACGGGCTTGGCTATGTGATCGAAATGCCGCCGTACGAAGTCAACGGCAACCTGCCCATGGTGGTTAATGCCGATGGAACGCCGTTCACCGCGGAATCCTATCTCGCCCAACGGCAAACAGCGGCTCTGTCCGGCCAGGTCTACAATCCGATTCTCGGGTTCGACACCATACGAAACGTCACCACACATCCGAAGTATCCGTTTAATCCGTACTACGGCGGAGTCAGCCCGCGGTTGGCCATCGCGTGGAGTCCCCAGTTTGACAACGGCATGTTGGGCAAGTTATTCCCGTCCGGCAAAACAGTCGTTCGCGCCGGATATGGCAGAACATTTAACCGCATCAATGGGATTAACGAAGTCCAGGTTCCGCTGCAAGGCATCGGAATCGGACAGGCCGTCACTTGCATCGGCGTCAGCAAGAGCGGTCAGTGCCTCGGCTCAAACGGCGTGGATCCAACCAACGCATTCCGCATTGGAAGCGATGGCTTGACAGCTCCTCTTCCTGGTGTCCCGCAGACTTTGCCCCAGCCGTACTTTCCCGGCGTCGGCGGCAATGCGCCTGGCGAGCGGCGACTCGAAACTCGATCCAAATCTCAAGCCCGGTCACATCGATCAGTTTGACTTCACCATCCAACGCGAGCTGGCCACCAAAACCAGAATTGAGCTCGGCTTCATCTCATCGCGCAGCGTCGGCGAGCAGATGTTTCTCAACCTGGACTCGGTGCCCTACATGACAACGCTCAACGGGCAGACCTTCGAGCAGGCGTACGTCAATCTCTACAGCGAGGTCAGCGGAAATCAGCCCATTCAAGCGCAGCCGTTCTTAGAGTCCGCTCTGGGTGGCAAGAGTTCGACCTACTGCGCGGCGTTTGCCAGTTGCACGGCGGCGGTGGCTTCGAACCAGCGCACCAACCTGTTGACCACTCAGTTTTACAATTTGTGGGCCTCTTTGAACGCAGCTCCCGGGTGGACTCTGGGCCGCACGATGGTCAGCTCGAATCCGATTCAGGTTACAGGTCTCAACATGGCCACCGGCTGGGGCTATTCCTATTACAATGCGGGATTCGCCACTCTGAGGATGGGTGACTGGCACGGCATCACGACCACATCAAATCTCACTTTTAGCCGTGCCTTGGGAAGCGGAGGCGTCGTGCAGTCGGGGCTGGTGGCGCCGATCGATCAATGGAATCTCGGCTACAACTACGGGCCTCAGCCGTTCGATATCAAGTGGGTTTACAACGATCTTCTGTACTACCGGCCTCCGGTTTTCAAAGATCAGCATGGAATATTAGGCCGCGTGTTGGGGGGCTGGGCTTTGGCCCCGCTGTTCACGGCATCGAGCGGTGCGCCTATCAAAGTGTCAGGCAACGGCAGCACCGGCGAAAACGCAGTGGCTTTGGTCCCCTTCACGGGGGGGACATCCGCCCATTACAACCTCGTTTCCACGGGCGTGGCGGGTTTCGCCGGGAACGCGTCGAGCGGCGGCTCGGGAATCAATTTGTTTGCCGATCCGAGCGCCGTTTACTCCGGTTTCCGGCGCTGGATTTTTGGAGTTGACGGACAGAGCGGCGGCGCCGGTCCTATCCGCGGCTTCGCTACTTGGAACTTGGATTTGTCGGTCACGAAAGACATCCGGATCCGCGAGGGAATCGGCGCGACTCTGAGCTTCCAGTTTGTAAATGTCTTGAATCATTTCCAACCGGCTAATCCGACGCTGAATATCGATAGTCCAGCGACGTTTGGAGTGATTACCGGCCAGGCTAATACGCCGCGGCAGATGGAATTTGGGCTTCGGATATTCTTTTAGCGAGTGAAATACAATCCTGGCGAGCTAACGCAGATCAGGTGATCGTAATGTGTCCCGATCGTGAGATGCGCGCCACGAACGGTCCTGGCAGGGAAAGGAGGACTTTACAAATCCGCGGTAGTGCGGCAAGGAAGACCGCTGCGATCTCGATGCCACGGAGATTGCCAGCCGTAAGAACGAACACTCTGGACTTGCCCGCTCGCAGCGCCGCGATCTCCAGCGGACGATATCTCAATCTCTGATCCTTGGTGAGGACGACCCAGCCCCTCTCGCCGACCGTCCGGAGCCAGATGCGATCCTCCTCATCCCGAGCGAAATGCTCGTCGTGAATTTCAACCTTGAGACCGGACTTGACGAGTTCCGTTCGGACTGGTTCTACGCCGAGTGACCGATCGATGAAGAATACGGTCCCATCAGGCGGCTTCGCAGCGGATGGCTTCTTCGATCGCACTGATCTCCAGACGGAAGTCCTGCGCAAGATCCGCGACGGAATCGCCCGCTTTGTATCGCTCGTAGATGGATGAAACGGGTATGCCGGTTCCAGCGAGCACCGGACGGCCGAAGGAAATTGCCGGATTCATGACCACGATGCGGGGGTCCGACGCAGGGGCCGCATTCGCCTGGGTGTCCCGAGTGAAGGGATAAAGTTTGATGGGAAGCCCTTTTGCGTCCCATTCAATCCGCCTGAGGTACAGGCCAATGATTTCTTTCATCGCGCTCTGACCCTCCCGCGAGGCGTTAACCAGTTCCCCGTAACGTTCGACGAACAGATCAAGACCGTCGGTCTGGAAGGCCTGGTTAATGAGCGGGTGCTCGACTCGAAACTGCCGCCGCACGTAGTCGATCGCGTTGCGGACCTTGGGAAGCTTTACGCCATGACGCCGGCGAATGGCTGCCAGGACGTGCGCCTCCACGAGGTTGATGAAGGATAGATACTGCCTCTTGGGATCGTCCATGTGGATCAACGGCCGGGAACGCTTCGATTGTCCAGCGACTGGGTAGAGCCGGCCTATGACCCAACTGCGCAGCGTTCCTTCCGGCATGCGCAGATAATGGGCTGCTTCAGCCACCGTGTAGGCTGGCACCAGACGGGGATCGCCGATTTCACAATGCGTTACAGTCGTCTTGAACGCCATTTCACCCTCTCAAACATTATCAGCCGATCGTGTGGCCTGGGCAAGCCGGGCTT
This sequence comes from Bryobacteraceae bacterium, assembly GCA_963770345.1. GTDB lineage: Bacteria > Acidobacteriota > Terriglobia > Bryobacterales > Bryobacteraceae > CAVYPH01. The sequence goes on along the minus strand of CAVYPH010000006.1, from coordinate 404,077 downwards.
GACGGCTACTACACAAGTTCCCTTGCAAGTGCCACGTTCCGGCCGATTCTTCAGCGACTTCGTCACTTGTCGCTCGCTACGCGACGACTCCCTGACGATCCCGCGAAGATTCCAGCGAAATTACGTAGATGATAAACTGCCTTAACATGACAGCACTAATACATCGCCTGTGAATCCATCCTGGCTCGGCGGGTTCGAGCCTGGGATTACCGGCGTTACCGTCGTGAGCTGAGGGCGCGATTTACCCTTGCTTCGCAGGTTAGCTGGCGGCGAAGCGAGGACAAATGACGACGAACGCCCAACCTTACGAAACAATCCTTGAACAAATATGTAGTGAAACCATAGCGCCTGCCGCTCCGGTGGTGGATCGCGACGGCGCGTTTCCCGAAAAATCAATTGAAGCCTTGAAAGCGGCAGGCCTCCTGGGGGCCATGAGCGAACCTGCAGTTGGAGGTTTAGGCCTCGGCGTGCCTGGCGCGGCGGCGATTGTTGGCAGAGTCGCTCAGGAATGCGGCTCGACTGCCATGGTTCTGTGCATGCATTACTGCGGCACTGCCGTTCTAGAAGCCCACGCAAGCGAGACAGTTCGGCGCGCGGCGTCGTCCGGTGAACATCTGAGCACTCTGGCGTTTAGTGAAGCCGGATCGCGAAGCCACTTCTGGGCGCCCGTCGGTACGGCACAGAGCGACGGCGACACAGTCATCCTGAATGCCCAAAAGAGTTGGGTCACGTCCGCATCTCGGGCCACGGCCTACGTCTGGTCGTCAAAGCCGTTGCAGGCCGAAGGAGCCAGCACGATCTGGCTGGTCCCCGCAGGGACGAGCGGGATCACGGTTCACGGCCCGTTCGAGGGCCTGGGCTTGCGCGGGAATGACTCGTCTCCCGTCAACGCAAGAGACGTTCGAATCCCTCGGGCGGCGATGTTGGGCGGCGACGGCAAGGGTTTCGACATCATGATGGGAATCGTGCTGCCGGTTTTCAATGTCTTGAATGCCGCGTGCTCGGTTGGCTTAATGGAGGCGGCGGTGCGGAAGACCGCGGAGCACGCGGCCGGCAGTTCGTCATTCCGATACGGGCGCGACGCTCGCCGATCTGCCAACAATCCGAAACTACATCGCGCGAATGAGGGTCAAGACGGACACGGCACGCGCGCTTCTCGATGATACGATCGCCGCAATGGGAGTGAATCGTGGCGACACCATGCTGCGGGTGCTGGAATGCAAGGCTGCCGCGGGGGAAACGGCGACCGAGGTGCTCGATCTTGCAATGCGAGTGTGTGGCGGGGCGGCGTTTCGCAAGGATGTGGCGGTAGAGCGATATTTCCGCGACACGCGTGCGGCCGGAGTCATGGCGCCCACCACGGATGTCCTCTACGACTTTATTGGCAAGGCCGTCTGCGGGTTACCGCTGTTTTAGACGCAGGAAATCCATGAACAACAACACGACTCTTCTCCTGGGCGCGGTCGCGTACGATCCCAAAGTCGTCACGATTTGGGACGGGTTCCAGCGCTATTTTGCGCGCCATGGTCTCGCTTTCGATTACGTCCTCTTCTCGAATTACGAACGCCAGGTGGAGTCGCTCTTCGCCGGTCACATTCACGTCGCCTGGAATTCGCCGCTGGCGTGGCTGCAATGCGAGCGCATCGCCAGCGCTCTCGGCCGGCGCGCAGAAGCGATCTGCATGCGCGATTCGGATTGCGGCTTGACCTCCGTTATCTTCGTCCGATCCGGCGCGGGGATTCACAGTATCCACGATTTGAAAGGGAAGCGTGTAGCCGTCGGCGCCCACGATTCGCCACAGGCCACTCTTATACCGCTCAGTTTCATCGCGGACCAGGGACTGGATCCCGGCAAGGACTTTGAAGTACTTCCCTTCGACAAGCTGGTGGGCAAGCACGGAGATCACATCGGCGGCGAGCGCGAGGCCGCTCGAGCGCTGCTCCGCGGCGAAGCTCGACGCAGCCTGCTGCATCGATGGGAATCATCTCCTTTTCACTCAGGAAGCGACCCTACCGGCGGGCGCAACGCGCGTGATTGCTCACACGCCGGCCTACGACCACTGCAACTTCACGGTTCTTGACGGAGCCCCGGCGAAACAGGTACATCGATTCCGGGAGCTGCTGCTCGGTATGTCGTATTCCGATCCGGAAGTCAGGCCGCTGCTCGACATGGAAGGACTAAAGCAATGGCAGCCAGGCCGCACGGAAGGATATGCGAGCTTGGATGCAGCACTGCGCCGTTTCGGAACTGTCGACGAATTCGTTAAGGCGGTAGTGGAGCATTGCTAGTAGACCTCGACCGGCTGGGTTTCGACGAAGGTGGTCATCTGCTCGTCAAACGGGCACTGCGCCGCGGTTCCGTGGGTGAGGAGATCAGGATCACGGGTAGCGCGCCGGAGTTGGAAAGCCACCTGCGTGCTTGGTGCCGCTCAGAGGGACATTCGTTCCGATGGCTGCCTGACAGCCTGCCTTATTGCCATGCTGTCGTCACTCGCGGTGGTGCAGAGGCCGCGCGGTGGACGGGCTCCGAGCGTGCCGGCGAGCCTAACGCTTATCAACCTGATGCGGTGGTAGAGCACGCGCCGCGCAGATGGGGTCTGGCGGCGAGGGAAGCCAGGGTCGAGGCCGGCAGTCCGGAGTTCGGGTTCACGCTCGTCGATAAGATCGACGTCTGGTCCGCCGACGCGGCCCGCATTTACGCCCAGGCGGCTGCTGCACAGTGGGACCCGCAGGTCGCGGTTCCCTGGAGCGCGGAATTCGATTTACCCGACGAGGTTGAGGACGCGGTCGTTCAGGTAATGACGTTTTTGATCGAAAATGAGACAGCGGCCCTAATCATCCCGAGCCGATTCATCGCGCAACTCCATCCTCATTTCCGTGAGGTGATGCAGGTCCTCGCGATTCAGGCTGCTGACGAGGCGCGCCACATCGAGGTCTTCACGCGCCGCGCGCTACTGAAGCGGACGGAACTGGGCCTATCCACGAGCGGAGGTCAAGCCTCACTGAAAACCCTGGTGGACGAACCAGACTTCGCTATCGCTTCGTTCCTACTTTCCGTTCTTGGAGAGGGTACATTTCTCTCTCTACTCTGGTTCATCGAGCGCTACGCTCCAGATCCGGTCACCGCAGCGGTGACCCGGCTCGCCGCGCAGGATGAAGCGCGGCACGTCGCCTTCGGCTTGGCCCACCTCCGCGAGCATATTCGTTCCGATGCCACTGTCTGCTCACGCCTGGCTAACAGCGTGCGGCGCCGCCACGACACGCTTCGTCACACGGCGGGATTGAATGCCGAGGTGTTTGATGCATTGCTTCTCATGGCCGCCGGATCATGGGAACATACGACGGCTGCGGGAAGGCCATCAGCGCGTGATGCAACTGACTCGCGACATGGATGAGGGGCGGCAAAAAAGGCTGAAGCGACTGGGGTTCAGCGAACAAGAGGCGGCCGAGCTATCAAGTTTGCACACGCGGAACTTTATGTGATTCACACACAGTGCTTTCTTAGTTGATGGCAGCCCGGTGATTGACCGACAATTCGGAGCATGTATGAGCAGTCGCGGCAACGCTGCGATACGCGCGCATCTGGCACAAGCGGATGGACGGGTGGCGGCTGGTCGCCGGTCATACGAGCACGGTGCCCCCATGATTGAATTGATTTCAGGGCGCTATTGGGGTTGCAGACCGTAGACGGCACGGAGGCGCTCAAACTCGCGTAGAGCAGCAGCCGCTTTCGTAGCGTCACCTAACGATTTCCAGACACGAAAAAGCTGATATTGCGTCGAAGCATCGCGCGGGGCGAGCGCGGCAGCGCTTTCGAGCGCGCGGACCGCATCAAGAGGACGGTCGAGCGCCGTGTAGACCCGGGCCGCCACTTTCGGAGCGGCCGAATCCCGAGGGTCACCAGCCAGCGCCCTCTCGACGAATGATAATGCGGAAGCCGAGTCCCCGGCCGCAAGCATCAGGCGGGCGAGTCCGAGTTGCGATAACGGCACGCTGGCGGACGCCCTGTAGGCCGCCTCAGCTTCCTTCGTCCGGCCCAAGCGTTCGAGGCAATTGCCGAGATGAGACCGCGCGGGTCCGTAGTTCGGGCTCCGCTTCAAAGCTTCCCGGAACCAACGCGCAGCTTGCTCGGTGTCGTCGAGATCGGAATCGTAATACCGCCCTAGATAGTAATAAGGTGCAAAGTCGTCCGGGTCTTTCCGGATGGCTTCCGCCATCTGGTCGCGAAACAAAATATATTGCCGCGCCAGATAATACGCCACACCCAGCGCCTTGGGCTGTCCAGCATGGCGAAGCGCGCGAATGGCCGTGGTCGAGTCATTGTGAACGATTGCGAGAATGCCCTGCCACAACTCGCGAGCCGCAGGATCGAGCGATTCGGCAAGATGAGCAGCGCGGGCAATCTCGCCGGCCACCACTGCCTCCCGGATAGCCTGAGTCGCGGACACCGGAGCGGGCAACAGCGGGGCAACGTCGAACGTCTGGCCGAAACAAACCGCGCCCCACACTACAATAAACACTATGCGGCGCGTCTGGCTGGCAGTAGTTTTCACGGCCGTCAGTCTCCCATCGTACTCCCAATTCCTGCCCGATCTTCAGGCGAAGACTCCCGAGGAGTACGACGCCTATCTGGACGTGATCGACGGGCCGGTTCTTGAAAAAGCCGCCGCATTTGAACGGAACTTTCCCGCGTCCGCTTTGCGATTGCCTGTATGCGAACTGATGACGCGCGAGTGGCGATCGCGAGGAGACGCCGCTCAGGCCACCGCGGCCGCCGAGCGCGGCTTGTCGATAGCACCGGCCTACGTTCCGCTGCTCGTGGAAGTGGCGGATCTCTTGGCGAACGGCACTGACAAGCTGGATCGCGCGGAGAGCGCTGCGCGGCGGGCTCTGACTTTACTTGAGACCATCAAGGCGCCTCGGCGGATCGGCGTCGAGGAGTGGACGGCCGCCGTCGCGAAGTTGCGGGCACGAGCACACGGAGCGCTGGGGATGATTCATTTCAAGCGTGATGACGTGGCCGCCGCCATACGTGAGTTCGAGTCGGCGCTTGCCGGCGCGTCCGTCGACGATCCATTGCTTCACTACCGGCTCGGGCGGCTGTATAGCGTAACCGGCCGGACGGCAGAAGCGCGGCATCAACTGGAAATAGCCGCGCGGAGCGAGGAGAAAACCTTGCGCGAGCGGGCCAACGCAGCATTGGCCGCGCTTCCGGAGCAGCGTTAGAAGACGTACTTGAGTCCAAGCTGGATATTGCGCGGCGAGTTTCCCTGCCCGCCAATCTTGCCGAAACTGGCCGGCGAATTGATGTTCGATCCAGGCGCGCCAAAGATAACTCGATTGAATACGTTGAAAAACTCCGCCCGGAACTGAATCCGATGGGCCTCGTGGATTCTGAAATCCTTGAGAACGCTGAAGTCCTCGTTGAGGAGCGCGCAGGTGCGCGTGTTCCCAAGTGACGGCGGCGCGTTGCCGATGGTGAAGGGAGCCGGCTGGGCGAAGGCCGCGATATTGAGAAAGAGATTGGTGGCGGGGTCGAAACTCCCGCACGAGGTACTGGTTCGCGGCGAAACGCCCGCGACGACGTTGGGCCGGTTGCCGCCGTTCGACAGTGGGATCGGGCCTCCGCCCCCAACTCCAATCGGAGTGCCGCTCACGTAGCGCTGGATCGCATTGACCTGCCAGCCGCCGATCAGCAGGTTGGCCGCACTGCCGTGGCCGGAAAAAAACTTCTTGCCTTGGCCGAACGGAAGTTCGTAACCCCACGACAACACCAGATTTTGCGGTGTGTCGAAGCTTGCCAGCCGTTTCTCGACGGCACGGTTGGCGGTGTCGAGAGGCCGCGTGCCGGCGGCGGTGTCGCCTAGTCCGGTATAACCGCCGTCGCTCACGAAGGTCTTCGAAAGTGTGTACGCGGCAAGGAAACTGAGGCCGGACGAGTAGCGTTTCTGAAGGCGCATCTGCATCGCCTCATACGTGCTCCAGCCGATGGGTTGATAGAGATTCTGGATATCGGAGAACTGCGGGTAGGGTCGCAGCGCTTGCGAAACCGAGCCGGTAAACCCGGGATAGGGGAGCCCGATTCCGGCGGCGCGCGCGGCGGCGGAGTTGATGTCGGCGTTGAGCGTGCTGCCGAGGGAGAGATACTTGGTGGGCACCTGGTTCAGGTTTTCGAGTCCCGAGGGCAGGTTCGTGCCGCGCTGGCCAACGTATCCGAGGTCGAGCAGGAACTGGCCTGGCAGTTCGCGTTGAATATTAAACGTCCAACTGCTCATGTAACCGGGCTTGCCCGCGCCTGGATTCATGTACTGGATGACGCTTCCATTCGCCAGGGACGGGTCCTGGATCGGCAGCGTCCCGGTGAATGCAGGCAGGCCGTTATCGAGAATCAGCGCGGGAACCCGGCCGGAAGTGACCTGTGGGAAGGTTTGAGTGAACGAGTATCCGGTGGCGAAGAGGCCTGACTGGCGGCCAACGCTGGTGGCATTCGTCGGCGAAAAGAAAATCCCGAAACCCATTCGGATCACGGTCTTTTCATTCACCTCGTAAGCGGTGCCAATACGCGGCGAGAAAGCCTTGTAGAAGGTTGGCGTGAGCTGCCCTCCTGACTGCAGAAACTGGAGTGCCCCCAATCTTCCACCCGCGCCGGGATTCGGCAAGGTCAGGCTCAAGCTGGATTGCCGGCTGTCGGCTTCCGTGACCACAGTGGGAATCTCGTGACGGAATCCGAGGGTCACCGTGAGCTTGCGGTTCACTTTAAAGACATCGTCCACGTAATACGCGTAATACTGGTCGCGCATGCGCCGTAGGGGCGCTGGAATCAGCCGTTGAGCTGAGTAAACCTGACCCAACAGGAGACTGGCCCAGGCGTTCCCCTGCTGAGCGGAATTGGCCGCGCTGAGGTCGGCGGTGGAGGATGGGTCGAAGACGAAACTTCCGCTCAAACCGCCGGTCACCGTTCCGGCGAAATTGTCGTATTGGAAGAACCGGATATCGACGCCGAATTTCAACTGGTGGCGGCCCTTGATCCAGGTGATGTTATCGACGAAAGAATAGTTGCGGTTTTGCGACGGGTCGTTCGGCTGCTGGTCTGAGTTGCCCAGGGCCAAGTTTCCATACGTGTTGTTGACGTTGAATACCGGGAAGCCGGGTGAGTCCGCGGCGACACCCGGCACCTTATAGATATCGTTGCCGTGGCGGGGGTCACGCTGGCGGATCGGGTTGCTGGCGGTATATCCGAACGCGAAGTGGTGCAGAAGATTAGGGCGAATCGACTGGTCGTAGTTTGCGCGCCAGCCACCGCCGTTCACAGGGTTTTGGCCCCAGAGTCCAATTGGCGTGGACGGGCCTAACGGCGAGTAGCTGGGTGAATCGGTGGCGGTTTCCCAGATGGAGAAACTGAGGCGCTGGTTCGCGGTGAGAATCTGGTCGAGCTTTAGCGACCAGGAGTAATCTTTCACCGGGTTCGCGGTGCGATTCAGAAAATTGTTGAAGTAGCCGGGGAAATCGGGTTCGGGAATCAGCGGCAAGACGTTCTTGGCCACCGAACTGAAGCGGTTGGCTGGGATGATATTACCGGGGAAGGCCGTGCGGGCTCCATCCGGTCCAGTGCTGGCGGGGTCGAAGATGGGGATCAGCGTGCCGTTCGCGGACGACCGGTAGTTCGAGAAATCGCCTTGTCTAAACGCGTCGGTGGGAAGACTGACGAAGGTTCCGTTCGACGCCGGCTGGTTGCGCAGGCCGGTATAGTTAAAGTTGAAAAAGGTCTTATCTTTACCGTTGTAAAGTTTAGGAATCAGCACCGGACCGCCAACCGATCCGCCGTATTCGTTGTATCGTACCCGGGGACGAGCCGCGGCAAAGAACGGCCGTGAATCGAGTTTGTCGTTGCGGAAGAACTCGAAGAGCCCACCATGGTAATCATTGCTGCCCGAGCGTAAGGTAAAGTTGATGACGCCGAATCCCCGGCCATATTCGGCCGGAAACAGGGAGTTCTGGACCTTGAATTCCTCCACTGCTTCATATGGTGGCGAGGTCTGCGCCAGGAACCCCGGCGTCACGGCAAGTTGTGCCGATATTCCGTCGTAAAGCACTTCCTGGCTGAAGTCGGGACTCCCATTGATATTCTTCGACCAGGGGATGCCACTGACACCGGGAGTAAGAAAGATGAAATTCTCCGGTTGGCGGCGGCCGCTGGCGGCAGTGGTTGCTCCCGAGCCGCCGACTTGAATTGGCAGGTCGAGGATTGCGCGGCGTTCCAGCACCGTGCTCACTTCGGGGGAGGTCGTTTGAAGAGCCACCCCGCCAGTGGTTACCGTCATCGACTCGCTCACCGTTCCCACCGAAAGTTGGAGCTCAAGCGTAGTCACCGTCGCGGTGAGAATAGATAGACGCTCCTGGATATATTTGCGGAATCCAGTCTTCTCCGCATCCAGGCGGTAGGTCCCGGGTTGAAGTCCGAGCACCGAGTACGCGCCGGACGCATCAGCTGAGACCGTGTGCGCAACGTTCGTCTGCGCGTTCGTTAACGTGATCTTGACTTCTGGCACGAGCGCGCCGGAAGTATCTACAACCACACCGGTAAGGCCGCCCAAATTACCCTGGGCAAAAGCCTTCAGGGTCATTACACACAAAAGCGCAACGAAGCGCAGACTCTTCATATCGGGATAGTGGGTCCTTCGCTCCCCTGGGGTCAAGCCCTCCTGGCGTTTGCTAACGTTTGGTGACATGCTGTGTTAGGATAATTCCGCCCATGTTGACCACGCCGGATCAGCTCACCGAGAGTGAGAAGCGGCTCGCGCTTGATCGAGCCCTTGCAAGCCATACGCTCGCGCGTTCCGAGCAGTTGAGAAACGTGCTCCGATACGTTTGCGAAAGAGAGATCGCAGGGCGCTCAGCCGAGATCTGCGAGTACGCCATAGCAGTCGAAGGCTTGGGCCGGCCGGAGGGCTATTCCTCTGGCGAAGACTCCTCCGTTCGGAACCGCGTCTTCGCCCTGCGCAAGAAACTCGATGAGCTGTACCTGGTGGAACTGACAGGAACTGGCGTTCGCATCGAACTGACGAAGGGGAGTTATTGTCCGCGATTCGTCAAACAACATGAACCGCCATCTCTTTCGCGCGACCCGCTCACGGCCCCAACTCCAAGTGGTGCTCCGTCTCTACCGGAACGTAAACCGCAGTCCATTTGGCCGGCTTTTCTCGCCGGTCTTGCCGTTGCCGGGCTCGCTACGTCCGTCGCCTTCCTGACTTTCTGGCCGCACGGCTCCGCAAAGTCCGATCCAGTCCTTCGCGAAGCCTGGGGACCACTTCTCGAACCGAACGCCAATGTGGCGCTGGTGGTTTCGGTCAGCCCTGCGCTCTCTGTGCGGCCGTACAAAGAATCGCCTCCCAAGTACGATGCTGTATCGGTGGCCGAGGCGCCCCCATATCTCTATCCCTGGTACACGCAGCGCAACCCCGTACCGCCGGACGAGAAACTATTCCTGGTGCCCACCCACAGTGCCCCTTCAATGGGAAGCGCGTTGGCCGCCGTTTCCGCAACACGCTTTCTAACGCAATCCGGCGCTTCTTTTGAGATGCTACCGGAGACTCTTATGCCCGTCGGCGCCACGCGAAACCGGAATCTGATCCTGGTGGGTACCGCGGAAAACAGCGAACGAATGCGGCTGGTTCTGGCCACAACTCCTTTCGAAGTGGTCTACGACCGGGAATCGAACGATTATGCCGTGGCAGAGCGTGACGGCGCGCGCAGGCGTTTCGTCTCGAGACGCGACGGCTCCGGTAAACTCATCGAGGCGTACGGACTTTTGACACTCCTCCCGAGCGAGGGGTCCGACGGGATGCGCAGGTCGGTTATCATCTCGGGCACTTACTCCGCCTCCGTTTCAGCGGCGATGGATTTCTTCTGCTCCTCGGTGAAGATGCGTGAATTTCGGGAGATCCTCGGGCGGGAGGGAAAACGCGGTTTCCCCCAGGCCTATCAACTGGTCGTCAAGACGAGTACCGACCACACGCTGCCCCTGGATTATCGCTATCAGGCGCACCGTACGATCCCATAAGCGGTTGCTCGGGCGTTGTGATCCTCTGATCAAGATACAAGAGCGCGACAACAGCAACGATGTTGATTCCGAAAATAAAGCCGTGTGATTGGGGCGATAGGTAAATGTTGCTCGAAGATCCTACGTTCCCTGTAGTGACCTATTTCCTTCAAGCCGTGCTTCAAGGTTCTCTGGAGGCATGGGAGGGAGGTATATAGTGGCTGCGTAATGAAGGACGGTCGAAATCCGGGCACTATCCAGCAAATCCTCTCGATCGGAGCTTCCTGCGATACTGATGTGTGCACCCCGACGTGAAACCAAAGCCCGGCAAAAGCTTCCTCAGCAAACTTGGCCGGGCAGCCGGGATGGCTGCGCTGGGCTTCGCGGCGGCTGCGATTCCGCTTCATCTCCTTCTGCGAAAGCAACTGGACCATGGGCCGGAAGACATCCGCGCCCAGGGCTGGCCGATCCGCCTGATGCAGGTGCTTTTCGCCAAATATGTTCTCCGGTGGATCGACGTCGAAGGTCTGGAAAATCTTCCCAAGGGTTCCTACGTGGTGGCTGCCAATCATGCCTACGTGTCGGGTGTGGATGGGTTCATTCTCGGCCACCTGCTGGCCACCCGGGCCGGCCGCGTGCCGCGTATCGTAATCACTTCGGACAACCGTACCTGGGTGGTGCGGGCCGAACGCTGGGTGCTCTATCATTACGGGATTGCTCTGCTGGTGGGCGATCAGACCGCAGGACACCGCCAGGGTACGTCGGACATTATCGCCGCATACCTTCGGAAGAGCGATCGGCATGCAGTCCTCATATTCCCAGCGGGCCGCGCGATTGCCGATCCTGTCCTGCAGTTGAAAGGCTGGAGTACCGGCGCCGTGGTCGCAGCCATGAAGAGCAATTGTCCGGTGGTTCCGGTCGCGATCGGCGGGCTGCGCTTGGACTGGAGTCCTGAGACCGTAATCTTCTCCGCCATCGGCGCGGACGAAAAAGGACCGACCGGTAGCGACGACCCGCCTTTTCGCGTCCAGATCCGCATCGGGAAGCCCGTCTTGCCCTCGGGCGATCCCCGGGCAGATATCAGGGAATTGCGTGATGCTGTCGCCGGGCTGATGCAGGGTGTCCCCGGTTTGCGTCCCGCTCCCGGAGAATCCGATCCCGCGTTTGGCAAGCTAACTCTGCTCGATGGGCGCACTTTAACTTATATGGATCGTGGGCCGCGCACTGGTACGCCAGTTCTCCACTTCCACAGTTTTCAGGGTTCGCGGCTCGAGCGCATGGCCGCCGACGACCAGCTTCTTGCTAACCTCAACATCCGTTTTATCTCTCCTGATCGTCCCGGCATCGGCCTTTCCACTCCCGAACGCTACCGCACGGTTGCCGGCTGGGCGTCCGACGTGCGCCAATTGACCGACCATCTTCTGGGGCCGGGACAACCCTTCTCCATCTTTGGCTTTTCCGCTGGAGCAACGTATGCGTTAGCCTGCGGCCAACTCCCCGGACTGCGGGCCATTTCTCTGGTGGGCAGTCTGGGCCTGCCCCATCTGATCGCCAACTGGCGGCGCTTCTCGCAGGAAACCTGGCACATCCTGCTTTCGGCCAAGCTGGCCAACTTCCGCTCGGCGACCTTCCTCCGGATCGAAAAGAAGCACCGCGACCGCCTCTTCAACGACTGGGAGAGCTACTTCGAGGACGTCAAACGGGGCCTTTCGAAGGAAGACCAGCGGGTCCTCTCGCAGCCGGAAGTTGAGGAATCCTTCCGCCAAAACCGCCGCGAGAGTTACGCGCAGGGTCCGGGTTATCTGCTGCAGGAAGTCCAGGCGCTGTACTCCGACCCCCTCATTGACCTCGGCCATCTGGCGGCCTGCACCGTGCTGATCACCCACGGCATTGACGACAAGGTGGTGCCCGTTGAAGTCGCGCGCGATCTCCATGCCAGGATTCCCGGCAGCGGGTTCCAGGCACTACCCCGCTGCGGACACTATTTTGTGTATGAGCCGGATGAGATGGAGAATCTGCTGGCGGCGCTGCTGAAAGCGCACCGGAACTGTCCGGGATCGAATTGACGTCTCTGAAGAATTTGGCCGGGCCGGTGAGATTCGAACTCGCGACCTCTTGCACCCCAAGCAGAAGACGGCCTTCCATTGGCTCCATTCACTTGCCGTAATTTCAACGGCTTACATCGAATCAGGGCATCTGCTTCCGCTCACCGCAGATCGCGCTGACGCCGAATTTTTTCACATTTTTCTCACGCCTGCGGCAGGACTGCAGGGCACTTGCCTTCGACTTGCTTTTCCGTTCTTCACGTCCCAGGTTTGCCCAGCGCTCGTCGCAGTTCCGGGTACTGCAAGACATACGAATTATTTCCCTGGAGCCATTTGTTCGTTTCTGTGCGAAATGCAAGCTCCAAACCAGGACCTGAACCTTGGACCTGTTCGCTCCTCGGAAGGCGTGAACGCCGGCTTCGGCTGTTCAGATGACCGACCAAGCTTATCGATCGTGCGCCGTCGGCACACTCGCAAGTTGAGGCCATGAACGGTCTCATCGACCAAAATTCGGCCACCTCTAACTCTTGCGTTTGCCATCAAGAACGGCTAAAAGCTATTCGCCTATTAACCGAAGGGTTGTAGTTCGAGTCCGACCTGAGGAGCCATCCCAATCTCCTGCACTTTGCAGCGCACGTCCGACAGAAACGTGCGCACGACCCAGCCACCGCCCAGTTTGGTTTACGGCGCGTTGACCACGACGTAGGTCGTGTTCCCGCCTGAGAACTGCGGCTGATAGTAGGTGCTTCCACATTTTTGGTAGGTGACGCCATTGGCCGAAATAGCGCTGCACGAGGGCGGCAAGCTATTCACCATCGAGCCCACCACGATCGCAGTCCCTACTGCCGCCGCCGTTATCGCGGCTGCTGTGCCGACGCCCGAGTTATAACAGCAAGGGCCCCCGTAACCTCCGCCGTAATAATTCCGGTTGGTATTCACGTTGACGTCGCGGTTGACGTTCACATTCTGATTGACGTTGACATTCCGGTTGACGTTGGCGTTCCGGTTGACGTTGGCGTTGCTGTTCGCATTGGCGTTACGGTTTGCATTGGCGTTGGCGGTACGGTTCGCGTTGGCGCCGGCATTGGCATTGGCGCCCCGGTTGGCTCCGGTGTTCGCACCGCGGTTAGCGCCGGCGTTCTGGCCGCGGTTAGCACCAGTGTTTCCGCTTGGCTGGTTGACGCTGGCACGCGCGCTGGAGCGCGGGGCTCCGCCGCCGGCGCCGCGCTGAGCCGCAGCCGGGAAAGCGCCGGCCGTCAGCAGGCAAACGAGAACGGGCGTGAAAATGGAATGAGTGTGGATTTTCATATGAACGCTCCTACTTGCTACGGTCTGCGGAGGTCTTGTCTTCTGCGAAGACGATCTTGTGCGCGTCATCCGGAGGATCGAACACAAAAGCGTCCGCGCTGTAGGACGGCGCCAGGTTCCACGTAAGGACCGAGGTGTGTTGCGGGCGCGCTTCGTCCGTAGGGTGGTTAAGACGAGCTTTCTGGGCAGTGGGTGATCGCCCAATTGGATCCAGACCTGCCAGTCAAGACCGGGCTGCCGGAAAGCGTAGTGCTCACAGGTCTCTCCTTCCACGGATCCCGGTCCGACATCGGTCGCGGCCGTGATCTCGTTGGTGCTGGCATTTGGGCCGCCCCACAGGAACAGATCCGACCAGGGGGATTTCCACGTCGTATTTCTCTCTTATGGCTTGGATCAATTTGCCGATGGTTTCGGGCGCCGGCACGGTTGCGTAGTACCCCGCGCGGCGCGCGAAAAGAGTGAATGCTTTCCCGTCGTAAAAGAACAAGCGCGACTTCTGCTCTCCTTCGATCGAGACACGTAATTTGGAGGGGAATTGTGCCAGGAGGGTCGTGGTACTGCCGTATTGCAACTTCTCTCCGTCCTCCTGGACGTCTTCCGTGGTGATTTCCGCCTGCACCTGAAAATCCTTCAACGTTCGAAGATAGGCGCCCATCTGATTGAGTGCTTTCATCGCGTCCGGGTCGATGTCAGACTTGTCCTGCGCCGCTAAACGCGCCGAAAGGAGAGTCGCGAGAACGACCGCTCCGGCTAGATAGCTAATCTTCCGTTTCATGATGTGTTCTCCTTGGCTGCTCGCTCAGCCGAGACGCCGCGGAATTCGTCCATTTGTAATATCGAGCCGAAGATTCCATGAATCCGCGCCGGCATGAGGGAAGGATGGCAGCGCCAGAGATGTTGGTTTATCTTTTTTTCGGTCTTCTGTGTTAAGCCGCTTGCCTGCATGGAGCAACGGGATAGGCGTCTCGGGCGGACATCCAGACGGCCCCTTCGAATCTTACAAGCGTCGGCGCGCAGCACCCATCACTCTGAAAACAAGAGGGCGTCCGCAGTTCGATCACCGAGCCATTTGGTCTGCAAAAGTTCGAAACGTGTCCAGACTGGGGAGCCAAAATTCACCCCCATAGCCAATGCACATCTCGGGAGCCAGTCCTTGGTTGGTTTGGGATACGGAACCGATCTCACCGTCGCGCGCCGGGGATTGTCTGCATACCAACGAGTACCTGCAGTTGCTCCTGAACCGCCGCCCACTCCTTTGGTTTTTTCCTGGGTGAAATAGGCACGGACGGATCGGCATAGTAGGCGAGAATGTCCTGCTTCAATCCGACTGGAATGTGCTCCGTGGGGACCTTTGTGACTCTGGCGAGTAATTGGGCATACGTCCTGTCCGTCAGCACGTACCCGCCCGGAACAACCGGTTGTCCGGTATCGAGATCGCGGTCTTCCAGGCCGAGATCGATCTGCGTTCCCATCAATCGCTGAAGGTATACGGCCAGTGCCGCGGTGGAAAGATTTACGCTCGCGACGTACGCCCGCTCCGTCTCCTCGGTCGGGCCTTTGATGGCGAGCCCCTGGAGCGTCCCGATTTTCGGCACAATCACGATGAGTCCGGACAACAGGTGAATGCGGATGCCGGGCTTTCTGCGGTACTGGTCCCACCCTTCTTCCTTCGGGAGCTGTCCCACCTGGCGCTCATATTGTTCGAGTTCCGGACCGGGTGTCTCGGCAGGAAACCGTCCTCTATGCAGCACCGCTTCGGCATAGGTGAAATTAGGCAAAAAGCTCCGCCCACCGAAACGGAACGTTTTCATGGCAGGAAGCGGCCCTTTTACGATTTCTCGAAGAGGAATTCCGTAGGTTTCATAAAACGCGGCGGCGAGTTGTTCGCGCGGCACTTCCAAGCCAATGTGACGCACATAGGCCGCCGGAGCCAGCCGCAGCTTGGCCGCCTGGTTGGCGTCAAAGGCCCACTCTACCTCGACGTGCTGGTGCTTCCCCTGCGCATAGTTCACCAATGAACCGTACTTGGCGGCGAGTTTCGGGAACGTGATGGCGACCGATCGGTTGGTTGCCTGGGAATGTCCAATACTGTCGCCCACATAGTGCGACAATGCGCCGATCGCGAAGGCGAACTCGTTGGCTGTGTTGGCGTGCTCAAAGAGCTTCTGCACGAAATCCCCGGTGCGGACATAATGCGTCAGATCCGAGAAGAACTCATTTGCAAAGGGATAATACCCGAAGTCCTGAACGATGCAGCCCCCATACGCATACGCATGGGCCCTTCTCAGTTGCTCGGCCGTAAGCGAAGGAAAACGGTCCAAAAGAATCGGTACGATGACCGTGTTCCACGCCTGATCGATCAACTGATGGTGCGTCAAAACGGCATAGGCTTTACCGGAAGGAGGCCACGCGATCACGAGCGAAAGGCACAACGCAAGCGGGGCGACCCGTCTGCGAAGCTTTAGCGAACTCTTGCTCGTAGCTGAGGGCGTTTCCGTTCGTGTGCCCACTGCGCCTCTTTTCGCGTCGAATGACTCTGTGCGGTGGAGGGTGACGCGCCACAGTCGATTGGCCGTCTGCCTGCAACTCGGGTTGTGGCGTATTGACTCCTTAAACGGACAACTGGATTCTTAAAATCTGCTCGCGGCACTACTTCCGGAAGGGATTCGATTTTCGACAGGGGTGTCGGACCTTATATTGGGGTTCCTTCGTGCCGGCGCTCAACTCTCCGGCGTCCTGGCCGATGGCCGCTCTCCCATTCGTAGACCAGGATATTTTGATTCACCCGTCACGCACAGAAATCCCCAACCGTTTTCCATTAACGGAAAGGGGCATGAGAGAAGCTCAGTTAAGTTTAGCCGACAGGCAGTGGATTGCGCCCGAGTTACGGGGCACTAGGAAGTTATCGGGCTTTGTTGCACGGAGCGCAGGCGTCCGTCCAATCACTCGCTGACTACGCGATCTCAAGTTTCGAGCTGATCCAAGTTGGGTGCCCAGCCTGGACGCGATTACGACTCTCGACTGTATGCCAGCCTGTACAAAGGAGTTGACTCGGTTCGAGCAGAGCGGGATTGATGCGGCAAAGGTTCTAAATACGTCCAGGGTGGGGAGCCAATCTTCCGCACGTTGATAATATTGGACGCCGACACGTCGCACGTCGCTAAGTTCTTCAGATTCAGGTTCGAATCCTACGTGGCCCCTCGGTTTAAAGTCCAAGCCTCACCGTTCATGACGTCAAGATTTCCCAGCCTTCGGCGTCGTTAGGAAAATAGCTTCCTCCCGTTGATTTTCCTGTGTTGATATCTACAGTAAATGGGCACCATCTATCGTCGATCGGCGACCACGCAAGTCCCCTCAACTCATCCTGGACGATGCGCAGTTGATCGAATCCATCCCATGAGAGCCTTCGGGTGTGCCACATGAGGCCCGCCGGACCGAGCCTTGCGAGAGCGATTCCCTGCCTGCTGAATATCCACCCTTCCGGGTTGTGTACCTCGAAGAGGGCCTCTAACGAACGGAGCATCAGAACCGCAGTTCTTTCGTGGGTATTGACAATCCACAAATCACCCACAGCGATGACGACCACGTTGATCCCGTTGGGATGAAGGCCTGCGAACTGGAGTCCTCCCAACCCCGCCTGAAAGTTCCCTACCCACACACCCTCGTCCGTATTGAACTCGACGACTGTCCCCTCACGTCCAAGATTGCCCCACTCGGGCGGGAACGCAGTCGGCATCGGCCCATAAGTTGGCAAGCCTGGTAGGATTTTTGTGGCAAATACCATTCGATTGTCAGCATACCCCAAACCATGCGGATCAAAACCGCCCTCAATGACAGCGGACGATCGACCGGTTGGCTCCGCTATCGGCGGCAATTCCGAATCTGGCGCAAGCGGCACTTCGAGACGCGTCCAAGATGCCTGCCCACACTGGACGGTGCGGCCATTCTCGCTCGCATGCTACTGTTCACAAGAGAGTTCACCTGGTTCGAGCAAGTGGGGACTTATGCCGCAAGAGTTCTAAATGCGTCCAATGTGGGGAGCCACGAAAAATCGAGGTTTCAATTCCATATTTTACGGGCGACCCCAATTCAATACTCGAACTCGCGCTATAGGTGCTCCCCGAGCGCAGCGCGGAGAACTATCGATCTAAAACCTGCCGCTGGACCGACACGGAGCAGACCACAGCTCGCTACTTGCTGCGAGCTTCCACAGACTTGAGTAAGGATTGAAACCGCGTGTCATTTCGCAGCGTTGCCAGACGCGGGTTGCGCCGGAAGTACGAGACTCGTTCGTCGCCGCGGGCGATGGCGAGTTGCAGCCATTCCATCGCCTTGGTGGGATCCCCTTGTAAGGCATAAAAATCCGCGGTGGTTGAGGTTACCGTCCAAGTCAATCGTGCGAACTTCAAAGTGCCTTCATCCATGGCTTCTCGGGCTTCCTCGCGCTTGCCCTCAGAGGCGAGAAGAATCGCCCAGGCATGACGCCACATAAAATTCTTCTCGAATTGAAGCCGCATTCCTTCCAGCAATGCCCGAGCCAGTTCCGGATTGCCGTTGTCTAAATAGGCCATTGTCAGAAACCACGCGGCTGTGGGATGGGCGGGGGCTTGCTGAAGTACGCGTTCCAAGGCGTGGATCGCGCCCGCGGCATCCCCTTGCGTCCGGAGCAACTCTCCGAGGAACATCCGAGTGGGGTTTTCTAGCGGATTGCTCTCGAGCCGCTTCCGAACGATGGCCAAGGGTTCTTCGGTTTGTCCCTGGAGTATACGTAAGATCACCAGGAAATGGGGATTCCCGCCCCTACGCGCCTGTTCTTCCAGCTTCGCTAATGGAATGCGGTCAAGGCGGCCTTGGGCGAGATAAACCAAGGTTTGAGTCGAGAGGAGCAGCCCATCGGAGCCGGGCAGCGCCTGTTCCGCCTGATGAAACTCTTCCTCCGCTTGATAAAGTGCGCTTTCGTTATTGGTGTATCCGTTGAAGATTTCAATGACGATCATGCAGGCATGCTGCAGGCGGGCCGAAGCAAAATGGGGATCGAGTTCCAAGGCGCGTTCGAAGGCCTTTCGCGCTAGCGGGACGTTGTTTTGGACAGTGAGGAAGTTCATCGCCAGGTTGTATTGGTCGTTGGCCTCGCGGTTTGCCGAAGGCTTTGAGCCATACATCAACGCTGGTGGCTTCGATTGCCATGTCCACCAGGCTCCGCCGCCGAGCGCAGCTATACCGAAGACAGCGGCGATCCACCATTGGAACCTCAGACCCGCAGCCTTCCCTCCCACCGGGGCCTCACGAATCTCACTCGCGTTTTCGATCCTTTGGTTCGCATCCACCTCCATCGAACCCGAATCGAGCACCCTGCCCGAAGTGTGCGTTTCTAGAACGACCTCCACGGAACGGACGGGTGCGATGAACCGGTATCCCAAGCCCGGAACCGTTTCAATGTAACGAGGTTGGTCCGCTGAGTCGTTCAGGGTTTTTCGAACTACATTGACCGCGGAGTTGAGACCCTGCTCGAAATCCCCGAAGGCGGTGCCTTTCCACAGCAGGCTCTGTAACTCCCCGCGGCTGACGGCTTCGCCGGGGCGTTCGACGAGACGCTGGAGAATCTTCAGAGGCATGCCGCGCAGCCGGACGGCTGTGCCTTGTTTGCTGAGCTTCCCAAGAGCTTTGTCGAAGCCAAAAGGGCCGAATTCGATCAACGCGCCTGCGGCGGGTCCACTCTTCACTTCCCCGAACCCTCCTGATGTGACACTATAACAAATTGTGAATCAGTAGGTTACGGATTGAGGTGGGATTTTGATCCGGAACTATTAGACCGCGACGTCCGCTCGCGCTAGAGTGCCGATGTCCCTTCGCATTCCTCTCAGAAGGGAACATTCTCAAAAAGGAAAATCGTTCTATGAATTCGCAAATCTCATCCCATGGGCGTCCTGCCCTGGCGGCGTTGTTGATGGTCATGTCGGCGTCTGCTGTTCTCGCCCAGGTGAAGACAGTTCCGTTCAAAGGGTCATTCGATGAACGTGACACCGGCGTGGTCCAGTTTCCGACCCTGTCGCTGAGTGGGGGCGGTTCCGGTACGGCGTCGCAACTCGGTCGATTCAGTTTCACTTCCGCGGTGAAGGTAGACTTAACGAATGCGCTTAGCAGCGGGACGATCCAACTTGTTGCCGCGAACGGCGACGTGATCAACGGCGTGTGTGTCGGGCGTGGAGAGCCGACTGACACTGCGCACATCACTCACGTTGTTCAACTCGTGACAATTACTGGTGGTACTGGACGCTTTCAAAGCGCCACCGGCGCCTTCACGATGGATTCCATTCTCGTCGACGACCCAAGCACAGGAATCGGTTTGTCGTCAGGCACGATGAAGGGCACGATCAGCACTCCTGGTTCGACCAACTAATGGTGCGGGAAGAAACCGGAGCCGCGTGCAACGAATGCGGCTCCTCACGCCGGGGCGCGGAAGAGCTCCGACCTCCAGCAACTGGCTTGTTTGACGACTTTGGCTGAAACCCATTAAATCAAGGACGGCTAAAAGCTATTCGCCTATTAACCGAAGGGTTGTAGTTCGATGGCACCCCCAACCCGCCAAGAGGACACCGCAAGCGGAGTCGCACCTTTATGAGGGCAACCAATTTATCCGGAGCACCTCGGAGCGTTACCCACGAGGTTCACCCGCTACCTGCGCGGGACCATTCACTGGACGGCGATCAACGGTTTTGAGCGGCGCCGCGCCGGAGAATCAATGCGCCCGCGGCAACGGCTAGCGCAACCAGCGCGCCGGCACCGGGCTCCGGAGTCGCCGTACTGTTGACCGTGTCCAGTGTGGCTACGGGCAGAGTGCCTGGATCGATGTCCGGCGGTCCAAGATTCGAAGCTGACGCAAATGTCTGTAGCGAAACATTCTGGACGGCGATCATGGTGCCGGAGGCGGGCTGTGAAGCCTCAAAAATGAAAGCGCCCAATAAGCCGCCAGTTCCGCTGAAGGCCCCATTGATATCGAGTCCACTCTGGAACGTAACGAATCCGTTCACGTTGTCAATCGTACCGTCGGAGTAAAATCCGGTGTTGCCCCCGTAATCGAAAATGGTCCCGTCGTTCGCGGCTAAAACCTGAAATACCGCTGGATCGAACTGTATATCGAACGAGTAGTCGTACAGCTCGTTCGCGGGATCCAGGCCGTCGACGCTGACGCCCACACTAAATTGCTGGCCTACCGGCTCAGAGCCCGTGGACGGGTTGATAGACAGCGTGGTGCCGTAAGCCGGTGAGATCCAGGCGCAAGCCATCAATAATGTGCCGGCAGCCTGCGCGAATCTAAGCATTTGTTTAGAGTTTCCTGTAAGTTTCATTTGTTGCTTTCCTCTCTGTCTGTTAATGGCACACGGTACCCTTGGGCAAATGGGTTTGAACAAAAGCCAGGTCCAGGATATTCACGACACCGTCCTGGTTCGGATCGGCCAAGTCAAGGTAGTTCGGTTGGCCGATAACGGCGCCAAAGTGCGCCTTGACCAAGCTGTAGTCGGTACAGTCGACTGCGCCGTCCAGGTTCACGTCGCCGGCTGGCTGCACGTAAAGGGTAAAAGGCTTGCTCACCTGGGCGCCTACCGGGCCGGTGCTGAGAACGGTCTGCGCCGAAACGGTCAACGGATAGATTGCAGGGGCTAGTGGCGTGCCTCCAAAAAACAATGCGCCTCCGTTAGAGACAACGGTAAATCCATTCGCGGTTGAGTAATTGCCGGTGAGCGCAAGATTCGTGCCGGTAGTCGATGGCAATCCGTCCCCAGGACTACCCGCTTGGGTTCTTGGAAAGCCGGCGGTGACCGGCAGGACGAAATTCGCCGGTATGCCCACGAACAAAACCAGCCGGCTCGGGAAGGTAGTGAGGCTGGCAGGTTGCGTAATCATCATGGCGACATTCCGGGTAACCGTGGTCCCGGCCGAGTCAGTGAACTGGATTGGAATTAACAGATCACCGGGGTTCTGAGGCGTCCCTGAAATCACCAGAGATGTCGCGCCCGGGGTCGGTATCAAGCCTGCCGGCAAAGGCGCCTTCACCTGCCAGGAGCCGCCCAACCCAGTTGCCCCGGAAAGGGTGGAGGAGGAAATGGTTGCCGATCCAGCCACGCCAACCTGGAACAGCAGGCTGGGGCTGACAGTCAAAATGGGAGCGGGAGGATTTACGGTGACATTCAGAGTGAAAGCCGGAGACGTGGTGCCAGGTGTTCCACCGTAAGAATATTGGAACTGCAGTGGAATCGTTTGCCCCACGGCGGAAACAGGTGGAGTGCCCGAAATCGTTGCTATGTTGTTTCCGTTGTCCGTGAAGGCCGCCCAGCTTGGTAGCGAGCCAACAACGGACCAAGTGAGGGCGACGTTCGTCGGCATACCGGTGCTACCGGCAGACCCGTCGATTGTCGCAATACTGCTTTCCCCCGCCCTCCAGGCGGCGCCACGGCTCGCCAGAATGGTTGGCAGCACCGGCGGGGCTACCGTGTAGTTCAGTGTCAGGTCGACGCTCGAGAAACCAACGGCGCTAGCTGTGATCGTGCAGGCAGAAGAACAGGCTGTTGGCGCGCCCGTCGGAATACCGCCGATTGTGGCCGTTCCATTGCCGTTATCGGTGAGCGTCATACCCGGCGGCAAAGCGTTCGCGCCCGCGGTAATGGTGGTTCCTGGCCCGCCATTGGTCACCAAAGATAATTGCGTGGAACGGCCCTGCGTGAGGGTCACCGCTCCGGTCGGAAAAACAAATTGCAAACCGGTAGTTGAGGGTGCCGCCGGATGAGCGAGGCTTTGTTGAAGAGAGGCCGCCCGCACCTGGGACCCTTTCGAACTTGCCTGGTTGGTCGAGCCGGGAGCCGCGTAAACGTTTGCCGTAAAGGTTTGGGTAGTTATCGCAGTCCCAAAACCGTAGTTGGCAAACGGCGTTCCGAGGCCGATGGTCTCGCAATTCGCCACGAAATTGAATTGATACGAGCCGGGAATAGTAGAACCGGGGAATTGTACGAACAATGCGTTGTTTTGGAATGCGAATCCAGGGGGCAGCGTTCCCGTGGTCCGGATACTGCAAGGCAACCCTTGCGATGTCTGGTCGAGCAGCGGCATGAAATTAAGGCCCCCCGCTGTGCTGAAGCTGGCCGCGTTCGGTGTCGCGAAGACCGGCCGCTGAGGGATTTGCAATGTTTGGTACGCGGAATCGAAGGCCCAGAGCTCCAGCGTAGTCATGATGAATGACTTGCAGAGCGTGGGAATCGGCGTGCCGGGGGTTTGGGTAACGCCCGTAACGGAATTTGCCGCGCAATCGAAATCGTGATTTCCAATGTCGCCCGCCGCTTTCGTCACCAGGAAGCGCCCCTTGTCGATGAGGTCCGCGGTGTAGCGGATTCCCGTGTTTGGATCGATATATTTGATGGTCGGGGAAAAGAAAGTGGATGACTTCCCGCCTTGGAAAATGGTCTGTACAAATCCCAGGCCGAACGGGTAGGCGGTGATCGATGTTCCGAATTTGTCGAGGGGTGGATTGCCGGGGAAGGTAGGGTACTGCGGATCCCAGGTCGTATAGTTGAAGGTATTCGACACGCTTATAGCATGGTTCGTATGGTCGTTGATATAGAAGACATAAGAACTGTTATCACCGCCTGACGGAGGCCCAGGGAGCGCGGGAGGCGCTGCCGTCAAAAGAGGATCTGGGAGCGTGGCTGCAAGGAAGGTTTCGTAGACCTTTTGGTAACCAACCAGGCTCGTCATCATGGTCTTCAGATCCGGCGGCTGCCGGGCAGTGGTTTGGCCATAAGCGATCATCGTGTTGATCGCGCTTTGGTTATCCTGCGTTTGGGCCAGGTTGATGATCGCCTGGACCCCAATTTGCACGAATATGGCAACGATCGTGATGGCCCCTATTACATCTGCGCCTGCGGTCCCGATCTCCAGGCCTGTCTCGACTTCCTCGGTGGTTGCCTCGGCAGCTTCCTCCGCAGCATCTTCGACAGCTTGCTCGGTTTCAGCTGCCACGGGATCGTCCTGAGCGTTAAAACGGCTCCTATTTGCAAAAGGCGCAATACTGGTGATGTTGCCATTGACCACCACTCCCGCCGCGGTGCCGGCCGCAACCGAAGGGCCGAGCGCGCCGAGAGATGCCCATTGCCCGCTATTTTGCTCAGCCGCCAGCATGATTGAGGCGCCGGACACCGCCGAATTGGGAAAGTCGAATGCGCTAACCTTGCTGTCATAGCCGGCTATTTGTCCGACCTCTTTGAAGTAAGTAACGTCCGGAGCCGGTAGAGGCGTGAAAGTGGCTTGAATGGACGCGCCGCAATACCCATTGCCGTCGTAGGAAAGGCCGAAGGTCGCAGCTGCGAGTGGGTTCAGGTGAAACGTGCAGGGACTCCTAAACCACGTGTTGTAATCTTGGGTCGCCGCATCATAGTACGCGATTTCATTTGCCTGCACGCCCGATTGCATCCAGTTATAAAGAGCCTGATCGCTGGGAGTGCGAAGGGATGGGTCTTCCTGGATCACCCCCTCAATGTAAGCGAACATGAAGCTGCGGAGATTGCTACGCAAATCCAGTCCGCCGTATTGGTAGATGGACGTCGCGTAGGATGCCGGCAAGCCGTGCACGCCCAGCCACAAATTGATCATGTTGGATTCAAAGGAACTGTTGCCAAGCTGACAATCTTGTATGATCGCGATGGCCGGAATTGGGGATATACAAGCTCCGTTCTTGCCGGCACTGCTGACAATGTTTATGGGCGTCATCGTAGGAACGGGCTTGATAGAAACATTGGAGAGGTCAACCGATCCCGGGCTGATGATCACGGTCGATTCCACGTTAGGTACGACCTGCGTGTAGGTATTGATCGTGACAGCTGGTGCGACGCTGACGTTAACTGGCTGTTGTGCGGCTAACGGCCCGCAAGCCATTCGAATCGCCAGTAGAAAAGCCAATGGCCGGATAATCGCCCGAGTGTGCATGCTTGTACATTCTCCTGTGGGGTTATTCGATAAACTTGCTCGGAAAGGTGCATGGAAGTGCACAAACATCCTACCTTAATTGAGGGAGTCTCGCGCGGATGGAGGCAATCTCCGAAGATGACGGAGGCAATTCGATGAGCGCGCCGGCCAGCACCGCATATCGGTCGTCGAGCCCTTCGCAGGCCTCGAGCGCGTGCAAAGCTTCGGTGCGTGCGTCCGGGCCGGCATTCTTCCAGTGCGAAACGGCGGAGGCGAAATCGCGGGCGGCGATAGCTCTGGTGGTGCGAATATTGAATTCCTTTGCCGAGGGTGCACCCGCCGACTTCATGGCGTCACGCGCCGCATTCGCAGCGTCCTCATATTTGCCTTGTGCCTCCAACGCTCGGGCGAGCAGATGCAGCGCGCTCCAGATCAGGTCGACATTTACGTCCCACTCGCGCCGATTTTCCTCGAAGTGTGCCGCTCACTTCCCGGGCGGCCTCGGCATAGCGTCCTGCGCCGAAGAGAGCCGCGCCGAAAGTAAGGTGGTTGACCATAGAGCGTTCGTGCCCCTTCACTAGCTTCGCGTCGGCCCCTTGCGCCAGATGCAGGTTCTTCTCGGCGAGGTCAACGGCTTCAGCGCTCTTCGGTCCGCCGGCTAGCATGAGCGCGAGGTAGGCGCGAACTTGCGCGCCCGCTGCAGCGTATACGGCGTTTTGCGGATCTTCCCGCGAAAGCGACTCGAATTCCGCCAGCGACCGCCGCATGGTCGCCACTCCCTGATCGCGCTTTCCCGAGGCCCATTCAATTTCACCCAGCGTCCCTGACGACTGCGCAAACCGCATCCGGCAATTGGAAGCGGCGCAGTGCGTCACTACTTCCACACCCAACTTGGCCGTGGCCTCGGCCTCAGGAGTGTACCCTTCGTACATCCACGCCGAAATCGCAACCTCCCGTTCAAGGTGCGATAACTGGTCGAGCCGGGCGGAATCCTTGATCCACTCCGTTGGCACGGAGTCACGAACTCCGGACAATGCCTTCCGTTCCAGGCGGAGCGCCTCGGCCTCGTCTCCGGAGTTCCACAGAATCGAAGCTAACTCCGTGTAGCCGATCGATAAATACCACTTTGCTTGAATCTTCTCCTGCAAAGGTAGCGGCATGTTACCGATTTCCGTCTCGAGTTCACGTGCCGCTTTCTTACCCTCGTCCACATCGAAGATGCGGTACTGGAGATGCAACCATGTGGAAAGGGCCTCCACTTGTCCGCGGCGGACGATTGGATTGTTTGGCTGCTTCTTGGCTAGCACGGAGTAGAGTTCCACGGACTTCTTCACATATTTGGCGGCGCCTTTCGGATCTCCCTCCGACCCCGCTGAGTTGTACGGCCCTTTTTCCAACCCGATAGCCAGATAGGCGCGCGCTAACTCCATCTTGAGCCCGTCATCATTGCCCAGATCCTCTCCCAGCGCCGTCGAGAGCTCCCTCGGCATCGCCCATCAACTGACCCCGCAAGGCCGTTCGATTAGGAACTTCCGCCAGTTGTGCGGGCCGCTCGATAATAATCCGGCGCACCACGTCCCTTAGGGCCATGGCATTAGAGTTCGCGCGGCTCTGCTGGCGCAAAGCGAACGCCATCATGATCGATCCCGCGACTAAAAGCACGATCATCGCCGCCGCGGCAGCCACCCAATATTTGAACTTGGAGGCGAGTTTTCGCAGACGATAGGCAGTTGATGGAGGACCGGCCTCCAGAGGCTCGCCGTCGAGATAGCGGCGCAGATCGCGGGCCATCCCATCGGCAGACTGATAGCGCCGGTTACGATCCTTGTCGAGCGCCTTCAAGACGATCCAATCGCACTCGCCGGCCAGTTGCGCACGTAGTTGAGACGCGCCGCATCCGCGATTTTGCGTAATGGCCGCGACGCTCAGCGATGGATCCTGGATCCGTTGACTAGGCGCCAAGGGCATTTCCTTCTGGATCCGCTCCAGGACTGCCGTGAATCCTTCGCGCAGCGACAGGCCCGGCAGCGGCGGAGAGCCGGCGAGCAATTCGTACAGCACCGCTCCCAGCGCATAAACATCGCTTCGCACATCGACGTCGCGTCCGCCCGGCTCGGCCTGCTCGGGACTCATATACTCGAACGTTCCCACCACATCGAAGGCCCGCGTGAACGTCGCGCCATCGTGGAGTGGATCTTCCGTCGCTTTCGCGATGCCGAAGTCGATCACTTTCGGGACCGGCCCGTTTGGCCCTTCCGCCACCTGGATGTTCGAAGGTTTGATATCGCGATGAATCACACCTTTCTGATGCGCATGCTGAATCGCCTCGCACACCGGGGCCATGAGTTCGATCCGCTGGCGCACCGTCAACCGCGCCGCATCGCAATAGGCATTGATCGGCTGCCCGCGGACCAACTCCATTACGAAGTAGGCGCGGTCGCTGCCGGTGGTCCCGGCATCGACAAGACGGGCGATGTTGGGATGATCCATGAGCGAGAGAGCCTGCCGCTCCGCGCCGAAACGCGCGGCTACCAACGCTGAGTCCATTTCCGGGCCGAATGATCTTCAGCGCAACTTCGCGCCGCACGGGCTCACGCTGACTGGCACGGTAGACGACACCCATGCCGCCCTCACCCAGGCGCTCCAGCAATCGGTACGGACCGATTTGCGGCCCGGTCTCCGGCGTTTCGATTGGTCCCGGGAGGCCGTCCTCACCCACCGCGTCGAATATCGGGGAAGCCTGGAAGAATGCATTCGCGTATTCCGAGGCCGCGAGCAGCGACTCCACCTCGTCCCTGAGTCGATCGTCGGCGCAGGCCTCACGTAGAAACGCGGCGCGTTCGGATGGATCGAACTCCATCGCGCGCACGCAAACGTCCTCCAATAGCTGCTGTTGCTCCTCCGTCATCGCTGCCCGTCACGTGTGAAGATTACTCTTCAGTTCGCGCGCCAACCAGAGCTTGGCAAAAGTCCAGTCGCGTTTTACCGTATCCACGGAAATGCCGGCAGCCTCGGCGATTTCCTGGTTGGTCATTCCGGCAAAGAAGCGCAGTTCCACAACCCGCGCTTTCCGTTGGTCGACTGCCGCTAAGCGATTCATCGCTTCGTCAAGGGCGATCAGACCCTCATCCCGATTGTTCGCGGGAATATCCGAGTCTTCGAGAGATATGCGGCGCCACTCACCCCCACGTTTCACGCGGGTTCTGGTGCGCGCCTGGTCGATCAGGATTTGACGCATCAGGGTAGCGGAAACTGCGAAGAAATGCGCACGATTGTGAAACGAGACGCTTCCGGCATCTACAAGGCGCAGGTACATCTCGTTGACCAGCGCCGTCGCCTGCATCGTGCTGCCCGGCGCCATCGATTGCAGACGCTGGCGCGCCAGCCGCCGCAAATGATCGTGAATCATGGGAACCAGTTGATCGAGCGCGGCTCGATCGCCACTGCTCCAGGCCTGCAGCAACGCGGTGACGGTCGCTTTGGGGGTATCGTCCGGCATGCGAAAGCTACAGGCATTGTAGCGTGGGGCCGAGCAACAAAGTCCTATGCGGATACGCCTCCCGGCCCAGTCTTGTTCCTTGAAGCCGATCTACCGCTTCACCAGCGAGCAGCGAGCCGCGTGATCCCCGCCGGTCACACTAGCTTAATTAGTCGTGGTGTGCGCGAACCGCTTGATCGTAACTCTATCGTGCGTCGCGTCTCTCAAGATTCTATGGCAACTTCACTCTATCAAACCAGGGTTGAGATTGATGCGGAAAAGGCGGGTCGCAACAGGAGCGTTGCGCGATAGTGTAAGGAGGTTCAAAGGTTGCGGTGATTGTTATGGTGCTATGCGGCGCTAATTCCATACTTCGAATGTTCCAGGGCAAACATTTTGTAGCCTCGTCACTTCCGCTCAGGCTGGAGGATCTACGGCGAATCCCGTCGAATCCAGATACCGGCGATCTTTGACTCCGATCAGATCCGGGACCCGTAATGTTCGGGTGAGACACCTGTGGCCCGTCGGCGGCTTTTGGTAAAGAAACCGGCCGCAGACTTTTCAATTTCGACAGCGGCGGCCAACACTCGCGGCCAGCGGGATCCTCTTCCTTGCAGTTCAATCTCCTCCAAGGTCACGACATCCAACTCAGCGAACATCGTCTACCAAAAAATACATCGCCGCGCCGTCGACTCGCATCTTCCTCACCGAAATAGATCGTGGGGGGCTGCGGAACGGCATCAATAACCTGCTCGCGCCTACGGACTTCAGCCCCTGGCGATCTCAATCATCCTGGACGACTGAAAGGAGAGGACTAATGAGATTCAGAACAATTGCAGCGCTCCTCGCCATCGCAGGCCTGACCGCGGGTGTATCGGGCGCCAAGGAGTCACCCGATGAAAAGCGCGAAAAGATTCGTAAGATGGCAGCCGCAACCCTGGCGGATCTGTACAAGCTTCAACCCGCTTCCCAGCCTGCTGTCGAGAAGTCTGCTGGATACGCTGTTTTCAACAATATGGGTACGAACCTGCTGCTGCTCAGCACGGCGCGCGGCGCTGGGGTGGCCGTCAACACGAAAACCAGGAAGGATACCTTCATGAAGATGATCTCACTTGGCGCGGGCTTCGGCATCGGAGTGAAGGACTATAGAGTGGTCTTTGTATTTGAGACGGATGAGGCGCTGGGAAAGTTCGTCGATTCTGGTTGGGCGGCTGAAACGCAAGCAGACGCCGCGGCCAAAACAAGTAAGTCGGGCGCAGCTTACTCGGGAGCAGTGATGGTTGCGCCGGGGGTGTGGGTGTATCAGATCACCAAGAAGGGCCTCGCACTCCAGCTGACCCTGCAAGGCACCAAGTACTCGAAGGACGACGACCTCAACAAATTGTAGTTTTGCACTCGAAGACGGCCCGGCTGAAGTCGGATGACCAGCCCGTTAGGGACCAAGATTCATGCGGTGATCCGGGCACGGCAGCGCACATCGGAAAACGCCGGCCCGATTTTGCTGAACCGCTGCCCCGACGGGCTTTACCACGTTCGACGCGCTTAGAGTAAATTGCCGGTCTCAAAGGCTCCGGACATTCCGCTAGCGATCTCCGACTGCCGCACCCCTCCCAAAAAACGCCTACTTTTGCAGACTATAGTGGATGTGTTGCAAAACAGGATAGGCAGGCCTCGTACCATGCCGGCTCAAAACACCGGGCGGAGTAGTCCGCTCTGAGAGACTCATCCCCCTGCGCTGTTTTTCGTTTTACGGCGTTTCTGTTCTGCCAGGCCTGGGAGTAATGAAGCGGAAAGTTTCCCTGAGCGCCACGCACGACTTCGCCGCCGGGTAGCACACGGGTATGACACATGGCAAACGAGTCAAAGGTGACTTCCACTACGCCCTTGTGCCGTATCAAATAGCGGCCCCAGGGCATGATGCCCTCTTTGGTCACTGGAATTTTGACCTGGCGGCCCAGTCGCCGTCACGATATGGGGTGTCGGCCGATTCGAAAACCAGCGCCCATGCTGCGATCCAGTCCTGCTCGGTGTTTATCCTGCCGTCGTCAGGTCCCGTCCCGGTCGCCGTGGATTGGATCAAAGTAACGCTAAGATCCCGCGCCATCCGTTGCGACTAACAGTCCGCAAATAAAATAGCGCCGGGGTACGAACGATTGCATCCACTTCGACGAATACCAACCTGCTGATCAATTCAAGGAGGGAAAAGGACTTGGCACACGACGACAGAAACTGGACCAAACCTCAGGCGATGGCAATCCCCAAAGAGGGATACTTCGAACTCCACCAAGGCAAGTATGGGCCGGTCATATCCGAAGACACCGGCCTGCTACGGCTTCACGATCATTGCGAAGATCAAACCGGGCAAAGAAGAGGTCATCCGAGGGTACGGAAAAACGATTGAAGGAGCGATTAAAGACTCCCCCGATATGCTCGCACCTCTGAAGCTGCATTATCTACGTTGGGTACTGTTCGACATCGGTAAAGATACGTACTTCATGTATCAGGGTATCTTCGACACCGATTTCGACAAGTACACCGACGACGCAGTCGCTCTGTTCACGAAGTACGGTGTGAACACGGTCTTCGAGAATCTGGAGGGCTTTCCGAAGGACTGGAAGACGAACGTGCCGGCCTTCATCAAGTTCGTTCGTGAGCATCAGTGTCCTAGCTTCCTGGAATATGGGGAATACCCGTACGCGAGTGCAGACGAGATCAAGAAAGGCGCTCAGGCTGAAGCGGGCCTTCTCAGAAGCGCTCGATCAGATGCAGTGAGTGCAGGCCTCGCATATGACTGACACGTACGACTTGATCGCGATCGGATCAGGCCCCGCCGGCGAGAGCGCAACAGAACTGGCATCGTTCTTCGGGCACCGCTGTGCGGTAATCGAGAAGGCCAGGCCCGGCGGAACCGTAACGACCACCGGCGGAGCGCCGACCAAGACGCTCCGCGAGGCGGCTCTCTATTTTTCGGGGCTAGTCGAAGGCGATGTTTACGGAATCAAGATTTCGGCGCCTCCGGAAGTCGCCACCGATGTGATCCGTAAACGAACGTGGCACGTCTGCGATCTGCTGCAAGAGGTGACGGCGGAAAACATCGCGAAGAATAACGTCGACTACATCCAAGGCGCAGCTCGGCTCGACGGGGACGGCAGCGTGATTGTCACCGGCGATGACGGACGGAAGCGCAGGCTCCGCTCCAAGGTGGTTCTGATTGCGACAGGATCACGGCCGCGGCGGCCGCCGAACATTCCGTTTGACCTGGACGGGGTTTGCGACACGGACACGATCCTGCAGCGCGGCAGAGTTCCGAAGGACATGCTGATCGTCGGTGGCGGACCGGTTGGCGTCGAGTTTGCGACCATCGCTCATGCCTTAGGCGCGAACGTCACAATTGCCGACCTCGGCACTCGCCTGATGTCAATGATGGATCGGGAGCTTACCGCGTGCATGGAGGAACTGTTCCGGTCGTGGGGCGTTCGCGTCCTGTTCGGATCGACCTGCGACAGCATTGCGGCAAAGAACGGCGCGCTGGAGGTCCGGATGTCCACGGGCGAAACGCTCTCTCCAGACACGGTGTTATTCGCCGCCGGTCGGGTGGCGAATACCGAGGATTTGGGCCTCGATGCGGCAGGAATCGCCCTCGATGCGCGTGGGCGGATCATCGTCGACGAGCACTTTCGCACGTCGGTGGACGGCGTCTATGCGGCTGGCGATGTTCTCGGACCGACGCTCGCCTCGATCGCCATGGAGCATGGCCGCGTCGCGATTTGCCATGCCTTCGGCATTCCCTTCGAGGGAGTCGTGGATCCGGCTCCGGTGTCCGCAGTCTACGGGATGCCCGAGGTTTCGGGCGCGGGCCTCACGGAAGAGCAGTGCCGCGACCAAGGCCTTGACTACGAAGTTGGACGAGCGGACCTTGCCCGCACGCCGCGCGGTGCAATCGCCGGACGGGGCGGACGATTGAAGCTGATTTTCCTGAAAAAAGATCGCAAGCTGGTCGGCGTCCATTGCATTGGCGACATCGCCTCGGAGATCGTCGGGATCGGCCAGATGGTCATCCGATGCGGCGGAACGATGAATACCATCGCAAACATGTCGCTCAACACCCCGACATATAGTTACGCGTACAAGTACGCCGCGTTTGACGGATTGCGCCGGTTAGCCGCGACGAAGCGGGGCGCACAAGACGATCGCGAGAGGGAGTCGAGCAATGAGCTTCGCACGAGTTTACAACCAGCAGCACGCTCCGAGGAAATACGCCTCCGGCAAGCGGCGCTTCAGCGTCTACTGGACCTGGAGCTACCCGTGGGAAGCCAATCGGGATGTCACGGAGATGGACAACCGCTTCTCCACGATGACCGAGGTGCGCCGCGTGGGGTGGCCCAACTGGGAGAAGGAGCAATTCTCGGAAAAGATGTTCCTGCAAGGCATCGCCGGAACACTGGAGCTATTCCACTTGTCGATCGTCAGCTTTCAGAATGTCGTTGGCGAAGCTACGGGACAGCCTGTAGCCGTGTTCCAGAGGATCGATCAAGCCGGCGCAGCGATTGCCGCTCGACGAGCGCGTGCTCGCCGACACCGACACCCTGATGGTATTCGGCCTGGACCATCTGGTCACGGAACAGGAAGCTTCCCCGGAAGAGATCGAGGCGCTTCGCGAGTTTCTCACGCGCGAAGGAACTTGCCTGGTTCTGGGTCCGCACCACGACGTGGGGGTCTCGGACGACCTGAAAGTGCGGGCCATGGAATATGCGCACCACGGCGACCCTTTGGTTCCCCGGCAACAAAGATTCAGCAAGTACGCTCGATCTCTGATGAAGGGGCTTGGCGTTCCCGTCGAGAATCGCTACGGTCTGCGCCCGGCAACGGTGCAAGGAACCAACAAGCTTGTTCCGCTAACGATCAACAAGGACCTGGACAAGCGAGGATGGCTCAATGGCGTTCGGACGTTCAACTTCCATATGCACCTGCCGCACTACGCCGTCACGACGGACGACCCGAAGGCGATTCATCTGCTGGCGCAGCAACCTGTGGATATGTCCAAGCCGCATCCGTTCATCGAAGCGGGAAACCGGGAGTTCAACATGTTTCTGTGGATGCCGCCTTCGGGGAAACGTGCGGGAGACATCCTGCTGGCGGATTCCACGATCTTCACGACGCTGTTCGGCGGGGATGAGAGTCTGGAAACATTTTGGAAGAACCTCGCGACCAGGTAATGTATCCGGCTCCAAGGCACCGGCCGCGTTGGTTGGGGTACTTCGTGTCGATATGCATGCTGATCGCGGTGAGACCAGCGCGAGCGCAGAATCGCGGTGTATATCCCTTGGGCATGAGCGCGACGAACTCCGGGGTCACGCCGGAATCCGGGTTTACCTATTCGAACCAATTGCTCTTCTATGCGCGCGATCAGGCCAAGGACGATGAAGGAAAAACTCTTCCCGTAACCGGCCTCAACACAGTTGTGATGGATATGAACACGCTGACGTGGGTGAGCACGAAACGGATTCTCGGAGCGCGATTCTCCGCGTCAGCCACTCTCCCTTTCGCGAAAAACGATCTGACCTCGGACATTGAAGGCCAGGTCAGCGGCGGCGGCGGATTCGCGGATTCCTATTACTTGCCGTTTATCCTGGGCTGGAATACCGAGCGCGCCGACGTTCGAGCCATGTACGGATTCCTGGCTCCGACCGGCCGGTTCGCGGCGGGTGCGAACAACAACGTGGGTTCCGGGTATTGGACGCACGCTCTTTCGTCGGGACAAACGTTTTATCTGACGCAGGACAAGCGTCTGATTTTCTCCACGTTCGAGATGTACGAATTTCACACGACGCAGGAGGGCACAGGCGTCCATCCGGGTCAGACGTTTGACCTGGACTACTCGCTGATGGCATCGGTTCGCCGCTCGGCGAGCCTGTCTCTCCAGATAGGCGTCACCGGATACGAGGCGCGGCAGACGACCGCGAAAATCGGGCCGAATATCACTCCGGAAGTATCGGCGGAGCGCTATGCGGTCAATTCTTTCGGATTTGCGATGATCGCCGCGTTCCCGAAAAGAAAAGCGAGCCTCGGCTTCCGTTACTTCAAGGAGTTCGCTGACCGGTCGACGTTTCAGGGCTATTCGGCGCAGGTTTTTGGCGCGATCAGCTTCTGATGACGTGCAAGGAGAATACGTTGGCTGAAACCAAGCTCGAACTGGACGATATTCAAAGCGGAGTGCTGCGCCCGCGGCCGACTCCGTACGCGGCAACGTATGTGCTCTTCCGGATCGACGATCGCAACGCGGGATGTGAGTTGATGCGCCGGCTGCGCTCTGTGGTGGCTTCAGCAGCGCAATCGGAGTCATCCGAACGCGATACGTGGGTGAGCGTCGCACTGAGCTATCAAGGCCTGAAAGCGCTGGGCGTACCGCAAACGTCGCTCCAGAGCTTCTCGCCGGAATTCCAGCAGGGCATGGCGGCCCGCGCCAAATCGCTGGGCGACAACGGCGAAAGCAGTCCGGAGCACTGGGAGAAACCGCTCGGATCAACGGATGTCCACGTCGTGATTACCGCCGTCGCGCCCAGTACGGAACGGCTGGAAGCAGCGTTCGAAAGAGCCCGGAAAAGTTACCAGGAACTCAAGGGCATCGCGGCGATCTGGCGTCAGGATTGTCATGTGCTACCCGGTGAAAGAGAAGCATTCGGATTCAAGGACGGCATCAGTCATCCCGCGATAGAAGGATCTGGAATCCCGGGTACCAATCCTCATGAGCGCCCGCTAAAACCTGGCGAATTCGTGCTGGGTTACCCGGACGAAATGAGCGAAGCCTCGCAGATACCGCAGCC
Organism: Bryobacteraceae bacterium; assembly: GCA_963770345.1. GTDB lineage: Bacteria > Acidobacteriota > Terriglobia > Bryobacterales > Bryobacteraceae > CAVYPH01. The sequence continues at coordinate 369,431 of CAVYPH010000006.1, read as the reverse complement.
CGACGTACTGGGGCGCAACGGCAGTTACGTTGTCTTCCGCAAGCTGCACCAGCGGGTCGCGCGAATTTCGCCGGTATCTGAAGGCGAACGCCGCCAGCGCCGAGGAAGAGGAACTCCTTGCCGCGAAAATGATGGGGCGCTGGCGCAGCGGCGCTCCCCTGGCGCTCTGTCCCATGCACGATGATCCCGCACTTGGTGCGGACGCACAGCGCAACAACGCATTCCTCTTTAAGGAGGACGATGCGATTGGCTACAAGACGCCTTGCGGATCGCACATCCGCCGCATGAACCCGCGGGACTCGACTGTGGCGGGAGTGGTTCGCATCCACCGGATGATCCGCCGCGGCACTTCTTATGGCCCGCTCGCTTCCGGAAGGAGTTCTGGAGGATGATGGCGTGGACCGTGGACTGATGTTCGCGTTCGTCGGCGCTCATCTCGGGCGTCAGTTCGAATTTGTACAGTCGGAATGGATGAACGACAGCGCATTCTTTGGCGGGAGCCCGGGTAGGGACCCTGTAAGCGGAGCAGCCGACGGTTCACGGCACATTCGATATTCCCAAGCGGCCGCTTCGTCAGCGATTGCAGGGTCTGCCTCGATTCGTGGTCACGCGGGGAGGCGAATACTGCTTCATGCCGGGGCTGCGGGCGCTGGAGTGGCTCGGGAACTTGACGACCTAGTGCGGTATGAACGTCGGCAAGGGTGATTGTGGGGATGTTTGAGACAATCTGGTCCGGCGTCATGCCCTGGTGTTCATGCCAGATGATGATGTCCTGCACGCGCGCGCGGTGACCCGCGATGCGGGGCTCTCCACCGCAGACGCCGGGCTTCTTGACAATTCGTTCGTTTGCCGAATTGTCCATACATTGCAGGTTCCGTACGTAGGTCTCTGAATTCTTTGGTCGGGCCGGCGAGATTCGAACTCGCGACCTCTTGCACCCCAAGCAAGCGCGCTAGCCAGGCTGCGCCACGGCCCGATTTCCGTGTGTAACTTCATTCTACTCTACCCTAACCGGGCGCTCCACCGAAGTGTCCAATGAACTGCGTTCCCGGAAAGAATTGGACCCACGCTTCCGATACAGCCCTCAAGACTCATCGGTCCAGATCCGCCCAATTTCGAAGAGCTTCGCATCTCGTCTTGCGAACGCCCAGTGAGCTCAAGGGGAAACGGTGGCCGCCACGGCTATCGCTTGCGCGCGGCGCACGCATGCATTTCGATGCCGTCCAATTTTTGGGTCTCCACGTCGAAAGTCAACCGGAACGGATTCATCGTGAACGCTGTGGGCACGCCCTCGAATCCGAACTCCACCCCCAACTCGACCGCGCCAGATAGCGGTTTGTCGAGCTTCAGCGCGATTTCCGCTGGCGGAATGGCCGCCTGGTCCGGCATCTTTACCGCCACCAGCAACAGCGTGGGACGGCACCCCGGCTTCGCCTCCACCAGGATGCCGCGCAGCCTCGGGACCGCCGAGTCTTTCAATCCGGAAACGAAATATTGTTCGCCACCGGAACCGGAAAGCTGCGCCTTGAGCCGGCTCCATAATGCAATTTCCTGGTATTTTGTTTCAAACGCTGCTTGCTTCTGCTGTGCGATCTCCTCGGCCGAGGCAATCGTAAAACCAGCCGGCGGCGTCGGTCCAGCCAGCGCCACTGCCTTCAATCGGGCCAACCCCTCCGCATCGACGCCATGATACTGGTTGTAGACTCTCTCGAGATTCGGCCCGGCAACCTCTTTTTGCCATTTCGGATCCGCCTTCCCTTTCGCAGGGTCAATCGCCGCCGCGCGCGCAAACTCGTAAATTGCAGTCGAGATCCGTTTTGGATCGCTCTTTTGCAAACATAATTTCGCCATCCCGAGATACCAGGCCGCCTGAATGCTATCCGGATCAATAGCGATCGCACGATTCGCCGCTGCTTCCGCTTCTGGACAATCGTGTCGGCTCTGTGCTGCGGCGCTCCGCGAGATTTCGACATACAGCAACCCGTCTGTCGCCGCTGTGTGCAAATCCTTGGACGCCTGCGCCCACGCTTCCGCACCGACGTTGTCCGGTCTCTCGAACTCCAGGAGCCGGTGCGCCGCGGTTTCGGCGAACGTCATCTGGTCCGCGTTCGGCTCCGCAATTCTGCGGATGGCCGTTACCGTTGTGAACAACACTCGCAGCAGGTTCGGCCCATCCACTTTCGGCTCACCAGCCAGTAACGCCTTTGCAGTGCCGATGGATTTCCCCGGTTGATTCACCTCCGCGTATGCCTGCACGTACAGACATTCCCGGTCAATTTTGTAATCCGACTCCGGATAAGCGCGCTTCCACGCATCCAGATCTGGAAGCGCCTTCGAATAATCCTTCGCTGTGAAATCCTTGACGACAGCGTCATAGAGTTTGAATTCGCCGGCGTCTTTCGCCTGCTTCTGCTGAGCAAAGGCGCACAGTGAAATGAAAAGACACAACTGTCCCTTGGACATATAACTCCTTCTTCAGCTTGTTTGAGTTAATTTACTGGACGATTTGGAAGGACACGCCGTCCAACCAGACTCGTCCGCGTCCCTTCGAAATCACGCCGAGCGTGATGAACGTCGCGTCGTCGTAAACTCGTGTCCGGATCTCACGCGTCGTCCACTCCGCGGACTGCACTGGGCGATCGTTCATGTCGTCGTAAAACCCAATCTGCCCTTTGGCGCGATCCACGCTGAGCGACATCTGTGCGCGATCGTAGTTGTCGTTCGCTTCGATCTTTATCCACGCTCGAAGCCGTACCGTCTTGCCGCGATACGGCGCCGCGCTGAAGCTTTGCAGAAGATATCCGAACCCGGGTGCATTGTCGGGGATAAGCAGCACGGCACATTTCGAGGCCTCGCGGCAGCCGGAGCTTCGAATCTCTACCCAACGATCGGCGACCTGTGGTAAGGCCGGCACCATCCATCCTGGCGGAGCCTTCCCCGGGATACCTTGTTCGAACCCCAGATTACGCGGCCCGGGAAACGACGCCACGCGCGATCGTTCCATCCAGTTGAGCCGCATGCGTGCAACTGACGACTCCGGTTCTCCTCCGAAATCCTTCACCAGCCGTTCGTAGGCCGCGCGCGCCGCGCCTTCCTGTCCCGACTTTTCGAAACACTGCCCCATATGCACCAGCGCCCGCGCAGCAACTGGCCGTGGCGATGCGGTATCTGCCGCAATCGACCGGTACTGCTCGATCGCGCCCTTCAAATCGCCCGCCACCACTTCGCGATGAATCGCCGACTCAAGCTGAATTCCCACATCGGCCGCGCTTATCGGTATCACAATTGCGATCATAGCCGCCGCATGTCGCATCGCGAACACGAAAATGTCAGGAATGCGTAAGATCTCAGCCATCGAAACGGTACCCGAGCCCGCGTACATTACGCAAATATCGTGGACGCGCCGGATCCGGTTCGATCTTCCGTCGCAGATTCGCGATGTGATTGTCCACGATCCGGTCGGAGGCGAACGTATCCGGCGTCCACGCCCCCGCGATCAATTGTTCGCGGCTCAAAACCCTGCCGCGCGAGCGCACGAAGAAGCTCAGCAAACGAAATTCGATCGGCGTCAGATCTACCGGCTCGCCGTTGCGCCGAATCTCTGCGCGTGTAAAATCCGCCTCCACTTCGCCGAAGCGGTAGCACACCCCGTCCTGGTCGCGTGCCGCACGGCGCAACATCGCCTTGATCCGGGCGCGCAATTCGCGCGTGCCGAAGGGCTTCGTCACGTAATCGTCAGCGCCGGTTTCGAGCGCCAGCACTTTCTCCGATTCCTGCGTCTTGGCGGTCAACATAACAATGGGCGTGTCGAGCCCGTGGCGCCGCAAGTCGCGGCACACTTCGAATCCGTCTCTACCCGGCAACATGATGTCGAGCAAAATGAGGTCGAACCTTGTTTCGCGTGCACGCTGCGAAGCCACTCGCCCGTCCGCGATCACCTCCACCTCATAGCCCTCCAGTTTCAAATCGTCTTCAAGTCCAATGGCAATCGCCGGCTCATCCTCGACAATCAATATGCGCGTCATGTTCTCTCCATCGATCTGAGCAACATTGTGAATGCGCTTCCGCGCCCCGGCTCGCTCGCCACCGTAATCGCTCCGCCGTGCGCGCTGACAATATGCCGCACCATCGCCAGTCCCACTCCCGATCCTTTCACGTTGGTTGCAGCCGCGGCGCTTCCTCGCACGAATTTTTGAAAGATCGCGCGGCGCTCCGATTCCGGAATCCCGCGGCCACTGTCGCGTACCTCTATTGCAACGAAATCCTCGCGCGCACTCCACTCCACCCACACGGCCGGACATTCAGGCGAATACTTCAGCGCATTGTCCAGTAGATTCCGCAGCGCCACCGAAATCGCATCCGGATCAGCTTCGATCGTGCACGGCGCATCCGAGCCGATCACTTCGATCCGCCGCCCCGAGCCGGCGAGCTGTGGCTCAAACTCGCTCACCACCCGCCCCACCACCTGCGCGACATCCAGTGCTTCGAAAATGAATTGCCGCGCGCCCGCCTCCATGTGTCCGAAATTAAGCAAGCTTTCTACGAGCCTTTGCAGCCGCGTAGTCTCTTTCACCAGCGTCTCGTAATAAAGTTGCCTGCGGCTGTCCGATTGCACCCTTCCCTCCGCCAGCAATTCCGAAAGCTGACGCATCGACGTCAGCGGCGACCGGAATTCATGCGACACCGCCGACACGAAATCGGATTGCATACGCGCCGTCTGCGCTTCGCGCCGGACTGCCCGTGCGATGAAATACGTTCCCAACAAAAGAAACGTGATCATCACCGACACGCCTACCATCAGGAACCGCCTCCGCTCGGCGAGTCCCGCCGGATTCGCGCTCTTAGACGCCGTCACGTAAATCGTCCAGGGGATCTGCCCTTCGGCCCCAGTCCGGACCGCGGCGCGCTGATGCACATCACGGCTTCCGGCAACTACGCGGCCCTCCGAGTCGGAGAGCGCGAACGTAGCGTCGCCCGGCGCGGCAGGCAGCAGCAATTCCGGCCGTGCAATTAGCACTGCCCTTCGCTCTGGCCCTCCTCTCCATGAGACGTAGAACCCGCGATTTCCAGCCCACACCGTTTCCTCGCCGCGCGATGCCGGATTGCGCTTTGCATTCTCTAGCGCGATCGCCGCAGCCTCCGACAGGGCCATAGCATCGGCCGGCGGATTTTCCTTCGACACTTCAGACCAATAAAATTCGAATTGCTCGCGCGAGATCTGCCAGCGCCCGTTCAAGAGATCGCGCGCAAGCGATGCGTCTTTCATCTCCGTTCGCGCCACCAACTCCGCGGGCGCACCCGCCACGTTCGCGTTTGATATCGACGCCAGCTTCCGATACGCAGCCTGCATCGATTTCGAATCGCCCATGCGGCGGTGTATCCGCGCAATCCTCACCAACGCTCCCGCGCGAATAGCCGGTGATATCGAGAGCGCCAACCGCCGGTATATTTCAAGCGCCGCTCCAGGCCGGGCCTGAGCAAATTCCATCAACTCTCCGTCGAAGAAGATGTCAGGATTGGCTTCAGGGGCTGGCGATCGAACTGGCGAAAACAAGACTTTCCCGCCGAACGTCTCGATCGACCCGTTTCTCGATACCACCACTAATGCGCCCTGGGGCGGCCGGGGCGGCGAATCCCACGTGTCCAGGTGTTCGCCCGCCTCTGCCAACACGCTGCACAGGGTTGCCACTAGTCGATCCGCGGCCTCCTCGAGGCGTTCCTGCGACCGTTGCGATTCGAGCAGCCGATCCTGGTCTATCAGCCTCCAGGCAAGCCAACCCAGTACCGTAATCGAGACGAATGTGAAGGAAAACAGGACCAGAAGCAGAGGCTGCGGAGGCCGCAACCACCTTTTCCAACCCGGTCGATGGACCGCGCCCAGCGCGCTCACGGTGATTCGATTTTACACCCGGCCTGTCCAGAACTCGTCCCGATTCTGTCAGATTCCTGTCACGGCCATATTTAAGCGCCAGTGACGTTGGCGAGATTTGAACTCGTGGCCTCTCGGACGCCAAGGAAGCGCCCTAACTAAGCTGCGCCACGGCCTCTAACGGGCGTTCGCGACGGCCAACCGCGCTTGCGCGCGTCTCATCGCATTCAGTGCGCGGGCCACGTCGATCTCGCCGCTCGCCGCTCGTGCAACTCGCTCTTCCGCCCGTTTTAGCGCAGCCTGGGCGCGGGCGACGTCGATTTCATTCGCTTGCTCCGCGCGGTCCGCCAGCACGCGCACGTGATTCGCCAGCACTTCCACAACACCGTTTCCAACCGCGATCGTATGCTTTTGGCCACTGACAATGTAACTCAATTCGCCGATGCCCAATTCGGAAACCAGCGGCGCATGGTCCGGCAGGATCCCCATCGCGCCGTCCGCGCCGGGAATCTGGGCTTCGGTTACCTGTTCCCGGATCACCAGCCGCTCGGGTGTTGCGATTTCCAGTTCGAACGTCGCCGCCATTTGCCGCCTTATGCCTTCTTCATCTGCTCGGCGCGTTCCAGCACGTCTTCGATTGTGCCCTGCAGATAGAACGCCTGCTCCGGCACGTCGTCGTGCTTGCCCTCAACTACTTCCTTGAATCCGCGGATGGAGTCGGCCAGCTTCACATACTTGCCTTTCAATCCGGTGAACTGCTCGGCCACGTGGAAGGGTTGCGATAAGAACCGCTGCACTTTACGCGCCCGCGCTACGGTCAACTTGTCGTCATCCGAAAGTTCGTCGATACCAAGAATCGCGATGATGTCCTGCAGATCCTTGTACCGCTGCAGAATCTGCTTCACCGCCTGGGCCGTGTTGTAGTGCTCGTCGCCGAGAATGAACGGATCGAGAATACGCGACGTAGACGCCAGCGGATCGACGGCCGGGTAGATGCCCTAATTCCGAAATCGCGCGCGACAGGTTCGTCGTCGCGTCGAGGTGGGCAAACGCCGTGGCCGGTGCGGGATCGGTGTAGTCGTCGGCGGGCACGTAAATCGCCTGCACCGAAGTGATGGAGCCTTTCTTCGTCGAAGTAATGCGCTCCTGCAACTCGCCCATTTCGCTGGCCAGGTTCGGCTGATAACCTACGGCCGACGGCATGCGGCCCAGCAGGGCAGAAACCTCAGAGCCGGCCTGGGTGAAGCGGAAAATGTTGTCGATGAAGAGCAGCACGTCCTGGCCTTCTTCGTCGCGGAAGTATTCGGCCACTGTCAGACCTGTCAGTCCGACGCGAAGACGGGCTCCGGGCGGCTCAGTCATCTGTCCGTAAATCAAAGCTACTTTCGATTTCGTGTAGTCCTGCGGATTCAGAATGCCCGACTCCTGCATTTCCAGCCACAGATCGTTTCCTTCACGAGTGCGCTCGCCCACGCCGGCGAATACCGACACACCGCCGTGCTGCTGAGCGATGTTGTTGATCAGTTCCATGATGACGACGGTCTTGCCCACGCCCGCGCCGCCGAACAGCCCGATCTTGCCGCCGCGTAAATAAGGCTCCAGCAGATCGATCACCTTGATGCCGGTTTCGAACATCTGTAACTCGGTCGATTGTTCGCTGAACGCCGGCGCCTGACGATGAATCGGGTAGCGTTTCTCGGCCAGAACAGGACCCATATTGTCCACCGGTTCGCCAATGACGTTCAACACGCGGCCAAGCGTATGCTTGCCGACCGGCACTGAAACCGGCCCGCCCTGACTGATAGCCTTCATCCCACGGACGAGACCGTCCGTAGGCTGCAACGCAATGGTTCGCACGCGCCCTTCGCCGATGTGCTGCGCAACTTCGACAATGATGTCGATGGGTGTTGGAACATTGAATCCTTCGCTAACGATGCGGATGGCTGTGTGAATAACCGGAATCTGGCCTTCCGGGAACTGAATGTCGACGGCCGGGCCGGCGATCTGGATCACCTTGCCGAGTACTTCGACTGCTGTTGGCATAACTTTCGCTACTCCCTTGTGGATCAGGCTGGCTACCGGCTATTCAGCCGCCGCGGCCGCCCCGCTGACCACTTCGATAATTTCCTTGGTAATGCTTGCCTGCCGTACCCGGTTCATGTAGAGCGTCAGGCGCTCGATGACATCGCCGGCATTGGAGGATGCTGCGTCCATCGCCGTCATACGGGCCGCGTGTTCGGCCGCCGTCGACTCGATGATTGCACTATAAATCTGAACTTCGACGTACCTCGGCAGAAGCGACATGAGCAAATCGACCGGCGGTTGCTCGAATATGTAATTAATGCGCTCACCGCTCTTCGGTGGTTCCACCGGTAGTATGCGCGTCACGGTCAGATTCTGCGTCGATACGGACTTGAACTCGTTGTAAATCACGTAGACCGCATCGATCTCATTGTTCTTCAGCCGCTCCACTACTTTCTTACCGATCGCCGACGCATCCGTGTACGACGGCTTGGCGAAAATCCCAAGATGCTCGCCGGAGATGGTGAAATTGCGCTTACGGAAGAAATCGCGTCCCTTCCGGCCGAGCGTTTCGATCTCAATTTTCGCGTCAGGGTGCTCGCGAATGAATTTCTGTGCGGCTTTGATCAGGTTGGAGTTGAACGCGCCCGCCAGTCCGCGGTCGGATGTCAGCAGGATGAGTTGGATGCGATTTTCCGGGCGCGTGGCCAGTAGCGCCAGCGACCCGCTATCGTCCGAGTCCCCGGCGGCTGCGATGACGTTCGACAAAATCTGGCGAAGCATCGCAGCGTACGGCCGCCCGGCAATCACACGATCCTGCGCGCGGCGCAGCTTGGCCGCCGAAACCATTTTCATGGCCTTCGTGATCTGCTGCGTATTCTTCACCGAGCGGATACGCCGCCGGATGTCGATCAGGCTGGGCATCGCTTATTTCTTCTTTTCGGTTCCAAACCGTTCTTTGAATTCCTTCAGCACGTTTCCGATTTCGCCCTTCAGCGCGTCGTCCAGAATCTTCTTCTCGCGAATTTTCGGCAGCAGGCCGGGATGCGCGTTCTCGACGAACTTGTAGAGTTCCATCTCAAACGCCCGGATTCTGTGAACCTCGATGTCGTCGAGGAACCCGTTGGTGCCGGCGTATACGATGAGAACCTGTTTCTCTACCGGCAGCGGCTGATACTGGCCCTGCTTCAGCACTTCCACCAGCCGTTTCCCGCGATTCAATTGCGCTTGCGAGGCCTTGTCGAGATCCGATCCGAACTGAGCGAACGCCGCCAGCTCGCGATACTGCGCCAGATCCAGACGAAGCGTGCCGGCCACCTGCCGCATGGCTTTGATCTGCGCCGAACCGCCGACGCGGCTGACCGAAATGCCGACGTTGATCGCCGGCCGGACATTCGAGTTGAAGAGATCGGCTTCGAGGAAGATCTGGCCGTCGGTGATCGAAATCACGTTGGTCGGAATGTAAGCCGAAACGTCGCCGGCCTGCGTTTCAATGAACGGCAGCGCGGTAAGAGATCCGCCGCCCTTTTCCTTGGACATTTTGGCTGCGCGCTCGAGCAGACGGCTGTGCAGGTAGAATACGTCACCGGGATATGCTTCGCGCCCGGTGGACGGCGCAGCAGCAGTGAAATTTCCCGATACGCCGCGGCGTGTTTCGAAAGATCGTCGTAAATGACCAGCGCGTGCATGCCTTTGTCGCGGAAATACTCGCCCAGTGCACATCCTGAATACGGCGCGATGTACTGCATGGGAGTCGGGATCCGACGCAGTGGCCGCGACAATGATCGTGTAGTCCATGGCGCCCAGGTCGGTGAGCGTTTTCACCACCTGCGCTACGGTCGAACGTTTCTGTCCAATGGCGACGTAGATACAAATCACATCGCCGCCCTTCTGGTTGTAAATCGTATCGATGGCGATGGTTGTTTTGCCGGTCTGGCGGTCGCCGATGATGAGTTCGCGCTGGCCGCGGCCGATCGGAATCATCGCATCAATCGCTTTAATGCCGGTTTGCAGCGGTTCTTTTACGGGCTGACGGTCGACAACGCCGGGCGCAATGCGCTCCAGAGCGTTGAACACTGATGTATGGATAGGGCCCTTGTCGTCGATCGGACGGCCAAGCGCGTCCACCACGCGGCCGACCATCGCTTCGCCAGCGGGGATCGACATGATGCGGCCAGTCCGCCGCACTTCGTCCCCTTCTTTAAGATTCGTATAGTCGCCGAGGAGCACAGCGCCAACCTGGTCCTCTTCAAGATTGAGCGCGATGCCGGAGAGGCCGTCGGCGAATTCGATCAGTTCACCGGCCATCACCGTTTCCAGGCCGTAGATGCGCGCGATACCATCGCCGACTGAAATTACGAAGCCGGTTTCCGATACGCTGACTGCGCGATCGTAATTTTCAATCTCGCTCTTAAGAACCTGCGTTATTTCGTCCGCTCGAATTTGAGCCATTATCCTATTCCTTCAACTCCGTTGCTGACACCACACAGGCGGGAATGCCTGTGCCAATTAGGCCGAAAGGCGCTGGCGCATTATCTCCAACTGCGCCCGCACGGAACCGTCATAAACGGTCGAACCGACCTTGGCCGTTACCCCGCCTAAAAGTTTTTCATCGACTTTGTAGTCGCAGCGAACCTGCTGTCCGGCGATACGCGACAGTTCGCCTTCCACTCTGTTCCGCTGCTCATCACTCAACGGCTGAGCCGACTTTACTTCAGACCGCAAAATTCCCAGCCGCTCGTCCAGCACCACTTCGTAGGCCTGCCGTATTTCACTCAATAGATCGATGCGGCGGCGATTGATCAGTACAAACAGAAAGTTCCGGACGATGCCCGCCAGTGGAATCATGTCCGCAAACCGGCCTACAACCGCGCGCTTGCGGGTGGCTGAAACAGCCGGCGAGAGCAGCACGTTCTTCAAATCGCCGGACTGATGTAACAGATTTTCGAATTGTTCAATCTGCTGCGGTACCAGGGCGGAATCGGCTTTGGAATCGAGCACCGCGTCCACCAGAGCCCTCGCGTATCGGTAAGAAACGGCCTGTGGCATAGGTTAGTTCGAAATCGCCTTGGTTTTGGGTTCCTGGGTGCGAAGATCGCCGACAAACGAATCGACCAGGGCTTCCTGCGTCTGCGGTGTCATCCGGCCGCGGATCTGCTGTTCCGCCATTTTGAGCGCCAGCGCCGCGGCGTGAACCTTTAGTTCGATGGTGGCGGCCTTCGCCGAAGAAGCAATCTCGTTCTCCGCCTGCGCCTGCAGCCGTGAAATCTGTTGCGCCGTCTCGGCAGAGATGCGTGCGCCTTCGGCTGAAATCTCTTCGCGCGATTGGCCTCGCATCCGTTCTACTTCCGCGACTAGATTGCCGATGCGCTTCTCGATATCGGCCGCACGCGCTTCGGCTTCCACTTTCACTTTTTGCGCTTCTTCGATCCCATTTCGAATTTCGGCCGAGCGGCTGGTGAAGAACGGATCCCAAATGCTTGGCTCCGAGCCATCCCAGCACTCCGGCCAGGATCGCGAAGTTAGCCCATTTCCACAGGAGTTCGTTCGGCAGGGCGCCCTTTTCCGCCTCTTCGGCATGTTCGGTGCCTTTCTCGCCGTCTTTCTCCAGTTGTTTGGTTTCCTGGGCTGTCAGCGTGAATGCAGCCAAACCAACGATCAGCAGAAGCCTCTTCAACGCGCCCTCCCGGCCAGAACCGCCTCGGCGATCTCGTCGGCCAATTGCCAGGAATTTGCTTCGAGCGATTGCCGCGCCTCGGTAGCCTGGGCGGCGATCTGGTCTTTGGCGGCTTTCACCTGGGCTTCGGTGGCGCCGCGTGCGCCGGCAATTTGGGCTGTCTGTTCATCACGCCACTTGCGCCGGAGGATTTCCTGTTCCTGGTACATTTCGTTGCGGGCAACGCGGATGGAATCTTCATACGCAGCCGCCTTGCTTTCGGTACGCGCCAGTGCTTCGGCGGCCAGCTTGCGTGCTCCCTCGGTGGCCTCCCTGCGCTCGGCCAGCACCTTCTGCAGCGGCTTATAGAAGACCGCTTTCAAATAAAAATGAAGCAAAAGGACGAGAAAAAAAGTAGGAAGGGCGGTTACGATCAGGTCGCCCAGCGAATGTAACGTTGCTTCCATTTAGGTTCGGACAGGGAACGGCCTTCGGTCTAGAACGACGAAAGCAGACGAATGCCCCGAAGGCCCAAAAATAGCACATTTCCCGTACCTCGCGCAACTCTTGAACCGCCGTGTATGCGAGACGGTTCCTTCGCCGTCCGGCGCAGCCAGGACGCCCCCGCTCAGACTCTCTACCTCCAGGCCGATGAGTGACCTATGAGGGCCGCTGTTCTCCTCCTGATTGCCGCGTTGTGCCATGCCCAGGATCTGGCCAACGCGAGTCTGGAAGAGCTGATGGACATCCAGGTGACGTCGGTGTCCAAGAAAGAGCAGAAGCTTTCTCGCACCGCGGCGGCGGTTTTCGTTATCACGCAGGACGACATCCGCCGGTCCGGGGCCACCAATCTGCCGGATGCCTTGATGATGGAGCCGGGAATTCAGGTGGCGCGGATCGATACCACTCGATGGGCCATTACGTCCCGAGGATCGTTGCGCTAACTGCCCATGCGATGAAGGGCGACCGTGAACGATGCCTGGACGCTGGAATGGACGACTATCTTTCAAAGCCGCTGCGCCGGGCGGAATTGCTTGAAGAGGTGCAGCGCAATATTCGAATGGAAGGTGAGCCGTTACATATCGCCGAGGAGATGGAGCACGATCCTGCGGCGGTGTGACGAAGACCGGTGCTCGAAGACATAAAGTCCCTGCCAGATTCCCAGCGCCATGCGGCCACGAACCACCGGAATAGAAAGCTGCGTCTGGGTCAACGCCGCCCGAATATGCGCGGGCATGTCGTCCGGACCCTCGGCGGTATGCCGGTACAGCCGGTTGTCTTCGGGCGCGACGCGGCCGAAGAAATCGTTCAAGTCGGCAATTACATCCGGGTCGGCATTCTCCTGAATCGTCAGCGAGGCCGATGTGTGTTGGATGAACAATGTCAGCAAGCCGGTCGTGACGTTCTGTGCGGCCAGCCAACGCTCCACTGAAGCGGTGAAATCGTAAAGTCCCGTGCCGCGAGTGACAACCTCCACTGAACCTTCCGACTGCTTCATTCCACCGTCACGCTCTTGGCAAGATTGCGAGGCTGATCCACATCGCAGCCCAGGCGCACCGCGATGTGATAAGCGAGCAATTGGAGCGGAACAATCTCCAGCAGCGGCAGCAGCAGCTCGTTCGAAAACGGAATGGAGATCACATGATCGGCCGTGTTCTTCACTTCGCTGTCGCCTTCGCAGGCAACCGCGATGACGAATCCGCCGCGCGCCTTCACTTCCTGGATGTTCGACAACGTCTTTTCGTAGCGCACCCGGCTTTCTTCGCTGTGTGGATCGCGCGTCGCGATCACAACCACCGGTAGATCCTCGTCGATCAGCGCGTTCGGCCCGTGCTTCATTTCGCCGGCCGGATATCCTTCCGCGTGAATATAGGAGATCTCTTTCAGCTTCAGCGCTCCTTCGAGCGCGATCGGGAAATGAATGCCGCGCCCGAGAAATAGAAAATCGCGAGCCCGGCTTAAGGTGCGGGCCAGATCGTCATAGCTGTCTTCAGCGGAAAGTATCGCTTCCAGTTTGCCAGGGATTCGCAGCAGTTCCTGGACGAGTGTTCGAGAATCCTCTTCCTTTAGCATCTCGCGAGCCTGGCCCAGGTACATCGCCAGAATGAACAGCGCCGTCAATTGCGAAGTGAAAGCCTTGGTGGATGCCACGCCGATTTCCGGGCCGGCATGGGTGAGCAGCGTCCCCGATGCCTCGCGCGTGATCATCGAGCCGATCACGTTGCAGATCGCCAGTGTTTTCGATCCCTTCGATTTCGCCTCGCGTTGCGCCGCCAGCGTATCGGCCGTTTCTCCGGATTGCGAAATCACGACCGTCAGCATGCCCGGCGTGACGATCGGATCGCGATAACGGAACTCGCTGCCGTAATCGACTTCCACCGGAATCCGCGCCAGCTTTTCGATCATGAATTTGCCAGCCAGGGCCGCGTGCCAACTGGTGCCGCAGGCGATAATCTTCACCTGTTCGAACGCTTTAAACTGTTGTGGCGTGATATTCATTTCGTCCAGGAAGATCCGGCCCGTTTCCTGACCCACGCGGCCCAGCAGCGTATCCCGCACCGCGCGCGGCTGCTCAAAGATTTCCTTGAGCATAAAGTGCTTGTACCCGCCCTTTTCGGCCATGATCGGATCCCACAGAATGTGCGAGACCTGGCGCTTGATCGCGCGCCCGTCGAAATCGGTGAGATGCACGCCTTCCGGCGTCAGCACGGCCATGTCGCCATCGGCGAGAAAGAACATGTCGCGGGTGTGGCTAAGGATGGCCGGGACATCCGAGGCGACGAAATACTCCTTATCCCCCAGACCGATCACCGCTGGAGGGCCGTTCCGCACGGCCACGATTTTGCGCGGATCGCTCTTGGCGATGATAGCCAGCGCGAATACACCGGAGATCTCTTTCACGGCGCGGCGAACGGCGTCCTCGAGATTGCCCTCGTAGTATTTTTCAATCAGGTGGGCAATCACCTCCGTGTCGGTTTCAGTCAGGAACTTGTGCCCTTCGCGCTGCAGTTCGTGCTTCAGCGTAAGGTAGTTCTCGACGATGCCGTTGTGCACCACTACGATGTCGCCCTTGCAATCGCGATGCGGATGAGCGTTCTCTTCCGTTGGACGCCCGTGCGTGGCCCAACGAGTATGGCCGATACCGTAGTCTCCGTCGGCCGGGTTGCTGCGGATCACTTCCTCCAGATTGCGCAATTTCCCCGATGCACGGCGCACGCAGAGTTCGTTGTCTTCCGTCAGCACGGCGATTCCAGCGGAATCGTAGCCGCGGTATTCCAACCGCCGTAGTCCGTCGAGAATGATAGGAACAGCTTTCTGATTACCGATGTAGCCGACGATGCCGCACATGAGAAAGAACTCCTAGTCGATGAATTCCACTCGATAGTCTTCAATAACGGGGTTAGCCAGCACGTCACGCGCGATCTGGTCGATTTCGCCGGCCACTTGCTGTTTATCGGCCCCGGGCGAGAGCGCGATGTCGAAATACTTGCCCTGGCGGACATCGGCGATGGCGGCGTGGCCCAGTCCTGCGAGCGCGGAGCGAATGGTTTGGCCTTGGGGATCGAGTACCGTCGGCTTCAGCGAGACGAACACGCGTGCTTTCATGATAGTTTCCTCATTGTAAGATGCCGCTTCGGGCGATCTGAGCCGATAAGAACCTATACGCCTGCGCGAAAACATTTCTGTATCTTTTTGTCGTGCCGTGTGTTAAAAAATGTGTTAAGAAAGAAGGAATGGTTTTGGAGAACAGCCGGGTTGGAGAACAGCCATAGTTAAGATTTGTGTACTCGCGAGCAGCAGTTCCGGCAACTCGACATTCGTCGGGACTGAGCGGACGCGCATCTTGATTGACGCTGGTCTCAGCCGCAAAGAGATCTTCGAACGGCTGGCTGCAGTTGGAGAGAGGCCGGAAGATCTGACCGCCGTGGTGATCTCGCACGAACATTCCGACCACGTTTCGGGATTGATCCCCGTGTTGCGAAAGCTTCAAGTGCCGGTTTACATGAGCCGGCTCACTGCGCCCACCATTGCCTGGGGCGAATTCACCCCGAAGCTGGAAACATTTCAAGCGGGTGAGCGCATATGTATCGGCGATCTTGAAATCGATACATTCACAATTCCGCACGACGCGGTGGATCCAGTAGCATTCTGCGTTCGCGCGGGTGGCGTGAAGGTCGCGGTGGTGACCGATCTCGGTTACATGCCGGATTCGATCCGGGTGCATCTGCGCGGAACCGATCTTCTGTTGCTTGAATCGAACCACGATCTGGAAATGTTGAAAGTCGGGCCCTATCCGTGGTCCATCAAACAGCGGGTGATGGGGCGCAGGGGGCATCTTTCGAACGACATCGTCTCGGATTTCATTCTCGATGCCATGGATTCCTCCGTCAGCACGCTGGTGCTCGGGCATCTGAGCGAACACAATAATCACCCGGAGATCGCGCGCATTTCGGCGTTTCAGGCGCTTCGACATCGTTGCCTTTCCACCCGCCTCGTCGTCGCGCAGCCGGGGCTCCGCTCCGAAGCATTCGTTTACTAAGACCACCCGGCGCGAAACGCTTCCATCAGTGCGCGCCCACCTCGCGAAGAGACGGCGGTCTCCACGCCCGTCCGGATTTTGTTGTCGTCCCGATACAGCGCGAGCGCTGCAATCGCATCCGCAGCCGCCTGTTGTGGCCCTTCGGCGATCATCGAGAGCAGGAAATCCAACGCCTCTTGAAGACGTAGCGTTGCGATCGAGAGCAACAACGTTTTGCGTAACTCCGTGGACAAGGGCCGTTCCCAGGCTTGTTTCAATACCTCAAAGGCATCGGCTCCGCGGGTAGCGCCAAGGGCTAGCATCGCCGCTTCACTGACGGCCTCATCGCCCTCGAGATAACCCGCGACGAACGGCAGCGACTTCGCCGGCGCGAGAGTCAGCAAACCCGAAAAGCACTCCCCCAGCACCTCGGCCTCCGCATCGCCTGTCAGCACTTTCAGCCGCAGCAACAGGGGAGAAGCGGGCTCGCCCGCTGACGCGATCGCGCGAACGGCCCCGATGCGCGCCCCGAGTTCTTTGTCCGCCAGCAAACGTACCAATTCTTCCATCGCATCGGGATAACGGCTCTGCGCCAGGCCAAGCGCGCTCACCGCACGCAGCGGAACGGCATTGTCAACTGGCGGCCCGTAAGCGCCTTCCATTTGCACATGCCGGATTCCTTTGAGATAGACTTCGTGTCCGGGGTAGTCCATCGTGTAAAGCGCGGTCACGATCTCGATCAGCGCCCGGCAGCCCTTGTCGTATTTGTGCGGCTCCTTCATGAAGCGCTCGAAAGCCGCGGCCAGCTCGGGGATCAACTCCTCTTTGCGTAATTCGCCGGCCAACTTCGCCGCCTTGGACACCACGACGCTGATTTTCGAACCGATCGCCGCCTTGAGCTGCTTCCCGCCGTCAGGCTGATCCGGATTCGCCCTCAAGGCCGAAATGGCATCGAGAGCTGCTTCCACGGGATCGGGCTTTCTCACGTAGTCATTCTAACCGGTACACTGGAACTGATCCCCTATGATTGACCGGTACACGCGCCCTGAGATGGGCCGACATCTGGAACGAGAACACCAAGTATCAGAAATGGTTGGAAGTAGAACTCGCCGCCTCGGAGGCGCTGGCGGAACTGGGAGAAGTGCCCGCCGAAGCGGCCGCAAATCTACGCCGCACGCTAAGGTTGACGCCGCCCGAGTGCAGCACATCGAGAAGGAAGTCCGGCACGACGTTATCGCTTTTACTACAACAGTAGCAGAAAGCATGGCCGCAGCAGGTGAGGCCGAAGCGTCCCGCTGGTTTCACTACGGGCTGACTTCTAATGATGTAGTAGATACCGCTCAAGCGCTGCAGATCAAAGCCGCCTCCGCCATCATTCGGAGTGGATTGGAAACACTCGGGGAAGCCCTCAAACGCCGGGCATTCGAGTTTCAGCACACCGTCCAGATCGGCCGCACTCACGGCGTCCACGCGGAACCGATTACCTTCGGGCTCAAATTGGCTCTCTGGTACGACGAGGTTCGTAGAAACCTCCGGCGCTTCGAATCCGCCGCCGAAGATATCCGCGTTGGTAAGACGTCGGGCGCAGTCGGGACCTTCGGCCACATAGGGCCAAAAGTGGAGGAGCGAATCTGCGCCAAACTGGGTCTGAAGCCGGCACCCATCGCTTCCCAGGTAATTTCTCGCGATCTGCATGCGGCCTACGTCGCCAATCTCGGTCTAATCACCGCGACACTGGACAAAATAGCGCTGGAAATCAGGCACTTACAAAGAACCGAAGTGCGCGAAGCCGAAGAGCCGTTCTCGGCCGGACAGAAGGGCTCCTCGGCCATGCCACACAAGCGCAATCCGGTCACGTGCGAGCAGATTTGCGGGTTGGCCCGCGTGGTACGGGCAAACGTTCAGGCCGGATTTGAAAACATCGCTCTCTGGCACGAGCGCGATATATCGCATTCTTCCGTAGAGCGAGTGATCCTGCCGGATTCCACCATTCTGACCGACTACCTGTTGGCGAAAACCACCTGGTTGATCGAAGGAATGCGCGTCTACCCGGATCGTATGAGGAAAAACCTGGAATCGACCCATGGGCTCATATTCTCCGGTCAGCTCCTCCTGGATCTCGCGGCTGCGGGAATGCTCCGGGAGAAAGCGTATCGTATCGTACAGTCTCAGGCGATGAAGGCGTGGGAACATGACGGAAACTTCCGCCAAGCCATCGAAGATGATCCGGAAGTGCAGGCGTACCTTCAGCGGGATCAAATTTCCGGAAGTTTCTCTTTAGAAAGGCAGTTACAAAACGTCGACGAAATTTTCCGGCGCGTATTTAACAATTAATTTACAGTTGTAGTAATCCAAGGCACAGAAATCGAGGGATCAAAATCCCCCTATTTGGGGTAAACTGGATCAAGAAGCCCGCTGATCAGCGCACTTCCGGAGAGCGCAAAAATGACAAAAAATTCACGTACCGGGTGTGCCAGTCTAGACTTGGCCCGGGTGTTGGTCGTCGACGACGACCCGGCATCCAGACTAACGCTGCAGACTGTGCTCGAAGCGGGTGGTTACCGGGTAGACGCTGCCGCGACTGCCGCTGAAGCAGTAGGCAAAATGGACCATGAGCAGTACGAACTGGTGCTTAGCGACCTTCAAATGGAGTCACCGGAAGCAGGATTGAAGGTGATCGCCCATGCGAAGATGATGGACTATAAGCCTGCCACGGCAATTTTCACCACCTACCATGGATCGGCCGAGCGGCCCACGCGGGATCGTCAGGTGTTGGTGGAACCGGAAGACGTTCCCGGGTTGTTGGGCAAAGTTGCAACTCTTATCGCCCAGCGGGTCACACGGAAACTACATCGGCAGCTAAACCGGCACTCCGGCAACTGATTTTTCAAACTCATCCAGCGCCCCTTTGAAGAAGTGATCTTCCGCCTCAACCCAGATCATGCGTTTAGGTTCCGGAAGCTGCTCGAATAGTGCCTCCATTTGGTCTCGAGGTCCGAATTGATCGTTGGTACTCTGAACGAAAACTCTTTCTTTTGTGCAGGTTTCCAGATAGGAATGCTCTTTGTACGTCACCGGAAATCCCACGGCGATCAGCCTGCGGACATCAGGTAACGAGCATCCCAGGCGCAGGATAATGCGAGATCCGAATGAGAATCCGGCCAGCGAGTAGGGCAGATCGGGGTACCGCGCGCGTAACCAGGCAAGAGACGACCGGGCGTCTTCCAACTCCCCCATGCCCTCGTCGTAGACACCTTCGCTCAGATTTACTCCTCTGTAGTTGAAGCGCAGAACGACGCATCCCGCGCTGCGAAGTCCGCGCGCGATGCGGTAAACCACTTTGTTGTGCATCGTACCCCCGTGCTGCGGATGCGGATGGCAAATCAGGACAGCTTCGCAAGGTTCGCCCTCTTCCGGCTCTTCCAGCAACGCTTCCAGCCTGCCCGCCGGACCCGCGAGGAAATGCTTCTCAATGCGGCGAGCCATCAGTTGGAGCGGTAGTTGGTGATTTGAGTGTCGATGCCGAAATCGTGACTGCGCAGGAGGGCGATCACTTCCTGCAGCGTATCGCGGTCTTTGCTCGAGACGCGCACCAGATCGCCCTGGATTGACGCCTGAACCTTCTTTTTACTGTCCTTGATCACTTTGACAATTTCGCGCGCTTTTTCGATCGGGATGCCCTGTTGGAGCGATATATCCTGCCGCACGCTGGAGCCGGCCGCCTCCTGAATTACGCTATACGTCAATCCCTTCAGTGGTACGCCGCGTTTCACCAGCTTCTGTTGGAAGATTTCGTTTACGGCTTTGAGCTTGAACTCATCGGAGCTGGACAGCGTGATCTTATGCTCTTTCTCGAGGAGCTTGATTTCCGACTTCGAACCCTTCAAGTCGTACCGGGTGAGAAGCTCTTTATCAGATTGATTGATGGCGTTTGTAACTTCGTTCAAATCAATTTTGGAAACGATGTCGAAACTGTTGTCTGGCATTGGTCAGTGACCTAATGCTATCAGAACTCGCTCCGTAATCTCATCGATCATTTTGGGCAGCGCGGCGTCCAAAGCCAGGGTCACCGCAGCCCGAACGCGCTCTGCGTCGATGGGTTCCGGTGTGACATTTTCCGGAGTGGTGGCTGGAGCAGGTGTAGCCACCTGCCGCACTTCAACCGGAACGGCTGGTGGATGCTGCACCACCGCGGGTTCGGCGGCCATTGCCGGTGCCGCCGGTGTTTCCTCAATCGGCTCACGAACTACGCGGACAGGTATGGCGACAAACGGGCTCCGGCTCATTGGAACGGACGGCGGACGGCGGATCGGTTCCGCCTCCATCTCAACGGTAGGCTCCGACTCCGGCGCAGGCTCGCTCACGGCGGGAACAATATCCGCCACCGGACCGTTGACCGCGGCGTTCCGCGATTTGTCCTTTTTCGCCGCCTCAATCAGCGGCCTGATGGTATCCAGCACCACCGACGATTCGAATGGTTTCTTCAGCACCGCATCGCACTTCGCGGAGGCCGCCATCGCATCGTCGAACGGTTCCAGCAAGCCGGCCGTCAACACCACACGGACATGCGAGTGGCCGGACTGCTCCTTCACCGTCCGGCAGATTTCATATCCCGATTTGCCCGGAAGCGAGATGTCGGCCAGGACCAAATCGGGATCCACGTCACGCAGCCGCAGGAGCGCCGTACTCCCATCAGTGACGGTTACTACTTCGAATCCCTCCTCGCGGAGAATACGTTCGCCCATGCGTTGTGCATGCGGACTATCGTCTGCGAGAAGTATGCGGCTCATAGCTTATTGTTGTTGCGGCTGAGTGACTGTAGTTGTAGGCGTCGCCGCCGGTGTTGTCGTCGCGGGTTGTCCCGCGGCAGGTTGAGCGGGCGTCACGGCGGCCGGTGTTTTCTTAGTCTTCTTTTTCTTCTGCTTCGCCGGGGCCTGGTGATTGGTCGGAAGGGGAGCCTGCTGCTCCGCCGCAGGCTTGGCCGCACTATCGGTGGTACCTGCAGTTCCGGTCGCGGCTCCGGCCGCGGGTGCCTCGGCGCTAGCGGCCGTATTAGCAGCGGCACTCGCACCTTGTGTGCCTAAACGGGCATCTGGCTTGCTGTCAAGCTCCTTGGAATCCGGGACCTGCGTGATTGTCAATTCGGGCGTGCCGCCTGCGGGCGCCGGCGGAACCGGCACGCTGGCCGGAACATTCGGACGCAAACTCGTCATGGCCGGAGTTCCTGATTTGGCAGCCATGGTGACGTCGGGCCCGTGCTTCAGCAATCCGGCTGCACTCGAAACCATGCCCTTCTTCTTCCGGTTCTCCTGTTCATACTTCATTCGGGCATAGGCCACAGGGTCAGCTTCCGGTACCGGCATTTCCATCGACTGCAATTTCTTTTTTGCGCTGTCCGCCAGCGCACTGAGCGGATAGTCCTTCACGATTCGCGCGTACGCCTCTCCGGCTTTCTGGCGAAACCGGGTGCCCATATGCGAATACGATTCGCCCAGATACCAATTTGCCTTGTCGGCGCCGCTGTACAGCGGATACTGGTCCGTGACTCCCTGGAAACGGCTCGCGGCGGCCGGGTAGCTACCCCTCTTGCTGTAGAAAAATCCCTTGTCGTACTCCCCGGCGGCAATCACTTCCTGAATTTCACGCAAACGCTGCTGTGCCTCCGGAGCATACTTGCTGTTCGGGAACTGGACCAGCAGATTGCGGCATTCATCCTCGGCGCGGATGGCCTGATTGATGTCGCGATCAGGCTTGTCCATCTGCCGGAAATGAATCATGCACACCCGCTCCTGCGCCTCGGCCGATTCTTCCATGGTGGGGTAGAACAGAATGAAATCTTTGTACTCCGCTTCTGCCTGAGCGAGTCCGTGCGTGCCGCCCTCGCGGTACCAGCTATCGGCATAAGCGAGTTTGGCCTTGGCCAGGTATTCACTGGTGTCGTAGGTATTCATGAGCGTCTGCAATGTGAGACGCGCAATTTCGAAGCGGTTTCGCTCGAGGTCCCCGACCGCCTTATCGAACAGCACTTTGTCGGGTTGCTGCGTGTCCTTAGTGATCGGGTTCTCGTATTTCTTGCGTTTGAAGCTGCAGCCCGCCGCAAGTATGCAGGCCACTGTCAGGACAAGAGCTGCGAATAAGAATTGATGATGATGACGACGATACATAGTTACACCTGTGTTATTTTTTTGCGGCGCGCCGCCGGCGCACCCAGCCAATCAAACATGAACCGAATCCGCACTACGGGCGATGTGTTGCATTTCCATCACAGTTGTTGCCGGATTGGCACTATGAAAAATACTGGACCCGGCCACAATCCAGTCGCAACCGGCTCGAACCACATCTCCTAGGTTTTCCAGCGAGATTCCGCCATCGATTTCAATAGGAAGCTGCAATCCGAGTTCCTTCCGTCGGGCAGCCAGTCTCCGCACCTTATTCAGCGCGTTGGGAATGAAATGCTGGGCGCCAAAGCCTGGGTTGACGCTCATGACGAGAATGTAGTCGGCAACTTCCAAAATGTCATCCAGTAAGTGTACAGGAGTCGCCGGGTTGATGACTACGCCGGCCTTAGCCCCTTCACTTTGGATCATTCGCACGGTCCGGTCCAGATTCTTGCAAACTTCCTGATGAACCGAGATCATGTCCGCCCCTGCCTGGATGAAAACAGGTGCGAAATGATCGGGATCTTCGATCATGAAATGGCAGTCGATCTTAAGCTTAGTTATCTTACGAATACTCTCCAGCACCGGAGGACCGACCGTAAGGTTCGGGACGAAATGTCCGTCCATCACGTCGAAGTGGAGCATTCGGGCGCCGGCCATTTCCACCTTGGCAATTTCGTCGGCCAAGCGCGCAAAGTCCGCCGATAGAATTGAGGGTACAATTTCAACCATTTGCGGCTTACTCCGATGTTATCACGGCAGCGAAAAAGCCATCGCCGGGCTCCAGGCCCGGAGTCCGGCGATAAGTCGCCACGGGATGAAACTGCTCGACCACCGCTTCGTTTTCCTCGGGCTCAAGCGAGCAGGTGGAATAGACGAGGCGTCCACCGGGAGCGAGGTTTTCCAGGGCAATTTTCAACATGCGCGTCTGACGTTCCTGCAGATCATGCAGATCAGACTCACGGACGCGCCAGCGGATCTCAGGGTTTCGCCGTAGAGTCCCGGTGCCGGAACACGGGGCGTCGATCAGGATTCGGTCGAAAGGACGGCGAAACGGCAGGGGACGGCCGGCATCGAGTACAACCCGGTCAGGGCACACAACATTGTCAAGACGATTCCAATTGCGGTCGCAGGCCACGGCGCGAACCTGATATTCCAGCGCTTGGGCCGTCTTGTTTCCCGGAGCGGAGCAAAGATCGAGAAAGGTTTGCCCCTCGTGCAGGTCGAGCAGCGGGACGATCGACTGTGAGCCTATATCCTGAATGCGAAGATCCTTGGTTTCGCCGGCGACCACGCGAAAGCAACCCGGAACAGCGGTCGCCTCCAGCACCAGGCCTTCGCGCGCGGGCGGATTGCGGACATAGGTCTCCGGTGGTTTCAGGAATTCGCGCGCGATGTCTGCGGCTTTTTCTTCCCCGAACTGCCGGTCCCATCTGGCCAGCAGCCAGGCCGGCATCGACAAACTGGTCGCCCGGTCTGGCCACTGCACCGGGTCGCGATTGATCTTTCGAAGAATGGCGTTCACAAAACCCGCCGCCGAGCGCTTCTTGGCGCGCTTCACCAGTTCGACGCTCTCGGTAACGACGGCGTGCGACGGGACTCTATCGAGGTGACGGAGCTGATAGATGCCCATCCGCAGCGCGACCCGCACCGGGAGGTCGAGTTTCTTCCGGGTGTGCTGCGAGATGAGGAAGTCGAGTTGAGCCTGGTAGCGAAGCGAACCGAAAACGATTTCTGAAGCGAGGCCCGCATCACGTTTGTCAAGATCGGCTGTCCGCGAAAGCAGTAACTCGGAGGCATAGCTGCCGGTCTCAACCAATTGGAGGATTTCGAACGCGGCAAGCCGGCCGGGAGAGATCACGGGGGCTATGGTAGCAGGCAAGCTTATCGAACTTCGTGACGGGCCGCTGGCCAATCTACGCGCGGGTCCCTGGCCCTGCCGGCCGGAAGCCCAGTTGACGCGAGATCTGGGTTCCTGCGTCGCGGACCAGCCTTCCGTATTTCTCGATCCGTGCGTTGGACATTTTCAGAGTCGGGCCACCGATACAAATGGAAGCGGCGACTTCTCCCCGGAGTCCCAGGACCGGCGAAGCGACCGCGCGTAACCCCGTACACCACTCTTCGTCGTTAATAGCAAAGCCTCGCTTACGGATTCGAGCCAACTCTCGCTCCATTGCCGGTAGCGTGGTGATGGTGTTCCTGGTGAAGGCATCGCAGTTCGCCGACATGATGCGCTCGACATCCGCCGCCGGTGAGTAAGCGAGCATGGCCTTTCCCATTGCGTTGGCGTGTATGGGGCGGCGGTCGCCGGTGTCGGCGTACAGATAATAGCTGCTGGGCTGCCCGTAGCTGCGGAGAAAGAGAATGGTGTCGGAATCCCATACGCCGAAGTGAATGATTCCTTCAATTTGCCGGCCTAGTTCGTGCATGACGGGAAAGGCGGCGCGATAAGCCGGCGAGTGGCGCAGGAATCCCGTGCCCACTTCGAGCGCCTTACCCGAGACGACATAACGATTCCGGAGCCCGTCCTGCCGGACGAAACCCGCCTCGATCAACGTGGCCACGATTCGGTGGGCTGTGCCTTTGCTCAGTGAAAGCTTGTTGGAGATCTCGGTCAGGCTCCACTCAAAGGGCTCCATCGAGAGGAGCTCCAGCACGCGCAGAGTGCGAATCGTACTGGACATCACCTCGGTTCGGCTCGCTACGGCAGACTGCGTCTTGACACTCGTCATAGTCCGCATTATACTCCGGACAAATCAGATTGCGGGATGTAGTTCCGCAATACGGAACCAAGTGGTTATAGGAGTCTTCCATGTCTCGCGTCAAACTGTTTGGACGTAATAGCAATGGCCGCGTCCGCCGGAATTGCACTCGCGCAAGGTAATGGCGGGATCGCCGGCACGGTGATGGATCCATCCGGCGCCGCGGTTCCAGCGCCGCACGTGAGCGTAGTTGAACAAGCGACCGGAACTGCACGCGCCGTGAATGGCGATAAATCGGGCAACTATTCGGTGAGCCCCCTGAGCCCCGGCCAGTACCGGGTGACGGTAGAGGCGCCGGGATTCCAACGATACGAGCGCACGGGCGTGAATCTTCAGGTGGACGAACGGCTGCGCCTCGATGTGACACTGACGCTCGGGCAACAGACAGAGACCGTCAGCGTGTCGACCCAGGCGATCGCCGTCAATACATCGGACGGCATCGTACGAACCGTCGTCGATGTGAAGAGAATGGCGGATTTGCCGTTGAACGGACGAAGCCCGCTCCAGTTGCTTCTGCTTGCGCCCGGAGTGCTGCCGTCGCCTGCCACGGGCCTCGGAACGTCATTTCAGCCTCAAGGCCAGCAGTTTGTAGCCTCGAGCGGGGCCAAGGCAAACTCGATCAACTATGTGCTGGACGGCGGCGACAATATGGACACCTATCGCGATGTCGCCAATGCCTTTCCGAATCCGGATATTCTGCAGGAGTTCAGCGTTCAGACCAACAGCTACTCGGCTGAATTCGGCGGCCGCGCGGGAGGTGTAGTGAATGCCGTCACCAAGTCGGGCACGAATTCGCTGCATGGAACGGCTTTTGAATTCGTGCGCAACTACGATTTCAATGCCCGAAATTTCTTCGCCGCCACCAACGATGGATTGAAGCGGAACCAATATGGCGGAACCGTCGGCGGCCCGGTGCTGATTCCTCATCTCTACAACGGACGCAACCGTACGTTCTTCTTTTTTGGGATACAGGAGACCTCAGTGCGGCAGACGCCGGCAACGAGTTCGACCCGCGTGCTGACCCAGCAGGAACGCAACGGTGATTTCAGCGATTTGCGCGACGGCCGTGGTAATCCCATCGCGATCAAAGATCCTACGAATGGAGTGCCGTTTCCAGGAGACCTGATTCCGTCCAGCCGCTTGAATCCGGTGTTCCAGAATTTCTTAAAACTTCTTCCCGTTGCGCCAGACTCTTCGGGAACCGTTCGCTATGTGATTCCGGTGATCAACGACGATCTGCAATACAACGTGCGCGTCGATCACAACTTCACCCAAAACGACCGGCTGTTCGTACGTTTCTTCAAAGACAATTATTTGCAGCCGAATGTCGGCGTACCGGGAAATCTTCTCAGCTATACGAACAAACTTTCACAGCGCGCGACCAATGCGACGCTCGACTACACGAAGATTCTTACGCCGAGTTTGCTGGCGGAATTTGGATTTACATTTAACCGGTCGAACGGGCTCCGGGGCGCGGTGGCTCCGACCACTTGGACCGATCTTGGTTCGAAGATTCCGCCGGCCGGAGCCGGCAACGATTTTCAGATTTCGGTTCCCAACTACTTCGGCATCACACTATTCGGCAACACTCCGCTGGTTCGCAATAACTTCGAATATAAAGGCTCTCTTGGATGGACAGTGGGCGCACACAACATTCGCTTCGGTATGAGTGCCATCCGCCGGCAGTACAGTATCCCCTCAAACGACGTTCAGTTTCATGGAAACTTCGCCTTCGGGGGCTCTCTTTCGGGCGATAACGGCGCGGACGCGGTGCTCGGGCTGCCTTCTTCTTTCGTTCAGGACACCGGCTATCAAGTTGCGTTGCGCGAGACGGACTGGGTGGGGTGGGTGACCGACGATTACAAGGTGAGCCGGCGTCTCACCTTGAACCTGGGGCTGCGGTATGAGCCGTTCCTTCCGTGGGTGGATAGCTGGACGAACATTCCGCAAGTAGCGCAATTCAGGCCAGGGGCGCAATCGACGGTGTATCCGAATGCTCCGGCGGGGCTGCTTTTCTATGGTGATTCCGGCGTGAGTAAGCACATGGCGCCTTCTTCACTCAACCGGTTCGCGCCTCGGCTCGGATTCGCGTTCGATCCCAAAGGAGACGGCAAGACCAGCGTCCGGGGCGGCTACGGTATCTTTTACGATGTGCTGCTGCCGACCGAGCAGGTGCAGCAATACGCCAGTCAACTGCCGACATTTACGGCTGTCGCCTCGTTCAGTTTCCCGCCTAGCCTCACCGATCCGTACGCGGGCCGCCCAGTCCCCTTTCCGGCCGCTATTCCACGCGCAAGCAGTTTTGTTTTCCCGAATCCGGTGAATACGGCCACACGCTTCTATTCGACCGACTTCACAAATCCTTATATTCAACAGTGGAATCTCACGGTGGAACGCCAGATTTCGGGTCCGTCGATGCTGGTGCGTGTCACTTACCAGGGCTCGAAGGGAACGCGGCTTCCGCTGCCGGTGGAGGCCGACCCGGCCACATACATTGCCGGCCAATCCACGACGGCGAACACGAATCAACGGCGTCCGTTTGCGCCGGCGTTCAACAGCGTTTTGATAGCATATCCCGACGCCAACAGCACCTATCACGGCCTGGTGACGAGTTTCGAGAAGCGCTTTTCGAGCAGTTGGACCCTGCTCGCATCGTACACCTGGTCGAAGAATATCGACAACACCGACAACGTTACGAGCGCCAATACGGCATCGCTTCCCAATCCCTATAACTTTGCCCTGAATCGCGGACCCGCGTCGGCGGATCGCACGAATGCCTTTGTTGCGTCGTACTTGTGGGAGCTTCCGAAACTGACTGGCGCTCCTGCGTTCCTGCGATACACAGTGGGAGGATGGCAGAACAACGGAATCGTCAGCCTCTATTCGGGTCTGCCGTTCTCGGTTTTAAGCGGCGTGGATAATTCCTTCAGCGGAATTGGGCAGGACCATGCCGACATGGTGGGATCGGCGGCGCTCGACGGAGGCCGCAGCGAACAGGCGATGCTTGCCCAATACTTCAACACCAAAGCGTTCACGACGAATGCGGTGGGCACGTTCGGCAACACGGCGCGCAACATCCTTCGCGGGCCGGGTTCGGCGAATGTCGATTGGTCGCTGTTCAAGAATATTCCAATTGTGGAGAATCAATCGCTGCAGTTCCGGGCGGAATTTTTCAATGTGTTCAATCATGCGAACTTCGGGCAGCCGGTGGCCACGGTCACCAATCCGAACTTCGGAAAGATTCTTTCGGCGGGCAGCCCGCGAATCATCCAGTTTGCGCTGAAGTACATCTTCTGACATGCGGTCTTCCATTTTTCTCGCCTTCGGAATTCTGTTGCTGGCCCAGGATTTTCCGGAGCCATCAAATCACTACATCCGGCCAGGGGAAGATCCACAGGCGGTTCTCGATGCGGCCAAACCGGGAGACAAGCTGACTTTCTTGCCTGGCTTGCATCAACACCCCTTGAGGAAGCATCAGGCGATTCTCTATGTCGACAAGCCGATCGATATCGAGCTGATGGCGGGCGCCGTGCTCAAACTGAAGGATGGGCAAACCACGCTGCTGCCGGATGCCGAGATCACAACGGATCACGGCGCGCGCAAGAAATTGGACGACCTTGCCGCCGGTGGACACTACGATCTAGGTTTGGGTCCAGTGATTCTGACAATCCGAATTGACGCTGAAGGGGCGGGCGGAACCCCGGATAGTTTCAGTTGGGGCGTTGGCGTCCTGCCCGGCCGGATGCATCAAAAGGTGCCAATCACGGACGAGTGGCAATCGCTCACCAACGGTATACAAATCCGTTTCGGAAAAACTACCGGCCATAACACCGGCAGCCTATGGTTCCTTTCCTACGACGGGAGGGAGTCCTATGGCATTCGCGTGGGGCATGGCCTACAGGAACAATACATTGACAACGTTCGCATCCATGGCGCTGGCACAATCGATTTGAATAGTCAGAACAACGTGCAGCCCAGTATTATGGTGAAAGATATCTCCGCGTGCGTGCTGGTGCATGGGCGGGTTCGTAACGTCTGGATCGAAGGTATAACGATGACGAACTCGATGCGGTCGGTGATGCTCTATGGCGAGCACACAGGGAAATTTCTGGCCGGTGGCGGGACTGTCTCCGGGTGAATCGTTCGATGCCGAAAATATCTCGATCCTGTACACGCGCACGATCAACCCCGATGGGCAGGCGTATCTGTTGGGACATCCTTCGCACCGTGGACGGCTCTCCAAAGTACGGTGCAACTTCAATTACATGGAGACTAAGCTAACGGCTCTTGAGCCCAACTTTAACCTCGATCAATACGAAGTGATCGGCAATGTGATCAAGAGCGGCGGGGAAGCGATTCACTGTTGGCGGAAGTCGACACACGGCTTGATCAAGGACAATGTGCGCATTGATGACGCCACAGGTATGCGGGTGGTTCGCGTGGATGCCCCTGGCGGATGGGAGGTTCCGGAGAATCTCGTAATTCGTGACAACATCAACCACCTGAGCGACAAAACCGGCTTATACGCAAACGTGAGCGGCGGCTTCGAGAACCGGGCGCTCGCACAGTACGCTAGTGTCGGTGGAGGTAGTCAGAATGTCGCCGCGGGCCTTGGTTCCGTGGTAACTGGCGGATCCCGAAATGACGCCGCATCGGACTATGCCCGCGTCCATGGGCTCGGCGCACGTAGCACGAGGCCAGGGGAGGACGTGCTCGCATCGGGGGCGTTTGTTACACCCGGTGATGCTCAAACCAGCGTTGTAGTTGCCAAACAACTTACGAATGACGACCAATACCATGCGCTTCGGCTAGTCACTGACGCACCGCTGGCGATTCCAGAAAACGCGACCGCGACCTACCGGATTCTGGTTGCCGCACGAAGCGCGGGCGGCGCCGAGGAAGCGGCGTTTGAGGCGTCGGGCGTGGCCTGTAGCGCCGGGGGCGTTCTGAAACTATTCGGGAGCAAGGTCACTGCTATTCACAAAAGCGACCCTGGTTTGGAT
The DNA here is from genome assembly GCA_963770345.1 of Bryobacteraceae bacterium. Classification (GTDB taxonomy): domain Bacteria; phylum Acidobacteriota; class Terriglobia; order Bryobacterales; family Bryobacteraceae; genus CAVYPH01. The sequence continues at coordinate 339,443 of CAVYPH010000006.1, read as the reverse complement.
CTGCGGGTCGCTGTGATCCCGGGGACGAGAAGCCTTGAAGTCGAAGGGCGCGGACTCAACGACAAAGCAATCCGCTGGGTTGCCCGAATTGAATTAGCGGAGGTCCAGTTTTAACCAGATATCAGCCGCGTGCCTGCAGGGTTCATAGCGGGACGCGCATACTAATTTCTTGACCGGTGTTGTCGAAGTCAAGGAACGCTGGGTTCTCGGGAAAATCCTAGACAAAGCTGGCACCCGCCGGCGCTATACTGATTGTCAGCAGGACCGGAACGGCCAAATCCGGTCCTGCCCGGTAACCCTACCGGATCTTTTCGATCCGCAAGGTCGCCGTTATCGTACCGATGAGAGCTAGTACGACCTTGACAATCAAAGTGATTCTCACGAGAATCACCCCTTTTGCTCCGTAATGTATGGAAGGCCCGGTCGCAAGCCGGGCTTTTCCCTTTAGAGCTCATGTGCTCCGCCGGGAACGCTGGCCATCCACACCCGCAAGCAAAACTGAAAATCGGTTCATCCCCTACGTAGTGCGTGCGAACCAAAATTCCTCTCATCAAAATTCGTGAGTTATGATGCTGATCGATGAAAGTCGCAATCATCGGTGGCACCGGCCACGTTGGCACCTACTTGGTCCCAAGGCTCGTCGAACGCGGATGCAATGTTGTCTGTCTCAGCCGCGCGACGCGCGAACCCTATCAGCCGCACCCGGCCTGGAAACAAGTGAAGCGCATCACCATCGATCGCGAAGCCGAAGAGCGCACGGGTGAGTTCGGCGAGCAAATCGCCGCGCTCGATGCCGACATCGTCATCGACATGATCTGCTTTCGTCTCGACAGCGCGAAGCAGATCGTCCGCGCCCTCGAAGGCCGGGTTCAGCACTTCCTCCATTGCGGAACCATCTGGGTGCATGGTCCGAGTGTCGAAGTGCCAACCACCGAGCAGGAACCGCGCCGTCCGTTCGGCGAATACGGAATTCAGAAAGCCGCCATCGAAGAGTTTCTGCTCAACGAATCGAGGAGAAACCGGTTTCCTGCCACCATCCTTCACCCCGGTCACATCGTCGGCCGCGGCTGGGCGCCACTGAATCCGGCTGGTCATTTCAATCTCAATGTTTTTGCCGGCCTCGCGCGGGGCAGGGAAGTCACGCTACCCAATCTAGGCATGGAAACCGTACATCACGTACATGCAGACGATGTCGCGCAGGCTTTCGAACAGTCGATAGCCAACTGGAGCAATGCGGCCGGCGAGAGTTTCCATGTTGTTTCACCTGCAGCGCTGACACTCCGCGGCTATGCCGAGCGCATGTTCGCGTGGTTTTCGCAACAACCCGCATTGCGTTTCATGCCCTGGGAAGAGTGGCGCAAGACAGTGTCCGAAAGAGAGGCGGCCACAACTTGGGACCATATTGCACACTCGCCAAACTGTTCCATTGAAAAGGCTCATCGCCTCTTGAACTACCGTCCCCGATATAGCTCACTCGCGGCTATTCAGGAATCGATCCAGTGCCTCATGGACCGGGATGCGTTACCTTATTGAATAGCTGACGTCTTTATTGCTTGGGGATTCTGTGCTCAACCATCGATCTTTTTTTGCATTACCGTCCTTTCTTTCACCGCCTTCGCCCAGCAGATGGGCCAACCAACCCTGAAGCCCGGTTTCGACGTGAATTCCATTGACCGGTCGGCTAATCCTTGCGCCGATTTCTATCAATATTCCTGCGGTAACTGGATCGCTGCCAATCCAGTGCCGTCCGATCAGGCCGCCTGGAGTCGATTCAACGTGTTGGCGGAGCGTAACCGTTCAGTGCTCAAAGACATTCTCGAAACGAGCATGGCCAAGAAAAACATTCCACCGGGTGAGCAGAAAATCGCCGACTATTACGCCGCCTGCATGGATGAGAAAGATGTCGAGCAGAAGGGCACGGCTCCGCTTGAACCGGAACTGAAACGGATCGCGGCGATCGCAGGAAAAGACGCGCTTATCGAAGAGGCCATCCGCCTGCAACGCGTGGGAGCCAACGTGATGTTCCACTTCGGTTCCACGCAGGACTACAAGAATTCTTCGGAAGTCGTCGGCGATCTGGATCAGGGCGGGCTCGGATTGCCGGAACGCGACTACTACTTCAAGGAAGACGCCAAGGCAGTGGAAACCCGCAAGAAGTATGTGGCGCACCTGCAAAAAGTATTCGAGCTACTCGGCTCCTCGCCTGAGAAAGCCGAGTCGCAAGCCAAAGCCGTCATGTCGGTCGAAACATCGCTGGCGAAAGGTGCGCTCGATCGCGTATCCCGCCGCGATCCCGCGAAGACGTATCACCGCATGGACGTCAAGCAGGTCGCCGAGCTGACTCCTTCAGTGGATTGGAACAAGTACTTCGTCAGCATGGGCGCGCCGAAGATCGAGAATTTGAATGTGTCGGTCCCGGATTTCATGAAGCAGTTGGAATCGACGATTCAGACAACGAGTCTGGACGATTGGAAGTCGTACCTCATCGTCCACTATGTTCGTGTATCCGCTGATTTCCTCCCCTCCGCCTTCGTCAACGAGAACTTCGACTTCTACGGCAAGACCCTCACCGGCGCCAAAGAATTGAAGGTGCGCTGGAAGCGCTGTGTGCAGGCGACAGATGGCGATCTGCCGGAATTGTTGGGCCGCAAGTACGTGGAACTCACCTTCGGCAAGGAAGGCAAGGATCGCACCCTGCGCATGGTTCACGAAATTGAGAACGCCATGGAAAAGGACATCCAGGCGCTCGATTGGATGACGCCCGCCACCAAGCAACGCGCACTCGATAAATTGCGTTTGGTGACAAATAAGATCGGCTATCCGGAGAAGTGGAAGACCTATGATGGACTCGTCATTCGCCGCGACGATCCGCTCGGCAACGGTCTGCGCGCGAACGAGTGGCAGTTCAAAGAGCGCCTCGCCAAGATCGGTAAGCCTGTCGACATGACCGAATGGTACATGAGTCCGCCCACCGTAAACGCCTACTACAATCCCCTGCAAAACAACATCAACTTCCCGGCCGGTATTCTCCAGCCTCCTTTCTACGACAACCAGCTCGACGATGCGGTGAACTACGGAGGGATCGGTGCGGTGGTGGGACATGAACTCACCCATGGCTTCGACGATCAGGGCCGCCAGTTCGACGGGAAAGGCAATCTGAGCGACTGGTGGACCGAGCAGGACGCGAAGGAATTCAAAGAGCGCGCTTCCTGCATCGATAAAGAGTACGGGAGCTTCACCGCAGTGGGCGATCTAAAGGTCAACGGCAAGCTCACGCTCGGCGAAAACGCGGCGGACAACGGAGGCTTGCGGCTTGCCTACATGGCGCTCATGGAAGACTTGGCGGGAAAGACGGTTGCCAAGATCGATGGCTACACTCCGCAACAAAGATTCTTCCTCGGCTGGGGCCAAATCTGGTGTTCGAACCAAACCCCGGAATCGACGCGGCTACGCACGCTAACCGACCCGCACTCGCCGGGACGATACCGTGTGAACGGAACAGTCTCCAACATGCCGGAGTTTCAAAAGGCATTTTCCTGTTCGGCCGGACAGCCAATGGTCCGCGAAAACGCTTGCCGCGTGTGGTGACCGGATAACGCGACAGCGCTTTCAAGTCTGCAAATGACCGGTCACGGTTCTCGACAATCGGCATAATAACCTCGTCCGTCCCTGCGGCCCAGGCTCCGTTTTGCGGGCAGTTAGCCCGGATTTCTCACAGACCCTCTAGCAAAAAGCCGTCCTTCATGGCATAACTGAGTTTCCACACAGCAGTTAGAGCCAAAGAAAGGACGGCCTTCGCTATGACAGAGTGTAACCAATCCAGCTTCGGATTTGAAGCCTGCGGATCGCGGGAGATCGTTGCCCGTTTTGACGGGGGCACGATCAGTTCCGATGGAGGGGCGTTCTTGTTGCGCCAGACAGACCAGCGGCTGAATCTGCTGCCGCGGCTGGCGGAGTGTTTTCTCGACGGCAGGAATCAGAAGCTGGTGGAGCACTCCGTTCTGGAGATGCTTTCCCAAAGGGTCTACGGTCTGGCGCTAGGCTATGAAGACATCAACGATCACGAGCAACTGCGGTTCGATCCGGTCTTCGGCATCCTGGCCGGCCAGGGATGATTTGGAGAAACCGCTGGCGGGCAAGAGCACGTTGAACCGGATGGAATTGAGCACCAGCACCAAGGACCGGTATAAGAAGATCATTTTTTGGAAAGATTGGTTGGATGAGCTACTGGTGAAGGTGTTCCTGGAGTCGCACCAGGACGCTCCGGCCGAGATCATTCTGGACGTGGACACCACTGACCTACCATTGCACGGTAAACAGGAAGGACGGTTCTTCCACGGCTACTACGACAACTATTGTTATCTGCCGCTCTACATCTTTTGCGGAGAACATGTTCTGTGCGCGCGATTGCGAGAAGCCAATCACGACGCCGCATTCGGCAGCCTGCAGGAAATACGAAGAATCGTAGAGCAGATTCGGGCGGCCTGGCCGGAAGTGAACATCATCCTGCGCGGGGACTCCGGCTTCTGCCGTAACGAATTGATGAGTTGGTGCGAAAACAATGGTGTGAAGTTTGTGTTCGGACTGGCGCGCAATCAGAGGCTGCGAAAGATCATCGGGGCTCAGATGCAGGAAGCCACCCAGCAGTGGAACCAGACCGGCAAACCAGCACGGGTCTTCAGCGAGTTCCACTACAAGACCAAGAAGAAGGCGAACAAGGGCGGCTGGGACTGCGAGCGTCGCGTAGTGGCCAAAGCGGAACATATCGACGGGAAAGAAAATCCACGCTTCGTGGTGACCTCTTTGACGAGCGAGGAATGGGCGGCCCAGGCTTTGTACGAACAACTCTATTGCGCACGCGGCGAGATGGAGAACCGCATCAAAGAGCAGTTCAGTTTGTTCGCCGGCCGCGTGAGCACCGAGACGATGCGGGCCAACCAGATGCGGCTGTACCTGTCCACCATGGCCTACGTTTTGGTGAGCGGGTTACGGCGCCTGGGGCTGAAAGGGACGGAACTGGCAGAAGCGCAGGTATCGACCATTCGCACGAAGCTGTTGAGAATCGGCGCGCAGATTCGGGTGACAGTGCGTAAGGTTTGGGTATCGATGGCTTCCAGTTATCCCTGGCAGGATCTTTATCAGCAGGTGTGGACGAACCTGCGCTGCTAAAACCGAACAGCTCCACCTCAAGTCACACTTCAAGGTCCAGTCCACGCCAGAGGCAGTGCGGAGCCGTGCTTGCAATCGACTTTGGGACGGACGAAAAGATCTCTCCGACCGTTTTATGCCCCTTGTCAAGCCGACTCAGCTCGGCAATCCCATTCCAGAGAGGCGGGTTGATCATGGCCCCTGGAAAACCGAGTCTTGTCTGGCCTTTTCGCGTCACCACCGAAGGTGTGTGAGATATGCGGGTTAGCGGGGAGCTATCCTGGTGACGCGGACTATGGTCACCCTGAAAGAAGTCGCTAAACGCGCAGGCGTATCGATTGCAACCGTTTCTAACGTGCTCCACGGCAGCGTGCCGGTTAGTGAGGAGCGCCGCAAACGGGTACTCAAGGTTATCCACGAACTGGATTATCATCCCAATCTGATCGCGCGCAGCCTGAAAAGCAAGCATAGCCGGATGATCGGCCTGGTGATTCCCGATATCTGTAATCCATTTTTCCCGCAACTCGCTCGCGGAGCCGAAGACGCAGCCTGGGAGTGCGGCTACTCGCTCGTAATCTTCAACACCGACGATCAAGTCGATCGCGAACTGCAGGCGCTGAATACCTTGCGGTCCCGCCGAATCGATGGCGTTCTCCTCGTGACATGCGCCGGCGGCGGCGCCAGTGAGGGCGCGAAGAAAATGCGGGACGCCGAGATTCCCATCGTCGCTCTCGATCGCAAACTGGCGGGCTTCGATTGCGATTCGGTCCTGGTGGACAATCGCGCTGGCGCGAGAGAATGCGTCCAAAGCATGATTCAAGCCGGCTACAAGCGGATTGCCATCATCTGCGGGCCATCTTCCATTCACAACGCCAGGGAACGGCTGCAAGGCTACAAAGACGCACTGCGAGCGGCGGGTATCAAAGAGGATCCGGCTCTTATCCGTTACGGCGACTACCGGCACGAGAGCGGATATCGCTGCGCTTTGGAATTGCTAAATCGCGAGCGCGCTCCCGATGCAATCTTCGCTTCCAACGGAACGATGGCGCAGGGATTGTTGGAGGCGATTGCGGAGGTTGGCGAGTTGCTACCGGGCAAATTCGCGATCGGCAGCTTCGATGATTTGCGGTACACCGCATCCGTAAAATTGCCGATTTATTCGGTTTCGCAGCCTGTGTATCAGATCGGTTATGCCGGCTCCAAGCTGCTGATACGCCGCCTCGAAGGTGAAACGAAAGATCAAAAACCGATTCACTCTAAGCTGCCGACCGTCTTCAAAGGGCCTAAGCTCCAGTCATCGTCGAAAATGCCCGCCAAGGCCACCTGATTGTCCGATTTGCGGATAATCGCCCAGTCGCCGAACCGCGGATAGAGCAGCGCATTTGTGCCTTTAAATGCCGCCTCACCGAAGGTATAGCCGCTATTCAGCACCACATACCGGTTCCGGTTCAGAGGGTTCGGATAAATCATCGCCAGCGTATACTCTGACGCCGGAAACGAATCGGCGCCAACGATGATCCGATCCTTCGACCAACGAATCGGAAGCTTCCCATTGATCTCGGCGATTAGTTTATTGTCGGAGGGATCGCCAAAAAGGATCAGGTTGTTGTCCGCGATGTCGGCCTTGGCGACCGCTGCCGGTTCTTTCGCACGAAGGTCGCCCCTCATATATTTTGCATATTGTGTGGCGAACTGTGCAGGCGGGTGCACGCAGAGGAACGAATCCATGAAGGCATCGTCAATCGGACCTTGCAGGCCGTGATGTTTGTGCAACTCGCCGAATGAGCGTGCCGGGCCCCACTGACCCCCACGCTTTTCGAACGAAGTAGAGCGCGCCACGGACTCGCCGTCGATAACCGCCTTGGAAGGCGTCTTCAATGTAAATCGCGCGATGTTCTTAGTCTGGATTTTGATTGTGTCGCCGATTCGTGTTGCATCTACTTCGGCCCTCTCGTACTGCCTTTCCAACTGGTCCAAAATGATCCAGAAACACTCGTTGTACCGCGTCGTATACGTTACGAAGCGAATATGATCGGGCGACGACTGCCGTTCCGCGACAGCCTTATTGATAAACTCGTCCGACTGCTTCTTGCTGTCCGGATGAAACTTATGTGCCGTGTTTGGTCCCACAAGAAACAACGCGCGCAAGTCCGCCGGCTTCAGGCCTTCGCGTTCGATCTGCGCTTGAATGTTCCGGCTCGCCTGCAACTGCGGATCGATCTCGCCACCATAGCCAACAGCCGGAACGTTGAAGATGTTCAGCGTGTAGTCCATCGCATCGTAAATGTGTATCGGTGCGCGCTGATACGGCGGCACGTCTTTCAACTTTGCGTAATTGAGAGTTTCCGTAAACCCGGCGCCGGCTTCGAACGCCGCCCATTTATCCGGGTAATGCAGCCCGATGTGCCATGCCCCGGCGCCACCCATCGAGAACCCTCGCAGAACAATCCGCTCAGGATCGATGCGATAGTCCTTGCGCACAGCGTCGATGGCCTCGAATACATCCGTCTCGCCGCCCCACCGGTAGGCGTTGTTGGTCCGCCCGAAAACCTCCAGCTCGATGTAATTCTGATCGCTCGGAATTGGTTTGTCCGATTGATGCCCGGCCAGGAAGCTGACCTCGGTGATTGTGTCTCCACGTCCGTGCAGAATCACGTCCAGCCGGACAGGTTTTTTCGGATCGTATGAATCCGGTACGATCACGCCATACGGTTGAACGCTGCCATCAATTCGCGAACGATAGGCACGGGCAATCCTCCCTTTCGCCTGAGCCCATGGCCGATCGCTTTCAGCCTGCCGCGTGATCCCGATGTCGAGCAGCCGCAGAGTATTTGTGCAGAAGACCTTGGTGAAGAACTCCTCGGGGAAGCGCAAAATCCATTCCCCGGCCTTGCGAAAGATTTCGACGTCGGGATCGTTTGAATGAATCTGCGCGATCTTCGTACGGATCTGCTGCAGTTCGATGTCACTCGGTTTGTAAGCCGGCGGCCGCTCCGGCGCTGCGTATTGAGAGAACGCCAGAAAGGGTGCCAGCAGAATTGCGTACTTCATCTTTCACCTCGTACGAAAACGGGAGTTCAACTGCGCCAGTTTATCTTCCAAACTTGGCGCCTTCGGCTTCGGCGCCTCCTTCTTGGCCGGCTCCGGGCGCGGCGCCGGTCCACGCTCGTCCAGAGCTTTCATCGAGAGCGCGATGCGTTTCACCTTTGCATCGGCGCTCAGCACTTTCACTTTGACTATCTGGCCGGCCTTCACCACTTCACTGGCGTCCTTGATATAGCGGTTGGAAAGCTCACTGATGTGAACCAGGCCGTCCTGGTGCACACCCACGTCAACGAAAGCGCCGAACGCAGTCACGTTGGTAACCGTACCCTCAAGAATCATACCCACGGTGAGGTCCGCGATCGTTTTTACGTCCTCGCGGAACTTAGCCAACGTGAATTTCTGACGCGGATCTCGTCCCGGTTTGCGCAGCTCTTCCCGAATATCGCCTAACGTGTAGAGCCCAACTTTCTCGGTCTGGAACCCTTCCAACTTCACCTGCTCCACCAGATCGGGCTTGCTGATCAGCTCAGGAATCCCCACGCCCAAGCGATTCCGCGATCTTTTCCACCACCGCGTACGATTCCGGATGCACCGCCGTAATATCGAGCGGGTTGTCGCCGCCGCGAATTCGCAGGAATCCCGCGGCCTGCTCGAAAGTCTTCGGCCCAAAACCCGGGATCGCCGTAAGCTGCATGCGCGAGCGGAATTTTCCATGCTCATTGCGATATTCCACGATCTTCACCGCCGTGCGTTCGTTGATACCGGCCACGTATCGCAGCAGCGCCCACGAAGCCGTGTTCAAATCGACGCCCACGCGGTTCACGCACGACTCCACCGTTCCTTCCAGGCCCTTCATCAGCTTCCGCTGATCCACATCATGCTGATACTGTCCGACGCCAATCGATTTCGGATCGATCTTCACCAGTTCCGCCAGCGGATCCTGCAATCGCCGTCCAATCGAGATTGCGCCTCGCACCGTAAGATCGAGATCCGGGAACTCCTGCCGCGCAATATCGGATGCGGAATAAACCGATGCGCCGGATTCATTCACCACCACGCTGAAAACATCTTTCAATCCGGCTTGCCGCAGAAAATCGTCGATGAACGCCGCCGATTCCCGCGAGCCCGTGCCGTTTCCGATGGAGATCGCGCGAATCTTGTACTTCTGAATCAGTGCACTGATCGTCTTCACCGATCCCACGATGTCGTTCTTCGGCTCCAGCGGGTAAATCACCGCGTGTTCCAGAAACTTGCCCGTTTCATCGATCACGGCGAGCTTGCAACCGGTGCGAATCCCAGGATCGACCGCCAGTACGTTGAGCTGACCGGCCGGCGGAGCCAGCAGCAGGTTTTCCAGATTCTCGCGGAATACGCGAATTGCCTCGGCGTCGGAGCGGTCCTTCAATTCCAGACGAACTTCGGTTTGGATGGAAGGGTTCAGCAGCCGCTCGTAGGAGTCTTCGATGGCTTTCTCCAAATGCGGAACCCAGTCGCCATGCTCCCGGATCACTTTGTTCTTCAGAAACGTGACCGGCATCACAGCATCCAGTTCGATCTCGAAGTTCAGAACCTCTTCCTTCGCGCCCCGCCGAATGGCCAGCATGCGGTGCGACGGAATCTTCGCCGCCGGTTCACTGAAATGGGCGTATTGTTTGAACTTGCCCTCAGGGTCCTTGCTCTCGGCCCCCTCAATTCCGCGGCTCACCACAAACCCGTTTTCCATCATCATCTGGCGTAGCACTTTGCGGAAAGCAGCGTTCTCGCTGATCCATTCAGCGATTATGTGGCGGGCTCCTTCGAGCGCGTCTTCAGCGGTTCCTACGCCCGCTTCTGCATTGACGAATGCCGCGGCAAATTCGCTCAGCGGCTGAGCCCCGGCCCGCTGATCCCATAGATATTGCGCCAGCGGCTCCAATCCTTTTTCGCGTGCAATCGAAGCCTTCGTTCTGCGCTTCGGCTTGTAAGGCAAATACAGGTCCTCGAGTTCGTTCTTTTCGAGAGTCGCTTCGATCCTCCCTTTCAATTCCGGCGTTAGCTTGCCCTGCTCTTCGATCGACTTCAGAATTGTCGCGCGGCGCTCTTCCAACTCGCGGAAGTACGCTAGTTTTTCTTCGATCGAGCGAATCTGGACCTCATCCAGATTTCCGGTGACCTCTTTTCGGTACCGCGCAATGAACGGAACGGTGGAGCCCTCATCGAGCAGCTCGATGGTCGCCACCAGGCTCTTAAGCGGGATACTGAGTTGCTGCGAAATGTGAAGCAGGAGTGCGGTATTGAGTTGTTTGATTTCCATGGGTAAGAAGACGTGAAAATCCTATGATACCCGTGGATTGATACCCGTGGATCGCGGCGTAAGCGGAAGCCGGTTAATTGCTGGAGGGTTCGTTGGGTGTCTGATATCGCAGACCGGCCCTAAATTCCAGACCAACCTGATACGCACCGTTGCTACGGATACAATACCGAACCGATGCACCGCCCGAAAGCCGGATATGATCTGCCCGCAAATTGACGTAGGTTTGCTTTTCGATGGGAACCAGGAGTCTTACGGCCACACCCGTCGCGGATATGTCCAGACATCGTCCTAGGGTCGACTGAGGTACCCCATTTGGACCTTCCCAAACAATCCGAATTTTCTCCGAGCAAAGCGTCCGTTCGAATCGTCGACTGTTCATTGCTTAACTTATCGGTCGCCCGATATAAGTCATTAGCTTTAGTTTCAGCGGTGCAGGCGAGGATGTCAATGGAACCGCCGACCTATAACAATAGTTTACTCCGCGTATAGGTTAATGTTCCCGATTCCCCCCTTGACATCGAGGTGGATCCGAACCTTCGCGTGGTCGTAGGCGTCGTTCTCGTAATGATCGTCATCCTTCTTCGTGAGGCCGCGAACATTAATGGAGCCGATTCCGCCCCTCGCGTCTGCCCGAATCCCCGCCTCTCTCGGCAGCCGCACCGTCGCTTCTCCCACGCCGCCGCGGATGCGCACGTCGTAATCGTGCTTGGGTTGACCGCGTAGATCCATCTCCAATTCGCCTGCCCCCATTTCCACCTCTACGCTGCGCAGCGAGAGCGTGGCCAGGTTGAGCTTTGCTTCACCAGCACCAAATTTCACCAGAAGGTCTATCGGCATGGAATCGTTCAGGCGCAGGTTCCATTCGTTGTGTGAGTTGCCCCCGGCTGATCCCGATCCCTGTTCCACAAAGAGCGTCCCCCGGAACCCCGTAGCGCTGTAGCGGACCTCCGGCTTCCATTGTGGGATGTTATAGCTGAAGTCGCCTTCCATGAGTTTCGTGGCGCCGCCGGAGATACGCAGTTCCCCCGCCGCCATCTTCAGTTCGGTCCGCACCATTTCCGACTTGTCGAGATCGATCGCCTTCGATTCGTGCTGCGTAGGGCCGGTTTCTACCGAATTGACGTCACAACCAGTGAGAAATACCACAGCTGCGCCTAAACAAGCGAGTGGACGGAAAATCATAGCAAGCCTCTAAGCGGACTTACGTATGGTACCCGGTATTTGTTCCCGGCCGTTCGGCGACGATCTCCGCGACATTTCTTCGCCGGTTCTTGCCCTCGCGATAGTGGTGAATCGTCCAATCGGCGAAGACCATTCGCAGTTCGTCCGGCGTGCACAGATAATCCGGATTCATCGGTGCAACAGCAGGATCGTCGTCAAGCATGGCGATTACGCCGACGAAAATTCCGCCCGGCTTGACTGCTGTGCGAATCTGCGGGAACAAACTGCGCTGCAGATAAAGAATGTCGGCAATCAGGTCGTATTGAGAATCGGGAAGCTGAAACGCCGGGTCTTCCAAATCCACCATGCGCGCATCAAGCGGCTGGCCACAAAGTGACTCGATCGCAACCGCGGAATAATCCAGAGCCGTCACGTCCCATCCGCGTTCAGCCAGATACAACGCATTCCGGCCAAGCCCGCACGCAAGATCGAGCGCACGCCCCGGGCGCAGACCGGCGATGGCGTCTGCGAGAACGGGTTCCACACTTCCGGCCGCGCCGTAGCCGCTGCGATATTTCTGGTCCCACCGATTGTCCAAACAGATAGGTTAGTGCACTCTGTTAGTTCGTATGGTTGTGCGTTAGCCGGTCGTAGATGAATCCACCCGTGCCACCGGCCAATGCACCGATACCTGCACCCTTACCTCCGCCTGCCAGAGCGCCTACTGCCGCGCCAACGCCTGCGCTACCCGCTACAATCGCCACCGATTTACCAGTGGATCGCCTTCTGTGATCGCCACGGCGGTGTCCGGAATAGTTGCGCTCCACGTAGTGATTTTCTATTTCAGGCTGAGGCAGAGGTGCAGGGGGAGGCGCATCCAGCTCTCTGACTACACGGGGGCTTGAGTAAACGCTACGGTAATCCCGGCTATCGTCCTCGACGGGCGCTTGCTCGACGTATTGAGAATTCGGCGGAACTGCTGCGGTTCCTGTATTGGTATACCCGACCGGATAGCTAGCCTCCGCGCCGGGTTGCACGACTCCATTTGCAGTCGGCTCGGACCTTCGGGTCCACCCCAGGACCGCGATTGTTGCCAGCAATGCAAATCCGCCGATCATCAATCCCCGCTTTACGTTTTCCGTCATTTGGTTATCTCCCCACCCTGCTCTTGCACCCGGAATGCCTTTCAGTTGGTCACAGGATTGCTATATGCGATAAGAGGCCCCAATGCAAAGAAATCATTTGTTCACAGTGTTAGGCATAGCAGTATTACTAGTGTTAGCGATCGTCGCTTTGTCTAGTACTGGGGCGTACAATTTTACCGGGTCAGGTCAATTGTTCCCGATACATGCAAATGGCAAGTTCGGATACATCGACAAATCGGGCCGTGTCGTCATACCGCCGCAATTCGATAACGCCGGGCGTTTCGAACACTCTCTGGGGCCAGTGAAGATAGGCAACCTCTGGGGCTACGTAGACAAACGCGGCAAGCTCGCAATCGCACCGCAGTTTGAAGTGGCAGATCCATTCTCCGACGGCCTGGCCTTGGTGGGAATTGGCCGGCGTCTTGGCTACATCGACACCAACGGTAAATTCGCAATCAATCCGCAGTTCCAGGGTGCTGGACGCTTCTCCCAAGGCATGGCCCCTGTGACGGTCAACGGCCGCTGGGGATTCATCAACAAAGAAGGTAAGACCGTAATCCCTCCGCAGTTCGACCAGGCGCGCAGCTTCTCCGAAGACAGAGCGCTGGTACGTTTGGGCGGGCAATTCGGCTACATCGATAAGTCCGGCCACATCGTCATCAACCCGCAGTTTGAGAGCGCGGGCGACTTTTCCAGCGGCCTCGCACTGGTGAGTTTAGCCGGCAAATTCGGATACATCAACAAAGAAAACAAGTGGGTCATCAACCCTCAATTTCAGGACGCGCACGAATTCGTCGATGGCTTGGCTCTGGTCTCCGTGGACAATCGATTCGGCTGGATCAATCGTTCGGGCAACTTTGTGATCACTCCGCAATTCCAGGATGCAGGCGATTTCTCAGACGGAATCGCGCCTGTGTGGATTGGCAACAAGCAGGGCTACGTTAACAAGAGCGGCAAGTTTGTTTGGAATCCGACCAGCTAACTACCTAATGACATGACACCTTTCAGCAAACCATTGACACACTTCGTGCCGGAGATCGAAACGCCTGAGCCGTTATGCGGGGCCGCCTGGCATGGGTTTGAGACCGCTAAATTAGCGACGCAATCCGGAGGCGTACTGCCCGCTTTCGAACTTTCGACCAGAGGCTCTCAATAATCCCACGGCCGCCGTTTTGGGACGCGCCGCCACACTTCCCGGCCCACCCGATTCTCATACAATTTTCGATTCGGCCTAGATGAGGGCGTTATGCTCAATCACATTTGGAATCAGCTCCAGTAGAGTCAGATGGCAAGGAAGTTAGAGTTATCTCGATCCTCGCGACGATTGCTTTTGCGATGTGTTGCGCGGACAGGACGTTCCGGCCTCGACGCTCATAAGCCTCCGACCATAGATAGACTTGGGAGCTTACGTCGATAAATTGCGATATCACCCGGACCCGTCTCGATTCGCACCGGACGCTTCCTCGAAGCAGAGCATCAATTTTTTCGTGGCTAACAAGACACGCGTTCGAATTTTCGACAGCGTTCCATGGCACCAACCGCAACTGGTGCACGTTTATGAGTCCATGGACAATTTCGTCAGTTAAACCAGCAGCAAAACCATCATCCAAGCCTTTTGCTGTCAGTAGGGTAAACGGCAAAACAGCCATTGCCAGCTGAGAGCCTACATCATTCGCTACCATTACCCGAAGCATTGTCTGGTACGAGGTACGAGTGCGAAAAACAGGCGCGTAGGTTCCCTTAGGAAACTCGATTAGTACCGGATCCTCTCGTCCAACCGAGGAATAGTAAGAGTCGAGTTTCGATCGTAGACGCCGCGCTTCGACCCTCACAATTGGATCGATTCGAGGATCATATGAACACGCGCGGTCAAAAACCTCGACCCCGACGACATATTCCTTTAACGGCTCACCTGTGCCTCTAAGGACGTGCTGTGCTGCGAATGAAATGAAGCGTGTCAATCGCCCGCATTTCGAGAACAGCGTACTCTCCAGAATCTTTTGAATTTGGGCACGAATGTCAGCAGCTTGCGGCAAACCTGTCCGATGAGGTTCGCTGAACGGCTCCAGATTTTGCGGTGGTGGGCACAAGGCCGAGTGCATGCGGTCACCTGCTTACGCTTACTATGGCGAAAAATGGAATTGTGTCTGCCTGACTGATGTACAGGCTTCCGTCAAGGGCATGGCAGCACCGGTGGCAAATCTTTGTGACCCGAAGATATTCACCACGGCTACTTCCTTGTCTTTGCCATTGCTCCACCGTCTGGATCGGATTCATCACCGTTGCACCCGACTACATGTTCTCCACCTTAGTGCTACCGTCCGTTTCCAGTCCACAGAAAAGTTATGAGCTTTGCTGAGTTCTCTGCTGAGCAACTAACCGCCATGTAATCTGCCCTCCACACGCGGCTAATGAGCGTCTAAATGGCCGATTCTTTTTGGATGTATGATGAGGGCGTCCAAAAGAGCCGGTTTACGATGGAAAACGCCAGCTCGAGGTTATCCGTTCTCCGCTTTGCATCCTATGAACTGGATGCCCAGCGCGGGGAGTTGCGCAAAGCGGGGCTCCGCGTCAAGCTGCAACCACAGCCGCTCCGAGTTCTAATTCTGCTGGCCAGCCGCGCGAGCGAGGTCGTGACCCGTGAGGAGATACAGGAGGAGATCTGGGGTGATGACATCCATGTGGATTTTGATCAAGGCCTGAACTTCTGCATACGCCAGATCCGGGCCGCGCTCAGAGATGATGCTGATAAACCCCGGTACATCGAGACTCTGGCGCGCACAGGCTATCGATTTCTGGCTCCGGTCACTGGGCAGGAGCCTGTCCCTACCGAGCCAAAATCTGCGCTTCTCGACAACTCGCGTCTATCCCACAAGACGTTGCGCTGGATTGGTCCGCAGACGGCCCTCATCCTTCTGCTCTTAGCTCTTGTGGGTGCCGCTTTCGTAGTCACATTGAGGTTTAGAGGTCTATGGACGTCGCTGTACATGAATGCACCAGCTGCCGTGATGACCACAACCCCATTCACTGCATACGGGGGTAGAGAGATGTACCCGGCCTTTTCGCCGGACGGCAGCCAAATCGCCTTTTCCTGGAACGGTGAAGCAGAAGATAACTACGACATTTACGTCAAGCTTATCGGGGAAGGCGGGCCTCTGCGCCTAACTACGCATCCAGCGTCGGATCTTTACCCGGTGTGGTCACCCGACGGGCGCTACATCGCGTTTTGCAGGCTTGCAGCAAACCCGAGGGACGATCCTCCAGGTCACCTTGACTCCTTGATGACGGTGTATACGGTTCCAGCCTTGGGAGGAGCGGAGCGGAAAATCACAGAGTGTCGCGGCAACAGGAATGCGTTGCCGTCCAAATATCTGGATTGGTCTCCGGATGGCAAATTCCTGGTCATTGTGGATAAGGACAAAGAAGCGGAGCCGTTCGGCTTGTTCTTGCTGTCGGTCGACACCCGCGAACGGAAAAGATTAACGCTGGCACCTAGCAACACAATGGGAGATACCTCGCCTGCCTTTTCTCCCGACGGACGCACCGTGGCATTTACCCGAATTCCCATTGAGGGCGCCTATCAAACATACGTAATCCCAATCACGGGTGGGAAACCCAGGCCCCTGCTAGTCGCGGGTTTCGGTCACATGCGCGAACCGTTTTGGATGCCGGATGGTCAGGCTATCGTCTTTTATGGAAATCGCCGTGGCGCAGCCCGCCTCTGGCGGGTGCCCGCGAAGGGTGGCGAACCGGAGGCGCTGCCTATTACCGGCGAATATTCTGTTCATGCCGTGGTTTCCCGGCGGGGTAACCGCCTCGCGTATCAGAGCACTACCGATAACGCAAACATTTGGCGAATCGATGCCACTTTTGGAAACCGGGGCCGACACCCACCGGTAAAGCTGATTTCTTCTACTCGCCTTCAAGCCAGCGCTAAATATTCTCCTGACGGGAAGAGGATCGTTTTTGTCTCAAATCGGTCCGGACCCCATCAGATTTGGATAGCGGATAGCGAAGGGCAAAATCCCACGCAATTAACTCACTTCGACAACCTGTCCTATGCCGGAGCGCCGCATTGGTCTCCCGATGGAACCCGAATCGCCTTCTCCCGCCGAATCGATGAGAACTATGATGTTTACGTCATATCCGTGGAGGGCGGTGCTCCTATCAGGCTTACTCACGAACTCTCCCGCGATGTCAACCCTAGTTGGTCGAGGGATGCTCACTGGATCTATTTCTGCTCGGATCGCAGCGGTATCAATCAGATTTGGAAACTCCCTGCAGAGGGAGGGGACGCGATCCAGGTGACCAAGAATGGGGGCGTAGACGTTCAGGAGTCTGCTGACGGCGAAAAACTGTACTACTCGAAGGGCGAGAATGCACCTGGCTTGTGGTCGGTACCTACTCGCGGCGGGGAGGAGTCCCTTGTATATAGACCTGTACACCGTTACTGGGATTTGGTGAACGATGGCGTCTATTTTGTGGAAGAGATTCAGAAAAAATATTTCATTCAGTTCTTAAATTTCCGCACAGGCGCTAAAGTGCCTATTTCCCAAATTGGCATTCCGTGGTTCAGTCACGCTGGATTGTCTGTTTCGCCTGACCGGCGCTGGA
Organism: Bryobacteraceae bacterium; assembly: GCA_963770345.1. Lineage (GTDB taxonomy): Bacteria > Acidobacteriota > Terriglobia > Bryobacterales > Bryobacteraceae > CAVYPH01. The sequence goes on along the minus strand of CAVYPH010000006.1, from coordinate 322,037 downwards.
TTCTGTACGAGCAGAGAGACGGGAGTAACAGCAACATCATGGTGGTTGAGAACTTCCGGTGAGAGTCCGAGGCCTTTGCAAATATCGAAATGGAGCTCCGTAACGATGGTGTAGTTCGCCGGGAACGACTTCCGTACCGGTGTGCTCAAAACAGTTTTTTGGAATAGTATTAGTGCGCGGCTCGCGCAACCAACTCCCAGTGCTCGCCAAAGAATCCGGCATCCGCGATCTTGCCGGGGAACCGAGCGTCGGGCGCCTGCGTGATGTCCACCACAGCCCAATCCGGCAGCTTCGGAATCTGCCGCGCGTTGTTTAGGTAATCGTATTCCCGGTAAGTGAACCCGCTGTTGATCACCACATAGTGTTTCGGATTGAGTGGATTCGGATAGATCATCACCGGCGCGTTCGTGGCCGAATCGAACTTCTTCGATCCGATAATCAACGCGTCTTTCATCCAATGCATCGGTAGCTTGTCGATGATCTTCGCCAGGACCCGATTACTGCCCGGATCGCCCCACAGAATCAGATTGCTACTCGCGATGTCGGCATCCGTGACCGCCGAATCGTCTTTCACCTGTGCATCGCCACGGAACTGGCGGCGCCACTCGCGGATGAAGTGTTCTTGCTCGCCACTCACCCATTTGGCAATACCCGGAACCAGGGCCTCACCAGTCGGCCGAACCACTAAAAAACTATCCAGGAATGCATCGTCGATAGGCCCCTGCAGCCCGTGCCGCTTATGGAGCTTCCCATCGTCTTGTAGATTTGCCGTGTACTTCCATTGCTGCGCCACCTGTTCAAAGTGCGCCGTCCAGGAACGGTCCGTCATCGGCACATCGGTATTCACAGCCTGTCCATTGATAATCACCGCCGCTTTGTGCTCCGGATTCAGCGGGCAGCTACCAGGTCCGAACGACAACGTGAACGCTCTCACATTCGCCGCATGTACCAGCACTCCTGTGTCGCCTTGCACCTCGGCATCCAGACGCGCACGTTCCCAATGATGGTCGAGCTCATCAACAGTCACCCACTTCATCTGGTTATAAGCCAGTGTCCACGTGGTGAAGCGAATTTTTCGCGGGTACGCCTCGCGGCCCTTCTGCGCGATGGCGTCGACGATGCGGTTGATCTCGACAATCGAATCCGGATGATACCTGTGTGCCGTCTGCGGACCGATCACGCGCGTCAGGCGCATCCCTTCTTCGGCCAGCGCCTTCTCCATCATGTCGGCCGCTTGCTTCTGTCCATCGATCTCGCCGTTATAAGCGACCACTGGCAGGTTGAAAAAGTTCACCGCGTAATCCGTGGCGTCGTAAAGATGCCATAGCTTTTCTTCCCACCAGGTGGGTTGAATGGTTTCCTTCGTGCGGACCTTCAAAAAGTCGGCCGTTTCTGAGAATCCCGCGCCAGGCGCAGCCGCCGCCCAGAGCCCAGCATAATGCGCGCCGTAATCCCACACGCTCGCGCCGCCCATACTGAAGCCGCGCACCAGAATCCGGTTCTCGTCGATCTGATACTGATGCTTAACCGCATCGAGAGCTTCAAACAGGTCTACTTCGCCCGCCAGCTTGCTGGCATTGCAATACCGCCCGTAGAGGTGGAGAACAATCGTATCCGCCGGCGTGAACTGCCCTGGATTATGCTCGCGATCCCACAGAAAATTTACTTCACTCAGCGTCTCCGAGCGTCCGTGGAACCACGTATCAAGCCTCCAACGATGCGGCTTCTCAGGGCCGAACGTCGGCGGCATCACCAGTCCGAACGGTTGCACACTTTTGTCGATCTTGGAGATGTATCCGCGCACTACCAGGCCCGTCGACGAGGTCCATGCATGGCGCCCGGCCGCGAGTTCGTCCGCCCGTGCCTGGCCATCCCGCAAGAGCGCCTTGGCATGCTCAATCTCATCCGCCTTGAAGAATTCTCCATAAGTCAGCGCATACCGGACAGCTTGATGGAAGATCATCACATCGGGCAACAGCGGATTTCCTTTGAGTTTCTCGATACTCGCGCCGAGCTGCTGCAATCCAGCTTGCAATTCGTTCCGGTCCGCATCCGAAACGGTAATTCCCGGCGGTGGAACCGGCTTCGCAACGGTCGGTTCATAAGCAAACGCGCTAGCGGCGAACAGAAGCGGAAGAAGGATTTTCATAGCTCTCGATAGCTTATCAGGAGCGTGTATGGGCCAATTTGAATGGCACAACAAGGGGTTTGTAATCCTTGCCGGTGACGCGCGGATAATTACTGGCCATGGGCTAATGGCTGGCAGTTCCACCAGTCGGCGACAGGTCAACTTGGAACTTCCGAGTGCCCAAGGATTCTGCCCGGGACTCGCCTTCGCATGCCGCTTTCCGGCACAACTGACGCTATCTTGCTTCTCGCATCGAGGGGGTGAAAGTGACTCCGACCAACAATCCTTCCGGAGTGATGAAACGGCTGACGGTCTGGCCCCACGGTTCCTTTTTGTTCTTTACGAGCATTCGATGCCCTTGCGATTCGAGCTCCCGAGTTGCCTTCTCGACATTGTCAACGTCAAACTCAAGCCAAGCGTGTGGTGCGGGGATCTCGTTGGGCCAGGAATCCTTACCAAAGCAGGACTGCGCTACCTGCGAAAGCGGCCACAGAGCGAAAGTTTTTGCGCCTTGCAGAGCCTCGGTATGAAGATAGCCGCCACTCTCTTCTTTGAAGCCAATACCGAGGATCTGGTTATAAAGCTTGCGACTTGCAGTCGGCTCAGGGACGATCGGACCAAATCCCGCGATGAATAGCACTTTGATGTTTCCCATGTCTTCCATAGCATCTCCTATTCCCATGATGAATCCGTCCGGCCTCCGCCAACAAGCATGTCGACTCCGCAAGCACTTGGCCGTATCACGCCCGTCGCTCACATATTGCACGTCAACTATCCACCCGTCTGAGCCATTGCGTGACCGTCTCTCGGTGATCGGTCAATATAGGGATCAAACTTAACCAGAACCCAGGAGCGATATGATGATGCTCGATGCTGCACAAACTCACCCGGCGTGACCTGATCGCAGGCGCCATGGCAACGCCGCTACTGGCGCAGGAGAACAAGACCGTGACCCTGGACGAAAAAGCGCTCGATCCCGTACTCTGGACGCGGACACGGTGGGAGTCCGCACCCCTACGCATGACGTTCAGCGCCTCGAGCCGCAAGGAAGCCGAAGCGTGGCAGAAGAAACTGCGGTCCAAAGTGATCGAGCTGCTGGGAGGTTTCCCTCCATCTCGCGGGCCGCTGAATGCCGGCACCGTCGGCGTAAAGGAGTTCCCGGATTACAAGCGTGAGCGCTTCGTTTTCACCAGCCGTCCAGGTGTGGAAGTCGCGGGTTATCTCTTGACGCCAACGCAGGCAAAGCAGCCATTCGCGACGATGGTCTGTGTCCCCGGCCACGGGTACGGCGCTGACGACCTCGTTGGCCTCGACGAAAAGGGCAACGAAAGGACCGCTCCAGCCGGCTATCAGCACGACTTCGCCCTGCAAGTGGTCAAACAAGGCATGGCGGCCGTTGCCATCGAGCCGATGGCATTCGGATGCCGGCGCGATCCAACGACAAAAAAGAAAGGTCCGGGTACGTCCGCCTGCCAACCAGCCGCCGGCGCCGCACTCCTGCTGGGTGAAACCATGATCGGATGGCGCGTCTGGGACGTAATGCGCACCATCGATTGGATCGAGACGCGAAAAGAACTGGATGCCAAGCGCGTCGGATGCATGGGCATTTCGGGCGGAGGCACCTGTACGCTTTTCTCAACGGCACTCGAGCCAAGAATCCGCGTCGCAATGGTAAGCGGCTACCTGAATATCTTCCGCGACTGCATTCTAAGCCTTTCACATTGCATCGACAACTACGTCCCAGGAATTCTCAACTGGGCCGAGATGTACGACGTGGCGGGGCTCATCGCGCCCCGTCCGCTATTCGCCGAATCCGGCACGCTCGATCCCATCTTCCCCATCGCGGCCAGCAAAGAAAGCTTCGCCCGAGTCCAGAAAGTCTACGAAGTGTTTGGCGCCGGAGACGTAATCGGACAGGAGATCTTCGAAGGACCCCACAGCTTCCACGGGGTGAAAGGCATTCCGTTCCTGGCACATCATCTGAACGCCTAAACGCCTCGCGTTACAATAGATACTTCCTCCACAGGCGTTTTGCGCGGCGAAAGGAAAGGTGTGTGCATGAGTAATGTGATTATTCTGGGTGCCCAGTGGGGCGACGAAGGCAAAGGCAAGATGGTCGATCTTTTTTCCGACCGCTTCGAAATCGTCGCACGCTATCAGGGGGGCCACAACGCCGGGCACACGGTCTTCATCGGCGAGCAGAAGTACATTCTGAAACTCATCCCCAGCGGCATTCTTCGCCCCGGGGTACAAGCCGTCATCGGCAACGGCGTCGTCATCGATCCAGGAGCGCTCATTCAGGAAATGAGCACACTCGAAGCCCTCGGCATCGACGTCCAAAGTCAACTGGCCATCAGCAATCGCGCGCATGTCATTTTCCCTTTCCACCGGCTGGCTGAAAGACTATCGGAAGGGCGTGCGGATCGCGTAGCCATCGGCACCACCTCGCGCGGCATCGGGCCCAGTTATGAGGATAAGATCGGCCGCCGTGGAATTCGCATGGCCGACCTCGTAGACGGACAAAACTTTGAAGAACTCTACAATCACCTCTCCGCCGACAAAGCGACCATCGCGGAAGCCTTTCACATCAAGGACGACATCAATTTCGAAGGCATCCGCAAACAGTATCAGGAATTCGGCCAACGCCTGCGCCCGATGGTATGCGACACGGCCAAGCTGCTGAACGACGGCATCGCCGTGGGCAAGAACATCCTTTTCGAAGGCGCGCAGGGAACCATGCTCGACATCGATCATGGCACCTACCCATTCGTCACCTCGTCGAGTGCGTCAGCCGGCGGCGCGTGCATCGGGAGTGGCGTTCCGCCAACCAAGATCGACGGCGTGATCGGCGTTTCCAAGGCATACATTACCCGCGTCGGCAGCGGTCCGTTTCCGTCCGAAGCTCTGGACAACAGAGGCGAGCAGATCCGTCAGGCTGGCAACGAATTCGGGTCGGTCACTGGGCGTCCGCGCCGCTGCGGCTGGTTCGACGTGCCGCTGCTTCGCTACACCGCGATGGTGAACGGCTTCGACAGCCTGATCATGACCAAGCTCGACGTTCTGGACGACCTCGACGAAATCCCCGTTTGCGTAGCCTACAAACTCAACGGGCAGCAGACGAACGAAATGCCGGCGATCAACGGCCTGTTGGAACGCATCGAACCGGTCTACGAGACTTTGCCCGGCTGGAAACAAAAAACCCGGGGCGTGTCGAAGATCGACGAGCTGCCAAAGAACGCTCTACGCTACCTCGATTTTCTGGAACGGCGCTCCTGCGTTGAAATCGGCTGCATCTCCACCGGCCCGGAACGCAACGAAACCATCATCAATAAGCGTTCCGCCCTGAGCCGGCTGCTGAAACTCGATTAAGTCAGCAGCTTTCGTTTTCTACGCCACAGCCCAGCCAGAGTCAGTCCGGCACCCAGCAGGCCCACGGATGCGGGCTCCGGCGTACCCTGAATATTCTGATCCGCCGTGTAGGTCGCCGAGCCCTCATATAGCACTCCGAAGGGTCCGTTGTTGCGCTGATATGCCGCAATCGTGATGGTATTTTCGCCGCTCTTCAGCCCGGTTGCGTCTGTAAGATGGAAGGTGAATCCGTTGGCAGGAGTGCAACCGATTGGGCCAGTGGTGCAATTGGTCCCTATCGTCGGATTCGGTGGTGGAGCCAAAGAAAAGCCGTTGATAAAGACCGTTGCCGTGTCGTCCGCCCACACGGTGAAGGTCGCTGTGTGGGGACCAGCGCCGAGAATGAAATCCTCATAAAAAAGCGCGGTCGGCACGGAAAGGCTCGTGTTCGGCACCGATACCGTACCCGGTGAACCAGTGTCCGCGTAGCTGACCCATTTACCCACGCCGTTTGGCTCCCATGCGGTGTGCACGTTGATCAGGACATTGACGCCCGTCACACTATTCGACTCGCCCACTCCATCGCCGCTAGCGAAGGTAATGGTTGTTGCATTGGCCGCAAATCCAATGAAAAAAAGGATTCCTGTAGCAATATTGATGCGTTTCATCCATTGCAGTATTCCATTCAGGGCGATCCATTCAAATGGACCTTAACTCACAATTCTCGATACTATTCCGTTCGGGCTACACCCCTTGACGGCCCGCCTACAATGAAATTAAAGAGGCCCTCACGGCCCTTCCCTGAATCCAACGAGAGGTAGAGGTTTCATGCGAGCCGACATCGTTCCTGGTGCGACATTTCCCGATTACGAACTATCCGATCAAACCGGCACACACCGCAAGCTCTCCGCTCTGCAAGGCGCAGATCCCATGATCGTAGTGCTCAGCCGCGGTGGCTTCTGCCCAAAAGACCGTCGGCAGGCGGAGAATCTGCTCCAACTTCATCACGAGATGGAGGTTGGTTACTGCCGCCTCGTCACCATCAGCACCGACAATTTGATCGAGACGAACGAATATCGTACAGGTGTGGGAGCGCATTGGACGTTTTTGTCCGATGCCGGACGCAAAGTACAGGAGGATCTCGATATAGCGGAATACACCGACCCTACGCACGATCCAATGATCCCGCATACCATCGTCCTGGAGCCGGGGCTCATCGTGTTCAAGATTTACGTTGGGTATTGGTATTTCGGCCGTCCGACCCTCGAGGAGCTTCGCCAGGATCTGCGGGCAGTGACAAAGAAGTGCCGCCCTGACTGGGACATCACCAGTCCTGAACTGAAAGCCGCTTGGGAACGGGGCGAAAAGCAGCGTTTCTATCCCTACGGCAAGAGCTACGCAAAAGTATTCGCCGGCGAGGAGTAACCGGCCTTCAATTTATGGCTGAACACAATCTACAGTCCATCGCCTTTCCGATTCTGGATGAGGCTCAAATCGCCCAACTGGCCAATTGTACGCATGTCGCGCCCAAGCATTACCGGGATGGCGAAAAGCTCATCACGGTAGGTGAGCGCAACGTGAAATTCTTCGTCGTTAAGTCGGGTGAAATCGAGATAGTGGACAGTTCCGGCGACCAGCCGAGGACGCTCGCCGTGCATCATAAAGGCCAGTTCACAGGCGACATCTCGCATTTGACCGGGATGCCGTCAATTATCACCGCGATCGCACGGGGAGATTGCGAAGCTTACGAAATCTCCGGAGCCACCCTTCGACATGTGTTGAATCAGTGCCCCGGCCTCGGCGATATTATTCTTCAGGCGTTCATCGCGCGCCGGCAGCTTATCCGCGAGTCGCCGGATTTCATCGGCCTGCGAGTCATCGGATCGCGTTACTCTCCCGACACCTTTCGGGTCCGCGACTTTCTCACCAAGAATCGCGTGCTGTTCACGTGGGTGGATCTGGAAACCGACCCGCAGGTGGACCAGCTCCTCAAGCAGTTCGGTGTGACAGAGGCCGACACGCCCGTCATAGCCTGCGCCCACATGGTCCTGCTACGAAATCCGTCAAATCAGGTGTTGGCTGATGAGATCGGCGTTCATCAGCCGCTGGAGCAAGTCGTCTACGATCTGCTTATCGTCGGGGCAGGCCCCGCGGGACTGGGAGCAGCGGTCTATGGCGCCTCCGAAGGCCTCCAGACGGCGCTGCTCGATCTCAGCGCACCCGGAGGCCAGGCGGGCGGCAGCATGCGGATCGAAAACTATCTCGGCTTCCCCACTGGCTTGACCGGCGCCGAACTCGTCGACCGCGCCACCCTGCAGGTAAACAAGTTTGGCGCGCACCTCTCCGTTCCCACCGCGGCGTGCCGCCTGACATTCGAGAATGGATACTCCGTTCTCCAGGTCGGCGGCGGTGAAACGATTACCTCCAAGTGCCTCCTGATCGCCAGCGGAGCTCAATATCGCCGGTTGGACGTCGAAGGCTGTGAGCTGTTCGAAGGAACCGGAGTCTACTACGCCGCCACACCGGCCGAGGCCCTGATATGCCGCGGCTGCACGGTGGTAGTGGTGGGTGGCGGCAACTCCGCGGGTCAAGCCGCTGTTTTCCTGGCCAGCCACGCTCTGAAGGTGCTAATTCTAATTCGCGGCGACGACCTGAATAAGAACATGTCGAGCTATCTTGTCCGCCGCATCGAGCAGACGGCGAATATCGAGCTGCTGACTAACACAACGATTACTAGCATGCGGGGCGACAGTCATCTCAAGTCAATCGAAATCCTCAACGCCAAGACGGGAGAACGGCAGACGGTAGAGACTCCAGGAGTATTCAGCTTCATCGGAGCGGACCCGAGAACCGATTGGCTTCCCGAAGAGATCGAGCGCGATGCCAAAGGCTTCGTCAAAACAGGAGCGGCCGTGGCGCAGTCGCCTCATTGGTCCGCCACGCGATCGCCGTTTCTACTGGAGACCAGCCGGAGGGGTGTGTTCGCTGCCGGAGATGTACGGTCTGGTTCCGTTAAGCGTGTCGCCTCGGCGGTGGGCGAAGGATCGATGTCGGTCCAGTTTGTGCATGAGTATCTCAAGGAGAGGTAAGCTCCGGCCCGACAAAATTAGAACCAACAAAACAGCGAGTGCGGATCATGGCCATCACAATTGACCCAAAAGTTGAGCAGCGGCTCCGGGAACGAGCCGAAACCGAGGGACTCTCCGTCACCGCTTACATCGAGCGGCTAGTCAACGCCGAGCAGTCTGCGGAGGACGAAGTCACAGGACTCGCTCTCGAAGGACTGAGTTCCGGGGAATCTATCGAAGTTGGACCTGGCTACTGGGAAGAGAAGCACCGCCACCTGGATGAACGTCTGAAAAAAAACGGCACGCAGTGAGCGAAAGCCGCTACGTTGTCCGGCCCAGAGCGGACCAGGATCTCGACGACCAAGCCTATTACTACGCCACCGTTGCGAACGCCGAATTGGGCCACCGGTTTTTGGTGGCGGCTCACAGCACCATTGCCCAACGGTGTGGAGATTCTGCGGTCGTTCATGGCTCGCGAAATCTGCAAGCGTTGTTGCATCGCGAAGGTTTGGAATAAATTACGCTCAATTTCGCTTGACTCCACCCGAAAGCAGCCTTCTAATAGAACGATACAGAGTGTGACAGTCTCCGTCGCCTCTAAATGGAAACTGCGTAAGTTTCGCCACAAGGAGCTTACCGATGAAACGATCTGTTTCGTATCCGCCTGCTGGGCTTTTGCCTGCTGGCATTCGCGCTCACCAGCGGATCTCTTTGCGCTCAGACCTCCGCCGGCGCTTTCGTCGGCCTGGTTCGCGATGCCGCGGGCGCGGCGATTCCACAAGCCGCGGTCACCGTAACCAACACGCAGACGAACGTCACTTCCCGGCTGGAGACCGACGCCTCGGGAAACTATTTCGTGCCCAGCGTGCCGCCGGGAATCTACTCGGTCGCCTGCGAACACCCCGGGTTCAAGCGAGTCACCATCGAACCGGTGACCGTGAGCGTCAACCAGACGGTGCGCGTCGACCTCAACCTTCCGGTCGGTGACACGTCCGAGTCGGTTACCGTCCAGGAATACACATCGCTGGTCCAAACCGACAACGCGACCATCGGGCAAGTAGTCACCACGCGGCAATTGACCGAACTGCCGCTCAACGGACGCGACTTCCGAAATCTGCTGAGCCTGAATCCCGGCGTCACCCAGCCCCACGACGGCATCGCGACTTCGGCGTCCATCCGCCTCAGCGGATTTAACGACAGCCTCCGCCTGGTCAGCATCAACGGCGCCCGCCCCTCTTCGGTTTCCTACCTGGTGGACGGCGTGTCGATGAACGAGCCGCTGTTCCAGTACCCCAGCCAGATTCCCGCCATCGAAGCAGTGGACGAGTTCAAGCTCCAGAACGCGCTCTACTCGGCGGAATTCGGAACCGGAGTCGGGCAGGTGAGCATCGCGATGAAATCCGGCACCAACGACATCCACGGTTCGCTGTGGGACTTCCTGCGCAACGACGCACTGCAGAAGTTCCAGCCGCGATTTCACACCAAGACGCCGCTGAAGCAGAATCAGTTCGGCTTCGTCACGGGCGGTCCCGTTTTCCTGCCGAAACTCTACGATGGCCGCAACCGCACCTTCTTCTTCGTCAGCTACAACGGAGGCCGCCGCGCTTCCGGCAGTTACGGCGTGACCCAGATGCCCACCGCGGCCGAGAGGCAGGGAGACTTCAGCACCTGGCCGACGCAGCTATTCGATCCGCTCAGCGCCATGCTCACTCCCGGAGCCAGCCTGCCCGTCGCGAAGACGCCCTTTGCCGGGAACCAGATTCCGGCCAGCCGCTTCGCGCCCCAGAGCGCCAATCTCATCAAGTATTGGCCGTCGCCGACGTTCGCCTGCCAGAGTCCCGTGCAACAACTACACCGGCGCGCTGGAATCGCACGTCAATACGGATCAGTACAGCGTCCGCGCGGACCATAACTTTTCCGCCGCGGACCGTATCTCCTGGCAACTTCTGCATGCCAGCGAGGCCGCGCCCATTCCCAACCTGGTGCCTCTTTCGGGCCTCACCACCGGGCAGGTAAGCTGGATGTCGTCGGCGCAATGGACGCACGTGTTCTCGCCGCGCCTGGTGAATGAACTGCGTTTGGCCTACAACCACTTCAACTTCGGACAGACCTTCGAGACCGAGGCCAGCGGCATCGTTTACTGGCAGGACGCCGGACTGAAAAACCTGGATCCGGGTTATGCCGCGCTGCCGGCGATCCTCACCGGGACGCAGTACTCGAGCATCGGCAACGGCGGCTCGGTGCCGTTCCTGAATATTTCGGACATTCAGCATTACGTCGAGCATCTGTCAGCTTCACCGCCGGCAAGCACAATGTGAAGATGGGCGTCGATTTCCGGCGCGGGCGCAACACCGATATCTCCGGGCTTTCAGGGCAACGGCGTCATCACTTTCAACGGCGAATATACGGCCCGGAATCCCACTCTCTCCCAGGTTGCCGGAAGGCCGGACACCGGTAACGGATTTGCGGACTTCCTGCTGGGCTACGCGAGCCTGGCGGCGGGCACTCCGTTTGATTCCGGCGCCGGCCGGTTCTGGAACAAAGACGTCAATCTGTTTGTACAGGACGATATCCACCTCACGTCCGCAGTTGACCGTGAACGTCGGCCTGCGCTGGGAGTATCGCGGCCCCTGGTACTGAGCGCTCCGGCGGCGGAAAGACGTTCGATTACAGCTATCCGGGCGGCCGGGCTCTCTATCGCGGACAAGAACTTCGTCGATCAGGTGAACAATCCGATCTTCGCCAGTTGTTGTACGTCCAACTCGGTCTACAACCCCGACTACAAGGATTTCGCTCCGCGCATCGGGCTGGCCTGGCGGCCGCTGCGCCGACTCCAGCCGCATTGTCGTGCGCTCCGGCTACGGAATTTTCTACGACGTGCTGGATCGTTATTACGACGTGCTCCCTTATACGGTCAACCAGCCTTACATTCTGCCGACGCTGCCGAGCGTGAACGGACTCGAAAGCCAGCCTCCGCTCGACATGCGAACGCTGTTCCCCGCGCCTCTGCCGATCGGACAGCGGCAATTCGTCGCGCCCTACTGCCAGGCGCCGGCCACCACTTCCACCGATCCGGCTACCGGTAAAATCACGGTCACCAATCAATGTTTCGGTCAAGGTTTGCAGTATGCTTTGCCGAACAACAAGACGCCCTACACCCAAAACTGGGGCTTGAATCTCCAGTTTGAACCCCGGCAGCGGATGCTGCTCGAGATCGGCTACCAGGGAAGCCACGGACTGCGCGGCCAGCGCCAGGCTGAATCCAACAACGCCCTTTTGCCGCCGACCACGGGAAATCCCAACAACAGCAATCAGTTCGCTTCGCAGTGCCCGGCCGGGACCTACCCCACGTCCTGTTCCCCCATCCAGAGCCGGGTTCCCTATTCGAACTTCATCCCGCAGTTGGCGACGTATATCAACGACAATCAGTCCAGTTACAATGCGCTGACGGCGAAGCTGGAACAACGCTTCAACAATGGCTTGCAGTTACTCACCGCCTTCACCTGGAGCAAGACGATGGACACGGTCTCCGAGATCCAGACGCAGGGCGGCGACGTGAAGAACGTTCCGCAATATGCCTACCGCCAAGAATCTGGAGCAGGCGCGTCGCCGCCTATGACCAGACGCGCCGCTTCATCGCCAGCGTGCTTTACGAAGTACCGTTCGGCAAAGGCAAGCGCTGGCTCAACTCCGGAAGTGTCGTCAACGCGATCCTGGGCGGCTGGCAGGCGAACTCGATCCTCACGATCGCCGACGGACTTCCGTTCACGATTTCCTGTTATTGCGACGACCGGTCGCAGACCGGTAACGACAAGAACGTCGAACGCGAAAACCTGGTCGGCAACCCGTATCCCAGCGGCTTCCAGAAGACCATCTACCAGCAGTTCGACACGGCGGCCTTCGCGACTCCCGCATTCGGGACATTGGGGACGGTGGGCCGCAACACGATGCGCGGACCGGGACAGCACGCGGTCGATCTCTCCCTGTTTAAGAACTTCCGCTACAAGGAGCGTTTCCAGGCCCAGTTTCGCGCCGAAGCGTTCAACCTGATCGCCAGCCCCTACTACACGACCATCTATCCGGGATTCAACGCCTCGGCAACGGATTTCGGCTCGCTCGTTCCGGCCGGCGGCGACAAGGGCAATATCTTTAATCCACGGATCTACCAGATGGCGCTGCGTTTCATGTTCTGAAGGTTCGCGCGAATAATTGTTAGCCTGTTCTTGTGACCAAAGAAGCCGCCGAAGTACTTTCCATCGGGGGACGCGAGGTCCAGGTGACGCACCCCGGCAAGCTATATTTCTCGCGTCAGACGCAGCTTTCAAAACTCGATCTTGTGCGCTACTATTTGTCCGTTGCGCCTGGCGCCCTTGCCGGAATCCGGGACCGTCCCATCGTTCTCAAACGCTACGTAAACGGCGCCGAAAGCGAAGCCTTTTTTCAGAAGCGCGCGCCCACCGAACGGCCTTCATGGCTGCGGACCACCACTCTGTCATTCCCCTCGGGGCGGACCGCCGAAGAGATCGTCGTCGATGACGCAGCCGGGCTTGCCTGGATCGTCAACCTGGGCTGCATCGAACTCCACCCGCACGCCGTGCGCTCCGGAAATCTTGAGCATCCCGACGAGTTGCGCGTCGATCTTGATCCAGGCCCCGGCGTGGGTTGGGACGATGTCCGCAAGGTTGCGCTGGAGGTTCAGTCGCTTCTCGACGATGTCGGCCTGCGCGGTTGGCCCAAGACAAGCGGTTCCCGCGGGATGCACGTAAATGTGCGGATTGAACCACGCTGGACCTTCACCGAAGTACGCCGCGCGGCAATCGCGCTCTCGCGTGCAGTCGAGCGGCGCGCCCCCGCCATAGCCAGTTCGAAATGGTGGAAGGAGGAACGTCATGGCGTGTTCCTCGACTACAACCAGAACGCGAAGGACCGTACCACTTGCTCCGCGTATTCGGTCCGCCCGCTCCCCGACGCCCGTGTGTCTACGCCGCTCACGTGGCAGGAGGTTCCTGACTGCGATCCGGCCGCCTTCACGGTGCTGACTGTTCCGAAGCGCTTCGCGGAGATTGGCGACCCGCACGCCGGCATGGACGCGGCTCCCGGTTCCCTCGAAAAGTTGCTGGAGTTGGCCGCAAAGGATGAGGCCGAGGGGCTCGGCGACGCGCCCTGGCCGCCGCACTTTCGCAAGATGGAAGGCGAAGCGCCGCGCGTGGCGCCTTCCCGTGCCAAGTCCGCCGCCAGGCAGCCTCGGACGAAGATGCCACTCCTCACAGTTGCGAATTCACCCGCGAAGGAGGCTGCGCTGGCTGGCCTCGAAAGGTGGAAAGAGAAGCATGCCGAAGCCGCCAAATTTCTCGCCGTAGACGACGTACTGGTCGATTCCATGCGAGGCGCGTCGTCCACGTGGACTCGAATCCGGGTGAACCTGCGGAACGTCCCGGAAGCGCTGCGTCCACCGCAGGAGACTCCCGACCCGGACGACGATCCAACGCGCGAGTGGCGCACGAAGCACGTCCCAAAGAAGCGCGCAGCAAAGAAGACCGCCTGATCGCGGCGCCCGGTCAGCGGCCGTCGAGAAAATCGCCGCCAATTCCTGCGGCGCGACGACCTCGAGTTGTGCATAAGTGCAATCGCTCGGCTTCTTATCGGTGCGCCACCTCTTGAAATGCGTCATGTGACGGAAGCGGTTGCCCTGCATGTGCTCGTAATTGACTTCGGCCACGAGTTCCGGCCGCAGCGGCTCCCATGAAAGATCCTTGCCTTGGCTCCAGCGGCTCTGTCCGCCCGGCATGCGCTGGTCCGCTTCCCCGGCCGCGGCTCCGCGTTCCGCCCACATTCTCCACGGGTGAGAGGCAAGCGCATTCTTGCGATACGGCGCCAGAAATTCAGTAAGCTCAACGCGCTGGTCTTCCGCAAAGCTCGCGCAGACACCGGCATGCTGTAGCGCGCCGGAATCGTCGAAAAGGCCGAGCAGCAGCGACCCGACTTGCGTCTTATCGCCCTTCTTGTGCCATCGGAAACCGGCAACAACACAGTCACATTCGCGCTCGTGCTTCACTTTGAGCATGACGCGCTTGTTCGGCTCGTAAGTTCCGGAGAGCGGTTTGGCCATGACGCCATCGAGGCCCGCGCCCTCGAAACGGCGAAACCAATCCGACGCGACACCCGAATCGTGGGTTGCCGGCGTTAAATGAATTGGCGGTGCCGCGGAGGAAAGCATAGTCTCAAGTTCGCGCCGGCGGCTTTCAAACGGGAAGCCCCGCAGATCCCGATCGCCTTCGCTCAGAAGGTCAAAGAACACGATTGACGCCGGAATTTCGTGAGACAGCAGCGTCACGCGCGATGCGGCGGGATGCAGACGGAGTTGCAGCGCGTCGAAATCTAACCCCGTGTTCTTCACAATGACGATTTCGCCATCGAGCACACAGCGGGGCGGCAGCGACGACTGCAAAGGCTCGAGCAACTCCGGGAAGTAACGGTTCAACGGCTTTTCGTCGCGGCTTTGAATCAGGATTTCATCCCCGTCGCGAAACACTAATGTTCGAAATCCATCCCACTTCGGTTCGAACAGCCATCTTCCGGCCTCCGGCAGCTCCCCAACTCGCTTGGCGAGCATCGGTGCGATCGGCGGGTTCACGGGAAGATCCACGCCTCATGTTACACTTCAGAGCCGCGGCGTTGCAGTATGAAGCCGTGGGTGGAATAGAGAATGCGAGAAGCGACTCGCCCCGCACCGTGCGAATCGAAGCTCTAATATTCGCGGACCAAAAGTTGGTACGTCTTTTGCCTTCCGCACTTCTCAGTCCACACAAACGTCGCGGCGGTGTTGGTCAGAATGCTTCCCCATCCAGGGCTCACCATCGTCGCCGGCGCTGGCTGCATTATCGTTAGGAACGCAACTGTCGAGTGGCTCAGGGAGCCGCTCCGGACTGTAATTGTGATTGGAAACGTACTCGTTGGAATAGAGACGGAGGTAGTCACGCTGAAGCCCGTCTGGACGGTGCCCGTTATGCTCTACTAATCAGCGAACTACCAGCGGAACTCTAGGGTTGCACAGATAGTAATACGCTGAGGACCGATCCAAGCGCCTTGCTCCGATTAGGATGGCGGGATATTACTTTTCATCCTTGCTGTAGAGGGCATCCATACAGGCGTTTGTCATCAGCCCCCGGCACATCCCTGCCGTTTTTTGGGCGGCGTCCGACAGCCGCTGAGAGGCTTCCCAATCCGCCGACTCCTTGGCCTTGGCAGCTCGTCGTAGTACGCGGACGGCCTCGCTTAGGTCCTCCCGGCTGTGGAGCGCGACTATGACTCCGATAGCATTAGATCGCGCTATATCCGACGTTGCCGAATTTGCGATCGCCTCAATTAGTGCCGGCACTACCGGCTTCCCGATAATAGATAGGGCATTGGATGCAGGGTATGGGTTTCGGTTAAGAGAAAGAGCACCACTCAATTTCGATTCGTCAGGCACACGATAATCTAGATACGTCAATGTCTTGACGCCTTCCGTATGGCGATCAAAACGTTGCCCCTCGATGGCCAAACTGATCTCGCCCATCGCGTTGATGATGCACGACGGATTTAACGTGGACCGATCACGCTGCAAGTACTCGAGGTGCGCTTGCGGCTTCGCGCCTTCCAGTTCGGCGCACCGCCTTTGTGCGACCGCTTGGCTAGCGACTCCAAGCCACAAACCGGCGACGCCAATCACGATACGTTTCAGCGTTGTGCTCTCCTTTCTATCACTAGGTTCCCCCTACTTGATATTCACCATAATCGTCAAATAAAAGCGTTGATCGGGTCGCGCGGCCGGGTCCTCGATACCCCTTCTGCGTACCTTGCCCGCGCCCTAATGGGAATCGGGTACGCAGGAAGCGATTCGCCTCCGGAGTGTACGAATCGAAGCTCTAATTCTAATACTCCTGGACCAAAACGATCCCGTATAGATCGCATCAGCTTGACATAGCCCATTGTCGTGTTAAGTTCTCCGGCCACCGCCGCCCAGTTCTGTGTCAAGATAGAGCAGTAGTGCAAGTTCACTGATTTAGGCATCTTTCGATTCCGGTCCAACCGCCTTCTGATCCTGCCCCGATTAACCGTTGTTCAATTTAGCAAGGAAACCAAATGAAAAACATTTTTGTCGGCAATCTATCCTTCGGAACCACCGAAGATTCCGTTCGCTCGTTGTTTACTCCTTACGGATCCGTTGATCGAGTCAGCATCGTAACCGACCGGGACACTGGTCAACCCAAAGGCTTCGGATTTGTCGAGATGGGCAACGATGCCGAAGGGGATCGCGCCATCAACGCACTCAGCGGTCACGAACTCGACGGCCGTAATCTGACCATCAACGAAGCTCGTGCGAAAACTGCCGGCGGTGGCGGAAACCGCGGCGGGGGCGGCCGGGGCCAGAGCAACCGCTGGTAACCGGCATCCACATCATGAGACAAGCTCACGCCACACCTGCGAACCTTTCAGCACGTAACGGTTCTGGAAAAGAAGAAGCAATCGAGTTAATGGGAAGAGTCGTTGAAAAGTTCAAGGCCGGGATGTTCTCAATAGAATTGGAGGCTGGCCGGACAGTGCTGGCCACCATGGCGGGGCGGCTCCGGCGCAATCGGATCAAAATCATGAACGGCGACAAGGTGTCGCTGGAAATGTCACCCTATGATCTGACCAAAGGCAGAATCACCTACCGGCACAAGTAGAAGGCGATTCACTTCTCGCAGCCGTCCACAACTCCCGGTCTTGTGTCGAGAGACTCTCGTACAAGTCCCGAACCGCCTTCAGAATGCAACGCGCGCAGGGCGTCGACCGCGGGCGTCGCGTCCGTTGTGTGCCGATGCCAAACGAAGGTAACGCCCCCACAGGGCCGCCCACGTTAGTAAGCGTGACACCGCGCAAAATCGTCGAAATCTCTAACGTAACCCCCAAAATCACGGAGGAAGTAAAGCCCGAACCACCAACGTCCGTCCCGGAGGTCCCGCCCGACATCCCAACCCTGAAATTCCCATCAAAAATCACGTTCCAACAATTCAGCAAGTGAAAACTGCCCCCGCCTCATCAACATCCGTCTCTCCCACGCACCAGTCCGCGCAAACGGATGCTAAACCATAGTCGAGAGCGAATCTATGACCACCACCGCGGGCCGCGGCAATTCGGGAAGGGCAGCATGCACCACCAGTCTGTCCGCCGCCCGGCATATAGTAATAAAAGCCCACATGAAACGCAGACGAATGCTCCAATCCCTGCTGGCTGTGCCGGCATTGGCCGCTACTCCAACGCCAGCCCCCGCGCAAGCCACCTACGGAGGCGAATCGAAGGCCGCACCCGAGACACTTTCGGTCGCCGAGACCGCGCCCGACCTGGTCGCGAAGGCCCATCAACACTTCTTTCAGCACGATCAATTCGCCGCACTCGATCGCCTCGGCGTCATCCTCATGCCCGGCAGCCGCGAGGCCGAAGCTCCCCGATTTCTCGAGTTTCTGATCTCCCAATCCCCCGCCGATCGCCAGTCGCTTTATACGCAAGGCCTCGACCTCCTAAATGCGAGCGCGAAGAAGACAGCAGGCAAGCCCTTCGCTGAACTCTCCGACGCGGACACAACCCCGCTGCTAGCCGTTCTCCGCGCGCCGCGTACATACGAAGAGCCGTCCGATCCACTGGCGCGTTTCCTCCTCGCCGCCAAGGAGGATTTCTTCCGCGCCACCGTCAATTCGCGCGCCCACGCCACCGCAATGGGCAGCCGATCACGCGGTTCCAGCGGTCTCAACTATTACTACGGTCCGGTCGAATAAGGAGAACCGAAAATGCCCAGCGATCAACCTGTAGTCATCATCGGTTCGGGCGCCTCAGGCGGCATGGCGGCCTACACTCTCACAAAACTCGGCGTGCCGTGCGTCATCCTCGAAGCCGGCCCGATGCTTGATCTCCAGCGCCACCGCGTACTCAAGCCAGTCTTCGAATTGCCATACCGCGGCTTCGGTCAGCCGGGCCGATTTCCCCACGTCGTGCAAGCCTCTGAATTCGACGCGAATTTGTGGGCCGACGAACGCCAGAATCCGTACACCTACGATGCCGGCGATCAATACAACTGGGTCCGCATCCGCATGACCGGCGGCAAGACACTGCGTTGGGGCCGCGCCTCCTGGCGTCTAAGCGATTACGAATTCAAATGCCACGATCATGACGGCGCTAGTGACAATTGGCCCATCTCCTACAAGGACCTCGCGCCCTACTACGATCGCGTCGAGCCCATCTTCCGAGTCTCCGGCCGCAAAGAGGGTTTTCCACAACTCCCAGACGGCATCTTCCTCGAAGATTCATCCACCGATTCGACGAGCGTCCAGCGTTTTCTCGCCGCGGCGAAGAAGATGAACATCCCGACCACGAAACAACGCCGCTCCACAGGCACCTGGGCCAGTTCCGCAAACCTGCTCCTTCCCGAAGCGATGGCTACAGGCAATCTTCAACTAGTAACCAACGCCGTGGTCCGCCAGATCACAACGGACAAGAACACCGGCCTCGTCAACGGCGTCTCGTTCGTTCATCGTGTGTCGAAAGAGGAGTACACAATTCCAGCGCGCGCCCTGATCCTCGGCGCATCCACGTTCGAAAGTTCACGTCTTCTGCTCAACTCCGGACTGGCAAATTCCAGCGGCGTCCTGGGACACTACATTTTCGACCAGTTTTACGTCAAGGGCGTCGTCAATGCGATCGTCCCCGAAGCGCGTGGCCGTACGCCGCGCGGTCTTATGGGCGGAGGCGGGTACATCGTGCGCTTCCGCAATCTGAATACTCGCGAGAAGAAGTTCGTCCGTGGATATGCCTACGATTTCGGCAGCGGGGGCACGCCGAACCCGAAAAATATTCCGTTGTACGGGGAAGAACTCACCAAGGAGTTGCAGGAACTAAGCAACTCGTCGTTCAGCATGACGACCATGGGCGAAGTCGTCGCGCGCCGGGAGAATCACATCCGCATGAATCCCGATGTGAAAGACGAATGGGGCATCCCAGCGCTTCATATCACCCATAAATATACTGACAACGAATTCGAAATGGCCAAGGATTCGATGAACGTCGGCGAAGAACTCTGCCACAGCGCGGGATTCCAAGTGATCGACAAGCACTGGCACATGGTGCCGCCAGGCGAGAGCATTCACGAACTCGGCGGCTGCCGTATGGGAGAGAATCCGAAGACGTCTGTGCTGAACAAATTCAACCAGACTCACGACATCAAAAACCTGTTCGTCACCGATGGCAGCGCTTTCGTCTCGGGCGGCTCACAGAACCCTACGCTGACTATCCTCGCGCTTTCCATGCGCGCCTCCGAATATCTGGCCGGCGAGATGAAGAAGGGCAATGTCTAGCATCACCGCACTGTTGCTGTACCTCCTCGCGGTGGCGCCTCAGCAGCCGATTCCGTACAGTCACAAGACACATATAGCGCTCGGATTGAAGTGCACCAACTGTCACAAGAACGCCGATCCCGGCGAGATGATGGGGTTCCCGGTCACGTCTTTCTGCATGGGCTGCCACGAGAATGTGAAGAAGGATAGCGCGGCCATTCAGAAACTGGCTGCCTTCGCGCGTGACAACAAACCTGTGCCGTGGGTACGCGTATATCAGATCCCCAGCTTCGTCGATTTCAGTCATCGTGCGCATCTGAATGCCGGAGCCAAATGCGATAATTGTCATGGCCCTGTCGCCGAACGCGATGTGATCGCCAAAGAAGGCAATACTTCCATGGGCGCGTGCATGGATTGCCACCGCGAACACAAGGCGAGCATCGACTGTAAATTCTGTCACGACCAGATCGCACAGTAAAATAAGTAGAACCCCAAAAAAATCTAAAGGAGCAGTAACTAAGTAATGGCTATCAAAGTGGGCATCAACGGCTTCGGCCGCATCGGACGGAACGTTGTTCGAGCGGGCCTTCACAATCCGGATATTGAATTTGTCGCGGCGAACGATCTCACCGACACGAAGACGTTGGCCCATCTCCTCAAATACGATTCCACTCTCGGTATGTTGAAGGAAGACGTCCACGCTGAGGCGGATGCCGTAGTCGTCGGTGGCAAGCGGATCAGGATTTTCGCTATCAAGGATCCGGCGCAGATCGACTGGCCGTCCGTCGGAGCGCAGGTGGTTGTCGAATCCACAGGCAAGTTCACCGACGCCAACCTGGCCAAAGCGCATCTCCGCGGTCCGGTGAAGAAGATCATCATCTCCGCTCCCGCCACCAACGAAGATGTCACCCTGGTGCTCGGCGTCAACGACAATGTGTACGACGCGTCGAAGCACAACGTGATTTCCAATGCTTCCTGCACTACCAACTGTCTGGCTCCCGTGGTGAAGGTCCTGCACGAGAATTTCAAGATTCTCAAGGGCTCGATGACGACGATCCACAGCTATACGAACGATCAACCGGTGCTCGACTTTCCGCACAAAGATCTTCGCCGGGCCCGCGCCGCTGCGGTGAACATGATTCCGACTTCGACCGGAGCCGCGAAGGCCATTGGTCTCGTGATGCCCGATCTTAAAGGGAAACTCGACGGCTACTCCATGCGAGTGCCGACGCCGGACGTATCGGTTGTGGATCTGGTCGCCGTTACCGATAAGAACACGACCTCCGAGGAAGTGAACAAGGCGCTGAAGGCCTCTGCCGAGGGAGAGCTGAAAGGCATTCTTGCCTACACGGCGGATCCAGTGGTTTCTTCCGACATGTTGCACAACCCGAACAGTTCGATCGTGGATTCGCTGCTGACCAAAGTGCTCGATGGGAATTTAGTGAAAGTGGTTGCCTGGTATGACAACGAGTGGGGCTATTCCTGCCGTGTGGTCGACCTGGTGTTGTTCCTCGCCAAGAAAGGCTTGTAGTAGGTTTGAACGCAGAGCTCGGAGAGGCCCCCGTAAAACCTCTCCGAACCGTTCGCCCTGCGCCACCCCATCAGTTGCCTGGGGCAACCCTAACCTGATCCGCGACTAAACCTCTGAAGCAACACCACGGACCATGTCCATTACACGATGCTACGGTCAATCGGCTTGGCAATCGTTGCCGAGTTGTAAAAAAAATGTGAAATTGGCAGCTTAACCCTGAGGCCACGTTTCTGGTCCCTCGCAGTTCATTACAATCAGTACTGCTATGCAAACTATCCTCGTGATCGACGACGACGAGAACCTGCGCGACACGATCGGTCTCATGCTCGAAAAAGAAGACTTTCGGCCCATTCTGGCCGCTGATGGTAAGACGGGTCTGCAGGAAGCCATCACCATGAAGCCGAGCCTTATCCTGGTCGATCTCCGCATGCCGGGAATCAGCGGCGTGGAGGTATGCAAGCAGCTCCGCGCCTCCGGCGTTCGGACGCCTCTCATCGTGCTAAGCGCAATTGGCGACGAAGTCGATAAGGTCCTCATGCTGGAGATCGGCGCCGACGATTACGTGGTGAAGCCGTTCGGAACCCGTGAGCTGCTGGCCAGGATTCGGGCGGTGCTCCGGCGGAGCGCCGCCGACGATAACAAAGTTATCGCATTCGCGGACGTGGAAGTCGATCTCGATCGCCGTGTGGTCCGCCGCCGTGGGGACGAAATCAAATTGACCCGAGCCGAGTTTAACCTCCTGACCTTCTTTTTGCAGAATCCCGAGCGTGCTCTCACCCGTGACATGATTCTGAATTCCGTTTGGGGCTACGAGTCGTTCCCCAATACACGAACTGTGGATGCGCATGTGGTGCGGTTGCGTCAAAAGCTGGAGCCTGACGTCAACGCGCCTCGCCATTTCATTACCCTTCACGGAGTTGGTTACCGCTTTTTGCCATGACTCCTGCTTCTCGTATTATCCTGGTCGTCGAAGATGCCGATCTTTGCGCGACCACTCTTGAAATCGCGCTGCACGCGCTCCCCGATCTCGTGATCAAATCCACACCCACGGCCGAGGCTGCGCTGCATGTCCTCTTGAAGGAGGAGGTCAGCGCGCTGATCACCGACCTTCATCTGCCGCGGATGGATGGGTTTGAGCTGATCGCCCGTGTCCGGTCGGAGCCGCGCCATTCACGCCTTCCGATTCTCGTCATTAGCGGGGACAGCGATTCAAAAACGCCGGAGCGCGCCCTGCGCCTCGGAGCCAACGCCTTCTTCGCCAAACCGTACTCGCCCGCCGCGGTACGCCTAAAGCTGGAGCAATTGATGAATGCGACCTAGATTTACATTCGTTTTGTTTCTCTGTCTGCCGGCATTCCTGCAGGCTCAAAGCAAGTCCGAAATGCAGCAGGTTCTCGAGCGCTTGGAGCGCCTGGAAGAACAGAATCGCGCGCTTTTCGCCGAGGTGCAGTCGCTTCGCAAGGAACTGGCGGCGTCCGGAGCCACGGCCGCGGAGCCCGCTCCCGCCGAACCCCCGGTGGAAGAAAGGGTCGCCGTTGCGGAGCATCGCATCGATGAACAGGCGCAGTCGAAAGTCGAGTCGGAACACCGCCTGCCGGTTCAACTCACGGGGATGCTGTTGTTCAATGCGTTCCTAAACGGTCAATCGAGCAACAATCAAGGCTACCCGGTAACCGCGGCGCCCTCCGCCGGACAAACTTCCGGGGGGGCCACATTGCGCCAAAGCGTGATTGGCTTGAAGTTCCAAGGTCCGGACATCTTCGCTGGAGGTAAGATCAGCGGATCGGTCTACATGGACTTCTTCGATGGCTTAGCCACGACGCAAACCCAGTTCATGCGGCTGCGGATTGCGTCGCTTGATTTCAACTGGAAGAATACGACTTTCTCGGTGGGTCAAGATAAGCCGATCATCTCGCCTCGCGAGCCAAATTCCATCGCTCAGGTTGGAGTATCGCCGTTGACAGGGGCAGGGAATCTCTGGCAGTGGGAGCCGCAAGCCCGCATTGAGCAGCGCTTCGCTCTTGGGGCGGACTCGGGGCTTCGCGCGCAAGTCGGCGTGTTTCAAACAAGCGAGGGATCGAACGCGATACCGGCCGAATACCAGAGTTCGCTTGCCGGGGCGCGTCCAGGTCTCGAGGGACGCTTCGAATTCTGGCGCGAGTTTGGCGAGGGCCGGCGGATCGAGGTGGCTCCGGGCTTTCATGTCAGCAGCAGCCATGTGGCGGGGCAGTCGATTCCATCCGATGTTTACTCGGTCGATTGGCTGATCCGGCCGGCCTCCCGGTTCGATTTTTCCGGGATGTTCTTTGGTGGAGAAAACGTCGCTGTCCTCGGATCGCTTCGCCAAGGGATCGTTTTTGTCGAACCGGGCATGGCCCACGCTGTTTCGAGCATGGGCGGGTGGGCGCAGCTTTCATTCCGCGCCACCGGCCGGCTCTCGTTCAACTTTTACACAGGACTGCAGGATGATCGCAACAAGGATCTCTTGTCTGGCGGGATTGCAAAGAACCAAGTCTATGCGGGAAACGTGATGTACCGCTTTGGGCAAAATGTAATTGCGAGCTTTGAAGCGTCGCAGACCCGGACAACCTATCTTGGCTCCGGCACACGCTTGAATCCACACTATGACCTTGCTTTCGCGTATCTTTTTTAGCGCCGTTCTCGCGGGCGGTTCGTTATTCGCGGAGGCTGTTTCAGGCCGCGTGGAGCTGCGCGATTCACGCGACCCGGTGGTGCGGAAGAAATCGGACTATTCGGGCGTGGTTATCTGGTTGGAGCCGGTGAGTGGTCTGCCGGTGCGCCTGGAGACGCGCCACGCGAAGATGGTCCAGAAAGGCAAGACCTTCTCGCCGCACGTGTTGGTAGTGACGATCGGCACGGTGGTGGATTTCCCGAACTTCGATCCCATCTTTCACAACGCGTTCTCGAACTATAACGGCCAGTTGTTCGACGTGGGACTGTATCCTCCAGGCAGTTCCAAGAGCGTTCACTTTATACGGCCGGGTGTGGTCCGCATCTTTTGCAATATCCACTCGTCGATGAGCGCGATCATCCTGGTGTTGAAGACGCCGTACTTCGCAGCTACCAAGCGGGATGGATCGTTCGAAATCCCAGATGTTCCGCCAGGGCAGTATACCGTTCATGTGTTCCACGAACGTGCGACCGCGGCGACGCTGGCGGCTTTGGGTTCCCGCGTGACGGTGACCGACGATCCGTTAACTGTGCCGGCGATGAGCATCTCCGAGAGCGGCTATCTTCCGATCCCTCACAAAAACAAATACGGCCGTGACTACTCCCCTGCCACGGACGATGTTCACCTCTATCCCGGCATAAAACAATGAATGGCCGGCGCCTATCCCGCGTCTCTTTGCTTTGGAAGATCCTGCTCTCCACTTCCATCGCAATCACAATTATTTTTGCCGTCACCGGCTGGATCGTGCAGGACGATGCGACTCGAATCACGCGGCTCGGTCTCGAGGAAGAGGTGCAGGGAAGTTTTCACGCGTATGAATCGCTGTGGCAGTCCCGCGCGGATAAGCTTACCTCGATCAGCCTGGTTCTCAGCCGCATGTCGGATGTGCGCGCCGCCTTCGGGACCGGCGATCAGGCGACGATTCGCGATACGGCGGGAGAACTGTGGGACAAGATTTCGCGGAACGATGCGTTCTTCCTGGTAACAGATCCGAGGGGCGCCGTGATTGCTTCACTTGGCGGTCTACAGGGAACGGTTCACAGGGAACTTCCCGTTGTCCGATCCGCGGCGGCTCGTTTCCCGAAACAGGCGTCCGGATTTTTGTTTCAAGATGGGCATCTTTATCAGGTGGCGGTGACTCCGGTGTACGTCAGCGCAGGGCGTGAGCCGGCACTGCTGAACGTTCTCGTAGCGGGATACGCTGTGGACGCCAATGTGGCGCGGCAACTCAAGGATGCGACCGGCGGGAGCGATTTCGTGTTTCTTTCGGGCGGAAACGTGATCGCGTCCACTCTGGACGCGGCCCCCGGTCACTCTGGCGATTCCGTGCTGGTTGCTCCGCTGCCTGACGTGACCGGAAAACCGATCGGCGAACTTCGTATCGTGCGTTCCTTTGAAGCGGCCCGTAGACGCATCGCGACTTTGCGCCAGAACGTGATCGTGATCTGGTTTGTCTCGATGCTGGCCGGTATCGGGCTCACCTATATTCTGGCGCGCCGGATTCTGCAACCGGTCCAACAACTCGACCGGGCTGCAACTCAGATTGGACACGGCAACTACGACATTCGCGTCGATGTGGAAAGCGGGGATGAACTGGGACGGTTGGCGAGGACGTTCAACGCCATGTGCACCTCGCTGAAGAACGCGCGGGACGAATTGATCCGGCAGGAGCGTATCGCCACCATCGGGCGGCTTTCGACGTCGATCGTTCACGATCTGCGAAACCCGCTGGCTGCCATCTATGGCGGCGCTGAGATGCTGGTGGACGATGATCTCTCGGCCACCCAGGTGAAACGGCTGGCGGCGAATATCTACCGTTCGTCGCGCCGCGTTCAGGAACTGTTGCAGGATTTGGTTGACGTGACGCGGGGACGGACTTTGGGGGCTGAGTTGTGCCGGCTCTCGGAGGTAGTGGGGGCGGCTCACGAGAATTTCCTGGCGGCGGCTGAGACGCAGCAGGTTTTGATGACGATCGAGATTCCGGATGAGATCGAACTGCCACTCGAGCGGTCGCGCATGGAGCGAGTGTTCGGCAATCTCATCGATAACGCGTTGGAGGCGATGCCCAACGGTGGCTCGGTACACATTTCGGCGGAAAAGACGGACGATGTGATTCTCGTTAGCGTCAAGGATAACGGACCGGGTATTTCGGAAGCGATCGCTTCACGGCTATTCCAACCGTTTGTGAGTGCGGGCAAGAAGAACGGGCTTGGTCTTGGCTTGGCGCTCTCGCGCCAGACGGTGCTCGACCATGGCGGAGAATTGTGGGTGAAGTCCCGCCCGGGCGAAGGGGCGTGCTTCTTTCTTCGATTGCCCAGATGAACGGTAACCAGGTTGAAGAGCTTCACCGGACGCGCACGGCCGCGGGTTGGAAGCGGAGACTGCGCCGCGCGCTTGAGCCGCCCGCTCCATTTGTTCCGAATCCGCGTGAGCCGCGAGACTTTCCGCTGGGCCGGTGGAATCTTTATATCGGCGGCGCAGGTTCGCGGGTGGAGGGATTTGTGAATCTCGATTTGTTTCCTCTGCCGGGCGTGGACGTGGTTGCAGACGCGCATTGTCTTCCTTTTCGCGGCGGCCTGTTTCAACGGGTGGAGTGCGATGCTGTTCTCGAGCATGTGCGGGCTCCCGAAATTGTTGTACGCGAGATTGAGCGTGTGACGGCTTCGGGCGGATTTGTGCATCTGGTTACGCCATTCTGCCATCCATTTCACGAATATCCACGCGATTACCGCCGCTTTACTCCCGATGGTCTGAAAGAAATGGCGGGCGAGATGGAAGTAGTGGCGGAAGGGTGGCGGACTGGGCCGACGGCGACGATGCTGGTGTTCACGTTGGAATACGTGAAGCTGCTGTTGCCCTGGCGGGTGTGGCGCGTTGGTGTTCATGGCGTTCTCGGATGGCTGCTGTTTCCTTTGCGATATTTGGATTTCCTGTTGCTAAAGTCGCCGGCCGCGGCTAGGATCGGCAATCACTGCTACCTTTGGCTGCGAAAACGGTAGGCTGCGGTCGGGGCCGGGGTTCTTGAGAGAGAAGTTGACCTCCCCGTTCCAGGTGTTTTCGAAGAAAGAAAAGGCCTTTACTGGAATTTGGCTTTGTTCTGGTGCGGGTCTGTTTTCAGGACTTGCGGGCTTTCTGGCGGCGATGAATTCGCGGTGGGCGCGATGGTAAGACCGCTCTAAGGACTGGATGTGGCGATGCGCGCGGTTCAGTTTCCTGAATTGATCGTCATCGTCGAATGGGTTTACATCGGCCGGGCAGTCGTCGAGGATGAGCATTTCCCACACGTGCAGACGGCGCAGGCGCCAGGCCGCACCGGCCATCTCCCGGACGAGGAACTTTTCGTGTACGGTAACGGGTTTGAATTCGGCTTCGAATTGGTCGATTTGACTTTGGTATTCGGTTAGGCTTTCTCCTTTGATGAACGGGTTCTTGGAGGTGGCTCCGTGGGTGGTCGCGTTGGCGGAGACGGCGGTCTTGCCGGCTTCGGTCCTGGGACCGGTAGAGTGCTTCGCGTTGGCCTGATTGGCCAGGATCTGAGTGCGCATTCCAGTGATGTCGATCAGTCAATCCGATTTGATGCCGATCAGATCGGAGCGAAGCGACGCAAGGCTCTCTCAGTTTGAATCAGTGATCGACATCCGTCAACATTTTTGTTCTATTTAGCCACCGCGCCGGGGTTTTTCGCGCAGTAAGTGGGTTTGCGGCGCTGGCCGCAGTGGAGCCCTGCGCCGCGGTTTTCGCGGCGCGTTTAGGGCGGAACGAAGGCCAGTGTCGCAAACCGGCCGACATCTACTCGCCCTCCTTGGGACCACGATTCTGCTTCTTCTTCCGCATCGACTCTCCTTGTAATTCGATCCGGTGGGCGGCATGCACAAGCCGATCTAGAATACTGTCGGCCACCGTAGGATCACCGATCTGGGCATGCCACTTCGCCACCGGTAACTGGCTGGTCAGCAGCGTCGACTTAGTCAGATATCGCTCATCGCAGATCTCCAGAAAGGCTCGTCGTTCGGTATCGACCAACGGCGCCATGGCCCAATCGTCAACGATTAGCGCATCCACCTGGCCTAGTGCCCGAAGCTTCTTGGTATAACTGCCGTCGGCCCGAGCCAGTTCGAGATCCCGAAACAACAGTGCGGCTGTGGCGAAGTAAGCGGTGAATCCGTCGCGGCAGGCTTTCTGTCCGAACGCTCGCGCCAGGAACGTTTTCCCAATCCCAGTTGGCCCCACCAGGAAAACATGCTGATGACGGCGCACCCAATCCGAGTCGTTCAGCAGCGACCGGACTACCTGCTTGTCGAGCCCTCGCGCAGCGCGAAAATCAATATCTTCGATGCAGACTGGACCTTGCAAGCGGCCATCTCTGAGCCGCCGCTGCAGCGCATGGTTCTGTCGCCAGGTCCACTGCCGGTCTACCATCAGCGCGAATCGTTCTTCGAAGCTGAGCTCGGTGATCTGCGGATCTTCCTGTTGTTGAGTAAAAGCATCGGCCATGCCACGCATGCGCATGACATACAACTTCTCGATGGTTTGTTGGTTAAGCATGTTCTCCTTTTGGACTTACTGAATAACCGGTGGCTCGGCCTCCGGCGGGGAATCGAAGTAATCGGCGCCGCGTATGTTGCCATGGTCTAAGACAGGTTGAACCGCCGGAGCGCTAGCCGGTGGTAGCCGGTCGAGTTGGTTCTTGAGGATCGATTCCATGCTCTGGCAGTTGTAGGCGCGCGCTCGCAGAGCACGTTGAGCGGCCGCTTCCATTCGCTCGGCGGGATAAGTTTTCGCCAATCGCAGAATCCCCAGGCAAGACCGATAGCCCATCTCCGGATGGCGCTTGGCTGCCAGGATCGCTTCCACCAGTTGGCCAGTGCAGGGACCGGTACGCTGGGCATCTTCAATTAGCCGCGACGGCGTCCGGCCCACATACTTCTGATGCGCCTTGGGCATGTGTTCGGTCAATGTAGTTGCTTTCGCCGTCTCATAGGAGCGCACATGCGAAGCCACGCGCACACCGCGATGGAGCACTTCCAGAGTCTCCCCGGTTAGGTGCACGTCGACCTGCTGGTGCACCAGCGTGTAGGGAACGCTGTAATAATGCCGCTCCACTTCGACGTGATAATCGATGTTGACGCGGGCTGTCTTCCATTGGCCGAACTGATAACGCGTGGCCGGCAATGGCTTCAGCGCCGGCTGATCCAGTTGCGCGAACAGCGTGGCACGACTACCCTCGCGTTTTCGGAACGGCCGCTGATTGAGCCCCGCCAGCAACTCCGCAATAGCTTGGTTGACTTCACCGAGCGAGAAGAACTTGCGCTTTCGCAAGGCCGCCACGATCCAGCGCTGGACTACTTGAACGCCCACCTCCGCCTTGGCTTTGTCCCTGGCCCGATACGGCCGCGCCGGAATAATCGCCACACCGTAGTGCTCCCCCAGGTCGCGATAAGTGGGATTCAAATCCGGTTCGTAATAGCTGGGATGCGTGACGGCAGACTTCAAGTTATCCGGCACCACGACTTCGACCACGCCGCCGAAAAACTCGAAGGCCCGCGTATGCGAACCGATCCAGTTCCTCAGATCTTGTCCTGAGGTGGCCTCGGCGAAGGTGTAACTGCTGGCGCCCAGCACCGCCACAAACACGGCGGCAGGATGCACCTCGCCGCTCTGCGGGTCGTGAATGGGAATCGTGGCTCCGGCGTAATCGACGAACATCTTCTCGCCAGCCCGATGCTCCTGTCGCAACACCAGGTCGAGCTTCTTCAGCCATCGCCGATATAGTTCGCAGAATCGGCTGTAGCCATAGCCTTCTGGATTGCTCTCGCGCGCTTCCTGCCAGACCAGTTGCAGCGTCAGGTTTTTGTGCGTCTGCAGTTCCTGGTGGATCTGCGTCCAGTCCGGCTCCGCGTGTTTCCGCCAGACAGCTGGGGCGGGACGGTTGGGGAACAATCTCCGTTCGATCTCTTGATCACCCCAGTCCTCCGGTATCGGCCACTTTACGCCGGCCGCTTGTGCGGCCGACACGTATTCATGAATCGTGCTCTGGGAAAGCGAACAACTGCGGGCGATCTGATGCTGGCTCAGTCCGAGGGAATGGAGCCGCAGAACTTCTTTCAACTTGCGCATAGTCAGCCTCTTCTGTGGCAACTGGGAGTCTCCACTTACTAGTGGACCCAGTCGCCACGGCTGCCTTGCGCCGCCGTTCCGATCTCATGCCGATCACCGTTCCGAACTACAACCGTAAAACCGATCGGCTTCAGTTCGGATTACTGATCGGCATCACTTCGGAATCGTGATCGACATCAGTTCGGAACGCCGATCGCCATCCCTCGGAATCCGCAATCTGAGTTTGCGTTGACATTTTGTTGCTCCTCGAATTGACATGAAAGAGGTTGGCACGACGGCTCGCCTCTTTCTGATTGGAGTGTACTCCTCGAGGGTCAAAATCAGGGGAGGGAAGAGAGGGCGAAATGGGGTTATAAGTTGGTGTGGCTAGGGGATTAACGATTTTTGAAAATAGTTGTCACTCGTTCGGTTGGGAATCATGGGTCGGCTCAAGATAACGGATTCGGGATCAGAAGGGTGGGGCTGACATTCAACTTGAGGAGCCAAACTCATGCGAAAATGAGACGCAGCCAAACAAGCATTAGCCCGGCTAATGTTCGGCTCCCGTCCCATTGGCCACCGTCTCACTTAGCGGAAGAAAATGCCTGAGATGACCGAGTTGGTAGTGAGAGCCGTTGCCCTTATTTTGACGTGGCCAGTGAAGTTCCAGATCAGATATTGCCCTCCTACGAAGCTGGAAATAGTTCGGGTGTCCAAAACATTGTTACCCGGATCCAGCACATCGATGGTTTGAGCCCGAGGGCCATAGCTATCCCAATCCAGAACGTAAATCGCCACCTGATGAGAGTTCTGATCGGTGAAGTTCAGGTCAATCGTAAAAGCCGGCTGACCGTACCACGTAGCGGCGAGCCGGTCTGTTCCCGAGGCCCTCTGCAAGGCGCGAATATCCGTTGTGGATCCGGCCCAGACGTACTGGGCTCCACTCGACGACGGCACTACGTACGCCGGATTCACCGTTGCATCGGCTACCAGGCTGTAACCTTCGGTTCCATATTTGGATTTCCAGTTCCCCTGCGTTGTTATGTCCAACGCTAAAAAGCTGGCTGTTGGACCAGAACTGGGGGCAGGTCCGAAGAAAATGCCTGAGATAACCGAGTTGGTAGTGAGAGCGGTTGCTCTGATCTTGACATGCCCTGTGAAGTTCCAGACCAGATATTGCCCTCCTACGAAATTGGAAACATTTCGGGTATCCAGAACATTGTTATTCGGATCCAGAACATCAATGGTTTGAGCCCTGGGGCCGTAGCTATCCCAATCCAGAACGTAAATCGCCACTTGGTGAGAATTCTGATCGCTAAAGTTCAGGTCAATCGTAAAAGTCGGCTGACCGTACCAGGTAGCGGCGAGCCGGCCTGTTCCCGAAGCCCTCTGCAAGGCACGAACATCTGTGGTGGATCCGCTCCAGATGTACTGGGGTCCGTTCGACGACGGCACGACGTACGCGGGATTCACCGTTGCATCGCCTACCAGGCTGTAACCCTCGGCTCCATATTTGGATTTCCAGTTCCCCTGCGTCGTCGTATCGGTGCTGACGTAGTGTGCCTGCGACGAACCGGTTGGCGCCGGGTTGATGGTGCCTGAGGAAATTTTACTAGTCCCAAGATAAGAGGCGGTCACCGTAAATGCAGTCGGCGTTGTGACCGTACCTGCGGTAAACGATACCGTCGCTGTTAAGGCCCCCTGCGGAACGTTCACCAACGGCGGAACATTTACGCCGGCCGGATACGAACTTGCAAGAGTGACGTTCGCACCCCCCACTCCGGCCGGTGCTGTCATGTTAATAGTGATGACACCCGGTTGCCCACTTTGAATCGTGCCGGGGTTGAGGGTCAGAGTGCTCAACTGCACGGAAGTGGAACCCGAATCGGCCCCGTAAATGCCAATTTGACCACTTTGGGTTGGAACGTAAACACGGCCGTTGGCCACGAGTGGGGAAGCGAATTTCGACAGGAACCCAAGAGTATCGGTGCCCGTGGTGTCTGAATTCCACAACTCGGCGAGCGTAACAGGATCGAGCGCTCTTAGTGTTCCGATAGTCGGAATAATGTGAGCACTGGTCGCTACTGTCGCAACCCATACGATTCCGTTAGAGGTCCCGTTCGCGGAACCCGCCAGTTGCGAAGCTCCTGGACGGGCGAAGATGCCTGGCGAAAGAACCGGAGTCGTGTTAAACAAATTCGTTGAACTATTGAAAGTGAAGTTATACAAATAGCCATCGTTAGTCGGCAGGTAGAGATGGTTGTTCATGTACAGCCCGCCGTACGAACCGGTCGTCCCATCGAAGAGTGTGGAGGCAGTAGTAAAGGCCTGCAGAGGACATTGTGAAGACCCTTGAAGGAAGCCCATACAAGTTGTATCTATTACGAAAACGCTAAAATCCTTCCCCGCGATTTCAAGCAGATGCGTTCCGGGGATAAGCATCGGGACACCGGCCGACACGTCCACATCTTCCAGTTCAAGAATGGTTTGATCCGACGGAGTGAAGCTATCCAGGATTTGTAGCGTGGGACTGAGTTTTAATACAGAGTCTCCAAACTCTGTGACGCCGTCATACTTGCCGTTTCCCGTGGCCACGTAGAGATTTCCGCTCGCATCAACGGCAGGGCCAGGAGTGCTCCAAATGGCCCCCCCGTAGGAATTTGGGCTTGTGCATAAAACGGCGACTTGGGCAAGAGTGGTTTTATCGTACGCCATGATCCAACCGTGGTAGGGATCTTTGTCAAACGTGCCGAAAGCAACGTAGACGTTGCCGTTGGCGAGAGTTATTGCAGACCTTTGAAGCTCGAACTGAGGATAGAAAATTAAGTTAGACCCACTTACCTTATCTGGCGGCCCAAGATTGTCTCCGGTACCGGTAACAGTGCCAGTAACCGTAAGAGTCGAAATTGACGATCCAGTAATGAGGCTCAGTACATGAAGATTCCAATTATGAAAATTGTCTGCGCAAACGACATAGATTTTGGAAGCTGAAACATCCACGGCTGGCGTCGAAAGGCATCCCAGATTAGAATTGTAAAAATACGAATAGGTTGTCGGAAGTTGTGGGCCCAGGTCAGCCGTCCAGATTGTGGAACCGGGCGTATCGGCGTCGAAGGCATACACTTTGTTGTGCAAGGTCGCGACGATGACAAGGTTGTGCGCTGTACCCGATATGACGACGTTGGGGACATATAGGGGTTGCGCATATACATTACCGTCGACAGGATATGTCCCCAACTTTTTGAAACGTCCAGAAGACAACAGAGCCGGCGTCAGCGCGGGTTCGACGGTATTGGCGCCGGTCCGGGTGTTATCGAAGTGAGCCGTTGAAATCGTTACCGCTGAGAGGAACTGCGATACCAAAAAGAGTAAAAGTGAAGCCCTTTTTATGCTACAAATTAAACGGTAACACATTCTTCCGTGACCTTCGCTTCGATTCAGCATTTGATATCCCTCGTTCTTTTTCGGCCGGAATTCAATTAATCGGCATACCCTCGTACTAATCCACCTGCGCTGCCACGCCCCAGCCATAGCTCTGCGGGACACAGGTTTCCGGTACAAGGATTCCCAGCGCAGTCTTGCGAAGGTGCATATACAGCTGCTTACGCGGCGCCTTCCGATCGGCTTCGAGCACCGCGTCTACAAACTCGACTGCCGCCTTCATCTTCCATCGCGGCCGTTCTGTTTTCTTCCGCGGCCTGGGCAAAGCGCTGCCGATCGCTTCGCGTACCTTGCGCCGGTGCACTCCTAACTCCGGGCCTGACATCTCCGGCATGTTCACGCCGGAATGAAGAAGGTCAATTGTCCTTTCCGTTTCTTGTGCAAGCTTAACGGCGCTGGCCCCGCAGCCGGCTGAAAGCACAACGAAGTTCGAATGTTCGAGGATACTTACTACCGTTTTGCGAACGATTTCGTGGTCATCAACTACCAAAATGGTTTCGAGAGTCCCTTTGAGAGGGTCTGGCACAATTACCTTTCCAGGTAAAAATCGCCGTCTCGAACTCAAGAGAAGCTGCCTCACGTAATTGCGAGGATGGCGGCTCAGGCGTGGATAACGAATTTTAGATCTGAATTTCATTGATGTTAGCACGTCAAAAGGCGATCGTCCCGCAGCCGAAGGACTGAAGCAATTTGTCCGAGGCGGAAGAAAAGACGCGGAAACTATCGTCGTCGAACATAAAAGAGCGTTAGCGCCCATAGTGGCGCCGCAGAGCCTTGCGGGTGTTTTCCGACCTTCGACTGTCGCCGCTTGCGAAGACCCCGAAGCATTCCGATGCCGCCTTCTGAAGCCGGCGTTGCCTCTCGTCGTCATCGTCTTCGGAGCGGCTCTTCATCAGCCACTCCTGTACCGCCATATCGAGCACGGCAGACAGTGAGATCTTGCGACGCCGCGCTTCCCGCTCCAGACTTCGTTTGATCTTCAGGGAAACACGCCAGCTACATATCTCGTTCTTCATTCGCTTGCCCTCAAAAGTTTTCTAACATCCACACGTTGCTTTCTTGTTCCTTTTGGGAGAATGCAAGATGGCGGCCGTCGGGCGAGGGCCAGGCTTCGGGCGAATACTCGCCCTGACCTTGCCAGAGAACCTGCGTGCGGGCCTTGGTTGCGTAAAGGATTTCCCAGCTTACCGGCAAGCGCGTGGTCACGTACCAGCCGTCTCCTTGTGCCGACCAATTCAGTGCGTGTAAATAGGATATGTCATTCAGCACAACTTCGTTTTCATGGCCTAAACCGGACTGCGGCAGGGTAACGACATGAATGGTGGCTTCCGGCGCGTCAGAAACAATCCATGCCAAATGCGAACCGTCGGGCGCCAGAGACCAGGAGATCAGCCGATTCGAGTTGAGCGGGACCCGGAGAACTTCACTCCTGTTTGCTTCAAAACCATGTTGAGAATCAAATGGCCGGAAGACGATCTCACCGCCGGTCCGCTGCGCCAGGATACAAGGCGCTCCTGGGCGTTGGGCGCACTCGAATCGTAGTCCCCATGCCGAATAGCCTGCGGTCTGCAGAACGAATTGCGGAAATCTTTCGACGGTAGAGACTCGCATGAGCCGGACTGGCTCGGGTTCGCGCCAGTTAAGAGGGCGGTCGAGATATAACAAAGAACGTCCGTCCGGGCTCATTCTGGGGCTGAACTCATCGTTTCCGCCTTGCAAATACGGCTCGTCAGAGACCTGATCCGAACCTTGTTTAAAGATTTCCCATTTCCCGTTCCGGTTGGAATCGAAGAAAATTGCTTTGCTGTCGGGCGTCCATGCGCGCGGGTAATCATCGCGGCCATGGCCAAAGGTTAGACGGCGCACCCGCAGCAGAGACTTTCCGTTTTCCTCCAGATCGCCCTCGTACACACTGTGCTGGGTGAGTACTGTTCTAAAGGCGAGCCGCCGGCCATCTGCGCTGATGCTGAGTCCGATGACTGGCTCGGTCCACCTGCCGAACGAGACCGAATCGCCGGACACCTTGTGTGTGCGGGCGTCGAGATGCACTTCCCGTAGCTCTCCTCCGTAAGATCCGGAGGGATTTGCGCCGAGGAGTTGACCGTAGAGGAGGCGTCCATCTGGCAAACATAGGGCATCCCCGCTGAGATTCGGCCCGGAGAGAATTTCTTCGCTCGTTCCGGTGGACAGGGTGACCGATCGGATTGAGCCCGTGTTGCCGCGTAATTGGGCGTTCCAGCGGATGGCAACGAAGTACAATTGCTGCCCGTCAATTGACCAGAAAACGTTTCCGAGATCCTCTTCGGGCGGGAGTGTGGCAATGCGGCGTGGCTGTCCTCCTCCGGTTGGAAGGAGTACGAACTCTTTCACTCTACCGGCGTCCTGCACCAAAGCAATTTGCGACCCATCTGGTGAGATGATTCCGCGCCTGTACGCGCCAACTCGTTCGGAAGCCGTCGTGCCTTTGGCTGGGACTATCCACACACTTGCCATGAGCGCTTTTGTCTCCGCACCGGTTGCTAACAGCCGGCTGCCGTCGGGGAACCAGCTTAGGTTTGAGATTCGTAGCCCGGGCGCAGGAGAGGGCAAGCGGCGTGTTTCTTTGGTTGAGGTCTCTTCGAGAAAGATTCCGACGGCGTTGGCATAGGCCAGGGTCTTACCGTCCGGCGAAATAGCTGCTGCGGAAACGGACAGTTCCGGCGAGAAACTGGTGAGCCGCACAGGGCTGACCGGCCTTCGCGCTTCCTGCCGGGTAGAGATACCGCGCTCTGCGATGACGCCGACGGTGATGAGACAGGCGGCGCCTATGGCAAGTAGCTTCCATGAACGTGAACGGATATGGCCGGGTTTGTTTTCCGCCGGTTCGGCAGAGAGCTGGAGCCCCGGAGATTCGGGGTCGTCCATCGTTCTATCCGGTGTGGGGACGGCAGGCGATACGCCGTAAGCCGGTTGATCCACGACCGTTACTTCGGCGTTAAATCGATAGCCTTTCTTGGGTACCGTCTGGATGTAGACTTTTCCATCGGACGCCGCGCCGAGCGCTCTCCGCACCTGGAAGATATTTACAGACAGGTTACCCTCTTCCACAAAACTGTCGGGCCACAGCGCCTGCATCAACTCCTCTCGGGTGAGCAGACGGCCAGGATTGCGGACCAGATACACCAGGGCGTCGAAGGCTTTTGGGCTTAGAGAAATGGGTTCTTCCCGGTGCCGCAAGAGCCGGTTGGCCGGGTCCAGGAAAAATTCGCCGACCTGGAAACACTTTTCGTTCAATGATTTACCTTCGCTAA
This sequence comes from Bryobacteraceae bacterium, assembly GCA_963770345.1. GTDB lineage: Bacteria > Acidobacteriota > Terriglobia > Bryobacterales > Bryobacteraceae > CAVYPH01. The sequence goes on along the minus strand of CAVYPH010000006.1, from coordinate 285,095 downwards.
TTTCGCGTTAAGAAAAACTTAACAGATTTACAAGGGGCTTCTCAAGACTTAACCGGCGACTGCGGGATACGCTGCGAAAGTCAACCATGAAGACACCTGACTGGAGGAACACCCATGACCAAGATTACACTTGTGTCAATATTTGCTGCGCTGGGCTGCACCGCTTTGCCGTCAGCTGCTGCAACCATTTCTTATAACGTCCAAACCGTCTCGTTTCCCGGCGACAATTTTACTCAGCTACTTGGAATCAATGATGCGCGTACGATCGTAGGCTATCACGGCGCGACGGTGAACAAGGGCTTCACGCTCACTTTACCCGGCAGCTTCGCCGATACCAACTTCCCGAACTCGGCGCAGACGCAGGTTGTCGGCGTCGCCGGCAATGGCGACAAGGTCGGCTTTTATGTGGATAACGCCGGCATCACCCACGGGTTTATCAATTTCCAGAATTTTTCACCCGCATTTTTCACGGTAGATCAGCCCGGCACGGCATTCAACCAGGTGCTCGCCATTAGCGCCGATGCGGCGCATATCGCGGGGTACTCCTCTACGGATGTGACCGGCATGACCTTGCAGAAGGCCTACATTGGCAGCGCAACTGTTTTCGGCAACACGTTCACCGATATTAACGGTCTGCTGCCGGTAAACCAGAACAGCCAGGCCACCGGGATCAACGACGCGGGTAACGCTGTAGGGTTCTATCTGCCCACGGCGGACACCTCCATCGGGTTCCTCGACACCGGGGGTGTAATCAGCACAATCGATCCGTTTGGTTCCACCTTTACGCAAGCGCTTGGGATTAGTCAGACGGGCGAGATCGTTGGTTTCTACCTTGATGACAATGGCGTTCAGCATGGCTACACCGACGTGAATGGAGTTTTTTCGAGCTTCGATCCGGTGGGTTCCGTGAGCACCACCATTAACGGGGTCAACAGCCTTGGTCAGCTCGTTGGTTTTGCCACTATTGATGACAACGTCGTCGGGTTCGTGGCTACTCCTGCACCGGAGCCGGCAAGCTGGACGCTTGGGATGGCCGGCATTGCTCTCACGCTTGTTCGAATGCTGGGAAGGCGCGGACGGAGGGAACAGTGTCACTAGAGCGGACTTTGCTTGCGGGGCTCGCGTTTGCGGTTGGGGTTGCTCATGCGACAACGATTACCGCGACTGTGCCCTTCTCGATCCAGGCTCCGGCCGCGGCGAATTTACCTCCGCAAACCTTGAATGTTGCAACGCCCCAGTTCAATCCTGCACTTGGAACATTTGAAAGTGGAGCAACCACTATCAGCGGCACTACCAGCATTGGGTTGGAGTTCTTCAATACGGGTGCGGGCGGGGCGTACGATGTCGTCCTGAGCGACACGCTCAGTCTGGGCGGCATTCCCGCGTTCATTGTAGAAGAGCTGACCGGCACCGTCCCAGCAGACCAAGCCGCTTTTATCACGCCCACTGTGATGTTTCCTTTTGGTCCGGTGGACCGATCCGATCCGGCTGTCGTTGTTGTGGGCTCAGGAACGTGGGACCAACTTTTCAGTCTTCCCTTTCCTTCGCTCACCGTGAATCAGAGCCCGGCGGGAGGAGTGCTTCCGGGCATTATCGTTAGCGGCTCGTCGGTGACGACGTATACGTACACACCGGCAGTTGCGCCGGTTCCTGAGCCTCGATCGTTCTGCGTGCTCGCTTTGCTCTTCGGATTCGGTTTTGGTTTGCGCAGGCGGACTTAGGGGAATACGTGCGCATAGACAATTCTTCCACGTATGTTCTGGGCGCGACGGAGCACGAACGGCGGCGGCTGTCGCTTCAGGGCTCCATTCTGAACTCGCTTACCGATCGTTTTCTGCGACAGGCGGGCGTTTGCGCGGGGATGCGCGTTCTGGATCTTGGTTGCGGGATCGGCGACGTTTCGCTGATTGCCGCTCGCATCGTGGGGCCGCGCGGCTCAGTCACCGGCCTGGACCCTGATGGCGCCGCGCTCGATACTGCACGGGCGCGCGCTGGCGAGGAGAGGCTTTTTCACTCTACGTTCGTGCAGGTTGGTTTTGAGGCGTACGCTACGGACCGGCCGTTTGACGCCGTAGTGGGAAGACATATACTCATCCACTCGGCGGACTCTCTTGGATGGATTCGGAAATCGAAGTCGTTATTGCGCCTTGGGGGAATCGCCGCATTTCAAGAGTACGACCTCTCTTATTTCCCGCCTATCGAACCAGAACTTCCGTTGTTTTATGGATTGAGTGAGTACCTGCTTCAGCTATTCCGGCGTGCGGTGGCGTACCCGGACACCGGGGCACGACTCTATCACTGGATGCAACTGGCTGAATTTGGCAATACGCGATCGAACGCCGAGTGTTTGATGGGCGGCGGTGTGGAATCGCCGTATTACGAGTGGTTCGCAGAAACTATTCGAAGCGTGGCTCCGTGTCTGGAATCGCTCGGCATCGTCAGTGCGGCGGAGTTGGACTTGGAAACCCTGGCGGTCCGATTGCGTGGAGAAGCTGTTTCGCAGGCTGGATGTTTGACGACTCCTCTGATTGTGAGCTGCTACGGCGAGCGGTTGTGACTCCGCCATTAGCCGGCCAGCGTCGTCATCTTCGGTAGTGGCGTTGCCGGGCTGCTGCTCACACTTCGCCGGTCCAAAACGCACGGCGCAGACCGGCCCGGGGTACTCGCGGATCAGGGAATCCGGCTCACGTCTCGAATCGCTTGAATCACGAGCTCGGGTTGATCGTTCTGGATGAAGTGACCACTCTTTTCGGCGAGCCGAAACTCCCCATGCGTCGAACGCTTCGCCAGGTCTTGCTGAAACTCTCTCCAAATTCGATCCCATGCCGCCCACTGCTCGTCGGTCATTCGATTCGTTTGCGAGTCGCTTCCGTCACGCGCCCTGTGTGGAAACGGCGTTCCGCGACCGAGCACAATCAAGGGCAGCTCCGTTCGCCATTTCAGCCGCTGACCCGGTTTCACATACCAACCAAGCCGCGCGGTCAGCTCGTTTAGCCCCGGCCCTTCGGGTCGAGTTCATGCAGCCGCAGCGCCTGTTCCTCATGGGCCGAGTCCACGAACACCAGCCCGGCCACTTCGCGCGGATATCTTGTTACGAAGCGCCGGACATAGAACCCCGAATTCGAATGACTCACCAAGACGAAAGGGCCCTTCTCGCCCGAGGCTTGGAGCCACCGGTGCAGATCGTCTACGACCTCATCGACCGATTGCAGTTTGACGGGCGCTTTGTCGCTTTCGCCAAAATTGGCGTGATCATAACTGCACACTCGCGTGAAGGTCGAGACGGCAGGCTGAACCGTTGCCCAATCCTTGGCTGTTCTCCCGCCGGCTGGAATCAGTATTACCGTTGGTGAACGCGCAGCCTTGCCGTCGCAATAGACGGACAAGCGACGATCTCCGATGCTGATCATCCTCTGTTCACCGAATGCCGGAATGGAAGTGACCAGCAGGTTAGCGCTGATGAGAAGGGTGAGTCTGAGCATGCTAATTTTATAGCACACGTACTGCTAATTTTTTAGCATAGGGGGGCGAGAACACGACGGCACGTTTTCACTGGAAAACTTTCTGCGCGAAATCGTACAGTGCGTGCCGCCAGACCTTCCATTCGTGCACTCCTGGCGTTGGGTACCACGCGTACTTGATATTGTGCTGCTTCAGAACATCTATCAGATCGAGTTGCCCTTGATATCTTGGATCGGATGTTCCGCAACTGAGATATAACAACTTGATTTTTTTGTTGACTTCATCGGGTTGATCGAGGAAGCCCGGGAGGTGCTGGTCCAGCCGGAAATTCGCATCGCTGACCAGTCCCGAGCTGAATTCGCCGACCCAGGCGAACTGGTCCATATGTTTTAGCCCGATGGTGAACGCTTGTCCTCCGCCCATGGAGAGTCCCGTGATGGCGCGGTTTTCGCGGCCGGGCGCTACGCGAAATGTTTTGTCGATCATCGGGATGATGTCGGTCAGTAGTTCCTGGCTGAGCAGCTCGATGCCTTGGGGTGAGCTTCCGCCTGCCCAACTGCCATCGGTGTCGCCGTTCGGCATGACGATGATCATGGGAACGGCCTTTCGCTGTGCGATGAGATTGTCGAGAATTACGCCTGCGCGTCCGGTGTCGCTCCAGTTCTCTTCGTTGTCGCCGCTGCCGTGCCGCAGATAGAGAACGGGGAACCGGCGATTCGGCTCGGTGTCGTACTGCGGCGGCGCGTAGACGTAGAGCTTCCGCTGCCTCTTCAGGGGCGTGGACATGTACATGCGAATCTGCAGCGCCCCGTGGGGCACGGGCTGAACTTCATCGAAGCGCGGTGGATTGCCTGGTACTTCGACGATGCTTGCGTCGAGTGCGCGGCCGTTTTTCAGATTCGGATTTGCCGGGTCCAAAATCTTAACGCCTCCGACAAGGAAGGTGTATTGATAGATTTCGGGTTCGAGCGGGCCGACGGTTGCAGTCCAGATTCCGCCGGCGTCTTTTGTCATCGGTTTCAATCCTCCGAATGACAGGCTGATCTGGTTTGCTTCGGGTGCACGCAGCCGGAACGTGACAGTGCGATCGGAATTGACCTCGGGCGAAATCAGACGAGGCTGCGCGGAGGCGCCGCCGCTCGAATGATAGGTGTTCCTGGGCGGCGGCGAATCCTGCGCGGCGAGTAGGCAACTAAGGGCGATAGCGGCGGCGATCAGTTTCTTCACGGCGAGGTTCTACTCCACGATTGACTGCATTACAGCGCTTTCGAAATCGCGGTCCGGCAGACGGAGTTCTTTGCCATGGGCTTTTTCGTGTCGAGATCCATGAGGCCGTGAGCTTCCAGGTGCGCGATGCGGCCCCTGCGGGCTACGAGCGTGACGGCTCCGGCGATTTGGTGGGAGTCGATGTGACGCTGGATGGATGGTGGCGGCTGTCAGTGGCAATGTCAGGACGGTGAACAGGGCTACGTTTTTATTGAGACGCATGGTGGACTCCGGCGCTGGTGGCGATCGCTTGCGCCTTGAATTCTATCGCAATTATTAGCGGCCCGCCAAAAGCATTTCCGTCTGTTATGGACTGGCACGAGTGATTTATTTCCTGATGGCCGACCGGTTCAACAATTCGGTTGCGGCGCCTCACTATCCCTGGTCTGCGGCTGAGCGGACGGTCAGAGTATTGTAGCGGCGATCCCTCCGGAACAACGCATGAAGTCCGAAGGCGCACGGATTATCTTGCTGATGAATGTGCCTTGGCAACCCTCAAAATAAGGGAAATCCCTACGTTAGTCCCGGTACTAATCCATTCGTAACAATCGGCAAAACAGCAGTACGATACTAACAAGGTCTTTCTGCAATAAAACATTAAAAGAGGCAAGATGCGTCGATGTAGCAGTTGGGTGGGAATTGTTCTGTTCGTAGTTGTAGCACGGGCCAACGAGGCAATATCCGTCGATTCGCAGCGCGGCGAGGAACTATTTCAGAGTCTGCCCTGCATTCGTTGCCACAGTATCAACGGCAAGGGCGGTACCAGAGGCCCCGATCTCGCGAAAAGGCTGAAGCGTGAATACTCGCCCGCCGGTATTGCCGCGCGAATGTGGAACCACGCGCCGACGATGTGGTCCGCGCTGGCCGAACAGGGATTGGCGATTGAACCGCTGGGCCAGCAGGCAGCGGCGGATCTCTTCGGATACTTCTACTCGCTCCGGTTCTTCGACCGCCCGGCTGACGTGGAACGCGGCCGGCGTCTCTTTGACCGCGAGCGGTGTTCCGGGTGCCACAGCATCGAGGGTTCCGCAAGCAACTCCGCCAAGCCCGTTTCGCAGTGGTCGTCGTTAGGGCGGCCCCTGATATTTGCCGCTGCCATTTGGAGCCATTCGGCCAACGCCGGCGTCTTCGACGAGAATCACGTCAAACGGACTCAACTCAAGGGGCAGGAACTGACCGACATCGTCATGTATCTGCGAGGCCTGCCGCAGACGGCAAAAACGCCGCTGAGGATGGACACCGAGATTTCCGACGGAGTGGCGTTACTCGAATCCAAGGGATGCAACGGATGCCACAAAGCGAAGTACGACCTTGCCCGCAAGCTCCGAACGAAGATGGTTAACGATGTCGCCGCGTCCATGTGGAACCACGCGAAGAATCGCCAGACCGCTTCGTTGAGCGAAGATGAAATGCGCCAGATCATGGACCAACTCTGGACCCAACAGGTATTGGAGCCCGCCGGCGACGTGGAAGCCGGCCGCGAGGTCTTCGGCACTCGCTGCGCAGCCTGCCACAACGGCTCGGGAATCGCCCCAACCCTGGTGGACCGCCGGGGGAAAGTCTCGGTGGTATCGGTAGTGTCATCGCTGTGGACACACGGGCCGAAAATGCTCGCGCGGCTGAAACAGAACAATTCGGACTGGCCCACGTTCACCACCGAACAGATGGCGGATGTGATTACGTTCTTAAATGCCGGCGGCCGTTAAGCAACCTGAAGAGACTAAAATGAAGTTGGGCTGAACCAAACTCATTGGATTTAGGGAGGACTATGGAAGACCAGTTGGCCGACTTTCTTCGCAATAGGAAAGAGCAGGCGCCAAGTCCGGAGATAAACTGGCAAGCGAAAAGGGACGCTTGGGTGCGGGCTGTCGAAAATCTCTATGACGTCGTCCAGGATATGCTTCGGGAGTCCATAGCATCGAAAGATGTTACGGTCCGTAGGTTCGACATGCAGGTCACCGAAGATTTCATCGGGACATACCTCATTCCGGCCCTTGAACTCAGCGTTGGCAATGAACGAGTGGAGTTCCGCCCGAAGGGCGTCACGGTAATCGGGGCCGCAGGCCGCGTGGACATCCGCGGCGAGCGTGACACAGTGACGCTGCTGAAGGACAGGGCGGATATGAACGATGGATGGAGTATTGTGCTCCAGCGCGTTCCACAATTGAAAACAGTTCAGCTTGATCGGGAATCATTGAAATATGCACTAGAACGGGTCATGCTGCCGCTGCCGTGACACGGACATTCGAGCCTGACGATGATCCGAATATCGACTCCGTTTGGATCTGGTTTGAGTTTCAGATAGCCCTGATCGGCGAATCCCGAGCGAGTGTTCTCCGGCACTTCCGGCCGGGTAACGATATCGTTAAGGAGGCGCTTCGGTCAAACGAGTCGCGGTTCATCGGTTCAACACGAGAAGAAGTTGAAAGATTCTTCGATGCGCAGAGAGGTGAACTCGAACTGGTGACAATGTTTGAGATCCTCGCCACCACTGAAGGGAGTTTGAGGGTAGAGTTTGACGCTCGTGTTGCAGCGCGAAAGAAGGATGGTCTCTTGAGAAGATTTCGGGAACTTCACAAGACCAAGGGCGCCAAGATCCGTTTGGACAACGATATATTGGGTGCAATGAGGGAGGAGGGCATCCCGGCAAATGTCGTGGCGGCCTTTCGCGGAGCGTTGAGGTTGCGGCATTGGCTCGCGCATGGCAGGCATTGGCACCCAAAGCTAGGCCGCGGTTACGAGCCGGGTGATGTGTTCGACATTTCGCGAGCGCTGATCGATTCGATCCCGCCCTACCAATAGCGGCTGAAACAAACAATTCGGAGTGGCCGGTATTCACCACCGGGCAAATGGTGGACGTGATCATGCTAGTATATCCGTGACGGATGTATTCGCCAAGTCCACTCTCGCCGGCTGTATTCCATATTCTACTGGCCATTGCTGATGGAGAGAGGCACGGCTATGGAATCATGCAGGAGGTGTCTGCGAGAACTGGCGGTAACGTCATTCTCGGACCGGGCACGCTCTATGGAACCATCAATCGCATGTTGGAAGCCCGCTTAATTGAGGAGTCGGGCGAACGGAGCGATCCGGAACTGAACGACGAAAGGCGTCGGTACTATCGGATCACGGGCAAAGGCTGGCGCGCCGCCGTTGCAGAGGCCGAGCGCCTTCAAGGACTGCTACGCCTGGCACGCGCCAAGCACCTCTTGACGAGGCCACGGGCTGTTTGAGACGGACTTATGAGCTTCTCTGAGAGAATATATCGCTTTCTTCTCCGCGCGTATCAGAGCGATTATCGCAGCCGGTACGCGGCGCCCATGCAGCAATTATTCCGTGACCGCCTGAGCGAGGTACACGCGTTCGTGGACTTGGTAGCGCTTTGGTGGAGGACACTGGCAGACTGGGCGGTCTCGGTGCCGGCAAGCTATTGGGGCACACCGGACACGCGCTTCAGTTCGCTGGCGGATCCCGCGCGGCGATGCATTTTCTTTGCGCGTTTTGAAGCGAGCTCGTTTTCGCGCAACGAAGTCACAGTAGAGGATCTGCTACTCGGCGTGTTGCGGCAGGAACCCGCGCTTGTCTCTGGCCTGGCGCTGCAAGCAATAGTGCGAGCGATCGAGTCGAGGGAACTTGCGGGCCGACGCCTCCCACTCATGCAGGACCCACACGCACATCCGCGCACGTTATTCGCCGCCCGCGCACCCGTGGAACTCAGCGAGGAGGCCAGCCGAGTAGTGACAGCCGCAACGAAGATCGCGCATGGCGCGGGACGGCAGAAGGCGGCCCCGGCAGATCTGGCGGCAGGAATACTGCGTGAAGCGAACACCTTGGCGGCGCGACTACTGCGTGAGCATATTTCCGATCGGGTTTGAAGTCGCGGCGTCATCCGTACATCTGTCGCCATCGCAGGAGACTCGTGCGCGAGCCAGAAGGAATCCCGGTAACCTACTCCGTCATGGCGTGGCGGAAATGTCCAGTATCCGAGCTCGAAGAGGCTACGGGCCGTAGCCGTCGCACAAAACGTTAGAAACATCTCCATCTCCTGCCGATATTAAGCTGTGTGAGGTATTCTCTCCCGCTCGCTTCTTCGCTGAACGTGACGCGCCATCTGGATTGGGATGTCGCCCTCTATCACGTTGGACAGTTGTTGGATGGCGGGAATGGCCCTACTCCCGGATATGAACGGCTCGATACGCGTCTTGGATGGCGCGTTGGCGAGGCGATGGAGTTCAGCGTCGTGGGCCAGAACCTACTGACGCCAAAACATGCCGCGCGAACGAGCGGCTAAGAGTGAGGCTATCCGCCGACGGATGCTCAGGCTTACGCCCTATTCCAGGCTGATCGCGGAAACCCGCAGAATCAAAACATGAGGGTCCGCATACTCGCCTTCGGCCTCGTGTGGGCGGCCATTCTTTGCGCCCAGCACCACCGCTTTAGCTGGCAGGATGCCTGCTTCAAGAACCCTCGAGCTCCCTACTGCCCCGGGCACGACGTAGCGGTCAAACCCTCGGTGCCGGCAAAAGAAGCGGGGCCTCGAAGCGGCCTCACAGACCCGCAGCCCTCCGTAATCGTTGCCGGCGGCATCGACTGGCGATTCGCAGATCCCTTCGCGGACGCGCTCGCCGGGTTCAATTTCAGCAAGCTCTCGTCCTCGCCTCTAGCTCGCGGCCTGATCGCCCAGTTGGGAGCCAACCAGGGCCTCACCGAAGCGGACATGCAGAGGATCTTCCGGGCGCTGACCGGAGCGGACCAAGTCGCGCTCTCCGTCCACGACGATCGGATCGTATTCATGGTTACCGGTCACTTTACAGACTCAAAGACCGCGCTCGAAGCGGGCTGGAAAGCGGTGCCGGTTGGCGGAAACGCAATGCTTGCCGGGCATACCGAAGCGGTAGACCAGGCCGTCCAGCGCATCGCGACGGAGCAGCCGCCGGCTGGCTTGACGAGCCTGGCTGAAGAGCGGCGGGCCAGCAGCGAATTCTGGGCCGTCGGGTCGGCTGGACTGGCCGGTCCCCAAGCTGTGAGTGCGGGGATGAATGGATTCTCGCTCGCGATCTCGATCCAGGACCGCCTCACCTGCGACCTGGCTTTCGAATTCAACAAGGCGCCGGAGGTCAACGCACTCCGCATATGGCCGGCCACGCTCGGTGCGGCGATTAAAGGCAACATGGTCGTCGCCAGAGTGACGATGGACGCCGGCGAAGTGCAGCAGAAGTTCGGCCCGATTGCCGCCACTCCCCTTGGCCAAAGCCTGGCGCCTCTAATCAAGGCGGCGCGATATCTTCCTGTGCGTGACACCACGGAAACGCACACGAAACCGGTGATCTACGGATTGGAATGACCGGCCTAAGAAGTGGGTCGTAGCCAGATCGATAGAGAGCCTCGCCTTTCGGCACGCTGGAGGGCGTTAGCAACTCACCGGCGGAGCCAATTCGATAGCTCGATATCTGCCTTACGGATCTCATCCTGCCGCTCAAAACGATCGCTGATGCCACGCAGGCAACGGACAGCCAATTGCGCCCCTTTGCGGCCGAGATCCGTCTTGCCTGCGCCGTCAATCACCTCACGTAAAATCAGGTAGGCTCGCCAGCGCTCTTCCTGGTCGTCCTTTAATGTCCGCTCGCCGTCCATCACTCTTTGACGTTCCTCGCGAGTCAGCCGGCTGTCGCTCGACCCAAACAGTGCGTGGTGTTGAAATCCGTGCTAGATGGCGTCATTGAAGTAAATCCTGTCCGGATTCGCACTGATGTACTCCGCCACTCTGTATTTCGCTTCCCGTATCTGCTCAGCGGACAAGCCAGTTCGATTCGCTTCCTGGTAGAGTGTGCCACTAGCCAGCCAGCAAAGCCGCCATCGGATCGAGCGGCCCGGCAAAAACAAAGTAAAATAGGCGAGAAACGCCACAGGGAGATGCCAGTCGTTAATCCAATCCGTCCACAGCGCGTCTCTCACTAAAAGCGCCATCATGAAAGGACTTCATCGCGTCAATCAGCAAGACTTCGCCAGAGAATTCAATAAATTTCCAGGGAGATCGCCCATGAAGAAGTGGATGCTGTGCATTATCGCTCTCGCAGCGTTGTCTGCCGGAGCATTGTTCGCTCAGGATCTAACCGGCACCTGGCAGGGAACACTACAAGCCGGCAGAGAACTGCGGATAGTAATCAAGATCTCAAGGACCGACACAGAAGCCCTGAAGGCAGTCATGTACAGCATCGACCAATCAGGCCAAGGCATATCCGCCAGCGCGATCACGCTACAAGGTTCGACCCTAAAAATGTCGGTCGCCGGGATAGGCGGCACATACGAAGGAAAACTGAGTGCGGACACGAACTCGATCACAGGGACCTGGACCCAGGGACCATCGCCGCTCCCCCTGATCCTGAAGCGCACCAGCAGCGAAACGGCGTGGACAATTCCGGATCCCCCAGCGCGTCTCAAGCCGATGCCCGCGGATGCTAATCCGGTGTTTGAAGTGGCCACCATTAAGCCGAGCCAGCCCGGGACGCCGGGCAAGGGATTTGGGGTAAGAGGCCGTCATTTTTCCACGAAGAATACGTCTGTAAGTGACATCATCACCTTCGCCTATGGGGTTCATGCCCGGCAGATCACCGGCGGACCGGTCTGGCTCGAAACAGACAAGTACGATCTGGATGCCCAGCCTGACGGCGAAGGTCAGCCAAACGACAAGCAGTGGAAGACCATGGTTCAGAAGTTGCTGGCGGATCGCTACAAGCTCACTTTCCATCGCGACAAGAAAGAGCTCTCCGTCTACGCGATCGTCGTAGGAAAGACTGGACCGAAGCTCACCAAGAGCGACGGCGATCCGAACGGTCTTCCCGCCCTGTTTTTCAGGCGGCTCGGCATGTTGCCTGCCAGGAACGCCACCATGGCGGATTTCGCCGGCCTGATGCAAGCAGCCGTCCTCGATCGGCCGGTGGTGGATCAAACCGGGCTCCCAGGAAGGTACGACTTCACCCTCACCTGGACGCCCGATGAGTTTCAGTTCGGCGGCCTTAGGGCCGATGCCCCGCCCCCGCCCGCCAACACCGACGCGCCCCCGGATCTATTCACCGCAATGCAGCAGCAACTGGGATTGAAGTTCGATTCGGTCAAAGCGCCTGCCGAGGTACTCGTCATTGACCACGTAGAAAAGCCTTCCGAAAATTAGCTAGCCCGCAATGCGACCATCGGATTGATGACGACCAACAAACTCAACGAGGCACGCGTCACAGATCTGCACATCGCGATGAGCGGCTACGTCGAACGCGGCGATATTCCCGGCATCGTCACGCTCATCGGCCGCGACGACGAGATTCATGCCGATGCGCTCGGCATGAAAACCATCGATGGAAAAGAGCCGATGCGCCGCGACACGATCTTCCGGATCGCGTCGATCACGAAGCCGATCGCTGCGGCCGCCACCATGATTCTGGTCGACGACGGAAGAATCCGCCTCGACGATTCCGTGGAACGCTGGTTGCCTGAACTCGCGAATCGTAAGGTGCTCCGCCGCATCGACTCACCACTCGACGACACGGTTCCCGCCAGGCGCTCCATCACGGTGCGAGACGTGCTGACGTCTTGTTTCGGCTTCGGCAGCGTCATGGCGATACCGGGAACCTATTCATTCAGCAACTCATTAAGGACAGGCGTCTCGGCGGCGATGGACCACCACATCCGTCGCTAACGCCCGGCACGGACGAATGGATGCGTAGATTGGGTGCGTTGCCGCTGATGTACCAACCGGGCGAGCGCTGGCTCTACAACACCAGTTGCGATGTGTGGGCGTTTTGGTCGCGCGGTTCGGGAAATCATTCGAAGCCTTCCTGCGCGAGCGCTTGTTCGATCCGCTCGGCATGAAGATACGGCATTCAGCGTTCCCGCGTCGAAGCTCGATCGATTGCCGGGCTGTTATCAGTTCAATCACGACAGTAAGAAGCTCGAAGTGTTCGACGGCGCGGGGAACAGTGAATACAGCCGGCCGCCGGCATTTGAATCAGGCGCAGGGGGGCTGGTATCGACGGTCGACGACTACTACGCGTTCTGCCGCATGATGTTGAACAAGGGTGTGTGCGGCCGGGATCGGATCCTGGTGCAGGCTTCCGTCGAATCGATGACGAGCGATCAACTCACGCCTGGGCAGAGGAAAGGTGCGGAGATATTCTTCGGCAGTCACAGCAGTTGGGGCTTCGGCATGGGGGTGAACATCCAACAGGATGAACCCTGGACAGTGCCTGGACGATTCGGATGGGATGGCGGCTTTGGCACTTCGGCGTACTCGGATCCGAAGAATGACTTCATCGGCATCCTGCTGACGCAACGCATGATGGATTCACCGGAACCCCCGGCAGTGTTCAAAGAATTCTGGACGTTTGCATATCGATCGCTCGAAGCCTGAAGGGCGGAGAGCACTCCGTTCAATCGGCCCGCAAAGCCACCATCGGATCGATGCGCGAAGCTCGCCGGGCCGGAACATACCCAGCCAAACCGGCCACCACGGTAATCATCGCCAACATCGCAACAAAAGTAACCGGGTCGCCGGAAGTCACACCAAACAACAACCCGCTCAGAGCCCGCGCCAGTATCCACGACGCGACGCCGCCCACCGCCATCCCAATCGCCGCCAGCCCAAGAGTCTGCCCAAGAATACCCGTCTGCAACGCGCGCGCAGAAGCACCCAGCGCCATGCGAATTCCGATCTCCTGAGTCCGCTGGCTCACCGAGTAAGAGATCACGCCATAGATTCCCAAGGACGCAAGAATCAGAGCGAATCCGGAAAATCCCGCCAGCAACAGCACGATAAAACGCCGCGGTGAAACGGACCTGTCCACAAGCTGCTGCACGGTCCGGAAATCATTGCCCGGCAAATTCGGATCGATCTGCCGCAAGCTGGCACGAACGGCCGCCGCCAGTCCGGAAGGAGGAAGCGTCGTGCGAACAACAAGGTAGACTGCGGAATAGTCGCCGGTCTGCCGAATCGGCAGGTATATTTCACCGCCGGCCCCTTTTTCGAGAGCGAGATGCCGCACATCGCCAACAATACCAACTACACGCCGCCCGCCATCCTGCGTCATCATCTGTCCAATCGGATTCTGGCCAGGCCATAGCGTGCGCGCCAGCGTCTCGTTGACGATGATCACCTGCTCACTCGATGGCGTATCCCGTTCCGTGAAATCCCGCCCCGCACGCAGAGGAATGCCCATGGCTCTCAAATAACCATCGCTCACAATACGGACGTACGCTTCGGGCCCCTGCCCTTCCGGATACACCTGCCCCTTGCCGGACACACCCCAATTCCGATCCCCATCAAGCGGCAGCACGTCCGTCAGTCCCGCCGAATCAATTCCCGGAACGGATTTCGCCAAGCGCAGCGCCTCGCTAAAATAAGCGCTCCTCTGCGCCGGAGTAGAATACTGCGAACTCGGATCGATACGCATCGCGGCCGCTCTCTCCGGTTGGAATCCCATATTGACGTCGAGAACGCGAAGAAAACTTCGAATGAGCAGCCCCGCGCCCACCAGCAGAACACAAGCGAAAGCGATCTCCGATACCACCAGCGCCCCGCGAATCCACGAGTGCCGTTTGCCTTCGCTCGACCCGCGGTTACTATCTTTCAAAGAATCGTGAAGGGCAAGAGCAGGAACCTGGAACGCCGGCGCCAGGCCGAACATCAGTCCTGTGAGAACCGCGATCACCAACGTGAACCCGGCAACGCGGCCATCCACTTGAACGCCACCAAGGAGCGGAATACTAATCCCATCCAGATGAGCCAGAATGCTTGTCCCCGTCACCGCCAGAATCAGGCCGAGCACCGCGCCACAGAACGCCAGCACAATACTCTCGGTGAGCATCTGCCGGATCAGGCGGCTCCGTCCCGCTCCCAGCGCGGCGCGTATAGCCATCTCCTTCTGCCGCGTCGCCGTCCTGGCCAGCAGTAAATTCGAAAGGTTCGCGCACACAATCAGCATCACCACGCCAACCGCGCACACCAGCAAGAACAGAGCGGGCCGCAGTTGTCCGCTAACGTGATCATCGAGAGAACCAAACACGGGTTCAATGTCGTTGCGGTCGCGATGCGCGGCATGAATTTCCTTGCCGAGAACTCTGAACTCCGCCTGCGCACTCTGAATCGTCGCGCCGGGTTTCAGCCGGCCGATCACCGCAAGAGTATTTCCCCAGGCATCGGTTTCCTTAGTGAGCGGAAACGGGACAAAAAAATCAATGCGGCCGCCAGGAGCAAACACAGCCGCAAAATTGAATGATTCCGGCATGACGCCGACGACAGTCGTGGGTGCATCGTCGAGAATGAGGCTTCTTCCAACAACCCCCGGATCGGAGTTGAACCGCCTCTTCCAAAAGCCGTAACTCAAAAGCACAACCTTCGGACCGCGCCATCTGCACTCATCCGCGTTGAACACTCTGCCAAGTTGCGGCTGCACGCCAAGCGCGGGAAAGAAATTTTGGGAGACTGGCATGCTATTGAGACGCTCGGGTTCGCCGTCTCCGGTGAGTTTGGTGTCGCCCACGCTCGTGAAGGCAAAATACGCTGCAAGATCGGAGAATGATTTGTTGTGATCGCGCAGGTCAAGGAAATTCCCCACCTGCGTCGCGCGGTCGTTTGTGCTTCTGCCGTTCCACATCCAAACAAGCCGGCCCGGATCGCTGAAGGGCAGCGGCCGAATCAGCAGAGTGTTCACCACACTGAAGACGGTGGAACTCGCCCCAATGCCAAGCCCCGCGATAAGAATTGCAAATGTAGTAAAACCCGCATCGCGCCGCAGATTGCGAAAGGTGTAGCGTAGATCTTGCAGAAGCGTATCAAGGAACGGCAAACCCCGAGCCTCCCGATGCAGTTCCCGCGCGGACTCCATGCCGCCAATCCGGATCAAAGCATGGCGGCGCGCCTCCTCCAAAGGCATGCCGCGTCTGACGTTCTCTTCAACAGCCAGCTCAAGGTCAGCCGCCATTTCAGACTCAAGATCCCGATCCAATTCCCGCTTGCGAAAGAATGATCGGAAACGTACAAGCAGTTCTCTCATGTCGCCAGCACCCGCCCCATCACATCCGCCAGCCTTCGCCAATGCGCAGCATCGGCGGCAAGCTGACCCCGACCTTTCTTAGTGATGGAATAAAATTTCGCTTTCCTGTTGTTGTCGGAGGTTCCCCACTCAGCGGAAATCCATCCACGCTGTTGCAACCGCACCAGTGAAGCGTAAATCGTCCCCTGATTGAGAAGGACCTGATCGCCGCTGACCTGTTCGATGCGCCGGGCGATTCCATAACCATGCAGCGAACCCAACGAAGCGAGGGTCTGCAGCACCATCACATCCAAAGTGCCTTGAAGTAAGTCGAGTTTTTGTCCCGGCATTCCTCTCCTGTGGTATTACCACACTAGCGTGGGTTAGCGCGTGTAGTCAACCCAAGGTATGCTGGGCAAGCGATGGGGGAAGTCAAGGGGCAGTACCGATTTGGATCACGGTGTGTGCCCGCCGTAGTCACTCTGTATTTCCATCGCTAGACGTGGAAACCGGTTGCACGAAAACAAAGTCGCGTTGGATGACGAAACTGATGAAGAACAACACTGTTTCGGCAGTCAACTTCGCAGGGATCACGTGTAAGGAGGTGTACCGGACCAAGCTCTGGATCAGCAGGTAACTAAGTATCCCCGAGAACGCCAACAGCATCCAGAATTTCGGCAGCGCCGATGCCATTCGCGCCCGCGAATGGAACACGCCGTGCTTTGCTGCCGTGTACTGGAACGTTCCCGCCACCAGCCGGCCCATCGCCTGGCACAGCAGCACATGCGGCGCGAAATGCATGCCCGCGATAAACACCACGTTGTCGATGACCGCCGTACTCATTGATACCGCCAGAAACCGGATAAATACAAAGTAGATCCGCATGGAATCGCGTAGCGGACTGAAGTGCGAGGATCGATTATTGTCGATGTAAATTGTGGCGATCGGCACTTCGCGAATATGCCGGCCGGTATCCTTGCACTTTACGAGCATATCCAGCTCGAAATCATAGCCGTTGGGGCGCAGCTTCAATAACAGCGGGATGAAATCCAACGGAATTCCCCGCAACCCCGATTGTGTGTCGGCGAGTTTTTGGCCCGTCACTAGCCGCATCACTGAGCGGGTCAGCGCATTGCCGAAGCGGCTGCGAAGGGGTACGTTCGTGTCGAAAGCGCGCGTGCCCAATATTAAATCGCCGGGAGTTGCGGTCAGCTCCGCCGCCACCTTCAGAATGTCCTCGGCGCAGTGCTGGCCGTCCGCATCCGCGGTAACCACACCAACACTCTCGGGGAAGGCGTAGGCCGCGTGGTTCATGCCCATTTTCAAAGCAGCGCCTTTGCCCAGATTGACAACATGCGTGAGGACGGTGACGCCTTCAATTGCCGCCAGCGAGCGAAACAGTTCGCGGTACTCCAGACCACTGCCGTCGTCAACCAGCAGCATGCCCTGGAATATCCCGGATGCGCCCAGCTTCTGTACGAGTGGAGCCAGTTCGGCGCCGGGCTTACGTGCTGGAATTAAAAGGACGGGCTTTGTCGGCACGTATCTTCAATTGTCACTCATTTCCCATCCGGATCCAGAGTGCGGAAATCCATTGCATCGTGATTCCTTGTGATAGACTTCTGACAGTTTTTCGATCTTTGGAGGGGTTGATGCGCAATGTTGCCATCGTTATTTCTGGAATTCTGATCTGGTGCGGCCTCGTCTTCGCCCAGTTTCAATTTGGATCTGTCGTCGGCTTGGTGAAGGACTCATCCCAGTCGCCGATGCCCGGCTCCGCCGTCGAGATTCGCAGCGAATCTACTAACTCCACCAGGCAGGCCACGACTAACTCAGCCGGCGAGTTTACGTTCGTTTCGCTTCCGCCGGACCAATACACGATTGTCGTCCGCCATCCCGGTTTTAGAGACAGCACCAAGACAGTCCGATTGTCCGTCGATCAGCGGCTGGAAGCGGATATCACGCTCGAAGTGAGCGGAGTGACCGAAGCCGTCACCGTCAACGCCGAGACGCCGCTGCTCGAATCCGCGTCCTCCGAGCTGGGCAATGTCCGGTCGGAAAAACAGGTCGTCGATCTTCCACTGAATACCCGCAACTTTACGCAGCTTGTCGCTCTCGCTCCTGGAGTGAATGCTCGCGGCGGTTCCTCAAATTCGATTCTCCAAGGCTACACCAGCGGGCGCGGCACCAACGGCGCAGTGATCAATGGCGCGCCGCCGGAAGGCGTCGTCTACTTGTTCGACGGCGTTCAGAGTGTGGATAACGACGCCGGCGTGCTGATTCTATTTCCGCCGGTGGATGCCATTCAGGAGTTTAAAGTGCAGACCAGCGCGGCGTCGGCGGCATTCGGCGGGGGAGCGGGCGTGATCAATGTCGACTTCAAATCGGGGACTAACAGCTACCATGGAGCCGCGTACGAATTTCTGCGCAACTCCGCGTTCGATGCCAAGAACTTCTTCGACTCGCCCACCAAGCCCATTCCGCCATTCCGCTTAAACCAGTTCGGCATTAACGCGGGCGGTCCGGTGCTCATCCCGAAGCTTTTCAATGGAAAAGATAAACTTTTCTTTTTCGGAGATTATGAAGGCAAGCGCGTCTTCCAGGCGCAAACCTTCACCAGCACGGTTCCGATAGCGGCGTTCCACACCGGAGATTTTTCGTCGCTGCTTCCTAAGACGGTTTTATATGACCCGCGAACTTCTCCACGGGTTCCTTTGCCCGGCAATATCATCCCGCCGTCGGCCATCGATCCCACATCGGCCAAGCTGATGGCGCTATATCCGGCGCAGAATCTGCCTGGCACGGTGAACAACTATCTCTACAATCCCGGCCAGCAGACCAGCGTGGACCAGTATGATATTCGCGTCGACTACCGCACAGGGTCGTCGCTGCTCTTCTTTCGCGTAAGCCACGAGAATCCAACCACGGTGACGCCAGGCTACTTGCCGGCGCCTGCAGTGGGCGGCGGTCCATCGCGCCCGGGCAATACGTTGATTCCGGCGATACAAGCCGTTGTCGGATACGGCCGCTCGATCTCTCCCACCATTTACTACGAGGCGCGCATCGGTTATTCCCGCATGAGCGAGGATATTATCGACGCCTTGTATCCGCAGAAGACGCTAGCCGAGTCTTTGGGAATTCCCAATGCGAACGGGGGCGGCGCGGCGGGTGGATTGACGAATATGAGCATCAGCGGTACCGTCGGGCTCGGCGACGGGTCGGGAACTCTCGCCAAGATCAACAACAACTACGAATATTCCCAGGCGCTCAGTTGGGTGAAGGGCAGTCACGAACTGAAGTTCGGCGCCAGCATCATGAGCCGGCGGTTCTCATTCTTCTCGCCGACTTGGCCCGTGGGCACGATGAGCTTCACCGGTGTCTACACCAACAATCCAGCGTCGCCATCAGGCACGGGTTACGGGCTGGCCGATTTTCTCTTCGGTCATCCCATCAGCACTCAGATCGACATCACGAAATTCTTCAGCCTTCATCGTTATGTCCCGGGATTATATGTCCAGGATACGTGGCGCATCAGTCGAAAACTGACGTTGAACTATGGACTACGCGACGACATCGTGACCCCTTGGGTAGAACGCCGCGACCGCCTGGCTGGATTCGTACCAACCGGTGGTGGAACGCTGGTTCCGATCGGAACCGCTCCCTACAGCGGTAATACGGTCACCCAGACACGCGCGACCAACTTTGGCCCGCGCGCTGGATTTGCCTACAACGTGACGCCGAAGACCGTGATCCGGGGCGGATTCGGAATCTTCTACTCGTTCGCCATGCAGACCTCGAATCTTTCGCCAGCCAAGAATGCGCCGTTCAGCGGTTCGCTGCAGGTGTCCAATAATGCCGCCGATTTCGCCAGCGCGCAGCCCATCTCGGCCGGGTTTCCCGCCAGCCGCCCAGACCTTTTCCCCATCGCCGGGACGGCTTTTGTCTTCTATCCATACGATTTCAAGACAACCTCCGCCAACGAGTGGAACTTGAACGTGCAGCGGGAACTTTGGGCGAACACTGTGCTGACCGTGGCCTATGTCGGAGCCAAAGGTTCGCACATTTTCGTCACCGACAACATCAACGAGGCAATCCCGGGCCCGGGCGCGGTAAATGTCCGGCGTCCCTATCCCAATCTCGGAGACGGAACCGCCGTGGGACCATGGGCGAACTCTTCCTATAATTCGCTGCAGACCACTCTCGAGCGCCGGTTCAGTTCGGGCCTATCGATTCTGGCCGCGTGGACGTGGTCGCACAGTATCGACGACAGCAGCGGCACCGGATCGGAGACCGTTCAGACGCCCTACAACCTGGCGCTGAACCGGGGCAACTCAAGCTTTGACCTCCGTCACAACGTGGTTCTGAGTTGGACCTACGAGCTGCCGTTTGGCAAGGGAAAGATGTTCCTGCGCGACGCCCGCGGGCCATTGCAATTGATCGCGGGAGGGTGGCAGCTCAACAGCATCGACAGCTTCCAGAGTGGCACGCCGTTCACAGTGACCATGCAGTCCAGCACGCTGAACGCAGGCAGCGGAGTGCAATGGCCGAACCGGATCGGCAGCGGTACGTTGTCGAATCCAACCATCAATCAATGGTTCGATCCCACGGCGTTCGCGGCTCCCGGAAATTACAACTACGGCAACGCGGGCCGCAATATTCTCACCGGTCCGCGTACCACACAATTCGATTTGTCGGCATTCAAAAGCGTCTCGTTCAGTCCGGATAAGGCCATGCGGCTGCAATTCCGCGCCGAAGTCTTCAACCTGCTGAACACGCCGCAATTCAACAATCCTAACGCGCAGATCGGATCGTTGAGCGTGGGCACGATTACAAGTGCGGGGAATCCGCCGTTGTATCAAAGGACGTCGCGCGAGATACAGTTGGCGCTCAAGTTGTATTGGTAGCGAGAAGGCGCCGCAATCAATTCTGCGAAGGCAGCCCATAAAGACAATCTATCGGGTGTGTCTTGCTCAAAAGGCCTGCTATCGTTGACAATCAATGATTGGCGGCCTTTCGATCGAGAGATGTTCTCCCCCGGAAGACAGCCAGTTTTTCCGCGGATATGCGGCTACGTCTGCGTCGACTTCCGCTAGTGCCACAACAACTTAAATCCCTGGAACCCCCAGCCGAAGGAAAAGAATGAGCGATCTACAAGACTTTCTGAGACTTTCTTACTCTGAACTGGAAGAACTGAACCTGCATTCAAAGGAACAACGCAACAAACGCGTCCCTGTGCATCAGGTTCAGGAAGAGCGGCTGAAGTATCTGACCGACGAAAAGAAGATTAAAGCCGTTACGCTCCTGTTCAGCGACCTCGAAGGCCGCCTCCATATGCTCGATTACGACAAGAAATGGCTTGTCAAGAGCTGGGACAACATGACTTTCGACGGTTCTTCCATTCGAGGGTTCACCGCCCAGCGCGAGAGCGACCTGCGGCTAGGAATCGATTGGAACTCATTCTATTGGGCGCCGGCCGACTATTTCGGGGCCGGAAAAGTAATGGTGTTCGGCGAAGTGATCGACAAGAATGGCGGTCCTTATACTGGCGATCTTCGCGGCGTCCTGAAGGGCTACGCCGAAAAGTTGCACGAGAGCAAAGGTTACACGCTGAACGCCGCCAACGAAATCGAAGGCTTCCTGTTCAAGGGCGTGGACGCCGAGCGGCACTACCACGAAACCGGTAAGTTTGAGTATGTCAATACCGGCGGCTATTATCACTCGCTGCCGGGCGATCCACTTCGCCTGTTCATCGACACGGCCGCTGAAGTGCAGCGCTCAATGGGTTTCCAGAACGAGAAGGACCACCCGGAGGTCGCTCCCTCGCAGTTCGAGATCAACTACTCGTATTCCGAAGTTGTTGGCGCGGCCGACCAGATTCAGCTCTACAAGCTGATCTGCCGCCAGGTGGCTACCAAGATGGGGATGTCAGTTAGCTTCCTGCCGAAACCGGTTGTCGGCGTGAACGGCAGCGGCATGCACACCAACGTTTCCATCACTAAGGGTGGCAAGAACATCTTCTGGGATGCGAAAGGCGAAGAGAAAATGAGCGCGGAGGCATGGAAGTTCGTTGACCGGATTCTGACTCATGGCAACGACACCTGCCTGCTGCTCAACCCAAGCGTCAACGCATTCCGTCGGCTGGACCCGCATTTCGAGGCTCCCAACCAGATCAAGGCGTCGGCCACGGATCGCGGTTCCATGATCCGTATCCCGATCGGCAACGAGAAAAGCGCCCGCGTGGAAGTCCGCTCGGTGGCTCCGGATGCCAATCCCTACCTGGTGCTCTACTCGGTGTTCAAGACCGGTATCGACGGCGACATCGCGAAGATCGACAATCTTCGCGGCGCGGAACGCTACCTGCCGGACAACATCTACGACGCGCTCACTAACTTCCGGGCATCTGAGTGGATCACCAAGATTCTCGGCGAGGACGTGAAGGGCCGTTACGCCGACCTGAAACAGGCTTCAGCGGACCGTTGCGCGCGCTTGCTCGGCACTGTGGTGAAAGCGCCGGAAGTGCAGTTCCACCACGAGATTTACAACCAGTTCCTCTGGAACCAATTCTAAAAACTGCAAGTGGTTTCAAGATAGGAAAAACACGTTGGGTGGTCGCGCTCACGTATATTCGACCATCCGCCCGGAACCCGCCGGATTTAGTACGGGCCGCCTAACGAGTGGTTGCCAGATTAGATTGTGGCGATGGCTACCAGCGGCCCGTAATTAACCCGCGAGCTGGCTATCAAGTTCTACAACGGCCTTGTCGAGCAAGGCGTCCTACCGCAGGAATAGGCCCGACAAACTCGCGCGCGTGCGAAACACAGCGGGGACTACTCCTTCCGGCTGAAGGTGCCGCAGTCAACCATTTGAAAAGAACCGGGTGAAGCGGCGTCAATCGCCGCGATGATCTTTGGTAGGTGCTTTTTAATGATGGGTAGTTGAATGGCCGACAGCGCCACAATTGCCAGACGACGCCCGGTAAGGTTCTGCTCGTAACTGAGCGTACCATCGCCGGTCAGCAGAACATCGACGCCATCTTCTTCCGCCGTCCGCAACAACTCGCCATTCTTGAGGCCAGCCCACCCCATATAAGCGACCGACACCACTTCGTGACCTCCTAGAAGTTGCCGCAATGCGTGATCAAGATTTTCGTCAAGCAACACCTTCACGGAGTAGGCTGCCCTCGCTGGGCGTGCGCAAACTCTATCAGGCGTTTGATCTGGTCAACGGACAGCGAGGGGAAGCCTTCACGCAGTTCCTCGATGGTTTCCCCGAGGTCGTAGCTGCCAACAATGGCATCCGGCAAAATCCGCGTGCCGCGCACGATGGGCCGCCCCGATACTTTGCCGGGAACCTGCTCAATCAATTCGCAAGCCAACCAATCGATATCTGTGTCCACGTTCGCCATATTTATACCCTCCTTTCATCGTAAGCTTTTTAGCAACCTTCGCGACCGGATCGTGTCGGAAGGCCTGATCTCTCAACGAGAGTTTGCCGAATCCATTGCTTCCGTCGAGCGTCATCTGGGCGAGCCGGAGACGCTCGTCCTGTCGCACCTGTTCATTCAGGCGTGGGGACGGAAACCTTTGACGATTCGACAGTGCGGGCTTCCTGAGTCCGGCGCGCTTTGGCGGATAAGCGGTATAGCGTGAAGTAGGCTATCGCGCCGGCGGTATTCAGCACTGCCAGGAACGCGAAGCCTCCCCAGTATTGGCCCGCGAGCGTGCTGATCAGCATTCCGAACAGCCACGGCCCAATCGCGGAGCTTAGCATGCCGATTCCGGCGTAGACTCCCGTGCCGCGCGCGATGGCCTCCGGCCGGACCATGGTGTGCATCAGTGCGCCATTCAAGGCGCCGGTGGAACTCGCGACAAAGATCAAGGTGGAGAGCAGGAGCGCGCTGCCGGTGGTGGAGAGCATCTGCGCAGGAATGATCAGGAGCACGAAAGCCACTGATACCCAGGCACCGGCGAGCGCGCGCTGCATGGTGCGATCCGCCAGGTAGCCGACCAGCAGCGTCAGGACGGTGGCCAGGAGGTAGCCGATGGTGATCCATCTGCCCATGTCCTTGAAGGGGACGTGGCGGAAGGTGGTGAGATAGCTCGGAATCCACTGCACCAGCGTGAAGATGGTGGTGGCGGATGCGAATTGGGCGACGGTAACCAGCCAGAACGGAGCACTCTTGAGTAACTCGCTGAAGCTCAGGGGCCCCACGTGGGCGGGACTCTTGCGGTCAGTCTCGATATCACGCAATTCCTGCTCGCGGATACCTTTACTCTTGCATGGCCAATCGGCGACGAAATAGAAGAGGACGGCCGGTAGCAGGGAGACCAGGGAGAGAGAAACCAGCGTGCCGCGCCAGCCGCTGGAGAGGATCAGGACCGAGACGACTGGGATGCCGATGGCGGTGCCCAGAGTGGATCCCGTGATCCAGAAGGTTTGCACGCGCGAATGCTCGCGTACGGGGAACCAGCGGTTGGTGAGCGCGTTGGAGACGGGCCACAGGTTGCCTTCAGCGACGCCGAGCACGAAGCGCATCCACAGGAGTTCCTGGATGCCGTGCGCCTTCGAGGAAAGGAACAGCGCGCAGCCCCAACCGAGGATTCCGCCGATCGCGCAGAGGCGGGGCCCGAACCGGTCGACCAGGAAGCCCCAGGCGAAGATCGAGACTCCGTAGCCAATGAAGAAGGTGGACATCAGTCCCCCGAGTTCGGCGTTGTGTCCCACGAGGTTCAATTCCTTGAGGAATTTCGCATCGGCGATGAAGAGCGAGACGTTGGTCTTGTCGATCTGGGCGATGATCCACAGAAACAGGAGCGTCGGCGCGACGAGGAACCAGCGGCGGCTCATGAGCCAGTTGCGGGTTGCCGCATTGCTGACATCAGACACCACGGTTGCTCTCGCTAGCCAAACCCCGACAAAGGCGCGTGTCACCGGCTTTGTAGACCTCGCCCATGCCCCCCGCGCCGATGGGCGAAAGGACTTCGTAGGGGCCGGGTTTGTCGCCGGGAGATAGTGGCATAAGAGTGTCGAACAAGTCTATCGCAGTGGGTCAGGAAATGGTCTGGTCCTGGATGACGCGCTAATCGGAGAATGCGATCCGCGTTCGACTCGACCTCAGTACGTATTGCCAACACTACGTCCGCAATCGGAAAGCTGACCGCCTTAACGCCAGTCGTCGATCACGTAGGCATCGGCCCGATTGAACCCGTCCGCATGCGGACGTTGCATGGCGACACCCTGCATGGTCACTCGATATCCGTGGGAGCGCAAGCGCCGGTAGGCATCTTCGCGAGCCAGGTTCACGCCAGCCTCTACAGTCGCTCCGCGCGAGGATGCAAACGCTTCGCAAGCATCCAGCAACTTGTCGAAACGTTCACCGGCTCCGGCACCACCACGGGCCGCACCAAACTTGACGTAACAAGTTGTCTCGCCGCCCTCCGATCCGGGTCCGTTCAGGCACACCGCGAAAGCATCGAGAACACCGCGCGTGTATGTCAACACGACGTCGCCGGTGCGCTGCGCAAGTACGGCCCGGATCTCACCAGCCAGATCGAGTCCCTTATCGATCTTGTGGGTGAGTTTCCCGCAGGCCTGGATGGCCTGTTCGCGCTGGCTTTTGGTGAAGGCCGATAGCAACGCTGGCGCATGCGCAGGTTTAGCCTGTGACGCTGGGTTAGCCTCCGGTGTGCGCGTCATGATCGCGGTAAGATAGCGCGGCCAGTAGCCGAACTTCTGGTACAAACCCACGTGCTTGGCGCTTTGCGGGAACGTGAACAGCCCGGTGTGCCGCACGCCCCATCGGTCGAAAATCGTCATAGTGGCTTCGAGCAGCCGCTGCGCCACGCCGCGATCCCAGTATTCCGGCAGCACAGTCAGGGGTCCGAAGAACCCGAACGATCCCCAGCGCGTGGCTACGTTCGATCCGATCAGGCGGCCACCTTCGCGCGCCGCGATCACCTTGACGTGGGTCGAGCGCCAGCGCGGCGCCATCAAATTGCGGTCGCCCATGAAGTCGAGGGGATTAGGCAATCCCAGAAACGTTCCGAACGCCAGCCGGACAATACGGCCCGCCTCCTCGAGTTCACTCTGTTTGAGCAGACCAACTTTGATGGGCCGATTCGTCGACATTGCTTTTACGTCTCCTGTGTTAACCCCGCGATCGCATTAAGTTTCGAGATGTGCAAATTAGATCAGTTTAGCCGATCAAGGGCGGCTGGCGCCTGGATGACGCGACACTCTTCCATTGGGCCGCCCGCATGGCAGCTCTGGAAGAGTGGCCGGCCATCCGATCGGAGCGAAACCCAAAAATGTGTTTATGATCGGAGGATCATGACGACGATTTGCATTTTGCTTTTCCTCCTGACTGCGGTTGTTTCCCGGGCGCAAACATCCGAGCCGGCGGTGAGCCTTGCCGACACTCAACAGCGCACGCTGACGTCCGCAAAGATCGGGCAGCGGTACGAACTCCTCGTTTCGCTGCCTGCAGGCTATGCGAAGTCGGGCGAGTCCTATCCGGTGCTGTACGTTCTGGATGGCTGGCACTTCCCGCTCATGACGTTCATTCAGCAGAACAACGTCTATTCGAAGCGGATGGGCCCAGTGATCATCGTCAATGTGAGTCATGGTGCCACCGACTATATGGCGCTGCGCGCGCGTGATTTCACGCCGACCAGAACACCGCAGGAGGCCAACTCCGGCGGTGCCGCGGCGTTTCTCGATTTTCTCGAACATGAACTGATTCCATTCGTCGATCGCACCTGGCGCACCATGCCCACCGATCGCGGCCTCCTGGGTCATTCCTACGGCGGTTTGTTCGCGATCTATGCGCTGGAGCAGCGGCCTGCACTGTTCCAGCGGATTGTCGCGGCGAGCCCAGCATTGGAGTGGGATGGCCGACTGCTTTTGACCGCTGCGCGTGATCGGCTGCGTAGACTGTCTGCCCCCGTGCGCCTCGATCTTTCGGTGGGAGATGAAGGCGACAATACCGACAGCACGACGGCATTCGCCAAAATCCTGGACGAACTGAAGCCAGCGGGCCTCGACTATCGCTTCACCGTCTATCGAGGTGAAAACCATAACTCAGTTCGGTTGGTTTCATTCCCGGCCGGACTTTATTGGGCGTATCGTCCCGCCAGGTAGGGGAGAACTTCGATTCGAGCGCATAGTGGCTCCTTGTCCAGCAAATGCCGCCCATCAGTGGCACAGGCTTTCGAACTTAAGGGCTAACCCTAAATTCAAAGTCAGTCCACTGCCTGGCCGCGCCTTCAGTTTTCCCTGCCAGTTTGTCGAAAGCGATAACTTCCATCAAATACTTGCCCGGTGGCGTCGTTGCGCCGAAGTTGAGTTGCTGAGCTACGCGGATACGTTTCGGATCCTTCGGAGCAACGTCGGCGAGCGAAAATGGTTCCCCGGACCAGACCAGTTTTCCTTCCCGGTAGACGCGTGTGAGAATTTCGACGTCCGGCTTTCGAGTGGACCCGGCGAGCTTGGAGTTATAAACCACGACGCCGTAGAAAATAGGTTCGCCAGGATGAAAGACGCGCAGCTCGGGTCCGCCGCTGGGATCGCCTGCGCCCGTCTGTCCTTCCTCCTCCGGGAGCGCCGCAGCACTGTATCGGACACTCTGCACGGCCAGTCCGGACAAGGCGAGGCGGCCCTTGCTGAGATCGGGGACCTCAATGAACTGGCTCGCCGACCCAACTTTGTTCGGGGACGCATCTCGAACGGCCGCGCGAAGTTGATAGGCGCCGGGTTTCTTAATCGGATGCATCACGCTGTAGACATAACCCCAGCGCAGCGCGTCCTCGTAACCCTGGCCCTTGGCGCGAAACGTGTAAGTGCGCTTAGTGACGCTCTCGGATGATCCGTTTTCGCCGAAAGCCATGACCACGACGTCCACCGCCGCCTTATGCCAACCGTCGGCATCGTCGTGGAAATCGAGATCACGGCCATCAATATGGAGCATGGTCCGAACGGCGGAACCGTTCTTCGGATCGTTGACGAAATATGCCGTCACTCGCAGGCCGACGTCGCCAGAACTGAAGGGGGAGGAGAAAGCGTCCGTGAGTGGTTGGCCGATCACGTCGACGGACGGATGCACGTCCTTGTCGGGGATGCCGTAGAAGCCAGAGCGGGTCCGGACTTGCAAACCGGGACGGCTGACCTTCACCGAGATGTGGTGATATTTGGTTTCCGCTTG
Source organism: Bryobacteraceae bacterium (assembly GCA_963770345.1). Lineage (GTDB taxonomy): Bacteria > Acidobacteriota > Terriglobia > Bryobacterales > Bryobacteraceae > CAVYPH01. The sequence continues at coordinate 257,147 of CAVYPH010000006.1, read as the reverse complement.
CTTCAACTCGAAGACTTCGCTGCCTGGGTTGTAGGAGAGTAGGTAGTAGCCATTCCGGTCTTGGATCGCGTCGCGCGCGGCGCCGGCCAAGTCGTTCGTATTTTTCCAGAACAGGCCGCCAGTCTGGTGCGCAAGATACTCCAAGCCATCAAAATTTTCGACAACTTGGTCGTTCCGATCATTAATGTACCTGGGGATAGCGGCGGTACTGCCTAGGTGGTCCTCGGCGTGGATGGCTGTGACGGCGAGGCCGCGGGCATCGATCGTATAGAGAACGACGGCGGCTCGATTGGCCAGATCGGTCACTTTCCGAAATTGCTCGACCAACTTCGGCGAGACGACGTCTCGCCCGCGTAGAACGTCTTTGGCAGAGTTGCGCAACTTTAACCCATCGGAGAAGAAAATGACGGCCTTGCGCCCGGGCAGCGCTCCAAGACCTTGAATGACGTAGTTCAGTGTTCCGATGGTTCCAATGGCGAAGACCTTGTCGCGGAACTGCTGCTGTTCGTAGCTGGCGGTTGAATAGCCGGCGGCCAAGCGAGCCGCGACATCATCCCGCTCGAGCCCGATGGCCGGAAGAGCGGAGGCTCCACGGCCGGCGACGTTCCATCCGATGCGGTCAATTGCGGCGTGAAGCAACTTCTTGTCGGAGGTGAACTGTTGCAATGAGCCATTGCTGCTGCTGGTGCGCAGAATCGCCACGACGTCGCCGGGTTGCATCTGCTCGTCGACGAATTTCGTCAAGGCTTGGCGGACATTGTTTACGCTTTCGGAAGAGAGAGTCAGGTCGTCGGCTATCAAGGCGATGGAGCGGCTGGCTTGTTCGGGGCGGAGATTCGGCGTCAATGGGGCTGCAGCGTAAGGCATGGGGGACGACACAGGAACCGCGACCGGCTGCGCGGGGGCGGCACCGGTGACGTAAGAAAGACTGGTGATTTTCTGTAATTTCCCGTCCTGGTATAGCTGAAAATCGTCCTTGCCGAGATCCGGAATATGGCGGCCGTGCCGATCGGTTACCACCGCGTCCACCTGGATGAGGTTGACGGTAACGCGTAGTATCGGCTCGTGGGCGTCTTGGGCCAGGAGCGCGGAACAGGCAAATAGCAGGGCAGCGCGAGTCATCACCGGTCCGGTTCGAAGTATATAGCAATTGCGCAAAATGTAACAGTCGCCGGAATGTGCTCACTGCCAGCCTCCGCCCAAAGCCTTATATAACTGGACCACGCTCAGCAATTCGTTCAACCTGATTTGCCTGAGGTCCAATTCCGACTGGAGCAAATCGCGATCGGCATCGAGCGCATTGAGCTGGGTATCCACACCGCCGGCATATCGTGCATACGCCAGCCGTTTCCGATCTTCAAGAACTGCGACCAGCGCCTGCTGCTGCACTCGGCTCTCTCTCACCCGTTGGTGAGCAATCAATGCGTTCGACACTTCCGTGAAGGCGGTCTGGATAGTCCTCTCATATTGAACCAACGCGCTGTCTCTTTGGGCTTGCGCCAACCTCACGTTCGAACGGAGACGTCCGGCCGTGAATATCGGCTGCGTGACCTGCGGCACAAAGCTCCACGCGCTGTGTGGACCGCTGAACAGGCTCGATAGCTGCGTGCTCTGACCACCAATAAGCCCGCTCAGGCTTAACTGCGGGAAGTATGCGGCTCTGGCGACCCCAATCTGAGCGTTCGCCGCAATCAGGTTCTGCTCTGCGGCGTGAATATCGGGCCGCCGCTCCAGCAACGCCGATGGTAAGCCGGCCGGTACTTCAGGTGGGAACAGATCCTCGTTGAACGCACTTTGGCGGATCACCTCGCCTGGATTCTTTCCAAGCAGCAGGCTGATTTGGTTCTCGGTCTGCTCGACCTGCTGCTGAAGTGTGGGAATGGTTTCGGCGGCGGTATCCACCAGTTGCTCGGCCTGGCGCAAATCCAGCAGATTCGCCACACCCCCGCCCTGACGCGCTTGAACGAGCTGCAGCGAGGTCCGTCTGGTGCCGAGCGTCCGCGTCGAGATCTCTAACTCGTAATCCAGTTCTCGCAGCGTGAAGTACGCAGTCGCGACATCGCTCACCAGCGTGGTGACAACAGCTTTGCGATTCTCTTCAGCGCTCAGAAGATTCGCGCGGGCCGCTTCGGTCGCCCGGCGCAAGCGGCCCCAGAGGTCTATTTCGAACGACAGCAGGTTCAGCGATGCCTCGCCCCAGTTGCGATTCTGGGATGACACAAACGAGCTGGGCAGCGCAAACGAACCATCTCGGGAGAGCCGCGTCAACTGAACAGCGCCGCTTGCGCCCACTTGCGGGAATTGATCGGACCGTGTGATCCCCAGATTTGCCCGCGCCGCCTCCACTCGGGCAACCGCGTCCCGCAAGTCGAAATTCTGCTGGAGCGCTGTCTTGACCAACTCTTGTAAATCAGGATCTTTAAAAACCTCCCACCACTTCAGGTCCGCGAAAGACTCCGCCTGCGGGGTTGGCAGTGGGTCCGGAGCCCGAAAAGTCTGTGGCGTCTGCACCGTCGGGCGGTGATAATTCGGTCCCACCAGACAACCAGTCATCCAACCCGCCGCAATCAAAACAGCCGTCGCCCGGTAATTCATTTCAATCTCCCAGCCCAGGTGAGGGAAGCATCTCAGGCGCATCCCCGTGCGCCCGCGCCGCGCCTGAGACCTTCTCGACCAGATAGAAACACGCCGGTATAAAGAAGATGCCGAGTACGCTGGCCGCCAGCATGCCTCCGATGACGGTGGTACCCATGATCTGGCGCGCCACAGACCCGGCGCCGGTCGCGGTCCATAGCGGCACGCATCCGAGTATGAATGCAAACGACGTCATCAAAATAGGACGGAGCCGGAGCCTCGCCCCTTCGAGAGCGGCATCCACCAGGGGCTTCCCTTTCTCGAATTGCTCCTTGGCGAACTCCACGATCAGAATCGCGTTCTTGGCAGCCAGGCCGATCAGCATCACCAAACCGATCTGCGAGTAGACGTCGCTCTCGATCTGCACCAAGTAGGCGGGCAGGAACTGACTCAGGATTACGCGCCGTAACCACAGAAAACTGAACGCTCCGAATACTGCCACTGGCGTGCTCAAAAGCACACTGAACGGTAGAGTCCAGCTTTCGTAGAGCGCCGCTAGAATCAGGAAGACGAATAGCAGTGAGAACCCGAAGATGACCGAAGCCGAGACTCCTTCCCGCGCCTTCTGCTCCTGGTAGGACATGCCCAGATAGTCAAAACCCATTTCGGTTGGCATGGTTTGCTTGAAGACATCTTCCAGTGCAGCCGTGGCCTGGTCTGAGCTGTAGCCGGGTGCGGCGCTGCCGTTGATTTGCGCCGAGCGGTACTCGTTGTAGCGCATGGTGAACTCGGGGCCGTCACGCGACTCGAACCTCATCAGCGTGGAAAGGGGCACCGTTTCGCCGTTGCTGTTGCGCACATAGAACTGCCCCACGTTCGCCAGATTCGACCGGTAAGGCGCTTCCGCCTCCACGTACACACCCCATGTACGGCCGAAATCATTGAAGTAGTTGATGAACTGCCCGCCCATGAAAACCTGGATGGTCCGGTAGACGTCGCTGAGGGCGACGCCCTGCTTCATCACTTTGTCCCGGTCGACCTCCACGAACTGTTGTGGCACGCTCGGCAAAAAGGTCGTGCTGACCGAGCTGATTTCGGGACGCTTGCGAGCGGCGGCCATGAATTTTGCCAGATTGTCTGCCAGAAACTGAACGTCCCGTCCGGCGCGATCCTCCAAGACAAGTTGAAATCCGCCGGAGGTACCGACGCCGGGGATGGCCGGGGGCGAGAAACTGAAGACGGTCCCTTGCGGAAGCTGGCCCAGTTGCTTGTTCAACCGCGCCTTGATTTCCTGAAACTGTTCCGCCCTCGTTTCGCGCTCGCTCCAGGGCTTGAAAGTAACAAAATAGAAGGCGTTGTAGGTGGTCCTGACGTAGCTGAGCAAGCTGAAGCCAACCACGCTGCTGAAGTACTGAATCCCGGGCGTGGCGGCCAGGACTTTTTCGACCTCTCTCGAAGCCGCTGCCGTCCGCTCCAGAGAAGCCGCATTCGGGAGCTGCATGTTGACGTAGGCGTAGCCCTGATCTTCGTCGGGCAGGAAGCTGGATGGCACGCGGCTGCCAAAGAACAGCCCGGCAGCCCCGAAGACCAGTAGCGCCACCATCGCCATAGCGCTTTTTCGAATCAGCACACCGGATAGACGGACATAGCCGTGCGTAGTACGCTCGAAGATCCCATTGAACCAGTCAAAGAACTTTCGGAGCAGCCCGCGGCTCTCCTTCTTTGGCCGGAGCAGCAGCGCAGCAAGCGCCGGGCTCAGTGTAAGAGCGTTAAAGGCCGAGAGGACCACCGAGATCGCAATCGTCACGGCAAATTGTTGATACAGCCTTCCGGTGATGCCTGGGATGAAGGCCGTTGGCACGAACACCGACGAGAGAACTAAGGCGATACCGATGACCGGGCCGGAAAGCTCTTCCATTGCTTTTCGAGCGGCATCTTTAGGAGTAAGGCCCTCCTCGATGTGCCGCTGCACGCCTTCGACAACGACAATGGCATCGTCCACCACCAGGCCGATAGCTAGCACCAACCCGAACATCGAAAGAGTATTGATCGAGAAGCCGAACACCGGGAAGAAGACAAACGTGCCCACCAGCGAAACAGGCACGGCAAGCAGCGGGATCAGCGTAGCGCGCCAGTCTTGCAGGAACAGGTAGACCACAAGGATCACCAGCACGATCGCGATCAACAGCGTGATGATGATCTCTCTCATGCCCTCCGTAACTGCGCTCGTCTGGTCGAGCGAAATGGCGTAATCCATGTCTTGTGGGAAGCGCTGCTTCATCTGGGACATCAGCTTCCGGACACCCGCGGCAGTTTGGACCGCGTTAGAGCCGGGCAACTGGTAGACCGCGATAAGTGCGGCGGGCTTGCCATTCAACCGGCTGACAACGCTGTAGTCGTCAGCGCCCAGCTCAATACGCGCGACGTCTTTCACGCGAACGACTCCGCCATTCGGGGCTTCACGCACGATGACGTTTCCGAATTGCTCAGGCGAAGTCAGGCGGCCTTGAGCGAGCACAGAATAGGTGAATTGCTGGTCGTCGGGAGCGGGCTCGCCGCCAACCTGACCGGCAGGATTCACCGTGTTCTGGGCCTGGATCGAGTTCACTATGTCAGTGACGGTGATGCCCAGCTTCGCCAATTGGTCGGGCTTGACCCAGAGCCTCATCGCATACTTGCCTGCGCCGAAAACCTGGGTCTGGCCGATACCGTATAGGCGTGCGATGGGATCGTTGAGGCTGATATAGGCATAGTTGGCCATGAATTTCGCGTCGCGAGTGCCGTTTGGCGAGAACAAGGAGACCAGCATGAGTGGAGCGGACGTGGACTTTTTGATGGTGACCCCGTAATTGTTGACCTCGGGCGGAAGCTGAGCGGACGCCAGGTTCTCGCGCGACTGGGTGAGAATCAGGTCCATATTGGGGTCCGTTTTGATATCAAAATCGACGTTCATGGTCAACTGCGAGTTGGCCGTGGCGTTTAGGGAGTACATGTAGGCCATGTTGTCCACGCCATTGATTTGCTGTTCGATCGGCGTCGCGACGGCTTGTTCCAGGGCCTGTGCGTCCGCACCCACGTATGTGGCCTGCAATCTAATCTCAGGCGGGACGATATTCGGGAACTGGGCTACTGGAAGAGCTGCAATCGTGACGGCGCCTACGATGACGGTCAGAATCGCGATGACCATAGCCACAATCGGCCGGTTTATGAAAAATTTTGACATTTCACTGTCCCCCCGTCTTTTCCACCGCGTCGCTATATGGCTTCGGGCTCACTGTCGTGCCTGCAGTGGCCTTTTGTACGCCCTCGACCACCACGCGCTGGCCGGGCTTCAGTCCTTCCCGGATCACCCACTTCGAGCCGACTCGATCGCCTACCTTGATCGTCTGAAGGCTGACCTTATTCGCGCCGTCTAGAACGGCCACCTGATAAGTTCCTTGCACTTGATTGACGGCGGCCTGTGGAACAACTAGTGCTCCATGGATTGTTACGGTCGCTGCGCGAACCTTCCCATACTGGCCGGGCCGCAGAGCGTTTCCCGGATTTGGAAACAATGCCGTGAGCTGAATCGCCCCCGTGCTTTGACTCACCTGGCGATCCGCGAATCCAAACTTGCCCTTATGTGAATAGATATTTCCGTCACTGAGGATTAACTCGAATTCCAGCCGCTCCATCGGCGTGTCCAGCCTCGTGAAGCTGAGATATTCCTCCTCGCTTACGGTGAAAATGGCTTTAATCGGATTGACCGTAGACACCGTAGTGACGGCGTTGGTTGACGGGCTGACGAGATTCCCGATTTGAATTTGCGCAGCGCCGGCGATACCATCAATCGGCGAGACCAGCCGTGTGAAGCCGAGATTTAGCTGTTCGGTCTCCACCGCAGCTTGCGCAGCCTCAACCCCTGCGATCGAGGCCTGAATCTGAGCTTTTGAGGTTTCGACTTGCGCTTTGGCCGCTTCCACTTGGGCCCTCGAAGATAAGTTGTTCTGCGTCGCGTTATCGAGGTCCTGTTGTGTAATAGCCTGTTGTTTCGCGAGCGGGAGGTATTTGTCCACATCGAGCTGCGTTCTGTGCTGACTGGCCTGGGCGCTCACGAGCTGCGCTTGCGCTTGGAGGAACTGTGCGTTCGATTGCGCCAGTTGCCCATTCGCTTGCGCGAGTTGTCCCTTTGCCCGATCGACAGCGGCCTGAAACGGGCGCGGATCGATCTCGAACAACAACTGCCCTTTTCTCACAAATGAGCCTTCCGAATAATTCTGCGTGAGCAGATATCCCGTCACTTGCGCTCTGATGGCGGCGTTCACTAAGCCATCCAGCGTGCCGATCCATTCGCGGTAAACAGGAATGTCTCTCTGCTCTACCAGGGCTACTTCGACCGCGGGCGGCCGTGCCGACGCTGCGGCGGAGGTCGCCCTTGCGCAGCCCGCCGCGGCCAGGGCCGCGGGAATCAAAATAACCGCCGCCCACGTCTTAATTTCCTTATTGAATGCAGTTGTCACCTTCGTCTCCTTGTTCGCTTGCTCCCGTCGGCCGGCTTCCCTGTAATTTCCTCGACGAGAGCCTCCATCGCCACTCCCTTTGCGATAAGGCGCGCTCCCGCCCGATTCATGGCCTGGAGCAGGCGCCGCCCTGCTTCGTCGATCCAAGTGACCTCCCTCATGTCGATTTCGATAGGTCTACGGGAGACCGGTGCGGAACCCCAGGTGTTTTCGGTTTCGGCAACCCAGGCGCCCTCGAGTCTGCCTGCAAGATGCAAGCGCCATAGCGCGGCGTCCTCCTGAACTGTGATTCTCAACATTTCGTTTCCCGATGCCCTTCCGTGAAGGCACGTCCGACGCCAAGTTTCGCAGCCTCTAATCGGTTGAGTCCCAACCGGATTATCTTTCGGGGTGTGCAAGCAAGAGCCCGGTTCCGGGCACATGCCAGCAATCGGGCAGTATGGGATGGCGCTGCCTCTCTCAAAATCAAGCGAATCCAGGCCGGCGGCGTCTTCATCAAACCCGGTGAGCCGGTGTAATAAATGCTTGTGGCATTACAATGCGTGTAGCGGTCGAGGAAGCGCGTTCAACGCAGTCGCTAACCCCACGGTACGAATCGCTGATCCGTCTGGCTGAAGCGATTCGATCTCACCCGGACCACAGAGATTTATTCCATCTCCTGGCGGATGAACTACGGCAGACAATTCCATTCGATGCGATGGCCCAATACGACCATGCCGGCAATCGGGTCAACTGGCATTTCTCCGAAGCTTACAATTCGATGACCGCCAAGGTTTCGGATATTCCAAAGGAAGAAACAGTCGCATGGTGGGTGCATCGGACCCAGCAACCGCTCGCGATCGACGTCGCCGGCAAGGAGACGCGCTTTCGTGCGACCATCGACGCGCTCAATAAACGGGGACTCCGTTCGTTATGTGCGCTCCCGTTGAGCACCGCTCATCGCCAACTAGGCAGCCTTGTTTTCGCGAGTCAAATCGCTGACGCTTACTCCCCGGAAGAAGTACGGTTCCTATCGCTCGTCGTGGGTCAGATCGCCATGGCGATGGACGACGCTCTCAACTTCCAGCGATTGAAACTCCTTCTTGATCTGACAAATCGCATCGTCTCCAAGTTGGACTTGCGCGAATTGCTCCGCGAGATTTCTGCCAACGTCCGTCGCGTGATGGAATGCGACGCCGCCAGCGTGACCCTTCCCGATCCGGAAACCGGCCAGTTGCGCCTCTACGCCTTTGATTTTCCGGGCGCGAAAGGCATTGCTCACGAAGGAATGATTATCACAGCGGAAGGAGCCGCGACTCTGTTCAAGGCATTCCAAACGGGCCAACCCGTCGGCGTCGCAGAGGTGGACAGCGCGGCGGAACCTCTGTCTGCTGCTGAAGGCCTCAAATCGTTGTACCACCTGCCTCTCATCAGCCGGGAGCGCGTCCTTGGAGTTCTGAGCCTTGGCAGCACTCGAGAGGGTGCTTTTAACGAAGGGGACGTCGCCTTTCTCGGTCAGGCCGCGAATCAGATCGCGCTTGGAGTCGAGAATGCCATCGCTTACGGACAGATTGCCAGCCTCAAAGATAAGCTCGCTCAGGAAGTAGTCTATCTACAGGACGAAATTCGAACCGAGCTGAAATTCGAAGAAATCGTCGGCAATAGCGACGCTCTAAGACGCGTACTTGCGGAACTCGAAACCGTCGCGCCCACCGATTCCACTGTGCTCATCTACGGCGAGACCGGTACGGGCAAAGAACTCATCGCGCGGGCCATCCACAACCTGAGCTCGCGCAAGTCGAATGCTTTTGTGAAGCTGAACTGCGCGGCGATTCCTTCCGGGCTACTCGAAAGCGAATTGTTCGGCCACGAAAAGGGCGCATTCACCGGCGCGATCGCGCAACGGATTGGCAGGTTCGAGTTGGCGGATCGCGGTACCGTATTTCTTGACGAAGTCGGTGAAATCCCCCTGGAGCTGCAACCGAAACTGCTGCGGGTTTTACAGGAGCGCGAATTCGAGCGCCTGGGCAGCACACGAACGCTCCGCACCGGCGCCCGCTTGATCGCGGCGACGAATCGTAATCTGGCCACGATGGTGGAGGAGCAGAAGTTTCGCCCCGATCTTTACTACCGGTTGAACGTTTTCCCCGTCCGAGTGCCCCCATTGCGCGAACGGCGGGAAGACATCCCTTTGCTCGTCCGCCACTTCGTCCAGCAGTTCAGCCGCCGCATGAACCGGAGCGTCGAAACGATCCCTTCGGAAACAATGAACGCCCTGGTCCGCTACCACTGGCCCGGCAATATCCGCGAATTGCAAAACGTGATCGAGCGGGCGGTGATCGTCTCCACTGGACCGGTATTGAAAGTGCCGCTGGACGGCTTGAGGACGCGCGTTCCTTCGGCGGACGCATCGAACAGCGGCAGCGCGTCCGAGGATGCCGGCAAGATGCGCGGCGTGCTTGAGGACGCCGAGCGAAAGCAGATTTTGACCGCTCTTAAACAAGCCCACTGGGTCGTTGCCGGTCCCAAGGGAGCCGCTACTCTCCTGGGGATGAAGCGCTCGACGCTTCAGGCGCATATGCAGAGGCTCGGGATTCGAGTTTCCCGCACCGTAGGCTAAGCCAGGTGCCCGCAATTCGGTAGTCTGCCGGACCCTGGGTACGTGCGGCTGCGCCGGTCACCAGAACCCGCCTGTTCAGAAGCGTCAAGCGTGGTTCTGAACATGCAAATCACATCCTTAGGAAATGAAATGAAAGCCCCAGCATTCAGTTATTACATGCATGATGGACCTACCGCTTTTAGCATCGAATTGGCCGGCAGTCTGGTCGCGGAAGGCGCGAAGCAACTTGAGCACGATTGTCGTAGTGCCCGTGCGGTGGTTGGGAAGAAAGAGCTCATTGTCGACCTCTCGTTTGTGACGAAGATCGATGCGGTAGGACGTCAACTGCTGCTCCGCTTGCGGAGGTATGGTGCGACCGTCGTAGCAAACAGGCCAGAATCACGGGCATTGGCCGAGTCAATTTTCGGGTATCCTCTTCCTCAAATTGCCCGGATCGCATATACCTCCAGGCCATACCGGCAGGAGTCGTTCTTTCGTCGCGTATTACCGATTGTTGCGTTGCTGGCACTGCTGATCTCCACCAACGCCTCAGCGCAACAACTTCCAATTGTTCAGACCACAACGAATGAAAGCCTTGCCTTTGGCCGCTATATCGCGTGGCTTGATGCACGCGACCCGTTCACCGAGTCGGGTCCCGTGGCGCTGACAATCGTGGCAACGCTACCCGGTTTGGACAAACAGGCTAGCCTCTCGGCGATCCGCGAGGTAGGCGAATCCGAGCGGAGCCAATACGGAACAGTCCAGCTTCATGGAGACTCGATTGTATTGGAACGCGCGATTGCTCCTTACCTCGCCGCGCAACGCCAGGCCGAAGACCTTCCGCCTTCATCCGTCATCATTACTCCGCGGAACTATAAATTTCGTTATGCAGGCGCAGCCCAGATCGGAAATAATACGGCATACATATTTCGGATCACGCCCAAAAAGAACCGTGCAGGTCTGATTCGAGGGGAACTGTGGATAGAGCCGCTGACGGGCGTCCCGGTTCTGGTGACCGGGTACGTCGTGAAGACACACGGCATCCACGTCGTGCGCGAAATCACGTTCGCGGACGGATATCCCTGTGCTCGCTCGACGCATATGACAATTGAGACACGGCCCGTGGGACGCGCTGAGTTAACGATTATCGAATTGCCTCTCCGCTTGCCTGATCAGCCGCGACGCATCGAGCATAGAGGTGATCTAGATGGACGGGAAAGATTATGACCTGGTTGTGATCGGTGGCGGTCCTGCGGGAATAGCCGGCGCGGCTACTGCCGCTAGATTCGGGAAGAGCGTGGCTCTCGTCGATGACCATCGCGAACTCGGTGGCGCCGGTATCAACACCGGTACTGCACCAAGCAAAACACTCCGGGAGACGGCATTGGCGCTGTCTGGCGCGCGGTCCCGTAACCTCTATGGCGTGGACCTCTCGCTCCGAAAAGAAGCGACTGTTGCCGATTTCCTTCGTCACGAACGGAACGTGAAGACCGGGCTCAACACGTTCGTGATGGAAATGCTCGAGCGTTCCAAGATTGACGTCCACTACGGGACTGCGATCTTCGTGGACGATCACACGGTAACAGTTCGCTCCTCCAAAGACGGTCCCGAGACCCGCCTGCGCGGCGAGGTGATTCTCGTTGCGACGGGATCATCGCCGGTTCGCCCAGCCATCTTTCCGTTCGACAGCTCAGGAGTCTACGACTCGGACACCATTCTGGAGTTGGTCCGCCTGCCGAAAACACTAGCTGTGATTGGCGCGGGCGTCATCGGGAGCGAGTATGCATCGACGTTTTCGGCCCTCGGGACGCAAGTTCAATTGATCGATAGCCGCAGCGTACTCCTGCCCTTTCTGGACTCGGAGATCTCCCGGTCTCTGGCCGCGGCTATGGAGGGTAACGGAATCGTCTTTCATTGGGATGAGCGCGTGGTGGCTTGTGTTTCGGAACCGGCTGGCATCGTGCTGACGTTGTCATCGGGCCTATCCCTAACGGTCGAGGCGGTGCTGGTTGCCGTCCGGCAGAAAAAGCAACACGGATACTTTGAATCTTGCCGCTGCCGGCATTCCAGTCGGCGCGCGCGGACTCATCGTTGTGGACGATCGCTTTCGAACGGCTGTGCCACATGTCTATGCCGCGGGCGATGTGATTGGCTTTCCCGCGTTGGCATCCACAAGCATGGAACAGGGGCGGCGCGCGATCCGCTCTGCCTTCGGGCTCAAGCTCCGGTCCGAGTTTCCCGACGTTCTCCCCACCGGGGTCTACACCATCCCAGAGGCCGGTATGGCGGCGAGACAGAGCAATCGCTCCAGCAGAAAGGAGTGCCTTACGTCGTTGGACGCCGTTCGTACAATGCCACTGTTCGCGGCAGGATCGTTGGCGACACACATGGATTCTTGAAGCTCATTTTCCAGCGTGGCGATATGCGACTGCTCGGCGTCCATGCGCTCGGCGAACAAGCCACCGAGCTTGTCCATATCGGCATGGTGGCAATGCTCGGTAGCTCAACATCCGAGATCTTCGCTGAAGCTTGCTTCAATACCCCCACGTTTGGTGAGTTGTACAAGTTTGCGGCGATAGACGCGGAAAGAGCGGCAGCGGAAGATAGAGGAGCGGACACCTTCTACGGGGAATGCGGCGAGCACGCCGCAAGGGATTGAGACTGGAGGAGCATCGTGACCCCGGAAGTATGGCGATCGCCGAAAAAGGCCGGCTGACCGAACGGCAATTTGCGGCAATTTCGCGCGCCCTGGCCGAACCGCGACGCTACCAAATCCTCAAGGAGATCGGAGCCTGCGGCAGCGCGATGCCGCTCAGCAGCCTGCACAAGACCCATCGCGTGACCGCCTCGACTCTCTCACACCATATTAGGGAGCTGGAGACGGCAGGGTTGATCCGCCGCGCTATTGCGCGGTGAACGCCTGCAGTTCCTCGCGGGCGGCCTCGCTGAAGTCTTTCAGCGGATCGATCCCCGCTCCGCTTTTCATCAGTTCATGCAACTCGCGGATAGTCCTGTTCGGTGCGAAGTAGGCGCTGATCGTTGCTTCCATGATCTTCTCAGCGGACGCGATAGTTCGCGGCGAGGACAGGACGCGCATCCGGCTGATCAGGGCCGAGAGAGCGACGAGCTCCGGAACCTGCGGCTCGTTGCTCATGAGGGCATCGCCATATGCTTTCGACGCCGCGACGATGAAATCCTTGTAGAGGTCGTCCCGCCGCGACATTTCGTGGGCGAGCTGCCCGGCCCTCGCCTGAGCACGCTGGCTCATCCAAGTCGTGATGCCCGACGTGAGGCCGCCGACCACCGATCCGGCAATCGCCGATAATGCCGAGAGGTATGCGACATTCATATTTTCGTTCATGTAACCTGTCCTACGAGTGTCCGGGAACCGTCGATGCCGAATTTGCAATACTGATCGCCAACTGTCGTGCGAGAGGTTCGGCGCTCTCCCGGCGGATGTCTCAGAGTGGCAAGCCAGAGACCGTGGGCAAGTCAAATGTTAGAGGTCCGTTGCGAACTCAGGAGCTTCCAAAAGTGCCCAGATCATCAACATCGCATTAGCTGTACCTCCGAAGGGATGCATTGCGAACTGAGCCGGCGCCGTCCGGAGCAACCTACGCGCCGGTTTGGCCCTGCGAGACGTTCAGCTTCTGCTTCAACCGTGGCGTTGGCTCCATCGTCGCAGAACTTCATCGCAGGATCTTGTTTCATCTGGTTTCTATACCGTCGTCATCACATTTATGCCTCGGCGCTCACGCAGAATGACCCGTTGCTGTGTACGGGCTGAAGGGAAGCGAGGCATAAGGCGTCGCGACGAGCTAGCCCGCAAAGGGCCGGTCGCGGCCCTCAATGTTCGCAAGCAAACGCCCGCGCGAGTCCGCGACCCAGGCTCCGTTTTGCGGGCGCTCACTGAGGAGAGAGGCTGACCAGGCATCCTAATTCCCATCGAACAGCGTGTGGACGCCCTTTTTCTTCTCTCGATTTGCTCTGACACGCGCGACGCAAAAGCCCAAAAACACAAGGCCACCAATTACCGAAGCGACAACCATCTGGACCTCCTTTCTGCCGTACCAGGCTAACGTTCCCGATGCCTGCAATGTGCTCTTCTTCGTGCTGCTCTACGGATAGGCACGCAGTTTGCCAAACTGTGGAGGCCGGAGACCATCAGGGTCCAGCCGCTGGAAGCCTGGACGGGTGCTGCCTTCGGGATACCCATTGAACGAAACGAACCCAGCGGATTCCGCCGGCAGCACTGCGTCAGGCTGGCCCCTGTCGCCTGCCCGTGAGACGGAAACGCGTGTGCATTCGTGATTCCAGAGATTTCGACCACCACCGCGCTTTGTCACGAGCTGATCCCATTCGCTCCTACATCCTGGTCAATGAGTCCGCATATGCCAGATTTTGGGCACTTGCTGAGGGCAGATGCCCGGCAGTCAGGACGGAAGTACGTGATATGAGAGGTTTTCTTGGGAAACCGGCGTGCACCAAATTGATGAGCGTATGTTCCGCAAACTCGCGGTGCCGCTTCTGTTCGCAGGATTTTGTTTCAGTCGCTCTTTGACGCCGGACGAGGCAATAGATCGGTATCTGGCAGGCGCCCGCGACTCCCAATCTGGATGTTCGGACTGGGTGTTTGCCGTCCAAATCGACGCCTCGCTGCCCGAGCTTAGGAAACAGGGAAGTATGAGCGGGCAGAAAGTGGTTTCGCGAACGGGCCGGACCGTGTACCGTGGTCTCCGATTCACGGGGGACAATCTCGTTAAGACCGCCGTGATCGCACGCTTTCTGGCCAACGACGCGAAGCCGCCTGAACGAGTCGCGGGCACCGATGTAACGCGCCAGAACTATTCGTTCGTTTATGATCGGAAATCGGACTACAACGGACTGGTGGCATACGTGTTCCGCCTGAAGCCCATGCGAATGCGCAAAGGACTTTTCCAAGGCGAGTTGTGGTCGATGCGGCCACCGCCGCTCCCTTGCGGCTATGGGGCGATTTCGTCAAATCGCCGTCGGTTTTTGTCCGGACCTTTCGCTTTGTACAGGACTATCAGCGGATTGGCCGTTGTTTCCAGGCCCTCCGTTTGCTGCTCACGGCTGAGACGCGAATAGCAGGCAAAGCAGAGATGGCTGTATGGACGCATCCCGTCGACGGTCAGTCGGCAGCGGCCTCCGCTGGGTGCGTTTCTACCAGCCTCGCAGTCTCTGGGGTTCGGACAGTAAACGATTCATCGGCGAAATGAGATCCCAAGCGTCCACGTCACACATCCATCCCGGTTGCTTCGGTGTACCTCATGCATCCACGGCGACCGAAATGTTCGTTTCGTCTCGTCCGGTACGTCACTGAAGCGAGCCAGTTCGCGGCAGCGCTCGATCACTCGGACGGGCTCGGGGGACAATATACGCCGACGCCAATTTCCTGAGCAGCCACATCCTCGCACGCCGGTGGCGGGTCTTGACTGTCGAAATCGCCAGGTTGAGACGGAGGGCGGTCTCGACCACGCTCAGTTCGTTCATATCGCGCAGTTCCACAACCGTCCGGTAGATGCTCGGCAACCGCGACACGGCCCAACGGAGCCGTTCGCAAATCTCCTTTCGCTGGCACAGATTCTGCGGTGATTCACCGTTGTCGGCGACCTGTAATCTATCGAGCACGTTCTGGTCCAGGTTTGAGGTCTGTGCAGCCGCGCTCTTTCGATAATTCTGCCTGATTTCATTGATGGCAATCCGGAAAAGCCAGGTTTTAAAACTCGCCTCGAAGCGAAACTGGTCGAGGTGCGCAAACGCTTTTAGGAGTGTCTGCTGCAGAATGTCTTCCGCGTCGAAGTCGTTCCTCGCCATCGAATGTACCAACCCCCGCACGGCCGCCAAATGAGGCGCAAGCAAACTCATGAATTGGGCTTCTCTCTTCTGGTCAACCATGGCACAAACATCGCAAGAGAAGGGCCAAATCAAAAAACAATTAGATTGATGACTATCAACAATCGAGATTGCATCTACGCTATCCGAGAATCCTGGCACTTCCCTAAGATTCTGTCATTCCGACGTCTGGATAAACCGATAAGAGGTAGTTCATCGCCCCACGTTCGCTTGGCGGGAGGATCTCAGTCCCAGACCGTTCCGCTGTCCTGGGATCCGAGCCGGCAGATAGGACCTCCGTGAGTCCACCAGCGTGGCATTCAGATTGCCCCTGTTACTTCGGGTGAAGAAGGCGCATGCAACTGACGGCGCCAATTTCAGGGATCCCGCGATTTGATAAAAGAAGGCTCGCTATGTTTCATAAGATTATGGTTGCTTATGATGACTCGCCCGAAGCTGACAGGGCGCTCCGCGCGTCGATCGAGTTAGCGAAAGTGCTAAGGGCAGATCTCAGTGTGGTCACCGTCCTTGAGTCGCTTCCCATCTACTACTCCTTCGCGACGATTGTGGCACCGGCTGTCAACTGGACTGAGGAGCAGAGAGCTAAGTACAGGACACTTCAAGCCGAAGCCCAGTACTTGGCCAAGGCCGCAGGCTTAGTGCTCGATGCCGAGTTGATCAGTGGAGACGAAGTGGGCGCCATTGTCGATTGCGCGATCAGACATCACTCAGACCTGCTGGTTCTGGGGATTCGGAAGCATAGCTGGCTGATGGCAGGTCACACGGCAAAGGATATTGCCGAACGTGCCCCATGCGCGCTGCTGGGGATCAGATAGTTTGTCGAGGTCCTGTTGGACGGGGAGGGCGGGCTGACGACGATAGATTGGCGAGGACTCTTTGAATTCCGCGCCGGATCCATGGATGGACTTGCGCGCGCCGGTGCTCAGTTTCGAGTTGGCGAAAAAGCCCGCGAATAACCGTAACGGAAGCGCCTCCAGGATTAGAGACCAACAAGGCCCAACTGGAGCAGTTCGTCCCGACCGGAAATCCATTCGAGTATCAAGTTGGCTGCCCATTACTTTGGCTCTCGACGTTCGAAAAAACGGAATGTATGCGCGAGCCCGCACGGAACGCTCGAACGCTCTGCGGGTGCTTTGCTCGGCCCGATGAGCGTCTTCGAGGGCCTCTCGCCCTCGTTTTTGGGAGATGCCAGATGGGGTCCACAGGTACACCTGCAATACTCCTGCCCGTAGCGCGGCTCAAGCCTCAAATGGGTTGAAGCCCACTGAAACGGCACTCAACTAAGCTGCCGTGCTAGCGAGTCCCAGGAATTCCCCTGCGTGGTCGCCGGCCCACTGGCGGAATGTGCGCGACCGGGCGCCGGTGATCTCGGCAAACGTGGTCGAAACGAATGCCGGCAGTCCCACAGCCGCCCCCCAGGCGCTCAACAGCTTCTCGATCACTGCCGAGACCGACGTCGCCGGCGCCATGCCCCAGTCCATAACGCTGACCAGTTCCTTCCGAGCCTCGTCCGGCGTCATCTCTTCGATGCGCAGCGACCGTCCCAGCACGCTGCCCACAATCGAAATCTGCTCCCTCTGCGTCAGCGATTCCGGCCCTGTCAGAACGTACTCAGCTCCAGCGTGTCCGTTTTCGCACAGCGCTCGAACCCCGATCGCGGCGATGTCGCGAGGGTCAATCGGCGCAGTCGGCACGCCGAGATAGGGCCAGCGCATCAGGTCGCCGGCCCGGAGTTGCTTTCCCCACCAGTGCGGCGCATTGCACGCGAACATGCCGGGCCGCAGGAAGGTCCACTCCAGCCCCGACGCTTCGATCGACCGCTCGATCTGCTCCGCCACTACTCTGGTAGCGTTCGGCTGCTGAAAAAACGGATGCGGCGTCTTGAGCGGTGCCGAAAGATAGACGATGCGCCGCGCTCGCCTTGCGATCCGCTCCAGGATTTCCGGGAATGCGGCTGGCGGCGCCGTCCACACCAGGAACAGCGTATCCACCCCGTTCAGGGCGGGCTCCAGAGTCTCGGGCGAGGTCAGGTCGCCTTGCACCAGCTCGACTTGCGCGGGCAGGCGAGCGGCTCCAGGCTTACGCGTCATGGCGCGAACCGGCACCCCCTTGTCGCTCAATTGGGCGACAACCTGGCTGCCGACGTGGCCAGTGGAACCAATGACAAGGATTGGGGACATACGACCTATCCTACCGTCCCCGGCGATGCCGCGCAGTTAAACAATGGATCTCACGGCCGGAACATTTTCACAGGTTTCCGTGCCTGGTCAAAACGTGTCCCCATTCTGTTTTTGGAAGAGCACGTTTTCTGGCCATTTCAGAATGTCACCCCACCATGGCCGCAGTCGAATGATTATGGCCGGACTGAGTTTGTTCGAGAAAGTTCCAGGGCATCCATGCCGACGGATTCGCCGCCAGCTCGCTTGTGATGACGCACTCCTCCAGCGTCGCCGGATGCGGCGTGATCAGTTCGACGAACGCCGCCCTGGGTGTCTTTCGCCGGTGGCTGGAAGGTTCGCCTAGCCGTTTCTTCAGCCCCATATAATCCAGCCGCAGCGGCTGTGCGACGGAATAAACTCCGTGTTGCCGGGCCAGTTCGACCGCCGCCTGCCACAGCGACTCCGGCAACTGCGATCGGCTCAGGAATGGGGGGTGTGCTTTTGCGGTTCGTAATCAGCCTCCGTCGGCGACTGAAATGAACTTAATAGGGCAGGCTACTTGGCGTCGCGCACGCTTGCCGGTGGCGCGGGAATACCGGGCGGCTACTGCCGCGGGACTCGGGAAAAGCGTGGTCTCGTCGATGGCCACCGTGAACTCGGTGGCGCCCGTATCAGCACCGGTACGGCACCTTAATTGCGCTCAACGGCCTAGAGGCTCCTTCAACCCGAAGGAGGCTTTTATGGATTACCCGTTACACTGGCTGCTCATCCTGGTACTATCGGTGGCTGGGCTGCACGGCTAAGACGAATTTCATTCTGGCGAAAGCTGCGCTCTTCCCTGCGGGGAAGCGCGCTTTTTTTGTGCCTGAAATTCGCTACCTTACTTCCGATGAGCCCATATCGACGATATCCTTCCATGATCCGTCCGGCTGCTTTTTGTAAATGCTGATGTAAGTGCCTCGGACTTCCGCCGTCCTGTGCGTATTGGGAACGGTGTCAACGGATGTGTAGGAGCCAAAGACGTAGCCTATATCGCCGGAACTCGCAACTTCGACCTGCAGGGGAGCAAATGTAAGAGAACTGGCCGGATCGGCGGCGAGCCCCTATAGAGCCTTTTGGCCTGCTCGCGCCCCCTGATGGGCGGCCCTCCCTTGTCAACTACGATGGCATCTTCGGAAAAGTGCGAGACGATCTTATCGACATCCCGCGATTGAAAATCCTTCAACCACTGAGCCTGATCGCTTTTCATCGCATCAATAGCGACCTGGCGCGTGTCGGGCTGTTTCTGGTTGCAGTTTGTGAGCGACACCAGCAAAAGGCAAGTGATCACGGGGCGGAATGTCATAGCTCTCCTTTGGGAGTGACGCCTTTTTACATGCAGGGCGTGGGAAATTTGGCAATGCGGTTGGCTATCGTTGTATCGGCATTCGGCAACTGTTTGAGCCAGGAAGATAGAGATACAAGCTGCTCGGTAGTGCAGCATTTCTTCGCTTTGAGAGCTTCGGCAGCATCCATAAGACGATAGTATGCAAACCCGGCAGGCACGTAGGCAATGTTCATTCGCTGGATCAGGTCGGAGTCGCAATCTTGTGGGTGCTTAGATATTGCGCTAAGGAGGGCGATGTAGTGGCCAGTACTGTTCTGAGCCAACAGCCGGTGTTTATTCACTCGGTGCGCTTCGCAAAAGGCATCGATTTCAACGCAGACTTGCTTTTTGCGTTTCACTCGCGGTTCATAAGGGTCCGGAAGCGAATGATTCTCCGGTATCCAGTTACAACATTCAAATTGCGTAATTAGTTCACGCAGCTTTTCGCTTGAGCTGCCATGGAAAAGTCCTTGTAAGTCGATGGCCTTTCTGATCATGCGAGAAAAAGTACCAACAGCCGCGATGTGATTTGCGTCCGTGCGCTGGTCTTCGTAGTGCCCTACAGTGAAGCCCAACAGGTCAGTAAGGACGTGTATTTTTACACTCTGAGGAATGGCGATGAAGCAACGCTCCGGGCATAAGTATCCGCTGAATAGACCTGCCTCGAATACGACGTTGTCTCGGGGAACGTTCAGAAGATCACCATTCATGCTCAGTTTGTCGTCAGGCGCAAAAATAAAAGCCCCAAAGTCAGAATCACGAAGGTTTTTTAAAAGATTGGCTACCGTGGATGCTGATAGCCCAAAAGCCCCTTCTGTCCAGACAGTACATTCAGCAACATCCGAGAGACTGTCATGAAGGGCTTCAGCATATTTTTTGGCCTTCCCCGAGGAGCCGACAAAGATTCTAGGTTTCACAGGTGATTGATTATACCGACTAAATTAACCGTTATGACGGTGTCATGACGTCACTCCGGCGTATCTAGCCATGCCTCTAGCAACGCTTGCATCAAGTCGGAGAAGTCTGTTCGGTCGTCCCGGCGCTTCAATCGTTCTGTAGCGCGACATTATACCCCCCTCCTTTAAGAGGACGGCCTTCTGGCGCCAACCGACAGTGCCGCGTTTGCCGCGTAGGGGCCGGGTTATCTGCATTCGTTATTCCAGGATTTTGACCACTGGCGTTTTCTCCCGGGAACAGGGCCCACCACGACTTCATCTGCTCAATGAGTTTCTGTTTATCGATGGGAAGAGAGTCCGTCGATGCCAGCGATTGGGCACTTGCTTAGGGCAGATGCCCGGCAGTTAGGACCGAACCGCGAGACATCGGAGGTTTTCTTGGGAAACCGGCGTGCACACATTGAGCCGTATGTTCCGGAAATTCGCGCTGCCGCTTCTGATCGCAGGATTCTGTTCCGGTCAATCTTTGACGCCGGGCGAGGCGATAGATCGGTATCTGACACCATCCCGCGACTCCCAACTCGGATGTTCGGACTGGGTGTTCGCTGTCCAAATCGATGCCTCAATGCCCCAGCTTAAGAAACAGGGGAGTATGACCGGGCTGAGAGTGGTTTCACGGACAGGGCGGACCGTCTATCGTAGTCTCCGGTTCACGGGAGACGATCTCGTTAAGACCGCCGTGATCGCACGCTTTCTGGCAACCGACGTGAAGCCGCCTGAACGAGCCGGGGGCGCCGATGTAACGCGCCAGAACTATTCATTCGTTTATGATCGGACGTCGGGGTACAACGGACTCATCGCATACGTGTTCCGCCTGAAACCAAGACGGAAAAGCGTAGGACTTTTCAAGGGCGAGTTGTGGCTCGCGGCGGACACGGCCGATCCTTTGCGGCTGTGGGGCGATTTCGTCAAATCGCCGGCGCTTTTTATCCGAAACGTTCGCTTTGTACGGGATTATCAACGGATTGGCTATTGTTCCCAGCCCCTTCGTTTGCTGTTCACCGTTGAGACGCGAATAGCAGGCAAAGTAGAGATGGCCGTATGGCTGCATCCCGTCGACGGTCAGTCAACAGGGGCCAGCGCTAGCGCCTCTGCCAGCCTGCAATAAGACGATTGCCTTTCTTCATTCGCGTTTATGCGAGTCCATTCGCGGCGATCACAAGAATCTCCACGATTCTTCTCAACCACCCAACCCCCCGCCTGTATTCTCCAATCAGGAACGAAAGTAACGTGCATGAAGCGCGAGTTGCAACGTGCCGTACACGGCAGTTTCGCAAAAACGGGACCATTAAGGCAAATCCCTGCCGTTTTAGACAAAAAGCGCTTCTCGACAGGGAGTTGGAAGCTGCGATACAGTAAGCCGTTAACTGCTCCAGGGGAGGCGCAATGTCTGCAGCTCTTCGTTTAAAATTTTTCGCTCTATTTGTCCTGATGGCCGCCGTCGCGTACGGCCAGGCCGGTCTGGGGTCCATCACCGGAACCGTAATGGATATCAGCGGCTCCGTGATTCCCGGCGCGAAGATCGCCCTCGTCCAACTCTCGACCAAGACCACGCGAAACGTCACGACCAATGAACAGGGAATTTTCAACCTCTCTTCTGTGGTGCCGGGCGAATACACTCTGACGATCAGCGCCATGGGCTTTCGCGAACAGAAGCTCGAGAACCTGGTCATCAACGGCTTCCAGGAGTTGTCCCTTCCACAGTTGAAATTGGAGGTCGGCGGCGGTCCTATTGAGTCGGTCACCGTCACCGCCGAGCAGCAGCTCATCAAGGACTCTGGAGCCCGCTACGAAACCATCCAATCGAAACAGGTAGCGGAAATGCCCAATAATGGCCGCAACTGGGCGACGCTTCTCAAAATGATTCCCGGTTCAAACCCAAACTCGGACAGTGGAATCAACGGCCGCGAGTACGGCTACTACGGCTATCAGGATTTTGATGTCAACGGCAAATCCAACACTACGACTCAGGTCAATCTCGACGGCGGCAGCATCGTCGATCATGGCAGCGATGCGAAGGTGACCGTGTCGCCCAGCCTGGAATCCATTCAGGAAATCTCGATTCTGACGAACAACTTCACCGCCGAATACGGAAATCGCAGTGGAGCGGTGGTCAACATCGTCACGAAATCCGGGTCCAACAACTTTCACGGCGTGGGGTTCGAGAGCCTCCGAAACGAAGATCTCAACGCAAATTCGTGGGCCAACAACTACATCGGATTACCGCGTCCGAAATACCGCTACAACTACTTCGGCGCCAACCTGGGCGGCCCGATTCGCAAAAACAAGCTTTTCTTCTTTTACAATTTTGAAGATTTCCACCAGAACATTCCCGGCGCCACTGTCCAAGCCCGTGTTCCAACGGCGCTGGAGCGGAACGGAGATTTCTCGCAAACGTTCAACGCCAACGGCAGCAGGCCATCCATCTACCAGCCCGGCACGCAATATAACGGAACGCCTGTTCCGTTTCCGGGCAATGTGATTCCCGCGAACATGATCAATCCACTCGGTAAGGCGATTATGAATCTCTTCCCCATGCCGAATAATCCCAGCGATCCGAACAACAATTACAACCTCACCTATCAGACGCTCATGCCGCGTTTGTCGCAGGTTGGAAAAGTGGATTGGAACATCAACGATTCCACGCGGATGTACTTTCGCTATTCGAACGACAGTGGAACCAACCGGGACAAAGGGATCTACAATTCGTCCGCGAATCTGCCGTTCAACATCATGAACCAATACCGGCCGGACCGCGCCGCTTCCGGTAATATCACCCATGTCTTCTCTTCCGCCGTTGTCGTCGAGGGATTCTTTTCGTGGAGCTACGACTATGTGAGCGTAACTCCCGCTGACCCGGATGCGGTCGACCTTACCAAGCTCGGCCTTTCCGGATTACCGAGCGTCTACAAGGCCTCCAACAACATTCTTCCCGGCATCAACTCCGGCGGAATTTATCCCACCTTCACTTTCAATCGCCTCCCGGCATTTGCCGACGCCAACGAATGGCAGTCGTCCGGCACTGTGACCTGGACACGTGGGACGCACACATTCAAATTCGGCGGCCAAGCCCTTACCGATACGAAGCAGGAAATCACCGCCGCCAACGACAAGGGTACCTATGATTTCAGCGCCAGCCACAGCCTGTTCGACACCAACTACGGACCATCGAACATTCTGGTTGGCGCACTGAACGAGTACACGCAGGTTTCTTCCTATGCACACAAGGATTCCATCTTTCACGATTACCAATTGTTTGCCCAGGACACGTGGCGGGCGCGTCACAACCTGACTCTCGACTATGGTCTGCGCGTGTACCACATGCCGGCTGAGCGCGATGTAAATCCCTCCGCCGTGCAGGATGCGGTCTTCATTCCAAGCCTGTACGATCCGGCGCAGGCTCCGCGCTTCTACGTGCCCGATCCGAGGAATTCCAAAAACGTGATCGATCCCGCGAATCCTGGAAATCCACTACCGTCCGCACTCGCCTCGACGCTGCTGTACAGCATCGTTCCCAATTCCGGCAACCCGCTCGATGGAGTGGCCGCTATCGGATCGAAGGCTGCCGGCAATGCCGGATTGCTCGCGCCGTCCGCAATCCTAATGGCCCCCAGAGGCGGGTTCGCCTGGTCGCCGGAACGCGATCCGAAAATGGTAATCCGCGGCGGTTTCGGCTGGGCCTACAATCGCAACAAGATCGCCGATGCCGTAACGGCATTCAACAACGGCTTGACCCAGAATGCCGATTATTTGCAGACGAGTCTCGCCACGCTCACAGGCTCCAACAACGTGCAGCGGATCTCACCGGGCAGCTACGCGGCCCGCGACAACTCCACCCGCAAAGCGTCGACAGTTTACGACTACAGCTTTTCCATGCAGCATGAAGTGCCGTTCAAGGCCGTGCTCGACGTGGCCTATGTCGGTAATCTGCAGCGTCATCAGCCGATCAACTTCAATCTGAATGCGATCGCGCCCGGAACCGCATTTCTCCCGCAGTACATCGACTCCACCAACGTTGGATCCAATTTCTTCGGACCTGTAACAGCTTCGAACCCCGGGGCATTGCCGGGTAGCAATGCGGAAAACGCAATCGTGATGCGGCCGTATCTGGGATTGAATACACTCACCGCCACCGCGAACGTAGGCAACAACCGTTACGATTCGTTGCAGGTCAGCTTGAACAAGCGCTTCGGCGCCGGGCTGACTTTCCAGGCTGCCTACACCAATGCCCGATTCATCAGCGGGACCGACAATCCGGGACTTTATTCCTACCTCTGGAAGCAGTACACCGGATACATCGGCAACACGAACCGCAACCAGACCCTGGCGATGAATTACATTTACGAGATCCCCAAGTTCGCATCCCGGATGGGATGGAACGTGGTGGCCAAGAGCGTGATCGACGGTTGGCAATTCGCCCACTTGCTGAGTTTCTTCTCCGGGATACCGTATACTCCGTCGTTCACAATTCAGCAAGCGAACACCGGAACGACCGTGAACATTCAAAATATTATCCTCGGCACGCCGGATCTTACTCCGCGTTCGACCGTGAACGGGAGCCTGAGCGCGACAAACAGCACCCAGTTCTTCAATCCGGCCAACTTGGGGGTTCCGGGAATCTTTCCTGCGTCAAACGGTACCGGCGACCGCAACTACCTCACCGCTCCAGGCACCTTTGTGAACGACATGTCGATCTCCAAGAGGTTCTATGTGAAAGAGACGAAGTCGCTCGAATTACGCGTGAGCGCTTATAACGCCTTCAACCAGGTGCGCCGCGTGAATCTCAACACCGGTGTGCAGTACAAGGCGAATGGCCCCACCTTCGCCAACGGCTTCACGGTTTACAACACGCCCGACCAACTTGCGCAGCGGGCCGCCGCCTCTGGCCTGAATTCGCTCGCTGTATTCAATCAATACCGTACCGGAGCCGGCTATACGAATCTCACATCCACGGAACCGATGCGAATTGTGGAGCTGGGATTGAAGTTCCGTTTTTGAGTGATTCATGATAGTACATCTACATGATCAAACGAAGGGATTTTGGCAAGACGCTGAGCGGCGTACTCGTCGCCGGGGCCGCTCCAGCGGCAACCACACATAGAAAAAATACTCTGATGCACGTTGGAGCCGACTACCATAGCGTGGCCGGAGGTCCGAGAGCCGACATCACCGGCAAGGTAAACCTCGAATACAATTTGCGTCACGGAGTGAAGCATCTCACCGCGCAACTGCGCAAAGTATCCAAGGACGGCCGCTGGGACCTCGATGAGCTCAAGACGATGAAAGAGAACTGCGATCGCGCGGGGTTCATCTTCGAGGCGATCCGGATGGATTCCGAGTACATCATGCTGCCGCCCGGCCCCGAACGCGATCGCCGGCTCGAAGCCATTACGGGAAACATTGAAAAGGCGTCGCAAGTGGGCGTCAAGGTCATCACGCATCATTGGACCGTGATACCAATCCGGCGAAACAGCGAAGTGAAAGGGCGCGGTGGGGTAACATACGCTGCGTTCAAACTGGAGGACAACTGGAAGGACTTGCCCGTGGGACAAGCAGGCAAGGTTGCATCCGACGATTACTGGGAGCGAATCACCACTTTTCTCCACACCGTGATCCCCGTATGCAAGCAGTACGACGTGAAGATGGCCGCCCACCCGTACGATCCCCCAGGGCTTCCATTCGGCTACCAAGGCGCCGAAAACTGGGATTCTCCGTCCGTTTTCGAAGGGTTCAAGCAATACGCAGCCATCGTCGATAGCCCGTACAACGGATTTCAAATGTGTCTGGGAACAACGGCCGAGGGGTTGAAGAATCCGGCTGACGTTCTCCCGATCGTTAAATATCTGGGGGAACGAGGGAGAATCCACCAGGTCCACATGCGCAATATCCGCGGAGGGCTTTACAATTTTCAAGAAGTCTACCCCGATGAAGGCGACATGGATTTTCTGAAGGTGATGCGCATCCTGAGGGACGTGCAATTTGCCGGCTCGATTTGCCCGGATCACATGCCGAGCCATCCCGACGATCCTGGAAAGCTTCAGGCGTACGCCTTTGGTTACGGCTACATCAAGGCGTTGATGCAGGTCGTCAATTCGGAAGTCTAGAAACTGATCTTCGCCCCGAGCTGGACTGTCCGCGGCACCGCAGTCGCAACAAAAGCTCCTGGTTGCGTGGATTGGTCGGTCACCGGACCCTGATAATTCACCTGGTTCAAGGCATTCGTTGCTTCAAAGCGCAGTTGCAGTTTCACGCTCTCGCGAAGGGTGAAGTTGCGGAACAGCGAAAGGTTCGTTGTCCGGAAGCCGTCCCCACGAACGATGTTGCGGCCGCTGTTGCCGAACGTCCCAGCCGCTGGCAACGTGAACGCAGCCGGATTGTAGGCGTAGCCCGCCGGAATGTTCCTGTTCGGATCGCCGATCACATTCAACCGGTTGAAGCTATTATTCGTGTACGGATCGAACGCACTGGTATAGGGCGTGAACGGCTGGCCGGATTGAATCGTAATCAATCCGTTCACCTGCCATCCGCCGAGAGACTTTCTGAAACGTCTTCGCTGGAATCTGATAGTTGAATGCCGCGGTGAAGCGATGGGGCACATCGAAGCTCGAAACAGCTTTCTGCAAGTGCCGATTCCTGCTGTCCAGCACCTGTTCCGATGAATCGCCCGAACCGAAAGTCCGTCGCGTCGTCGATCGATTTCGACCACGTATAGGCAGCGAGTAGATTCAGACCCGCATGGAATCGGCGCTCGAGCTTTGTTTGCAGACTGTGATAGGTGGACGTCGCCGCGTCTTCATACGAGCGAGATCGAATTGTACGCCGGGTACGGACGGAAAGCGTCGGGCGAACCGGCCTTCACGATCTGAGCCTTGTTCGCGGCGCTCAATAGGTCGAGAGGCACCTGATTGATGTCGTAATTGAACGGCAAATGAACCCCGCGCGTGGCCCGATATCCCACTTCCACCAGCCAGTTGTCGCCAATCGCATGCTGCACGTCGAGCGAAAACTGCATGCTGTAGGGATTGCGCAAATCCAGCGGAATCGCCGAAAGCGAAGTCGACGGTTGGGCGCTGGCGCGAAGATCGAGAAGGGTTGTGGAAGGCGTTGTTCCTGTCGAAAACGGCGTCGGAGAATTCGTGACAGCGGAAGCCGAAAAAGGCGGATTATTCTCAATCTGCTGCACCGTGCTCGCCTGCAGCAGCGTCTCGTGCAGCAATCCGAAACCGCCGCGCACCACCGTTTTACCCTTGCCCGCTGACGTCGTACGCAAATCCGAAGCGTGGTCCGAAATTATTGCGGTCGGGGCGATACAGGCCATCCCAACCGGACGACGTTCGGTGTTACGAGCCCAGCGCCAGGCACGAAATTCGACAGCTTGTTGTTCACTTCCGTCCACGGCGCGCTGTATTCGTAGCGCAGCCCGTAATCGAGCGTCAGCCGCTGCGTCACGCGCCAGCTATCCTGCACGAAGAAGCGCGTAGGCCCATTCGCGATATCCGCGTCCGAACTGGCCCACGGTGATGGTCGCCTGATACGGCAAACCCAACATCAGGTCGGCCAGCACGTTCGACAACGCATTGGCCGGTGTCTGCGGAATCAAACCATTTTTCGATCCGTCGAAGTAGACTGTGCCGCGCAGATCGTCCGCTCCGCGCGTGTTGAAGTGGTAACGCGATCCCTCCGCGCCGAACTTCAAGCTGTGCGAACCGCGCAGCACGCTCACGGTATCGGAACCATAAACCGTCAGTTCGTCCTGCTCGCGGTTGTACCAGGAGAGGCCGCCCAGATCCGCCAGTCCGCCTTGAGCAAACGAGATCGAAGGAATTCCGTTGGCGCTCGACCCGTTCGGCAGTCCGAATGCCGCCGCGTTTCTCTGATCGCCATTGGCCAGAATGTTGCCGTAGCGATTCACGCCGAGCCGCGCTTCATTCACCACCGCCGGACTGAACGTATGCATGTATCCGAGCGTCCCGTTCGTAGTTCTTTCCGGATTCGGCAAACTGAAGCCAGGGATATAAGGACCGCCGAAAAGATCGATGATATAAACCTGATCGTTCAGATTCCACGAGGTGCGCAACGTCACGACATCGCGATCCGAGAAGTGATGATCGGTGCGGACGTGATACTGATAGTCGTGAAGCCCGATGCTGAGCGGGGCCGTATAATTGCCGCCGGGCAGGGAAGAGTTCGGCGCTGGATAAAGAGCCAGAAGTTTCGCGCTAAGCGGAGTGATGCGGCTGGAAAGATTCAGTATTTGCTGCTTGCCGCTTGCATCGGTGTAGGGCAGCAGTCCCTTCGCCTCGTCCGCCGTCGGCACAAACGACGTGCGCGTCTGCGAACCTTCCAGATTGCGAAGCAGCTCCGTATTGACGAAGAAAAAGTGTTTCTGCTTCCAGATCGGGCCGCCCACGGAACCGCCGAACTGATTGTGGCGCACTTCACCGCGAGGTAATCCCGCCTGCTTGCTCAGCGTGTCGTTGGCATTCAAAACGTTGTTGCGGAAAAACTCATATCCCGCGCCGTGAAAGTTCGACGATCCGGCACGCGTGACAATATTGATCTGCCCGCCCATGGTCCGGCCATATTCCGCCGGCGGCACAACCGAGATCACCGAAAACTCCTGCACCGCTTCGTTCGAAGGTTCGAAATTGATCACGCTGTACTGCCGGAGATTCATCGGCATGCCATCGAATATAAAATCGTTCGACCGGCTGCGGGCGCCGCTCACCGAAAACGCGCCTTCGGTGTTCTCGCGCGCTTTCCCATAGCGATTGGCCGCGGTCGAAACATTCCATCCCGCGTCCATGCCTGGAGCGATCAACGCCAGATTCTGCAACTGCCGTCCATCGCTCGGCAACTCTTGGATGGCCTGCTCGTTGACGATCGTCGCCGCCTTGCTCGATTCGGTCTGCACCAACGGAGCCGCCTCCGTGACGACAACTGCATCCCGCGCCTCGCCGATCGGCAGACTCACGTCGATGCGAACCTCATCGCCCACCCGAAGCACGATGTCTGTACGCCGCACGGTGGTGAATTGCGCATGTGAAACCGAAATCTCGTAGCGTCCGGTTTGCAATCCCAATAATTGATAGTTCCCCGATTCGTTCGTAGTGGTAGTGCGGGAGACTTTCGTCTCGATATTGCGCGCTACCACCACGGCCGACGCGACAATGCCGCCACTCGAATCGGTGACGGTCGCCGCTTACCGAAGCAGTCGGAACATCTGCCAGAAGCAACAGGCTGGCACACGCGAAAGCGAGATATCGTTTCATGCCAGGTAACAGTGTGTGTATCTGCTGCCCGAATTCTTACACGTGGTTGGAAAGATTCTTGAGGATTCTAGCTTCGAGATCCCCGCTGGTGTCGCGTTTCACATTTGCCGCCTGGCGCGCCACTCGTCCCAGCCAGAGGATCTGGCGGACCAGCCGGCGGCAGTGCCAGCACACCCAGAGGTGCACCCTAACTTGTTGCCGGTCAGCGAAATTCAGGTCTTTCACCTCATCGGACTCGATGAGTTTCGCGATCTCGCGGCAATGCATTACATGAATTAGCGCCATCCCTTACCTTTCAGGCACTCACGCAACCTCACGCGTGCGCGGTGGATGAGTACCCCTAAATGAGTGTTGGTAATCTGCAAATTATTACAGATGTCTTTGGTGTCCAGTTCCTCGACTTCTCTCAACAGGAAAACCTCGCGCTGCTGCAGCGTGAGAGTGCCTAGACATTCTTCGAGCGCCGACCCGATCTCCCGGGACGCGAACAGCCGCTCAAGATCTTCCGGCGCCGTGACCCAATGGCCACGGCGATCAAAACACGAGTCAAATTCCTCGAACGAATCGAAAGTATCTTCCCGCTGGAGAGCGCGCCGGCGGTCCCGCATTTTGTGATGCAGAATACCGAACAACCACGTGCGAACCTGCGACCGGCCTTCGAAGCGGTCTAGCGTCTGAAGGAACACGATGAAGACATCCTGCACCAGGTCTTCGGCCTCCTGGTCGCTGAACCCTAATCCCCGCGCTGTCCGGTAGAGTGGCCGGGTGTGCTCTTGAACCGTTGCCGCCAATGTTGCCGGGTCGCGCTCGCGCAATCGCGCCAGTAGTGAAGCGTCAGGTTGCGGCGGGGTGGCCATCCGGTCCAACTATGATAGCCATTCTAAAAGTGGACCTTCAAAGCAAATTCAAAGTCCCGTGGATTCCCCGCAGTCGTAATCGTTCCGAAAGCGGCGGAGCCAAACGACCCGCTTGGATCGTTCAGCGGCGGAGTATTCGTCACATTGAAAGCCTCGGCGCGAAACTCGACGTTCAGGCGTTCCGTCACGCGAAAGGTTTTCCCGATCATCAAATCCGCGTTCTGCAATCCCGGGCCTCGCACCGGATTCCGCGAGCTATTCCCGATCGCGAACTGCGGAACCGCGGTGAACGCCGCGGTATTGAACCATTGTGACGCGCTCCGATTGGCCAGCGTGTTCGGATCGCTTACACGATTCGGCCGCTGGGTGCCAAAGCCCAGACTGGAATTGTTATTCGTCGCTTGCGAAACGGCAACGGTATCGCCGGACTGTACGCGGACAAGCCCGGCAATCTGCCATCCGGAAATTTTCCAAAGACGCGGAATCTGATACACCCATCCCGCCGAAAACACACGCGGAATATCGCCGTTCGAGAGGTCGCGTTCCAGATGGCGGTTGTAGCTATCGGCCACGCCCGTGTTCGCAATCGGTCCAGTGAAGATCGTGTTCGAGAACACGCTCGAAGCATCGTCGATCAGTTTCGAAAATGTGTAGGCAAACGTAAACGTAAGTCCGTGCGAAAGCCGTTTTTCCATCTTCATCTGCAGCGCGTCGTAGCTCGAGTTGCCTACGTTATCGCGGAACAACGCGACGTTGGTGAACCGCGGATAAGGCCTCAATAACTGTTGAACGGCGATCGTCGAAGCGCCGAGCGAAGACGACGCAGGTATCTGGCCGAAATACGGATTGGCGACTCTCGTCAACAACGCCGCGCCCATGGCCAAGTCAGCCGACGGCAACTGATTGATGTTCACATCCGGCACACCCAACCTCGTATTCTTCGAGCCCAGGTATCCCACTTCGACATTCAAATTCGGTCCGATGGTTTTCTGAACCGTCAGGTTCCATTGCTGCGAATATCCTGAACCGACGTTCCGGTCGACGCCGAACACGCCCTGTCCCAGCCCTGAGTTCGGATTTGGCGCTGTTACCTGCACCGTGGGTCCGGTGGCCAGAGGAAACGCAGCGGCGATGTTGTCCGCCGACTGCTGGCCCAACGTTTGCACAAAAGGAAACTGCGGAATGGTGAACGGCGTCGTGATTCCAGATGCCTCGAACCAGACCATTCCGTATCCCGCGCGCACCACCCATGTATCGGCCGCCCGGTAAGCCAGACCGATACGCGGCCCAAAATCGCAGCACTCCAACTCACGGGCCGTGTGCGGGAAATCGAGCACTTGCGTATTCAAATTGAAAATAGCGCCGTGATTATTCACTTCAGTGGAAGGAAAGTTAAGCGTGTAGCGCGTCCCTAGATTGACCGTCAAGCGATCAGAGACTTTCCAGTCGTCGGACACGAAAAACTCCGCGATATGGGCCCGCTCCTGCAACACCTGATTCTGAATGTCGATGGTGAACGCGTTCACTTGGCCGAGCAGCAGAGAAGCCACCGCATTCCCGCTATTAGCCACGCCGGATTTATTCGTTCCGGTCGTGTTGAACGTAAACGACCCTGTCGGATTCGGCGGATTCAGCACGTTCAATGCCTCGCGCCGCAGGTCCGTACCAAATTTGATCGTGTGCCGGCCGCGCACCATCGAAAATGTATCCAGATACTCCGTGACCGAAGTCGTGAATTTCGAATTCGCCGCCGTCGTTGGACCGATTTGCTGGAACCCGGTGACAGCGAAGGTGGGCAACACCGAAGGGAAGGTGTTTGTGGGAAGCCCCGCCACGGTCAGATTCCCGTTCTGCAAAGAACTCTGGTTCAGGTCTCGCCTTGTCCATCCAAAACGCGCCTGGTTTAACGTCGAAGGCGAAAGAGTGTAGTCGTATTCGCCGGCGATGCCGTCTCCCCGCGTGATCGCGTGGCCAATTACACCGGTCGACAGCGTCCCACTTCCGTCCGGCAAAGGGGTCACCGGGTTATCGTCATCGCGCAGGTAGGAGTAGCGCCCAAACACGCGGTGTTTGTCGCCGAAATACCGGTCGATCTTGGCGTCGAACTGATCCTGATTATCCGGCTCCGTCGCAGTTCGCACGAAGTTGTTCGCCGTTCCGGGTAGATTCGGCACGGGGTAGCGTTGCAGCACCTGTTGACCGGTGGCGTCGAAGCGTTTCGTGGGAATTGTGTTGTTGGGAAATGGCTGCCGGTCGGGTGTCGCCGGATCATAAATCGGTGTCGAAAACACTCCTTGCCTCTGGGCCAGAGTCGGAACGGTGCTGAAACGCGTGAGACCGGTGCGCAAACGCGTACCCTGCCAATCCACGAAGAAGAAGGTTTTGTTTTTCTGAATCGGCCCACCAACTGTCGCGCCGTATTGGTTGCGACGGAACTCCGGCTTCGCTCCCGGCTGCGCAAAATAGTTCCGCGCGTTCAGGTCTTCGTTGCGGAAAAACTCAAAAATCGTACCGTGAAGATCGTTCGTCCCGGATTTCGAAACCACCATCACTGTTCCCCCGTTCGACCGTCCATATTCCGGCGAATACGAGTTGACGTTTAACCGGAACTCCGCAATACCGTCAACGATCGGATAAAAGGCCACCTGTCCCGGTTCCGGTTGCAATACACTGACGCCGTCGTACAGATACTCGTTCGTTCGCGGTCGGCTACCGTTGATTCGCGGCAAAAGCGATCCGCCGCCCGGCAGCGCAACACCTGGCGAAAGCGCGACAAGCGGAATGAAATTGCGGCCGTCGAGCGGAAGCGTCACCACCTTCGTCTCGTCCACGCTGAAACTCACCGAACCCGCCGCTGTCTGGAGCAGCGGAGCCGCCGCCGTCACCTCCACCGATTGCGCCGGTTGGCCTAATTCCAACTTCACATTCAGCGCCGTCTGATCGGATAGCCGCAACGTGATACCCGACTGTTTATACGTCCGGAATCCGGGGTGTTCGACGCTCAGGACATATTCGCCTCTAGACAAACCGAGCAGATGATAGTCGCCCCGATCGTCCGAGAGACCCGTGAACCGGGCCATCGTATTCTGTTCCTCGGCCTGCACTTTTGCGTCCGCCACCGGCAATCCCGAGGGGTCTTCAACAGTTCCAAATAGCTCGGCTTTTCCCGCCTGCCCGAAAACCGGCGCGGCGATTAGGAATACGGCAATGACAGTCCGCATGTAATACAAAGATTACCATGTCGTTTAAAACGGACAACTACTTCCAGGGATTCGCGAACCGTGGATCGCGCGTCACTTCCAGATCGGTGAGCGACTGAAGAAACGAGATCAGATTCAACCGACCCGCCATGGACCAAGCGAACCCTTTCAGTAGCGGATCGATGTTCGGGTTTTCGTGGCCGGTCTTTCCCACGTTCGCGTAATGAGTAAAGGCAGCTTCGAGCGTTCTAAGACTGCCGTCATGCATGTACGGACCAGTCAGCGCGATGTTTCGCAGCGTCGGAGTTTTGAACTTCATCGGTCCCGCCGGTGACACTCCGGTGTTGTGGAAGTCCACATCCGCCCGTTCGCGCCCTTCGAAGTCCGTGGCATCGCTGAAATTAAATCCGCCATGGCAGCGGAAGCACTGGAGTTGCTGGCTGAAAAAAAGCACCTCGCCTTGCTTGGCGGACGCGGAAACAGCGTTGTCGTCGCCGCCATAATGATACGCGTCGTAGGGTGAGCGCGCCGAGATGATACTGCGTTCAAACGAGGCGATCGCCTTCGTCACGTTGCCTACACTGAGCTCTTCCCCGGGAAAGGCCTGCGCGAATAACGTTTGATATTTCGCATCCGAGCGCAACCTCTCAAGAAATCCGCCGTCCGGCCGCAATCCAAGTTCGATCGGATGCTCGCCAAACATTGGCCCGAGCGCCTGTTCCTCCAGGCTCTTGACCTGCCGGTTGCTCCAATTGAACGCCGCGCTATAAGCAACGTTCACCAGGCTCATCGAGCCGCGGGAATGCAGTTCGCCCGTGGCGCCCATCGCAACCGCCCGTCCATCGGTAAACGCCAGAGCTTGTTGATGGCATGTCGCACACGACGATTTGCCGTTCACCGACAGGCGCGTGTCGTAAAACAAATACCGGCCTAGTTCCACCTTGGCCGCGGTCATAGGGTTGTCCGCTGGAACACGCGGTTTCGGAAAGCCTTTCGGCAGGTTCCACTGGTAGTCATCCGCGGATGCCAGAGTCGCGCAGAACATCAACGTCAAAGCCGTCGCTCGCATCCTACTTCACCTTGTATCCAAACGAACTCAAAACGTCACGCCCGCCGCCTCGCACAAGGAAATCCACAAACCGCTGCGCAGCCTCCACGTGCTGCGTGTGGGCCACAATCCCCAACTTCTGAGTAATCGGCGTGTGTAGCGATTCGTCCACCGGGATCACACGGCCGGGTTCCTTCACCACCAATGAATAGGCGGTGAAAACAGCGTCGGCATTGTTGGACACCCCATACTGTTTGGCGATGCTGATATTTTCCGCATAGACCACCTTCGATTGCACCTTGTCCCAGATGCCTAAACTCTTTAGAGAATCCACCGTCGCTTGCCCGTATGGCGCGAGCTCCGGTTTTGCTACTGCGATCACCTTTACTTCGGGCATAGTTACATCACCCACGCTTGCTACGCTGGCCCTGCTCCCGGCAGGAATCCATAAGGCCAATACGCCGGTTGCGTAGACCGCGCTGCTCCCTGGCAGAAGCAATCCCTTCTGGTCCAAGTCGTCCACATGGGCTGCATCCGCGGCGGCGAACACATCAAACGGAGCCGAATTCTCAATTTGCCGCGCAAGTTGCGCCGTGGACCCAAAGTTGAAGATTGGATGAATTTTCGTCTGCGTCTCGAATTGGGGTCCCAACTTCTCAAAAACGGCGGTCAGGTTAGCCGCCGCCCCGATGGTCACCTCCTGCTTCGAGGGAGCGCTTGACCGGCATCCGGCGGAAAGTGACAACATGGCGATTACCAGCGGCACCCGCCATGTTAGTGTGGAAATCGGCATACATCCTTTGTAGCAATTAACAGACCTTGTCGCGTGTCGAAGACAGTACCATCGATGATAAAGGCCCCCCAAATCGAAAATAAGCTCGCCGCGCTCCGTCAAAAAAGAGGCTTAACCGCAGCCCATTTGGCCAAGCAGATCGAGGTCAGCCGCCAGACCATCTACGCCATGGAGGCGGGCAGCTACGTCCCCAACACTGCCGTGGCGCTCCGCCTGGCGCGAGTTCTTGACGTCACGGTTGAGGACCTCTTCACCCTCCCGGACGAGACTCCAGCCCCCGATCTTCGCTCGGAGCAGGTCACGTTGCTGCCGGGTTCAGACATCCCGCAGACCGGTCAACCAGTCCAACTCTGCCGCGTAGATAAACGCACCATGGCTTGCGCGCCATCGCCCATGCCCTGGTATTTCCCGGCTAGCGACGCCGTTGTGGCCGGCAAACCCGCTGCGCGCGGCAAAACCAGCGTACAGGTGTTTCATCCAGACGAGGAATTTGAAAATCGAATTCTTGTGGCCGGCTGCGATCCGGGAATTTCCGTGCTCGCCCGTCATGTGCAATCGGCTGGCATCGAACTTGTTCTGGCGCATCGCAACAGCTCGCAATCTCTGGCGCTCTTGAAGGACGGCTGCGTTCACATCGCCGGCACTCACCTCCGCGATGAGAAAAGCGGGGAATCGAACATCCCCGAAATCGGCCGGATGTTTCCCAAAAGCTCGGTCGCCGTCATCTCGTTCGCCGTTTGGGAAGAAGGAATCGTCACTGCCAGAGGGAATCCAAAAAACATCAAAGGGATTGAGGATCTCGCGCGGCCGGACATCTGCATAGTGAATCGCGAAAAGGGCGCGGGCAGCCGGAGTCTTCTCGACTCCAATCTAAAGCGTCTGAATATGGATGCGCGGAAGATTCGAGGCTACGATCACATCGCGCCGGGCCATTTGCCCGCTGCATGGCAGGTGTTAACGGGCGTCGCTGATTGCTGCCTTGCCACTCGCGCCGCCGCCCGCATATTCGGTCTCGGTTTCATCCAGTTAGTCAGCGAACGGTACGATCTCGCCATTCGCCGCCAGCACCTCGACCTGCCCGGGATTCAAACACTGCTCGATACGCTGAGCCGCTCGAATTTCCGCCGCGAACTGGAAAGCCTCGGCGGTTACGACACCAAAGCCGCGGGGCAGCGGATGCTCTAAAGTGTTATCGTAACGCGGGGGTGAAGAATGAATGTCCGCGTTCTAGCTGTATTCGCCGGTGTTGTCCAACTCACAGCCCAGCAGCCACGCTTCAAAGCGATCTGGGAACCAGCAAACTACAAGGCCAATCTCATGCTCTTCGATGTGCACTTTGCCACCGAGGACGCCGGGTGGGTGGTGGGCGGCTCGACCGAGATGGCGGGCGGCGTGATTCTCCATACCGCCGATGCGGGGCGCACGTGGGAGGTCCAATACGGTGATCCGCAGTCGAGCGACCGCGCCGTACAGGCTCTGCGTTTCATCGACGGCAAGACGGGTTGGGCGACTCAGGACAGTCCACTTTCCGCCCGCTTATTGCGTACGGTGGACGGACAAAACTGGGATCAAGTGGGGGAGATCAACTCACACTATAAAGATTTTGCTTTCACCTCTCCAACCCACGGCGTTTACACAGATGGTAGGGAAATCTACGCGTCGGAGGATGGGGGCCGCAAATGGCAACCGGTTGCGAAGTGCGAGGTGCAGACCGAAGTTGAGGGCTTGACCAAAAACGTGGAGTGCGAGTTCGCAACGCTCAGCTTTCCTTCGGCCCAAGTTGGTTACGCGGCTGCGGGATCTATTTACAACAAGGATCGCTTCTTCATCTTCAAGACAACCGATGGCGGAGCTACCTGGGTCTCATCCACTGTTTCCGGCGAGGGTGCGGCCGAAGCCGCGGCTTTCACCAGCGACAAGACGGGCTACGTACGAACCGGCTATCCCGATTCCGGCCGGCTGTATCGGACCACCGATGGCGGAAGTTCCTGGACTGGAATTGGCGCTTCACCTGGACAGCACATCCGCTTCGTTGATCCTGAGGTTGGCTGGTCGTTTCACTACTCCAAGCTCAGCTTCACAACGAACGGAACCCGGTGGACCTCCCGAACGTTCAAGTTTCCGGTGTCTGTGACCGAATTCTCCATTCCCAGCCGCCGGCGCGCCTATGTGGTTGGGCAGCACGGGATGATCTATCGCTACAGCGTCGTCCCGATCGAATACACCTCCAAAGGCATGATCGACGCACCGATGATGCCTGGGTCCGATACGAAGTAATGCAAATCCGGCAGCACGCCGTCGGCGGCATGGTGAGAGAATAATTCAATCGCGATCATTCTTCTATTTCTGGCCACAATCCTGCCGGCGGACGCAGTGAAGCCCTCCGCCGCTGAGACGCACGCGCTGCTGGAAGCCACCTGTCCCGGGAAGTCATACGTAAAAGGAAAGGAAACGGGTTGTTCCGTCTGTCCGGAAAGTCAAAAGGAAGACTGGTCGCTGGGAGCCGTTTACTACGGGCATTTTGTCAATGCTGCCAGCGACAACGCGCTGCTCGCCGTTCAAGGCTGCGAGGCGCACGTCAACGATTTCGGCGGGACCATTCTCCTCGCCCGCCGAGGCGCTGAGTGGAAGAAGCTCAGTTACCACCCCGGAATCATCATCGAAAGCTGCCACAAACTGAAATCGAAAGCAGGCCGCGACCTACTGGTTTGCGAAGGCGGTCACACCGGTCAAGGAGTAACCGATTCAGTCATCTATTCACTCGATTTTGCCGCGCCGCCCGATAAAGTGATGCACCTCATCTTCACCGCCGAAGACACGACTGCTGCCTGCTCGGCAAGCGTCCAAAAGGCCATTATCGAAAAGATCGCTTTCGCCGAGAACGGAGACCTCTCGATCTCTGCCCGCCTCGGTGGCACGACCCTCTCTCCGGCCCAACAGAAGCGGTGTTTGAACGATCCTGAAACCATCCACCCGGTCACCCGTGAATATCGCATCGGCTATTTGTTCGACGGCGAAAACTTCACGCTATCCCCGGCAAGCGCCGCAGCCGCACGTTTGTTTCGATAGCTTCGTCATTTCGGTGCCAACACGTTCTCCACGCGGTCCGCGCCGCCAAATATCGCTTCCGATCTCTTGGGCTGATAGGACGGATCGAACATGACGTAAGCATTCCATACGGTGCCTTCGCCCACGATCGGATGCGACGCCTTCACCTCGAAATGATCGCCTCCCATTTCAAACGAAATATGGTTTCGCTGAATGGTGCCGGCTTTCTGAAAGTTGTAGCCATCATGCGGGGCAATCGAGACAAGGAACCGCCCTTTGCCTGGGAAATAGAACCACGCTATGGCGCCGGTGGCGTCTCCGGTCACGGGTGTGCCGGTAACAGGCTGCCCGTTGATATACAGCGACCCATTTGTAACGTTGAGCACAACATCATCGAGCGTGTAATCGCGAGGAGGGCCGTTCTCCGCCGCCGACGTCTTCGCTTTTTCGTTGCAGGAAGCGCGAAGGTAGTCGACCACCTTCTGGCTTCCATCAGGGCTAGCCAGTAGGTCCAGCGCGATGGTATCACTTGGCTCCACGATCTGCGGAGCCGGATAGTTGGGTATCTGCTGGAGCTTCCAGGTCGAATCAACTTCCACGCGGCGCTCGTGCTTGCTGAGATCAGCAGTGGCCAGACTGAAAGGCCGAATGGAGACGCGGCACTGCGTGGTCCCGGCGACAGGTTCCACGATCAGGTCATACCCAAAGTAGGACCGGTTGGTTTTGTCTAGCATCCAGCGGTGCATGATTTTCGCGTCGTACGAGAATCCACCGGAGAATCCGAGCCCCCCGGCCGCTTGATGGCTGGCTCTGCGACTGTGACGTAATGGACACTGATATTCCCATCCGTGGAGCTGCCGGATCCGAGATTTTGATTTTCGGCGTTGATCGTCAAACAACCGGCCACCACAGCAAGACAAGCAAACAGAATATTAGTTTTCCGCATTTCGATTCCTTATGATTCGAGGACGCAGTTCGGTGACAGGCCGCAACATCGGAACGGCCGGAGTTTCGGACGCCACCGGCCGCTCCCGGTAAAGAGTGACCACACGCTCGGTCACCACCGGCACTTCAACCCGTTCAGTCTTAATTAAAACCCGCGCGGGCGGCGGCGCAATCCATCGCCACGCGCCGAGAGCAAGCGCTAGCGCCAGGCAGGCGGCCACCGGAACCGGAATACGAATCGAGCCTGTCCAGATCTTCCGCCACCACGGCCGATCCGGTTCCCCAAAAACACGCCCGCGCAGCCGTGCCGGTGCAGACGGAGCTTTCCATTCACGCAGCAACCCATCCAGGTCGCGATCGTTCAATTCCTGGTTCTCGAGCGGTTCCATGATCCCTCCTATGCTTCCGTTCTGTACGGCGCGAGCGCCTTTTTCAACTGCTCGCGAGCGCGATACAAACGCGACTTCACCGTGCCGGCATCCGCGCCGACGATTTCTGCGATCTCCGCCAGCGTGCAGCCTTCGTACTCGAACAGGATCAGCGCCTCCTGTTGCATGGACGGCAACTTGCCAACGGCGTTTTCCACCGCACCCGAGATTTCGAAATCCCTGCACTGGTCGCCGCCCGAGCGAAACTCCGCGGAATCGCACTGTATCTCTGCCCGATGGTCGCGATATTCTTTCAACGCCAGGTTTCGGGCAATAGAGAAGAGATATGTCTTGACCGTTGCCCGAGTTTGGTCTAAGCGCTCCGGCGCTCGGACGAACGCGAGGAAGCAATCCTGCGTGATGTCCTCCGCAGCGTCCGCGCGCCGAGTCATCCGGTAGATAAACCGGAATACCGCTTCGTGATATCGGTCAAACGCCTCTTCTGCCGTCACTCGCTCCTCACCACCTTTTTACCGTCAACACGGCGCAAAGATACGGGCTGTCTCGAGAATATTTTGATTCGCTGAGTTTGGCATTTGGCGTGCTGCTATTCAGGTGGAATGACGCGGCTGATATTCATCACATTACTCGCAACGCTCGCTACCTCAGCCGCGCTACCGGCAGACGACGCCAGCTCAATTGATGGCCAGATTACAGATCATAAGGGTGCGCCAGTCGCCGCTGCTGACGTCCGCCTTCGTAACTTGATGACACAAGAGACGGAGCATGTCGCCGCCGATGAAAAGGGCGGTTACCGGTTCCGTAATTTGCAGCAAGGTCGTTATTCGCTCGTCGTCGAGCATCCTGGTTACAGCGCGATCTGGATTCGCCAATTAGTCGTCAACCCCGGGGAAAAATCGACACAGAATGTCACTTTGACACACGATGTGAAACGGGGCGGTTCACATTGACACTCATGTGGATATTCACCTGGCCACATCGAGCACGCAACGAAACCCGATATTCGTAGTAGCGCTGTCCGGCGTGTTTGAAGTTCGTGCTGCCACTCGATACCGGTTGCAATACGACGCGTGGCAGAGATAAGAGCCACCGCGCAACGCCTTCCGCGTACCTTCCGGCGGCCCTACCGGATTATTCCTCGTAGCCAACACGTGATACGAGGGATGAAACCAGTCCGCGCACCATTCCCAGGCATTCCCAGTAATCACGCTGAGCCCATACCCGTTCGGAGGGAACGCATCCACCGGAGCCGTCGCCGTATATCCATCCTCGCCGGTGTCAGTACTAGGAAAATCGCCCTGCCAGATATTACAAAGATGCTTCCCGCCCGGTGTCAGTTC
Source organism: Bryobacteraceae bacterium (assembly GCA_963770345.1). Classification (GTDB taxonomy): domain Bacteria; phylum Acidobacteriota; class Terriglobia; order Bryobacterales; family Bryobacteraceae; genus CAVYPH01. Next base: position 216,246 of record CAVYPH010000006.1, on the reverse strand, counting down.
GTCACCCCAAGGAAATCGCTTCTGCTCGAGCCCCCCTCGCGCCGCGTACTCCCACTCCGCTTCTGTCGGCAACCGCTTTCCAGCCCAACGGCAATATTCCGCCGCATCATTCCAGGAAACCTGAATCACCGGATAGTTGTCGCGCGTGTCAATAGTCGAATCCGGGCCTTCCGGATTCCGCCAGCAGGCCCCAGCCACTTTGCACCACCACTCCACTCCAGCCGCCGTATCCTCCACCAGCTTCTTATCAACATGCTTGTAGAAAACGAACGACCACCCGAAACGTTCCGACTCCGTCTTGTAGTCCGTCGCTTTCACAAACTCCCGGAACTGCGCGTTTGTCACCGGAGATGCATCTATAAAGAATGGATCGAGCGTCACGTTTCGAACCGGCCCCTCGCCATCGGCCGGAAACCCCTCCCGGTCCTCCGTGCCCATTAGGAACAGTCCGCCATCTAACCGGACCATCGATTCCTTCGATCCCGCCGTCGCCCGTACCCGCGCCAACGTCCCGCGTTTGGAGATTTCCAACACTGCGGCCCGCGCCTTACTCGGCACACAACACGGATCGGCCATGCGGAAAGCATCGCTCATGACTTTCGAATAATCGCTTTCGCTTTCAACTGATCGACGAAGTTTTCCAGCGCCGTCTCCCGCCTCTGCCGCAGCATCGTCTTCTCGATCTGCTCGCGAACGTCCTGAAATCCCAAATAGCCCGGGGGCCGCCGCGCGTAAACCTTCGCGATGTGATAGCCAAACGACGTTTTGAACGGCGGACTCACCTCGCCGGGTTGCATCCCAAACACCACCCGATCGAATTCATCCACCATTTCGCCGCGAGGAAAAAACCCGAGATCCCCGCCATTTCCGGCGCAATCAGACGTCTCATTCGCGACATCCTCGAACGCCCTTCCGGCCCGCAGTTGCTTCCCGGCCTCTTCAATCGCCGCCAAAGCCTGTTCCTCAGTCAACTGCTCGTCGACATTCTTCACGATATGCTTCGCATGAACCATCTCGGGCGCGACAAAGCATTCGCGATTCTTCTTGTAGAAATCCCCGGCCTCCTTATGCTTCGGGGCGGGCACCTTCGCCGTCGCAGCCTGTATCAGCCGTTCCAGCCGCAGCGCCTGTTCCACTTCGCTCCGCAGATATTCTTCACTTGGCATCTCGACATTCGGCTGCCCGCTGATCTGCGCCTTCATCGCCTCCATGGCCTCCGCAATCTGCTCCTCCGGAATCGGCCGCGGATCGTGCATCGCCTCCTGGCGCAGGAGCACACGTTCGATCACGGTTTCCCGCGACCAATTCCAAAGCTGTATTTCCTTTTGGACAGGGTCGAGGCCATCCACCATTTCTTCGTATCGTGGACGAGTCGCGTTCACTTCCTGGCGGATAATCGCGTCGTCGATCGTCTCACCGTTCACAATCAAGGGCATTCTCTCCACACATATCACAGGGCATTCGTCAAAGTTTACAATGGGGGCGAACCTCAAATGGGCGGCTACGACACAGAACTGAAGCGCATTGTGGAAGAGCTGAACCGCACCGCCACGCCTTCCACTCCGCCCTCTCCCCGCCATCACACCGGACCCCGGCTGCGCGAAGTACCCGCCTCACTCGATCAATTGTTGTCTCTAGCAGCCAAGCGTGGAGCCTCCGACGTGCTGCTCGTCGCTGGTTCGCCCGTGGCCATGCGGGTCGGCGGTCTTCTCACGCCATCGGCCGGTCCAGGCCTTACGTCGGAAGAGGTGGGAAGCCTCGTCCTGCCGCTTCTCGAAGCATCGCAATACGAAGAACTGCAGCGTACCAAATCCGTCGATTTCAGTTTCGTCCGCGAATCGGTCGGCCGCTTCCGCGCTAACGTTCATCACCAACGTGGCACGCTTGCCGCCAGCATCCGCGTGCTGCCCACCAAAACACCCACGCTAGAGTCGCTCCATCTGCCGCCCACTCTCGCGAGAATCGCCGAACGACGCCAGGGACTCGTCCTCGTAACCGGTCCCACCGGCTGCGGCAAATCCTCTACCCAGGCCGCCATCATCGACCTCATTAATTCGCGCCGGTGCGACCACATCGTCACCATTGAAGATCCCATCGAATACCAGCACACAAATCGGACGTCCATCATCGAACAGATCGAAGTCGGTCACGACACGCCGGATTTTGTGAACTCGCTGCGCAGCATCCTGCGGCAGAATCCCGACGTCATCCAGGTGGGCGAAATGCGCGACTCGGAAACCATGGCCACTGTGCTCAGCGCCGCTGAAACCGGCCATCTGGTGCTCTCCACCCTGCACACCAACGACACATCGCAAGCCGTATCGCGAATCCTCGATTCGTTTCCCGCCGCCAACCAGCCGCAGATCCGCCAGCAGTTGTCATTGGCGCTGCTGGCCGTCGTCGCGCAGCAGTTGGTTCCCGCCGCCGATGGCGTCAGCCGCTATCCTGCGCTCGAAATCATGACCGCGACCGACGCGGTGCGAAACCTCATCCGCCGAGGCGAAGACCATCAGCTTCGATCGCAAATCTCCATCAGCCGCGCCGAAGGAATGATCACCATGGAGCAGTCGCTAGCCGAACTGGTCCGCACCGGGAAGATTCTCCGCGAAACGGCCTTCGCCCACTGCTTCCGACTCGACGACCTGCGCCGCCACTTGGAGAGCTGATTGAAACGGCTCCATCTCGCGCTCCTCGCCGCAGTGGGAGTGGTTTTCTTTTGGTCCGTGATCCACCCGCACGATTACTTCACCTGGTTCATGGAGATTTTCCCGGCCATCATCGGCAGCCGTGATCCTCTTCCGGACCTACCGCACCTTCCGGCTCACCGATCTGGCCTATACCCTGATCGCGATTCACATGATCATCCTGATGGTGGGAGGTCACTATACCTACGCCGAAGTGCCGTTGTTCAACTGGATTCGCGACAACTTCCACCTCGCCCGGAACGACTACGACCGGGTCGGCCATTTTGCCCAGGGATTTGTCCCCGCCATCATCGCCCGGGAAATACTGCTCCGCAGGACCCCTCTGGTACCGGGGGCATGGCTGAATTTCCTCACCATCACCATTTGCCAGGCGATTAGCGCCTGGTACGAATTCATCGAGTGGTGGACCGCGGTAGCCGGCGGCGCAAAGTCCGACGCATTTCTTGGAACGCAAGGCGATCCATGGGACACCCAATGGGACATGTTTACCTGTCTGATTGGGGTCACCGTCGCCTTGCTCACCCTTCGAAAGCTCCACGATCGGCAGCTTCGGAGCATAGAATAAAGTCATGGGCATTCAGACAGCGGTTCGAGCAAGAGATCTTGCGGACCTTCCACGCCCCGACCCGGCCCAGGGAAAACATTACGAGCTGAGCGATGGACAACTGATTATTGTGGGCAACGCAAAGGCGGCGCATGAACGGGCGAAGACCCGGGTTGCCCGTATCCTCTACCGATGGACAGACCATAATCCAGGTGTGGAAGTATTCGTCGAGTCCCAATTCGTTCTGAAGGAAGACACGGCCCGGATCCCGGACATTGCCCTTGTCCGAAACGAAAAACTGGCCGCCGCTGGTGACTCGGACGTGTATGCCTTTGCTCCAGACATAGCGATTGAAATTCTGTCGCCATCGGAAACACCCAGTGCCGCTGAAAAGAAAGTTGACGAATACCTCGCAGCCGGTGCGACCGAAGTTTGGCAAATCTTCGCGGAGTTGCGGAAGGTCAACGTTCGCACGACCGCCGGTACTCGTGAGCTAAAAGGCGACGATCTTCTCGACACCCCGGTTCTCCCAGGCTTTCAAATTCCAGTGAGTGCGATTTTCGTGTGACGGTAAACTAAGAGATTGATCAACAGACTAGTCCTCGAAAACCTGAAGCACCGGCCTATCCGAACACTCCTCACTGTTTCCGCCGTCGGACTCCAGGTCACCATGATTCTGACTCTCGTCGGTCTCAGCGAAGGCACATTGAAGGATATCCAGACACGCACCCGTGGCATCGGCGCCGACGTCATGATCCGGCCCCCAAACAGTTCCGCAATCGGTCTCAGCTCCGCGCCCATGAGCGAAAAAATGGTGGCGAAAATGGCCGAGCTCCCTCACGTCGCCCTCGCTACCGCGTCCATCGAGCAGTCCACTGATCTTTTCGCGCGCTACACCGGTGTCAACTTCGACGAGTACAATCGCATGGCGGAATTTCGTTTTGTGGCCGGCGGAATGCCGAAGAACGATGACGAGATCATCGTTGACGAGTACTACGCCAAGCAGCACAATCTGCAGGTCGGCGACACGTACAATGTCATCAATTCGAATTGGAAAATAGCCGGAATATTCGAACCGGGCAAGGGATCGCGCATCTTTCTTCCCATTCGTGCCGTGCAGGAAAAGACATCCAATACCGGTAAGATCAGCATCATCTATTTGAAAGCGGATCGGCCAGAGAACGCGCAACTACTGAGCAAGGAAGCTAAGCAGCTTCTCGGTCCAACATACCCCATCTACACCGTAGAAGAGTTCGCCAGCCTTCTCAGCATCGACCAGGTTCCGTTACTGAAGCCGTTCACCCACGTCGTAGTCGGGCTCTCCATCGTCTTTGGATTTCTGGTCGTTTTTCTCTCCATGTACACGGCGGTGTTAGAGCGTACCCGTGAAATCGGCATCCTCAAAGCGCTTGGCGCTTCGCCCGCATACATTCTTACTATCCTCTTGCGCGAGACAGCCATCCTCGGAATCGCCGGCTCCATCCTCGGCATCATTCTCACCTACGGTACGCGTGCCGCTATCACGAGATTCCCCGCGTCTCTCACGCAGATCATCGTCTATGACTGGTGGCCCATCGCCAGCGGTATCGCGCTGATGGCCGCACTGCTCGGGGCGGTTTATCCGGGATTGAAAGCTGCGCGGCAGGATGCGATTGAGGCGCTCAGCTATGAGTAACCTCATCATCTCGATTCGCGACCTGAAGAAGAGTTACCACATCGGCGAAGTCGATGTACACGCTTTGCGCGGCGTGGACCTCGACGTTGCCTCAGGCGAATTCCTCTCGATCGTCGGCCCATCCGGCTCCGGCAAATCGACGTTGTTCAATATTCTTGGCGGCCTCACCCCGCCCACATCGGGTTCAGTCTTCATCAACGGCAAAGATCTTCTGGCCATGAGCGACGCGGACCGCACCAACCTCCGTAAGGAGGAAATCGGGTTCGTTTTTCAGAAATACAACCTGCTCCCGACGCTCGACGCCACCGGCAACATCAATATCGCCCGTGCCATCGCAGGCAAGAACGGCGAGTGGGATGCTGATTTCAAAGAACTCGTAAAATTGCTCGGTATCACCAACCGTTTGCACCACAAGCCAAGAGCGTTGTCGGGAGGAGAGCAGCAGCGAGTAGCCATCGCCCGCGCGCTTGTGAATCACCCCGCTATTCTGCTGGCCGACGAGCCCACCGGCAATCTGGACACGGAAAACTCCGAAATCGTGCTCCGGTTGCTCAAGGATCTCAACGAGAGGCTGGGCCAGACCATCCTGATGATCACCCACAATCCGGAAGCCGCCGCCTACGGCCACCGCATGGTCCGAATTAAGGACGGCCGAATCGTTGGGTAGCCGGCCTGCTAGATTGCTTCAGCGATCCGGGTGATCATTATTCCAGCCGGAACCAGGAGAAACTGAGCCAGGACCGTACCCGCCAAACGCGCGCCAACCAAGGATGTAATTGCTCGGCGAAATCTACCATCGGTAACCCGGCCTTCAATGACGTCATCGGTCATCACGGACACCTGAGGGTCGATAAAGACGAACATCATGATCGTGGCTATGCCGTTAACCACCGACGACAGATTGCTGCAAGTCACCCGAAGCTCAGGTTTGAGATAACCGGCATAGAGCGACGCGAATACGCCGAGCGTCCAAAGGGACATGGCAATGACGTTGAGAAAAATAACGGATGAAGAAACACCAGCCCCAGTCGCAAGGCGAATCACATTCTGAAATGAAGGTAGACACATTCGGTCGCGTGCGCAGGCGAGGCCACCTCGCGTGAACATCTGCATTAGAAGACGCGGCATCGACCGGTGCATTTGGAAATGACGGACTGCCGCGCTGAATAACCGTTGGAAAGTCGGGATCAGCACAGCTCCGGACACTGTCGCGAGTGTGGCCGTGAGAAGGAGCCAACGGAAATCTGACAGGATGGGCGATGTGCTTGCTGCCATCAGGCTCGATTCAATCCTCTTGGCAAGGAATGGTCCCTGAAACGAGTTTGAAGTCCGGGAAACGAGGACCAGAATGTTGAAGAGTGCGAACGAGACCGCAATACGCCGAGTGCGAATGCCCGCAATACGAACCGCGTACGCAAGCGTTCCAACCACATGAATTATGAAGGTCAGGAAACAGATGACGAGCAGTTGGCGGTCCATAAGCTCAATGTTCTCATTTTCCTTGATTGCCTTACATGTAAGAATAGAAATCGTGGGTAAGTATGCCGTCGTGATTCATCAGGAACCGGAAGGTGGCTTTTGGGCCGAGGTTCCGGCCTTGCCCGGTTGCTATTCGCAAGGGGAATCGATAACTGAATTGATGGATAATGTGCGCGAGGCAACCGTCGGCGTGCTGGAAGTGATGAAGGAACAGGGTCGGCAACCAGAATCCAATATCAGATTCTGGATGTAGCCGTGTGAAGCCGATCACCGGGCTCGCGGATCGCGCGGGATGCCCATGTCGACTGGTAAGAGCGGCGTTCACGGGCTAAGAAAGCACGCGCACTATCGAAGTTGCGCACATTCCCGCCTATCTGCTACTATTAATTTTCACCGCTGTGCCTTAGCGCGTCGAAAGACCGCTTTGTCAAAATTGGGAGGCGGAGAGCAGCAGGTAGCTCGAAGCCGTTTGGACCAGTTGAGGATTTCATGAGTCAGAAAATAGGCAAGAAATATACAGCTGCGGCTGCGCAGGTCGAGCACCGGGGCTACACGCTAACCGACGCCGTTGCGCTCGTGCAGAAAGTCAAGTTCGCGAAATTTGACGAGACGGTCGAAGTGCACATGCGGCTCGGCGTCGATCCGAAGCACGCCGATCAAATGGTGCGCGGCACGATCGTGTTGCCGCACGGTCTCGGCAAATCGAAGAAGGTCCTGGTGATCGCTTCCGGTGACAAGCTTCGCGAGGCGGAAGAGGCCGGCGCCGACTATGTGGGCGGCGAAGACATGGTCACCAAGATCCAGACGCAAAACTGGACCGATTTCGACGCCGTGATCGCCACTCCGGACATGATGCGCTCCGTTGGTAAGCTCGGCAAGGTTCTCGGCCCGCGCGGTCTCATGCCGAATCCGAAAACTGGAACCGTGACCACCGACGTGGTCAAAGCAATTCGAGAGACCAAAGCCGGCAAGATCGAATTTCGTGTGGACAAAACAGGCGTGATTCACGCGCCGGTCGGCAAGACCAGTTTCGCTACGCCAAAGCTGTTGGAGAATGCCGAGGGTCTGATTAACGCGGTTGTCCGTGCCAAACCTCCGGCGGCCAAGGGTAAGTATGTCAAGAGTGCGACCATCTGCTCCACCATGGGCCCTGGTGTTTCGCTCGATGTGGCGACGTTCAACGCCAAGCCCGTGGCGTCGTAAGGAGATTCCATGAAAAAGAAATCGGATAAGGCAAAAGATCTCGAAGCGCTACGGAAAGAGTTGGAGAAGTCGCCCAACTTTTTCGTCACCGGCTATGAGAAGCTGACCGTGCAGCAGGATTTCGAATTGCGCAAGACCATTCGCGGCGCAGGCGGTAGCTATAAGGTTGTGAAGAACAATCTGGCGGCCAAGGCGTCTGAAGGCCTTCCTTCGGGAAATGTGCTTGGGGCCCTGAAAGGGATGACTTCACTGGCCTACACGCAGAAAGATCCCGTGGCGCTGGCCAAGGCATTAACGGCGTATGCCAAGACCAACCCCGCATTTACCTTCAAGGCGGGCTTCGTCGAAGGCCGTGCGGTAGAGGTCAAGAATATCCAGGAATTGGCGAATCTACCTTCGCGCGAAGAGATTCTGTCGAAACTTCTGTACCTGATCCAAGCGCCTGCACAGCGTCTGGTGACGGCAATCAACGGTGTGGGGCGGAAATTGGCGGTCGTGGTGGATCAGGGCGTCAAAGAGAATAAGTTTCAAGCTTGAAGTGAAAGGCTGAGCGCGGGCCTTTCGGGCAGCGGGCGGCTGATACGTAATCGGAAAAGTTTCTATTTGGGAGTGTAAAGAAAAATGGCGGATATCAACGCAATTGCAGAACAGATTCAAGGGCTGACCCTGCTCGAGGCGTCTCAGCTCGTTAAGTTGCTCGAGGAGAAGCTCGGAGTTTCAGCGGCTGCGGCAGTCGCGGCGGCTCCGGCTGGCGGCGGCGCTGCTGCCGCGGCTGCTCCGGTTGAAGAGAAGACCGAATTCACGGTGGTTCTCAACGCGGCCGGCGCCAACAAGATCAATGTCATTAAGGCGGTTCGCGAAGTCACCAGCCTCGGCCTGAAAGAGGCGAAGGATCTGGTTGACGGCGCTCCAAAAACCATCAAGGAAGGTGTCAACAAGGACGAAGCCGAGACCATCAGGAAGAAGTTCACTGACGTCGGCGCCACTGTTGAAGTGAAATAGCCGTTCTTCAACAGCGCGCGAAGAGCCGCCTCCCTTCATTCGGAGGCATCTTCGTAAAGTGTTGATGAATGGAGGTTTTAGTTGGTTGGCAGTCTGGTTGCAAGCTAGACTGCCGATCTGCTTTGACGTGGCTTGTCTGCGTCTGGTATAGTGAATAAGGTTTGACCGGAGACGTCGCCGGACTTTTGCCCGTGAGCCCTTCTAATCTTCGTGAAGTGCGTAGTGTCTTCGCTGCGCACTGCTTGACCCTGCATGTCCGTCGGTGGGGTGTAGTGTATTTGAAATTATTCCTTCCGGTTCAAGCGGCCTCTCTACAGCCCGCTTCGTTTTCTTTAAGTCGGTTAAACAGTCTAGAACGGCGTTTTTTTGCGAACCCGGCATTTGAGCCTGTGGTTCGCTATTGTGCTTTGTTCCCCGGTGTATTAGATCAGGCCAGAGCGTGAAAGTTTCTGGTGCACCGGTTCTTGTGTAGGAGCGGAAATGCAAAATCAACTAAACAGCAACAGCCGCGAACGCGTCGACTTTTCCAAGATCAAGACTTCGGTCCCGATTCCGAATCTGATCGAGGTGCAGAAGAAGTCCTATGAGCGCTTTTTGCAGATGGACTTACTGCCCGATGAGCGCGATGATACGGGTCTCCAGAGTGTTTTCAAATCGGTATTTCCGATCTCGGATTTCCGGGGTCTCAGCGAGCTTGCTTTTGTCGACTATTCCATAGGCAATTGGGAATGTAAGTGCGGCAGTCTGAAAGGGCTGAACCACCTGCGTACCGTTTGCCGTAATCCCACTTGCGGCGCCACGATCAGAACAGATCCGTTTCATCCTGGCGACGTGCTTTGCGAACGATGCGGCACTTTCAACAAGAACATTGTTACGTTCTGCAATCGTTGCGGCGATCCCGTTGGTCTCCAGTTGAAGTACGACGTCGCGGAGTGCGAAGAGCGGGGCATGACCTATGCCGCGCCGCTCAAAGTCACCATCCGGCTGACCGTATACGACAAGGACGCCGAGACCGGGACAAAAAGTATTCGCGACATCAAAGAACAGGAAGTTTTCTTCGGTGAAATCCCGCTGATGACCGACAACGGGACCTTCATCATCAACGGCACCGAGCGCGTGATCGTCTCACAGCTTCACCGCTCTCCCGGCGTCTTTTTCGAACGCGTCGCCGCGCAGGGCTACTTCCTCGGCAAAATCATTCCTTATCGCGGAAGCTGGGTCGAGTTCGAGTACGACAACAAGAATCTGCTCTACGTCCGTATCGACAGAAAGCGGAAATTCTACGGCACCGTCTTCCTCCGCGCCCTTGGCCTGAAGAGCGATGCGGATATCATCCGGGCATTCCACAAGGTCAGCGACATCACCATCAAGGACAAGAAGCTCCTGTGGAAAGTTTCCGATGCGCTGATGGGCAACAAGCTCTCGCACGCCATCACCAATAAAGCCGGCGAGACCGTCGTCCCACAGGGCCGCAAGATTACCGGTTCCGTCTTCAAGGAAATTCAGAAGGCGAAGATCGAGCAGGTGGAAATCGCGCCGAACGACCTGGAAGGCGCATACGTAGCCGCCGACGTCATCGACATGTCGACCGGCGAAGTGCTGCTCGAAGCCAACCACGAAGTTACCGAAACGCTGATCGGCAAATTTATCGAAGGCGGCATTCCGTCCTTCGAGATCTTCTTCCCGGAACGCGACGAAGTCGGTAACGTCATCTCGGTTACGTTGAAAAAGGACGCGGTCAAGTCGCAAAACGACGCGCTGCTCGAAATCTACCGCAAGTTGCGTCCAGGCGATCCGCCGACGCTCGACACGGCCACACAGCTATTCCAGGGCATGTTCCTCGACCCGCGCAAGTACGATTTCTCGCGCGTCGGCCGGATGAAGTTCAACATCAAGTTGTACGATCGTGCGGATCAGACGTCTCTCGACAAGCGCGTACTCGATCAGAAAGACTTCATCGACACCATTAAGTACCTGTTGAAACTTCGCCGCGGTATCGGCGCGGTGGACGACATCGATCACTTGGGCAATCGCCGCGTTCGCGCAGTCGGCGAACTGCTGGAAAATCAGTTCCGCATCGGCCTGGTGCGCATGGAGCGCGCCATCAAAGAAAAGATGTCGGTCTACCAGGAAATGTCGACGGCCATGCCGCACGACCTGGTCAACGCCAAGCCGGTAATGGCCGCCATCCGCGAATTCTTCGGATCGAGCCAGCTCTCGCAGTTCATGGATCAAACCAACCCGCTTTCCGAGATCACGCACAAACGGCGTCTCTCGGCTCTTGGACCGGGCGGTTTGTCCCGTGAGCGCGCCGGATTTGAAGTCCGCGACGTTCACCCGACTCACTACGGGCGCATCTGCCCGATTGAGACGCCGGAAGGTCCGAACATCGGACTCATTTCGTCGCTCTCCTGCTTTGCGCGCATCAACGACTACGGCTTTATCGAAAGCCCTTATCGCCGCGTGGCGAAAGGCGTGGTCGTCGACGAAATCAAAATCGTCAACCCGGGCGACACCAACTATAAGGTTGGCGACGTCATGCCCCGCGGCGATGCCGACAAGACCAACACCAATCTCAGCACCAAGAAGCAGCCGGCCGAAATCGAAGCTTACTGCGACTATCTGTCCGCCTGGGAAGAAGACAAGTACATCATCGCGCAGGCGAACGTCGAGCTCGATCCCGACGGCCGCATCGTGAACGATCTGGTCAACGCCCGCAAACAGGGCAACTTCGTCCTCGTGCATCACGACGAAATCGAATACATGGACGTTAGTCCGAAACAGCTCGTCTCGGTCGCGGCCAGCCTGATCCCATTCCTTGAGAACGACGACGCGAACCGCGCGTTGATGGGATCGAACATGCAACGCCAGGCCGTTCCGCTGCTTCGCGCCGACGCTCCGCTGGTCGGAACAGGCATGGAGCGAGTCACTGCTCGCGATTCAGGCGCGGTCATCATCTGTAAGCGCGCCGGAGTTGTCGATTCAGTCGATTCCGAACGCGTCATCGTGCGCGTCGAGGGCAATGTTCACGAAGGCCAGCTCTCGCGCGAAGTCGGCGCTGACATCTACCAGCTCACGAAGTTCAAACGGTCGAACCAAAACACCTGCATCAGTCAGAAGCCGATCGTTTTCCAGGGTCAGCGCGTAAAGAAGGGCGACGTACTCGCCGACGGTCCATGCACCGAATCGGGTGAACTCGCTCTTGGCCGAAACGTCCTGGTAGCATTCATGCCATGGCGCGGCTACAACTTCGAAGACGCCATCGTGGTCAGCGAAAAGCTGGTCAAAGAAGACTACTACACTTCGATCCATATTGAAGAGTTCGAGATCGAAGCCCGCGACACGAAACTGGGTCCGGAAGAAATCACCCGCGATATTCCAAACATCGCGGAAACGTTCCTCCGCAACCTGGACGAAAGCGGCATCATCCGCATCGGCGCAACAGTAAAGCCGGGCGACATCCTGGTCGGTAAAGTCACTCCGAAGGGCGAAACGCAGTTGACCCCCGAAGAGAAACTCCTGCGCGCGATCTTCGGTGAAAAGGCCGGCGACGTGAAGGATGCGTCGCTCTACTGCCCGCCGGGAATCGAAGGCACCATCGTCGATTGCAAGGTGTTCTCCCGCAAGGGAGCCGAACTCGACGAGCGCTCTAAGTCGATCCTCGAAACCCAGATCGAGCGTCTGCACCGCAACCTCGAAGACGAGAAGCGAATTCTCAACGACGAGCGTTCCAAGCGTCTATCCGTGCTGCTCGAAAACCGGGAAGTCCTGGCCGACCTGCACGACGAAAAGACCAACAAGAAGCTCCTCGCCAAGGGCGTAAACCTGACGCGGGACATGATCGAAAAGCTCCGAGCCCGCGACTTGAAACGCGTCCGTTTCAAGGACAAAGATCCCCGGCTCAACGAGCAGATCGACGAAATCGAGGAAATGACCTCGCGCCAAGTAGCGGTCCTCGAGAAGATCACCGAAGAGAAAATCGGTAAGCTGAAGAAGGGCGACGAATTGCCTCCGGGCGTAATCAAGCTGGTGAAAGTCTATATCGCCATGAAGCGCAAGCTTTCAGTCGGCGACAAAATGGCCGGACGCCATGGAAACAAGGGTGTCATCTCGCGGATCGTTCCGGAAGAGGACATGCCCTATCTACCCGACGGCACCCCCGTCGAAATCGTACTCAATCCGCTGGGCGTTCCGTCGCGAATGAACGTCGGACAAATTCTTGAGACGCACCTAGGCTGGGCGGCTCAGGCGCTAGGGCTAAGGTTCGCCACCCCGGTATTCGACGGCGCGACCGAAGCAAATATTAAGGAAATGCTGACGAAGGCAAACCTGCCAACCTCGGGCAAAATACAGCTCTGGGACGGCATCAGCGGCGTACCCTTCGAACAACCTGTGACTGTGGGCTACATCTACATGCTCAAACTGTCGCACCTGGTGGACGACAAGATTCACGCGCGTTCCATCGGACCGTACTCCCTCATCACCCAGCAGCCGTTGGGCGGCAAGGCGCAGTTCGGCGGGCAGCGTTTCGGCGAAATGGAAGTATGGGCGCTCGAAGCATACGGCGCCGCTTACGTGTTGCAAGAGTTGCTGACCGCAAAGTCCGACGACGTATATGGCCGAGCGAAAATCTACGAGGCCATCGTCAAGGGCGAAGCGGCGGCCGAGCCGGGCGTGCCGGAATCTTTCAACGTTCTCATCCGCGAGCTCCAGAGCCTCTGTCTGGACGTTGAGCTGATGAAGAAGCCAAGAGAGATTGTAGACACAGCGCTGGCGGCGGACTAACGCGTTAAAGGATAGGCCACGAATGAGCCGGTTTTTATCCGTGTTCATCCGCGTTCATTCGTGGCCCTTTGAAAAGAGAGGCAATCAAAATGTATCGATCATCCCCATACGATAGAGCGAATCTTATCGCCGACTTCGATTCCATTCGAATCAGTCTCGCCTCGCCGGAAAAAATTCGAAGTTGGTCCCACGGCGAAGTTACCAAGCCGGAAACTATCAATTACCGTACGTTCAAGCCAGAGCGCGACGGTCTGTTTTGCGCCCGAATCTTCGGCCCGATCGCCGACTGGGAATGCTTATGCGGCAAATACAAGCGCATGAAGCACCGCGGAGTCATCTGCGACAAGTGCGGAGTCGAAGTCACGCTAAGCCGGGTACGCCGCGAGCGTCTCGGCCACATCGAACTGGCCAGCCCCTGTTCGCACGTCTGGTTCTTTAAGGGCCTCCCCAGCCGTATCGGCTACCTGCTCGACATCACGCTCCGCGAGTTGGAGCGCGTCCTCTATTTCGAAGCTTTCGTAATCGTCGATCCAGGCGAGGGCACCAGTCTCTCCGGCGGCGAAGTCATCAGCGACGAGCGGAAGCGCGCGCTCGATCTGGAATTCCCCGGAAAGTTCATCGCCATGATGGGCGCCGAAGGAATCAAAGAACTCCTTAAGAAGGTCGACGTCGAATCCCTCTCGCTGGAAATTCGCGAGAAGATGAAGACCGAAGCGTCGCAGCAGAAGAAACTGAAGTACGCCAAGCGCCTGCGAGTCGTGGAATCGTTCCGCAAATCCGGTAACAAGCCGGAATGGATGATTCTCGACGTTCTCCCGGTCATTCCACCGGAACTGCGTCCGCTCGTACCGCTCGATGGCGGCCGTTTCGCCACATCCGATCTCAACGATCTCTACCGCCGCGTCATCAACCGCAATAACCGTCTCAAGAAGTTGATGGAACTCCACGCGCCGGACGTCATCGTCAGAAACGAAAAGCGCATGCTGCAGGAAGCGGTCGACGCCCTGTTCGACAACGGACGCCGTGGCCGTGTACTGCGCGGAGCCAACAATCGTCCGCTCAAATCCCTCTCCGACACACTGAAAGGGAAGCAGGGCCGTTTCCGACAGAACCTCCTCGGAAAGCGCGTCGACTACTCCGGCCGCTCCGTCATCGTCGTCGGTCCCGAACTGAAGTTGCACCAGTGCGGTCTGCCGAAAAAGATGGCGCTCGAGCTCTTCAAGCCATTCATCTATCACCGCCTCGAACAGCGCGGCCATTGCACGACAATCAAACAGGCCAAGGAACTCGTCGAGCAGCAGGACCCGGTGGTTTGGGACATCCTCGAAGAGGTCATCAAAGACCATCCGATTCTCCTGAACCGCGCCCCAACCCTTCACCGCCTCGGTATTCAGGCATTCCAACCGGTGCTGGTAGAAGGCAAAGCCATCAAGATCCACCCGCTCGTTTGTACGGCCTTCAACGCCGACTTCGACGGCGATCAGATGGCAGTTCACATTCCGCTATCGCCCGAAGCTCAGATCGAAGCCGCGACGCTGATGCTCGCGTCGAACAACATCCTGTCGCCCGCGCACGGATCGCCCATCACGATCCCTACGCAGGACATGGTGCTCGGTCTCTATTACCTCACCAAATCCCGCGCCGGATCGAAGGGCGAAGGCCGTACGTTCGCCTCGACCGACGACGTACTGATCGCGCTAGAAATGGGTGAAGTCGAAACACTCACGCCCATCAAGCTCCGCTTCACCGGCAAAGTCGTCGACCTGGTAAAAGCCTTCGACAACCAGAACATCATCCACACCGAGCCGATCGAATTCGCCAAGCAGTACATGGAAACCACTGTCGGCCGCGTGATTCTGAACGACGTGCTGCCGGACGAAATGCCGTACATCAACGGCCTCCTTAAGAAGAAGGGCCTGGCCCAGCTAGTGCAGTATTGCTACCTCCGCTTCGGCCTCCAAGTCACCGTAAAAATGCTCGACGAGGTAAAGGCGCTCGGGTTCCTCTACGCCACCCGCGCCGGCATCTCCATCGGCATCGACGACATGGTCGTCCCCGCCTCCAAAGCCAAGCTCGTTCGCGATGCCGAAAAGCAAGTGATCGAAGTGCAGGCGCAGTATCAGGAAGGCGCCATCACCCAGGGCGAACGCTACAACAAGATCATCGAAATCTGGTCGAAAGTCACCGAGCGCGTTTCGGAAGAAATGTTCAAGGTGATGGAAGAGGACGACCGCACCGGCCGCTACCTCAACCCGATTTACATCATGGCCGACTCCGGCGCCCGCGGTTCCAAACAGCAGATCCGCCAGCTCTCCGGTATGCGCGGCCTCATGGCCAAGCCGTCGGGCGAAATCATCGAAACTCCGATCACCGCGAACTTCCGCGAAGGCCTCAACGTACTGCAGTACTTCATCTCAACGCACGGCGCACGTAAAGGATTGGCCGACACCGCGTTGAAGACGGCCGACTCCGGCTACCTCACCCGCCGCCTCTGCGACGTGGCGCAGGACGTGATCATCTCCGAAGAGGATTGCGGCACGGGAGAAGGAATCTACGTCGAGCCCATCATCGAATCGGGCGAAATCATCGAGCCCTTGCGTGACCGCATCGTCGGCCGCGTAGCTCTCGAAGATCAGCTCGACTACGAAGGCAACACCATCGTAAAAGTCAATCAGGAGATCACCGAAGATCTCGCCAGCGCCATTCAGGCAGCCGGTATCGAGCGAGTTAAAATCCGCTCGGTGCTCACCTGCGAATCGAAGCGCGGCGTTTGCCAGCTCTGCTACGGCCGCAACCTGGCCACGGGCCGGCTGGTCGAGCGCGGCGAGGCGGTGGGCATCATCTCCGCGCAGTCCATCGGTGAACCCGGCACTCAGTTGACCATGCGTACGTTCCACGTCGGTGGAACCGCAACCGGATCGAGCGAGCAGTCCAAGCAGGATTCCAAATCGGACGGCTTCGCCCGGTTCATCGGCATCAACACCGTTCGCAATGCTAAGGGCGAGCTGATCGCCATGAATCGCAACTCCATTCTCGGTATCGTCGACGAGAAGGGCCGTGAAAAAGAACGCTATCAAGTTGTTTACGGTGCCAAGATCCTCGTCGAGGACGGCGCACCGGTCAAGGCGAATATGGATCTGCTCGAATGGGATCCGTACACCTTCTCGATTCTCACCGAAGTCACGGGAACCGTGCACTTCAAGGAACTGCATGAAGGCATCACCATGCAGGAGCAGGTTGACGAAATCTCGGGTAACATGCAGCTCGTCGTGGTCGATTCGCCCGACGAGAAGCGCATGCCATCCATCGTGGTTCGTCCCACTGGCGGCGGAAAGTCGGATGACAAGAAGTACCTCATGCCGACCCACGCTCACTTGATGGTGCGCGACGCTGAAGAAATCCACGCGGGCGACGTTCTCGCCAAGATTCCGCGTGCGACCACCAAGACCAAGGACATCACCGGCGGTCTGCCGCGCGTCGTCGAACTGTTCGAAGCGCGCAAGCCCCGCGAAACGGCCATCATCGCCGAAATCAACGGTAATGTGAAGTACGGCGAAGTCGCCAAGGGTATGCGTAAGATCTACATCGTTGCTGACGATGGTGAACAGCGCGAATACCAGATTCCACGCGGCGTACACATCAACGTACAGGAAGCCGAACGCGTCCGTTCGGGCGACCCGCTGATGGACGGCCCGCGCAATCCGCACGACATTCTACACGTGCTCGGCGAGCAGGAATTGCAGAAGTACCTGGTCAATGAAATCCAGGAAGTCTACCGTCTGCAGGGCGTCAATATCAACGACAAGCACCTCGAAGTCATCGTTCGTCAGATGATGCGCTGGGTGAAGGTCGAGGATATCGGCGACACCGAATTCCTGCCGGAAGAAGTGGTCGACAAGTTCAAATTCCGCGAAGAGAATAATCGGGTTATCGAAGCGAACGGACGCCCGGCCACCGGTAAGCCGGTGCTGTTGGGTATCACCAAAGCGTCGCTCTCGACCGACTCGTTCATCTCGGCCGCCAGCTTCCAGGAAACCACGCGAGTACTCACCGAAGCCGCCATCAACGGCAAGGTGGATTACCTCCGCGGCCTGAAAGAAAACGTCATCATGGGCCGCCTCATCCCGGCCGGCACGGGCATGGATTACTATCGCCACGTGAAAATCGCCGGCGAGGATGTGGTAGAAGAGGAAGTTGTGAACGAAGCCGACCAGGCGCTGCTCGAAGGCATTCCGGGATACGACGAAGAAGCCCGGGTCCAATATACAGGTGGCCTGTCGGAAGCGACTCCGGAAGAATTAGCCGAGTAATCGGTTCAAAAAAATCAAGTTTGACGCGGTTACAGCGCCAGGTCCTGCACTTACCTGGCGCTTTTTTTATGCTTTGACGGGATAAGACGCACTGCCACGACAGCTAACGGGCCTATGTTTGACCAAAGATCATTCGAACTTAGAATAAACAATCTGTTTCTAACCGGGCACGAAAGGCAAGCCGAGCAGGAACTTCTTAATGCATGCGCCGAACTGAGGAACACAGGTGATATTGAAACTCTTAGGTCGGTCATTAACGAGTTGGCCCACTTCTATGCCCGGCCGATGACCGAAGACCTGGCTAAAGCAGAGGGGTATTTTCTGGAAGGTGAGATTCTATCGCCTGAACCACACACACTACTTCAGACTGCAACATTCTATTTTTACAGCCGTAGAGATTTTCCGAAGACCGTTGCCAAAGTAGACGAGATCAAATCGCGCTGGGACGTGACTCGCAGCGCCAGCTACTACTCAGCTTTGACGCTTAAGGGTGAGGCCCTAATCGAGCTTGGCGATATGGATGGAGCGAAGCACGTGCTGGTAGAGATCTTGGCGATGATCAATTTGCCGCCTGCGCGACTACCCTACGGTGACGAGATGAATTTCATGGGCGCAGCGATTTCCAAGCCGGTTCTTGCCCAGCGCAGTCGTGAGATTCTGCGGCTCATTATTCCCAGAATACGCGCGCCAGAATATGTGCAGAGAGCCAAATCGCTATTGGAAGAAGAGCCGGGCACAGAAGGGACATAACCCAATGCAGATCAGCACCCGCCAATTCTAGAGGAAGTACTTCGTCGTCAGAGCCTCGGCTTTTTGGAACGGGCCGTCTTGATGGCCTGGTCAATCTGCCGTGGAGTGAGGCCGTCGGTGCCTTTGCGTTGCGACTTCTCTCCGATAATCTTGAGCACCTCCGGCTCGGGAGTGGCAAGGCGCACGTAGTCCCCAATACCAAGCAGAATCGCTTTGGGCGCGCCGGGCTTCCCGATAACGACTAACCGCCGTTCGTCCTCAACCCAGCGCAAGAGCTGGCCAAAATTGGCACGAGCACGCAAGGCGGAGACGACTATCGTGTCATTCTTGTCGGTTCGCCGCACGGACAACCCTCCAGTTTGCCGGCTTCTCAATACACCAGGTTCGCCCCGAACGCGGGAACCACTCCACCCTGAATCTCGGCACTCCACCTGTCGATCCGCCCTTTGTCTAATTTCCAGAACTGTTTGCATTCCGACAAGTACTCCAGCACGCTCTGCCGCTCCCCTCGCGTGAGTAGTTCCTTTGCCAACGCCATATTTGGACCGAATGAGTCAAGAACTGGCGATCCCTTAGTAGTGCCCGCAGCCAAAAGACGTTCCTTCGCGGACTTCAAGTCCCCTTGCTGAAGAGCGAGACGGCCAAGCACGATATTCCCTTGATGGATGGCATCCCCCGCCTTCCAGCCCGGATGAGTTGCCGCCGCAGCCAGCACTTCAGTTGCGTATGAAGCCGCCTTGTCTGTTTCGCCCGCCTCGAGTGCCATCTTTGCCAATTTAGGCAGTCTCAGGAAGCGCTGAAACTCGGTAAGGTTGGCACTTCTCTGCTCCAGTCTGCTAAGCTTCTGGCTCGGAGTGGGGAATCGTCTCTGGTACGCTTTGTTAAGTCCATAGCCTAGCGACATCGAGTAATCGCGCAACCCGCTAAAGTCCCGGGCCGCAAGTGCCTGCTGGCTCTTGTCCACCAATGCAAGGAGATCGGTCACCTCAGGCGATGCAGCCAGAGGGTCGGGGACTTGACCGCTCGGCGGCGCGTGGTGGAGTTGGCTTGACGCAAAGGCGCTGACAGAGCTGCAATGCTCAAAAGCCACGTCAACATCGCCGGTCTGAATTTCCTGCCGGATCAAGGCCAAATCATTTTCGGGCATGGTGATATCCTGTGCCAAGCCCGCAACGATCGATACGCTTAGTAACAAGGTAAGTTTGTATCTCACGCCAATCCTCCTGAATCACGATTACTGCTGCGAAGCCAGAACCCAACTCAACTGAAGGCCGCCCTCCGGCCGTCCAAAAACCAGAAAGTCGCCATCCGCGCCAAGAAGATTTCCCAACGAGTCGCCGCGCTCGTCCGCGGCAGACACACCGCTCATCGTCTTCCAAGCGCCGGTACCGCGATCCAGGCAATCCACTTGTGGTTGCTTCTCCCGAATACTTTGCCGGCAGAGCCCGAGGCTGGAAATAAACGCCTCGCCCATACCGGTGCCATAGCCGAGCTTCCAATGGCCAATCAGACTCCCGTCCAAGCTCAACTCAATCCACTCGTGGTCATCCTCTACAAAGCCCTTAGCCCCGTTTGTCCCGCTGGAATTCGTGATCGCACCGATTCGATCACCCGAAGCTCGAAGCCTCCACCCACCGCCCTGCCCGCCACCAGGAGGTCCACCGGGATTCTTCCGAAACAAAGAACGCGCCGCATAAGCGCCCACCTGCTTGCCATCGGGAGAATACTTCCGGAACAAAAGGTATTCCTCCGAGTCCTCATTCTCGTTCCGAATCGCGTCGCGCTGCCACCCGAACGCCCAAAGCGCACGTTTGGAATCAAAACAAATACTCGCAGGCATATACCGGCCCGTTTCCGCGAATCGGACCTCCTTGCCAGCCGGGTCGAGAAAAGTGATCCCGCCGGCATAGCCCCGAGGAGCAACGGAAAAAGCAACGCTGACGGCCACCGACCCGTTGCTGTCCACAGCCGCGTTCATGACTTGCAATTCCGGCCGGCTCATCAACACAGTCCGGAAGACCATCCTTCCGTCCGGCCCCCAGACTTCAACGCCGTTCGGCTTATTCGTAAAAATCAGATAACCCTTGTCGAATGCGGGAACAGGCCCTGAGCCAAAATCTCGGAAATAAGTAACAGTCCGGTCGGGTTCTTTCCCCATGACCGAGAACGGCAACAAGGCGAAGACAACCAGTTTCCACATCCTGAATCTCCTTCTATACTGACGACACGGCTCAGCCGTTCGTGGATTCAGCTCTTGTCTGAAACCCACCCGGCCATGGAAGCATGAGCCAAATCGCCGTCAGCCCGAAGCGCCTCCACTACGCCAGCCCGATCCGCAGCCGGACGATTCTGGCTCACCTTCCACTTGCCTTCCAACCGCGAAATCGCAATCTCAACGCCGACAATCCCCTTAAGCTGGCTCTGAATGAAATCGGCTGGAGCGTCATCCACACTCCACTGCCGCGGAAAAGCAGCCTCGTGATGCTCGGTCAACGCGCGAACATTCCGCTCCAAATCAGCCGGGTCTTCAAAGATCCGAAATCGTCCCCGGGCATGAACCACGATGAAGTTATAAGTCGGAACCACGCGCCCGGTCTCCTGCTTCGTCTTGTACCAGGAAGGACTGATATACGCCGAAGGCCCCTGGAAAATCGCCAAAGCCTCCGTCTCCACCAGCGATTCGCGCCACTGCGGATTCGCCCGCGAAACATGTCCCCGCAGCACGCCAAGAGGAGCCGCCGCCGAATCGAGAATCATAGGAATATGGTTCGCCATCAACCCGTCCGAGGTCAGTGTCACCATAGTAGCCAAGCCATGATCCCGGATCAGAGCATGAAGGACCTCCAGGCGGTCTTCCCGAAAGTGCGCCGGAATATACATCCTTCCACCATATCAACAGGAAGTTATTCGTGTTTATGCATGTTCATCCGTGGCCGGTCACGCCTTTAACAAACTTTTTTTACCAACAAAACAAAAGAGTTATCCACAACCTCCACCAATCCCCTATAACCCGTTCGCTACATTGATACCAGAAGAGAGAAGCGCGCCCGTTACCGCGGGCAGCGATCTTTCGCTTGCTGTTGACGTTGGTTTTCCTCCTGATTCCCAGGACGGCGCGATCTTGGCTGGGTCGCGCCTCTCCTCGGGAATCTTTTTTACGAAGGGGGCTTATTTAAGAACAGTTTTTCCAGTGCGCCGCCTGACGTGACGGCACACTGCGCCATCGGTCCGGACTACCGCATTTGGGGCGGCAGGCCGGATGGCACTTTTTCCTGCGGCGGCTTATCCCCGCCGCGCCCTCCGGATTGGGCTCCGGAGCGATGGTGTCGGAGCGCCCGGCGTTAGCACCGGTTGGTGGCCGGCGTTAACGCCCGGCGCTCCTTTTTTGAATCGGGTTTCCGGCTGTTGTGCTTGCATCAGCCGGATCATCGGTTCTGTTCGCTTGGTGGGCGAACAGAGCGGCGCCTCCTACGCGGGCTTTCCTCCTTTTGCCTGCGCGCCCTCCGTTTTGCGGCGGAGTGATGGTAGCCTCTGGAGTCGCACCCCAGTCCATGCGGGGACTGGCGCGCGACTCCGGAGGCTCTTATATTTTTCCCTGTCTCAGGCTACGATGGGAACTACCCTGATGAAACGATCTATCGTTGTTGCCATCATCGCCGTCGCCACCTTCGTGGTCGCGAAGGAAACCCCGTTGTTTCCGATACTGAAAAGCAACGTACTCCTCGGCAAACAACCGGAAGGCTTTTATCTCCTTCCGACCAACCAACTCCTCCGCCCCTGGGGCGATCAATTGCAGATTCCAGGACGTCCCGTCGATCTCGCCTTCGATTCCAAAAAGCGCCTGCTCGCGATTCTCAACACCCACTCGGTGGAGATTGTCGATGGAACCAGCAGCGCGCTTCTGGCGTCGGCCGACGTCGGATCAACCTCCTACACCGGACTCGCCTGGAGTCAGGGAGATCACGAAATCTGGGCGAGTCAAGCGACGCGCAACGGTCCTGACACAATCGCGGTAGTCCAACTCGACGACGCCGGCAAGCCCGGCAAGGCGCAGCGCATCGCGCTAAAAGGCCATCCCGTACCCGCCGGCATAGCATTTTCCGCCGACGGATCCAAAGTCTACATCGCCTTCAGCCGAAACAACACACTGGCCATCTTCGACGCCGCCACACGGAAACTGGAACGAGAAATCGAAGTCGGAATGGTGCCGTTCAATGTCAAATTCTCCGCCCGGAACAACGAAATCTACGTGTCCAACCGGGGAGGCCGCGCGCCAAAGAGTACAGACACCGTAGCCCCCAGCAGCGGCACCATGATCGTCACCGACCCGCAAACCGGTGCAACCACTACAGGCACCGTCAGCATCGTCAATGCCAAAACGCTCGAAGCCCAGCAGATCGATGTCGGTCTCGCGCCGGCCAATCTCGCGCTCGACGCGAACGAAAGTCTTCTCGCCGTCGCCGACGCGCATTCGGATGCCGTTTCGGTAATCAACCTCAAGTCGCACGCACGAACGCAAACCCGGATTCCAACCTGGCCAGGGAAGGGAATCGGCAGCCAGCCCATCGCCGTCACGTTCGCGCCAGACGGCCAGCGGATCTACGTCGCTTGCGCCGGAAATAACGCAGTCGCCATCCTCACGCCGTCGGGCAAGCAATGGAAAGTCGCCGGAGCCATTCCAACCGGCTATTTCCCATCCGCGCTCGCCATCGATAGCGCAGGAGCGTTGCGGGTACTGAATCTCAAAGGTTTCGCCAACACCCTTGGCAAAGATGGCGCGCATAATTCCCGCAACTACATCGGAACGCTTTCGCAGATTCCCGCCGTCACAGACGCGCAACTAGCCGCAGGCACGCGCGAAGTGACCGCCGCCAACACGCCGCAACTCGAGCCGGCCGGAGGCGTCGATCATCCCGAAAAACTCGGCATCGAGCACGTGCTGTTCATCATCAAGGAAAACCGCACATACGATCAGGTTTTAGGCGATCTCCCCAAAGGCAACGGAGATCCGAAATACGTCCAGTTCGGCCGCGATATCACGCCCAATCATCACGCGCTAGCCGAACGCTACGTCACTCTCGACAATTTCTACACCGGAGGAGCCATCAGCTTCGACGGCCACCAATGGCTGATGCAAGCCTTCGTCAGCGACTATACCGAACGCGCTTTCGCGTCATCCCCGCGCGGTTACGCCTGGAACATGGCCGACGCGCTCACCGTTTCACCCGCCGGCTTCTTCTGGCAAGGTGCTTCAAGGCCGATCGATCTGAAAATCTACGGAGAATTTTGCCTGCCCGCACTCTGGGATGCAAGCCGCAAGAACGTGGTCGATATCAACGAAGGCGATCTTAAGAAGTGGAGCGAATACTGGCGGCTTTACAAAGAAGGGAAGTGGCACGAGGCAGTGGGATCGCGCAGCGGAGTACCCGCGCTTCAGAAATACATCTCGCCGCGTTACCCCGTCAATGCGACATTCCTTCCCGACCAGATCCGAGCCTCTGAGTTTCTAGAGGAACTGGCCGAATATGAAAAATCCGATCATCTGCCCCAGTTGATCGTCCTCACACTCACCGCCGATCACACCAACGGAACCAACCCAGCCTCCCCCACGCCGCGAGCAATGGTAGCCGACGATGATCTCGCCCTCGGCCGAATCGTGGAAGGCGTGTCAAAAAGTAAGTTCTGGGACAAAACCCTCATCCTGGTCGTCGAAGACGATGCCCAAAACGGACTCGATCACGTAGATGGGCACCGCACGGTCGCTCTCGCCGTGGGCCCTTATATACGCCGTGCCGCGGTCGATTCCAACAACTACAACCACGAAAGCATGGTCCGCACCATCCAGGCGCTATTCAATATTCCGCCCCGCACGCGTTTCCTGCAAAGCGCCCGAGTAATGACCAGCATTTTCACCAACGACGCCGACCTCAAACCGTACGCCGCCCTCACCCCCAAGGTTGCGCTCGATGAGATGAATTCCCCATTGTCGGCCCTGAGCGGCCGCAAACTCTGGGCGGCCCGCGAATCCGCCAGGATGGACTGGGCCGATCCGGACGACGCCCCGGCAGACACGCTGAACAAGATTCTCTGGTGGGAAAGCAAGGGCTACGACACGCCCTATCCCACCCTCCGCGCATCCGCGGGCCGGAAAAAATAGCACCGTCCCCGTCGTCTACCGCAGGATTGGCAAGGTCTACACAGCAATCGGCTTTCGTTCTGGCGGCATCGAAATTCTACGTATCACAGCGCCTACGAACACGGCAAACGGAGGCATTCCCATTAAGATGAAAGCATTCCTGACGAGCCAAAGGAAATTTGCGTGCGGTACATAGCGGTGTGCTTTGTCAATAATCGCGGTCGCAGACAGTAACCAAAGCAGGCCGCCTCCGAGATAAAGCGGTACTCCAAGGAGGGCAACTATCATGCTCAGTGTCGCGGCGGTTGCCATCTCTCTATTTCTGGCTATGGCTGCTAACATCCAGCCAATGAGCATAGGGCAAATTACACGCTCAAGTGCCACCGCATATATCCACCAGAAGAGGCGGGCACTCACGTAATGATAGATTTGGAATTCTTTGAGCAATGCGCCAGTTGCGACATTTACCAATTGAACTGCGCAGATGAGCAATAGGTAGCCTGCGAACGCCGTTGCAGCGATCGCCCACGGTGATGAACGAAACTCCCCGCGTATCAGGTGTGCAACGGTCTTGGTGGCCTGCCGCCAATACCAACGATTTGCGCTTCCACTACCTGACGTGGAAACCACCGTCGTGAATTCTTCCAATAGGTCACCCGTAATGGCATCAGACTGGTTTGGCGGCGTGAAAAGATCGACCAGCCACGCTGCCAATCGGGGAGGCTGGACGGTGAGTTTCTGAGACATTATGCGAAGCTCCCACGGAGATCGAGCCCTTCGATCAATCTTTGAACCGCGGTATGGGTGCAATTGATCGCCTCAACACCTGCGCCCGTGACGCGGAAGAATCGCTTCGAACGCCCGCCACGTTCAGGAGTTGGCTCGGCGAGCCGGGATCGAACATAACCCTTCTCCTGCAGGCGATCGAGAGTGGCATAAACGGCGCCGATGGAAACGTCCCTGCCAGTCCGCTCCTCAATTTCCCGGCGCACCGTTACGCCATAAGCATGGTCGGACAGGCGCAGAAGAGCGAGCATCACAATGAGTTCAAATTCACCCAGGTAGTCTCCTTTGGCCATTTAATATACAAAATAGAATAAATGTGCTCTCTTGTCAAGTCAGATTTACGCGTACATTGAATCGGTACCCCAACTGCATCGCTTCAAAGTTCCTGTCACAAAGCGCCGCCGCCAAGCATTGATCTATTGTTGAGACAAGTCGAATGAATGCGCTCGATGAAATCGGAACCCGTGAAGAGGCGCCGCTGGACTTCGAGACAACGTTTCACAGCCACTACGAGCGCATTACGCGCGCCATCGCACAGGTAGTCGGCGACCATGGCTGCGCTGAGGAACTCGCGATGGAGGTGTTTTGGAAGTTCTGGAGAAACCCACAAGCTCAAGGCGAAAAAGCCGGCGGATGGCTGTACCGGACCGCTGTCCGAAAAGGATTGTACGAGCTGCGAAGGCGGGCACGCCACGCGCGGTACCAGCGCTTGCTCCGATTCGCCGGCAGCCCTTTGACTCCGGAACAACTCCATGCTGCGACAGAAGAGCAGGAGCACGTCAGGAAGGTCCTGGGCGCCATCAAGCCGCGGCAAGCCGAACTGCTTCTTCTGCGGAGCCACGGTTTCAGCTACGAAGAATTGGCGAGCGCCCTAAAAATGAATCCCGCCTCAGTCGGGACCCTCATAAGCCGCGCGCAACAAGCATTCCGAAAAGAATATACGAGGCACTATGGCGAACCGCGAAATCAACGTTGACCAGTGGGTAGACGATCGTCTGGCGGCGCTCGCTCCGGCGAACGAATGGATTCCGAATACGGCCCAAGCGTGGTCGCGGCTTCAGGAAAAACGCCGCGAGAGAAGAGTCGTGTTGCTGCGTTGGATCGGGGCATCACTCGCTGCGTCCTTAGGGAGTTTGGCGTTGTTCGTGCTTCCCGCGTCCCGGGCCTGCGCGCAACAGCCCGGAGTCTGCACGCAGCGCGTCCTGGCAACTGTTTTCCGTGAAGTTCCAGCAACAAGAAACTTCAAAGAAGCCGGTCTCGCCTCGGCTCCCGTTAGCTGTGAGATTTTCATCGACTATGAGTGCCCGCCCTGCGCTAAATTCCTCAATGAGGCGATTCCGATTTTGACGGATCAATACGTCCAAACTGGCAAGGTCAGATTGCTTTACCGGGATTTCCCACAGCACCAACATCGGTACGCAAGATTGGCGGCGCGCTACGCCAACGCGGCCGGTCAACTCGGCCATTACGATCTGGCAATGACTCAGATCTTCAAGACGCAGACTGCCTGGAGCGAAACCGGGGACATCGACTTCGAAGTCGCGCGCGTCGTGCCGGCCGCCACCATGCGGCAGTTGCGACATCTCGTAAACGCGGATCAGAAGCTCGATGCATCCATAGCCGCGGATCTCGCGGCCGGCCGCCAGGACCATCTCAATCAAACTCCTGCCGTCGTGATCGTATACAAAGGGAATCGTGAATTAGTTCCCGGTAGTGTAACCATCGATTTGCTCAAGAAATATCTGGATCAAGTGGTGACGCAGTAGTAATAAAATAAAAAGGAAGCCGAAGAAATGAAACTCACATCAGCCCTGACGCTAATTCTCTGCCTGCTGCCAAGCCCGCTGTCGTCCTTTCAGGCGAGCCCTTCCGCCATCGCCGCCTCGAAATGCATGGGTTCGATAATGGCTCCGGTTCACCTGGAACTATATAGCGATTTCCAGTGCCCCCATTGCCGCAAGCTCTATCTGGAAACCATGCGCCAGGTCTTCGCCGACTGCGTCAAGAACGGCAAAGTCTACATGATTCACCACGATTTCCCGCTGCCGAATCATCCTTACGCCCGCGAAGCCGCCCGTTGGGCCGACGCGGCCGGAACCTTCAACAAATACGAAGAAGTGACCTACGCGCTCTTCGACAAGCAGGACCAATGGTCGCCCGCCGGCAACATCGAGCCCGTTGTCGCTGCAGTCCTCTCGCCTGCGGAATTGGCAAAGGCAAAGCGGCTCCTCAAGGATGCCAGGGTGGAAGCGGCCATCGATAGGGATGTGGCTCTAGGCCAAACCGCGCAGGTCCACAGCACGCCAACCCTGTTCGTGGAGCGGCGTCAAAACCGTTTCCCCATCACCACCTTCGTCTCCTTCGACATTCTCAAGCGATTGATTGATGAACAGGCCAGTAAGTAACTGGATCGCGCTGGTGGCGCGTGGAGTCCTCGGTCTGATTTTCATCTATGCTGCCTGGATGAAACTCAAGGATCCCTGGCAGTTGTTCGCAGTCGCAGTCGACGGCTATCAATTACTGCCGCCCCAGGGCGTTGTCGTCGTTGCCAGAACACTCCCGTGGCTCGAAATGGCGCTAGGCGTGCTACTCGTTGGAGGTCTATGGCTGCGTTTCGCCGCCCCCGCCGTTACGTTACTGCTCCTGATCTTCTTCGGCATCCTGCTAAGCTCATATTTAAAGGGGATGGACATCGACTGTGGCTGTTTCGGCCCCGGCGAGGCCCTCGGTCCGGCGACTCTAATCCGCGAAGGCGCGCTGCTGGTTGTCTCCATTGCCCTGACTGCCGCCAGTTTTCTGCGTTCTAAGCCAATTAAGAGTGACCTCGAGCCGGTGTAATACGTCTGTTAGAATGAGATCAGAGTTGTGAAGGGCCCCACTGTATGAATAGCCGCTTCAAATTAGTCGTTGTCACGTCGTCGACGGTACTCGTCGTTCTATTGCTCCTCGGTGCAGTATTGGGCCGGAGCGCGTCGCCTGAAGATGCCTATCGTCATCTGGCGGTCTACACCGAAGTGCTGTCACGCATCAAGAGCGAGTACGTCGAAGAGCCCGACATCAAGAATGTAACCCTGGGCGCAGTCAACGGCATGCTCGAGGCGATCGATCCGTTCGCCAGCTACCTCAACGCCGAACAGTACAAGCAATATTTGAAGAATCAGGATTCCAAGAAAGCCGGCGTCGGTCTGATCCTCTCCAAGAAGTTCGGCTACGTGGGCGTAGTGGACGTGATCCCCAATACAGCCGCTTCCAAGGCTGGCCTCACGACAGGCGATCTGATTGAAAGCATAGGCGGTATCGCCACACGCGACATGCCTCTGGCTTACGCCGAGATGTTGCTCGTGGGTGATTCGGGTACCTCGGTCGAGGTTTCCGTGTTGCGCATCCGCAAACCCGACCCCCAAAAGATCAGTCTGATGCGCGGCGCAGTGAAGTATCCCGCCGTCACCACCAAGCTGCTGCCGGATGACGTCGGCCTCGTCCAGGTCGGGTCTCTCGAAACGGGCAAGCTGGACGAAGTAACCACCGCCGTTCGGGGCCTGGAAAAGCAGGGCGCCAAGAAGCTGATTCTCGATCTGCGTAACTGCGCCGTCGGCAAAACTGAGGATGGTGCGAAGTTGGCCAATCTCTTCATCGACAAGGGATTGCTAACATACGTTGTCGGCCAGAAAGTTGCCCGGGAAGACTCGAACGCAGACGCCGCCAAGGCAGCGTTCAAGGAGCCCTTGGTCGTCATGACCAATCGCGGTACGGCCGGCGCAGCTGAGATTGCCTCTGCCGCTTTTCTCGACGACAAACGTGCCGAACTGGTGGGTGAACGCACCTATGGGGACGCGTCTCAACGCAAAGCCATCACCATGGAAGATGGCGCGGCGGTAATCCTGTCGGTGGCAAAATATTACTCGCCCAGCGGGAAATCGATTCAGGATGTCGGCGTAACACCCGGCGTCGCCGTCAACGACGCGGAAGTTGCCCCGGAAACCGACGAAGAGAACCCCACCCCCGAAGTACAGCCGGATAAGGAAAAGAAGGGCGACGACGCAATCCTCAAGAAAGCGATCGAAGTGATCACCAAAGGAAAAGCGATGGCCAGTTTGAGGACCGCGCAGGACGACCCGCTCGGGCTCAACTCCCAGCCGAGTACGCCGCTTCATATTCCTGAGCCGGGTAACATCCCGGAGAAGCAGCCGAAGTAAACATGCCTCTGTACGATTATCGTTGTGATAAATGTAACCAGACGTTCGAAGTTAGACAGCGGTTTTCCGACGAGCTCCTGAAAATACATGAAGATTGCGGTGGTCAGTTGGAACGGCTGATCTCCGCTCCCGCCCTCCATTTCAAAGGCAGCGGGTTCTATATCACCGACTACGCCAAGGGTGGCTCGGGCGGCGCTATAGTCCCACCGGGCAAGGATGGCAAAGACGGCAAGGACGGGAAGGGCAAATCGGAATCCAACGCCGATTCGAAGACGGAATCAAAATCCGAAACAAAATCCGAATCGAAATCGGAATCAAAGTCGGAATCGAAGTCCGAGACTCCAAAGACGGAATCCAAGCCCGCTCCGGCCAAACAATCAGAGCCGCGACCGTGAGGGAGCGTTAGAGTTCACTGCGATTACGATAGAATCACCGTTAGGCTAGGTGATTCATGTCGACATCCAGACGTCATTTTCTCAAAAGCACTGCCGCTGCCGGATTCGCGGCGCAGACTTTAGCTGCCCAGTCCGGCAAAACGATTTCCGCCAATGACCATATCCAGATCGCCCTCATCGGAGCCGGCGGCATGGGCTCCGGCGATTGTGAAGCCTCTCAAAAACAGCCGGGCGTGAAATTGGTCGCGGTCAGCGATTGCTACGACGGCCGCCTCACCCGTGCGAAAGAGCGCTGGGGAAATGACCTCTTCACCACGCGTCACTTCGAAGAAATCCTCATCCGCAAAGACGTGGACGCAGTTCTTGTCGCCACACCCGACCACTGGCACGCCAACGTCGCCATAGCGGCGATGGAAGCCGGCAAAGACGTCTATTGCCAGAAGCCGATGGTGCAGCACGTGGAAGACGGCAAGCGAATGGTAGACGCCCAAAAAAGCACCGGCCGCATAGTCCAGGTCGGAAGCCAGCGAGTCAGCTCCATCGTTTATCAAAAAGCGAAAGACCTCTACGAACAAGGCGCCATCGGCGAGCTGAACATGGTGGAAGCCTGGTGGGACCGCAACTCCGCCACCGGCGCCTGGCAATATTCCATCCCGCCGGATGCGTCGCTCGAAACCATCGACTGGGAGCGCTTCGTCGGACCCGCGCCTAAGCACGAATTCGATCCCAAGCGTATCTTCCGCTGGCGTAACTACCGCGACTACGGCACCGGAGTCGCCGGCGATCTCTTCGTCCACCTCTTTTCCGGCATGCATTTCATCACCAGCGCCATCGGACCAACCCGAGTTTACGCCGCAGGCGGCCTGCGCTTCTGGAAGGATGGCCGCGACGTACCCGACGTCCTGCTGGGCCTCTACGACTACCCGAAGACAGACCACCATCCCGCCTTCAATCTCGCCCTGCGAGTGAACTTCGTCAGCGGCGCGGGTGAATCTTCAGGATTCCGCTTCGTCGGCAGCGAAGGCATCATGACGGTGGGTAGCGGCGTAACAATCTCCAAGACTCCGCGAGAGACCGAGCCCGGCTACACCGTCGAAACCTTCCCCAAGGAAATCCAGAAAGAATTCGTCAAGGAATATCGCGAAAAATATCCGCAGTCGAATCCCACCGCCGACGCCATCCGCCCGACCGCCGAGGAGAAATTCATGCCGCCGCGCGGCTACGATGACGAGTTCGACCATCACCGCAATTTCATCGCCCACATACGCAGCCGAAAGCCCGTGGTGGAAGACGCCGTCTTCGGATTCCGCGCCGCCGGACCCGCGCTGCTGTCCAACATGAGCTTCTTCGAAAATCGTGTCTGCAACTGGGACCCGGCCGCCATGAAACTGGTTTAGATCGCCATGCAAATCTCCCCCAACGATCGAATTCGCATCGCGACAATCGGAGCCGGAGGCATGGGCTCGGGCGACACCAATTCCGCCGTCTCGCTTCCAGGAGTAGAACTCGCCGGCGTCTGCGATCTTTATACGGGACGTTTAGCGCGAGCCAAGGAACGCTGGGGAAATCAAATCTTCACTACCCGCGATTACCGCGAGGTCCTGGCGCGAAAGGACGTAGACGCAGTAATCATCGCTACCCCCGATCACTGGCACGCCAGGATCACCCAGGACGCGCTAGCCGCCGGTAAAGACGTCTACTGCGAGAAGCCCATGGTGCAAAAGATCGAACAAGGGCAAGCCGTAGTCGCCGCCACGAAGCAACAGGGACAACGGATTCTCCAGGTAGGCAGCCAGTACGTCAGTTCACTCGTCTACACGAAGGCTCGCGATCTCCTGAGCGCCGGAGCGATCGGCGAACTGAACATGGTGGAAGCCTATCTCGACAGGAACTCCGCCATAGGCGCCTGGCAATATTCCATTCCCCCTGATGCCTCCGAGCAGACCGTCGATTGGGACCGCTTCCTCGGCACGCTACCCAAACGTCCCTTCGAAGCCGTAAGATTCTTCCGCTGGCGCAACTACGAAGACTACGGCACGGGAGTAGCCGGCGATCTTTTTGTTCATCTGCTGTCCGGCCTCCACTTTGCGACAAACTCCCTAGGCCCGACGCGAATTTACGCAACCGGAGGAATCCGCTACTGGCACGACGGCCGCGACGTCCCCGACGTGATGTTAGCCCTGATGGACTACCCGAAATTCACATTGGAACTAAGAGTGAACCTCAAAGCGGGAGTGCCGGCAGAGAACTTCGGATTCCGTTTCGTAGGGACGGAAGGAGTCATGACGACATCCTACAATTCCATAACGCTTGCCAAGACTCCGCGAGAAACAGAGCCCGGCTACACAATCGACACCTTCGCAGAAGCACAACAAAAAGAATTCCTGCGCAACTACCACCAGCAGTATCCGCAACAGCGTCCCATGGCGGACACCATGCGCCCGGACTCCGAAAAGGTCTTCACCGCCCCGCGAGGATTCGACGCTCACCTCAGCCACCACAAGAATTTCTTCGCCGCGGTACGTAGCCGCAAGCAGGTTGTGGAAGACGCCGTGTTCGGATTGCGAGCCGCCGGTCCAGCCCTACTGACCAAAAGGAGCTGCAAAGAAGGAGTCGCCTGCAACTGGGATCCGGAGCGAATGGTTTCTTAACTCCCGTGATTTGGCTTCGACCAGCACGTACACCAAGCCCGCTCCAGCTGCGGGTCTGCTTATTGGCCTGCTGATTTCAAGACATCTCAGACGGATCGCCTGATTAGCGCTGCTATTGCACTTGGTTTACGACCTCTCTGATAGACCACTCTGCGATTTGCTTGGCGGCGTTCGAAAAGTCACCCGTGTTCTTTGCACTAGTTACAAACGGTGCGGCGACACTGGCTGCTTGTTGGTCCTTCGAGATGAAGATCAGTCGCGTCGTGATGTTCAGCTTGAGCGCCTCGTGCTCATCGGGATCTACCGAACCCATAAGTAACTGCAAGAGCGATAGACCATACTAAGATCAGGATCAGCCGCATAAGCTGATACGCTTGGACTTTCGTGAGAGTGGGGAAGATGTCCTTTCTGATGACGTCACGGTAGACGAGCAGCAACACGCCGAGGCTGATGCCCCCGATTCCAGCGACTTGGGCTAGCGTTTTAAATAATGAAGGCTCCATTGTGGCTTTAAATTATACACGTCATAGTATTGCTGTGCAATTTGAGCCTAATACTACATCCGCAGCGGTAGCCGGCCATTACAAAATTTCGTCCGACCAGTTCTCCAGAATCGACTTCACCTTACCCGTAAACTGATCGGCCAAAGCCCCATCAATCAACCGATGGTCAAAAGTAGTAGCCAAATAGCAAATCGACCGAATCGCAATCGAATCGCCATCCACCACCACCGGCTGCTTCTCCACCGTGCCCACCCCAAGTATCGCCACTTGAGGCTGATTGATCACCGGAGTCGCAAACACACTCCCAAAGCTGCCGAAATTCGTAATCGAGAACGTGCCACCCGTCACATCGTCCGGTTTCAACTGGCGCGACCGCGCGCGAGTCGCCAGATCTACAATCGAACGCTGCAGCCCGACCACAGTCTTTTCATCGGCATTCCGAATCACAGGAACAATCAAACCGCCATCAAGCGCGACCGCGATTCCGATATTGATGTCGTTGTGATACAGAATATTCGTTCCCTCAATCGAAGCGTTGAGCACCGGAAACACCCGAAGCGCTTCCGCCGCCGCCCGAGCGAAGAAAGGCAGGAACGTCAAACCAAAACCATAGCGCGCCTGGAATTCGCCCTTGTTACGATCGCGCAACTTCGCGATCTTCGTCACGTCCACCTTGTGCACCGTCGTCACATGAACCGACGTGTTCTTACTCATCACCATGTGCTCGGCGATCTTCTGCCGCATCGTGCTCATCGGCTCGATCCGTGTACGAGCCTGCTCCGCTCGCGACGGGGAAGGAGCGGGAGCGGATGACGCCGGAACCACCGACGGCACGCTAGCGGTCGGAGCCGCGGAAACAACAGGAGCCGCCGGAGGCGGAGGAGGAGCAGGCGCAGGTATCGATGCCGCAGACACAGTCCGGGCGCCCTGTGCAGCCATATACGAATCGACATCCTGTTTCGTAATGCGTCCACCCGCGCCGGTACCCTTCACCTGGCGCAGATCGATATTAAACTCCCGAGCCATCTTCCGGACAATCGGTGAAAGCGGACCTTGCGCTTCCTCCGCCACAGGAGGAGGCGCGGCAGGAGCGGCAGGAGGAGCTGCAGCCGGAGGAGCCGCCGCAGCCGGGGGAGGAGCCGCAGCAGCAGCGGGAGCAGGTGCTGGAGCGGCAGGCGCAGGAGACGGAGCAGGAGCAGCCGGAGCTTCAGCCGCAGGCGCCGCAGCACCACCACCCGCCCCACTCTCATCAATCCGGGCGACCACCGTATGAATCGCCACAGTCGCCCCTTCCTGAACCAGCACCTCACTCAGCGTGCCAGCCGTCGGAGCAGGAATCTCCGTGTCCACCTTATCCGTAGAAATCTCAAACAGAGGCTCATCCAACTCCACCCGGTCGCCGGATTTCTTAAGCCATTTCGTCAGCGTGCCTTCAACAATGCTTTCCCCCATTTGGGGCATTACGACGTCAATCATTGGATCCTTTTTATCTCATCAGTGCGGGTTCCATCACCTCGCACCCAAAGTGAATAGAAAATTGTTCGGCCAGAGCGGCGCTAACCGCCTCGCGTGAAGCGCCGCACCCCAGCAGACGCAGCGAAGTAACCGGCTTAGTCAATCCGCAAGGCACTATGTACTGAAAATATTGCAAATCGGTAGACACATTCAGCGCAAAACCATGTGACGTCACCCACCGGCTGATGTGTACGCCAATGGCCGCCACTTTCGCACCATCCACCCAAACGCCCGTAGCATCCGTCACGCGTCCCGCACCAATTCCAAACGTCGCCAGAGCGTCGATAATCACTTGCTCCAGCGTCCGCACATAAGCCACCACATCGCGCTGCCACTCGCGCAAATCGAAAATCGGGTATCCGACGATCTGACCCGGCCCATGATAAGTAACATCGCCGCCCCGATTTGTTTTATGAAACTCGATCCCCGAGCTCCGCAGATGATCGTCACCAGCCAGCAGGTTCCGCATGTCCCCATTGCGGCCCATCGTAATCACGTGCGGATGCTCCACAAACAGAAGTTGATCGCAGATCTCTCCACGTTTGCGCCGCTCCACGAGTTGCTGTTGAAGCTCAAACGCATCCGCATAACCAACGCGCCCAAGCTCCCGAAGTTCGCACTTCCGCATCAAAAGTTAATGGCCTGTCCGTACACCGCGTTGAATGCCTCGCCCATCGCCTCATACAAAGTCGGATGCGCGTGAATCGTATGAATCAACGTATCCACCGAAGCCTCGGCTTCCATCGCCAGCACACCTTCCGAAATCAATTCGAAGGCCTGCGGACCGATGATATGAACGCCCAGAATTTCCCCGTACTTCTCATCGGCGACCACCTTCACAAACCCATCGTGGCTCCCCAAAATCGTAGCCTTACTATTGGCCAGAAACGGGAATTTGCCGACCTTCACCTTGTACCCCTGCGCCTTCGCTTGCGCCTCCGTCAAACCCACGCTGCCGATCCCAGGCTCCGTATAAGTCGCGCCCGGAATCCGATTTCGATTGATCGGAATTGCATTGCGCCCAGTCATGTGGTCGAGCGCCACCATGCCTTCCATCGTCGCCACATGCGCCAACTGTGGAGTCCCTGCAACCACATCGCCGATAGCGTAAATTCCCGGCTCACCAGTCTGCTGAAACTGATCGACCTTGATGAACCCGCGGTCCAGTTCGACCTTCGTACCTTCCAATCCAATGTTGTCCGTATTCGGTTTACGCCCCACCGCGATCAGCAGCGATTCAAACTCCAGGTCTTCCTTCTTGCCATCCGCAAACGTGATCTGAAGCTTCACGCCCGTCGGAGTCTTGGTAATGTTCTCAGCTTTCACGCCGGTTTCCACGCGGATACCCTGCCGCTTGAAAACCCTCGCCAGTTCTTTCGAGACATCCTCGTCTTCCACCGGAACAATCCGCGGAAGCATCTCGAGAACAGTCACTTCCGAGCCGAACCGCCGGAAGATCGACGCAAACTCCACGCCCACCGCACCCGCGCCGATAATGCCCAGCGACTTCGGAACGGCCTGCAGATTCAGAATCTCGATATTCGTCAGGATCTGCTTGGCATCAGGTTGAAGACCAGGCAGCATCCGCGCCTCGGACCCCGTAGCGATCATGATGGTCTTGGTCTCAAGCGTTTTCACGCTGCCATCCGCCGCCTTCACTTCCACTTTCCCGGGACCCTTAATCGTGCCGTAGCCCTTCACCCACTCCACTTTGTTCTTCTTCATCAGACCTTCGACGCCCTTGGCATGTTTGTCGACGATCTTGGTCTTGCGCGCCATCACCGCCGGCAAATCCAGCTTAGGATTGTCGCAGGTAATTCCCTCATCGCCGGGATGAAGGAAGTGATCCCAAACATCTGCCGTGTGCAGCAGCGCCTTGGTCGGAATGCAG
This sequence comes from Bryobacteraceae bacterium, assembly GCA_963770345.1. Taxonomy (GTDB): domain Bacteria; phylum Acidobacteriota; class Terriglobia; order Bryobacterales; family Bryobacteraceae; genus CAVYPH01. Next base: position 179,720 of record CAVYPH010000006.1, on the reverse strand, counting down.
CCAACGTGCAGGCACGTTCCGCCCAGTTTGGGGCCCTTCTCGATGATCGCCGTTTTCAAGCCATACTGGCCCGCACGCACCGCTGCCGAGTAGCCGCCGGGGCCGCTACCAATGATTATCAAGTCGTAGGTCATTGATCTTTTTTATCTTAGCATTCGACTTTCGCGAGACAATCGAAAAGCCCAGATTCCTAAGCATATAGATGCTCGAAGGGGGTATCTGGATGCCGAGGCTACTTCACCGCGGCCGGCGGCTTAACCACGGTAGGAGGCTGCTTTACGGCGGGACGGACCCGTCCCGGAACGCGCCTCGGAATCACCACCGGAGGAGCCGACAGCCGGATCACCACCGAAGCCGCCGTGAATCGGGCCTGGTCGGAATCGCTTTCCAGCAGCGAAGCCAACTTCGGAATCGAGGCTTTGCTGTTCCGCTCCGCCAATGCCTTGGCCGCCGCCGCCCGAACAATCCAGTTCTTATCGCTCAACGCATCTTCAAGCAGCGCGATTGTCTTCGGGTCCTTATCCGTCCCCAACGCCACCGCCGACAGCACGCGAGCAGTCGCCGACCCGTCCTTGCGCAACTCGTCATAGACCATAAACCCCACCCCAAACGGTCCAAGGAACATGCCCGCGCCTTCTCTGATTCCAAGCCGCGTAAGAGCGGCCGGATTCTTCAGCGTATGTTTCGCCTGGCGGAGACTCGACTTCATCACACCCGACGAATTGCTCCGCTCACCCGCCAGAACTTCCATAAGGATGTCCAATCCGGTACGGTCGCCCAGCAGCCACAAAGACCGCGCAGCGGTGAAACTCACCTCCGGAGCGTCATCGTCAAGCGCCGTAATCAGCTTCGGAATCGAACTCGACGCCTTCATCCCGCCCAGTACCGCAGCCGCCGTCTGCCGGACATCCACGTCTTTATCCGACAGGGCACTCTCCGCCATAGCGACCAACTTCGGCTGGTTGCCACCGCCTTCCAGACCAGCCACCGCCAGCTTGCGCTTATTCGGATTGCTGTCCGTAACACCCATCGTGAGCGTATGCCACGCCGACTCTTCCGCCTTAGTCTCCGCATGCAAACAGACGCAGAAGACCGCCGCGCAAACCACAACAGATCGCCACATGCCTTCTATGGTAAAGCTAAGCGCCGATCCCCGCGGCCACCGACAAGTATGGCCTCCCGATCCGAACACCGCGAGCCCCAATCGCCCAGTGCTTTTTTTAGAGATCTGAATCGTCGCCTATTTGGCTCGCCGTGTTTGTATGTCCCGATCCGAGTAGCCTCGCGCATTAACGGGACTTCAGCCTCGTCTACAGGCTTAGTCGCCTGCTAAACAGGTCGATCTAAATACCGCCGGTCGCGGGCGTTCCACAGTTCTGCGCAAACAAGGTGAATTTGTAAAGGTCAACGGCAAAATAATCTTGCTATGATTACACTGGTTCAACCCCTGGCAAACCGGTATTTTGTGTTGCGAGAAACGACTTGCGGGGCGTGCATGATAATAATCGAACACAACGCGGCTTTAATTTAGGGAGATCAAACGGTGGTTGATCCAGAACTCGGTTTTACCTCAGACGTAATACGCGACGCCGATCGATTCGTTGGACGGACGGATCTGATCCGGGACTGCGTAAAATCATTGAACACTCCGTCTGGACTAATCGCGATTTACGGAAAGCGCGGTGTGGGAAAATCATCACTTCTTCGACAACTCCAGCAGATTGCGCTGGGCGACTATGCTTTACCAAAGAAGGCAGGATTACGGTACGAACTTCCGGACACTCCTCGCCGGTACCTTACTGTCTACTACAGTTGCGACTCGATGATTCCGAGCGGTATAGGACTACTATCGCGACTCTGCAACGATCAGCACGCGGAGGATGGACTTCTTCGACTCGTTCCCCAGGACGGCAGGGAAGTAATGGAGTTCACGCGATCCAAAGAGGTCTCAGCCGGAGCCGATTTGAAAGTCGTTAACTGGGGGGCGAAGGGAGTTGAGTCGAGCAAATATGCGCGTGTCGTTCCCGGGGACATCGTGCAGACCTTCAGAAATTTCATTGATTCTGTGGTGGCGCATCAGGTTCGGGGCAGAATGAAGCGAGATGGCTTACTGATCCTACTGGATGAATTCGACGTGATTCAGGACAAAAAGGGGCTTGGTTCGTTGATCAAGTCGCTTACATCCGCGGACGTTAAGTTTGCAATTTGTGGGATAGGCCAAGATCTGACAGACCTGGTGGCGGATCATGCTTCGGTTGAGCGCCTTCTCGAGGAGGGCGCCATTCATGTTCAACCTATGGGCACGGCGGAGACGGAAGAGATTTTCTTTACCGCGGAAAAACTCTTTGAGGGCGAGGTGCATTTTGATCGCGAGGTTATTCATGAGATCGCTGAAGTCGTCCATGGGTATCCATATTTTGCCCAGCTAATTGGAAAGGAGTGCGTAGCTCAAGCAAACAGCTTGCTCAAGAATACGGTTGATCGCGAAGTGCTCGATCACGTCATGAACGATATCAAAATCGGACGCGCATTTCCGACTCTGGAATCCGCTTACCAACGGGCCATTGGTAAGTCTGCAGATCGCGAAATGCTCCTACACTTGCTGGCTGAGCAGACCGAAGAAAACGCAATGTTCAACACAGAGGTGGGTCGAATCGTTCTGAAGGAGACAAGAAGGGACGCGGAAGACCTCAACATTCAATACGTCGACCAACTACTACCTCGTCTCGTTGACCCGACATATGGCCCAGTCTTAAAACGAATTCCCGAAGTCCAGGGTGTTTACGAATTTGTTAACCCCGTCCTTCGTCTCTATATCCGGCTGAGAGCCTTCAGCTACTAAGCGCACTTTCGGCATTGATCGCTGCTCCCTGCAGATTCAGTTCATTTTCGCTACATGGGAGACTCACTGGCTGCTCCTACCCGAACACGAGACCGCGTTGCAGATCGGGAAGGAAAAACGCAGTGGAGTTCAGGATCGCTTCACATCGACGTCGCCCATGGGATTTGTCAACGATATTTGTACACATTTGTACACCGGGAATCGGAATCGGATAACCTTCGCTGCCAAGTGCGCATTCCAGTGATGTCGATCAGATCGGAGCGAAGCGACGCAAGGCTCTCTCAGTTTGAATCAGTGATCGACATCCGTCAACATTTTTGTTCTATTTAGCCACCGCGCCGGGGTTTTTCGCGCAGTAAGTGGGTTTGCGGCGCTGGCCGCAGTGGAGCCCTGCGCCGCGGTTTTCGCGGCGCGTTTAGGGCGGAACGAAGGCCAGTGTCGCAAACCGGCCGACATCTACTCGCCCTCCTTGGGACCACGATTCTGCTTCTTCTTCCGCATCGACTCTCCTTGTAATTCGATCCGGTGGGCGGCATGCACAAGCCGATCTAGAATACTGTCGGCCACCGTAGGATCACCGATCTGGGCATGCCACTTCGCCACCGGTAACTGGCTGGTCAGCAGCGTCGACTTAGTCAGATATCGCTCATCGCAGATCTCCAGAAAGGCTCGTCGTTCGGTATCGACCAACGGCGCCATGGCCCAATCGTCAACGATTAGCGCATCCACCTGGCCTAGTGCCCGAAGCTTCTTGGTATAACTGCCGTCGGCCCGAGCCAGTTCGAGATCCCGAAACAACAGTGCGGCTGTGGCGAAGTAAGCGGTGAATCCGTCGCGGCAGGCTTTCTGTCCGAACGCTCGCGCCAGGAACGTTTTCCCAATCCCAGTTGGCCCCACCAGGAAAACATGCTGATGACGGCGCACCCAATCCGAGTCGTTCAGCAGCGACCGGACTACCTGCTTGTCGAGCCCTCGCGCAGCGCGAAAATCAATATCTTCGATGCAGACTGGACCTTGCAAGCGGCCATCTCTGAGCCGCCGCTGCAGCGCATGGTTCTGTCGCCAGGTCCACTGCCGGTCTACCATCAGCGCGAATCGTTCTTCGAAGCTGAGCTCGGTGATCTGCGGATCTTCCTGTTGTTGAGTAAAAGCATCGGCCATGCCACGCATGCGCATGACATACAACTTCTCGATGGTTTGTTGGTTAAGCATGTTCTCCTTTTGGACTTACTGAATAACCGGTGGCTCGGCCTCCGGCGGGGAATCGAAGTAATCGGCGCCGCGTATGTTGCCATGGTCTAAGACAGGTTGAACCGCCGGAGCGCTAGCCGGTGGTAGCCGGTCGAGTTGGTTCTTGAGGATCGATTCCATGCTCTGGCAGTTGTAGGCGCGCGCTCGCAGAGCACGTTGAGCGGCCGCTTCCATTCGCTCGGCGGGATAAGTTTTCGCCAATCGCAGAATCCCCAGGCAAGACCGATAGCCCATCTCCGGATGGCGCTTGGCTGCCAGGATCGCTTCCACCAGTTGGCCAGTGCAGGGACCGGTACGCTGGGCATCTTCAATTAGCCGCGACGGCGTCCGGCCCACATACTTCTGATGCGCCTTGGGCATGTGTTCGGTCAATGTAGTTGCTTTCGCCGTCTCATAGGAGCGCACATGCGAAGCCACGCGCACACCGCGATGGAGCACTTCCAGAGTCTCCCCGGTTAGGTGCACGTCGACCTGCTGGTGCACCAGCGTGTAGGGAACGCTGTAATAATGCCGCTCCACTTCGACGTGATAATCGATGTTGACGCGGGCTGTCTTCCATTGGCCGAACTGATAACGCGTGGCCGGCAATGGCTTCAGCGCCGGCTGATCCAGTTGCGCGAACAGCGTGGCACGACTACCCTCGCGTTTTCGGAACGGCCGCTGATTGAGCCCCGCCAGCAACTCCGCAATAGCTTGGTTGACTTCACCGAGCGAGAAGAACTTGCGCTTTCGCAAGGCCGCCACGATCCAGCGCTGGACTACTTGAACGCCCACCTCCGCCTTGGCTTTGTCCCTGGCCCGATACGGCCGGCGCCGGAATAATCGCCACACCGTAGTGCTCCCCCAGGTCGCGATAAGTGGGATTCAAATCCGGTTCGTAATAGCTGGGATGCGTGACGGCAGACTTCAAGTTATCCGGCACCACGACTTCGACCACGCCGCCGAAAAACTCGAAGGCCCGCGTATGCGAACCGATCCAGTTCCTCAGATCTTGTCCTGAGGTGGCCTCGGCGAAGGTGTAACTGCTGGCGCCCAGCACCGCCACAAACACGGCGGCAGGATGCACCTCGCCGCTCTGCGGGTCGTGAATGGGAATCGTGGCTCCGGCGTAATCGACGAACATCTTCTCGCCAGCCCGATGCTCCTGTCGCAACACCAGGTCGAGCTTCTTCAGCCATCGCCGATATAGTTCGCAGAATCGGCTGTAGCCATAGCCTTCTGGATTGCTCTCGCGCGCTTCCTGCCAGACCAGTTGCAGCGTCAGGTTTTTGTGCGTCTGCAGTTCCTGGTGGATCTGCGTCCAGTCCGGCTCCGCGTGTTTCCGCCAGACAGCTGGGGCGGGACGGTTGGGGAACAATCTCCGTTCGATCTCTTGATCACCCCAGTCCTCCGGTATCGGCCACTTTACGCCGGCCGCTTGTGCGGCCGACACGTATTCATGAATCGTGCTCTGGGAAAGCGAACAACTGCGGGCGATCTGATGCTGGCTCAGTCCGAGGGAATGGAGCCGCAGAACTTCTTTCAACTTGCGCATAGTCAGCCTCTTCTGTGGCAACTGGGAGTCTCCACTTACTAGTGGACCCAGTCGCCACGGCTGCCTTGCGCCGCCGTTCCGATCTCATGCCGATCACCGTTCCGAACTACAACCGTAAAACCGATCGGCTTCATCACTTCGGAATCGTGATCGACATCAGTTCGGAACGCCGATCGCCATCCCTCGGAATCCGCAGCCAAGATCACGAAGAAAGCCCCGGCCAATTTCGGGTCCAGCAGCACCACGTTGGTTGGCGCCGATATCGGTCTACGTACTTCCGCTAACGCCGCCAGAAAAGCTGTACTCCGATCTCATCTGACGGACAGGCCGCCTAGAGGGAGGTTTCTTCATAGTTGCTTCTTTCATGTTTCGTCGCCGTACTGGACCTCCCAGTGATCACCGGGTCGGGATCGTGATCGAGAGCCGTCATCGAAGCTAGTTTGTCTGAAAGTAACGATCTCCAAAATCGCCATTCACAAAATTCTGCAAAAATCTTTCAGCACCAGAATCCACAAGTTACAAGAAATTCATCCCGCCCAGCCCCCGAAATTCGAAATCCGTCTACTACACTCAAATCGCAAAAGGACAGGCCGTCGCGCCAGTCCTTTCGTGCATTCAAATTCCCCCTCAGGAGCATCACCGTTATGGCAACACCTACGCAGATCACCGCGAACACAGCGAACGCGCAGCACTCCACCGGACCGCGCACCGAAGAAGGAAAATCCCGCGTAGCCCAAAACGCCGTCAAATGGGGCTTCAACTCCCAATCCGCCTGCCTCAGCACCGAAAACAAAGAAGAATACGAAGCCTTCGTCCAAACTTACCTAAACGAGAAAAAGCCGCAAACGACGGAAGAGAAATTCCACATCAAAACCATGGCCGACGCCATGTGGCGTCTAAACCGAGTCCGCCGCTTCGAGAACGAAATCATGGAGCAATCCATCGGAGCCAACCCTTTCACCGACTCCGACGAGCGCCTCTCCCGTGAACTCATGAAACTCAATCGCTACGAAAAGTCGATCGAAAGCACCTACCACCGGGCCGCAGCCGAATTCAAGCGCCTCCGCAAGCTCGACGACGAGCGCGCCGTCACCATGATCCGTGGAATCGCCGACGAAGGCGATCACGAAAAACTCAAATCCGCCATCCAGGGCTACCTCTCCGGAACAAACCCAATTCCCAACAACCCGAACCCCGTCAGCAGGATGACCGACGCCGAAAAAGCCCTGCGTTTATAATCCATGTTCATCCATGTCCATTCGTGGCCAATAATAGATAATGAACCCATGATCCTCGAAGCGCCTCCAACAGTCGAGCAAGAGCTGAACCCGTGGCTCGCCGCCGAAACCCGGTTCAACGCAGCGGCCGATCTTCTAAAGCTCGACGACGGAATTCGCAAAGTCCTCAGCACCTCCACGCGTGAAATCACCGTGCACATCCCGGTGCAGCTCGACGACGGCCGCATCGAAGTCTTCACCGGTTACCGCGTCCAGCATTCGCTCGCCCGTGGTCCCGGCAAGGGCGGCATCCGTTTCGCCCACGACGTCACGCTCGACGAAGTCCGCGCGCTAGCCGCCTGGATGACCTGGAAGTGCGCAGTCGTCAACATCCCGTTCGGCGGAGCCAAGGGAGGAGTCATCTGCGATCCGCGCGTTCTCTCGAAGTTCGAGCTCGAGCGCATCACCCGCCGCTACACCGCGGAGATCTTGGATTTCCTGGGTCCCGAAAAAGACGTTCCCGCGCCCGACATGAACACCGACGCGCAGACCATGGCCTGGATCATGGACACATATTCGATGCACAGCCGCCACACCGTCACGGCCGTAGTCACCGGCAAACCCCTCAGTCTCGGAGGTTCGCTCGGCCGCCCGGAGGCCACCGGCCGCGGCTGCCTGTTCGTCACGCAGCAGGCGCTCAAACAGTTCGGCTTGACACCCGAAAACACACGCGTGGTCATACAAGGCTTCGGAAACGTTGGCGGTATGGCCGCGCGTTTGATGGCGCGCGCCGAGTTCAAAATCATCTCCATCATCGAGTGGGACGGCGCAGTCTTCAATCGCCACGGCCTCGACATCGAGAAGCTCATGGCGCACCGTCAGGAAACCGGATCCATCACAGGATTCGCCGAAGGCGAGGACATCGATCGCGACGAAGCGATGTTTCTCGATTGCGACGTCCTGGTGCCCGCCGCCAAAGAGAACGTCATCACCTCGCACAACGCCGATCGCATTCGCGCGAAAATTCTCTGCGAAGGCGCGAACGGTCCCACCACGGCCGCCGCCGACTGCATCCTCGCCGCCAAAAAAGTCTTCGTTATACCCGACATTCTGGCCAACGCCGGTGGTGTCACCGTTTCGTATTTTGAATGGGTCCAGGATCGCCAGGGATACTTCTGGAACGAGGACATGGTCAACTCGCGTCTCGAAGAGATCATGGTGAACAGCTTCCGCGACATCGTCAGCTATGCGGAAAAGCACCAGACCGACAACCGCACCGCCGCGTACATGGTGGCGCTCGATCGCGTCGCCTCGGCAATCATGCTGCGCGGGATCTACGCGTAGATGACCGCTGAGCCCTCCACGCCGCTCATGCGGCAATATCATTCCGTCAAGCAACAGGTGCCTCAGGCGCTCCTCTTATTTCGTCTCGGCGATTTCTACGAGCTCTTTTACGACGATGCCGTCACCGCCGCGCGCGAACTCGAGATCACCCTCACATCGCGCAACAAAGAAAAGGGAGAGGCGATTCCCATGTGCGGCGTCCCGTTCCACGCCGCCGAAAATTACATCGCCCGCCTCATCCATAAGGGCTATCGCGTGGCTGTCTGCGATCAGACCGAGGACGCACGTTTCTCCAAAGGACTGGTCCGCCGCGAGATCACGCGCATCGTCACACCCGGAACCGCCACCGAATCGAACGTCCTCCGCTCCCGCGAAAACAACTACCTCGCCGCCGTAGCGCAGAAGGGCGATCGCGCAGGAGTAGCGCACGTCGACGTCTCCACCGGCGAGTTCCGAGTCACGGAAATGGCAGCGGCCGACGTAGCGCCTTCGCTAGAGAACATGAACGCCCGCGAGGTGCTGATCCCGGAGCAGGGAACTGTCGACGTCGACTTTCTGAAGACCCCCCTCGACTCCTGGGTCTTCGACTTCGACTATGCCGAGCGAAGTCTGCGCGAACATTTCAAACTCCTGAGTCTCGACGGCTGCGGACTCGAGGGCCGGCCCCTGGCGGTCAGCGCAGCCGGTGCCGTTCTTCACTATCTGAAGGACACTCAGCGAGGCGCACTTGACCATCTCGAGCGCCCCGGCTACTACGATCGCGCCCACGCCATGATGCTCGACGCAGTAACCGTCCGCAACCTGGAACTCGTCGAGCCCCTATTCGCCGGAGAGAGCCGCGAGTCCACTCTGATCCACGTCCTCGATGAAACCTGCACCGGAATGGGCGGCCGCCTCCTTCGCCGCCGTCTGCTTCGACCCAGCATCGAACGCGCGGAGATCGAAGCCCGTCTTGATGCCCTGGAGCAAATGCTCTCAAAGACCATCGAAAGGTCAGAGGTTCGCAAGACGTTAGGTTCGATGCTCGACTTGGAGCGCCTCCTCGCCAAAGTCACCATCGGAACCGCAGGCCCGCGCGATCTGCTGGCGCTAGGAGCCTCGCTGGCGCTGATTCCCGCGCTCAAATTCACCCCCGGAAAATCGGAGCTGCTGGCAGACATCTCATCAAGACTCGACCCCGTTTCAGAGGTCCGCGAAAACGTTCTGAAGGCCATCGCAGACGAACCGCCGGTGAATCTGACCGACGGCGGAACCATCCGCGACGGCTACAACACCTCGCTCGACGAACTGCGCGACATCAGCCGCAACAGCCGCCAGTACATCGCAGCCATCGAAACCCGCGAACGCACCCGCACCGGAATCGCATCGCTGAAAGTCCGCTTCAACAACGTATTCGGCTATTACATCGAGATCTCAAAAGCAAACCTCCAGCATGCCCCCACCGACTACGAGCGAAAGCAAACCCTGGTCAACGCCGAGCGCTTCACGACACCCGAACTGAAGGAACTCGAGGCGAAAGTTCTTTCCGCCGAAGAGAAAATCCTCGAACTGGAGCGTCAGATCTTCGGAGAGATTCGCTCGTTCGCCGCGCAGCACGCCGAGCGAATCCGGGCCACCGCCGGAGCCGTCTCCGAACTCGATCTCATCGCCGCCCTAGCGCAGGTTGCCGCGCAGAGCCGCTATATCCGGCCCCAATTCTCGACGTCCGGAGAAATGCAAGTCGCCGCCGGCCGCCACCCCGTCATCGAACGCCTCACCGAAAAGCAGTCGGCCCGATTCATCCCGAACGACACCTACCTCGACTCATCGAAGCAGTTCATCGCTGTAATCACTGGCCCAAACATGGGCGGAAAATCGACCTACCTGCGTCAGACCGCCCTCATCTCGATCCTCGCCCAGATCGGCTCCTACGTGCCGGCCGAAAAAGCAACCCTACCCCTGGTCGACCGAGTCTTCACCCGAATCGGAGCGGCCGACAACCTCGCCCGAGGCCGGTCGACATTCATGGTCGAAATGACAGAGACCGCAGTCATCCTCAACACCGCAACCGCAAACAGTCTCATCGTGTTGGACGAAATCGGACGCGGCACTGCGACCTACGATGGACTCTCGCTAGCCTGGGCCGTCGTCGAGCACATTCACGACCGGATAAAAGCCAAGACACTGTTCGCCACTCACTATCACGAGCTCACCGAGCTCGCAGATTCCATGGATGGCGTCGCCAACCTGCACGTCTCGGTGAAAGAAGCCGGTGACCAGATCATCTTTCTCCGCAAGGTCGAACCCGGTAGCGCGGACCGCAGTTACGGAATAGAGGTAGCCCGCCTGGCAGCTCTGCCGCTGACCGTAATTGAACGCGCCCGTCAAATCCTAAAGCTGCACGAACGCTCGGAACACAAGGTGACCGAAGAACTCTCGCCGCGCGCGCCAGGGCCCATGCAGATCCAACTATTCGAACCCGTGAACTATCAGATCGCCGACAGGATACGAAACCTCAAACTCGACGAACTTCGTCCCATCGAAGCGCTGCAATTGTTGGCCGAATTGCAGCAGGAGTTGAAACGATGAGAGTCGCCGGATTGATGAGCGGAACCTCGGTCGACGGCATCGACGTCGCGGTCCTCGACATCGCAGCCGGCCACAAGTTCACGGTCGTAGCCTACAAAACCTTCCCCTATCCGGAAAACGTGCGAGAAGCCATACTCGCCGTCTCGAATCAAAACACCCACACCGCGGCCATATCAAGGCTCAACTTTCAACTAGCCGATCTCTACGCCAAGGCGTTGAAGAAGTGCGGCGTGCCGCGCGAATCAATTGAGTTGATCGGATCTCACGGCCAAACAATCTTTCACGAGAGGTCCAACACCCTGCAAATCGGCGACGGCTCAGTGCTCGCGGAACGCACAGGCATCCCCGTAGTCTCCGACTTCCGTCCGCGCGATATAGCTGCCGGAGGAAGAGGAGCGCCGCTAGTACCCTACGTAGACTTCCTCCTGTATCGCAGTCCCAAGATCGGCCGCGTAGCATTGAACATCGGAGGGATCGCCAACATCACCGCCATTCCCGGTGGAGGCGGTCCGGAGACCGTCATCGCCTTCGACACCGGCCCAGGCTCGATGGTGGTCGACGCGCTAGTCGAAATCCACACCAAGCGAAAATGGAAATTCGACCGCGAAGGCCAACTGGCCAGCCAGGGGCAGGTCGACGCGAGCCTGCTGGACACTCACCTGAGGCGCGCATTCTATCGCCAGCCTCCGCCAAAGACAGCCGGCCGCGAACAATACGGCAGCGAATTCGTCAAGGAACTACGAGAGACGGGTTTACCGATGTTAGACCTGATCGCCACCGCCACAGCACTAACGGCAGGAGCCGTGGCCATAGGCATCAAGAGATTCGTGAAGTTTCCAGTGAAGGAGTTGATCGTTTCCGGAGGAGGTACCCACAATCGCCAGATGCTTGCCTATCTCCAAAGTTTCCTCCCCGATTTGGCATTGCGAACCTCGGCAGATTTCGGTATCGACGTAGATGCAAAAGAGGCAATCGCCTTCGCCATCATGGCCTACGAAACCTGGCACCGGAGACCCTCGAACCTGCCCTCGGCAACCGGAGCCCGAAAGGCCGTAATTCTAGGCAAAGTCAGTTATTAAGATCGATTTCGCGTGAACGGCCACGTTTCTGTAGCTCCCATACCGGATCCGCTTCAAGCGTTAATCAGCTCTCATCCCGCGCAATGTTGTAGACTGTTGACATTCCAATTCACGAGTGGGGGCACGACATGCCTACGGCGGTCGAGGATATATGTAAGCTGTATGTCAAAGACGCGGCGAAGGTGGCCAATTGCAATGAGTTTATCCAGGCTGTCGCTGCAAAAGTTGGTACTGAATGGGGCGTGAATCTCGCCGACGCCTTCGCGGGAAACGCCAACCTGATTCGCGGACGTTTCGGTAGCGCGAAGGATACCAAGGCCCCGTTCATTTACATTGGCCCTGATCCGGACAAAGCGACCCAATATGCAACCGACGGCCAGTTTGTGGTCGGTGGCCTGACCTCCGGTGAGATGACCTATGTCGGCAGAGACAAGAAGCAACGCACAGCTACAATGGGTCATGTGGTAGTGGTCGCGCCCGGCGGCCCGTCGAAACCTTGCATTGTAACGTTGACCAATGGGACCGCACAACCATCGAGAGGTGGATATCCCTACTGTTATCAGGGTGCGGCTCACGAGATCTATCGCTTCACCGATCGGACGCAAGTAGATGTCGTGTTCCCGTCGATGCTTCTGGATAAAGTACTGTACGCGTACATCGAAATCCAGAAAAAGAAATGATGCTCCGACCGGTTCTATTTGCATTTCTGCTGATGGCGCTCGGCGTTCCACCTTCGGGGTGCCAGTCTTGCTCTGCCTGGGAAAGCCGGAAATCGATCGATGGCAACGTCATGACGTTCCGTTTGGAACCCTATCCCTGGAAGGTAGTGGCGGACCTCGATGCGAACGTCACGATTGAGAACACCGTGAAGAAATCCACCTGCAAGACTAAGTTCGAGTCAGTCGTCAGTGTCTATTTCGGAAATGGCAAGTTGATCTATTTCAGGAGCGCGGACATTTCAAGCGATCAGTTGTTTACACTCGATGGATTTTCCTGCAAGGAAGCGCGGACGGTTAAGCAGCTCGATGGCACGTCAGAGGCCAAGACAACGCGCCTGCTTCGATCTCTTGGAATCTGCGGCCGCAAGTAGCTAAAGGAAGAAGACCGGTCAGATCGCATCTTCCGTGTCCTCGCCCAACTTCACAGTTAGCTTGATCTGCTTGCCGCCGCGATAAATCACCAAGTCCAGCGGGTCGCCCGGATGCTTCTGCCCAATCGACCGGCTCAGCGCATCCTGCCGGTCGCAGGCGCGTCCGTCAATCGCCATAATCAAATCGCCGCCAACTCCGATCTCCGTAGCGCCAATCACGACCACCTGCCGCGGACCGCGCAACCCCGCTGTCTCCGCCGACGATCCACGCGAAACCTCCTGAATCAACAGGCCGCCTTGGGCCGGCAGGTCGAGAGCCTCGGCCAGATCTCCCGCGACAAACACAACCGACACCCCGAGCCGCGGCCGCTTGAAATTCTTCCCGGCTTTGTACCCATCGAGAAGGGTCTTCGCACGGTTGATCGGCATGGCGAACCCGATGCCTATATTCCCGCTCGGGCCGTAAATCGCCGTGTTGATGCCGATCACATTCCCTTGTGAATCGAGTAGCGGGCCACCGCTATTGCCAGGGTTGATCGCCGCGTCGGTCTGGATCATCCCGTCCAATTCCTGGTTACGCTCGTCGCGAATGGGCCGGCCCAACGAGCTGACAATACCAGTGGTGAGTGTTCCCTCCAGACCGAACGGATTGCCAATCGCCAAAACCTTCTGACCAACCTGAAGCGCATCCGAATCGCCAAGCCGCAGCACCGGCAGCTTTTTCTTCGGCTCTATTTTGATCAGCCCGAGATCGTTGCGCGGATCGCGCTCCAGAACCTTCGCCTCATAGACGTCGTGATTCGGCAGGGTCACCTGAATCTTTGCCCCGCCCTGCAGCACGTGGCTGTTGGTAAGAATCCAGCCGTCCTCTTTCACGATAAAGCCGCTGCCGATATCCTTGCTCGGCACGATCTCCATGAACCAGCCGCGGCGGTAAACGGTGCTGGTAATATTCACCGTCGCGTTGCGGGCAGCCTTGTAAATGTCGATGTTGTTCACTTCATCGGTGCTGAGGCCGGCCGTGTGAGCCGTGTCCGGACCAGTCCAGACTTTGCTTGCGTCCCGCACCGGGCCCATCAGCCCGCCGAGGTTCCAGTGCGAACGCGAGGTAACCAGCACAAACCCGCCGACCAAAACGAAAGCAAGTAACAGTGACCGCAATCTCATTTCCCTACACTCCGTAGCGATTCGTAGACCCGCTGGGTCTGTTCGACGGTACTTTCCTTCGTCCCCGAAGTGTCGACGATGTAATCGGCAAACTTCCGCTTCTCAGCAAGAGGCATCTGCCGGCGAAGTCTGGCTTTGGTTTCTTCGCGGGTCCACCCATCCCGTTTCATCGCCCGTTCGATCTGCTGTTCCTCGGTACACACCGCTAGAATCAGCCGGTCGAATCGCTTGTAACTTCCCGTCTCTATTAGTATCGCGGCTTCTACTACGACAATTCCAGTAGGATCTTTCCGCGAAGCCTCCGCAGTAGAGTTCTTCCTCCATATTAAAAACGTGCGGATGGACTATTTTGTTCAATGTTTCCAAGCGCTGGGGCGTCCCAAATACCTCACCGGCCAGCCTTCGCCGGTCGATTTCACCCGATTCGTCCAGCATCACCCGCCCGAATTCCCGAACCACGGCCTCATACGCCGCGCCGCCCTTGGCAAGCACCTGGTGGCCCAACTCGTCGGCTTGAATCAGATGACACCCGAGTCCGGCAAGCGTGCGCCCCACGAAACTCTTGCCGCTCGCCAACCCACCAGTCAGGCCTACGCGGAGCATCGCAGATGGTCTTCGGCCGCCTGTACCGTGTTCGACATGAGCATCGCAATGGTCAAGGGCCCCACGCCTCCAGGTACAGGGGTATAGGCCCCGGACGCTTCCGCTACTTCCACCGGATGCGCGTCTCCAATAACGCTGCGCGAAGGCGCGCCGCCGAAGATCTTCTTCAACTGGTCCGCATCGGTGATTCGGTTAATACCGACATCGATCACCGTTGCACCCGGCTTGATGAACTCGCGCGTCACAAAGGCCGGCCGCCCAATGGCGCAGACCAGAATGTCCGCCCGTCTGCACTCACCAGCCAGATCGCGCGTGCGCGAGTGGCAGACGGTGACGGTTGCGCTCTCGTGCAGTAACAGCAGCGCCATCGGCTTGCCGACAATGTCGCTCCGGCCCATCACAACCGCGTGTTGGCCACTGATGGGAATCTCATATCGTTTGAGCAGTTCGATAATGCCGGCCGGCGTGCACGCTCGAGGCCCAGGCATATTCGCCACCAGTTTGCCGACATTCATGGGATGAAACCCGTCGACATCTTTGTCCGGCTTAACCGCCCCAAGCACCTTCCGCGAATCCACCTGCCGGGGCAGCGGCGTTTGAACAAGAATCCCGTCGATATCGTCGCGCGAGTTCAGCGACTCAATCAGCATCAACAATTCTTCGGTCGAAACCGACTCCGCTGGGGTGTACTTTTCGCTCAGGATACCCATCTCCGCAGACGCCTTTTCCTTGTTGCGAACATAGATTTCCGACGCCGGATCGTGTCCGACCAGAACTACCGCCAGTCCAGGTCTGCGCCCCCTGCGCGTCACATCGGCGACCCGAGGTTTCAGCTCTTTGAGAATCTCATCGCGAACCCATTTACCGTCAAGAATTCTGGCCATTTGACTGAACCATCAGCTTAGCATTCGGTATAGAATCATAAGCACCATGAAACGCGAACAAATGACGCGACGCCGGATTCTGGAAGAATGCATCGGTCGAGGCCTCCTGGTTGGCGGTGTTGCCATGTCCGCCCCCAACCTTCTCGCCTTCTGGCAGAAGAGTGAGGACCAGCCGAGGAAGGCGACACCGCCGAACGACATGGGCCCGTTCTACAAGAAGGGCACGCCCGAAGGCTCGGATTCGGCGGCCATGCGCGCCCCGGGAGATCCCGGTCTGCCACTGCGAGTCTCGGGCAGAGTTCTCAACACCCGCGGCGACGTGATTCCGCAGGCCCGCATTCAACTTTGGCAGGCGGACCACTTCGGGAAATACGATCTCATGGGCTATCGATATCGCGCGCGCCTGGCGGTGAGCCGCGCGGCCGAGTATCAATTCGAAACCGTTTTTCCGGGGCACTATCCTGACCGGGTGGCCCAGCACATCCACTACCTCGTCACGGCGCCTGGACACAAGACGTTGGTCACGCAACTCTACTTCGCTACCGACCCGGTCTTTCTTGGAGATCCCGACAAGTATTACAGTAAAGACCCTCTGGTCCAGACCCGCGAGTTGATTCGCCCGGTGACCGTGCTGGAGCAGGCCGAGACTCCGGCTCACGCGGAAGTCGTTTTCGAAGTCTGTCTCGAGAGAGCCTGATATGGATCGAGTAATACAGACTGACGCGAAGATTGGAGTCGTCGCATTTTCCTCCGACAGCGACACGCTCAACGGGCTTGCCGACGACGGAACCATCAGACTCTGGGACACGCGAACAGGTGCGCCGCAGCGCACTGTGCAGTGGACCAAGACCGATCGCCGCGCGGCCACTTTTTCGCCTGACGGCGCCACCATCGCTTCGTCGGGCCCCGATCGTGTCATCAAACTGTGGGACGTAAAGACCGGCGAAATGAAGCGCCGTCTACCCAGCAAGGCTCCCTGGATCTCCGCTTTCGCCTTCTCCAAGGATGGACGGTGGCTCGCCGTCGGCGGTGGAGATGCAACCATCGGCCTGTGGGAATTGGCTTCCGGGAATCTTAAGTTCACGCTTACCGATGGTCTGGGAAACGCTGGCGCGCTCGCCTTCTCTCCTGATAGCCAGAGCCTGGTCAGTGCATACAGCGACACTAACTTACGAGTCTGGAGAACCGGGACCGGAAAGCTGGAGCGTACCATCGAGGATCTCCAACTCATGCAGTTTACGCTGTCCTATTCGCCCGACGGCGGAATGCTCGCATCCGGCGGCGCAGACCGCACTATTTACCTATGGGACACGCGCTCTTGGAAGGTTGTCCGCAAGTTGACTGGACAACCCGAAATGGTAGAGCGCCTTGTTTTCTCGCCCGACGGCAAGACGCTATTTTGCGGTGGAGCCAGCGAGTATGCCGGACCACTGCCGGCCCAAATCCGGCTTTGGGACGTGTCTTCCGGTGAAGTGAAGCGCACCGGAACCACGCAACACGGTGTCCGATCGGTGGCCTTTTCGCCGGACGGCAAGATGATGGCCAGCGCGGACACCGGCAAGACGGTGACGATCTGGCAGCTCACATAATGACCCTCGACTTCACGTCCAAAACCGCCGTGGTCACGGGCGGCGCGAACGGAATTGGTCTGGCCATCGCCAACCGTCTGAAGCAAAGCGGTGCGAACGTCTTCACCTTCGATTTGGAAGGCAGTCCGGCGGTGGACGTTACAGACCGCGCCTCCATCGACGCTGGATTTGAGAAATCGGGGCCACCCGACATCGTCGTGGCCAATGCGGGTGCCGTCGTCTTCAAGCCACTTCTCGATCTCGCATCCGCGGAGTGGAATCACGTGCTCTCTGTCAACCTATCGGGCGTCTTCCACACTATTCAAGCAGCAGCCAGGCTCATGAAAGAGCGACGGAAAGGGGCCATCGTAATCACCGCGTCCACCAATTCGTATGACGGTGAAGGGGACCTCGCGGCCTACAACGCAAGCAAGGCCGGCGTTCTCGGATTGCTGCACACCGCCGCAAATGAACTCGGCCCCTACGGAATTCGGGTGAACGCCGTCTGCCCGGGCCTCATTCGAACACGGCTGACAGACCCACACTTCAGCAACGAGGAACTGCTGAAGAATTATTTCCGCCATATCCCACTGGGCCGAGGCGGCATGCCCGATGAAGTCGCCAACGCCGTCGCATTCCTGGCCTCCGATCAGGCATCGTTCATCACCGGAGCCACGCTATTCGTGGACGGAGGCCAGATGGCCTCTAAATTTGGAACCTGGAGCGATGACAACGGGCGATTCGTGAAGGATCATTGGGAGATCACTTCCTGAATGGTGATCGGCGAGTTGCCTTCCAGGCGGTTGTTGACGAACAGATACGCGCGTTCGTGATTGCGGCTCGCCAGGTCGATCAGCGTGCGGAGGCCTTCGCGCGCCTCTGGGTTTTCATCCCTCACTTCTGAATAGGGAGCCAAGATCTTCACCGCTTCTTCATACGGACGTCCGCGGCGCAGTTGCGCGCGAGAGACGAGGAAATTAGTAGTGAATGCATCCGGGATCTGAAGCTGTATCGGAAGCACGGGCATCCGCGTCCAGGCATTGAAGACGTGCGCGACGCCGTGCTTCCGCAGCACCGCGAAATACTCCGGAACGAGGAAATCGGCGTTGCGGACCTCGACAGAATATTGAAAGTCCCGCGGCAATCGAGTGAGGAAGCGATCGAGGTCTTCGGTGAATGCCTGCCCCTCTCGATAGCATTCACGGGAGAACGTCCCAAACTCGAAGATCAGCACGGCGATTCGTTCGCGATGCGGCCGGAGGAGCTCGAGGAAAGCCACTTCAAACAGGTCCGCGTTGAGGAACGACGGATTGTCCAGACCCGCGCGCGGACCATATCGCGCGTGCGTCGGGAAGACCTTCACCGTAATCTCTTCGGGTGCCTTGAGTGCGAATTTGAGTGACGGCGGCGCCGTCGCGAAGAGCTTACGCCAGAATGTATCGGTCGGGAACTGATAGAAGGAGAAGTCGCCGCATACGATCGGAAAGGTCTCGGCGTATTCGGCCAGACAGGTCTCTTCGAAGCGTTTCTGCGAGAAGCGGCCGCGCGTGAAGTAGCGTTCCGGTGTGTAGACCTGGCCGAGCCAACCTTCATACTTCCACGAGCTGCCTCCGATGTAGATGCCTTTCTCCGCCAGCGCCCGTAGTTTGGTGGCGAGTTTCACGCGGTCGAAGTTGGACGGCTCGTCAAATAGAGAAAGGTTATGCACAATGGAGTACTCCTTTCCATTGTGGTGCGTACTGAAAGAAGATCCTAGGCATCACCATCAAGACGGGCGCCAAATACCACCAAGCTCGAGAGGACACTCCAATCAGCGCCAGCCAAATCAGGATCGGCGATAGCGTGCGGCCGAAGGCGTAAGCGTCGGACCAGATATCCGGCTTCGCGAGTATGGAGGCAAATGCCACGAACAGAATACAGGCCAGCTCGAGGAATCCGAATCGGCGGCGCACCGCGAAAGAAATAGCAATGAGAAACGCGAGCCAGATGCCAAGCAGAGCCAGATAGTCGAGCGCCGATGCGATCTCGAGCCATCGCGTGGTCAGCGCAAACTGCACGGGATGTAACGTTCGTTCGATGATGCCGCTGAACGGAAACCCGAGCCAGTGCGTCTGATCCGGACCGGCTTTTAGCTGGACGAAGGCACTCCACGCAAGCCACGGAACAAGGCAAGCGCTGGCGCGCCATTGGCGGCTCGAGATCGAGATGCGCGGCTATGAGAATCAAGCCGGTCTCGCGGGCGAGTGGAGCGGCGGCGAGCAGCACGTAGAGCCAGGGCCCTTCCACAACGGCCGCGCCGATGCATAGAGCAGCCAACGAAATATCGACGGTCATGCGATCGAGCGAGACCATAGCCGGCGGCAACACCGCGAACGCTATACCCAACGCGGCGGGGAGACCGTTCCGTTCGCAATAGCGGCCCAGCCAAAAGCAGCCGAGCCAAAGAAATCCGAGTACGACAGCAAAATACAGGGAGTCTACATAGTCGTCACTACCGAAGGCGAGAATCGATGCGAGCCCCGGAACTAGAATCCTCCGCCACCGCAGGCGAACGTTGTCGACATACCGCGCGAATCCGCGATGCATCAACGGGTCATGAGCGACGTAGTGGTAGAACATCCCGTCGTAGCCGGACATTCCGCGAAACTGGAAGACATCCTCATCCACAAGCTGCGGAGGCACGGTCGATTGCCCGCCCGTGTAGTACAGAGCCGTCCAGTTTCCACCGTCGTTGCAGTGAACAGTTAGCGTCAGCCACGCAGCCGCCAGAGCCAGGCCGATGGTCGCCCAGAGGGCCGGTTTCACGGGCTCAGGACGTCCTTTCGCCACATCTCGATCTGCCGTTGAAGGTCCGCCGCCATGTCCGCGTGTTCATGGCGCATGTTTTTGCGCTCACCGATGTCGGCGTCCAGGTTCGACAGGAACACTGTGTCATCACCCGCAACCGTTTCACCCATGATGGTTCCGTTCAGCACCAGCTTCCACTGCCCGCGCCGGACGGCGAGCTGGCCGGTCGAATCCCAATAGAGTGCCTTGTGCGGCGATGGTGCTTTCGACGTAGCCATCGGCAAAATATCGCGCCCGTCAATCGTGCGATCCGGCGGAATCGAGGCGCCGGCCGCCGTAGCGAACGTCGGAAGCAGATCGGCGTGCATGCCCACTTCGCGGATCACCTGGCCTTTCGGAATCGTACCGGGCCAGCTCATGATCATCGGCACTCGGATGCCACCTTCAAAGACACTGAACTTGCATCCGCGCAACGGCCCCGTTGTGCCGCCCTTCGCCAGTTGTTGATTCAGGCCCGCACGAGGTTCACGCGTTGCGCCGTTGTCACCAGCGAAGATCACCAATGTGTCCTCAAGAAGGCCCTGCTGTTTCAGCAACGACATGATCTCGCCTATCCCGTCATCGGCGGCTGAGAGCATCGCGGCATACATTCGCCGCTCCGGCTCGAGGTGCTGGAACCGCTCGGTATACTTCCGCGGGGCGTGCATGGGATAGTGGACCGCGTTGTAAGGGACGTAGAGAAAGAACGGCTCCGAACGGTGCGCCGTGAGCCATTGTTTAGCCTCGCGCGTGATCAATTCGGTAAGATATTCTCCATCCTCAAATACCTCTTCCCGATTGCGCCAAAGGTCGTGGAAGTTTACACGCTTGGGTTCGCCCCAATAAAAGCGGTGCGAGTAGTAATCGACGCATCCATCGTGAAATCCGAAGTAATAGTCGAAGCCGTGCGAGTTGGGATCGGTCTCCGGCGTGCCGCCCAGGTGCCATTTGCCAATCGCGGCCGTGGCATAGTCCCGGGGCTTGAGCACTTGCGCGATGGTCTGCTCGGACGGGCGCAAAAATTGACCATTACCCGGAACTCCGCACCGTTGGGGATACCGCCCTGTCAGCAGCGACGCGCGCGAGGGCGCACAAACGGGCGCGCAGGCATACCAATCGGTGAAGCGCGCTCCGGAAGCGGCCAGCGCATCGATGTTCGGTGTCTTTACATCCGCGGCGCCCTGGCAACCCAGATCGCCATAACCCAGGTCGTCGAGCAGAAAGACAATGAAGTTTGGTTTGCGGGACCTTGCGGGCGCGGCTGCAAGAGCACCAGCGGCCGTAGTGCTCAGGAATCCGCGGCGAGTCATTGCCGGGCAGCCTCCGCTTTCGGATACACCATTGTCAGAGGATCCGGTAGCGGAATGCGTTCGATGTTGCCGAACTTGCTGAGTTGATACTGCGGCTTGTCTGGATTACCTTTCAGAATCGTAGAGGCGTCGCCAACCACCACGGTCACCAGCTTGTCGGGTTGCAAATACTTCTTCGCCACGCGAAGAATGTCGTCGGCCGTGAGCGCTTTGATGCGGTCGCGATATTTCTCCCAGTAATCCGCCGGCATCTTGTTGTAGTCGTCACTAGCAAACTGCATCGCCTTCAGGCCAGCCGTGGCGAACCGGCGCGAGAGCGCTTCCACCGAGGAATTGATTTCCGTCGAGAGTTCTTCCGGTTTCACCTTATCGGTTCGAATGCGATCGATCTCTTCCCTCACAATAGAGACCGCCTGCGCCACGGTCGGGCTCTTCGATTGAAAGCCCGCCGCGAACACACCGTCGTAGTATCGGCCGATGCTGAACTGGGATCCTGCGGAATAGGCGAGCCCCTCGTCTGAACGAACCCGGCTCATGATGCGCGAAGTGAAGCCCGCGCCGCCCAGGATGCCGTTCATGACTTCAAGCGCCAGATGGTCGGGGTTGTCGAACGTCGTGCCGAGATGTCCCATGGTCACCCGGCCCTGGTTCACATCTTTCTTGTCGACGATATAAATACCGGGCTTCAGCATGAAGGCAGGTTTGGGGACATCCGGAATCTTCTCTGTGCGATTCTGCCAACCAGCCATCGCCTTGTCGAGTTTGGCTATCATCTCTTTGGTGTTGAAATCACCGGACACGGCGAAGACGAAATTTGAAGGGAAGTAATAACGCGAATGGAAGGCGGCCAGATCCTCGCGGGTGATGGATTCAATGGATGCCTTCGTGGTTGGCTTCACCGTGAAGAAGTTCGGTCCGCGTAGCAGACGACTGAACTCACGGCGCTCAATTTCCATCGTCGCATCGTTGCGGCGCTGCATCCCCTGCAGTGACTGGCTCTTGGCAAGCGTCAGGCGATCTTCGGCGAATCCGGGGTTTTGCAGCATGTCGAAGAACAGCGCCATGCACGAATCCAGCGTCCGCGTGAGGCAGTTCATGCGCGCCTCGCCCATGGTGTCGGCAACCGTCGACGACATCTGCGCGGCCAGGAAAGCCGCTTCTTCGTCGAATGCAGCCGGCGGCTTCGTTTTCGTTCCTCCGGAGCGCATTTGCGATCCGACGAGAGACGTTAATCCAACTTTGTCCTCGGGTTCGAGATACTTTCCGGTGCGTACAAGAACGATCATGTTGACCAGGGGAAGTTCATGATCTTCCACCATGTAAGCAACCGCTCCCGACGCCAGTTTATGATGGTAGCCGGTGGCTTTCGGCGGCTGGTAATTCAGTGCGGGGTACTTCAGCTCGCGTGGATGTTTCGGAATTCCGCCATCCGCGGCGAGCGCCGGAACGCCAGCCAGGAGAAGAGATAATAGTATTTTCATTTGGCGCCTCCGCTCTTGCGGTAGAAGAGCAGCACGTCTCGATTTTCCGCCAGGAAATATCGCTTTGCCACCCTCTGAATGTCGGCGGGTGTCACCGCTTCAAGCAGTTTGGGGTCGGTGTTGAGCACTTTCCAACCCCGGTTCGCATCGTTCACCAGAATGTTGGTGAGCAAGGCGAAGTCGGATTCCTGACGGCGGAAATTGGCTGCGGCGATGTTGTTTTTTACCTTCTCCAACTCGCGGCCGGGCACCAGATCGTTCTGCAACTTCTCGATTTCCTTGTAAATTGCCTTCTCCACGTCGGCAGGATCTTTGCCCGGCCTGGCGACGCCGCGGAATTGCATGAACCCTTCGTACTTCCGCGATTCCTGGTTGGCGAAGGCGGCTGTCGCGATTTGCTGATCGAGGACGAGCGACTTGTAGAGGCGGCCAGTGCGATCGTTCATCAGCGAGGCGAGAATGTTCAGCGGCGCGTCGTCCACGTGCCCGTCCGCCACGGTGTGATAACGGATGACGGCTTCGGGCGTGGTTTCGGCATACGCGGTCATGCGCTGCTCGGCAAGTTGCGGCATCTCCGTAGTGCGCACCGGCTCGGGTTCGGTGGTTCCGCGCTGCAGCCGGCCGAAATACTTGTTCGCCAACTCCATCGCGGTCTTCGTGTCGAAATCGCCTACCAGGCAGGCCGTCAGATTGTTGGGCGCGTAGTAAGTGCCGAAATAGGAATTGGCTTCCTCGCGCGTGATGGCCTCCAGATCGCTCGGCCACCCGACCACCGGCCAACCGTAGGGCGATGACTTCCAGAACATCGCATCGAACTGCTCCAGGTAGCGTCCGGTGGGCGTCGAATCGGTGCGCATGCGGCGCTCCTCGTGGACCACATCGCGCTCGGTGTAGAACTCTCGGAACACGGGATGCGCCAGGCGATCCGATTCCATCCAGAACCACAGCTCGAGCTTGTTCGCCGGCACGTTGATGAAATAGATGGTGAAGTCCTCGCTCGTCCCGGCGTTCATCCTCGATGCTCCTTCGCCGGTGTAAATCCGGTCGAACTCGTTCTTCACCAGCAATTCGGATTGGCGTTTGGCAAGAATATCGAATTTCGCCAGCAGCTCATTATGCTTCGGCGTTCGGGCTTTCGGATCCTTGGGGTCGGTCACTTCGCCCATGCGGACACGCTCGGCCAGGTTCTGTTCCTCTTTGCGCATCTCCGCCTTCACGCGGTCCATTTCGAGATTCAGCTTCGCGTCCTCCTCCGGATCGCGGGTCCCGATGGTGGTGGTGCCCTTGAACATCATGTGTTCGAAGAGGTGCGAGATGCCGGTGATACCGGGCCGTTCATCGACTGAGCCGACGCGGGCGATCCAGCCTCCGAAGATGTTCGCCGATCCTCGGCGCGGCAGCAGAAGAACGCGCATTCCGTTGTCGAGCACGTGCTCCTCGACGTTGATTTGTTGGGCGGTCGCGGCGAGCGACAGCCAGGAAAAAAGTACGATTAGCTTCGGACGCAAATGCACCTCCGGATGATTTTCAGGATACCCCGATTTACTGTCCGCTTTGGGCGAACAGCATCACCTTCAATGTGTGGAACATGATGTAGGCGTCGAGCGAAGGGGAGAGATTCTTAATGTAGTACAGATCGTATTCCAGCTTGATTATCGTGTCTTCGAGCGTATCGCCGTACTTGTAGTTGATCTGAGCCCAGCCGGTGAGTCCGGGGCGGACCGAGTGACGCTGGCGATAAAAGGGAATTTGCTCGGCGAGGGTGCGGACAAACTCCGGACGCTCGGGCCGTGGACCAACGATCGCCATTTCTCCCCGAACGACGTTGAAGAGCTGCGGGAATTCATCGAGGCGCGAACGGCGGAGGATGCGGCCAATGCTGGTCACGCGTGGATCGTCGCGGGTCGCCCAGACGGCTCCGGTCCCGGCCTCGGCGTCGGTTCGCATGGAGCGGAATTTGTAGAGCGTGAAAGGCACGCCATTCATTCCCACGCGGTTCTGCCGGTAGAGCACGGGTCCCCGAGATGTGAGCTTCACGGCGATTGCTACCAGCAGCATGATCGGGAGCGCCACGATCATCCCGATGATGCCGATCGCTCGGGAATAGATCCGCTGGATCAAAAGGCTGCGCGGTTGCGGGCCGAGGTCGGCGGTGAAGATTAGTTGCGACGGCCGCAGTTCGCGCGTGCACACGCGGCCGAAAGCGGCCTCGTAGAGAGCGGCCGCCTCTTCGATGTGTATGCCCAGGAACCGTAGATCGAGCAGGTCGTGCACCGGCAGCGTGTTTCGCCGTTCGCTGAGACCAACAACGATGCGATCCGGCTGTGTTTCGGCCACAATTTCGCGCAATGCCTCAATGGAGCCGAGAACCTTTCCGCCCTGTAGCTCACTGTCTTTCGGGTGGTTATTGTCGACGAAACCGAGGCCCGCCAAGCCAAGCTCGGGGCGCTCCTGAAGCTTGCCGGCTATCTCCAAGGCCACCGAATTGGTGCCCAAAAAAAGGATTCGCTGCGACCCTAGCGCCCGCATTACAATCTTGGCGTAAAGGAGCCGCCAGCCCGGAGCAATTACCAGAATCAGGCCGCAGCCTACGATCATGATCCAGCGCGGCATCATCAGGTCGCGGTTGACGTATGTGAGGAGCGCTTGGGAAAAGAAAACCAGACCGACCACGAGGCAGAATTGTTGGAGGAGCAGGGTCTTGTTGCGAATTCGGAAATCGACGTAGAGGTCCTGAAAATAGAGGCCCAATAAGACGCTGGCTACGGCCAGGCTCATACGCATCAAGCCGCCGTCGTAGAGAAGAAACACCTCCGGGGCCGAATCGATCATCACGTAAGTAGCCGCCAGAAAGCAGGCGTAGATGAGGATGATATCTGAGAGGATGAGAGCGATTACACTAGTCGGTACAAAGACTCGAAATAGTCGTATCATCTAAGGGTTTGCCGTTCTTCCCAAAACAATCGCCAAGAGGAAAGTCTACCATTTCCCCCCGTACCTTCCACTAAGGTGTCCTACTGAGTACTGGGGTTGCTCGAGTGGGGACGAGTCTGGTTTTAAGGATTGACCCGGACCATTCCAGTCCTATATACTTTATCTAGGATCATTCCAGTCGTATATCCAGAACAGCATGTTGAAGTTGACTAAAAAAGCGGACTACGGGTTGATTGCTTTGAAGCACTTGGCGGTGAAGAAGTCGAGTGCCAGCGCCAAGGAAATTGCCGATTGCTATCGTATTCCGCTGCCGCTGCTGTCCAAGGTTCTGCAGAAGTTGGCCAAGAATGGCTTCCTGCAGTCCGAGCAGGGTACCAATGGGGGATACCGGCTGGCCAAGAACCCGAGAACGATCACCGCGCTCGAAGTGATCCGGAGCATCGATGGTCCGGTTTTCCTGACAGCTTGTTTTACCGAGCATGGCGACTGCGACCAATCGGAACATTGCATTGTTCGGGAGCCGTTGCGTAAGGTGCATGACGGAATCCAGAATCTGCTGGCGAGCATCAGTATTGCAGACATGGCCCAGGATGATGACGATCCGGCGTGTTCCACGGGAATTCCGGCCCCAACCGTACTGATCAGCCAGCCTTTGGCAGTGCTGCAGAGAATCTGAAGGGACATTGAGACACATATGAAGCTGCCTATATATTTCGACAATCACGCTACTACCCGGGTCGATCCCAGGGTGGTGGAGGCGATGCTACCCTATTTTGGGGAACACTTTGGTAACGCGGCCAGCCGCAATCACAGCTTTGGCTGGGAAGCGGAAGAGGCGGTAGAAAAGGCCCGCAAACAGATCGCGGATCTGGTTGGCGCCACTTCGAAAGAGATCGTTTTTACTAGCGGCGCTACGGAATCGAACAACCTGGCTATCAAAGGGGTTGCCGAGATGTATGCCGAAAAGGGCAACCACATCATTACGGCGGCAACTGAACATAAGGCTGTGCTTGACACTTGCAAGCGGCTGGAAAAAGAGGGCTATCGCGTCACATATCTGCCGGTGCAGGGCAACGGACTGGTGGATCTCGGCATGCTGCGCGAGGCGATTACGGATAAGACGATCCTGGTCACGATCATGTACGCCAATAACGAGATCGGCGTGCTGCAGCCTATCGCTGAGATCGGCAAAATCTGTAAGGAAAAGGGTGTCCTCTTTCATACCGACGGCGTGCAGGCGGTAGGTAAGGTTCCGGTGAACGTGATTAAGGACGGCATCGATCTGATGTCGATCACCGCTCATAAGATCTACGGACCCAAGGGCGTTGGCGCCCTTTATGTTCGCCGTAAGGGTCCACGCGTGCAGCTCACGGCGCAGATGGACGGCGGCGGGCACGAGCGCGGAATGCGGTCGGGAACGTTGAATGTTCCGAGTATTGTGGGCTTGGGCGAGGCGTGCGCGATCTGTAATCGGGAGATGGCGGAAGAATCGAAGCGGCTCCAGGGGATGCGCGATCACCTGAGGGCGAAGCTGGAAGCCGAACTCGACGAAGTGTTTATCAACGGGACAATGGAACACCGGTTGCCGCACAATCTGAACATGAGCTTCGCGTATGTGGAAGGCGAATCTCTGCTCATGGGGATAAACGACATTGCGGTGTCGAGCGGTTCGGCCTGTACGTCGGCGACGCTCGAACCGAGTTACGTGCTGAAGGCTCTGGGTGTTGGCGACGATCTGGCGCATACGTCGATCCGCTTCGGCCTTGGGCGTTTCAACACACAGGAAGAAGTCGACTATGTAGCGGATCGCATGATCGAGACCGTGCGTAAGCTGCGCGAACTTTCGCCGCTGTACGAAATGGCGAAGGAAGGCGTCGATCTTTCAAAAGTTCAGTGGGCAGCACACTAAAGGGATAGAAGAGGAAAAATCATGGCATATTCGAACAAAGTATTGGATCACTACAACAACCCCCGGAACGTTGGCTCGCTCGATAAGAACAAAGTGAACGTCGGCACCGGCATGGTGGGCGCTCCGGAGTGCGGCGACGTGATGAAGCTGCAGATCGAAGTGAACGAAGAGTCGGGCATCATCGAAGAGGCCAAGTTCAAGACCTTCGGCTGCGGTAGTGCGATCGCCAGCTCCTCCCTGGCCACCGAATGGCTGAAGGGCAAGACGGTGGACGAAGCTTTGCACATCAAGAACACCGATATCGTCAATGAACTGAGCCTTCCGCCGGTGAAGATTCACTGTTCCGTGTTGGCGGAAGATGCGATTAAAGCCGCGATCACCGACTACAAGAAGAAGCAGAGCACACGTTCGGAAAGCGCTGTCGCGCAGTAAGGCGAACCATGATTGAGGTAACTCCAAAGGCTGTGGGTAAGATCCGCGAGGCCTTCCAGAAGCAGGGTGTCACCGGTGGCCTGCGTCTCGGAGTGCTGGGCGGAGGCTGCTCGGGCTTGAGCTATCAATTCAAGTTCGACCCCAAGCCGCGGCCGACGGATAAAGTCTTCGAGTTCGATGGCGTGCAGGTCTATGTCGATCCGAAGAGCATGGTCTTTCTGGAGGGCATGACGCTCGATTACAAAGAGTCGCTCATTCATTCCGGCTTCGAATTTCAAAATCCGCACGCGAAGAAAAGTTGCGGCTGCGGAACATCTTTCACGGCTTGAACTACTACGAAATCTTCGGCCTCGACCGGAAGTTGGCGATCGACAGCGGCGATCTGCAAAAACGCTTTTACGAATTGAGCCGGCAGTATCATCCGGACCGGTTCCAGACTAAGAGCGCCGCCGATCAGCAAGCTGTTCTCGATAAATCATCTCTCCTCAATGACGCTTACCGCGTACTACGAGATCCCGTGCAGCGTGCCGAGTATGTGTTAAAGCAGGAAGGGTTCGATATTGGGGAACAGCGATCGAAGGATGTGCCGCCTGAGTTGCTGGAGGAAGTATTCGAGCTCAATATGGCGCTCGAAGAGTTGCGGTCGGGCGACGATT
The DNA here is from genome assembly GCA_963770345.1 of Bryobacteraceae bacterium. Taxonomy (GTDB): domain Bacteria; phylum Acidobacteriota; class Terriglobia; order Bryobacterales; family Bryobacteraceae; genus CAVYPH01. Next base: position 151,025 of record CAVYPH010000006.1, on the reverse strand, counting down.
CGGCGCGTACCCAGTTGGAAGCGGCGCGGGAGAAGTTTATCGGGATGCGCGATGAGATCGATGCCGGGCTTGTCGGGCTGTTCGCGAAGTATGATGCTTCGCCGGGCGGCGCGACGCTGTCAGAGATACGTGCCGCGCTCAATCGCCGGCGGTACATCCGGAATCTGGTCAACGAGGTTGAAAAGGAACTGAATGTCGACATTCCAAATTGATTTCGGCGAAGCGAAGAAGCGCATCATCGGTATCGACCTTGGCACGACCAACAGTCTTGCCGCGTTTCAGGATCTTACGGGCCCGGTCATCATTCCCGGCGCTGACGGCGAGCTACTGGTGCCGAGCGTCGTTTCGGTGACGAAATCCGGCGAGATTGTGGTTGGAAACGAAGCGCGTAAGATGCTAATCACCGATCCGGACCGCACTATTTATTCGGTGAAGCGGTTGATGGGCCGGGGACTTTCCGATATCCAGGATGAGTTGAAGCTGTTCCCGTTTCAAATTGCCGAGGGCAGCGATTCGGTGATTCAGTTGAAGCTTGGGGAACGGACGTTCACGCCGCCACAGGTTTCCGCGGAGGTTCTGAAGCAGCTCAAGCGCAATGCCGAGGCATATCTGAATGAGGAAGTGACGCAGGCCGTCATTACCGTCCCGGCGTATTTCAATGATGCCCAGAGGCAAGCCACCAAGGACGCGGGACGGATCGCCGGACTTGAAGTGCTGCGTCTGGTGAATGAACCCACGGCTGCCTCGTTGGCGTACGGACTCGATAAGCGGAAGGAAGGCATCGTCGCCGTTTATGATCTGGGCGGCGGTACTTTCGACATCTCCATTCTTAAAATCGAGAACGGCATTTTCGAAGTGCTGGCAACCAACGGTGACACGCACCTTGGCGGCGATGATATCGACAATCTGCTGTTGCGCATCGCGCTTGAAGATATCGAGAACGAATGGGGCGAAGATATCTCCGGCAGGAACGACGCGGTACAACTTCTCAGGCGCGGTGTCATTCAGGCCAAAGAGCAGCTTTCGTTTGTACCCGAGACTACGATTGACCTCGAATACGGCGGAAAGAAGTATCAGCGCGAGATCGATCGCAATCTCTTTGACCGTTTGATTACCGACTTCGTCAACAAGACATTGGGTCCGTGCCGGAAATGCATCAAAGACGCCGGGGTTCGCGTCGAGGACATTGTCGAAGTGGTGATGGTCGGCGGGTCTACGCGCATCCCGTTGGTTCGTCATGCCGTGGAGACGCTATTCCTCTCGAAACCGCATGTCGAACTGAATCCAGATGAGGTGGTTGCGCTGGGCGCGGCTGTCCAGGCGGGAATTCTTTCCGGCGATGTTGCGGACACGCTATTGCTCGATGTAACGCCGCTGTCGCTGGGAATCGAGACGATGGGCGGCGTGGTTTCGAAGCTCATTCATCGTAATTCCACTATCCCGGCCAGCGAGACCGAAACGTTCACGACGTCTGTCGATGGGCAGAAGAACGTGCTCATCCATGTGTTGCAGGGCGAGCGCGAGTTGGTGAAGGATTGCCGGAGTCTGGCGCGGTTTGAACTGAAGGATATCGATCCGTTGCCCGCTGGTATGGCTCGCATTGAAGTTCGTTTTTTGATCGATGCTAACGGGATTCTGAACGTGCTCGCGCGCGATGCACGGACCGGCAAGGAACAGAGCGTTGAAGTGAAACCCTCGTACGGCCTGACGGACGAGCAGGTGGAAGCAATGATCCAGGAGTCGTACGAGAAGGCCGAGGAAGACCTCAAGGAACGCCAGGTTCGCGAGATTCGCGTCGAGGCGGACAACATTCTGTCGGCAGTGGAGAAGGCCAAACGCAGCGATGCATATTACGAGTTAAGCGACGAGGAACGGGCGGCCATTGATCGCGCTATCAATCAACTGCTGCTGGCGTATCATTCCGACGATCATCACCTGATCCACGCTTACGTCGACAAGTTGAACGAAGTCACCAGAAATCTGGCTGAGAATATGATGAATACCGCCGTACGTGGAGCGCTGAAGGGGACAAAGATCTGATGGCCGGAATGACGTGGGACCAAATCGACAACATCGCGCTGGCGCTGCTCGACAAGTATCCGGATGTCGACCCGCTGACCGTCCGCTTCACCGATCTGCACAAGTGGGTTACGGAATTGGAAGGCTTCAGCGACGATCCGGCGAAATCGAACGAGTCGAAGCTGGAGGCGATCCAGATGGAATGGTACGACGAGTGGCGGGACTCTCAGGATTAGAGCAAGTTGACTCAGTCCGGTTAGCTAAGTCATACTTTGTCTATGGAAGTGAACATCCATGAGGCAAAGACGCAGCTTTCCAAGCTGATCGAGCGGGCCGTTCAGGGCGAAGAAGTAATCATTGCCAAAGCCGGTAAACCGCTTGTCAAACTTGTGAAGATCAAGCCGAAAGCAAAGCGAATTCTGGGAAGTGCTGTCGGGACAATCGAATTCGTTGAAGGCTGGGATAAGCCCATGACGGATGCGGAACTAGATGAGTTTCTAGGTCAGTGAGGGTTCTTCTCGATACCCATGTATTTCTTTGGGCCATCGCCGAGCCTCGTAAGCTGTCCGCGAGAGCAACAAAGACCCTTACCAATCCACAAAACGAATTAATCCTCAGTTCGTTGAGCATCTGGGAAATTACAATCAAACATCAACTGGGAAAACTCAAAATGCCCGTCAGCCGCGGATACATCGAAGCCCATATGCTGCATCTCGGAATCGAGAGCGTTCTATCCGTGCAACCGGCGCACGTTTACGGCTTGTTCGAACTGCCTTCCTACCATAACGACCCTTACGACCGCCTTTTGATTTCTCAATGCCGCGCGGAGGGCCTAGCATTTTTGTCAGCGGACTTGGAAGTGCAAAAATATCCTGTAAAGGTCCTCTGGTAACATGACGTTCCCTCGTGACACGGCCGGATCCCGGTGCAACCCAGAACCCACCATGACACCGGGCCCGGGTCAGGAGTGAACTGATTTCCAGCGGAGCGCTTGGAACTCCGCCAGAAGAGTGAAATCGCGGGCATTCGAAGTAACCACTGTTATACCCGTTCTTGCGGCACTGACTGCAATGAGCGCGTCATTGGTCAGCCGCGCCCGGCCAATTTCCTCGAAGCCGTGTTTCGATCCAACTCGCTCCAGCAGCTTACCCGCTTGAACCCAGTCTCTCTGGTTTGGTACGAGGATTCGATCGATCCGTTCAAAATCGCGCTCCAGCCGCTCGATCCCGTACCGATCGGAACTCGCGACTCCTGCATATAATTCCTCCAGAACGACAGCGCTAAGCCAGGAAAGAATCGCTGCCGAGGCGACGCATTGTGAGAACGCCGCCATCTCCTTGGCGTAACGCGTCGATGTAGATGGAAGAGTCCAGGAGCGCAGCGCTCATCTACTGTTCAAGCCGGCCGAATACATCACGAATTTGGATGCCGCTCTTGATAAACCTTTCATTCGCTTCACGTGCGGCGCGATTACGTTCATCTTCGGCGATCACCTGATCGAGAGCTTTATCGATCGTCTCGGTTTCGGTGGCTGCGCCGAGCGCTCTTTGCGCTCGTTTGATTTTGCGGGCGTCAAGACGATAGTGTTTGTCGGCCAGTTTCGCTGATGCTCTCATTACTCCAGAATACATAACAGCGGAGCCGCCGGTATGATCGGACTATACTGGAAAAACCCACGACGGATCAAAACATGCACCGACGTTCCTTCCTCACGCTCCCTGCAGCTGCGGGCGCCCTCCAAGCTCAAGACCCTCCCCGCCGGCCACGGGTTGCCGCCGTGATGAACGTTTACAGACCGGATGCCCACGCCGATGTTTTCATGAGCCGGCTGCTTTCCTGTTACCGGCTGAACGGAAAAACCCATCATCCGCGGGTCGATGTCGTCTCGTTCTATGTCGATCAGTTTCCGCTGAACGACATGGCCCGGGAACAAGCGGACGAATACGGTATCAAGATCTACCCATCGGTCACCGAAGCGATCTGTCTCGGCGGAAAGCATCTTGCAGTAGACGCCGTCGCGGTCATCGGCGAACACGGCGACTATCCGCGAACCCCGCGCGGCAATTTCATGTATCCGCGCTGGCGGTATTTCGACGAGATCACCCGCGTATTTCGTGCCGATGGCCGCGTCGTCCCTTACTACAACGACAAATATTTCGGCTACGAATGGGCGGATGCGCGCCGCATGTATGATCGCGTTCGGGAGATGAAAATTCCATTCATGGCTGGTTCCACGCTGCCGCTTACTTGGCGGCGTCCGGCTCTGGAATTTCCTCGCGGAATCGAACTCGAAGAACTGCTCTGCGTCAGTTTTTCGGACCTGGAAGAGCATGCATATCACGGGGTCGAATTGCTGCAGGGGATGGCGGAGCGCCGCAAGGGCGGGGAAACGGGCGTTCAATCCATCCGTTATATCGAGGGCCCGGAGGTCTGGAAACTCGCCGATCCGGCGTTGCTCGACGCGGCGCTTAAGACTCGCGTGAACAAGGTAGTTCCGGATGAAAAAGCCATTCCTCAGGCGATTCAAATCCACTATCGGGATGGCCTGAAGGCCACCGTTCTGAACCTCAATGGAACCACTCGCGACTATCTTTTCGCCGCCCGCGCCAAGGGCCGCCGGGATCCGTTCGCGTCGTGCTTTTACATCCAGCTCTACAACCATAATCACTGGAGTTTCATGGTTCGCAATTTCGAGGAACTGGTGGTGAACGGCAAGGAACCCAATCCTATTGAACGGACGCTGATAGCGACCGGGATCACATTGTTCGGTCTGGAATCGCGACTGCAAGGTGGGAAGTGGTTGGAAACGAATGAGTTAGCGGCAATACACTATTAGCCGCCGGGTCGTGCTATACTCGTAAAGTTGTAAATCCCCCTGGGACAACCTCTAATGCCAAAAATGAAGACTCACAAAGGTGCGTCTAAACGGTTTAAAAAGACCGGTACGGGGAAGATTATGCGCCACCATGCAAATGCGCGCCATATTCTGACCTCGAAGACGCGTTCCCGGAAGCGGAAGCTCAAGCATGCCGTTCTCGCCGACGAGACGGATCAGCCAAAGCTGCGAACCATGCTTCCGTACTGACGGCTTGCCGTCAGCCGCGAGAGCGAACGGCGCGCCGCACGTGCCCGATTCGCCTCAAAAATTGAAAAACACGAAGGAGACAAAACGTGCCAAGAGTTAAACGAGGTACCAAGCGCCGCGCTTCCCGCCACAAAGTATTACGGCAAGCGTCAGGTTTTTTTCTCACCAAGAGCAAGCTGCATCGCGCCGCGCAGGAAGCGGTGGAAAAGGCTCTGCGTTACGGGTTTGTAGGACGCCGCCGCAAAAAGCGCGACTTCCGCGAACTATGGATCATCCGCATCGGAGCTGCTTGCAAGCAATCCGGGACTTCTTACAGCCGGTTTATCGGTGGACTGCATAAGGCGGGTATTACGCTGAACCGCAAAGTGCTGGCCGATATCGCCGTGTCTGACGAGAATGCATTCCGCACTCTAGTGGAAAAGTCGAAGGCAGCGTTCACTAACGTTCAGTAATCAGTTATGGCCACAACCGCTCGTGTCGAAGAATCCGATTCGTTAGCCAGTCTGGAAGAGCGTATCGTTCGCGCCGTCCAGCTTGTCACGGAACTGCGCAAAGAGAAGGAGTCGGTCCAGAAGAAAGTGGACGAGGCTCTGGCGGAGAAAGCCGCGGCGGTTACAGCCGCTACGGAACTTCAGGAACAGGTAGCTGCTCTTACCGAAGAGCTCGAATTGATCCGCGCCGAACGCAAACAGGTGCGCACGCGGATTGAGAAGTTACTCGGCCAGATGGACCTTCTCGGCTCCAGTTAAGATTAATTTATGGGTCCCGGAACGCAAGACAAAAAACCGGTCCGGCTCAACATCTACAATCAGACTTACTCGTTGCTCGTCGCGGGAGATCCCTCCGATCTGGAGAACGCCGCGCACGAAGTGGACGAGTTGATGACTACCATCGCTAAATCGGGGAACAACGATTCGACGCGCATCGCCGTGCTGGCGTGTCTCCACTTGCAGGATCGCTTGCAATTACTGGAACGCGAGATGCAGTCATTGAAGCATGACGTCACCTACCGCACCAAAAAGCTTGCGGGGCTCCTCGATCAGTTGATTGAAGAGCCCGAATAACCTATTTCGCCTCGCGATACCCGCCGCGCTTCGCGTCGTCTTCCGTCATGAACTTTCCCTTCTTTGTCTTGCCGTACCAGCGGTCGCCTTGCTTATGGTAAACCTTCGTTTCCAGGTTCACCCAAACCATACCAGGGACCGGCGGGGTTTGAGCCACCACGTTGGCCGCCGGACTGGATGCGGTTGTTGATGCGGCAGCTTTCGACAGGGCAGGCGGTGGAGGAGCGGCGGCTGTTTTAACTGGTGCTGCGGGAGCGCTGCCCACCGTCAACATTGGTGTAATCGCGTCAACCGTCTTCGCCGGCAAGCCGGCCTTCGCTAAATCCTTTGTCGACGAATACGGGCGGCCTGCGATAATCTTTTTCGCGGTTGCAGCGCCCACGCCGGGAATCGCTTCAAGTTCCGACTGGCTGGCAGCATTCAAATCCACTGGCTTCGCTGGAGCGGTCTTGCCACCCTTCGCGGTTCCTTCACTCTTCTTGTCCGCCGCATAGATCGGCAGCATTAGCAGGAACGCGCACGTCAGCGCGGGAATCAACTTCTGAAATCGGCGTTTCATTGTTGTTGCACCCTCCAAGGATTGTATCCAGCTTACCGGAACACGCCTGTGTGTCCAAGCGAATATCGCCCGGGCTGCGGATAAAAGCACAGACCGTGTGGACCCTTCCCGACCGGGATTCGCGCCAGCAGTTTACCCTCGGTGGTGTCAATCGCATACACCTCGGCGTTGTAGCGGCCGGCCAGCCAGAGTACTTTGCCGTCGGCCGAAACCCCACCCATGTCCGGACTCCCACCCCCGGGAAGCTGCCACTTCGTTGCCACCTTGCGTGTGGCGAAATCGATGAGCGAGATGCTACCCTCGCCGCGGTTTGACACGTAGAGAACCTTCGAATCGCGGCTCGCGTAGAGCCCGTGCGCGCCTTTGCCGGTTGGGACGAAACCGATTTCCTTGAAGCTATCGCCATCGATCATGTGAACTCCGTCGGCCTCCATATCTGCCACATAGAAAACCTTGCCGTCGGGAGAAAGCTTCACGTCCTGCGGCATGCCGCCACGATCAATGTGTAGGGTGCCGATCACTTTTTTCGCGGCCACATCCACCTTGATCATTTGCGCAGAAAATTCGCAACTTGCGATCAGATAGAGGCCATCCGGCGAAAAGTCCATGTGGTCCACACCACGACAGGGAACTTTCAGGGTTTGGACGAGTTTCATCGTCTGGGCGTTGTGAAAATTCAGCTCTCGGCGGGCCTCCGAGACCACAATGGCGAACTTGCCATCGGGTGTGTAGTACATGTTGTAGGGATCGAGCACCGGGATCGTTTCGCCCTTCGCGGCCGTCTTTGGGTCGATGCGAGTGAGACTGTCGCCCTTGTCGTTCAGTACCCACAGAGTTTTCAGGTCCCACGATGGAACCACATGTTGCGGCTGTTTGCCCACGGCGAAGTGACCGATGATCTTGTATGTTTTCGGATCGATGATGTCCACCGTGTTACTGCCGCTGTTGGGCACATAGACTCGCTCCGGCAAATCCTTGACAGCCTCGCTCAACTTGCCCACGTGATCTTCCGAATAGATATCGTTCGGATCGATTACCGGGGGCATACCCGGTAGTTGAGCTGCCGCAGGCGTTGGCTGGTCGGGCGCCGGAACTATCGCCTTCTTCTCGGCATTCAATGTGTCGGAACCAGACGGCGAGCAAGCCGAAAACATGAGTCCAGTGATGGTTAGAAACGTAATCGTGGTAAGGATGCGCATGGATACGACTTCATTATCTGCCAGTCGAATCTATTGGGTGGCGCGCGTCCTATGGGTGGCTCTTCTCTATGAGTTTAGGAAGCGGTAACTTGTTATAGTGATTACAGAAGACTATGCTTTGGCCCGACCGCCGTTTTTGGGGAAGTCTTACCCTTCTTTGCTTTCTGACCGCTGAGAAACCTGCGGCGAGCCAGCCACTTAGCAAGCTAGACACCGACTTAGTGGACGATCTTTCGCGGCGGGCCTTCCGGTATTTTTCGGATCACACGAATCCGAGAACGGGCCTCGTGTTGGATCGGGCACCGGCCAGCGGTGGTCCGGAAGACCGGCGGAATCAGATCGGAGTAGCAAGCATCGCGGCCACAGGCTTCGGTCTCACTGCCTTTTGCATTGCCGCCGACCACAAATGGATCAGTCGCGATACGGCTCGCCAAAGAGTAGTGGCGGCGCTGCGTTTCTTTGCTCTGGAAGCGCCGCAGGAGCACGGGTGGTTTTATCATTTTCTCGACGCCAACACCGGCCAGCGGCAATGGAAGAGCGAAGTTTCCTCTATCGACACGGCGCTCCTTCTTGCCGGGATTCTCACTGCTCGTCAATATTTCTACGGCGATCCGGAGATTGCGGAATTGGCGAATGAAATCTATAGCCGCGTAGATTTTCCCTGGATGATGGATGGCAGTAAGAAGTACTTTTCGCACGGCTGGAAACCGGAGCGAGGTTTTCTGCCTTTCCGTTGGGATACCTACAGCGAAATGATGATCCTCTATGTGCTCGGGATCGGCTCGCCAACGCATCCGATTTCCAGCGACACCTGGTATGAATGGAAGCTGCCTGTTGTGAACGTGGGCGGCTATGTCTACGTCGGCGGCGGGCCTTTGTTCATTCATCAGTATTCGCAAGCGTGGATCGATCTTCGTCACCGGGGATCTCCAGCGGCGCTGACGATGAGTTCCACGGTCCCGCACGTGAACTATTTCGCAAATTCGGTAGCGGCCACTCGTGCGCAGCAGGAAGTTTTCAGCAAAATGCTCTCGCAGGAATACCCTGCCTATTCGAAAAACGTGTGGGGCGTGACTGCTTCCGACAGCATCAAGGGCTATACCGATTGGGGCTCTTCTCTATCGGACTCGCGTATCGATGGCACCATCGTACCGAGCGCTGCCGCTGGTTCGCTGATGTTCGCGCCAGAAATTTGTATTCCCGCCATGCGGACAATGCTGTTGATGTATGGCAAGAAGATCTACGGCCGCTATGGATTCGCCGATGCATTTAATCCGAGCTCGGGATGGGTGAGCCCGGATGTGATCGGCATCGACGTGGGTATTTCGATGTTAAGCGCGGAGAATTTGCGGACAGGAAACGTCTGGCGTTGGTTCATGGGCAATTCTGAACCGGATCAGGCCCTTAACCTCGTTGGATTGTTGAATCTGGAAAATCCTGTGCGTTCCCGTTCGAACTCTCCGAGTTTCTAGTGGTTGTAAACACTTTGTAAAAGCCGGCTTCTCGAGGAAATCCGTTATACCCATCCGCATCTCCTAAGTAGTGACTAGTCTTCTCGTGACTACGCGCTATTTGTGGAGCGAGCGGCGAATCGACAGCATAGCTTTAAGCATTGCGTTGTGTGCGGTTCCGATTTCCATTGCGGTCACCGAGTTTTTCCTAGCGATCGCGGTTGTGGCGCGGGTGATTACGATTGCGCAGCGCCGTGAGAATCTCTACTTGCCGCGCGTATTCTGGTTTTGGTTGGTGTGGGCGGCACTGGAAGTTGCGAGTTGGCTGCGCTCACCTGAACTTGGCCCCGGACTCGGCGAAATGCGGCACCTGCTGCTGCTTGGAACTCTTTTTTTGACCCTACCGGCAATCGATGGCGCGGAACTGCGAGTCGCCATTTGGCGTGGTGTTTTCGTGACGGCCACGTTTAGTTCGGCCTCCGTGATCATAGCCTTCCTGGCGCGTGCGATTCGCTACCGGCCGGAGATCGCGATGGCTACTGATCCCAGCCTCTACCTGCGCACGGGCGGTCTCTTGCATCACTGGATGATCTACGCGACCATCGAGGTTCTGGTGTTCGGAGCGCTGCTTGAGTTTCTGCACTTCTATCCCGAGTGGCGGCGATGGACGCTTCCTTTGCTTGCGATTCAGTGCGTGGCGATTGTTCTGAGCCTGACGCGCATGTTGTGGCTGTGCTGTTTGCTGTTGACGGCGGCACACCTTCTGCGCCGGCATTCGAAATGGATATGGGGTCTTCCTTTTCTTCCTTTCGTGCTGTTCAGTATCGCTCCCGGCAGCGTCAAGGCCCGCGTGACCGAGTCTTTTCAGCCAGGTTACTACTCGAACTCCGAGCGCTTACAAATGTTGCGCGTTGGTTGGGGGATGGTGGTTGACCGGCCGCTAACTGGTGTAGGTCCCGGCCGTGTGGAGAAACTCTATGTAGAGTATGTGCCGCCCAAGGAAACCATTCCTGCCTATCACGGGCACCTGCACAATAACGTGGTTCAGCTGGTAGCTCAGTTCGGTGTTCCCGTTGTGGCCGCGGCTGCACTTTTTCTTGCCATGCTGATGAACGACCTGCTTCGCGCATTCAGGTACGCTCCCGATCGCGAGGCCAAGTTCCTATCCGGGACGGCGATCGTAGCAGTAGCCGCATTCTGCGTCGCCGGGCTGGTCGAGTACACTTATGGTCATTCTCTCGGATTGATTTTGCTCAGTTTTGTCGCGCTCTCACCCTTGACGCCCACGCATCACTGAGCGCGGTGGAAGCGAAATTCATGTTTCGCGGCTCTGTAGATCAGCGGTCCTCCAATTGACTCGTTTGAAATAGCTAATTGTCTACCAAGAGATAAAGAATGAGCGGCGCAGCCAGTAGCGGGCGTTTGTCATCCACCCTTGCTTAGACGCATGAAACTGGTATTCTTGTAGCCGTCGTGAAAATATCAATTCTCTCGCTGGCCCTGTCCGCCACGTTCGCATTCCCAGCCTTCGCTCAGGTTACCTCCTTCGATTCCGGAGTTGCGATGGGGCATTACCACTTGAACGCCAAGGATCCCGCCACCGCCAAGGATTTCTGGGTCGGTATGCTCGGCGGCACGGCCGTGAAACCACTCGGTAACAACGAAATCGTCAAATTCCCCGGTGTCCTCGTCTTTATCAAGAAAGGCGATCCGAGCGGAGGCACTGTTGGGTCAAGCGTGAACCACATTGGCTTCACCGTTCGCGACCTCGCAGGCTACCGGCAGAAACTCCAAGCAGCCGGATTCAAATGCGACGATAACGCCAACGGTGTTCAGTTCATGTTCAATGGTCCCGATATGGTACGCATCGAACTTAGCGAGAACAAGACGCAGGAATCGCCGATCATGCACCACCATGTCCATTTCTACTCGCTGTCGGTGGACGACACGAAGGCCTGGTACGTGAAAACGTTCGATGCAAAACCAGGCCGCCGCGGCAAATTTGAAGCGGCCGATATTCCCGGCGCCAATCTCAGCTTTTCGGCCGCGACGGCTGCTCCGGCTCCCACCAAAGGGCGGGGTCTCGACCACATAGGGTTTGAGGTGAAAGGACTCGAGGCGTTCTGCAAAAAATTGGAAGCAGGCGGCGTGAAATTCGACGTCGCATACCGCCAGATTCCCAACGCCGGACTGGCTATCGCCTTCTTCACCGATCCATTCGGAACCTATGTCGAACTCACCGAAGGTCTAACGCAATACTGAGGTGGCCCTTGCGCGAGCCACTTAGGGTGGATAATAGAGGCTGAGTGTCCAACCGAGGAAGAGAACTCGAACAGCGCCTCACACGCGCGGAGGAACAGCTCCGGCTGTTCCAGAAGATCAGCCGTTACATGGTTCGGGACATGAGCCTTTCCGAAGTTCTGCAGGCTGTGGTTTCGCTGGTCGTGGAGTTCATGAGCTGCGATTCGTGCCTCGTTTATCTTCTTGATCGGGACCGTCTCGTGCTCTGCGCCTCCAATACGCCTCATCCCAGCGCCATCGGCAAAGTAAGCCTGAAGCTGGACGAAGGTCTGACCGGATGGGTAGCTAGGGAACGCCGGCTTCTGGCGATTTCCCGCGAAGCTTACAACGAACCGCGTTTCAAATTCTTCAAGGACCTTCCGGAAGATACTTATGAAGCATTTCTTTCCGCGCCGGTGATCTCGCGCAATCGTGTCGTCGGCGTTATCAATGTTCAGCACAGGCAGCCACATTCGCATACAGGTAGCGAAATGGAACTGTTGACTACGGTCGGCGAACAGGTTGGTTGTCTGCTTATGCTGGCGCGCATGGCCGCGGCCGGCATTGAAATGGAAAATCACGTTGAGCTTGTGCTCTCGTCCGGCACCCGGCCCTGATTCCTTTGCGTCTCCACCGTACACTTTGCTTCCATCTGCTGTTGCTCGCGGCGTTTTCCGTTCGTTTGGCTGCGGCTCGCTGGGACATGTTGTACTTCTACGACGAAGATCGCTCGTCGCTTTCCATCGTCGACATGACCTTTCCGTCCGCAACGCGCGGTATCGCCATCGGATCGCTCACTAAGAAAGGGAACACCAAGCCCACTGCGCTCGTCACCAGCGACGGAGGCAAGACCTGGACCTTCGTACCGGTCAAGGAGCCGTGCGTTTCGTTGTTTTTCCTCGATGAAGCCAACGGTTGGATGGTCACCACCGAGGGCGTCTGGTTCACCGATGAATCGGGCCGAAGCTGGAAGAAGATCCGTAAGCAGAAGAATCTGGTTCGCACGGCCTTCATCACGCCCGATCACGGATGGGCTGTCGGTCTTGCCAAGACCATTATTGAGACAAAAGACGGCGGCAAGACGTGGACGAAAGTCGAGCCTGCCGCGAAGGTCGAAACGACTCCCGAATTCACCGCCTACACGTTGATCGAGTTCCTGAACAAGAAAAACGGCATGATCATCGGCCGGTCGCATCCGCCGTCCTGGAACGATTCGATGCCGGCCTGGCTGGACGCCGACGCAAAACGCCGCGAACGCCCGAACATCACTCTCTTCTTCGAAACGCAGGATGCCGGCGAGCATTGGGCTCCGGAAGCTTCGACTATCTATGGCCAGATTACGAATTTCCGTCTGGGATCCAAAGGGCGGGGATTAGGTCTGGTGGAGTTTGAGGACCCGTTCCCCTGGTCGTCGGAAGTGATTCGAGTCGATCTCAAGACAGGTAAAAGCTCAAGTTCGCTGCGCCGCAAGGATCGCACAATTACCGGCATCGCCCTTACCGACGACGCCGCGTTTGCAGCGGGAATAGAGCCTGCCGGCACCGTAGCGCACAGCCCTATTCCGATGCCTGTCAGAGTTTTGCGAAGCGCCGATCTCACCACCTGGACGGATATGGATGTTGACTATCGAGCGACTGCTACGCGCGTCATTATCAGTGCGATTGATTCCAATACAGCTTGGCTTGCTACTGACACCGGTATGATTTTGAAGCTGCGGCCCGAGTGACAGAACATTCCTCATTAGATGTGGTTTATTCACAAGAAAGTCTTCCGTATCATGCTGTAAACACTTGATTACAAAAGAGATAAAACCATTGGAAAATCAGTGCAAAACTCTAATTTCTATTTGACTGCAATCGTGTTTCGGCGCATCATGTAGATGGTTCCAAGAGGTTAAAGGAACGGCAAACCTGGCAAGATGTAGCGGACTGGGAACGATGATCTGACGGCAGTATTAACCAAAAAATTTTTGCGCCGTTGGGGAGCGAACAGAAATCGGGCATTGAGCAGAGGTAAGCTAACTGGATCGGGATTGAATCGAGCGCTACGAGCCGGTGGGTAAAAAAGGCCCTAAGGGGAGCGGCGGTTTAAGAGCGGTTCAGTAGAACTGGGCACATCGAAGTTCAACGGGTTTTAGATGTAGATCTTCCCCGCACCGTCAGAGATGGCGAGCGAGGAGGGGAGTCTGGAACCGAACGGGTTCAGCGAATGCTCGGTGAGGAATCGAAGTGATAGATCGGAATCGTTGACCCTGCCGCGGTAGCTCGGGAAACCGGGAGGTCGCTGTAGGCGAGAGAAAGGTCGTCACGAGAATCCAGCTTCGGATGGAGCAGGCAAGCAGTGGAACGCTTAAGCATTGAGGCGAGGCGGTCTAAAAACCGCAGCGCGGAGCGAGAGCGGAATACTCGGCAGCTCTAATTCGCCAAGTTCAGACCGGAGCATGCCGGTCGGAGAACGGGCTGTCACCTTGGTCACTTGGAACCATTTTCTTTTTGCAGCCGGGTTATCCTGAAAGTTAGCCCCGGTTAGCCCTAATGTCCACTCCCCTTCTCGCCCCTGTCTCCGAAGTAGTGGAGACCCAGGGACACATCATCGATTCCCACATCATGGAGCAGATCTTCGACACGGTAGTCGAGTTTCAAGGCCGTTTCGAAGTCGAACAGTTCCAGATCGGCCGTACCAACAGCGACCCGTCGAAGCTCCGTCTGCGCATCGAAGCGCCGAGCCGCGAGTTGATGGACCTGCTGTTGGAGCAACTGGTCAGCCTCGGCTGTTCGCCGGTCGATCACGCGGATATTGAACTGAAAACCGTCGAGAAGGATAAGTGCGCGCCGGAGGATTTCTACTCCACAACCAACCATCGCACCTACGTCCGCCTCAAACAGCAATGGATACAAGTTGACGACCAGCGGATGGACGCGATGATCGTCGTCAAAGATGGCCGCGCGTTCTGCCGTAAACTTCGTGACCTGCGCGCCGGAGATCAGGCAGTCGTTGGCATGCGCGGCATTCGCGTAGTTCCTGAAGCCAAGGAGCGCGACCGTCTCTCGTTCGCGTTCATGAGCAACGGCATCTCCTCCGAGCGGCAGGTGGAAACCGCGGTGCAGCAAACCGCCGCACTGATTCGCGCCGCGCGTGAAGCCGGACAAAAGATCATCGTTGTCGCCGGACCCGTGGTCGTCCACACCGGCGGCGCCATTCCGTTGGCCGCCCTCATTCGTGGCGGTTATGTGCAGGCTCTCCTTAGCGGGAATGCACTGGGCGTTCACGATGCCGAGGCGGCCATTATCGGAACCTCTCTTGGAGTGCGTCTGGCTGACGGAAGGCAGGAAGAGCACGGGCACCGCAACCATATGCGAGCGATCAATGCCATCAATAACTGCGGCAGCATCGCCGGTGCGGTGGAACAAGGCAAGCTTCGCAGCGGAATCATGTATGAGTGCGTGAAAAATAACGTTCCGTTCGTCCTGGCCGGCAGTCTGCGCGACGATGGTCCGCTGCCCGATACCATTACCGATATGAATGCCGCTCAGGATCTCTGCGCTCAGCATCTGAAGGGCGCGGGTCTTGTGCTTTGCCTTGGATCCATGCTGCATTCGATCGCGATCGGCAACATGTCGCCAAGCTGGGTGAAGATCGTGTGCGTCGATATCAACCCCGCAGTCGCGACCAAGGTCAGCGACCGTGGCACAGGCCAGGCCGTCGGCGTAGTCACCGATGTCGGCCTCTTCCTGGAGCATCTGGCCAGAATTTTGGTGAACGCATGAAGCGCGGTTACACAGACGAGCACGCCGTCTCAGGTATCGATGCAAAGCTGCCGGAGATCGAAACCTGGCCGAATCAATATCCCGGATACGAGATCGAAATCGTCATTCCTGAGTTCACCTCGGTTTGCCCCAAGACAGGACTGCCCGATTTCGGGAAACTGACTTTGCGCTATATTCCCGACGAACTCTGTCTGGAACTGAAATCCTTGAAGATGTACGAGCTCTCTTACCGCAATCTTGGGATCTTTTACGAGAACGTGGTCAACAAATTCCTTCGCGACGTGGTGAAGGCCTGCAATCCCATCGAGGCGACAGTCATCGGCGAATTCACCCCGCGCGGCGGAATCAACTCGAAGGTTACAGCCACCTGGAGCAAGAAGAAGCGTGACCGCAAATAACGGTGTTGATGATCCGAAGGCGGACGAACTCGCCGCCGCCATTCGCCAGATTCAGGAGCGTGTGCGCGCCCAACATCCGAGTGGCGGCACAGCCGGCGGAACACTGGGCGTGCCTTTGGCCGACCTGATGCCAATCGTCCACGCGCGCGACTCCGCCGAAGCCAAGGTGGCTGCTATTGGATCGGTGAACCCACGCCCGGCGGGAATCGTCAACGACAGCATCCAGAGCGTGAAGCGGACAATCTCGCGTGCGCTAGGCTGGTTTGTTCGCGATCAGGTGGAGTACAACCGTTCGGTCATGCGCTGCGTCGATTCAGTACTCGAAGCGCTTACAGAAGCTAATCGCTCCATCGTTGTGCTGGCGGGCCGCCTCGACGATGTGCGGCGGGAATCGGAGTCCCTGCGCGAGGAAAACGCCGCCATGCGCCAGGAGATTGCGCAGCTCTATGACATGCGCACCAACTGGATTCACTGGCGCGAGGAATGGGACCGCAAGCTGTTCACCAATGAGGTGCAATTCCTACGCAGCGTCGCCGATCTCCAATCCGGCTTCTCGCATCGCGCCACGACCATGGAGCAAAACTTCCGCGATAGCGTGAACTGGCAGCACGCGCAGTTCACAGCTACCGCCGAAAAATCGCATATCGAGATTCAGCAGCGGCTCTGGGTCGACGTCGAGCGTCTACGCCTCGAATTTGAGCGGATCATTCACAGTGAACTGCGGCTAGTGCGCCAGCGGGCGGCGCTCGCTCAGACTCAGAACGCCGTGCCACCGGTGTCCGCCGGGGCACAGGCGGTTTTCCCATTCGACTACGCGAAGTTCGCGGAGAAATTCCGGGGCACGGAAGACTACGTCCGCGAGAGACAGCGATTCTACATACCCTTCTTCCAGGGCTGCACGGACATAATCGATCTAGGCTGCGGGCGAGGCGAGTTCCTCGAAGTAATGCGAGACGCGGGCATCAAAGCGAGAGGAATAGACCTGGATCGCGAATCAGTTGAGCTCTGCAAAAGCAAAGGCCTTGAAGCGGAGATCGCCGATCTGTACGCATATCTCAACGACCTCGCCGACGGTGCAATCGACGGCCTCAATGCATCGCAAGTAATCGAACATCTTCCGCCGGAGAGTCTCCCCGAACTCATCAAGCTGGCGAGCACAAAACTGCGCCGCGGAGGTGTAATCGCATTAGAAACACCGAACCCCGAGTGCCTGGCAATCTTTTCCACGCACTTTTATCTTGATCCAACACACACGCGTCCCATTCCACCCGCGCAACTCGCCTTCTATCTGGAAGAATTCGGCTTCGGGAAATTGGAGACGCATCGCCACTCACCGGCGGCGGAGTCGATGCCCTCGCTCGCCTCGCTGCCGCAGGACTTTCGAGAGGCTTTCTTCGGCGCACTCGACTACGCGATCACAGCCAAAAAGTTGTAGTTGACAAGCCACGTAGTACGTGCCACGATATTACGTAACACGTAATAGACATGTCCGATCCTTCTCTACTTGTACTCGCAAGCCTCGCCGACGGGGAAAAGCACGGCTACGCAATGATCGCGGATATTCACACCTTCGCGGGAGTGCGTCTGGGGCCCGGAACGTTATATGGAGCAATTACGCGTCTGGAAGAGCGTGGCTGGATTCGTCCGGTTGAGACGGACGACCGGCGCCGCCCCTATCGGCTCACGCCTCAAGGCCGTCTCGAGCTTCAATCCCAATTGAAAAATCTGAGTCAGATAGTAAAAGCCGGAGTGCGAAGGCTGAAACCCTCATGAGAAAGCTGGCCCAATTCGTCGCCGCCAAGTTGTACCCCAAGGCTTGGCGGGAACGGTACGGAACCGAGTTCGATTGCCTGCTCGATGATGTGAATCCATCGTGGTGGGACGTTTTCAATGTCTTCAAAGGAGGATTGGAGATGCGCGTCAAGAGTTCCAGGGTCGTATGGATTGCAACTGTATTCGGTCTCCTAGGCGCACTCGCCGGAGCGCTAGCGACATTTGCGATGCCACCTCGATTCGCATCGACCGTAGTGATCCAAATTGAGATGCTGGACGGGACCGCGGCCCCAATAGCCGTAAACGAGTTGGCTAAGATTGCTCTCAGTCGGCAAGCGCTGAAGCAGATCATCGAAGATTACGGCCTCTATAAAGATGACCGAGCGAAGCGGCCGATAGAAGATGTCGTCGCGAGCATGCAGCGTGATATCCGTATCGCGCCTGCTTTAGGAACCGCTTTCCAGATATCTTTTGCCTATCCCGACCGCTATAAAGCGCAGCAGGTCACGGCGAAATTGGTATCTGGTTTTATGCGAGCGAACGTAGAGCTGATGCGGCACTTTCATGACAGTATGAAAGTCATCACTCCAGCGAACCTACCCCAGAGGCCGCTTACTCCCAACCGTATAGCCATGATTGGATTCGGACTAGGCGCCGGACTGCTACTGGGTTTAGCCGTCTCGCTACTACGTCGCCGAACCAAGCAGTTATCGGCGTGAATTCGCGGCTGGCGGGTTTAGCGGACAAACTCAACAATAATCTTATTAGGGATAATCCCGGCCTCAAACCCAAGATCCAACAATTTCTGAGCGGCCCTCGGAATCAACTCGCCGGCATCCACGGTGTAGTGATTCACATACATGCCGACGAACTTCTCCGCCAGCGGCGCTTCCATATCACGCGCGAATTGCATCGCATAATTCAGCGCTTCCTCATTGTTGTCGATCGCGTACTGAATGCTTTCCCGCATCATCCGGCAGCATTCGCTCTGAATGCCGGAGGGAAGCGTTCGCAGCAGGGCGTTTGCGCCGAGCGGAAGAGGCAGATCGTAATGTTTTTTCCAATACCGGCCCAAATCGAGCACGTTCTGGAATCCACCCTTCCCGTACGTAAGCTGCGCTTCGTGAATTACCAGTCCCGCGTCCACGGAATGATCCGCCACCGCGTCGGTGATCTTGTCGAACGGCATCACAACCGCTTCGAAGTCAGGTTCGATCAACTTCATCGCAAGATACGACGTTGTCATCTTCCCCGCGACTGCGATTTTTTTGCCCTTCAATTCTTCCGGCGCCATCGGCCGCGTTGCGATCACGATCGGTCCATAGCCGTCGCCAACGCTCGACCCGCTGGCCATCAGAAGATATTTGTCCGCCACGTAGGGGTAAGCGTGGTAGGAAATTGCCGTGAGATCGTACGCGCCCTCCATTGCCTTTCGATTCAGCGTTTCGATGTCCTCGAGCACGTGATGAAAGTTGACGGAGCGCGAACGAATCTTCTTCGTCGCAAGGCCATAAAACATGTAGGCATCGTCAGAGTCCGGACTGTGGGCGCAAACGATTTCCCGCACAGAAGAAGTTGTTGTCATAGCGAAGGAGCGAACATTTCACACTATAGCAGACTGGTCTTCTTCGGCCGATTTTCGAACGCCTTTAACCCCGCGCCAGCTTCTCCAACTCCGGATGCAATGCCCTCAGCGCCATTTCGAGTTCTGCCAGAGCCGCGCCCGCTTTCGTAAGATCCCCACTGCGTCCAATCAGCTCGAGCGCGAAGGCTGCCTGCCTCGTGTTTTCCGCTGCGAAGTTCGATACCACGCCCTTCATAGTATGTGCGCCGTGCTCCAAGTTCTTCGAGTTACGAGCCGAAATCGCCACACGTATCTCACCGAGCAGCTTCGGATATTCTTCGAGACACAATCCCGCGATCTCTCTGAGAAGCTGTTCGTCGCCCCCGATCCGCTGTAGCGCTTCGGCTACATTGAGCGGTTCTCGCTCTAGCATTTGAATAACCATCTTCCCTCACTCGGACGGTGTCCTGTTATTCTCTTCGGACAGGAACCGGGAAATACGCAGTATACTTTTCTAGTCCGAGGTCTCCATCGTGCGTGAATCTTACCTTTTCGGGGCTGCTCTCCTCCTAACAGCTCTTCCTCTAGCTGCCGCAACATGCGAAAGTCTGGCGCTGTCCGATACCACTATTACGCTTGCCCAGTCCGTCCCCGCAGGTGCGTTCCCGCGGGGCGGACCGGCGCTGAAAGACATCGCCTTCTGCCGCGTGGCTGCCACGCTGAAACCGACAGGCGACTCCGAGATCAAGATTGAAGTCTGGATGCCCGCCTCGGGGTGGAACGGCAAGTTTCTCGGAGTCGGTAATGGCGGCTGGTCGGGCGCGATCAGCTATCCCGGCATGATCCAGGCGCTCAAGCGCGGCTACGCCACTGCATCCACAAACACCGGGCACGACGGGCCGGGAAACGATGCCAGCTTCGCTCTCGGACACCCGGAGAAAGTCATCGACTTCGGCTACCGCGCGGTCCACGAAATGACCGTGAAGGGCAAGGCGATCACCGCCGCGTTCTACGGCAACGGAGCGCGTCTGTCCTACTGGAACGGATGCTCATCTGGCGGTAAACAGGGCTTGAAAGAAGCACAACGCTTTCCGCGCGATTACGACGGTATCATCGCCGGCGCCCCCGCCAATTATTGGACCCATCTCATGGCAGGCGATCTCTGGCCCGCCCTGGCAACCCTCAAGGATCCGGCCAGCTACATCCCGAAAGAAAAATATGCGCTGATTCACCAAGCCGTACTCGATGCCTGCGATGGGCTCGACGGCGTGAAGGACGGCGTTCTCGAAGATCCCAGACGCTGCCATTTTGATCCCGGCATTCTGTTATGCAAAGATGCCGATACCGCCGTTTGCCTGACGGCGCCACAGGTCGAAGCGGCCAGGAAAATCTATGCCGGACCGAAAAATCCCCATACGGGACAGCAAGTCTTTCCCGGCCTCGCCATCGGTAGCGAACTCACATGGGCCGCACTAGCAGGAGGGCCGGATCCATTTGCGATCGTGGATAGTCACTTCAAATACCTTGTCTTCAAGAATCCGAACTGGGACTTTCGCACTCTGAATTTCGATACCGACGTGGCCCTGGCCGACAAACTCGACAACAACACCATCAACGCGACCGATCCCAACCTGAAGGAGTTCATCTCGCACGGTGGAAAGCTGCTCATATATCACGGTTGGAACGATCAGCTCATCGCGCCTGAAAACAGCATCAACTATTACCAAAGCGTGCTGTCCGCCAAGACTGGGACACAGGACTCGGTGCGCCTGTTCATGGCGCCGGGAATGACGCATTGCTCCGGCGGCGACGGTCCAAGCCAGTTCGATT
Source organism: Bryobacteraceae bacterium (assembly GCA_963770345.1). Taxonomy (GTDB): domain Bacteria; phylum Acidobacteriota; class Terriglobia; order Bryobacterales; family Bryobacteraceae; genus CAVYPH01. The sequence goes on along the minus strand of CAVYPH010000006.1, from coordinate 130,036 downwards.
CCATCGGCGCACTCGAACAGTGGGTGGAAGGAGCGAAGCCCCCGGATCAAATCGTAGCTTCTCACGCGATCGATGGCAAAGTGGATCGAACGCGTCCCCTCTGCCCATACCCGCGGACCGCCAAATATCGAGGCACAGGGAGCACCGACGAAGCATCCAGCTTCGTGTGCCAAACGCCGGGATCAAATCCGTAGTAAAATGTTCCTTGGTGGAGGTGAGTCTTCCCCAGTCGATGGTTACTGGCACGAAAGCCTGAAATCGTCTTATCCGCTGCTAAGAAGTTCCCGGCAGTATTGCTCAACCTTGTCTTTCCGGATGACTGCCGCCTCTGCGGGAAACCCCTCTCGGAAGTCTCTCGAATTCCTGTCTGCTCGCCCTGCCTGGCTACTCCAAAACCGTTCATCGCCGAGCATTTCTGTATTTCCTGCGGCACTCCCTATCTCAGCGATTCGCCACTGATGCCAGACGGCCGGTGCCGCATTTGCCGCGATGGCCTGGCCGGCTTCGACGCGGCTTTCGCATATGGTGAATATGACGGCCCCTTGCGCAAGCTGATCCACTTGTTCAAATACGGCCGGGTCAAGCCTCTCGCCACGCCCCTCGCCCGGTTGATGGCACAAGCGTTGCCACGCGAGCATCGCTTCGATCTCGTCGTTCCCATGCCTCTGCACTGGACTCGCCGTTGGGATCGCGGCTTCAACCAGGCCGAGCTTTTGGCCAAGGCGCTCGCCAAGCGTCTCGATTCCCCGGTATCGCGCGTGATCCGCCGCAAACGGCGCACTGCTCCACAAGCGGGACTGACGAACTCCGAGCGCCGGGCCAACGTATCCGGCGCCTTCGCGCTTAGTTCCAAAATTTCCGTGAAAAATCTACACGTGCTTTTGGTGGACGATGTGATGACCACCGGGGCTACGGCCGCTGCCTGCGCTGCGCTGTTGAAACGCGCCGGTGCGAAACGAGTATCCGTACTGGCGTTGGCCCGTGTCGACCGGCGCAAATCAACTGTTGTGAGTTCGCCATCTGACTTCAGCTCAACTGGGAGTGGTGTGAATGCCTAGTCTGGATCGATTGCACAAACCTGTGCTTGTCCTGAACGCGAGTTACGAGCCCATCAACATCTGCGCCGCTCGCCGTGCCCTTGTCTTAGTTCTGAAGGGCGTCGCCAAGGCGGAGGAACACACGCCGCTAACTATCCACGCTTCGCGCGAGACGATGAGACTGCCATCCGTTATCCGGCTACTGGAGTATCGCCGGATTCCACACCAGACTCGCGCGCTCTCGCGAAAAAACATCCTCATGCGGGATCGCTATACATGCCAGTATTGCCTGCGTTCCTCGCCGGCCATCGAGCTCACACTCGATCACGTCATCCCACGGTCGCGTTCCGGCGAGACGACTTGGGAAAATCTCGTCGCGTGCTGCCATCAATGCAATAACAGAAAAGGGAATCGCACACCTGACGAATCGGGAATGAAGTTGGTCCGAGCCCCGCGCCCGTTCAGCCTTCACACCAGCCGCCATCTGATGCGCCTGCTCGGCAAGAGCGACGATCAATGGCGGAAGTATCTGTTTTATTGAGCACGAACGCGGTCCCACTCCTCGCGGTGCGCCAGGGCCTCGCGTGGAGCGTCGGGATTTGCTTGCAGTTCCCAGCTTTCGGCGGGGCTCTTTCCAAAAGTTACGTCCAACTTCATGACGCGTCCACGGCGCGCAATCAGCAGCGTTGTCTTCTCACCCGAATGGTGGTTGGCCAACTCGCTTTCCCACTGGTCGGCGCGAATCTTATGATCACCGATGGCCACAATTTCGTCGCCGGCGTTCAGGCCCGCATCGGCCGCCGGAGTTTTGCGTGGGATTTGGCTGACCAACAGCCGATGCCCGTCCGCCTTGGTAACCGCGCCCAGCCACGCCGTGGGTCCCTGGCGTTGCGGCGAGATGAATTGCAGACCGAACCAACGCAGCGCATTTTCGTAAGTCAATTCCGCCGTTCCCTCGAACGCCCGATCGAACCACGAGGCCATATCTGAACCGGCAACCTCCTGTACAATTCCTCGAAAATCGGATAGGGTGTAGCCGCGCTCCATCGGATACCGCTCCAGCGCAAGACGCATCACATCATCCAGCGACTTCCGATTCTCCGTGGTCCGCCGGATTTCCGCGTCAAGCAGAAAACCCACCACTGCGCCCTTCTCGTAATAGCTGATCGCCGTATTGGCCGTATTCTCGTCCGGACGGTAGAACTTGATCCACGTATCGAACGAAGACATGGCCAGCGACTGAACCAGCCGTCCCGGCGTCGTCTGCAACTGCTGGATGTAGTGCGACACCGTGCTCAGCAGTTCGTCTTCATCGAACAGACCGGCCCGCGTAAGCTCCAATGCCGCGTAGTAGTTGGTAAAACCTTCCGCAATGCCGAGGTCCCGTGTGTACTCCTCGGTTTCGTATTCCCCAGGCACAAATTCGGCCGGCCGCAGACGTTTCACGTTCCAGACGTGGAAGTATTCGTGGCTGGCCAGGTCGAGCCACCGCCGGTATCGCTGCTGGTTCTGCATGGCCCAGCGGCTGGCCATGAAAACCGAGCAATTGGCGTGCTCCATTCCGCCCCCGCTTTCGGTCAGCAGGTTGAAAAAAATGTATTGTTCGTACGGCAAGCCGCCCCACAGCCGCGATTCTTCGCGGACCAGCCGAGTGAGATCGCGCACCGTGCGCGGCCCATCCCAAAAGCCGTCCTCGCCGACACTCACCAGCGAATGCCGCTTGCCGTCGACGGCGAACTCATAGACTGCGGGATTGCCGGCGACAATCGGCGAATCGACCAGAGTCTCATAGTCCGGCGCGCGATAGTGATGCGGTCCGCCGTGCGCTATGGACGGCATCGGCGTGATGCTCCGCTTCCAGCCTGGCGGCAGGATCAGTTTTACTTCGTGGGGCCGGCGCAGGTCACCCGTCAGGGTCAGGAACGTCGCCTGGCCGTTCAGCAGCGCAAATTCGCTGTCCACCCAATTGTCCTGTACGTTCATCACGTGACAATACACGCGGTAGGAAACCACCACCGGATTCGATCCTTTGGTCTCGATGCGCCAACGATTTTTCCGGGATTTCTCGATCGGCAGCGGCGCGCCGTGCGTGGTCCGCGCCGTGATACCCTCGACGTTTTTCGCATACTCGCGAATCACGTAGGGAGTCCAGACCGCCATCGCCATTTCCACCTGCGGCTGGCCGCCGGTAGGCACAATCGCTTCCACATCGATGTAATTAGTTTGCGGCGCGCTGATGCGAACCGTGTAGCGAATGGGCTCCTGCGCCACCAACAGCGCAGCGGGAAATAGCAACAGCGCGGAAACTCTCACCGTTGCCGTATTCTAGCGCAGAAGCCGGTCAGCCAGATTTACAATCGCCTCGGTACTCTGCGATTGCTCGGTCGGCAGCAGCACGTCCACGTTCAATCCATATCCGTCGAAGCTGCGCCGGTCGCCATAGAAGTCGGATTCGCTCGAGGCCAGGCGAAACGGCAAACGGCTGTACGGCAAAATGAAATGTCCCATCCGAAAGAATTGGCTGCTGCCGAAAGTATTCACGCCGGCAATCACCCCGTCTGTTGAGTGCGCCAGCATGTATGCAACAAATTCACATTCGTGGCCGCAGCTCTTGTCTACCACTACAAGCATCTTCGCTTTACTGGAGAATTGATGCTTACGATAATCCCAATCAGCGGAATGTTCCTCCGCTTTCACCGGACAACCGTCCGCGGAACTTTTCATCAGCTCATCCAGTTGGCCTTGCATCCATTTGCTCTCGCTCGGAGCTAGCCGCGACCTGGTAGTCATCTGCTGTAGCGAGCCCCACTTAAGTGCCGAAGTGACACAGGACTGCCGCGTCCGCGCATTGTACGACATCCATTGGTGCATCTTTACCAGGTCCCACCGCAAGAAGGCGTCCGCCGGATTATAGAGTCCGCTGTTGCCGCGCAGATCTACGATCAGCAACTTCTCCTTGCCCGCCGTTTCCGGCAGTTCCTGACGCCCTGGACGCAGGTACCCGATGTCTTTTGAAATCACCCGGTACGAAGGAACATTTTCGGGTGCTTTTGCCTGCGGAGCGTTCCATGCCGGCTTCACGTCGATCCACTTGCCGCCGCACGCAATTGCATTCACCTCACCCAGGCGGTCCGGATAGCTGATGTATGACGCCAGTGTTTCCAGATCGCTGAGAAGCGCGCGCTGCGGCTGCTGCGCCGGATTCTTCGCATCCAAGGCCATTAGACGACCGTTGGCTAACTTCATCTGCGAACAAGTTCCAGTGGGCGACTGCTGCAGAACGGCGGTTTGGGATCCGCTCTCCCATCGCACTACAGGGAATATGGGTCCGGTTTGGTTGTCGAGTTGAAAATCCGACAGTTTCATGAACGGCGCCAGTGCGTCATTCCAAGCGAGAGTGCGGCCCGCATTGCCGGCCAGCATGTTGTCCCAATCGGCGAACCACTGAGACCATTCCCAGCCCCGTTTTTCCGCGCTATCCCATCCGCCATACGCTTTTTCCATCACCATGCGCAGCACTGGAAGATCCTTTCGAAGAGCGTCCGCCGACACCCGATCACCAGGCCGCACATACCAGGACCGCGGCGCGATGAACGACCGCTTGGTCACCGGCGCGGCGAACGGACGCTCCAGCAGTGGATTGCCGTTCACGCCGAGAGATTTCATCCACGCGGCTTCACCGTCCATTTCTTCTTTCGTAAGGATGACGTCTTCAGGCAGCGAGGGTGAGTTGAGATCGATCTCTCTGTCCCCCTCTTCGAGGCCGATTATTTTCACTTTACGGGGCCCCACCGGTATTTCGCGAGCAGGTGTACTTCCAGGGGCCGTCGTGGGTAGGATTCTCTCCGCCCGCGTCGACGCAAGCTGTTCGATGGCAATTCGCCACTGTCCAGCACGCTGCTCAAACTGAGCCGGCTGAAACAAAGCGGCCAAACGGATATCGTTTCCGGCCTCGCTTACGTTCAATCCCAGTGAAGCCGAGTTCGAGAGTATCGCCTTGGCCGCTTCCGCTGACCGCGCATGGACCGTGGCCGTCAATTGCACGCCGTCCTTCAGCAACAAAGCGAACTCGACTGACGCGATATCTGGAGACGAAGGCTTCTCCTCCAGCCACAAATCGTATGGCGGTGGATTGGCAGTCCGTTTACCCGAACCGGCCCGATCGATTGACGCCACCAACGCTTCGCGATCGCCCAGCAGTACAATCTCTTCGCCGACCAGAGCGATCTGCGTGCCGCCTTCCGTGGAACTGGACGCGACCAGCAACTCGGCATTCCGGTACGGCTTTACTGAACCGCCGTCCGAGAGCGCCATATCACGCAACTGGCCAGGTTCGAATTTGCCGTTGAGAATCAGCAGGGTGGAATTGCCGGTCTGAGCGACAATCACGCGATCGATTCCTTCAATGAAATTGATCCCGCTCATGAGCTGCGAGGCAGCAGGCGGGATCTCCCGCCGCACCAACTCACGTTGCGGTGAGTCAAGCACTCTCCGCCACTCAAAGGCTGTAACTGACGTCGCGTCAGCGGGGACGTAGTTCCACGGGTTGGACTGCGGCTGCGCGGACGCCGCCGCAAGCAGAGCAATCAGCAAACATTTCATTTGTTCTTATTATCGTCAGAGCTTGCCATGAACTCCACCGGGAGCGATACACTTTTTGAAAGAGGAGCCATTATGGACAATAAGAACGATATACAAACCGCCACCGGCATCGGGCGGCGTAATTTCGTAGCGGTCTCAGTGGGCGCAGGCCTTGCCGCTACGGCACGGCCGGCCGCGGCTGCCCTGGACGTGGTCGAATCCGACGTCGAGATCAAAACTCCCGACGGAACGTGCGATGCCGCGTTTATTCACTCGAAAACCGGTTCCCATCCGGGTGTGCTGATCTGGCCAGACGCATTCGGCTTGCGGCCGTCGATGCGCGAGATCGCTAAGCGTGTTGCCGCTGAAGGCTATTCCGTCGTGGTGCCAAACCCCTTTTATCGCGTGGCCAAAGCGCCTTTCTCGGATGCCTCCAACTTCAACTTCCAGAATCCGGACGACATGGCGAAGCTACGGCCGCTGATGGCGTCGGTGAACGCGCCCGGCAATGCTGAAAAGGATGCCGTCGCGTACGTTGCTTTCCTCGACTCGCAAAAGCAGGTAAACAAGGCAAAGAAGATTGGAACCCAGGGTTATTGCATGGGCGGACCGCTCGTCGTGAAGACCGCCGCGGTACTACCCAATCGCGTGGGCGCCGGGGCATCGTTTCACGGCGGCGGCCTGGTTACCGATAAACCCGAGAGCCCACATCTGCTCGCACCGAAGATCAAGGCCCGAATGTATTTCGGCATCGCGTCGAATGACGACGCCAGTCAACTGGACGCGAAAGACAAGCTGAAGGAAGCGTTTGCAGCCGCCAAGGTTCCCGCGGAGATCGACGTATATCCAGGAGCGCAGCATGGCTGGTGCGTGCCGGACATGCCGGCTCGGGGCGGCAAGCCAATCTACAGCAAACCGGATGCCGAGCGCGCCTGGGCAAAACTCGTAACGTTGTACAAGGTCGCGCTTGCATGAATTGAGGCTGAGACTCCGTCACGTACGTTGCCTTCGTGCGCAAGGCCCGCCGATCGTTAACCCGCAACCAGGAATTGCTTGACCTCAAGGGCTTATACCGCGTCAGTGCCGTTAGATCCTGGGTTCGAATCCATCACGGGGAGCCACGAATTTATTTGAATCCGCCAGACGACTGACTGCTCTCAGAAGTCCGTCCGAGCCATAACTTCGGGTTGCGCTACCCGTGAACTATCCTGTACTAGCTACCCGTGAACTATCCTGTATTAATAGAGGGCATGATCTCAGGACGCCCAATCTTGAGAAAAGGCCGGACTTCTATCGTAGGTATCCTCGCAGCCGCGATCGCGTTTTTGGGATCATCCGAAGGTCGCGAAGGCGCGACTACGAACGGAGTCGTCCGAGATCCAGCGATTGCCGCGCAATACGCAACCTGGTCCGCCGCCAACTACGAGAAGCTCCCACTCCGGTTCGAGATCAATCAAGGCCAGACCGATCCGTCTGTTCGATACCTTTCCAGGGGCCACGGCTACACGCTCTTCCTCACTTCGAAGGAAGCGGTTTTCCGCCTGGCCGAGCCGAAGGCTCAGCGCCGAACGTCCGCACAAGGAGTCTTGCGGATGAAATTCGCCGGAGCGAATCCCGCGTCCCACCCGATCGGCGAAGATGACCTCCCAACGAAGAACAACTATTTTATCGGTGGCGATTCATCGAAATGGCGGACCCACGTTTCGGCCTTCGGTAAAATCAGATATGAAGGTCTGTATCCAGGCATTGACCTCGTCTATTACGGAAGCCAACAGCAGTTAGAATACGACTTCCTGGTCCATTCCGGCGCTGACCCCAAACTTGTTCGCATCGCATTTGAGGGCTACGACAGCCTCCAAATACAGGACGGCGGCGTTGTGCTGAAAACAAGCGACGGTCAACTTCAGATTGCCCAGCCATCCATCTATCAGGAGTTCCGAGGAGAGCGGAAACCGGTGCGGGGCCGATTTTGCCTTCGCGACAACCATGAGGTTGGAGTCGAGATTGACAGCTATGATCCCAGCAAACCGCTGGTTATCGATCCGGTAGTGAACTACTCAACCTATTTCGGTGGAAGCGGAACCGACACAATCAGCGCGATTGCTGTTGACTCCAGCGGCAACGCATACATCGCAGGCTGGACCCAGTCTTTGGATTTCCCCACCCACGATCCCCTGCAATCCACTTACGCCGGAGGAGTTCCGAACGACATCGGCGGAGATGCATTTGTAGCGGAATTGAATCCGGCGGGTACGGGCTTGGTTTACTCCACGTACCTTGGTGGGAGCGGATCGGACGCTGCCTTCGGAATCGCCCTGGATTCGTCGAACAACGCTTATATCACCGGCTTTACGCTTTCCCCCGACTTCCCTATAGCGAATGCCTTTCAGTCGAATTTACAGGGCGTGGCGAATGCCTTCGTCACCAAACTCGACGCGACCGGTTCCGCGCTTCTCTACTCCACTTACTTGGGCGGCAGCGGGTCCGACGCTGCCAAGGGAATAGCCGTTGACGGGTCGGGCAATGCTTACGTCACGGGGTACACATCCTCTTCTGATTTTCCGACCAAGAACCCAATCGAAGGATCGTTGCACAGCAATTTCCAGGATTCGTTTGTGTCCAAGCTCAATGCCACAGGTTCGGCGCTCGTCTACTCCACATATGTCGGCGGAAGCCTTTCGGACGACGCTTATGCGATTGCGGTAGACCCTGCAGGGAATGCGTACATCACAGGCTGGTCGGATTCTCCCGATTTTCCTTTTGTCAATGCGCTTCAGACTGACCGTGGTCCAGCCACAAAAGCATTCGTGTCGAAGCTCAACCCCGCCGGTTCGGCCTTCGTCTACTCGACTTTCATTGGGGGAACGAGCGGGTTCGATAATTCCGATGAGGGACATGCCATCGCCGTGGACGCGGCAGGCAACGCTTATGTCGCCGGCTCGACGCTGTCCGCGGACTTTCCCACGGTCCATGCCTTCCAGCCCGTGATCGGCGGAGGAACTGGAGATTGCCCAGTCGGAGCAGGGGATGGGAGCGGCTGTCATCGTGATGCCTGGGTTGCGAAATTCAACTCCACCGGCTCGTCGCTCGTTTACTCGACCTTTCTGGGTGGATCTGGCACCGATGAGGCAACCGGAATTGCGGTGGACTCGAAGGGGAATGCCTATGTGACCGGCTACACGATGTCGTCGGACTTCCCTACCGCGCTGCCCCTGCAGGATAGCTTTGCCGGTAACGCGGATATTTTCGTGACGAAATTCGATGCCATGGGTTCTCTGGTTTATTCATCCTACTTCGGAGGAACCGATCTCGATTACGCACAGGGCATTGCCCTGGACGGAAGCGGCAGCGTTTACCTCGCAGGCGCGACGAATTCGAACAATTTCCCGATCGCGAATGCGCTGATCGCCACCATGGGTCCGCCGGTACCCGCCTCGTGCTTCTGCAATGCCGAGGGCGTGGTCGTGAAACTTACCCTGCCTCCGCCGCAGTTGGTTCCGCAAGTGACGTTGGGGTCGGTGGTGAACGGCGCGAGTTTCACGACTAGTGGCGGGCTTGCGCCAGGATCAATCTTCACAATCTTTGGTTCGAATCTTGCGCCCTATTTCGTCGAGGTTGGCGGCACGCCCTTGCCAGTTTCGCTGTTGAGCACTTCGGTTCTTATCGGCGGAGCGGCTGCGCCCCTCTTTTTCATTAGCCCCGGCCAGATTAACTCCCAGGTTCCGTTTGAGGCAACACCGGGGAACTCGACCTTGACGGTTCGGGTAAGCGGGATGTTCAGCGCTGTTGTTCCGTTGGAAATAGCGGCTGCGGCGCCGGGGATATTCTTATACGACGGCAATCGCGCCGTTGCCCAGAACCCGGACGGCACTCTGAACGGGCCGGATCATCCCGCGAGTCCTGGCGAAGTGGTGGTCCTCTACTTCACTGGCCAAGGTGCCGTGAGCAACCCAGTCTCCACGGGCGCTCCCGCGCAGTCTAGTCCGCTTTCGTTTCCGGTCGGGCTAACATCAGTGTCCGTCGGCGGAATCAGCGCGATGGTACAGGGATCCGCATTGACGCCAGGCTTTGTGGGACTGGCGCAGGTCAATTTTGTCGTCCCCAGCGTGCCGAGCGGAGATCAGCCCGTAATTGTGGGCGTCGGAGGAGCCGAGAGCAACCCAGCCCTGATTCGTATCGCCGCACTCGGCAGTCCGTAGTTGGCGTTTCAGGGGACTCAAAATCGTCGCCTTAGCATTAAGGCGCTTCTCACCGTAGCTGCGACGGCTTGCGTTCAACCATCTGAGATGGAATGAGAAGGCCGGTCTCCGGGCGGGATGCGTTAAGCTCCCAAATGAGACGCACTCGAAGTGCAAAAGGAGACCGGCATGAAGAAGAATAGCAATTCCTCGAAAAGTCCGCAGCGGGCAAAGAAAGTCCGCAAAACAGGTCGGGTAACAATCGGCATGGACCTCGGGGACAAGACGAGCCGGATCTGCCTGCTGGATGAAGAGGGTGAAGTCATTGGGGAAGCCTCAGTGGCTACGACGAAGAAGGGGATGGCGCAGAAGTTCGGCGCCATGGGGCACAGCCGAATCGCGCTGGAGGTGGGAACACACTCGCCGTGGGTGAGCCGGCTGCTGAAGAGCTTGGGCCACGAGGTGATCGTAGCCAATGCACGCCAGGTGAAGCTGATCAGTCAGTCGAGCCGCAAGGACGACAAGCTGGACGCGCAGATGCTGGCGCGGCTGGCGAGAGTGGACCCGGAGTTACTGCGACCGATCCGGCATCGCAGCGAAGAGGCACAGGCGGACCTGATGACGATCCGGATCCGGGCAGCGCTGGTAGAGGCACGGACGGGACTGGTGAACGCGGCTCGCGGGCTAGCGAAAGCGATGGGCGAGCGATTGCCGAAATGCGACACAGACCAGATGGGGGAGGAGCGGCTGGCGGAGGTGCCGGAGGCACTGGCGGAAAGACTGAAGCCCTTGGTGAAGGAAGTGGAATCGCTGACGGGGAGGATTCAGGAGTGCGACGGGAAGATCGAGCAGATCGCGCGTGACCGGTATCCGGAAACGAAACTATTGCGGCAGGTAAAGGGAGTGGGGCCGCTGATCGCTCTGACGTTCGTACTGACGGTGGAAGACAAAGAGCGGTTCGCCAAGAGCCGTGACGTGGGTTGCTATGTGGGGCTGCGGCCGAAGCGGAGCGAGTCGGGCGAGCGGCAGCCGGAGCTGAGGATCACCAAAGAAGGGGATGTTTATTTGCGCAAGCTACTGGTGCAGGGAGCGCATTGCATCCTGGGCCGGCGAGGGCCGGAGACAGACCTGAAGCGGTGGGGCACAAAGCTGGCGGGGCGAGGCGGGAAGAACGCAAAGAAGCGGGCGCTGGTGGCGGTGGCGCGGAAGCTGGCAATCCTGCTGCACCACCTATGGAGGACAGGGGAAGTGTACGAGCCGTTGCGCCACAGCAGCGCGACGGAGAGAGAGAAGGCAGCGTAGAAAAAGATTTGGTTTTTGTAAAAAGATCGCCGAGTTCGGGTGACTGCGAGGTCGCGGCGGAACGCAAGGCTAACCGGGAACGGTTGCTGAGCAGTTCGAAGCTGAGATGGCAGCACCCGTTAAAGATTGAGGACACCAACTGGCACCGGAGCGAGGGCTCCCCAAAGAGTGCGAATGGAAGCAGGGCGAATCGGCGGTTGAAGAAAAGAAGAAGAGAGCAACGGATGCGCAATTCTGGAAGCAGATACGAAGGAGCTGAGGATGACGAAGCAGGGGAAGAAGTGGCCTGCGGCAGCAAGGAACTGGAACGCCCCTTTCCCGTTTCCCCTCCGGGGAAAGCCGGGGCGGGAGGGTTCCCCCCACGCCGCACAAGACGCGGCTCCCCCCACAAGAGGGCTACCGCCCCCTTGTGAATCCCCTGTGAGAAAAATCAGCGCGGTACTTGACAGGAGAGGGCCTTCTCATGGAAGTCGCGATAGATGGTTTTGTACAGATTTTGCACGGGTGCTCGCTTTTGATGCTTTTGGACGAATTCAGTGACTTTGTGAAATCAATAAATTACGGAAGATCCAAAAATTGTCAAGAACGTGGTTCGAATGCATCCCGGGAGCCACCAAATCCGCGTTGAATCGATTGGACTTGGAGCTGCATTCTAGGCAGAGCCCCTCGCGGATTCGAACTGCCAGCCGAACCGCTATTCTGGATTGATGGCGGACGAGTTCAACGAGATCGCTGAGATCAACGATTGCGACGCGGTGTTTTTGACCGACTTTCGGGAGATCGCGCGGAACTCGCTTCAAATCCAGGTAGCGGAGGGCCTTCCAGGGGGGACTTCGAAATCCGTCAAAGTGGGAGAAACAGAAATCCCCGAGTGCACCTCAATCGAGATCACCGGTGAAAGCCGAGTGTTCGAGATTTTCTGGCGGGTCTACGTCCGCTATTCGGTGCTTGATGAGTCCTATGCCAGCATCAGCGGTGAGGAATCCTTTGAATGAAATCGATTTCGAATTTACTCAAAGTCGCGCTTCATGCAGTTCATGGCGCGGGCCACCTTTGCGTGTGATGAATATCCTGGTCCGACAAAACACTACTGCGTCGTGTGCGAAGACCACGTACTTCGCGTTCTCTCACTCGAACCGCCGACGGTACTGAGGATCCGTGGCTCCAAGCGCTCAGGCAGAGTAGGAGAGTCCGCAAATCTGATCCACTAGACCATCTCCGATCGTCTCCGGGCGATAAGAAAAGTTCGATAATCGCCCACGAAGGGGAGCCACTTTCTGCCCAAAACTCGTAGCGCCGGTTTTGTTGACAGCTGCGCCCGCCCCCGGGCAACTTGAGCAGCGAGTCATGCCGGGCCCAAAGAAGCCGACAAAAGCGCGTTCGTATTAGCGCTCAGCCGTCCAAACCAACTGCTCGGTATCAAGAATAAAAGACCCCTCGTTCTCGGTATGCATCTCTCCGTCGGCGACCACTGTCCCACCCGAAATACGGATCTCGTGCGCGCTCCATTGCATCGCCCGGTGCTTGTAGATCCAGCCGGGAGCCTCTCCGCTGGCTTGGAGCTGTTCGATGCGGAAGGTCTCGATGTTGAGGCGGTATAGCGGGGTTTCTCCGTACCGACGGGTACCTTGATACCCCAGCGATCCTATAAGAAAAATGTACTCGTCAACCAGCGTGGCCGTGTGGAAATCGATCGGTGGAAAAACAGATTCGGGATAGCCAAAAATGTGGATCGTCCCGTCTGGTTCATGTACAAAGACGTCGTTGTAAATGCAAAAATCGGGGTCGTAGAAGTCCTCGTGCTCGCCTGCGATTTGGACAATGCGGCCATCCGGTAACAAAGTGATTGACTGTCCGAAGCGCTGCGCGCACCAGACGGGTGAGCGTAATGCTTCACCATTATGCCCATATAGCTTTAACCCATATCGCTGCGCCGCTTGATGCGCGTTGATCCCCGCCCGAATCATGCCTTCCCAGAACGGCTCGGCCATTTTCTCCGGATTACCGACACCAAACCGCCGCGACCGTCCTCTGAGAAACTCACTCGGCGAGACATTGACCAATTCTTCATCCGGGTACGGATCCAAACCCAACAAAGATCGCCGCCCTTCGAAGGGGAGATGCCCCGGATCGGCTCCTGAGTCGAGAAATCGGATCGCCAATTCGCGCGTCTGGACAAATGCTAGCGCGGTCTGCCCATTTCTTTCAACGTTGATATCGGCGCCGGCTTTTAACAAAGCATCCACACCTTCCGCATTCCCGCTTTCTACAGCCGCCATGAGAGCCGTCGTCCCGAGATCATTGTCTTGCTCGACATCCGTCCCAATTTCGAGCAGCCACTTCAACATCGGACCCTGGTGGTTCTCAATTGCGTAAAACAGAGATGGTTTTCCACAGTGCCCGCGTGCAGTTGTAACGGCACCCTGCTCCAGGAGAAACCGTGCTTTGGCGACGTCACCAGTCTGGACGGCAACGAGCCATGCCGTTCGGTCCGCGTGATCTTTTTCTTCCAGATCGGGTCTACTTTCGACCGCCTCCACGACATCGGCAAGCGAACCGAACGCGACGGCAATGAGTGGTGTCCATTTCAAATGAGTCGCATTCGCCCCCGCGGCGAGCAACAATCGGACTGTATCGAACCGACCCCAATGCGACAATACGCGAAATCCCATCTCGCCGTAGCTCGAGACCGTGTGCAATTCCACGCCGCTCGCGATCAAAACTCTTAACAAGTCGATCAACTGGGGGCACGGACCAGGTCCGGTCCATGAAGAACATCAAGCAAAGCATCGTAGCCGTGAGTTCTCTTGTAATGAATATCTGCCCCATTCTCGATCAATGCGGCAACTTTCAGCGGATCACCAGAGTCTATGGAAAGGGAAACAACACTGCGGTCAGTCTCGTAAGGCGCGCGGCACTCCTGATGGAGGTTCGCGCCGTGGTCGAGGAGCAGGCGTACTAGGTCAACCTTCGCCTTCGGACTTTTCGCTGCATGCATTAGCGGCGTATGACCGCCTTTGTCGTACGCATTAATATCCAGCTCCTCCGGTGGGCTGACCTTCAAGAGGTCGCGCACGCGCGGGAGATTCCCTTGTTTGACAAGGCGATGAAGGTTGTTGGGTATGAGCATCAGGATAGATCCTGTTCAGGCAACGTACAAGAGCGGGCTGGCGTGAATTAAGGCTAACTCCGTTACGGCTGAATCGGCTCCGGCACCGCTGCTCCGTCCGCCCTCGGATCCGAAGCCGCATAATTCGTGTTCGTCTTCGAATTGTGCAGAATCGCCTGCCCGCGGCCCATCACCTGGGTATACTCGCGGCGGATGTCGATCACGTGGCCGGCCTCCGATAACCGCTGCAACGTGGCCGCTGGAACTCTTGATTCCACCCTGACGTCACAACCGTTGGCTGCCGCTTTCGTGAAGCGCGGCGCCTCCAAGGCGGCCTGGACGTTCATCCCGTAGTCGACCATATTCGACACAAACTGCGCGTGTGCCAGCGGCTGATTTGGGCCACCCATGATTCCAAAACCGACGTGGAGATCACCCTTTTCCATGAATGCCGGGATGATGGTGTGGAACGGCCTTTTGCCCGGCATGAGCACATTGGGATGTTTCGGCTCAAGCGTAAACCCGGCTCCTCGATTGTGCAGAATGAAGCCCATGCCGTCAACCGTCACGCCGGACCCGAAACCGGCTGAAATACTTTGGATCCAGCTCGCGATATTCCCTTCCTTGTCCACCACCGTCAGGTAAGTCGTGTCGCTCGCGACCGGTTGACCCGCGGTCACCGCGCAGTTCGCCTTCGCGGGATCGATCAGCGCTGCCCGCTTACGCGCATACTCCTTGGAAAGAATTGCCCCGACTGGAACATCGATAAATCGCGTGTCGGCGTCATAGCGGCGCAGGTCTGAGTAAGCGAGTTTCATGGACTCGATGCGTTTGTGCATTTCCGCCGGGCTCAACGGACCATCCGGGCTCGCAGGAGCCGTCTCCATGATGTTCAGCATTTCGAGTGCGGCCATGCCCTGACCATTTGGCGGCAGTTCGTACACGCGCCAGCCGCGATATTCCGTAGAAATCGGGCGCACCCATTCCGAGGAGAACGAACTGAGATCCTGAGCCGACATCACCCCTCCGAGGGCTTGTGAAGTTTTCAGGATCGCGGCGGCAATTTCGCCTTTATAGAACGCATCGGGACCATGTTCCGCCAGCAGGCGATAGGCGTGCGCCAAGTCGGGATTACGAAATATTTCGCCGACCTGCGGCGCTTTGCCTCCCGGCATGAAGAGGCGTTTGGTCGGTTCCAGGAACTTTGCCGGATGGGCTGTGCCTGTGCTCCAGGCCTCCTGAATGGCTTCGGAAACGGGGAAGCCTCGTTCTCCGTAGGCGATCGCCGGTTGGAACAAATCCTTCCATGGCAATTTACCAAACGATTGGTGCAATTTGGCCCAGCCGTCGACCGCGCCAGGCACAGTGACGCTGTGAATCCCACTCGCGGGCATGGTCTTGATGCCCTGTTTCGCCAGGAACTCAGGTGAGAGGAGATGAGGTGCGGGTCCGGATGCGTTCAGTCCGACGAGCTTTCCGGACTTTGCTTCCCAGTAAAGTACGAACAGATCGCCGCCGATCTCGTCCATCATCGGTTCCACCAGGCCGAGCACCGCATTCGCCGCGATGGCCGCATCTACGGCCGAACCTCCGCGCGCCAGGATCTGCGCCCCGGCTTGCGAGGCCAGCGTCTGACTGGTGGCCACGATGCCCTGCTGTGAGATCACCATCGACCGCCCGTAGTTGCGGCCAGTTTGCGGAAACAGGACCACGGCGCTCAAGAAGAGAAACAACAAGGACCGGATGGCAGGAATCATGATTGGGAATCGTAGCAATTAGGACCCTGGTTTCGCAAGCTTGAGCCTTGGCTTGTCAAGGCAAAATAGAAATGTCCCCTCGCTGGCAAAGTAGAAACGTCCCCTTTAGCTGTTTCCGAGATCTCCCATTCCCTCTTGTGTGGATAGTGGCTCCGAGCTTGCGGCGGGTTCGGTCAAGGCCGCGCGCCGTCTTTGCGCGCGCCGGAGGGAAACCTTGACGGGTTCCGCCGCAAGCAGCACAATGCGCGCGAGAGGGAATGGGAGCGATCTCTCCCGGATCGAGGGGACATTTCTACTTTGCTAAAGGGGACATTTCTATCTTGCCGCCACAGCTTGAGCCTTGGCTCTTGAGTCTTGAGGGGGTGGGCGACATAGAAGTGAATGTCAAGCGGTTCGGCGTGCCTCCCAGTAATCCTCAAAGCGGCCGTTGAGGTGGCAGCATCGTAGAGCGATGATCGCGTTTGCGCCTCGGACGGTCCAGAACATGCCGGACTTTTTGAGACGAGAGCCGATCACCGTCTTGCAACCCGCTTCGATGACACCAGAGCCGACGAAGAGATGCTGACGGCGGAACTTTGGGTAGCGCATGCGTTTGGCATTTCGCTCAAAGTAGTCCGCTTCGGTGCGAATTTTTTCCAGAACTTCCGTGTTAGTTGATTCGGTGGAGCGCAGCGAGAGAACCAGCTTTTCGATTTTCCCCTTGTCGAGCAGGCGCTTTTGGTGGACTTTCATCCAGGCTTTCTGGCTCAGCGGGTCGTTGGGGTGCAGCCTGCGAGCCAACTCCCAGAGGTGCTGGCGCGCGTGATAAAGGTCGACGATCTGCACGGCGCCGGGAAAATGCTGATCGGTAAGATTCCAGATCCATTCTGCCCCGTCGCCTATGACGACTTTCTTTTGCGCTCGGCTCCAGCCGCGCTTCCAGGCTTCCACGTAAATTCGCTTTCCAAATTCTTCGGCGGTCTCGATGGCGCTGGAGTAGGTGGTCGAATCGGGATCGCGGATGGCATAGCCCTCCTGATCCCACGTGGTCTGGGTGAATACGCATCTCAGCTTGACTTCACGCGTGTGTGCCGGCTGGGGGTCGGTCTTACCTTTCCGCCCCTCCGTCTCTTTCTTCACCACCGGTACGCCCGTCCCATCCATCTGCACATACAGAATGCGAATCGGCTCACCGATAATGACGGGCAGGTCCAGTTGGACGGCTTGCCGGATCTCCTGCTGCTCACCTTGCGCGATATCGGCGCCAATCGCCTCCGCCGTACGCTCCACCGACTTGGCGGTCACTTCCAGGCCGGCCAGAACCTTCATCTGCTCGCGGCCGTGATCGAAGGGCGCCTCCTGGCCCACCATCGCTTCCATGCGGCGTACCCCGGGAGAGAACTCCGTATTCTCGACGTCCAGCTCGATATCGGCGGGAAACCGGCCGGTATGGCAATGCGAGCACAGATAATAGGGCCGCGATATTTCCACCTTGCCCACCACCGTCAGGACCGGCTTGGATCGTAGTTCCCGGTAATGAGCCTGGCGGCCGCAAGCACA
Source organism: Bryobacteraceae bacterium (assembly GCA_963770345.1). GTDB lineage: Bacteria > Acidobacteriota > Terriglobia > Bryobacterales > Bryobacteraceae > CAVYPH01. The sequence goes on along the minus strand of CAVYPH010000006.1, from coordinate 112,533 downwards.
AGGGATAGTCCGCTGGTCGGCGGCTGGGGAGGCGAAGCACAGCAATCTGGTCAACACAGCCGCCCCAGCCTGATGCATGACCGACCGCACGGCCATCTCGGTGGCTTCCAGGTCCAGGTGCCCCGACTGACGGCGGCCGTTGAAGACAACGCGCAACAGTTGGTTTACTTCGCGCGCGACTTCCTGCCGGATGGCTTCCGCCGTTTTTTTTCCTCCGGCGAGACAGTATCGGCGACCGGGCGTACCCGGCAGATCTTCTCATTGATCTCCAACAGTTCCTGACTAAGTAGCCGGAAACGATGAAAAGCCTCCACCTCACGCTGCGCCTTACGCAGTTCCACCGCGGAAGAAAAGGATTCGCTGACGGACTTTCCGTTGATCTTGCGGGTCAGACGGAAGTTCGGGCCGTGACCGGGTTGGTTGGGTTGATGACAACGACAGTTTGGCTTTCCGCAACGGCCGTTGATGGCGGTGATGGAGCCGCTGCGAAAATCACCCAGTTCCAGGATCTGCATGAGAATGCCGGAACGTTGCTGTTCGAGGGTGGCGAGGGAGTCAGGCAAAGGCATGTCTAATCCTAACGTATTCATACGTTAGGATTCTAACTACAAAAAAAGAAAACTGCCGGATCACACCTTGTGAGTCGCACACCCTCCTGAGTCTTGGCCCATCGTCTTTTGCCCGCTGTTGGTATACTTCCTGGTGAGCCGCATGTACTCACTCTGTCTGAAGCGGGTTGTCCTGGCAGATGCCAATAGGCCCACCGGTGCTGTCCCCGGCTTCCTGGCCCGTTAGATGACCCTGCTCTCTAACGCGGCCCAGCAGCAAGTGAAGGCCTTGAGCGTGCGTCTGGACAGCGCCATCGTTCTGGCGTTTTTCCTTGCCGGCCTTGCACTTTGTCACACCGCAGGTTCTCGTATCAACACAACAGTCATAACTAAGGTGAGTGATGTCTGGTTTGATGCCGACGCTTCGCATTACAACACCGAGATGTGGGACCGCCTGGCACCCGAGGACCACGCCAATGTGCATCCTCTGGCCAGCATTATCATGTCGTCGCCGGTCTTCGTGCTCAAGAAGGCGCTGCACCTGTCGCCTAATAGCGCGGTGAAGGCCTCGATGTCAGTGGTAGCGGGCGTTTGGCTCGCCCTGCTCTACCTTTTATTTCGTGCCATCGGATGCCGGCCGTTGGATTCCGCCGTGCTCAGTGTGTTGGCGTCTACATGCTCTGCGGCGATGTTCCTGTTCCCAGTTCCGGAAACCCATCCCTTCGCGTCTCTCACCGTTGTACTCAGCCTGCTGTTCGCCGCCTGGAGCCGGCGGCGGCGGCCCGCCGACGGCTGGTATGGAGTGCAAAGCCTGATTAGCGCCAGCATGACGACGACGAATTGGATGTACGGTCTGTTCACGAGCTTCTTTGCCAAGGGCTGGAAACGGTGCCTTCAGATAACGGTCAATGTGTTTGCGTTGTTGACGCTACTCGCGCTCATACAAAGAGTGTCTTTCCCGCCATCTCCGCTGTTTTTTACGCTTAGCAGCGAGGCAGTGCCGGCAAAGGCGCCCTCTCCGGCAAAGGTGGTGCGGGTGGCTGCGGCGTTCTTCTTCCATTCCGTGACGATGCCGAGTCTGCGCTCGGTCGACCATTTCGTTCAAGAAATTCCTGTTGGCTCTGAACAATGGCCGTTCCGCGCGTTGTCTGTGCAACGGTCGTTTCCAGGATCCGGGTCGGTTTGGGGCATGATCGCCTTAGCAGCGTGGGGCGCATTGCTAATCCTCGGCTTCCTATCATGGAAAGCCCTGCCGAGGGACGAACTGACGCTGATGATGCCGTGCGCACTGATCTGTCAGCTCGGGCTCCAGTGCTTCTACGGCCCTGAAACGTTTCTTTACTCGTTGAATTGGTTGCCCCTGTTGCTGGCATTTGCCGCTCTTGCCGCCACTACGCGATGGCGGCCGTGGGTGCTGGGAATCGCGATCTGTCTCACTGCGGTCAACGCAGCGAATAATGCCGGCAGATTCCAGGAGGCGGCGGAGATGCTGAACTATCCCGGGCGGTATCCCTCCCTGGCTGGAGTGAGTGCCGGCGGCAAGGTTCCCAGCGGTTTCACCGGGAAGGTTGAGGTACTCACCAGTCAGTACGACAACGCCCGCACGGGCGCCAATCTAGCCGAGACAACGTTGAATGCAGGGAACGTAAACGTACACCAGTTCGGCAAGCTTTTCCAGCGTCAGGTGGATGGAATGATTTACGCTCAGCCGCTTTACGCCGCGGGCGTGGACATTCCCAGCGCCGGCAAACGCAACGTGATCTACGTCGCCACCATGCATGACACTGTGTACGCCTTCGATGCAGACGATCCCATGTCGCCGCGGCCTTACTGGCGCGTGTCGTTGGGAGGCTCGGTGCCGTTCAAAGGCAACGGCAACGTCGAAAAGGAAGTCGGTATCCTCAGTACTCCGGTGATCGATCGGTCGAGCTCTACACTGTACGTCGTCGCGCTTCGCTTCGAAGGCAAACTTCATACTTTGGAACTGCACGCGCTCGACCTCAAAAATGGAACCGAAAAGTTTGAGGGGCCTGTGGTGATTCACGCTTCGGTTCCAGGTAAAGCGCCCGATGCTGAAGCTGGCCGCGTCCCGCTGCGGGTTGACCCCGTTCTGCAGTTGCAGCGTACGGCCTTACTACTGGCGAACAATACGGTCTACCTTGGGCTGGGCGGCTCCGGCGACGTTGACCCGTATCACGGATGGCTGATCGGGTACCAGGCGGATCACCTTCAGCGGCAGGTGGCGGTATTTAACGCCTCTCCCGATGGCGCCCGTAGCGCAATCTGGCAATCCGGAGAGGGGCCGGCTGCCGACGGCGAGGGGAACGTCTATGTCACGACGGCAAACGGCGACGTTGACGACGTCCGCAACTTCGGCACAAGCTTTCTCAAATTATCTGCCGGTCTCACGGTTGCCGACTGGTTCACTCCGGAAAACTCGAAACAGCTGAACGACCTTGACTGGGATTTGGGTACCTCAAGCCCGATCCTCATCCCCGGCACAAACCTCCTGGCGGGCGGCAGCAAAGTGGGAGTGCTTTATCTATTGAATCGTGGCGGCTTCGGACACAGCAGGCCGTTGCAGAGTTTTCAGGCGACCAGACCGTGCCAGAGTCCCTGCGCCGATGTCTTTGAAGAAGGTGCCGGGATCAATCGGATGGCGTACTGGAGCCGTCGATCCGGCTCGATGCTCTACGTCTGGGGATGGAACGATGTGTTGCGTGCGTATCGCTTCCAGCATGGGGAATTCGAGACGAAGCCCGCATCAACGAGCACGACGTTGGCGAATTTTCCAGGCGGCATGATGACCGTGTCGGCCGATGGTGGCCGCGACGGCAGCGGTATCGTGTGGGCTACGACAACGGCGAAGAGCTCGCTCCGCGGAACGATGCGCGGCACTGTGCGCGCCTTTGATGCCGGCGATGTTTCGCGCGAGCTATGGAACAGCGATCAGGACGTTGAACGGGATTTTTTGGGCAATTTCGCCAAGTTTTCGCCACCGATCGTCGCCAACGGCAAGGTGTACGTGTCCACCTTCTCTAATCGGCTCGTAGTCTATGGTCTGTATTGAAGCCCGCTTCAGATGTAGTCTGTGCGTCCGCCGTCGACCGCTAAAATCTGGGCGGTGATAAAACCCGAATCAGGCGACGCCAGAAACGCGACCGCGTGGGCAATTTCTTCGGGCTTTCCAACGCGCCCCACCATGGCTTTCGCGCCAATTGCAGCCGAAATTTGTTCCACTTCCTGCGGGCTGCGCTGCTTCGTCACCATGTCCGTAATGACTAGTCCAGGGGCAATCGCATTCACCGTGATCCCGTGGGGCCCGAGATCGAGGGCAAACCGCTTAGTCATCACTATCACAGCGGCCTTTGTTGCCGCGTAGAATGTTGTGCCTTTCATGGCGGTGCCGATTGCAGCGATCGAAGTCAAATTGATAATGCGGCCAAAACCACGATGCTTCATGCCGCCGATTACGGCCCGGGTAACGTTCACCAGTCCGTCAACGTTCGTCGCGCGCATTCCCGCCATTTGCGTGTAGTCGAAGTCTTCCAAATCGCCGGGCCGCATTACCCCAGCGTTATTGATCAGAATGGAAGGTTCTCCCAATTGCTTCCTCATCTGATTCACCATTCGCGTGACTTCATCGCTCGCAGGCCACGTCCGCCTGGGCCAGAACGGCTCGTCCTCCGGCGCTTTGGATTTCGGCCGCTAAGGACTCTGCATCGGCCTGCTGGGTTCGATAGTTGATGGCCACGGCCGCGCCGTCGAGGGCAAGCCGTAGTGCGATGGCCCGCCCAATGCCACGGGACGCGCCTGTCACCAGTGCGATCTGTCCTTCCAGCGGTTTCAAACTAGTCATCCGCGCTCCCTGTCGCCGGTTCGAGAATCGCTCGCATCGATCCAGTGGATTCGGGCATCCGCGGGTCGGCCCCGTAAGCGTGAATTTGGTCCCGGCCGAATTCGGCTTGTGGCAGTCCGCATGTGATCACAACAGTCCGGCCAGTCACATCCACCTGCAAAGCGTGGCGATAAGCCTGGTCCTGGCTGTGCATGAATACCTTCTGCAGCATCTCGATTACGTATTCATACGTGTGCGAGTTATCGTCCAGCAGAACGACATTGAACAGCGGAATATGTTCCTGGTGCGTCTCCGTGTCCGCGGCCGTCACGGGTGGCGCTATCTTCGTCTCCATTACTAGTTAGGATCGCTCCAATGCATTGTAGATTTCAGCAATATTCGTGCGGACGTTGGCAGTGAAAGCTTCCGCGCGGGTAATCCCGGGAATCGACGGCCGGCTTCGTTCGATGTTTTGCTTCACGAAATCGCCGTAACCGCCGTCTTTAAGCGACCGCAGTGTATCGGGATTAACCGAAGCTTGAATCTCGGCCAAAGTTTTCTTGGCCTTTGTTGCTTTTATTAGTTCCGTCAGCTCGTCGATGTAGTTGCCCATTTGGTATAGCCGGTCGCGGGTGTGCTGCACTGCGCCGTGTCCGCCGGCAATGTGATCGAACGGAATCTCCGCGTATCGCCGCAGCGTATTTGCCCATTCATTAGGATACCCGTCCGCGATAAAGGGCAGGAATCCATGAAGAGCATCTCCAGTGGCAATTACCTTCTTCTGAGGACAATACACCACCACATCGCCCGCTGTATGCGCCCGCCCGCGGAAGGCCAGATGAAGGTCGTGATCCTTGTCGTGGATGATCAGATCGTTGGTGAAGGTGACGTTCGGAAGCTCCGGCTTGTAGTTCTTCATCTCCGCCAAATAAGCGTTGGTTTCTTTGATGAGCTGTTGCAATTCCTGTTTGTCCGCCGGTGAGATCGTCTTGGCCAGTTGATCTTTGTACGTCTCCACCGACTTCTCCGCCTCCACAGCCGACAATCGGAACCGTTCGGCGCCGTTCTCGGAAAGCAATTTGCGCGTCGCCTCGCTGGCCAGAATGTCCGCGTGGGGGGCGATCCGATGATAGGTCGGGTTCCCCTGCGTGTGGTCCCAATGGAAGTGGCTGTTGACGATATAGCGAATCGGCTTTGGCGTGATCTCCCGTTTGATCTGCGAGACGAGCGAGGCGACGGCGGAGGCCTTGGAATGCGTGTCGACGATCAGCAGATCCTGAGAATTTTCGAAGATCACCGCATTCGAGTTGATCAGCGCCGCTGGACGAGCGAGTGCGGCGTAGATCCCGTCGGCGATCTTTTCGATATCGAACAGTTTCGGCAGGCTCTCGTTGGCCTGCGCGCGCGCAAGATCCGCCCGGAAGACTGCTTGTTCCAGGAGAGCGGCTCCGGTCCAACAAGCGCCCAAAGTCTTCTTCAGGAATCCGCGCCGCGAAGGAATGTGCATGGATGAAATACTACAGCATCGGAGATCGGCGGTGGAAGGCCGCTCCAAAATGTTAAGATGAGGTGAAAGGGGGGCGCACTGGTTTCGACGGGATTGTTTCGTTGTGGGAAGGCGTGCCGGGTTCCGAGCTCCCGTAAAACGATCGGAAAAACATAACTGCCAACAACACGCAGTTTGCATACGCTGCTTAATTAATTAAGCGGCCGTTTCAGCCGGTGAGCCTGCGCGCCGGTCAGTAAACGTCATTTTGCAGGATAGGTGTAAGGCTTCTGCTCGGAGCCGAAAGCCGAGATCAATCGGGCTAAGCCGTTCTGTTCTTCGCTGGTTCCATACTGTAGCGGCCGACAAATACTGAACTGGATACGCACGTAGTCTTCTCATGTCGAGCTTTTTCGGACGCGGGTTCGATTCCCGCCGCCTCCACCACACTATGCCGTTTGTTTTGTTGGCTTTAACTCGATAACCGGCGCTTTCGGGCTAACATTTCCTAACATCCGGGCTGGCTGCCGTTTTTTCGAACTACCTGAAATCACCTCGGCCATAGCGTCATCCCACGTCTTAGCGGCGGCCACCTCGTCGGCCTCAAGCGCGTGGCTGTAGATGGCGAGCGTAATTCCCGGATTTGCATGTCCCAGACGCTTGGATACAGCGGGTAAGGGAACACGCTTACTCAGCAGCTCGCTCGCGTGAGAGTGCCGCAGGGTATGCAGCTTGGCTCCCGTGAGCCCCACTTTACCGGTTAGTTCCGTTACGCGAACACTGATCTTGTCCGGCTTGTAGTAGGTGCCTTCGGGTCGGCAGAACACGAGGTTGTTATCCTCGTAGTCCGCTCCATAGAGTTCCTTGTCCTGATTCTGTTCCTTGCGATGCTCTTCGAGGACAGCTAGCGCGGACGCTGGCACCACAAACTTCCGTGGCTTGCCTGATTTCGTTGACTTCACTCGGAGGCCCGCTTTGGTTTCCTCGAGACTCTTGCTGACGCTCATGATGCCGGTTTCGAAATCGATATCGGGCCACTGAAGGCACAATAATTCGCCCCGGCGCGCGCCGGTCGCAACTGCCAACACGAGCAGTGGAAACAGTCGAGTTCCCGATGCCGCATTCAGTAGCGTGTCGATCTTGTCACGATCTAGCACCTCAGCTTCTTTCTTTTCGGCTTTCGGCAAATCGACGCCGCTCATGGGATTCGTTTCGATGAGACGCCACTTAATTGCCTTCTTGAAGGCTCCGTTTATGGTGAAGGCGATATGCCGCACGGTTCGCGCCGATAGCGAGCGTCCCTTTGGGTGCGACTTGTCAACGCGTCCGCCATTATCCAGTAGTTCATTAAGAGCTTGCTCGATCACCATCGGCTTCGCCTGAAGATCCTGGAGCCGCATACCCCCGAACTTTGCGACAGCGTACTGCCCCAACTGCTCATATCTCTCGGCGGTTTTCGGTGCGCACTTGCGTAAAACGTATTCCTTCATCCACTGCTCGAAGAATTCCGCAAAGGTGCCCTTGTGCTTCCCTGCGCTGGCACCCGCTTGATTTCTCTTGATGGCCTCACGAAGCGCATCAGACGCCGCCGCTTTCGTCGAGAGCCCGCTCTTGGTAATCTGGCGGCGCTTGCCGCCTGAATCTTTGCCCGCGTCGAAGCAATAGCCCCACGAGAAGCGGCCTTTGCCTAGTGGGCGTTTGGTGATGGTTCCATTCATTTGTCCGATTTCTCCACTGGATTGGTGGGCGCGATCTCCTTGCGTCTCGACCACTCCTTCGCTGCCTCATCTCGCTGGAGTGTCAGGTTTCTGATCAACGCCTGACTTTCACCCGCTTCCCCTTGCGAAGCCGCCCGATTCACCTGAAGCGCGAAGCGGCTCAAAGCTCCGGCACTCATCTGTCGCAGCGCTGCGCGGATTTCCTCAATTTGCGACGGCGTGAAGTCTTCTCCTGTAGCAAAAGTAATCATTGATGTTAGCCATTGATTTTCTTTCGCTAGCGCCTTCTTGACGGGTTCCAGCAACTTCCTAATTTCTCTGCCGACGACAAAAAACTCGCTGTCTCCGTACGCGTGAATCAGAGCGTTGCAATCTGCCAATTCTTGCGCAGTGTGAACTCTCACTGTCAGGAGTTGGTCCTCGTCTAGATCGAAATTCAGAAATGCTTCCTGTACTCCAATGTCAGCCGCAAGAGCTTTCGCAAATGTCCTTTTGAGATCATCCAATTTGTGATGGTGTGCTACCGAAAATAATTTCGCCAGAGCGTTGCTGCGCGGAGAGCGATCCGTTTCATATCTGGCAATTGTGGTGATTGCTGTGCCGAGTGTTTGGGCAAACTGCTGCTGGGTCTGGCCAAGCGCGGTTCGGAGCGCAACGACCGCCCGGCTGACCTCGCTTGGTTCCTTGCTTTTTGTTCGCGGACGCATGCTACTGACAACCCCTTGACATACGAGATCCATCCGTATTACCCTCGGTTATTACCGATGGACAACAACCGAGCGGGAATACAGTTTAGTATTGCATGGAAGGCGAGAAACCACAATGACAAATAAAGGTACGAGAACAGAAAGCAACCGGGCACATTACACGCCCGACGAAGCCGCAGAACGGGCAGGCGTTTCACGGCAATTAATTTATCGCGGCATCAAGTCTGACCAAATTCCCCACATTCGGCTTGGGAAAAGAATCATCATTCCCAAAACAGCCTTCGACGGATGGCTGGAAACCTGCGGCGGTCAGTATCGACACTCTAACTTCGCCCTCTAAGGTTGATTCGTGCCATTTCGGGCGGCTCGGAGGGCGAATATCTTTGAATCATTAACGGGACGCAGGTCGTACCGTTCTTTGAGCGGAGCCTAGGTGACGGCTGAATCCCTTGCACACAGGCTCGGCGGTAAGCGATCCGGCAATGGATATGTGGCGCGTTGTCTGGTTCACGAGGACCGAACGGCGTCATTGCATATAACCGAGGGTGACGACGGAAAGGTACTGGTTCACTGCCACGCTGGGTGTGAGCAAGCAAAGGTGTTGGCTGACCTTAAGAGCCGCGGACTTTGGGAAGTTAACCGGACGAACAGACATCGGCATAAGACGATTGCCAAGACCATCAAGGCAACGTACGACTATACCGACGAATTCGGCGCTTTACTGTATCAAGCGGTGCGCTACGAACCGAAGGGGTTCAGCCAACGACGGCCTAACGGTGCGGGGGGCTGGATTTGGAACCTAGCCGGTATTGCGCCAGTTCCCTTTCGCCTGCACAAAATCCTTGCCACCGAGCGCATCGCAGTCGTTGAAGGCGAGAAAGACGTGTTGACTCTGGAATCAATCGGCATCCCGGCAACGTGTAACAGCGGCGGAGCAGGAAAGTTTGGACCCGAACTTGTTCATTGGTTCAAAGGGAAGAGTATCTTCATTCTGCCCGACAACGACAAACCGGGACGGGATCACGCACTACAAGTAGCCGCGCTACGAAAGCCAGTGGCGGCATCCGTCCGCATTGTTGAATTGCCTGACTTGGACCACAAGGAAGACATCAGCGACTTTCTGGAGACAGGAGCAACAAGGGAAGACCTTAGCGAATTGTACGCCGATGCTCCAGAATGGACGCCCGAATGGAAATTTACAACTGAGCTTCCGGCCGATGAGGCCGCCAAAGAAGAACCACGAACAATACGATCACTCGCAGAAGTTCCGCGCCTTCGATCCGGCGAACCTGGCAAGATTGAATACCTCATTGAGCCATTACTTCCCGTGGCCGCCGTAGTCGCATTTACTGGAGACTCAGGCAGCGGTAAGAGTTCGCTAGCTTCCGCGCTGGCTCGCGATGTTCTGGCTACCGAGCGATCTGTCCTAATTCTCGACAGAGAAAATCCAAAGCCCGTTGTTGTGGATCGGTTTGACCGTCTAAACATCCCGGATGATACTGATCGATTGGTGTATTGGGGTGGATGGCTGGGAGATGAACCACCACAGCCCGCTTCGCCGATCGTTATCGAGTGGATCAAGGCCCAGGACCCGAAACCGTTGGTGATTGTTGATAGCCTTTCCGCATTTCAGAATGGAGATGAGAACGACTCAAAGGCTATGCGGACGTTCACTGACCAATGTCGGAAGCTCGCTTATCTCGGCTGTACCGTCGTGCTAATTCATCACGACGGAAAGGCGGATACCGCCAAAGACTACCGAGGCAGCTCCGACTTCAAGGCCTCACTTGATGCCGCATTCCACGTTACAAACGCCAGCGAAGATGGCAAGCTTGATCGAATTCGGTTGCGGTGCTTCAAATCGCGCTTTGGATTCTCAGGCGACCTCATCTACCGGTACGCGGGCGGCAAGTTTCTGCGAGAGACAGATGAGGTCGCCGTCGCCAAGACCGTGTCGGAGTCCCTGCGAGAGCTATTGCGAACGAACCCTGGGATTGGGGTAAAGGAATTCTCAAGCTTGGCGAGCGCAGAGAATTTAGGACGCAACCGCGCCTCGCGCTTTTTGGACGACGGGATAGCCGAAGGCTCCATCCGGCAAGAAAAAATCAACAAATTGAAGGCCCACTTTCTTATTTCCAAAGGGACTGGACAGTGAACGCTTTTTTCGTGCCAAAACAGGCAAAAACCACGCAGCTAGCTTCCGGCATAGTTTATCTGTAAACCATTGATAAAAAGATCGTTCCCGGTTTCCCACTTCAATATGGACAAAAAAGACCCTACCGGGATCGTCCCACCTTCATTTTTTCAACCCGCAGGACTGACCCGTAAACGATTGGTAACAACATCGCTCCCAGTTTCCCGCCCTGACGTCGAAACAACCGGGAGACTGGGATTTTGTCTAACTTCCCACCCTTCCCACACCCTTTAGGGTGGGAAGGTGGGATTGACCGGCTTGGAAACACTGGCCAAAATCACCGGCAAAATGACAAATACCGCGCCCTGCAAGAAAGAAATTTCCTCGGCCATCCTAGGCAATGGTGGGCCAGCGAAGTATCACATCCAAAGCCGAAGCCGAACTCTCTCGGACCTGAGAAGTCGAACTTTCGAACATAGGTTTTGCAGACCTCTGCGCGACGAGCCTAACCTTCTTGGAATCAGAAGCGGAACCAATGAACACGGCGAAATTTCCGGTTTCTTTCCGGTGCAACGCTCTGTTTGCTACGGGCCCACAATCTGTCTACGGAATCGGTAACACGACTTCTCTGTTTGTTCTTGCGTGCTGATACCACGGTGTTCGGCACCCGGTGCCGTCCACGGCAATCGGCGAGCGTCGAAGGATGAAAGGTGTCATCCGCTGGTCACAAGGGCACACACCGCGTTTGTGATGCTGGGGCCAATTGGCAAATCGCTAGACGGTCACTCGATCACAATGGCTCTGACCCTGCTGTCCGGTCACTTCCAGCCCCGAAACCGGATGCCCACATGACCAGCTACTGGAAGTGTCAGGAGCCCCGCAGTCGGACTGAAGGCTGAAAGCGGCTAACCTCTTCAAGTTTGGTGTAGCAGCTCATCCATGCATGCATAAAGCGCGTTCATTTGGAACGGCTTTCGTAAGAATACTGTGTTGGGCGGAGTTGGTTTATCCGTATAGCCGCTCATGCAGATGATCTTCGCGCTCGCGCGTGTCTCGCGCACCAGCTTCACGAGCTGATGGCCATCCATCGTGGGCATTTGAATGTCGGTGAGAACAATGTCGAATCTGTCGGGTGAGGAGCGAAAGAGCGCAACGCCTTCGAGCCCGTTGGAGGCGGCAAAGACTGTGTGCCCCGCCTTCTGAAGGATCTTAACAATTGGCGTTCGGATCGCTTCCTCGTCATCCACCACGAGTATCGTCGCCACGGTCTGGCCTTCGTGCGTGCAGGTCAGCGAAGATCCACCCCGACAGGGAAAGAGCGATGGCATCCATTGCGATGGCCACTATGTTCAGAAAGCCCCATCCCCAGATATGCTCGCCAACATCTGCTATCAAATCGAAGGCGCAAACTACAGCCAGGATGAAGAAGAACCATTTGCTGTACAGGAGCCTTCTCACAATCGTCTCGGTTAAGTTTAACCGATCTGTTGATCATCGTTTGTGAAGCCGGTCAATGGCCGTTTCCGATGCGGAGCAGCGTCACCGCTGGTTATTCTTGGGCGCTTGAACCTGCTCGTTTTGCCATGCGAGCTTCAGCGCTGCCGTCAAGGGAATTTAAAGTCCCGTTACCGGAAAGTGGACGGATTCCCGGAATAAGTGTCGGTGACGTGCTCCGATCGCGATTACCCGCGACTCGTCGCCCAGCATTTACTAACCATTTTGGAGGTTCGTTCCGGTTTGCTCCTGGATCATCGCGCTACTCGGAAGGTATTCTCGCCTCAAAACGACCGCATTAATGTTGAGTCGCGAAACACCAGCATATTTACGGGAAGTCTTTCCATGCCTGGGCTGCACAGAAGCGAGTTCTCACCATTAGTCCAGCGCTACCACCTCTCCGTCAATAACAGTGTCCTCCGGCAAGTTCGCCAGGGCTTCAACGATGGCGGGGTATCGAGCATTAAAATTCTTATCGTTTCTTGATCGAAGATCTACTTTGCTGCCGGTTTTCGCGGCCAACGCCCGATAACCATCAAGCTTCATAGGCCCATTCCGCGCCCTCGGGAAGTTCGCTCGTCGGTAGGAGCAGCATGGGCTCGATGAATTGCGCGACCATCTTGGATTTGGACACGGACCCAGTTTAAAGCTCCGTCCGTTTTCGATTCCAGATCGCCGATTCCATCAGGCGAACATAAGGCGAATATGCTAGTCTATTCCCGTGCGTCGGCGACAAGAGAAAAATGAGAAACTGACGCGGGCTGAACTCGACGACGTTCGCGCGAAATATCAGGCAATGCCCGATTGGCAATTGGAGATCGAGTACAAGGCGACCCACAACGCCTGCCGATCTCCAGGTCATCTGCCATCACCGAGCCTGATACAGGAGTTCGTACAGATCTGGAAGGAACTGCGGCGGCGCAGGCACGGGCCAAGAATTCGGTCGTGAAGCGATTTACTGTAGCCGAGTCTCAATTGCCACGCCTTCGCCACAGTCCCGGCAGACATACGCCAGCATTCTCCTCCAGCCTGGAAAGGTGTTCAGCGCGCCGCAATGTGGGCAGGTTTCGCTACAGACGGCCCTACCCACCATCTCGGAGGCTTTGGCTTCCTTTGTTGTGCCAAGCGCTTTGACCCGCTGGAAAGTGAGCAAAATCGTGAAGCAAGTCGAGCAAAGGAATTCGGAATACGTCGTGCCATCGACCGCATCCACTTCATCAGCTCTATGCGCATGGCGGAACGTTTTGCAGTTCTCGCAGTAGGCTTCGAAGCCGGTCAGGTCGGGTAATTCGGGGGCCACGATTCCAATTCTGGCATGCCGGAATCATTTTTTCCCAAGCCTTTTCCGCAATCGGCGGTTCTCTGCTTTCAGTTCCCCCACCAGCTTGATGAGCGCCTTGTTTTGATCCCGAAGATAGGTCAACTCCTGAACCTCGGGCGCACCAACAAGGTACTGACGTTGTGGATGCAATCACGCCGCCACTTCGGCAGACTGTTTACTCGTTCTGAGAACGATTTCATGAGAATAATTCCGACCGGCTGACACTCCCAATTGTATGGGCGATCTGTTGCAATCTCACTCGCAACTACGTGCGGCCCTTATCTTCGCCGCGCGTCGTATACAAAAACTGAACTTCGGGCGGAAGAAAGATCCAGCCATTCCGATCCTGCGAGGCGTACTCCGTGAGGCGCGCATCGTGGCCAAACAGAGCGCGCCTCCGACGCATCTCGAAACAGAGCGACAGCGTCCGGGCGTTCAAGCATCTCCGGGTGAGGCTTCATAATTTCATCAGGACACGGTTTTACTTCTTCGAGAGTTCATATTTGCTGGCTGCCTCCATGAATACCTCGAAGGTTATGTGTTCCGGATCTGGCAGCACTAGGGACTTTCGGCTTAGCTTGAACTGTCCACTCCCTCCCTTTGGCTTGTAGTGCGTAAGCGCCAATCTCTTACCATCCTTTCTGATGGTCATGAACTGATATTTGAAGCGGTGATCTCTAGGCGGAATATTTAGAATTGCTGGTATCCTGTCCGGATCTTTCAGGTTAATAATCCCCCAATCGCTACTGACCAGTGAAAGTCTGTTGAGGGCTCTCTTGTATCGAGTATGAACTTTCCCACCGCTCGTGGAATGGAGATGGAGGCACCAAGCCAGAAGGTCACCCGCCTGAAGAGGAGTATGTTTCTTCTTTTCCAAGAAAATTGGGATTTGAAACTTATCGCGCTCTGCTATCCATTCAAGTTGCCCTTTGTGCTTGGCTCCGTTCTCAAAAAAATACAGCAATTCACTCTCAGGTACCGCGTGTTTTTCCGCCCAGGTCTGTACCTGTCCGATAGAACCGCGCCCTAGCATCGGATAAGGAAATCCATAGCATTGAGCGAACACATATTTGTGGTTAATCGCGTTGTATTCATTTAGGCGGAGGATCTGAGCAAGACTCTTCTCAATCCGTCGACAGATGATTCCCACGAGCAATTCTAGAAGGTCATCAGCTTGTGTTTCAGTGAGTGCGTCAAATGGCTTCTTCCGTTGATCGAAATCTACCATGTGGAATACGTCTGTTCCCAGCGGGGCAAGGGCAGCTTTCCATTCGCGGTCAAAGTGGACCCATTGCCCGACATCAGCAATGCAGCCAGCAACGACAAGATGTGAGCCTTTGTCAGGATGCCCACTTTCATCAAAATATGCCGAGTACATCGCCATGCGATTAGACCACTTAAAATTACCCAGCCACAGAGCTTTGGCCAAATGTTCAATTTCAGAATGCAAACGCCTCCCACCGTCGTAGTGGTGATACACTACAACCAAGCGAAGCGGAAAGGTTTTTGCGGTGTCCTACCACCACAAGAGCCGGAGCTAGGCGAATACTATTTGTCTGTGCTCTCAGACACGATGATGCCAGAGGTGTCGGGGAGAGTGCAAATGGACAGTACTACAAGCTCGGAGATTCTCTCGAGAACTCGCACGCAAGATGGTGAACCACAGTTTTCACTTTGCGGGGCAGAGAGTTCATCGAGAGCAACGATTGCTGCTCTCTATGCGCGCGTCAGTACGTCCGACGGTCGGCAAGATGCCGACAATCAGCTTGCGGAGCTTCGACGTTTCGCTGCCTCGCAAGACTGGGCAATCGTAAGAGAGTATCTCGATCACGAAAGCGGGAGCAAGGCAGAACGTCCCCAGTTCGGCCAATTGCTGAAAGATGCGTCCCAGCGCAAATTCGACGTTGTGCTCTTCTGGTCACTCGACCGATTCACACGCGAAGGGGCCCTTGCCACACTGCAACACCTGAATACGCTAAGCGGCTACGGAGTAGCCTATCGCTCTTTGACGGAACCGTACTTGGATTCGTGCGGACTTTTCAAAGACGCGATCATAGCAATTCTGGGAACGATTGCGAAACAGGAAAGGATTCGCCTCTCGGAACGAGTGAAGGCCGGACTTGATCGCGCGAAGCGGCAAGGAACGAAGATCGGCAGACCCCGCCGGGTGTTTAACCACGATGAGCTTGTGGAATACCGACACCAAGGCGTCTCGTGGAAAAAAATTGGTCGTACGCTACGCGTCTCGGCCACAACGGCACGGCGAGCGTATCAGCAGTGGGCAAACGAAGTATTAGACCGCCCGCGCGGGAGTGTTTGAGCACGAAGGCATAGCACAAGGCGGAAGCCAATGGACGGCAAGACTAGGTATCCTGCGGAGTTATTGGCGCATTTCACCTAGAAATATGAAAACAAAGGATTTACAATTTGACTACCGGTGCAAAAAGCTCTATTATCCAGGTGGCGCTAGATACAACCGAAGCGCAAAAGGGGAACGCAAAAAGATGACCTATACTGACGCGGGACTATGGATCAATGATGTGTCCGGCAACGCCTGTATTTCAATCAAGCGTGCAGTTTTTGCATTCAGAGCGAAATGTGGATTGGACGACGGGACGTGGCACGTACGCGCCTACGGTGTTTTGGGTTCGTCAATTGACGTGTGGGTCGGCGAACCGCCGAATCCAAACTTGAGAAAGCGGCGCAGCATTGAAGATAACGAAGAAGCAGGAGAGAAGGTGGCCGCCGTGCTGGAAGAACTTTACCTTGCAAACTCTAAAGAGGTCTTGCGATGAAAAATACCTTGCCGATTGTCGCCGCTCTCTGTTTTGTTTTTGTTCCGCAGAATTCCAGGTCCGCCGCGCCAGTTCCTAGAAGCAACGGATATCAGCGATTTATCCCGATGCCCCGTCAGCCGGAGAACGTGACTGGTGTGCCGTGGTCTGGTGCCTTTGCGCTTGATTCGAAAACCGGTCAACTCTGTAAAACCTATGATGGCGGACTTGACGAGAAATGGGCTTCTCTCCCAACGTGCCTCGCACTATTCCGCTCGTTTCCCGACTGATCTTTCAACTGACTTGCTACCCCAGGGAGGTTATTCAATGAGTTCAGCAAAACAATCCCACGGTGCCGATCTTGGCGCTGAAACCAACCTGCCAAAACCCTATACCGCTGGAGGGCCAGAGAAGACGACAGACAAAGGCCACTTCGCCACACCAAAGGGCGAGCCAAAACCAGTAGGTTTCGGCAAGGACAAAAGTAGTCGCCACAAGAAGCAGAATGGCGTTATCCTGCCGCTCGACTATCGACGAGATCTCTCCAAGACGGCGCGGGCGCACCGAAAGAAATATCGGAAACTTTTCAACGCAGATCCAACATTGAAGGATCGCGCCGCGCGATTCTATAGATCGAATCTGCCACCTGTTCGCCGAGCAGGACGACCGGGAATTGACAGCGTAACGATCGCAATACGCCTGCTTAGCATAATCAAACGGCGATATCCCGATGAAAGGCCAGTGTGCTGGTGGCGGCGAATTTACCCGCTAGCCATCCCTGGTTACGAAACGCTCCCAAAAGAGGAACAACGAGCGCAACGGGCTCTCTTGAGAGAGCGAGTGCGAAATCGGAAGAACCAGCAACGAAGGCGGCGAATAACCGAGTAAGCGGATTCGCCTAAGGCTCACGGAGAACTAACCTCACCACAAGGGCAGATGGTCGGGGTGAACCGCGAACAACTAGATTTCCGAATTGGTCCTGGGAATACTGACGTTTGTATGCACGCGTGTGGGCGTCGGAAGATCTCTTGCGAGTTCGGGGTGGGCTGCAGCAATGGCCGAGACCGCGAGCGCGAGGCGCACGCCTATGAGAACGTTCTTGGACTTACGATATTCGATGCCTATCCCGATTAACCTTTCGGCGTTTGTACCGTTCGCAAACTCGGAAGGCTGGCCCATCCTCCACACGCCGCCGCCACTGATGCCATGCGGATCGGGGCCAGTAACTATGCCTTTTTTGGCGTCAAATTGCTTTTGCTGATCAAATTCCCCTACAAAGTGAGTGAGCGGATTCAGGCCAAGGGCCGTATATGGCTCCAAGGCACTTGGTACAAGCACGAATGCTGTGGAGCTAAGTTGGAATTTGCGGCCCAACAAAGGCCTGTTCCTCGTCTCCGGATATCCAACAAACCCATACAAAGTGTGAGCTACAGGAACGTCGTCGACGTCGAGATCGTTGGGGGTCACAAACCGATACCGAATCCACTGGTCAGGTGCGGTATCGGATATATCAATGAAGCCAAAATCAAGCGTGTCCCCCTGTCGGCCGGAAGCTGGAGGTAGGACGCGATAAGATGGGCCGACCAGCTGGACGAGTTGTTCGGCACCGCCAACGTAAAGCGTTGTCCGTTTGTTTTCGTCAAGCACATGTGCAGCAGTTACAAGCAAAGCGCGTGTCGGCAGTCTTAGCAGGATCGATGATCCTACCAGTTGAGGTTTATCGCGGTCGTTGATTCCGTAGATCGGACAAACCGCGTTTTGAACGCGGTGCTCAGCTTGCCGAAGGTTTTCTCGTAATCGCTTTTTTGTCTCGTCCATATGGATTCATTTTCTCAAGGGCATTAAGGAACAGGCGACAGGTGATATCCGTTGGGCAATCCTCGGTTCATACTCGCTGGCAGAGTCCGCTTGTCGCGAAATTGGCTTCCCATCCGAACGGCAATGTGACAATCCATCGTGCATTTTCGACGCATTGCAAATTTCATCAAGAATGTTCCGTCTTCCGCTTCCGATCAAGTCGACCCATACTGGACGTCGTGAAGCACCTCACGCGCGAACAAGTCGAGTCCCGAAAGGAACAAGCCGTCCGGTTCACCGAAAGCGTGCTCGGTGACCCAGACCGGGCCGATGAGATCGCGAATGAATCCGCGTACGACTATGCCGAACGGAAGGGCATTGAAATCGTGTCTAATCCCAGCGAGAAAAGGAGAAACAACATGTCCCGATCAACAAAATCGAAAGCCGAGCTTGAGCAAGAGAACGAAGACCTGAAGCAAGAAAACGATGAATTGCGCGACCAGATCGACGCTGTCGCCGACATCATTTCGCCGTCCGACGAGGATGAAGATGATGAAGACGTCGATGACGAAGACGAGGCAGACGACCTGGACTAACCGACGCCCGGCAGTGCGGCCAAACGTGGCGAAAGGAAGCTCACGACATCACTGACCGGGCGTTACGCTATCGCGCGAATTCATGTCCGCCGCCGGGCCCCCGGCGTTGCGCGTTCTGTGGTTCAACTCGAACGGTAGAAGTAGGCCACCTGGACGGCCACGAGGACGATACGACCCGCGAGAATCTCATTTGGACATGCCGCTCTTGCAACGTTCGATGTGGCCACGTCCTGCGACGTGCAGGACTCGGACGTCTGACCCGCCAGTACAACCCGCGGAGCACAGGCGCGCGGTCATTGGGCGAATACATCTCAAGCGTTAGGATTCTACGCGGCGACATTACCGGCGATGTCAGAGCCGCAACTCAGACGGTTCATGCGACAACGCCTGAAGAGCGTTCCGACTATGCCAAGGAAATTTGGGCGATCCGGCGGGAACGCTACGGGCCAACAGGGCGGGTTGATTCAACACCATTTTGATTTCGTACTAACGAACAACCCAGCGTGCCCGTTTCTTGTCGATTCGAATCGCGGTAATTTTTCCGCCCACCGTTTGTGGCGCGTATTTCTGAGTAAATAGTTGAAATACCGTCTCCAGCGATCCGGCCAATGCCGCATCGTCAGGCGATGGCGAAAGCTTCACGTGCTCAAGGATCTCAGGATTGTGGAGGTATAGAAATGGGAGTTGAACGGAGACTGATCCCGGAAAAATCGGCTTGGTTACCGAACGCTCCACAGACCACGTCCATCCTAAATCGGAGTCTTCGATCACTGTGACCGGAAGGTCCGCTCTGAATAGATGCACGTCGCTCATCCTGCTAACCTCACCGTATAAAACGGTAATTCCTTTCGGATTCACGCCGGGGTCGCCAGGGTCTGAATCGTGAGGCAGATACTCAGCTGCGGAGTTATAGGCCAACTGAAACATGAACTCCGCTCGGTCTTCGAACGACCGCGTTGGTAAATTCGTAGCCCTAGCCAAATCGTCTAGTAGCTTCCAATGCCAGCCAGCGCGGGGCCCGTTCTTGACGATGCCCTCGCAAAAACCGCCAACAGCGCAAGCTCCTCTATTTCCACAAAGCGCCAACTTCGGGCTCTCATCGGAATTGAATTCTCCTTTTGCGGATACGGATCGCCCGTCCGCCGCGAGAATCAAGTCGTTTGCGTTGCCATAGGCAAACAGCAACGTACCATGTTGAGCCATATTTGACACCCTTTCGTGGCGGGCCGTTTTCAGACTCCTGAGCACCTGCTCAGCGATCTGGCGTTGGTCTCCAATACGCCATATAGGAGCTAACACCACACAGCGCATCGAACCAATCCTTGCTCGGTGGAGAATTCCAACGTAGCCGCGACAGTCCCGTGTTGTGCAGAGAATCGTTGATCGCGGGTTGGTAGAAATGCCGCTCCGCCTCAGACATCGCGGCTTCTCCTTTCGCCGTGTTCATACGGTCATACTCAGCCTTTAGCCTTTCCTTGAGAATCCGGAAGCGCTCTTGGGCGGGAGCAACCTGCACTTGTGCTATACGATCATTCACGAACAGATTTACGATCTGGTCAGACTCCTCTCGAATAGAATCAAGTTTTTGTAAAACTTCAGTTTCGGTCATCGGAGATTCTTAACGCCTCTGTAGATCAAGTTTACAGGCCGGGAACCCGCACCCAACCCTCCACCTACTCCTCTACGGAAATCGCCCGAATCAGCCGATACTGTTTTGGCATGAAGTTTCGAATTCTTTTGGTCGCCATATTGGGGGCGCTTTGTTACGCCGACGACGCCACACGCGCGGATAAGGTCATTGGGTCCGACCACTGGCCGTTTTTGATTACCGACACTCAAGGAGCAAAATAGCCGTTGATATCAAGGATCAGATGCGTCGCGTTGGTCGCAAACGCGGCCACTGCTCCTCCGGCTCCAGCCGGTACGATAGCCGCATTAGCTACGACGCTTCCGTCCAGCGCGTTCAACGTGGAAACGAACGGCTGGGCTTGCCCTGATGGCCACAACGTAAGATAACCCAGTGTGCCAGTCGGCACGACCGTTGCGTTCAATGAGTAGGCTTGGGCGGACGCTGGAATGCTGCAAGCGCTAGACGGAATCGGGTAGACGCGGCTCTGTCCGGCGATCATCGTCGGCCCGCCAAACGTACCCACCGCGTTCCGCGTGTCAGAGATCCGGCACGGAACCGCCGGATAGAACGACAGCGCGCCGGTTCCGCCCGGCGGCGCGAAATAGCCGTTTATGTCTATGACGACGTCGGTCTGGCTGGTCGCAAACACGCTTACAGCACCGCCGAGGCCTGCGGGAACAATTGCCGCATTGGCAACTATCGCACCTGTTGGGGAATTTAGGGTCGAAACGAGCGGCCTCGAACTCCCGGTTGGCCAGGTAGTCAGATACCCAAGACCGCCTTGTGGCACGACAGTAAAGTTGAGCGAGTACGCTTGGGCCGAGGGCGGTATTCCGCATGGACTTCCCGTTACGGAAATGTCGCGGGTTTGTCCACTTCCTAGAATCGGACCGCCCAATATGCCAGGAGCATTCCGCGTATCGGATACACGACAGGGTGCGACGGGATAAAACGCGAGACTGCTGGTACCTGAGGCTGAGATGTAGTAGCCATTGATGTCGAGAATCACGTCGGTATCGTTAGTGGCGAATAGGGTCACCGACCCGCTCGTACCTGCTGGCACGATGGCGGCATTAGCCTTGATTCGCCCGTCAAGCGAGTTAAGAGTTGAGACCAGTGGTCTCGCTTGGCCGGTCGGATAAATTGTGAGATAACTAAGCGGACCATGCGGCACGACTGTCAAGTTAAACGAGAAATCACCCGCAGAGGACGGAATACCGCACGTACTCGCGGGAATAGGAAAATCACGGGCGGTATTTCCAACTACGTATGGCCCGCCAAACGGACCGAAGGGATTCCTGGTATCGACCACACGGCAGGGCGTTATTGGGATAAAGCCGAGTCCCGACGACTGAGCGACGTTTGCCATGATGTTGATGGCATCCGATCCGCTTGCCGTCGTCACGCCGATTGTTGCAACGCCGATCCCGTAGCTTGCCGGGAGAAACGCCTTGATTGTCGTGTCGCTCCACGAGGAAATCTGAAGAACTGTTGATTGCGGATTAGAAGCAGCCACCCGGCACGTCGCGCATTGTTGTGCTCCAAAACCCGACCCGCTGATCGTGATTGTTGTTCCGGCTTGTACGACCCTTGCTGCGCCAGGAATGAGGGGTGCTACGGAGTGCACAGATGGCGCAAACTTGCATCTGACCGCAGAGTAGAGACCCGTTGTTTCCTTATAGGGTCCACACGTCGAACTTCCAAAGCTGAAAGTGCCGGTTCCACTGACGAAATCGTTATAGAACAACTCGCCCGACGCCGCGCCATTTGATAAGTTCACGCCACCCCACGAAACGCCCGAAAGACCTCCAATAAATTGGTCGGCGGCATTCACATCTGCAACCACCAAGCCGCCGTACTTCGACAGATATTGGTCCTCCGCCGGGGCCTTACCGACTCCCTGCCAAGCATTGCCGCTTATCAGAAAAGAGGAAATAATCTCGTACGTTTGATGCGATGGACTATCGATGTATGCGATTCCCAGCGCGTTGCAGCCTGTATAAAACCCCGCCAGCCCTCCAAACCAACTCGGAGGGATATGACAGTATCCAACCACCCTCGTGCGTCCCTCGCTTGCAAAATCCAGAGATCCGCTAGTGGAGTACACAACGCCGTCACTCTGCTGTGATGGCCCGGCGTTGCCTATCACCGAAACTGCGTCCACGCCGCGCAGATCATCTCCGAATTGATTCCAAGTCGCCAAGTCCCAAAGGAACTGGCTGCCACGCTTCATTTCATTGTCTTGCTCGCCGCCGGCATAGAGTACGTCGGACACTAAGGAATCTGCCTGAAACGATCCGAAATGTGGCGTTGCGACAAATACAGCTTTCCTGATCCGCTGTGTCAATGGGGGGCTGAACGCCCCGGATGCGGCTTGCTTTCCCGACAGGTACGAGCGGACGATCAGCCCGCCCATGCTGTGCGCGACGACATCCACCTGTGGAACTCCCAATAGGTTCAGAAAGATCCCCAGATCCGCACCGAGCTGCTCAATTGAGCAGTTCGGACACTCCTTGCAGTTCTCGAAAAAATAGACATTAGGGTTGAAGTTGGGCGAGCCTCCGAGATAAGTTTTCAGATAGCCGAACGTGCCGCTCGAATCGCTCGACATCGGACACGAACTGCTAAGGCTCGCTTGGAACCCGTCTAGCAATACCACCGGAGTCGTTGAAGATGCCGCTGCCGGAGTTGCGAACGGTTCTACCATCACTCGAATGGTCCCGGTGCGCTCCTCGCCCGCTTCACTAACAAAAGAGACGTCGACGGAATAATCGCCCGGCTCGGTGGTGAGTGGAACGCCGAGCAGGATTTGATTGCCCTCGACGTTAGGCCCGACCGGGAAAGCGCGGTTGCTTGGTCCCGAACCCCGCGCGATCCGGGTCTTAGCACCCCGCATGAAAGTCATGGTTTCGGATGGAGCTTCAATCGTAATACGTTCACCAGCTACTACCCGATAACGTGATTGGTTGACAACGAGCGGGCGGCGGAGCCCCTGCGCTGAAAGCATGCTCACAAAGCCAAGCACAAGAATCGCTGCCGATTTGCACGGGCTGCGTACGATGAATGCCAAGCACATGAAGGGGAACGCAACCCTCGATGGCTGACTCTTCACCTGAGTATTCATGTCCATAGTTCGGACTATTTCCGCGGGACTTTAGGCTACTTCAGTCGCGGCATGCACTATTGCCGCGAAGTAAACCAAAAAAGCAGATCCAACCGCAGACCGGACCCCGGAAGGCGTTTGGCGTCGCGTTGCGTGAGGTGCGCAAGAAAAAGAAATATCCCAAGAGCAACTCGGCCTACAGAGCGGCTTGGACCGTACGTTCATCAGCCTGCTGGAGCGCGGCGTTCGCAGCCCCACATTGGTAACGTTGGTGAAACTCGCGGAAGTGCTGGACGTGCCGCCTTCGGAGTTGGTGCTTCGTATGGAAAGGCTGCTACCAAAGCGTGGATAAGCGACTTCGCTAGGCGACTTTGGACATTCGGCGGCAGCGACATGGACCCAGGGGCGGGGAGCGTGCGAGTTGCCCGAAGATGGTGGCATGGGCAGTTAGAAACGCAAGAGTTGGTTCCGTCTACAACATCGGGTAAGAGTGGATGATGCTCTGGTTGTACATGACTTCGGTCCACCACCATGCCCCGTATGCCACGATCGTCAGAGCGAACGACAACCCGCAACCATGAGCGTATTTCCACCGGCTGTCCACCCGTGCCTTGGCGAGCAGCCCGGCTATGCCCACAAGGACCATTACCATTTCTGCGAGCGGCGGGTCGCGAAAAGAATCGGAATCGCTACCAAATTTCTGAAAGTGGCGATAGAGAGCGTATCCGCCATAGAGGATCAGAGCGACCGCTGCTGTGCGCGTTGATCCGAAGCTCCGCCAGTCCCGGGATGATCCGCGCCGGAAGGAAGCGCAGAACCCAAAGAAACACAGGGTCGATAACACCATGCCGTTCAAGGTAGCCCCGCGCAGGATCACGGTCTGGTCGTGCAGTTCGCGCAAGCGAGTCGTCTTGTCGTCGCCCCGCAGCAACAGTTTGCCTTCTTCAAGCCGGAAGAATTGCGTGATCGCATCGCCCCATATTTTATGCCAGACGGCCTCTCCCCGAGCCGCCTTCGAAGAGTCGGGGTCGTTGGGCGGACAGAATTGGACTTCTGACTTCCCAAGCTGTTTCGGTAAGGTCACCGCCGCTACTACGCCCTGAACGTCGCAGTATTCGTGATAATACACGTCTTCTCGAATAGAAGGTTCCGTGGGCAAGGGCCACAGGTCACTGTCGCCAAAGAAGTCGTCGGAGATACGCGAGACCGCCGCTCCGAGAAAGTAGCCAAGCGCCAGAATCGTGACGCTAAGAACGGCGTCTCTGGCGTGCGCTGGCAATGCGGACACCAATGCCGAAGGTCCGTCGGCTTTTCCATCTGTGGCGGGAAGGACGTACATTCGCAATAGCACTGCGAGCCAGGGCAGCGCCAGAGCACCGATAACCAGAGTATTGAAGGCGAATTTTAGAGCTTCCATTGCAACCCCAGTTGAAAGTCTATAGCAAGGATGCCCCACACTGGGGGGAAGGCGAGTCGCAAACGACAGTGCAGGTGTCGGCGTCTTCAAAGCACGTTTCTTGAGAACCCTGCGGTAGAAGAAGCGGAGAGCCGGTACGCTCAGTGCCATCGTGCCAACGGCGAGTTTTTTATCTTCGAGTAGGCTCACCTGATAGCGGCGGATGTCACCTGGTCCAAGGTGATCGGGTCGCCCCATGCCAAGCCCCTCCGTATTTCAAAGAGCGCGCCGATGTCACGGACCAGTAGCCGGAATTGAGTTCCCGTTGATCACCGTGGAAATTTATGGGGCCCCACGGAAACTACGCCTTGGAATATACTTGACCAATCCGGGACGGGCAAGAATTACGATCCCGGCACTCAGGAGTGTCGGTGAATGGCAATAGGACAATCATTCCACGCACAATTCAAACCTGGCGATGTTCTCTACGGCATCAGCCAGGCGCGAGCCCCGTACGTCAGTACGTTACCAGGAGGCATCGCCAATCATTTGAGAAGCGTTGGCCAATACATCATTTGCGACGAATATAACAATCGGACCTTCAATTCGGTTAACACAACAATCTCCCCGAGCCGCGCAACGATGTCCCCGCAAACCAAGAACGCTATCAAAAGCAATCTTGCTCGTAATCAAGACGCAACCAATCTGGACGATCTACAAAAGGCGGCTCTGGCGGAATACTATGAGGCGTTGGCCGGCAGTGCGCACGCTCCACTAGCAGCAGTCAAGGTGCCAGCGTCCATCCTGGCCATGAAGGGCAACCAGGATAGCGCTGACCTGGCGTTTCGGAGAGCGTGTAAGTTCGGTCTGGAGTACGTAATTAAAACCAAGCAACACACGGTCCATTTTGTTCTGGACGTGCCCGCCTTTATGGGGGTTCCCGGGAACAGGATCGACAGTTCTGATGTTGTAGACAAGGCCCAACATGGCGGTCACGTGCCGATTACGACCTCGGAATTGAGATGTTGTTATCGTAACCGAGAGGACTGGATCGGCTCGGGCCGGCTGAAATTCTATTTCAATCTACTCGAAGTGAATCCTCCGTGGGTCGATGATCCCGGTATTTGGGCGGCTTATGAAGCACACCGGATCCTAAAGGGCAGCATCCCGCGGCCGTAACCAAGCACCTGGAGCTTCTCAGGCCGGGTGTTGATCGCTGCCAATGGACTCCCTCAGCTTTTCCGCGGCATTTCCCACGCCGTCACCAACACATGGAACTGTTCAGCCCGCGGTGGCCGGCCCTTCGGGGCCAGTTTGGTATCGAATCCAGGCATTATCAACACCAAAAAAGTCGCGCAGATCCGTGTCTAAAAGTTCCTCAACTCGCCTTTTTACGATTCAAGCGAACGCCGTTCGACGAAAACGTCAGTCGTATTATTCTTCTGGTCCGCGCGCCTTTGAAGATTCCGGGCGCTTAGCTATCTCTGCGTTGACAGTCCGGTCTCCGGCTTCAAGATTTTGAATTCTGCGGTACTCTCCAAACCCTGCCTCTCGTTTCATCCAGTCTGGCCATTCTTGTACATCCCGGGTAACATGGCCCAATTGCCTCGTGAGCCAACCTTGCTTTAACGTCATTTACTCATCTCCGTTTAAAATTCCTTCCTCGATAAGATTTAGCGTAAAACGTTCGACCTCTTCCTGTTCCGCTGTTAAACGAGCGAGAGGGGAGGGTATATATTCCGGCAAATATGGAACAGCATCTACT
Organism: Bryobacteraceae bacterium; assembly: GCA_963770345.1. Lineage (GTDB taxonomy): Bacteria > Acidobacteriota > Terriglobia > Bryobacterales > Bryobacteraceae > CAVYPH01. Next base: position 86,226 of record CAVYPH010000006.1, on the reverse strand, counting down.
CTCTTCCACGCTGCGACTGTTCCGTCTGAGTTCTTACGTTTTCGCTTGAGCAACGCGAACAAATCACCATATTTCTTTGGAGCCACTCCTACAAACGGTTCGAATTTTACCCTGTCTTCACAATCTGAACGCGAGTCTACACTGACGGAGTCTTGATATAGTTCCTGCACGAGACTTTTCGGGTAAGGCTCCACATAAACTACTCTTTTGATTCCTGCGGCGACAATGTGTTTCGCGCAGTCGTGACACGGGAACGTCGTCGTGAACAATGAGCAATCACGTAGACTGATGCCGTACCGTGCTGCACTTGTAATCGCCCCCATTTCGGCGTGAACAGCTCGAATGAAATCTATTGTACTGGTGAACTGAGCACCCTTCATAATGGGCGTTTCTCCGCGAAGTGCCTCTTTCACCAAGTCGATAGTAGGTTGCTGTGCCTTCTCTTGAGCCAACCAACCATTAACCTGTAAACGGTTGAGAATGTCGCCGAGAAGATTCTCACGCATCCGATCACTGCTGTCGTATCCTGAACGAAAATCGCGTCCATCAGGATCGTTGTCGCACCAATATTGCCCACCACCAGATCTTGCTACTTCATTCGTTCCCAACGCCGCAATGGAACCATCGTCGCGGCATATGACAGCACCAACCTGGCGTGCTAATGAAGCCGACCGATATGCCGCTGCCTGAGCGTAGAACATCCCCTCCTCATCTCGGGTGGGCGTATGGAAGGAATTGCCAAACAGCAGTTCCACGAAGCGCCCGATGGCTTCTTTTGTAGCTTTCGGATCGCTCGTATCGACTATTACGTCCGCGAGTGCGAACGTGTCACGCACATCTTGGCCGTGAACATCATTGATCTCCGCTTCGTCGCGTGCCAAAAGTTTCTCAGCGGTTGGGTAGAACTCATTCAGTGAGTTGCTGTGACGCGACTCGGCTATGCGACGTGCCAAATCTTGTACACGACGCACCCTCGGTGAGTACGCGGCCAGAACATAAAATGTTGGACCGTAGATCCGTCGCAAGGTCTCAATTTCTTCTGGTCTCTTCAAGGAGTGAAAAACATGGGCATGACCAGCAAGAGAACGGTTCCGATTGCCGCTTTTTTCCTCTCGGTATTCACGGATAGCACTAACCCCAAGCATAGCTAGGGCATCATTTCGCTTTGTACGAGCCCGCAGAGCGTTGCCCGCCGTCATATAAAAATCGATTTCCTCGTCTCGATGCCCTCCCTTCAAAGACGACCAGGGAGCCGAAGGCAATTCGCTCATCAGCTTGCTGAGCCGGTACAATTCTGCTTGGTAATGAACCTGCGATAGGGCATCCCTCACTTGCTCTGCCACAAAACTTAGGTCGGTTCCTAAAGGACCCACAAGCCCAAACACAAGCTCCGGTCGGAGCACCGGATTATCGGACCGAGAATGGTCGGGCTTGTGTTGTTCTTGGGTCAGAATACATACTTGTACAGCGCATAGCATTAGATGTCAACCCTATACCAGGGACAGCCCTTCTCACCGCGCTGAGGCCATATGTTGTGGCTCAATCCCAATCCTATTTGACCACTGAAACTCGGAATCAAAACCTTCCTGTAATTCATTGATGTGGATGACGAACGTTCGTTAAAGCATCGGTGAGGATCTAAAACATTGATTCGGTGACTGTTAGCGCGCGGTCCGATAGGTTAAGGAGTTTTTTCAGGCTGGAAACCCGAGAAAGTAGGTTTTCCGACACTCCGTTCGAGTTTCCAATCAAAAAAGTAACCACTAAATAATCAGCGAGTTGCGCCTAAGCAGTGTAGTTTTCTTGCACCCTGTGTTTCGGGTATAGTTAATATTACTATTACCATTTAACTTATAAGGCCAAAAGTCCCACGGGGGCCACCAGTGATGAGCCAAACGACATTTCTCACGGCAAATCGAGCGGCCCGCCAAGTACCCGCGCCGTTCCACTTCCTCTTCGGCGGAAGTCACGACCTCCGTGAGGGCTCACTGGAACCATAGACAGTTTCCATAACGCGGCTATCGAAATTGGGATCGGCGCGTCAATTTGAGGCTGGCGCAAGTCGCGGAAGGGTTGCCAAAACTCACCCGCGGCTTTCTGGCATAGGTAGCGCAGGTCGGGTGGCTTCCGGGGATGTCAAAACTCGGCAGTTGAGTCAGGGCTCGCCCAGGATTACGAAATTGACAAAAGCGTTCGCGACTATGGGAGAAGGCCCCCCAGGTTCAAGATCGCTTGATGGAGGGACCGCAAGGAAACAACTCCGGAGGCCTTCTCAGAAATGACGAGGGAAGAGATTCTACCGTGCTCAGTTTCCTGAACCCGACTACGAAACGAACCTCAGCCGCGCTAACATTGCGCTAACATCTCGCAGAAACACCCTGAAACAGGATGCGACGTCCAAAACCAGAGACGCTTAGAATCAACCGTTTAATACGCAAAGCGATCATTTGAAACAGTGCCTAGCGCATTCGATTCCCGCCGCCTCCACCAAAATAAATCTTTCTATTACAATAGAATACCCATGTGAGTTTTACGTAAGACGACGGTGGGCGGCAGTGTTGCAAGTTTTGGCTCTGGTGCAAAGTTTGTAAGCGGCGCGGTGCACCTTCTGATTTGTGACATTTCAGATCAGGCGGCCAGCACCGCGTTCCAAAGTTCCGGCATTGTGATGGAGCGGCGCCCCAGCTTGCCGGTCTTAAACTGATGCTTCTGAATCTTCTGTACAAGCTCGATGCCACTGATCGTAACGGCCGCGTGATCGAACCGTTTGAATCCGAGCATCGGCTTGGTTCGCTGTTTGATTCGCCGATGGTCTTGCTCAATCATATTGGTGAGATACTTGCTCGAGCCGGCTGCCATGGCCGTGATTATCCACCACTCGGCAACTTTGCACCAGAGCCATCTCGCCCACTGGGCCGCGAAGGAATCAACGCAAGCTAAGCGTCGCGAGGTCGGAGATACCAGTCGAGGACTTCGTCTTCGCTCACATGGCGCGGTTCCTCGCTGGCCTCCGGATGCGTCCCGCGAAACCGCTCCAGCATGAGACTCTGCAACATTGACGAGATCCCCGCGTGCTGGCGGACGACATTGTGGAACTCGCCCGGATCGGCCTTCAGATCAAATAGGATCCGGTAGCGACCCGGCGTCGGATTGTCGGTGACATAACCCTCCGTGCGAGCGCGTTTGCCGGTGCAGTAAATGAATTTCCAGCGGTCCGTGCGAATGTAGGCTTCCTCATTCTCCAGATACTCGCTGAAAATGTGGTCGCGAGGCTGAATGTACCGGCCCTCCAGATAGGGCCGAAGGCTCCGCCCATGCAGGACGGGGAGAGGATCCAGATTCATCACGTCGACGATGGTTGCAGTGACGTCGACGTGCTCTGTCAGGTCGTGCACTGTGCCGCTGCGGATCCGCCCTGGAAAGCGCATGATGAGCGGAACCCGCAGTGCCGGGTCGTATCCACAGTGCTTCTCGATGCGCCCATGCTGGCCCAGGTTGTAGCCGTGATCGGCCATATAGACGACGAAGGTGTCCTTCTCCAGGCCAAGTTGCGCCAGTTTCGTGAGAACGCGCCCGATATTCCGATCCAGGAATTCCACTGAAGTGTAATAGGAGGCGGCAATGCCCTGCTTATCGCTGGCGGAAAGGTCGCGGAAGATCAACGGAATCTGCCAGGCGTCTTCCGGCCCGATCACCGGCGGTGTGAAGTTCTTGGGTGAGAAATGGCCACTGTATTCCACCGGAAAATCGTAAGGGGAGTGCGGCTCCATGAAGCTGACCCAAAGCGCAAACGGTTTACTGCGGTGCTGCTCCAGGAACTGCTCGGCCTGCCGGACCTGGAAACACGCGCGCATATCCTCGTCATGATTCGGGTAGGGAAGCGTGTCCGCATTGAGCCAGATGCGAGCCGGAACCTTGAGGGGACGCCAAGGCACGGCTCGATAGCGCCCATCTTTCGGAACCGGACGACGCGGCGTCTGACGCTCCCACTCGCTGGTAATAACATCCTCAGTCTGAGCGATCTCCAGACCGTGGATCCCGGGCACGCCGGGCTTGATGAAATGCATTTTTCCGAAAACCGCAGTGGTATACCCTGCCTTCCGAAACTGTTTCGCTAAGGTGGGCTTATCGTCGGCCAGAGGCGTTGGCAGACGGGTCACGCCCGTCGCATGAGGCAGCTGTCCCGTAAAAAAGCTCTGCCGGGACGGTGTACAGACAGGGGAATTGCAGTAATGCGAGGCAAACCGCATCCCCTGCGAGGAGAGCTGATCCAGATGGGGAGTCCGGGCGAGACGATTGCCGTCCGCCCCTTGCACGTAGGCGGCATGGTCATCCGCCAGAATGAAGAGGAAATTCGGTTTGGTCGAAGCAGACCGTGCCACTACGGAGCCCGCCAAACCAGCGAGAAGAGTGCGACGACTAAACATGGCGCCTCCACTATATCTCAGATGGGTGGCCATCTGCTTGACCGGTAATACCGGTTGACATTAAACCGTCATGTGATTAGAATCGGTGGTCAGTGAGGTGTTCGATGTCCAGAAGCGTGTTTCGCGGTTGGCCCCTCTCTTTCCTAATCCCAATTTTGCTATTCCCTACCCTTATTTTTGCGCAAACCACAGCCAGTCTCACCGGTGCCGTCACTGACCCCAGTCAGGCGCCAATGCCGAATGTTACAGTGAAGGCGACCAACGAGGCTACCGGCGTCAGTTCTTCCACGAAGACCAATTCAGACGGTCTCTTCGCTTTTGAAAACCTTCCCATCGGCCGGTACGACCTCGCGGTCACCCAGACCGGATTCAAGGCGTATTCCGCCACTGGGATCGTTCTCGACCTTACTGCGCGCGTCCGTCACGATATTCAGCTCACAGTTGGAGATGTGCAACAGAGCGTGACGGTTGCGGCAAATGGAGCGGCCGTCCAGACCTCCGAGGGCACCGTCTCGTCGGTGATCACCACCGAGCAGATTAATACAGCGGTCCTGAACGGCCGCAACTTTACACGCTTGGCGATGCTCATGCCTGGCGCGGTCTATCAGTCCTTGAGTGATGAACTTTACCAGGCTGGACTGAATTCGCCTGGCTCTCCCGTCTCCATCAACGGCTTGAACTCACTGACCGCCGGATGGTTCATGGACGGCGCTTACAACATGAACGTGGGCAACGGAGCCGCCGTGCAGCACATCCCAGCACTCGACAGCATCCAGCAAGTTCAAGTTCAGACCGCGAACTACAGCGCCCGTTACGGCACGGCCGGCGGAGCGGTAGTCAACGCAGTTACCAAGAATGGCACAGCGCAGTTTCACGGGAGCGCCTATGAGTATCTGCGCAACAATGATTTCGACGCGCGGAACTTCTTCAATCCCGTGGTCTCGCCGCTCAAACAGAACAACTTCGGCTTCAGTATCGGCGGACCGGTTGTGCTGCCGCACTACAACCACGATCGCACCAAGACTTTCTTCTTCTGGAACGAGGACTGGCGCTACCGCAATAACGCGACAACTCTTCTGACCGCGACCCCTACCGCCGACATGCGCACCGGCAATTTTCAAACGGAAGCGGCCCGGTTGGGCAAGCCCATCCTCGACCCCACCACCAATGCGCCCTTCCCGAACAATGTCATTCCGGCAAACCGAATCGATCCCAACGCCGCGCTTCTGTTGCAGGACTACTTTCCGGCTCCCAACAATCCCGGCGGCGGGTTCCAGAACTATCTCAATAACGGAGTAGGCAAGCTCGATCCCCGGTCCGACACCGTCAGAATCGACCATAACTTCTCCGATATGTTCCGCGCGTTTTTCACGCTGGCGCACGATAACATCCAGGTCACCAATCCATATGTCCAGCTCCTCAACGCGTCTTTTTTTCCCACTATTTATCAGAAAGAGAACACCACCAGTTGGACCGGCAGCGGCAATCTGACAATGGTCCTTTCGCCCAAGAGCACCAACGAGATTCAATATTCATTCAAGATCTTCGACGTGAATCTTCTATTACAGGCCAACACCGCGTCACCCACGAGACCCTCCGGTCTCACCATCCAGGATTTCTACCCGGGGGCGAACTCGCTTAATCTGGTGCCGAACATCACCTTCGGACAAGGCTGGGGGCCGATCGGCACCTCCGTCCTGCCGCTCTCCCCGGCGACCGATGACACGCGCATTCTCAGCGACAATTACACGTATGTGCTGGGCAAGCACACGCTACAGGCAGGTGGCCTATGGTTCCACTACACGAAGGATCAAGCCGTTAACAATCAAACTCAGGGCTCTTACAATTTCAGCGGCATTTTCACAGGTGACGCGATGGCTGACTTCCTATTGGGCGATGCTCAAAGCTATAGTCAAAGCAACGCCCGTTTCATACGCGACTATTCGTTCAACCAGACAGAGTGGTATGTTCAGGACGACTGGCGAGCGACAAGCCACCTCACTCTCAATATAGGCCTGCGAGCTTATGTCATGCCGATGGTAACGGTAGCGGGTAACCAGATGACATCGTTCCTTCCGTCCGTATTCAATCCCAGCGCGGCGCCTCAGATTACGCCGGCGGGCGTCCTGGTGCCGACCCCGAATTACAATCCCTTGAACGGCATTGTCACAGCCGGACAAAATGGAGTGCCCGCAGGCTTCGCGCCTACGTACGTGGGCTGGGCGCCGCGCTTCGGATTTGCCTACGACCCTACCGGCTCGGGCAAGACCGCGATTCGCGGAGGCTACGGCGTCTCCTATCTCAACGCAGGAAACGACGATAGCTCCCTCGTGCTCAATCCTCCTTACAATGTGTCCGTCGGCCTGGTGAATGTTCCGCTTTCCAACCCCGCGGCGGGTACACCGAAAGCTCTCGGACCAGTTAGTCTGAGCGCCTTCAGTCCCAGTTTCGTACGACCCAGGGTGCAGTCCTGGAGCGCCACTGTACAGCACGAATTCGCCGGCCAGATTCTGGCGTCCGTGGGCTACGTCGGAACGCGCGGCAGCGATTTCGAGGTTTGGATCGACCGTAATTCACCCGCCTTCGCCGGCGCTCCCGCGGGCCTGGATTTCGATCCGCGCCTCAACACCAACACAGTAAACATCAACACGATTCGCCCGTATCTGGGCTATGGCGCGATCACCCAGTACGACTCTGGTCTGGGCTCCATATACAACGCCCTACAGACGACCGTGCAGCGACGCTTCGCGCGAGGCTTCGCCATCCAGGGTAACTACACATTTGGCAAGGCGCTCGGAGAGACCCAGACACAGCGCAATGAGCTCGTGCAGAACCCGATGAATTGGAGGGCCGACTACGGTCCCGTTAACTTCGACGCGACCCACGTCTTCAGCATGAATTACATCTGGGACATTCCCTTTCTCAAGGGCCGGAAGACCATCGCGGGTGAAGTTCTAGGCAACTGGCAAGTGGCGGGAACCTTCACCGCGCAGAGTGGCTTAGCGCTGAGTCCGGGGCTTTCAATTCCCACGGCCGGACAGGCGACGCGTCCCAACGCCACAGGCCAAAGCGTCACGGGCCCGCAGACGCTCACGCAATGGTTCAACACGGCGGCCTTTGCCGCGCCTGCTTATGGCATGTACGGAAACTCGGGCACCGGCGTGATTCGCGGTCCGGGATTCTGGGATTGGGATTCCTCGATCTCCAGAGTCTTCCCGATCCGGGAGGCATGGCATCTGAAGTTGTCTGGAGAGTTCTTCAACACGCTGAACCATCCGAACTGGTCTGCGGTGAGCACCTCGCTCGGCAGTGGAACATATGGACACATTACCAGCGCAAGGGATCCTCGCGAAATTCAGCTTAGCCTTCGTCTCGATTTTTAGCTGCGTTTGCGCTTACGGTTCTACGGCGCCGGAGTCGCTCTACCACGCCTTCCAGGATCCGCCGCCGGCCTATTCCCTAATGCCGTACTGGTATTGGAATGGCCACATCACCGAGGCTGACACCGATCGCGAGATCCGGGCCATGATCAGCCAGGGAGTGCATCAATGCATCGTCTTTCCCTGGGACGGCCTGACCCAGCGCTACCTCTCGAAAGAGTATTGGCAGCAGGTTGGCGCCGCTCTGCGCATCGCCAGACAGTTGCACTTCACACTGAACTTCGCGGATGAATACGATTGGCCCAGCGGACATGCGTGGACCCCGCCGTTCGATGCTCCGGATCTAAGTCAGGTTCTCCGCCAGCATCCCGAGTTTCGCATGCATCGTCTGGCCGCCAGCGAGGAGCGCGTGGAGGGCCCGCGTCTCTGGCACCCGGCATCCGATGCAGCCTTCGCAGTCGCCGGGCGGCTGACGCCATCGGGCGCGCTCTTCGATGACTCGCTGACGACCGTGCCGGGGACCGGATGGCTGGTCCCATCCGGACACTGGCTCATCACCACATACCGTCTCATCCCTTCCGTGGCGGCGCACGGAACGCGCGTGGACCTCATGAATCCAGCCGCCGTGCGGAGCTATCTGGATCTGGTCTACGAGCCTTTCTGGCGCCAGTTCAGCTCCTACTTCGGCAACACCCTCAAGCTGACCGTAGCCGATCACGAAGGCTCTTACGGCGCGCCCATCGCCTACACTCCCGGTTTATGGAAAGCCTTCGAAGCTCGCCATCATTACGATTTGCGGACGAGGCTGCCCCTCCTGGCGAACGACACACTGGATGGACAAGCCTCCCGCCGCGTTCGCGCTGACTACCTGGACACCATCTCGCAGCTATACGCAGACTCCTTTAGCAGACAGGTCGCCGACTGGTGCACGGCTCATCGGCTCACCCACGGTACTTCCATCTACGAAGAGCAGTTGTACATTCAGGTGAGCCACGCCGGCGACATGTTCCGGCACTGGCGGGCCGGCAGTCTCGTCGAGATCGATGCCCTTTTAGAACGCGCCCGGATGCCGATCGATTTCAAGGAAGCGTTGTCAGTGGCGCACTTCGATCACAAGCCGCTGCTGGTAGAAAATCAAGGCCTGCAAGGACACTCTACCTTCTTCAGCCTGGAGAAAGCCCGCCTGGGCTCGAACATGGCGCTGTTGTGGGGCGCTAATACGCTCGTGCCGTACTTCGACTACGACCAAAGCAAAGTCACCTGGCCTCCTCAGTGGTTCCTGAGCCAGCCCTTCTGGCGTTACTTCCATCTCTATGCCGATTACGCGCGGCGCGCGCAGTTCATGAACGCGCAAGGCAGCCATGTCGCGCCCATCCTCATCTACTACCCTCTCGAAACGGCCTTCGCGGACTCGAAAACCATCTTCCGCGAAACACCCCATCGCGACTTGTTCTGGGACAACGCAATGGACCAGACCGAGAATTTCTTCTGGGCGCTCCAACTCGAACTCGCACGGCGTCACTGGGATTACCACATCGTGGATCGCGAATATCTGGGCCAGACAGAGATCCGCAATCAGGAATTACATCTGGGAGAAGAAGCATTCCGAGTGGTGATCGTACCACCGATGACCGACATGGACCCGCGATCCGAGGAAAAGCTAAACCAGTTCGAACAAAACGGAGGCCTGGTGCTGCGTCTGGGAAAAGATATCCCCGTGCGCCAGCACAAGCCGTTCATGGACCACCTGGATTACACCGAACAGATTCAAGTCCCGGCTGACATTCAGCACGATCTCAAGCCCTTGTTCATCGCTCTCGAAAAGAAATCACCTCCACAAGTGGAGGTCCTCGACAATGGCGATCATCTGTTCTTCTCCCATCGGAAATTGCCCGGAGTAGATTGGTACTGGTTCGTCAACGACACCCCGCAAGTCCGCACCGTGCGCGTGCGCTTCCCCGCGACAGGCGCGTTCGAACAGTGGAACGCCGAGACAGGCGCGAAGCGTCCGCTTCCCGAATCGAGTGGCGCGGTCAGCTTAACGTTCGGACCGTGGGATGCGTACTTCGTAGTACGCCGCGATGGCGAACAGAACACGGCTTCACCCTCATCCAATGGACCCTCGATCACCAAAGAATTGCCTGACACAGGCTGGCGCCTGACACTCGAGACGCCCTGCGTTCGAGTTCCCTACGCGCGCAATGAAGCAGGAAAAGAGGTCTGGCTATCGCCGGAGGCGTTGTCCAATCGGAAATGGTGGTTGATCGGGCCGTTTCCCTACGATGACCATCGCGGTTTCTTCCAACCCTACGGACCCGAGCAAGCCTTCGATCCCAAGGCGCATTATCGAGGAGCATTCGGAGATGTGTCGTGGAAATGGTACGAGTCGCAGGATTACGTGCTGACACTCCGCGACGCGCTCGGCCTCCGCAATCAGCAGGCGGTAGGCGTCTTCTATGCGTACGCCAATGTCTACTCGCCTTCCGAGCGCGAGGGACGGATTGTGACCGCGTTCGCCGACAGTCTGGCCGCCTGGTGGAACGGTGGGAAGGTGATGAGCGTTCACCGCCACCCCAAATGGTCCCTCCTGCGTGATCCTTGGGCGGAGCACGCCGCGATCCACCTGCACCGTGGCTGGAACCGCGTGTTGCTGAAGATCGGCCCCAGTCTCATGGTCCAGACGGCATTCAGTTTTCGCATAGCCGGCACTGACGGCGCAACAATGCGCGATCTTGTTTACGCGCCCGATCAACAGCATCCCCCCGAGAGCGCCGACGCAGGAAAGCTCTCGATCGCGATTCCCCCCGGAACGACTGCTCGTGGCGCTCATGACGGATGGTTGGCCCTGCCGCCGCGCCAGGAGCCTGAGCATGCTGTTTGCGTCCCAACCCATCCGTCGCCCTTCCGTCTGCAATCCTGGACGGATTCCGCTCTGGCCAATTACTCCGGAACAGCGCTCTATGAAACCACCTTCGAAACGCGTCCACCGGCGCCCGGCAAGAAGCTGTTCCTGGATCTCGGCGCAGTGGGAGTGGCCGCCGAAGTCTGGGTTAATGGCCGAAGCGTAGGGCAACGCGCGTGGGGACCGTTTCGTTTCGACATCACCCAGGCGGTCCACGCGGGTACCAATTCCCTCCGCGTCCGCGTAGCAAACTCCGATGCCGGTTGGCAATCGCAGGGCGACACCATTTACGCCAAGGGAAGTTGGGGGCTGCACTACCAAACCGAACGGGACCGGCTCCCCACTATTCGCCCCAACGGACTCGAAGGTCCGGTGCGCATCCTCAGCGGGAATTAACCGAGAGCTCTACATACGACGCGTGTCGCGCATCATGATAGATCACGTCATTCGAGGCATTCGGATTCGGCTCCAGTTTGGGAAAGCTGCTGCCCGAGATATCGATCCGAATGCGATGCCCAGCCTCGAACAAGTTGCTCGTAGTGCCCAAGTCGATCACCACCTCTTGCGGCACTCCCGCAGCCACCTTACGAATCCGCATCGCGCCGTCGAGCAAAGGAGCGGCGTAACCATCTGGATACACGTCGATGAGCTTGGCGGTGAAATCGGCGGAAGCAGCGTCCGAGGACACCCACAGCGCGACGCGTGTAATTCCCGTTACGTCCTTCGCCGAATCCAGCGGCTCCGAAATATAGGAAACGACGCCCTCCTGGGCCGCCTCCTGATTTACGATGCACTCGGGACCATGCCGCGCGCCGCTGGTGTGAACCGGATGCTTCGGATCGTAAAAGAATTCATCCTTGGATTCCGTCGAGGGATGCTGCAACGCCAGTTTCTTTTCCTGGTGCAGATACCACCGCTCTGGATGGACGCCTTGCGGCGGCCACGACGCGGTGCTGAGCCACGCGCCTCCGGGAGTCAACTTGCCCTGTGAATTCCGCGTTGACTGGCTGCCGCCCATGCGAAAGTACGTGACTGGCTTCGCCTCGGGTTCGCGCAATGGAGATCCCTTCAGCCAGTGATCAAACCAGTCGAGTTGTAGCGACATCTCGTCCAGCTCTGCCGTAGGACCGAAATCAGCTTCCCCACAGAGGGATTTGCCGTAGCCGTGCGGCCAAGGCCCCATAATGAGACGCTTCGGAGACTTCTGTATCGCTCGCAGCGACGCGAAATTCTCTAGCGTCGCCTCAGCAAAAGTGTCGTACCAGCCGCTCAAGAACAGTATCGGAACATCCTTCATTCGCGCGTAGAAATCGGATGTATCGAAGCCGATCTCCTTCCAATACCAGTCAAAATTGGGATGAGCATAGAAATCGTCGTAAGCCCGAAGCTGCGTCGGGAAATTGGCGAAAATCTTCGCCCGTTCCTCCCGGCTCCCAGCCAGCCAGTTGTCCGGAGCTTTGACAATATCCGACATGCGCTTGGCTTCCGCCGGATCCGCATGCGGATCGGTAGCCGCAGAAAGCAGCAACCACACGGGCCAGCCGAGTCCCGGAATTTGACCGCGATACCCGGCATCCTTGTAGTAGTTCGCCCCGCCGACGGCCGCGTACATCGCCAGAAGATGCGGAGGCCGCTCCAGCGCGGCCGAATATTGATCCATCGCCAGATACGAAGCTCCCGTAGTCCCAACCTTGCCGTCCGCCCAGGACTGCGTGGCGGCCCATTCGATGGTGTCGTAACCATCGTGCGCCTCGTGGATGAGCGGATACGGTTCTCCCTGCGACGTATAGCGCCCGCGCGTATCCTGCGCGACGAAAACATATCCGTGGCGAGCGAAGAACTCCCCACGCTCGCGCTCTCCCTTCTTGTCATAGGGGCTCCGCGTCACCAGCACCGGAAATCTGCCGCTTGCCGCCGGAAGATATACGTCCGTTGAAAGCTGGACTCCATCGCGCATGGGCACGAGGACCGTAGTCTTCACCGGCGCGCCATCAGCATGAGCCACCGGTAGAGTGGGCAATTCGAGCGCAGACGGATGCGCCCGGTCGTGGAGCACAGCATCATGCGCGGTATCGTGATTCGGTTCCAGTTTCGGGAAATTGCTGGACGTCACGTAAAGCCGGATGGAGTGGTCCTTTGCGAAGAGATTACTGATAGAGCCAAGATCGACTGAGATCTTCTGCGGCACTCCGGACTTCTGGATCGAAACACGTGTGGCCCCATCAGCCAGCGTCAGAGCATAGCCGCCCGGATAAACATCCATGAGCTTCGCGGCGAAGTCGGCGCTCGGAGCGTCCGACGTAATCCACAACGAGGCAGAGACGCGACCCGTAACGTCCATCGCTTCCTCGAGAGGCGTCGTGTCGAACGACAGTACGTCCGGACGCGTCATGGTCCCGTCTTGGGCACAGCTCTTGCTCCACGCGCCAAGTCCGTAGCGTCCACCGATCGTGGGTACGGGATTCGCGGGATCGTAATCAAAACGAGAAGCTGCCTCCGCCGCAGGAGAACTCGACTCGAGATGCCCCCCGCCTCGCAGATAGAGCGAAGCTGTTCGCTCACGGGACGGAGGCCACGCGAGCGACGTCAGCCACTCGCCGCCATGCGAGAACTTGCCGTTCGCACCCCGCGAGCCGTCGCCACCTCCCATACGGAAGTAACGCACGGGCACCGGCGACACGAGCTTGAAGGACTTGTGCTTCATCCAATGATCGAACCAGTCCGCCATCAGGGCACGTTGATCCACTGCCGCGGACTCTCCAAATCCAGCATCACCGCACGAGGCTTCTCCGGTGGCGTGTGGCCAGGGTCCCACCAGAAGTCGTTTCATGGTGTGTTGCAGACGCGAAAGGCTGGCGAAGTTCTCCATCACCCCGTCCGCGAAGTAGTCGTACCATCCGGTTAGAAAGAAGGTGGGAACGTCCTTCATCTCCTTGTAGCCGCCGGCGGTGTAAAAGCCCTTCTGCTTCCAATAGGAGTCAAAGTGCGGATGCTTCAAGAAATCGAAGTACATCTGCTGATGATCGGGGAAGCCGCGAAAAATTCCGGCGCGCTCTTCAGGACTCAACTTGAGCCACGGCACCGGCGTCTTCTGCAGCAAATCCGTCATCTCTGCGACCTGCGCCGGATGATCTGTGGCCTGCGGACTCGTCTGCGCAGACTTCAGGATCCAAACCGGCCACCCCAGATTCGGGATACCGCCCGGGTAAGCATATTCGTCATACAGCTTCGCTCCACCCACCAGGGCAAACATAGCTGCCAGATGAGGAGGCTTCAGCATCGCGCCGAAATACTGATCCCAGGCCAGGTACGACGCGCCGAAGGTTCCCACCTGTCCGTCGGACCACCCTTGAGCAGCGGCCCACTCGATGGTGTCGTACGAATCCGGCCCTTCGTTGATAAAGCCATAGAATCTACCTTGCGAAGCGAACCGGCCCCGGCAGTCCTGCGCCAGAACCACATACCCGCGCTTCGCCAGGTAGACCGCGTCCCCATGAACGCCCGCTTTCCCGTAAGGAGTGCGGCAGACCAAAACAGGAAACTTCCCCGTACCAGAAGGAAGATAAACGTCCGTCGCGAGAGCAGTTCCATCGCGCATCCGAACCATCTCGGTCTTCGGCGCGATCTCCTGCGCCCATACACCGGACACTGTCCCAACGAGGGCCACCAGAGCAGTCAATCCACGCATAACAGCGTCGCAACCTCTTCGTCGATCGTAATTCCAAGGCCCGGCTTCTCAGACGCGTCCAGCGAGCCGTCCCGGGCTTCTGGCAGGCCTTTGTATAATCTCCAGAAAAGTTCGTTGCCCGTATCCGGCTCGACATTCGGAAAGTATTCGATCCGCGGACACACATGCGCCGGCCGGCTGAACACGACGTGAGTGTTGTGCGCCTCGTTGGAGTGCGGCATTACGGGCAGCCCCGCGGTCTCCGCCAGCGCGCATATCTTGATCATCTCCGTGATGCCGCCAGTCCGGTTGGCATCGGGCTGGAGTATGTCGACCACCCGCCGGTCCACCAACTCTTTGAAGTCCCACTTTCCGTACGAATGCTCGCCGCAGCTCCATCGCTGCCACGGACATCTGTGCTTCAGTTCCGCATAAGACTCCACCTCATGGGCCATGAGCGGCTCTTCGATCCAGGACAGACGAAAGTCCCGGAGGAGCTTAGCCATTTCCATCGCATAACCGAAGTCCCAACCCATATAGGCATCGGCCGCGAGTTCAACATCCTCGCCAATCGCCTCGCGCACCGTGCGAACCAACTCCACGTTCTTCCGCATACCCGCGGGTCCGTCTTTCGGACCGAAGCCGAAGCGCTGTTTCATCGCTACGAATCCGAGGTCCTTCCAGTGGCGCGCCTCGTCCGCCAGTTGCTCCAGATCCTCGAGCGCGTAAAGACGGCTGACGTAGCAGGGCACACGCTGTTGCGTGAGGCCCCCGATCAGCGCATGAACAGGCCTGCCCTCCGCCTTGCCATGCAGGTCCCAACAGGCAATATCCAGCGCCGAAAGAGCCGCCATCGCCGTACCCGACCGTCCGAACCGCACGGTCGTCCGGTACATCCGCTGCCAAAGATACTCGTGCCGCCGGGGATCCTGCCCTATCAGCAAATCGGCGTAATATTCATCGATCAAACTCTTGGCGCCGCCGTGAAACGCACCTGCCGTTCCGATCCCCGTCAACCCGTCGCCGGCTTCCACCGCCACCAGAGTGCAAGCGACCTTCCCAAACCAACCCTGGGGCCGCGTTTCGAAATCGTCGAACAGAGACGTACTAGTGATCAGATTGCGCTTGAGCGTCGCGGGATCCCGCGAGAACCCGATGTTCCTTGTCCTGATTTTTTCTATTCGCATGTCCATTCGCGACCTGCATTTTCAGCTTTGCGTCAACGCCACCAAAGACCACTGATCACCGCTCCTCCGTCGTGCACCAGTTCGGCGCCGGTGATAAAAGCGGCTTCGTTGGACGCTACGAAAGCCGCCAGCGCCGCAATCTCTTCCACGGTGGCCATTCGTCCGGCCGGGATGCTCCGCTCCAATGCCTGCATCACCGCGGGATCGCTCAACAGTTCACGATTGATGTCCGTGACCGCGCCCTGTGGGCACAACAGGTTCGATGTAATCCCGCAACCGGCGAGTTCGAGAGCAGCCACGCGGCTCATCATAGATAGACCGGCTTTCGCCACGCAGTAAGCCGCTTGCTTCGCGGCCGGCAGCAGAGAGGCTGTGGATCCTACATGGATCATGCGTCCGCCCCGATTGCGCGCCACCATGGCCTGTCCCACAATCTGCGTAAAGTGGAATGCCCCGGTCAAGTCCACCGCCAGCATGCGATCCCAGTCCTCCTGCCGGCATTCCATGAGCGAGCCGAAGACGATGATTCCGGCATTATTCACCAGAATGTCCACGCCCTCGAAACGTCCCACAACGTCCCGCACCACGGATTCCACCTGCTTGCGGCTCCCCACATCCGCCTGGAAAGCAGCCGCCTTTACGCCCACGTCCCGGACTGCCTGCGCCGTCTCTTCGGCCGGAACAAGATCCTTATCGACGAGGACCACATCCGCGCCTTCCTGTGCGTACCGCAACGCAATCGCCCGGCCGATTCCACGCGCCCCACCGGTGATCAACGCGACCTTGCCGCGGAGACGCTCGGGTGTCGCGGTCAGGTGGGGCTTATAAGAGTGAGTCTTGGAAGCGTACTCTGTCATAACTCGTCCAGATATTGAAAAAGGAGGCTGACCTGCGCCGGCTCCAGAGAAGCCAACGGCCGCCGCGAGTGGTGACCGCGGATCGCGTTTCGCCGGACCAGCAGGTGCTTCTCACAAGCCACCAGGAATTCGATCGATTGCATCATGAACTGCAGCAGCGGCAGCAGGCGTGCGTGGTATTCGCACCCTTGTTCCGGATCCTTCCGCAGTAAATCCCACAGCCGGCGGAATTGAGGAACCAGGGACGCTGTGGGCATGCAACCACGACACTCCGCAGTCATCGCATCTGGTAAATCCAGCCCCATATATCCCGCCAGGCGCAAACATGCGGGCGGGAGGGTGGCGGCGGCCGGTGCAAACGGCACCGCATCGATCTTCACGATGGAGACAGGCAGCAAGGCCAGGATCTCCGGGCCTATGTTCGTTTGCGCGGGAGCATATTGCAGGATCGCTGGAATATCTACAGCCCCGGCCACCCCTTCGATATGTTCGAGAATTGCGGCCGGTGAGGGATTCAGAAAAAAGGGCGGCAGGATCATCACTGCTGTCGCGCCCGCATCCTGCGCCTCGCGCGCCTGGCGGATCGCGACTTCCGTGGCGTGGTGTGTGACCGAGATAATTACCGGGATCGTTTGCCCGGCTAGCGATAGTAACCGCCGAAGCAGGAATTGGCGTTCGCGATCAGTCAGCTTGTAATACTCACTCGCCAACCCGAACATCGCCAGGCCATACGAGCCGTCGCGGATAGCCATCTCAACCTGGGCGTCAAAGCTCTCCAGGTCTACGTCGCCGCCCTCATCGAACGGAGTTGCCAGTACGGGAATGATGCCGCCGATTTCGTGCATTGCAGACGTCAACACCGGCTGCTAGGGAACCGCGACCTTAGACGCACCGGTGTTGGATTCAGGATTCTCGGGTTCGGCCGCCACCACGATTTCATAGCCGATCTCGAGATGTTCTTTCATGAGGGTCATGGTGCGTACGACATCGCGGCTCTCGATGGCGCGAAAGATGTTGCGATGCAATTCAACCGTGTAATCCGGATCGAAGAGATGCATCCGGTCTGCCAAATCTTCCCAGATCAACGCGGAGACGGGCTCGAACAGCAACTCGAAAATCGGATTTCCGCAGCCTCGCACAATTGCCGAATGAAAACGATAATCCTTCTCCGCCAGGAGTCGGGGATTGGCGCGATGCCGTTCCATCTCTTCAAGCTCGTGACGGATCGCCGCTAGCGCCTCAGCATCGGCCCGTACCGCAGTAAGTGCCGCGACGTGAACCTCGATCACTTCGCGCATCTCAAAGAGTTGCCGCCGGGAAATCTTGTTGGCCCGAATTGCAAACTGCATCGGCTCTGTCAGCAGGTTGGCCGCCGATGCCTTTGAGGTGATAAAATTCCCGTCGCCAACCCGACACACGACGATGCCCATCGCCTCCAGTCCCTTGAGTGCCTGCCGGATTGAGGGGCGGCTTACTTTCAACATCTCGGCCAATCGCCGCTCGGCGGGCAGTCTCGAGCCAAGCGGCAGCTTACCGCATTGCACCAATTGGAGAACGCGTTTCACCAAGGCACCTGTATTAACGCCTCGTTCCAGACCGTCGAGAAGCTCAAGGGCTTCAAGATCATTATTGGTTTTGCCGGTCATACCAATTGCTATTCCACAATACCGGTAGCCACTGTGTCAAGCATCTAAGCCGACTGTCAATCCTCGGAAATCTCGTCGGCGTTTCTCATGACGCTATGAACGGCGCGGAGCTGAATGGGCACATCAAAGTCTTCGCGGCGCCGTGGCCGGGTCATTACTGTAGTCGAACGCGCTGGCGCGGCGGGTTGAGCGGCAGAGTCGCCGCATGTCGGCTGTGGAGATGGCCCAGGTTGATCGTGAATGAGCTAACAATCACGAAACCTGCGCGTCACCGATCGTGTTGTTCAGGCAGCCCTGCGGCACCAGATCGGGGTTCTAAAACGCTCCGCAACTAGACGTCGCCGGTTGAACTCAGCCGACCGGCTGTTGTGGGCTTGGCTCTCGCGTGTATGGAAGGACTGGCGATCGGTTCTGTTTATCGTCCAACCAGAGACTGTGGCGGCCTGGCGTCGCAAAGCATTTCGGATGTTCTGGACGTGGAAGATCCGAAGAGGCAAGCCAGGACGCCCTACCGTCCCAAGCGAGGTGCGTGACCTGATTCGGCGCATGAGCCGCGAGAATCCAGGGTGGCGTGCACCTCGCATTCACGGCGAGTTGCTCAAACTGGGCATCGATGTAGGTCACCCTCGTCGTGGACGGGAACCCGTCGTATCGCAAGGTGACGGCCGAGTTGAGGAAGACCAGCGAATTGGGGCGTCGCTGCCGCTGCCGACCCGTCCGGTACGGGCAACATCGCGGGCCAGGTCGCCTTCGTTGGAGGATTGCTCGGACTCGCCGCTGCGGCCTAACCCAGTGAGATCAGCGGGCCACCGTTCTCGTCTTTGCACGTTTGCAACACTTCCGGCGCGGCGACGGCGTCTCCGTTTGAGGACAGCGACCTGCTGCCGAAGGGCAAGAATTTCGGTCCTGGACGCGTTCTCGGCAATGAACAGGGACAACGCTTCAGACGTCGAATGTCGATGTCACACGGCCCAAGAAATGGGGTGAAAGTTCAGAATCTAACGGCCCGGTGGTTCTACGGGAAGTGCTGCGTTTTTAGCTCGATGCGTCTGTTGATCCTGCGAGACAGAGTGAGAAGTGCAGACGATTCAACAACCGGGAGCGCAGGGAGATAGGGGAGTAACTGCACGCGTCGAGTCTGCGAATCTTCGCAAGACCGATTGCCAATGAGGATAAGCGGGTCCGGTCGGCTGAAGGCCGGACCCGCGGCTAGAATCAGCCCTCGGTCGCGTCAGGCTCGGCATCGCTCTCGTTCCGGCGCTCAGCACGATCGAGCTTGGCAATCGAGTCGGCGCGAAGCTCGAAGACGCGGTACTTAACTCCGTCGCGCTGGTATTCGCGACTGCGAATTGCGCCTTGCACCATCAGGTGTGCGATCCCTTGGCGAGAGTGCGAGCATATTCGGCGAGTTTGCCGAACGTCACGACTCGGTGCCATTCTGTGCGGCTTTGCCATTGACCATCGTGGTCCTTCCAGGACTCTTTTGTCGCGATCAAAAGCGTAGTGACGATCATGCCGCTTGGCGTGTAGTGCGCTTCCGCGTCGTTGCCGATGAAGCCGATGATTGTGAGCTGGTTCATGTACATTTGAGTTCTCCTTTTCTGCCGCCCGTTGTCCGGGGGCAACCGAAAAGCGAACGGCCCCGCTCCCAATCGAAACCGGAGTGCATTGTTGGGGGACCGGCGTTCAGGTTTCTGTGGGGTTGGGAAACCTGCGGGGGGAGCCAACAAAGCAGAACGGAGGCGAGAGCCGCGCGCGCGGGTTAGAGTGAAGCAGGTGCCCTGGACAACTGGGCGGCCAGAATGGAAAAGGCAACTCATGAACGGCACATATCGAAGCGCTCGAGCCGAAGCTGCCGCAACAACAGCGGCAGCTTCAGCGCGGTTCACCGAACGACCAAAGTAGGGGACAAAGGATGTCAATACTCTGATGGGTGATGAGAGATTGACGCAGGCAGAAAGCGTGCCGAATGGGATCGCAGTTGATTGTGCAAGGGCCATAGTGCGCGCGGCGGCCCCAACGCAGGTTGGGCGCGGCAGAACGCTCGGAGCACGGTTCGAGCACGGATACCGAGACTACGCCGAAGTGGACCGAACTGGTCCTTGTCAAGAATTCCATCTGCGCGGACTCGGGTGTGGACTGAGCGCAAGATTTACGAGGTTGCAGAAGAGCTTTGACATTCACGCGTCCGCCAGTCGTCGGCTGAACGTTATATTGGGCCGTGCGTGCCCTTCGAATGTTAATCCGACACGCGGAAACGCTGCATCTGCCACTCAATAGCTTTTTCGGAAACCATAGTCGTCTCGACTGCGGAAGAACGTGCGGACCACCGCAGGAACGGAGAGGATGAATTCCGGAAGAGAAATGAATTCTGGTATGAACTCGCCCTTGTAACATGGTGTAACGTCCCCCTGGGCAAGGCGCCGGAAAAATGGATGTTGCTGATTGCAACGGTCGTGTGATTTCCGAACCACAATCATCAGCTGCAGTCACGCTGAGGTTCGTTGATGATGTCGGCGCTCGGTTATTTGCGATAATTGGTCGAGGTCCAAAGTGGCCACTGCAGCAGAACCCATACTGATGACGGTTGAGCGGTACCGGCAGTTGCCAGAGCGCGATGACGCTATTCAGGAACTTCACTGGGGAATGGTGGTCAGGTTGACACGGCCAAAGATGAGGCACGCGAAACTCCAGTCGCGGCTGGTCAGGCTGCTTCGTTCAAAGGCAGAGGCTTGGGGCGTTGTCGAGATGGAGGTTGCATTCCGCGCTCTACCTGAGTACGATCTCCGCGGCGCTGATGTTGCCTATGTTTCGCAGCATCGATGGGATGCAACCGATGACGATGACAACTTGCATGGCTCGCCGGAGTTGGTGATCGAGGTCTTGTCGCCATCGAACACCAAAGCAGAGATCCATGAAAAGGCGGTTCTATGCCTGTCCACCGGTTCACAAGAGTTCTGGGTGGTTGATCCGAAACGGAGGGTCGTTAGTGTTACGACGCGCGGAGGCGAGCCCGTCGTCTATCATCTTAGTGAACGTATTCCCTTGCCTATATTTGACTCTCATCTTGAAGTGACTGACATTTTCTCTTAGGAATCACCGGTCGAGCCCAGCCCTGAAAAGGCTGGCGTCAGTAGCTTACCGGTCCGTGGTAGCCATTTTTTTGATTGTTGTCTTGTCAATCACGAGACAACATTGATTTCCCTATATAGCGTCTACCACGGCCCCCATGACGTCGAACGTATCGCTTTCTGGCAATCCCATCCTGCTATGCAAAATATGCAAAAGATGTTCAGCACGTATGGGCCTCCTTCAAGAGCACCTTCTCGATTACGACGCGAGTAGTGCTGATGCTTGTAGACGTCGGCCGGATCCGCCGAGTGCAAGCGAGCGCCGCGAATTTCGAAGTGCGAACCGTCGACGAATTCGGTTCCGGGTGCCGTTCCAGTGCTGCCAAAACGCGGCCCGCCGATCAACCGGACACTCACTATGTCGGTTGCGCGATGGGTCGGCGGTGCCCTCGCAGGCGGAATGCCAGAGCGAGCAAGAAGACTCCGAACACCAGCGCATAGGCTCCGATCCACAAAACGATCGCCAGCGCCCCGGCACCAGGAGCAAACAGAATCAGCAAACCGAACAGAAAAGACAGGACACCCATTACAAGCAGTAGCCATTCGTTTGTGATGACCTTGCGGAGACGAATACCAGCGATGATTTCAAAGATCCCAGTAAGTATCGCCCAGAACGCGATCACGTACAGCAAGACGATCGCCGTGATGGCCGGCCAGACGAAGGTAAGCACGCCCGCGATAATCCCGATCACGCCCTCAATGAGCAGCGCCCACTGGTGCGACGCGAATCGAAAGAACGCAATGAAGTTGAAGACGCCGTCAACCAGGGCGTATGCTCCGAACAACAGGACTAGGGTTACGAGCGTTATGCCTGGAAGGAAGAACGTCAGCAATCCGAACAGCACGGCCACGAGTCCACGAAGAGCAAGCGCCCACCAGTTTGCCGTCAAGGTGTGAAGCATGGAAACCTCCACACGTTAGATACCGCTGGCTGGGGCTGCTGTCAAGCGGGAGCGCGACCGGTGTCGCAGCAAAGTAGTAATGTCCTAATTGAGCAAAGTAGAAATGTCCTATTGACGATGCAGGAGGGTGGACGACAGAGGACAGCTACTAATGACGCAAGCCGAGCGAGACCGGCTGGGTGCATTGAAGAAGGCCAAGAAGAAGTTGATCACGCAAAGAGAGGCGGCCGAAGAGATTGGGATTACGGAACGCCAAGTGCGCCGATTGCTGAGAAAGATGAAACAGAAGGGCGACAAGGTGGTGATCCATGCGCTGCGGGGGCAGCCGTCCAAGCGCAAGCTGGCCACCGAGGAGAGGGCGATTCAGATTCTGTCTCAAGCGATTTATCAAGGCTTCGGGCCGACGCTGGCGGGCGAATACCTACTGAAGAAACATCAGTTGGAGGTGAGCAAAGAGACCCTACGGAAGTGGATGGGAAAAGCCGGGCTATGGGACTCACGGCGTCGGCGGGTGAAAGCGATTCACCAGTGGAGGCAGCGGCGGAGTTGTTACGGAGAATTGGTGCAGTGGGATACCAGCGAACATGACTGGCTGGAGGGAAGAGGTGAGAAACTCTATCTGATTTCGATGATCGACGATGCCACCAGCCGGCTGTACGCGCGATTCGTGCGTCACGATTCGACCGCCGAAAACATGCGCGTATTGCAGGGCTACCTGGAGCGGTTCGGCCGGCCACAAGCTTTTTATACGGATAAGGCGGGATTGTTTCAGACGGCAATCAAGACCAAGCGCGGAGAGCAGCGTCAAGATAAAGACCATCCGGAGATGCCGCCAACCCAGATCGACCGGGCATTGAAAGAACTGCTCATTGTCTGGATACCGGCTCATTCCCCGCAAGCCAAGGGCCGGGTGGAACGCCAATTCGAGACCGCGCAGGACCGGCTGGTGAAAGGGCTGCGCGTGGCTGCGGCTTGCACTTTGGAGGAAGCCAACTCGTACCTGGAAAATGAATACCTGCTGTGGTGGAACGAGACTCGGACGGTGATCGCCGCCAACCCTACTACCGATGCGCACCGGCCACTGGGAAAGGACCACGATCTGGCGGCCATCCTCAGTCATGTCGAGGAGCGCCAGATCAACAATCATATGATTCGTTTCGAGAGCCGGATTTACAAGATCGACCGCGAATGCATTCGCGCAGGAATGCGGAAAGGCCTGGTCCGAGTGGAAGTTCGGCTAGACGGATCGGTTGCTGTCCGCTTTGCAGGCCGTTATGTCAGCATCACGCTCTGCGAGCCGGCGCTGCCGATGATACCGCCAAAACGCAAACGGAAGACCACCCAGTCGCGCAAAGATTTCAATCGCGATGGCAAAAGCCGTTGGATGCAGAACTTCTTTCAAGGACCTTCGATCAGCTTGAGGAAGGCCATTACGATTGCCAATGCGACCAGTTGAACGCAAAGTCGAAAAACAAACTGGAGCGCCGGGCAAGGACCGCCCGGCGATTCATCGCATTAACTTGCCCAAGGCCTCCGCTCCGAAACTCCTCCATCCTGATGCGCAAACAAAAACCCCCGAGGATCACTCAAGGGTTCCTGTTCTGCCGATCAGTCACGGAGCCAGCCCCGTCGCCTCGGCCTTGGGCTTCCGCTTGGGCGCGACCCCTTGCGGCCTTATTTACCCTAACAGCCCCTCCGGTATCGAGCCACCAAAATAGGACATTTCTACTTTGCTCGGATTAGGACATTTCTACTTTGCCTTGACAGCGGGAGCGCGACCGGCATGCGCCGGTGGGAGCATATTGTCGTCAATCGCGAGATAACAATATAGCGTCCACCACCACCATCAGCGAGCGTGTCGTGCCCACGGTCCACGATGAGCCGATTAGCCCGTTCTGCGTACGCGGCATTGGAGGTATCCCGGCGCGACCTTTCCAACTCAAACATCCAAGATCGCTATGCAAAATATGCAAAAGTGTTTCAGGACAGTCGGCCTCCTTCAACAACATTTCTCTGGCAACATGTTTTTCATTGGACAGATCAACGCCACCACCGCACAATTGATTCAGGGCTCGGTTCGTCAGGCCAGCGCAAAGCGCACCCTCCGAAGGAATCCTCCAAAATAATCAGATTGATTGTGCGTTCCCGAGGAACGCCGGATGTCGAAGGGGCGCATGTTGAGGCTTGCTTGAGTAAAACGGGCGTAGACGAATTTTTACGATTCGCCGTATTGCCGGGGCAGCATTCAGCACCGCTCGGGAAGTCAGCTTCCCTGGACGATCCAGTTACCGCCCGGTACAATAAAACCGGTCAGAGGAGCTGGTGAAACCGGAGTGTGTGGACCCCTCACCCGATCCGTTAGGCCATCCAGCCGTGCTGACGAAGCGCGCAGAAGCACGGAGACTCTCCGGCTGCTGGTAAACAAGCGGATGAACAGACATGCAGGTGCGTAACGCCTAAAAGTCGTTGGGTAACCACGGCGCCTAAGTTACGGTGCGAAACGACGGGCCGGCTCCAAACCGGACGCGCTTCCATGAGCAAGCACTCGGGGGGTCAAAACCCTCTTTGTGCTTACTCTGGACCCCACCACCCGGACAGAAGAGCTAAGAAGGAATGCAACGGACGTTTCATCGTCGTCGGCTTTTCGCTATTCTCTGTCCTCGCCGTCCCTTTGTTACCCATCCTGGAGTCGGCGGCGGCAGTCGTTTCAAACATTCCGGCATAAAAATGATTTTGCCGCTATACACCGTTCACGGAATAAGCTATAAATGAATTGGGATCAGTTCGCTAGGCGAGCGCACAGCGCACCCTCCGAAAGACACCCACTCAAAGACTTTTTGGTCACTGCGAGTGAGCCATGATCTCACTAGCTATGGCGCGTCACGTCGAGCACCTCGCCGCTCGATCCTCATGCGAGGAGCTACTAGCATGATCACGTCAGCACCAACGAACGGGATTCAGAACTGGCCCGTTGACCGGCTGGTCCTTTACGCCCGCAATCCGCGGAAAAACGACGGCGCGGTAGATCGCATGTGCAGCAGCATCCGCGAGTTTGGCTTCAAGATCCCGGTCCTTGCGCGCAGTAACGGTGAAGTGGTGGATGGGCATCTTCGACTGAAGGCCGCGAAGAAACTCGGTATCGCTGAAGTGCCCGTGATTCTCTGTGACGAATGGCCGCCAGCACAGGTAAAGGCATTCCGGCTCTTAGTGAATCGTTCCGTGACGTGGGCAGATTGGGACGAAGAACTGTTGGCGCTGGAACTTCTGGAAATACAGGAGTCGGGTTTCGACTTGAGTCTAACGGGGTTCGATCCGAAGGAAATCGATGACCTTTTGACGGAGGATAACCCGGCAGAGGATGCCGCGCCGCCGCTGCCCGATAACCCGATTACCCGCGCCGGGGATTTGTGGCTTTGTGGTTCCACCGAGTGCTGTGCGGGGACGCCACCAGCCCCGAGGCCGTGGCCCGGTTGCTGGACGACCGCAATCCGTTCCTGATGGTTACCGATCCGCCCTACGGTATTGAACTGGATTCCGAGTGGCGCGATCGGGCCGGGCTGAACGGCCACGGCCGCTGAGCCGAGTTACATGAAGCACCGCACCGAGGGCCACACCGAAACGACGATCTCGGGCGATACCCGGGCCGACTGGTCCGAAGCTTTCGCGCTGGTGCCAAGCCTTGAGGTGGCCTACGTCTGGCACGCATCGATGTTCACCCGCGAGGTTCTCGATGGCTTGCTGCGAATCGGCTTCCTGTATCCGCAGCAGATTATCTGGAATAAGGGCCGCACCGTGCTCACGCGCACGCACTACTGGTATCAACACGAGCCGTGCTGGTATGTGCGAAAGAAAAACGCTCCTTGGTTCGGCAAGGCCGGCGAGAACTCGACGATCTGGGATTCTCCGTCTCCGAAGTTCATCATGGGCGGATCTGATGAGGAGAAATTCGATCACCCGACGCAGAAACCCGTCGAGCTAATGCGGCGGCCGATTCTGAATCACACCAAGCGTGGCGAACTGGTGTACGAGCCGTTCCTGGGCAGCGGCACCACGCTCGCCGCGGCGGAACTGACGGAGCGCAGTCTGCTACGGCATTGGAGCTTGATCCGAAGTACGTCGACGTGGTCGTCGAGCGGTGGCAGGGATTGACCGGGAAGAAGGCTCAGATGGACGCCGATGGGCGGACGTTCGACGAGATCGGGCGCGAGCGGCTCCGGAAATGAGGTTCTAGGTGGGTTATCGTGGGCCGATTCCGAAACCGAGCGATGCGTGCAATATCCCGCGTTGTCAGGAGGAGATCGCGGACATCGAACGTTTGTGCGCCGCGGGCATCCCGATTACAAGGGCTGTGTCTGGCGCTCTCGGATTGGTCGCTGGAGTCTCGGTTAATACAGCGCGAGATGGGCCTCAGCGCAAGAAAGCCCGCGGCGATTGTGGCCGGGCGGGCGAAGAGGTAGGCCAGAATCTTACTTGGCGATCTTGTAAACGCGGTCGCCCGCTTCGTTCTTCGAGGACTCGATCTTGATGCGGTGCTTCTTGGCGGCGGTGGAGATGAAACCCCGGACGCTGTGGGCCTGCCAGTCGGTGGCCTTCATGATCTCGGCGAGGGTCGCGCCCTTGGCGCGTCCGATCATCTCGATGATCTTCGCGCCCTTGCTCTCGGCGCGCGGCGCGCTGGTTCTTTCGTCGGGCGGGCTTGGCGGCTTTCTTGCGCCTTGGCTTCCTTCTTCGGCGCGGCGGCCTTGGTTTTGGCACCCTTGGCGGTTTTCTGGCCCTTGGGCGCGCCCTTCTTCTGGCTGGCACCCTTCTTCGAGGTGGCCTTCTCCGGCGCGACGTGCGCGCCCTGTTCCGCAACGGCGACGGCGCGGTTTCGGTGGTCGTGGTTGCTTCGGTGTTCTTCATGGTCGTCTTAGTCCTTTTGGCGGTTGATCCGCGCATGACGATTCATCACTCCGATCGCGGACACAAGCAAGAGAATTTTGCGGGAATTGAAGATGATTCTGGAGATGTATCGAAGACGAGGGAACGCCCGGCTAGGCATGAGGTGACACGAGATGGCAGGACACGGAGAAAAATTCGGCCGCAAAAAGGAAGATGCGATCGCGGCTCTGCTTTCGCAGCGAAATGTGGACGAAGCGGCACGCGCGGCTGGCATTGGGACCAGAACCCTGATGCGGTGGCTGCAAATTCCGGAATTTCAAGCTTCGTATCGGGAGGCTCGCCGAGATGCATTCGGGCAGTCAATCGCCCGATTGCAACATGCCGCCAGCGCCGCAGCATCGGTTCTCTTGAAAGTCATGCTGGACCCCAACGCGCCGGCCGCAAGCCGAATCAGAGCCGCCGACAGCGTGTTGGACCACGCTGCCAAAGCGATCGAGATCGAGGACATTGAAGTAAGGGTGTCGGAACTGGAGAAGGCCGCAGAAACAGTGAAATCGTCGCGGACGAGGTGATCACGGAGGGGTAACGAATGATGAAAAGCACGCTACGACAGCGGTTAAGTCTGTTGGAAGCCAAGTTCGCCCCAATCGCGAATCCGGTAACGTATCGTTACGGGTGGTTAACTCCCCTGCCGAAGGACTACGTTGGGGAGCGACAGGTTGTGGCCGTCAATGTGACGCCAACCAGTTTGCCGCACTTCAAGTGGTGCGAATTCGAAGAGCGGCCGGGACCGGCACCGCGGGATGAGCAGGACCCCAGTTTCACTGTGTATCTGAATAAGTAGGCGCAATGAACCAGGTCGCGAGCCGGTTAAAGAAACTGGAAGCGCAATGCTTACTTCGCAACGGTAGGTCACTCGATGTACTCACTCGACGGGCCCAGGAGATGGTAAAGCATACCGGGCTCAAATTCGAAGACGCCGCTAGCGAGATCGTCGGAGAGTTGACGGCACAGGACTTGGAGCGCGTGATCGCCGAGGCCAGATCGAAGTATGGGAAGGAGATTGTTGGCCACGAGCCGGTCCAGCAATAGGTTGGGGACCGAGAACGGTGGAGACGCTCTGCCGGTCACCACGGTCTCGAAGGGTCTCCGAACGGCGAAGGTTTGGAGACGAATTGACGCGGTGGAGAGATCCTTGGGTCTGAGTGACGAGCAAGGCTCTGAGGAGGAGATCGTACGCCAAATAGTTCAGGAACTGTCTCCCGAGGATTTGAGTTTGTAAAGGAACGAACTGCGAGGGCGTGAAGTCGAATCTCAGGACGAGGATTGCGCGACTGGAAAAGCCAGAGGAGGTTCGCTGCGACCAGATCTCGATCGCGGCCCTTGATCGAATTCTTGACGACACGATATCGGAGAACGAGTTGCAGCGGTGGATGCCATTATTTGAAGAAGTCTTGGCGACCCGTTCCGCGAAAGCCAGGCAAAACTAGCTTCCGATATTACTTCATATCGCCCGGCTACACGCTCTTTGCTTGGCCGGGCCCTACTACGGCTAAGGATGGAGCTTGCGCCGCATCACTTACGGCGTACCCATGCGTCTCCTTTTTTGCCGCTGGTATCGACTTTTCCGAGTTGACTTTCCAGCCCGGCAAGAGGGACTCATTGGACCAGGCAACGATGGGACTGGAAACCAAATTCCTCCGTTTAAGCAAGCCGATTGAGGTGGGCGCCCAGATCGATGAGTGGCAGGTCTGCTGGATCGGCGGATGGAGTAAACATCGCATCGTATTTGTAGTGATGGTTGTTAAATCCGCAGACAGTCAGGGAGAACCCAGGCCGGCAGTCGGTTGAAATGTGAGGCGGAACGCTTGCTCTTACATTGGAGCGAGCTGGATCAAACTCTCGCTGAATCAGAGTGTTACGTGGCTACGTCGACCTGAAACACGTCACCATGTTATCGCGGGCAACAGCTCTTCAGACTCTGTAAACACCCGATTAGGCGGCCAGCCTCAGCTGGCAACCGTCAGATTGATGCCACGGACTTGCAACTGACCGCTTGCCAGCAATTCGTCACGATGTTGTTCGATGACATTGCGCATATCCTCGGTCGTTTGGCCGAACCCAAACCGGCGGCAAACCGCGACGGGGATATCCGCCGCCGGCACTCCGAACGAATCCTCGATCACGGCAACAATCGCCTTTTGGATTTCCTCCGGTGCTATCAAATCGAGTTTCCGTGACGCCGCGGGCAGATCGCCGCGGTCCCGTACGGTGAGTGTCTGAGGTCCGAGATTCCATAGGAACTCCCCTCGCTGAAAAAAGAGGTTTCGAGAGATGCCAAACCGAATCGCGGCTAGAAACGCAGACTCAATCCGATTTCCCATTCGCTGGACTCCAGCACCAGACAAAAGCCTTCGCGAAGCTTCGCGCCAGTGGAGGGGTCCTTCTACGGCCACAACTTTTGCGAATTGCCGGGCTAGCACAGCTGGATCGATTTCGTGCAATTCTCGCCCACCCAGGAACGGCTCTAGGCGGGCAACCTCGTACTGTTGCGGCGGAATTCTTGATGCGTTAGGTCTGACCTGCGACAAGGTGTCGAGTGGAGCAACTTCAACTGGTTCAGCAGGCTCTACCGTAGTGGCCTCTTGAACTTGCATTGGTTCACCTGTCTGGGTCAGTTCGATTTCACGAACCACTTTCCGAAGCTCACCCTCGGGATCGCGGAACCAGTCGGTCGACCAAACGCGGTGGATTCGCCAGCCGAGTCCTTCCAGAACGTGTTGGCGTAGACGATCGCGGTCGCGGGCTGAACGGGCGCTGTGATAGCGAGCCCCATCACATTCGATTCCAAGTAGATATCGACCGGGATGCGTAGGGTCGACCACGGCGAGGTCGAGGAAGAATCCGGCGCAACCCACTTGAGGTTGAATTGTGTGGCCAAGGGCCGTAAGCCTACGCAATACCTGTTCTTCGAAATCGGAGTCCGGCGCACGCCCAGTTGGGCTCGATGTCTCAATCTGGCCGGTTTGTGCGTATTGGAGGAAGGTTTTCAATGCCGCTACACCGCCGCCGGCGCCACGGCTCAGATCGATGTCGTCCGCTGACAACGAAGTGAATACCTCGCAACGCTTTCGGGCGCGGCTGATGAGAACGTTCATCCGCCGCTCACCACCGTCGCGATTCAGCGGCCCGAAGTTCATGGCGAGAAATCCGTCTGCCGTGCGGCCGTACCCAATGCTGATGAAAATTACGTCGCGTTCATCCCCTTGAACATTCTCCAAATTTTTCACGAAGAAAGGTTCGTGAGGCGGGTAGGTAAAAAACTCCTCACATGAGGGATCGCTCTTTCGCATGAGTTCCAGCTGGGAACGAATTGCATCCATCTGGGCAACGCTGAAGGCGGCGACGCCCAAGGTGTCGCGCTGGGACTTCGGTAAGCGAATTTGCGCTTTTGCGTGTTCCATCGCGGCTGTCGCGACTGCTTTGGCTTCCCCTGGATTCGTCCTTGTTCGACTGCGATCGTAAAAAGCGTTTTGCAGCCTTCTATACACGAGCCCAACCGTCTTCCGTTCAAGACTTGGGCTTGGAAATACAACAAGCCCGTCGTCATAGAACAAGTGGTTCGACACTGCGATTAGGGATTCGTGCCTGCTGCGATAGTGCCACCTCAACATACGTTGGTGTGCTCCTCGCGCGCTGAATAGGCCCAAAATGCTTTCAATGTCGGCCGTCGCAGGCTGGTCACCCTCCTCGTCATCCGTCTCTTCCTGTGTCATCAACGAGTCGAAAAAGCTGGTGGGAGGAAGTTGCTTGCTGTCCCCTACAACGACCACTTGCTTTCCGCGCACCACTGCGCCCAGTGCATCAACCGGGCGCACTTGGCTCGCTTCGTCGAAGATGATCAAGTCAAACGTTAGGCAGACGGGTGGAACAAAATTTGCAATCGATAACGGACTCATCATGAAGACAGGCTTTATGCTTTGTACGGCTTGGCCTGCTGATTCCATCAACTGACGAATGGGGAGAAGCTTTCTTTTCTTTTCAAATTCGCGCCATAAAACACCAATAGCTCCTGAGCCACCGCCCATCGGAATGAGCTGTGCACATTTGGTTGCCAGTAGTGCCCGGTTCACTTCGAGCTCCAAGCGGTCAAGGCGGCGGAATTCATGAACGGTTCTTTGGTGATCCGCGCCGTCGAAGGCCGCAAGGGCGGGGCGCTCGCGAAATGCGCGCTCGAGCACGGACGAGAGCCGTGCGCGTTCGAACATGGGAACTAATTCATTAGGGGCATGGGCCCACGTTTCGGCGATGTTAACGACCACTCCAAGCTCTGCCTTCTCAACTTCCGATGCAACTTGGTTGAAACCGACCAGGGGCTGTAGTTGGTGAATGCCGGACAATTGCAGGCTCCAAAGGTTCTTCATGTCGGCGAACGTCTGTACTGATGTCAGCCCCTCCACCTCCGACATCCTCAACATTTGATGCCAGGCATCAAATGCATTGTCGAATTTGCTGATGGCGCTTTGAACCTCCTTGGCTTGCCGATTCACTTCAGCTTTATCAATCGAGCGAGCTGCGGCTGCAACACACCAACCCAGCAGCTTCCCCGTCTGAATTCCCCGGTGGACTTCTATTGTCCAGTTCGCCTGGTTTTCTAGCGAGTCCCAGTCGGAATCTAGTCCCTGCCAGTTCGAGCCGAACAGAGGCCGCATCAGCGTTCCTGCGGAGTTAATGAGATTCTGACAGTTCGATGCCCGAGCGATCGCATTCAGCAGTTCCAGTTGCGTGGCTGCCGTATGTCGCGCGACACCAACGCAAAGCCCGGCGAACTCAGCCTGCGCCTTTCGCCACCGCGGAGACAAGAATCGCCACCAGCGTGTGCCCAATTCTCCCACGGTGACGCTTAGTCCCTGTACATCATGGGCCCAAGCATCGACGGTCAATTTGCCTGCGTATTCTCTGCGCAGTGCACGGTACTCTTGGCCAGCGCGAATGGTCGTCAGAATGTCCGCGTCCTTCTGTAGCCAAGAGCCCCTCTCCGTATCGATGCCACTCAACCGTGGAGCCTTTACGACGAACTCGGCAGACGCGGCAAGCAGTTGCGCTTCGGACCTGCCGGCCGGAATCCCGACACAACAAGCGTCAGCCAGCTTGACGCTCGCTGCCTCAAGCTTCCGACTATTTTCCAAAGCGGTTCGAAGTGCGCCGGCAACGGCGTCTCGATCCGATGGCAACAGCACATCCAGTTTGCTTCCCCAAAATGGGTGCTCCCGAGGAATTCCACAACGCGTAAGCCGGTCCTGAAGTTGTGCGATCAGTTGTTGGCGTTGGCGAGTCTCTTGAAGTGACCAGTTCGCCGCCTCAATCTTGAGCACGGGGAGCTCGCCTTCGTTGAGTTGTTCTTGCGCCTCAAGGAATTTCCCGTACGCGGAACACGGTGTTTCGCCGGTATCACCGATCGGAGCATTCACGGCTGCACAATAGGCATTGAGTTTCTCCCGGGTAACGGCAAGCTCTCCGGCCTCTTTTCCGTTCGGCGGAGATGTGACTGACGCGCTCTGCACGGTGCTCTTGAGGTCGTCAATGACCTTACGTTTGATCGATCGAGTTTTGTCGCCGCTGCCGGTACCGTGCATGACCAAACAGGGACGTCCCAGTCCTACCGCGTCCAACCGTCGCTTAACGACGTCGAGGGCGGCCATCTTCTCGGCCACGAAGAGAACTTTCTTGCCTTCAGCGATGGCAGCCGCGATAAGGTTGACGATTGTCTGTGACTTGCCCGTGCCGGGCGGGCCCTGGATAACCATGTTGCGGCCATCCATCGCATCCAGAATGGCCAGCGTTTGGGAACTATCTGCATCTACAATTTGAACAGGAAGGCGGCCATTCAGCTGATCATCCAAGAGCCGGGTTTCGTCATAATTGCTCGACTGTGGCGTGAACCCAGCCTCACCCATCAGGCGTTGGAGGATTTCATGATCGAGAAGACCACTCTTCTTGTCTGCAGTCTTCCAGGTGGTTGGATCGAGATCACGATACATGAGGAGCTTGGCGAAGGAGAAGAAACCAAGCGCTATCACCTTCCGCTCAACGGTCCATCGCTTCTTGCTCGTGATCAGTTGTTCTACTTCCTGGAAATAGCCTTCCACGTTGAGATCATCGGCGTCAGGTAGTTCCGGAAACCGCTTGAACCCGAATTCGATCTTCAACTTCTCCGCCAGTGATACGTTGCTTACCAGCTCCTCGCCACTGTACGAGAGGTGAAAGCGATCACGGGCGTCGCTTCGTTCGAGTTCAACAGGAATCAAGATCAGTGGTGCTCGATGTATCTTGTCGCTTTGATCGTCTTCGTACCAGGAGAGCATCCCTAACGCCAGGTACAAAGTGTTGACGCCCTGCTCTTCTATGGAGGTGCGGGCAGCGTGATAGGTCGCCAGCAGCCTTGTCTGCATCTGCGTAGTTGTGTATTCGGTCCGCAGGAACAAGTCACGAGGGCGCTGATCGGGTGACTCGGCGAATGCAACTTGAGAGCCTGACTGACGGCCCAGGGACTCGTCCCATCCACCGCCCGCCAGGATAGTCATCTTCTTTTCGTCCGTGACGAGAAGCTGGAATACTTCCGCGGGAGGGCGGGACACAAACTCGGCTCCCCGAGCCTTCAACGGCCGGTAGTTCAGGAGGGGATTCCGCAATCCAAGATCAAGGAGCTCGCGGCGCGCAACGTCCAAGGCTTGTTCAAGCGTCAAACGTACGCCCCTTTAAAAGGGGGATCTTTGGGGCCACAACCCCTTGACGATATCATTACTGAAGATTCGAGGCGTTGGGTTTTGAGACCTCTCTAGCCCGCATATCTCACACACCTTCCCGTGGTGACGTGAAAACGCCAGACAAGACTCGGTTTTCCAGGGGCCATGATCCGCCCTCGTTTCTGGAATGGGATTGCTGAGCTGAGTCGGCTTGACAAGGGGCATAAAACGGTCGGAGAGATCTTTTCGTCCGTCCCAAAGTCGATTGCAAGCACGGCTCCGCACTGCCTCTGGCGTGGACTGGACCTTGAAGTGTGACTTGAGGTGGAGCTGTTCGGTTTTAGCAGCGCAGGTTCGTCCACACCTGCTGATAAAGATCCTGCCAGGGATAACTGGAAGCCATCGATACCCAAACCTTACGCACTGTCACCCGAATCTGCGCGCCGATTCTCAACAGCTTCGTGCGAATGGTCGATACCTGCGCTTCTGCCAGTTCCGTCCCTTTCAGCCCCAGGCGCCGCAACCCGCTCACCAAAACGTAGGCCATGGTGGACAAGTACAGCCGCATCTGGTTGGCCCGCATCGTCTCGGTACTCACGCGGCCGGCGAACAAACTGAACTGCTCTTTGATGCGGTTCTCCATCTCGCCGCGTGCGCAATAGAGTTGTTCGTACAAAGCCTGGGCCGCCCATTCCTCGCTCCCCAAAGAGGTCACTACGAAGCGTGGATTCTCTTTCCCGTCGATATGTTCCGCTTTGGCCACTACGCGACGCTCGGAGTCCCAGCGGCCCTTGTTCGCCTTCTTCTTGGTCTTGTAGTGGAACTCGCTGAAGACCCGTGCTGGTTTGCCGGTCTGGTTCCACTGCTGGGTGGCTTGCTGCATCTGAGCCCCTATGATCTTTCGCAGCCTCTGATTGCGCGCCAGTCCGAACACAAACTCCACGCCATTGTTTTCGCACCAACTCATCAATTCGTTACGGCAGAAGCCGGAGTCTCCGCGCAGGATGATGTTCACTTCCGGCCAGGCCGCCCGAATCTGCTCTACGATTCTTCGTATTTCCTGCAGGCTGCCGAATGCGGCGTCGTGGTTGGCTTCTCGCAATCGCGCGCACAGAACCTGCTTCCCACAGAAGATGTAGAGCGGCAGATAACAATCGTTGTCGTAGTAGCCGTGGAAAAACCGTCCTTCCTGTTTACCGTGCAACGGCAGGTCAGTGGTGTCCACGTCCAGAATGATCTCCGCCGGAGCGTCCTGGTGCGACTCCAGGAACACCTTCACCAGTAGCTCATCCAACCCGTCTTTCCAAAACGTGATCTTCTTGTACCGGTCCTTGGTGCTGGTGCTCAATTCCATCCGGTTCAGCGTGCTCTTGCCCGCCAGCGGTTTCTCCAAATCGTCCCGGCCGGCCAGGATACCGAAGACCGGATCGAACCGCAGTTGCTCGTGATCGTTGATGTCTTCATAGCCCAGCGCCAGACCGTAGACCGTTTGGGAAAGCATCTCCAGAACCGAATGCTCGACCAGCTTCTGATTCCTGCCGTCGAGAAAACACTCCGCCAGCCGCGGCAGCAGATTCAGCCGCCGGTCTGTCTGACGCAACAAGAACGCCCCTCCATCGGAACTGATCGTGCCCCCGTCAAAACGGGCAACGATCTCCCGCGATCCGCAGGCTTCAAATCCGAAGCTGGATTGGTTACACTCTGTCATAGCGAAGGCCGTCCTCTCTTTGGCTCTAACTGCTGTGTGGAAACTCAGTTATGCCATGAAGGACGGCTTTTTGCTATAGCGCGTTTGTGAGAAATCCGGGCTAGGGGCGATCCGTATCGGCGTCTTCCGCCTTCAAAGCGTCCGGCGATTCGATGCAGCAGGCTTCTTAGGCTATTTGAATGATCAAGGCATCGGCATCCTCGCAACATCCCCAGCGCGGG
Source organism: Bryobacteraceae bacterium (assembly GCA_963770345.1). Classification (GTDB taxonomy): domain Bacteria; phylum Acidobacteriota; class Terriglobia; order Bryobacterales; family Bryobacteraceae; genus CAVYPH01. The sequence goes on along the minus strand of CAVYPH010000006.1, from coordinate 50,571 downwards.
CAGGTACGTAGGTGGAGGCTCATCAAGTCCATCGCCGGGGCTTGCCAGTGGGCGTTGATCTAGAGGCGCGAAGTCGGCCTCACCCATTGCGAGAAAGTGCCCGGCTCCTAGCATTCGAGCATCAACTACACTGGAGTCAATGTTCTACGGTGACCAACATGCCCCGCTGAAAGACCGCCCCTACCCGGACACAGGAGTTTGTGAACTCCCTCCGGGCATGGCGAACGTCTTGTGCGCCATCACCAACGCCGGATCAAACATCTTCAGCCGTTCGCTGCAGCCAAGACGGAATGCAAGTTCGCTCGTGTTCTCGTCTGGATCCCTCAAGCAACAAACCCGACGACTCATGATCACGTCCGTGGGAGATTTTCAGAGCAACTGCGAGGGGCATGAATTCGAATCTCAGAACGAGGATTGCCCGACTGGAAAAGCCGGAGGGCGTTGACTCCGAGCAGATCTCCATGGGAGTTCTTGACCGAATTTGACGATACGATATCTGAGCGAGATTTCCATCGATGGATGCCATTATTTGAAGGAGTCTTGGCGACACCTTCCGCGAAGGCAGCGCAAAACTAGCTTCCGATATTGCTGGATAACGGCCGACCACAGCCACAATCGCGGTTTAAAACGACTATACGGACAAGTTGGAAGGTCCATAAACGCGACTGCGCACATTCCGGTAACCGGACTCTCCGGGCACCACCCACATATCTCAGGATTGCGTTATACGGCCAAGTGGCGCCAACGCGATCATTGTTACGCCACAAGTCCTCGCGCAAAGAGGAGACCCGCCCGTTCTTACTCCTGGTGGCTCACGATGAAATCCACCACCGGCTTCGGATCCTTGCGCGACAGCGGGAAGTGACCCTCGCCCTCGGTCACCAGCACCGTGATCTTCCCGCCGAGTTCCTTGTACCGCTTCTCCACCACCCGTGTCTGGTCCTTCAGCCACGGGTCGAGACTCCCGCAGTCGTGCAGAATCGGCACTCCGGCCTTGGCCAGCGGCGCCAGGTTGTCGATCGGCGGCGTCTTCGACATCAGGCTGCGCAGGAGCGGATTCCGGGCGTAAATCACCGAGACCTTGTCCGGGTTCGCGATCGCCCACGCGTACGACTCGCCCGCCTTCGCCCCGGTCCCCTCCATCACCACCTTCTTCGCAAATCCGTTGTCGACCATCCGCTTATAGACCTCGTCCCACTCCTTTTGCACGGCCCCCGCCCCGGAGATTGGCGGCAACACGATGTAGTAACCCTTGGCCAGTAGCGCCAGATCCACCGCCGAGTCGCGCTCGAGAAAGCTCGGATGGAACACCCACGGCTTGCCCGGCGCCGGCTTCTGCGGCACCACGATCGACATGGCATCCGCGTGGAAGTTACCCGTCCCCGGACCGTCATAGCGATCATAGGAGGGAACGTATCCAGGTCCGCGCACCGTCGCGTAAGTATCCTCCTTCTTCAGGTAGATGAGGGAATTTTCGAGACTGTAGTAGTGCGTCTTGGTGTAGGTTGAATCGGCGAACGCCGGCCGGTTCGCCTCTACCGGATGCATGTGCTGCTCGATCCAGTCCGCGATCGGCGTCGGGTCCATGAGACTGTGCGGGTGATGCGCAACGCCTTCCTTCATGATCACAGTGATTGAGCCGCCCAACTGGTGATACATCCTCTCCACCACCATGGTGTGCCGCTGCAGCACAAAATCCTCAGTGCCGACGACGTGCAGCAGGGGCACGTCATGCTTGGCCAACTCCGGGATCTTGGCGCAATCTTCGTCGTAGACCGCCGGATTGTCGCGTAGATACAGGCCACCTTGTCGGGGTTGACCCCACCCCAGTTGAACGCATTGACTCCGCCCTTGCTCATCCCGACGAAGGCCGCTTTCTTCGCCAGGCCGTGGTTTTCCGTCATGAACTTGTACCACACGTCCCACGCCTTGCCCTGTCTGCCGGGGTCGGGCGCCACAAAGGCGATGTGAAAACCGCGTCTCAGCAGCTCGACTTCGGTTTGAGGCTGGTGGTTCCAATAGCAGCCTCGCCATGACCACGGATTGCCGGGCGCCGCCTTCCTGGGAACGACTACGACGCAGCGGCGCTTGCCGTCCTTTACACTCTCGTCGATTCCGAAGCTCGCCACCTCGCTCGCCGGGGCCGTCATAGGCGTGATCGCCCCGGTGGCATCGTCCATGCATGAAGTCATAGCGGTCGAACCCTTCGTGCCAAGTGGTTTTCTCGCCTTCGAAAGGGACGTACGCCTCCGCTGCCGTGGCGTTGCTGGAAGTCCAAACGATGGCCGCTGCGAAGAACAACTTGAGACCGGAGCGAAAATGTCCTCTTGAATTGTTCATGGTCCTTTAGTCTTCTCCTTCGTTAGATTCTAACGAGGAACGGTTCCAATCGCGTCTCCAAACCGAAATCATATGAATAGCTCGCCAACTTCGGTGCTGCCGATGAAATCGGTTCCCGACATTGGCTCCACGTAGACGAAATCCCGGCCGGATGGAGTCCAGCGCAGCGATTTTGTCCAGTCGATCCCAAGTACCGAGTAGATCGTCGCGGTGACATCCTCTGGGAAAATTGGCCGGTTTTTGCGCCAATCGAACCGTGTGATCTTGGCCGCTTGCTCATCGGTGGCGCCGATGACGCGCCCGGTATGCTTAACCCCACCGCCCGCGAACGCGCCGCATCGCACCGCCGCCCAATGGTCGCGACCTTGGATGCCATTGAGCGGCCCTGGTGTCCGTCCGAACTCGCCAAGCGCCAGCACGAACGTCTTCTCGAGGAGGGTAGAGTTGCCATTCCGGCTCATTGTCTCCTTTAGGTCCCGGATCAGGTTCGCGAACCCCCGGTCGAACTGCTCGGACAAAGCGTACACGCCCCCCGTTCCCTTCTTAGGCTTTCCAGGCACCGCTTCTTCACCCTCACCCGAGCCGTATATGTACCCATGGTGGTCCCAGCCGCCCTGGTTTAGTAAAATGTACCGGGTGCCCGCTTCGGCCTTCACCATGTTGCGCGCGATCAGGCACGCATCCCCGAACGCGTTCGACCCGTACCGTTTCCGCTCTTCCTCGCTCAACTGGAAGACCTTCCCAATCTCCGGCGATTTCAGCATCTTATGGGCGCTGCGTGTGAACGATTCCCATTCCAGAATGCGCTTGGGAGCCCAAGCGGCATCTACTTTCCGTCCCGTGTCGAAGGCATTGAGGAACTCCATACGGCGATCGTAACGGCTCTGGTACTCATCCGGTAACACGAACGGTACATCGAGGCCGTTGCGCAGATCCATGGACAGGGGAGCTGCCGCGCTGACCAGGAAGCCTTCATTCAACAGGAACCCGTTCTGTCCTCCTGCCGGGAAGTTCATCGACACGAAAGGCGGTAGAAAGTCGGTGCTCTTACCCTTGTCCTTGAGTTCATATGCGATAACAGACCCAATCGAAGGCATTTCTTTAGCCCGCGCCGAGCTGAATCCATGCCCCACCTGCTGCCAATATTGCGCAAGATTATGCGTGGATTCCCAGGCCCCCATCGACCGCACGATTACCAGGTCGTCCAGAATCCCCGCTGTCTCGGGTAACAGCTTGTACGGCCACCTCAGACCCTGTTTCGTGGTGCGCACATCCAGATTTGCCGGCGTCGTCTTTAGTTCTTTCAGATCGAACGTGTCCATCTGCGAGGGACCGCCGACCATGTTCACGAAGATCACACACTCAGCCGATCCCCTCGGACTCACCTTTTCCGCGCTTGCCGCCCTTAGTGGCTGCCCCAGGGGCGCAAGCCAACCGCCAGTAACGCTCAGAGCGCCAAGCTGAAAAAACTTCCGCCGGTTTAGTATGGGCGCATCACTTCTCAGTCTCATCATGCGCATCACCGGTTAAAGATAAAGTCCACTCTGTTCAGCAAGGCCCACAGTAAATCTTCCGCCGCTTCCTGCCTTTTATCGGATTTGCTTAGCAGACTTAACGACATCCGCTCCTCTTCGGGGGTCGGCGGCCGGCTGATGGTCGCCAGGAATAGGTCTTCCACGACCTCCTTGTCCGGTTTTGTCAGCAGTTTCTCTAAACGGCTTCCCTTCTGGGTTTTAACCCGGCTCAGGACCAGATTATTGTTCAGGAGATGAGCCGCCTGGAGAAGGCTGGACCGGTCCGAGGAACCGTTGTCTTCCCGGTCCGTCTGGCCGAAACATACCAGCAGATCCGGCAGGCGGCCGGTTTCACCGAAATCCAGATAGTGCGCCTGCATGATATACCGGCCTTTAAGAGCCGTGTACTTGATGTTGTACTCCTGGAACACTCCAGTGGATTGCTGTACCGCGTCCCAGAACTGCTCGGGGCCGAGTCTGCGCACGATGTGGCGGGCAAAGTAGTCATCGTACTTCTCGTCCCACTTCTGGCCGAACTCCCAGGACAACTGGTAGGCGTTCGATTTTGCGATTAGTTTGAAGAGATGGCGCAGATCGTAGTTGTGTTTGGCGAAATCCTCGGCCAGTGCATTCAGCAGCTCGGGATGAGTGGGCTGGACCGTCCATGGAGTCGGCGGCGGATTGGCCGGGTCCTGGCGATCCATGTCGAAGCCAAATGGCGGATCTACGATGCCCCGGCCCATGAACTCGGCCCAGAACAGGTTCACCGCGGCTCTGGCAAATTGCGGGTGGGACGTTAGCATCCGTGCAAACGCCTGGCGCTCCGGTTCTCCCGGCTGCGCCTTTTCGCCGTTCAGGATGAAAGCCGGGGTCACGTCCGCTTTGTAGCGGGGAACCCGCAGGCTGCTGCGTGTGTTCAGCGAATAGCCGCTATCGTAGTCCGCTCGCGGAGAATAACCCGATCCTACATCCCTGACAATGAATTCCTGTTGCCGGCCAAACACGGGACCGATGCTGGTCTTTCCGAAGAACGACGCCTGCCGCCAGAAATCGGCGCGCTTCTTTTTCGAGAGCCACAAGTTGATTTTCTCCAGGTGCCCGGCGCCGTCGTGGCAGGAGATGCACTCCGTATTCACACCCAGGAAAATCCGGGTGGACCACACCGCGATCTCATCGCAAGTGTCCTCGTGATTCATCGCGTACCCGTCGCCCTCCATCACACGGTTGCGGGAGATGAAGCTGGCGGGTCCGGTGGTCCAATTGGAGAGCGCGTTGGAGGTGATCATGTCGCGCACGAAGTCGTCGTAGGGGATTCCCAGTTCCAGCACCTTATAGATGTAGTTGTGGAAAGTCGGGACACCCTGTTCGTTCTGCGCATTATTTCGAAACAGATCACTAAAGAAGTAGGTCCAGCGGTCGAGGAATGGCTGTTCCTTCCTGCGGCTGACGCCCTCGGTGGGCGGTGCGGGAATCAACGAGTCGATGACTTTGTCCCGCTTGTTCGGATCGATATCCTGAAGGAAACTGCGAACTTGTTCTGGAGTCGGCAGCCGCCCCGTTAGATCGAGCGTGACTCGCCTCAGGAATTCCGTGTCTCTGGCTAGGGGCGCGTGGGGAATGCCATCCCGCTCCATTTTGTCGAAGATATAGTTGTCAACGAAATTCTTTCGGGCTATATCCCCGAAGCATGTCGAGCAAATCGCGAGCGCTAGTACCAGACGAATAGCAACAAGCATCACTTGGTGAGTGTGGCTTGCACAAGCGGCGCCACGCAAGTATTCAAACGTGAGTAAACGTTGGGTGACGGAAGCAAATTGACGTACTCCCTCACGTTCGAAGCCGGTTCCGGCCCAACCAAGGGGACTGCCCAAGATCACACTGGCCTCCACCCGTCGGCGTTTGGGTTTTTGGACCCCGACGGGTTTGCGTAGCGATGTCGTTCAGTTCAAATACAGAAACTCGTTGGTGGCGATCAGGACCTGACAGAGACTCTGCCAAGCCGTGAAGTGAGAGTCCGGCTTTCCGAGCTGCTTTTCTAGATTGCCGATGTAAGTGAGCGCGGAATCGATCTCGTCCGGCTCAGGCCGTCGCGTTAGCGCCATCAGATACGCCCGCTCGATTCGCTCTTTGTCGGACAGCGCCGCATCGTCGAGAAGCCGCTTTGCGAATTCCTTCGATCTCTCCACCACGAAGCGGCTGTTGATCATGAACAGCGCCTGGGGAGCGACATTCGTGCGGGATCGGCCGTCGCCGGCCGTCGTCGCATCGCCGTAATCGAACGTCGTAAGTAGAACCGGAATGCTCCCGCGCCGCACCGGAATGTACAGGGTGCGTCGTTTCAGGTCGTCCGGATCTAACTGCTGCCGCCCGCCCCTCACTGCGGGACCCGGGGGTGACAGCGATCCACCCAGGGTCAGGTCCAGATTGCCGCTGAGCGCGAGAATGCCGTCGCGAATCTGCTCGACGGTCATGCGAATGCGGTTGAAGCGCGACCATAGAAGATTGGCCGGATCGGCGTCGCGAACCGGTTGAGCGGCCTGGCTGCTCATCTGGTAGACACTCGAGAGCATGATCGTTCTGTGCATGGCCTTGATGGACCAGCCGCCTTCGACAAAACGCTTTGCCAGGTAGTCCAGAAGTTCCGGGTGAGTGGGCTTTTCGCCCATCATGCCCCAGTTGTTCGGCGTCCGCACCAACCCCTCTCCGAAATGCCACTGCCAGACGCGATTTACGAACACGCGCGCCGTAAGAGGATTGTTCGGGCTAGCGAGCCATTTCGCGAACTCCAGCCGGCCGCTGCCCTTCGATATCGGGTGTTGCGATTCTCCTGCCAACACCGTGGGAAACTCCTTGGGCGCAGGCTCGCCGAGATTGTAGTGGCTGCCGTGGAGGAACACTTTCTGATCGACGATCGACGCCATCGCGCACCCCATCCGCCATCGGAGGCTCCGGCGGGAGAGATGCTTCGAGGTCCTTCCATTCCTTGCGAGCAAGAGCCACGCGGGGACTATCGGCGAGTTCCATTGGACCACCGTTGAATGTGGCGGCCGCGAAGAATGGGTCAGGCGCCTCGGCGGCTCTGCCGCTCGCCAGGTCAGAGGGAGTCGGACGCTTGGGCAGATCTCGTTGCTGCACGATATCGCTGGCGAGTTTTCTCCGCCAGGATTCGAGGGCCTCGTCGAACCGGACGGCGGCTTTGAGGTAGCGTTCCTGATAGCCGCGCGCCACCTGGTCGATCGTCGCCTCGGTGGCGTCGAACCATGACTTAAGATATCCCTGGCGAGCCTTCTCGTCTGCCGCGCGCATCCATTTCAGCCATTTCGCAGCCTGAGGGTCGTCCGCTTTGGCGCCGGTGTGTTCAACCTTCCACGCGGCGACCAGAGCTTCGGCTATTTTCGGCCGCATCAGCGCGTACTCACGCGCCCAATCCTCCGCCAAAGCCTCTTCCATCTCGAGCTGTTTGCCGTACATGGTCCAGCGAGCGGCCTGGTAGCGTCCAAAAGCGGAGGGGTCGAGCGGCGCTTCAAAGAGAAACGACACTGCGCCCGGCGAGCCCAGGTTCCGATAGATCTCCGTGCTGGCGAAGATGCCGGCCAGCGAATAGTAATCCTTGGTGAGGATTGGATCGAACTTGTGATCGTGGCAGCGGGCGCAGGCGACGGTCAGGCCCATAAAGGCCTTGGTGGTTGTGTCGATCTGCTCGTCGACGACGTCATAGATGGCCTGCACTCGATCCTGCTGCGCCAGCGGCCTGGGGCCCAGGGCGAGGAGCCCGGTGGCGATAATTCCGCGCTCGTTGACCCCGCCCGGCTTGTCAGGCGGCAGCAAATCGCCGGCAATTTGTTCGACGAGAAATCGATCGAAGGGTGCGTCTTCGTTAAACGCTTTCACGACGTAATCGCGATAGCGCCAGGCATTCGGAAGAACGTGGTCTTCGTCCATGCCGGTCGAGTCGGCGTAGCGCACGACATCGAGCCAGTGCCGGCCCCAATTCTCGCCATATTGCGGAGAGGCGAGCAGCCGGTCGACGACCTTGGCGAAAGCATCCTGGGAGTTGTCCGCCAGAAAATCCTCGATCTCCTTCAGACTGGGCGGTAGACCCGTCAAATCGAATGTCGCACGCCGCAGCAGGGTCAGCTTCGCGGCCGGCGCGGGCGCCGGAATTGACTTTTCTTCCAACTTCGCGAGAATGAACCGATCAATGGGACTCTTCACCCACTTCTCATTCTTGACCTTGGGAGGAGTTGGGCTTTGTATCGGTTGAAAGGCCCAATATTTCTTGCCTTCGGCAAGACGCGCCGCCATGGGATTGGCAGCCACCGTGGCGGTTCCCTTGGGTAATGAGGCGCCGGACTCGATCCAGGCTTTCAGATCGGCTATGTCCTGATCCTTTAACTTCCCGGTCGGAGGCATTTTAATCTTTTCCGCATAGCTGACGGCCTTGTATAGCCTGCTTTGCCCGGGGTCGCCAGGCGACACAACTTTCGCGAGTCCTTCCGGGGAGGAGAAGTTCAACCCGGACATCTGCATCGCCTGCCCGTGGCAGACATAGCAATTGGTTGCGAGAATCGGGCGAATCTTCTTTTCGAAGAATTCCAATGGATCGCCGGATTGTGCGAATAATCGACCGCCGAGGAACAAGATGAAAGCTAGCCTCATGTTAGGCAATGACTCCTTGCGCCACTATTCCGGCGACGTCAGTCAGGCGGAAATCGCGGCCGGCGTAACGATAGGTGAGCTTCTCGTGATTGAGTCCCAGCAAGTGCAGGACGGTGGCGTGCATATCGTGAATATGCATGCGATTCTCGACGGCGTGGTAGCCGAATTCATCGGTTGCGCCATATACAAAACCGGGCTTCACGCCAGCGCCCGCCATCCACATCGTGTAACCGTAAGGATTGTGATCCCGGCCGTCGCCGTTCTGCGCCCAAGGTGTGCGCCCGAACTCCCCGGTCCAGATTACCAGCGTGTCCTTGAACAGACCTCGGGCCTTCAGGTCCTTCAACAGCCCGGCGATCGGCTTATCGACCTGGAGAGCCAACTCCGGATGGATCTTCGCAATTTGGGTGTGCTGGTCCCAATAGCTATGTGAGCACTGAACGAAGCGCACGCCTCGCTCCGAAAGGCGACGGGCCAGCAGGCACTGCCAACCGAAGTCGCGCGTCACTTCGTTGTCCAAGCCGTAGAGCTTCTTGGTTTCTTCAGACTCTTTCTCGACCTCGAACGCGGCCGGCGCCTTGACCTGCATGCGGAAGGCAAGTTCGAAGGCGTTGATGCGCGCCTCCAGATCCGGATCGTGATCGTTGAGCTCGGCGTTGCGCCGATTCATCTTCTGGAGCATGTCAAGCTCGTAACGCTGAGGCTCCGAAACCAGGCCCCTCGAGACGAGGAAGGGCATCGGCTCCTTCTCAATGTCTTCGACCTTCATATTTGAGTTCCCGATCGGCGTGCCTTGATACTCGCTGGGCAGGAAACTCGAACTCCAGTTGTTTTGACCCCCGTGGCCGCCAAACCCCGGTTTGATCGTGATGAACCCAGGCAGATCCTGGTTCTCGGACCCGAGCCCGTACAGAGTCCAGGAACCCATGCTCGGACGCTTGAACTGAAACATCCCGGTGTGCGTCTGGAGCATCGCCGCGCCATGATCGACTCCATCGCCAACCATCGACCGGACGACGCATAGATCATCGGCGCAGGTTCCGACATTTGGAAACAAGTCACTGACCGGCAGTCCGCTTTGTCCGTATCTCTTGTATGGCCACAGAGGCCTCATCAGCCCGCCAACGGAGGTTTCGCCGAACGTCAGCCCGCGCTTAAACGGGACCGGCTTCCCGTTGTCGCGTTCCAGCCGGGGCTTGGGGTCGAATGTGTCGATGCTCGATGGTCCTCCGTGCATCAACAGAAAGATGACGCGCTTCGCCTTAGGCGCGAAATGGGGCGTTTTGGGGGCGAGCAGATTGACCGGCGCGGTTTCGGCCGCCATCAGCGCCCGCAGTCCGAGAAGGCCAACTCCCGCGGCGGATTGGCGGAGAAGCGCGCGCCGGGGAAGCAGGCGCGGGCCGTTCAGATAGTTATTCACAGCGAGATCTCTCCTTTCATTCATTGCGCCGCCGCCTTCGACCGCAGTCCGGCGCTATTGATTGTTACGACGGCGTAGGTATGCTTCTCACCCGCCTTGGCTGTCCGGTCGGCGTATCGCATCTCGGCGACCGGCGGCTCCGGAGTGTCGTGGTATGACATCTCTTGGAACAGTCGCCGCCCGTACGATTTCGCCGGCGGTTTCTCCGGCAGCGTCGCCAGTTCATGCCCATCGCGCAGAATGACGAACCCGCCGATTCCGCTCTCGAAATCGGCTTCGGCCTCCCAGGTGATTTCGGCGTCGTCGCCGGCCTTTGCCGAGACGCGCACGCGCGACGGAGCCGGCGGCGGTGTTGTGTCGGCGACCGTGCCGGTCTTCACGTACTCCATCCAGGCCTTCGCCACCGCTTCATTCGGCAGCCACACCGCTTCATTCGGATTGCCCTTGTACGCCGCCGCGGGCTGAGCCGTATCGCCCATCAGCGGAGCCAGCCATGCCTTCGATGCGTCGACCGGCCGCAGCGCCGGGTCCTTGCTGCCCTTCACGGGCAGGCGCATGGCCATCACCGCGTCGAAAAACGGAATCGCCAGATACCGCGAATCGCCGCACTCGTGTCCGGTCCGCGGATCGGGCGCGAAACCGATCAGCCCACCCTTGGCGCGATACTCCTGGAATATCGTCTTCGAGCCCTCCCACGGTCCGGCGCTCCCATCCGTCTTCTGCTCCTTGACGCCCGCGTTGGCCAGGATCGGGATCGCGTAGGCGGTGGCCGGAACCTGCGGTTGCGGGAAGACCCGGCGGCGAAACATCGCCGCCGCCCCGGAGCGAAGAAACACCGCGACTACCCGCTCGGGATGCAGGTCCGTCATCACGTCGGACCAGATCCCGCCGCCCGAATGGCCCCATAAGATCCACGGAACCGCGGCCAGCTCCGCGTGGCCCGACTTTGACCCCAACTCCTCGAGCGCCCTGAGAAACGCCTTGCCGGAGCCCATGCCGGGATCGAACCAGAGTTGCGAGCCACCCGGCGTCGTGTCGATCGCGTCGTTCAATACGTGATAGGTTGGGCCGAGCAGCGCGCAATCCCATTTCTTCGCCAGCGCCTGCCAGTGGAGATCGTACGCCGCGGTGGCGCCGTGCAGGGCCGCGTTCCGGCCCGCTCCGTGCTGATGCACGATCACGCCGCGCAGGCGAGTGACCCCTTCCGGGATCCACAGTATATAGGTCACTCCCACCTGCAACTCGCCTGGCGCCGCCGACGGCGGATACTCCACCTCGATATAACGTCCCGCGCTCTGAGCCGGGGCGGGAAGGGTGAGCGCCCAAGCGACTGTGGCCGCCAGGAAGAGCACTTGTTTTCGCGCCAGCATATGTATCATTTCGGAAACAGCTCGTTGACCGGAATTCCACTCTCGCCGTATTGCGTAAGCGGGCCACCTCTCCGATAGGTTACCTTCATCTCAAAAGCGGACCTTTAACCGCAATTCCACTTGCCTGGGATCGTACGTGGCGTTCCCCCTCGTCCCAAAATTGCTGCTCTGCCCCTGCCCGGGCAGGATGCGCAGCGGTGAGTTCACTGCGACACTCTGAGCACCCAATGTCATGGTCATCGCCGGCTTAAATTGAGTGTGGTTGAAGGCGTTGGTGAATTGCGCGGCGAGATCCACACTGAACCGTTCCTTCACCTTGAAGGTGCGCTCGATGGTCATGTTCCAATTGTTCACACCGGTTCCTCTTATATCACTGTAGGTCTGGGCCGCGGTTCCCCACCAATAGACATCGTTCACCACCGATCCACTCGGCGTTGTGACCACATTTCCGGTGAAAGCGTCGGGGTTGTACTTCAGATAACAATACGCACATGGCGTATACCGGCGCCCGTCCGGGAGGGTCACCGTAGTCTTGCCGTCATACCAGTGCTGCAAGCTCTGTGGCACCTCCGCGGGAGCCCCTGACACACGGTTGGGACGGCCATTTAACGAACCCGTTGAGTCGCCGGTTATCAACAGTGGGGTTCCACTCTGAAAAGTGGCGACACCAGCCTGCCGCCAGCCCGAAACGATCGCATTAACCAGCCGGTTTGTCCCGTTCAAAAAAAGCTTCCCCCTTCCAAACGGCAGTTCGTAAAGATAGGAAATAACCGCACGGTGGGGAACATCGAAGAAGGACGGGGCATAATTGTTTCGCAGGTTGCGCAAGTCCAACCCGCCTCCTGCGTCCTGGAATAGCATGCCAGTATCTTCGAATGTATCGGCATTCGCTTCACTCTCGCTGAAATCCTGAGATTTCGACCACGTATAATGCGCATTGACCAGCAGGCCCTTGGCAAAATGATGAGAAGCCGTCACAACCAGGGAGTTGTAATTCGAAAAGCCGATGTCTTGCTGCAAATCGTTGGTATAAAAGAGCGGATAAGGTACATTCGCTTGCTCGCGAGTTATCGTTGTACCTCCATAGACACCGTTGAACGGAATTAGAGGTCCGCCGGCGGGCTGAAAAGGATTGGGGATCTGCTGGGTGCCCGGGTTAGTAAGCCCATTCGCCTGAATATATCCCTGCCGCCATGAATTGAGCAGCGATGGCGCGATCATTTGTGTGCCGGTCACCGGTATGCGGGAATACAAAAGATGTTCGCCCTTGGTTGCGCTGTAACCCGCTGAAATCAGCCAGTCGGAGCCAATTCGTTTCTCGATAAACAGGTTCCATTGCTGCATATTTTGAGTCGGAAAGTTCCGATCGAATTTTTGTAGCCTGAGCGAGCCGTAAAAGTTAGGCGCGGAGTAGTTGGTTTTGAACGGCGCTATGATCGGGTTAACCGCAGGATCGTTCCATCGGCCGATCAGCGTTCCAGCTGGAGTAGGTCCATAAGGATTATTATTGGTGAACGCCGCGAAGGAGTCCTGTCCCCAATCGAAGGGCGAAGTTCGAAAGCCCGTATTACTCGGCAAGTAGGTCATTCCATACCCGCCGCGGATCACAAAAGTGTCTGTAAGGCGATAAGCGAATCCTGAACGTGGGCCGAAGTTGTGCCACTGGGTGTCGTAAATATTGCGGCTGTAGCCGGCGCTTCCGGTACAAGCAACGGCTCCCCCTCCACCGTAAGGGATTGTTGCGGCTCGCGTCAAACCCGCAGATATTGTTGTAGCGGTCGGTAGCCCCTGGCTGCACGTCCCAGCGGAGCCCCAAATTGATGGTCAGCCGCGGCGTGGCACGCCAGTCGGCTTGGCCGTAAACAGCACCGTACTTTTGGGCGAGCGCAAGCGGCACAGCGCCGTTGGACGACCATATCCCGATCTGGCCGGCACCCAACAGCATTGATGCTGGCCCGTTCCCCGCCAGGTTCCCGGCAACCGTCCCAACCGGGGAGCCGGCGGCGTTGATGTTTTGGACGGTGTAACTGGCGATTGGCTGCACTACGGAAACACCGCTGCCAACATCGATGCCCACCTTGCCGGCGTAAATGTTGGAAAGATCGGCACGGTATTCTCCGCCGAACTTGATAGTCAAGTGGTTTATCATCTTGGTCATGCTGGCCACTATGTTGTGGTTTGTGGTGTTGAACGCCTGCTGCGAGACGTTGGACTGAATCGCCGTCCAGCCACCTCCCCAATCGCCGACCGGGGGGCGCCCGGGAATCGGATTGATCGCTGCAATCTGCGGCGAGATGCCAAACTGGCTATAGTCGAGGTTTGAGGAAACGGGGTATTCGTTGATTGTCTTGGTCCGGGTAATGCCGTATCGGACGTCGAGCACCAGCGTCGGAGAAAGAACGACCGTGTCACCGATGGAACCGTAAGGATTGTTGTCGCTCACCGTCAATCCAATACCGCCCAGTGGAAGGTTGGTCTGGAACGGGTTGTTTGGCCCCCATGTAGGGGAGGCGTTGACAATTCCCTGGGATAGGCCTCCGGTCCAGTACAGCGAGTGTCTTCCCACCTGGTAATCCAGGCGGGAGTTCACGGTGTTCCGGCTGAAGTCCTGATTTCCGCGTAGGTAGAAGTTGTTGGTGTTATACACGTCCTGCGGCCGGCGGTTCGGCAGGGGATAATAACTCATCATCTTTTCAATGTAGGGGTCAGGGTTCGGAATAACGGCATTCGGTACCGCCGCCCGCCGATACTGGTCCGGCGCCAACTGAGTGACATTGAAAGGATCGAAAATCTGGAGCGGCGTCGGCGTGCCGCTCACGTTCACAAGGGTCTGGCTAAAGTTTCCCACCCGTTCCAGCGCGGTGGGCACGGTGGCAAAATAGTCTAAGCTTTGGGTGTGCTGCAGGCCCTCGTAACTGACAAAGAAAAACATCCGGTTTTTCTTGATGGGACCTCCGACCGTGCCTCCGTACGTATTCGCCTTGAACGCCGGCCGCGCGACGCTCATCTGGTTGTTGCCGAAGGAGTTGGCATTCAGAGCCTCATTCCGGAAATTGTCGAACGCCGAACCGTGAAATTCATTGGTGCCGCCCTTAGTCGTCACCGAGATCACACCCTGACCCCTGCCGTACTCCGCCGAGTAATTATTGATTGTGGTCCGCACTTCCTGAACGCCATCCGGATTAGGCAGCACGCTCGCCTCGTTGAACGTGGCGCCTAGGATGCTGGTGCCATCGAGCAGCACTTCGTTTGTGAAGGATAGGCCGCCGTTGATGGAAATCGCGGAGAACTGTCGCCGCGCGTCGTCTCCGATGCCGAACGACCTCAAAGTTTGCGTGTCGTTTGCCGCCGCCCGCATCTCGACGCCGGGTTGTAGGCTGGCATAGTAGAACGCATTGTGCGTGAGGTTTGGAAGCGCTTGGATCAGCGCCTCGCCCACCGTATGCTGAACCGTGGCCGACTCGGTCTGCAAGTCTGTAGCCGTTGCGGCAACCGAGACCGTGCTTGAAACGCTTCCGAGTTGCAGCTTCATGTCGACGCGGACCGTCTGCGCCGTGGCCAGCTCGATCGCGCTCCCCTTGGCGGTGAAAAAGCCCTCCCGTGCCACCGTTACGGAGTATTGTCCCGGGGGCAAGTAAGGGACTATATACTCACCGGACACGTTGGTTTTGGTTTCGGACTTTATGTTCGTGTCCAAAGCCAAAACTGAAACGGTAGCGTCCGGAACAGGAGCGCCAGATGGATCGACGACCAGGCCGACGATAGATCCCGACCGAACCTGGGCCAAGCCAATGCCCGTAAACAACACAAGCAAAGATACTACGATGATGTTCTTCCGCCCTTGCATCCTTTCTCCTTTTCTACCTGCCACATGCCAATTCAGGCACGACTATCACGAAATCAAGCTTCTGCCCCGGACCCGCAATCGCCGTGAACTGAGAGAGAACAATGAACGATCGCGCGATTTTCTAAAAACGAACTTTAAGTCCAAGCTGGATTTGCCTCGCGGTACTCACTGTAGAACTAACCTGGCCGAAACTCGGGCTGGTAATCAGCGTTTGGGGAATCCCAAAGCTCGGGTGATTGAGAATGTTGAACGCCTCCACGCGAAATTGCATATGCACTCTTTCAGTGAGCGCATCCTCACGGAACAGGGAGAAGTCCAGGTTCCGGTAACCATCGGACCGTAACTGATTTCGGCCCGAGCTGCCGAAAGTGTAGGCCTTCGGCACGGCATACGCGCTCGTGTTGAACCACCGCGACGGCGTGGGATTGTCGAGATGAGCATCGCCGATCAGATCGGGCCGGTCCTGCGAGGTACCTTGTATAGCTCCGATATTGGCGATGTCCGCGTTCGTGAAGAGAGTAAACGGTTGCCCCGACCGAAGTTGAACAATACTGTTGACCTGCCAGGAGCCCAGAATACGAGAGGTAATTCCCTCACGAAGGAAACGCTTGCCGTGCCCAAAGGGCAATTCATAGACAACGGCAGCGGAAAAATACTGTGGAACGTCGAATCCGGAAACACTCCGGGACCCGTTCGGGTCGTAAGGGTTCTGGAGAGAGAAGTTTTCCGTGTTGAACTGCCCCGATGCAGCCGCATCCATGGACTTGCTCCAAGTGTAGGATACGAGCGACGAGAAGCCGCTGGAGAAGCGCTTTTCAAATTTGGTCTGGAGCGCGTTGTACTTGCTTTGACCAATGCTTCGGTCCCACATCGATACTATGTCGTTGGGCCAAAGGGCACGGGGTTGAGTGGGCCCAGGGCCAGGCGTCGTTGCGGTATTGTAATCGCCTCCCACCGCCAAACGGAGGTTGTGAGAGCCGACATATCCCAACGTCAACTGCATCGAACCAGGCAGCTCCTTTTGAATCTCCACGTGCCATTGCTCGGAGTAGGGGTCCTTCATTTTGGGATCGTAAAAGTAGCCGTACGCGCTCAAAGGCGTGGGCCCCGGTGTTCTCGGGTCGTGACCTCCGAACAAATTGTTCGCCGTGGAAGTCACCACGTTGATATTTTCGTTGCCTGCTATCGTCTGGGTGTTCGGCCAATTTCCCACCGCATTCTGGGCTCGCTGCGTGGCGCCGGACAGCAGATCGTAGAATATTCCGAAAGAAGCCCGTATCACCATCGACGGCGTCACTTTGTAAGCGAGACCGAGGCGCGGGCCGAACAGCTTGTAATCGTCGGAGCGGAGCTTGGTGTTGCCGGTGAACACGACATTCTGCTTAACATAGGCATTGTTGGGATCGCTGAGGCAAGGGGCCGGTTGCGTGGCGCTGCAGGGAGGAACGAGGGTGGTTCCGACGAGATACTTGCCGGTTCCAAAATCCCATGTGGTGGGAAAGTCGCTTGTGAACGCAGGATTGCGGAGGATATCCCAACGCAGCCCATAGTTGAGCGTGAATTTGTCAGTGATTTTCCAACTGTCTTGAGCGTAGAGGTCCCAGGTCTGCGCCTCCAAATCATATGTACGGTCGCGATACAACCATGCAGTGATGACGCCCAGGTCGAAAGAAGCGAGATCGGAGCCCGTATTCCCCAGGTTGTTCAGATCCGCTGTCTGGGATGTCGCGAAAGTCATGGATCCTTCCGTCTCCTTGGTGTGATACTGCAAAATGACCATGCCTCCCCCGAATTTGAGGCTATGGCGGCCGATGGTCGTCGACAGGTCGACGGTACCTTGATAGCCTTGCTGGGGTCCGCGATTCCGCGTGTCGCTCGGAAGCGATCCGAACGCGCTTGTCAAACCACCCATTCCGGGAGCATTGAGACTGGGGGCAAAACCGGGAAACAGTCCCTGCTCTACTAACTTCTGGCTAGTGATGAATGGCGTGGTGATCTGCCGCATGCCGCTATAGCCAAACAGCCCGTTTAAAACCATGCTGGCCCCGAAGATATGAGTGTAGTTGGCCCCGAGGTTTTGGGAGGTCAGGTCGGATTCGGAGTACGTTCCAGGCAACGCATTCGCCGAGTGTAGATTCTGTTCTCCGGAGGTATACCGGAACCAGACCAAGTCCGAATCCGAAAAGCGATGATCGCCGCGGATGCTGTACTGATTGAACGGTGCCGTCTGCGGATCGTTATTCCGCATGTTGAAATTCGCGAACCCGGTGTTGATGGGCGCGGGTATCACTGCCTTGGCCCACGCCTCGGTGGAGGGGTTGAGGAGCGCAGTGGGGATGATGTTACCCGGGAAAGGATCACGAAGATACCGGTTGGAGTTCGCCGGATCGACTCGCGTGGAGAACGGATTGAAAATCACGCGGCTCTGGCCACTGAAGTCCCCGCTCAATTGCTGGGGCGTGGGAACGTTGGTGAGAGCGGAAGTCGGGTTATCCTGGCGATAACCCTCGTAGGAAAAGAAGATGAACGTCTTGTCCCTCTTGACCGGACCGCCCAGCGTGGCGCCAAATTGATTTTGCCGTAATGGCGGCTTTTTGGCAGTGAAGAATCCGCGGGCATCAAGGGCGTCGTTGCGCAGGAACTCGTAGACGGTTCCATGGTACTGGTTGGTTCCGCTCCTGGTGACTACGTTAATGACGCCGCCCGTGACTCCGCCAAACTCGGCTTGGTCGCTGTGCGATTGCACTCTGAATTCGCTTAAGGCGTCGATGTTGGGCGCCACCGCGTAAGTTCCGCCATAGTTGCCGTTGTTATAAACGCCGTCGAGAGTAAAAGTGTTGCTCCGGTTGCTCTGTCCGTTAATTGCAGGGAAATAGGATTGACCGACCTTAGCGACGAAGAGAGGAGAATTGTTCTCCCCGACGCTCACCGGGATGGCGCCGGGCGTCAGCGTGATCAACTCCGTGAAATTCCGGGCGTTGAGCGGCAGGTCGACGATTTTCTCCGGAGTGATTACCGTACCAAGTTGCGTTGTGCTTGTTTCGAGCGTCTCATTGCCTGCCGTGACTGAAACCGATTCTTGTAGATCGCCCACTTCGAGAGTGAAATCAAGGGTCGCCTTCTGGGCTACGTGGAGTTCCAAGTCTGTGCGCAGGAACTTCTTGAACCCGTCCGCGGTGATCTCGACCCCATAAGCGCCCGGCTGAAGCGATTGCAGGACGTACAACCCCGCGGCATTCGTTCTAGTTGTCCGATTGGTCCCGGTTCCCTTGTTCAATGCCCGTACGGCGGCGTCTGGGATGACGGCTCCCGATGAATCGCGCACACTGCCGTTCAGTTCGGCTTCTTGGGCCCAAGCGAGCGGCGTAAGCAAGCCAATGCCCGTAAACCACACGAGCAAAGATACTACGATGATGCTCTTCCGCCCTCGCATCCCTTTCTCCTGCCCTACTTGCCGGCATGCCAATTTAGGAAACGCTTCCTGGATAGTCGAGCTGAGGAATGTCCGTTTGGGCCAGTCAGCCACGAGTCTTGCTTGAACAGGAGCCTCGCACAAGTATTCAAACGTGCGTAAACGTTAGGTGACGGGACGTAAGTTATTTGTTTACTTCAAAACAAGGTGGGTCTCGTATTCCTCACTCAGGGGCACTACACCATCAGAGCGACAACGGATCACCATCTGCCAGGCGGAAGGGAAGCTGGAATATCCCTGTCTGCGCAGCCTATCCCGAAAATCGCGAAGGTGCGCGGGCGAACTCATGAACTCCGTGGCGCCCACCGCGCATGAGGAGTGGGAACCCGAAAAGATCATGATCCGATGTTGAGCGCCTTGCACACCTTCGCCCCGGAGCACCGTCACCAAGCCGTAGCTCAGTATCGTGCCGCTAGCGTCGATCTGGGTCGCGTAGGTGGCGGACGGACCAACGATGGTTTCCTTCTGAAGCGTCTCATCGTAGAGCACCCGGAAGGATCCCTTCGACAGCAATCGATCAATCGACGACGAGTTGTCAGGCATTCCGATGAGGACGATATTCCGGTCGCGAAACATGGCTTCGGAAACGGACGCCTCTGGAAAGATCTGCGCCTTCCCGCCCGCTGCGGCGATGGTCTGGACGACCTCAGCGGCCCCAATCGCGTCTCCAAACCGGGTGGAAGTGCTGACAAACTCGAGGTAGAGATTCTTCCCCGGAGGCAGCGGATGGTACTTCCTGTACCACTCGTATACGGGCGGCGGAGCAACTACGGCACGCGCAGACTCTGGAGGTGCAGTGTATTGGGCCCGGACCTGCATATGGCTATGGCTGGCAACAGACACCAGCACGTCGCCGTCTTCATTGAAAAGGGAACCCCATGCCTCGGCAATAGTGCTGTCGGGCGAGGGTCTTACCAACCCGCGTAACCAGACGCCCGCCAAAAATGCCAACGCCAGGCCGGCTGCGACCAGACCAATTAGGCGGAGCTTCCGCCCCGCAGTTTGTGGCTTCGCCACCTCAGCCGGGGTAATCACCGGCACCACGGAACCGTTCTCGTCCGGCGACTTCTGAACGACAAAATGCGGACGGTAGCTACCCTTAATGAAATCGATACGGATCGCCGCGTCCGGCAATTCTTTGGTGTACAGCTCTTCCAGTTTTACTCGCAAGGCGTAGGCCCTGTTTCGGACAGCCGAATCTTCGGTAGTCGTGTAATCTTGAGAGCGCCCGAGCGCTTCCACGGCAATCCGGTACTCGCTAATCTGTTCACCCCGGCCCTCAATCTCCATCGAGCAGACGTACCGCAGGAATGCCCGTAGCTGCTCGGAGCGTACAAAAGTGCGGCTCTGGAGGACCAGCTCCAAAGCGCGCTGCTTGTCACGATCAGACACGGTGACTAACGAATCAAACACGGAATTGATCGATTCTATCTCATCGGCGAACATCCCGCTCGCGCTCTGTCGCAAATAGGTGAAAACGGCCGGGCGGAATTACCGGAACGGCGGGAGCATCACACAGCTAGTCCGAAGATCTGGTTCGCGAATTGAACTTGCCCGACGGTGTCACTTTTGGGGAGCCATCGGACCTGTCCTTTGCGGATCATGTGCATCGCTTCGTAGCCGTCGATAATGTTCCGTGCACCATCCACGGATCGGAACCAGATACTAGCAGCGATCCGCTTTTTGATGAAGCGGCGATCCTGCCCGATGATGTTGTTTGAAGTAAGGCGCAAGCCGGCAGCGGCAGCTGCGCCCAGTTCGCCGGTTCGCTTTAAATCCGCAATCACCTGCTGTACGCCGGATGTCCATCGACGTTGGTCACCCGCGGCGACTTCGTCCGATCATGATAACCACGTTGGTGGCTACGCTGGGGTTGCTTCCCGCAGCGCTTTCCCGCCGGCATCGGCTCCGATTCGGAGCGGCCGTTTGCCATCGTGATCGTCGGAGGTCTGATGGTTGGCATGATGATCAGGAGAATGGCACATTCGACGTCGATCCATACGCTAAGAGCACCAACGCGATCGAGCGCGAGTTCGCCAACGTCATCAATGGCTTCGATGGTCGACAGCTCGCCAAAACTTTCGTATGCCAATTGTGGAATTGTGTCGGCGCCAAGAGGCCGATTCGTCACCGGCCGGAGCCCGCGCCGTCGGGTGTGCGCGTTGCCAATGCCCAGCGACGCTTCGAATCAGTGGAGTCGGTGATTTACAGCTTCCGACTCGTTGGCAATATGCACCGGGGGCCGCGATTCTAGTTGATGTTCCCGCTGCCCAGAGGTAATGTTCAGTGGCTACCGATATTACCCATTGAGAGGACCTAGATGAATGAGTTGGTGTTGGCGAACCGGGCGCCAGACTGGCAGAGGCTGAAGGCGCTCGTTCTAGTATAGCGTTTTATTAAAACATATTCTATTGAATTTGTTTCTGCTACTCAGTCATGGCAGGTAAATCCAAACGCCCGAAGCTCACCATGGGGCCGGACGAATTGGAGCGACTCCAGCACCTACGTCAAACGCCGACGGCTCCACTCCGCGAGGTCCAACGGGCGCAAATCCTCACGCGCTATCACGCTGGCGAAACGGTCGCTCAGATTGCGCGCAATCTCCACATGACGCGTAAGAGTGTCGCCAAGTGGATCAATCGTGCTCTGGCAATGGGGCCGAGCGCCGCTCTCAAAGACGCGTATCACCGCCCCAAGGAGCCCAGCATCACGGAGGAGGCGCGTGGCTGGATGGTATCGCTGGCGTGCATCAAGCCCAAAGATCTGGGTTACGCCGCTGAGTTATGGACACGAAGCGCCTTGGCCAACCATGTACGAAGCCATGCGGTGGAGGCGGGACATCCGTCGTTGGCCAAAGCCGCCAAAGCCACGGTGCAGCGGATTTTGGCCGAGCAACCGCTGCACCCTGAAAGGGTCAAGTATTATCTGGAACGACGGGATCCGCAGTTCGACGAGAAGATGAAGAATGTCCTGCTGGTATACCAAGCCGTTGCACTGCAGAATGAAGAACGCAGCCGGACCGATACGCCCCTGCCGGTAGTCACAGTGTCGGTGGATGAAAAACCAGGCCTACAGGCCATCGCCAACACTGCGCCGGACTTCACCGCAGTATCGAATTCATTGCCTTGCTCAAGGACTTGGACCGCTACTATCCGCCGGAGTGCACCATCCGTCTGATCATGGACAACCACTCTGCGCATATTTCTAAAGAAACCCAGGCGTACTTGGCGAGTCGCCCAAACCGATTTCGATACGTGCTGACGCCCACCCACGGGTCATGGCTCAACACCGTCGAGACACTGTTTGGGAAGATGGCGCGAACCTTCTTGAAACACATCCGCGTGAAATCCTGGGAAGAGTTGCGAGATCGGATTCTACGCGGAATCGCCGAGATCAACGCCGCACCGGTTGTTCACCGCTGGAAGAAGTTCGGCACACTAGATGAGATTACCTTTTAATGAAACGATATACTAGAAAGTACGGATGTTGAACCTGCATAACATAGGAATCTTCGTGCTTGATTGGATGGCCCACGAGAACGAGTTCACCTATTTTAATCTCTAAAGTCTCGAAATGTTCGACTGCTAAGGTCAATTGAAGCAGCTGGCCCCGTGTGTTCCGGATATCTGTCTCTACGCTAGCCCAATAGTGCAAGAAATTCAGAAGTTCGCCACGGGCAGTGCTGAAAAGTTCTCGTGCGTCGTAGCGAGCCTGAATAGCTGACAGCTCGGCCGTGTTGACATAGACTGATCTGGACCGGGCGGAGGATAGGGCAACGCAGGGATGCGACCCGAGCGCCGACTCCGGGGCCAAACCCGAATTGGGGGCGAGCACAACTTGCCCCCGCGGTCAGCTAGCTTGACGAGAATATGGGAGGCAGGAAAGCGATAAATCCTGGGGTCGCAGGGGCGAAGCCCCCGATCCATGCCCGGCGTCATGGATGCGCTCCTTGGGTGACGGGCGGCGCCGCTTTGGTGCGCCAACTGCGGGGTCCGCACTTCAGCACATGTCCGTGATGGAGAAGGCGGTCGAGCATCGAGCCGACGGCGGCAGTATCGCCGAGCAGCTTGCCCCAGTCTTCGACCGGACGGTTCGAGGTCAATAGCGTACTGGCGCGCTCGTAGCGGCGCATGACGATTTCCAGCAGATCTTCGGCGGCGGTGTGCGGGAGCTTACGCATACCGAAGTCGTCGATGATCAGCAACGATACGGTCGTCAGATGACTCCATGTACTGCTTGCGCGTGCCGTCGGCAACGGCCTCAGCGAGCTCTTCGAGCAGGACATGCGTTTCGCGGTAAAGGACGCGATAGCCTTGCAGAATGGCAGCGTGGCCAATGGCCTGCGCCAGATGACTCTTGCCGGTTCCGCCGGGGCCGAGAAACAGTGCGTCTTCGCGCTTGGCAATGAAGCTGCCGGTGGCCAGATCGAAGATCAGGCTGCGATTCATCTTCGGATTGAAAGTGAAGTCGAAGTTGTCGAGCGTGCGTGTGGGGATCGCGGAAACCGGCCTGTTTGCGGCGGCGTTCGAGCAGGCGGTCGCGAGCGGCGTGTGAGTTCGTCCGAAATCAGGCAGCGAGATCAGATCGATGGGCGCCATCGGCTCGGCTTGGGCCTGACGCAAGCGGGTTTCCAGCACGGCAGCCATGCCGCCGAGCCGGAGTTGCCGCAAGGCGCGTTGCAGTTCGATGAGATGTTCATTCATTGGGCTTCTTGGTTCTTTGCTTGGATAAGGTCGCGGTACAGAGTGAGTTGGCGGATGAGCGGATCGACCTGCTGCAAACTCAGCGGAAGCTGGGCCTGTCTCCAGATAGCGGCGCACGAAACGATAGTCGCAGACTTCCATTTCCAGAGCGGTGGTGCAGGCCTCCTCGACGCGGGCAATGCCGTATTTGGCGACCAGCGACAACAGGCCCTGAATGCGGCGGATGGCCAGTTGACCCTTGTTGGCGTGCATCGCTTGACAAAGCGCGCCGATGTGCCGGCCGGCTTTTTCGGCTCGTGTCAGCAGTTGCGAGAGTGGTCAGCGGCGTCTTCTTGGGCCGATCTTCGTCATGGATGCGATGCCGGCCGCGCTGCTTGACGGAGATGCTCGCGCAGCAGCTGCCCGGTCTTGGGATCGAGCAAGCGGACCTGTTGCGCTGTCCCATTGGACCTGCACGCGCCGGCCGATCCAGCCGGGCGGCGCGCTGTAGTAAGCGGCTTCCACTTCGACGCAGCCGTCCAAGTCCACGGTGCGTTCGCCGTACTGGTAATAGCGGAACGGCTCCAGCGGCAGAGGCAGTCAGCGCCGGCTTCTCTTCGGCGAACATGACCGCCGACTTGCCGTTTGGTGGTGCCGTGAATCCGCGTGTCGGCCCAGTGCTCTTCCCAATGGTCCAGGTAGGCTTGTGCGTCTTCGAGGTTCTCGAACCGCTGTCCCTTCAAGGGCGTTTTCTGCGCATGGCCGACGCCGCGATTCCACTTTGCCCTTTCGATCCGGATCGGCGATGCGGCACGGCAGTGCGACGGCGCCGTAGTGAGCCAGCACATCGCGGTAGAGAGGGTTCAGCGATGGGTCGTAGATGTCGGGGACGAGCACGCCTTCCCGCAAGTTGTCCAGCACCACCATCCGCGGTGCTCCGCCGAGCCGGCGGAAGGCTTGTTCGTGCAGCTCCGCCCAGACTTGCGTGACTCGATCTGAACACCAGCAGCCGGACGGACTTGCGGCTGTAACCGAGAGTCATGCACGAACAGCCGAGTGCGGCGATGCTTTCCCGACAGCGGATCGCGCACCATCGGGCCGTCGCCGTAATCGACCTGAGCTTCTTCGCCAGGAGCGGTCAGGATCACCGCGCAGGGTTCCAGGGATTGGGTTCCGCGCAACTGGCGGACGTAGCGCTTGACGCTCTCATATACGCCGGGAAAGGCGCTCTGGTCGACCAAATCCTGCCAGATGGCCATGGCGTTGCGGCCCCGGGGATAGCCCGGCTTCGATCAGTTCGTGGAACGGTTGGCAGGCACTGGCCGATGGGCTGCGGGATGGTTCCGGCTCATCGGTTGGCGCGTCGGAGTCGGTGGTCACCCCGTTGGCGTTGGCCGGTTTTGCCGCTTGGCCACCCCAGTTCCGGGATGGACGCACAGCGACTCCGGCCGCTTTCAGATACACAGCCACCGTTTCGCGCCGAACGCCAGTTGCTCTCTGGATTCGCCGAAGGCTCCAGCCCAGTTAGCCCTTACGAGCGTTTCGTTCGAATAGACCTTAACTGGCAGCCTTAATCGAATCACGGTGCCGCTCAACGCCGACAGCGCAGCCTCCTCGTCCAAATCAAAAAGCGAAATGATAATGGAGCGAAACCGCGTGCTGGGAATCATTTCGGTGAGTTGAAGTTCGCGAAGGAGTCCCCCTATCTTGATCATTGGCGCTACATGTATAACCAAGCGCGGCGCAAGCCGTGCCGGATGTGAACCGCCTGAACCGCTATACAATGAGAGCTGCTTTCTGAAAAAAGTGCTGAAGTCTCTGTTTTAAACGAGCCCACAACGGGAACGTCGCAATGATTATTGACGAGTTGGGATCGACACTTCCTACGTGCATGATCGGGTCTGGGGTTTCCACCGACGCTCCAGCCTGCCTCCCATTGGCTCAACCGATTCGGGATCAGGTCGCCGACGCTATTACGCCAGCCGACGCGACTGCCGACGAAGTGAACGCCGTTCGCGAACTTCCGGCTGAGCGCCTCTTCGAGATTTTGTTGAATGCGTTTGAGTATAGCCTGCCGCAGAGTACTGCTGGGCAAATGATCGTCGCGCCATGGTTGGTTCTCAACGGGAATTATTTGGAGCGACAAGGTCTAGAACGGCCACGGTTCAGCATCGGCCATGGATTATTGGCATATTTCGGCTGGAAACGCTCGACGCCTATCGTTACAACAAACTTCGATACCTTGCTTGAGGAAGCATCGGCCGCATTAGGGCTTATTGCGCACGTAGAGGCAGACGCAAATGAGGGAAGCTGGCGAGAACGCCCGAATTCGGACGACGAGGTGATCATTTGGAAGCCGCACGGAACCATCGATCGCCCGGAGACGATTCGGGCGACCATTCAACGTACCGGCCTTCTTCGTCCAAATTTGCTTCGCCGCCTTGAGGGACTGTTCAGATCGACCACCACTTTCGCGGTTGGCTATTCTGGTCGCGATTTGGATGTGTTCCCATCGCTTCGGGCCAGTGCGAACACCTTATGGCTGACGCGGGACCAATGTGACGAGGCTGTCTTTGGTTTTCAGCGTTTGAAGGAGGGCGGTCATGTAGCTCAAAGATTCAGGGGTACCCTGAATGAATTCGCTCAGGAATATGTTCAGCGCGTTCTTCCAGCCGATTGTCCAGTCGCCCAACGCCTGAGGGCCCAAATACCAAATAGCTCTCTTCCCAATGGATTTCGCGATCGGCGTCTGGGCGAATATGTTTCTCTGTGTCACCGTATTGCGACCAGTGGAATGTGGATACCCTTGGGCGAGCCGGTGACTCGGGAATTCATCTGGGGGTTTCTGCTCCTTCGAGCCTATAGATTTGGTGCGGCTGCGCAACATTTTGAGAAGTATATCGCCCACACTCCAGGAGATTCCCCTCAATCGTGTCGTGCTCGATTATTGTTGGCTGTTTCATACGATGGCCAATCGCGTTATGGCCGAATGTACGAATGCGCCAGTTACGCTCGCGGAATGGTGGCGTCCAGAGAGAATACTGCGTTGGCTGCTCAGGCGCTGAACTTAACTTCTCGCGCCCGTGTGATGCAAAGCTTGCGTGCGCGTCATTGGAAAGGCAGGCCCTATACAACCCTGCAAGCGTTTAGGCTCTTTCGAGCAGTGTGCAACCGGTTCCTTGTCGCGGGTTATTTGACCTTGCGTGTAGGTGCTCCAAACGTGGATGGCAGTTGCTCTGAGCGAGACGGCTACGCCGCGCGCCTTGAAGCACAGTTGCAGATTGGCACGATTGTGTTGCGATTGGCAAAGTGGAGTGGTCTGCATTCATTGATCGAATTAGGTAGCTGGACCGTTCGCAGAATAGGAGAGGCATCGCTTGTTAACGGAATGGCCGACATCGCGGCGGCGGCATACCATGAACTTATCGCTGTTGGTACGGCGAAAGATCGCTTTCT
This sequence comes from Bryobacteraceae bacterium, assembly GCA_963770345.1. GTDB lineage: Bacteria > Acidobacteriota > Terriglobia > Bryobacterales > Bryobacteraceae > CAVYPH01. Next base: position 23,811 of record CAVYPH010000006.1, on the reverse strand, counting down.
TGATCAAGTCGTTCGTGACTACTTATCAGACCGCCGTTTGCACCAGACTTTGCGCGATATTGATGACGCTGTCACACTAGTGGACCAAGGTTCTCCAGATGCAGCTGTGTTGATTCTTGAGCGTGCTGTCAGATCCGCAAGCGAGATGGGGGCTCGGGTTACGGAAATTAAAGCACGCCTAATATTGCGTCGCGCCGGGGTTAGAACTCCGAGAAGCGATGTAGACCAGTGTTTTGATCAGATTGAGGCAGAAGGATACATTGCGAGCAGGGCGGAGATCCTTCGGTTCCTAGAAAATTGAGCAGTACCGTCGTTGACCAGATCAATGAACCGTCGGATCTGAGAGTTCTCTGTCATGCTTCACGGCACAGTTTCATTTTATTTCCTCTGGAAATCGTCTTTCTCCTGCCGTAGGCGGCGCGGCTTCCTCTGCATCGGATTTCCCACATTTCCATAAACAGGCGAGCGCCGACTACTGGATCTATACAGGTACATATAGGATTATATGCCCCTAGAATGCCGACGATCCGCCCCTACAATGCCGAAAAAGGCCGTCCAGAGCGCCCCTGTCCGGCGTCAACTATTTCTTCGGCCGGGAGATCTAATTGTCGCCGAACAGGACCCGCTGGATTGAGCGGCAAGTACCCAACGATGGAGGTTTTCTCGTCCAGGAAGATCACGGCCGAGATCTTCTAATTCGTGTGTACGCAACGGGCGAGTTTTTGAGTCGGGTTATGAAGATTCCAATTTCAAATCCGGCCGCGAATTCGCTGAGCATTGAGCGCGGCTACGGTAGCTGATCGCGCACAGTCACGCCCTCGCCGCATTCCTTGCAGACGACCCGGCTAACGATCAGGTGAAGCAATTTCACGGATCAACGGCGCGTTTTCGACGTCGGCCGCGAAGGGTTTGCTCTCTATCCAGAAACCAACGCAGTGGAAATGGGTCCATCGACGAATATTGTGCTCTGCTCGGCGATGGAATCGCTTCGCAGTGGCCGGCGGATGACTTACGCGTGAAAGGTTCTCCGTCGCCGGTGTCAAGAATGAAGGGCGCCAACAGCGATTTACGACCAGTTTTGGGGTTTCAGTTGGCTTTACGGACCCTGAAAAACCCGAGCGCACACAGACCAACACCCACCAGCGACATGCTAATCGGTTCTGGAGTGTTAGTGGACGTGGTGACCAGATGGAGAATATTCGCCGTGTTGGAACCGGTAATCGTCCGGGAATCCGCAATCGAGAGACTCTCGGTGCAATTCTTACAGTCGTTCGCGTATGTGCTCGTGTTCGCCGACAGAGTATCGCTGGCCGAAAACGTCAGCGTTAACGCTGCACCTGAGGTAATCTGGCTGGTAAATCCGTTCGCGAACAGGTTGTAGCCAACCAGGCTCGTCCCCGAAACGGTGTGCGAAACCGCACCGGAGGTGATTGTAACTGTAACGGTGCCGAGACTGCCGCCAAACAGCGGCGTATAAAAGGCTGTGCCGGTCGGAACGAAAAGAGGCGCTCCGAGCTGCACATTAAAATCCAAGATTGCCGATGTAGTGGTATCTCCACCCGGAACACTGCCCAAGTAGCCGCTGTAGGTTAGGTCGGCGAGCGAGGAGACTGGAAGAGGGGTGAGGCTGAAAGCAGAAGACTGGATTGAGCTGTTACCGATAGTGTTCAACGTGTACGTTTCCGGACCCGGATTAGTAACAGTCGAGCTATAGTTGTTCCCGATATCTATCGTGGCGGCTGACAAACCGGCAGCCAACCAGCAGTGCTAATGAGTGTACCAAAAACAAACTTTATCAATTGGGTTCCTCCATTTTTGAAGGCTCTTCCGCCTCCCATCTTCATGTACGATACCACGAAACTTCAATGAAACTAGTATGGAACATAACACAATGTCTCCGAACAGTACTAGGCATTGTTCCGAAATAGTACTAAGTAAGTAGGAGCGAATTGACACCCGCCAAGCCAGTCTTTTTCTGCTTCTTTTTCGACTGATCTACCGCAACCCCGTGGGGGCAGCGGCGAACCGGCTGATGTCCTCTTCCCATCAACGATGCATCCCGGATTCCCTCCGTGATTCAGGGCTTCTTTTACGGCGTTTTCGAATTGAGGCGGGCTCAATTCAAACCCAGTTCGTTCATCCGCTCGGCCAGCTTGACCCGTTAGAACGTCAGCAGAATCGAATGGGCGGCATCGAGCGGGGAAAACGCAATTTAGCAATTCAGAGAGTTGCGACAGTGGCGAAGGGTTTGATTTGACCTTGTCAGAACTTCTGACGAACATCGAACGTGAGGTCGGTGCTCACAAACAGCCGAAGGGTACTTGATCCGGTAGGAGTCCCATTCGGCCCCGATTTTCCAGACGGCATCTGGGTCCGGCCTTCAATCACCGAGTGGCTGAAACTGCAACCTCCGCCGCCACGGGCCGTTCCGGTGGCTTCACGGCCTCTTCCGCTGCCACCACCTTCTTCACCGCAGCATTGTCAAAGGCGGTCTTCTTGGCAACGGCTGGCTTCCGGGCTTTCTCGGTTTTCGTCACAGCGTTCAGCGGCTTCTTCGTTGCGATCTCTTTGACAGCTTTCTTCGCCGTCTTCGGAGTAGCGGTCACCGCTGCCTTCGGAGCGACTTTCTTTGCCACGGCCGGCGTCGTAGTTTTCGCTGGTGCGGCCACCTTCACTACAGCCGTTGCTGGCTTCTTTTTCCTACGTTCCGCTGTGAGATGCCGCCCCTTAGGTTTCCCGGCGTTCACCGAGGGATTCTTCGCCGTCCGGTGGGATTCCTGTAGGCTAGCAGTCTCCTTCGCACGAATGACTGAAGCCTTCGCATCTTGGAGCGCTATTTGTATGCTGTGTTTACCTGCGGCATATCGCTCGATCAAATTCGACAGCATCGCCTCAATCTTGGTTAGCCTCTTGAGAGCTTTAATCGCTTTCATTGACGACTCCTGCTATCTTCTTTCCGTGGTGCTTGGGGATGGCCCGAAGGGAATATCTCAAGAACCATGTTGCTGTCTTCCGAGTTCTTGGACAGCGATTCAACTGTAACACTTCTGGAACGTTCTGAGATCCAGCGGAGCCTCAATCTGAATGCCCGTCCCGACCCAGAATCGCTGTAGTTCGCTCCACGCCCGTGGCTTTCCCCACGTAGGCACTCTCGGGCTTCTCTTACGGCGTGCGTTGCAACAGCGACCAGAAGTCCTCAAATCACGTTTGGGGAAAGAACTGAATCCCAAACCGTTCCGTAAGTTCCTTTATCTTCTGCAAATCAGGCGGTTCAGCATCCCGGCGCTCTTTACCATCGGGCAAATCCATCACGGATCAAAACGGTGGAACGAATGGATTCCAGGAACGTACTTCCAGATGTGGGCAATTGAGTTCTTACTAATCTGCGACCAAATGCCAGGTCGGAGCGTCCAAATTTCTTAGGCCACACGAGGTGGCGGCTTTGTGATCAAGCGTCAGTGAGGAAGATTTACGTGTCGGAACTTTTCAAACTCGAAGAGCTACATGCGAAGACGGATCGAGAACTAATCCAACTGATCAAAAACAGGTTGGAAGCAGCCCTTGGCCTTGCTCGAAAAACTCTCGATAGCGTCGATAATCCTGCTTTTGCCGACGAGTATCGTCGGAGAGCCGAAAGAGAGCACTATAACGCAGCCTATCTGTTGCGCTTGGTCTACGACGTGCCCGAAGGCGACCGCAGGATATTGGAATCGAAGTTGGCGAAGGTTCGTGAAATGCTTGATAGACCTTATGGCTCTGGGCCGATTCCAAATCAGAGGGAAATCGCCGACCTCGCTCGTGCGCTCTGGAAAGCACGAGGCTGTCCAGATGGATCACCCGAAGAGGATTGGTACAGGGCTGAACAAGAATTGACGGCGTATCTCGTTATGCGGTAATTCAATCTGTGGCGGTGGTGGCAACCCGCCCGGTTTGAGAAAAATAGTGTTTCATCAATTTTGATTCCCGGCAACGAAAGGTGCTCGACCAACCGCTTAGCGCCAGTTCTACAAAATTTGCACGAGTCCAGCCACGGTCTACTCCTTCGTCTTCAAGGCAGCGTCATTTTCACGGATGAAGGCTCGGATTTCGTCGGCCATCCCGAGCAGTTTCGCCCACTGTTCTTTGTAAAGGGTAACGGGAAATCGCCCCAGGCCGTAAACCGAGAGACCACCCTTTTCGCTCACTTTTAGCGACATGTGCCCTCTTGCAGGTTTCTTCAACGCTTCGTTCTCAGCACGAAGCCGCTCAATCTCCGCTTTCAAATCTTCGTCGGATGCCATGTGATTACTGATAGCACAAGACAGCATGTCCCCCAACGACGGCGAACCCGAGAAACGCTAATCTGGTGTTTGATTGCGGATTCCGAGGGATGGCGATCGGCGTTCCGAACTGATGTCGATCAGGATTCCGAAGTGATGCCGATCAGTAATCCGAACTGAAGCCGATCGGTTTTACGGTTGTAGTTCGGAACGGTGATCGGCATGAGATCGGAACGGCGGCGCAAGGCAGCCGTGGCGACTGGGTCCACTAGTAAGTAAACGCCCGCAAAACGGAGCCTGGGTCGCGGACTCGCACAGGCGTTGCTATGAAAACATCGTCCAAGCCCTTCAGCCGGACGCAGGTTGACGCTCCGAATGTGATTGACCTTTCATCCACTTGTGCAAATGCCGAAGCCGTCGGGAGTGATGACGTACCAGGCGAAGCGCCTGGGCTCGGGTCAAGTCCGGATCAGAGTCGGTCTTGATAGGGTTTCCCGCTGCTCAGGACGGTGTGGATCTGCAGCGCGATCCAGTGAGCCACTGCGACCAAGGCGCGCTTGTGTTGGAGTCGCGGTTTCAATCGTTCGTAAAGCTGCTGCGTAGCCGAGTCTTTCTTCCGCGTGGCGCTCCAGGCACATTCCACCAGGAGTTGGCGTGCCCATGGATTTCCTTTGGTGGTTCGGCCACTCTTGCGTTTGCCGGCGCTCTCGTTGTTTCCCGGACTGACACCGATCCAGGAAGGCAATTGCGGCGGTGTCGGAAACTGACTCATATCCGCACCCGTTTCGGCCAACAGGGCGGCAGCCGCGGTCTGTTTGATTCCCGGGATAGTCTCCACCAATTCCATGGCCGGCTGCAACGATCCAACTTCGGTTTGCCGTACGATCTCGGCGTCCAATTCGGCAATCTCGTCTTCCAGAAACGCCAGATGCCGCATCGAATGCCGGATCAACAGCCGGTGATGTTCCGTCATGTGATGCCCTTCCATGGCTGCCTGGATCTGCGGGATCTTCTTTTTTGCCTGCTTCCGCGCCAGTTGCGCGATCTGCCCGGGCGCGGCCTCCTGGTTGACCAAAGCGTCCAGCATATCCAGCCCCGACTCGCCGAACAAGTCGCTCAACACCGCGCCCAACTGCACGTTGGCCTCCTGCAATACTCGCTGCACCCGGTTCCGTTCGTCCACCGCATTGTGGATCAACTGTTTCCGGCGCCGCGTCAGGTCGCGCAACTCCCGCACCTCCCGGGACGGAATAAAGCTCGGACGGATCATGCCATGCCGCAGCAAATGCGCCAACCAGCGGCTGTCGTTGCGGTCTGTCTTATGCCCTCGCAGATTCTTCACGTGTTGCGAATTGGCCAGCACGACCTGTAGCTTTCCGTCGTCTAATACGTGGAAAATCGGCTTCCAGTACGATCCAGTGCTCTCCATCACGACGTGCGTGCATTGGTTTTCGTGCAGCCACTGTCGTAACTGCTCCAGTTGATGGTTGATGGTGAGGAATTTCCGGATCTCGTATTGGGGCACGGCGTTGGCATCGCCAATCATCGTGCACACCACCACGAACTTCCGTCCTACATCGATACCGGCACAACGTTCGATCACGGCTTCAATCATGACTGCTGCTCCTTGCCGTGTATGGGCGGAAGGCCTACTTTGTCATGTTGCTATGCGAGCTGACGCTCAATTCAGGGTGCGACCACCGTCCGCCGAGTCAGGTTTGCTTCCGGGAAGAGGAAACCCCTTCCCATTACGCCGCAACGACTCTTCTCACCACGGCAATTCCAGTATCCACCTTGCTTGTACTCCTTTTCATCATTCAGGGTGGCCGGTCCGCCGGTCCATGAGTGGTTTGCTTGCGAATACTGGGGGCCGCGACCGGCCCTTTGCGGGCTAGTAAGTGGAGACTCCCAGTTGCCACAGAAGAGGCTGACTATGCGCAAGTTGAAAGAAGTTCTGCGGCTCCATTCCCTCGGACTGAGCCAGCATCAGATCGCCCGCAGTTGTTCGCATTCCCAGAGCACGATTCATGAATACGTGTCGGCCGCACAAGCGGCCGCCGTAAAGTGTGCAGTTTCGCCATAGGTGCAATCGCCCCTGGGAAGGTTTCGGATTATTCTTCGATGTGCAGATCGATTTACGCTGACAAAGCAGCGAGACAGACGCTCACTGTTAATTCGCAGAAGGCCTTTCGATGTGGTCGATCACTAGAACATCCACGGGTGCTTTGGTCGATACCAGCTTCAACCCCAACTCCTCCTGGATCGCAGTGAAGAAATCGGGCGGGGCGTCGGGGTTTTCCGTCGCCGGCAGTGTGTATCCGCCGACTGCGCCGAACTGCGTCTCATCCGGCGTCCACGTCAACCTGAAATCAAATCTTCCGGTGAGTCCGGTCTGATCCACTACCGGCCGGTCCAGAACGGCCTGTCCCAACGCTTCGGCAAGATCCGCCATCGTTGCGTTCGTCGCACCAAAATTCCCAGGTGGTCCAAATCCCAGACCCGCGGACGCGCTGGGGTCGCTCTGGCTCCTGGTCATTTTGGGACCGGTCCTGGCGACGGTGAGCGTGTACACGGATAGTTCTCGTTTCTCGTAATGGAATTTGAGCTGAAACCGATCCGCCATCAGCTTTTTGACCATCGATCTCCACTGCCTGATGCTGGGCTCACCCTCTCCGTTGTGCTCAGCGGAGATATCGTAGTTCTCTGAAGTGACCCAATCCGGCACTCGCGCAAGCTGGCGTTGTTGAAGTCCATAGGCGAACTTGACCAGGTTGCTCACGGAAGTGTGAATAACCGAAAAGCGGCGACGCTGAAACTCGAATCTCGGCCCATGTTCATCAGGCCTGCTGGGCTTGATGGTGGCGACTTCAAATGTCGGATTCGCGTCCGCAGCCATGGGACGCATCCGCGGCGGAGGCTGAGGAATCGTCCACTCCGTCTCGGGCGTGGCGCGCGCAAAATTGAGCGGCAGCGGGTTCGGTCCTTGCCTCCACGTCCCTGTGATGGAGTTGCCATCGGCGCTCACGGTGCCTTCGTACGTGCCAAAGGGAAGGTCGAGCTTTAGCAAAGAGCCATTAAGGGTGGTGGAAAGGGCGGGTATGCCGCCCGGCGCCCCGTCGATGTTGTAGAAGGTCGCCCGCAGCGTCCCCTCACCCGCCTTCGTGACTTTAACCACGAAGCGTACGTCCCGATCGGTGTGCAGCGTCCCCTGCCACGTGGCGGCGATATTGCTGGCCGGGTTTCCGGGTGCGGATTGAGCGCGGACTTGCGTTGCATGGACGAGACCAAAGGTGACCGGCAATGCGACGGCCATCACTGCAGCCACGCTCAGAAGCAGTTTTCTGCTCAGGTCGAGTTTCCGCCCCGTCTGCTCTGTCATAATGCGGACAATCCGGCGCTTCAGGTCCGAACCCGTAACGCCCGACATACATGCCATCGGAGACTCTGTATAAAACTTGCAGACGTTGAGAATGCTCTCCGCATATGTTTCCGCTTCATTGCCTAGTTGCAACACGGCTTCGTCGCAGGCCCGCTCACGCTCTTCGATTAAGCGAGACTCGATCCACCACACAGCTGGATGAAACCAGAAGATCGTCTCTATCGCCATGTGGATCGCAGCCGTAAGGTTGTCGCGGCGGCGGACATGGCTCATCTCGTGCGCCAGAATACTGTGAAGCTGAGGAGCCGAAAGCCGGTTCACAATCTTCTCCGGCAGTAGCAGCACCGGATGGAGGATACCGAAGACTCCAGGCTCAAGTAAACGCGAGGATAAGAGAACCGGTATATCAATCGAAAGCGACATCGGAGATGCGGAACGCACCATCGCACGGATCGCACACCAGTTGCGCGCCCACCGTATCAGCAGCGCCAGAAAGCCGCAAAGCCACACAGCGAAGAAGATCGTCAGTAGCAGATCAACATGGTGCGGAGCAGGGGCGGCGACGACCGGCTTGGAAAAATCTGCAATGGCCAGCTCGGTGCTCGGCAAAAAAGGTTGTGTCATGTACACGATTGCGGCAGCAAACTGAGGACTTCGCACCGGAACCGCGGCGGCCGGGCGCAGCAATTCTCCTATGGAAATAAACAATGAGAACGGAACAAGGAGTTTCAGCGACGCCACCATCCAAACCCAGTAGCGCGTCTTCGCCTCGTTGCGCTTCAGCGCCAACGTAAGCAGCCATGCAAGCAAAACCACGAGCGTTGATTGCCACAGGTGATTGACGACCAATACAAGCCAACCTTGATTCCATAACGTTGAGACCGTCATCGCAACTTCTCCTTCGAAGAAAGCTGACGCAAGGCCTTTTCCGCTTCCTTTACGTCCGCAAGGGACAACTTCCCAGACTCGACCAGGCGCGCCATGACCGGTTGTGAGCGGCCACCAAACAGCGCCAACAAGTCATCGATCAGTCTGCTCTGTGCTGCGTCCCGTGTGATCGCGGCAGAAAAGAGATGAAAATTGCCCACCTTCCGCACGCGGCGCACAATCCCTTTCGCCTCCATCCGATAAACTGTGGTTTGAATCGTGGTGTAGGCGGGCTGCTGCTTAACCGAAAAGGACTCCTGAATCTCGCGGAGCGAAATCTCGCTCTTAGCCCAGAGCGCCTCCATGATCTGAAACTCCAGTTTTGACAATTTAGGGGTCGCCAATTTTCCTCCCATACACACATAGTTATAATTACTACAGGTGTATGTGATTGTCAACAGCCCCAAGAGAAGCCCGTGTACTTTTTAGAGGCATTCTGATCAATGCCTCCGGGGTGTAGTTCACCACACGGTTTACTCGGTGTTCACGGCGTAGCAGCCTGTCCTTACTCCCAGCCACCCGGCGCCGCGAGACCGAGCAAACCTTTTTCAGTGAACTAAACCGCTACGCGGTAAGCTCTGCGAGTGAAGGGAGGGGAGGAGATTGCGGTAGAGAGAGTTGTTGGAGGGGGCTCGATGAGAAAGACTGGATGAGGTTATTCGCGATAGCCGATCCAAGATTTCAAGGAGCCCACACAAATGACGCCGCTACGCCGACGCATGCTCGAAGACATGCAGTTGCGCAACTTCGCTTCCGAGACGCAACGCAACTACATCCATCACATTAAAGGACTGGGACAGTTTTATCAAACCAGCCCGGAGCAACTGGACCTGGAGGACATCCGGGACTACCAGCTGCATTTGCTGAACGAGAGACAACAGTCGCCGCAGACGGTGAATCAGTTCGTCTCGGCGGCGAAATTTCTGTACCAGGTGACGCTGGAGACCGTGTGGCCGGAAAAGGCTCTGCCACGGGTTCGCGTGCCGGATAAGCTTCCGGTGGTGCTCAGCCCGGCCGAAGTGGATGCCTTCTTCCAACAGGTTGGAACTCTACGCCACCGGGCCGCCTTGATGACGGCCTATGGGGCCGGGTTGCGTGTCTCGGAAGTGGTGCGGGTGAAGGTATCCGATATCGATTCGGAACGCAGGCTGATCCGAGTCGAGCAAGGCAAGGGAAAGAGAGACCGGTACGCCATGCTGTCGCCGCGACTGCTCGAAGTGATGCGGGCCTGGTGGCAAGTCGAGCGGCCGCGGGACTGGCTGTTTCCCGGCCGCCGTCCGGGCCGCCACATGGATGCGGCCACGCTGCAGTTGGTCTGCCGGCAAGCGGCCGCGCTGGCAGGCATCGCCAAGCGGGTGAGGGTCCACACGCTGCGGCACAGCTTCGCCACCCATCTGCTGGATAGCGGTGTGGATTTACGTATCATCCAGGAGATGCTTGGGCACACCCGCATCGATACCACCGCCCGGTACGCCCAAGTCTCGCCGCGCCGCGTGGCCGCCACCAAGAGCCCACTCGACCAACTCGGCCGGAAGCCCAGCCGGGCGAAGAGGTAATGTTGTTTGTCCCGGCCGGCTTTCGAGCTGGCCGACATTTTCCGGCGTGACGCTCCGGCTTACCGCCAGAGCCATCGATTGCTGCAGGAGCAAGAGCGGGCCATCGATGCCATCATGGAATGCCGCACGGCAGCATTGGGCGGCCACGTCGAGGAATGCGGCCAGTGTGCTCACTCTCGCATCTCGTACAACTCGTGCCGGAACCGTCACTGCCCGAAGTGCCAATCGCTGGCGCGAGCCAAGTGGGTGGAAGCACGAAAGGCCGAACTGTTGCCGGTGGAATACTTTCACCTCGTCTTCACCCTGCCGGAACAGATTGCCCGAATCGCGTTTTACAACCGCAGAGCCGTTTACGACATCCTGTTCCGCGCCACCGCGCAAACGCTCCAGACCATCGCCGGCGACCCCCGGCATCTCGGGGCATCCATCGGTTTCTTTGCCGTGCTCCATACCTGGGGACAAAATCTTCTCCATCATCCTCATTTGCACTGCGTGGTGCCGGGCGGCGGTCTTTCCCCGGACGGCCGGCATTGGGTGTCTTGTCCATCCGGCTTCTTTCTCTCAGTCCGGGTGCTGTCGCGTCTGTTCCGCCGCTTATTCCTCCAACAGCTCCAGACTGCATTCCAAAAAGGAAAACTCCGTTTCTTCGGAGAGCTGGAATCGTTGCACGCGCCCGATCGATTCGACGCCTATCTGGCTCCTCTCACCATCGCCGAATGGGTAGTCTACGCCAAGCCGCCGTTCGGCGGCCCGCGCCAGGTGATCGAATATCTTGGCCGCTATACTCATCGCGTGGCGCTGTCCAACCAACGTCTGCTCGATGTGAAAAACGGCCAGGTGACGTTCCAGTGGAAGGACTATCGTTCCAAGGACAACCAGAAGTCGCGGGTGATGACGCTAGAAGCAGAGGAGTTCATCCGGCGTTTTCTGTTGCACGTGCTGCCGCGGGGTTTTCAGCGCATCCGGTTTTTCGGCTGGCTGGCCAACTGCCATCGCCAGGCACGGCTGACACTCTGCCGCCTGCTTACCACGCCTCTCAACGACCTGCTGCCGAATCCCGCTGACTACCATAACCGGCCTCAGATGCCGGCGGATTCCTCGCGGCTCTGTCCGGTCTGCGGCCAGGGCGAGATGATCCGTGTTCTCGTCGTGGCTCCCTCGTGGCGCTTCCCCGACTCCTCATGAGCCAGCCAGTGAGAACAACGCTTCACCCGCACGCTGCTGTCCAGCAGCGCAGCGGAGAGTCTCGTCCCGGAGCTTCTCATTCCGTATTCTTCCGTCGCAGGATCGTGCGGCCACGCCGCTGTTTCGGAGAAATTCACGACGTTGGCCCCACCCGCCGCCCGCAAATCCTCAGCAAGTTCCGCTGCCGGCGCACCAGCGCCATCCATCCACATCAAGCAAAACCCATAGCGGCTGCGAACGACCTTCCGCCGACGGGCGCAGCGGTCTAGTTCACCGAACGGTTGCATCAGCCGGCGGCTCGTCCACTCCTCCGCCCCAGCCACCTTCTTGTCCGCCGGCCGAAGCAACCTTCTCAGTGAACTAAACCGCTACGCGGTAAGCTCTGCGAGTGAAGGGAGGGGAGGAGATTGCGGTAGAGAGAGTTGTTGGAGGGGGCTCGATGAGAAAGACTGGATGAGGTTATTCGCGATAGCCGATCCAAGATTTCAAGGAGCCCACACAAATGACGCCGCTACGCCGACGCATGCTCGAAGACATGCAGTTGCGCAACTTCGCTTCCGAGACGCAACGCAACTACATCCATCACATTAAAGGACTGGGACAGTTTTATCAAACCAGCCCGGAGCAACTGGACCTGGAGGACATCCGGGACTACCAGCTGCATTTGCTGAACGAGAGACAACAGTCGCCGCAGACGGTGAATCAGTTCGTCTCGGCGGCGAAATTTCTGTACCAGGTGACGCTGGAGACCGTGTGGCCGGAAAAGGCTCTGCCACGGGTTCGCGTGCCGGATAAGCTTCCGGTGGTGCTCAGCCCGGCCGAAGTGGATGCCTTCTTCCAACAGGTTGGAACTCTACGCCACCGGGCCGCCTTGATGACGGCCTATGGGGCCGGGTTGCGTGTCTCGGAAGTGGTGCGGGTGAAGGTATCCGATATCGATTCGGAACGCAGGCTGATCCGAGTCGAGCAAGGCAAGGGAAAGAGAGACCGGTACGCCATGCTGTCGCCGCGACTGCTCGAAGTGATGCGGGCCTGGTGGCAAGTCGAGCGGCCGCGGGACTGGCTGTTTCCCGGCCGCCGTCCGGGCCGCCACATGGATGCGGCCACGCTGCAGTTGGTCTGCCGGCAAGCGGCCGCGCTGGCAGGCATCGCCAAGCGGGTGAGGGTCCACACGCTGCGGCACAGCTTCGCCACCCATCTGCTGGATAGCGGTGTGGATTTACGTATCATCCAGGAGATGCTTGGGCACACCCGCATCGATACCACCGCCCGGTACGCCCAAGTCTCGCCGCGCCGCGTGGCCGCCACCAAGAGCCCACTCGACCAACTCGGCCGGAAGCCCAGCCGGGCGAAGAGGTAATGTTGTTTGTCCCGGCCGGCTTTCGAGCTGGCCGACATTTTCCGGCGTGACGCTCCGGCTTACCGCCAGAGCCATCGATTGCTGCAGGAGCAAGAGCGGGCCATCGATGCCATCATGGAATGCCGCACGGCAGCATTGGGCGGCCACGTCGAGGAATGCGGCCAGTGTGCTCACTCTCGCATCTCGTACAACTCGTGCCGGAACCGTCACTGCCCGAAGTGCCAATCGCTGGCGCGAGCCAAGTGGGTGGAAGCACGAAAGGCCGAACTGTTGCCGGTGGAATACTTTCACCTCGTCTTCACCCTGCCGGAACAGATTGCCCGAATCGCGTTTTACAACCGCAGAGCCGTTTACGACATCCTGTTCCGCGCCACCGCGCAAACGCTCCAGACCATCGCCGGCGACCCCCGGCATCTCGGGGCATCCATCGGTTTCTTTGCCGTGCTCCATACCTGGGGACAAAATCTTCTCCATCATCCTCATTTGCACTGCGTGGTGCCGGGCGGCGGTCTTTCCCCGGACGGCCGGCATTGGGTGTCTTGTCCATCCGGCTTCTTTCTCTCAGTCCGGGTGCTGTCGCGTCTGTTCCGCCGCTTATTCCTCCAACAGCTCCAGACTGCATTCCAAAAAGGAAAACTCCGTTTCTTCGGAGAGCTGGAATCGTTGCACGCGCCCGATCGATTCGACGCCTATCTGGCTCCTCTCACCATCGCCGAATGGGTAGTCTACGCCAAGCCGCCGTTCGGCGGCCCGCGCCAGGTGATCGAATATCTTGGCCGCTATACTCATCGCGTGGCGCTGTCCAACCAACGTCTGCTCGATGTGAAAAACGGCCAGGTGACGTTCCAGTGGAAGGACTATCGTTCCAAGGACAACCAGAAGTCGCGGGTGATGACGCTAGAAGCAGAGGAGTTCATCCGGCGTTTTCTGTTGCACGTGCTGCCGCGGGGTTTTCAGCGCATCCGGTTTTTCGGCTGGCTGGCCAACTGCCATCGCCAGGCACGGCTGACACTCTGCCGCCTGCTTACCACGCCTCTCAACGACCTGCTGCCGAATCCCGCTGACTACCATAACCGGCCTCAGATGCCGGCGGATTCCTCGCGGCTCTGTCCGGTCTGCGGCCAGGGCGAGATGATCCGTGTTCTCGTCGTGGCTCCCTCGTGGCGCTTCCCCGACTCCTCATGAGCCAGCCAGTGAGAACAACGCTTCACCCGCACGCTGCTGTCCAGCAGCGCAGCGGAGAGTCTCGTCCCGGAGCTTCTCATTCCGTATTCTTCCGTCGCAGGATCGTGCGGCCACGCCGCTGTTTCGGAGAAATTCACGACGTTGGCCCCACCCGCCGCCCGCAAATCCTCAGCAAGTTCCGCTGCCGGCGCACCAGCGCCATCCATCCACATCAAGCAAAACCCATAGCGGCTGCGAACGACCTTCCGCCGACGGGCGCAGCGGTCTAGTTCACCGAACGGTTGCATCAGCCGGCGGCTCGTCCACTCCTCCGCCCCAGCCACCTTCTTGTCCGCCGGCCGAAGCAACCTTCTCAGTCACAAAAATCTTCACCAACAAAACAAACGACATAACCCAAAATCCGCCCTTCCCACCAAACTCCATCCGCTAAGCTCAAGCCAGGATAAGGAGAGTATTGATGCGTCAAAGATACAGTAACCTCGTGTGGCATAGCGGATCCACGCTGGCCGGCCCGCGAAAGATTGCCAAACCGCCCAAGATCACCGCGGGAAAAGCCGCCATCCTCAAGGCCATCGTCCTGACAACCGAGAGCATCGAGGAATTCGAGGCGCTCTATAGCGCGTACTACGATCATCACCAACCTCAAGGAGAAATCGAATCCGGCCTGGTCAACGATATCGCCACTGCCCATTGGCGCGTACGCCGGATGCAGCGCGCTGAAACCGAAGCCATCAATGCGCACCTGGCCGCCACCGGCAATGCCCGCGGCGCGCTAGTTCAAGCCATTTTCAGTCCAGTCCCTGAGGCGCTACGCCGCGAGGAAGACCGCTGTTCCAAACAAATGTTCCGAACCAGCGCTGTGCTGCGCAAGCTGAAAGCCGTCGCCAACAAATAGCCAAAATACACGAATACAGGAGAAAACCATGAAATCACAAGCAAGAATTGAAGCAGGCCGCCGCAATGGAATGCTGGCCAGAGGAAAGAAATCCGAAGAGGCCCGCCAGAAATGCGCTCAAAATAGCGTAAAACACGGGTTATTTTCAAAAACGTTGGTACTCGCCAACGAGAGCCCCGAGCGATTCGAGGACACCCGGAAATCCTACTACGAACTCTGGAAACCGGAAAACGAATTCGAAGCCGACCTCGTCAACGACATGGTCGCCGCCCGCTGGCGCCTCAACCGGGTCATGGCGGTTGAGCACGAAACTCTCGACCTCCGGCAGGCACGCATGGACCACTCCGGCGAACTCAAAAAGGAGTTCGAAATCATCCCGGAACCCGTCCGCCTGGCCATCGCCTACGAAAAAGAAAGCAACGGATCCAAAACCATGGCCAACCTCTCGCGCTACGAGGCCCGTTACTTCCGCCAACTTCGCCAAGCCGCTGCCGAGCTTCGCCAGGTCCAAAAGGACCGCCGCGCCGCCGAGGCCGAAGCTGCCGAAGAAGCAATCACATCCGAACCGGAGCCAATATGCAGGAACGAAGGTAACGCCACCCCAAGACCGGCCCCAAAACCGCTGGAAATCGTTCGCTCCGAGCCCAAACCGGCCGCACAGTCCGATAATTCCAGCAAGGAGGACCCGCCATCCAACACCTGACCCATGAAATGCGGCCGTGCGGGGGCCGCCAATCTGAAGCGCAGGCTGGTGGCGGCCATCGAATGCTCTCGACGTACAATAAAAGGCTGGAGCCAGGTGCAATTACTCGATTGCGGCCGCTTCCACCGTCCTATTTCTGTACGTGCCATTCTCAAACCATGCCCTGTAGCCCGGCAAGACTGACCACAACGGTAATCCTGTGCGCGGCCACTCTTCTGCTTTCGGCCTGCCTCGTCCGGACCAGGGTCGTCGGACCGCCCGGGAAGGTGGCCAACCGGCCGCTACTGACCGCGCACAAGGAAGAACTGATCGACCGGATACACCAGATGTCCGACCGGATCCAGTCGTTCACCATGAAGACCGATATGGCAGCGTCCGTCGGCAGCCTCTACAGCGGAGCAGTGAAGGATTACGCCACTATCGCCGGCGTTTTGCTCTACCGGCGGCCGGACTCCATCCGCATCATCGGACAGGACCCCGTTGTTCACAGCACGCTGTTCGACATGGCTTCCATCGGCAATGAGTTTCGTCTTTCGATTCCCAGCAAGAGCCGCTTCGTTGAAGGCGCCAACGACGCGCCCGCCAAGTCCGCCAACAAACTGGAAAATCTCCGGCCCGTTGCGTTTCTCTCGGCATTGTTGATCGAACCGCCGGACGCCAAAACGGATGTCACGCTCATGGAGGACGATACCGACGAGACCAAGGCCGTCTACATTCTGTTCATCATCCGGCGCCGTGGAGATCAACTCCGGTTGCTCCGCAACGTCTATTTCGACCGCTATACGCTTCAAATCGTGCGTCAGAAAACCTTTGACCCGTCGGGTGCAATCCTCAGCGAGTCGAAATACTCCGGTTGGAAGCCCTACGGCGGTCTTTCTTTCCCCACCGTGGTCGATATCAAACGGCCTCAAGACAACTACGAAGTCACCTTAACCATCAGCGATGTGAAGTTCAACACGGGCGATGTCACGCCAGAGAAATTCGTACTCGTTCAGCCCCCTGGTTACCAGCTTCAACAAATAAAGGAGCTACCGTGAATGCTATGAAGATACTTCTTGCCGTAGACTTTTCGCCGGCTCGGAGCGCCCTTGCCGGTGAGATCGCCGCGCGTCCGTGGCCAGCCGGGACCACCGTGGAAGTTCTCAGCGTGGTCGAGCCGTTCGATCTCTGGGCTGTTCCAGAGTTGATGGAGCAGGTCACGCGGAGAACCCAAGAAATGGTTCAACAGACCGCGGGTCTTTTCACCTCGGCCGGCATCGTCGCCACGCCTCTCGTTCAGATGGGCGATCCAAAGGCGGTGATTGTGGATCGTGCCGAGCAGTCCGGTGCGGACTTCGTAGCAGTCGGTTCTCATGGCGCCACCGGGCTGGCGAGGCTTCTCTTCGGTAGCGTCGCCAGAGCCGTTTTGCGCCATGTCCATTGTTCAGTGGAAGTGGTGCGGTCCAACTCCGGGCAGGAGCCGGCGCGGAGGGCCTTGAAGGTCCTGCTGGCAACCGACGGCTCTAAATGCTCCACTGCGGCGGCCCACTCCATCGCCGAACGTCCTTGGCCAGAGGGAACTGAAGTTCGGATAATGAGCGTCGTCGAACCAAGGGTCTCACTATTCGAGGCGGCGTTTGAGCCTCCCTTGCTCGACGCCGAATCGGTGGAGCAATTTCGCGCAAATGCGATGGCGCACGCTCAGGATGCAATCCTGACCGCGGAGGAAATTCTCACATCTGCTGGAATCAAGACGGCGGAGTCGATTTCCGTTCTCCTGGACGGCCCGAAGCACGTCATTCTCGACGAGGCGCAGCAGTGGGGCGCCGACCTGATCGTTGTCGGATCTCAAGGGCACAGCAGCGCCGGACGGTTCCTGCTCGGAAGCGTGTCCGAATCTATTGCGATGCACGCCGGTTGTTCTGTCGAGATAATCCGTCCCGCTAGAACTGAAGGTTCAACCCCAGCTTAAGGAAGCGCGGTAAGTTCTGCTCCGTCGGACTCAAGCGTCCGAACTGAGGGCTGGTGACATCGACGGAAGCGATGCTGCCATACCACGGATGATTCAGCGCGTTCACCGCTTCAAACCGGAACTGCATGCGGACCCGCTCGTAAATGGGGAACGATTTCGACACGGACGCGTCCCAGTTGTGGTAACCCGGCAATCGCACGTTGCTGAACTCGTACGGAAAATTTCGCGTCGTGTAAGTAAGATTCGGAGCCGTGTGATTGGGCCAGAGGGCCGTATTGAACCATTGCGCGATGCCGCCGTTATCCAGCTTGGCGCTACCGGGTTGCGCTTGCGGAGCGTTCGGATAGGCCACTTCCATGCCGCTCAGATAAGTGATGTTGGTGTTGATCTCCCAGCCGCCGATCAAAGCATTGGCCACTCTCGGAAGGCTGTTCGCAAACGGCTTGCCCTTTCCGAAGGGCAGTTCGTAAACCATCGTGATGTTGAATTTCTGCGGAATATCGAGCTGGTCAGCCGGCTCCTTTACAAGCTTCGTCGCCCCCGGGTTGCTCAGGTTCAAATCCTGGGCATTGAGCATTCTCACTTGTTGCAGCGTCTTGCTAAAGGAGTAGCTCGCCAGCAGCACCAAGCCACCGCTAAAGCGCTTGCTGATTTTCGATTGGAACGCATCGTAGCGCTGTTTGCCGATAGGAAGATTTGCCAGCAGCAGCGACTGAGTGAACTGCGGATACGCGTACATCAGATTTTGGGCTGCCGTTGTTGCGCCGTTAAGAGATGCATTCGCGGGAATCAACCCGGCCAATGGATTGGGCACTTGCTGCGTGTAGTAGGCGGTGTTGACGGTACCATTGGCGTTCACCTGATTCATTTGTGAGAGCGGGATGTAATTCAGGTTCACCCCTCCACCGCCGAGACCGCTGTTCAGTAACGGTAACTTTGAAGTCTGATTGCCCACGTAGGCTATTTCCACCAGCGCGTCACCGCGCAACTCGCGTTGAATGTCGAACGAATACTGCTGCGAATACGGCAGCGGACGGTCGCGGTAATTCACAGTTAGATTCTGTCCCAGGAAGCTGGCCGCACCTTGGCTGCTGCCGATGGGCGACAGCAGCAGACCGCCCGGTTGCAAGGCAAACGCGTTGGCCAGGTTCACCGCTGGAGTCAGGTTCCCGTCAATCGACAGGACCGCGTTTGTTGTCTGGCTGAAGCCGTTCGTCCCGCCGGGTGGCGCTCTGGCCGAGGTAGTACAACCCATAGCCGCCGCGGATCACCCACTTGTCCCAGGGCTGGAAGGCCACGCCGATGCGCGGAGCGAAATTGTTCTTATCCGGATTGACGGTGCCCCTCGGCTGGCCGCCGACTCCCGCGAACAACACCGCCCCTTTGAGACTCAGACCCTGTACCTGGGACGCGATCGGACTCGCGGCCGCAAGATCCAGTCCGTCGATCATGCGGTTATAGCGCTCGGTCGCGGGAGATTCGTAGTCCCAGCGCAGACCTAGATTCACGGTCAAGCGTGACGTCAGTTTCCAGTCGTCCTGAAAAAATCCCGCATAGTAAAAATGCGTGAATGCCGTGTTGAAGTTGCGGTCCACCGATGCCGCCGTCGGATCTCCCAGCAGGAATGTCGCGACTTCGTTGCCGGAGGTAGCGCTGGCGCTGGAAGCGTTCGCCTGTGTCCAAGTTTTGCCGAAAGTGTAAGCTCCACTCGCATTTCCAGGATTGATCGTGTTGTCGTTATACTTCCGCGCCTCCGCGCCGAACTTCAGAAAGTGCCGGCCTCGCACCAGATTGAAGTTGGGCTGAACGCTGTACGTATCGTTCATGCCGTAGTTAATTACGCTGGAGCCCATCTGCTGATAGCTGCCGAGATTGAATGGCGGAAATTGCAGCGCCGAGAACTGTGACACCAACGCTGAATCGAAGCCGAGCTTTCTCGGATCGTAGTTCGCGCCGAAGGTGTTTCCGCCGCCGTTCTCCCAGCGGTTCAGGCCTGCGCGCAAGTCGAATGTCAGGCTCGGAGAAATTGTGGAGGTCCAGTTCCAGGTCCAGTTTCTGCCGTTGCGCAGCAGCGGCGCATTGCCGGTGGGTTCGGCTGGATTCTTTTGCGACAGATCAAGGACAAACACCAGCCCGCGGAACTCCGAATACGGATTTTGGCCATAGCGGAATGAGACGTTGTTCTTTGAGTTGATCTGGTAGTCGAGGCGGCCGATTACTTGATTCAAATCGCCCACCCAGCGGGAAGGAAATGGATAATTGTTGATCTGAGCCGGACCGGTTCCAAGTGATGTCGGAGCCGGATAAAATGCGAACGCCGCCGCGGCAATCGGGCTGATGCGGGATGCTGGAATTTTATTCCCGGCGAAGGGCGTACGAGAGCCGTCCTTGGCGGTGGTCGTCGGGTCGTAAATTAGAACTTGCTGTCCCTGGGCGTTGAAGAGTCCAGAAAAATCTCCGGCGCGCTCGGCCAGCGTTGGCACGGTGGCGACGCCAGGTCCGCCGATCGCTGTCTCATCCCTTCATACGAGATCAGCCAGAACAGCCGATTCTTCCCATTGAAGACTTTCGGAATCAGAATTGGACCATCCAGTTGAAATCCGAAGGCGTTGATATGGTTTGGGGACTTCGGAATGCCAGCCGCATTCAACTCCGACTGGTTGGCGTTCAGCTTTGCATTCTGAAAATTCTCGAACAGCGTGCCGTGCATGGAATTCGTGCCCGACTTGGTGACGATTGTGATCACGCCACCTCCCGTCCGGCCGTACTGTGCGTCGTACGTATTCGTCAATACCTTGAATTCCTGTATGCTTTCGAGCGTCGGCACGTTGATAACCGATCGGTTCGACTGCATGTCGCTAATCCCGTCCAGAAGGACCTCGTTTTCCTGGTTCCTCCCGCCATTGATCGAAAAACCCGACGTCCCGCCGCTGTCGAAAGACCGGAGGTAACGCCACGTTCCTACCTTGATGACGCCCGGCGCGGCCCACATGATTTGAAATGGATTTCGCCCCTGCGTCGGAAGATTGGAAACGAGTTCGTTGGAGATACCTTGTCCGCGCGTGGCCGTTTCCGTTTGTAAGGCCGAAACCGAGGCCGAGACCGTTACGCTATCGGCAAGATTTCCCAGCTCGAGGTGAATATCGACCCGCGCCTTGTCCAGAGATTCCAGGACGATGTTCTCTCGCAGGTACCTCTTGAAGCCCGGATGCTCTACCGTCAATACATAAGTTCCGGGTGCCAGGAACGGCGCCAGATAAGTGCCGGTGTCATTGGTTGTCTCAGTGGTCGCAGCGTTGCTGGCCGGGTTGGTGACGGTCACGATCGCGCCTGAAATAGGTGCGCCGGTTGGATCTGTTACCGTGCCTGAAATGCTCCCGCGGACCTCTTGTCCGTAACACATCGAGGCCGCGCCCAGCAAAAGCGGCAGAATAACCAAACGTGGGTTCCGAGCCATAACACCTCTCATAGATTGATCGAAGGACTGGGCTCAATTCTATGGTTCCCGGCGTGACCGTGTCAATCAAAACCCGAGGAAATGCGCTATTTTCTGTTCAACTCGGCCGTTTCCGCAGCCGAAGCGAGCGCATCACTCAGGATGGTCGCGCCGGTAGTGGCGCCAATCAGGCGGTATGTATCCATGCCGGCTTGATCGTCCTTGTATGCCGCCTGAGCCAACACAATAAGGTGGGAGCGATTCACGCGAACAGCGGCGTAGATCCGGTCGAGAACAGCCTCCGCGATGGCCTCGGGAGTGGCTCCCAGAATTTCGGGCCGGCGGCCTTTCAGATCCACCCTGGGCGAACTGTGCTCAATTACAGTGTGCAGTTTGATATTCGCCGCTTCCGCTGGTGGAGGAACCAGGTCCTTCAACAAATTGAGCTGGGAATCGTTCGGCATGAGCGCGTGAGCCGGACAAGTACTGTCCTCGATGAAGTGCGCCAACACGCCGGCGTACCGGGCGGCCGCAGCCACGTCCTTTGCGTGGATGCTCGCGATCAGACCCTTGAATACGAACGTGAGCGACTCGGCATCCAGCTTGCGGTTCCAGGTCACGTTGTGCACGGGCCGTCCATCTGGTGTTTCGCAGTACCGCCGCATTTCGTCTTTCCGCGTGGCGGGCGCATTGGCGTAAATATCCGGATAAAGGCAATACTCGCGGGTTAGTGGTTCGGTTTCCGGCTTCCAGAACTCCCGCTGCGATTCCGGCAGCGACGCGAGTGCCACTGCCGTAATCATCTGGTGCACCGGATCGTGCCATGCAACGGCCTGCCCAGCAAACAATACTCCAAGCAGGCCGCAGCCGGCGGCGATCCAACCTTGACGCGTGCTCAAAACCGGAACCTCGCCTGGAACTCGATCTGGCGCGGATCGTACGTCGCGTTGTTCATGGTTCCAAAGCTGCTGTTATTGAAACTGCCGGGAACCACGCCCGTTGCCGCGTTGGGGGTGACGTTCACCCCACCCACCGACAACGAGAACGCGTTGGCGATTGGCTCCGTGTGATTCAGGAAATTGGTCGCGTGCGCGGCGATGTCGAGCGTCAGGCGTTCGCGAATGCGGAAGGTGCGCTCTAGACTCAAATCGAGATTCGAACGTCCGGGGCCGCGAATGCTGTTGAAATCGAGCGCCGACGTGCCCCACCAGTAGATGTTCGAGGAATATGCACCGCTTGGCGTTTGTACAACGCTGTTCTGAAAGGCGCCCAAGTCGTACTTCAGGTAGCAGTGATTGCAGGGCGTGACCTGCTGGCCGTTCGGCAGCGTGACGGTGGTCTTTCCGTCGTACCAATGTTGCAGCGCTTGCGGTACTTCGATGGGCGCTCCGGCTACCAGATTCGGCCGTCCATTGATGGGTCCCGAACCACCGGTGATCTCCACCGGGAACCCGTTCTGAAAGATCGCCACACCGCCCAGACGCCAGCCGCCGATCATCGCATCGCCGATTCGCTTGCCTGTTTGGAGGGTTTTGCCTTTACCGAAGGGCAGCTTCGTAGACTGCCGAAACAACGAAGCGTTGCGGAACATCGGTAGTCGACAACTTCTTGTTGTTCGCGTAGTTCAAGAGATCCAGATCCGTCTGGTCATAACCGCCGGTGTCGGAGAAACCATTTGTTTGGGCTTCTGTTTGGGTCATGTCAATCGACTTGGACCATGTATAGTTCGCCATGAACTGAAGGCCGTTTGCGTAGTTCCTCTGAACGGAGAGCTGCAGCGAGTTGTAGTCTGAAAAACCGATCGACCGTTCGGGAGTCATACCGCCGAATAGCGGATAGCTGTAGAGCGACTCGAGGGTGCTGACCGTAGCGTTCGCCCAATCGCCGTTGAACGGGGAGCAGCGCTCCGCTTGTGGGTTGATAGGGATTCGGAACTTGAACGGTGGCGGGATTGGTCTTTCCGTTGGAGGCAACGTAGTTCTGTTGCCACGATCCAAGGGTGGACGGCGATATGAATTGGGCTGAGTTCAGCGGGATTCTGGCGTACGGCAGGTGCGACCCTTTTGCCGCCGAATAGCCGGCCTGGACGAGCCACTTTGATCCTATTCGCCTTTGCAAGAAGACGTTCCATTGCTGAACGGACCCGTCCTTGTAGCCGAACGAGTCGAAGCGCGGGTTCGGGGCGCCATAGAGACCGGGGCAGCTTGGAGTTGTACAAACGGGAATGATCTGAGTTGTTTGGCCATACGTGCCTACGATCAGTCCCGCTGGATGGGTTCCGTAGACAACGCCGTTCGTGCCTGGTGAAAACGTATCTTCTCCATAGGCGTAGGGACCGTCGAAAAACCCGGTATTGCTCGGCAGGTATGAGATTCCATAACCCGCGCGTAGCACCATGCTGTCGCTGAGCCGGAAAGCCACGCCAACTCGCGGGCCAAAGTCCTTCCAATTGGTCTTCCACAGACCACGATCCAGCCCTCCGGTGCTCGGGAACGTAAAGCAACCCGCGCTTCCGTAGGGGCTTGTACAATTGAAGGAAAATCCCGACAACGCATTGTGCCTTTCGGTCGGCGCCGGCTGAACCTCCCACCGGAGGCCCAGGTTCACCGTCAGGCGATTGGTAGCATGCCAGTCGTTTTGTGAGTAGATAGCCGAGTACTTCTGTGCGAGGGCAGGTTCGATTCCGCGTCCCCCCGCGATGTGAATGAAGCCCGCGCCTAGAAGAGTGGAAGCCGGCAGCCATCCAGCCGCATTCGGCAGAGGTGTTCCCACTGTTCCACCGGTGGCGTTGATGAACTGAGTCGTATAACCAGCGCTGGACGAGATCTGAAACGACTCTTCGTGATCCTCGTAGTTAGAGAATAAGATTCTCTGCTCCGCGCCTACTTTCAGCGTCCACCGGTTGAGCACTTTTGTCACACTGCCAACCAGATCGTGATTCAGTTGGCGCTCGTGCTTATGGCCCGAATTGATGT
>CAVYPH010000005.1:0-398852 GCA_963770345.1 Bryobacteraceae bacterium | reverse complement strand
GCGACAAGGTCCCGAAAGCTCAGCTTGAAACTCAAATACCAACTGTGGTTCTCGCAAATCCAGATCTGGTTGACAAATTGGCTTTTGAATATTCCAAACATGCTTCGTCTTGAGAACCACGGAAGGGGACGTTATTCGGAACTGTTCGATCGCCTCGCGGCCGTTGGAAGCTTCGGCAATCAGCGTCATGTCCGATTGACCAGCCAATAGCGCGGCTACGCCCTCGCGGAGGACGGGATGGTCGTCGACCGAAAGAATGCGAGTGGGGTCCCGGTCGGCGCTCATCAACCGCTTCCTTCATTTTTTCGGAATAGCCGAAAAACACCGCGCCTAGTACTTACTTGCATAAATCAGAGTAACGACGCTTTGGTGCCGACGGAAGCACTACCGCCTTGGTCCATTCGAAAGGCGTAGCCGTTGCTGTATACGCTCGCACGAATCGATCGATGGCCTGGCGCAGTTGGCCGACGGCGGTGCAACTGAGATTCTTCAACGCCTGGCGACTCAGGATGCTGAACCATACTTCCACCATGTTCAACCACGATGAGTACGTCGGGATAAAGTGGAAGCGCACCTTGGGATGCCGCGCCAGCCAGCGGTCGTGCTTGGGCTTGTGCGTGTTGAGATTATCCAGAATCACGTGGATCTCCTGGTCGGGGTGTCCGGCGATCACATCATTCATGAAATCGAGAAACTCCCTCCGCCGCCGTCGGGGATAATGACCGACCTGTACCTGTCCGGTGGCCACTTCCAGGGCAGCAAACAACGTACTCGCGCCGTGACGTTTGTAGCAGTGGCTGAACCCATTCAAGGCCTTTCCATTAGGCAGCCGCAGCCAACCCTGTGCTCTTTCCAGCACCTGGATATGCGGTTTCTCATCCACGCACAAGACGATGGCGTTTTCCGGCGGACTCAGGTACAAACCCACTACATCGGTCGCTTTCGGCCCGAACTCCGGATCTGTGGAGATACACCAACTGCGTCGGCGCTGGAGCTGGATCTTGTGCTTTCGCAACACTCGCCACACCTGATCATCGCTCACGTCGCCCAGCGATTGAGCCAGTAGTCGGCCATTCCACTGGCTGTATCCCTCCGGCGGGTCGCTATCCAGCAGAACCAGAATCCTCTTCTCAGCTTGATCATCGTACGTCTTGGGCTTGCCCGATCGCGGGGCGTCCTGCAATCCAGCCAGACGATCACGGCTGAACCGCTGTCTCCACTTGGAGACACGAGCCAACCGTGTCTTCAGCCGGCGGGCGATTTCACGGGCCGAGAGGCCCTCTGCGGCCAATAGAATCACGCGTGACCGCTCGACCATTCGATGCTCTCCCGCACTGGAACGGGACCACTCCGTCAGGGCCGCCCGCTCCTCATCGGAGAGAAGAATGCGCGTTGCAGCTTGGGGCATAGCCCATTCTGCAATGTTCCTCTAATTAATGCAAGTAAATACTAGGCGACTAGAACGAAGCCGCTGGCACGGCGGACGCCTGCGGCGTGCGTGGTGATGGGCCTTTCGCGCTCTCAGCGATAGCGTTGGTTACAGAGAAAGGAGATCTCTGTGACCACACTCATGCAGCGGATGCGAGAGGATCTCGTACGCCGCAACTATGCCGAATCAACCATCCGAAGCTATTTGCACACTCTCGAGGATTTTCGGCGGTACGCTCAGAAGCGGCTCGATCATCTGGGACCGGACGACATTCGGCGCTACCAGGTTTACCTGCGGGAAGAGCGCAAGCTCGATATCGGAACGGCATCGAACTATGTTGCCGCCCTCCGGTTTTTTTACGTGAAGACGCTGAAGCGCCCTTCGGTGAAAGAGGATTTGCCCTATCCGCACGGGGTGAAGCGCAAACGGCGCCTGCCGACCATCCTGAGCCAGGAAGAAGTCGGCCGGCTGATCGACTCATCCAAAAATCTCTTCCATTACGCCATGCTTCTGACGATTTACTCGACAGGGCTGCGTCGAAGCGAACTCTGCCGGCTCAAAGTGGCCAACATCGATAGCCAACGAATGATGCTGCGCGTCGAGCGAGGCAAGGGCGACGTGGACCGCGAGGTTCCCATCAGTCAGAAACTGGTTGAGACGCTGCGGGAGTACTGGCGCTGGATGCGCCCGCAGACGTATATGTTCCCCGGCACGGCCGATGGATGGCGCGCCGACAAGCCCATCACTTCCAAGGTCGTTTGGGAGGCCGTGCAGCATGCAGCCAGGCGGGCCGGCATCGAAAAGCGCGTCTCTCCGCATACGTTGCGGCACTGCTTTGCAACCCACATGCTCGAAGGTGGCGCGGATCTGCGCACCATTCAAGTTCTGATGGGGCACAAGGACATCGAGGCCACTGCCCGCTATCTGCACGTTTCTACCCGGCGTCTGCAGGCGGCCACCGGTCCGCTTGAAAAGATTGCGGTGGCGGGACCGACTCAACGGAAACGTTCGCGGAGACTGCACAAACCAGAATGAGCCGGCCCACCTTCGAGGTGGCCGATCTCATTCATGCACAGGGCGCTCGGTTTGTGGATCAGCACCGCCAGCATCTCAGCTATCAGCAGTTGAAGGTGCTGCGCGCCATCGCTCAGTGCCGTACAGCGGCTTTGGGCGGACATATCGACGATTGTTCCCGTTGCAGCCACCAGGCCATCTCTTATAACAGCTGCCGCGACCGCCACTGCCCCAAGTGCCAGGCGCACGCGCGCCAACGCTGGCTCGCCGCGCGAGAGCAAGAAGTGCTCGGCGTGACCTACTTCCACGTGGTCTTCACTCTACCCCACGCTCTGATTCCACTTTGTCAGCGCAATCCGCGCATCCTTTATGACCTCTTGTTTCAGGCCAGCGCGGCCGCCATGCTGGAGGTCGCGGCCGATCCCAAACATCTGGGTGCTCGGATCGGTTTTCTGAGCATCCTGCACACCTGGGGACAGAATCTACTGCCGCATCCTCACGTTCACTGTGTCATCCCGGCCGGCGGTCTGTCCACGGATCGCTCCAGATGGGTGCATCCCAAATACCCGTTCTTCTTGCCCGTGAAGGTCCTCAGCCGGGTGTTTCGGGGCAAATTCGTGAACCGCCTCAAGCGAGCTTTCCGCAAGAAGAAACTGCAGTTTCCTCCCGCCAACGCCGCACTGGAACAGCCCAAACTGTTTCTGCGATTTCTCCGCACGTTGTTCCGCGAGGACTGGGTCGTTTATGCCAAGCCAGCTTTCGGCGGCGCTCGCAAGGTGTTGCGCTACCTCGGCCGGTACACTCACCGTGTCGCCATTAGCAATCATCGCTTGCTGGCTTTCGACGGTGAGCGCGTCACCTTCCGCTGGAAGGATTACGCGCGCGGCAACAAGCAACGACAGATGACGCTCACGGCCACCGAGTTCCTGCGGCGCTTCCTACAACATGTTCTGCCGCGCGGATTCGTGCGCATTCGACAGTTCGGATTCCTGGCCAATGGCTGTCGTACTGCTCGGTTGCGCCTTATCCGAGAACTTCTTCCTCAGCCCTGGGAACAACCCTGTACTCCGCTTGCTTCAGAGGCGCGCACCTGGAACTGTCCACGTTGTGGAGAGCCGATGAGAATCGGCGTTCCCCTCACTGCGGCGGAGTTAGCCTCTCGGTGCAGTTTTTTCGACAGCTCGTAGACGTCGCTCCAATCGACCCCATGACATGCGTTCGCGTGCCGGCGTGGCCGTGTGTCTATCGATCGATCAGTGCCGCGCAGCTACACGCCTCCTGCAGTTCCCGGCTCTCCAATATCGCCAACGTCCCTTTTACGAGCAGCACCGGCCGGCCTTTTCGTCGTACCCCGCAGTCGTCGGCTCACTTCGGCTGCATCCAAACAAGCTTGTAGCTCCATACTCGCCCGCCCTGCCAGCGGCTTCCTTCAAGTCTCCTTATCGAAAGTGCTTCGGCCCGAGCTATCTCTCGCTCCCCCGCAACGCTCGCCGAAGCACTCCCGATCAAGGCTAACGACGATTAGATAGAGAAGAGAAGTCGCCCCGGGTTGGAGGTTGAGCAGAACGGCGGCAAAGGTGATGGATGCGAGACCGATGATGCCAAGCACAAATTGTGTGTCAGCGTGCCGGAATCCATTGGGCGCCGCTTCGGACAATGTTCCAATCATCGACGGTTCATTGGCGCTGAGTTTTTTGTGACGAAGCCGGCAATGGTGGGTGAGATGAACAGAGCGCGGAATTTCAATTTAGCGGGGAGTGGTCACGACTGCTTTGGCGATTCCAGATTGTACTTCGAACAACCGGAAAAAGCGTAACCCTGTGACCGTTTCAGTTCTTTGTATTTGCTCCGCAGCAACTCGGCGGCACCGCTTTCCCCATTGGGATCCAAAGCTCGAACATAGCCGTATGCATGCAAGAGTATTTCCACCACGCGCTGCAATGTCAGAGGTGCTTCCGGTGGTTGATGGAGCACTTGGTTCTTCACTTTCATACGAATACGATGAGCAATTACCCCGCCATGAGCGGTTTATATGATTCCGCCGGAGATAGCATCGCGTTACCGTCATCTGATCGTCAACTGTGTCCAGGGAGAGTCACCGAGGACGAGGCCGCAGTGATGGCCGGACGAAAACTCTAGCAGTTCGCGCCGACGAGAATTGGTCTCCAGCTTGCAAGTTCCCCGGAGTGATTTCGATCCAAACGGCGGCCGCGGAGGAAGTCGAATTGATTCGCAAACTGCTCGGCTGGCGTCGAGATTTCTTCGCAGACTTGATCGCGCCTCGTCTCAGGCCGTTCCTGAACATAGTCCGGCCAACAATCAACGGTCACGCGGACGTCGGGGACATTGTCGAATATCAAAGGAGCGAGTCCCGATTCCTCAGACCGCTCAGCGAATGGCCGCAGCGGAGTTGCGCTTGCCCATGATCGTCTCTAATTGCGAAGGCGCTACCATCCCGGCCGCTCCGCCGAAGAGCAGTTGGTTTCGAATGCCTCACGTTCTCCGCCGCGCCTGGGGCCGGGTTCGCTGGAAGATGGTGGCCATCATCGCCTTCACAGGTACTTCCACAATCCTCGTTGCCTGTCTGGCAGTGGCAGCTTTGAACGTCGTGGTGCGGCGCGAAAGTGCCAATGTAATAGAAAAGCAGATTCAGGTGCTCGTTCAGGCCAGCCCGTCCGTTGCCCCTGCAATCCTGGATCACGCCGGCGCTTGCACGGCGCCCACAAGCGACTTCGGCGGACTCAAGCCGCTGCTGGCGTACACCGATGAGGCTTTTCCTCAAGGTCAGGCCACTTTAACAGTAGAGGACAAAAGGGGCGTGCAGTCTTTGCTGCCAGGACCGGGACTTACTGGCGTCAAAAATCCAGATTGGCTGCCGGAAACCGGTTTCGCGGGCCTGGTGGTCGATCGGGGACAACTCCAGATCCGCAATATCGTGGCGCGGCAAAAGGGCGCTTGCAAGGTAACGGCTATCTTTAGCCTTCCGCTCGGACCCGAGCTGGCCAAGCGATTGTCTTCGGCCGCCGGCCTGGAAGTGAAGACTCTTTTTCCCAGGCCGTTCCGTGTGCCGCAGTTCGGTAATCAGGGCGTGCGCCTGCACTCGCCGAACCAGCGGATACTCGGATCCATAGAAAGCAATTTCATCCCAGGTATATCCCGCCCGGTTGCGGTTGTGGTATCGGCACGCAACTGGGAAAGCGGCGCGCGGGAAGACTGGATGGCCTACAGCGTTCGAGCCAGTTACTCAGGCGCCTTCGAAGATGTGGCACGTTTTGGCAGCCAACTGGCGAACTGGGTGTGGCTTCTGGCCGCACTTTCATTTACCGTGTTGCTTCTGGATGCAGCGGGCCTGTGGATGTGCATCCGCTTCGGCCGCGATATCGCCACGACTATCGACGACCTCAGCAGGGCGGCGCGCCAGATCGCCAGCGGCAACTTCGCCTGGAGATCGCCGATGCGGAACAAGGGGCAGCTCGGTGATCTAGTTTGCAGCTTTAACGAGATGGCGATTGCCCTGGAACAGCTTCAAAAGGAGGAGGCTGCCAGGCTGACCCTCGAGAGCGAACTTCGAGTCGCACGAAACGTTCAGGAATATCTGTACCCACGCGTGGCGCCAGTGCTGCGTCGTGCTTCCGTTTCAGGGCGAACGTTGGCGGCGCGGATGATCGGGGGCGATCTGTACGATTTCTTCGATCTCGGTAAGGAACGAATTGGGATCCTTTGTGCGGACGTGAGCGGAAAAGGAATTCCGGCGGCTCTGATGATGGCGAACCTGCAGGCTGTCGCGCGCGCGCACTCGGCCGACAGTCGTGAAGCTCCGCCCTGCCAGTTCGTTGAAATACTCAATCGACAACTCGCCGGCCGCTTCGGAGACAACCGCTACGCGACTCTGTTTTGGGCGGAGTACGACGCGCAGAACGGCGTGTTGACGTACGTCACCGCGGGCCATCCGCCGCCGATTCTGACTCATTCGACCGGCGTGATCGAAAGGCTGAATTCGGGTGGTCTTCCGATTGGGATGTTCGCCAAAGCGCAATACAAGTCTACGCAGACACAGATGGGGCCTGGAAGCCGGCTGGTGATCTTCACCGATGGCCTCACCGACGCCGAGAACACCGCCGAGGAAGAGTTCGGTGACGAACGCTTGATTGCCAGTTGCGCAGCTATCGCCGCAGGGACTGATGCGAAAGGAGTGACCGATCGAGTGATGAGCGCCGTCGCAGAATGGTCAGTTGGGGCGGAGCAGTTCGATGACACGACGGTTGTTGTGGTGGCCATCGCGCCCTGACGTGTCATCGACACCGTGTCAATGTGCCGTCGCATCTAACGGAATGAACGGCGCTACAAGGCGTCTTTGGCGCGCCTATGACTTGGCAAGCCGATTGCACACTGCGCAGACAAATGCTCGACGAGAGAACAAAATCCCAGGACGATTCAATAGCAGTCTCAAGAAGAAACATGCTTGGGATCGGCTCCACGTTGGTGACGGCAGCACTCACGGGAGTGGCCGCGAATGCACAAGAACGAGCAAGTACCCGCACGGCGAAGCATGATCAGTCCGCCAGCAATCCGGGGCCAGAAGACAAACCGCTGCTGAGCGAGAATCCAAATTCGAACACGCCGCCTTCGAGCGACCATGGAGACGTAGGGCCTATTTGGTACTCGTTTGATCTCGCACATAAGCGAATCGAAGAGGGTGGCTGGACTCACCAGGTCACCCAGCGCGAGTTGCCGTCATCAACAGACATCGCCGGTGTGAACATGCGCCTGACCGCCGGTAGCTTTCGCGAACTGCATTGGCATACCGCGGATGAATGGGCAATGATGTTGGACGGGAATGCCCGCGTGTCTGTTTTGAACCCCGACGGGACCGTCTTCCTCGATGATGTGGCCAAAGGCGATCTGTGGTACTTCCCCGCCGGCTATCCACATTCAATTCAGGGTCTCGGACCCGATGGTTGTGAGTTTCTGCTCGTCTTTAATGAAGGTCTCTTTTCAGAAGACAACACGTTCCTCCTCTCGGAGTGGCTGGCGCATACGCCGGCCTCAGTGCTGTCGAAGAACTTCGGGCTTGACAAAACCGCTCTCGCGAAGCTACCCAAGGATGAACTGTACATTTTTCCCGCGGATCTGCCGAAATCATTGGCGCAGGACAGAGCGGCGGTAGGCGGGCAAAAGGTGCAATCGCCTGTTCAGTATACCTTCAGAATGGAGTCGATGGCGCCCACCAAGCGAACGGCTGGAGGCGAGGCCCGTATAGTCGACTCACATAACTTCCCTGCTTCGAAAAACATTGCGTCCGCGTTGGTCACCATTAAGCCAGGAGGCATGCGGGAACTGCATTGGCATCCTAACGTCTCCGAATGGCAGTACTACATGGCCGGCAAAGGGCGGATGACAGTATTTGCGCCGGTTGGATCAGCCCGTACTATGGATTTCAACCCCAACGATGTTGGGTTCGTCCCAACAATGGCAGGGCATTACATTGAGAACACTGGTGACACCGACCTGGTGTTCTTAGAGATGTTCAAGTCGCACGAATACATGGATGTGTCGCTGAACAATTGGATCCGCCACCTACCGCCGGAAATGGTCACATCACACCTGGGCCTGGATGCATCCACGCTCCAGTCCATTCCCGCGGAAAAGACGGTAATCATCGCGGGATCCTAAGACAGCTCGTCCGACGGTGCCGCGCCGTTCTGGTCTATGCCACGAGACGCAATCAAGACAGCGCTGTCATCATGTGGACCCACGGTTGCAAGCGAAGCCACGCGACATCCGGCTTAGTGTTGGAACAACACCGGTAATCAACCTCCAGCTCTTGGCCGCTCGAGTGCACACTACGTAAGCGGATGTTCGAACAAAAGAACAGAACCTCAATAACGATTTAAGGAGAAACTCATGAAAATGCAACGTACGATATTCGCATCGGCCGGGATCGCGCTTTTGTTTGCGACTGCGTCATTCGCCCAACAGGTGAAGACCGACTACGATCGCAGCGCAAATTTCAGTCAGTACAAAACATACTCCTGGGAAAAGGTCCAAACGCAAGACCCGCTATGGGTGGGCCGGATCAAAGAAGCCGTCAACGCAGCCCTGAGCGCGAAAGGCCTGACGCCGGTGGAATCGGGCGGTGATGTCGCGATCGTAGCGATGGAGACGACTCAGAATCAACAGACACTCAACACCCTCTACGACGGCTTTGGAGGCGGCTGGCGCTGGCGCGGGGGAGGTGGATTCGGAGACGCAACGACAACGGTTGAAAACTACAAGGTCGGGACCCTGGTTGTCGATCTGTTCGACGCACACACCAAGACGCTAATTTGGCGGGGATCGTCGAGCGACACCCTTTCAGACAAGTCCGACAAGAACATCAAGAACCTTGATAAGGGCGTGCAGAAGATGTTCGATCACTTTCCTCCAGACGTGAAGAAGTAAGCGGCGGCGCATGAAGGAGAAATCAGTATGAAATTGCTTCAACGAAGTATGGCATTATTCCTTTCCTGGTCATTGGTACTGGTGGGCGTACGAGACGGGTTCGCCTATCAGGCCGACGCATCCATTGCGCAGCCACCGCCTCAGGCTGCGCAACAGAGTTCCGAACAACTGCAGCAGCTCGTAGCGCCCATCGCACTGTACCCCGACGCATTGATTGCGCAGATCCTGGCGGCCGCAACTTATCCGGACCAAGTAGTAGAGGCCGGGAGGTGGATGGCACAACATAAAAATCTTCAAGGCGACCAACTGGCGCAAGAAGTAGACAAACAATCTTGGGATCCCAGTGTCAAAGCTCTAACGCAGTTCCCCGCAGTGCTCGCCAATATGAATCAGAATCTTGCCTGGACATCGGAACTTGGCGATGCCCATGTCAATCAGCAGCAGGAGCTGACCCAGGCGATTCAGATCATGCGAGAGCGGGCCAAGCAGGCCGGAAACCTGAACACCACGGCCCAGGAGAAGGTAAGCACTAAGGGACAAACGATCGTCATTCAGCCGGAAGCTCCAGACATGGTTTACGTACCTCAATACGATCCGTGGCTGGTGTATGGGGAGCCACTGGCTGTCTTCCCCGGTTGGTATCCATATCCGGGACTGTTCCTGGACGGACCCGGAATCGGTTTTGGACTCGGCTTCGGGGTTGGACTATTTGGCGGATTCGGCTGGGGTTGGCACAACTGGGGATTACGATTGGCACCACGACGGAAGAGTCGTCTACAACCACAACACGTACATTTCGCACAGCAGGACTATCGTCAACCGCAATAGTTTTAATTCGAGTCGAGCGAACTTCAACCATGCTGGCAATTTTAATGGCCGCAGTTTTAGCGGGCACGCCGCGGGTGGTGGCACGCATTCCGGCGCCTTCAGCGGATTCGATCATGGCGGGAATGCGAGAGCTAATTCCTTCCGAGGCCAGTCCAGCTTTGGCGGCTTCCACGGCGGGGGCGGCGGAGGCTTTCACGGTGGCGGAGGTTTTCACGGCGGCGGCGGCCACGGCGGCGGAGGCCATAGATAGTTCGCACGAGGTGATTAAACAATGAAACGAGAAATGACAAACATGATTAACCGGTGGGTTCAAAAGTTTTCAGGGTGCGCACGGTCCGCAGTGGTTCCGTTCGCGATCCTTGCGATCTGGGTAACTAATGGCGCTTGCCCGGGTCTGGCTCAACAATCCGTTCAGCCGACGTTCCCGTCGACCGCGGAGGCAAGTCAAACCCTCTTTCAGGCCGTGCAGAGCAACAACGAGGAGGCCATCGTAAAGATCCTGGGAGGACAGACGGAACTCACCTCCTCGCGTGATGCAGGTCAGGATAAGCTCGACCGCGAAATGTTCGTCAAAAAATACCAGGAGATGCACCGGGTTGGCCGCGAGGCCGACGGATCGATGACCCTGTACATCGGCGCTGAGAACTGGCCGTTTCCTATCCCCCTCGTTGCGGCAAACGGTGGCTGGCGCTTCGATTCGGATACCGGCGCGAAGGAAGTCGTGTTCCGCCGAATAGGTGACAACGAACTCACGGCGATTGCGACTTGCCACGAATTCGTAGCCGCCAAGAAGCGCAATCACACAGATTCGACTACTCCAAATCCGGCAGACATCCTTCCCGCCAGTTTGGTCGCGAAAGCTGTTAGCGGATCCCCTGACGCAGATCCCGTACTGTTGCATGGTTACTATTTCCGTGCATTTTCGACACGCGGAGCCGGCGGCCAGAGGACTGGCCGATTCGCTTTGATCGCTTACCCGGCAGAGTACCGGTCCTGCGGCGTGATGACCTTCATCGTGACGGATAACGATATTGTCTATGAAAAGGATCTCGGCGCAAACACTTCGGCGCTCGCAAGTGCAATGACGGCGTTTCACAAAGACGCAACTTGGCGCGTCGCTGATAAATAGAATTTTATGGAGGCTCCGGATGCAACGTGCGTTGCCCTCCGTGCCGGTCTTGATTCTTCTATCCTCCGGGGCGCTGTGCGCGCAGGATCCTACGCCGGGCGGTCCGCCGGCCTCCGCGGACGAATCGTCGAATCAAGATGCCGGCAGCGGCAACGATGACTCGGGCTGGCTGCGCGCCTGGATGCGAATCGCAGCCAAGGCCAGGGCCAGCCAACCGCACTTTGTTGCGCCGATCGTTACGACTCACGTCATGCTGGTGCAGCAGTATCGCTATGACATGTCGTGGCAGCAGGATCCGAGCGGTGGTACCGTCACGTCGAACTATGGGAATTCGCGGGGCCTCGAGATCATCCCTTCGTCACGCCTGGAAGTGGGAATATTTCCACCTGCCTACGTGGTTCATCAATCGAATGCCGCAAGCGGATTTGGCGACCTTTCGTATCAGGTGAAATTCCGAGCTTTTTCCAAAACTGAGGGCGAGGGCGACTACTTTGTAGGGTTCTTTTTCGGCGGCAGCGTTCCTACGAGTAGCGCCCCGAATGGGCAAGGTCACACGGTGCTGTCACCAACATTCGCCGCAGCCAAAGGCCTTGGCGCGTGGGACATTCAGAGCACGATTGGCGCAAACCTTCCCACTGGTGGCACCAACGTTCTGGGCAGGGCGCTGCTCTTCAACACCGAGGTTAACTACCGGATCAAAGGAAAGATCTGGCCCATGCTCGAGCAGAACTCGACGTTCTGGTTGGACGGCCCTTTGAATGGGCGCAAGCAAGTCTTCTTAACGCCTGGCCTCGTCGTAGGTCCATTTCCACTTACTGGGACACTCCATGTGGGACTCGGCGTGGGCGTGCAAACTGCCGTCACCTCGTTCCATCAATACAACCACCGCTGGATCTTTTCGATCCGTTTCCCGTTCTGACGGACTGCTGGCGGGCCGTGACTTTCCCTCGACATCGATGTCCGCATGGTGGCGCGCAGGATCCCACATGCCCCGCCATCTACCTGATTGGCAGGGGGTGATGGATGGCCTGCCGATTGCCTCATTAGTTTTTGTAAGACGATCCGTAAAGGAAAAGGAAAAGGAGACAACCGAAAATGAGTAGAACAAGAGCGATATTGATGCTCTTAGCCGGTCTTGGAGTTCTGGGCGGAGTGGTCCCGCGCGCCGCTGCCGGACGAATGGGACCAGAAGACCATCTTTACTTTCAACGGTCCGGTCGAGATTCCGGGCCAAGTGCTGTCAGCGGGAACCTATGTATTCAAGCTGGCCGATTCTTCGTCCGACCGGAATGTTGTGCAGGTACTCGGCAAGGACGAAAAACATCTGTACGGGACCTTCCTCTCGATCCCGGACCAGCGCTTGCGCCCCGCCGGGAAGCCGATTATCACGTTCGATGAGCGCGCAGCCGGCTCACCGGAGGCAGTGAGGGCGTGGTTCTATCCAGGCGATGACTTCGGGCATCAATTTGTATATCCGAAGAAGGCACCTCATGTAGTGGCCATGAAGCAGGCTTCTCTAAAAGGTCAGCAACCGGCTGAAGAGGAAGTTGAGATTGCAGCCCCCGGTCTGAAGCTTACGGCCTCCAGAGAGGAGGTTTAATATGCCAACCACTCAAGACAAACTTGGAACTGCCCGCCGGCGCGCTCTGGCGACACCCAGCGAACTGGGCTCCGAAGCCGTCAAGAACATCACAGGGGCTCTTAATGCGCTGCTTGCCGATGTATTTTCTCTCTATATTAAGACAAAGAATTTTCATTGGCACGTGAGCGGACCCCACTTTCGCGACTACCACCTCTTGCTCGATGAGCAGGCCGATCAGATTTTTGCAATGACCGACGACGTCGCCGAGCGCGTACGCAAGATCGGCGGCGCCACGATCCGATCGATCGGGCACGTTGTCCGTCTGCAACGGCTCAGCGACAACGACGCGGATTATGTCGATCCACACGCTATGCTCGGCGAATTGCGCGAAGACAACCGGGCGATACTTGCCAGCATGCGCGAAGCTCATGACCTGTGTAGTGAAGAGAACGATGTCGCAACAGCAAGCCTGTTGGAAAATTGGATCGACGAAGCGGAACGGCGGATCTGGTTTCTATTCGAAACCGGGCGGACGAGATAGATTCGACCTCAAATCGGCCCGGCAAGGCAGGTGCACTCACTTCGGGCCGGATGGCGAATTCTGCAGAGCATTGAATAGGAGGACTTATGTTACCCGGTAAAAAGATAACTCTTCGCAACCGGCTGGGATTCATCGGACTTGGACACCTGGGCTCACGGATCGCGCGGCGCCTGGTCGACTGCCGGGTTTTCCATGGCCGTCTACGATCTCGATCGCACGAAAGCCGTGGAGCTGGCGGCCCTCGGCGCCGAAGTTGCACGGCATCCCGGAAAACTGGCTGGCGAGGTGGATGTGGTGTTGTCGTGCCTTCCAGACGAACACGCGGTACAAGATGTCTACCTGGGAACCGGCAACGTTCTGGGCAGCGCCAAACCCGGTACCCGGATTATCGAGCTGAGCACGATCTCTCCGGAGGCCTCCCGGCAGTTACACCGCGCGGCGCGGGCAGTTTGATGTTTCGGCACTCGATGTGGCGGTCTCCGGCAGCACGCCCTCCGCCGAAGCTGGGGCCCTCACACTATTCGGCGGTGGCGACCGCGAAGTCTTTGAAGCGGCCGAGCCGATTTTTGCCGCTATCGCGAAGCAGTGGTTTTACATGGGCCCAAGTGGCTCCGGTGTGGCCATGAAGCTGGTGGTGAATGCGCTTTTGGGAGTGGGCATGCAGGCAATCGCTGAAGCGGTGGCGTTAGGCTCGAGGCTGGACCTGCCGCGCGATCTTCTCTTGGACACACTGGCCAAGACTGCCGTCGTAGCTCCGGCCCACCTCGGAAAACTGGCTACCGCCAAAAAGCAAGACTACTCTCCGCAATTTCCGGTTCGTCTTATGCGCAAGGACTTCGGACTTATTTTGAATGCTGCGGCACAGCTTGGACTTTGGATGCCATCGACCGAAGCGGCCGCCGCAATCAATTCCGCGGAAGCCGAGTCCGGGATTGAGGAAGATTTTTCCGCCGTAATCCGGCGGATGGAGCAACAGGCTGGAGCGGAGAAGGCTCTTCCTCCAGCCGCTTAGAAAAGAGAAGGAGACTCAAGAATGACTTTGCGAACGCTCGGACAGAGCGACTTGAAAATCACGCCGATTGGGATTGGAGCTTGGGCGATCGGCGGAGGAAAGTGGGAATTCGCCTGGGGCCCGCAGGATGACGAGCAATCCATCGCCGCGATCCGTGCGGGACTGGACCGTGGAATCAACTGGATCGATACCGCGGCCGTCTACGGACTGGGGCATTCGGAGACCGTTGTCGGCCGCGCTGTCAAGGGGCTCCGTACGCGGCCTTATATCTTCACGAAGTGCAGCCTGGTTTGGGACAAATCAGGAAAAATCTCTCACAACTTACATGGCGCTTCCATTCGCCGGGAAGCCGAGGCAAGTTTGAAGCGGCTTGAGCGTCGACGCCATCGACCTCTATCAAATCCACTGGCCGGCCTGGTCCGGAAATCCCGAGAGTGCTTCGCCTGGGTCGATCGAAGAGGCAGTTGGCGCTCTCGCGAAACTCAAGGTCGAAGGCAAGATCCGGCACATCGGAGTTTCGAATTTTAATGCGCAACAAACGGAGCGCGCGCGGCGCGTAGCGACGATCGCTTCTCTCCAGCCGCCATATTCGCTTCTCGCGACGGAGATCGAGGATTCGATCCTGCCTTTCGCTCTGGAGCACCAGATCGGCGTTATCGTGTATTCTCCCATGGCCTCCGGACTGCTAAGCGGCGCCATGACTCGCGAGCGGATTGCTGCGCTCCCCGAAGACGATTGGCGCAAACACAGTCCGAACTTCCAGGAACCGCTGCTTTCCCACAATCTGCGGCTGGTCGAAACGCTGCGCGTCGTCGGCAAGCGCCGCAATGCCACGCCGGGCGAAGTGGCCATCGCGTGGACCTTGCAAAATCCCGCTGTAACCGGTGCGATCGCAGGCATTCGCAGCGCCGGACAAGTGAACGGAATCGCCGGCGCCGCCGACGTCCACCTCAGTCCGGACGAAACACTGGAAATCGAGCAGGGGTTCACACGGCAAGCTGCCTAACACGTTTCGAGCCGGTGTCGCAGGTCTGCTATCACCCGCAATTGGGAACGATTCAGACCTGCGGCACCTCATTGACTCGCTGCGAATAGGATCCTGATGCCTACGCGCATCCGCTCACGTCCTGACGTTCGCTCGTTGCGTCCTAAACACCTCGCCAATCAGAAACACGTCGGTCAGCAGCGCACGCAGATGCATCGACGCGTTCAGGTTGTCGATCAACTGAGAGCTGATCGCAGGCTGCGCGAGTACCAGCTCCATGGCGGCAAGCGAATCGCGCGCATCGCGGTCCAGCACGGCCAGGAACGCCTCGAGCCGCTCTCCTCGTTCGCCTTCCTCCCGCATCGCCCTCGCACAGCTCTCCGCAAGTCCAGTGA
The DNA here is from genome assembly GCA_963770345.1 of Bryobacteraceae bacterium. Lineage (GTDB taxonomy): Bacteria > Acidobacteriota > Terriglobia > Bryobacterales > Bryobacteraceae > CAVYPH01. The sequence goes on along the minus strand of CAVYPH010000005.1, from coordinate 383,496 downwards.
GTGCTTCGACGGCGCGATTCAGGAATTCCCGCACTTGCCGGCCTGACTCGCTGCCTTCGTCACTCGGGAGCCCCTGCGCGGCGTAGGCCAGCATGAACTCGTAGCATTCTTCAATGGCTTCAAACCGTCTCCCAGATCTCCGCGAACATGTGTTATGTCTCCTCGTCCGTCCGGCGGGATTCCGTGGAGGGTATTTCCACGATCCACCGCTGCGGGTCGTAGTGTGTCAGATAGAACTCACGCCTCATCGAGCCGAAGATCATCGACTTCGTGATGTCCAGTTTCTCCGGACGAACCGCGAAGTACACGTGCACCATGACGAGCGCGATGAGTCCAACGCCGGCCAGTCCGTGAAGCACATACATCAGGCCCCATGTCATGTCGCTGAACAGATAAGGATTGCGAGGGAAGAAGATCGTACGGACGCGGAACATCATGAACACACCGGTTCCGATGGCAGACAGGCCGGTCGCGATGATCGCGCCGTGGTAGAGCTTGTTCTCTAGCGGATACTTCGCGAACCTCCGCGGCGGCGGCGCCGGCTGGCCCATGAACCTGCGCACTCTTCTCAACGCATCCCTGAAGGTCGGCTTTGTCCGGCCAGATCGCCCAGAAGTCCAGCCAAAAGGAGGCATGAATGATGTGAAAGATGACGGACACGGTCAGGACGATTCCCGCGATCCAATGGTAGGTCACCCAATCAAACTGCACGCCCACCTTCGGAAGGAAAGCGGTGAAGAGCAGCGTGAACATCGCGGCTGCCATAATCCAGTGAAACAACCGCGCTGCCAGCGAGTGTCTGGGAATCCGCTTCGGTAGCGCGGCCGCGAGCGTCGGGCGAAACACTGCCCGCAAATTCTTCCGCTTTGGCGAAATACCGCACGTAGATTGCGTGCACGATGAGAAATAGCAAGCCCGCGATCGCAGCAACCCAGATCAAGAACCACGCAATGTGGATGGGAACATTCTGTCCCCAGGGACTCGTGGCCCATTCCGTAATCGGCTTTAGGATGCCCATTTTGCCTCCTCCACTCCGCCAATGGCGCGTTTCACCAGGTTTCTCATCAGCGGGATTTTATAGGCGTTGAACTGTAGCGGGACCGCTCCCTGCACGGCCAGTTTCCCCGCCATTTCACCTGTTGCCGCGGTCGCCGGCTTTCCGCGAACCGCGTCTTCCACCGCCTTCAATCGCAGCGGACGAGCGGCGGCGCCATTCACGGCAATGCGGATGCGCTCGATCGTGTTACCAGAAACCTGCATCGCCGAAGCTACGTTCAACAACGGAAAATCCCAGACGTTCCGGTCCCGCACCTTCTCGAAATAGAATCGCGCGCCGGCCCATGTGGACGGAATGCGAATGGCCGTCAGCAGATCGCCGGGCTTCAATATGTGAAGGCGAGTGATGTCGATGTCAGGCCCGATGAAGTAGTCCTCGGCGTCGACGATTCGCTCACCCTTGGGCGTGCGCAAGACGAATTTGGCGTCCAGCGCGATCAGCGCCGGAGCCGAATCGGACGGGTTCACCGCCACGCATCGCTCGGCGTGAAGAATCGCGTGCTCGCGGTTCCGGCCGGTGGGCGTGTCGGCATAGCAAATGTTTCCGCCGGCCCGGTAGCACGGCCAACCCGCGCGGTAATACCAGCAGCGCGCGTCCTGCGATACATTGCCGCCGATCGTGCCCTGGTTCCGGATCTGCGGCGACGCAGCCAATTCGGCGCCCTCCGCCAGAAGACCATACTTCTCCCTGATGACGGGATGCTTCACGACTTCGGTGAGCGTGGTCATCGCGCCGATCTCGATGCCGTCGCTGGTGGTGCGAACGCCCTTGAGTTCCTCGATTCCGCTCAGATCGACCACCACCTTCGGTCTTTTGATTCGATCCTTCAGCCAGTCGAAGCTGTCGAGTCCACCGGCCATTACCCAGGCATCCGCTCCATGTTGTTGGAGAAGCTTCTGTGCATCAGCGATCGAGGTCGGCTGAAACAGCTCAAAAGCGGGCATGACGTCTCGTATTACTGCCATAGATCCTCTCGAATTAAATGTGTGCCATCAACGGATGTTGCATCGGCCGCCCAGCTTCGAGCGAAGTCAGAATCGTGTCGGCGTTGACGGGCGCGCGCTGGAAGATCTCGTCGCCAAGAGCGTCCGAGAGAGCGTTCAGGATAGAGGCGCATCCGCCCCCGACAGGCGGCTCGCCGATACCGCGCGCACCGACCGGAGTCTCCGGATCCGGAATATCCAACGCTGCCCATTGCATGTTCACCGGAACATCCAGAATCGTCGGCGGTTTGTTGTGGTGGAACCGCTTGGAAACCATCACGCCGTAGTGCGGGTCGAAGACCCACTTCTGGCCGATTGCATGGCCGATGCCGAGGATCGACCGTCCGAGAACCTGGCCGCCGAGCGCGCGCGGATGGATCACCGTGCCCACATCGGCGTACGCCAGGAAATCCACAATGTAGTACTTGCCGGTCTCGACATCCACTTCGATTTCGGCGAAGCTTGCCACATAGGAATGCGTCATGCCGTCGCGCGGATAGTTGTCGCGCGCGGCCGCCACCAGACCCTGGCCCGCCAGCGCCGCGACGGACGCCTTGGTCATTTTGTTGACGTCGGCCGGCGCTTCGTGGCCATCGTACTTACCGCCGAGTTCAATGGCGCGCTGAGCGGCCTGCGCAAGAGTCATCCCGGAGCCGGATCCCTTGCGGAAGACGCGCTCATTCGCGACCGCGTAATCCTCGGGTTTACCGCCCAGGCTCTTCGCGGCGATCTCCTGGAGTTTCTGCCTGGCATCCATCGCCACCGCATGGGCGGCGCGGGTCATCGCGTGCGTCGTCTGGCTGCCGCCGGACACACACGTGAACGGAAGATGCTTCGACGTGTCGCCCCACACGACATCGCACTTTTCCCAGGGGACGCCGAGAACCTCCGCGCCAGCGCGGTGGACGTCGATCACCGACTCCGTTCCCAGATTTCCGATTCCGGACTGGAAGCGGACCCGGCCATCGGGCGTGATGACGAGAAGTCCGTCGAAGCCGGTGGTGCCGCCGACGTAGCAGCTCAGCGATACGCCGACGCCGCGTACTTTGGTTCCGATCCGCTTGGGATTGCGCGCCACTCTCTCCTGCCACTTGAATTGCTCCGCGCCGCGCTGGAGCGCCTCCTTGAGGAATGCGCTGGTCGCGTGCTGAAGCTTGCCCTGCACCGGCGGCCCGTATTGCGCCTTGCCTTCCGGACAGTTGATGTAGCGGATCGCTACCTGGTCCACCCCGAGCTTTCGCGCCGCTTTCGCGATGATCGGCTCGATGATGGCGATTCCCTGCAGTCCGCCCGGCGAGCTCTGCGCACTGCGCGGCGGTGTGTTCGTCAGCACCGTCACCCCGCGCCAGCGCATGGCTTGTGGCTGGTACAACAGCGAGACCATATGTCCCGATGTTGGGGCGTCGCCCTGTGCGTCGTAAGGACCGTTGTCCGAAATCACGAACATATCGAGGGCAAGGATCCGTCCTTCTTTGGAAAAGCCGACTTTCATTCGGCCCTGAAAACCGGGCCGCGCGCGTCCGATGAAAGTCTCCTCCTCGCGGCTGATCCGCATCATCACGGGGGCGTTCGCCTTCTTCGACAACAGCGCCGGGATAATCATGGAGACGCCGCCGGTGATCTTGCTGCCGAATCCGCCGCCGGTGTATTCGCTGATGAAGACGATTTTGTCCACATCCATGTTCAACCATCGTGCGATGGCAGGCGGGTTTGGGCGGTGCTCTGGGTTCCGGTGTGAAGGTAGACCTTGCCGTTCTGCCAGTAAGCCATCGCACTGCGTGGTCTCGAGGGTCTGATGGCTGACGTCTGGCGTGACGAATGTTTCGTCCAGTACGAGCGCGGCGTTCTTGAAGCCTGCGTCGAGGTCGCCATACGACCATTCGTCGGGCGTCTTGCCCATCGGCAGACGGCCGTGCTTGGCTTCGGCGAAGTCCGCATCGGTCCACTTGAGTTCCGTGACCGCGGGCGCCTGAGCCACCTGGCGGGGTCACCCAGACGTTGCCGTCCGTTCGCGGGTTCGGCCCGCCGGGCCGCAACGTATCGAGGGGATCGACCACGAACGGGAGCGGCTCGAAATCGATTTGAATTCTTTCGATCGCTTCGGCGGCGGTCAGTTCATCGACCGCGGCCACGGCGAGAATCGGCTCGCCCTGGTAAACCGGCTCCATCGTGAGCCCCCGTTCGCCCCATTTGCTAGCCTTGATGACTGTCCCGTTGTCGGTGAGGGTGTCGGCCGGCGCGGGAAGATCGTCCGCCGTGAGAATCGCCCTCACGCCGGGCATCGCCAGCGCTTCGCTCGCATCGATACGCTTTACCCTGGCATGCGGCAGCGGGCTGAGTAACAGCTTGCAGAACAGCATGCCTTCGGCGCGAAAATCCTCGGCGTATTTTGACTTTCCGGTGACCTTCGCATACAGATCGGCAGTCGTATAGTTCTTGCCGATCAGCTTGTATTGAGGCCCGTATTGACGGTCGTTCAGTAGGGTTAGACACCGTTCACCTTCCTCATGTTCTCGGCGCCGCGCATCATCGCGGTGAGGATCTTGTCATAGTCCTGGCAGCGGCACAGATTTCCCGAAATGCCGTGCGCCAGTTCCGATCGGGTGGGGTTGGGGTTCGTTTTCAGGAATCCCACTGTGGCCATAATGAAGCCGGACATACAGAAGGCGCACTGGAATCCCTGTTCGTCGATGATGCCCTGCTGGACCGGATGCAGCGTTCCGTCGTCATTTGCCAGGCCTTCGATCGTCAAGACTTTCTGGTCGCGCACCGTGTGCGTGAGAACCGAGCACGAATAATGCGGCACGTCGTCGAGCAGGACCGTACAGGCGCCGCATTCGGCGCGGTCGCAACCCAGCTTCGTTCCGGTGAGTCCCAGCTTGTATCGCAGAGTCCACGCCAGCGTCTCTTGCTTCATGACGTCGACTCGGCGATGCTGTCCGTTGACGTTCAGGCTAATGAGTCGCTCGCCGCCGCCCGACCCCGTGAACGATGGAGCCGCGGAACAAATAACTCGCTGAGGAGACGGCCGCGCCTCCGGCGATGACTCCTTTTATGAATCTGCGCCTCGAAACCGCTTTCGGCGTATCTCCGAGCACCCTGAGTTCTGGATTGTCAGGCATAACAATTCCGTTTGAAGCAACTAAACTTCCGTTTCCGGAACTATGGATTCAACGGACTTATGGACGCACCGGAGCGCGAGCGGCTTCAGGATGACGTAGCGCGGACACAAGTGTCGCCATATAGGCACTTGTAGAATCCAGCCGGGGCGGGGCCGGCCGTTTAATTCTTTCAGTTCCGCATTTTCAGCAATCGCCGCCGGTAAACCGAGTGGCTGTAAGAGTGCAACATCTCGTCGCAATGTGGATCGTTCGGCTTGCCCTCCGCCGCCCGTATACGTTCGTCGTGATGTCCATCCTCATCGCCATCCTGGGCGGACTTTCTATCGTCACAACGCCGACCGATATTTTTCCGTACATCAATATTCCGATGGTTGGTGTCATCTGGACCTACAACGGTATGAGCCCGGATGATATGGCGAAACGTGTCCTCGTCGTTTCCGAGCGTGCGATGACAACCACCGTCAATGGAATCGAACGAATTGAGTCGACCGCCTACAACGGCGTGGGGCTGATCCGCGTCTACATGCAACCGGGGACAAACGTCGATCTGGCGGTCGCGCAGGTGACGGCGGTCTCTCAGACGTTGCTTCGGACGATGCCACCGGGCATTTTTCCGCCGCTGATTGTGCAGTCCGACGCCTCAAGCGTTCCCATACTCCAGTTGGGCTTGAGCAGCGAAACGCTTACCGAGCAGCAACTCTATGACTACGGTCAGAATTTTATCCGCACGCGGCTGGCCACTATACCGGGCATCTCCGTGCCTCTGCCATACGGTGGGAAAGTGCGCTCAGTGATGGTTGACCTGGATCCTGAAGCATTGTACGGAAAAGGATCTGTCAGCAACCGATATCTCTAACGCGTTGAACCTTCAAAATCTCATTCTGCCCACCGGAACGGTGAAGGTCGGCACGCGCGAATATCTGATTCGACTCAACAGCAGCCCTGAACTGGTATCCGCGATGAACGACATGCCAATCAAGACCGTGAACGGCGCGCCGGTCTACATGCGCGACGTCGCACAGGTCAGGGACGGTTATCAGGTGCAGACCAACATCGTTCGCATCAACGGCGGACTCTCATCGCTGCTGACCGTCTTGCGGCACGGCGGCGCCTCCACATTGGCGGTGGTGCAGGGCGTCAAGGATCTGCTGCCGAAGATACAGGCCACGCTGCCGCCGTCGTTAAATATTACCCAACTCTTCGATCAGTCGCTGTTCGTGCGGGCAGCGGTTCAAGGAGTGGTTCGTGAGGCGAGCATCGCCGCGTTGCTGACCGCGCTCATGATTCTGCTGTTCCTCGGAAGCTGGCGCAGCACGCTGATCGTCTGCATTTCGATCCCGCTTTCGATTCTCACCTCCCTCACAGTCCTGGGACTTCTCGGGGAGACGATCAACGTGATGACGCTGGGCGGTTTGGCTCTCGCCGTCGGAATTCTGGTGGACGATGCGACGGTCGAGATCGAAAACGTCCATCGCAACATGGGGATCAAAGGGAAGACGCTGGTTCGCGCGATTCTGGATGGCGCGCAAGAGATCGCCGTGCCGGCTTTTGTTTCCACGCTGTGCATCTGCATTGTCTTCGTTCCAGTGCTCATGCTATCCGGCGCGGCGAAGTACCTGTTCACACCGCTGGCGATGGGTGTGGCGTTCGCGATGCTGACGTCTTATCTGCTGACCCGCACGATTGTGCCGACGCTGGTTCACTACATGCTGCAATCCGAGATGGCGCTTTATCAGGACGGCGAGGGGGCGGACACGCCGGCCTCGAGGTCCGCGGGCGTAATCTGGCGCATCCATCAGGCTTTCGATCGGAAATTCGAGAAGTTCCGGGAAGGCTATCACCGCCTGCTCGAATGGGTGCTCGCGCATCGTGCCATCACCGGCGGAGCGTTCATGGCTTTCGCGCTGGCGTCGGTAGGACTGATTACGGTCGTCGGCCAGAATTTCTTTCCCTATGTCGACGCCGGACAGATGCGACTGCACGTGCGCTGTCCCACCGGGACTCGCATCGAAGAGGCCGCGGCCATTTTTTCTTCCATCGAGAATGAGATTCGCCGGGTGATTCCGCGCGCAGGAACTCGATTCAATTCTCGACAATATCGGACTGCCGAATTCCGGTATCAACCTGGCCTTCAGCGACAGCATCACCAACGGCAACGGGGACGGCGAGATTCTGATTTCGCTCAAGCCGGATCATCACCCGACTCTCGACTACACGAGACAACTTCGGAACACACTGGCGGCGAAATTTCCCGCCGAGAGCTTCTTTTTCCAGGCAGCCGATATCACAAGTCAGATTCTCAACTTCGGTTTGCCGGCTCCCGTGGACGTTCAGGTGACCGGTAACGACCTCGACTCAAAATGCTCAAGTCGCCCAAAAACTACAGAACGAAATCGCCGGCCTGCCTGGAGCCGTCGACGTCTTTATCCGGCAACGTCTGGATTACCCGACGGTGGACGTGAACGTCGACCGGATTCTGGCGGACGAAGCCGGGCTGACCCAGAGAGACGTGGCGAGCAGCCTGCTCATCTCGCTATCGGCAAGCGGCCAGGTGGCGCCGAATCAGTGGCTGGATCCGCAGAACGGGGTGAATTACCAGGTCGCGGCGCAGACGCCGCAATACAAGATCGACACCTTTGAAGCGATGCAGCGCACGCCGATCACGGCGCCATCGGGCGGGACAAAGCAGCTGCTCTACAATCTTGCCCGGCTGAAAAGGAACAACTCGCCCGAAGTCGAGAGTCACTACGATATTCAACCTGTCGTAGACGTCTTCGCGAGTCCGGACCAGCGCGATTTAGGAGGTCTCGCGGCGGACATCGAGCGGATCATCGCCAAAATGCGCCCGACGCTCCCGCGCGGAACCACCATCGATCTGCGCGGCCAGGTGGACACCATGCGGACCTCTTTCACTCGTCTGGGCCTGGGAATGATCTTCGCGGTCGTGCTGGTCTACCTGGTGATGGCCGTCAACTTTCAATCCTGGCTGGATCCGTTCATCATCTTGATGGCGCTGCCGGGAGCGATGGCGGGCATGCTGTGGATGCTGTACCTGACCGGAACCACTCTGAGCGTTCCGGCGCTCATGGGCGCGATCATGGGCATCGGCGTTGCGACGGCGAACAGCATCCTGCTGGTCACGTTCGCGAATGACGAACGCGCACAGGGGAAAAACGCCGTCGAGTCCGCTCTCTCGGCGGGGTTCACGCGAATCCGGCCGGTCACGATGACGGCGCTGGCGATGATCATCGGTATGCTTCCGATGGCATTCGCCCTCGGCGAAGGTGGCGAGCAGAACGCTCCTCTGGGGAGAGCGGTGATCGGCGGGCTATTGTTCGCGACGCCCACCACGCTGTTCTTCGTCCCGATTATTTACACGCTGCTTCGAAAGAAGGCGCCGGTGGACATGGATCGCCAGATCGCCGAAGAAGCCGGTGAGATTCCCAAGCCATGAACGACACGGAGGCAGATCACATGCGTCACAGGCCCTTGCGCAAGCTGTTGGCTCTAGCCGCGATTCTGGGCGCGGCCGCCGCTGTTTATTGCTTTGGATATTTGCCGCGGCAGCGGACGACGAAACAGCTCGATGCCGCCGCGGCTACTCGCAGAATCACACCGCCCTTGGTGAATGCCGCGACGGTGAAGCGCGCGGCTCCGCAGCAGCGAATTACTGCTGCCGGGAAACATCACGCCGATCACGGAAGCGTACATCTTCGCCCGCGCCGCCGGTTATCTGAAGCGGCGCTATGTCGATATCGGCGATCGCGTGCGCGCCGGCCAGAAGCTGGCCGATATCGAGGCGCCGGATCTCGATCAACAGGTGTCGCAGGCGCAAGCTGCGCTTGCGCAAGCCCAGGGACAGCTTGGCCAGGCCCAAGCTACGCTCGTGCAGTCCACCGCAACGCGCGATCTGGCGGCGATCACCTGGGAGAGATACAAGGTCCTGACCGCCAGAGGCGCGGTGTCGCGGCAGGACGGCGACAATCAATCGACCGCAGCCAAAACAGCGGACGCGAACGTCGTTGCCCAGCAAAAGACCGTCCGGGCCGCCGAAGAGTACGTTCGGGCGAGCCAGGCGACGTTGGAGCGGCTATTGACGCTGCAACGTTACGAGCAGATCACCGCGCCGTTTGACGGCGTCATCACGGCGCGGAACGTCGATGTCGGTGCGCTCATCTCCGCCACCGGATCCAGTCTTGGGCCTGCGCGCTCCAATGCCGCCGGGCCGTCCGATGTTCCGAGCGGAGGCGAAATCTTTCGTCTGGCGGAAATCGGTAAGCTTCGGATCCTGATTGCGGTTCCACAAACGAATGCGCCGGGTGTCCAGGTAGGCCAGGCCGCGACGGTCACCGTGCAGCAAATTCCCAATCTGAGCTTTAAAGGTAAAGTGACGCGCACATCCAGCTCTCTTGACGCTCAATCCAGGACGCTGCTGACGGAAGTCGACGTCGATAATCCCAAGGGAGTGCTGCTGCCGGGAATGTACGCCATGGTTTCGTTTACTACGGATCGAATCGATCCTCCGTTTCTCGTACCGGACGCGGCGCTGGTCGTCAGGTCGAGCGGCACCGTCTTGGCCGTGCTCCAGCCTTTAACTTCGGACGAGCAGCAGAAGGCCAGAGCGGAGGGAATCGATCCGGCGACGCTTGCCCGCGTCAGGCGCGTCCACTTTCAGACTGTGGAGCCGGGCCGCGATTACGGGATCGAACTGGAGATTCTCGACGGTCTCAAAGTAGGTCAAGAGGTGGCCGTCGATCCAACCGACGCCGTGCAGGAGGGCGCACTCGTTCAAATCGCGGCTCCGAATTCAAACCAACCGAATTCCAACCGAAAGGAGTAGCGCGATGAGGTGTTGGTCACAGGCCGCGATTCTGCTGGTGGTTGTTCCCGTGCTTGGAGAAGCGCAAACGGGCTTCGTGCGGAACTCGATCTTCCGTCCGTATGAAGCGAAGCCTGTTCCGCCGGTGAATTTTCAGAATTCGCAGCGGATTTTCGATCTGATGCGCGCCGGCCAGTTGTATCTTTCATTGGCGGATGCGATCGCGCTGGCTCTGGAGAACAACCTAGACATCGACGTCGAGCGATATCTCCCGCGAATCGCGCAAACCGACATCCGCCGCGCAAAAGGTGGCGGATTACTGCGCGGATTGAGCCTGCTGGTGAACGAGCCAGCTCCTGGAATCGGCGGACCGAACGGTCCACTGCTTACGAGTCTTACCGCCAGTTCGACGCCGGCGCCGCTGGTAAACACAAATCTTTCAGACGTCGCGCTGATTACGCAGCAGCAAAACGATCTATCGGTAACCGGTGCGCTCCCGCTTTCATCCGGTCCGGCGATTCCGCAATACGATCCGGCCATTTCGGGACTGCTCAACTGGGCGCATCAAAGCACTCCGGAATACAATCCGCAGCTCACCGGCGCATCGAACTGGCTGATTTCCAATAATTTCAACGGAAATGTTGGATGGACTCAAGGATTTTCGCCCGGCACGCAGCTCAGCATGACGTTCGACAACACACGACTAACGTCCAACGCGGCTCGGTACACTTACAATCCGATTCTGAGTTCAAGCCTGGGATTCACCATCACCCAGCCGCTGCTGCGCGGATTCGGAATCGAGTTGAATCGCCGATACATCCACATCGCCAAGAACAACGGGAAGATCGCCGACCTGGTGTTTCGGCAACAGGTGATCGACACCGTGGCCGGCATCGCCAGGCTCTACACGGACCTGGTGAGTCTGAATGAAGACGTGAACGTGAAGCGCGAAGCATTGCGGCTCGCCGAACGGCTGTATGAGGACAACAAGAACAAAGTTGACCAGGGCACACTCGCACCGATCGAAGTGACGCGGGCGCAGGCTCAGGTTGCAGTCAGCCGGCAGGCCCTGGTCTCGTCCGAGGGTCTGGTTCAGCAGCAGGAACTGATCGTCAAGACGGCTCTTACCCGCGGAGGTTTGGCGAATCCGGCCATTCGCGCCGCTCATATTATCGCGACCGACACGGTGACGGTTCCCGAGACCGAACCAGTGCGGCCCGTCGAGGATCTGACCGCCGAGGCAATGCGAAACAGGCCCGATTTGGCTCAGGCAGGTATTCAGGTGGAAAACTCCCAGATTAGCTTGAAGGGCTCGCTCAACGCTCTGCGGCCGGAACTGGATGTGGTTGGGACGGTGCAGAATGGCGGCCTTTCCGGCGATGTAAATCCGGCTGCGGCGGCGCTTACACCAGGCGCAGCGCTTTATCCCGGGGGCTACGGAACCGCGCTGGGCCAAATCTTCAAGAATAATTTCCCAACCTACAGTATCGGCCTCCAGTTGAATCTACCGTTGCGGAATCGCGTCGCGCAGGCAGATGCCGTTCGCGACGAACTGCAGGTCCGGCAGAGTCAGGTGCGGCGCCAGCAATTCGAGGATCAGGTGCGCCTGGAAGTCGCCGACGCCTATGTCGCCATGCAGCAGGCTCGGGCGGCGTACGAGGCCGCAGTCCAAAGCCGCATTCTTCAGGAGCAGTCCGTAAACGTGGAACAAGAGGTTTTCAACGTCGGACTTGCGACGAATTATCTTGTGATCCAGTATCAAACCTATCTGGCACAGGCGCGCTCGACCGAAGTCGCGGCGAAAGGGGCGTACGCGAAGGCGAAGGTTGCTCTTGATCGGGCCACTGCGAGCACTCTTGAAGTGAATCAGGTATCGGTTCAGGAAGCGCGGAACGGTCATGTATCCCGGCCATCGGCGCCAATCCCGCATCCATAGGTTGAACGCGTTGCAATCCCCGAGCCGCGGTCTTCTCTCAACATGAAGCTCCTCGTCAACAACGCCGGGGAGAACTACTAGACCGCTTCCGGCCTTGAAGTCGATCTCCGGCGGTGCCTGGCGGAAGGGCAGTCTCATTGTCGCATCGATCCATTTCGCTGGGCGCGCGCGACTCATACGACCGATTGCAGACCCCGCTACGACAACCGAGATGTGGAAGACCAGAGTGGCATCGTGGGCGACATGCCTCGGAGCACACACTTTTGTCTCTTCTAAGAGACGCAAGCGGATCCGCTCGAAACATCAGTCTCCTACTGCAAAGCTGGATTGGAAAGGCCGGATTTCTGCTTTTGGGTGGTAGCCCCACCCGTTACGGAGGAAGACGCCGCGCGTGCATTGAAAGGAGCTGTTCCTGACAGCGATCGATAAGTCTTCACCCCGCTTGCCGCATGCGGAGCTACTGAAAACCTGGATGTGATGCGTGCACATCCGTTTGTGGTAGCGAAGCGACTTGGAGTTGGGGTGTTGTCGAAATCGCCGGGCACGAACAAACTAAGGCTGAAATCAAGCGCCTAAATGATGAACTCGAACAGCGTGTCCTTGAGCGGACCAGACAACTGAAGTTCCCGAACGACAGCACGCCGGGGAGGAGTTGCGGCGTACTGAGGCCTACTCAGCGGAAACTCAGAGTGCGAGCCACACCGGCAGCTTCGGTTTGAGCGTTCTCAGCGAGAAATCTGCAAGCGATGGTCGTCTCGTTTGCACTAGGTCTAATGGTCGGCATAGTGTAAGCGCTTCTGCGCGTGAAGAGTCCTGCCCCGCGCCTTGTGGCCCTGGCTGGATTGTTCGGTGGGGTTTGGGGCGAGCAAATGACAGAGCGGGTTCTTGCAAGGGAGTAAGATGTTACCCACATCAGTTCGACACGAAACCCAACCTCCCGCATGTTACGTGACACGAGATTAGGGCGACAACCGTCTTTGCCGCGACCGTTCGGGGCGGCCGCCGCCGGAGACTCGGGCTGCTGCTGTTCCGGCAGAGGAATCAGGCCGGCTTTACGGCGCTCATTGAGCCGGTAGCTTTCACCGCGAATGTTCACCGTAGTCGAATGATGTAGCAGGCGGTCCAGAATCGCCGTGGCGATGATCGGGTGTCGCTACGTAAACTTCTGTTGGTTCGGGGTTTGCAAAGGTCTTTTTGGAACAACCGGCGAACCATATGGAGAGGCCTACTAGTCCGAAGAGCAAACAGTGCCTCGACGACTGATGGCAAAAACTGCAGAGTCCCGACACGTGGAATCCCCCAAGCGAACTTGACGGCATTTCGCAGCCAGCTTTCTTAATGCCTACGCTCCCGACCCCATCGAACGAATTTATATTTAGGGTCCTCCATTAAGTCACGTATATCCGGGCGTAGCCACCATGCGACGACGAACCCGAGGGCTATGACAGTCATCGTTGCTACGAGTATGCTGAACATATTCACCTTGTGGATGGAACCCGTTCGAAGAGTGAATCGACGTATGCCGCCACTGCTTCCCGTTGGGTGTCGCTCAGTTCATCTCTCCAGGTCGGCATGGCTGTTCCCGGAATGCCTTCTTTCAGGACGCGCAGCGAGTGCCTCTTAGTCGGCCGTTCTTGGTGGAAGTTCGTCGGGCTCGGAGCGAGCGCCGCGGCTGCGGGTCCGTTTCCGCGTCCATCCATTCCATGACATCCGGTGCAGTTCTGACGATAAAGATCTCGGCCCTGCTCAATTACGCCCGATTCGTTTCCTACTTCATGGCTGCCCGAGGCGTCAATGGTCTGCGTGTACGCTGCTACTGCTTGAAGATCAGATGTGCTCAAACGATTCCATCGCGGCATCGCGGATCCAGGGATGCCGTTCCACAGAATGCTGCTCAGACGAGGGGTGGAATATTCGATGACCGATAGATTTGCCGGCCGCGGAAATAGCCCCTCGGCACCAGCGCCGTCGCCCTGGCCCCTATTCCCGTGACACGGTGCACAGTTGTCGTGGAACAGCCACGAACCGCGTTGGATTAGAACCGGATCGGCGTCGCTCAGGAGAACAGGCGCCGCCGCACGTTGATGATCGGAATCGTAACCGGCCAATTGACGCGGCCGCCCGAGCGATTGAATGTATGCCAGCAAATCCAGCGCCTCCTGAGTTGGACGTTCCGGGGAACCCGCGAACAACCACGGGAAACGAGGCATGTTGGATGCGGCGACCACAGCCCTGGGATCGAACAGGTGCATCAGTTGCCAATCGTTAGAATGCACGCCCGATTCCCGCGCCAAATCGGGACCAATCCGCCGCGTGCCCCACAGATGCGGATATTCGTAACGTGTCTCCCAGGCCTCAATCGGCTGACCCCAGCGCGCCTGATCGGCGGCGACAAATCGTACCTGTTCTGTGTGACAGTAGGCACAACCTTCCCGACCGTAAATGATACGTCCGCGCGTCTGGCTCGCCGTCAGCTCAGGCATGCTCGAGGGCGTCGACTTCTGAATTTCGGTCGCGAGTGTGCGTCCCGGCATGACGCCCAGAACGACGAAGGAAAGCACGAAGAATCCTACGCCCGCGACAAATGTCATCGCGTAAGCTGTTTCGAGCCAGCGAGGGACTTGAACGTCTGAAACGACGGAGGGCGCCTTTTCTGGTTGTCCTCCGCGAGCGTCGTTCGGCTCATTTACAGGCCCCGTGAACATACCGAGACAGAAGCAGAGGAATCCGAGAATGATCGGGGCACCGCTGATGGACCGAACCCACCAATATTGTCGCGCCGCGACAATCGAAGCTGTCCAGGGAAGACTCGTTTGCCAATAATGAGCTTCTACCAATCCCGCCACTGTCAAGTCCACCACCATAAGCACAAGCCCGACTATCAGCAGCCAATAGCTCCACCGGATGGCGCGCTCAGAATAATGCACGCCTGGCGTGTGTTGCCACACGTGGGCGATCCCTCCCGCGGCTGTCAAGCCGGCGAAACCCAGCATCGCCAGGTGAGAGTGACCGATCACCCAGTCCGTGAAATGGACGAACCGGTTCACCGGCATCAGCGCTTGAACCGACCCCTGTAAACTCACAACCAGATAGAACACAACTCCCGTCCATACGAACAGCAGCGGCGTGTCATGCAGTACCCTCCTCGCACTCCCACGTAGAGAGAAGAGGAGATTGGTAACAACCAGGATCACGTCCATGCCCAAGTACACGGAGGCTGCTATAGCCGCCTTTTGTGCGTCCATGGGGATCGACGAAAACACGTAGTGATGCATACCGTTCAACGGATAGAAGAAGAACAATCCCCAGAATCCGATCATCGAGAGGAAATGGCTGAAGATAGGCCGTCCCGTCGCCACCGGGATTACGAAGTAAGCTATCGCTAACGCTAGAGGCGTTACGTAAAGCCCGACAGCATCGTGTATCCAAAGACCGCTGAATGCGGCGCCAATAGCCCCTGGCAGCAGTTGTGGTGCAAGGTTCCCAACAGGGAATGCCAGCGTGGTAAAAATCAGACCTCCGATGATGTACCAGGCCGAGACATAAAGCCCCGAGAACGTTTTCTTCGCGAAAGGCGTAACAAACTGCGCGATCGACAGGATGAATGCCACCACGACAAACAGAGCGACGATCAGTGGGAACTCGGCCCATTCGAGAGGTTGTCCAAATCCAGCGAAGACGAGAACCCATCCCGGAAAAACAACGCAGAAATTCCAGATTCCGAATAACCACCATCCGAGCCTTCGGCTGAAAACAGGCCGCTCCGCAAGCCTCGGTACGGCGTGGTAAAGAAACGCCAGGAACGCGTTACCTAGAAATCCGAACAGGATTCCTTCCGTGTGGTTGTACCGCAATCGTCCCCAAGTAGTCCACGCTGTTCCCCCGAGGAAGTCCGGCAGTACGAACTTTATCGCAACCAGCGCGCCGAACAGCGCAGAAACTACCACCAGCGCCAGCGCCGCGATGGCATGCGCCCGCATCAGCGAGTTTTCGTTTGTCTCATTCATCTCCGCTGCCTCCTCCACTCAGAATCCAATCCGCGAGCGCTACTCGATCGGCGGGTGTTAGGCGTGGGCCCGCCGGACCAGGTGGATAGTCCGCCCAACCCGGATCTGGGTGTTCGATCGCTGCTGACAATTCCGCCGGACGGCAGTGATAACGCTCGACAATCATTGCGTACGATGGGCCGATTTCACGCCGTTCGCGAGCGTGGCAGCCGGCGCACTGGGCCTGTTGAAGGACCGCGCCTCGTTCGATCAAGCCCGGCGCACCAGACGCCGGCTGGTGGCCTTCATCGACACAGCTGTTTTGGAGGTGTTCGTTCGCCGGACCATTATCCTTGGTGCGTGTTCCCGCAACTACCATCAGGGTCCCAAGCAACAGCACCCCGGCTGTCAATATATAGAGCCAGCGAGAGGGCTTACGGTCACTCATCTTCGCCTCCAACAATGTGTGCGCCGTCGGTGGCCACAAGGTAATTTACGATCTCCTCAGCGTCTGCTGTCGTGACGTGCGCTCCGTAGGCATCCATCATTTTCTGCACGATTCCCTTCCAGACCGTGCGAGAGAACGACGGCTGGTCAGTGATATAGCGGGGCGAGTGACAGACCACGCAATCAGTGACAAAGGCGGCGCGGCCAGGGCCTGGAGGGGCGAACGCTTCATCGTGTGGTAAAGAAATACTACGGATCGGCTCAGACGGACGGCTGGCCGGCACCGAACGGGACATCGTCATGCCTTCCATATCCCCGCCCCGGATCGCCTCTGAGCCACGAAGGCCGCAGCCACCAGTGGCGGCGAGAACGGTCGTGAATAGAAACACCAGAATTTCCTTCTTCATACAACGTTCACCTGCACGTCCTCGATCAGGGTCCTCATAAATCCGCCGCGGTTCCAGTGGTGTGTGGGTTGTCCGACTCCGTCGTCGTTTGTGGCTCGCACTAAAAGCCGGTGTCGCCCGCGCGACGGCGGCGACCATCGAAACCGCCATCGGCGGAATGAAAACTTACCGAGCTCTGGATCCAGACGCGCATCCATCCAGCGCACACCGTTGTCGAGCGATACCTCCACACGGCGGATACCAGCTCCATAGTCGAACGCTACGCCCTCAATTTCGTAAGGCCTCCCTATTACTAGTTGCTCGTCCGGCTCCGGGCGAACGAAAATCGATCGCACTGTAAATCGATTAATGGGCACAGTATCGGTCGCAAGGTGGTCCGGGGTTTCCGTACCTTCGGGATTGTTTGGCACACGGTATGCTTTCGCTATCCAATACCCATCGAACGCCCGGTCAAGTACCGCGACGTGGCACAAAGCCTTAACCCAATAGGTCGCATACCAGCCGGGTACCACGAGGCGAATTGGAAATCCATTCAGCATGGGAAGCGGCTCACCATTCATCTCATAGGCAACCAGCACGTCGGGATTCCGCGCGTGATCCACGGCCAACGATTTGACGAGATCTGGAATTGAGTTGAGCGGGGGTTCATCGAGCCCATCGAAAGAGACGTCGACCGCTCCGGCCCGAATACCCGCTGCCTCCAGTAAATCGCGCAGCCGGACTCCGGTCCATCGGGCGTTACCCATGGCCCCGTGTCTCCACTGAGCGCCCGCTACGCGCGGCGTGAACAGGCTTCGCGAGTTGCCCGAGCATTGGGCGATGGCGATCAGGGACGCGGGCGGGAAGCGCTGGCGCAAATCGTCGAGGGACAGTGACAATGGGCGCTGCACGTGTCCATCGATCTGAAGGCGGAAGGAGCGTGTGTCGACCTGTGTCGGGATACCGGCCAAGTGCCATCGCACGAAGAATGCATCATTGGGAGTAAAGTCCTGGCGGAAGTAGTGTAGCGGCGTTTCCAGTTGCGGCGGACGATCTGTCTGCAGAACCAATTCACGCTTTTCAGGAAACCGTACCATCCTTCGTGGATCTGTCGGCCTCCGCGCAAGGACGCCTGAGTTCTGCGGGCCCGCCAACAGAATGCCCGGCGCGAGGGCAGCAGCGGCGCGCAAAATTCCTCGACGCGTCACGGCTGCAAGGCATGAGCCGTGTGTATTCAATTCTTGTCCGGTTGCGCTTGACATCAGCACTCTACCTTTTGCAATCAGGCTGCCGCGCGACAAATTGCTTAATCCTCCGTGTCAGGACCAACTCGTTACTAGCGCTGCATACGCGGGAGCCCTACGTATCCCCCCAGCACGATGAGCTACGGTGTATCGATCTCGTTTCGTCCAATCGAGTTCCCCAGTCGACAGACTGTCTTCCGGTCGTCAAGCTGCGCGCCAAAGATTTCACAAAGCCGCAACCAAAGCGTTTGCTGGACTAAAGCGGCGATGGGCTCGTGCGATTGCAGAAGTGGTTGGTGGCGTGCCGTAACAGGGTGCGTGTCTGACCAGAAGGTGCGTGATTGCGAAGCGTTCGGCCAGGAAATCCCGCTGCCGGCAATTTACAAATAAAGATTGTGACCATGAAACAAGACAAGCAAACAACAGGGCCAAGCTCAGCGAACCGGCGATTCATGCTTCTCGCGGTGCTGGGCGTCGGAATAGTGGCGCTTCCGTACTTCGCGGGGAAGGTTGACAACGGCTCGCTAGCACTGTCGGCCGCCGTCACGTCCGCGAAACCCGGTGTAGAAACAAAGATCAAAGACCTTCATCCCTTTACGCACCTCGCTTCCATCCCGGCAAGTTCCGATCCAGCAAAGATCAAGTTCGAGAAAGTGAAGGCTACGAGAGTTTTCACCAAGGAGAAGACCATTGTAGATCCAGGCTACTGCAAGGACCTCCCGTTTAGGGACCCAGGTGGATCTATGTTTTGCCCCTATACCGAGGACACGTCGCCCGCGCCTGCATACGAGGTGATGTATTCGTTTAAAGGCCAGCCGCTTGCGTCGGATGAATACGGCAACCGTTACTTCACATTCCAAGTCTATTTTCGACCCGAAGAGTTGTCCCCGGGGCTACGAAAGACCCTCTCTATAGGAAAGGTGAGGCGCGCCGAACTGGCGACCTATTTCAACGTGACGACCTCCCGAGCCCCCATTCGGGCAGCCGTGATTGACGAGGCAAATTCGAGTTTCTGCGATGGAAACTACGTGGACGGCAACTGGATTCAGAAGGATCCGAACTGCAAGGACAAGGTCAGCTTTAAGACGGTGACTAGGCCATCTGACTACATCACGGTCCAGGTGGAGCCGGTTTCGCCGAGGCCGCAACAAGCTGCAATATCGGAGCGGGGCGAGCATTCTTCGGATCGGCCTGACGACGCTAATCGGCACTAAGAAGGTTAGCTGCAAAATCCGGTCGAGGCCGCTCAGGACATCCGGGGGTATCGGGACCGTGCGATGTTTACGTCGGGCGGGGCGCCCGTACTTGCTCTTCGATTGGTCCAGGTTGCGTCAAAAAGACAGTTGCGGCAGCCGGCACACGGGTGATCTCCCGTGAGCTTAACTCGTCCTCTATGACATGCTCAGCCAATTCGGCGGCGACCTCGGCCGAAGCGGCGAAATCCGCCTGCCGTCCAATACCCGCGTTCCGTTTCTCCCTCAGAAGCCATACCTACCGATCGATACGGTAGTGTTGCAAACCTGAAAGTGAGACCGCGATGATATCTCTGTCTACTCGATCAGCCAACTTGCGCGAGTCCGAAGAGTCCTGCAACGAATGCAACCTGCCCAGCTATGTTATCCTTCGCCAACCATCTGACCTGTACCTTTTCGAATCATGTTCACCGTCTCGATACCCTGAATCGTTCGCGCCGCCGAATGGAACGAGCGAAATCCCTGACTGGCTCTAACCCGCCGTTGATGGCTCGGTGATCCTGCTCCACGATGTTGTTGAAGTAGCGCACTGGACGACATTGGCAACGTCGTCCGAGTTCTCCGGTGCGCTTGAGTTCTGCAATGACCTTCGGATAGGACGGATTCCCATCCACGTTGATCACCCGTGGACGAGGGTGGCCGACTGACCGCAAGGCCTTTTGGAAGAAGCGCTTCGCCGCAGCCGCATCCCGCTTGGCCGAGAGGAGAAAGTCTATCGTGGCGCCGGTGGAATCCACCGCTCGGTATAAATAGGTCCATCTTCCCGCGACGCGAACGTAAGTTTCGTCGACACGCCACGAGCGATTCGTCATTCGCAGTTCCGGACGGCAGCGGCGGTACAGTTCGGGTGCGTAGCGTTGCACCCAGCGCCAGATCGTGACGTGATCGACGGTGAGATTCCGCTCGGCCATCATTTCTTCCAAATTTCGGAAGCTGAGTCCAAATCGGAGATACCAGCGGACACAAAGAATGATGATCTCGGCTTCAAAATGTCGTCCTTTGAATAATGCTGGCCGGTTCCGATGCATGAATCGCCAGCGTATCAGACCGCATCATCGGGTTTGCAACACTGCCGAGAAAAACGGTTCTTAGAAAGGCGTGGGTATTCAATGGCTAGTGGCCAGGGGGCGAAAACAGAAATCCTGGCTAGAATTGTATCAAGCGCGCAAAGGCCCAATGACTGGTTCCTACGACTATCGCCTGGTTACCCTTTCGGTAGTGATGGCGGTGTGTGCGGCTTACGCCGCCCTCGACCTTGCGGGGCGGACAACGGCCTCACGCGGGCGAGTTCGTCTCGTCTGGCTGGCAGGTGGGGCGGCCGCGATGGGACTCGGCATTTGGTCTATGCACTACATCGGGATGCTGGCTTTCCTGTTGCCCGTACCGGTGTTATATGACTGGCCCACCGTGCTGGTATCGCTTTTCGCTGCCATTTTCGCATCGGGTGTAGCCCTCTTCGTCGTGAGCCGCCGCAGAATGGACTGGGGCCACGCACTAGCCGGCAGCGCCATCATGGGAAGCGGCATCGCGACCATGCACTACATCGGCATGGCGGCCATGCGCTTGCCGGCAATGTGCCGCTATGACTCGCTGCTCGTAGTTTTGTCCGTTGTTGTCGCGATGGTGATGTCACTTGTAGCACTTTGGCTCTCGTTTCATCTTCGGGAGCACGCCAAAACGACTTGGCTGAAGAAATGTGCAAGCGCCGTGGTGATGGGGGCCGGCGTCGCCGCCATGCATTACACCGGCATGGCTGCCGCCAGGTTCACTCCCTCGATGATGGCGCCAGATCTGTCTCATGCTGTGCATGTCTCGCCCCTCGGCATCGCAGGGATCAGTTCCGTAACCCTGTTGGTCCTCGGCCTCGTCTCTATCAGCTCGTTGGTAGATCGGCGTTTCTCCGCTCAGACCACTGCGCTGGAGGAAAGCGAACTCCTCCACCGAGAGTTAGAGAAGGTGGTCGACGAACTCAAGAAGTCGGAAGACCGGCTGCGGGTTTTGATTGAAACCATTCCGGCGCTGGCCTGGACCAGTCTGGCGGATGGGTCCTATGATTTCGTCAATCGACGTTGGTTGGAATATACGGGCATCTCTCTGGAACAGATGCAGGGCGCGGGGACGACGACGCCGTTTCACCCGGAGGACATCGACAAGCATCTGGACAAGTGGCGCTCAGCCCTGGCTACTGGCGAGACGTTTGAAAACGAAGCGCGCGTGCGGCGAGCAGCCGATGGGGAATATCGCTGGTTCTTGATCCGCGGCCTACCGTTGCGCGATGAGAGAGGCAACATCGTCAAGTGGTACGGAACCATGACGGACATCGAGGACCGAAAGCGAGCCGAAGAAGCACTGCGTAAGGCAAACGCAGATCTGGCGCACATCACACGTGTGATGACCATGGGCGAATTGGCCGCTTCTATCGCCCACGAGATAAACCAACCCCTCGCCGCAGTTGTCACCAACGCCGACGCCTGCATGGAGTGGCTCTCCAGCGAACCACCGAATCTAGAAGAGGCGCGCGCGGCGGTGGACTGCATAGCGCAAGATGGAACACGCGCCAGCGAGGTAATCCGGCACATTCGCGCCATGTTCACGAAGGCTAATCCTGAAAGAACGAAGGTGCACATAAATGAACTCATTCGCGAGATTGGCGGTCTCATGCAAGCGGAGGCGTCCAGAAACCAGGTTGCGCTCCAGACCGAGCTGGCCACCGATCTCCCGGCTACAATAGGCGACCGAGTCCAATTGCAACAAGTGATCGTGAATCTGGTCCTGAATGGCATCGAAGCCATGAGCGCGGTTACTGATCGGCCACGACGCCTCGTGATACGGTCGGAGAGGCAGGACTCGGATCAAGTGCTCATTGCGGTGCGAGACTCCGGTGTCGGAATCGATGCGAAGGATTTCAGGCGAATTTTCGACGCATTCTTTACGACTAAGGCCCAAGGGATGGGCATGGGCTTGTCCATCTGCCATTCCATAATCGAGGCTCACGGTGGCCGGTTGTGGGCCAGCACCAACAGCGACCACGGCGCGACGCTTCAATTCACGCTGCCGGCCGACCGTGAAACAGCGTCATGACGGACCCCGATCCGATCGTATTTGTGGTTGATGACGACGCGTCCGTCCGTGACGCCGTTAAGAAGCTTCATCGCGTCCGTAGGCTTGCGGGTCGAGACATTCGGGTCGGCGCGCGAGTTTCTCAGCCGCAAGCGCCCCGAGACGCCGGCATGCCTGGTGCTCGATGTGCGGCTGCCGGATTTGGGCGGACTCGAATTTCAGCGTGCCTTGGCCGAGGCCAACGTCCACATCCCCATCATTTTTATTACTGGCCATGCTGATGTCCCCATGACCGTGCGCGCCATGAAGGCCGGTGCGGTTGAGTTCCTCACCAAACCGTTCCGCGGTCAAGAACTACTGGGTGCAATTCAAGAGGCGATTGCGAAGGACCGTGTGGCGTGGAACGAGCGAGCGCAGATGAAGGAGTTGCGCGCCCGTTACGACTCCCTGACAGTTCGAGAGAAGGAAGTGCTTGAGGCTGGTTGTCTCCGGGTTGCTCAATAAGCAGATCGGTGCCGAGCTGGGCACGAGCGAGTTAACTATAAAGACCCACCGCGGACATGTCATGGAAAAGATGGGGGCCGAGTCGCTGGCTGACCTGGTAAGGATGTTCGAAAGACTAAAGCCTTCCGTCGCGAAATAAAGTAGCACCTCCTACCAAAGCAGGATAGTGCCTCCTACCAAAGCAGGATAGCCTTCGGCCGGGGGAGCGTTTACGATTTAAACGAGATGAAGATTGTCGAAGAGAGCAAAGCGGGAGCGGTAACCGAGAAGTGCCCGCCCCGCCACATTTCGATCGTGGATGACGATGCGTCGATACGCGAGGCGCTGAAGAGCCTCATGAGATCGGTTCGATTCAATGTCGACGCTTTCGCGTCGGCGGAAGAATTCCTGGCTTCCGAGCGCGTCGATGATACTGCGTGTCTCATCCTGGACGTCTATTTGCCTGGAATGAATGGTTTCGAGCTTCAGAATCATTTGAAGACCGAGGGACGCGACATCCCGCTCATCTTTATCACCGCCCATTCGGATGAAGCCTCGCGCCAGCGGGCATTGAAGGGCGGCGCGATCGACTTTTTGAGTAAACCTGTTCGCCGGGACACTTTGCTCAAGGCTATTCAATCAGCAGCTGAACACTAAGTCGAAAGGAAGCATTTATGGGAAGTATGAATACGCAGTGCCCGAGTGCGGAGTGCTTCGAAATCGAGGACGCGACCCGGGCGATTATCGGAAACAGCGCCGCGCTCCAGCGAGTCCTTGGCCTGGTTCGCCTCGTAGCCCCGACCGAGGCCACTGTGTTGATCCAGGGGGAAACAGGAACCGGCAAGGAGCTGATCGCGCAAGCCATTCACAAATGCAGCGATCGATCAAGCGGTCCATTTGTGAAGGTCAATTGCGCCGCCATACCTTCCGGTTTGCTGGAAAGTGAGCTGTTCGGTCACGAGCGCGGTGCGTATACTGGTGCGATCGCGCGCTGTATTGGGCGGTTTGAGCGGGCTAATCGGGGCACCTTATTTTTGGACGAGATCGGTGACATTCCGCTAGAGCTACAGCCCAAGCTTCTACGGGTCCTGCAGGAAAGGCAGTTCGAGCGTTTAGGCAGCGCTGCAACGATTCATACCGATGTGCGCGTGATCTGCGCCACACATCGGAATCTCGTTCGGATGGTCGACGAACGTCAATTTCGCGCCGACCTCTTCTACCGTCTTAGCGTCTTCCCCATTGAGGTGCCGCCGCTGCGTGAGCGTCACGAAGATATCCGTTTGTTGGCCCGCCATTTTGCGATGGATTACGCGGATCGTATGCGAAAGCCGATCAAAGCTATTTCAGAGGAATTCATGGCGGGTCTGGTGCGTCATCCTTGGCCGGGCAACATCCGGGAACTGCAAAACTTCGTTGAGCGCTCGTTAATTCTCTCGACTGGCCCTGTGCTGAATGGTTCGCTGTCCGAACTTACCTGCACAACACAGGCGGCGTTATTGGCGCCTGTCACGCTAGAACAGGCAGAGCGTTCGCACATCCTGCAGACTCTCCTCGAAACGGAGGGTGTGCTTGGTGGCCGGAATGGCGCTGCCGCCCGACTGGGCCTGCCGCGGACGACCTTAATCTCCAAGATGAAACGGCTGGGACTTAATCCTCCTCAAAGATCGTCGGCGCCGCTGCGAGCAGTAGCGTCGGTGGAATGAGCTATAGCGCGGGACGTTGTGTCCTAGCCAACGGATCATCTACAACGCCGTCAGCGCGAACGAAACAGTTCCCTAGACGGTCAGTCTGCGGCAAAATCCCGCCACGCTTTCACAGGATAACGGGAGTATCGGGCCTGGGCCGCATACATCCATCCACCGCGGGTAGCTGATGGCGCTAGTGTCTTCTGTTGCGATGGGGGACACCCACCGCACCAGTAAATTGGCAAGCATCACTCTTGGTGCCGAGAAATACTCTGGCGCGTACGGAGAGAGATTTCCTTGAGCGTGAGGTGTAGATCTTGAAATACGTTCGAATTGGTGGAAGGGGTCGCTGCTGCCAAGCGGGTTGAAGAGGAGGACGTTGAACTCGGCTGTGCAAACACCTTTCGGCAGACTGGACACTTGGATTTGCCCGGCCAACAAGAAGTCCGCGTCATGTGAGATGCGATCGTCACGGCTCAGCCAGCAAAGCGTGATGAACATGAGACGCAATGGCGACACACCTGTCGATCTCTAAACTCGGTTGCGCAGCTACATGTCGCGAACGCCGTTCGAAGTCAATGATTCCTGACTAACTGGGCCCTTTTACGTACTGCGATTGTACGGTTGGCCCTTCCTTTGCACACTCGATCACAGGCGCACATCCGAGAGGAGACAGGATCATGAAAGAATTTGAAAAGGCCACGATCGACGGCGAGCCCGGAGCAGTAAACCAGGTCACCCAGGGTGGCGAAGTTCATGAGCCGAGCACAGAAGGGCTTTCGAGAAGGAATTTTCTACGAGTCAGCCCTACAGTCCTTGCAGCAGCAGGGTTGGCTGGTCTCACGGCGCATGCGCAGGAGACGAAAGATACACGCAAAGCCGAAAAGGATACTTCTGCGAGCGATCCCGGACCGGAAAACAAGCCGCTGCTGGACCAGAACCCAAGTTCAAATATGCCTCCCCCGACGGATCATGGCGATATCGGTCCGGTCTGGTACTCCTTCGATTTGGTGCACAAGCGGATGCAGGAGGGCGGATGGACGCACGAGGTAAACTCGACAGTTTTGCCGAGCTCAAAGGACTTGGCCGGTGTAAACATGCGGCTCACCGCCGGAAGCTTCCGCGAATTGCACTGGCACACCGCAGATGAGTGGGCCATTATGGAGTACGGCAACGCTCGCGTCACAGTGCTGAATCCCGACGGCACAATGTTCATCGACGACGTGCAAAAGGGCGATCTGTGGTTGTTCCCGGCAGGTTATCCCCACTCCATTCAGGGACTTGGGCCGGATGGTTGCCAGTTCCTGCTGGTGTTCGATGAAGGTGACTTCTCGGAAGACGGCACCTTCCTTCTCTCCGAAACGATTGCGCACACACCACGCAATATCTTGGCGAAAAATTTCAGACTCGACCAGAGCGCCGTCGCAAAGCTGCCAACGGACGAGCTTTACATTTTCCCGGCAAAGCTCCCGCAATCTCTCGCGCAAGACAAGGCAGCGATTGGAGGACGGCGTGTGGAATCTCCCATCCAATACACGTTCAAAATGTCGAGCATGGCCCCCACCAAGAAAACACCGGGAGGCGAAGTTCGTATTGTGGACTCGCGTAACTTTCCCGCCAAGCAAGAATGTCGCCGCCGCGCTCGTTACTCTCAAGCCAGGAGCCTTGCGCGAATTGCACTGGCATCCCAATGCAAGCGAGTGGCAGTTCTGGCTCGCGGGCAAAGGACGCATGACCATAATCATGAACGAGGGAAGAGCCCGCACGATGGACTTCAATGCCAACGATGTCGGCTTTGTTCCCAGGGTTGCGACCCATTACATCGAAAACACTGGCGACACCGACGCCACCTTTTTGGAAATGTTCAAGGCGGATCAGTTTGTCGATGTCTCCCTGAATAACTGGCTCAGGCATGCGCCGCCGGAAGCGGTAACTTCGCACCTGAATCTTGGCCCGGAACTAATCGCAAGAATCCCAGCGGAAAAGGAGCTTATCATCGCTGAATAGCGCGTCCTGAAGCTTTGACGGGCTTTGGCGAATTTGTTCGGAAGCTGGATCTCTTTAGAAGTTCAGGCAGCTCTGGAGTAAATGTGCAACATCGCGTTTCGCGCAAGTTGTTGCATGTTGTGTGCAACCATTTCGATGAGAGTAAATGCCCTACTAGCGTTAATGCTTTGGGTGGGTGTGAGCATCACTCCAGGACGGGTCAATGCCCAAACGAGCACTGGCTCAAGTACGACCGGCCAGTCCAGTGTTGCACCCGACCCATCGCCCGGCGATGATCCGCCAGAATGGTTATTTCCCGTCGCCGAGCTAGACGAGTCGTTGCCGAGTTGGCTGCGCATCGGCGGCCAATATCGTGGTCGGCTCGAGGGTCCGTCGGGCATCGGCTATACGCGAACCCGTGACTTTTACCTCCTGGACCGCTTGCGCGTATGGGTGACGATTCAGCCAAAGGACTGGCTGATCTTTCATGGCGAAGTACAGGATTCCCGCATCTTCTTCAATCACCACATTCCAAACGCCAACCCTTACGAGGACGTTTGGACGCTTTGGGAAGGCTACGCTCAGGTAGGCAGCTCCACAGCAGGTTGGATGGACGTCGTGGCGGGCCGGCAGGTTCTCGCATTCGGCGACGAGCGTGTAATCGGGCCATCCAACTGGCTTAACGTCGGTCGCACTTTCAACGTCGCGCGGGTCGACATTCATCATCCGGGCTACAAAGTCAGCGTGTTCGCCTCTTCCGTGGTGCCGGGCGACAATAGCTGACTTACACAACGCACTTCCGGGCAACAACCTGTACGGAGTCTACGGAAGCCTCGAGAACACCATTCCGAAAGCAACCTTCGAGCCCTACGTTCTATGGCGCGTCGCACCCGCGAACTCTGCTTTTCCGGAAACGGTCGGGCGCGGGCACCTTAGTGAAGTAACCATCGGTCTGCACATGAAGGGTGAACTTCCCGCCGACTTCGACTACGACGCCGAATTTGACGGGCAGACAGGTTCGCTCGGCGCATCCTCCATACGCGCGTGGGCAGGCTATGCCAGCCTCGCGAAAACGTTTCCCAAGGTTGCCGTGTCGCCGCGCGTTTTTATCGAGGGCAACTACGCCTCCGGAACGAAAAATCCGGCGGGCCGTGACTGGAATACTTTTGACCAGATCTATCCTTCTAATCATGACAAATACGGCTTCGCCGATCTGGTCGGCCGCCGGAACCTGGTGCAGTTTCGAGTCGGCGTGGAACAAGAACTCACCAAGAAATGGAAGACTCAAAGAGGCATTCGAAGGCTACTGGCTGGCCACTTCAAATGACAATTTCTACAACAGCAGTGGAGCAATTGAGGTTCCCGCCCATCCCGGCGCGAGCCGTCATATCGGCAACGAACTCGATCTGGTCGCTGAATACGGGTTGAATAAAGGACTGACCTTTGGCTTTGGTTACGCTCGCCTGTTCGCTGGACAATTTCTCAAGACCACCACGCAGGGGCACGATTACGGCTACCCGTACGCATACTTCCAGTACAACTTTTCAAAGTCCGGCTTTCATTATCCGGTCAGCTCGCACAAAACCCCGGGCATTGATTCGAACCAAGATTGAAAGGTCGGTTCGTCCATAGCACTGCGGGAATTGGAGTCAGTTTACCTAGCTGGTATAAAATCGGTCGAGTCAAGTAAGTGCCTCGCTGAGTACAGATCGGTTCGCTCGCAAGGTTGTAACGTAAACGCGAGCTGACCTCTTGTACGTCGCCGAAGCGCGACAATAGTCAAGATTAAGCTGATTCTCCGTTTACTAAGGATTCAACACGCGTCTTCAGTTCGACGCGCATCGTTCTTGGTTTTCATTCCGTCGACGAGAGCAATTGCCGGGAAGTGTGTAGGTCCGCACTTCATTGTGCTTACAGTCGGGTCGTAAATGCACTGTTACGTGCACGAATACTAAGCGGCTGCGTTGAATGATTCGCGGTGCAGAAGCCGGCCCACCCGGGAAGTTATACCGATAGTCACATTGAGTCATTCGGGGAACCATTTTCTGATCGAGCCGCTTGAAGAAGTCGGTCAACAGACGCTGTCGGGGAAAATTAACTCTCAGCCGGACCACCGGCTACCGCGGAGGTCCTTCCAATGTCCATCCTCCCCGTACTGTTCAGGGTGTAGCACTTTTGGACGCGGGTCTTCTGCGGTGTCGAGTTGAAGGACCATCCACTTCGGATAGGGAACGCCTGGGTCCGAAACCTCATCGAGCAGCCGCACATCCTCAGCTGAGAGCCGAAGGTCCACGGCGCGGATGTTGTCTTCCAATTGCTCGGGTTTTCGGGCAGCAACTATCACACTGCTAACGGCCGGGCGTCCCAGCACCCACGCCAGGCCACCCGGGCAGGGCTCGCATCGTGCCGCTTGGCGACTTCTTTCACTACATCGACGATTTTGTAACCGTTTTCCTTATCGAAAGGTACGAACCGACCCGCCTCCGCGAAGCGTGTCCCAGTGGGTGCCGGATTGTTCCGGCTGTACTTGCCGCTCAGGAATCCCCCCGCCAGTGCGCTCCAGACCAGAATGCCGATGTTGTAGTACTCGGCAAATGTTTGGAATTCGTACTCGAGTCCGCGGCCGACGAGGCTGTAGTACATCTGTGCCGTCACATATTTTTCAAGGCCGAGGCGCTCCTGAAGCATCACCGCCGTCGCAGCCTGCCACGACATCAGGTTGGAAAGCCCGATATAGCGGACTTTCCCCTGGCGCACGAGGTCGTTGAGAGTCCGCAGCGTTTCCTCCAAAGGCGTGTTGCTGTCCCATCCGTGCACCTGGTAGAGGTCGATGTAATCAGTTTGCAATCGCCGGAGGCTAGCGTCCACTTCGCGCATGATGTTCACGCGGGTAGCGCCACTCCGATTGAAGTTTTCACCCATGGGCAACCGGACCTTGGTGGCCAAAACGATTTCTTCTCTGATGCCCTTCAAGGCGCTACCTAACAGCGTTTCGCTTTCCCCCAGGCTGTAGACGTCCGCCGTATCAATGAAATTGATGCCACCGTCCAGCGCCAGTTGTGTCATCCGCGTGGTTTGCTCCTGGCCAAGGTTACCCATATTCATCTTGCCGCCGAACTGCATCGAGCCGAGAGCCACCTCACTTACAATGAGCCCAGTATTTCCCAGCTTCCGGTATTTCATTTCTTAATGCTCCTTGTCTCACCCTGGCGTGAACGCCGGAAGACTTACCGACCTACCTGGGGAACGTGATCTGCATCCCGATTCATGACGTCTTTTTCTCCTTCCCTGTTTGCATTGCATTTACCACTCCACTCGTGCCAGTTCGATCCCACACCATGGCACTAAGCGATACTGGACGACCGGTGTGGTTACGGTGTCGTTGGGCAGCCACTACGTTTACCGGGCGACTCATCGGAGTGCTAAGCGGAGCAAACCTTGGTCGTGCAGTATTGGAACACTGCTTGTTGTCCGGAGGGACGTGGGGTTAAGTGATCGAACTCCTCAGGGCTCTGGTGCAAACTCGAGCCAGGGGCAAGATTGGCTGAGATTTCCAAATTGAGTGTCCCCATGGGCTCAAACGGCGAGCACCGCACTCCACATTTCTGACATGGTCGCTCTGCAACCGCCGAACTCGCAGGTCTTGAACTGGCCCTTCTTGATCTTCTCCGCCAACTCGATTCCGCTTATGGTGACTGCCGCATTGTTGAATCGTTTGAATTAAAAGACGAAGCGCAAGAATCCGTCGAGGCCGGTTTGAAAGAAGAAACAATTGCACCCCGAATGTTTCTCTGGGGTCGAGATGCGCCACTGACCGCCTAGTCCCGAATCAGACCGCCCGCACCCCTATGATTACAGAGCAACCCGGGAACCGAGATGGGCCGTAAGGTCAATACTCGGGACGTTAGGGGCGAGAACTTTTTGGCCATCGTTTTCATGCTAGTCACCGAGTTGCTATGGCATCACCGAAGCTCGCAGAGAGAGCAGATATGTGGCACGAGTGGAGTGGCCGTCTTCCGACAAGGTCCGTTGGAGCGGCGAGCCTTCATACTTCTCATAGACGTATATAGGCTGCCTGTCATCACCGGCAGCCCTGGTTAAAAACTCCACTGACCTCACCTCCCTGGGAATGTTAGCTCCAAACCAGCGAGGATCCTCCCGCTGAGTCCAGGTCACCAGGGATAACGCGGAACCTGGCGGGTAGTCGGAGTTGGAGTGCATTCGGGAATGTTGCACGGCGACATCATTACCGTACAGCGTGCTCATGGTTGAGGATTGACGATCGAACGAAGACGTAATCACGCTTCCTTGCAGCGGATTCCATGGCAAACTCGCATTGAATTTTCTCGACACTGGGATCGTAAAGACATAGTCGCTATTGCGGACGGGAGTGTGGCATCCGATGCACTCCTCGGTGAACGTGGCGTCCTTGCCATACGGAGTCAGTCCAGCGCCACGCCAGCGCGCCCAGCCCCATCCTTTCGTCGCCGCATATTTATTGCTGTCTCGGATCATGAATTCGACCTGGACGAACGCTCCAGCCTGAACATGGCCCTGACCATCGTTACGCTGTGACCAGGCGACCTTGGCAAAGCTGGCGCCATTCGGCCACGGGTTGGTATGGTTTTCGGCAATTGCTTGGATGGCCGTATCATTACCCAGGATCACCCTCATGGTTTGATTGTCGAGGCGATCGGTGGAGCTGATTGCTTTCCAGTTCTTGTAGTCGGGCAAGAACTCGATTCCGTTCGGCGTCCGCGCTACGACGGGCGTTGTGTGGGTGCCTTCAATCCACTGTTTGTACTGTGCGTCGTCCTCTGTAAGATCAGACGCAGGTGCAGCGCTGGCCGCTGCCGCAGGATTCAGATAATTCTTAAGCAGGTCCAATTGCGACGGCGTGAGGACAGCTTCGCGATGGAGGCGCGAGTAGGCCGGCAGCGGCATCGCCCCCAATTGAATCTGGCTCACCGACTCGTACAGCGCGGCTTTCTGTTGCGCGGCCGGAAGGGTTCCGATGTCCGAAAAGTTCAGTCTGCGCCGTCCGGCCTTTACGTCACTCGCGACCAGCCAGTAAGCCGGAACGATTTCGTCAAACCACGCGAGCCTGGTTTCGTTCGAATGACAGTCGTAACAGGAAGTCCGCAGAATCTGTTTGACCTCGGGCGGCGCTGTAAGATCTGCCGTTACTTGCGGATGGGTTATCGGGGGTCTGACAAATTGAATCGCGATGAGGGCTGCAAATCCAATGGTGCCAACTATCGCCCAGATTCGTGCTTGGCCACGTGTCTTCATTCGGCCACCTTGGCGGCCCACTCTTCGACCACCGCGATATTCTTAAGCAAGTCAGAATCCAAACGATGCCGCGTCTGCAGATACGCCGAAGCATTGTACGAGATCCACATCTGGCCATCGGCACTCTCCCAGACCAGCACTTTGAGCGGAAGATCGATTGCGATGCTGGGCGCACGAGGGACAGGTCGGATTTCTGACCATACGCCGACAAAACCAGCCCGATAAGACAATTCGCGATAAAGCTTAACGAGCCGTTGCACTAGGGGCAGGTCGAGCGGGTCATCGGTACCATTCGCCGAGAATGTTTGGACCATGTCATCGTCTTGAACGAAACCAGCGTGTACCGCCCCCGGCAGGCGTTCTACGCTTACTATCATCGGACCCGACACATTTAGCACTGCAGAAGGACAGCCCGGAACCGCGACCCGTCCAAATACCAAAGGCCGGCCGGGTTATCTCGATCCCGGAGGTCGGCGGCCTTCACCATCGGTACGAGCGCAGGGCCGCCTGAACAACAAGATCGGTGACGCGCAGGTTTCGTGATTGTTAGCTCATTCACGATCAACCTGGGCCATCTCCACAGCCGACATGCGGCGACTCTGCCGCTCAACCCGCCGCACCAGCGCGTTCGACTACAGTAATGACCGGGCCACGGCGCCGCGAAGACTTTGATGTGCTCATTCAGCTCCGCGCCGTTCATAGCGTCATGAGAAACGCCGACGAGATTTCCGAGATTGACAATCTTTTCTACAGGTTGAATGTCTTCCCGATCGCGGTTCCGTCGCTGCCCGAACGAGGGGAAGACATTCCCTTACTCGTTGAGTATTTTGTCGCGCGCTTCGCGAAAGGGACCGGCAAGAAAATCCGGAAGATCAGCAAGCGAACACTGGAACAGCTCAGCGCCTACCATTGGCCTGGGAATATTCGCGAATTGCAGTGGAAGGAACGCCTGGTGAGGGACCGCCATCGGTCCACTCCTGCCCGTTTGACCGGCCAGCCGCCGCCGCGCAATGCGGGAGAAAGGTCTGCTTATCAGCGCGCGCTCTCGATCTGATAAGCGCGCTCACAACAAAAAGAGATCGCATCAGAACCTGACTTTCAGGCCCAGTTGCAGTGATCGAGGCGAATTCGCTGTACCCGTGACGGTACCGAAAGTCGCGGGATTACTCAAATTAGCATTTGGAGTTCCCATGATGACGGTATTCGGCGTGTTGAAGGACTCCACCCGGAATTCGACCGACCTGCTTTCCATAAATGGAAACTCCCGGAATACCGATGCGTCGACATTCCAGAGCGCAGAACTTCGCAATGGGTACCGTCCTAGATTGCCGAAGGTGTACGGCGCCGGAGCCGCAAACGCCGATGTGTTGAACCACGCGCCGCTGTTTGGATTCGAAATGTTGGGGTTTCCGACAAGATTCGCTCTCAGATAGCCTGTGTTGCCAGTATTCGCGCTATCCCCCGTGACCGTGACGTTATACGGAAGCCCCGACCGTGCGATTCCGATGGCGTTCGTCTGCCAGCCGCCGATGATGTAGTCGACAACCTTATTGCCGGTGGCGAACTTTTTGCCCCTTCCAACGGGCAGTTCATACACCACGTTCACGCTCAGCACCTGTGTCAGATCGAAACCCGACACGCTGCGGTCGTTATTGTAGTGATACGGATCCTGTACAGACTGGCCTTCCACTCCATACCAGCCCGACGATCCGATATCGATCGACTTCGAGTAGGTGTAGGAAACCTGGTACGACAAGCCGCGCGAGAAGCGCTTGCTCATCAGGAATTGCAGCGAATTGTAGTTGCCGCGTCCAATGCTGCGGTCGTAGTAGGTCGGGTGGATGTACGGGAACGGCTGGCGTTGCCGCGGGTCGCCGGGACCGGGCGTAAGCGCGACGTTGTAATAGCCACCGACGTCCAGGCGGCGACTCCCCGACCCGGCATAGTCCACCGTCACCGTGGTTGAGTCGTTCAACTGTTTCGCGATACCAAAGTTCCACTGCATGGAGTAGGGGTTCTTCGCGTACGGATCCATGTACCACTGGACCTGCTCGAAAGGCGTGGGGGCCGGGAAAGCTCCGCCTCCCCCCGCGAACGGACTTTGCCCTTTGATCGTTGGCGTAGGCGCCGCCGGGGTTGGAACATTCAGATTGTTGGCAAGCTGCTGTCCGATATCCGGCCACGTGCCTTCGTAGTTCTGGGAGGTCTGCGTGACTGCCGCCCAGTTGTCGTAAAAGATCCCGAAGCCTGCGCGAATCGCGGTGGTGTTCGTCAGGCGGTAAGCGACACCGAGGCGCGGTCCCCAGTTCGTCGTAGTGTCGTGATAGATCTTGCCCGTATCGGAGACCACAACGTGAGCCGGCAAAGTGCCGTCACCAGGGATACACGGCGCGTGGCCCCGCGAGGTGCAAGAGGGCGGTAATTGCTGGACGACGTATGTACCGTTGTTGAAGTTGATGGAACCTGCTTCGATACCACCGTTCTGGCCTACCGTACTCGGCAGACCATAGGGCGGAATGAAAGTCCGGTCGTAGCGCATTCCGATATTGACCGTCAAGGCCGGACTTACCTTCCAGGAATCCGAGAAGTAGAAACCCATAACGCCGCCCCACCGCGTCGTCTCGTGGACGTTGCGGCGTCCGGCGCTATCCGGCACGTTCAGCAGGAACGACGCCATCGCATTACCACCCGACGCATCCAGCGGATTGTTGGTCTGCTGCGTGGCATAGGACGAATTTGCATTGTTGTACAGCGATTCGAACGTGCTGCTGTTGATCTCGCCGCCCCATTTGAGTGTGTGGCTGCCCCAGATCTTCGTCATATTTGCTTTCCACTGATGCACGTTCGTTTCATTCGGATTATTCGACAAGCTGCTTCCCGGAATAGTCGTGTAGTTTGCGATCGCGAACGCTGGGCACACACTGACGCCCCGCCAATGAAGTTGCCGTAGAAATTCGGGTCGAAGCCAAGACCTGCGATGGTGCTGGCCGACAGGTTGTTGTACAGAACCGAGACATTGGTCTCCTGGTGTGACCGGCCATACTGCGCCTGGAGTACCAGACTGGGGCTAAAGGTGTGGACCCAGCTTGCACCAAAGTTCTGGCCTGGATTATCGGAGATCCTATTCAGGACGCCTTGAATGCCGCCCGAGCCGGACGTATCGTAGTATATCGAGCTATAACGGAACCAAAAGAAATCCTTGGTTCCGAGATTGTGATCGATGCGGCCTGTGAGTTCCTTCTGATGCTGAATGAACGGCGTGTTGTCTTCCGCGTTGTTATTAGCATTCCCTGTGTTGAACAGCGGCGGACGGATCTGCTTCAAGAAATTCGGCAGCCGTGGGTCGATTAAGCTTTGCGGGATCTGGTTTCCTGGGAACGGGTCGCGGATGAGGCGAGGGTTCGCCGGATCGGGGCTGGTAGGATCGGCGCGGGTCGAGAACGGATTATAGGCCTGGGCTTGGCCTGCCAGGTTGCCCGCAAGTTCTGCGTCCGTGGGGAAGTGCTGGAACGAGTTCGCAGCTTGCGAATACTGGAAACCCTGATAGGCGCCGAAGAAAAACGTCTTGTTCTTCCCGTTGTACAGTTTGGGTAAAAAGACCGGGCCGCCAACGGCGAAGCCGTACTGGTTCTGCCGGAATACCGTCACGCTTTGCTGGAACGGGTTGCGGGCGTTGAACGCGTCGTTGCGAACGAACTCCCAAAGGGAACCGTGCAGTTCGTTAGTACCCGATTTCGTCGCGACATTGATGATGCCGCCCAGAACGCCGCCAGCTTCAGCCTCATTGTGCGAATTGACCTTGAATTCCTGCAGTGCGTCGATAATGGGAGGAACTGCGTAGGTGCTGGAAAATGCGCCCTGATTATTTAGACCGTCGGTCATGAACAAATTGCTGCGATTGGTCTGGCCGTTGATCGCGGGAAACACAAATGTTGTTCCCGAAGCAACGTTTCCGAATCCACCCGAATTCTGCGAAACGCTGACGGGAGCAACGCCTGGCGTCAGCGACAACAACTGAGTAAAGTTACGGCCATTCAACGGCAAATCGACGACTTGCTTTGATGTCACGGTCGCGCCCAGTTCCGCCGTTGCGCTCTGGACCAGTTCACCGGCCGCTTCCACCGTCACGGTCTGCTGAACCGTTCCGACCTGCATCGTAATGTCGATGGTTGCGGTCTGGTTCACCTCCAACGTGACTTTCGAGATCCGCGTGACCTCAAAGCCGGTGGCAGTGGCTTCGATACTGTACGAGCCCGGGGAGACGCTCAGGAACACATAGTTGCCCGCACTGTTCGACTGAACTGTTCGTTCAGCGGTGGTGTCGGCGCTCTTCAGAACCAGTTTGGCGCTCGGAACGACGCTCCCGCTCGAATCGCGGACGATGCCCGTGACAGTAGCGGAAGAAAGTTGGGCTTGAACCCGGGTAGGAGCGAAAGTTAGGATGAGAGCGGCTAGAAAGCCGAGGCTTCTGAATCTAGAGATTACAAACATGTATCCCTCCAACAAACCTCATGTAGGGCAAAACACAGCCCTGTTGAGCGCTTAAACCGAGCAGCGATTTACCGAGTAATCCGATTAACTAAGACTATCGTTAGTTGCAATGACCACCCCTGCCGCCATTTCGTCAAAAGTCAATATGCGAACTATGTCAGATACAGAAACACAAGTCAAGGGGGGGTGGGGCGAACTTTAAGCGCTTATATCGAACACACGGCAAACGCTCGTACCGGGCTAGTGGGCCCAAACTGTCAGTGCCGACTCAAGGAACTGATTTATGAGATGGACTACCATGTTCTCCGCAAAGTATGGGTTCCCCGTGCGGATCGCATCGACGATCTGCTGGTGATGCGCGAGATGCGGTGCCCAGGGACTCGCGTCCAGGTTCTTGGCTCGCGCACGCATGAGCGTGAACGCATACAGCGGCACGATCAATCGGGTGGCATGTTCCAGGAGGAATGGACTTTTGGGCATCTCGAGCAGTGTGAGGTGAAACCGCAGCACACAGCCGACCACCTTGCGGACATCGTTAATTTGAACGGCATCCCGCATCTGTGCGAGGACCGCTTCCAAATTAGTCAACGGTAGTGCTTGCGATGCGGCAAGTCGCGCAGCCAGCCCCTCGAGTACACCCCGAACCTGGTAGATCTGGATGATGTCGCACTCGCTTAGTTTCACTACACGCGCGCTCCGGCCGTGTCCCTTTGTCACGAAGCCTTCACCCACGAGAATATTGAGCGCTTCCCGAACGGAACTCTGCGCCACTCCGGACTGGCGGGCCCACGTGCCTTCGATGATCTTCTCGCCTGGGGCGATTCTACCCGCAAGGATCTCTTCGCGGAGTTGCACCGCGAGATTCTCTTTTACCAAGCCCTGAGTCGCCCGGGCGTGGTTGAGCAAGTCCTGCATATTTCCAACTGTACAAGAATTCGGCTGAAGCCATGTTCGTTGTATCATCGGCAGGCAGCCCTGCCTATGCTGAATCGCCGTTTCTTCCTGCTCGCTCCCTTTGCGGCCGCGCGTTTGCGGCTGGTACTCGCTCAAACCGCGAAAACCTCCCGGCTGCCCGTGTTCTCCGACGTCACAGAAAAGTCCGGAATCCGATTTAAACACGAAGCCAGCCGGACCAATGAGAAGTATCTCCCCGAATCCATGGGTGCGGGCGTGGCGATGTTCGACTATAACAACGACGGCCACCTCGATCTGTTCTTCGTGAACGGCGCCGCACTCCGCGACCCGATGCCTCTCAGCGCGGCTCCCGATAAGTCCGATCCGCGCTTTTGGAATCGCCTGTACCGGAACAATGGAGATGGCACATTCACCGACGTTACGGAAACTGCCGGCGTGCGGGGCCATTCTTACGGCATGGGCGTGGCGACAGGGGATTACGATAACGACGGATACGCCGATCTCTTCGTCACGAATCTCGGAGGAAACATCCTTTATCACAACAACGGCGACGGCACTTTTACCGATGTCACGGACAAAGCAGGCGTCGCCGGGAGCGGTTGGTGTGCGGGCGCATGCTTCGTGGATTACGACCGCGACGGCCGTCTTGATCTGATCGTCACGCGCTACCTGGCCTGGGACTTTGCATCAAACGTCTACTGCGGCGAGCACCGTCCCGGTTACCGCGCGTACTGCTCTCCCGATCAGTTCCGGCCGGCCACCCACCTCGTCTATCACAACAACGGTGATGGTACGTTTACCGACGTTTCGAAGCAGTGCGGCATCGCGTCGTCGCCTGGCAAGGGTCTGGGAATCGCCGTGAACGACTTCGACCGGGACGGATGGCCGGACATATTCGTCGCCAACGACACGTTCCCCGAGCAACTCTTCCGCAATAATCGCGATGGAACATTCACCGAGATGGCCTTGGCGAAGGGGCTGGGCTACGATCAGGACGGCAAGGTATTTGCCGGTATGGGCGCCGACTTCGCCGACTACGACAACGACGGATGGCCGGACGTTTTCGTGGATGCTCTGGGCAACCAGAAATACGCACTTTTTCACAATGACAAAGGGACCTTCGAGTACGTATCGGATGCGAGCGGCGTCAGTGGGATCACCCTGTTGCACTCCGGTTGGGGCACAAAACTGATCGATTACGACAACGACGGCTGGCGCGATCTGTTCGTCGCGCAAGGGCACGTGATGGACAACATCGAATTGACACAGCCGTCGCTGCGTTACCGGGAGCCGCTGCTTCTCATGAGAAACACGGCAGGAAAGTTCGTCGATGTGTCCCGGCAAAGCGGCGCGCCATTTCAGATTCCGCTGATCGCACGCGGTGTCGCTTTCGGAGACCTCGACAACGATGGATTCCTCGATGTTGCGATCAATTGCAAGGATGGACGCGCTATCATTCTCCGCAACCAGGGAGGGAACGAGAACCACTGGCTTTTGATCAATCTCGTGGGTACGAAGAGCAACCGCGACGGCATTGGTGCGAGACTTCGTCTGGTCACGGATGGCGGATTGGAACAACACGCATTCGTGAGCACGGCCGGAAGTTACCTGTCCGCCAGCGACAAGCGAATCCATTTTGGCCTCGGATCGTCGAAGAAGATCCGGCTGCTCGAAATCGCTTGGCCCAGCGGCGCCGTACAGCGTCTGGAGCAGGTCGCCGCGGATCAGATCCTTACTGTAAACGAGCCATCCCGGTAGAAGTGCACAAGCCGCCGGACGCAAGCGCCGCGCCGATACAGGAGTTGAATGTGCGTCTGTTCATCGTTGCCGGGTTTCTGCAAACTATAATCAGACTCGGAATCAAAGTCCAGGGAGTTCTGCGGGGAGGTTTTGAGTGGGGATCAGCGGGATGACGACCCTGCGTTGCGTGGCCGCGATCTGCTTCTTTACGAGGTTGGCTGTTTGCCAGCACTCGCCGCCGGCGTACCGTAATACAGCCCCAGGCGTGGCCTACGTGGGATCGGAGGTCTGCGGCCGCTGCCATCCCAAGATCTTGAGGAGCTTTCGCCAGACAGGGATGGGCCGTTCCATGGCCTCCGTGCATAATGGGCCGCTGCTCGAGACGGCTCGCCAAGCGCCCCGTATCACCAGCGAGAAACTCAGCCGGACTTTTGAAGTATTTGCCAAAGACCGTGACCTCTATCAGAGCGAAGCCAAGATGGAAGCGAACAAGTTGATATTCAAGACCGTCCACCCTCTTGAGTACGCGGTCGGTTCGGGTGATCATGGATACTCGTTCGTCATTCGCCGGGGTGAGCACCTGTTTCAGGCGCCTCTCTCTCTGTATTCGCGAACCGGGACATGGGATTTCTCTCCGGGCTATGAGTTTGCCGACTACGGCTTCAACCGCCCCATTCAGGCTGCTTGCATCGTTTGCCACAGTGGCGGACCTCGGGCAGTCCCGGAGAGAAATGGGCTCTATCGGGATCCCCCGTTTCGCGAACTGGCCATTGGGTGCGAAAATTGCCACGGCCCCGGCGAATTGCACGTAAAAGAACGCACTCGGGGCGTTGTCCGTGGGGCTGACACGTCGATCGTCAATCCCGCCCGGCTCCCCGCCAGGCTGGCGGAGAACATCTGCATGAATTGTCATCAGGGCGGAGATGCGCGCGTGCTCCAACCCGGCAAGGACTACATCGACTTTCGTCCCGGCATGTGGCTGAGCGATACGTTGGCGATCTTCAAGATCCGAACGGCTGTGGCCGCGGACACGGATTTGCTCGAACACCACGCCGCGATGGCGCAAAGCCGCTGCTTCACGGGCAGCGCCGGCAAACTGAGCTGCCTCACATGCCATGACCCGCACACGCATGTGGCGCCGGTCGATGCGCCTGCGTATTTTCGGGCCCGCTGCCTGACTTGCCATACGGACAACAGTTGCCGCCTGCCGGCCAAGGCGCGTCAACCCCGGAACAACTGCGCTGGCTGTCATATGCCGGCGCGGGATGCCGCGGTGATATCGCACTCGACTCTCACCAACCATCGGATCGTGGCGCGGATTGGTCAGCTTGCCCCGGCTACTGTACCGCCGGTGTCTTCGGAGGAAACGGACCTGGATTTCGTAAACGCTCCGCCGGGCGGCACGCGGGCGGCTCCGCCACTCACTTTGCTCAGAGCGTACGGCGAACTGATGGGGAGGCAGCCGCTCTTGAGGACGCGCTACACAAAACTGCTCGACGAACTCGCCCGCAAAATGCCTAACGACGCTTTCGTACAAGGCGCGCTCGGGCGGAAACTCTTGTACGATGCGCCGGACAATACGCGAAACATAGAGGCTCTTGAGCATCTCGAAAAGGCAGTGAAGCTCGGCTCCGTCTCGACCGCTGTACAGCAGGACCTGGCCGAAGTTCTGATGAGACTGAACCGCTTGGACGAATCCGTTGATCGTCTGAAATTCGCGCTGCGGAATGAACCGTACGATCCGGTGCTGCATAAGACGCTCGCACTGCGCCTTATCACACTAAAACGGTACCCGGAAGCGCTGGAGGCGATGCGACGCTACGTCGAGCTGTTCCCTGAAGACGATTTCATGCGCGGATTGCTCGAAGAAGGTTCCGGGCGGAAACTAGTCTTGATGAACCAATTCGAGTCTCCGCTCTTTCCCTCCAGGATTAAGCAAAAACAGATCGCTGCCTTTCACGGTGGGAAGTTGGCGAACACGGAGGCCGCTTTGGGCCAACTGATCGCTACGGGGCACGCGGGCAACGGAGTCTTGTTCATGGAATTCGGCGACAAACTGCGCCGGTCATGCCGTTTTTTCGGATTTGTTGGTGAGCGAGTGAAGCCGCCTATTTGTGCATGCTCTCCAAAATGCCCAGCGCCTGAGCGATCTCCGGATCGTTTGGCGTGAGCTTTCTCGCCTCCAGCAGTTCGGCACGCCCGTTCTTCCAATCCCCGGAACGGCAGTAGATCAGTGCAAGGTCCTTGTGCAATAGCGGCAAAGCACTGCACTCCCCGCACACTTGGAGTGCCTCCTTCAATTGGCCGATAGCTTGCGGCCAGTCGTGCGCTGCGGCCGAGGCCAGCGCGAAGTTGCCCAACGTCTGCGCCCGATCCATGATGTGCCGATTCTGCTGCAAACTCTCGAAGCGGGTCTTCAAACGTTGGGACTCGGTCGCATCGGACTTCGCCACCAAGCGATAAAGATTGTAGAGCGCTTCCATGTGATTTGAATTTATGGCGATCACTTTTCGCCACTGGACGGCCGCGCCGCTGCTGTCACCCTTGCGCAGGAGATTCTGCCCTTGTATGTACAGCGCATCGGTGTTGTTCGGCTCGAGCGCCAGCATTTTTGCAAGCAGTTGGATAGATGCATCGGTATTCCCGGCCTGCTTTTGGATGAGCGCCAGAAGATACCATGCGCCCGCATAGTTGGGATCGAGGTGGGTGGCAGTCTCGAGTTCTGGTCTAGCTTCGTCGTTGCGCCGGAGATCGAACAGCACCCTTCCTTTGTTGTAGTGAGGCGCGGCCGCCGCGGGAGCGAGACGGACCGCCTCTGAGAATTCGGCCAGGGCTCCATCGAGATCGAACTGATCCGCCAAAGCGATTCCGACGTTGAGGTGCGATTCCGGCGACTTGGGATCAAGCTCGACCACTTTGCGAAAACCCTCGAGAGCCTCCTTCGCCCGGCCGAGACGGGTCTGAACCATACTGCGGGCCGCGAGCGCCCGAACATTGCCCGGCTCGATCTGAACGGCCTTTTGCAGTGCCTCGTCGGCCTCTGGAAAACGTCCCTGGCTCGCCAGAATGAGACCAAGGTTTACCAGCGCCTGCCCGTAACGAGGGTTGTTTTCGACCGCCTGCCGGAACAGTTGCTCCGCTTCCTTGGCTTTGCCCTGCTGCCCGTAGACGACGCCGAGGTTGCTCTGAGCTTCGGCGTATTGAGGGTCGAGCGAGATCGCGGTTTGAAATCGCTTTTCGGCCTCCACGGTCTTGCCTGCATTCAGGTCCAACAAGCCGAGTTGGTTCAGAGCGGCGGCAAACTTGGAATCGAGTGCGATCGCTTTCTCCAGCGCATCCCGCTCGCCCGGAAAGTCGCCGGATTGATGCAGAGCCAGAGCGAGGTTGTAGTAGGTGCGCGCATTCCCGGGATCCTGCTTGAGAGCCTCGCGGTACAACTCGGCCGCGCGCCGGGCATCACCCGCCTGGAGGTATTCGTTGGCTTGGCTTCCCTTGGTGCCGGCGACGTTCTCTTGCACACTCGCCTGCTTCTGCCGCTCAAAAACCTTCAGCTCCTCGCTTGCCTTATCGCGTTGGCCCAGCGTTCGGAGAACCGCTGCCAACTGAAAGCGCGCCTCACTTGAATTGGGGTCAATTTCCAACGCCTTCTGCAGTTGCTCGCGCGCCTCTTCGGGCTTGCCTAACTTGGCGAGCGAGAAGCCGAGGTTGTAGCGAACGTCATAGTGATTCGGGTTCAATCGGACGCCCCGCTTGAGGAAGGTTTCCGCCTCCGCGTAATTTCCCAAGCCGCGGTCGACAACACCCATCAGATAGACCGCTTCAAAGTCATTGGGTTTTCGCCGGACATAATCCTGCATCACTGGAAGCGCTGCATCAAATTCGGCGAGCACGGCCATCGCTTTCACCATGGAGATGCGCGCCACATCGTCGGACGGATCAAGCCGGACTGCTTCCCGGAATTCGTCAGCCGCCTCTCTATAGCGGCTCTGCTGGGTGTAGACGATGGCCAGATTCGAGTGTGCCGGCGCAGACGAAGGCTGTTCCTTTACCAGCTTCGAGAGCATTTGAACCGCCTCTCCGGCGTCGCCGTTCTTTGAGTAGGCGATCGCCAGATTCAACTGTAGTCCGGGGTCTGCGGGAGCATTCTTGAGATACGCAATCGCCGCCGTGTACCTCTTTTGCTCGATGAGCGCTTTGGTCAGTCCATCCAGCGCGGGAATCGATTGTGGATCGAGCTTGAGAGCGGCCTTGAACTCGTCGGCCGCGGCCTCCGTCTTACCCGATTGGCTCAGCACCATACCAAGAGCGCCATGCGCTTGCGGCATGTCCGGCTTCAGTTGGATCGCGGTTCGCAATTCGCGCTCGGCCCGCTGAAGATTGCCTGTCTTGAGGAGGGCGAGCGCGAGGTTATAGTGCGCCTCCCACGATCGGGGTTCCAGCCGTAGCGCGGATTCAAACGCCGATACTGCACAGGCGAGCTGCTTCTGCTGTGCGAAGTACGCTCCCAGCGCGTCGTATGCGCCCGCTGAGGGTCGAGACTCGAGGACGCGCTGAAGGTCTGCCGGGCCTTTGCAGGTGGAGTTGCTTTGCGCCATCAGCAGCGGGCCCGCGCTGCAAATGGCGACGAGCGACACCTTGACCAACGGTGGACAACGGCTAAGGTGCGGCATTGGATGATTGAACGGTTCGGAGGCGGCTCCAGGAGCGCAACTCCGACCGAACCCACAGCGCGTCTTTTGTGGAATGACACTCCAGACAAGCCAGCGGACTCTCTGCCAGGCCGAACCGGAGCGCTCCGTCCGGATCAGGTCTGTCGTCAATTTGGTGGCTTCGTGCCGGAAACAAGAGACTATTCATGATACGTGGCATGTGGCACGCCTGGCACCTGGCGCCCTCGGAAGACGCGCGATGACGTGTGTGGCGCTCGGGATCGTTTCTGTATTGTTCATGGCACTGCAGGCACATCTCGTCCGGCGTTGAGGCGAACTTCAGGGACGTATGATTCTCAGGCTCGCCGGTCAAATGCGGGTTGTGGCAGCTCCCGCACTGGGCCTGCCCCTTCCGGAAACACGCGGAACGCATAAATGATTCGACGATGAACGTCGTCTCTCGGAACCTCCCATCCTTATAGAATGCCTTACGCAGAAACTCGTTGTACGGGCGCTGATTGTAACGTGGAATGAACTCCACTTTCCCGCGTGGATCCCGAATCGCGGATTGCATGTGACATTGCGCGCAAATTGCGACGGCGTCGCGGTTGCCGATCCTGGCGAAGTTAACTGGTGGTTCCAGCGGC
Source organism: Bryobacteraceae bacterium (assembly GCA_963770345.1). GTDB lineage: Bacteria > Acidobacteriota > Terriglobia > Bryobacterales > Bryobacteraceae > CAVYPH01. Next base: position 339,315 of record CAVYPH010000005.1, on the reverse strand, counting down.
GTTTTGCCGCCCGTTCCGCCATCCTTCATGGCGATCGAGTGCGACGCTGAGGGACCGTGGCACATTTCGCAGTTAATGCCTCCCTCCTGGAAACTGGCATGACTCATACTCGCCTCGTCAATGCCGCCGCTGCGCAACTGGCTGGTGTGACAGGGGGCGCAGTTCCTCTGGAAATTTGCCGTCGCCGGCATCTTGTAGAAACTCGCGACGTCTGCCCGCACACTGCCGGCCGGATCGATGAGTTGCCAGTAGTTAATCCATTTGTGTTTGAGGGCGTTGTATTGAATCGGGAAAACCTGGATCCGTCCGTCCGCTAGCTGCGTTGCATACGCTTGCTGCCATTTGGACCCGATCGTGTAATCCACCGGATAACGCCGCCACACTCCATGCTCCGCCTGGATCTCGAAGACGTGCCTGTTGTGCTCCACCTTCATGCGAACTACTGGATCGCTCGCAGCGTCGGCAAAGTGGCTCTGCGAGGTGAAATCCCCGATCACATTCTCGGGCCGGTAGGGCCGCAGCATCTTTGCCATGCCCGTCTGCCGCCACGCCTCGAATTCCTTCGGATGGCAGGTCTTGCACTGCTCCGATCCGGCGTACCCGGTGGCAGGCCGTTGTGCTTGTGGCGGGGACGGCGCGGGAGGGTTTCGGCTTTCAACCGTTTCCTCACGCGAGTTCAACTTCTTTAACTGATCTTGCGCCCGTCCCTGCACCGGGCTGTTGCGGACAGCGGCAAAACGAAAATCGGCGATGGCGTCCTCTCGTCTTCCGAGCGCAAGTTGGACCAAGCCGCGGAGATAAATAGGTTCTGGGTCATCGGGACTTAATGCCGCAGCTTCTCGAAGCGCACCGAGCGCCTGCTCCAACAGCGCATCGCGGTTCTTGCCGGCCGCATCCAGACCCTGCGTGGCGTAGACTCGACCACACGCGTAATAACTGGACGTCCGCAATTCTCGCTTCAGCTTGCTCCACTGTTGGGGCTGCGTTCCCGTGGGAGCCGCGAAACGGTCCAGAAGATTGAGGGCGGCCGATGCGCTATCAAGGGCCTGTGCGAAGAGCCCCCGCTGAATCTGAACATTCGCCAGCGGCACTAGCAACAGCGGATTTTCCGGGAGCAAATGGAGCGATTGCTCTCCCATCCGTAGTGCGCATTCGCCGTCGTTGAGGTCGATGCAGGCCTTTGCGGCGATCTCATAGACTTGTGCCAGAAGCCATGACGCCGGATAGTCGGCAAGGAACTTCGCGGCCAAGGACCGCCGCGCCGAAGCATTGTGTTCCCGATAGAGCTTGACGAAAGACTTCCTTTCTCTGCGATCCTCGATCGCATCGAGAACCGTAGTCTGCTTGCCGCTTTCCGCAAAGATAGCTGTGTCCAGATCCTGTGCCACGGCACGCGCCACCAATAGCACGCACAGACACCAACCTGCTCTGCGGGCCGCGCCAATCATCATGTGACTGTTACCAGAACGTTAGACCCTTGTCAATAAGTCGCATACTATAATCGGCCCAGTGGAAACCCGGAACAGAATTGTGTGTTCAATCCTTCTGCTCTGCACAGCGGGTCTAATCACATTTGGTATTCGCAGCCTTGCACTTGGGCAGGGGATGGCGACAGGTGGCACCGCCGTTCCGGCAAAGCCGCTGCCGTCCGGGATGAAGGTGCCCCTAGTGCGCTATGAGGACGTCGCACCGCAAGCCGGGTTGACCGGAGTCAACGTATCTGGAGCCGAACGCGGCAAACAATACATTGTTGAGGCCACCGGCACGGGCGTAGCGATTTTCGACTACGACGGCGATGGCCTCCCCGATATATTCCTCGTCAATGCGGGCCGTCTGGACGCAAACGCAGCCGCTCCGGCCCACTTCCTTTATCGCAATCTCGGCGGATTGAAATTTGCCGACGTTACGGAGAAAGCGGGCCTGACACACACGGGTTGGGGCCAGGGCGTCTGCGCCGGCGACATCGACAACGACGGGCACACCGACCTCTTTGTAACGCAGTGGGGGCAAAATGTCATGTTCCGGAATCAGGGCGACGGGACGTTTCGAGACGAAACGAAGGACCGTGGACTAATCACGCCCAACCCGCGATGGAGCACCGGTTGTGCATTTGTCGACTACGACCGCGATGGCGACCTCGATCTCTTCGTGGTTCATTATGTCGATTTCGACATGGCCAAGACGCCGCGCCCAGGCGACAAGACACAGTGTCAGTGGAAGGGACTGCCTGTGTTGTGCGGGCCTCGCGGCTTACCGGGCGAAACCGTCTCCCTGTATGAAAACGACGGCCACGGCCATTTCGTCGATGTTTCGGACAAGGCTCACGTCACCGTGCCGAAGAACTATTACGGCTTTAGCGCGCTAACCGGAGACTTCGACAACGACGGATGGCCCGATATCTACGTGGCCTGCGACTCGACGGCAAGCCTGCTCTATCGCAACAAAGGCGATAAGACTTTCGAGGAGATCGGCGTCGCCGCGGGCGTCGCCTATAACGAAGATGGGCGTGAACAGGCGGGAATGGGGGCGGCCACGGGCGACTACGATGGCGACGGGTGGCTCGACCTGTTCAAGACAAATTTTTCCGATGACACCCACAGCTTCTACCGCAACACAGGCGGCAACACCTTCGTGGATGCGACGATTGCGGCGGGCCTCGCCGTCAATACCAAATTCCTTGGTTGGGGAACGGCGTTTCTCGATTTCGACAACGATGGATGGAAGGACCTGTTTGTAGCCAACGGACATGTTTACCCGGAAGTAGACACCGCTCACACAAACGAAAAGTTCAAGCAGCCGAGGCTTCTTTACTGGAATCGTGGAGATAGCCAGTTTTTCGATCTCTCCAAGCAATCAGGGCCGGGCATTTCGGCCGAGCACTCGTCGCGAGGTGTCGCAGTCGGCGATTTGGATAATGACGGCAGCATCGAAATCGTCGTGGTGAACATGAACGAACCTCCGACCCTGCTCAAGAACAATGCTCCCCGGCAGGGGAATTCATTGCTGGTGCGGGCACTCACAATGTCTGGCCGTGATGCTATCGGGGCGCGCATCACACTGACGGTGGGTGGCCGGAAGCAGATCGACGAGGTTCGCAGTGGGGGCTCGTTTATTTCACAGAGTGATTTCCGGCTTCACTTTGGCCTCGGCAAGGCGGAATTCGCTGAGCTATCCATACGCTGGCCGGACGCCAAGTCTGAGAGCCTTTCACGGCTTGCCGCGAATCAGATCGTAACAGTGCAGGAGGGCAAGGGCATTGTCGGCAGCCAGCCCCTTAACGCCGGGAAGCAGTAGCGGCTCGCGCCAACTTCCTATCAGCGAACCGCTGTTGCAGGACTGTGCCGGAACCGAAGATCCTGAGTTTGTCCAGGCCGAGCGCCGGCGCGGTTTTGAATAAAGTTCACGGGGTCTCTCACACTTCACGTGGTCTCTCACGCCAAGACCCGTTCTTGGTGCGCTCCACAGAAGCTACTAGCCGTAACATTTTAACGAAGTATATGCCAGATCAATAGTTTAGCGCTGTCTCTCGCCCATTGAACTTCCGGACTTTCCTTCGTGTTAGCGGTCGGGGAGCCGAATCGGTTCGCCGCGTAGCGTTCTGTTAGGGCCTTAACGGCAACGCCCGATGCGGGCCGTCGGTAAGTCCCACCTCTTGGGTATCTTATAGGCGTGCTGTATTATCATTGACAATAGAGCCACCGACGACGATTTCCGCCTCCGAAATCCTCCGCCATGGTTAACAGCCTGGAGAATCGAGGCTACCTCCCATTCTCCAAAACGGTGTTCGGACCTGTGTTCGTCTCGGGGAGCCAAAACTTTCTTGTCTGATTTGGTCGAAAGCGTGTCATTGGCCCGATCCTCGCCAAGTCAGCGTCTTCGTCTTTGCGTCGAACAAATCGACAATGAGTGTGCCCACCTTGTAGGTGTCGACCGTCGCAGTGGCGTTGCCGAATCCACTCCGAAGGCGTCATAGAAGGTATTGAGAGTGCGATGATTCTGAGTCACCTCGATAGCGACGATCGACATCACCGCCCGATCCACGATTAAGTCCACGGATCCTTCGATCGGCGCGACCGGCAACCGGGCCCGAAGTGGAGTTTTCTGTACGAACGCTCCAGAGAAACTAGTGACCCGTGTCTCTACCCGGGATCTTGTATCCGTCAGTCAGCGTCTTCAGGAAGGCGACAACGGCGTCTTCCTGCTGCCCGGTCAATCCGAGGTTGCCAAGTTGCCTTTTGTTCAGATTCGTTGAGTCCTCCGGAGCCGGCCAACATGTGACCTTCTCGCCGGGAGCATCCGGCTGGCACATGGGCAGAACATCGCGGGTGTTGTAGAAGTGCACAATCTCTTTCAGGTTCTTGAAATAACCGTTGTGCATGTAGCTCTTCACGAAATCCGGTTTCGGACGCATGTCAACGTTACGCAATGTCGGAACCTGAAACTTACCACCGAATTTCGGCGCCAGCTTGATCCATTCCGCGTCCGGATTGAGTTGCCCGCTTAGACTTTTCATCCGAAGCAGAAACCCGCCCACTCCAGGGTCGCGATAACTGTTTCCAGCTGAGTTCGGGGTATAACCTAATGAGTCCGCCGCTCCTTCGTAATAGATCTGGAGACCCGGATTTCTGGGCACGCCGAGATTGCTGGCGGTGAAATCCGTAAACAACGGCTCTTCACCCGGGCCGCCGTCCCGATGACATTCATTGCACCGCGCCTTGCCTCGAAAAAGGTCATAGCCTAGCTTTTCCTCCGGCGTGAACTTTTCCTCGCCCGCCTGCACGTAGTCAAACTTCGATGTGAACGGACTCACCTCCGGCGACAACTCGTATGCGGCAATGGCCAACCCGAAGTGGTCGTACACATTGTCCGCACGTGCTCGGTCTTGCGAACTGAGATGAACGGGGTACTGGTCGCTCGCGGGAGGGGGCCCTGGAGTTGAGCACACCCTTTCGACGTCAGAAGGCCACCGAATGGCGAAGGAATCCGCCCCCCAAACGGTTTCAAAGAGCTTGCGATATTGAGCCGAGGAGAGGCGGTAGGCAACGCAGGCCGAGTCCGGCAAGCCCATCTCAACGGGATTGGTCGGCGGTCCCTGGGCCTGCTCGGCGCTGGGGCTCTGCAACCGGTAGCCGCTTGCCCGCATGTCCCAGAAATTTCCGCCCACAAAATCTCCCTGCAGAGTGTTGTAATGAAGGACTGGCGAAAACGGAGCATACATGTAGCTCTGCGGCTTGCGATTGCTGAACCGTGTTCTCACGGATCCCGGGTACGACACGGTTGTCATATTCAGAGACTGTATCGGGCCGGTGAATCCGGTCTCCGGCGTGTGGCAGAAGCTGCACGCTTCATTCTGGTTGACCGAAAGATGCTTATCGAAGAGCAGTAACTTCCCCAGAGCCCGAACCTGCCCCTGTCGATCCGGCGTGCTGTGGTTTATCTGGTGTAGCGTGTCGGCTTCGATCCTGTCGAGGTCGGCCACCACGCGCGCCACCTCGCGATCGAAGTCTGCTGGCATGTGTCCGTTGAGATTTTCGGTGGATGCTGCCCGAGGGGCGCCTGAATGGCTGACTTGAGCTTTGCCGTGCGCGGCAACGAGTACTGCACCGACGATCCACAAACCTGCCAGGCCAATGGCAACCGTTCGATTTTGCATTGTGCTCTCCTTGTGGGCCTTCTGAGTACGCGCGTCATCTAGCACTTTGCAAGTGCGAATGCGATACGCGCCAGATGGTTCCGTTTCCATCTTCGGTTACGAACAGTGAACCGTCCTTCGCTACTGCGACACCGACGGGACGGCCCCAGACCTGTTTGTCAGAGATCACGAAGCCGGTCATGAAATCCTCGTATTCGCCCGTAGGTTTGCCGTCGTGATCGAACAATAGACGAACAACTTTGTAGCCGGTCCGCCGTTCTCGGTTCCAGGACCCGTGCATTGCCACGAACGCGCTGCCCTTGTACTCAGCAAGGAAGTTGTCGCCCTCATAAAACACCATCTGCAATGGCGCCGAGTGAGCCTGCATGAACACGTCGGGGATCTTGACTCTATCCTTGAGGTCGGGACGCGCACCTTTGTGCCTCGGGTCTTCGTTCCCACCGATGAAGTACCAGGGCCAGCCATAAAATGCGCCTTCCTCCACATGAGTGGCGTATTCAAACGGTGTGTTATCGCCGAGTTCGTCCCGTTCGTTGACGATGCACCAGAGCTGCCCGGTTTCCGGTTGGATACTCATACCCTCGCAATTGCGCAAGCCTGTGGCGTAAATCCTCTCGTTGTTACCATCCGGATCGAAGGAGAGGACTGTGGCCCGCTCCTCTTCGGTATCCCAAGCGGCACCGAGAGGTTCGCTAGCGATCCAAGGTTTGAGGCCGCCAACGGGGTGCGGAGCCGGAAGCCTGGCGAGGTGCGGTTCCGGGAACATATCCATCGCGACGTTCGACCCGGACCCGACGGACAAGAACATCCGCTTGCCGTCCGGGGAGAAAACGATGTCGCGCGCGTAATGATGAGTCCACGGTATTCCGTCGACGACCTTCTCCGGTTTCCCGGCGGCCTTCAGGTCACCTTTTCTGTAACGGAAGCGGACGACGCTGTTGCTGTTTGCAATGTAGATCCATTCGGGGTTCGGTCCCGGCGGATAGAACGCGATGCCGAAGGGCTGCGTGAGTCCATCGGCATAAACCTCATTCTTGGCGGGCTTCGCACTGCCTGCTGGGATGCGGTACACACGCACGGCGTTGGATAGGCTCTCGGCAACGAAGAGGTCGCCGTTGGGCGCAACATGAATCGCGCGCGGGTTAGCAAGACCCGACGCCACGATCTCAGCCGAAAAGCCTGCAGGGACAAGCGGCCGCGCACCGGCGGGCATTGGAGCAATCGCTGCGGCAGCATAAGTCGGGCTCGAGACGGGCGGCAAGTCTTGTGCTGTAAGCAGCCGCTTCACACCAGGTTTATCGTCGCGCCAGTCGCCGAATGCAGCTTCGCCTTTGAGAACTTGATCGGCAGCTTGGCTGGTAGTCATCAGCAGGACGAGCACACAGGCGACAGTACTCACCTTCTCGAACATGTTACCTCCGTATCCGACCCAGTTCAGAGCATTTGGCGTACCAAGGCGCAAATTAAGGTTCTGGTGCAAACAGGCCTCGATCGGGGATGATGACGGAATGCAACCATCCGTGCCGGTCGAAGTACTGTTCAAGGGACGACATTTCGACGGGCATCATCGTCCTCTGCGTGAGTTGGTACACGAGTTTCAAACTGAGTCTGAGAGACTCGGTGATCATGATGGCGGATCGAGGCATCACGCTGACGCACACAACGATTCTGCGTTGGGTCCAGAGCTACCTGCCGGAATTCGAGAAGCGCTGGAGCCTATACGCCCGTCCGGTCGGCGGATCCTGGAGGATAGACGAGACCTATATAAATGTTGGTGGACGATGAGTCTACCTTTATCGGGCCGTGGACAAGGCCACGGATCGTCGATTTCTTCCTGAGCTGAACTCGCGATGTGAACGCTGCAAAGACTTTTCTCCGGAGTGCGATGAAGAACACGCGCAAACCGTCGAAGATCACGCTGGACGCCTATGCAGCATCACATGGCGGTGCGGGAAATGAAGGAGACGGGCGAGCCTTCCAAGAGAGTGATAGTCCGATCGAGCCAATACTTGAACAATCTCGTCGAACAGGACCACCGGCGAGTCAAACAGCGGATCGCGCAGGTGCTGGGATTCAAACGATTCAACAATGCGGCAGTCACCATAAGCGGAATCGAGTTGGCGGAGAAGATCAAGAAGGGCCAGTTCAAGACCGGCAAGTTCGGCGGTTGCAGAGCGACCATGTCAGAAATGTGGAGTGCGGTGCTCGCCGTTTGAGCCCATGGGGACACTCAATTTGGAAATCTCAGCCAATCTTGCCCCTGGCTCGAGTTTGCACCAGAGCCCTGAGGAGTTCGATCACTTAACCCCACGTCCCTCCGGACAACAAGCAGTGTTCCAATACTGCACGACCAAGGTTTGCTCTGCTTAGCACTCCGATGAGTCGCCCGGTAAACGTAGTGTCTGCCCAACGACACCGTAACCACACCGGTCGTCCAGTATCGCTTAGTGCCATGGTGTGGGATCGAACTGGCACGAGTGGAGTGGTAAATGCAATGCAAACAGGGAAGGAGAAAAAGACGTCATGAATCGGGATGCAGATCACGTTCCCCAGGTAGGTCAACGAGAAGTTTTTGGATTTTGGTCCGCGGCCCTCGCCGCGGCATGGGTTAGTTGATATACCGTAACTGCCCGCCGTTCAACGTAAGTCTTCCGGCGTTCACGCCAGGGTGAGACAAGGAGCATTAAGAAATGAAATACCGGAAGCTGGGAAATACTGGGCTCATTGTAAGTGAGGTGGCTCTCGGCTCGATGCAGTTCGGCGGCAAGATGAATATGGGTAACCTTGGCCAGGAGCAAACCACGCGGATGACACAACTGGCGCTGGACAGTGGCATCAATTTCATTGATACGGCGGACGTCTACAGCCTGGGGGAAAGCGAAACGCTGTTAGGTAGCGCCTTGAAGGGCATCAGAGAAGAAATCGTTTTGGCCACCAAGGTCCGGTTGCCCATGGGTGAAAACTTCAATCGGAGTGGCGCTACCCGCGTGAACATCATGCGCGAAGTGGACGCTAGCCTCCGGCGATTGCAAACTGATTACATCGACCTCTACCAGGTGCACGGATGGGACAGCAACACGCCTTTGGAGGAAACGCTGCGGACTCTCAACGACCTCGTGCGCCAGGGGAAAGTCCGCTATATCGGACTTTCCAACCTGATGTCGTGGCAGGCTGCGACGGCGGTGATGCTTCAGGAGCGCCTCGGCCTTGAAAAATATGTGACGGCACAGATGTACTACAGCCTCGTCGGTCGCGGACTCGAGTACGAATTCCAAACATTTGCCGAGTACTACAACATCGGCATTCTGGTCTGGAGCGCACTGGCGGGGGGATTCCTGAGCGGCAAGTACAGCCGGAACAATCCGGCACCCACTGGGACACGCTTCGCGGAGGCGGGTCGGTTCGTACCTTTCGATAAGGAAAACGGTTACAAAATCGTCGATGTAGTGAAAGAAGTCGCCAAGCGGCACGATGCGAGCCCTGCCCGGGTGGCCCTGGCGTGGGTGCTGGGACGCCCGGCCGTTAGCAGTGTGATAGTTGCTGCCCGAAAACCCGAGCAATTGGAAGACAACATCCGCGCCGTGGACCTTCGGCTCTCAGCTGAGGATGTGCGGCTGCTCGATGAGGTTTCGGACCCAGGCGTTCCCTATCCGAAGTGGATGGTCCTTCAACTCGACACCGCAGAAGACCCGCGTCCAAAAGTGCTACACCCTGAACGGTACGGGGAGGATGGACGTTGGAAGGACCTCCGCGGTAGCCGGTGGTCCGGCTGAGAGTTAGTTTCCCCGACAGCGTCTGTTGACCGACTTCTTCAAGCGGCTCGATCAGAAATGGTTCCCCGAATGACTCAGTATGGCTTGAACGCATCCAGCTTGCTCGGCCGCGCCGGTCGCGGTCCGTAGGCCGGCGTTCCCTCTGGTTTCAGCAAGTACTTTCGGATCGTCTTGCGATCGAATTCAAGCAGCCGGGCTGATGGCTTGGATGCTCAGACCCTGCCGCTTCAACTCTTCGATCTCCTGCACTTCTTTCCCCCTTAAAATCTCGGCACCTCCTCCTTCCAGAGTCGATGCCGGCTTGAACCCTTGTTGGGGGTGGGGGAATTTTACTCCGGCGCAATGAGGATTTTACGGGCTCTTCCGCACTTTTGGTGCAAATGAGGCTGGAACATTAATTGCCCGGAATGTTTTGAGCTCTAAGAGCGATGGCACCTTCCCGAAGCCATTCGCAATCCCTTCTCCCAGACCCGGACATTTTGATACTGGACCACATCGAACGAGAGTCGGACCGATTTCGATTGAGGGTTCACGTCGAGCAGCATCCAACCTGCCCGCTCTGTGGCGAGATGTCTCAATCCAGGCACAGCTCCTACTGTCGTTGCCTCCAGGACTTTCCTTGGCAAGGCGTATCCGTCCAGTTGTGGGCGACCGTCGGCCGATTTCGTTGTCGCAATTCCTCGTGCCCGCGCAAGATCTTCTGTGAGCGCCTTCCCCAGGTTGCGCGCGCCTACGGACGCCAAACGGAGCGGGCCTCAGAAATCGTACGGCTGATAGGCTACGTGGCTGGTGGCCTCCCAGGCCAGCGACTGCTCGCCCGTCTATCCATCGCCACCAGTGATGACACCGTGCTGCGTCGCGTTCGGCAGAGTGCGACGCCGGAATCCTCCGTGCTTCGCGTTCGCAACCTGGGCGTCGATGATTGGGCTTGGCGCAAAGGCCAAGAGTATGGAACGATTCTGGTTAACCTGGACTTGCATCGCGTCGTTGACCTCCTTCCTGACCGAGCCGCCGAGAGCTTCTCCGAATGGCTCCAGCAGCATCCCGAAATCGTCACGATCTCGCGGGATCGTTGCGGTCTTTATGCCGAAGGCGCGTCGCTCGGGGCACCGCAATCTCAGCAGATAGCCGATCGCTTCCATCTCATCTTGAACCTCTCCGCGACGATGGAGCGGGTGCTAGAGGAGCGAAGCAGACAACTGGTTCTGCCTCCCATCGACGAGCCTGTCGCTGTTCCGGAATCTACCCACCGCAGGTAGTGTCAACACGGATGTTGCGGTGGTCGCACCGCCCCAGACTTACGCAGTCACAACTGCGCCGCCAACGTCGACTGGAGCGCTATCAGCAAGTCGTCGCCTTGTTCGACTCCGGCCAGTCGCAGGCGGCTATCAGCCGCGCCCTTGGGGATGGAACGGAAGACCATTCGGCGTTGGCTGCGGCGAGGGACAGTTTCCCGAACGGAAGCCGCCGCACCGTCGGCCGCCGAAGGTGAACGAGTTTGCCGACTATCTCCAACAACGCTGGAATGAGGGCTGTCACAACGCCTCGCGCCTCTACCATGAGATTCGGGAGAAAGGCTACGGAGGCAAACGCTGCCATGGTGGCGCGTTTGGTTGCCGAGTTGGAGAACAACCGGCAAATGCCGCATCGCCCAAGGCTCCCGAGAGAATCGCCCCGAAGCATGCCGCCATCCTTGTCACCCGCCGCGTCGACAAGATGACCGACGAGCAACAGCAGACTCCTTGACCGCATCACGACTCAGTGTCCGGAAGTCTTCGCATCTGCGCCAACTCGCTCTTGGTTTCCGCGCGGCCCTCACAGCAGACGAATCGACACAGCTGCGTCAATGGATCGAGAAAGCCAAGCACTGCGAGTTCGGTGCTGTCGTCCGCTTCGCCTACGGCCTACAGAAGGACATCTCCGCTGTCGCTGCCGCCGTGGACACATCATGGAGCACCGGACAGGTGGAAGGCCAAATCAACCGACTCAAGACGATCAAGCGTCAGATGTATGGGCGTGCCGGTTTTGAACTTCTTCGCGCTCGCGTCTTGCCTTACTCACCAGCTCCGCTATGGCGGTCCAGCTCCATGAGTTTGCATCAAAATTGCGGAAGAGCCATTTTTGCACCGGCGCTGACAAAACGAAGGAATTTGGTTTCCAGTCCCATTAGTTGTCGGGTCCCCATGAGTCCCTCTAGCCGGGTCGGAATGTCAACTTGGAAAATCACGGCAGCGACAATAAGGGGAGGCACAGAGGTACAGTCCAGGCACGAACGAACCTATTATCCCTTTCCGACCCAATCCCGCGCTCGCCCGTGCACGCCCCTTGGTGGAGGAACATTCCCGGATGATTTTCAATATTGGCGGGAGACGTTATGCATTCGAAATCCAAACATCGTTACCGACGTGCATCCGGTCGATGCCCAGGTAGTTTCAATTCAACAAAGTTGGAGGCGGGAAGGTCAATGACTAAAAGGGATTTCAGCTTCCGGCGCACCTCTAGCTTTTCGCGGCTTTCACAAGTGAATCCCCAACCGATCACAGGGCGCACCCCGAAGTTTTGTTCGGTCCCAAGATACCTTTCAGTGGTTTGAACCGAGGAGTGGCCGTAAGCCAACTGAATCTGCTCTAACCTGGATCCTTCGCGGTAGGCCAGCTTCGCGTGGGTACTGCGTAAGTCGTGCGGCGCAAGTTGTAGCTTAAACGAAAGACTCCTCTATGTACGGTAGTCGGCGCCCTTCCCGGTGTCATACCTCCGTTGATCTGATGGGCTGCGGCAACGGGGAGGTTGAGCTTCGAAGCATGGGTGCTGTACGCCATGCTGTTCCTTTGGCAGCTCCCCCATTTCATGGCTATTGCGTGGATCTTTCGTGAGGACTACTCACGGGCTGGATACTTGGTTCTTCCTCTCGGGAGAGCAAAGCGGGCTCTTTATGTCCTGCCAGGCCTTCGTGGAGTCGCTTGCGCTTATTCCCGTCAGCTTGAGCCCAACAACGATTGCCCACGCCGGCTTCGTCTATTTTGTTGTGGCCTCCGTACTGAACTGCGGGTTTTTTGAATTTAGCGCCCGTTTAGCTTTTCGGAGATCCAACGCCGCTGCCCGCCAATTGCTGATGGCTTCAATTATTTATCTACCACTGGCATTCTTCCTGGTGGTGCTTAACAAGCGCTAAGCGAAAAGGGCCTCTCAGGAGGGCGGGCCATTCAGTAGCGCCAGCGCCGACTGGACGTCGCATGGAGGCCATATTTCGACTCGTGGAGCAGGAAGGGCGAAACAAGGCGATTCAAATCAGTGTCCAGAAATTGGCAGGTCAGTTGCACGGGTTGGATTGATGGCGGGAGAGCATAATGCCGACTACTAATGGCAACGCTATTCCTGTGCGACAGTTCGGGCGCCACAAAGTCAGGATCTCGGCGCTGGGCTTTGGTGGTCATCATCTAGGTGATGCACCAGACGAGCGCACCGCGGTACGCCTCGTCAGGCAGGCCGTGGATGGCGGTATTACGTTCTTCGACAATTGCTGGGAATATCACCGCGGCAAGAGCGAAGACTGGATGGGCGCCGGTTTACAGGGAGTGCGCGATCGCGTGTTCCTGATGACCAAGGTCTGTACGCATGGGCGAGACAAGGCGCTTGCTCTGCGCATGCTCGACGAATCGTTGCATCGGCTGCGAACCGATCATCTGGACCTTTGGCAGGTCCACGGTGTGTGCTTCGAAAACGATCCCGCCTTATTCATCCGGAAGAACGGCGCGGCGGAGGCGCTGGAGCAGGCCAAGAAGGAAGGCAAGGTGCGGTTTGTCGGATTCACGGGACACAAGGACCCATCCATTCACCTGAAGATGCTGGCCACGGGCTTTCCGTTTGACTCTGTGCAGATGCCGCTGAACGCGTTTGACGCGCACTTCCACAGCTTCGAGCAACAGGTACTACCCGAGTTGAATCGCCGGGGAATCGCCGCGCTTGGGATGAAGCCCATTTGCGGCCACGGCGAGCCGGTACAAAAAGGCGTACTCACCGGCGAAGAAGCGCTGCAGATACGCGATGAGTCTACCGGTGACTACTACCATTACCGGTATCGACAACGCGGAAGCCCTGCAGCAAGCGCTCAAAGTAGCGCAAGGTTTCGAGCCGATGCAGCCGTCTGCGATGCAGGCGTTGCGCGACCGCTGCCGGAAGTATGCAGCTGATGGCCGATTCGAGCTCTATAAACTGTCGCTCAGGTTCGACAATCCGGAGGCGCGCCTCGCTCATCGATTTCCGCTCGACATGCAGCAAGTTGAGGTGCGAGAGATGCTCAAGATGACGGACAACAGCGGGCATCCGTACCCGCCGACGAAATAATATGACGCCCCGATCGAATGTAACCAGAAGAACTTTTGTGGAGGCGTTTATGCTGGGATCCGCAGGCTCTTGCAGCCCAAGGGCAATCCGGCGCGGAAGTACCCAAGCGACCGCTGGGCCGCACTGGTCTGAAAGTTTCGGCATTGGGAATTGGCGGATATCACCTCGGCTCGGCGGACAGCGACGCTGAAGCCACTCAAATTGTCAATGAGGCTTTGGATGCCGGCGTGAACTTCTTCGACAATGCCTGGGAATATCATCAGGGCCTTAGCGAAGAACGACTGGGTCGGGCGCTCAAGGGCAAGCGCGACCGCGCTGTAGTGATGACTAAGGTCTGTACGCATGGGCGCGACAAAAATGTCGCTATGCGCCAGCTTGAAGAATCGCTAACGCGTTTGCAGACCGATCATATCGACGTGTGGCAGATACACGAGGTGATCTACGAAAACGATCCGGACCTGATCTTTGCTCCAAATGGCGCGGCGGAAGCCCTGCTCGAAGCGAAGAAACAGGGCAAAGTCCGGTTTCTCGGGTTCACGGGACACAAAGATCCTTCTATTCATTTGAAGATGCTTTCCCACGACTTCCCGTTCGACACCGTACAGATGCCTCTCAATTGCCTGGATGCGACTTTCCGCAGCTTCGAAACCAAGGTGCTGCCAGAGGTGAACCGGCGCGGCATGGCGGCGCTGGGCATGAAAAGCCTGGGAGGCAGTGGCGAGTTGGTGCGCGAGGGTGCAGTGGTTGTCACTATGGGACTGCGCTATGCCATGAGCCTGCCGGTTGCGGTGACTATAAGCGGCATCGATTCCCTTGACGTGCTGCATCAGAATCTTGAGGTCGCGCGCGGTTTTCAGCCGTTAAGCGCTGCCGAGATGCAGACCATGCGCGACGCGCTGCCGATTTGACGCCTCGGACGGTCATCTGGAGCTGTTCAAGACAACCAAGAAATATGACGGAGAATCTAGGACGTGAGATGCACGGGTTTCCATCGAGCGCGGAACTTCCCGTTTAAGGCCTCGGGTCGCGGTCGACACAGGCCCTCACCTTATCGGCCCGCTCGTTGCGATTCACCGGGTGTGGTGAATTGCTTGACGGTGCTCTTCATCCCATCGTCCGTGCCATTGGCTTCCATCGAGCCAACCGTGTAGTAGTAGGTTGTCCCCGGCTTAAGGTCGTCCAGGCGCACGCGGAAAATTGTAGAGGAATGGTCCGGGTTTAGCCTGATGGGAGATTTTGCAGTCTGGCTCAGGTTCTTGGGATCCGTACCATAGTGCACGACGCCGTAATGCACGGGCGAGCCCCCAGGGTTGTTGGTTGTCCACCTGATAATCGTCAGATACTCCTTAGCCAATTCGAGTCTCTGGCCCTTGAGTGATCCGGACGCGCGCGGCTTTTGGAGTGGTTGGACTTACCTGAGCGAGCATCGGGTTTGAGGAGAGCAGGCAGCCGACCGCAGCCATGATTGCGAGTTTTAGAAGCAGTTTATTCATGTTCAGACCTCACGTCGAAATTATTCGTTAATGTCGGACATCGAAGAAGTGGCATGGGGGCCGCAAGCGGCCCCCATGCGTTTTGGACCTACGGAATAGGCGGACTGGGGACAGGCGCGACGCCGCAGATAGCCGATGCGCAGGGCGGAAGTGGCGGAGTCGGGATAAGGCTCCCATTACCTTGCCTCGAAGGCGAACAATTCGGGTCCGTTGCCGGGTTACAGGTCATGCAGGTACCCGTAAACTTGTCGCTGTCGGGATAAGGTCTTGTGAATCCGTCCGTGAGCGTTTGCAGGAAGGCAACGATCTGGTCCTCCTCCTTATCCGTCAAGCCGAGATTGCCGGTCGTCATGTCGATGATTGTTCTTGACCTCGGGCATCGGCCAGCAGGTCACTTTCTCGATCGTTCCTGCCGGGCAGTGTCCGGAAGTGACCGTTGAACGGATACACGTCGCGCGTATTGTAGAAATGTACGAGTTGCTTCAGGCTCTTGATGTAGCCATTGTGAAAGAACTCCTTCTGGAAGTAAGGTGTCGAGCCGGCCTCGGTGGTCGGACACTGTGACGGCGTCATGGCCACATTGCGCGCAGAAGACACCTGGAACTGGCCGTCGACAGTTGGTGCAAATTGTGTCCAATCCGAGTTCGGGTTGGCCCGGAGCCGGCGACCGCTTCTGAGGAAAGTTCCCATTCCCAAATCTCTGAAGCCGAAGCCGTAGGGATTCGCTGTGAACCCGAAGGAATCCGGCGTGGTTCTGATAATAGATGGCATCCCTCGGATTCAGCGGCAGCCCTTCATTGGCCGAGCCGAAGCAGGTGAACTTCGGCGTCGCAGATGCGGTCGCGCTGTGGTCGGGCTGAAGCTGTCGGCGTAGAGTGGTCCCTCTTCCGTCGACGTGGCATGAATTGCAGTTGCCTTTGCCGTTGAACAAATCCATACCGGCCATCTCGTCTTTGGTCAACGTGTACGTGCCCTTCGAGGAAGGCGTCGAATTTCGACGAGAAAGCGCTGACATCCGGTGAGGCTTCGTATTGGTCCAGGGAATTCCCCCAGTGATCGATAAACGTTGTTTGCCTTGGTGCGGTCTTCCGGACTCAGCGGAATTGGCGTCGTGCTCCCGCCGAATATCGAAGCGCCTCCAGGGGTGTCGCAGATCTGCTCCGTGTTCGCTGGAAAACTAATGTTGAATGAGCCGGCGCCCCAAACCGTCTCAAAAAGAGGTCTGTACGCGGCAGTGGAAAGCCGGAACGCGATGCAAGCCGTGTCAGGTAACGCGTGTTCTTGTGTATCGACCGGAGGATGCTGTGCCTGCTCGGCGTCGGGACTCCCTAGCAAATATCCGGTCGCGCGTGAATCCCAGAAATTTCCGCCAAAGAAAAGACCTTGGGTCTGGTTGTAGTTGAGCACAGGGAAAAAGGGCGCATACGTGTATCTCTGCGCTGTCCGCTTGCCGGCCCTAAACTCAACAGATCCGGGATACGCGACCATCGTGAGATTGACCGACGGGATCGGTCCGCTAAAGCCGGCGTACGGCATGTGGCAGAAAGCGCAGGCCCGATTCTTGAAGGGCGACATATTCTCGTCGAAATTCATAAGTTTGCCGAGCAATTGATTGGCCCTCTGTCCCGTGCCCTGAAGGGTTGGAGGTTGACCTGTCAGCGTCGGAGGCGTTAATGCGTGCCACTGTGCGATCGCTTCGGTTTCGATGGAAGCAACCTCACGCCGCACCCTCGCTATCTCCGAAGTTAAATCGGGCGGCAAGATGCCAGGGGGATACGGATTGTAGGGAGTCTGTGCGGCTACGGTGCCGGAAGAAAGGAGCAGGGCGACGGCTATTGCCGCGCAAATTACTAAGGTGCTAAGCAACGTGGCTCTTTTCATCGTTGATGTCCTTTTTGTGAGCCATGGGTTACGCTCAATTAGCCATGGGTTACACTCGCTTTTTTAAGTTTTAGGTACCCTCGTTCTTATGGGCGGGTACACCCGCCGGCCCAAAAAGCAGAGGTCCAAACAAAAAAACAGCAACCGTTCTGGAAGCACTAGGCGTACGGAGAAGGAAACGGCTATCCTAGTACGCAGCCTATTCCAGTACATACGCTGGTATTAGAATGCAGGCGGATTACTGGGATGTCAAGCGTATTTCGTACCTGTCAAGCCTCGATAGAAATGTCCCCTATTTATCCGATAGAAGTGTCCCCTGTAGAATGTCAACACGAGAGCCGTCGTCGAGGCGGTGGCAATGTGGAAAGCTCGCCGCACTTGCGAGCTTTCCGAGGACGGTCGGACGCGGTGGGAAACCGGGATCGCGGAGACGCGATCGGCGCCACGCTTCGCGCGCCACCTGGCCCCATCTAAAACCACTGCTTCGCGATAGCAGAAAAAATCGCTTCGGCCGCATGAAAGACTTCTTGGGATGATTGGCTTGGTACTCCTTGGTTGTTTCGATAATATAATGCGCTGGAAGTGTTCCGGCGCCTTAGTCCAGACGAACGGTGTAGGGTTCTCGCTGTATTTCTTCAGATAGCGAAGCAGAAAATCCTTGAGGTCTTTCTTGGAGCGTTGCACGCTTTGCGTCAATGCCTGCCGGGTGAGAATACTGAAAAAGCATTCAATCATGTTGTTCTGAAAACAATTTCCCGTTCCATATGCTCAACCGTGTGCAACGCCACCTCCAGGGCCACCGTCTTGGAGTTGGCCTTTGTTGCGACCTCGACGCTGGGGCTGAGGTGGATCGATGTTGGGGATGCGGTGGGTGGCATACCATTGCTGCAAGGGACTCAATGTTTCGACTGGAAGCCAGCAGCCCAGCCGGCGAAGCCGCCGGGTATGGTGGCGAATGATTCGCTGCCGCTGGATTTCGTTCAGCTCCTTGGGTCTAGCTTCTCGATACTCCTCCCCGCGGGCGAGCACATAGTAGATGGCATGCGCCAAAAGGTGGGCCACAGCCACTAGAGCTCGTTGGTGTCCGATCTTGGGTTTGAGCCTCTCATATTTCGCCTGAAAGGCGCTCCCCTTGGTCCGCGACGCCGACCAGGCGCATTGGGTCAGAGTTGCCCGGAACCACGGGTTGCCATGCGTCGTGTGCCGGCTCTTATGCTGGCCCGCGCTCTCGTTGTTGCCGGGACAGATTCCTCCCCACGAACTCAGGTGTCCGGCATCTCCAAACTGCCTCATGTCGGATCCGGTTTCGGCCAACAGATTCCCCGCCGCTTCCTGCTTGATTCCAGGAATCGTCTGCAACAACTGGTGGGGCTTCTGCTGCCTGCTTTCGCGAATCAACCCGGCCACCAAGCCATCCAGTTGCTCGATTTCCAGTTCTAAAAACGTCATGTGCGGCATGGAGGAGCGGATCATTTCCTTTTGCGTGCCGCTCAACCGTTGCCCCCGCACCGCTTCCACGATGGCCTTTTTCTTCTTCTTCAGACTTCCCTGGGCCAACTCGGCGATCTCTTCCGCTGTCCGCTTTTCGTCCACCAGTGCCTTCAGCATGAGTTGGCCGCTCAGCCCAAACACGTCACTCAGCTCATTGCCCAGCTTCACGTGGCCGTATTCCAGCTGTTTCTGCACACGGTTCCGTTCCTGCGCTACCTGTCCCACCAGTTTCTTGCGCCGGCGGGTCAAGAAGTCTAGCGTCGTCTGGCGCTCTCGGACTTGGGCAACCACATTGCCGGTGGCGATTTCCAGCGCGGCCAACAGCGTCTGCGTGCCGTGACGCACATATTCATTGGTCCAAGCGCGGGGTTTCTTGGCGCTCAATGGTAACAACGCGCTTGGGACAATGTTTCCGAAGCGACTCGAAAACGGTCAGAAAACGGCCAGACAACCCTGCTGGGCTACTTTTCTCGCCATTTATCGTCGGCCTGAATCCTGCAGGCCCCCCAAACTGTCAAAATGAATATTCTGGGGTCGTGCAGCCGAGGCAAAGAGGATGACGTCCATGCGGGAGCCTTCTGAGTACGTGCTGGAGCCCATTCGGGAAGGCACGGAATTCACGCTTTACCGCGGCCGGCAGCACGGCAACACATCGCCAGTCTTGGCAGTAGCACTCTCGGCAGAACAGCCTTCGCCTCAGGGTCTTAGGCGCCTCGAGCACGAATACTCGCTCGCAGCCGAACTCGATCCCGCGTGGGCAGCCAAGCCAATGGCGCTCACTCGTCACGAAGGACGGACAATTCTTGTACTTAACGATCCTGGCGGTGAGCCCCTGGATCTGCTCCTTGAGCCGGGCCAGGGGCAACCGCTCGACCTGGCCCGCGTCCTGCGCATCGCTATTGGTTTGGCGACAGCACTCGGCCAAGTCCATCGGCGCGGCCTCATACATAAGGACATCAAGCCTGGGAATGTGCTCGTCAACGTCGCCGGCGACGTATGGATCTTCGGATTCGGGATTGCGTCCCAACTGCCGCACGAGCGCCAGTCGCCCGCGCCGCCGGAGATCATTTCCGGCACGCTCGCCTACATGGCGCCCGAGCAGACCGGTCGCATGAATCGCTCGATTGATAGTCGCAGTGATCTTTACTCGTTTGGCGTCACCTTGTACCAGATGCTTACGGGCCTGTTGCCGTTTTCCGCCGCCGACCCCCTGGAGTGGGTCCACTGCCACATTGCACGCCAGCCGACACCTCCTGGCGATCGCGCCGCAGTCCCCGAAGCGCTGTCTGCCATCGTCATGAAGCTCCTCGCCAAGAACGCCGAGGAGCGCTATCCAGACCGCCTCTGGCCTGGAAGCCGATCTTCGGCGGTGCCTGGCGGAATGGCAGTCGCAGGGTCGCATCGATCCATTCCCTCTGGGCGCCCACGACTCGTCGGACCGATTGCTGATCCCTGAGAAGCTGTACGGGCGAGAGCGCGAGGTCGACGCATTGCTCGCGAGCCTTCGACCGGGTGGTGGCTCAGGGGACCCCCGAGCTCGTGCTGGTATCCGGTTATTCTGGCGTGGGCAAATCCTCTGTGGTGAACGAGCTGCACGGGGTGCTCGTTCCGCCACGTGGCCTCTTCGCATCCGGCAAATTCGACCAGTACAAGCGTGACATCCCGTACGCAACGCTAGCCCAGGCATTCCAGACCCTGGTCCGTCAGATCCTCGTCAAGAGCGAAGCGGAGGTGAATGAGTGGCGGTGTGCCCTGGCAGAGGCAGTTGGCCCGAACGGCCAGCTGATCGTCAGCCTTGTCCCGGAGGTCGAATTCATCATCGGGAAACAGCCGCCCGTCGCGCAGATTACCGCCCCAGGACGCGCAGAACCGATTCCAGATGGTTTTCCGTCGCTTTCTCGGCGTGTTTGCACGGAGGGAACACCCGCTCGCGCTGTTTCTTGACGATTTGCAATGGTTGGATACCGCGACGCTCGACCTTCTCGAGCACCTGGTCACGCACTCTGAGGTGCAGCATCTATTGCTAGTCGGGGCCTACAGGGACAACGAGGTCGGCACTGCGCATCCGCTAATGCGGACTCTTGAGGCGATCCGTGACGCTGGTGCGAGGCTGCATGAGATTGTGCTGGCACCTCTCCGGATCGACGATGTCGCCCGGCTCGTCGCCGATGCCCTGCATTGCGAGCATGAGCGCGCGCGGCCCTTGGCGCAACTGGTGCACGAAAAGACTGGAGGCAATCCATTCTTTGCGATTCAGTTCTTTACCGCGCTGGCCGACGAGGGGCTCATCACGTTCGACCCAGTCACGCGAGCTTGGCAATGGGATATCGATCGCATCCGCGCCAGGAGCTACACGGACAACGTGGTGGATCTCATGGCCGGGAAGCTGAAGCGGTTGTCCGCCACCACGCAGGAAGCCCTGAAAGATCTCGCCTGCCTGGGCAATGTCGCCGAGATCGCGGCTTTGACCCTGGTTCAAGGGAAAACAGAGGAAGAGATTGACGCGGCATTTTGGGAAGGCCTACAAGCTGGGCTTATCTTTCGGCTCGAGAACGCCTATAAATTCCTTCACGACCGGATCCAGGAGGCGGCGTATTCCTTGGTTCCCGAAGCGCACCGTGCCGAAGTTCACCTACGCATTGGCCGCATGCTGCTAGCGGGCATGACGGCGGACGAGCTCGTCGAGCATCTGTTCGATGTCGCGAATCAGTTCAACCGAGGCGCCGCACTGCTGGTCGACAAGGACGAGAAAGCGCGAGTCGCGACGATCGACCTTCGTGCCGGGCGAAAGGCCAAGGCGTCGACGGCCTACGCGCCGGCGTGCGTGTATTTTGCGACTGCCATGCGCCTGCTCGACGAAAGGGACTGGGACAGCCAGTACGCATTGATGTTCCGCCTATGGCTCGAACGCGCAGAGTGCGAGTTTCTGAGCGGTAACGTCGACAAAGCCGAGCAACTGATTATGGAGTTATTACGGCGAGGCACCTCGAAAGTCGACAAGGCGGCCGTTTATCATCTCAAAGTCCACTTGCAAATCGTGAAGGGGGAGTACCCGCAAGCCGTTGACAGCGCGCTCGCGTGCCTGCGCCTGTTCGGCATCGACATCCCTGCACACCCGACCTGGGAACAGGCCGAGGCCGAATACGAAACGCTCTGGCGGAATCTCGATGGGCGCCCGATTGAGAATTTGATCGACCTGCCGCTGATGACCGATCCGGAACTGCAGGCCACGATGCAGGCGCTGGAGGCTCTACTGGTTCCCGCTTACTATACCGACCTCCATTTGTTTTGCCTGCACCTGTGCCTCGGGGTGAAGATCAGCTTGCAGCACGGGACGAGTGGCGCGTCCGCGATCGGCTGTGGCTGGCTCGGAACCATCCTTGGCCCGGTCTTTCGCCGTTACAGCGATGGTTATCGTCTCGCCAAGCTTGCATGCGACCTGGTCGAGAAGCACGGCTTCATTGCAAATCAGGCAAAAGTCCACTACGTGATGGGACTAGCTGCCCTCTGGACACAGCCAATCACGACCGCCCTCGATTTCAACCGGGCGGTCTTTCGCACCGCGATCGAGACGGGCGCTCTGACCTACGCCTGCTACAGCGTCTACGAATCCGTCACGATCCTCCTGCTGCGGAACGATCCGCTTGACGAAGCGTGGCGGGAATCGGAGACGGGCCTGGACTTCGCCCGAAAGGCGAGGTTCCGCGACCAGGCGGATGCCATTGTGAGCCAGCAACGCTTCATCGCGACCATGCAGGGCCGGACCGCAACCTTCTCCACGTTCAGCGACGCGCGTTTTGACGAGACGGTGTTCGAGGCGCAACTGATGACGGAGGACCGGATGCACACGATGGTCTGCTTTTACTGGATCCTCAAACTGAAGGCACGGTTCCTGTCGGGCG
Source organism: Bryobacteraceae bacterium (assembly GCA_963770345.1). Lineage (GTDB taxonomy): Bacteria > Acidobacteriota > Terriglobia > Bryobacterales > Bryobacteraceae > CAVYPH01. The sequence goes on along the minus strand of CAVYPH010000005.1, from coordinate 316,778 downwards.
ACTACGCAGAGGCGCTCGCGGCAGCCGACAAGGCGAAAGGCTGCTTTGGAGCGGGCTCGGCCATATCGTGTTGCTCGACTACTATTGCTACACCGCGCTGACTGTGGCGGCGCTATATGAGAACGCTTCCGCCGACGAGCGAACCAAGTGGCGCGAGCTCCTGACAGCGCACCGGGAACAGCTGCGCGAGTGGGCCGAAAACTACCCACCGACTTTCGCCGACAAGCACGCACTGGTCTCGGCCGAGATCGCCCGCCTCGAAGGACGCGCCTTCGACGCGATGCAATTGTACGAGCAGGCGATTCAGTCGGCTCGCGAGAACGGCTTCGTCCAGAACGAAGCGCTGGCCCATGAGGTGGCCGCGCGCTTCTACCTGGCGCGCGGCTTCGAGACGATTGCCCACACGTATCTCCGCAACGCGCGGAACTGCTACGACCGCTGGGGCGCGCTCGGCAAGGTGAAGCAACTCGACGAACGCTACCCGCACCTGCACGAGGAACGAGATTCTACCTCTCCCACGGCCACAATCGGCACGCCGGCTGAACATATGGACCTGGCAACAGTAGTCAAAGTGTCCCAGACCGTATCCGGCGAGATTGTCCTCAAGAAATTGATCGACACGCTCATGGTGACCGCGCTTCAGCACGCTGGCGCCGACCGAGGTCTCCTGATCCTTTTGCGAGGCGACCAAATGCAAATCGAAGCAGAGGCTGCCACCGATCGAGATAATATTGCGGTCCGTCTCGTGAGCAGAGTCGCCGCGACTTAGAACTGCCCGATTCGGTCTTCCAGTACGTCCTCCGAACCAAAGAAGCAGTGATCATAGACGATGCGTCGTCTCGAAGCCAGTTCTCTGCCGACCCCTACTTCGTTCGGGCACGCGCCCGTTCGATCCTCTGCCTCCCGCTCGTTAAGCAAGCGACGCTCACCGGTGTCCTATATCTCGAAAATAGTCTGGCATCCCACGTCTTTACCCCGTCCCGAATAGCGGTGCTGAAGCTGCTGGCATCGCAGGCCGCGATCTCGCTGGAAAACGCGCACCTCTATACCGATCTTCGACCAAGCTCAAGCGTACCTGTCGGAAGCGCAAAGGCTGAGTCAAACCGGCAGTCTCGGTTGGATTCCGTCGAGCGGCGAAATTATCTGGTCAAGGGAAACGTATCGCATCTTCGACTACGACCCAGCGATCAAACCTACCGTGGAAATGGTCCTTGAACGAGTCCATCCAGAGGATCGATCTTTGGTCCAACAGCTCATTGATCGGGCATCCCGCACCGGGCAAGACTGGAACCTCGACCACCGGTTGTTGATGCCGGATGGCTCTGTGAAGCACCTCCACGTCGTCGCACACGCTGTAGAGAATGATTCGAGAGGCGACGTAAGTTTCGTCGGTGCGGTAATGGACGTGACCGCGGCCAAACAGTCACAGCAGGCTCTGGAACAGGCGTTCCGTGAGATTAAGACGCTGAAAGATCAGCTCCAATCCGAGAATATCGTGCTCCGCGAAGAAATCGATAAAGCATCGATGTTCGAGCAGATCGTCGGAACTTCACCCCCCCTGCGAAACGTGCTGTCTCGCGTATCCAAAGTTGCTCCGACCGACTCCAGTGTTCTGATCACGGGCGAGACCGGCACGGGCAAGGAACTGGTTGCCCGCGCCATTCACAGGCGTTCCCGGCGCTCCTCACGCGCCTTTGTGAGTGTGAACTGCGCGGCCATTCCGCGCGACTTGATCGCGTCAGAATTGTTCGGCCATGAGAAGGGCGCCTTTACGGGGGCAACTCAGCGGCGTATAGGGCGCTTTGAGCTGGCCGAAGGAGGCACGATCTTCCTCGACGAAATCGGAGAGCTTCCTGCCGAGACCCAGATCGCTCTCTTGCGTGTTCTGCAGGAACGCGAGTTTGAGCGTGTCGGTGGAGCTGGATCCATCCGAACTGATGTTCGGGTGATTGCTGCCACGAACCGCGACCTGGAGGCTGCCATCGCTGCGGGCACGTTCAGGAGCGACCTCTTTTACCGGCTCAACGTTTTTCCAATTGAAATGCCTTCTTTGCGTGAACGAAGAGAAGACATTCCCCTGCTGGTTGAGTACTTCATTGATCGTTTCGCAAGGCAAGCAGGAAAGAGCTTTCAGGCGTTGAACAAAAAGAGCCTCGATCTGCTTCAGTCGTACCCCTGGCCGGGTAATATTCGCGAATTGCAGAACGTGATTGAGCGATCCGTCATTGTGTGTGAAACAGAGAATTTCTCAGTCGATGAAAGTTGGCTTTCGCGACAACCTCCCATTGCTGTGCCGAGCAGTGGACTTGAACCTCTTAGGAAGCTTCCTTCTCAGGAGAAGGCGATCATTGAGGCTGCGCTGAGCGAAAGCGGAGGACGGGTGTACGGACCCTCCGGCGCAGCTGCCAAACTCGGCATACCACGATCCACTCTGGAGCATAAGATCAGATCGCTAAAGATCAACAAGAATCGCTTCAAAACTAGCGATCCCTCGAAAAGCAGCTAGGCCTTTGCCACCTGACTCTCGACCGCTTCTCAGATTGTACAAATTTGGCCAATTGGCCAACTTGGCCAATTGGCATGTCTGTCAATTGCCATAATTTCAATAACTTACGGTTGGCCCAAGTCTTGCATCCCCAAAAGGCGAGGGAATTGAAATGCCAAGAATCGAATTATTGGATCCCACCCAGAACGGGAAGGCAGGCAGAGGATCTGGAGAACAAGCTCCGCCACCTCGTCGTTGGACAAGACGAAGCAATTCACCAGATCGTGAGGGCTTACCAGACTCACGTGGCGGGACTGTCTCCGGTCGGCCGGCCGATCGGAAACTTTCTCTTCCTGGGGCCCACCGGCTCCGGAAAAACTCGCATCGTCGAGGCGACCGCCGAGTCTCTGCTGAAGAACTCTCGAGCAGTAATCAAGATCGATTGCGCGGAGTTTCAACACAGCCATGAAATCGCGAAGTTGATCGGCTCGCCTCCGGGATACCTGGGACACCGCGAAACGCATCCACTGTTGTCGCAAGAAGCGCTGAATCAGCATCACACGGAAAAGGTCAAGCTCAGTTTCGTGCTCTTCGATGAAATCGAAAAGGCATCCGACGCCGCTGTGGAATCTTCTCCTGGGCATCCTGGACAAAGCAACCTTGACGTTGGGCGACAATCGCAAAGTCGATTTCTCATCGGCGATGATCTTCCTGACCAGTAATCTCGGCGCGGCCGAAATGAGTTCCCTGGTGAGTCCGCGGCTGGGCTTCCACGTTCCCTCACTGGACGACACCGGTAGCAATGCGAAACTCAGCGCCCGGATCTCGGGCGCCGGCGTCGCGGCCGCCCGTCGAAAGTTCACGCCGGAGTTCATCAACCGTTTGGACAACATCGTAGTCTTCAAATCTCTGGGCAAAGAGGAACTGCGCAGGATCGTCGATATTGAGCTTGAGATGGTGCAACAGCGTATCCAGACTGCTGCCGCAAGCAAACCGTTCCTGGTTGATGTCACCGATAGCGCCAGGGAGTTTTTGCTGGTGGAGGGCACCGATTTCAGGTACGGCGCGCGGCACTTGAAGCGCGCTATCGAGCGCCTGCTCGTGCAACCATTGTCGAACCTGATGGCCAGCGGCCAGATTCACCGCGGCGATTGCATCCGCGTAAGCCACGAGGACGGGTCGGCTGCTCTGATGTTTGGCCGTGAACCAGAAGCCGTGCAAGCGTGGGGAATAGCAAGCCGCGCGGCATGAAGGGCGTTGGAGGGAGCGCACTACTTAGATTGGCGTGGCCGGTGTCGATCGTTTAGAGAGACCTCCTTCCCAGAGAGGATACAATGCTGAGAATTCAAAGGTCGGCAAACGGGGAAGTGGTCTTTACGCTGAGCGGCCAAATGGACGAAGAACCTATAGCCGAGTTGGAAACACTAATTAGCTCGGAAGCGAACGGGCGCAGTGTAATCTTGGACCTAAAAGACCTAACCCTGGTGAATGAAAATGCTATCACCTTCCTTGAGCGCTGCGAAGCAAGCAGCATCACACTGAAGAATTGCCCTGCATATGTCCGCGAGTGGATCAATGCACAACGACGCGACAGTTAGTGCCTAAGACAGGGCCTTGATGTCTGACGTCGAAGATTTAGGCGACGAACGAAAGGAGTAAAGAGAATGGCGACAGTATCAGGCTGGGCAACTGAAACGCCCGCAGTCAACAATACCGCATCCTTTGAAATCGAGGATGCGACGCCGGCGAAAGTCGCGCTCGACAGCGACGAACTCTGCGGCAGCGGATTACCCCGCATTGTCGGTAACAGCGACGCTCTCCGGCACGTACTCGACATGGTACGGGTCGTGGCCCCGACCGACGCCACGGTGTTGATCAACGGGGAAACAGGAACTGGCAAGGAACTGATTGCGGAAGCCATTCACAAGTGCAGCGACCGATCGAACGGCCCGTTTGTGAAGGTGAATTGCGCCGCGATTCCTGCGGGTTTGCTCGAAAGCGAGCTGTTCGGTCACGAGCGTGGCGCCTACACCGGAGCGGTCGCGCGCGGTATTGGACGGTTCGAGCGGGCTAACCAGGGCACCTTGTTCCTGGACGAAATCGGCGACCTTCCGCTAGAGTTGCAGCCAAAGCTTCTTCGCGTCATGCAGGAAAGACAGTTCGAGCGTCTCGGCGGCGCTGCCACGATTCACACCGACGTGCGCGTGATCTGCGCCACACATCGGAATCTCGTTGAGATGGTCGACAAACGTGAATTCCGCGCCGACCTCTTCTATCGGCTCAGCGTGTTCCCCATTGAACTGCCACCGCTGCGTGATCGCCCCGAAGATATCCGTTTGTTAGTCCACCATTTTGCAATGGATTACGCTGCTCGCATGCGCAAGCGAATTACGGCCATTTCAGAGGAATTCATGACGGCTCTTGCGCGGTCATTCATGGCCGGGCAACGTCCGGGAACTGCAAAACTTCATTGAACGTTCGGTAATTCTGTCGACTGGCGCTGTGCTGACATGGTTCGCTGCCCGAACTCACACCGGATGCACTCGAAGGCCGAAGTCATCCGCGCCTGTCACGCTGGAAGAGGCGGAGCGTTCGCACATCCTTCAGACTCTCCAGCAAACGAAAGGTGTAATCGGCGGTCGGAATGGTGCTGCCGCCCGGCTGGGTGTGCCGCGGACGACCTTAATCGCCAAGATGAGGCGCCTGGGAATCAGTTCTTTTCAAAGCTCGTCAGCGCCAGCGCGAGCGACAGGGTCGGCGGCATGAGCTAGAGCCACGTGTGGGGCGTAGCGATGTGGATCATTTAAGTTGCTCTCAGTAAGCAGACGGTGAGTTCGTTCGGTACTAGCGCGCTTCAAACAGGGCGGCGGAATAATCCGCCACTTTTTGCGCGGTGGATGTCGGTTTTGCGCGATTTGCGGGAGATATCGCTCCACGTCGATGTCTAAATTGTTCTCCAGAGCCAGCGCGATCGCATCCGCCCAATGAGAGATACACAGTCATGAGAAACGCCGACGAGATTTCCGAGATTGACCAAGGGAGCTTTGAAATCGGAGGGCAGCCATTTCGCGGAGCAGTCTTTAAGGTCGGCCATGATCGGTTTCGCTTCGCCCACTCGTGCGCACGCCAAGCAATCTTTCCGTTGAAATACCTCCACGGTCAGGAACGTATCCTAAGCTCAGCACTTCAAGCACATGGCACCCGATGCCGATATCGGGTTTGTCATCGTCCAGCACTTTGCCCCGGATCATGCGAGCGCTCTGGCGGATTTGCTGGGACGGCACACACAGATGGCCGTGGCGGAGGTCCGTGACAACACGAAGGTCCTTCCTAACCGTGTATACATCATCCCCCCGAATGCGACACTGACGATCAAGGATTGCACCCTGCGAGTGGCTGCACTGGTTGAACCTCGTGGCCAGCGAACGCCAATCGATAGCCTCTTCAGCTCCCTTGCTGCAGACCGCGGCGAAAACGCAGTGTGCATCATGCTGTCCGGCACCGGTACGGACGGTACACTCGGAGTTAGCCCGCATATCTCACAGCCCTGCCGATTTGAGTAAGCCGCCGCGCAAGAGCCAGTTTTCGACAGGTATTAGTCGGCCGTCACTTGTGAAGTGGGGATTGTTGGGCTAGATTCGGCTTCGGAAGGCGCCTGAAACGACAGGAACGAGTTTTTTGTTCGTCGCAAGGCCTGTTTCAGGCACGGCTCCGCACAGCCTCTGGTGTGGGCTTTTACTTCAAGTGTTGCTTGAGATTGAGAGGCTCGATTTTAGCAGCGCAGGTTCGCCCAGACCTGCTGGTAGAGGTCCTGCCACGGATAACTGGAGGCCATCGAAACCCAGACCTTGCGGACTGTCACCCGGATCTGCGCGCCGATCTTCAGCAGCTTGGTGCGAATGGTCGATACCTGCGCTTCGGCCAGTTCGGTCCCTTTCAGACCCAGGCGCCGCAACCCGCTCACCAGAACGTAGGTCATGGTGGACAAGTACAGCCGCATCTGATTGGCTCGCATCGTCTCGCTACTCACGCGGTCGGCGAACAAGCTGAACTGCTCCTTGATGCGATTCTCCATGTCGCCCCGAGCGCAGTAGAGTTCTTCGTACAAAGCCTGTGCCGCCCATGCCTCGCTCGTCAGCGAGGTCACCACGAAGCGCGGATTCTCTTTTCCGTCGATGTGCTCAGCTTTGGACACCACGCGCCGCTCCCGGTCCCAGCCGCCTTTCTTCGTCTTCTTGGTCTTGATAGCGGAACTCGCTGAACACTCGCGCCGGTTTGCCGGTCTGGTTCCATTGCTGAGTGGCTGCATGCATCTGAGCCCCGATGATCTTCCGTAGCCTCTGATTGCGCGCCAACCCGAACACGAAGTCCACCCCATTGTTTTCGCACCAACTCATCAGCTCGTTACGGCAGAAGCCGGAATCCCCGCGTAGAATGATCTTCACGTTGCCGGCCACGCCGACCGTATCTGCGCCACGATTCTTTGTATTTCCTGCTGGCTGCCGAAGGCCGCGTCGTGATTGGCTTCGCGCAAACGCGCGCACAGAACCTGTTCTCCGCAGAAAATGTACAGCGGCAGATAGCAATAGTGGTCGTAGTAGCCGTGGAAGAATCGTCCCTCCTGCTTGCCGTGCAGAGGCAGGTCGGTAGTATCCACGTCCAGAATGATTTCGCGCTGGAGCGTTGCTGTGCGATTCGATGAACACCTTCACCAGTAGTTCATCCATGCCATCTTTCCAGAATGTGATCTTCTTGTACCGGTCCGTGGTGCCCGTACCCAGTTCCATACGGTTCAGCGTGCTCTTGCCCGCCAGCGGCTTCATCCAATTCATCCCGTCCCGCCAGTATGCCGAAGACCGGATCTGTCCGCAGTTGCTCGTGATCGTTGATGTCTTCGTAGCCCAGAGCCAGACCGTAGACCCGCTGCGAGAGCATCTCCAGAACCGAGTGATCGATCAGCTCCTGATTCCGCCCATCCAGAAAACATTCCGCCAGTCGCGGCAGCAGATTCAGTCGCTTGTCGGTCTGGCGCAACAGGAATGCGCCGCCATCGGAACTGATCGTTCCCCCGTCGAAACGGGCCACGATCTCCCGCGAACCGCAGGCTTCAAATCCGAAGCTGGATTGGATACACTCTGTCATAGCGAAGGCCGTCCTCTCTTTGGCTCTAACTGCTGTGTGGAAACTCAGTTATGCCATGAAGGACGGCCTTTTGCCAGATGGTCTGTGAGAAATCCGGGCTAGGTCTCGACGCATCCCCCAACGCGACGCCCCGTCGCGGCGGCGGATGCGTCCATATTTGCGCATCGTCTTGATAAACTCTGAAGCTGCCTCGGGATTGACCTGGTATTCAACCGTGACCAGGACCGGGCCGTCATCGGCATCGGCTGCGACCACCAGCGGCATTCGCCAATGATTCCACGGCGTTAAATCAACGCTCTCGCTTGGCAGGCGCAGAACGAGTCCCAAGATTGTCGACAGGATGGTTCCGATACCGGCCCACAAGAGTGCACTGCCCACGCCAGAGCGTTCTGCAATCGCACCCCACGCGGCGCTTCCGGCCGCGACCGCGCCTTGAAACACGAGCATCGAAACGGCTAATACCCGGGCCCTGACCCAGTCCGGCGCCTGGTTTAGAACTTGAACGTTGAACAGGGAGATAAAGGAGATCCAAGCCGCGCCTCCGATCAACATGACCCCACTCAGCGGCACCAGCGTGTGGAGCGTGCCTGCGGCGATCGTCGTCAGACCGAAAACTGCAATTCCGACCGACACGATCACGTCTGCCGACCACTTGGATCGAGCGCGCTGCATGATCAGCGCACCGAGCACCGCGCCACCGCCAAAGCAACCCAGCAGGACTCCATATCCGACCGGGCCGCCGTTTATGCGATGAGCGATGGAAGGCAGTAATGCCAGCAGGCAGCTAGCGAAGAACATTGCTGTTCCTGCCCGCACCAGCACAATGCGAACCGCCGGTGAGTACCGGACATACCGAATCGCCGCTACGGTTGCACCCGTTACCGTTTCCGGCGGCGTAGCTCGCCTGACGGCGGCCCGCTTCCAGCGCGCCACGACGAGAATGACTCCAAAAAATGACAACGTGTTCAAAAGGAACGCCGTGCCGATGCCTGCTAACGCGATAACGAAGCCAGCCAACGCCGGTCCGACCGCCCGTGCGAAATTAAATTCAATGCCGTTCAGCGCCGAGGCCGCTGGCAAGTCCTCTTTTGAAACCAGTTCGGGCAAAACAGCGCGCCAGGTCGGTGTTTCGAATGCGTCTCCAGCCGAAAGTGCAAACGTCAGAACGAGCAGCAGAACAGGAGACATTTTGCCTGCGATTGTCATTGCCGCAAGCACACCCGCAACCCCAACCATCCATGTTTCCGTGAGCAGGATCACTTTGCGGCGATCGACGATGTCGCCGATGGCTCCCGCCGGAAGCGCCAAAATGAAGAACGGCAAAGCGGATGCTGTCTGTGTCAGAGCCACATACATGGGCCCGGCATTGAGAGACACCATCAACCAAGCCGCCCCCACGCTCTGCATGAAGGTGCCGACGTCCGAAACTACGTCAGCGATGAGCAGATTACGGAATGTTGGTGATCGCAGAGGCCGCCAGAGACTGGTCGGAGCGTCACTCGTCGGAATCGCCATCTTAGTGTCTCCACGGTATCAGCATCTCCTCGGCCTCTGCGACCTCGGAATGGGCTGCCCGGAGCTAGGGCTCGGTGAGTCTGTCAGAGATCGCCGCTGTGCGCGGACCTCTCCAGCTTCCGGTCGAACGCGACATATTCTTCGAAGCCTGCAAATCTGTCGGTGCCTACGCCGCCGAAGCCCGCCGCCTTAGGGAACATCGCGGCTTGAGGTCGATGGCGTTCGGTTCGAGGAATGATCTCTCCATCAACGCGCCAGATCGCGAGAGGTTCAACAGCCGCCGCGCGGTACATTATCTCCTTCCACGCTCACTGTCTCGGCTCCGCTTCGGGTCGAATTCTCACGCCCTGCGGCGCTCCCTCGTAGATTCAAGCCTGTGAAGGTTTTGGCCCCCCTCTGCGGTCTGCCCCCAAAAAATCCACATCGGTCGGCGCTTGGGAGTGGCGACCACTCAGCTTTAGGTCGCCCGAGACAGACGGGCACAAAAGGAGAAAAGAAAATGTACCTGAATAAAGTTGAACTGATTGGCTTCCTAGGTCTCAGACCGCGTTTTGACGGACACTGAACGCCAATCCTCTTCCTGCGTAACATCAAGCTGAAGGGCGTTGCTGTGGGCCCGATTTTGCTTGCCGTCTCGTGAGGCGGTTTGAGGTCGGTTGCAATCACTCGTGCCCCTCGTTCAGCCAGTGCCAAAGCGATCGCTTGGCCGATGCCTTGGCCAGCGCCGGTTACCAACGCCATGCGCCCTTCGTGGGTTTTTATTGAGGTTTTCATCTGGCCGTGTTTCCCAGCTTGTCGAAAAAGAGATAAATGGCGGCAATCCGGCCGTCGCGGGCAATGATGAAATCAGTACCGGCGTAAGCCGGCGCCTCGCCAGGGCGGCCCTCTACCCACTGGACCCGCCCGCCATTGCCCACTTCCTCTGGCTCGGCTATTGGCTGATATCGGAAGTCAAGGTGAGTAGCCCTGAGCTCGCCCGCGATTCGATCGATCTCGTCGCGGCCTCGGTAGACGCCTTCCTTGGGATCGTAGAACACGCAATCTTCGGTGAAGATCTCGTCAATCGCTGCGCGCCGACGCTCCGGGTCGTTCTCACCGAAGACGTCGTGAAGATTGCGGGTCAGCAAGGTCGATATGCTGTAGGACATGGCTGTTGTCTCTCCTCTTTGGACTGTGTGCCGCTTGCGTTAATGTACCGTGGGCCGCGCCGGTGACCAAAGCACTCGCCCCCATGGGTTTTTGAGGTTTTCATCGGCATCAACGTTCGCGGGCCGCCTTGAGAGCTGCCGTCCACCAGAGGAGGTCGTCGATCATGACGTTGGCTTGCTTGTCCAGTTCGGCGAGGCCCTTGTCTACGTCCCCACCCTGGAAATGTGCCCAAAGCGTCGCAACGGGAATGTGAACAGATGATCGAATCGGTGCCATTTGAATCTCGATTGCCGTCTCGCGAAGCTGCTGGACGGCTCGCGCACCCATGGCGCTTCCGTAGCTCACAAACGCAGCAGCCTTGCGGTTCCACTCCGGATAGACCCAATCGATTGCGTTTTTCAGCACCGCGGAGGTGCCGTAGTTGTATTCCGGCGTGACGAATACAAAACCATCCGAGGCCGCGATTTGGGCCGTCCATTTCTTAACCACGTCATGTTCGTAAGGCGGCCGGCCCGGCATCGCCGGCGGCATGGGCTGGTCGAAGAAAGGCATCGGGAAGTCTCGGAGATCGAGAAGCCGACCTTCAATCCCTTCTCGCTTATGCAGCTGCTGAAGAATCCACTGCGCCGGCTTTTCGGAAAACCGGCCCTGACGTGTGCTGCCGACGATCACTGAAATGGTCATCATGTTTTCTTGCTCCTTGACGATGGTTTCTATCGACCAGTTATGAAGCGACGCTCGGCTCAGACTCAATCCGCTCTGCGCGGCTACTCAGCCGTGAGCTCACGTTCGGCCTGAAGCCAGTCTTCCAGTTCACGGCCAGGTTGTGCCCCGCGAGCGAGATAAAGTTCGTAGGCGCGACCCCTGATTTCGTGCTCACGCGAGGCCACACGAAGCACGATCTTGCCGTGTGACCTGCGTCTTGCCGCTCCCGGCCCACTGGGCGACATCCCATGAACCCCTGGCAGGTTCCCGGCGATGTCCTTCCAGGCCTGGGCCGCATCCTGGAGCGCGTACACGGTCGCGACGTCTGGTCGTATCGTCCCCTCTTCCAGCAGTCGCGCGATTCTGCCGAGCACGTCCCCTGACGGCGCGAGCCTCATCATCGCGCCCGACACACGGTGCCTCGCGGTCTCTTCCTGCGATACGGGCTGGATGGCAGAGACGAGATGGCCGCCTTCCTTCAAGACGAGGAACGACCGCTTCTGTGTATCGCCACCGATCAAGTCGAAGACCACATCGACCTTCTCTCGCAGAACCTTCTCGAACTGCGCCTCTCGATAATCGATAACCCGGCTGGCTCCGATGGACTTGAGGTACGCCTCATCGTCGCCGCTTGCCGTGGCAATGACGGTGGCACCGGCATGCGATGCCAATTGCACCGCATAGGCGCCCACAGCGCCGGCACCGCCATGGATCAGGATCGTTTGTCCCTTTTCCAGGTGACCGTGGGTGAAGATTCCCTGCCACGCAGTTTGGGCGGCCACCGGCACTGATGCCGCCTCCTCAAAGGAGAGGTTGGATGGTTTCCTTGCGATGGCCGCCGCCTTGACAGCCAGATACTCCGCGTACGCGCCCATTCCGGTGGTGGTACCGAACACGGCATCACCTGGCGCATATGCCGCAACGTCACTGCCAATCTGTTCGACGACCCCTGAAAACTCATGACCAGGTATCCACGGCAGGTCGATCGGGAGTATCTGTCTTGCCGTTCCGGAGGCCTCAACAAGATCCAGATGATTGACGGCGGTACTCTTGATCTTCACCAGGATCTCGTCGCGTGCGATCGTCGGCGTCGGTACATCGTCGAACACCAACTGCCCACCGTATTCCAACAATCTGACAGCTTTCATGCGAGCTCTCCTTGAGTCTGCCATTTGGTCGCGCGTGGCGGCGTGCCCAGTCGGGGAGCTTCGTGAGCGTGCGGCCGAACTCGCGTTCCAGGCCAGCGATGTCGGCGCTGTAGCCGACGCGCTCGAACCATTCGCAGCATCAACGCCATATCCTTGCTGTACTGCCGGACCTGTTCGATTGGCGTCTGCGCGAACGCAATCGGCCGGCCCAGCGCCTCCGTCAGGATCTCCGCCGCCTCCGGCATCGTTCGTACGTCACCGGCGAGATCGATCTCGCGGCGGTTCAAGGCAGCGGCATCGGTGAACGCGCGCGCGCCGAACCAGCCGATGTCGTCCACCGCAATCATCTGTAGCTTCGTGCCTGGCCCGAGCGCCCAGGCCAGCGTGGAGCCCTGGAGACTGAAAGGCGCCAGCAGGTTCTCCATGAAGAACACCGGACGCAGGATCACATGCGAGGGGAAGCGGAGGCCGCGCACGGTTTCCTCGATGCGCCACTTGTTGTCGAAGTGCGGGACGCCCGTCCGCTTGTGCGCCGATCCCACGGATGTGTAGACGTAGTGTTCGACGCCGGCCTCGCGCGCCAGCGTCGCAAGACGCTTGCCCTGCGCCTCTTCCCGCTCGACGCCCGCCTCCCCCGCGTTCTGCACGCCGAAGACGCCCCACGCGCCGGCCAACGCACGGCGCAGCGTCGCCTCGTCATCGAGATCGCCCTTGACGATGTCGACGCCGTGGCGCGCCAGCGCCGCCGCCCGCTCGCTGTCCGGCTTGCGCGTCAGGCCGCGCAGATGGAACCCGGCGCCCTGCAGCGCCTGCGCGACCGCGCCGCCCTGATTGCCTGTCACTCCGGTGATGAGAATCGTTCGATTGCTTGTCATGGCTGAAACCTCATTTCTTTGCACTGCTTGCGAGTCATGCTGGGTTAATCAGGCCCGTGCCTGCAAGCGCGACTGGAACAACCCGGCAAAGGCCGGTCGCACGTCGACGAAGATCACCGCCCACAGTACAGCCACGAAGAGGGCCAGCGGAAGCCCGCTCGGGGCCATCAAGGCGTGGAAAACAAGAATGTTGACGATCACCGGCGCCAGCACGGCCACCGCCAACGGCACGTAACGGTTGACCAGCAGAAGTACCGCTGCGATGACCTGAAACGCGAAGATCACCCACAGGTAATGCGAGGCGTACAGGGCGCCCATGAACTGTCCCGCGATGCCCCCCGGCGGGGGCAGCGGAATGAAGTTCAGGAAGCCGTTCAGGCCGAAAACAAGAAAGATCACGCCCGCCAGATATCGGGCGATTGTGGAAGCGGTTCTCATAACCGGGTTCTCCTTTTCGATTGGCAGCCATTACATGGCGTCAATCATATTGATGTCAATATAATTGATGGCGTATACTTCTGGAAGATTCAGGTTTTTTATGACCCGAGGCATTCAAGCGACGGACCACGTCTGGCTCGTAATGATGAAGGCGATGCGCGCCCTGACGAGGTACGCAGCCGCTGGTATTGAAGAGACCGGGCTCGGCCTCTCGGATTTCGGCGTGCTGGAAGTCCTGCTGCACAAAGGGCCTTTGCCCGTCAATACGATAGGCCCGATCGTCGATCTGACCCCAGGCTCGATCAGTATCGCCGTGGACCGCCTCGTCGCGAAGGGCCTGGTCAGCCGGGTCGAGAGCGCCGAAGACCGGCGCGTTCGGATCGTTGCCCTCACCCCACGCGGCAAGGACCTCATTGTTTCCGCCTTTCGAAAGCATTCCGGGCAGATGAAGAGAGTGTTCTCCGAACTGAGCCCGGAGGAGCTTCGTGGCCTCGAAGTGGCGCTTAAGAAAGTCGGCAAGCGCGCTGCCGCGCTGATGGAGCAGAGCTGAAGGCGCCCGCGTTCACATTTTTCGGTGCACATGAATCTACCCCATGGAGCCGCGCAAGGAACCGAATTCAGCTACCGGTTGTCGCGCTCGATCTACCCGGCGTTTCGGCTGCTGTTCCCCAACCAGGCGATATGGGCCGACGACTTGGCCCGCGTCATGGTGGACATTGCCGTGCAGGGAAAAAGGCAAGCCCGGAGGACTAATCTTGGAGAACTCTGACATCCGAGGCATGGTGGAGCAGCTTGCGCTCCCGTCTTCTCTGCCGCGATAGAAAACGACAAAAGAGGCCAGATCGCTCAAGAACGGCCTTTGCCGGCCGCCTTAATCTATGTTCGAGGAGAAGACGTCCATGAAGACCAAACCTAGCATCGTGTTCTGCCACGGGATCTGGGCCGATGGCTCGTGCTTTAACAAGGTGATACCCGCCCTTCAGGCAGATGGGTACGAAGTGATGGCCGCCCAATACGGTCTCGACACACCCGAAGGCGACGTCGCGACGGTAAAACGGACGCTGGGGCGGGTCAGCAGCCCAGCCATCCTTGTTGGTCACTCCTACGGCGGAAGCGTGATCACGGCTGCAGGAACCGATGACCGTGTCGCCGGGCTCGTCTACATTGCTGCCCTCGCCCCGGACGCCGACGAAACGTCACAGAGCCAGCAGCAGAAGTTCCCCGTTACCGACGTCTTCAAATACGTTGAGGTCACGGACGGGCGCGTCTGGCTGCGACCGGAAGGCGTCGCGTGCTTCGCAGGAGACCTCTCGGAAGAAGAGCAAAAGGTTGTTAGGGCCGCCCACTATGCGCCGGCTGCCGACCTCTTCAGCCGGAATGCCCCTGGCACGGCATGGAAGTCGAAGCCGAGTTGGTACATCGTGGCCAACAACGACCGAACGGTTCACCCGGATCTTGAACGCTTCGTAGCGACCAGAAATCTCAGATTGAGGCGCTAGTTCGAGACGGTGCAACCCCCCAGCGAGTTGCGGCCCGATGCCGGGTGATCCTCTTGGCGCACGAAGGTGAAGCTAATGTGTCGATCGCCAAGCAGTTGGGTCTGTCACGACCCACCGTGTTGGCCACCCGCTCGGCATTCACCAGGAACGGATTGAAGTCGATAACCGGCGTCCGCAAGCGGAAACGGCAGGCCCGGGTTCTGACACCCGAGTTGGAGCAGCGGATCCTGGACACCACCCTGAAAACTCGCCCCGGGGACGGCAGCACCCACTGGAGTGTCCGCACCCTCGCCAAGCATCTCGGGGTGTCGCGGACCATCGTTCATCGAGTTTGGCAACACCGTGACGTCCAACCTCATCGAGTAGAACGGTTCAAGATTTCTAAGGATCCGCACTTTGAGGATAGGGTGCGCGATATTGTCGGCCTCTATTTGAGTCCTCCCGATCGGGCGCTGGTGTTGTGCATCGATGAGAAGAGCCAGATTCAAGCACTGGACCGAACGGCACCCATTCTGCCGCTCCGCCCCGGCCTGCCAGAGCGCCAAACTCACGACTACAAACGTCATGGCACGACGACTCTATTCGCTGCTTTCAATATCTTGAACGGAAAGGTCATCGGCACTTGTCAACCCCGCCACCGCAGCCGCGAGTTTGTCAAGTTCTTAAACCATCTGGAAAAGGAATTGCCCGCCGAGCAAGAAATCCACCTCATCATGGACAACTACTGCACACACAAGAGCCAGGAGGTTCAGCGTTGGCTGAAGGCCAGGAAGCGCCGGCGGTTCCACTTTCACTTCACCCCAACGAGCAGTTCCTGGCTTAATCAGGTCGAACGGTTCTTCGCCCTTATCACCGGCCGCATGATCCGTCGCGGAACCTTTCACACTGTCCACGAACTGGAGAAAGCCATCTACAAATGGCTAACCAGTTGGAATGGGGATCCCATCCCATTCGTCTGGAAAGCCACCGCCGATGTCATACTCGACAAAGTCCGACGTTGTAAAGAATTAGCTGCGACAGAAGACTAGTACGGCCCTGTACTGTTGGCTACGACTGAAAAACTGGCACGCGCGCGGCCGGTTGGATGTAGAATGTACTCACCGGAAAACTGAACGGGAATTGTGGGTAGTGATTTGGGGAGGGGTGCATGCGGGGATCAAGACTTGCGCAGCAGTTGTTTTGCTCATTGGCATTTGTGGGAATATTGTCGGCTCAGACCCACTGCCAAAGTCGACTTCGGTCATGATGTGCTGCCGATCTTGCGGCAGAACTGTGTGGGCTGTCATGGGCCTTCGCAACAGATCAGCGGATTGCGGCTGGACCGGAAAAGCTCGGTGCTCGGCCGCCGGGGTGTGGTGCCCGGCAGCAGTGAGAACAGCTTTCTGTATCATCGGATATCGGGGACCGCGTATGGAATGCAGATGCCACCGACCGGTCCGCTGCGCCCGGAACAAATCAACGTCATCAAGACATGGATAGACCAAGGCGCCGACTGGCCGGACTCACTCGCCAACGAAGCGGAGCTGCCGCCCTTGAATCCGAAGGCTGTGGCCATGGTCGAGGCGTTACGCGCAGGCGACCTTCCGGGCTTCATGAAGTCTGTCGCGGAAGATGCGAAGCTTCTCAACGCGCGCGGACCGGAGGGGTCCACGCCATTTATGTACGCGGTGCTCTATACCGGCGTGAAGACATTGGAACAGCTATTGAAAAAAGGCGCCGATCCGAACAAAAGAAATGACGCAAACGTCACGGCCCTCATGTGGGCGGCGACAGACCTGGAGAAAACACGTCTCCTGCTGGACCATGGCGCGGATGTCAATGCGCGTTCCAACGACATGAGAACGCCGTTGATGATCGCGGCTCGCCGTCCCGGAAATGCTTCTACAGTCAAGCTCCTTCTGGACCACGGCGCGAATCCGAATCCCAATGCGCATCCGGCTGCCGAATCGTCGCCGCTGATTGAAGCTGCCACCGCCGCGCGATGCCGCCAGCATGGAACTGCTGATCGGCCGCGGCGCCGATGCGAAAGCAGGCGCACAGCAGGCGCTCGAGATGGCTGTGAGCTTGCAGTGCTCGAAATGCGTTTCCCTTCTGGTTGCCAAAGATCTCGGCCGGGAGGCGTACTCCCTCGCACTGCCGAATATCGCGTTCCTCGGCGACGCGAACGCCGTCCGCCTGATGCTCGACCACGGCGCGGACGTAAATGCCTTCGATCCGCTCGGACGCACTCCGCTGATGTACGCGGCCGCATCGGATCTGCTTGCCCTGGACGTCGTCAAACTGCTCGTCGAGCGCGGCGCCGACGTCAACGCGAAGAATCTCCACAAGCAAAGCGGCGATTCCGGACTAACGGTGCTCGACATCGCGAAGCTTCACGGCGACACGCCGGTGGTTGCATGGTTAGTCAAAGCCGGCGCGAAGGGTACGGCCTCGAGCTCGCCAGTTCTGAAACCACGGCGGGAGAACACGATCCAAAGCGCGATCCAGGGAAGTATTCCATTGCTTCAGACGGGCGGACGCCAATTTCGTTCCTAAGGCAGCTTGCGTTTCCTGCCACAATAACAGCCTCGCCGCGATGGCGATCGGCGCGGCGCGCAAGAACGGATTCCAGGTGGACGAGAAGATCGCGGCGCAGCAGGTGAAAGCCAACGTGTTCGGTCTGGAAAAGCTGCGCGACTACCTGCACCAGGGTTTCTTCGTTCCAGTCGAAGACGTCTTCGGCCCGTTTCTTGTGAGCTATATCCTGGTAGGGCTCGATGCAGAGCACTACAAACCCGATCTCAACACCGATGCTGTGGCCATGTACCTGAAATCGCATCAATCGCCCGATGGCCAGTGGGCGTACCCGATCGCCGATTCGCGGCCGCCGATATGTTCGGATACATCGGGCAGACGGCGCTTTCCATGCGCGCCCTGCAGCTTTACGCGCCAAAAACCGACAAGGCCGCCTACGATCGATCGATTCAACTCGCCGCGTCGTGGATTGCGAAAGCGCGGCCGAAGAACAACGACGATCGGGGTTGGCGGCTGCTGGGGCTGGCGTGGGCCGGCAAGGACAAGGATGCGACGCAGAAAGCCATGCGGGAGTTGCTGGCGGCACAGCGAGCCGATGGGGGCTGGTCTGACATCGACTCCATGGAGAGCAGCGCCTACGCGACCGGAAAAGCTTTGTTTGCTTTGCAGACCGCGGGACTTTCCGCGTCCGATGCCGCATATGAGCGTGCTGTCCGGTTCCTGCTGAACACGCAACAGGAAGACGGCTCGTGGTACGTCAAGACGCGCGCGATGGCGTTCCAGCCGTACTTCGATGCGGGCTTCCCCCATGGTTTCGATCAGTGGATTTCCGCCGCGGGCTCAAGCTGGGCGACCATGGCGCTCTCGCTGGCGTCCCAGGCGCGGACTACGACGGCATCGCTGGGCTGGTAGGAGTCTCGAACCTTACAGCGATTGGCAGCCATAGGGGCTATTAACGCTCGACTGGTAGACTTGAACGATTGGTGTTTGCCGCTCTCCCCGTATACGTTAAAGAACTACGGAAGTGGAGTACTTAGCCGCTGTTCTATAATTGTATTTCACGCCTTGGGCAAGTCATCCAAACAATTAGGCGAGTAAAATTGGAGGTAGAAGGAGAGTCATGGCAGCAACTACTGGCGCTGGCCTCGAAGGTATTATCGCGGCTGAATCCACCATCTGTTATATCGATGGCGACGAGGGGATCCTCAGCTACGAAGGGTTCGACATTCATACCCTGGCCGAACACGCCACCTTCGAGGAGGTCATCTATTTACTTTGGAACGGACGGCTTCCAAATCAGACGGAATTGAACGATTTGAAGGCAGCCCTGGTCGCTGACCGGGTGATCCCCCAGCCGGTGGTAGACTTTCTGGCAAGTGTCCCTCAAGGTACGCCGATGGACGTTTTGCGCACGGCCGTCTCCATGCTGAGTCTCTACGACCCGCTGGCGAAGGACAGTTCGACTGACGCGAACGTGAAGAAGGCGCAGAAACTGATGGCGCAAACGGCGACGATCGTCACCACTTTCGACCGGCTTCGGACGAATAAACCGATTCTGCCGGGCGATCCCACGTTGAGCCTGGCCGGGAACTTCCTTTACACCTTAACCGGCAAGAAACCGGATGAATTGATGGAGCGGACGTTCGATGTTGCGCTCACTTTGCATGCGGACCACGAGTTCAATGCATCGACGTTTGCGGCGCGTGTAACTGCAGCCACTCTCTCCGATATTTATTCCGCAGCCACATCCGCGATTGGCGCCTTGAAGGGACCGTTGCACGGCGGCGCAAACGAAGATGTAATCCGCATGCTGCTCGAGGCGGGTGGCAAGGCCGACGCAACGCTCGCCAGCGTGAAGGCAAAGCTCGAGAAGAAGATCAAAATTCCGGGATTCGGGCATCGTGTTTATAAGACCGAAGATCCGCGCGCCACGCACCTGCGGAAATTCTCCGAAGAGATCGGCAAACGCACCGGCCATCTGGATCTGTATCTGGCTTCGTCGGCGGTTGAGAAGTACATCAAAGAACAGAAGGGTCTGAATGCGAATGTCGATTTCTATTCGGCATCCACCTACTATTCGCTGGGCATTCCGATCGATCTGTTTACTCCCATCTTCGCGGTGAGCCGCATGTCCGGCTGGACGGCTCATATCCTCGAACAGTACCGCAATAATCGCCTGATCCGTCCGCGCGCCGACTATAAGGGCAAGCCGGTGGGTCAGGCCTGGACTCCAATTTCCAAGCGATAATCAGGCGGGGTTCGGCCATCGCCCGCTGCACAGGACAGCATGTACGAAATCTCTACCTTTCGGAATAACCTTGACGCTATCGCGGAGCGGCTGCAGACGCGCGGGTTTGAGCTGAACGTCGCTGAGTTTCGCGAACTGGACGCTCAGCGGCGGGCAGCCATCTCGGAATCGGAGCGGCTGAAGGCAGACAAGAACGAAGAAAGCCAAGCCATCGGCAAGCTGAAGAAAGCCGGCGAGGACACGACGGCTCGTCAGCAGAAGGTTCGTGAAATCGACGACCGGATGACCGCGCTCGTCGAGAAGGGCAAGGAACTGGATGAGAAATTCCGGTCTATGCTGGCCGGCGTCCCCAACGTTCCGCACGAATCCGTGCCGGTGGGCAGGAGTTCGGACGACAATGTGGAAGTTAGGCGCGTTGGCGAGCCCAGGAAGTTCGATTTCGATCCGAAGCCGCATTGGGATCTTGGTCCGGACCTGAATATCCTGGACATGGAGCGTGCAGCGAAGATTACAGGAGCGCGTTTTGCCGTTTACATCGGACTGGGCGCGAGGTTGGAGCGGGCGCTCATCAACTTCATGCTAGACATCCATACGAAGGAGCACGGCTACACCGAGATTCTGCCGCCGTTCATGATTAATTCGGCGAGTTTGTTCGGCACAGGGCAGCTTCCGAAGTTCGCGGCTGACTTGTTCAAGCTGGAGAACACAGATTACTGGCTGGCCCCGACGGCGGAGGTTCCGGTGACCAATCTGTTCCGAGACGAAACGCTGGAATCGGATAAGCTGCCTATCAAATTTTGCGCGTATACACCGTGCTTTCGCAGCGAGGCGGGCTCCTATGGGCGCGATGTGCGGGGCATTATCCGCCAACATCAATTCCAGAAGGTCGAACTGGTGAAGTTCACGCGTCCCGAGCAGAGCTACGACGAACTGGAAAAACTGACCGCCGACGCTGAGCGGATTCTGCAAAAGCTGGGGCTTCCTTACCGGACAGTGGTCCTTTGCACGGGCGATATCGGATTTTCTTCGGCCAAGACTTACGATATTGAAGTGTGGCTGCCGGGGCAGAACAATTACAAAGAAATTTCCTCCTGCTCGAACTTCGAGGGGTTCCAGGCCCGTCGCGCGTCGATTCGGCACAAGCCTACCAAGGGGAAAGCCGAGTTCCTGCACACGCTGAACGGCAGCGGTCTGGCGGTTGGGCGCACCTGGGTCGCGATTGTCGAAAATTACCAGCAGCGCGATGGCAGCGTAGTGATTCCAGAAGCGCTGTGGCCCTTCATGGGCGCTGAAGTGATCACGAAGCAGGGCGATCTGAAGTAGCGGTCACAAGAATCCTCAACAATTGCATCACCATCAAACGCTTTCAAATGAGCGGCTTGCGACTGGCCCGCAACATTTGCAACTGCGGAGCAACCACCCTCCAAGCGTAAGCTTTTGTCAGGAACAGAGAACTCTGTTTCGCCTGGCGCCGTGACCGGCCGCCGGGCATTTCTTTTTTCTGGAGGTTTTGAATGCCTGGTTGTAGATGGTGGGTCATCGGCGTTGTGACGCTGCTGCTGAGCGTGGGGATTGCATCCGCACAGCCGCCGCTCACCCTGATCAACGATGTTCTTTTCAAAGCGGATGGCACGCGATTCGACGGCGTGGCGTTCATTCAATGGCGAACGTTCGACGCATCGGATTCTTCACCTGTGCCGGCACAGGACCTGACGATCCGCGTCCGGTACGGAATACTGCGCGTGCAATTGACTCCGACCAGCACCGCTTCGCCCGGTGCGTATTATCGCGTCACTTTCAACAGCAACGGCCGAACCCAGTTCACGGAATACTGGAACGTGCCGCCAAGCACCACGGCGTTGCGCTTGCGCGACGTACGAATGCAGGGCGCCGTCGGCGGCAGCACTACGCCTCTGGTGGATAGTTCGGTCCTGATCACAGATGTCTCGGGTTTGCGAGACGAACTGGATGCTCGGCCAGTGAAAGCCGTGGGGTACACGACAGGCCGGGCCGCGTTCATCAATAGCGATGGCGCGATTGATGCCGTCTTAGGAAATCTGTCCGATTGTGTTCACGTGGATGGGACGTCGGGGAGTTGCGGAAGCGGCAGCGGCGGATCGTCGGGTCCAATTTTCGTTGATTCGGAGACTCCTTCGGGCGGCGTGGACGGATCGAATACAGCGTTCACTCTAGCGGGGGCGCCGAATCCGGCGATCAGTCTGCAGTTATTCCGAAATGGAGTCATGCAGAGAGCCGGCGTAGATTACTCGTTGGCGAGTACTAATGTCACTTTTCTGACTGGGGCGGTTCCTCAGACTGGAGATGTAATTCAAGCCTACTATCGAAAGTAAGTACTTTCACTAGAAAACTCGTAAGTAGTTTGAGGGTGGACAGTCTAGTTAGTAATCAGACTGGTCACCCTCGATCCATAGTACCTAAGTGGGTTCTGGAACTCATTATACGGGAAAAATTGAGTTGTCATCTTCGGCAAAAAGCCGCAGAATAGGAGAAGTAAAAAGGATCATGATGCTATCTTTACTGATGTGCCGGAAACTATGGCAGGATCAACGCGGACAAGACTTCGTTGAGTATGCGTTGTTAGCCGCACTCATTACAACGAGTCTTGGTGTCGTCATGCCCGGCTGGGTCTTTCCCAGCGTTAGCCATATCATGTCGGGAGTGGTATCGTCGCTCATACTCAGTACCGGCAGCTAGGCTAATCTAGGTACTTCTTCAGATCGGGACTCAGTTGTTCTTTGACGTCGGGGTTGTCCAGGTCTGCCTTCACAACCAGCCTCGGCGGCATATTGTTGATCTTCTCCACTCTCTCACCTTTCATTGCCTTGACGGCTGCGATTACCGATTCGTAGCCCATCTTGAAAGGATTTTGCACCACTAGCGAGTCAATTGTTCCATCGCGCAAAGCGGCCTCCAATGTTGGGCCGGCATCAAATCCTACCAGCTTGACTTTGCTCCCGCGCTGTTTCAGGGCCTGGGCCGCTCCAACGGCGCTCGATTCATTGCTGGCGAACATGGCATCGAGATCGGGATGGGCGGTGAGGATGTTCTCGGCCGCGCGAAGAGAAATGGCGAAATCCGCTTCCCCATAACGCTTGTCGAGGATCTGAATTCCAGGCAGGTTCTTCTGCACATAGTCTTCGAATCCCTTTTCCCGCGCCATAGTGGATGCCGCGCCCACCTGTACCGCCAGAATGGCAACTTTGCCCTTGCCGTTCAGGATTTCTCCCATACGTTTGGCGGCTATTTCTCCACCTGCGTAGTTATCGGTTGCCACTTGAGAAACGAACTTCCCTGTATCGACAGGTGAATCGAAGATGATGACCGGAATCTTGGCGTCCGTCGCGCGTTCGACCACGTTGACCAGCGCCGTTTTGTCGATCGGTGCAAGCGCAATGGCATCGAGATGCGAGGCGACCATCGAGTCGATAATCTTAACCTCCTGGTTCATGTCCGTTTCCGAAGCCGGACCATTCCAGCGGATCTCCACGTCATTTTCCCTGGCGGCCTTCACCGCACCGGCATGCACCGATTGCCAGAACACGTGAGCGGTGCCTTTCGGAACCATTCCGATCACTTTCTTCTGGCCGCGATTACAGGCCAGCAGGCCCATTGCCAGCAGGGCGCAGGTTAAACAGGTTTTTAGTTTCATTCAGGGAACTTTGCCGGTGCTTGAATTTTCTGCCAGCCGGTTCCATTTAAGGCTTTCAGGAACTCGACAAGATCATCTTTGTCCTGGCCGGTGAGACGGAGCGGCTTAATCTTCTCGTCGAGATTCTTGTTGGGCGTACCGCCCTTGTCGTAGTAATCTACGACAGCGCGCAGGGTTTTCAGACTGCCATCGTGCATGTACGGCCCGGTGCGTGCGATATCCCTAAGAGTCGGCGTTTTGAAAACGCACCAGTCCTTTTGATCGCCGGTAACTTTGAGGCGGCCTATATCCGGGTCCGGATTGTCCGTCCCAATACCGATATTGTGATACTCGTTTGTGGTGAAGTTGGCGCCTTCGTGGCAGGAATCGCACTTCGCTTTGCTCTCGAATACGTCGAGGCCGCGGACTTGTGCCGGTGTCATCGCATTCTTGTACCCGGCCTTGTAGCGATCAAAAGCCGAGCCGCCCGAAAGAATGGTTCGTTCGAATGTTGCGATGGCCTGTGCGACTTTGTCGATATCCAAATTCCTGGTTCCGAACGCGGCGAAGAATAGCGGACCGTAACCTGGAATCTTTCGCATCTTGGTCACGATGATTTCATGAGTCGTGCCCATTTCCAGCGGGTTGGCCATTGGACCCTTGGCCTGCTCCTCAAGTGAGGCCGCACGGCCGTCCCAGAATTGCGCGACGCTGTAAGCACGATTGATAACAGTCGGCGCGCTACGGTTGCCTTTTTGTCCATTTACGCCAGTGGAAACCGCCTGGCCATCGGTGTATGCGAAATCCGGCTGGTGACAGGTGGCGCAGGACACCGTGCCGTCGGCGGAAATGCGTTTATCGAAATAAAGAAATCTGCCAAGCTCCGCCTTTTCACGCGAGTACGGATTGTCCTTAGGCCACTGTACGTGCGGGAGCCCCAACGGGATTTTCAAATCTGCTGCTCGAGCGTAAACGAAAAAAATGGCTGGGGCGATCGCCGCCAGCCATTTGGAGGAATTCCGCATGCTGCTTACTTTTTCACAAAGCCATGCACGTACAGGGCGTTGAATCCTGCGAACGAGGACTGCGTGCCAGTGACTTCCATAATGTGGGCTGCGTGATCAATGGCAGCCTTCCGGAAATCGGTCTGGCCATCACGCCGCTGGTCGTGCTCTTCCTCCATCAGCATATAGAGGGTGCCATCGGAGGTCATAAGCCCGATGGGCTGGCCGTTGGTGAAACACTTCTGAGCGCAA
Organism: Bryobacteraceae bacterium; assembly: GCA_963770345.1. GTDB lineage: Bacteria > Acidobacteriota > Terriglobia > Bryobacterales > Bryobacteraceae > CAVYPH01. The sequence continues at coordinate 292,155 of CAVYPH010000005.1, read as the reverse complement.
GAACGATGCTTCTCACCGTGCTTGCCGATTTGCAGATAACACGAGAAGTCGACGATCTCGCCTGTGAGCGTGGTCACCTTGGCGCCGGGGTTTGGTTTGTTGTCCACGGCGGCGGCGACGGTCGTGTTGCTCCATGGCTCGGCGGCTGCATCGCCAAGTTTTCCCATCGGCGCGTCGTAAGTGCCGCCTTCCACTTTCATCTGGGGCTGCAAGATGCCCGGTCCTTTTTTAGCCGCAATCAGACCTGCGGCACCGAGTGTCAGGATCACAGTAGCGCTGAATGCCAATGTTTTGATGTTTTTCGTCATAGTTCCTCCAGGAATCATCCGCGAACGCTGGCCGCAGGGATCTTAGCCAGTAAGTCTTCAAACTCGGCGCGGCTTTCGCTGCCGATTGTAAAGCAGTCCAACTGATCTTGCGCCAGTGCGAATTGCAGGCTTTCGTCAGCTTTGTTTCGTAAACGTCCCGCACCTAAAATCTTCATTCCGATGACGCCCTTGCCTTTCGCCTTCATTTCGCGGAGGACCGTACGCACGGTGTTCGGGTCGGCATCCATGGCGACCTGCGCGGGATTGAAACGCGCCAGATCGACCTCCACCCAGGGCGTCGCCGCGGCGGTCTTCAGAGCTTCGAGAGTGTGGCAGGAGGTGCCATGCGTCCGGACGATACCCTTTTGCTGGGCTTCCGAAATCACGGCCATCGCGCCCTTCTTCTTTTCCGGCCAGTCCGAATCCACCATCATGTGAAGCAGCAGAATATCGATGTAGTCGGTGTTGAGCTCGCGGCGGAAGCGATCGAGGTCGGCTTTCATCTCGGCTTCGGTGGTGGCGTGGGTCTTGGTCAGCAACACGACCTTGTCACGCGGGATGGTCTTCAACGCTTCACGTACGTGCGGATGTGTCCCGTACTGATCGGCGGAATCAAAGAACGTGACGCCCTTATCGTACGCGTTGCGGAAGTGGTCAGCCAAGCCCTGAACACCGAGCTTTCTGGTTTGATTCGAGCTGCCACCCACGCCGTTTGTCCCGGTTCCCATGGCTAATCGGCTGACAGAAATCTTCTTCGGGCCGAGCAAAACGCGATCGGTCGCGTACTTCTTTGTGGTATCGGCAAAGAGGTGGTGAGGAAATGCGTTCAGGGCAACGAGCCCCGTCGCGCTGATGCCACTTTGGATAAAGCTACGCCTTTTCATTTTGCCTCCTGTCACCAAACAAAAGGTATCACAGGCCAAGGGATCAGACAAGAGAGGGTGAAAGGCGCGCAGAACCTGTAAGCCCATACATTAGTCTTGATTCGCTGGTTCACCTGTTACATACTGGGGCAACTTGTCAGCAGGGCGTTAGAAAAACAACTCCAAGCAAGGAGAAAGCAGGATGGTTTCCCTGTCGAAGACCCGGTTAGCCGGGCTGTTAGCTGCAGTCGTACTCACAACATTGCCAGCGCTTGCGCAATTTCAGCGCGGCACTATTGTTGGTACCGTCTCTGATCAATCCGGTGCTGTAGTGGGCAAAGCCCAAGTGATGTTAAAGAACCTTGGAACGAATGAAGAACGCTCCGTGAACACGGACGAGCACGGCGAATATACTTTCGCATCACTATTACCCGGAACCTACCAGGTGACGCGCCGAAGCAACCGGGTTCAAGACTCAGGTCATTAGCGACATTCAGCTCCAGGTGAATCAAACCGCGCGCATCGATTTGAAATTGAGCGTCGGCGACATGGTGCAGCGTGTGGAGACCACGGCCAGCCTGCAGTTATTGCAAACAGACACATCCGAAGTGGGCGCCGTCATCAACAACAAGCAGATTGTCGATCTGCCTTTGAACGGACGGGATTTCCTGCAATTGGCGCGTTTGATTCCGGGTGCGATTCCATCCCGCGCCGGAGCCACGGCAGGCCAAAAGGGTGTTTCCCGTAGCGTGAACGTCGCCGGAGCGCGCGACACTTCGGTAGCGTTCCTGCTCGATGGCATCGACACCAACGACATCGTTTTCCAAACTCCCAGCGTCACGCCGTCGGTGGATGCAATCCAGGAATTCAAACTGCTGGCCAACGCCTACAGCGCCGAGTTCGGTCGCGGTTCCACGCAGATCATCGCGGCTCTGAAATCCGGCACGAATCAGTGGCACAGCACCTTGTTCGAGTTCAACCGGAATAACTCGTTCGCGGCGCGCACGTTCTTCCAGCCCGGAGCCGTGGCCCGGCTCAACTACAACCAGTTCGGCTTCACGTTCGGCGGACCGGTGGCTCTGCCGAAGATCTACAACGGCCGCAACAGAACCTTCTTCTTCGTCAACTACGAGGGCAACCGGACGCGTTCGGGCGGGGCCGGATTCGCGCTCGTTCCAGATTCCAATATCAGAACCGGCGACTTCTCCGGCGCGGGCAATCCCATCATTTATGATCCTTCCACCTACGACGCGACCACCCGTACCCGGACGCCGTTCGCCGGCAACAAGATTCCCGCCAGCCTGATCAACCCCGTTGCTCCCAAGGTTCTGGCATTGTTGCCCACGCCTAACTTTCCTGGACAAGTCGGCCGCAACTACCAAGCCAACATCCCGGGCGTGGACGACAGCGACAACGGCAATGCGCGGGTGGACCATCGCTTCTCCGACAAGGACAACATATTCGGGCGCTATTCCATTCTCGACCGGTCGCATCCGCAGCCGGCGACGCTGCCAAACAGCGGCATCACCGATTCCATTCGCGGGCAGAACGTCGCTTTGAACTGGGTCCACATTTTCAGCCCCAGCCTGATCAACGAAGCGCGAGCCGGCTTCAATCGCGCGAAGTATTACACCACGCCCATCAGTTCACCGAGCGAAAATCCGGCCAAGGATCTCTTCGGCTTTCAGAATACGATTGCCGACCCGACCGTCGGCTTCGGTCTTCCCGCATTCGGTTTTTCGAACGGATTCACCGGCGTCGGCCCGGGCACGCAATACCCTGCGAACTCCATCACGCAGACGTATCAATATGTGGAGAACCTAACCTGGATCCGTGGCAACCACACTTTGAAGGCGGGAATCGACTTTCGCCGTACCCGCCTAACGGCAATCGTCGGCAACAGCGCGCGCGGGTCGGTGACGTTCACCGGTCAGTACACGAACCTGCCCAGCGCCTCCAGCACCACGGGCAGTTCTATCGCCGACCTGCTGTTGGGCGATCCGCAGAGCATTGCCTCGTCCGTGGGAGACGGCGTGGCTCACGACCATACGAACCTCTACAGCTACTATTTTCAGGACGACTGGAAATTGACCTCGCGCCTCACGCTGAACCTGGGCGTCCGCTACGAGTACGCGACTCCTTACGTGGAGGAACTGAATCACTTTACGATTCTCGATACCAACGATCACACCAGCGGGGGCCGATTGTTGCTGGCCGATTCCTCGCATGGCCTTCCAGCCTGGCGCAGGGTTGGTGGACACCGGAAAGAAAACTTCGCGTAGCCTGATTGCCCCGGACAAGAACAATTTCGCGCCGCGTCTTGGCTTGGCGTACCGGCCTTTCGACAAAACAGTTTTGCGCGCCGGCGCAGGCGTTTTCTATGATGTGCAGGAAGGCAACGAAGCGCAATTCCTGCGCAACAATCCGCCTTATCTGTTTGCGCAGAATCTTGCAGGTGACCCGTTTATCCCCACCTTCCGTCTCGACAATCTGTTCCCCTCGCCGACCGGCGGCAGCACTACGGGCGCCATCGGCTCCATCCAGCCGTTCAGCGAAGACATCACGAATCGCACGCCGTACGTTGCGCAATGGAATGCGGCCGTGGAGCGTGAGATTCGAGAGAACTTGACCCTGGAAATCGGCTACGTCGGATCGGCGGGCAAGAAATTGCTCCGCCGCAGTAACTTCCAACAGGGTTCCCACATTCTGGTGACAAACCCGGCCAATCCGGCTCCTCTCGCGCAGCGGGTGGACTATCCGAATTTCAGCAACAACTACATCATCGGGACCGACAACGGATCGTCGTCCACCTATCACGGTCTGTTGACGAAAGTGGAGCGGCGGTTCTCCAACGGCTTCGCTGTGCTGTTCTCGTACACATGGAGTCACGCGATTTCCGATGCGGCCAGTTCGTCGAACTTCGACAACACACCGTCGAACCCGCAGTGCCGCTGCGACTGGAAGTCTGAAAAAGGTCCGGCCGCCTTCGACATCCGGCATCGGGCCGTTTTCAGCTATAGCTACGAGCTGCCGTTCGGCAAGGGGCACCAATTTCTGAGCCGCGGCGGTGTGGTCAACAAAGTAGTCGGAGGTTGGCAGGTGAACGGCATCACATCGCTCCAGACCGGCCCTCCGTTCACACTGGCGACGCCGGGCGACAATGCCAGCATCGGTTCCAGCGCACAGCGGCCGAACCTTGTGGGCGACCCGTATGCGGGCATCGACACTGGGGCTTCCTACGAGCAGCGCGGCGTCAACCCCGGCACTTACTACTTCAATCGCGCCGCCTATGCCTTGCCTCCACTCTTCACGCTTGGCAACGTCGGCAAGAACACTCTGTTTGGTCCAGGCACACAGAACTGGGACTTCTCGGTTTTCAAGAATACGAATATCACCGAGCGATTGAATTCGCAGTTTCACGCAGAATTCTTCAACATCTTCAATCACCCGAACTTTAGCCTTCCGGGCCGTACGATCAATCAGCCGACTTTCGGCGTGATCAATAGCGTTCCCGCTGGATCGGCACGCCTGGTGCAATTTGGACTGAAGCTCATATTCTGAACACGGATGCTGTAGTATGCCTGGAGACGATGCGAAAGACATTTCTCCTACTACTCAGCGCAGCGATTTGCGGGTCTGCCGCCGAAAAAATTCCGCCATCGAAACTCATTGAGATGGCCGGCCACAAGGCCAATGCTCCTAAATTCAAAGAAGCACTACTCGCCAGCGTTAAGGATGCGGACATCAAAAAGGGACTGGCTTTCGTTGGAGACGGCCCCGATTTTCTCTGGGCGGTGGAGTCGAAGAGCAAGCCGACGCTCTTTGTAGATGACGAAGCACGTCCGGGAATGAAGCAGATCAAAAGCTCCGATATCTGGATTGAAACCGGCAAGCTGACCACCGGAAGGTCACACGCCTTTCACTACGTAATCGATGGAAAACCGTTCGGCGGGCGATTCGACGTTCCCGCATACGGAGCGGACTCCTATCCAAAGCCAGGGGTTCCGCAGGGCAAGATCAGCGAGAAATTCGTTCATACCAGCAAGCTTTATGACGGTATGCGGAGCGACTACTGGATCTACGTTCCGGCGCAATACGACCCCAAGACTCCCGCGGCGTTGATGGTCTGGCACGACGGACAGGGGTTGGTGGATCGCAACGGGCAATCGCGGTTGCAGGATGCGATCGACAATCTGACCTTTGAGAAGAAAATCCCGGTGGCAATCTATGTGTTCGTTTCGCCCGGCGACTACACGATGACGCCAGGATCGCCCACGTATGAGTTCATCGCGAAGTTCTCGAAAGACAGCGGACGGACATTAAAAGACTCGACGCGCAGCACTTGCTACGACACGGTGAGCGATCGGTACCCGCGCTTGTTGCACGATGAACTGCTGCCGGAAGTGGAGGCGAAGTACAACATCCGGAAAGACGGGTACAGCCATGCGGTAGTGGGGAATTCTTCGGGTGGTATTTCGGCCTTCAATATCGCCTGGTGGCATCCGGAATGGTTCAGCCGGGTGGTCACGCGGATCGGCACGTTCACCAGCATCCAATGGCAGCCTGGCACGCTTGACGGCGGCAACGTTTTCCCGTTTGCAGTGCGGAAACAGCCGAAGCGCAACATTCGAGTGTGGCTGCAGGACGGCTCCGAGGATCTCGAGAACGAGCACGGGAGCTGGCCGCTGCAGAATATCCAGATGGCGAATTCGTTAAAATTACGCGAATACGATTTCCACTTGAGCTTCGGGAATAATAACCACACCGGCGCGTCTGGCGGCGCGGAGACGCCGGAAGAACTGGCGTGGATCTGGCGTGATTACGATTCGTCGAAGGTGGAGCAGATCTACCGGATGGATCCGGCCGAGAAGGACAAGCCTTATTTCCGCGTGAAGATCGCCAACCGCTGAGGGAAAACAATGAGAGTTCGAGTTGCCCTGTTTATAATAGCCGCCGCTATCGCGCCCGCCGCGGAGAAGACTGCGCCTTCCCAGTTGCTGGAAATGGCGCGCAAAGAACCGAATTCGCCGCAGTTTCGCGAGGCTGCCATCGCCACGCTCGGCGATGCGGACATCAAGAAGGGTGCCGCAGTCATTGGCGACGGGCCGGATTTCCTTTGGGTAGTGGAATCGGAAAGCAGGCCGGAGCTTCTCGTCGACGACGAGGCACGTCCACCGATGAAACCAATAAAAGGTACGAAGCTGTGGATGGAGGCCGGGCAACTGAAGACCGGCACGTCCCACAAGTTCCTCTACAAAATCGACGGCAAGATTACCGGTGGTAAGACCGACGTCGCGGCGTTCGGTCCGGATTCGTACGAACATCCCGGCGTGCCGCAAGGCAAGATCAGCGAGAAATTCGTCCACACCAGCAAAATGTATGAGGGAATGAAAACCGACTATTGGATCTACGTACCCGCGCAGTACGATCCGAAGGTTCCGGCGGCTCTGATGGTTTGGCACGACGGACAGGGGCTGGTGGAGCGGAACAACTCGCGGGTGCAGAATGTGATCGATAATCTTACCTTCCAGAAAAAAGTTCCAGTGACGATTCACGTGTTCATTTCCCCGGGCAAAATCGGCGACCGGGCAATGCGCAGCGTCCTCTATGACACTGTGACCGACAAGCACGCTCGTTTCTGGGAGGAAGAACTGCTGCCGGAAGTGGAAGCGAAGTACAACATCCGAAAAGACGGGTACAGCCGTGCGTGCGCCGGGAATTCGTCCGGCGGGATCTCGTCGTTCAACATCGCCTGGTGGCATCCAGAATGGTTCAGCCGAGTGCTTTCCCGCATTGGAAGCTTCACCAGCATCCAGTGGCATCCGGGCGAACTCGACGGCGGCAACGTGTTTCCGTTCATGGTTCGCAAGCAGCCGAAACGGAATATCCGTGTGTGGCTGCAGGACGGGTCCGAGGATCTGGAGAACAATCACGGGAGCTGGCCGCTGCAAAACATCCAGATGGCGAATTCGCTGAAGATGCGCGAGTTTGATTTTCATTTGAGTTTTGGGAACAATACGCACAACGGCGCCATGGGTAACGCCGAGGCTCCGGAGGAACTCACCTGGCTCTGGCGCGACTACGACCCTTCAAAAACAGAACAAACCTACCAGATGGATCCAGCCGAAAAGGACAAGCCTTACTTCCGCGTGCGCATTTACAACCGGTAGCGTTAAAATGAGGACAGAGGAAATTAAAGCTGTTGAACCCAGGAGGCGGTGTCGCCATTCGCGCACACGATCTCACCAAACACTACCAGTCTGGTGAGAACACTCTGGTTGTGTTTGAGGGTTTGGACCTGGACGTGGCTCCCGGCGAGCGGCTCGCCTTAGTTGGTGAATCGGGAGCCGGTAAATCCTCGTTGCTTCATCTGCTGGGTGGGCTCGACCGCCCGTCCCGAGGCGCCATTTACTTTGGCGACCGGGAACTTGGTTCGCTAAACGAAGACCAATTGGCTGAGTTCCGTAATCGCGAAGTCGGCTTCGTCTGGCAGACGCATTACCTGCTGCCGGAATTCACTGCTTTGGAAAACGTCATGATGCCGCTGCTGATGCGTGGCATCTCGAGGGCAAAAGCGGCTCCGGTGGCGTCGGAACGACTTTCTGAAGTCGGATTGGCCAACCGTGCATCACATAAAGCAGGGGAACTGTCTGGTGGCGAACAACAGCGCGTCGTTTTGGCCCGCGCTTTGGCCGGAAGTCCCAGAGTCTTGCTGGCAGACGAGCCAACCGGCAATCTGGATTATAAGACTGGCGAGAAAATAGCCGATCTGTTTGATGAGCTTCATCGCAGACACAACATTACGTCAGTTTTCGTGACGCACAACCTTGATTTTGCTAAACGTTGCGACAGGGTCTTGAAGTTGCAACAAGGTGTCCTGGAGACCTTGCAGTTTAGGGACACATCCGAGAACATTGAGAGCGGGGACGGGACGGATTATGTTTGAACGTTATACCGAGAAGGCGCGGCGAGTTATCTTCTTCGCGCGGTACGAAGCGAGCCAGTTTGGCAGTCCTTATATAGAGACGGAACATTTGCTATTGGGTCTGTTGCGGGAAGACAAGGCCTTGGCGAACCGGTTTCTGCGGTCACACGCGGCGATCGAATCGATCCGTAAACAGATTGAAGCGCACACCACGATTCGCGAAAAGGTTTCCACTTCGGTAGATCTTCCCCTTAGCCATGAATGCAAGCGCGTGCTCGCGTATGGCGCGGAAGAGGCTGAGCGGCTCAATCACAAACATATTGGAACCGAGCATTTGTTGTTGGGATTGTTGCGCGAAGACAAATCGTTCGCCGCTGAAATTCTCCATGAACGGGGATTGCGTTTGTCGCAGGTTCGCGAAGAGATCGCGAGGTCATCGTCAGAAAAAATGTCGTCAAATCGCCCGAAGGAAAGTTCGTTGCTGGCGGAGTTTAGCCGCGACCTGACGCAATCGGCCATGGACGGAGCGATGGATCCGCTCATCGGCCGCGATTATGAATTAGATCGCGTGATCCAGATTCTGTGCCGCCGGACGAAGAACAATCCGGTGCTGATCGGTGAGCCCGGCGTGGGGAAAACGGCGATCGTCGAAGGACTTGCGCAGCGGATCTCCGACGGAGACGTCCCTTCGTTTCTGGCCGACAAGCGCATCCTTGCTCTCGACCTTTCTCTGATCGTGGCCGGCACCAAGTACCGCGGACAGTTTGAAGAGCGGCTGAAGACCATCATGAAAGAGCTGATGGAGAATCAGAATGCGATTATCTTTATCGACGAATTGCACACGCTGGTTGGCGCAGGATCGGCGGAAGGGTCTTTGGACGCCGCCAATATTCTGAAGCCTGCTCTTTCGCGCGGCGAGATCCAATGTATTGGCGCGACAACGCCGGCCGAGTATCGCAAGTCGATTGAGAAGGACCGATCGTTGGAGCGCCGGTTCCAGGCGGTGAAGGTTCCACCGCCGACAGAGGCCGATGCGGTAAAGATTCTGTTTGGCATCAAGGAACGATACGAGAAATTCCACGCCGTTGCCTATACCGATGAGTGTATTGAGAGCGCGGTCTATACGTCGTCGCGATTCATTCCGGACCGTTTCCTTCCGGACAAGGCAATCGATCTGATCGATGAGGCTGGCGCCCGGGTGAAACTGCGGCAGACTACACTGCCATCGGAAGTGGCGGATATTCAGAAGCGGATCAAGTTCATCGTCCATCGGATGGAGAACGCGATTGCCAATCATGAATTCGAAAAGGCGCGGTTCTATTCCGATGAAGAACGGAAAGAGCGCGAGAATCTACGGCTGCTTCGCGAGAAGTACAACCTGGACGATACCTCGACGGGTGTTGTAACCAAGGACGACATTGAAGACGTAGTGGCCCGGTGGACTGGCGTGCCGATGACGGCGATCCGGGAGGAAGAGGTCACCAAGCTGCTTCGCATCGAAGAAGAGCTGCATCGGCGAGTGATCAGCCAGAACAAGGCGATTGGCGCACTTTCCAGAGCAATTCGCCGATCGCGCGCCGGCTTGAAATCACCGAAGAGGCCGGCTGGTTCGTTCCTTTTCCTCGGACCTACCGGCGTCGGAAAGACGGAAGTTGCGCGCGCGTTGGCCGAGTTCCTGTTCGGCAGCGAAAAGTCGCTGATCCGGTTCGACATGTCGGAGTTCATGGAGAAGCATTCGGTGTCGAAGCTGATCGGTTCGCCTCCCGGCTATGTCGGCTATGAGGAAGGCGGGCAGCTCACGGAACGGGTAAAGCGCGCTCCGTATTCGATTATTCTTCTGGATGAAATCGAGAAGGCTCATGCGGATATTTACAACATTCTGTTGCAGGTGTTCGAAGACGGCCAGTTGACCGATGGCCTGGGCAACACGGTTGATTTCAAGAACACAATTATCATCATGACGTCGAACCTTGGCGCTCGTTTCCTGGAGAAGCGGGGACAGCTCGGTTTCGCCGCTCCGCAAACGGAAGGCCTGCCGACCAAAGTCGAAGACCTCGTCATGAGCGAGGTAAAGCGCTCCTTTAATCCGGAGTTTTTGAACCGCCTGGATGAAGTGATCCTATTTACATCCCTGACGGACGAGGACCTGTTGAAGATCATTGTCCTTCTGGTGGACCAGATTAACGTGAACCTGGTTGCCAAGCAGATCAAGATCACTCTCGCCGAAGGCGCCGCACGGTATGTGTTGGAGAAGACCTGCGGGGATCGCAATTACGGTGCGCGTCCGCTGAGGCGTGCATTACAGAAGTTCATTGAAGATCCGCTTTCCGAAGCGCTCATTCAGGGAACCCTACCGCGTCCGTCCGAGCTTGAGGTTTATCTCGGCGATACCGGCATCTATTGCCGGCAGATCAATAAGGTTCCGGAAGAGGGCCAGGAAGAAGAACTGGTCGGCGCGGCTGCAGCTCCGCTTGCGCTTTACGCGTTCTAATTGATATCAGGCCCCGGCACGGGCATAGAATCTCTCTATGCCCTCCGGAGCCGAGCTTTTTGCCCGCACACTAACTCACCTTGGCATTGATCGCATCTTCACCCTCGTCGGCGATCACCTGAACGAAGTCCTTACCGTTTCCGCTCGTGCTGGAATTCGCATCATCGACATGCGCCATGAGTCCGGCGTTACGCATGCGGCGGATGCATGGGCGCGCATCACTCGCAAGCCCGCCGTTTCTCTCGTCACGGGCGGTCCGGGGCACACCAATTCGCTCACCGGCATCGCGACAGCACAACTCGCGGCCAGTCCGTTGATCGCTATCAGCGGAAGCCGTGCCACGACTGTTGCGGACCGTCAGGCGTTTCAGGATATCGATCAGGTTGGGATGGCTCGTCCCGTGGCAAAGTGGGCATCGGAGCCTCCGAATGCGGCGCAGATTCCGTTCTATCTGGGACGCGCTTATGCCGAAGCGAACGCGGGACGGCGCGGTGCGGTCCATTTGACGATACCCGTCGATCTATTCACATCGTCCACCGAAGCGCCGGCTCCGATGCCGCAGGTTCCGGGCGGCCTTGCGACTGCTCCGCAGCAACGGCAGATCGACGAGGCTATCCGCTTGCTCGGCAATGCCGAAAGGCCGGTGGTGATTGCAGGCAGTGGCGTTTGGTGGGCGGATGCCGGCCCTGAGTTGACCGCATTCATCGAAAAGGCGAACCTCCCGCTTTACACCATCACAATGGCAAAAGGGGTTGTCTCCGATGAGCATCCGCTTTGCTTTGGTTATGCGGACCCTGCTTTGAATGTCGCAGTTCAGAAGGTTTTTCAAGAGACGGATCTGGTGCTTGTGCTCGGCAAGCGCATCGACTATCGCCTGGCTCTAGGGGGCGCCCGCCTGTTTTCATCGGCCGCTAAATTCATTCAAGTAGATGTGCACGGGCAGGAACTCGGGATGAATCGGGCGCTCGATGTGGGGATCTGCGCCGACGTCAAACTCACTCTGCAAGCACTGACGGATGCGCTGCCGAGGGAAACCAAGGAACGGTCAAGTTGGTTTGCGCATTTGCATAAACTTCGAGCCGAGTGGCAGGAGCAACTGGCCGCGCGAGCCTTGGAAACCTCGGACCTTTTGCACCCAGCGGCTTTTTTCACTGAGTTGAAGAAGTGGTTGCCCAGGGAGACGCTTTTCGCCTGGGATGGAGGCGATTTTATCCACTGGGGCCGTGCGATTGTGCCGGCGCTGCACCCGGGCGGATGGCTGCGGCTGGGCCCGCTCGGGACGATTGGTTCAGCGTTGCCGAATAGCTTGGCGCTTAAACTGGCAAAGCCGGATAACCCGGTGGTGATGATCACGGGCGATGGGTCCCTGGGATTCTACATCGCCGAATTGGACACCGCCGTTCGCTACAATCTGCCGGTGGTGATCATTGTGGGTAACGACGGTGGATGGGGGCTAGAGCGCGAGTTGCAGGCGGCGACGACCGGCCCCGACATCGTTGCGTGCGAACTGCGCAGAACCCGTTACGACGTGGTGATGCAGGGCTTCGGCGGGGGTGGCGAGACGATCAACGAATTGCGGGAAATTGGTCCGGCGATGCAGCGCGCACTGTCGAGCGGAATTCCATATTGCCTCAACGTGAATATCCGTGGAGTTCGATCTCCTTTCACCGAGTGGCAGATTAAGGGCAAGAAGAAGTAGACTGACTGCACGATGAAATCGATCCTCTTTTTTCTCGCCGTTCCAGTGCTGGCCAGCACGGTCAACATCTACGTGGCGAATAGCGACGGCGACAACGTCACCATCATCGACCCGGTGACGAACTCCGTCAAAGGCGAAATCAAGACTTCCAAGAATCCGCATGGGATCGTCGCCTCGCCCGACCGCAAACGATTTTATGTCTCGAGCGAAAGTGAGGACGTGCTCGACACGGTGGATGCGGCGACGCTGAAAGTGATTCACCGCACTGCGCTGGAGCGGCGTCCGAATAACCTGGCCATCACGCAAGACGGGCGGCGCGTCTATGTGTGTATTCGCGGCGAGTCGTGGGTGGACATCATTGATACCGCATCACTCGAAAAGGTGAAGAGTGTGCCTGTTGGACGCGGTCCGCACAACGTGTACCTCACCCCGAACGGCCAGTACATGATCGCTACATCGACGGACGACCACAAGCTCACGGCGATTGATGTCAAGACCGAAGAGCCTGCCTTCGAGATTCCCTTGCCCGGTGTGCCTCGTCCGGTCTTCATCGATCGCGGGATGCAGAATTTGTACGTCCAGTTGTCCAACCTTCATGGCTTCGTGGTGGTCGATTACGCGAAGCGCGAGGTGGTCAAGAAGGTGTTGCTACCCGACGCGCCCGCCGGGGCGAAACCGCTTATCCCGGAGACGTTCTCCCATGGGATCGGCATCACGCCGGACGGCAAGACGCTTTGGGTGAACAGCCTGCTGGATAACTCCGTCTCGGTGTTCTCGGTGCCGGATTTGAAACGGCTTGCGACCATTCCGGTGGGCCGCGGGCCCGACTGGCTCACCTTCACGCCCGACAGCAAGAAATGTTTTATCTCGAATGCCGGATCGAATTCGGTTTCCGCGATGGATGTTGCGTCGATGAAAGAGATCACGAAGATCCCGGTCGGGAAGATTCCGAAACGGATCATCACCGTCGTGTTTCCTTAACACCTTTCGGAGTGGCATTCGAACTGCTCAACGCTACTCCGGAGGTCCCAATGAAATATCTCGTAGCGTGGGCGTTGGGTATCCCGGGTGGACTGATTGTCTTGTGGTTTCTGTTCAACCACATGCATTAGTATCCGGCGATTACCAGCGCGCCGATAAGTCAAAAATGCATGGCCGCGCAGGAATTGCCAATTTGCAGTAGAAAAGACCTGAGAGGACATGATAATGAAAATCCAAACAATGCAAGATTTGTTTGTTGAACAAATTGAAGATCTCTACGATGCGGAGCACCAATTAGTGAAGGCTTTGCCGAATATGGCAAAAGTATCCAATTCGGGCGATCTGCGCAATGCATTCGAGTCGCATCTCGAGCAAACCAAGGGACATGTCGAACGCCTGGAGAAAGTTTTCGCCATGCTGAAGCGAAAACCGAAAGGCCAGACGTGTCCTGCGATGAAGGGGCTGATTGAGGAAGGCGATCAGATGGTAGAGAACATGGAAAAATCCCCTTTGCGCGATGCGGGCTTGATTGCAGCGGCCAATCGCGTGGAACACTATGAAATCGCGGGGTATGGCTCGGCCAGAGCCTTTGCATTGACGCTCGGCATGGAAAAAGCCGTCGATCTGCTGCAGGAAACTCTCGATGAAGAGGTCGCGGCAGATGCAGCGTTGAGCAAGCTCGCGGACACCAGAATCAATGATCAGGCGTTCGAGCTGAGCGCCGCTGGAGGGAGATAACATGGCTCTAAATGAGAAATGCGCACATCCAAGCTGCCATTGCCAGGCTACGGCTGACAGCAAATATTGCAGCACCTACTGCGAAGGCGAAGCGGAGACGGTGGACATTGTGTGCAGTTGTCCGCATCCCGCGTGTGAGCAAGTCGCAGAAGTGCGGTGAGCGTCCGAGGGGCGGACGGCTGGCGCTACGGTTTGCCGTCCGCACCCTTTGTCCGATTGAAGAACGGACCTTTTCGATAAGGGAACTTCGTCCAATCATCGCTGGCCAGTCCATTCAAATCCCAAACTATCTGCCCCTTACGAAGCGTCAATTCACAGACGATCCGCCGTGTTCCCTGCATTCGGGCGCTCACTGAATCGAGCAGTCCGAAGTTTCCGTTTTCGACTCGTAGAACGGCCACATCGGCTTCCGAACCCACATCTAGATTTCCCAGTCGCGGCCGTCTGATTTCCTGCGCCGGATTCCAGGTGGTCATGCGGACAACGTCAGCCATGGAGGACCCGAGACCCAAAAGATCCGTCATAACATTTGCCGTATTCTTCATGCCCATATTCATGCTGTGATTGTGAAGATCGGTGGAGATGGAATCAGGATAGAAACCCGCCTTGTACGCCGGGACGGCCACATACCAGTAGAAGCTGGCCGCCCCAAAGCCAATGTCAAAAAAGATTCCACGTTTCCGCCCGAGCTGCATCGCCGGGTTCAATTTACCATCGGCGAGTACTTCTTCCCGATGACCGGAAAAGCAATGAGTATAGATATCGCCGGGCCGTAATTTGTCCAGCAGCAGCGTATCGATTCCTCGCTCTTGAGTGATCTGCCCGAAGTCCACCATCACCGGCAAATGGGCGAGATTCCCAGCCTTCACCGCATTGTCAATGGACGGCCAGCCAGGACCAGTGTAGTGCGCCGACTTGAACCCGACGATGTAATCCGGATTCGCCTTGGCCATGCTGGCCGCTGCGTCTGCATCCATCTCGGCTGGATCCATTTCCTTTCCGGTTCCAATACCAGCGCCCACAATATTCAGGAACGCCAACACACGGGTTTTCTTTTTCTTGATGGTGTTGTCGCGAAAGTCCGGGAAGTCGCGCCACCCGGTGGACCCTGCATCGGCCATGGTGGTCACTCCGGCCCGGAACGAAAAAGCGTCGGGGTCGACGCCCTCTCCGCCAGGACGCGGATAGACGTGTACGTGAATATCGATGAGCCCGGGTGTAACGTAGAGACCGGACGCGTCGACCACCTTGAGTGCCTGCGAAGGATCGATGTTTTCGGCCACGCGGGCAATGTGGCCGGCGGTGATGGCGACATCGCGGATCGCATCGATCTGGTTCTTCGCATCAATGACGTGTCCGCCCTTCAGCAGCAAATCGAATTGTGGTTGTTGTGCGGAGAGTGCCCAGGCGGAAAAGAGAAGAAGGATTGTCAAGCGCATAGAATCTACATTGGATCACAACGGCGGGCGAACGGGATGAGATAGTCTATCGTGTAGATGCGAACCGCCGCGGGCGTAGCACTGCTTTTATTTCAGGTCGTAATGATCGTTTATGCGCGCTTCGTGCCCTCACGTTATTTCTGCTGGGCGCCGTTCGATATCCAAACCGAGTACAAGTTGCGAGTGACCGTGAACGGAAGACCTCTGAAATCGAGCGAGGTCCGCGCCCGCTACCGCCGCCCGCAGAATGGTACCGATAACCGGTCGCCTCAACACGTGATCGATATCGTCCAGGGGTACGAAGAAACTTACGGACGCAACGATCATGCTTCCGTCGAGATGCGTTACCGCGTGAACGGAAAGCAGGAACAAACATGGCGATGGCCTCAACCGTAAGCGCTCCGTCCTGGAATCCGCTGCGATGCGGCGGCACTGCGCTGCCCGTGAATCTGCTCATTATGGCTAAGGCGATTGCGATCGCTTTGCTGCTGACGAATCACGTCCGGTTGTTGCCCGATCCATTTCTGCCTTTCATACCCGGGCTCGACCGCATTCCTGCGTTGCTCTTCCAGCGAACGCTTCAGGTGCTGTTCGTCGCTTCGGCTGTGGCCCTGCTGTTCAACCGGTGGGTTAGAGTTTCGTGCTTTGTGTTAGGAATGACGATGATCGTCAGCGTCCTCGCGTCGAAGGCCTACTACGGAAATAACAAGACGTTCTGCGGATTCATCTTTTTTTTGACAAGCCTTTATCAACCTGGTCAAGACCCATGGATGCTTCGGCTGCAGCTGGTGCTGGTTTATTTTGGGGCGAGTACGAATAAGTTGCTGGATGCCGATTGGCGGTCGGGAGTGTTCTTCAATAATTGGGCGGTGAACCGCCTTCACCAACCGCTCTACATTGCTTTGACGTCCGTCGTTCCCCCGATGCTGTTGGCCAAAGCTGTCAGTTGGTTCACCATCGCCAACGAATTAGGATTGAGCGTTTTGTTGCTGGTGCGCCGGCTCTTCCCGCTTGGCATCTGGCTGAGTGTACTGCTTCACTCCGCCATGCTGCTATTCACCGGCAGCACGTTCACGATGTTCTTTTATGCGATGACAGCATCCATGCTGATCTTTGTGACGTGGCCCGAAATGCCGATCACGGTTATCTACGACGGCGACTGCGGATTCTGCATGAAGAGTAAGAACCTGATCGAGCGTTTTGATCTGGAAAACATGTTCCGCTGGAAGCCGTATCAATCGGGAGCCGCCCGTCCGTTTGGAATTTCCGACAGTGATGCGAACCGGCGGCTGTATCTGATCAACGGCGACAAAATCTATTCGGGCTTTCGGGCGCTCAAGATGATCGTTCTGTACAATCCCGTTTCCTATCTCGTCACGTATGCAGTTCTGGCGGCTCCGGGTGCGGGAGATTCAAGGTTCCGCAATATCTTTGTGGCCGTCCTCCTGGCCGTGTTCTCGCCGTTGTTCGTTCCGGTGGGCGAGGCTGCGTACGCGGTGGTTGCGCGGAACCGTTACAAGCTCTCCGCAAACAGCACTTGCAGGATCGACTAGTTGCCGCTCTTGTGGATTTCTACCGAGGTGCCCTCGCGAACTGCGTCCGTGGGATTCATCACCACGAGATCGCCGGCGGATACTCCGGATAGTACCTCGATCTCACCGCCGTAGTCGATGCCCACGCGAATTTCACGAAAACGGACCTGGCCGCCGGCGTCGACCACGGCCACGCGAGTCCCCTTCGTTCCAGACACAAGTGCATCACCGGGGATGAGCAACGACGGCACGGAACGTATCGAGGCAAATCGCACCTGCGCGTACATTCCAGGCATCAGAATTCCGGTCGGATTGGCAACCCGCAGAACCGATAGCATCGAACGGGAATTCACGTCGACCTCGTGAGTGGAATGGGCCACAGTGGGATAGAACACCTGCCCCGGCAGTTCCTGCACGCGAAGCTCGGCTTTCTGGCCGTCGCGAATTTCACCCACGAAGGTCTGCGGCACATTGACAAAGATGCGCATGATGCTGGTGTCGGCGACCCTAAAGATTTCGTGCGTGGCGCCTGAATTACCTGAGTTGATCAGCGTGCCAACGTCGACCACGCGATAGGTGATGATCCCATCAAACGGCGCGGTGACATGCGAAAACTGCTTCATCTGTTGCAGGCGGCGGAGATTCGCCTCGTTGGCGGCAATCAGGTCGCGCGCGCTGGCGACCTTGGCTCGCGCTGCCTCGAGTTGAGCTTTCCTGACTTCCAGATCCGCACCTTTATCGTCGGCGTCCTGATGCGAGATGGCGCCGCGCTTCTCTAACGACTGCCAACGATCATAGGTCTTTTGAGAGAGATTCAGATTCGCTTGCGCCAGAGCCAGTTCGGCCTGCAACTCCTTCAACGAGGATTCGGAGTTGGACAGAGTCGCTTGCATCATCTGGATCTGTTGCTCCAATTCGGGCGTCTCGATCTCGGCGAGAATTTGGCCGGCCTTCACGTGATCGCCGATGTCAACGTTACGTTTCGACAGATATCCGTCAACCCGGGCGAAAATCGGCGACTCAACGATCGCCTGGAGATCACCAGGCAGCTCGAGCGGAGCATTCGCCGACGCCCGCCGCACAGCCGTGACATTCACGATGGGTTTCTGCTCGCGCCCGATGTCGACCGCTGCCTGCAAAGCCTGACCGCGCCGCAATCGGGGTAGTAGTCCCGCGATTACTGCCGAGATGATGATTAGACCAACCACCAAAAGAAACGTCAGCAGCGGCCGAACACGTTTTCGGGGAGCGCGCCTTACAGGCTCCGAATGTGGCTCCGCGAAAGTCTTGTTCTGGCTCTCCACCTCTACTCCTCAATCCTAGATAGTTCAAATGTAGCGTCGTCCAAATCCATGGGCGGTTTTTTGCGCAGCACCGAGTAAACGACAGGGACGAAGAATAACGTCGCAACCGTTGCCAAGACAAGCCCCCCGATTACGGCGCGCCCCAGGGGAGCATTCTGCTCGCCGCCCTCTCCTAGTCCGATCGCCATCGGCAGCATACCGACAATCATCGCCAGCGCTGTCATCAGTACAGGCCGGAGCCGCGTGAATCCGGCCTCGAGCACGGCCTCCCTCGCGTCTTCGCCTTTAAGGCGCATGTCGTTGGCGAAATTTACCAGAAGGATACTGTTCGCCGTTGCCACGCCGATGCTCATGATGGCGCCCATCAACGAAGGTACGTTAATGGTTGTCTGGGTTAGGAATAGTGCTATCAGGATGCCGGCCAGTGCCCCTGGCAAGGCCATCAGTATGATGAACGGATCCAGCCACGACTGGAAGTTCACCACCATCACGAAATAGACCAGCAGAATGGCGAACAGTAGGCCCACGCCGAGGCCGATGAACGAGGTCTCCATCGTCTGTACCTGGCCCCGCATTTCGATGAAGCTTCCTTTAGGTACTTTCGAAGCAAAGTCTGCCAGGACGCGTTTCACATCCGTCGCTACGCCGCCCAGGTCGCGATCCTGAACATTCGCGTAGACGTCATAGAGCGGCTGCACGTTGTAGTGGTTTACGACGGCGGCCTCGCCCCCTCTCTGAAACCGCGCGATATTTGCCAGCAACTGAGGCTTACCACTACTCGCCCGGACTGACGTGCCTAGCAGTTCTCCGGTGGAGTCGATGCGGTACTGCGGAGTTTGCACAGCGATCGGGTAATCGACTCCATTTTGTGGATTGATCCAGTAGTTGGGCGCCGTCTGGCTACTGGAGCTAAGCGAAACCAAGAGACTATCGGCGATGTCTTTCTGTTTGAGGCCAAGCTGGTCGGCACGCGTCCTGTCGACCTCAAAGCGCATCTCGGGAACGCCGACGACCTGGTGGAGATGGACGTCTACTGCGCCCGGAATGGTTGTCAACCGCCCTTCGATCTGCTTCGCCAGGCGGTAGTTCGCAGCCGCGTTCGTAAGGGGCCCAATCACCTGCACATCAATCGGTGCCGGCAGGCCGAAATTCAGAATCTGTCCGACGATGTCGGCCGGTTGGAAGAAAAACGTCAGGTCCGGAAACTCCCGCTGCAGTCCAGTGCGCAACTCCCTCACATAGTCCCAGGTGGGATGATGCTCGCCGGGTTTCAGTGAGACGAGGATCTCGCCGTCGAACGGCCCAATTGTTGCGCTATCGCTCAGCGCGATATTCAAGCCGCTGTAAGGGAGTCCGATGTTGTCCAGAATGTCGGTGAGCTCTTGAGCCGGAATCACGGCTCGAATCCTGTCCTCGACACGCGCGAAATAGACTTCGGTTTCCTCCAGCCGCGTACCGGCGGGAGCGCGAACGTGAAGCCGAATCTGGCCGGCATCGACTCTGGGAAAGAAATCCGTTCCGATGAAGGGAATGAGCACCGCGCTTAAGGCACTGAGTCCCACGAACCAAGCGGCCACCAGCTTCCGATGATCGAGGGCCGATTCCAGTAGATTGCGATAGCCGTCGCGGAACCGATGGAAATGGCGGTTGAAGGCATGGTGGACTCGCCAGAAGATGCCATCATCGGCTGAATCGGTTTCGCTCTCGCCGTGGCGGTAGCGATCCACCTCGGGGGCGAGCAGATAGCGCACCAGCGTGGGAACCAGAGTTCGCGAGAGTACGTAAGACGCCATCATTGCCAGCGCTACCGCCAGGGCAAGCGGAGTAAACAAGTAACGCGCCGCTCCACTTAGAAATATGACTGGAACAAATACGATACAGATGCAGAGTGTGGAAACGAATGCCGGCGTGGCGATCTGTTGAGCGCCGTCGAGTATCGCCTGTAGAACTGGCTTCGCTTGTGCCAGATTGCGATGGATGTTTTCGATCTCGACGGTGGCGTCGTCCACTAGAATACCGACGGCCAGCGCGAGGCCGCCAAGCGTCATCACGTTGATGGTTTCGTGGAGTAGATTCAGGATTGCCAGAGATGCCAGGATCGACAGCGGGATGGAAACACAGACCACAATCGTGCTGCGCCAGCTACCGAGAAAGAGCAGAATCATCAGACCGGTTAATATCGCCGCGATGATCGCTTCTTTGAGTACACCGGTGATGGCCGCACGCACGAAGATGGACTGATCGAATAGCAGGCTGATTTTCAACGCCGCGGGCAGGGTCGATTGCACGCGGGGAAGAATTTGCTTCAGCCGGCTTACGATCTCGAGCGTAGAAGCGCCGCCGTTCTTGAGCACCGTAAGGAGAGCGCCGCGGCTGCCGTTGTGGCGTACGATGTTTTGCTGCACGGCGTATCCGTCTCGAACATGCGCTACGTCGCGCACATAAATGGTGGATCCATTTGTCTGCCTAATCGGCAGGTTGTTGAACGCCGCGGCTGCCTCTGGAAGACTGTTAAGCTTCACGGCGAATTCGTGGGTTCCGATTTTTACACTGCCGGCCGGGATGATCAAGCTCTGGTTGTTAATAGCAGTCACAACGTCGTTGGCCGAGAGACCTTGCGCGTAGAGCGCTTTGGGATCGAGGTCGACCATGATCTGTCTTGGCTTTCCACCGTAGGGCAGCGGGAAACTCGCCCCTTGCACGGTGGACATCTGCGTGCGAATGAAGTTGTAACCGAAGTCGTAGATCGCCTGTTCCGTCATGGTCTTGCTGGAGAGGCTCAACTGCAAAATGGGGACGCTCGACGCGTTGTAGCGGAGAATCGATGGCGGAGTCATGCCGGTTGGCAGCGAGTGAAGAACGGACTGCGAAGCAGCAGCGAGCTGCGCCACCGCCGATTCGATCTTCGCATTGGGGTGGAAGAACAGGCGAATGATGCCCAAGCCCGGCAGCGATTGCGATTCCATGTGTTCGATGTCGTTGACCGAAGTGGTGAACGAACGCTCCGAACGGATGGTGACGACTTCGGCCATTTCCTCCGGGGAGATCCCGGTGTACGACCAGATCACAGTGACTACGGGGATGTCGATTTCCGGAAATATGTCCGTCGGCATGCGCAGAATCGCCAGGACTCCGAGGGCGACGATGAGCAGCGACATGACTACGAAAGTGTAGGGGCGCTGCAGCGCCAGACGAACTATCCACATAGGCTAACGCACCTACGCGATGGAAGGAAACTAAGCTTCAATACTTCATTCTATTGCAACATTGGTGAACTCCAGGAAGCAGCCGGCGATCCGGGCGACCAATTGTTCGCTGGGTTTACGTCCCAGCAAATCGTGCCCTGAGCCTTCGAGCAATTCGAGATGGCGGGCGGCGGGAATGACCGCGATGTGCTTTGTTATCTCCTCAATGGTTGCGAATGGATCTCTTGAACCCTGGACGAAGAATGCCGGAGTTCTCAGTTGCGGCAAATGTTCGATGCGCAATTGCTCCGGCTTCTTCGGTGGATGTAGCGGATAGGCGAGAATCAGCAGCGCGTCGCAAATCGCGGCGTCGCTGGACGCGAGCATGGTTGCCTGCCGTCCGCCGTAGGAATGCCCTCCGAGGAACAGACGGCCGGGTACGACGTCCCGCATTGCCTGGGTTGCGTTACGAAGCCCTTGGCGGTCTCGTTCCGCTTGTGCGGGAAACGGCGGACCGGTGGGACGACTCTGACGAAACGGTAAGTTGCAGCGAAGGACGTGGATACCAGATTGCGCAAAACGGCCGGCCACGGCCACGAGTAATGCTGAATTGCAATTCGACCCCGCACCGTGCGTGATTACGAGCGAATCTCCGTTTGGGGCATCCGGGATGTGCAGGAAGCCCTGAACGGGAGGATCGAGTGCTATGGAGAATGATTTTGAGTCCAATCACCCGCCATTTTACAACCAGGTCCAGGGCTGATTTAAAAAAGTCCTGGTTGTAATTCCGGCACCTTTTGCGGCGGACGGCTTAGCCGCCTGCCTAATCGCTGAAGCGGACTCTCGAGGGCGAAATACGATACCGAGGCGACCGCGAGCATTAATACGACCGCCGAAGACCAAGACAACCGCGCTCCGTCTACGTGGAGAGAGCAGAATAATTGTTGCCACAAATAAATTGAATAGCTCGTCTGTCCGATTAGTCGAAATACCGCGGTGTTCAAGAGCCAGGGGGGGAACAAGATACAGCGGTGCAAGTAAAGCGCAATTCCGAAATTCATAACGGAATGTGCCACGAAAAAGTAGGCATGCGGATGTTTGCCCATGGCAGCGGCGCCCAGCACAGCAATCGGCAGCCCGTGCATCCATGGGGAGCGCAGCACCGCCCGATACGGGGGCCAATTGGACAGGGCGGCGCTCGAGATAGCTAAAAGACATCCGGTGGCCAAGGCGTCGCTGATACAATCGAATCGCCTGTCTATTGTCAGAGTGGCCGCGGGCAAGAACGCGAAGACTGCCAGTCTCCAGAACGGGGAGGCTATAATCGATCCCAAAGCGACCCATTTCGCGCGGCTTGGCCCCAAAAGCCATATTGCCGCGGGCCAAAGAAGATAGAACTGCTCTTCGACGGAAAGCGACCAGATGTGCCGCACAAATATTGAGGTCGAGTACCAGGGAAGGTAGTCGACCACATAAACAGCAGCCTTCGTCAAATCACCCGGCTGCAACGCGATCCATCCTAGCGCCGAACCAAACGAAAGCGCGGCGAGATAGAGATAGAAAGCCGGGAAAATTCGGAAGACGCGCCGAATATAGAACTGGGTTAAGTTCACTTTTCCGGTTCGCGAGTGCTCTCCGAGTAGAAGCGTCGTTATCAGGAATCCGGAGAGCACGAAAAAAACACGGACGCCGGTATCGCCTAATACATCGCCGCTTCCGGCAGGCAGCGGGACGAATCCAGCCGGGAGACCAAGATGGGCCACCACAACCATCAGAATGGCTACCGCACGCATCCCATCTAACGAAGGAATGCGTGGTGATTCCCGGCGAGCCATATCTTTGCCAAAAGGTGCTGCGACGCCCATAGCGGCCATTATCACACTGCGTTCGCGGCCATCCTGCCAGAAGATCAGGGAACGGCGATTACTACCGTCTTTCCGGTCACCACTGTGGCGCCAGAGCTATTGAGATAGCGAGTTCGATAGTAAACGGTACGCCCGCCGATCGCCGGAATGTTGATCTTGCATCCAGACGAACAGGCAGCGCCCGTGTAGCTCTCGCTCGCCCAGTAGTACGGATTCGGGCCGGTTGGAGCACTTCCGGTTGCAACGCATCCGTCTGCCCGGGTACCGCAACGGAAGTTCTCATCGAAACCGTAATCAATTACCGCTGCCGTCGCTCCCGGCTTGGAGGGGATCTGTACTGGAACGGGAATGAAGTCCGTTCGATTCACGCTGGAGTACGCCGGAAACGTGCCAATCTTAGCCAGGAGCATTGGGGTGTTGATGCCACCGGCGTTGCCTTGAATCAGTTCCCAGTCACCAGACGGAAGTATTCTCGTATTGCCGCCGGATCGACGGTAGTACTCGAGGCCCCACGTCAAACCTCTGGAGTCATTTCCAAGACGATCCTGCCGCTGCATTCCCATTTGGGTAAACTTCCCCTGGTGAGCGCCAAGAACCCACGCACAGAGATCCAGAACTGCCGGATAGCAAGTTACGTTATTGATGCCAGTTGCGGCTGGAGGGATCACTACGTATGGGGCATTCGCGTAACGCTCTCCTACAAGGCTTCCAGCCCAACACTCTCCGGCGATGGCAACGATGCAGTATTTATACTGGTCGGTCGAATTATCGTGAAGCACTCTGCCGGGCGCGCTGACATCGGTAAGCTGAAAAGGACCAGACACGACGTCGAGAGGCATGCGCTTATTGTCCGCAGTGTCGCCCGTCAGGAGCTTGTAAACCTGCGTTGCCCCTGGCGCCAGGATCGCTGCTCTGATGGTCCCATCCCCGATCACTCCCATGGTCTGGAAATCCAGATAGAACGGAAATAATGGCAGGCCGGTCACGGCGTCATTCGAAAAGAAGAGAGGATCGGGCGAGATGATCGACGGATGTTGATCGCCATAGTTTCCATAAGCCGCACCAATAGTCCCTGAGAACGCCGGGTTCGCGTTAACGGTAAACACGCGGCAGTTGATTCGTTGATTTGACCCCGGACATATGCGAACGCCATCGATCTTGCCGTTATCCGGCAACGCGGGAGGCCATCCCACGGTAACGTCACCGCCGCTATCGTTCAAAAAGACGTGATCTTTCCAATCGAAGTGGGATGCTGTTGGAAATGCACTCTCAAAGTACTTCGTCGCCGAAGGCAGGCCCTGCCCGGCAGGATCTGCCGCATTCAGTCCAAATGGATCGGCGAGAAAGTCCCACCAGGCCAGCGCACCATCATCCGTGTGGTACGGGGCCGATGCATAGTCGCTTTCACCCTGAAGCATTGAAAATACCGTACCAGGGGCATGGAACCAGTTGCACGACGGATCTCCCGTTGCGCCACAACTACTAAAGCCGTAGTGGTTATTAGAGAACTGACGCTGAAAAACCACGTGCGTTGAGTCGGGAACAGCGGCTACCCGGCAGTTTTCTCCCTGACAATCAACAATGTCGCCGACCTGAAGAGAACCGCCCAAGTGTTCGTTGGTTGGGAAGTTTGCGGTCGGAATGACCGTATTAACGGTTGCCAGCGTGCAGTGAGGCCCGGTTGCCGGGAATGGAGGGGCGTTCAGTATATTCCCAGGCGCAAGCATGCCGCAGTCATCGAACGGAGGCCCATTCATCGCCGATTGCAGTGTAAATTTCCACGGACCGTTATAGTATTGATCGAAATTGTACGGACCGTGGAAGGAACGGATGACAAGATTGTCCTTGCGAGCGCCGCCGATGCCGTGCTGACCGGCATATCTCACCGGTCGAGTGCTGAAAGAAGAATCGGACGCTACCGGAACTCCGGCGCTATTCAGAACCACAGACCATGCCGTCGTGTCCTGAGCGCCGTATGTTCCGGCCATGATGAAATAGTCGTGATTGGCCAACGCAATTCCATTGAAGCCAAACCCGGGAGGAATGCGGGGATCAAAGGTGTGGATAGCGTCAAGAACATGTGTCGCGATTGACTGCCATGGTGGCGCGTAGCCTGCCTGATTCTGTCCCATGTCGCGAGTCCTGGGCCAATACACACCCGCAAGAACGCCGTTTTGGACGCCGGAGTTATAGGCACGTAAGTACGTCAGGTAGGGATTCTTCGTCACGTCGGGATACACGCTTGAGGGTACGGAGGCAACATCGGAATTGGCCAGAAAGAGCGCCCCGAGATTTCTCACCTCGCCATCGGTGAAAATGTTCTGCATGAGGCTCCCTCCGCCGCCGGTCAGGACCCAGCAAAGGTAGCCGATTTTTGCCCCAGGCTGGAACATGTATCCGTCTCCCGACCACGCCCCGTGCGACCAGGAGTTAATCTGCGCGTGAGAGTTATCAACGATATTTGCCGTGTAGTTTCCGTCAACGGAAGTTGGGGTGGTGCCTCCAAGAGTGATGGCTACACTCGACCCAATATTGAACCCGTGCGTCGGCTGCGCGAACGTGACGTTTCCACTCGAGTCGATTGCACCGATATACATCCCATCCGGTACGCCTCTCGGGGGGCAGTGCTCAATGCCACCGCTGCCGCCGTTGAACGGAATCGTGTCTTCCGGGATGATGTTGTACTGAGCGCGAAAATTCATCGTGTTAGCCGACGCGGTTTTCTTTCTGACCAGGAAATAGAGAGAAGGAACGTCCATCACCGGAACGCTTGTTAGAACGGCGCTCACACAGCAACCGAATGCATTACGTCCATCAAAGAAGTTGCCTTGATTGTCCTTTATTTCGAATGTGGTGGAACTGAGTACGACCACAGACCAAGTGACGTTGGGATCGAGTCCCCCAACGCCGTTAATGTTAACCCCATCTGCCGTCGTAAACAGATGGGGTCCGGCTGTAGTAATAACGGCTGGGAACGTAGCTGAAATCGACGTGATTGTCGAGTTCCCCGTCCACGTTCCCGTGACGGTGCCTGTCATTTTGACACTGTGAAAATTGGCGCCCATCGAAGCTATCGTGAAGGGCCGATACCCGCCACTGGTGTTCATATAGACGAGCTGATTCGGAACGATGAAGGGATTGAAACCTTGTGCAGTGTTTGTAGCGGTCACATTCGCGCCACTGATCGACAGAGCAATGGGACCGGCGTTCAGTCCAAACTGAATCGGTCTCTGACCACCATCGGCATTGATCCACGTTGGCATGTATCCCAGCGAATTAGCCGTATTCAACGTAACCGAGTCGCCGACCGTTTGACTCGTTGACATGGTGGAGGGACAAGTAAAATCCTTCCACGGCCCATACGCCGCGGTACCGTTCCGAGAGATCGCGATCTGCCCCTTTGCATCGTCTCCCGTGGCGCCGCCGTCGATGGCGCAGGTGATCTGAACGTTGATTGCGGAGAATGAAAACGCGGCGTCAAGAACCAAGACTAACGGACTTGTGGAACCGGATATTGAGGCTCCCGCGCCCGAAGCGGCGCCTCCCGCGGCCGCATTCGTCCAAGATGGCCCATAGGAATAGTTGAACCCCCACGGATTCGATGAGAGCGCAAAGGGACTCTCGCCCGGGAAAGTGAGTAGCTTAATCAGAACTCCAGTCTGGGGATCGATCACGGTCTGGCTGCGATCTCTCCAATCCAGTTGCGGCCATAGCGGGTGTTCCGGATCGGTCGGATCTCCGGGGATTGGCTCGTTGTAGGTATTCCCAAGCGGAACCGGCACGGTATTGAAAGTCCCGGTGGCCACGTCCGTTCCGCAGGTGATCCGGTAGTAGTGCGCAGCGTTCTGCTGTAACGCGCGTGAACGCACCCAGCCGTCCAGGGCATGATCCGCCAGACGCCTTCCGAGTACGACGGTTCTCGTCCTTCCAGTCACAACGGTCGACGTGCGCAGCAGATCTGTGCTTGCGCTCGTGAACTTTGTGGAGTCCACGTCGAAGTCGAGCGGCGTGTAGGCCGGCGACTCACTTACTTCCACGGTGCAGGCGTTGTAGTCAGGCGCCGTGTATTGAAGGACTGCCTGCGTGTTTGTCACGCCGGACACAACTACGTTTGAAACGGCCGCAAATCCGGGGCTCGCCAGGCAGACTAGCGCGCAAATCGCGATTCTCTCTCTTCTCGTCATTTAGCTCTCCAGGCGAAGCAGCTTTTCTCATTACGCTGCTCCACTTTCTGGTTTGAGATTAAGAGCCGACAGCAGCGTCCGAGTGGTGGAGTCTTCGTAATGTCTTGAAAACTCGGCGGCGATTTATCGCAGATTCTTGTGAATTGTTTTGCACGCAAAGCCGCGAAGCCGCAAAGGATGGATCCTTTTCAGGCAAATTGAGGTCGATCTTTGGTTCGTTTTTTCAAGGAGCGATGAGAGATTTGCGCCGATGCTCGGATATGCCTAGGGTTTTACAATAGCGCCGTCGAGCGTGCGGTCCTGCGGGTAATTGTTTCCGTTGGTACCGTGCTGGATGGGATACTTTGCCGCCATTTCTTCGTTGATATCGATTCCCAGGCCGGGCGTGTTGGTGCCGTACAAATAGCCTTTGCGCTGCTCCGCCGTGCCGGGCAGCAACTCGTGTACGAGTGGCGGGAAATGGTTCTCTTCCTGAATTCCGAAACCTGCACTCGATATGTCGACGTGGTAAGCCGCGAGTTGATTCACCGGGTCATTGTCGCCGCCTTCCTGAAAGGCGGTGCGTACTCCGAATGTCTCGCACAGATTTGCAATTTTCTTGGCTTGCGAAATTCCTCCGATTTGAGAGACTCGCGTGCGGATGAAGTCGATATAACGGCCGGCGATGAGCGGCACGTATTCGAGTGGATTGACGAAGAGTTCTCCCATCGCCAGCGGCGTGGAGCAAACTTCCTTAATTCGGCGGAACCAATCGATTTGCTCGGGCGGCAGGATGTCTTCGACGAAGAACATGTGGACCGGCTCCAGCCGCTTGGCAAGATCCACGGCCATGGTGGGCGTCAGATGCTCGTGAATGTCGTGGAGGAATTTCGCCGACGGTCCGAACTTCGATCGCATGTGCTCGAAGAGTTTCACGGTGTTATCGGCGTAGATGTCCTCGTCGAACGCGGGCCCGCTATAACCGTTATCGGCGCGGCTTCCCTGCCCTGGCGGGACGAAGCCGCCTCCTCCATAGCCTCCGACCTGGACGCGGATATGAGTGTAGCCGTCTTCCCAATATTTGCGGACGTCTTCCTCGGCGGCTGGAATGTCCTTGCCGCCCGCGTGGGCGTAGATCGGAACGGTGTCGCGCACTTTGCCGCCTAGCAGGTCGTACACGGGCATCCCAGCGCGCTTCCCCTTGATATCCCATAGGGCCATGTCGACTCCACTGAGGAGATTGTTGCCGACTGTTCCGTTTCTCCAATAGGAACGCACGTGGCCGCCCTGCCAGAGATCTTCGATGCGGGCGGGATCCTTGCCTATCAGGAACGGCTTGACATTGATTTCCGCGGCTGCGATCACTGCTGCCGATTGGTAATTGTTGCTCATCGACCCGATCCCGTACAGGCCCGGCTCGCTGGTAACGATTTTCAGAAACACCCAGCGATACCCGCGGCCTCCGTTGGTGGCAATTACTTTGACGTCCTTGATCGTTAGCGCGGGAAGCCCTTTCATCCGGGCCGCAGCTTCCTGCGCGGCAGCGGCTGGGATGGCGGAAGCGGCGAATATGGATTTAGCGAAATCGCGTCTGGTCATGGTGATACCTCCTGTTAAGCTGAGATCGTATCAGCATGCGGCTCTTCACGGGGATTTCGATTGCTCCAGATGTGCTGGCGAATCTGGCGAAGCTGTTGGACACGCTTCGGACCACTGCACCCGCCAAGCGGAGCACGACCTGGAGCCCGGCTGAAAATCTTCATATCACGACAAAGTTTATTGGTGAGTGGCCCGCGGAGCGATTGGACGACGTGATTGATGCTCTTGAGGGAATTGCCGTGGGGCCGCCGATTGAAATTTCAATCAACGGATTGGGCTGGTTTCCGAATCCACATTCTCCACGGGTGCTGGTGGCGGCGGTACACGCGCCGGAATCGCTGCAGAAACTTGCGAATTCCATCGATGAAGCAACGCACGGTCTCGGCGTGCCGATGGAGACCAGGCCCTACTCGCCGCACTTGACTTTGGCCAAGATCAAGAATTCCGAAGGGCTGTTTCCGCTGAAGCAGGCCATCGCTGGGCTGCCTACGGTGGACTTCGGCAGTTTTACTGCGCGGGATTTCCATCTGTATCTGAGCAAGATGTCTCCATCCGGCTCGGTCTATACTCGACTAGCAGACTTCGCTCTCGCTAACTCATGATTCCTGTACTGGTGCTTGTGGCCGCGTACCTGATTGGCGGCATTCCATTTGGTTATCTTCTGGTGAAGTTTAAGAGCGGGCAGGACGTCCGCGGGATGGGGAGCGGCAACATTGGCGCCACCAACGTATTGCGCACCAGCGGCCGCGCGATGGGCGTAATCACATTGCTGCTGGATATCGCGAAAGCTGTTCTGGCGATGTGGCTGGCGGATCGATTGTGCGGCGGATCGCCGCTGTGGATGAGCCTCACGGCGCTGGCGGTGATGGCCGGCCATGCCTATCCGGTGTTCCTGCATTTCAAGGGTGGAAAAGCTGTCGCCAGTTTCATTGGCGCGTTCGCCTACCTGACTCCGCTGCCGCTATTGGCGGTGCTGATCGTATTTGTCGCCACGGTAGCGGCAACGCGGTACATTTCCATTGGCTCCATTCTGGCGGCGGGACTCTTTCCGATCGCGGTTTTCCTGATTAGCCATCCTCCGGCTCCGGTGCTGATTGCCGCGTTGATTGCCGGTGTCTTTATTGTGATACGGCATGAGGCGAACATTCAGCGGATTCGCGCGGGTAACGAGAGTGTGTTCTCGTTTGGAGGACGACGCCCGTAGATGAAACTCGCGATCCTCGGCGCCGGGAGCTGGGGTACGGCTCTATCTATTGTTCTAGCCCCGCGGTTCGAGCGCATAGGGTTGTGGGTATACGAAGCCGATCTGGCGGAGCGGATTGCCGCCAGCCGTGAAAACGATGTCTTTCTGCCCGGGTTCAAACTGGCGGAGAATATCTATCCGACCACGATGTTAGGCGAGGCGCTCGCGGACGCGCAGATCGTGCTTGGCGTCGTACCATCGCACCACCTGCGGGCGGTGTTTACGCAAGCGCTGCCCTTTCTGGACGATGAGATGATTTTCGTCAGCGCGGCGAAGGGGATCGAGACTCATTCGCTGCTTAGAATGTCGCAGGTTCTCGAAGATATTGTAGGACAGCGTGTTGCGGTACTATCGGGACCGACGTTTGCGCGGGAAATCGCAAAAGGGGAACCGGCGGCAGTGGTGATTGCGTCTACGGAACGTAACTTGGGCGAGAAGATCCAGGGTGCTGTTCTCGGGTCCGGCTTTCCGGCTGTACACGAACACCGATCCCATCGGTGTGGAGGTCGGAGCGTCTCTCAAGAATGTAATTGCCATCGGAGCTGGCATCTGCCAGGGCTTGGGACTGGGTAGCAACGCGATGGCGGCGCTGATTACACGGGGGTTGGCGGAGATTACCCGTTTGGCTACAGCGATGGGAGGCCAATCCGCAACTTTGGCGGGTTTGGCTGGGTTAGGGGATCTGGTGCTAACCTGCACCGGCGACTTGAGCCGTAACCGGCGTCTTGGCATGGAATTGGCTCGCGGACGTAAACTGGAAGAGATTCTTGCTAGTACCCGGATGGTGGCAGAGGGAGTACAAACGACCTATGCGGCGGCGGAATTGTTACAGGAAACACAGGGTCGAGATGCCGATAACGGAACAGATGTACCAGGTATTACGGAAGGGGAAGGACCCGCGGGACGCGCTACGGGAACTGATGGAGCGCGCATTGAAGCGAGAGTAGGATGGACTCCAAACCTCCGCAACCTTCCATGGACGAGCGTGTTAGCACAGATATGACGGCGGCGGTTGCTCTGGAACGGGACGCCGAACTGATGCTTCGGGTGCGGACGGGGGATTCGTCGAGCTTTGCACTTCTCCTGGAAAAACATCGTGGCCCGGTGATTCATTTCGTATACCGGATGGTGCTCAATCAGGCGATAGCCGAGGAGTTAGCGCAAGAAGTATTCTTGCGTGTGTACCGATCGAGGGAATCGTATGAGCCGACCGCGAAGTTTACGACATGGCTCTTCCGGATCGCGACGCATCTGGCACTGAACTGGATTCGCGACGGCAAGAATGAAAGGGGCCAGGAAAGCCTGGACAGCGAGATTCAGGAAGGGATTGGCCGGCAGGTGGCGGACCGCGGCCGGACCGTAGAACAAGTCCTGGTGTACCGGGTTAGATTGAAAGAGGTGCGGGACGCGATCGATCTGCTGCCGGCTAAACAGCGGGCGGCGGTGTTGATGCATAAGTATCAGGAGATGGAATATTCGCAGATAGCTAAAGCTCTGGGTTGCTCGGAATCGGCGGTTAAGTCGCTGCTGTTTCGGGCATATGAGACTTTGCGATCCCGCTTGTCACATATGGCGTGAAAGCGGCGCGGAAAGGAGATCAGAATATGAGATGCCCAGTTCAACATAAAGAGAATGCGGAAATTCTCCTCGATTATTGCGCCCGGACGTTGACACCAGAGGTGGCATTGGAGTTCGAGCGTCACATGGCGGCCTGTGTGGATTGCCGTATGTTTGCCGCGTCTCAACAAGCGGTTTGGAGCGCGCTTGATACGTGGGAGGCGGCGCCGATTTCGGCCGACTTCGATCGTAAGCTTTATGCCCGGATCGAGGAACACGAAAATAGTAGTTGGTGGAAGAAGCTTGCGGCATGGAGTTTCGTGTCGCCGCTTCCCTGGTCTTCCTCGGTTGCCCCGATCGTCACGGCGTGTGTCACCATAGCCGCCGCGGTGATGTTCTATTTGCCTCCCGAGAGACCGGATGCGCACGAGGCGCGGCAGAATCAACCCAAAGTTGAAAGTACGGACGATGTGTATCAGGTAGAGCGCACTCTCGACGATATCGAGATGTTCAAGCAACTGGCGCCCCCGGCATCGACCGAACAGATGTAAACTCGTTTTACGGGGTGGGTTCCGACAGAATTTTCATGCGTTGGTTTTCTTTCATGCCGGTGCTGGTGGCGGCGGCTCTGTTGCCGTCCGTTCACGCCCAGCCGCACAAAATAGCAGCGGGAGTGCGGCCGATTGGCAAACCGGCAGGACCTGTTGAAAAATTGGCGAAGTTACCGCCCGATCAGCGAAAGAAGAGACTGGAACAACTGCCGCCGGAACGCCGGGCGAAGGTAGAAAAGCAACTCGACAAGTTTATTCAGATGTCACCGGAGGAGCGGGAACGGCTGAGACGGCAGGCCGAGTTCTTTCAGACGCTGCCTCCACAGAAACAACAGGCTTTCCGGCAGGGTATGCGGCAGTTTAATCAGTTGCCAGAGGCGCGCCAGGCAAGTCTGCGGAGCGAGCTGAATACGCTCAGCCACATTCCCGATGCGCAGCGCCGGGCTCGCATGAATAGCGACGAATTCCGCAACAAGTACACTGCCGCTGAAAAACAGATTCTGGACAAATTGTCACCAGCTTATCCAGTGGACTAACACCGGCAATCGCTTGCTCGCGCGAGTCGGAGAGAAACCCGCAACCCGCTAACCGCGTCTCGCATACATGGCGAATTGTTATTTAAAAATGATTGTCCGATCCGCGATTCTGCTTATATCAACCACATTCGTGATTTCCGCTTTCGCTCAGAACGTTCGCGACGGATATGCTCTCATTTTGGAAGACCCGCCAGTGAGCAACCGGTTCGTGTCACGCACCTTGACGCAGTCTGTGGAAGCGAAGAACTACCGTCAGCAGATCGAGACCAAACAACGTGCGTTGCGCGCGGAGCTTGCAACGAGAAATATTCAGGTGACTGGCTCCGTGTCTACATTGCTGAATGCGGTATTCGTGGTCGCTTCAAAGGACCGCCTACCAGAGCTCCAGAGCCTTCCGGGCGTCATCGGCGTACGTCCGCTCCGGCGTTACCATCTGAAGCTGAACCGGGCAACGCAACTGGTGGATGCTCCGGCGGCGTGGAGTGCTCTCGGCGGAATTCAAAATGCCGGAACCGGAATCAAGATCGGCATTATCGATAGCGGAATCGACCAGACACACCCAACCTTTCAAGACAGCTCGCTGAAAATGCCGGCGGGATACCCGATCTGCAGCGGCACGGACTGCTCTTTTACGAGTAACAAGGTGATCGTCGCTCGCAGTTATGTGAGTCTGCTGGCGGCCGGGAGCGATCCTACGAACCCGGCCGCGGACTCGCGGCCGGACGATTATTCTCCACGCGACCGCAGCGGGCACGGTACGGCTGTCGCTTCGTGCGTGGCGGGCAATACTGCTTCGGGACTAGTGACGTTTAACGGGATGGCGCCTAAGGCTTATCTTGGAAATTACAAGGTGTACGGATCGCCGGAGGTTAACGATACATCTTCCGACGCCATTATTATCCAGGCTATCGAAGACGCCTTCAACGATGGGATGGACATTGCGTCCTTCTCCTCGGGCGAACCAGCGTTTACTGGCGCGCTCGATACTGGCGCGGCGTGCGGCGCCGCCGCCGGAGTACCTTGCGATCCCGCCGCCGTGGCTTTTGAAAACGCTTCGAAGGGCGGCATGGTCGTGGTGGCGGCGGCGGGCAATGACGGCGAGGATGGTAACTTCTATCCGACATTCAACTCGATTGAGACGCCCGGCGACGCGCCGTCGGTGATTTCGGTCGGCGCGACGACCAACTCGCATTTTTTCCTGGAGACGGTGAACGTCCCAGGCAGTGGCGTACCCTCGAACCTTCAGGGCATCCCTACGCAGGCGGGCGACGCATTCATTCCTCAAGGCGCCACTACAGCGCCTTTGGTGGATGTAACGGCGCTGGGCAATGACGGCTATGCCTGCACCGCGCTGCCGGCCGGATCGTTGAACGGAGCGTTTGCGCTGATTGAGCGGGGCCCCGCTGTGAATGGCTGTACGTTTGCCGCGAAGCTGACGAATGCAACGAATGCAGGTGCGGTGGGGGCGATTTTTTATATGTACGACTCTTCGCCGACCATCATGCCGGGTGGTCTCTCTGCATCTTTTGCTCCAGCGGTTCTGATCGCCAACAGCGATGGATTGAGATTGAAAACTTTCCTGGCATCGAGTCCGAGACACGCCGTCACGATCGAACCATCGGGCTCCGAACAGAATGACACAGCCGATCAGAATGAGTTGGTGGGTTTCTCTTCTTTCGGTCCCTCGACGGGTGCTTCGCTGGTGAAGCCGGACCTGGTAGCCACGGGGACATCGATGTACATGGCCGCGCAGAGCTACGACCCGTTAGGGGATGTCTATAGCTCCACCGGCTATGTTTCGGCCGACGGCACGAGCTTCGCCACGCCGTTGGTTGCGGGTGCTGCGGCTCTGGTCAAGCAGCAGCATCCAACTTTTACGCCTGCGCAGATTAAATCGGCGTTGGTCAATACTGCCTCGCAGGACGTGACGCAGGACGACTCCGGCAACTTGGTGGATGTCCAATGGCTCGGCGCGGGGAAGCTCGACGCAAATGCCGCTCTCGGTACCACAGTCACGTCGAATCCGGCTACGATTTCCTTTGGAGCGCTCACGTCGGGATCTCTGCCTAAGTCGCAGCAACTGCAGATCACCAACAGCGGATCGGGTTCGGTGACATTGGCCGCGGCCATCGCCCCAACGAATCAAAGTTCCGGTGCAAGTCCGGCGCTCGATCAGCAGAGCCTGACACTGGCCGCCGGCGCATCCGGAACGATAAACGTGACATTGGCGGGCACACTGCCCAAAGCTGGCGAATATTCGGGTGCGGTGACACTGAAAAGCTCTGGCATCTCGCTGCGGATTCCGTATATCTATCTAGTCGGCGACGGCGTTGTTGCCAACCTGATTCCGCTCGAGGGCAGCGGCTTCGACGGAACCGTGGGTCAAGGGATTGGAGGCATCGCATTCAAGTTGGTAGACGATTACGGATTGCCGGTTGCCAACGTGCCGGTCAGTTTCACTGCGCGGGATGGCGGGACGTTCCAGAACACCGACAGCACGACGGACGCATTCGGAATAGCGGGAACAGAGGCGGTACTCGGTACGGACCCGGGGACATATTCGTTTATCGCGGTTGCAGGCGGCCAGAGGGCGTCGTTTTCGGGGAATGCACGCGCGGTAGGCGCGATCGGCACGAATGGAGTGGTTAACTCTGCGAGCCTGGACCCGACCCAGCCGATAGCTCCGGGATCGTACATCAGTATTTTTGGTTCAGCCCTGAGTGACGTCACGGATATCGCAACATCGGCAACTCTTCCGCTGGCGATCGACTTCGTGAACGTAACGTTCGACGTGCCGGCGGCGAAGATCAGCGCACCTGGACATTTGATCTATGTGAGTCCCACACAGGTGAATGTTCAGGTGCCCTGGGAACTGCAAGGCCAGAGCTCAGTGCAAATGAAAATCAACGTCGATTACACCAGCAGTAATGTCGTAAAGGTTGCGCTGGCCGATTATTCACCTGCATTCTTTGAAATCGGCTCCGGTGTCGTGGCCGCCCTCAACAGCGACAACAGTGTGGTAACTTCGACCAACCCGGCCCGCCGCGGGCAAACGATTCAGCTTTTTGCCAATGGACTGGGGCCGGTTACGAATCAGCCGGCGACTGGGGATCCGGCGTCCGGCACTTCACTCGCGCAGACGAAGTCTCCGGCTACCGTGACAATTGGAGGGCAGCAGGCGACAGTCTTGTTCGCAGGATTGGCGCCCGGCTTTGCGGGACTCTACCAGATCAATGCCACGGTGCCTGCGGGCTTGAGTGCCGGCAATCAAACGATTACTGTCTCTATCGGCGGCAAGACATCGAAGGCGTCGGGAATCACTGTGCAGTAGCTCCATTACAATGAGGGCTGTGTCCAAGGCCACCGCCAAACGAACGCCACCACGCCCTCCTCCAGCCGCGCCGGGATTGAACCGGCTCGATTTTACTCTGCTGGCGGCACTATTGTTTATTACCGCCGCTCTTTTCTCGAGAATGATCGGTTTTGAGTCGGTCTCTATCGATCAAAGCATCTACGGAGCCACTAACCCGAATCTGATCCACGGTCTTACCTGGGATGGGCTCGCTTGGGCGTTTTCGAGCAACTATAACTACTGGCAGCCGCTCGCCTATGTTTCACACATGGTAGATTTTCAGTTATTCGGCCAGAATCTGGCGGGACATTATGTCGTCAACCTGCTTTGGCACCTGGCGAATACTGCCTCACTGTACTTGCTGCTGAGATATGCGACAGGCGCCCGTTGGAGGAGTGCCGCTGTTGCCGCCCTGTTCGCTCTACATCCGTTGCATGTGGAACCAATCGCCTGGTTGGCCTCGCGAAAGGATGTGCTGAGCACGTTTTTTCTGTTTTTGACGATCGCGGCGTACCTTTTCTGGTTGAGACAACCGTCGTCGAACCGTTATGTGCTCATACTCGTAGCATTCGCGTTAGTCCTGATGACCAAACCGACCTTGGTTGTCGCTCCGTTGCTGCTTCTCTGTCTGGATTGGTGGCCGCTTCGCCGATTGACCAGAGCCGACCGTGGGATCCCGCTGTTTATTGAAAAGATTCCTCTCCTTCTTGTGGCCGGGGTTTCGTCGCTGGTGACTCTACAAGGGTATGGGAGCACGCAGCGCGAAGCCTTTTCGGTCTATGCGCCCTACGCGAGCACCTTCATTCCGGGAACGGTTGGGGCCGGCATATTACTACAGACGATCTGGCGGTTTATGTGGCCCGCGTCGCTGTCCGTTTTGTATCCTTTTCTGGAACTACCCCGGGGGCTTTCCCTGATTGCAATTGCCCTCTTCGCAGGCGTCACTGTGCTCTTTGTGCGATTGGCGCGGCGAGTTCCGTACCTCATCTCCGGGTGGCTTTGGACCTTATTCGGTATGGCGCCGGTATTGGGAGTCGCTTTCGGAGACCGCTTCACCTATGTGCCTTCGATCGGCCTCTCGTGGATGCTGGTGTGGGGCTTCGCCGATGCGGTGGAGCATTTTCCAAGGCGGGCGAGAATCGCCGCGTATGCCGCAGGGGCGGTTTTCATCGCGGCGCTCGCAGCCCGATCGTACCGGCAGCTTGAGGTCTGGCACGACACGAAGACGCTGCTGAATCACACGATCGGGCTCTATCCGGAAATGGCACAACCGAAATTCTGGCTTGCCAATGCGATGGCGCTTTCGGGCCGGCAGGAAGAGGCAGTAGCGCTCTACGAAGAGGGTTTGCGACTTTACCCGAGCGCGATATACAGCGAACTGGAAATGGCGAGATTTCTGTATCGATGGGGTTATGCGCCGCAAGCGATCTCGCACTACCGCCACGTCTTGGAACTCAGGGAGGATGGCGAGGCGGCGAAAGAACTCGCCGAGGCGCTGGTGGCAACGGGAAGACCGGATGAGGCGCTACCATTTTACGAAGAGGTTCACCGGCTACAACCCGGCGATATCGGGATCGCCAGAATCATTGAGCGAATGAAGTCGGCACACGGGCGCTGAGGGCGGTATCATTGCCCCCATGAACCGTCGTCAATTCCTCTACCAATCGCTTGCTGCCGGCGCGCTCGTTTCCGGACTGGCGCGTGCAGCGGACAACACGTCGAACGTATTCATCGAGAAGGACCAGCCGGGCAAGCCGCACGCCGGCAAAGTCCTGGCCGCCATTCAGCCGCATGCGGACGATCTGGCGATCTTTGCCGGAGGTACGTTGGCGAAACTGCTGAACGAAGGGTATACGGGACATTTGATCCGCGCGACCAACGACGATATGGCCGGGCGCGGAACTATTGCCGAAACTGCCCTGGCCAATGAACATGATGTGCAGGAGTTCGTCAAGGTGATGGGACTGAAAGGTAACTTCAGTCTCAATTACGGCAATCACGAGATGGACGCGATTTCGAAACCGGAAATGCGATCGCGGCTGATCTTCTTGTTTCGCCTGCTGAAGGTGGATACCGTGATTTGCTACGACCCGTGGGGCACTTATGAAGAGAATCCCGATCACTATGTAACGGCGCAGTGCGTGGAGGCTGCCTGTTGGATGGCGGGCGGGGATAAGGACTACCCGGAGCACTTTGCCGCCGGGCTGAAGCCGCACTCTGTGACCGAGAAATACTATTTCGCGCGAGGTCCGCAATTAGTGAATCGGGTGGTCGATATTGGTTCCTATACGGAACAGAAAATCGACGCGAATCTGGTCAACAAAACGCAGGGACCGGCGGGCACCAGCGGAGCACAGCTCCGCGCCAGCCTGGCGGGAAATCATATGCGGCTTCCTCTTGCTTGGTAACGATGATGCGACGGCTAATCGCGAGTATATTCGCGAATTTGTTTTGCGGCCCAACCGTGTGGCGGGTAAGAAATATGGGCTGCGGTATGCCGAGGAGTTTCACTACATCGGGCCGCAACAGGATGAAGTCGGCGATTATGTGAAGAAGAACGCCGTGCGTTAGTGTTTGGGAACGACGACTTCGATCGCGCCCATCATTCCGCCATCTTCGTGTTCCAGAATATGGCAGTGATAGACGAAGGTGCCGGCGATATTCGGGTCGCGAAGATCCATTCGTAGCTTCACGCTCGGATATGGGCCCTTACCGTCCCAGAAGGGCACGTCGATGGTGTCGCGCAACATCGCTTCGGCAACTTTCTGTCCGTCCCGCTCGAGCAATTGGAAATGAAGCTGGTGGATGTGGAACGCGTGAGCCTCCCGTGCGCGGTTTTCGACGGTCCAATCCTCCAGTGTTCCTTGCTGCACGGTGATGTCGGCCTTCTTGAAGTTCATATCAAACATTTTGGGTTTTGCGCCGCCCTCTGTGATGAAATATCGGATCGGGCTGCTTGGATCGTTCGGATTTCCGCGAACTTCGGAGAAGTAGAGCTTTCTTTCTTTTGCCACCGGAAGAGACGCGAGCCCGGCGAAGCGCTGCGGTTCCGCCAAGGCCGGTGCGCCGGGCATAACCGAGTGGGCGGGCGGAGCGCCCGGATTGCTGACGATATTGGCAATGACGCGATAAGGTACGGGTTCCCCGTCCGGACCCGTGTCGTACTTACGTGTAACAATTTGACCATACGTTCCGGTGGGCGGCGTAGTGACGATGAACTCTGCCCGTGCGCCCGGCGCGAGAAGGATGTTAGTCCGCGTCCCGCCGCTGGCGCCGATGGTCACGCCATCAACGGCCACTAGTTCCAATGGTTGCGGATCTCCTATCTCCTGAATTGTCGCGCTCTGGAGAACTTGCAGATCGAAATACGTATCCGCAGCCGCGTTGAGCACTCGCCAAAATTCGCGCTCTTTCGGTCTGACGTTCATCACTGCGGGCCGGAAGAGCGGATACATTACTGGCACGAAATTCAACGAGATGTCTCTCCCTGGGATTTTCTCGCTTTCACCGGGACCCTCGACTGCTCCAGGCACGTTCTGATCCCGCAAGACCAGCACGCGTTCCGGCAGATTCGCCACTTTGGGACAGACCTTTTCGATCCCCTCGACAATTAGTGCGCCGGAAGCGCCCCCGAGCACTTGCTTCTCGCTGTGTCCGTGCGGGTGCGGATGATACCAGTAGAGACCGGGCGTTTCGTTGACGGGAATCCGAAAGCGGTATTCATAAGCAGCATCGGAGGACTGAATAAGAGTGCGAAGCGTCTCGTCCTGATGGCATTTCGGTGGGATGGTCATGCCGTGAAAATGCAGATTGGTGGAGTCTGGCGTCATTCTTCCGCTCGATCCGCAGGAGCGAGCGGAATCGTGAACATGGGAAACGGGCCCGGGCGGAGTGTCCGCCGAGGGGAGTTCGTTCTTGAGCTTCAACACCAACTCATCTCCAGGATGGACCCGAAGGGTTGGCGCCTGAACGCGATCGGTGTAAAGGTAGCAGTAGCGGGTTAGGCCATACACATCCAGGAAGCTTCGGAAACGGAATTCCAAGTTGAGGGCCCCGTGCAGGCTGCCCAGACTCTCGGGCTCGTTCACTACGCCTCCCATCGGAGGGCGGGGGCAGATTTCTGTCTCCGCCTCGGCTTTCGCGGTTGGGTGCAGGTAGAAAAAGGCTAACAGAAAAAATAAATGAGTGCTACAGAATCGCATAGTTTTGTTTCAGGCAGGCCCCGGAGGGCCTGCCTTGTGCGCGCGGATGCTCCGCGAATCGAGATTAACGGCCGACGTAGGAGATAGTCGCCGTATCCGTTGCCGTCTTTCCGGTGGAATCGGTGACGGTGAGCAAGAACGAGTACACGTTCAAACCCGAGCCGAACTGTACGGTTGGAGTGGCGGTGTTCGCACCGTTAATGGCGGCTACAGGACTGCCCGGCGTGAGTGTCCACGCATAGGTCAGAGCCTTTCCGTCCACGCTGGTAGAAGCCGTTCCGTCCAATTGATACTGTATCTGCGTAACAGTGGCGTTCTTGGGGTTCGCGACTGCCGCGGTAACAGGAGCCGTAGTGCCACCGCCTCCGCCGCTGTTTCCGCCGCTCGTCACCGTGCCCTTCGCGGGATCGAGAATGAGTGCCTTGGCCGATGCGCTATTGAAATTGAACATGCCGTTCAACGAACCGGCAATGGCGTCGAAGGAATTATCTCCAATCCGGCCGAGACTCCAGTTATCTTCGATGAACCGCAGAATCGAAGACTGATCGCTGACGGTGTGATCGACATAATTTACTTTGGCGTAAGGCGAGATAGCGATGAGTGGAAGGCGAGGACCGTAGCCGCAACGTCCCTGATAGGTCGAGGCAGTTGCGGAACCGCACGCGCCGGCACCCGAAAAGTTGTCGTCAGAAGTGGCCGACTGGCTGACGATCGGGCCAACCACATGGTCGTAAAAGCCGTCGGAATCGTCGTAGGCGATGAAGATCGCAGTGCTGCTCCAGAACGGCGACTGCATGATCGCGTTGACAGTGTTTACAACGAAGGTCTGCTCGTCCAGAGGATCTGAATAACCGGCGTGGCCATCCTGATATGCGGGCGCCTTGAGGTAGCTAACCGCGGGGAGATTGCCGGCGGCGAGCGCTGTAGTGAAATCGCTCATGTCGTATTGGTGATTTGCCTGATCTGTCTGCCCGATCATCGCGGTGGTAGTCGGAGGCAGGTGGTGCGGATTGGACGTCTGAGCAAAATACTGGAACGGCTCGTGATGGGGGATGTAGTCCGTGCCCGCCGAGGCACCCGAGATATTGTTATGCGACGTGTTGCAGACGGCAGTACCATCCGCGTTGCGGCTGCTGGGTTTGAATCCGCCCTGGAACCAACCCCATGTAATCCCTTTCGCATTAAGTAAGTCACCAACGTTCTTGCCGGACATAGTGACCAGAGTCTTTCCCGCAATCGTGCAGTCATCAAGCGCGGCGGACGGTCTCGGATCGCCCGTAACCGAACCGCCGGACACATTGCCAGCAGCGCTACCGGCTGTAACGGTGGCGCCGTGGGTCTGTCCAGCAGTGAGGTTCAGGGCGCCCGGGGTGGAGGGGCCGAAAGTGGTGTTAAAGGAGTTGTCGCTCATGGCGAAATTCTGCGCGTAATTCCAGAACGCGGTGACCGTGTTGCCGTCGTAGTAACTCATGACGATCTTGCTGCCATAACCGGCGACATCACAGCTTGCGCTGGACGATCCGACGGATTCCACGAACTTGTTCATCAAACCAAAGTTATAAGCCTTCTGCTCGTCGGGATAGTTGTGATCCTGGTCGCAAATTACGGCCTGCGTGCGAGTCAGGCGGATCGGCTGGGCCGAATTGGGATTGCTCGTCAGGAGCGTACCGTTCAATCCGTTGACCGAGGGTGAATTTAGAGCCGCCGTAAAAACGGGTTCGCTTGCCGTCGTATTTGCCGCTACCGGATAAGTAGCGAAATAATGATCGAATGAGACATTTTCCTGGAAGATCACGACGACGTGCTTGATCGGCGTGGTGGTGGCCGCTTGGCTTTGCGCCTGAAGAACGGAAGGGGTCCCCATCATCGTGGACAGCCATACTGGCAGCACGATACTCGTGACCCATCTACGCACTACGAAAACACTCTTCATGAATATGAATAGCTCCTTGGTTAGGTGGAAACAGCCTAGGATGACAGGTGATTGTTGCGTTAGGTTTTCGGGACTGTGGATGGAGGATGAATGTTCAATGAAATTTCTACTTGCCCTTATTTTGGGCTTGCGGGTCTATCGTGGATGGGGGCGGCGCGGCACGGCGTCACGCCGAGAAATGAAAAGGCGGAGTAGCAGCTGTTAGGCTGACTTCCTAACTGAGGCGCATGTTTGTGTCCATCCTTATGGCGCGAAGTAACCGTTAATGTCCAAGACCACGTCGGTTGGGTCTGTAACGAATACGCTCACCGACCCGTTGATTCCTGCCGAAACGATCGCTGCGTTTGCCACCACTCGCCCTTCTAATGAATTCAGGGTCGAGACAAGCGGTTGGGTGTGCCCCGCCGGCCACATAGTTAAATAGCTTAAGCTTCCTCGAGGCACTGCTGTTACGTTCAGCGAATAGGCCTGGGCGGT
Organism: Bryobacteraceae bacterium; assembly: GCA_963770345.1. Taxonomy (GTDB): domain Bacteria; phylum Acidobacteriota; class Terriglobia; order Bryobacterales; family Bryobacteraceae; genus CAVYPH01. The sequence goes on along the minus strand of CAVYPH010000005.1, from coordinate 249,212 downwards.
TGCCGGAATTCCGCAGGCGCCTGCTGGAATCGGGAAGTTGCGCGAAGCGAGGGCACTCAGCGACGGACCGCCGAACGTTCCTACGGGGTTTCTCGTATCGGCCACACGGCAGGGCGGCATAGGGTAGAACGACAGGGGCGTGGATCCCATGGCACCGGACGCAAAGAAGCCGCTAATGTCGAGAACTGCGTCCGTCCGATTAGTAGAGAACACGTCTACCGATCCATTCGTCCCTGCGGACACGATGGCCGCGTTTGCAACCACGCTTCCGTCAAACGAATTCAACGTTGACACAAACGGTTGGCTCTTCCCTGCAGGCCATGTCGTCAAGTAACCGAGGCCTTCCTCCGGGATGACAGTGATGTTCAAGGCGTAGGCCGCACTGTTGGCGGGAACGCCGCAGCTACTCTGCGGGAGGGCGAATTCCCGCGACGTGCCGTCCAGGATCGAAGGGCCTCCGAATAGCCCATTCAAGTTGCGCGTATCCACCATCCGGCATGGCGTCACCGTGTAAAAAGACATTGCGGCTGGGTTTTGCGCGTCAAAATACCCGTTGATATCGAGGACGACATCGGTCTGGTTGGTGGCAAACACGCTGACAGCGCCGTTCGATCCTGCGGGCACGATGGCCGCATTCGCCACCACGCGTCCGTCGGCGGAGTTCAGGGTCGAGACTAGTGGTTGGCTCTGCCCTGCCGGCCAGATAGTCAGATACGAAAGCGGCCCTTGCGGCACAACCGTCACGTTAAGGGAATAGGCAGCGGCGGTTACTGGAATTCCGCACGAGCTTTGAGGAATGGTGAAGGTCCGGCTGTTGTTCGCAGCGATGGCCGGCCCTCCAAATGGTCCAAGCGCGCTGCGCGTGTCCGCGATGCGGCAAGGCGTTACCGGCACGAATCGCGCGCTCGCTCCGCCCGCCTGAGTAATCGTGAACGCCGCCGCGCCAATCGTTATCATTCCGTCGCGCTGGGCGCTCGAAGGATTCGCAGATACGGAATAGGCAACGGCGCCGTTCCCCGCACCGCTGGCCCCCGACGTAATAGCGATCCAATTTACGTTCACCGCCGCGGTCCAGGCAAGATTCGCGATCACTCCAACCGTTCCGGTTCCGCCGCCTGAATTGAAGCTGGCGCCCGGAGAGTCGAATGCCACCGGCGTATTGCATCCGGTGGCCGCCTGGTAAGTATATTGGACCGGCGTTTGCCACACGCCGAGCTCGTGGGTCGACAGTTGCAGAAAGATTGTTCGGCCGTCGCACGGGATATTGCTCACGGTCTGCGACAGAGCGGCTGTGGTCTGGCTGGAGATGTCGCCTTGACCTTGTGAAGTCCCAACATCAAGCCTGTATTGGTCGGCCCCAGGAACCGCACTCCAGGTGAATGTCACTGAATTGGCTGGCAACTGAGTTCCTGGATTTGGGCTGGCGATTCCGCTGACTGGCAGGGCCGCCTCGGTGACCGTGAAACTCTGTCCCGCGATGGTTACAGTGCTTGATCGCGCCGCGCCGGTGTTTGCATCCACTGAAAGGTTGACGACACCCGGCCCCGACCCGGATGCTCCTGACGCGACTGAAATCCAGTTGACGTTGCTTGCCGCCGACCACGAGCATGCGGCTCCGGTGGGAGTCACCGTGATCGCGGCGGAGCCCCCGGCCGCGGAGAAATTCGCGCTTGGCGGCGATATGGAATTGGTGCATAACAATCCGAAAACTCCGACTCCATTCTCGGTTCCCACGTACACCTTTCCATTCGCTACTGTGGGCACGATGAACTTGTTGCCTGCGCCGAACTGGTCGCGGCCGTTCGGAGCCTGGTTGCTGTTATACAGCTCCTTCGAGAGGTCCGCGGCATCATAGGCGTGCAGCACCGCCGGTGAGTCGTTCTCAGCGGCCCAGACGATTCCATTACTCGAACCATTCGCTGAGATCGACGGCGTAGTCCCCGGATATCCAAACGAATTGGAAGTCTGAGATACAGGGCTGGCCGTGAAGCTTCCATTGACAAAGGCAAACGCCTTTAGAGCGCTCCCAACAGAACCGTAGTAGAGTTTCCCGTTAAACCACGCGGGACTCAAGAACACTTGTCCCAACGCGCCCGGCAATTCCTGGTAGATTACATCCCCGCCTGAACTGAATTTGCCCAGATTGTTTGTGTCGACAACGTAGATGTGCCCGTCCTTGCCCGCGCCGACCGCGAGCGATACGGAACCTGTGGCAGCCGGCGGAATTAGGAGCACGCCCCCGGAACCAAGATCGGTATCGGCGTTCGACTCCGAAACCGTGTTGGACATGGTGAAATAGTCCACGGCGCTGAGCCCCGAATTCGACGGCCACATTTTAACGAACGCATTGCCATAGTCTCCGTTCATTGGAAGGCCGCTGCCGTCCAGCACCGTATCGAAAGTTCCGTTACCCGTCAATACGTAGACATATCCGCCCGTATCGCCGGCCGGTCCCGAACCGGCATTCCACATCGCTCCATCATTGCCGTTCGGCGTGAGATTCAGCACACTGGTCCGTGCAAGCGTCGTCTCGTTGTAGCCGATTACCCATCCCGTGTAAGGAACGAAATCACAGTGCGATGCCCAGCTCGTGTAGACCACGCCGTTCTGTATCAGCAGGGCCGACCGTTCCTTGTATTGCTTCGGATCGAAGGTGACGGTCCCACCGGCGCTTCCGGCACCATGGCCGGGATACGTCGCCTGGACCTCGACCGGACCACCAAACATCTCGTGCCCGTTTGTCAGGCTCAATGCGTGCAACCGGTGATGATAGATCGAGCTGTTCTTGGACATCGCAACCGCGTAAATGGCCCCGACGCCTGTGTCGATTGCGGGGGTCGAAGTGATCCCGATCTCGGGAATCACTTGTCCGCACCCTCGACCGTCCGACGTTGACTCGCCCGTCCCAAGCAGGGACACCTGCCATAGTTGGGCACCGGTGTCGGCATCAAAGGCATAAACACTGTCGTGTTCTGTAACGACATAAAGCACGTTGTGAGACCCCGGTCCGCCCGCAACATATAGTGGCTGCGCATCGACCTTTCCGTCGACGGTCAGAGTGAACATTCGACCGAAACTCGAAGAGTTTACGTTGGCAGGGGTTAGAGTTGTCTCCGCCAAGTTCTGTCCTGTGCGTAGGTTATCGTTGTGCCAGGTTAATACACTCACTTGGCTGAAACAAGGCGTTAGGAATACCAGAAGCGCAAGGCTGCGCAGTTGCCTTCGCCAGGATTTTGCCCCTTGCCGTAGCATCCCTCTCACCATGTTAGACACGCCGGACGATTTATGCAGACTTGAAGTGTAGACGGCCCGCGCCGGCTGGACGATACACTGTTTCTATTATTGGGCTTTCTCATTCGCGGCAATATATATTCCTGCTAATTGGAAGAGCGTCGGATTTGCAGCCGGGCGGCACCGGCAAAGGTTGTCGGCGTAGAATTATTTTCGGAACCTAGGCATCATGAATGTATTTCATTGCGTAATCTGAAAATACGCTCTTCGCGGATGACAAGTAATTACTTACCCGGCGTTACCGGATCGCCCGGTTTGCCCGCCGCAACTAACGCCGCCGTCAGGGCCTGCTGGTAGTTGTTAGGCCTGACCAAATGGCCCGTTTGCGCGACAGCGTCTCAGCGGCGAGTTCCGCGGAGGCCTTAACCAACCCAGCCATCTTTGGATGTATCGGCACGATGTCGACCGGCACGTGCGCCGCTTCGAGCGCCTCCGTCATGATGGGCCCTACGGACGCCACCGCCGTAGTGTTGCGCCAGCGCGCAGCGGACCTCGCACCCAATTCCCTCTTCTTCAGCTATCTGGAAAAGATGATCCAGTTGGATCGACGAAGTAAACAGAACCACGTCGAACTGCCGCGCAGCTAGACGACGCGCCGCTTCGCGCAACGGCTGCAGGTCCGCTGGAAGGTCCCACCGGTAAATCGCAAAGGACGTGACGTGCGCCCCGAGAGCTTCGAGGGCAGCGTTCATTTCCGGATTCGGCCGCCCGTATTCCTGCACCGCGATGCGCCGCTCCGGGCGCGAAGCCACCGCGTCCACAATCTCTTTCCACGTATTCGGCTCCGGCACCACGATCTGGGCACGTGCGCCCAACTCGCGGAGAATCGGCAGCGGCTTGGGGCCGCGCGACACGATGAATGTTCCGCGCAGTGCCGCGCCAGCCGTTCGAGCGAAGAATCAGCCACCGCAAGATCGCGAAGAAACGCCAGCCCGGCGCCGGTCATGCAGATGACCATGTCGAACTCGCCGGCCTCCAGCCGCTCGACGAATTGCAGTGCTTCGCGATGGTCATCGAGCGCGCGCTCCTGCACCGAAGGCGCGACGAACGGATCGCCCCCCTCCCGCCGGATGAGGGTTTCCATTTCCTTGGCGCGGCGGCTTTCCAGGCTGAGAACGCGGAGTCCTGCAAATGGCATGATTCCCGAATAGGATCGACTCCTTCACCCAGTATGACTGCGGGATCGTTCTGAGACCCTCGTTACCTCCGGAACAGCGCCTCCAGATAACCGAATTGTCCGTCCTTTCCGTGCGGATAGATCTGCTCCATCGCCGCCAGACCCTGTGTGTAGCCGAAGTATGCGGTGAACGTCACATGCCGGGTGGCGCGATACTCGACGCTCGTGTCGTACAGATTGCCGAGCGAGCGGCGGCCGGATGTGGCGCGGCCGGTGTAGCCGAAGGTCCACGGTTGAAACACGCCGCCGCCGCTATACCAAAGATCGTTCGCGTTGCTGAGGCGCAGCGAGTGAAATTCGCTCGAAACCGTGACCTTCGAGTGCGGCCGCAGAATCAGCGCGCCGAAGCGATCCTCCGTGTTCATCATGTTGAAGAACGGGAAGCGCGCGTAGGGCCGGGGCGTCGGCAGGATCTGAAAGAACGTCCCGTGCGTGTTGTCGTTCGGATTGCCGTCGCCCGAGCCCATCGTGAATCCGCCGCGCAACCAGGGCTTCAGCTTCGTGGCAGAATGGCCGGCTGGAATCCGCCCTCGAAATCGAGCGCGTAGGCACGCTGCGTCTGCGTTCCCCAGCGGCCGGTCTGCACGGCTCCCCAGGCGAGCGCGTCGATGGTCCCGGCGTTCGTCGTGAAGGCGTGCAGGCTGTGCGCCGCCGAAGGTCTGGATGTGAATGTTCTCCGTGTCGCCCTTGCGGACGGCCGGCGGACGATTGTCGGTCTTCAGAATGTGACGCCAATCGTCGTAGTCGAGCACGAAGAAGCGCGTGTCGGCGGCGTGACTTCCCGTGCCCCATTCGTGTGTGAAGGCCGCATAGCCGAAGCCGACGCGGTTCCATCCCCAGCCGTCGGTCTGAAACACGCCGCGCGTGGGCGTCGCCGCGACGAACGTGAAGTCGTTCGTCGGGCTTGAGTAGGAATAGTGACGCCCGTCGAAGCTGCGGCCGACATCGGACAATCCGAACGTCCCGATCAGCCGCTGGCTGACGCGATCGCGCTTGAGCGTCGCCAGCGTGGCGTTCTTCGGCGCGAGTTCCGATGCCGTCGTTGAATTCGAAGCGTCCCGACCTGCAGCTCTGCGCTTCGCTTGCGACCGAAGTGATAGCGGACATAGAGCTGTTTGGCGAAACGCCATCGCCGCGTACTGGCTGTTGCCGTTCGCCGAGTAGTAGTTCGAGCCGAGTCCGAGCGCGCCCTGCGGCGCCGGAGCGGTCGCGGTGTCCGGCAATCCGAGCAGGAACGGAACCGCGAGTTCGGCGTCCCAATCCCAGCGCGCCGCGTTTCTCGGCGAAGTTCAGGCGGAGCAGGTTGCCTGAATACGCGTATTGGTTCTGGAGTGCCCGCAGTGGGCTGGAACCAATCCCAGGCGTAGACGCGCGAGCGCAGGGTTGCCGGTGACGGTCGACGTCGCCCAGCTTCATGGCGTCCGGCGTGGATTGCGCGCATGGCCTGAGCGGCGGCCAGCAGGACGATTGAGCAGTAAGGTCTTCGTCATGTCAGTCTCCCATCGCCCCCGCTAGCCGCCAGTTCGCCCGAAAGCCGCGCCTCGATCTCCCGTTCGCGCGGATTGTTCCTCCGCCTCGGAGAAGCGAACCAAGAACTGAGAACAGAGAAATCACGGCGATCGATCGCGCCCAGGACAAACAGCGCCTGGGTCCACGGCATGCTGCCTTTGAACAGAAATCCCGCCAGCACGGAACCCACGTTGCCGCCCGCGCCGACGATCCCGGCGACGGCGCCAAGCGCCTTCCGTTGACGAAGGGAACCACCGCATAGGTGGCGCCGTTCGACATCTTGATGAACAGTCCGGTCAGCATCATCGCGCGCGATGGCCAGAGGCAGCAAGCGCATCTGCGAGAACAGCATCAGCGCGAGCCCTTCGCAGAAAATGGTGCCGCCCAGCAGCAGCGCGCGTCCGCGCAGTCCCCAGCGTCTGGTGACAGCGGTCGCTCACGATGCCGCCCAGCGCGCGCGCGAAGATGTTCATCATGCCGAACGATCCGGCCACGAATCCGGCGGCCGTCAGCGCCAGATGAAAATTGTCGGTGAAGTAGAGCGCCGCGATGTTGTCGATGGTCAGCTCCATTCCGAAGCACGCGCCGTAGATCACGAAGAGCGCCCACACGCGCGGATCGCGGCAGGCAGTGGCGAAAGCTCCGCCTGCGCCGGAAGCGCTGCGTCATCTCGCCCCGTGCGCGCAAGCTCCGCGAAGTCGCCGTCGGCCGTGTCCTGCGTCAGGTTGTAGTAGGCGATTCCGGTCAGGAACATCATGACGCCGGGAACGAACATCGCCATCCGCCAGCCCCACCACGCTACCGCGCCCAGGCTGAGGAAGCCCGCGAACAGCAGCGGCATGACCATTTGCGTGACACCGCCGCCCAGATTTCCCCAGCCGGCGGCCGTGGCATTCGCGGTGCCGACGATATTCGGCGCGAACATCACCGACGTGTGATATTGCGTGATGACGAAAGATGCGCCGATCGCGCCGATCGCCAGGCGGAACAGCAGAAACGTGGTGTAGTCGTGCGCCAGGCCGACTGCCATCACCGGCAGTGAGCCCAGAATCAGCAGCCAGGTGTAGGCGCGGCGCGGACCGATGCGGTCGCACAGCCAGCCGATCAGCGCGCGGACGAGCACGGTGATCGCGACCGAAGCGATGGTCAGATTGCCGATCTGCGCTTTGGTCAGATGGAGCTCCTGGCGGATGACGGGCATCAGCGGCGCGAGGCCGAACCATCCGAAGAAGCAGAGAAAGAACGCGAACCACGACATGTGGAACGCGCGCATCGGAGCGCTGGAAAAATCGGCGAGCCGGATGCGGGTGGCTTTGTTGCGAAAGTCATTTGAGTCGGTTCTCCTTGATTGTGTTCAATTCGAATCGGCTCCGACGGGGAGACTTCAATCGAGCACAGGGATGCCCGTTCGCATCCGCATCGCGATCGAATGGGTTCCTCAGACGTTGAGGAGAACAACGTGAAATATCTGAACCATAACAGCGGACGGAGCTATGCCGCGTCCATCGCCCGGTACCCGGCTTCGATGTCGACGAAAATGATGCCGTCTTCCACGCGCGTCGGAAACGTGGCAAGACAGGATGGTTCCGAAGCCCGCACGGGCATGCCGGTTTCGAGATCGAAGTGCCGTCCATGCAGCGGGCAAACCACGGTGGTGCCGGACACGATGCCGTCGCACAAGCGGACCGCCTTTGTGCGGACACGCGTTTTCGATGGTCAGGAAGCGGCCGTTCAAGATTGAAGATCGCGATCTCCAGATCGCCGATCCGTCACCGGCCGGCCTTCGCGCGGAGGAATGTTTTCGACGCGCGTGATCGGTGTCCAGTACGTTCGCTGGTCATACGAGTTGGCGCTCCCGGACTGTCTCCATCGGTTGAATTTGGACAAACTGCGTCGGGTTGGCGGATGGTCCCGCTCCAGCCACGCGTCCTTCGACAGCGCCTTCGAACGAGCCAGCGATCGAGCAGCTTTCGCTTCTCTTCCTCCGGCGCGTAGACCGTTTCCTTGCGGATCTTTTCGATGCCGAGGCGCTCGACGAAATCGTAGCTGCGTTCCAGATAGTTGGCGTTTTCGCGGTAGTACTGGAAGAAGAGATCGCCGGCTTCCAGCGCCTGTTCGGTGGTCTCGACGGTGATCAGCAGATCGGCTTTGCGGACCGACTTGCCGGCGGCGCCGCCCACCACCACCTGCCAGCTTCCCTCCTGGCCGACCAAGCCCAGGTCTTTCACCGTCGCCTCGGCGCAGTTTCGCGGGCATCCGACCACGCCCATCTTGAACTTGTGCGGCGTGAACAGATTCTCCAGACGCCGTTCCAGCTCGATGCCGGCGTTGGTCGAATCCTGCACGCCGAAGCGGCAGAACTCCGTGCCCACGCAGGTCTTCACCATGCGGACGCCCTTGGTGTACGCCTGTCCGGAAGGCATGCCGAGATCGGCCCACACGTTCGGCAGATCGGCCTTCTTGATGCCCAGCAGATCGATGCGCTGGCTGCCGGTGACCTTCACCATCGGCACCTTGTACTTGTCGGCGACATCGGCGATGCGCCGCAATTCGTCGGGCGTGGTCACGCCGCCGCGCATGCGCGGCACCACGGAGAACGTTCCGTCCTTCTGAATATTGGCGTGGACGCGATCGTTGATGAAGCGCGCCGAGCGGTCTTCTTCGTGATCGCCGCACCACAGCATGTCGAGCATGTAGCTCAGCGCCGGCTTGCAGACTTCGCAGCCCTTGCGATTGCCGTAGACGTTCAGAACTTCCTCCACCGACTTCAGCTTCTGGCCGCGCACGATGTCGCGCAGGCTGTTCGTAAGAAAACGGCACGCAGGAGCAGAGCGTGGTCTTGGTCTCTTCCTGAAAATCCGGAGCGACGGCGCGCAGCAGCTTCTCGCAGAGGCCGGTGCAGCTTCCGCAACTGGTGGAGGCGCGCGTGCGCTCCTTCAGCTGGCCCAGCGTGGTGATGCCGTGCTTGTGAATCGCCTCGATGATCTCGCCCTTGCGGACGCCGTTGCAGCCGCAGATGGTTTCGCTGTCCGGCATGTCGGCGACTTCGAGGCCGGGATCGGCGGCGCGGCGGCGGGAACAGAATCTGGCGGCGATGCGGCGTGAGATCGGTCCCGCTGCGCATCCAGTCCATGTAGACGTGCTCGTCTTCGATGTCGCCGACCAGGATCATGCCGTGCAGCCGATTGTCCTTGAGCAGCAGCTTCTTGTAAGCGCCGAGCGCGGGATCTTCGTAGCGGACCGTTTCGACGCCCGGCTCGGTTTCGTCGATGGAGCCGGCGGAGAAGATATCGACGCCCATGATCTTGAGCTTCGCGGCGGGCGCCGCGCCGGTGAACACGGGCCCGCGATTGTCCGTGATGGTGGCCGCCAGCACGCGGCCTTGATCGAACAGCGGCGCAACCAGTCCGAAGGTCTGGCCGCGATGCTCCGTGCATTCGCCGACCGCGAAGATATCGGGGTCGGAGGTCTCCATGTAGTCGTTGACGACGATGCCGCGGTGCACTTCGAGACCGGCCTTGCGGCCCAGTTCGGCATTCGGCCGGATGCCGGCGGCGATCACCACCAGATCGGCTTCCAGTTCTTCGCCCGAGGCGAAGCGCAGGCCATCCACGTGGCCGTTGCCGAACAGCGCCGCGGTCTGCTGCGGGCAGCATCACGCGGATGCCCAGGCTCTCGATCTTGCGCTTCAGATACTCGCCGCCGGTCGCGTCGAGCTGGCGCTCCATCAGCGTGTCCATCAGGTGGACCACGGTGACGTCGCAGCCGCGCACCTGCAGCCCGCGAGCGGCTTCCAGACCCAGCAGTCCGCCGCCGATGACCACCGTCTTCAGCCCCTTGCTGCGCTTTTTCCAGCAGCGCGCGGGTGTCGTCGAGAGTGCGGAAGACGTGGACGTTCTTCTTTGTCGACGCCGGGAATCGGCGGAATGAAAGCGCTGCTGCCGGTGGCCAGAATCAGCTTGTCGTATCGGTGTCGCCTGCCGTCTTCGTCGATCGACCGTTCGCGTCGTCGCGATCGATCCGCGCGATCTTCACGCCCAGCCGCGCGCGGATGTCGTTGCGACTGGTACCACTCGATGTCGTTGAGGACGATGTCGTCCGCGGATTTCTCGCCGGCCAGCACCAGCGACAGCAGAATGCGGTTGTAGTTGACGTGCGTCTCGTCGCCGAAGATCGTGATTTCGAAGTCGTGCTTGCTGCTTCAGAATCTGCTCGACGCAGGCGACGCCGGCCATGCCGTTGCCGACCACCACCAGGCGTTTCATGAGTGTGCTCCCGAGCGTTCCACGCGCACCGCGCACTGTTTGTAATTGGGCTCGCGCGAAATGGGATCGAAGGCGCTCTGCGTTACCTCGTTCACGTTGGTTTCGAAAAATGGAAAGGCATGAACACCTGCCCGGGCGCGGTGATCTCGGTCAGCCGCAGTTCGACGCCGCGCACGCGGCCGCGGCGCGAGACCACGTCCACCGAGATCGTGGCTGCGCAGTCCGAGCCGTTTCGCATCGCGCGGATTCATCTCCAGCCACGCGCGCGGCGAGAGGCGTTCGAGAATCGGCACCTCGCGGGTCTTGGTGCGCGTGTGCCAGTGTTCCACGGTGCGGCCGGTGTTCAGGATGAATGGATAATCGCCGCCGGGCTGTTCCGGAAACGGAGCCCAGTCCGCGCAGATCAGCTTGCGCGCGGCCATCCGGCGTTTGAAATTGCCGTCGGCGTAGAGGCGCGATGTGCGTTCGCGGCGCTGCGCCTTCGGGGAGCGGCCACTGCACCGCGCCCTGCTCGGCGAGCAATTCGTAGCTGATGCCGGAGTAGTCGCACAGACGTCCCTGCGAAACGCGCCGCCATTCGTTGAACGCGTCCTCGCGGTCTGGTCCAGCCGGGAAACAGCTCCTCGCGGCATCCGAGCTTTTCCGCGACCGCGAGAAAGATATCGAAATCCGAGCGCGCTTCGCCCGGCGGCTCCACCGCCTTGTTCACCTTGCTCACGCGGCGTTCGGAGTTCGTGTAGGTGCCTTCCTTTTCGCCCCAGATCGCGGCGGGCAGCACCAGGTCGGCCAGTTCGGTGGTGGGCGTTGGATGATAGCCGTCCTGCACCACCAGGAAATCGAGATTCGAAAGCCCGTGCCGCAGCACATCCTGATTCGGGATAAGAAACCAGCGGATTGGTCGCGATGATCCACAGCGCGCGAATCTTCTTCGCGACCGCGGCTTCGACGATGTCGGGATAAGCGAGGCCGCGCTTCGCGGGAAGCCGCGATTCGTCGATGCCCCAGCAGCGCCGGCGAGTTCCGCGCGATCCGCCGGGTTGTCGAACTTGCGATAGCCCGGCATGCTGGAGGTGAAGCCGGCTTCGCGCGTGCCCATCGCGTTGCACTGCCCGGTGATGGAAAACGGCGCGGCGCCGGCGCGTCCGATCTGTCCGGTCAGCAGCGCCAGATTGCAGATCGCGTTCACGGTCGCGGTGCCGATGGTGCTGTGATTCACGCCCATGGTCCAGCCGATGAAGCCGGCTTTGGCGCGGCCGTACAGCAACGCCGTCTTGAAAATCAGTCTCCTGGCTCAGGCCGGTGATCTCGCGACGCGCTCCGGCGTATAGCGCGTCGAGAAACGTCTCCAGTTCCGCGAATCCCGTCGTGTGCTCGTCGATGTACGCGCGGTCGATCAGGTTGTAGCGGATCAGAATGTGCGCGATGCCGTTGAGCAGCGCGAGGTCCGAGCGCGGCTTCAGCGGCAGATGCAGGTCCGCCATCATCGCGGTCTTCGAGACGCGCGGATCGGCGACGATCAGCGTCTTGTTGCGATTCGCTTCCAGATACTGGCAGAGAATCGGATGATTGTCGGCGAGATTCGCGCCGATCAGCAGAACCACGTCGGCGCGCTCCATGTCTTCGTAAGCGCCGGGAGGTCCGTCGCTGCCGAAGGAAAGCTTGTAGCCGGAAACGGCGGTGGCCATGCACAGCGTCGTGTTGCCGTCGTAGTTGTTGGTGCCGAAGCCGAGTTGCACCAGCTTGCCGAGCGTGTAGAATTCTTCGGTCACCAGCTGGCCGGTGCTCAGCACGCCCAGCGATTCCGGTCCGTACGTCGCCTGCGTCGCGCGGAAACGCTCGACCATGGTCGTCGAGCGCTTCGTCCCAACTCGACGCGCACCAGCTTGCCGTTCTTGCGCAGCAGCGGATACTTGGCGCGATTCTCGGCGTCGATGGTGTAGTGCTCGGAAAGACCCTTGGGGCACAGCTTGCCGCGATTCACCGGATGCGAGGCGAGCGGCCGGGAGGCGACGGCGCTGGCCGTCCTTCACGCCGATTTCGATGCCGCAGCCGACCGAGCAGTAGCCGCAGGTGGTGGGCACCCAATGGTCGGGAATCTTCTTGCGCCGAAGTGTAGCCGGTGGATTCGCTCGCGCGCGAACGTATACTCGTCCGCCAGGTTGTCGAGGCCGATCGCGCGCTTCCAGTTCATGCGGCTCTCCTGTCCCCGGACGTGAATGCCGCCGCGATGTTCTTGGGCACCACGCTCACGAAGAACAGGTAGCGCCCGAGCCATTCGCCGGCGAGCGCCGCCGCGAAGCCGCCGTCGCATAAGCCAGCGGCGAGGCCGCCGTCAGCGGGAGCACGATCCCGGCCGCGATCAGGATCGCCAGCCGGGTCAGGAACAGAGTGTCGCAAGCGGCCCGAGAGCAGCAGCGACGAAGCCCGCAGTTCGAATATCTCCGAGTGCGAAAGCCAAAGAAACTTCCCGGACTGCGCGATCAGTTGCGCCGCGCCGCCCGCCGACGGCAGCGAGCAGCACCGCGCGCCGGTACGCGCGGATCGAGCACGTGAACAAACAGCGGGCCCAGCAGCAGCGCGGTGGAGAAGAATTCGGCGATCGTGTAGCCGCTGAACCAGGCCGGCCGCGCCCGGACGATATAAATACGCGCGGAGCAGGTGACGCCCGCGAGGCCCGCGAGCGCCGTCGCGAAGCCCGCCGCGTCGCGGCCCGGCAGATCGAAGAACAGCATGCCGGCGAATGCGCCGGCCGCGCCGGCGAACAGCGAGAGCGTCAGCACTTCGCGGCTCAGCCAGGAACGCCGCAGACCGTTGCAGCGCCCGCCATGCATAAATCGGACGCCCCAGGTGCAGCGTCGAAGCGCCCAGGCTGATGCCCGCCAGTGCCAGCGAGGCCAGCGCGGCGATCGTCAAGTCCGTGCCCGCCCGATTGAAGCTCGAGCAGCCAGAGCGCGAGAATGCGCCGACGGAAAGCTGCGTCAGCACCAGCATGAACACCAGCGGCCAGTGCGGATGCTCGGGTTCCACGCGGTTGCGTATCCACGCGGCCGGTGTCGGGCACCAGATTTTCCGGCAGCGTGATGCGCGTGGTGGAAATGCTGTCGTCCGCCGAAGGCAGACCGGGGCGTTCGCCGAGAGATAGTCGCGCCGCCACTCGGCGATATTCACGATCTCGATCGCGATCGCGCCTTCCGGACACGCCGCCACGCACGCCGGAGCCATATCGTCGCTCAACCGGTTGTGGCACATGTCGCACTTGCCGACCACGCCGCGCTCGGGGTTGTACTGCGGCACTCCGTAAGAACAATTCCAGGTGCAGTACTGGCAACCGATGCAGGTATCGGCGCTGTGCAGCACCACGCCCGTCACCGGGTCCTTTGTATACGCCTCCACCGGGCAGCCGATCAGGCAGGAGGGCTCCAGGCAGTGATTGCAGCCCATCGAGAGGTGATGGCGCTGCGTGTTTGGATAGTAGCCGCCTTCCACTTCGCCGACGCGCCGCCAGTTGATCGCCGCGGGATTGCCGTTCTGTTCGTTGCAGGCGACCACGCAGCACTTGCAGCCGATGCACTTCGTCATGTCGAAGTGAAAACGATACTGCTCGCCTGCTTCGAGCGGGCGCGACGGGATCAGCTCCCGGGGTGAAGTTTCGATCTGAACGAGCCCTTGGGAGGCGCGCTTAGCTGGATAGAGTGAAGGCGCTGCCGTGTAAAGCAGCGGGCTGTCCATCAGAGGAAGCGTCGTCACGCGTCCTTCCTTTTGAGACACACGTATCCTGCAGGTTCCAAGAGGGCTCCTTGCGCAAATTGCAATCAATGTCACCGCGCAACAGAAGCTGCGCCAAATTACAAAAATTGCTGATTGATTTTCAGCTCCGCAGGGAGCTTAAAGGTGGGAAGCGCACAGGGGTCCCGGAATTGCCCCGGAAAACCCGTTTGTTTCGCTGCGAGCTACTTGCCATATTATCAGCGCGAATCAGCTTTGAAAAGAGCTCACATCAAAGAAATTTTTTATGAGACCGATTCGGGCGTGTCAGAAAGGCTGCAAGCGATTGAAATTACTGGAGGCGCGGGGCGGAATCGAACCGCCGAATAAAGGTTTTGCAGACCTCTGCCTTACCGCTTGGCTACCGCGCCTTAGGAAGCTATTACAACAATATCAACCTACGGAATGACGGGCAACATCACGTACGACGGATACTGGTGTCCGTGGTAAATCTTCTGTGTTGCGACGCGCAATTCCGTTTCATCCGCCACCGGGCGCCCGGTATTTGGATTCCGGTCGAAGCGGGGGAAATTGCTGCTGGAAATCTCCATTCGTATGCGATGGCCGGCGCGGAACAGGTTGCTTGTCACCCCTGCATCAATGGTGAGTTGATAGATCTCTCCGGGCTTGGCCACCGCCGGCCGTTCGAGTGAGTTCCTGTATCTGAGCCGCAGAATTCCATCGGTCAGAATCTGGGCGTAGCCATCGGGGAACACGTCCACCAGCTTCGCTGTGAAGTCGGTGTCGAGCGCGCTTGTCGATGCATACACCACGAGGCGCACGGGTCCCGTTACCTCAATGTCCTTACGCAAGGGAGCAGTGGAATATACGAGCACGTCCTTACGCTTTTCCACCGGACGCTGATCGAGCGGTCCCCATAGCCAAATATCAGGTGAGCAGCAAATAGCGCCCCCTGCCGTCGGAATGGGAAGGCGGGGATCGTACTCATATTGATCCGGCTTGTCGTCGCGGTTCGGTTGCCAGGTCAGCTTGCCGCCTCCGCTGATCGAATTCGCATTGCCCTTGCTCGCAAGGTACAGCGGAGTGGATCGCGCCCTGGCAATCGGCCACTCGCGTTCATCGCGCCATTTGTTCGCACCCATCACAAAAATGCGGACAGGCGGCTCGGCGAAGGGCTGTGCCGGCTGGGAAGGCGGCTTCATCCAGTAGTCGAACCATTCCAGTTGATACTTGCGGATGGGAGCACTGGAATCCTCTCCGAAATCGACCGTCTTGAACTTGATCGACATGTTGTGCGGCCAAGGCCCGATAAGAATGTGATTGCCGGCCGATTTCTTCGACCGGATCGTGAACGCTTCCAGGTCGCTCTGCACGAAATTGTCATACCACCCGCCGACCGCAAAAACGGGCACGCGCAGATGTTCGAGTTGCTCGCGGGTACTGAGATCCTTCCAGTACGCGTCATACGACGGATGATTCAGCGTGTCCTGAAAAAAATCCACCGAATGTCCGGTCGCCGCGCGATCCGCGGTCCGCAGAGGAAGATGCCAGATGTAATCGGCGAACTTCGGTTCCAGCGTCCCACGAGTTCGAAGATTCTGCGCCATCCACATAAGGCGATGTCCCAATCGCATTGCACCGCCGTAAGAATAAAACCTGTCTCGATATTCGTCCGATCCGGAGACTACCGGGAAGATCGCTTTCAGGTGGGGATTGCCAGTAAGAGCTGCCTTCCACTGGGCGATGCCGAGGTACGAGCCCCCGATCATCCCGACCTGACCGTCAGACCAGCCCTGTCTGGCGATCCAGTTCAGCGTATCGCTGCCGTCGCTCGACTCCTGGCGCACCGGGTCGAATTTGCCCTCGGAGTCGTAGCGCCCGCGCACATCCTGCAATACGATGGCGTAGCCATGCTCGAGAAAGGCGCGGTAGTTTGGCGTCAAGTCCTTGCTGGCGCCATATGGTGTTCGGATCAGGAGAGTGGGGATCTTGAGGCTCCCGACCGGCTTGTAGACAAAGCCGGCCAGCTTCACGCCATCGCGCATGGGAATCTTGACGGCGAGCCGCTCTTCGCGCAGCGGAACGGTATTCGGCAGAGCCCATGCGCTGGCGATCATCGCCACGCATAGCCCGACTCCGGCTCTCCGCGTTCCGCACCTCATACCATCTTCAATCATCCTTCATGGGCGCGCCTCCAGCAACACCCGCCAATACTCTGAGGCAACCCGTTCGCGTCCGTGATGCTGGTGAATATGGGACATCGCCCGGCGCCCGATCTCCCGTGCGTCCGGCCGGTGATGCGCCAGCCAAACCAGAAACTCGCGCAACATTGGCTGCTCGCCTGTGCCGTTGTCCACACGAAGGCAGGCGGAATCAGGAAACCTCGATGTCTCGGCGCCCGCCGTAACGATCACCGGCTTCGCGATGCCCATGAGCCGCACTGTAATGCTGGAGCTCTCGCCGGCCGGCGGATAACGGAGGTTTATGCACGCATCCACGGCGTGTGCGTTCACCCAGAACTCGCGC
Source organism: Bryobacteraceae bacterium (assembly GCA_963770345.1). Taxonomy (GTDB): domain Bacteria; phylum Acidobacteriota; class Terriglobia; order Bryobacterales; family Bryobacteraceae; genus CAVYPH01. The sequence goes on along the minus strand of CAVYPH010000005.1, from coordinate 232,718 downwards.
TCGGGAGCGAATCCCGTCTGCACCACGCCCGGCTGTGCGAGAAGCGGCTCCATCGCTCGCTGCAGGTCCGAGGGAACGGAGCCACCGGCGATCAGCAACCCGATATCCGGAGCAGCGTTACGCGCTTCACCGAACGCGCGAAGCACCGGGAGGATACGCTTCGACTCGCGCAGATGTCCGAAAATTCCGAACAGAAACGTGCGCGATCGGGCGCCGTACCGTTCTCTCGCCCGATTAACTTCTTGTTCGTCCGCTGGTGGAGCGCCGGCAAACATCAAAGGAATTTCCGCGAGGCGCGCATTCGCGCAGTGCGCGCACACCATCTCCGCAGCTCCAGGGTTGTGAACGATTACGGCAAGCGATGTTTCGGCAATGCGCCGCAACATGGGATAGCGGAAATACTCCGCATTGCCGGCCGACGATGCCCGTTGGTCCCATAGCCTTGCGGCAAGGTCGCGGGTCCAGCCGCCGTAGTTGTAAATGAATTCTTCGATATACCGCTCGCGGTTCAGCGAACCGAGGAGCAAATGTTGTAACACCGAATCGTGGATAACCGTGACGCCGGGCCGTTGCAGCGCTTTCGCGTAAATTTCCCGATGGAGTTGGTTGTTGCCCAGATGATATAGATTGACGTCGCCATCGCCATTGACCACAACAGTCCCAAGACGCCGGAGGTCCTGCAGCAGATCGTGCGCGTAGTCCGCTACGCCGCTTTGGGCGGGCGGTAGAGGAGAAAAGTATCCGATGGTCACGCTTTTTTTCGTTTTCCGAACAACGCGGTTCCGACGCGAATATGCGTAGCGCCTTCCTGGATGGCGGCTTCAAAATCGTGCGACATCCCCATCGACAATTTTGCCAATCCATACTGCTTCGCCAGCTCATACAGACGGCTGAAGTACGGCCGCGAGGGCTCCGGGTTGTCGGACCACGGCGGCATGGTCATCAATCCGCTGAGTGTAAGATTCGGACATTGTTTGACGGCGTCGATTAGCTCCGGAAGCTCGCTCGGACTAGCTCCCTCCTTACTTTCTTCCTCTGAAAGTTTCACTTCAAGAAACACTTCGAGATGTTTTCCAGTTGCGTCCAGCCGACGAGCAAGTTTCGGCGTATCCACCGTTTCAACCACGTGAAACAAGTCTGACGCGAGCTTGGCTTTGTTCGATTGAAGGTGTCCGATTAAGTGAAAACGCGCTTGGGCGAGCGTTTTCACCGTTTCGAATTTTCCCTGGAACTCCTGGACGTAGTTCTCGCCGAAATCCCGCAGCCCGAGTTCGTAGGCTTCCAAAATCGCGGCCGCCGGAAACACTTTGGTCACCGCCACCAGCGTGATTTCCTCGCGCTTGCGGCCGCTCTGCGAAACAGCGCGCGCAATCCGCTGCTCAACGGCTTCCAATCGATCTTTCAGCTCCGGCATCGCACTCCTTCCTATAATAGGAGCAGATGTCAGAGGACGCCGACTTTCTTTATGGGGCGATCCATGGGTTTATCCAAACCAGTCGCACGCCCGTGCTGCTAGAGCCGGGTGAACCTCAAATTCCGCTTCAGCCCGGTAACTTCTCGCTCGAGTCGCGCAACGGGCGCGTCACTTTGCAGGCGTGGAACGAGCAGCGCAATATCTCCCGACGGGTTACCTCCATTGCTGAAGAGCGCGCCGGGCGGCTTGATCTCATCGTGGAGCGATTCGGTAAACGCACGGGCACGCTACAACTGCTCGACTTGAGCCGGCCGCAGGTGCAGACGGCGGTTCGGCGGGGCTCGCGGCTTACCTATCGGGAGGCTTTCCGCCATTCGCTGTCGCGTCAGTTTCCTGGATGGCGGATCGGCGAACTGAGCACCGAGCAGGACTTGCATCATAGCCTTTCACCTTCTTATCCGCGCGCTTTGCTAAAGAAAGGGACTTCCGGAATTGCCGCTATCGGCGCAGGTCCCGAATCGGCCCCCGACGGACTTCTGAGCTTCGGCCTGATTTGGCTCGACCATCTTCGCCGGCGCGAACCGCGTATGCAAATCGCCTCTCTCGCGCTCTTTTTGCCGCTAGGACGCGAGCGCGCAACTTGCCTACGGCTGCTGTACTTCAATTCCCTCGTAGCCAGCTATTCGGTCTTCGTCTATTCTCCAGACGGGTTCGAAGATCCGGTCGATCTCAGCGACTACGGCAACATCGACACCCGCGTGCAGCGCGCGACCGACGCAATAAGGACCGGGCACGAACTCTCAACCGCGAAATACCGCGAAGCTTTCCCAGAATTCTGGCTAGAGAAACAGATCCGCGCCGATATTCAATCGATCGACGCCGGAATTCAGTCCTCGCCGGTGTACGGACAAGTGCCAGCGTTTGCCGCCACGGACCGCGGGATTATCGATCTCCTGGCTGTCGACATCCTTGGCCGCCTTGCTATTCTGGAACTGAAAGCGTCGCAGGATATCCACCTGCCGCTGCAAGCTCTCGATTATTGGATACGGGTGAAGTGGCACCTGGAACGAAACGAATTCTCGCCAAACGGATACTTTCCGGGCATCGCACTTGTCCCAAAGCCCCCGCGAATGTTGCTGGTGGCCCCATCGCTCGACTTCCATCCGACCACGGAGACGATTCTTAGTTACTTGTCCCCATCGATAGACGTCGAACGAAAGGGGCTCGGCATGCGTTGGCGCGACAAGATTCAAGTTGTTTTCCACGCCGAAGGGGCAAAGCGCCCTGAATTTATAGGAGATACGCAATCATGATGGGCACACGAATGATCAAGCAGGTGAAGGATGCGATCGGGAATCTGAATCCCCACGAAGTTCGGGATCTGGCCGACCGGCCGGTTTCTATTGAGCTCTATGCGACGAACAATCGCGCGTATGAGGAAATGGAAGGCTTTTTTGCTCCCTCAAACATTTCCGAAGCGAAACGTTGCGAGCTGCGTACCGTGCTCCATCGCGCCGGCGATGCTGCGTGTCCTGGCGTGATCGAAGTTTGGGAGCAGGGCGTGATCAAGCCTCCTCACGCGTACATTTTCTACAGGGATAATCCTCACCGGACTGTCGAAGAGATTTTGAAGGACCGTCCGGATTTGCGGCTTGCGCTCGCGCGCCACATCTATCCGTTCCGCGCTCCCGTAGTCACGGATGTAATACACAACGTTCTCGAAAGAGAACGCCCTTTTCTCGTTGGCGACGGCCATTCCGGACATTCTGCCTCTTGTTTCTATCCCATGGGCGGTGGGCGAATTCGCTTCCGATACCGCCTTCCTGACCATGAATCAAGTGCGTATGTCGTTCCAGCTTGCCGCTGCGAGCGACCGCATAGTCGGCTACCGCGAGCAGAAGGCGGAGTTGGCGTCGATCATCGCCAGCGCCTTCGGTTGGCGAGCGCTGGCGCGTGAACTGGTCGGGCATATTCCCTTCGGCGGAGGCATTATTCCGAAAGCAGCGGTAGCTTATGCCGGTACGTATGTGGTCGGACAATCGATCGAGAGATATTACAGACTTGGTTACGGACTCAGCCGGGACGAACGCCGTACAGCCTACGACGCAGCCTTCGAAAGCGGCAAAAGGGTTGCCCGGGCGCTATTGGAGAGTCCTAAGCCGCGACAGCCTGCGTAGCCTATCTCGCGAGCCGCGCTATAATCCGCACGAATGCTTCATGTGACGAACGGCGAGAGCCCGGTATCAGCAATTGAACAAGTAACAGGGAGCCGTAACGTTCTAGCCTGGCGGGATATTCTGCACGAAGGTCCTACACCGGCCGACCTTCGCCTGGAACAGTTGAGCGATATTCGCGCGCGATTTTTGGCTGATTGCGGGTTCGGCAAATATAAGGAACTTCGCCGCCAATTTGGAGAACGAGACAAAGCGCTGCTCAGTGCGGACGCGGTTACGCTGTGGTTCGAGCACGATCTTTTCGATCAGCTCCAGCTCATCCAAATACTCAGCGCTATTCCCAAGAAAAAGAGTTGGATGATCTGCTCCGATTTATACCTGGGGGAACTGGGCGTGGAGCAAATGGCGAAGGTTCAGATGCTTCGCGCCACAGTGACCGAGGCGCAATTCGAACTTGCGAAACGCGCCTGGATTGCGTTCTGCGCTTCGGATCGACAGGCGCTTGATGCCTTCGTACAAGAAGACACTTCTGCGCTTCCGTTCCTCGAAGCCGCATTGCGGCGGCACCTGGAGGAGTTTCCGGATGAGCGAACCGGTTTGGGGCGCAACGATATCCAGATTCTTCGCGCAGTTGAGGCGGGCGCTAAATCTTTCCATGAGATCTTCGCTGCCACCGCACAGCGCGAAGAGCCACGCTACATGGGCGACGCTTCGTTCCGGTTTTATATCGATCGCCTCACGAACTGCCGGAAACCGTTGCTCACATCGGGGCCGATTCATCTCACCGATATTGGACAGAAAGTACTCGCAGGCGAACTCAACTACGTCGCTATGAACGGAATCGATCGATGGCTCGGTGGCGTCCATTTGCAGCGTCATCCCACGATATAAAAGAAGCTGTTCATTCACTCTCGATAAGATGGAGGCCTATGGCCCGTGAGTATTCTTTGACACCGAAGGCTGTGCCGCGCGTCGAAACGAAATATCGACGCATCGTTACCGACCTTCCCGCACCAGACTCGCTATCCAGCATTGAAAAACTGCATCGTTTTGAACCGATCGCGATGCGTGGGCAGCCTCCCATTCTGTGGGACCATGCGGAGGGTTTCCAGGTATTTGATAAATCCGGCAATTGCTGGATCGACTGGTCGTCGGGAGTTCTGATCACCAACGCCGGCCACGGCCGCCAGGAAATTATCGATGCGATTGTGCGGCAGGCGCAATCGAAACTGCTGACCAACTACTGTTTTCCCAATGCAGTCCGCGCTGAGCTTGTCGAGAGGTTGGCCGGGCTGATGCCCGAACCGCTGAAGAAAGTCTTCCTGTTGACCACCGGATCGGAGACCGTAGAGTGCGCCATCAAGCTATGCCGCACGCACGGAGTGAAAGTCGGCGGGCGAGCCAAGAATGTGATTGTCAGCTTCGATAAATCCTTTCACGGGCGAACACTCGGTTCGCAGCAAGCCGGGGGCATCCCTTCGCTGAAAGAATGGATCGTCAACCTGGATAAAGGCTTTGTCCAGGTACCCTTTCCCGATGGCTTCCGCACACCCGACACTTCCTTCGATTATTTTCAAAAGTGTCTGAACGAGCTCGGCGTGGCCGCGGCTAACGTGGCCGGTGTGATCCTCGAAACTTACCAGGGAGGCAGCGCCTCGTTTGCTCCACGCGAATATATGCAGGCTCTGCGCAAATGGTGCGACGGACACAAGGCCATGCTGGTGCTCGACGAGGTGCAGTCCGGTTTTGGCCGCACAGGAACGCTGTGGGGTTTCGAGCACTACGGAATCGTGCCCGATCTTGCGACATTCGGCAAGGGAATCTCCAGTTCGCTTCCTATCTCAGCGGTCATCGGCAGGCCGGACGTGATGGATCTGCATCCTTCGGGTAGTATGACTTCGACGCACACCGGGAACCCAATTTGCTGCGCGGCAGCTCTTGCGTCCATCAACCTGGTGGTGAAAGAGAATCTCGCAGGGAATTCGCGCGCGATGGGACAAATTCTTCATGCGCGCCTTCATAAGATGAAGGACCAGCATCCGCAGTTCGGGTTTGTGGATGGCAAGGGTCTGGTCGCCGGAGTCGCCTGTGTGCGCCCCGGCACGAAAGAACCTGATGGCGATCTCGCCTGGCGCATCGTTGAGAAGTCGATTGAGAAGGGCGTGTTGATGTTCAGCCCGGTGGGTCTCGGTGGCGGCACGGTGAAGATTTGCCCGCCTTTGGTGATCAATGATGCTGCCCTTAACGAGAGTCTCGATGCATTTGAGGATGCTACCCGTGAGGCTATCGCTTGACTCCCGATGTTCTCGTGGTCGGCGGAGGCATGATTACGAACGACCAGATCCTGCCTTCTCTCTATCAACTTCAGCGGCTGGGCGTTATCGGGCAAATCGGTGTGGTCGCTCAGCACCGGCGCACTGTCCTGAAGCTGAAACACTCAGAGCAATTCTCGACAGCGTTCCCTGGACAAACGTTCCGTGATTTCCCGTCGGACGGTGACGATCCGCAACCGGATTTATATCGAGAACTGATCGCGAAACTGCCTCCAGGAAATATCGTCATCGCGGCCGTCCCCGATCAGCTTCACTTCAGCGTCGTGATGACTGCTTTGCAGCACGGCCAGAACGTCTGCTGTGTGAAGCCTCTCGTCCTGACCGCTCGGGAGTCGGTCACCATCGAAAAAGAAGCTCGGAAACGCGGCTTGGCAGTCGCGGTGGAGTATCACAAGCGCTTCGACGATCGCAGCCTGATGGCGCGCGAGCGCTACCGAAAAGCCATGTTCGGCGATTTTCGCCTTGGTACAGCCGCGCTGATGGAAAAGTGGTATTACCGCAATTCGAATTTTCAGAACTGGTGCACCATAGAGAATTCCGACGCGTTCTCCTACATTGGATGCCACTACGTTGACCTCGTGCACTTCATCACTGGCCTGCTCCCCACCTCGGTCAGTGTGTACGGCATCAGGGACAAGTATCCAAACGGGAACGAAGGATTTCTCTGGAGCGACGCGCGCGTCCTCTGGAACAATGGCGCCTGCCTCAACGTTCAGAACACGCTGAGCTTTCCGGACGACGGACCGGGAACGAACACGCAAGGACTCACCATGTATTGCGCCGGGAAGGGCCGTGGAGCCCTGCTGAAGCATTCCGATCAGTATCGCGGATTGGAATATTCTTACATCGAAAGACCGCCGGGCGAGGGCGCAACCGTCTATGCAGAGCCAAGCCCGGACTACTTCCAGTATGTGAACGTCGGCGGCCAAGGTCTTGTCCCAGTTGGTTACGGCTACCGGTCCATCGATCACATTGTGCGCGCCTGTATCCGTGTTGCGGAGAGCGCAGACCCACAAGTTGCGCTGCGACAACTCGATGACGAAGGTGTCATTGCAACGCCCGCCAATAGCCGTTATAACGAACTGGTGATGGAAGCGGGCAGGCTTTCAATCCTGCACGGTGCGCGCGAAGCGGTGATCGATTACGAGAACCTGAGCGTCGCTCTCAGATAACGCATATAATGCGGACAAAATACTTCCGTTGGCAGGCGATGCGATGACTGATGAACAGATGAAACACTACCTCCGCGAGAATGGCTATCCCGAGCACATAGTTAAAGCTGGACGGCCCGGGCTCATAGAACGCTGGAATAAGTTCGTGGACGAGGTCGAAAGGGGCTACAAGTTCGGACTCGAAGACTACCGCAACGATCTGGATCTGCGCGGAATCATCGGCATGGTTGGACTCGACGACGAAGTTCAGGAACCCGACGATCGACTCAAGGCTTTGCTGACCGCACAGGATGTCCGGGTGTGGGAAAGCGGCGTCGAGGATTCGTTCTGGGATTTCGGATATCCCAAGAATGCAAAGGGCGAACTGCTGGGGGATCTACGTGCGGAAGGTTTGGCGAAATGATCGACCGCCGCACGTTCATTGCGACCGCGGCGTCCGCGGCGGCGGTTCTCGGAGCCAACGGCAAGCAGCGCGGCGGCATCATCGGGAGCGGCGGGCGCGGGCAGTTTCTCACGGCGAATTTTAAGGAGGTCGGAGCGGAGATGGCCGCGGTTTGCGACATCTACGAACCGAATCTTCAGGCGGGTTTGAAGGCTGCGGCGACCGGTGCCAGACCCTACGACAATTACAAGCGCCTCCTCGAGAACAAAGACCTCGACTTCGTCGTCGTGGCGACACCGGATCATTGGCACGCGCAGATGGTGATCGACGCGGTTGAGGCGGGTAAGGACGTCTACGTCGAGAAGCCGCTGGCGCACACGATTGAAGAGGGCGCACGCATTGTGGCTGCGGTTCGACGGACGAAACGGGTGGTGCAGGTCGGCATGCAGCGCCGTAGCTTTCCGATTTTCCAGGAAGCGAAACGCATACAGGACTCAGGTGCGGTTGGCGATGTTCATCTGGTGAACGCGTGGTGGCTCAACAATCAGAAGGGGCTTTCCGACCGGCAACTTCAAGGTAAACTCGATTGGGACCAGTGGCTCGGCACAAAGTCGAAGCGTCCTGTGGATCCGAAGCTGTTTTTCAACTGGTATTACTTCTGGGAATTTTCAGGTGGGCTCATGGTTGGCCAGGCAGCGCATGTGATTGATGCGATTCATTGGTTCATGAATTCCACGCGGCCCATCGCGGTCACTTGTACCGGGGGTAAGGTGAACCTGCCCGGAGCAGAGATACCGGAAACCACTTGCATGTGCATCGAATATCCCGAGAATTATATGGCGGTCTTCACCGTCGGTTATAAAGCGATGCACTACAACCCGGCGAACGATCAGGTGAAGCAGTTTCATGGATCAAAGGCGCGTTTCGATGTTGCGCGCGAAGGTTTCGCACTGTATCCGGAAACCAACGCCGTGGAAATGAAGGCGAGTGTCGAGAAGCATGAACCCGGGACGTTTAACTCGGCGACTCGGGATCATATTCGTAATTTCTTGGAGTGTGTACAAACGCGGAAGGATCCGAACGCGGCAGTGGAGATGGGGCAATCGACAAATATTGTTTTGTGCCTGGCGATAGATTCGCTTCGTAACGGCCGGCGCATGACATACGCCTAGTTCGCTACAGCAGACTCGAAAGAGCAGACACCAACCGGTTGATATCTTCTTGGTTGTTATAAAAATGTACCGACACTCGCAAATTCCCGTGCCGGGCCGACACCTGAATCCGTTGCTCTTTCAGTGCGCGTGATAGCAGCGATGCGTCGTGTCCCTCGAACCGTGCGGCGATGATTGGCGAGCCTTCGTGTACGATTGTTGCTCCGCAACTTTTCAGCGCATCGCAGGCCAGGGCTGAGAGCGCCAAAACGCGCTGCTCGATTTGTTGTGGACCAATCTCTAGCATCATCCCGACGGATGCACCCATTGCGTAAACCATCGGAAAAATCAGCCCGCCGCCTTCGTATTTCTCTGCCTTGTCGACGAAGTGCGGGGCTCCGTGGTTAAGATTATCTACGCGCCGCCAGTCACGGTCGCTTCGCCATCCGATTACGTTTGGACGCAACCACTTCCTGACCTCTGGGCTCACGTACAAGAATCCGGCTCCGTTCGGGGACAGGAGCCATTTATAGCCGTGGACAGCGAGCAGATCGGGCTTTATTTCCGCGCAATCGAATTCCAGCGCGCCCACCGACTGTGTGCCGTCCAGATAGAACAAGACTCCCCGTTCCCGGAGATAGCGCGAGATTTCTACCAGGGGCGGGCGAAAACCATTCGTGTAGTTCACGGTGCTCATCAGCACCACGCGCGTGCGTTCGTTGATGCTCTCGTAGAAGCGCTCCCACGGCGTCTCTACGAACTCGATACCCGCCTCTCTTGGGACTGACGCGGCGTAGATGTTGTTTGGAAATTCGTTCTCCAGAATCACTACGCGGTCGCCTGCTCGCAACTCGATTCCACAGAATAGAATCCCCAGCGCCGACGAGGCATTCTGCATGAACGCGATATCGTCAGCTTCACAGTGAATGAGGCGCGCGATTGACTCGCGGATGCAATCGGCATCGTCGAACCATTCCAGGAAATCCGCACAGGCCTGCTCGTCGCGGCGTGCGAAGTGGCGTGCTACCGCGTCAGTTGTGCGGCGGGCTAGTTGACCAAATGTGGCCGTGTTCAGAAACGTCCACTCTTGAAGCGCCGGAAACTCGCTGCGAACTTCACCCCAATCAACTGCCATGCACTTTCGCCAGCACAAAAGCAACAGCTTCGGACAACGGGACGTCGGACGACTTTTTCGTTCGGCGCTCCACGACCTCCACCAAGCCCTGCGGAAGTTTCTTTCCGAGCGTGACCCGATAAGGAATGCCAACCAGGTCGGCATCCTTAAACTTTACGCCGGGGCGCTCGTCGCGGTCGTCGAGCAATACGTCCAATTTGTGGACCTTGCAGTCCTCGTGAAGCTTGTCGGCCGCTTCTCTCTGGAGCGAATCGGCGTAGTTCACGGGAGTGATTACGACGGTGAACGGCGCTATCGACGCGGGCAGCGCCATGCCGTCCTTGTCGTTGTACAGCTCTATCGCGGCGCACAGGATACGCTCGATGCCGATCCCGTAAGAACCCATGATCGGAGTGATTTCCTTGCCTTGCTCGTCGAGAACGCGCAACCCCATGGAGTCGGAATATTTGTAGCCAAGCTTGAAAATATGCCCTATCTCGACGGTCTTCGTAACCTCGAGCGGATCATCCGTGTCGACACTGGTTTCGCCCGCAGCCACTTGCCGCAGATCGTGAAACTCCGCCTGAAAATCCTCACCAGGCGTCACATTGCGCAGATGGTAGTCGTCCTTATTCGCGCCCGCAATCATGTTGCGCCGGCCTTTCAACGCGAGGTCTGCGATGATCCGCATACCCTTCGCGCCGATGGGCCCCAATGACCCAGGGTCCGCTCCGAATGCGTTTCGGATTTCTTCCGGATGCGCCTGGCGGATATCCGATGCGCCGGTGGCCGAGCCAAATTTCGTTTCGCTCAACTGATGATCGCCTCGGAGCAACGCCAGCACGAGTTTCCCGTTGGCGGCCATCACCAGGCTCTTCATCTGCGACGTTTCCGGCAACCGTGTGAATTCGGACACTTCCGCGATCGTCTTGTGACCCGGGGTATGGAACTCTTCGGGACTAAGATCGCCTTCCGGATCGGGCGCGGACGGCGGAACCGGACGCGAAACTGCCTTCTCCATATTGGCCGCGTACCCCGTTTTTGGGCAGCTCACTACAAAATCCTCACCCGCCGCGGAGGCCACCATAAATTCGTGCGATTGGCTGCCGCCCATGGCCCCGGAATGTGCTTCCACCACGAGATACTTCAATCCGCAGCGGTCGAATATTCGGCAATAAGCTTCATAGTGTTTCTGGTATGCGATGTCGAGGCCGGCCGCATCCATATCGAAGGTGTAGGAGTCCTTCATGATGAATTGCCGCACTCGCAGAAGGCCGGACTTCGGCCTCGCTTCATCGCGGAATTTTGTCTGGATCTGATACCAGATTTGCGGCAACTGCTTGTAGCTGCGAAGCTCGCCGCGCGCGATCGCCGTCATTACTTCTTCGTGCGTCATGCCGAGACACAGATCGCGCTTCCAGCGGTCTTTCAGGCGAAACATGTTGTCGCCCATCACGTCCCAACGGCCCGATTCCTGCCAGATCTCCGCCGGATTGAGAGCCGGCAGCAGCATTTCCTGGGCGCCCATGGCGTCCATCTCCTCGCGCACAATACCGATGATCTTCAACAGCGAACGTTGCGCGAGAAACAGATAATTGTAGATGCCCGCGGAAAGCTGCCGGACGTAACCGGCGCGCAGTAATAATTGGTGGCTGACAACTTCAGCTTCGGCGGGTGTTTCCCGCAGTGTGGGAATGAAAAGTTTGCTCCAACGCATGGAAAGGAAGGCTCTTGATTTTTGAAGGCGAAGGTTTAATTGTAGCATGTTAGAATTGCTTTAAAACCCCATGAAAATCGCTATTGCCGCCGATCATGCCGGCTTCTCATTGAAAGAGAAGTTGTTGGAGGCGTTGCGCGCGGAAGGCCACGACGTCACCGACTTCGGCACCAATAGCGATGAATCAACCGACTATCCGGATTACGCCGTCGCCGTCTCTAACCAAGTCGCCACTGGGGCGGCCGACCGCGGCATTCTAGTGTGCAGCACGGGCGTCGGCATGTCTATTGCAGCAAATAAAATTCCGGGCATTCGCGCCGCTCTGGCTGCCAATCCGGAAGAAGTCCGCCTGACGCGCGAACACAATGACGCTAACGTGCTAACAATCGGCGCGAAATTCGCGACACCGGAGTATGCAGAGGAATTGATTGATATTTTCTTGACCACCGATTTCAGCGGAGGCGCTCGCCACGCGCGCAGGATCGCGAAGCTCGCCGAACTTGACCGGATGGCCCACGAGGAGAAAGCAGCTAAATGACCGAACAACAGAGAATGGCGAGACCTCTCGCCGCAACCGATCCGGAAATTTACGATGCGATTCGACATGAATTGGAGCGCCAGGATTCGCATCTGGAACTGATCGCCAGCGAGAACTTCACGTCGGAGGCAGTGCTCGAAGCCACCGGCAGCGTGTTCACCAACAAGTATGCGGAAGGCTATCCGGCCAAGCGGTACTACGGCGGGTGCGAGTTCGCCGACGTGGTGGAAAACCTGGCGCGGGAGCGGGCCAAAAAGCTTTTCAAAGCTGAATATGTGAACGTTCAGCCGCACTCGGGCTCATCGGCAAATCAGGAAGCCTACTCGGCTGTGATTCAGCCCGGCGACACCATTCTCGGCATGAACCTCGCTCACGGCGGCCACCTCACGCATGGGCATCCGCTGAATTTTTCCGGCAAGACGTACAAGGTAGTGCCCTACGGTGTGCGGAAAGAAGATGAGCTCATCGACTACGACGAGTTGGCCCGTCTGGCGGAAGAGCACAAGCCGAAGATGATCATCGCGGGTGGAAGCGCTTATCCTCGGATCATCGATTTCAAGCGATTCCGGGAGGTCGCCGATTCGGTGGGCGCGCTGATGCTGGTGGACATGGCCCACTTTTCCGGGCTTGTCGCCGCCGGTGTGTACTCCAACCCTTGCGAATACGCCGATATCGTGACGTCGACCACGCACAAGACCCTGCGTGGTCCGCGTGCCGGTATGATCCTGGCGAAAGAAAAATATGGTCCGGCGATCGATAAGGTAGTCTTCCCGGGAATGCAAGGCGGTCCGCTGGTGCACGTGATCGCAGCCAAAGCCGTCTGTTTCCTCGAAGCGTTATCGCCCGAGTTCGTTACTTATCAGAAACAGGTTGTCGCCAATGCCCAGGCGCTCTCCGCAGGAATGGCGAGTGAGGGATTCCGTGTTGTCTCCGGCGGTACGGATACGCATCTTCTTCTGGTCGATGTTTTCGCCAAAGGCATTCGCGGCAAAGAAACCGAAGCGGCGCTCGACAAAGCGAATATCACCGTCAATAAGAACGGGATTCCTTTCGATGTGAATCCTCCCCTCAATCCGAGCGGCGTCCGGCTCGGCAGCCCGGCCGTGACAACGCGCGGATTCAAAGAAGCCGAGATGAAGGAAGTGGCCGGCTGCATCGCGCAGGCGCTTCAGGACATCCATTCCGACGAGAATCTAGCATCGGTTCGACGCCGCGTAAAGGCGCTAACTGATAAGTACCCGCTTTATGGCTGGAAATTCAGTGCTGTCGGAGCCTGATGAAATCCATCACTTGCCTTACCGCGTTGTTGGTTTGGTCGGTCTCTGCCGCGCCCGCCGGTAAGATCGACACGGAAAAAGTTCTTCGGGGACAAGACGCGTTTACCGATTATCAGAAAGAGAAGCCAGGAACATTCCACAAGATCACGCCCGCCGATCTGCCGAAACCATTCGCCACAAGGTCGGCCGGCAATGGTCCTAGCGTCGTCCCGAGACCTGCGAACGCATGGCCCCAGGCGCCAACCGGCTTCAAGGTCGACATCTACGCTACTGGCCTCGACGAACCGCGGCTGATCCGGACGGCGCCCAACGGCGACATGTTCGTCGCCGAAAGCGGCACGGGAAAAGTGAAGATTTTTCGTGGTATTACTCCCGAGGGGCGGCCGCGCGAGAACTCCGTATTTGCCACTGGTTTGAAGCGGCCATTCGGCATCGGTTTCTATCCGCCTGGAAATTATCCACAGTGGGTCTACGTCGGAAACACAGATTCCGTAGTTCGCTTCCCCTACAAGAGCGGCGATCTGAAGGCTACCGGAAACGCTCAAGCGATGGCGAACGACTTCCCAGGCGGGGGCGGCCACTGGACTCGCGACCTTGCCTTCTCGCCGGACGGAAAGCGGCTCTTTGTCGCAGTCGGGTCGCGTTCGAATGTAGATGATCCGGACGTACACCAGTCCGAAACACACCGCGCCAACATTTTGGAGTATACGCCCGACGGCAAGTTCGTCAAAGTGTATGCGTCAGGAATCCGCAACCCCGTTGGCATCGCCATCAACCCGCTCACCGGTCAACTTTGGTGCTCCACCAACGAGCGCGATGCCCTGGGCGACAATCTTGTCCCCGATTATGTGACTCACGTCGAAGAAGGCGGTTTTTACGGCTGGCCCTGGTATTACATGGGCAGCAATCAAGACCCGCGTCACGAAGGGAAACATCCGGAATTGAGGGGCAAAGTGCTGGTACCGGACGTTCTGCTTCAACCCCACTTTGCCTCTCTCGAACTAACTTTTTACCAAGGGACGCAATTCCCCAAGGAGTATCAAGGCGACATCTTCGCGGCCGAGCACGGCTCTTGGAATAGAGCCGTGAGGGCTGGCTACGAACTGATTCGCATTCCCCTGGAGAACGGCCATGCATCGGGAGAATTCGAGGATTTCCTGACCGGATTTGTAACACCGAACGGAGATGTGTGGGGACGGCCGGTGGGCGTGACCGTCGGCATGGACGGTTCACTGTTCGTCACCGACGACGGCTCGGGATCCATTTGGCGAGTCACCTATATCGGCAAATGAATGGCTCTCCGAATCGTCATTGATGGCCGGCACATCAAGGACTTCGGTGTTGGCACCTACATCCGTAATCTCATTCGGGCTCTCGGCGCCGTGGACCGCGAAAATCACTACATCCTCCCCATGCGAAACGAGGACGTGCATGAGTTCGACGGCCTGCCCTCCAACTTCGAAACTGTTCCGTATGTACCAGCCAGCTCGTGGATCGGGAACCGGATAGCGTTCCCCCGATTCCTCAGGAATCTGGGCGGTGACTTGTTTCATTTGCCACTCAACATAGTCCCTTTCGGAATGCCGCGGCCGTACGTCGTCACCATCCACGATCTCAGCAGCCTCCTCTTCGCTTCAGGCACGGGCATGCGGGAGAACCTGCAGCTTTACCTTTTTCGCCGCGGGCTACTGAAGGCCGATCGGGTAATCGCCGTGTCGGGAGCCACGCGACGCGACGTGGAACAGATGCTCGGGATTCCCGCCGATCGCGTCCGCCTTGTCTATAGCGCTCCCGATCCGAAATTTCTGGATACACATCCTCCGGCAGCCGCGCGAGGAGCCGGACCCGACGTATGGGAGATGGAAAAGAAACGCCTGCTGGAGCGTTACCAGATCGACTATCCGTTCCTGCTCTACTCAGGCCGCATACGCCCGCATAAGAACATCCCGCGGCTCATCGAAGCCTTCGCGGTGGCCCGCGGCGAAATGGAGAATCACCCGAAGTATCACAATCTCAAACTCATCATTATCGGAGACGAGATCTCGAAGCATCCGGAGGTGCGGCGAACCGTCATTCAGACGCGTACTGAGCAAGCCGTTCGTTTTCTCGGCTTCGTTCCGTTCGACACGCTGAAGGTTTTCTATACCACCGCGGAGGCCTTTGTTTTTCCGTCTCTCTACGAAGGGTTTGGGCTGCCTCCGCTGGAAGCGATGGCGTCCGGAACTCCCGTCATCTGCTCGAACGCCAGTTCGCTTGCCGAGGCGGTTTCCAACGCCGCCATGATCATCAATCCGGAAAATGTTTTCGATATCGCGCGCGGCATTCGCGAAGTGCTGACCGACGCCGCGGTCCGTGAGCAATTAGTGGCGGCGGGCTTTCGCCAGGTTCGCCAGTTTAGCTGGAATCGAACCGCCACCGAGGTGCTCGAAGTTTATAGAGAAGTAGCTGGCCGCCACTAATGGGTCAGCGGGCCGATGCCCAGGCTAAGCCGTCGGCGCCCTTGCCGGCCTCGATTAGCGTGTCCACTTGCCAGTCGGAAGTCCGGATCGCCGCGACCTTTCCGCTGGAATCGCAGGAAACATACGCGATCTTTCCGTCCGGCCGCACAACAACTTCCTGCGGCGCCTTGGGCACGTCTATCGTGTGCGCAACTTTCAGCGTCTTAAGATCCACCACAGCGACTTTATTCGCCGACGGCACAGCGACGACCAGCCATTTCCCATCCGGTGTCGGTGCGGTGCCGTAACCTGCCCCCGGCAACTCCACCCAGTTATCCACTGTGTTGGTTGCAGTATGAATCACCGCCAAGCGCGGCTTGATCTGGTCCGAAGTGAACACCATTTTGTCATCGGGGGAAATCGCAATCCGCTGCGTCGTGGCGGAGATCGGGATCACCTTGAGCACCTTTCGCGCCTTGATATCCAGAACGGAGACTGTCCCCGGCCCGACATTCGCTGTGTAGCCTCGACGGCCGTCGTGCGAGAGGATCAACATGTGAGATTCCGCTTGCCCGGTCGGTATGGAGCCAACCGCCTTGAACGTTTTCGGATCGATGAGCGTGATCGATTTCTCAAGCTCCGTCGTCACGTACAGCAGTCCGTCCTTGGGTCCGATCAGAGGGCAGTGCGGCCGTATTCCGTGGCCGAAGTCCAGGTTACTGACGACCTTGTGGGATGCGATGTCGATGGCGATTACATTTTGACCATCAGTGCCAGGTTTGCCGACACCCGAGTTGCCATAGATCGGGACATACGCAGTCTTCCCGTCTGATGAAGCGATCACTTCATGGCCGGTCACTCCATTTTCCGGAACCACAGCTGTCTGTTTCCCCGCAACCGGATCGATGATTCCCAGTGTGTGGTCGCCCTTGTTCGCGACAAGCAGGGTGCCGCTATTTTCCGTGGGAGGTTCGCTCCAACTGAACGAAGAACTCAAGGTAAATGTAATTGCCAGCGCAGCCGCGCGAATCCGTGTCATGCCGCGGCCATTATACATTGTGAAGATCCCCAAGATATGATGCTTTCAATACACCACTCCAGCCAAAACGAATCATGAGCGACACAAATTCTCTACTTCCGCCCGGACGAACCCTGGGCGTCATCGGCTCCGGCGTGATGGGCAAGACGCTGCTCAAAGGCATCCTCGACGCGGGTCTCGTTTCGCGCCGGCAGGTCTGGGCCACAGCCAAATCGCAGGCCAGTTGCGAGGAAGTCGCGGAGACGCTTCAAGTGGAAGCGGTGCGCGACTACCACGAGGCGGCTCGCGAGGCAGGTGTGCTGGTAATTTGTGTAAAGCCGGCCCAGATCGGGGCCGTCACGTCCACTTTGCGGGAGGCGGGCGTGCGGCCGGATACGCTGTTGATTTCCATTCTTGCCGGCGTCTCCACCGAGCGCCTGGAGTCTCTGCTTGGGACGCCGAATCCGTGGGTCCGCGCGATGCCGAATACGCCTTGCGTTGTGAGGGAAGGCATGACGGTGGTTTGCGCCGGCCGGAACGCCACCGAGAAGCACCTGGACCACGCCCAGCGCATCTTTTCTTCCGTTGGCAGTTGTGCCGTCGTCGAGGAGCACTATTGCAACGCGATCACGGCGCTCAGCGGCAGCGGGCCTGCCTATATGTATCTGGTCATGGAGGCGCTCGCGGATGCAGGGGTTCGCGTGGGCCTGCGAAGAGACCTTGCGTTGCAACTGGTGGCGCAGACCATGCTCGGCTCAGCACGAATGGTTCTCGACACAAAACGGCACCCGGCTTCGTTGCGCGACGATGTGACCACGCCTGCCGGATGCACCATTGGAGGATTGTTGATGTTGGAAGACGGAAAGATTCGCTCGGTTCTGGCGCGGGCGGTGGAAGAAGCCACCAGGATCGTCGCTCAATTGGGTAAAGCGGCTGAATCCGTGGACGGGAAGAAAGCATGACGGCGGCCACCGAAAAGATGGCCGCGGAACTTCTGGCGATTGAGGAACGGTACGGCGCGCACAACTATCATCCGCTGCCGATCGTTGTCGAGCGGGCGCAAGGAGTGTGGGTCTACGACACGGAAGGCAGGCGCTACATGGATTGCCTCAGCGCTTACTCGGCACTTAATCAAGGGCATGGCCATCCGAAGATTCTCGCCGCCCTCGTAGAGCAAGCCCAACGCGTCACGCTCACTTCCCGCGCCTTTCACAACGACCAGCTACCGCTCTTCTGCCGCCAGCTTGCCGATCTCACGGGTCTGGATGTTGTGCTGCCGATGAACTCCGGGGCCGAAGCCGTGGAGACAGCCATCAAGGCAGCGCGCCAATGGGGATACGCACGCAAAGGCATCACCCAGGATGAGGCGGAGCTAATCGTGTGCGCAGGGAATTTCCATGGACGAACCACGACTATCGTCGGATTCTCGTCGGACGAGGACTACAAACGAGGATTCGGTCCGTTCACTCCGGGCTTTGTCACCGTGCCCTACGGCGATCTGGAAGCGCTCGCCGCGGCCGTCACTCCCCGCACGTGCGGCTTCCTTGTGGAGCCGATCCAGTGCGAGTCCGGAATCGTCATCCCCCCAGAGGGCTATCTGGCAGGGGCGGCCGAACTTTGCCGGAAACACAATGTGCTTCTGCTGGCCGACGAGATTCAGACCGGCCTGGGACGAACGGGATCGTGGTTCGCGTGCCAGCACGAAGGAGTGAAACCCGATCTGTATATTTTGGGCAAGGCCCTGTCCGGCGGGTTCTACCCGGTGTCGGCGGTAGTCGGGCGGGCGGAAGTGATGGATCTGTTTCGCCCGGGCAGCCACGGCAGTACGTATGGCGGAAATCCGCTTGGATGTGCAGTAGCGCGTGCCGCCCTGCGGGTGGTCGAGGAAGAGAACCTGGTGGAACGCGCCGCACGGCTGGGGTCGATTTTACTTGAAGCGCTGAAACCCCTCGAGGGCGGCCTGGTCGTCGACGTTCGCGGGCGCGGTCTGCTGGTAGGCCTGGAACTCGCACAACCCGCACGTCCCTATTGTGAACGGCTCATGGAGCGCGGAATTCTGTGCAAGGAAACCCACGAGTATGTAATCCGTCTGGCTCCTCCGCTGGTGATCGGCGAGGCGGATCTTTCGTGGATGATCGAACGGGTTCACGGCGTCCTGTCGAATTAACGCGGCCAATCGAGTTCCGGTGTGAGCAGGCTGGCGCGCGCACGCACAATCTGCATCAGATCAACTCCAGCAAGAGAAACGGCAACCCATCGCTCCGCGTTGTTTTGGTCTTCCGTAGAAATCAGCCAGAGCGACTGTCCGTCCACCTTGAGTTTCCGCAGCATGCCGTTTCTTCCCCACTTGATTGCGTAGAGCGCCTCCGGCTCGATAGCGGTCCGCGCCACCACTCCCTGGTCGAGGATTGCGCAGTCGTCGCTGCCAAAGAGTGGCGCCATGGCCGGATCGGCTCCCAACCGTACCACCACCGGCGCCGTCATCTTCGCCAGTTGCGCCAAGTTGACCCGAAAGCGCTCCATGCCTCCTGCCTTGGTTGGCCAAGGGTGCCCAGGGCTCAGACGTCCATCAAGAACACGAATCAGGGATAACCTTGAGAATCCAGGGTGGCCGGCGTCCTTCTCTGGTGTCTTCCAATAAGAATCGACAAGATCGAAGATAGACATATTGAGCTCCGCCAGAATCCGGTCTCCGACGTCCGGTGTAAGCACCCGCATACCTTTGAGAATATTGTGAATATGCGGCTGGGAGACGCCGACTAGCCGGGCTAAGCGCCGCTCTGTGATTTCGCCGTTGCGAACTCGTGCCCGGAGGTTCGACAAGAAGAGATCCCGGAGTTCGTGAAACATCATTGGAGCTATATCTCCCTGCTATAGGGCTAACGCCCATCCTACAGCACGGCAGTTTTTACACGTCACGTGTGTTTAAATTTCACAATTTAAGACTAAGTAGAGATTCGAAGTAATTCATATTTATCAATATTTTATAGACTAAGTCACCCTAGTACCATGCAAAAAATACCATCAAGTGTTGACACTCACTCAACAGCTTGTAGGATAAGTAACAAAGAAAGCCAACTAGCCCACTCGGATTAAACCGCGTGGAACTATGGCTCTGAAAAAAGAAGGGAACGAGAAAACAATGGAATGGACTCGATCAGAAACACTAGTATTAGCTTGCAACAACTGCGCACAGTGTCATGGAATGGGACTGCGCCAGGGCCGCGGATCAGAGACGGCCCCTTGTAACTGCGTTTTCCGCGCTATTTTTCGCGCGTGTTACGACCGATTTATACGCTGCGCTACCGACGGGCGCAGAATGTCGAACGCCAAGTTGGAATTCAATGCAGGAACGAATCGCCGGTGCACTTACGGACGCCGTGAAGAAGAGTACATCGCCGACTTCTGCCTATTGAGCCAACGTGTGCTGACGGATGGGGAACATCGTATCTTCCGCTATCATTTTCTGCTGGGTGCCGACTGGAGACTCTGCTGCCGGAAGCTCAAGATGGATCGAGGCACCTTCTTTCACACCGTCTATCGCATCCAGCAAAGGCTTGGACGTGTATTCCGCGAGATAAAGCCCTATGGGCTGTTTCCTCTGGACGAATACTTCAACGGCACCATGCGCAATCCGCTACCCGCTCTGGAGTTACTGCGCAGCAACAAGGTGATTCCGATGCGGCCCGTTTCACGATTGAGTGATAAAGTTCCACTAAAGAAAGCTGCTTAGAAGACATATTACCTGGGGCGGTTGAGACGGGCCGCCCCGTCCGTTTCATTCGCGCCGTTCTGCGAAAAAATCCCGCAGCAATTCCAGGCTCTCCGCCGCCAGCACTCCCTCCACCACTTCGATCCTGTGATTAAGCAATTCCGAATCGGCCAGACAAAACTTGCTGCGAACTGCCCCAAACCGGATGTCCCGCGCGCCAAACACGAGCCGGCCGATTCTCGCATTTACCAGCGCGCCAGCGCACATCGCGCAAGGCTCGAGGGTCACGTAGAGAGTCGCCCCGGTCAGTCTGTAATTTCCGCTGGCGGCCGCTGCTTCGCGCAATGCAAGTATCTCCGCATGAGCCGTCGGGTCGTTCCTGGCGATTGGCGAATTAAACCCCCGGCCCGCGATCTGGCCATTGATTACCAAGACTGCGCCCACGGGCACCTCGCCGGCGGCGCCGGCTAGCTTAGCGAGCACCAACGCCTCGTTCATAAATACCGCGTCACTCACGTCATCACTGTATCCGGTGCTAACCTTAAGGAAACCTATGTTCCGCTACCTCCCGCTGATTGTCAAGAACGGTCTGCGCAACAAGCGGCGCAGCCTCCTCACTATCGCAAGCGTTGCGATTTCATTGTGCCTGCTCGGCCTTCTCGGCGCCATTTACCACGCCTTCTATTTCTCCGAGGCCACGCCGGAACAAGCGCTACGCCTGGTAACCCGCAACAAGATTTCCCTGGCCACCGTCATGCCGCTCTCTTATCAGCAGAAGATTCAGAGCGTGCCCGGAGTGCGTGAAGTGATGGTGCAACAGTGGTTCGGCGGCGTCTATAAGGAGCCGAAAAACCTCTTCGCGCGATTCGGAGTTGAACCGGAACGCTTCTTCACAGTGTTCTCCGAATTTCACGTACCCGAAGACCAGAAGAAGGCGTTTATCCAACAGCGGTCGGCGTGTGTCATCGGTAGAGCGTTGGCGGACAGATTCGGATTCAAACTCGGCGACCGGATCACGCTCGTTGGCGATATCTTCCCGCTCACCCTGGAACTCACAGTCCGCGCCATCTACGACAGTGCACAGAACAACGAAGCGTTGTTCTTCAATATTCATTACCTTTACGACGGGTTGCCGGTTGCGCGCCGCGATTTCGCCGGATCGTACTATATAGTCGTTGATAAACCCGAATCCGTTTCACCCGTCTCGCAACAAATTGACGAGATGTTCCGCAATTCAACAATCCAAACGCGCACCGAGACCGAGCAGGCGTTCCAACTTGGCTTCCTTTCGTTCCTTGGCAACGTCAAGGTCTTCCTGATGAGTATTTGTGCGGCCGTCACCTTCACCATTCTGTTGGTCTCCGCCAATACCATGGCCATGTCGGTGCGCGAACGAATCCGCGAAGTGGGAATTCTCAAAACGCTCGGGTTCAATAACGGTGCGATCCTCGGTATGATTCTGGGAGAAGCCGCCTTTCTATCGCTTGTGGGAGGCATCATCGGGTGCCTGTTCGCCAACGTGTTGACCTACGGCGTGCGCAAGTCGCCGATCCTTTTCACGCAACTCAAGACCCTAACCCTGGTCCCATCGGTGGCCGCGCTCATCCTGATCATCGGCATCTTCATCGGGGTTCTCAGCTCTTTGATTCCCGCCTGGAACGCATCACGGACAAATATCCTGGACTCGTTGCGCTATAGCGGATAGATCCATATGGCCATCCCAATCGCATATAACATCCGGAATCTTTCGGTTCGGAAGACCACTACCCTCATGACGGCCCTCGGTATCGCTTTAACCGTCGCGGTCCTGCTGGCGGTGCTGGCCTTGGTCGGGGGACTCAGTACCGCTTTCGAGTCGACAGGCAATCCGCTGCAGATTTTGATTCTCCGCAAGAGCGCAACGTCCGAACTTTCGAGCAACTTTACTCGTCAGTCGTATCAGGATTTGAAATTTAAGCCTGGGATCGCGCGCAGCAAGAACGGCGAGCCCATGGCATCGCTCGAAATGGTGACGGTGATTAACCTGGAGAGTCCGGAGAACCCTTCGGGAATGAATGTGACGCTGCGGGGTCTGCCGCCCGCAGGTATGGAGATGCGCGACAATCTGAAACTTGAGACCGGTCGCTGGTTTCAGCCCGGACATCGTGAAATCGTTGTGGGCAAGTCCGTTGCGAAGCGCTATCCGGCGGCGAAGCTCGGTGGAAAACTCCGGTTTGGCCGTGGCGATTGGGAAGTGGTCGGCACCATGAGCGCCGGAGATTCGGCCGTCAATAGCGAGATCTGGGCGGATCTGAATCAGACGTCAAGCGACTACAATCGGTCTGAAGTGCTCAGTTCGGCGCTCGTCCGCGCCACCGATCCCGTGGCCGCCACCGCGCTGATCAACGACCTGAAGGCCGACCAGCGCCTGAACGTAGACGCGATCCCGGAGAAAGAATACTACGAGAGCCAAACCAATGCCGCCGCGCCCGTCAAGTTTCTTGGCATTTTCATCTCCATCATTATGATGGTGGGAAGCTGTTTCGCGGCCATGAACACGATGTATGCAGCGGTCTCCCGCCGCGCGAAAGAGATCGGCACGTTGCGCGTTCTCGGTTTTTCCAAGGGCGGGATTCTTCTCAGCTTCTTCCTGGAATCGGTGCTGCTTTCGATCCTCGGTGGAATACTCGGCTGCCTGCTCGTTCTGCCGCTCAACAACATCACCACTGGGATCGGCAGCTTTGTCACGTTCAGTGAAGTTGCATTCCAATTGCGCGTGACGCCGGAGATCATGCTCATTGGGGTGCTGTTTGCCGTATTCATGGGCGCTATGGGCGGTCTTTTCCCCGCCAGAAATGCCGCCCGGAAGGAAATTCTAACAGCTCTCCGCGAAACCTAAGATGGAAACTGAACTCAAAAGTCTCCGCATCGATCGTAACGCGCGCCGCGAGAACGGGCCGTCCCCGTGGGCCACTCGCTGGATTATCGCGGGTGTAACGATTCTGCTTTTGCTGGGTGCCGGGCGTTACGTCTACAGCAGGCTAAATACCGCCATAGAAGTCGAAACGACGCGGGTGAAGGCGGTGGAAAGCGCCGATGGGCAGGCGGGAAACACCGTGATTCTCAATGCCACGGGTTATATTGTGGCCGCCCACAAAATCGAAGTTGCCGCAAAAGTGATTGGGCGCGTGGCTTGGATCGGCGTCGACAAGGGCTACAAGGTGAAGCAAGGCGAAGTTCTCGTTCGCCTGGAAGACGACGAGTATCGCGCTCAGCTCCAGCAGGCGCAAGGAAGCCTTACGTCACTATTGGCGAAGCTTCAGGAGGCCGAAAACGGCTCGCGGCCGGAAGAAATTGCGCGGGCGCAGGCCGACTTGAATGTGGCGAAAGCCGATTTGGAGAATTTCCGCATCACGCTGGATCGCACGCGCGGTTTGGTGAACGAAAAAGTACTCTCCAAACAAACGCTCGACGATGCGGTGGCCAAATACGACAGCCAGATGGCGCGCGTGAACTCGATACAGCGCACCTACGATCTGGCCAAGCTGGGTACGCGGCAGGAACAGATTGACTCGCTGCGTGGGCAGGTGGAGCAGGCCCGCGGCACAGTCGCCTACGCTGAGACTCAGCTTCAAAATACCGTGATTCATGCGCCGGTCACCGGCACCATTCTGGAGCGCGCAGTGGAGAAAGGCGAATTCGTCACGACCAGTTTCGTCGGAGATCGCGGGGCCAAGGGCTACGTTGTTTCGCTGGCTGATCTGAACGACCTCCAGGTGGAACTCGACATTAACCAGAACGACTTCGCCAAGCTCTCGCCGAAACAGAAGGGTATCGTAACCACGGACGCTTATCCCGACAAGAAGTACGACGGCATCATCTACGAAATTTCGCCCGAAGCCAATCGTCAGAAAGCGACGGTCCAAGTGAAGGTGAAGGTGATCAACCCCGACGACTATCTGCGTCCGGAGATGAACGCGAGCGTCGCATTCTATAACGACGGGACCGCTGCGCCGGCCAACAGCACGGCCAAACCGGTCATTTATGTGCCGGCTGCGGCAGTTAAGAACGACGCAGTGTTTGTCATCTTCAATGGAAAAGCGCTGCGCCGGGCGGTGAAAACCGGCGGGGTGAATTCGCAAGGTATTCGCATCGATGATGGTCTGATTGGCGGCGAAGATCTTATTTTGAATCCACCCGCCGATCTGAAAGACGGCGACGCGGTTCGCCCGAAACAGGGGTAGACACATGAGCGAAGTAGTCATTGAAACGAGTAAACTCGGCAAGGAATATGTCCGCGACGAATTTCACGTGGTGGCGTTGAAAGACGTCGACATCGAGATCCACAAAGGCGAGTTTGTGGCCTTGATGGGGCCATCGGGTTCGGGCAAATCGACGCTGCTTCATCTCATTGCTGCGATGGACCGGCCGAGCGCGGGCGAGATCGCGGTGCTGGGCGAGAATCTACGGCAGCTCAACGATCGGGCGATCGCGCATTGGCGCAACGAACACATCGGCTTCATATTCCAGTCGTTCAATTTGATTCCCGTGCTGACGGCCCTGGAAAATGTCGAATTGCCCCTCAAGCTGACGAACCTGAAAAAGAAGGAACGTCTGGACCACGCCACATCGGCGCTGAAGCTGGTGGGACTCGGCGACCGTCTCGGCCATCTTCCCCGGCAACTCTCCGGCGGACAAGAGCAGCGCGTCGCCATCGCCCGCGCGCTGGTAACCGATCCGGATCTGATCCTCGCCGACGAACCGACGGGTAATCTCGATGCCACATCGGCGCAGGACGTTCTGACGCTGCTCTCCCGCCTCAACAAGGAGTACAGCAAGACGGTAGTGATGGTCACGCACGATCCGCACGCTGCGCATTTCGCCACCAAAATTCGTCATCTGGAGAAGGGACTCCTGCTCCCGGAGGGTACGGTTCCCGAGGATTGGGCGAGCCCCTCGGCAGCGGGAGCGTAGCGTGAGGCTCATCGTGATCGCGCTGCTCTTTTGCAGTTCACTTGGAGCATGGCATCGCAACGGCCACATGCTGGTCGCCTGGATTGCCTACCAACATCTCTCACCCATGGCACGGTCGCGGGTCGACGCGGCTTTGCAAGCGCATCCTGACTATCAGAAATGGATAGCTGATCTCCCGGCCGATGGCGACCGGGGCGTCGAAGCGTTTCTCCAAGCTTCTGTTTGGCCGGACACGATCAAGAACGATCCGCGATTCTATAACGACATGCGCGCCGATGCGAAGGAGACTCCGCCTCTGCCCGGTATTCCTGACACTGCCATGCGCCAGAACTGGCATTACATCGATTACGCCATCGAGACTCATGGGTCGAAGGGATTTCCGATAGAAGAACCGAATGCGGTGAGCGCAGTCGCGGCCGTGATCGCCGACCTTTCGAATCCCTACAATCTTTCGTGGATGATTCACCTTACCGGCGATCTGCACCAACCGCTCCACTCCGTGTCGCGATTCAGCGGCCATCATCACGGCCAGAACAGCGGCGTGGACATTGGCGATCAAGGCGGCAATCTTTTTCTAATCGACGATCCCGCCCGCAATCTCCACAGTCTGTGGGACGGGGTGCTCGATAACGTGAGTTCGCGGGCGGATCTGATCGCGATTGGAAAAAACCTCACCCCGCCTGCCGATTTAGTAATCCGTCTTGATACAAAAGCGTGGGTCTCCGAGAGTGTGCAACTGGCGAAGTCCGTGGTTTATCCGCTTGGTGAGGACGTCGATGGAGAAGCGCCGCCGAAACCGTCCGCGAAATACAAACAGACGATGATGGACGTTAGTAAACAACAAATTGCTCTGGCGGGATACCGCTTGGCAGCAATTCTCAACGATCGTCTTCAGTAATCTCACGGCCAAGTGTGGCGGCGACGAACTGCGTCATCAAACCGATACCGGCCCAGACAAGCCAGTGGGAAAATATTCCTGTTTCGATAGCGAATGCGCCCGCCCAACCGATGTCGGACGCCAATCGCCAAGCAGCGAGAACAAATGCGGCCAGAGACACGGGCGTGAGCAACGTCACCAGCCCAGTGAAGTGCCGCCAAAACGCGAGTCCTCTGCTCTTCACTCTGATTCGAACTACCACCCTCATGCGAGACTGCTCCATATGATCATCATTACGTAATATCGACCCAAAACGGATCATTTAGAGCAAGATTTTCCCGGAACTCAGGTGATCCCCCGGCGTTTGACCGTCGATCCACCATGCCCACAGCCGCAGAACCTCAAATCTGAGCCTCTCTGTTTGAAACAGGATCAGACGGCATTGTTTTATCCGATCAGCCTCCTAAGGAAGTGGACCCGAGAGCCTGTGACATGCGATCACATCAAAGGTGTTGGAAGATCCAGCCATGGTCGAGACACGCAGGAGCACTTCAAACGGCTTTGGCGCACCACCCGGATCTACACCGTGAGTCTTTAGAATTCTCGAGAGCAAATCCAGGTTTGTCGAGAGTTTGCCGGCGGCTTCCGTCGCCTCTGCGTTCGATCCAGCCATAAGGGCAACGCGCCCATTCTGATTTGGGTTGGCTACGAAGGCAACGATCGCGTACGCCTGGCCCGTGTCCCATCCATCCGCGGTGGGAACGTAGACAGGAAGCTCACCTGGTTGTACGCGTTTGTTACGGATCACTTCCTTCTTAAGATGCTGATCATATACAAAGGTGAAGTCCAACTGGTCGCTAAAGAGTTCGACCCAGGGATTAGAGCGAGGACTGCCCAGAAGAATGAAGTTGTCGTCTGTCTTAAAATCCAGCAGTTGGAGGCTTCGAGCTGTGTGGATCTTCACATGACGTGATGCCCCTAATGCCAGTTCGGAAATGTTCAGAGCGATGGCGAGGTCGACGGCCGCCACGTTCGCTCCATGGAACGACTGAAAAACTCGTCTTTCGGTTTCATCCAACAAACGGGACACCGGCGTATATCGCCGGTTGGCATAGTCGGAGAGAGAAATGCTGAAGTCCAACAGTCTCTGCATAGACGATATGTCCGGGTCTGCCAGAACGACCTGGATCGGCTGGTCGCGCCGGAAAATGGCCGACCACGGAAGGATCTGCTTCGGGGACAGTTGGACGGCCGAGCTATGCTGCGTCCATAGCCAAATGGCAGCAATCATCGCGAGCACAACAATCGAGTAAAACAGCCAATACCACACGCGGGGCCTGCCAGGCGCCGGACCCTTATCCGGTTCCTGCGGAAGGACGGCCGTTTCCTGAACGATTGCCGGAACTGAGAGAGCAGAAACGGCGGGAGTGCATCGAAACTCCGGAATGTACGATCCCGGTGGCAGATCGACGCGAAGTTCGGAATTCAATCCGATTTCGCCGTAGAACTGAAGCAAACGCTTACGGACGTCGGAGGCTGTCACCCGAACGACTGCGTCCTGGCCGGTATCGTAAGAGGGAGATCTGCCATATAATTCCACCCCAACCGCGCGTTCTTTCAGTTCGTCAAAATGACCATCCAGTGCCTTCTCCACGATGTAGCGTAGAAATTCCTGGCTGCGCCGGCTTCCTTTGAACGCGGGACTTTCAACAATTGTGTGAACATGCGCCCGCAGGGCTGAGGCATGAGGCGCAACTTCAATGACCTTGATGATCGCGCTCGTTTGGTCCAGATGACTCGTTCTTCCAGGCATTACACCCTTTGACAGCGGAGCATATCACAACGTAGCTACCGATACAGAGCGTAAAATTCCCTCCAGTCTATTGGGATCAGACATTTACTGAAACGTTACAACACCTTTTTAACCTTGTTGTGTCCGGCCCGGGTTCCTATACTCCTCTGGAGCCTCTTGGAACCGGAGAGAGGGTGGAAACGAATCGTCATCTCAAAATCGATTCGCGCCGGAACAAGTTCACTCGTTAAAACGCGACAACAAGCTTAGAAAGCAACATTAGGAGACAGCATATGAAAACTGCACACACAGGCAATGGATTTTCACGGCGCGGTATATTAGTTGGCGCCGCGGCATTGGCCGCAGGCCGCTGGATGCCAGCAAAAGCGGACGATTCCCCATACGCGATCACCGCGGTCCCAGGCCCATTCGCATACGTAGGATGCTACACACCCGCGGGCCGGGGTATCAGCGTCTACGGCATCGACCGTGCCACCAACAACATGACTTTATCGACCGTTGTCGGTCCGGTTTCAAGCCCGTCGTTTATTAACCTGCACCCAAACAAGAAATTTTTGTATGCAGGTTGTGAGGTTGGGCCTCCGGGCCTCGTCATGGCCTTCGCAATCAACTCGGCCACCGGCGACCTGCAATTCCTAAGCCAGCAATCGATACCCGGAGCGCCGGCGCACATCATCGTGCACCCGGGCGGTAAGTTTGTCCTGACCGCGAACTACACCGGCTCAACCGTTTCAGTGCTCCCGATAAATTCGGATGGGTCGGTGGGCGCAGCCAGCCAGAATATTACGCACTATGGCGACCTTGGGTCGAACTCTGGACGGCAAGAGGCGCCGCACCCGCACATGGTGTCTTTCGATCCCACAGGTAACTTCGTCCTGGTGAACGACCTCGGACTGGATGCGACCGTCGTCTACTCGATCGATCTCAACTCCGGTAAATTGACGGAGGTCAGTCGCTACATCACGACGGCTGGTACCGGGCCGCGGCATTTGGCGTGGCATCCAAACGGCAAGGTCGTGTATTCGATAAAAGAACTAAACTGCGCGGTGGACACATTCCTTTGGACTGGTAACGGAGCTCTCGGAAACATCCAATCGGATGTGTCAGCGCTTCCGAAGGGCTACAAAGGCCCGCTCGCGGGCGCTGAAATCCTTGTCGCTCCGTCGGGCAAATTCCTCTACACGTCCAACCGTTCACACGACAGCATCGGGATCTTCTCCATCGACCCTGCAACCTCGCAGATCGCCGTGATCGCCTGGACACCGACTCAAGGCGAGACGCCGCGAGCCATTAACTTCGATCCCTCCGGGCAGTTCATCCATGCGACGAACCAGGGAACCGGTAACATCGTAAGCTTCAGCGTAGACGCAACGTCGGGATTGCTCACGCCGACCGGGCAATATATCGCCACCGGTCAACCGACTTGTATTCAGTTCGCCTACAGTTAATGCCGGAAGTGCCGAACTCCGGCGAATACCATCGCCAAACCCAGGCGGTTCGCCGCGGCGATCACTTCCTCGTCGCGCACCGAGCCGCCTGGTTGGATGACCGCTGTGATGCCGTGCTGCGCAGCTTCCTCCAGGCCGTCCGGGAATGGGAAGAACGCATCCGATGCCAGCACTGTCCCGGCCAGCGGCAGCACTGCTTTCATCGCTCCGACCTTCACCGAATCCACCCGGCTCATCTGACCCGCGCCGGCGCTGACGGATTGGCCTGCGCGCGCATACACGATTGCATTCGACTTTACATGCTTGCAAACCTTCCAGCCGAACTCGAGCGCGGTCCACTCCTCAGCGGTTGGGGCACGTTCAGTCTTCACCTGAGCCTGCGCGCGGTCGAGCCGGTGCAGGTCCGGCGTCTGCGCCAGATAGCCGCCGCTAATCGACTTCACCACTAGCCCGTCCGTTCCCGATGCGACTTTCAGCAGCCGCAGGTTCTTCTTGGCGCTGAGAATCGACATTGCCTTAGCCGAATAATCCTGAGCGGCAATCGCCTCAATAAATGTCTTGGCAATTTCGGTGGCCGTCTCTTCGTCAACGGTCCGATTGAACGCTAAGACGCCGCCGAAAGCCGAGATCGGATCTGCTTCGAACGCCTTGCGGTAACTCTCCGCCAGCGTCGATTGCTCGGCGCAGCCACATGGATTGGTGTGCTTAATGATGGCCGACGCCGGATTGTCAAACTCGCGGATCAGCTGCCAGGCGGCGTCGAGGTCCACGAGGTTGTTGTACGAAAGTTCCTTGCCATGAAGTTGCTCGGCACCGGCGATCCCACCGGCGCCTATAGAATACAGCGCAGCCGACTGATGCGGGTTCTCACCGTAGCGAAGCGCGATACGGCGCTCGGCGCGAATGTCGAGGATCGCCGGCAGATCACTAGCTTCATCGGCGAACCCGGTCTCGCCAAATTCGATCGTCGCCAGGCGCGCGCTAATCGCGCGGTCGTAGGCGGCAGTCAGCGCAAAGGCCTTCTTGGCGAACTGCCAGCACGTCTTCACGGCCAATTCCCCGCCCTTCTGCTTCAGCTCATCGAGAATCGCCGGATAGTCGCCGGGGGACACTACTACCGCTACATCCTGATAATTTTTAGCCGCCGCGCGGATCATGGTCGGGCCGCCGATGTCGATGTTCTCAATTAATTCATGCACCGGCGCACCCTCCTTCGCCGCAACCTTCTCAAACGCGTACAGATTCACTACCACCATGTCGATGGCGCCGATGGAATGTTGCGCCAGCGCCTGCATGTGCTCCGGATTGGCGCGAATGGCGAGCACGCCCCCGGCTACGCGCGGGTGGATGGTCTTCACGCGACCATCGAGCATTTCCGGAAAGCCGGTAACGTCGGAAACGTCTTTCACCGGCACACCCGCGTTCCGGATCAAAGAGGCGGTGCCGCCGGTGGAAATCAATTCGATACCGAGCTCATTCAGACCACGGGCAAAATCGACCAGACCGGTCTTGTCGGTGACGCTAAGAAGTGCACGCTGAATTTTGGGCATGAAAAACTATTGTAAAGTGATCATGGGCTCGACCGGATATCCGAGCGCTTTCCAGGCCTCGAAGCCGCCTTCCAACGGCCGCACCCGGACGATCCCCCTACGATGAAGTGTTAGCGCCGCACGGGCGCTGGTGGATTCCGTTGGTCACGAACAGTAGAGGATGATGTCGCGGTCACGTGGAATCTCCTGCTGACGCTCATCCAAGTCCTCGAACCTGATCCGAATGGCGTTCGGCAGGCGAACCGGGTTCTCTTCGACATCTTCCGGCTTACGCAGATCGACGATCACGACGTCCTCGCCCGCTTGCATCGCCGCCATCACTTCCTGCGGCGTGACGCGGGCCAGACGAAGCGAATGTAGAAACCGGCGTCTCTGGTAGATCTGCGAAAAGCCCCAGACGGCGATTCCCACCCCGACCAGCACGCCCACCGACGACCCCGCCTGCGAGAGCTTTTCCACAGCTCGTTCCAGTTGCGATCGGAACAGGTACCCGAGTGTAAGAAACGAGCCCGCCCAGAGCAGACCGCCGACACCATCGAACAGGACGAACCGCCACGGGCTCATTCGCATCAAACCAGCCATTGGCGCGCCGACCATGCTGAAGCCGGGAATGAACTTCGACAATAACAGACCCTTTTCGCCATACCGGCCAAAGAGGCCGTAAGTGCGCTTTACACAGTGATCCGGTTCAAGCGAGATGCGGCACAACAACTTCAGAATCGATTGGCCCCGGCGACGCCCGAGTAGATACCAGGCCATGTCTCCTGCCAGCGAAGCAAGGCTGGCGAAAAGCAGAGACAGCCAAAACGAGAAGTGGCCCAACCCAACGAGCGCCCCCATCGCCAGCAACGTCGGGGCGGCTGGAATGGGCAGCCCGAGTTGCTCGGTGAAGATGGCACAAATCAACACGATGTAGCCATGACGGGTGACGAATTCAATGGTCTCGTGCATAACTAGTTGAGCACCAAGGATCGAGAAAGTTCCAGAAGCATCTCTTTTACTTGGATGTTGTGGGCGAGCGGAAGTTGCGAGACCCCCATCAGACGCCGCATAATTTCAGCCCCGGCAAACTGCTTGGCCAGATGAATGTCCAAGGACCGGACGGCGCAATACAATTCCGGAATCGTCTCCACCACCGAATCGGGTTGGCGCGACAAGTAGCAATGCGCCAGCATCACTCCGAGATCGAATTCAGGCGCGCCGAAGAAGCAAAACTCCGGATCAATCACTTTCACGCCGGCACTAGTCTGCAACCAGCTTCCAGGGAAGTAGTCTCCGTGAACAAGCACTTCTCCGTCCGAAAGATACAGGTCCCCCAATTCGCTTATCCGGCGGCAATACCTCGTATCGGCGCGAACCTTCTTCGCTGCAAACTCCAGCAGCGGCGTGATTGCTTCGAGATCCAACCCGTTATTCTCGCGCAGTGGAATGTCGAAGATGTGTTCATGATTCAGGCCCCGCATTTCCCGATTAGCAAACACGGTTTTCAATTCCGGCGAAACCTGGACCGAGTGGAGATCCACCAGGCAAAGCACCAGCGACCGAATCTCTCCGGAACTCAGAACCCCGCCGGCGTATAGAAATGTGAAGTCGCGAGCGCCTCCAAGATCTTCCAACATCAGCATCTGGGACTGAAGGTCGAATCCGAGCAGAGCAGGCAGCATGGTTGAAACGGCCTGGCGCTGTGCCTCGCGATAAAAACTCGCTTCGACGAACGCCCGATGCGAGGGCGCGGGGATGCTCGGATACTTCTCCACCCAAGGCCGGGCCTGCTTGAGGATGAAACTGCGTTTAGACGTGGTCACGCGCAGCGTGCAGTTCATGTTTCCTTCGCCTGCCCGTTCGACGCTCGCAATGTGCTCTCCGGCGTCGAGCCAGTCGAGTTTGGCAACGTATTCCGACAGCTCCGCCACTCGATTTTGATCGAGGAAGAAGACTCCCGGTTGCTGCTGCGCAAACCGCTCCCGCGCGCTCATTGGATGTTCTTATGATAGCGGTCGGAGCCGGTAGGCGATAATGCGGCAGATGCGGGATTTCGATGTCATTGTGGTTGGGGGTGGTCCAGGAGGCCTAGCCGCGGCCGACGCAGCCGCTCGCGGCGGTGCGCGGACCGTCCTGTTCGAGCAGAGCGCGGAGATTGGAACTCCGACACGGACGACGGGTGGGAGTTTCATTCCAGACCTGGTGGAACTCGGCATACCCAGCCGCTGCTATCACCCAATCCACGCGTGCCGTTTTCTGGCTCCCACTAAATCTGCGATGTTTCGGTATCCCGAACCGGTTGCCTGCGTGCTCGACGTGCATGGCACGTTTCAATTCCTGGCCGAGCGGGCAATCGTTTCCGGCGCGCAGATGCGGGTGGCCACTACCGTCGTCGAGCCGCTGCTCCGCGGTGGAACAGTTATGGGCGTCCGTGCAAAGGATCATCGGGGGCTCGAATTCAACGCCAGTGCAAAGATTGTGATCGATGCCACGGGTTATCGCTGTGCGATGCTTCGCAAGGCGGGGGTCGATCCCGGATTTCGGCGTTTCGGCGTGGGCGCTGAGTACGATCTTTATGCGCCCCACTACCACGAAGGGGAAGCCGTCCTCATCGTGGGCAGCCAAATCGCGCCTTGCGGATATGCCTGGGCGTTTCCATGGGGGAATAAGCGAGTTCGTGTGGGCGTTGGCATCATCCATGCCGATTCGAGCGCGAAGCCGGAGGACTATCTGAATCCGCTGCTGGAAAATGCCGGGCGTTTCGGGATGAACCTCGAAGGCGCTCAGCCGGTGGAATACCATTTTGGACTCATCCCATCGGACGGCATGGCGGAGCAGTTCGTCTCCGATGGAATCATGTCGGCCGGAGACGCGGCCGGTCAGCCTTCGGCACTGGCGGGCGAGGGTATTCGCTGGGCGATCAAGGCGGGCGCGATGGCGGGCCGCATTGCGGGCGAGGCCGCCGTGGACGGAGATGTTTCGCGCTCTGCACTGAGCCGCTACGAAAAGGAGTGGCGGCGTGAATACGGGTCGAATCTTCGCATTGCCGCTGAGATTAACCGGCGAATCGCTCAGTGGAGCGACGAAAAGTGGGACCGCCGCACCGAACTGTTGAACTTATTAACACCGGGGCAATTCGCCCTTGGACTGCGGACGGAATTCCTTTCCGGCTGGGTGTTTCAGGTACTGCGCTCGCATCCGGAACTTCTGCGCGAGGGGGTAAAGGGATTCGTTCGCCGACTGAGTCGAAGTGTTAGCCTGAACGTATGAGTTGGATGAGCGCAATCGGCGGACTTTTGCAGCAATACGGCGGAGCGAACCCCGCGAACCCGCCCGCTAATGTGGAAGATCACTTCGATCGAGCGGCGCAGTCGCTGCCGCAATCCGAACTGATACAGGGCATCACAGCCGCGTTTCAGTCGGGCCAGACGCCTCCTTTCGCTCAGATGATCTCGCAACTATTTGGCGGATCGAACGGACAGCAACAGGCCGGTGCGCTGACGGCGCTTCTGAGTGCCGCGGGTCCAGGGCTGCTGTCGCAATTAACGTCGGCAGGGGGCGGATTGGGAAACCTCGCGTCCATTTTCTCTGGTGCGGCTGGCACGGCAACGGCCACGGTGACGCCGGAACAAGCCTCGCAGGTAACGCCGGAGGAAGTCCAGGATCTGGCCGCGAAGGTGGAGAAGAAAAACCCGTCCGTGGTGGATCAAATGAGCTCCGTTT
This sequence comes from Bryobacteraceae bacterium, assembly GCA_963770345.1. Taxonomy (GTDB): domain Bacteria; phylum Acidobacteriota; class Terriglobia; order Bryobacterales; family Bryobacteraceae; genus CAVYPH01. Next base: position 197,932 of record CAVYPH010000005.1, on the reverse strand, counting down.
ATGCGGCGCATCCGGGGTTGTTTAAGACCCTCGGAGGGGCCGCGCTAACGATTGCGCTGGCTAAGATCGCGGAACGCCAGCGCGGATGAACACTTCCGCTGCGATCCTTCTGTTGCTTTTTGCGGCCGTCCTTGAAGCAGGTGGCGACGCTCTTATTCGACTTGGTCTTCACGGCGGCACACCGCTGGTTCGGACTGCCTGGATGCTGGCCGGAGGGCTGGTTCTATTCGCCTATGGATATGCGGTGAACGCACCGGGATGGGATTTCGGGCGGCTGCTTGGAATCTACGTTGCATTCTTCTTTGTGGTGGCTCAACTCCTTTCTTGGCTCGTGTTTCATCAGAGACCCGGGTTGCCTGTAGTGGTCGGCGGCGGGTTTATTGTTACAGGTGGAATCATTCTCTCTGCGTGGAACACCTGATTGCGCGCGGACAGCTTGACATGCTAGGATTCAAGCGATCATCATGAAGCGCTTCGCCATACTGCTGTTGATCTTCGCTTTGGGTTCGCCTGCGTTGCTTCAGGCTAAAGTTCACGGCAAGAAATCGCCTCACTACCACAAACCGCGCAAGTTCAAGAAAAACGCCGGCAACTATCACAAGCAGCACAAAGGCCACAAGAAGTCGGTGAGTTGAGCTTCACGGTTTTCGCAGCAAGCCCCGATCCATCATCCACTCAGCGCAGCGTTGTAGCCAGGCGGAAACCGGCAGGTGGTTGATAAAAGGCCACGCTGCGTTCGGCGCTGACTTTGTCATCATCGGCGTGGACCATGAAGGCAGGGGGTGTATTGGCGGTGACCTTCAGCTCCTCGGCGCTCACTCCGCCCGTGTAGCCCATGATCAGAAAATCGGGGCGTGTGCTTTCTGCGCCGGTTTCGAATCGAGTCCCGGCTAATTCCGTCAGGATACCGCCAGCCGAGAATCCGGCTACTCCCCCTCGCGCTGTATCGATATTCCATTCGGCGGCGTGGTTTCTGACGATGCGAATGGCACGCTGAAGATCCTGCAACGCGGTGTCAACTGTATAGCCGGCATCTTTTATTTTGGGAAGACGGTACTTCAGTACAAAGCCCGCGACCCCGAGCGTGTTCAGCCAACGGGCAACATCGTAACCTTCTTTGTCGGTGGCCAGGTGTTCAAATCCACCGCCGGGACAGATTACGACCGCCGCGCCGTTTGCTTGTCTTTCGACGGCAGGTAGACGGTGATGGTGCGTTCGCGGACGTTCGTGACGGCTCGATCAATGACGCCGTTCTTGCCTCGCTCAGTCCAGATCTCCTTGCTTGTTGGCTCGGGCAAGTTGCTCCAGAGAGGGATCTCAGGTTGTGCGGCGCCCAGAGCGGGACCTCCGAAAAAAACACCCAAAGTCGCATACGTTTCCGTAGCATATCCAATTTGGGGCGCTCTTGGCTCTTTTGGCAGGCGCTTTCCTCAGGCAGGACGATGGCCCGATACAAAGTGCAGAACCAGGGAAATGACCGCGACAAGCAGAAGCAAGTGAATGAGCCCACTGGCTATGTGGAGAGTGGTCCACGCCATTACCCAGGTCACCAGCAGCAAGAAAAACACGATCAAAAATATGAATCTCATGAGTTTAGATCTCCTGGCACGCGATGCTGCACTCCCGGATGGTTTTCGACTGCCCTCACCCCAGCGGACCGGAGCCGGCTGTCCCGGGATTCCTCAAGCCGTCTGAGATTATTGGAGGCCTCATCGCGGCATGACTGAAACTCGCGCTGAAGTTCCTCTAGCTGCGCATCCGTGAGAGATTCCATTTGGACGAGTTCCGTTCGGGCAGGCTTTACCGCCCGGATTAGCTCATCCAATTTCAACTGCATGACTTTTGCATCGCGGTTCTGCGTGTTCTGAATCAAGAAGACGACTAGAAATGTCCCGATGGAGGTGCCTGTATTGATTACTAACTGCCACGTGTCCGAGTAGTGAAAGTACGACCCGGTTCCTGCCCAAATGAGCGTGACCGCGACCCCGAGCAGAAATGCAGAAGGGGAACCGACAGCATCCGCAGCGATTCGGGCGAACTGTCTAAAGATGTCCTTCATCGTCAGTCCTTGTGGCTTGAGCATGCGACGGGCCATTCTATCTTGCGAATTAGATGCAGGCGTTTTGCATGTGGGCTGCCACCCTCCCTCCGGAAGGTGGCAACTTTTACGTGCGCTTTGAAGTATTAGAATTGTAGGAGTTACCCCCCGGTTCTCCGAGGAGTCTCTTAGGTATACCCATGAATCGTTCGCTACCGATCCTCGTTGTGGTGGCTGTCAGTTCCTTGACCATGTTCGCGGCATCCGTGGATGTCTTTGCGTTTGTTCAGAAGAACTGCGTGGTCTGCCACAATCCTAGCCTCAAGTCCGGCGATTTGGACCTCAAAACACTACAATCGGCGAAAACCTTCGACGAGAATCGTGAACTCTGGGAGAAGGTGGTGGACAAGCTCAAGACGGGGCAGATGCCCCCTCCGCCGATTCCGCACCCGGACGCCGCTGACACTGTCGCGGTCACGCAATGGCTGAATGCAGAGTTCGACCGGCTGGATCGCATGGTGAAACCTGAGGCGGGGCGCGTTACCGCCCGCCGGCTCAACAGGTCTGAGTACGACAACACGATCCGCGATCTGTTGGGTATTGACATCCATCCCGCGGAACGCTTCCCCGCGGACACGGCAGCGTTTGGTTTTGACAATATCAGCGATGCTTTGAATCTATCCCCTGCGCTGCTCGAGAATTATATCGATGCTGCCGAGCGCTCGGTCCGCACTGCTTTGTTCGGTCCGGAAAAACTGAAGCCTTCCGCCGTGCATTTCTCAGCGCCCGTCCGCATTAACGAAACGCGCGGAAAGGGGAATTTGCCCAAGGATCTTTTCCATTACGACTTTTCCGGCTTGAGCACGCGCCACTCCGCTCACTTCATTTATCGGTTCCCGGTAGATGCGGAGTATAGCTTTCGTCTCGTGCTCAACGGACACCGCCCGAATCAGTCCGAACCTGTGCATCCTGCCCTCTTCATTGACGGACATATGATTAAGGAGTTTGAAGTGGATGCGACCGATCTGGAAGGGCAGATTGTCGAACTCCGCACGCGGGTGACTGCGGGCGAGCATCTGCTTTCGGAAACGTATCTCAAGACCTACCACGGACTCCCGCCTTCCTACAACGGGCCTGAACCATCGAAGCGGCCTCCGGAGCCGTTGATTTCTCCACGGGGGAAACTCACCGAAAAAGACATCGAAACGTTGCGGAAGTACGGCACCAGGATCAAGACCGATGCCATCGAAACGCGCGTCGACAACCGGTTTGAATCGCTCGATATCGGCGGTCCGTTTAATCAGACGACCGGCGCTTCGCCGGAGAGCTTGCGCAAAATCTACGTGTGCGGACACCCCCAGGGAAAACATAGAGAGGCATGCGCCCGGACCATCGTCAGCAGTTTCGCGGGCCGCGCATTTCGCCGGCCGGTTACACCCACGGAGGTGGACCAGTTTGTCCGTTTCGTCACTCTGGCGCGAAAACAGGGAGACTCTTTCGAGGAAGGAATCGCCACGGCTCTCCAGGCAGTTCTGGTTTCGCCGAATTTCCTATACCGGATAGAGCGCGATCAACCAGCGCCGGCCGGAAGTTCATCGGCGCCCGTGGGCCAATATGAACTCGCGTCGCGGCTTTCGTATTTCCTCTGGAGCAGCATGCCGGATGCGGAACTCCTACGCGCCGCCGGTCGGGGCGCTCTACGCCAACCCGCTGTGCTGGAAGCTCAGGTGAAACGGATGCTGCGCGATCCCAAGTCGTTCGCGCTGGTTGAGAACTTTGCCGGCCAGTGGCTGCAGTTCAGGAACATCGAGGTGGTCCGGCCGGATTTGGAACGCTTCCCGCAATTCGACGATGGCTTGCGCCAGGCTATGCGGCGTGAGACCGAGTTGTTTATCGGGAACATCATCCGTCAGAACGGCAGCGTTCTGGAAATATTGGATGCCAATTACACCTTCGTCAATGAACGCCTGGCACGATTTTATGGTATTCCGGACGTTACGGGACCGGAGTTCCGGCGCGTCGATGTGAGTAAGACCGATCGCGGCGGTGGGGTCCTGGCGCAAGCCAGTGTTCTCACAGTGTCGTCGTATTCCACGCGCACGTCGCCGGTGCTTCGCGGCAAATGGATTTTGGAAAATCTGCTCAACGCGCCGCCGCCGGCTCCACCGCCCGGCGTACCTCCCCTCGAGGAAAGCAAGGCGGGCCAGTCGGCTACTCTGCGGCAGCAGATGGAACAGCATCGCAAGAGCGCCACGTGTTCGTCGTGCCATTCTCGTATGGACCCGCTCGGTTTTGGCCTCGAGAACTTCAATGCCATTGGCGCCTGGCGCACGGAAGACGGTAAAAATCCGCTCGACGTATCCGGTTCTCTGCCCGATGGCCGATCCTTCCAAACACCGGCGGAATTGCGAGCCTTGCTCAAGGATGGCCACGATCGCGACGCCTACGTTCGCGGCCTGACCGAAAAGCTGATGATGTACGCACTGGGCCGCGGCCTGGAACGTTACGATCGCCCTGCCGTGACTGCCATCACGGACGAACTGGCGTCGCATGATTACAAGTTCTCGCAGCTTGTTCTGGGAATTGTGAACAGCCTTCCATTTCAGATGAGACAGGCTCGCCAAACTACTCAAATTGCATCTACTATGGAAGAGAGATCAAAATAATGTTCCTCACTGGGAAACACCTCGACCGGCGCACTCTACTGAAGGGAGTGGGGGCGGCAGTCGCATTGCCGTGGCTCGACGCGATGCGTCCGGCGATGGCCGCTAAACTTGCCAATCAGGCGCGGCGCGTGGCTGTCGTGTATGTCCCTAATGGCATCGTAATGAAGGATTGGAAGCCTGCGGACGTGGGCGCTGAGTTTGCCTTCACGCGGATTCTGAAACCCTTGGAACCGTTCCGCCAGGATATTACTGTTCTCTCCGGCTTGGCCAATAATGCCGCGAACAAGGCTCGTGGCGGCGGACATGCGAAGGCGTCGGGAAGCTTTCTCTCGGGCACTCCACCGAAGTATACGGCCGGCCCTGACGTCCACGCCGGCGTCACATTCGATCAGCTTGCTGCAAAGCATTGGAGTGCGGAAACGCGGGTCGCTTCACTGCAGATCGGGTGCGAGGATTCCCGCATGGTAGGTAACTGCGACACCGGTTCCAGTTGTGCCTATACGAACAGTCTCTCGTGGAAAGATCCGGACACGCCACTTCCGGTTGAAGTGAATCCGCGGTCGGTGTTCGAGCGCCTGTTCGGCACGGTCGACCCAAGCCTTCCGGCAGACGTCCGCGCACGACGGGCGATGTATCGCAAGAGCATTCTCGATCAGACCGCCGAAAACACGCAGCGCCTAACGGCCGATTTGGGTCCTGCCGATCGTCATAAGATGGATGAATATCTCACGGGCATTCGCGAGGTGGAGGTACGAATCGCTTCCTCCGAGAAGGATCCGATTGCGCCTCCGTCGGAGAAGCCTTCGGGAATTCCTTTCGATTATGCGGAATACGTGAAATTGATGTTCAACCTTCAGGTGATTGCGTTCCAGTCCGACCTGACACGTGTTTCCACTATGATGCTGGGCCGTGAGGGGAGTGTCCGCACTTATCCCGAGATCGGCGTGCCCGATCCTCATCACCCGTTGACCCATCACCGCGGGCATCCGGACTTTATCGAGAAGGTGACCAAGATTAACTGTTTTCACGCTACGTTATTTGCGTGGTTTGTGGAACGGTTGAAATCGACGCCTGATGGCGATGGATCTTTGCTCGATCATTCGGCGATTCTGTACGGCGGCGCCCTCAGCGACGGTAACGCGCATTCCAATGTCGACTTGCCTTTAGTTCTGGCCGGGCGTGCGGGTGGCACCCGTGGTGGGCGGCATATCGCGTCGGCGGCGAATACTCCGGTGGCGAATCTTTTCGTGCATCTGCTGAACAGCGTCGGCTTGGAGACGGAGCGCTTCGCCGACAGCACCGGTCAATTGGACTTGCGCGCTTAGCAGATTGGTCCCTACGTTTGGCGGACTTGTCAACTAAGCATGCACAGCCTCATCCGCCAACTTGCCGTTTTTTTTCTTCACCTTGGTGCTTTCGGACTTGTCTTCGTTGGCATCTTAGACTCCTCCTTTCTCTTCCTGCCTGTCGGCAACGATCTCCTCTTGGTTGTTCTCGTCATCAGGCACCACCAGTATCTACCTCTTTACGTCGCGGCTGCGTCGCTAGGATCAGCGACAGGAGTCCTGCTATTGGATTTGGTGTGCCGCAAGGGTGGCGAGGAAGGCTTGAAGAAAATGATGAGCGGCCGGCGTTTGGACTATCTGAAGAAGAAACTGAGTCAGAACGCCGCCGTCCCGCTGGTGGTTGCCTGCCTGGCGCCCCCGCCGTTTCCATTCACTGCGGTTATCGCCGCCGCAAGCGCATTCCAATTCCCCAGGCTGCGACTGCTTGGCTATGTCTTCGCCAGCCGTGTGGTTCGGTTCACCCTCATTGGTTTCGCTGCCATCCGGTTCGGACGCCGGATCCTCCGCATTGCGAATTCGCCGGAATTCACCTGGTTCATGGTGGGATTTTCCGTGCTCTGCATTGTCGGAAGCACGCTGTACGGTGGTGCGTTGGATCCGGCTGAGCCACTCGCAAGACAGAGGGCTGAGTTTAAGGTGAGACGGCCCGCTTCAGCATGGCGATCTGGCCGCCATGGTCTGCTGAACAGCGTCGGCTTGGAGACGGAGCGCTTCGCCGACAGCACCGGTCAATTGGACTTGCGCGCTTAGCAGATTGGTCCCTACGTTTGGCGGACTTGTCAACTAAGCATGCACAGCCTCATCCGCCAACTTGCCGTTTTTTTTCTTCACCTTGGTGCTTTCGGACTTGTCTTCGTTGGCATCTTAGACTCCTCCTTTCTCTTCCTGCCTGTCGGCAACGATCTCCTCTTGGTTGTTCTCGTCATCAGGCACCACCAGTATCTACCTCTTTACGTCGCGGCTGCGTCGCTAGGATCAGCGACAGGAGTCCTGCTATTGGATTTGGTGTGCCGCAAGGGTGGCGAGGAAGGCTTGAAGAAAATGATGAGCGGCCGGCGTTTGGACTATCTGAAGAAGAAACTGAGTCAGAACGCCGCCGTCCCGCTGGTGGTTGCCTGCCTGGCGCCCCCGCCGTTTCCATTCACTGCGGTTATCGCCGCCGCAAGCGCATTCCAATTCCCCAGGCTGCGACTGCTTGGCTATGTCTTCGCCAGCCGTGTGGTTCGGTTCACCCTCATTGGTTTCGCTGCCATCCGGTTCGGACGCCGGATCCTCCGCATTGCGAATTCGCCGGAATTCACCTGGTTCATGGTGGGATTTTCCGTGCTCTGCATTGTCGGAAGCACGCTGTCGGTGGTGCGTTGGATCCGGCTGAGCCACTCGCAAGACAGAGGGCTGAGTTTAAGGTGAGACGGCCCGCTTCAGCATGGCGATCTGGCCGCCATGGTAGAGGCTGTGCTGCACAATGCCGTGAAAGAGGCAGTAGAAATCGTACCGACGGCCGGGCACAGTGTCTTTCAATCGCGAATCGTCAAATCCCGCAATGGCCTGTGCGAGTTGCTCGCAGGTCTGGAATAGATTTTCCGTCGCACGAGTCCAGGCCGCCTCGTTACCGTCTGCCGAGGTATCCCAATCCTTTTCCGTACCGTAGAGTTTCGGCATAGGAATTCCTTGAGTGGCTTCCAGGGCAACTCGTGTCCAAAGGTCAATGTGCAGAACAAGCTCCCAAATCGTGTGTGCCGACGGCAGCGGACGAGTACGCGCCTGCTCTGGGGTTATGCCCGCAAGTGCATTGCGTAGGGGAGGCCCATGCCAGGCGTGGCCAGTGAATGCCTTGCGCAATTGATCGGCTATGCGAAGCGATTCGGAGTTCATCAAAGAAGAGGATAGCTCATCCCCTCCCACCCTTCGAAGGTTTCAGCGTCCTATAGTCGACTCCGGCCTCTCGCATTGGTGCGACCACAGCCGTTTTCAGCATTTTCGACGCCGTGCTTCTTCGCGCATTGCCATTGCAAAGACGCCGGCGTGCGGGCGCACAGTGCCGGAATAGGGGATGTCGATTTATTTTCTGATGCGTTCAGCTTCTTGCCGGATGGCCGCCACGTAAAGGTTAGCTTTGTCCCGGACCGCTGTCGCGCACGGTTCTGCGTGCTGAAGTTGGGGACAGGACTCGTCAAGATTTCAAAAAGGGCGAAATTTACACAGCTACTTACACAGTTTCACGTTTCAAGAATGTAAGTCACAGTGCTACAGTAACTTACATTCATATACAACGGACTTAAAATCTGTCTAACCAGCCTCGACCCCAGTAAGGTTCGATAAGGGTCGGTCAGGCTTACGATCGCAGAATGAACGGGATCCATCGGTTGCTCCAGCGGAGCGTCTTTGCAGGGTATGGCTCTGTAGGAACCAGATGTCGCTACGTTTCCGCTACATGTGGAAGTCCGATAAAGGGGCTCGTCCTGGCCCCTTCGCCTAACCGCGTTGCCTTAGATGAGGTCGCCAACAGCCCACGATCTACCACTCGGGGCTGAGTTCCGTTGATAGTACCTTCAACACGGGCGTGAACGGCGTTGCCGTCTTCTGAAAGGGACGGGGTGAATTAACGCGCCTCGTCCGCCAAATGCTGATAGATTCGGCGTGCTTCTTCATACTGAGCGAGAATGTGCTCCCTCTCTTGGGGAGACCGCCACCAGAGCCACTCCTCCGTCTCTTTGCGCAGCACATCTATCCAATGTATGAAGTACTCGGCGGATGGACGATCACGGAGCTTTTGATCCCCCACATAGACCCGGACCGCGTTCGTCCCGGCCAACAGAAACTTGGAATCGAGAACAGGATTGTGAGGACCTTCTGCCATTACCGAAAACCAGTCACTCTCAGTAAGCTTGATCTCTTCGCGAAATCGTGCCGATGTGCGCTTACCGTCCAGGGGGATTTCGCGAAGCACTCCGTGTTTACTGTAGATGACAACTTTTGAGAGCGGCGACAGGGAAACCACGGTCCCTTCCAGAACCACAGACCCACCGCCCGCTGGAAGACGCAGCGCGCCACCCGGAAGGGCTCCGTTCACTCGAAATTCGATCAGTGGTCCCGTGGAAAAATAAGTGTGGCCCTTGCGAACCCCGTCCACCCACGCCTCCAAGCTGAATGGCCCATCGAGATGAACATAGGTTCGTATCCCGGCGATGATACGGAATCGATGAAGATCGTTAATCGAATCCTCGCCTCCCGTAGGCACCAGCGCAATATCGTTGTTCATCAGCTTTTGCCAGCTTTCTTGGAGATAGTCGTCCGCATCGTTTGGCTGACAGCCTTGCAGCAACAGGAAACGATACAAAGGGAGGTAGTGCTCATCGTAGAGGCCTTCCACATAGCGAAGCAGTTCCGTCTTATTGCCGAAGGACAGACTCTCACCGGCTTCGGCTTCGATGGACCTCTTCAGGCTGAGGCGAGAAATCATTGGAGGCGCTCAGGGCACGGACACTCAGTATCGACTACGGCGTTTTCCTAAAGACGGACTTCGCCTGCAAAATTCAGGTTAAGTCTAAAACAAATGTGTGGATCCGGTTCGGGTCATCACCAGCCCGCCTGTGGCTTACTCACCCCAGCCAAGCGTCAAGGAGGGCGGGTAGTTCTTGAAGAAGAGCCTCCGGGATTCGTCCATAAGGCGAAAACTCCGCTGTTGATAACTGCCTCGTCCGCTGTTGAAGCGCTTCACAGGCAAGAGACAAATGATTCGTTGGAACGCTTGGTGGAAGCGAACACGTTGCTCTCCGGTTTGGGCTTCGAATCTTCCGGGCTGGCCGCGGCTCACGCCGTCCATAACGGCCTGACCACGGTGGCCGGGACGCATCGTTTTATGCACGGAGAAAAAGTCGCCTTTGGGGTGATCACGCAACTCATGCTTGAGTCGCAGCCGGCGGCAGTGGTCAACGAGGTTCTTACTTTCTCAAGAACCGTAGGTCTTCCCACCACTTTTGCAGAGGTCGGGATCGCGAACCCCAGCCGGGAACTGCTCGAAATGATCGCGCAGCGCGCCACCGCTGCGGGTGAAACCGTTCACAACGAACCATTCCCGGTGACGCCTCCGCTTGTTGTGGCGGCCATGCTGACGGCTGATTCCGCCGATACTGCATTTCTACATCGGAGTCAACGGTGACGCCGCGCGTGACCAGCCGCGCCGCATCAGTGCCCTTGAACTCGCTCACACATCGCCTCGCCGCGATTCGAGCCGCCCGCGGTGGCCGCGCAAACGCCGGGCGGCGCGTTCGCGGCCGGGGCCGGTGGTACCTGCGTAGCGTTGCTTTTGCACGTGTGAGGTGGATCCGCTGACTTCTGCGTGCTGCTTGGCAACCCTCCATTTAGCGACGTTAGTACGAGAGATTCAATTTGCCGTTTCAATCTAGTATTTGTTGGGTTTTCAGGGCACACTAAACAACGAGAGTTGATGAATATAGAACACGAGATTCGGGAGTACTCCTGGCGGCGGAAGTTTGAGACCAGCGGTCGTCGGCACCGGCTTACCGATTTGTGGTGGCGCGTTCGCACGTGGTGGCATCGCGACTCACAGTTCCTGTGAGCTTCCAGCGAGTCGCGGCCGAGTTGTCGGGCGCGGTAACGCCTCGCGATTCGGGACCGCTGGCGGTCGGCGCCTGGAAGGTATTGTCCCCCCGTCAGCGGGGCATATCCACGGCCCCCTTCCCCGAACTCACCATCAGGACTAATTGCCCTCCTCCCGTGCGCTACCCTTGGTAGTCATGATGAAGAATCTCGTCGTGTTCTTCTCCCTCATGATCTTGTTGTCGCCCGCCGGCTCCGCGCAAAGTGGCAGCCAAGAAGTGCCGGCGCCGGCCGATGTGAAACCCGGAAGCATCACCTGCGAGGAATGTCCTTACCCCTATCCGAGCTCTTACCTGCCCCTGACGCTCTACGGACAGGATGTCCGCATGGCGTATATGGACGTGGCACCCCAGGGCCAGCCTAACGGTCATACGGTCGTGCTGCTCCACGGCAACAACTTCGCCGGTTTCTACTTCGGCGTCGTGATCGACGCCCTGCGCGAGGAAGGCTTCCGAGTCATCGTCCCCGACCAGATCGGCTACGGACGCTCCTCCAAACCCATCATTCCCTACTACCTCGCCGACATGGCGCGGAACACGCGCGCTATCCTGCAAAGCCTGAACATCAATCAGGCGATGATTGTGGGCCACTCGATGGGCGGTATGCTCGCCGCGCGATTCGCTACTCAATATCCCGGCGTAACCGAACGGCTCGTTTTGTTCAATCCCATCGGGCTCACAGACACCCGCTTCAACAACCCGGTTGGCGACCCCGATGAAGCGTATAAGCGTAACCTCGCCTCCACATATCAGACGATCCGTGCCAGCCTGATGCGCTACGTCGCGCACAAGCCTTCGGCCTGGAACTCCCAATTTGAGTCCTACGTCCGCATTCGCTACGCGTGGACGCTAAGCGCCGACTGGCCCCGCCTGGCACGGGTACAGACGCTCATCAGCAGCCTGATCACTCTTGATCCTGTCGTGTACGACTGGGCGCACATCCAGTCACCGACCCTGGTCTACGGCGGCGCCGAAGACATGCTGGCAGGCACCCCCGCTGCCTTTCAGGAGGGAATGAAGCGCATCGCAGCCACCATCCCCAACGGCAAGGCGCGCCTGCAACTGCTGCCGGGCCTCGGACACGTGCCGTTTATCGAGGCTCCGGAGCGCTCGTTGCCGCCGCTGGTTGCGTTCCTTAAAGAGGGACTCACGAAGTAGCACGGCGTGGCAATAGTGTCGCATAGATTTTGAGATGATGGCAGGCTAGTGTCTGTCAACAAACTCGAAGACCTGCCGCGGAAGCTCCGCCTGCTCGACGCCACGACAATCGTCATTGGGACGATGATCGGAGGCGGGATCTTCATCATCCCTGCCGCCATCGCCAAGGAGGTCCCCTCGATCCCGGCGATTTTGGCCATTTGGGTGGCAGCCGGCCTGATCTCTTTGTTCGGCGCGCTCGCCTACGCGGAGCTCGGCGCGATGCTGCCGCATTCCGGCGGACCGTATGTTTATCTGCGCGAGGCGTATGGTCCGCTGCCGGCCTTCCTCACCGGCTGGGTGTTTTTCCTCATCATCAATTCGGGATCGATCGCCGCGGTCTCCGTCGTCTGCGCCACCTATCTTTCCTACCTGCTGCCGGGAATCCCCGGATTGATGCGCTGGGTGCCCGTCGCGCTCATCCTCACACTGACGGCGATCAACTACATGGGCGTGCGCCAGGGCGCCCTCATGCAAAATTTGTTCACCTTCTTCAAGCTGGCGGGCATAGCGCTGCTCATCCTGGGCGCCATCTTCTACAAGGGCCCTTCCTCGTTCAACTGGAACATGCCGGAGCACCTCTCTTCCACGGCTTTGAGCGCGGCCATGCTCGGTGCGTTTCTCGCCTACGACGGCTGGCACTACATCGCCTTCGTCGCCGGCGAAGTGATCAACCCGCGCCTCAATCTCGTGTGGTCGCTCGTCATCGGCGTCGCCGTCGTAATGGCCATCTATCTCTCGGCGAACATCGCCTACTTCTACGTACTCCCGCTCGGCGTGATCGCGGCGAGCGAGCGCGTTGCGGCTACTTCCGCCGAGCAAACCATCGGCCCGATTGGAGCCACCATCGTGACCCTCACGATTCTGCTCTCCACCACCGGCGCAGCCAACGGCGCCATCATGACGTCGCCTCGCGTCTATTTCACACAGGCGCGCGACGGCCTTTTTTTCCGAAAGCTGGGCGAGATCCACCCCAGGTTCCTCACGCCCTCCGCATCGATCCTCACCCAGGGCCTCTGGGCGAGCTTCCTGGCCGCCACAGGCTCCTACGTTACGCTCATTTCCTACGTCTTGTTCATCGCCTGGATCATTCACGCGCTGACGGTGCTGGGCCTGATCGTTTTGCGTCGCAAGCACCCCGAATGGGTGCGCCCCTATCGAGTATGGGGATACCCGTGGGCGCCGCTCCTGTTCGTTGCGTTTGCGATTTGGTTCGTGGTGACGACGCTTATCGCCCGGCCCGAGTCGTCGATCGCTGGAATCGGAATCGTGGCGATAGGCGTGCCCATTTACTACTTTTGGCGCAAGAAGGAGACCGCGCGATCCCCAGGATGATAATAACTGCTAGCATTTCGCCGAGAATAAGGGGCCTGCCGCGCGTCAAGTACTGCGGTATGTGCTGACTGAATCCCCGGTAACGCGCTGCCTCTGCGGCGACGGGTGGGCAGGTGGGGCTAGCCGGCCCGAATGTAACAGAAATTCTTTCCGGCGCCGGCGCCGTATCGCTCTTCACCTTGCCAGGCGAAGCAGTCGAAGAAACAGCTTCCCCGCTTCTAGACGCGCGTAGTGATCGGGCCCGCCATCAACAATCACGCCTCTCACCACGAAGATCTTGCGTGCTTGAAACGCGTCTTCGATAATTTCTAGCGTCTGGTCGAATAGCGCGCTCACGTTCGCGGCCGGTGGCATGCGGACGTATCGCCTTCGCGCACTCAGCAAACGGATTACTCTTCCGTGTGAATGAGGCAGCGGGACCCTCCGAACAATCGACCCGGTGGAGAGGGGTAAAGTCCCTCCTGTACAGATGTCCATCGCGGAGTAAAACTTACACAGAACTTTGAGGCCTACGAAAGCTGGCGAGGAGTCCACCATGTTCGTTGCAAGAACATCGCGCATCACTACCCTGGGCTTTGCCCTGCTGTTTGCCACTTGCATGGTCAACAGTGGTCGTGCACAAGAACACGGTTTCACCACCATCGACGTCCCCGGTGCTTCCGGCACCCAGGTCTATGGGATCGACCCCGAAGTCAACATCGTGGGGGGCTACGGAAACGCCACAGGCGACCATGCTTTTCTGCTGAGCAAGGGCGTGTTCACCACCATCGACGTCCCCGGCGCTTCCAGCACCTACGCTTATGGGATCGACCCCGAAGGCAACATCGTGGGGCGTTACTTTAACGCTACAGGGGATCATGCCTTTCTGCTGAGCAAGGGCACGTTCACCACCATCGACATCCCCGGCGCTTTCTTCACCGAGTCCTATGGGATCAACTCGGGTGCCGACATCGTGGGGGTCTACGTTAACGCCGCGGGCCTCCATGGCTTTCTGCTGAGCGAATGATGAATTTTACTGATTCCGACCGCGAATGTGCCATTCTGCGAACTTCCCATTCCTTTCGGCTTCACGGCGGCGGAAATGGTAATGAGCGGTGCTTATGTTCGCGGTCAAAGTGCGTGAAACGAACTTCTCGGGGCGGACCCCGAGCCTCGCCGGGGCGCATTTGACTCGTTTGGGGCTGCCAACCGCCCGATACTGGCGTCGGCAAAGGCGCGCGGGAAGCGGCTCGGCCGACAACTCGGACAACGGCCGAAATCGGATCGGCTTGCACCGCGGGTCCTGGCGATGATTGACGTGGGATTGTCATATCGGGCGATCGGCAAACAGCTCGATATCAGCAAGAATACTGGCAGGCTTTGCGCCTGGGCTTAACCCGCATTCGCGGAAATGGTGAGCCAGCACGTGGCGGATTTGATATCGTGCCCGGCATTCGCCATCCGTCCTCTCGCCCACGCGTAAGATCGCTTCACGTGATTGCTGTTCTGGTCATCGCAGACGAGGTCATGAGGCGGCGGCTTTGTTAGCCGGGAGTAACGGAAGTTCTGGCCCGAAAGAAAGGGCCGCTCACCGTCAGTGCTCGAAATTTCAGACCTATACCACAGAGCAGACTCCCAGTGTCGTTAATCGAGCACGGTGGATCGCGCAGGCCCCAAATGGCGGCTCAGAGCACGAACGCCGCCCCGCGTTGGCCGCATGACCAAGTCACATACGTAAAACGATTTGGAGAAACAGCTTCACCGCTTCGAGACGCGCGTAATGGATCCGGACCGCCGTCGACAACCACGCCTCTCACCACGAAGATCCTGCGTGCTTGAAACGCTTCTTTGATAACGTTCAGCCCCAGATCAAAAACCGCGCTTAAACGCTCGCGCGGGAGAGTCGAACAACTCCGCGACAAGAATGCGTGTGCCCGGCGCGTTTCGCCTCCCAGCTCGCGCGGCGGCGACTTGGTGCCGACTCGCCGCGATTCGCCGCGCCGCCAGCGTCGGCCGCGCGACATGCCGAGCTGCCGCGTGCCGGCAGCGATCTTGATGCCGGCTAGAACAGCGACGGCAATGATGCGCCATTTAGCGATTCGGTGGACGATCGCGGGTTTGACGATTCGCAGCCGTGGCGGCCAGAGTGGGGAGAGGATGAGACGCGATTCAGCTCCGTCCCAGCGAAGCGCCCCTTTGCGGCCGACCAAGCCTTCATCGAATAGCGCTCCAAGTCGCCGCAAATCCGGTACGCGGTATCGATCTTCATCAGTATCTTCTCACCGTGGTGCCCGTTGGAGTCGTAGTGTACCCCATCATACTTGTGATCGATTTCCCGGAGGCGTGAAAAGCACCGTAGTAATGGACCATGCCATTTCGTAGGTAGTAGAACAAGGCAATATCAGCTTTCTCCACCTTGCTAAATCCAAAAATGCCCCGCTCGTAGTTTAGGCTAATGTCGCCGGCATCGGTAGTATATTTTGCCTTGGAAAGGTCCTTGATGATTTGCTCGAATACAACCCACGATCCCGAAAGGATTCCCGTGACCGCATCTTCCTGGAGGTTCAATAGCAATTCGGGATTCATAAGCTCGAAGGCTTTAATAAAGTTGGCATCCGGAAGCTTTTTGTTTATCTCTTTCGCCGCCTCGAGCAGCCTCAAGTGCACCTTGTCACCTGATCCTGACTCTTTCAGTGATAGAACGACTGCGACCTTGATTAAGAAAGTTGATCTAATAGTCTCGAAGTATCCAAGTATTTTGGTCTCGTCAAGGTTGTTAATGCTTTCCGGCTGTGCGTCGGACATCTCTCTCGATGTTACCGCGCGCGTGAGGATTGGCAGTTCATTCCACGTGACCGCTGGAGACGAAGACAGAGTGGCATGTCGCACGCCGAGGAGCAATGGCACGTGCCCGCCGCGTTCGCTTCCCGACTCGCCCACGAGCGCGATACGCCGAGGTGCCGCGCGACGGTGGCGATCTTGGGCGAGCGTAATCACCGGGCCAGGCGGCGGCAAAGTTCTCGACGCCGGTCTTGGGTCGGCCGTTCCCTGTGATGGTGAATACGGTCTCGTTAGCGTAAGTGGTCGCTGATTAAGTGATCGTTCTTCCGCCAGTTCTGGAGGATCGCTTCTGCGATCGTCTTCAATTCAATTTTGGCATCGCCGTTCGCAGAGGCATAGCGGGTCGCGATCGCTCGAATACGGTCGAGATTGTCACGATAGACCTTCATTTGTTCGAAGCTGATCGTGCCGGTCTCCAGTCTCCCTCGTAGAATGTCGGGTGAAACCACCGGGCTGGCCGAGAACCATGTGTGGTCCTTGAAAAACGCTTGCTGCAGGAAGAGGAGGTCATCGACCGCGGCCGATTCCGTTTCGCGGCCGAATATCTCTTTGCCGAGAATTGACCTGAATGAGTTGTAGTCGAGTTCCGGGTTATGCGTAAACTCGCGGTATGCGAAGCGATTGACCCGTACCAGTAGTTCGCCGTATGGATTCTTTCCGTCGGGCAGCCAGGCGAATCCGAACGGCTTCAGCCTGCTTCCAATCAAGTACTGTTCATTTCCTTCTGGATGTTTCACTTCAAACGAAAAACTTTCGAACGACGGAACATACCCGGGAATACCGTAGCGTGACGCGGTACGTGCGCCTTCCTGGATCTCATGCGGCGTCTTTAGAGCGGGACTGGAATCCCAGTAAATCGCCGATTTCGCGCGCTTAACAAGAGCGGGGTCGACATGGGCGCTATGTGGTGTGAAGAAGAGAGTCCATCGCTGGTCGAAATCAAATTTCGCCGCGTTGACGTTGAATCCCGGCACACTTTGCCCGGAGAAGTAGTGAGGATAGACAACGATGGTAGCGTCCGGCTTCCGTTGCCACACCTCGTCGGAAATTGCCTTCACGAACTGGAACTCGCGCTCGTAATAATGGCCCTGGCACTGCGGACAGAAACAGATGTCGTAATCGGAGGATTCGATCAACAATCCGTCTGCTTTTGGGTAGAAGTCGAAGTACATCTCCCGAACGTAGTCGAGCATGAACTTCTGAGACGCCTCCTTGGAAGGGTTGAGAGCGTACCCCCAACAATGGATGCCCCCCAGTTTCGCCATCTTGCCATTTTTCTGCATCGATTTCAATTCCGGGTGGTCGAAGGTGTATTGGTTCACACCGTCATAGGAAAACGGCGTGAAACCAAGAAGAGTCTTGATTCCCAGAGTGTGGCCGTAGTCGATCAACTCCCGAACGAAATCGTTCCGAACGTTCTTGTGGTCGCGGTTGTATTGCCAGGTGATGGGAAACTTTGTGGAACGGAAACCGCCGCCCGTCCACAGCATGACTGTGTTGCCGCCATCCGCACGAATTTGACTATAGATTTCCTTCCATTCCGGCAATCCAAACGTCGGCATACGGTTGAATGTGAAATAGTAGCCGCGCACCGGAAGCGGTTCCGCCGCAGGCAAGCCGAAGGCGGTGAGCGCGATCAGCGCTGGTAAGGATGATAGAAGTTTCATAAGTTACACCAAGAGAGAAATCCGGCGCATGATCTCGGCCTTCAAATTCGTCCAGCGCCGGCGTTGACGGGAATTCAACTGGCGATTGCCGCTGATTTCCCCAGCCAGATTCGCATCATGAAGCAGCACAGGCAACGATTTTTCGGTTGACTGCACCATCCTTAGAAAGCGCCGGGCATCCTCCACACTTCCATACACTTTCGACAGCCGGTCGCGCACGAACTCATCCATCGTCTTTCGAGGATGCCAGGTGAACTCCTCGAAGGCCATGTAGTTCAGCTCATTCGCCGGAGATGCGTCGGAAACTTCGCCCAGGATTTCCACTCCCTGCAATCCTTCTTCGGAACAGCGCGAACAGGTGTACCGGATCAGTTCGGAAATATCCACGTACCGTTCGCCTGTACTGTTGCCTCGCGGAGAGCGCGTCCACCACACATCGGAGCGGTGCCACTGGCTGCCCTGATGCAACAGTCCGATCGAGCGCTTCGTCGGCGGACGCAATCCGGAGGGCCACTTACTCCGAACAACAGCTTCCGGATCCCGTCCCCAACCTTCGACCATTGACGTGTAGGTCCACTGACAGATTGCATCCTCCGGATACGCCGATACGAAGCGTGGAAACTTGCTCCGAATCATTTTGGGATCGGTGTGTTTCCAAATCTCCTGCTCATTGAAACCCGTATAGGTCGCGTATGTCATCCATGCCGCCGGGTTATGTTTTCGGGCACCTTCGATGATCGGCATCTGCGTCGTCAACATGTCGTAATAGAAGTTCGGGTCGTTGCCGCTTCGCTCACGGCTGGCGCGGCAATCTTCCGTCTGGCATACGAAGAAATCCCCGTTCTCCAGATTGGCGCCTCCCAAGTGCGGGAACTCGGAAAACAGCCACTCGCCTCCTTCCCGCAGCCAACGCAGATTCTCCGGCTTCGACGGGCAGATGGCATTCGCCAATCTCTTTCCCTGCTGATCGAGAAATCGCAGGCCGGCCGGATTGTCCGCCAGCCAACTATTCACATTGAAGCGGTTTTGACCTTCGTAATAAACGCCCCCATAAAAACTGGTGCCGATTCCCGGCAACACATGAACACCACGCCGCCAGGCATGTTCCACAAGCGATTTGCTCTGCTCCACACCGCCATGCGAATCGCGAAGAAATCCCCAGAGTGCAAGACCGTTGAGTTTGTGCTCGCCCATGTAGTCGAGCACTTTCTCGAAATCCTTCCGGTAGCTGGCGGGCGCCTTCAGGTAGGGATTGACGCAGCCGTCTTCCTGCTCACCCCTTACGCCGCGCACCCAGTTCGTGCTGTGGTCCCAATTCCAGAGGATCCGATACTGAAGCGCAGGATTGTCGAGAAGATTCATCGGATCCACCCAGGCGTGCCCGGGCGACGCATTCAGGTGGTAATTGAGCAACTCGCCAGCGGCGCCGGGTGTCGCGGCGCCACTTCCACCAGCTACCAGCAGGACTGGATGCGTACGGTCGTCCGTTGTCGCCAGTAGAATCCCTTCATCGGTAAGGCGGCTAAGAATTGACGGACCCGCCAAGTTCCGTATCCGGGCATTCGTAACCACATCGCCGATCAGGATCAGGGGACGGTTGTTCTCCGGCGCCCCTGCGCTGACGTCGAGCTTTCGGCCCGTGAGATCCTCGAAGACCGAATTGAAATAATCGGCGGTGGAACGATCTTCCGTCCCGGCCACAATCAGGGCCGATCCATCGCTATCCAGCAGGTTGAAACGTTGCGCGGCGCCGGTGGCATCCGAGCGAGTCAGAATTGCGGCAGCAAGGCCAGACGCCGTGCCCTGCATCAACTCACGACGCGTCATATCGATGTCCTCTCCCTGGACACTTGAACCAATTGCTCCACGGCCTCGAAATCGTCGGGCAGCAAATCGGGTGACGCAAGACCTGAGCTGAAATTAGAGCCCCATTTCACGATGGCGCCGGTTCCGATACCGACCCATGTCTCGCCTTCCGAAGCTGTCTCCGCGATCTTGTCCGCGCAGGCGACCGCAGTGGCGGACGCGGCTTCCAGTGCGAGACCTCGCCGGCCCAGACGCGCAGTCATTTCGAGGATATCTTCATCAGTAACTTCCATCGCCGTTCCTCTCGATTCATAGATGGCCTGCAGGCTCTGTTCGCCGCCGATCTTCTCTTCAATGGAAAGTGCGACGGTGTGAGCCGGCTCGACGGGCTCTAACCGATGCTTGCCGGCTCGAAAGGCGCGCACGTATGGATTGGCCCCAGTGGACTGACACGCATAGAGGCGAGGCAGGCGATCGGTCCGTCCAACCCTACGCAATTCCTGAAAACCCTTCCAGATTCCGTAGATTCCGTCGCCGCTTCCAACCGGCACGAAAACGGCATCAGGCACTCTGCCCAGCTGTTCGACAATTTCAAACGCGATGGTCTTAAAACCTTCTACGCCGAATGGATTGGCGAAGCCATCTCGCGGGCAGAGGATTGCCGACGGAAACCACTCCCCCCGGGCGATCAGTTCGCGAACCATTACGCCCGCCTGGCCGCCGCGGAAAACAGTAGCGCCATAGTGTGACATGAGCGCGAGCTGGAGTTCGGGCGCGTCCGGATGACAGAAGACCACACAGCGGCATCCTGCGGCGCTGGAGTAAGCCGCTGCTGCATTTCCATGATTGCCCGTGCTGATCGTAACGACGTTCTGAAATCCAAACTCGCGCGCCATCGAAACGGAAACGCAGTTCGCCCGGTCTTTGTAGGACCATGTAGGATTCGCCGTTTCGTTCTTGATGTAGAACGAAGCCGAGCCGCGCCAACCAGCAAGCTTGAGCAACGGCGTATTCCCCTCGCCCAATGAGACCGCGCTCTCCGGACGCACACGGGGGAGAATGGAACGCCACCGCCACATGCCGGGCGCAGTCGCATCTCCCCAATTCGCGATCGACCGGTAGTTATAACGAACTTCCAAGGCCGCCTTGCACCCTCGCCGCCGGCAGGCGGGACAGCCGTGGAACATCGGCCCAACGTCAAACTGTTCCTTGCAAACGAGGCACTCCAGCCACTGTTCAGGCGTCAGTTGCAACTAAACCTCCAATCTCCCTGGTTCCTCAACTGAGTCCCCCGCTTTCCGCCGGCGGCCGCACCACACTCCCACTGCCGCCGCAATGCCAGCGCCGAGCAAGTTCCAAACGGCCGCTTCGCCGTCTACAAACAGCGCCGCGGTCAGAGTCATTACGGTTGACATCGCGAATGCGATGACTGCGCCGATGTCGGCCCAACCGAACATCTCTGCCGTCCGGGACGGCCCATGAGCGGAAGTGTTCAGCTCCGAAAGTTCCTGCGGCGACAGCAGCGTCCGGATGTACTTGTCGAACGTTAGCCAAAACATCACGCCGCACAAGGCCATAGCTCCCAGCAGAACTCCACCGGCGCCGTTACGGCCAACATAGAAGCAGGAGATGGCGACGATATACGCCATAACCGCTATAGCGCCCGTGATGGCGACGATCACTCCAGCCGGAATACTGCCGCTCTTCGTGGATCCAGCGCCTCGCAACGGACCCCAAAAACCGAGTGGTTGCGCGCGGAGATAAAATTTGTCGAGCAATTCCCGCCGCTCCGGCGCCGTAACCAGCGTGACCGCGATCCACAAGATGGTGGAAAGGCCGATGGCCGCGTACATGCGGTTCCACCACGCCATCCCGGGCCAGATCAGGCGCATCGCGATGTAGCAAAGACCGCCGCCGAATGATGCCGCGACACGGCCCCATCCGTTGAACCGCCACCACCACCATTGCGCCCAGTTTCCAGACATCTCCGACGCGCTGAGGCCAACCATGAAGATGGCCACGTCAAATAAAAAGTTGACTCGATAGACTACCAGAAGGGCCAGTGCGAGAATGATGAAAATGGCCAGTCGTCCGGCGATGAAATAGTGTTTTTCGGATGCGCCTTTTACGAGGTACCGGCGGTAGAGATCGTTCAGCAGCACTTGCGACCCGAAGTTCAGGTTGTCGCCGACAACCGAAATGATTCCGCCCAGCATGGCCACGAAAACCAAGCCCAGCAGCCCGCGGCCCAGGTAGTGAGTCATGAGCATGCCGTAAGCCAGCTCCCGATCAAGCGCCCCCGTTCGCAAACCGGGCCAAAAGATCGACGCCGCAAGGCACGGTACGCTCACCAGCCATACCAATGTGAACAACGTGATCTCGGTGACCACATACATTTTGCAAGCTTCCTTCGGGCTCCGGGTGGAGAGAATGCGCTGACCCTCAACCGCAGCGCCCATCGGCGCCGCATCTCCGCCGTAGCCGATGCTTGTGCCCAATAACCACGCGACGCAGGCGACCACGGGAAACACCGGGTCGGAGAGCGGTGGAAACAACGAAAGCGCCTCCGGCTTCGCGGCCGTCAGGCTCCTCGCTAGTTCCGCCGGACCTCCGGCGGCTATCAGCGCTTTGACTGCCAGCAGGATGGAACCCACGGCCATCACGGCAATCTGCACAATGTTGCTGAGCACAACTCCGACGTAGCCGGCAAGATAAACGGATCCGATTGCCAGCGGGATCGCCAACAGAAGAATCTCCGTCTTGCTCCATCCGAGTATCGGTTCGCCGATTTTAACCAGAGCAAGCAGCGAGATCCCCGTCCAAGCGACCATCGCAATGAGAGACGTCCGCACGGCCAGCCACACGCGCATGATCGCCGCAGGCCGCCCCTCAAAACGCAACTCGTAGAACTCGAGCGTAGTGAACGTGTTCAGGCGCTTCCAGTAAACGGCGAACAATACCGCGCCGAGAAAGAGCGCGATGCCGAACCGGCTCAGGTAGAACCAGCAGACATAGACGCCGGTGACAGCCGCCAGTCCTCCATAAGCCACCGCCGAATCGGCGCTCATCATGGATGCGGCGTAGGAAAGGCCGGTCATCCATCCGGGCATGCTCCGGCCTCCCAGAAAGTAATTCTCCAGGTTCTGCCCTGCGAACCGGCGTGTCCGCCACCCGATGTATGCGATCACGAACATGTAGGCCGCGATGATCAGGCCATCAATGGCGCCGAGTTTCATGGAATCTTGTTCCGGCGCGCCTCTTCGGTCGGGTATTTTCTCATTTTGGGCGAGGATGAGTTCTTCGTGCTATTGCACGGAATAGCCCTTGCGCAAGTCTTGGATCGCGCGGCGGAGCAACGGCAGACCTTCTGAACGGGCTCGCGGACCGAGTCCGGGCTCCAGCTTCAAAAGACGGGCTTCGATTGCTTCGAGGCGAGGCTTTAGCATTCGGCCATACTCGTGGCCGTCCACCGGATGCGCCAGTTCCCTGAAGGATCCTGTGATGGGTCCAGTCCGCATGAACTCGAATAGCGTGATGGTCAGGTCGGCCAGTTCCGGATCCGCGTTCTCGCCGAAGAAATGATCCAACAACCGCCGCCGGAAGTCATTCCACGTAAGGTTAGGATCGAATGTGAACTCGCGGTAAGCAAAGCGAGTGAGGCGATATGGAATTGCGTCGATCGGAAAGGGTATGGCGCGGCCGAATACCGAATGGGTATTGAAGCCAGGTTCGAACGCCACCACATATCCCGCTAGTTGATCTTCCTGAATGCGCCGCGCCCGCTCACCGATATCACGCAACGGAAGGCCATAATACTGATCCCAGTGCATCGCGTTGGCAGAGAAATCGCGTAGCGGTTTCAGGATCCCCTGGCTGTCCTGCAACATCCAATTCTGGCGGACCTCCAAGAAGGAATATCTTGGATCTCGGAAATTCTTCCGCAGTTCCTCGTAATACTTCACGTCCCACTTGTGCGCCTCCGGATAACCCACTCCCCACACGAGCTTGGCCTTCGGATACTTCTGCCACAAGCCCGCCGAAAAATCTTTGAGAAAAGACGGCGAAGCCTGGCCGCTTACCTTGGAACCGAATTCATCGACAGGCTTCTGGCAGGCAGGATCCTTGCAGGCGTAATCGCCTTCGTCACCGATCTCCAGCCACATGCCGTCGGCGTCGGGGAACGCATCATAAAGCTCCATCAGGTATTGCTTCATCGCTTGCCGTGCGGCCGGCAGGGTTCGGGACATGTAGGGAATTCCGATATCGCGAAGGTCCGGGCGATATTTCGCAATGTCGTCGATTCCGAACCACGCAAACACGCCGGTGCCGAGATAGAATTCGATTCCCCGGCTATGCGCATAAACAATCAGTTGGCGGATATCATCGGTCGTCAACGGAGTTTCCGGATAGATGAAGCTTTCGGGGAAGAGCTTCGAGCGGAAGATGCCTGAGAGCCAGAAATAGATCAGGTTCATGCCGTCGTCGGCCATGCCGTCGATCACTTTTTTCCAATCCTGCAGCGTGTAACGGGGCGCCAGGCCCCAACAAACCAGATTGTAGGTGCCGCGATTGCGGATTGGGGATTCGCGCCGCACCGTTTTGGTTTGAAGTACGATGCCGGGGGGACCCGCCTGCATGGCAAACTCCGCAAGGTAGACGGCGCCGTTGAACACCCCTCGGTCGCCGCGCGACACTAGCGCGAGCTGTCCCGGGCCGAGGCTCTGAATCAAGAACCCGTCCGGAGCCCGCACGGGATCAAGTCCCTGAAGAAGAGGGTTGTTTGCCGGTGTCCCGAGAATAATCGCCGGTGCGCTGGGCGAAACTTTGCTCGCTGAGATAACCGGCAGCTCGAAGCCAAACAAGTCACGCGCTGTTCGATTGATGCGCTGAATGGCCAAATCTTCCAGCGGTGAAGGCCGGTCGGGTGCCACGATTTGAGCCAGGACTCGGCCGCCTGTGAAGAGCACTAAGGGCGGTGTTTCCCGATCGGCGTTGCTCGCGGCACAGACAACGATGGGTAGCAATAACAATACGGAACAGACAATCCTTCTCATTCTCGCTCCAGTATGACCCGTATTATCTGTTGGATATTTTCCTTTGTCAAGGAATAAATCGGCGCGGCGAAGAAGGAACCGGACTGCTCGCACCGCCGTCGTTACGATCGGGCGGGCGGCGCAATCGAAGGTAACGTTCCCGCTCTGCCCGGCTTCGCTCCGGTTGATTCGTCTTATTGTAAATCGTGGAAAGAAGCAGGTGCGGTAGGGCATCATCGGGCCGCTCCGAGGAGATTTTCTCGAGCAGAGCGCGGGCAGCATCGGATTTATCGGCCATCAAATAGGCCTTCGCAAGTTCCAACCGCGCGTCCTGTGCGGTGTTCTTTCCCAACGAAGCTGTTTCAAACAGCTTAATAGCCTCCGCGCTGTCGCCGCCGCGCAGGACGAGGCGGCCCAACGCCAGCGCCGCTTCGGGGTTGCCAGGCTGAAGTCTCAGAGCTGCGCGGTATGAAGCGACGGCTTCATCGAAGCGGCCCACGCTCTCCAGTTCATACCCTCGACGAAAATGCACCTCCGGAGACTGGTGGAAATTCAGGACGGCGGTTTCCATCGCCTGCAACGCCTTATCGGACTGAAAATTCCGGTGGTGAGCGTCGGCCAGCAGAAGTAGGAGCTTCAGGTTTTGAGGATCCTGCCGCACCGCCATTGTGAGCACTTCCGCGGCATCGAGGGAGAAACCCTGGTCCAGGTATAGTACGCCAAGCAATTGTTGAGCGCCGCCATGGGCCGGACTGAGCAAGTGCGCGTGCCGCAGGATTCGAATCGCCTCCATCTTCCGTCCAGTCTGTGAGAGCGTCACCCCGTAGAGGTACTGCGCGTCGAAAGCATCGGGCTGCAAAGAAGACGCTATCCGCAGGGGCGCAGAGGCACGTTCGGCCTCACCGGCCTGATAGAGTGTCAAGCCGAGGTTAAATTGCGCGGCAAACGATTCGGGCTGGAGTTCGCAGAGCCGTGTGAAGGCGCGCTCTGCCAGTACAAAATTCTTATGGAGGCCTTCTACGCGCCCGAGCGTGAGAAGCATCTCGGGCTGCGAATGCGCGCGTTCGAGTAGTTGCTCTGAAAGGGCTGGCACCCTCCCTGGCATCTGCGAAAAAGCGTTTTCCAGCTCGGCAACATCGGCCGTGGTCACGGCTTGCGCCCGGCATACCCCTCCACTCGTCAGCAGGACGGCGGCCAGAGCATGCATCCACATTGCTTATCTCCGCTCTAAACCGGTACGCCCAGAGGGCCTTCGTGAGATCTCAGTGAGCAATGTAACGGTGCCTTCGATGTGCTCTTCCATCTCGCAGCGCGCTCGCTCCGGGTCGCGTGATCGCAGAGCCTCATACAGCCGGCGATGTGATTCGTACTCATCGAGGCGGTATTGCGAACCGACATTTTCATTCTCAATCAAAGCGCCTCCGGATGCCATCAGGAGGTTAAACGAAGAGACGATCTTCTCAAGCACCTTATTGTGCGTAGCCCTCGCCACCGCGACATGGAATAGCGGCGTGAAGCTATACATAGGCTGGCTCTTCGTGGAGGCGCGCTCTATTTTTCGAAGGATCTCTTCCATCTCCTCAAAGTCTTCCTCCGTGGCCGTTAGCGCAGCTACGCGTGCTGCCCCGCTCTCGATCACTTTGCGGGCAGCCGCTACCTCGACAATCGCTTCAATGCCGAGAAGCGAGGCCATCACATCAGCGTTCAAGACTAGCTCGGCGGGAATATTATTGACGAAACATCCCACTCCGGCCCTCAACTCCACCAGGTTCATTCCGACCAGCGATTGGAGGGCTTCGCGTACTACGGTCCTGCTCACACCAAGCTGAGAGACCAGATCGGGAACTGAAGGCAATTGGCTGCCAGGCGCGTACTTACCATCACGGATCCAGGCGAGCAACGTTCGTTGCACGTCGGCGGTCAGATTCTTTCCAGACACCGTCGACTGGGCGGGTGTTCGCAAAACAATCGGCACGATATTACCTGTCAGACGATCTTATCATAGGGTGTTCGATAGCAAAAATATGCGAGTAAGAGGGATTGACAGTTTCGATTTTAGCATGAGATAATACCGGTCTGACTGGAGGATATGTGACGCTTCACCAACTCCTGCGGTTCTTGTGTATTGCAATCTTGACGCTGCCGGTTTCCCTTGCACCGTCCAGTGCGCAAATTTCATCCGGTTCCGGAAGCATCGAGGGTGTTGTACAGGATGCGTCGGGAGCTGTCGTCAATCACGCCAAAATCACAGTGACAAACGTCAATACAGGATCGTCCCGCTCAGTAAATACGGACGAGGGTGGCCGCTACGTCGTCTTGTCGTTGCCCCTTGGTGAATACGAGGTTCGCGCCGAGGCCGCAGGATTTCGTCCGATGATCCGCACCGGCATCACCTTGGTTATCGGCCGGACGGCGCTGGTCGAATTTTCCTTGTCTGTCGGCGAAGTAAACGACGCCGTGACTGTGACCGCCGCCGCGCCTTTGGTTGAGGCATCGAATGCCACGCTAGGGCAGGTGATTCAGAACGAGCAAGTGGTCGCTCTTCCCTTAAACGGCCGGAGCTATACGCAACTTGCCGCTCTCGTGCCGCAAGTGATATTCGGCGGATCGAGTGTCGGCACCACGACACAGAACAACAGCCTCGCAACAACTGGCAGCTTCAGCATTTCCGGTTCCCGGCCCGAAGGAAATGAGTTCACGTTGAACGGAATCAATGTAACGAATGAGTTCACTGGTGGCACTTTCGCCTACCCCCCGATCGATTCCATTCAGGAGTTCAAAATAATCCAGACGAACTATAGCGCCGAGTTCGGTGGAAGAGTCGGCCAGGTGGTGGTCACCTCGAAAGCTGGAACCAACCGATACCATGGTTCGGCTTATGAGTTCTTTCGGAACGATCACTTGGATGCGAACAACTTCTTCAATAACCTCGCCGGTATTCACAAGCGTCCACTGAAGCAGAATCAGTTCGGAGCGTCGCTGGGCGGCCCGGTTTCAGTGCCGCACTATTCCGGTAAGAATCGGACCTTCTTCTTCGTGAACTACGAGGGGGCTCGCATCCGCAGCGGTACAACGACGACAACCACCGTGCCCACCGTCCGCATGCGCCAGGGAGATTTTGGAGAATTAACTCGCATTATCCGCGATCCTCTGACGGGCAATCCATTCCCCAACAACCAAATTCCAACTAACCGTCTCAACCCCATCGCGTTGAACGTGATTCGTCTGGCGTCTTATCCGTTGCCCAATACGAATTCGCTCACGAACAACTACACGCTATCGCCGACCTCCAGCACCGATCTGAATCAGTTGATGACCAGGGTTGACCATAGCTTGTCGGATAAAGATAAAGTGTGGGGCAGTTTCTACTGGACTCGAGTTCCGACTGCGTCTCCCCGATTCACCTATATCAACGACAACCTTGCATCTGTGACGACGCAGAATTACACCGCGAACGAGACTCACATCTTTGGTCCGAACCTGATTAACGATTTCAAAGCCGGCTTTAACTTTGTCAGTCAGAACATCGAAAACCGTACGCCCCAGAACATTAGCCTCGCTGACCTCGGTTTTCCCAATAATGCGAACCAACCGCAGGCGAGCGGCATCAGCGCTGGCATTCCACAATTCAGCCCTAGCGGGTACGGATCACTGGGCGCTGCATCCGGGGCGCCGCAGCTCTTCAAGACGAGACACTACCAAGTGGGAGATACGCTGAGTTGGATCAAGTCCTCACACATTCTGAAATTTGGCGTGGATATCACCCGCGAGCACGAAGATCAGCGGTTCAACCCTCAGATTCGCGGAATTTACAACTTTGGCGGAACTTATAGTGGCGATGGATTCGCCGATTTCCTACTTGGACTGCCCTCATCCGCTTCACGGGAGGTGCTGCTGCCGACAGCGAACATCTTCGAGAGTCTCCAGCGCGCAACGCATTACTACTTCTTCGCGCAAGACGATTGGAAGGCAACGCCGAACCTTACCATCAATCTGGGATTCCGCTACGAGTTCAACAGTCCCGTAGTAGAAGCTCGCGACCGCGAAGCGAATTATCTCCCGCAGATCGTTGACGGAGTGGGACGGATTGTGCGGATCAATGCGCCGGATCCTACGTACGGGCGTTGCCTGTGCATCTCTGCGAAGAAGGACTTCGGCCCACGCCTTGGAATCGCCTACCGTCCCAGCGGTTCAGAAAAGACGGTGCTGAGAGCCGGCTACGGTGTTTTCTATGACTATGTGCCGTTCAACACAAAACAGACGCTGGCGTTCAACACTCCTCAGATCGATCGCCAGACGATTACGAACACGGTTCCTTCGCCGACGTTCGATCTGACCAACTCCTTCTTGCCGAACATACTCACCAGCGCGTTCTCGGGATTCTCCAGTGATGTCCACTTCCTGGATGCCACCGTGCAGCAGTGGAACGCGGATGTTCAGCAGGAGGTGGTCAAGTCCTTGGTTGTTGAAGTATCGTACGTGGGAAATTTGGCGGTTCATCTGGATGACAACGCGGCGCTCAATGCCGCTCGGCCCGGTCCTGGCGCCTTTCCGCCCCGGCGGCCGTATCCAAACGAGCGCGTGGTCGTCTCCGCCAGCAATGGAGCAACTTCCACTTACCATGCCGGCACAGTTCAGATTAAGAAAGAGTTTTCGAAGGGACTTACCCTGCTCGCGCACTACACCGAATCGAAGGCGCTGGACAACGCCTCGTCACAGCTTTCAGATATTCAGGATACGAATAACCTTCGTGCCAACAAGGGACTTTCGGGTTACAACGTACCTCACCGGTTTGTCGCCAGCGGATTGTACGATCTTCCATTCGGTAAAGGAAAGAGGTTCCTTTCCAATGCAAGCCGATTCGGCAACGCTCTCGCCGGAGGCTGGTCGTTAACGGGAATCTACACCCTCCAAAGCGGCTTCTGGTTTTCACCGACAACGAGCGTTAACTCCGCCAATACAGAATCGGGCACACTCCGTCCGGATCGCTTGAGAAATGGCAATCTGCCTACCGATCAGCGTACGAGGCTGCATTGGTTCGACACCACCGCTTTCGTTCAACCGGGAGCTTACCTTTTCGGAAACGCCGGGCGCAACATTCTGGAAGGTCCGGGCTTGAAGAACTTTGACCTGGGACTCTTGAAAGACACACCGATCACCGAAAGACAGAAGCTGCAATTCCGTGCCGAGTTCTTCAACGCATGGAACAACGTGAACTTTGGGCTGCCCGCGGCGAACATAGCGGCGGGTACGGTAGGTACGATTTCGAGCGCCGGCCCGAGCCGTGACATCCAATTCGGACTAAAATATATATTTTGAAAGCCCGATACGTCCTCGCGATCGTTGCAGGCGCGGCCATCTGGTACGCCCTGCCAACGCGATCGGGGGCGGCGACTAGCGGAGGCTGGACCAATGTAACTCGCCCAGCCGGCCTGGATGGCTTTCGAAATGTGCAAGGATCGCCAAAGAAGGACTACATCGTCGAGTCCATTGGCGGCGGCTGCGCGTTTATCGATTACAACCGCGACGGCAAACTGGACATCGTGCTGGTCCGCGGAAGCACGGTCGAGCACATGGTCGGCGGTGGAGACCCGGTCCTCGCACTATATGAGAATAAAGGCGACGGTACGTTTCGCGACGTAACGGCGTCCGCCGGTCTCCTCGCTTCTCGCGGCTGGGGTATGGGCGTCGTTGTTGCGGATTACGACAACGACGGCTGGCCCGACATCCTCGTCACGGGACTCGGACGTAACTTCCTCTACCATAACGAAGGCAACGGAAGGTTCACGGAGCGCGCACGCCAAGCGGGTATCCTGCGTGACGGCGCATGGTCAACAGGCGCCGCGTTCGGAGATCTGGACCTTGATGGCAAGGTTGATCTGTATATCGCCTCGTATGTTCACGTAGACCTGAAGCGCCTCCCAACACGCGGCAGCGGTCCGAACTGCGAATACAAGGGCGTCGGGGTGTTCTGTGGACCTCGCGGAATGGAGCCTGAGCGCCACGCACTGTTTCGCAATCGGGGCGATGGAACATTTGAAGATGTGACCGAGTCAAGTGGAGTCGTCAGCCAAGAGCCTTCTTACTACGGGTTGCAACCGGTGATTGCCGATTTCGACGGAGACGGCAAGCCCGACATCTTCGTGGCAAATGACAGCACGCCAAACTATCTTTTTCACAACGAAGGTGGGATGAAGTTCCGCGACGTCGGCCTCCTGGCGTCGGTAGCCGTCAATATGGATGGACGGGAACAGGCTTCCATGGGCGTGGCAGCAGGCGATTACGACCGTGATGGACGGACTGATATTTTCCTCACAACCTTTTCGGAGGATACAAAGACGCTGTACCGGAATCGTGGCGACGGCACGTTCGAAGATCTGTCCTGGAAATCGAAGGTGGGCCCGCCATCCTGGCTGTTTCTCGGCTGGGGGACGAAGTTCTTCGATTATGATAACGACGGCTGGCCTGACCTGATTGCCACAAATGGGCACGTCTATCCGGAAGCTGACCGGTTCGGGGGGGGTAGCACTTATCGTCAGCGTACCCTGTTGTACCGAAATCTGAGAAACGGCACATTCGCAGAAGAAGCAAGCCGGTATCCCGCTTTATTGGAGCCGGGTACGGGCCGCGGACTGGCAGTCGGAGATTACAACAACGACGGTGCCCTTGATGTCCTCATCAACCGCCAGGATGATTCTCCTCTTCTCCTGCGAAATGATTTGCCTGGTCTGGGTCACTGGCTGGAATTGCAGTTGACCGGAGCGGTGAATCGGGAAAGCATTGGAGCAGTCGTTACAGTGACAACCACTTCAGGCAAAACCTCCGTAACGCGTCTCGCCGGCGACAGCTATTTGAGTTCCAGTGATCCTCGTCTACATTTCGGCCTCGGCGACGACGCTACGGCTGCCAAAGTGAGCGTGCGTTGGCCATCCGGCACTATTCAAACTCTCAACAGAGTGATGGGCGATAGCATTCTCGAAATCCGCGAATCGCAGAAGTGATGGATTCCCTGGTGGACCTGTCTCCGTCCCCGCCGCGGACGCGTATTCTCGAACATGACGCGGCATAGCCGGAAGTCTGTCGGGTTTGTGATGGCGAATGTCGGGTTCGATGTCGGGAAAAATCCAGCAACCCGACACGAATCCAACCATTGAAATCAATGACATGAGTATGAAATGTCGGAAATGTCGGGTTCTAAAACAGGGAGAGACGCTCCCAGGACGTCGAACGGTCGATTTCAGCTCGCTTCGCCTCGTCGATTGTGGGCCGGTCGGCGCGCGCAAGCCGCGGCGCGGTCGTTGCCAACTTCCGTATGGCCGATCCGCTCAGGTCCTTAAACACCGGCGGTCGCGCTCCCCACGGGCCGCCCGGCGCTAATGGGACCGTGGACGCTCTGAATCGGCGAGGACTGAATTGCATCAGCCCATTGCTATCGGCCAGGCTCCGTCGACCGACAGGGTCGTTCGCCTGAGAGCTTCGCGCAGCCAATTCTCATCGAGTGCTTCGAAGAGAGCATCGCTTGACGAGCAAATGAAAACTCCGCAGAGTTCACTGAACGCAATCACTCCACCGCCGGGAATTCCGGCAGGACACCGACGCCCGACCGACGCGGAAACAGGTACGCGACGTGATCACGGATGAGGAGATTCGCACCAATGCCGACTTCAGCCAGCCGACGAATCCAAGCCCGGAGTATAGCCGGCGAGCCGTTCTCCGAGATCAGGCAACCGGCCGGCTAGAGCGGAAATACACCGCCGCCGGCGAGCGGGACCCGGACCGCTCGTTCGACAGGATGGCTCGCCGACCAGCTCGACGTGGGAGTGAAGCTGCCATTGTGTAGCCCCCAACAGTGGTGGATTGTAGGCAACGCAGTATTCCCGGCCGAGTGTACGCACGAGATCGAACATGAGCTTTACAATTTCGAAGGAAAGGGACTGCTCTCTCCAGGGATACTCAATTTTGTTCCCGGCAAACTTCGCAAGGAAAGCCAACCAGTGGCCGTGCATATTGAATGGGAAGCCGTTGCGCACCAAATGCCACCTGGCGCCCGTCGGAGAGTTCAATACCCACGTAGGCGCGGCGATTGATGCTTAGTGGATGATCCGGCCGTTCGCAATAAAACCCATCCGGTTGGGGTTGCGGCGGCGGTCCGAAACGCAGCGCGCCGCCATCGTTGGGCCTATGTACTCGCAGCTTATTCTGGACGATTTGGAAGGGGCCGCAATCGCGTTTGCGTTCCACGTGGGCGATCTGATTGTCGTTTTTGTCGACTGCCTCCCACCGGAGTTGGCCGTTCTCATCGAGGACGACGCCTCCACGGGCACCGTCGCCGGCGACTGTATCCAGTTCGCGATTACCCGCCAGTTCCCACCACTGTGCCTTGAGATCGTCGGCGAGAATGTCTGCGGAGGCAATCCGCGATTTCGTCTTCAAAGAAATCGAAGGTGACGTCATGGTAAGTGCTCCTGACTGGATGCTAAGCCCGATCGGAGATTTTGGAGCTGCGCGGCGCAACTAGCTCGGGTTGAAGTGCGTTTAGAATCGAGGTTGGCGAGATCTTGCCGCTCACGAAAGGAGACGTAAATGGGACTGGAAGTTTCGAAGGCAGAACCGAGAAAACTGGTTCGTTTCGTGTATCCCTCTGCCTACAGGGAGAGAACGAGGCTCAAGCCTCACTGGCAGCGGGACGAGAGCGCGGCATTCGAACTGATCCTTGGACTTTGCGGTGGGGGCGATTTCATCTATGAAGGCCCTGACCGGCTCTTCATCAACTCGCCTCTTCCCGAACAGGGAGATTCCTCAATCGACGATCTCCGAGCACTCGGCCTACGCGAAACAGACGTGCTCCTTCTGACTACTCGGTCACCCATGGATGACAAGGAGGAGGAGGAAAAGAAGCCGCTTCATGCGTCGAACTCAGTGCTCGAACGGCAATTCATCTTCCCTGTATTGCGCAAGACGTGCTTTGGTCACTGTACGCGGGGGAATGTTGCTCTGCAGGAGACGGTTGCCAGCAGCCTCGAACCGGGCTTCCATGACCGCTCGCACATTGAATTCTCCGGGCGCACCAATCCCAGCACGCTGGCGACGGCACGTATGTCGGTCTGCATGGCAGAGCGGAAAAAGCAGATGCACCGGCGGCAGCATGGAACGAAACGATGACAGCCGGTTATTTGGTGAATGTGCCGCTCGGGCCGGGACTACCGAACCTCTTCGCGGTCTTTGGTATGAGCGGGACAACGACGCTCGGTCTCGCTTACCTATTGACAACGCGATCTGCGGACGCGAGGTGCTCTCGCGCGCGGTTCAGGGCCCCAGCTTCACGATGGTGGAAATCCAAACGGCGCCGATCGGCGGCGATCTCGTCGGCTATCGCTTTTGCGATTCGTGGGCAATGCACGTCATCGGGTCTTGCCAGCTGATAAGAACGAGAACGATTACGACACACCCCCATGACTAATCACGCACCTTTCTCCCAACTTCAGAACGCCTACTCAGGCAAGAGTGTTTGGCTTTCCGGCGACACGGGATTCAAGGGCAGTTGGATGGCCGCTTGGCTTCTGGAGCTGGGAGCGAAGGTCCACAGGTTTGCGCTTGAACCTTCCACGACGCCTTCGCTCTTCGACCAGCTTGGTTTGGGCGAACACCTGAATCACGAGTATGGCCAAATACGCGACGCCTCCGCCGTCAAGCGATCGATTCAGGATACCCAGCCCGACTTCGTCTTCCACTTGGCAGCCCAAGCAATCGTGCGAACCTCGTTTGAACAACCGGTAGAGACGTACATGACCAATGTAATGGGAACGATTCACGTCATGGAAGATTGCGCCAGCTAGAAAGGCCCTGCCAAGCGGTGCTGATCACGAGCGACAAGTGCTATGAAAACCGGGAGTGGGTACACGTTATCGGGAAGAGGATCCGTTAGGCGGCTTCGACCCGTATAGCGGCAGCAAAGGCAGCGCGGAGATTGCGATCGCTTCTTGGCGCCGGTCGTTTTTCACGGATCACCCGGTCCGTATCGCGAGTGCGCGCGCCGGCAATGTGATTGGCGGCGGCGATTGGGCCAGGGATCGCATCGTGCCCGATTCCGTGCGGGCATTGCAGCGGAGTGAAGTCATCCTGGTCCGCAACAAGATCGCTACGCGTCCATGGCAGTATGTTTTAGACCCACTGTGGTTGGCTGCCGTGCTGCGCGAACCGTCTCTGCGACCATACAGCAGTGACCTCTACGCATCCGCTTTCAACTTCGGCCCGAGTCTCAGGTCGAACCGCAGTGTCGCTGACCTAGTCAGCGAGGTATTGAAGCATTGGCCGGGAAAATGGGAAGACAGAGCGACCCGAAGGCCGTACACGAGGCGAAACTGCTGAACCCTGCCACAGACAAAGCATTCCACCTCCTAGCCTGGCGGCCGGTGTGGGGCTTCGAGAAGGCGATCGCCGCGACAATCGAATGGTATCGGCAAGCCGCCGATCCGTCTTCAGATTCATCGCAACTGGCCGATCTCACCGTTCGGCAGATCAAGGAGTACCAAGCCGAGGCGGCGAGGGAGGGCGTGGTCTGGGCTGCGCCTAACGCAACTTCCGCGACTGGCGCTTGAAGCGTAAACGTCCTTTCCCGATTAGGTATTCTCATCTGGCAGATTCACCGTTCTGGACGTAAGACGCTAGATCTCTAGCGGAAGCGACCTAGCGGACCTCGGCTGGTTCCGCTCGAAGAGACTTATTACCGGAATGTGCAGCAGCTTCTATCGCGCAAGGCGAGTTGAAATCAGCTTTTCTGATGTCCTGAGAGCGTCTCTCCCTGTACAGGACCCGACATTCCCGACATTTGGTACTCAGGGCATTGATTCCAATGATCCTATACGTGTCGGGTCATGAGGAATTTCCCGACAGCGCTCCCGACATTGGCCAGGATAAACCCGACAAGTCACGCCTGGAAATGCGCGGTCGAGGCCGCAAGAATCAATCTGGGACTTCCCGAACCGTGAGTTTTTTGACTTTGGTGACGTGGAGTTGATTCGCAACAACAATGATGCGTGAGGGATCTCGCAGGGGATCACTCGGAGGGTTACTCCCAGTTGGCTAAAAATAACCGGTCCAAATCTGCTTGCATCGGAGCCCAGCGTAAACGCCTTGATAATCAAGCAGTTTGGCCGGTTATTTTCGGCTTAACTGGTCCAATCTGTGCACGCGCCCTTAAGTCGAAGACCTCGCACTAGGTTGGGCCTCGCGCGGGCATCACGATTGGCCGGTTAAGCGCGTGATCCAGGCACGCCAACACCGGGAATTGTAAAATCTCGGCGACTTCGCGTCACTGACGCCGAAGTGCCGCTCCGATTCCGCACGTATAGTCATATGATCGGCAAACGCACTGGCGATTCGGAACTGCCGCGGACGTTCGAAAACATACCGTCTGCAAAAGCAGAATAACAGTGACCTTTTGTCAATCGTATCTTCGTTGATATTATAAACAGGAGATTAAATGAGTTTACTTAGAACGGCCATTGTTGCGATTGGGTTACAGTCCTGCGCCCTACTCGGCGCGGACTTCTTTCCATTGCACGAAGGCAATACGTGGACGTATCGGGAGCCGGCCACCGGACAGACACTCAGCGTCAGCGTCGGGCAGCCCGTGGCTATCGCGGGCCACCTCTACTATGAGCTGGTCGGATATACAGATACAGACTTGCAGGTGAGGATCGAGGAGACGTACGGGGCGCTCGTATATTGGGATGGAGTCCGCAATCAGGAGATGCTGCTGACGTCCTTCGAGCAGTTCGAAGGCGGCCATTGGTTGGCGCCCTTCCGTCCATGCCCGGAGCAGGATGGGCAGGGGCAACTGAAGCTGGGCAATCACGACGGCTCGGCCGGCCCGATCGTCGGCGTTTTGGAGATCCAGTACCGCGCCATTGGATGCACGGATGTCGAGGCGCTGCAGGAGCAGTACGCGGAACACCTGGGAATGTTGCGACGGGTTGTGTCTACGATCGCCGGCCCGCGCACCTTCGATTTGATCGCGGCGCGCGTCGGCAATATTACGATTGATGCAGCTCCACAAGCAAGCTTCAGTGTGTCGCTCGGACCGACGACTGGCGCGGGGCCTGTTCTGGCAACGTTTCGCCTTCACGTCAATTCGAAATTGCCGCTTACGCTCCCGTTCTCTTCAGGGCAGGAATACGATTTTGCCCTGAAGAACAGCGTCGGCGCGACGCTCTGGAGGTGGTCCGCCAGCCAAACGTTTTTGCAGGCACTGCACCAACGGATTGTGGCGGACGAATGGAGCGCGACCGTCGAGATCCCGTGGCCCACAACTTCGGGGGGAGTTCTTCAGCCCGGCGACTACACGGTGGAAGCGGTGGTCACGAACGCCAACTCCTTGCCGTTCGCCGCGACGGTTCCGGTGACGATCGCTACGGCGACGACTTCGGCCGGCATCGTCCTCCCGTAAGGCAAGGCTACTGAACTACCGAGACCAGGATCGTCATGCCGTTTTCGACAACTACCGTTATGTCCGTGCCGGTCGGCGCGTCGGCCGGCAGCACGATAGCAGCCTCCTCAATCCTCCAGTCCAAGAACAAAACAGCAATCGAGTCCTGCAACTTGCATTTGTCGGGTTTGTGATGGCGAATGTCGGGTTCGATGTCGGGAAAAATTCCGCAACCCGACACGAATCCAACCATTGTAATCAATGAGCTGGGTGGCAAATGTCGGAAATCTCGGGTCCTATGCGGGAGAGACGCTCCCAGGGCGGCAGAACCTTCGATTGCGGCTCGGTGCGCGGCGGGCGTTCGGTCTCCGCGGAGCCCAGCGAACGTCTCCTCCGCTGCACTCCACCAATTGGGAGCGAATGCGGGGGAATTGTCGTCGGCCGGCGGGCAGCTTTCCGACCTTGAATTGGTGCTTCCTGATTTTCGAGGCGAGTTCAATACCGCTGATGGTGACTGCCGCTGTATGGAAGCGCTTAGCCCAGCATCGGTCGGATCCGTTGTTGACGCGGCGATGGTCTTGTTCAATTCCATTGTTAAGATACTTGCTCGAGCAGACCCGGACTCGCTTCGGCATCTTTCCTTCTGCCTTCAGTTCACGAACCGCCCGATGCGAGGCCGCCTATGCATCGAGGGTGATGACCCGAGGCGTTCCGTTTCCGTTCATCGCCTTCTGAAAGAAACGTTTGGCTGCAGCGACATCCCGTATTGCCGTGAGCAGGAAATCCACTGTGCGACCCTGCTTATCGACGGCACGATAGAGGTATGTCCAGCGGCCCTTCACCTTCACATATGTCTCGTCACAACGCCACGATCCGCCTACCGAACGAGCGTGCCGGCTCCAGTGCTTCGTGGTTCTTGTTTTCCAATCGCACGCACACGCATTTGAAAGCGCTGGTGTGGGATGGCAGCGGATTGTGGGTGTGTGCGAAACGCCTGGAGAAAGGACGCTTTCGTTGGCCTGTGGCGAACGAACAA
Source organism: Bryobacteraceae bacterium (assembly GCA_963770345.1). Taxonomy (GTDB): domain Bacteria; phylum Acidobacteriota; class Terriglobia; order Bryobacterales; family Bryobacteraceae; genus CAVYPH01. Next base: position 159,939 of record CAVYPH010000005.1, on the reverse strand, counting down.
CAGCGTAGCGTCACGATGCGCGCCGAAGAGTTGGCGATGCTGGTGAACGGGCTCGATCTAAAACAAACGCAGCCGCGGAACTGGTACCGCCGTTCGGCGTAAATACTTCTGGAACATTTTCTGTTCTTCGCGTAACATGGATTTTCCACCATGAACGCACCGGCGCGCATCGCGGAACTGGAGAGGCAACTACACTGGGCGCAGTTGGAAATCCAGGCGCTGAGAGAAGAGTTGCGGCAGCGGCGCATTCAACAGTTGGGTCCAAAGAGCGAAACATTGAGCAACTTGCAGCTGGAGTTGCTGATCGAAGAAGAACCCTCCGTAACGCGCGAGGAAATAGAAGCCGAGTCGCGGCGGGAGCCGTTGAAAAGCACGCCGCCTCGCGAACGCAAACCACATCCGGGACGCAAGCCGCTGCCTGATACGCTGCCGCGCGTGGAAGAAGTGATTCCGTGCGCTAGCTGCACCTGCGCCGATTGCGGCGAACTGACCACGGTGATCGGCTACGACGAAAGTGAGCAACTCGACATCGAACCGGCGCGCTACTTCGTGCGGGTGACCAAACGCGAGAAGCGAGCGTGCCGCCGTTGCTCCACCGTGACAGCCGCGCCGTTGGCCGAGCGCATCGTCGAAAAAGGATTGGCCAGTGACGCGGTTGTGATTAACACGGTGGTGGCGAAGTATTGCGACCACTTGCCGTTGTACCGGCAGGCGGCGATGCTGGAGCGCGAAGCGGGCATGGAGATCGGGCGCGCAACGCTGGATGGCTGGGTGATGCGGGTGGGCGAGTTGCTGGCGCCTATCGTGGCGGCGATGCGGCGCCAACTGCTGGCTGCAACGTATTTACAGGCCGATGAAACACCGGTGCCGGTGCAGATGCACGACAAGCGCGGCGAGAATCATCAGGCGTACTTGTGGCAATACGGCAAGCCGGGTGGTGAGACGGTATTTGAATTTCAGTTGGGGCGCGGGCGCGAAGGTCCACGCAAGTTTCTCGGGCAGTGGGAAGGGATTCTGCAAACCGACGGCTATCAGGGGTATGACCACATCGGCGGACCGAAGCTGGTGCATGCCGGCTGTTGGGCGCATGCGCGGCGCAAGTTTGTCGACGCGGTGAAAGTGAATCCGCAGGATGCGGCGGCGATCGCCATGGTCACGCGCATGGACGCATTATTTCTGATCGACCGCGACGCACGCCAGCGCCAGTTGAGTGCGGACGAACGCCTGGCGCAGCGGCGCCAATACGCCCAAGAATGGTTGCGCGAGATTCGCGAGGCGTGCCTGGCGCTGGTAAAGCAGGTGTTGCCGAAAAGCGCGCTGGGCCAGGCGGCAGCCTACACATTAAATATGTGGACCAAGCTGCTCCGGTGTTTCGAGTACGCCGAAGTCGAGTTGTCGAACAACCTGGCGGAGAACTCGATGCGTCCGGTAGCGGTGGGCCGCAAGAACTGGCTGCATGTAGGCAGCCCACAGGCGGGTCCGAAAGTCGCGGCGATTCTCTCCGTCGTGGAATCGTGCCGTAGGCTGGGAATGCCCGTGAAGAATTATCTCGCCGAGGTACTGCCAGGGCTGAATCGGCGGACGCTATCTGAAGTCGCCAACCTCACCCCAGCCCGCTGGTCCGCTTCACGCGGCTGACCTGGGTTGGTTTGACGTTTACAGTGCTTCTCGAATTCCGGGACGTACCGCTGCACCCAGCGCAGAATCGTCGTGTGGGCCAACTCGATCCCGCGCTCGCCGATCATATCCACCAGATCGCGTGAACTCAGTTTGTAACTGAGGTACCACCTGACACACAGGATGATGACCTGCTGGTCGAAATGCCGCCCTTTGAACAACTCCGTCCCGGTTGCCGTCATCCTCGCCATTATGCCAGTGCGGCTCAGGCCCGCGACTTGCACCAGAACCTTCGAGAGGACGCGGGTCCCGCCTCGGTGTTATCGCAGGGCGTCGAAGGCCGGTCAATTTCCACCTAAAGCCCATCAAGAACGTTCCCGAACGTTCTCCGCGCCCAGACCAACCTGCGAAGCAACAATCGGTACAGGCACCGAACAAAAGCCTTCTACAGATACCACGATGCCAGAACGTTGAGGAACAACGACTCCCCGTAGTTCCTCCATTTAGAACTACCGAAATAAGCGGCGGAAGGCTATAAATAATTTCGCCGTCTGCCATGACAAAACTTGATGCGGTACTCAACCAGAAGGGGCGTCCGTTGCTAGGCACGGCCGTCTACTTTTACGATCCGGTTTTCGTTGAGATGTGCTGCTATCTGGGCGTCGACGTACTTTGGCTGGAGATGGAGCACGCGACGATCCCCTTGGAAGGAATCGCCGACCTATGCCGAATTGCCGCGGCCGCTGGCGTGCTGACCATGATCCGGCTCACCGATTCCCGCCGGGAGAACGTGTTGCGCGCCGCGGAATGTGGTCCCGACATTCTCGATCTTCCCATGGGAGATACCGAAGAATCCTTGCGTGAACTGGTCTATCACGCGCGCTTTCCGCCCTTTGGCGGGCGCGGTTTTTTCGGCGCATCGCGGGCGGTCCGTTACGGAATCTCGGGTAACCTCGTTGAGGAGCAGCAGCGAATCAATCGCGAGCTTTCTCTGTGGTCGCAGATCGAGACCCGGCAGGCGGTCGACGGCGCCGAAGCGCTGTGCGCGGTAGTGGGAATCGATGGGATCTTTCTCGGCCCCGGTGATCTCTCCGCTAGTCTCGGTGTAGCCGGTCAAGTTACCCATCCCGCTGTACTTGCGGCGATGGATCGCGCCATCGATGTGGCGAAAACCGCAGGGAAGAGAGTAGCGCTGTTCACCGATCCGGCGCAGGCAGGCCGATGGTACGACCGGGCCGACGTGCTTTTTTGCACCAGCGACGTCGCCTGTATGCGCAACGGTTTGCAGTCGGCGATGGACAAGTTCCGTGTGGCCACCCGAAGAGCTGAAGCATGAAACATCGTCATCGCATCCTGGTGATGCTGTCTCTGCTTTCGATGATCACGTTCCTTGATCGGGTCTGTATTTCCGTGGCCGGCCCGCGAATACAGCGAGAGTTTTCAATCTCCCTGGAGCACTGGGGGTGGGTCGTAGGAGCGTTTTCTCTGGCCTATTCCTTATTCGAAATCCCTACCGGCATGATGGGCGATCGTTTCGGATCGCGAAGGGTGCTGACGCGAATTGTACTTTGGTGGTCGGCATTTACAGCGTTCACCGGCATGGTGACGGGCTACGGCATGTTGGTCGCGGTCCGCTTCCTGTTCGGCGTTGGTGAGGCTGGTGCGTTTCCTAACATTTCCGCGGTCATCTCGCGTTGGTTTCCGCCGGAGGAACGCGCTCGTAGCCAGGGATGGGTCTGGACCGCCACTCGTCTCGGCGCGGCTCTTTCGCCCGTTCTGGTGGTCCCGATTACAGCGGTTTGGGGTTGGCGCACGACTTTCTGGATATTCGGTTCCATCGGCGTGGTTTGGGCGGTTGTCTGGCACTCCTGGTACCGCGATTCTCCGGCCGAGTCTCCCGGTATCTCTCAGGCAGAACTCCAGGAGATTGCCAATCGGCAACTGCCTGCCACCAAAAGGCTTTCCCTCGGCACGGCGTTTAAACATCCCACCCTGCGCGCTATCCTGCTGATGTACTTCTGTTACTGTTACGCTGCGTACTTCTTCATTTCCTGGCTGCATACTTATCTGGTGCGCGCCCGTGCGTTCAACGACAAAGATCTTGCCGTTCTCTCCACGTTGCCTTTTCTTTTCGGGGCGGCGGCGAATTTAGCCGGCGGCGTTATCGGCGATCATCTGGTCAAGAAACTTGGGCTCACCCGTGGACGCCGCACGGGTGATCCTGCTACTGGCTTTGGCTTATGCCAGTTCCGATTTCATGCTTCCATCGGCGTGGGCAATCTGCGTCGACGTCGGCGGCAGAAATTCGGGTGCGGTCTCAGGCGCCATGAACACAGCAGGCCAATTAGGATCGCTGGTTTCCGGGGTAGCCTTCGGATATATTGTCCACGCGTCCGGTTCCTACGATGCGCCCCTGGTGGTGATCGGTGTCATGTTGCTGATCAGCGCGGCGCTATGGCTTCGAATCGATCCGATAGGTACGCCGCAGCCCGATTCGAAACCCGTGGAGACGCTCCTTGTCTAATTCCAGGGACCGGAACCTGAAGTTGCACGTTGCTGAAAGCACAGGGGAACGTTCTGGAACTTGCGGGAACGGCCAATGGACAAAGCAGAACTACCGTGGGGCGTTAAAAGGTGGGAGCATCAGAGTCGTTCAGGTCCGTTCCCCGCAACGGTAAATGGTTTCCACGTGGAAGTCAGGAGAAATTATGATGTCAAGAAATCTACAGTCGTTAGTCAGCATCTTGTCCGTGTTCGTTGGCTTCTCACTGGCTCTGTACAGCCAGACCAATACGGCGACGGTCACCGGTGTCGTCACCGATCCTACCGGTGCCGCCATCCCGCTAGCTCATCTAAGTATTCGAAGCGGAGAGACCGGTGTTGTGAAAAGCGTCGAGGCGAATGAAGCGGGTCAATTCACCTTCAACTTCATTCCCATTGGGACGTACAACGCGACGGTGGAAGCCGCTGGATTCCAGAAGTTGAACCGCGAAAGTATCGGTCTAGCCGCCGGCCAAGTGTTGCGCCTCGATCTGCAATTGGAGGTGGGAACCACGCAGGAGAGTGTAACCGTCTCCACCGAAACGCCATTACTCTCTCTTTCCAGCTCCGATCAACTCAGAACAATGAACTAAACCGCTACGCGGTAAGCTCTGCGAGTGAAGGGAGGGGAGGAGATTGCGGTAGAGAGAGTTGTTGGAGGGGGCTCGATGAGAAAGACTGGATGAGGTTATTCGCGATAGCCGATCCAAGATTTCAAGGAGCCCACACAAATGACGCCGCTACGCCGACGCATGCTCGAAGACATGCAGTTGCGCAACTTCGCTTCCGAGACGCAACGCAACTACATCCATCACATTAAAGGACTGGGACAGTTTTATCAAACCAGCCCGGAGCAACTGGACCTGGAGGACATCCGGGACTACCAGCTGCATTTGCTGAACGAGAGACAACAGTCGCCGCAGACGGTGAATCAGTTCGTCTCGGCGGCGAAATTTCTGTACCAGGTGACGCTGGAGACCGTGTGGCCGGAAAAGGCTCTGCCACGAGTTCGCGTGCCGGATAAGCTTCCGGTGGTGCTCAGCCCGGCCGAAGTGGATGCCTTCTTCCAACAGGTTGGAACTCTACGCCACCGGGCCGCCTTGATGACGGCCTATGGGGCCGGGTTGCGTGTCTCGGAAGTGGTGCGGGTGAAGGTATCCGATATCGATTCGGAACGCAGGCTGATCCGAGTCGAGCAAGGCAAGGGAAAGAGAGACCGGTACGCCATGCTGTCGCCGCGACTGCTCGAAGTGATGCGGGCCTGGTGGCAAGTCGAGCGGCCGCGGGACTGGCTGTTTCCCGGCCGCCGTCCGGGCCGCCACATGGATGCGGCCACGCTGCAGTTGGTCTGCCGGCAAGCGGCCGCGCTGGCAGGCATCGCCAAGCGGGTGAGGGTCCACACGCTGCGGCACAGCTTCGCCACCCATCTGCTGGATAGCGGTGTGGATTTACGTATCATCCAGGAGATGCTTGGGCACACCCGCATCGATACCACCGCCCGGTACGCCCAAGTCTCGCCGCGCCGCGTGGCCGCCACCAAGAGCCCACTCGACCAACTCGGCCGGAAGCCCAGCCGGGCGAAGAGGTAATGTTGTTGTCCCGGCCGGCTTTCGAGCTGGCCGACATTTTCCGGCGTGACGCTCCGGCTTACCGCCAGAGCCATCGATTGCTGCAGGAGCAAGAGCGGGCCATCGATGCCATCATGGAATGCCGCACGGCAGCATTGGGCGGCCACGTCGAGGAATGCGGCCAGTGTGCTCACTCTCGCATCTCGTACAACTCGTGCCGGAACCGTCACTGCCCGAAGTGCCAATCGCTGGCGCGAGCCAAGTGGGTGGAAGCACGAAAGGCCGAACTGTTGCCGGTGGAATACTTTCACCTCGTCTTCACCCTGCCGGAACAGATTGCCCGAATCGCGTTTTACAACCGCAGAGCCGTTTACGACATCCTGTTCCGCGCCACCGCGCAAACGCTCCAGACCATCGCCGGCGACCCCCGGCATCTCGGGGCATCCATCGGTTTCTTTGCCGTGCTCCATACCTGGGGACAAAATCTTCTCCATCATCCTCATTTGCACTGCGTGGTGCCGGGCGGCGGTCTTTCCCCGGACGGCCGGCATTGGGTGTCTTGTCCATCCGGCTTCTTTCTCTCAGTCCGGGTGCTGTCGCGTCTGTTCCGCCGCTTATTCCTCCAACAGCTCCAGACTGCATTCCAAAAAGGAAAACTCCGTTTCTTCGGAGAGCTGGAATCGTTGCACGCGCCCGATCGATTCGACGCCTATCTGGCTCCTCTCACCATCGCCGAATGGGTAGTCTACGCCAAGCCGCCGTTCGGCGGCCCGCGCCAGGTGATCGAATATCTTGGCCGCTATACTCATCGCGTGGCGCTGTCCAACCAACGTCTGCTCGATGTGAAAAACGGCCAGGTGACGTTCCAGTGGAAGGACTATCGTTCCAAGGACAACCAGAAGTCGCGGGTGATGACGCTAGAAGCAGAGGAGTTCATCCGGCGTTTTCTGTTGCACGTGCTGCCGCGGGGTTTTCAGCGCATCCGGTTTTTCGGCTGGCTGGCCAACTGCCATCGCCAGGCACGGCTGACACTCTGCCGCCTGCTTACCACGCCTCTCAACGACCTGCTGCCGAATCCCGCTGACTACCATAACCGGCCTCAGATGCCGGCGGATTCCTCGCGGCTCTGTCCGGTCTGCGGCCAGGGCGAGATGATCCGTGTTCTCGTCGTGGCTCCCTCGTGGCGCTTCCCCGACTCCTCATGAGCCAGCCAGTGAGAACAACGCTTCACCCGCACGCTGCTGTCCAGCAGCGCAGCGGAGAGTCTCGTCCCGGAGCTTCTCATTCCGTATTCTTCCGTCGCAGGATCGTGCGGCCACGCCGCTGTTTCGGAGAAATTCACGACGTTGGCCCCACCCGCCGCCCGCAAATCCTCAGCAAGTTCCGCTGCCGGCGCACCAGCGCCATCCATCCACATCAAGCAAAACCCATAGCGGCTGCGAACGACCTTCCGCCGACGGGCGCAGCGGTCTAGTTCACCGAACGGTTGCATCAGCCGGCGGCTCGTCCACTCCTCCGCCCCAGCCACCTTCTTGTCCGCCGGCCGAAGCAACCTTCTCAATCACCAACCGGGAGGTCCAGGATTTGCCGCAACAGCGGCTGGATTGGACGGGGTTGACCAACCTATCCACGGGCGTCGCCGTTGTTTCCGCAGCGCAGACAGCCGGCGCGACAGGTGCGATCGCTTTCAACGGGCTGTCGCCCGAATCGATGGGCATCACAGTCGACGGAACTAACGCAAGTTCCGATCCCGAGGAACCGGCTTTCGGCTTCTATCAACAACCAAATATCATCAATACTCTCAACTCAGACGCAATTGCCGAAGTGAGCGTAGTGAAAGGCATCATTCCGGCGTCCGTTAGCGGAACGATCTCCGGGAACGTGAACCTGATCACGAAAAGTGGTTCAAATCAGTTTCACGGCGACGTATTCGAACTCAACGATGTCAGTTACTATGATGCCCGGAATCAGTTCCTCACCACACGGCCACGTTCCACCTTCAACCAGTACGGAGGATCCATCGGAGGCCCGATTTTGCGCAACAAACTGTTCTTTTTTGGGAGTTATGAAGGAGTGCAGTCAACCGCGTTCCAGGCGATCAGCGGCAGTGTCCCGAGTCCTTACCTGATAAGCGTCAGTCCGAAGTTGTGGGCGCCCATTTTCGCCGTGTTTCCTTCCGCGCCGCAACCGGCGGGCAATGCTACGGCGTTGACGAGCCTTTATTCCGGCACAGGCTCCCTCTCGCAAAAAGACGGCAACACCGCGGAACGAATCGACTATTACCTGTCGGCCACAAACCAGATCAGTTTTCGTTACACGCGTTCGGCGCCCGACAAGACTTCACCCCGGATCGTGGCCATCAACCCGCGAGTGACGGATGCCACGACGAATATGTACAACGGCAGCTACACCCATAGCGGCGGGAACTGGACCTCATCCACGCGCTATGGCTACAACCGGCTGTACATGTTCCGCGTTGACAATGGTTTCGACACCGGGCTGCCCGGCGTTTCGTTTTCCGGTTTCGGCACGTCCGGCGCGGAATACTACGTATTGAACGGGGCCACCCACACCTTCATACAGGACTTCGCCCTCAATCGCGGCAAGCATTCCCTCGAGTTCGGAGGTGTTTTTCAGCGCCAGAGTACCGGCCGGATCGACGAGAACACCGCCAACTTCAGTTACTCCACGTTGAGCGATTTCCAAAGTAACATCCCGAACAGCGTGTCGATTACTTTCGATGTACCTCCCTCCGAGCTGCATATGTACCAGTTCGGCGGGTACATTCAGGATACGTACAAACTGACGTCCAACCTGACGCTGAACTTAGGCATCCGTTATGACTATTTTACCGTGCCGAAGGAGCGGGACGGCCGTCTATTCAACCGCGACATCGACCCATCCCGGCCTCAACTCGGAATTGGCTTCGGTCCGTACCGCCCCTCCGACAGCATCTACAACGCGGACTATAAAGGCATTCAGCCAAGAGTGGGCTTTGCGTGGACGATCGGCCAGGACCGCAAGACGGTGATTCGCGGTGGTAGCGGGACGTTCGTCAGCCCCCGCCCCATGTTCGCGGGACCGGTAACCGAAATGCAGGCCAGCGGCAATGTTCCCTTCCGGGCCACTCTAAGCAGACCCCAAAACCTTGCCGCCGGTCTGGGCTACCCGATTGACCGCAGTGCGTTCATCCCTACCCTTACTGCGCTGCAGGCTTCCGGGGTTCTGTCGAGTCAAATCGCCAGCAACACAACCATTGATCCGAACTATCCGAACCCCCAAAGCATTCAGTGGATGCTCGCGATCGAGCGGGAATTAGGCCGCGGAATGGCGCTCAGCGTCAGCTATGTCGGCAATCGTGGTCTGAATATGATAACCAACGAAACCATCAATTTGCCGAACCGGCTAACTGGTGTCGCCCCGGACCCCACGTTTGCCGTCTTCGTACTGAATAGGCCGCTCGATGCCAGTCATTACAACAGTCTTCAAACCAGCCTGACAAAACGCTTCGCCAAAGGCTTTATGTTTGGAACGCATTTTACCTGGGCCTCCAACATGTCATATGGCGCGGCGGATGTCGTTGGCGGCGCAAAGCCGCAAGACAACAACAACATTCGCGCGGAACTGGGACCGACACCGATCTCGATACGAAAAGCCTTCAACGCGAATTTCCTCTACGAATTGCCCTTCTCCGCATGGATTCATCATGACGTCCACGCGATGCGGCCACTGTTGGGCGGCTGGCAGGTTGCCGGAATTTTCACTGGCAATGATGGCTTGCCGTTTAACATTACAAACGGAAATTCTTCCTATCCCGCCGATCGACCCGATGTCATCGCCGGAATCAACCCTCTCTTGTCTGATTACTCAAGCACACTGCGCTATATTAATCCGGCGGCGTTTCTGTCAATCCCGAACGTGGCGGCGAGCGGCGCCCAGGCGCGCCCGGGTAATCTCGGACGCAATGGCCTATATGGCCCCGGTCTGTGGAACTGGGACGCATCCCTTTCAAAGAACTTCGTTTTTGTTGAGCGATATCGCTTGCGCATGCGCATGGACGCGTTCAACGCTTTCAATCACACGAGCCTGGGCGGTCTGACGACAAACATCGCCAGCAGTAGTTTTGGCCGGCTGACCTCGGCAACTTCGCGGGACGTGCACATCAGCGCACGGTTTGATTTTTGACAATGAATCTCAACACCTCAACGGTAGTCCGAAACAGATGTCACCAGCCGCTGAATGTAGTAGAACCGGGCCGGAGGCGGCGGTTCGGTTCCTACCCAACTGCTGACCCCCGCGTGGATCCCGAAACGCGGTTCCGGCCCCAGGTCCGCAAGCCGGATGTCGTTGGCGATGTCAATAAATTGCCGGTCGTCGCGGCTGAAACTCGAATGCAGGATGCCCGACTTACAATCGATGCGCAAAGTAACCGCCGGATTGCCCGGGAAATCGGCTTCACTCACCTGATCGTGTCCAGAGTGCTCGGATGTAATCGATCCGTTATTAATGTCCCATCGGATGAGCCGGAAATATCCGTTCTTGGCATTGACGATCAACCCGGCGATGGTACTGCTCAGATACTGAAAATCAACATGCGTTTGGAGCGTCCAATCGCCAGGCGGCACCGCGCGGGTATACATCCAGTCGCAACGTTTGCGGGAAGTGTTGCCGAATATGAAATCCAGCCCGCCATCCGGCATGATTCGAGGCGTGCCCAGACCGTTAGCGCAATTCTCCGCTGCTTTCCACCCTTCGACAAGCGTCTCCGGGCTCCGGGCGGCATCGAGATTGTGAAAGAACGGCCCGATGCGGAAATTGTCGAACGCCGCAACCGTCGACGGGGCGTTGGTTCGCCCGTTGTAAGCGTAAATCGCAGCACGTGCGTTCGGCATGGGATCGGGCATTTCGAGAGTGTTACCGACTTTGACCCAACTCGTCCCGTCCCGGCTGGTGAACCCCTCAAAGACATTGTGGTTTCGCCGGATGGAAAGCCAAACGGTGTTGCCATCTTGGCCTGTGGCATCGTAGGCGAAAGTGCCGGGCGGCTTTTGATAGCGTGCCTGGGTTTCCAGGCCAAACTCCCACTGGTTGCGGGAAGTGAACTGCCGTCCGAGCTTCACGTAGCGGTCTGCGTTTTCAAAGATCATGATGCCAGCCTGTTGACTGGCCGCTTGCGGCGAGAAAGTCATGCGGACTGTAACTTCATCCGCCGCCGAGACTGGCGGTCCTAACTTTATGGAGCCGGGCGGCGCATCATTGCTGCCGTGCAGAATGTCGCCCCGATGAGTGTGAATGACGAATTGCGATTGCGAAGCGAAGATCGACGGCCGGACAACCAGATACGCGATGCCCATCAGGCTGAGGATAAGGATGGGCCCCAGTAACCATTTTCGCCAGTTAGAAACCGCCAGGGTTGGCCGGGAAGTTTCTGGCCCATCCGCCGGAGGCGCATCTGCGGGCGCAGAGCGAAGGCGAAACACCGGCACATACGACCTTAGCGGCAGGGTCATCACGACCAGATCGGAAGCACCTTCTCCGGCTTGGTATTTTTCCAACCGCTGCCGGGTCAGGGTGGCGAGTTTGCGGACCGACGCATCGTCCATCGGATTGAAATCCACTCCGCGATTGAGAACGCGTCCTGCAATCTCCTCTTGCTCCAGGTGTACGCGCCCTTCCAGAGCGGCATCGGAAACGTACTTGAGGAATTGGCGAACCGTACGCGAGTTGGCGAAATCTCCACTCTCCAGCACCTTTGTAATGTGCTGCCGGTACAACTCTCTAAGACCGTTTTCAGTAGTGCCAGGGTTCGGCATCAGCTTAAGAAAAATATCACAGTGGTCCATGCGTGGCAAATTGCATGGACTCGGTGGCCGCCGTCCGGAACAAGATCTAACGTTCCAGGCGCATTGCGCTTTAAATTAGGAGAGCGATATGAAACGACGAACATTTCTCGCGAGTGCGGCCTCCGGACCGCTTGCATTGAGTGCTGCCGCGGCCGAGAGTCCACGGCCTGCCGAATCGAACCTTCTGGGCGAGCCTTATGAACTTGCCGGGAAGCGCATGGTCTTTCTGAATTGGTATTACGTACGCACCGGCAGTTTCGTCTGGATGGACTCGAACGGAAAGAAAGTAAGCCTTACTGACGCGGTTCCGCCGGCAGCCGCGAGGTTCAAGCACTTCGATCAACCTTATGGCATTCGCATCAGGGCACTGGCACCCCAACGTGCGTCCGCCCCTTTGCTAAATGCCGAACATCCCTGGGAGGAGGGATCCGTCACTATCACAACGGTCATAAAGGATGGCGGCGTGTACCGGGGATGGGGCGGCCCCTTCACCAACTCCGGCAACCCTCCAGGTCAGAAGCACTACATGTACTTCGAGTCGAACGATGGCATTGAGTGGAAGCGCCCGAAGCTCGGAATCGTTGAGGAAAACGGAAGCCGCCAGAACAACATCGTGAATATCTTCAAGACCGATGGCGGATCGATTTTCGTTGATCCTTCGGCCCCTCCCTCCGAGCGTTACAAACTGATCGCCGAACAAACTTATCCGGCCGGTGTCTGCGATGAGTATCTTCGCAAGAGGCCGCATGACTGGGATCCCCGAACCTTTCGGCGGGCCGGAAACACGGCCACTGGAATGACGGGCGCTGTGTCATCCGACGGTCTTCACTGGACTCAGTTTCAGGAACCGATGGTGATGGAAGTTACAGACACGCAGCTGACCGCCTACTACGATCCGCAGATTCGAAAGTACGTGGCCTACACCCGGACATGGGTAGCCGGATTACGATCGAAGCAAGCGCCAGGAGCGGATGGGAAAGCATGGCAGATCGGCCGGCGTTCCATCGGCCGCTCGGAAACGTCGAATTACCGCGAATTTCCTCTGGCGGAAACGATCCTCGAACCGAGTCCCGATCTGCTTCCGACCGACCTGCTGTATACGAATGCCAAGACGACAATTCCTGGCGCGTCCGATCATCATCTTCTCTTCCCTACTATCTGGCACACGTCGAACGACAACACCAGCGTGGCGTTTGCAACCAGTCACGACGGTAAGCTCTGGCATTTCTTAAACGGCTCGCCCGTACTTTCCACTGGCGCATTCGGAAGTTTCGACGGCGGCTGTATCTTCGCCCACCCGAATCTGGTGGAGTTGGCGAACGGCGATTGGGTTCTACCGTACTCGGGCTACAATGTACCCCACAAATACCCCCGGAAATTGTGGAAGTACGGAGTGGGTTATGCGACATGGCCGAAAGGTAGAATCGTGGCGCTCGAGGCACCGGAGCGGGGCGAGTTTGCGACGGTTGGAATCATGCCTGCGGGAAGAAAATTGAAAATTAACGCGCTTACCACGCGCGGTGGGGCCATTTTGGTGGAAGTGGCCGGGCTGGACGGGAAACCTCTGCCAGGCCGCTCGTTCGCGGAGGGTTCTCCAAGAACGGGCGATCTTCATTGGGTATTCCTCGACTGGCAGGGCAATGAGGATCTTGGTCACGCGGAGAAAATGCCAATTATGCTGCGCTTTCGGATGGATCAGGCACAATTGTTCGGCCTGGAGTTTACTTAAGTACGGGTCAGCGTTCGATGCTTGCCCTCAGGGAGGCGGGACGAGCGCCAATATTCTGCGTCTAGTAATGACTTCATCGAAGGTACCGAGGGTGCCTCCACCCGACTATCAATTCTTCGGCAAGCCGTTCAAGGACGCGGACGAGAGTTGCCTGGTCTAATATCCGGTGCGAGCCAACGGATCGATCGCCGAGATTTGTCGGGTTTGTGATGGCGCAAAGTCGGGTGCAATGTCGGGAAAAATTCCGCAACCCGACCGTTAGAATCAATGACCTAATGGCGAATGTCGGAAATGTCGGGTTCTAAACGTGGAGAGACGCTCCCTAGGAGATCGTACATTGCTTTCAGTTCTACATGCCGTGAGCGCATGTCTTCTCATCGTGGTACAGTGAGTTCGGCCGGAGGCCGAGGGAGGCCTTCCCGCACGCGGAGAGTTCGTGCTATCCGATCAGTTCCCGCAGCCTGCGGCCAATGACGTCCGGATCTTCCAGACGCAGACAGACAGGGCTAAAGCCGATGACGCCGCTGGCTGCCTGCGAAGAATCAACGTGGATAGACGGGGTTCCGTTTTGCAGCGCAATGCAGACGTCCATGCCGGTCATTTTGAAGCCGCGTGCGAGCGTGAGGATGAACCTGGGTGTCGCGCCGTCGGTGCGCACTTCGGTCCGGGCGCTGCGGAGGGAGCCAGTGGCCGAATCGAGCCGCTTCACCAGGCTGAGCAGTCGGTCATGGCGGGCTTGCTCATTCTCAGCGAGGAAGCGGCGAAGCGCCACCAGCAGCCCCACGATGGTTTCCTTGCCCACCTTGCACTGCCGGCCGATCCCATGCGGGGGGAGTCCGGCCAGCCGGTTTTTATCGATCAGACTCGGGGGTGGCGACCATAGCTCCCACGCGATGTCGAGGTCGAGTTGTTGAAGTACCGCGGACATAATGAGGTCGCGCCCGCCACAGAGGATACCGGAGCCTTGCGGGCCACCGATTGCCTTGCCTCCTGAGAAGGCCACCAAATCGGCCCCGGCAGCGATAAAGTGGCGGAAGTTGGCGGCCGGCGGCAGTTGCGCGGCCGCATCGACGAGCAGCGGCACGTGTTTGGAATTGGCCACCTGGGCTACTTCCTCAATCGTGGGGCGAGCGCTCGTGTTGGCCACGTAGACAATGGCGGCGGTGCGCTCTGTCACGGCGGCGGCGATCTCCCACGGCTCGGCGTCTCGGATGCCCGCTTCGGCAACGCGGTCCGGCAAGCCGACTTCTACGATATGGACACCGGCCGAGCGGATGGCATGGTCATACTGATTGCGCTGGCTGCGCACCATCACCACTTCATTCTTCATGCCGGTGATGTCGGGCAGGCGCGCCATTTTGGCTGGGTCGAGGCCCGCCACACAGGCGGCGGTACCCAGCAGGAGTCCGGCTGCGGCGCCCGAGGTGACGATGCCTGCTGCGGCACCCGTGGCCGCGGCGATGATCTTGCTAGCGGCCGCCTGAATCTCCGCCATGTCAACGCAATACTGCGCGGCCTCCTGCATGGCCGCCGTGACTTCCGGCGCCGGCGCAGTGTACCGACGCCGCCTGGTCCCCCGACGGAAAGTGGATGTATTTCTCCGCCGATACCGGCAGCGGGGTCCACATCTGGCGGCAGCGTTTCCCGGACGGGAACCCCTCGCAGATTACCTTTGGCGTCACGGAGGAGGAAGGGATTCATTTCGCCCCCGACGGGCGTTCCTTCGTAACTTCGATCGGCACGAGCCAGAGCACCTTGTGGGTCCACGATTCCCGCGGCGATCGGCAGATTACTTCGGAAGGCTACAGTTTTTGGCCATCCATCTCTCCCGATAGCAAGAAGCTGTATTACTTGGTACGTGCCGGCGGGACCGAGAGCTACATTAAGGGTGGGCGGGTCACGAGCCTGGAAACCGGGCAGCGCCAGCGGCTACTCCCCTATTTTCAGATGCAGCGATACACCATCTCCCCCGACGGCCAACGCTTGGTGTTTACGGCGGTGGAAGAAAAAGGGAGCACTCCGGTGTGGCTGGTGTCTCTGAACGGCTAGACCGCGTCCCGGAGGCTCACCACGATGGATAGCTGGGAGGCATACTTCGGCGCCCCCGGCGAGGTGGTATTCGAGGGCGAGGAGAAGGCAACCCCGTTCGTTTATCGGATCAAGGAAGACGGCAGTGAATTACAGAAGATGATCCCGACGCCGTTCCTCGTCTCGCAGGGTGTCTCGCCGGACGGGCGATGGGTACCCGCCCAGGACTCCAGCGTCTGGGGCGCACTGGTTTTGTATCCGGCTGGAGGCGGTTCTTCGACGCGGGTGTGCGAAGCTTGTTCCGTGCCTCAGGGCACCGATCCGATGCCTCCGAGTATGAAATGGACACCGGACCGCAAATTCGTCTATCTGAAGTTTGCAGACTCTACGTACGCGATTCCGCTACAGCCGGGTCAGTTGTTGCCGCCCATACCGGCCTCGGGATTCCCATCCAAGGAAGCGGTCGCGGCACTGCCGGGAGCGCGGTTTGTCGCGGATGGCAATGTGTACCCAGGTCCCAATCCGTCAGTCTACGCATTTGTGAAAGTGTCGACGCAACGCAACATTTATCGTGTTCCCGTGCCGTGATCCAGGTTGGCCCAAAATACTGTCTCTTCCACTTTTGAAACCTGCCAGCGTCCCGCGCACACTCGCTGACGGTTCGCACGCAGTTAAAGGTCGCCCTTGCTTCCGCTGTCCAAGTTTTGTCAGATCGGCCTCCCCGTTGGTCGGCCATCCGAAGTAATCCAGTCGAACGTCTAGTTCTAGTCGCCGTCTCGCTGAAGTGACACAGAACCAAAGATTCTCGGAATCTGCATTCGAAGAAATTGCCCTGTTAGGTCGAAGCTCCCGCTCAGCTCACGCGCGTGTTGGCAAACCCAAGGGGACTTTTGGACCGCCAACTGCGGATGGTGTGGGATTTGAGGCGGTACGGATGCGTAGGTAGAAAACCGATTTCAGTAATGCCGCTTCCCACTGTTGGGATCAAGCAGCTCTACTCCGGGGAGCCGCTTCTCAGACGTTTAGCGTCTGCGGTGTCCGCGATCTCTCGTATCACCCGACACGGATTTCCAGCGGCGAGAACGCCTTCAGGAATGTCACGGGTCACAACGCTGCCCGCACCAATGACCGACCGTGAACCGATCCGAACTCCGGGCAGAATGAAAGCTCCACCACCCACCCATACGTCGGATCCGATTTCGACCGGTTTACCGTACTCTTGTTTGCGACGCAGCTCGTGATTTAACGGATGCATTGGGGTCAGAATCTGAACTGCTGGACCGAACAACGTATAGTCGCCGATAGTCACCCGGCAAACGTCAAGCACAATGCAATTGAAGTTGAAGAACACTCGACTTCCTAGTTCGATGTTTGATCCGTAATCACAGTAGAACGGCGGCTGCATCCAGACAGTCTGTCCGCCACCCCCGAAGAGCTGTATGCAAATGAATCGTCGTACCTCTTCATCTCCTTCGCGCGAAGTATTCAACATCTGGCATAAGTCGCGCGCTCGACTCCGCGCCGCGATCAGTTCGGGGTCTAGAGCATCATAGAGTTCGCCTGCCAGCATCTTCTCGCGCTCACTCCGCATTTTTTGCTCTCCCTAGACTGTTCTTGCTGTCCGAACTGCCTTTCCCAAGATAGCGAAACGACTACAATGCCGCGTCCCGCTGAGGGGTGACGCACCTTTGGGGTGGATAGTAGGAGATCCGAAAACCTACCAGAAACGCCGTTCGAGGAAATTGGCCATCTTGAAAACCATCGCCGGAGGTGTTCTTAATAAACAATCGAGACTTCGCGCTCAGCTCACTCCTGTCGCCTGTTCGGGCACTACTCACCTTCCGCCCGGAATAGTGTCCGCTGCTCTCATCACTTCGCTAGTCGGCGAGCAAAACAGCAATCGAGTCCTCCAAGCTAGATTTGTCGGGTTCGTGATGGCAAATGTCAGGTGCAATGTCGGGCGAAATCTCGCGACCCGACATGGGTTATACCTATGGAATCAATTATCTGAGTGACAAATGTCGGAAATGTCGGGTTGTTTGCGGGGAGAGACGCTCTCAGCACGTCGAACCGTGTATTTCAGCTCGCCTCGTGCGACCAAAGCTGCTGCATATTCTGGTAACCGGACCTATTCGGGCTCACTTTCGACGCGGTAGAACACATGTCAGCAACGGGCAAAATAACCGGCCAATGTCGCGAGTGAGGATTTGGCGGGTCAGCGACGCGGCAGTATTCCCTTTTTCGATCGAAACTGTCTTACCTCGGTGCGGGCGTTTCCCGTCAAATTGACGGGACGGGCACTTCACTCGGAATCTATAAGGATGGACCTACCCAACGGGCGAAGCCAATAATTAGGATTCAGCACCTCCTCGCGGCACCAGTGTAAGATTGATGCGCGGGCGATTGCGAGTCACATGTGAAGGAATGGATCGAGTTGTTAAGCAGGCCGACGTGGGTGGGTATTATCGCGCTTTCCATAATCGGTGCGCTATACCTCGTTCGGCTGGTTTTGGATTTCTTTAAGTCAACCGTTTTGCCGCGCGCGTACGAGCATCGATTGCAGCGCGGCAAAATCGTCCTTCCGCTCGCGGAAAAGGTGTTGGATGCGTCGTGGAACACCTCGGAATACTTTCGGGATGGCGACCCAAAACTTGCTGATTTCAGAAATGGATGCATATTTCCCAGACCTGAACTTGCCGCCATCCGCGACCTACTTCACAGAGCAAGGTTTGTCTATATCCAGGGATCGCCGTCAAGCGGCAAAACTGTCATAGGTTTGAATCTGGCGTATGAGTGGTCGCGCGCTAAACGGGCGGCGCTTTATTTCGATAGGCCGACACTCATTACTGACGAGTTTCTGGAGTTTCTCACGACGCCCGCTGCTTCAAGATTCTTGGACCGGGAACGGGCGGTTCTGGTTCTGGACGATGTTCATCTAGACGTTTCTCGGGCCTCCCGTCTTTTCGCATTCGTCTATGCGAACTATTCAAAGCTCAACCTAGTATTTATTTCGAGGCCGCTCCAGGGCAAAGATCTGGAGATGGATTACAGCGTCCATTACAATTTTTCCCGATATATGACATCCGTTGATGTCCGCGCGGACGCAATTGTCGAACCTCTAGCTGATTTCTTTAGCAAGAAACGGTTTGGGCATGCGATTCCCCGAGCGATTTCTCAAATCCTTCCTTGAGGAATGCGGTAACGACCTTCTTCTGCTCGGAAGGTATTTAAGAGAATGGACTGGCTCTTCAGCGGTACATCTGCCAGAGATACGGAGGAAAGTATTCCAGACCGTGCGGGGCGACTTGGAAAAGCTCCGCTCGCTCTCTCCGGACGCTGTTACTGCGCTTTTTGTGGTTTCCGTTTTCTATAAATTCGAGGTACCTATCGAACCACTCTTGTCCAAATTAACTCGTGAGCACGGGACTAAGGTGGCTCGGGACTGAAAGGAGTGAGTGGAACCTGCGTTACGTTAAATTGGGTTCGCCAGAAACCAATTCAACAAACGGAGATTCCACCTTGAATCGAGTATGCAGCATTTTCAGCCAGATTTTGCAGTTGATTCCCCGGCCGGAGTTTGAAGCGGCCGTACGGAAGCATCAGGCCGAGCGGCACGCGCGCGGCTTTTCCAGTTGGAACGCAGTTGATCGCCATGCTGTTTTGTCAGTTAGGGCCATGCGCAGAGTCTGCGCGAGATCACCGGCGGTCTGGCCGCGTGTGAAGGAAAACTGCGCCACCTGGGCGTGGCCGAACCGCCGAAGCGGTCCACCCTGAGTTACGCCAACCAGCACCGCCCCTGGCAGTTGTTCCAGACGGTTTTTCATGCTCTGCTGAAGCGCTGCCAAGTGGAAGCAAAGGTCCACAAACGCAGGTTTCGCTTCAAACATAAGCTGCTGTCGTTGGACTCCACGGTGATCCCGTTATGTCTGTCGGCGTTCGACTGGGCGCACTACAAGCGAACCAAAGGTGCAGTGAAGTTGCACCTGGTTCTGGATCACGATGGATATCTGCCCAGCTACGCCGTGCTGACGGAAGGCAACACGGCCGATATCACCGCCGCCAAAGGCATGAGCTTCGCACCCGGAACCATGCTGGTGTTCGACCGCGGCTACGCCGATCATGGCTGGTGGCTGAAGTTGACGAATCAGAAGGTGCATTTCGTCACCCGCCTCAAGGACAGCGCCGAATATGGGATCGTCCAAGTGCGGCCAGTGGCGGAAGGTGGCAACATCATCCGCGATGAAGTCATCGTCTTATGCAGTCAACAGGACATTGGGCCGGAGGCGCGCCTGCGACGCATTGAAATCTGGGTGGAGGACAAGCAGGAGACGATGGTATTCGTCACCAACAATCTCACTCTGGCGGCGTCCACCATCGCCAGCATTTACAAAGAGCGCTGGCAAATCGAGCTGTTTTTCAAGGCGCTGAAAGGGTCCCTGAAGATCAAGACCTTCGTCGGGACATCGGAAAATGCCGTTCAGGCCCAGATCTGGACCGCACTCATTGCCATGCTGATGATCAAGTACCTGCAACTGAAAAGCACTTTTGCCTGGAGCCTGTCCAATTTGGTGGCCCTGTTGCGGCAACAACTGTTCGTCTACCGCGATCTGTTCCAATGGCTCAATGATCCTTTCCAGGCGCCACCGGCGCTGGAGGGAATTCACGATGGCCAAATGAACCTGGCTTTCGGCGATTAATTCGGACAGCAGTCCAGACGCCAGTCACACACATTCCCTACAGGGAGGGCATCAAGCACCACTTAATCTGGACAGCACACCTGAACACTCAAGCCTGGTGGACCTGGCTCCCTGCTTCCGCCCCGCACGCAATCGACCTCGCTATCTCCAACCATTTCAATCACTGCTATGCCACGTCCCGGCTAATTTGGACAGCAGTGCTATCGAACGGGCGTTCCTGTAAGGTCATCTCGGTCTTGATATTGCCTCGCTCCTCTCACGGGGCGAGTTGAAGGAGCAGAACGGTTTCATTCTCCTTTATCACTCTTCACTGGCAAAGCTGTACGCAAACGTATGCCGCTCGTTTGGAATGCCAGAATATGCGGCCCTCTCGACGAGGTACTCGACGATCCCCGATGCGCTGTTTGCTGCTTACATTAAATCGGAACCGCGCAATATTTGTGAATTTATAATCCGTATCCGTATAGAGGGAAGGTTTGTGTCGCCATTGCTCGGCCAGGTCGAGCTGCACGAGGCACTCCGGCGCGGGCTAGAACGAGAGTCCAACTTGAATTATCTCGGCTGGGCGATGCTCGTCCTTTCCGTGGCGGACCATCGAAATGGCTGGCGTGTGCTCAAGGACATGCGATTCGACGGGGCTTTGCGAGATGTCATTAATGGGGCATCGCCGGGTGAGACGAGTCTGCTCTTGTTCAATTTATCGAAGGTCTCCCAGACCAAGGGTGCGGAATGTCTCGAGTGTATCCCTCCCGAGAACATGGCTCGCACAGTTCAATCGATGGGCTTGGGTCGAGCAGGCGCCACTTTAGGACTTGTTCGAGATTTCTCGCGCGAATATTTTGAACGGGTTGCGGAATCGCTTGAGGGTACAGCGGTTTGCCAGCAGGTCCTAATCGAGGACAACCTTGATGAGTTGAGGCTGGGTTTGCGTAAGTTTTCACAACTCCTGGGCGATCGCGTATGTATAAAGGTGAGCGAAACGGAAGATGCGCTTGGTGAACCCCTGAATAGACTATCGTTCTATTTCGATACGATCAGGGTAGTCAGATTCTTGAAGGGAAGAGGAATCGGAATCCCTTATGGCGTTAGCGTTTCTTCCCAATACGCTTACTGGAAGCCTCGTCGGGGAAATCTGTGGGTGATGGCGAGCGTCAGCGGGCCGTCGCGGTGAGGAACCGGCGGAATTTCCTGCAAGTGGAATCGAAGGATCTCTGCTGATCTTCGCCGCCATCATAGAGGAGCGGGCCGCCGTCTTCGATCATTTCGAAAAGGTGCTGTTCGACCGGTCGCTTTCTCAGGGACGGGTCGTAGTTCAGGTCGCGGATGAACTCCCCGCCCAATGCCCACATATTGTCGACGTGTTTCTGGATCGTCTTCGGCGACAGATCAGACGCGGCCAGATTTTCCAGGAACGGACGGAACAGGGTGAGCAACTGCTCGCCGGGTGGCAGATCTTTTTCCAATCCCATCCACGAGCGGGGCCAACCGTTGAGATCCCGGCAGTAATGTTCAAGGTCGTGGCGTGGCGCGGTGGCGCGGTTTATTTTGGTAGTTCTCGCCGCCGCTATCTTCCACTTCATGCTTCAGCTCATCACGATTCTAAACCGCTGTCATCGTTTCCGGGGATTCGTTTACCAGCAGGCCTCGCTTCAGTCCCGATCACAAGAGTATTGAGATCGCCGTGCGTCCGCGTAAGGGTTCGGCGGCGATCTGTTCGCGTTGCCATCAGCCGGCGCCTGGTTACGATCAACTCGCCGAAAGGCGATTCGAGTTCATTCCTTTCTGGGGATTTCTGGTTTTTCTGCTCTACTCCATGCGGCGCGTCGATTGCCGCCGCTGCCAGGCGGTCGTCGTCGAGGAAGTTCCGTGGGGCGACGGCAAGCGTACCCTGACCAGAGCGTACATGTTGTTTCTGGCCCGCTGGGCGCGCAGACTGTCATGGAAGGAAACGGCCGAGGCGTTTCGCACTTCATGGGAAAAGGTTTTCGACGCCGTGGAACACGTCGTCACCTTCGGGCTGGAGCACCGGCTGCTCGGCCAGATCGATGCCATCGGCGTCGACGAAATCCAGTACGCCAAAGGCCACAAGTACCTGACGCTGGTTTATCAGATCGACCTCGGCGTCACCCGCCTGCTCTGGGTGGGCCGCGAAAGAACCATCGAATCCTTTCAGGGATTCTTCACTGTCATCGGCGACGAACTGGCTTCGAAGATCGTGTTCGTCTGCTCCGATATGTGGGAGCCCTATCTGAAAGTCATTCGCGAGAAATGCTCCGAGGCGCTTCACATCCTCGATCGTTTTCACATCGTGGCGAAAA
This sequence comes from Bryobacteraceae bacterium, assembly GCA_963770345.1. Lineage (GTDB taxonomy): Bacteria > Acidobacteriota > Terriglobia > Bryobacterales > Bryobacteraceae > CAVYPH01. The sequence continues at coordinate 137,598 of CAVYPH010000005.1, read as the reverse complement.
TGAACAAGGCGCTCGACGAAGTCCGCGCCGGAGAATCGCGCCGCATGGCGAGCGAAGGCCGCGTGCCGGTGCTGAAGAAGTCGCGCTGGCTGCTGCTCAAACGCGAAGAGAACCTGAAAACCGAACAGCGCTTCCGGCTGCGCGATCTGCTCCGCTACAACCTGAAGACCGTCCGTGCTTACCTTCTTAAGGAAGCCTTTCAGCAACTCTGGGATTACAACTCCCCCACCTGGGCTGGCAAGTTCCTCGACGAATGGTGTCGGCAGGTGATGCGCTCCCGCATCGAGCCCATGAAGAAGATCGCCCGGTCACTGCGCGAGCATCGCGAACTGATCCTCAACTATTTCCGCGCTCAGAAGCTGCTCTCCAGCGGCGTCGTCGAGGGCCTGAACAACAAAGCCAAAGTCACTATGAGAAAATCCTACGGATTCCGCACCTTCCGCTGTCTCGAACTCGCCCTCTATCACTCACTTGGCAAACTACCCGAGCCGGAATCAACCCACGATTTTTTCTGACGAGCCTACTGGAAAAGGCTAATCCGAAACCGCCGACGGGAGTGTGTTCTTACGGTCGACGACGGAGCTATTATTGCCCTATTAAAAAGAGCGTCCTTGTTCCCTGTGGGAGTTAAGGCTGTAACGGGCGAGTTCTCCCGGGGCGCAGTCGTTGCTATCGCGGACTTGAACGACCAGATTATTGGTATCGGAGTTTCTAATTTCAGTAGTGTCGAACTTCGCGAAATCATGGGCATCCGCAGCGACGCTATATCAGCTAAAGCTGGTATCCGAGCCAACCGAGTAGCCGACAACGACATGGTGGTCGTCGGCAAACGCTTCGCGCGCATGCGGGAAATTGCGCCGACCCCATCTGAGGCGACTCCATTCTCGTGTAACGCTGGGTACGCAGCACATGAGCGTATAGTTAGAAATAACCGCGCAAATCGGTCTAGACTTTGGCTTCAGGGTAAGCGCCCTATTCAGTTTGGCCGGTTATTTTCGACTTATCTGGTCCCAATCTACGCGCGCCTCTAGTGGCTCGTCTCTGAGTAACATTTAGTCTTTCGATCCGTCTTTGTAGGCATGCCATTTACCGCTGATCCTATTACTTTGAGTGAAGAAGAAACGGAACGCGAACAGATGACGCCGTCGCGGATGCTACCGGCCGGCTAGAAAACGAGGCATTTGAAGATTCCTGCAATCAATAGACTGGTTGAGGAGACCGACGATTCCCCTTTGACATTATGAAATCTCACTCTAGCGCGGGCGACTGAAGGTACCCACTTCCGGGAGCAAAGTGAAGCACAGTGTCGGTGCGCATCCGATAGTCATACATCAGAACTCAACTTAAAACTCCACTGGTGTTTGTGCTGCCAAACTTAACCTAAAGCCTCAGCGATGGGGCCCATTTCAAAAAAGGGTTCTGGTGCAAAGTCGCGGGCCTGAGCCGCACTGGAATAATGGCGAGGATGACGGCAACCGGGACGGAGCTGTTCAAAGGGCGGCATTTCGACCAGCAGGTCATCATCCTGTGTGTCAGGTGGTACCTCAGTTACAAACTGAGCTCACGCGATCTGGTGGATATGATCGGCGAGCGCGGGATCGAGTTGGCCCACACGACGATTCTGCGCTGGGTGCAGCGGTACGTCCCGGAATTCGAGAAGCGCTGGAGCCGGCACGCTCGTTCGGTGGGCGGATCGTGGCGTTGTGACGAGACATATGTAAAGGTGAAGGGCCGCTGGACATACCTCTATCGTGCCGTCGATAAGCAGGGTCGCACAGTGGATTTCCTGCTCACGGCAAAACGGGATGTCGCTGCAGCCAAACGTTTCTTTCAGAAGGCGATGAACGGAAACGGAACGCCTCGGGTCATCACCCTCGATGCATACGCGGCCTCGCATCGGGCGGTTCGGGAACTGAAGGCAGAAGGAAAGATGCCGAAGCGAGTCCGGGTCCGCTCGAGCAAGTATCTTAATAATGGAATTGAACAAGACCATCGCCGCGTCAACAACGGATCCGACCGATGCTGGGCTTTAAGCGCTTCCATACAGCGGCAGTCACCATCAGCGGTATTGAACTCGCATCGAAAATCAGGAAGCACCAATTCAAGGTCGGAAAGCTGCCCGGCCGGCCGACGACAATTCCGGCAATCTGGACGGCTGTGGTTGCTGCATAATCACTCCGCGGCCATTTTCCGACGCGACTTCCGACGCCGCTAAAATTTGCACCAGAACCTTCCAATTCACATCGTGTGCGCATACCGGAAGGGTCTATGTCCGCTGCTCCTCCAAAAATATGCGAGGATGATCACACTCGCCACCGCCGCGTAGGCACACCACAGTGAGGTGAACGCGTACCGTTTGACCGCCATCACGGTCAATAGAATGACAAGGTTTGCACCTCCAAAGATGACCATGTCTGTGATTTGGGAGAAGAAAAGTGAACCACACGTTGCGATTACGTACACCACCGCAACGGCCGTATTATTGGTGGCTGGATTAATATAGACGATGCTGTTGCCCCTGACGAACACCTGCAGCGAATACGCCGTAAGCGCCCATAATATGTATAGCGTCGTTGCTCCTCCGATCACGACGAACGGCAGCATGCGCCTGCGCCTTTTGACAGTAGGCTCAAACAGCAGCACGCTGAGTGGAAGCAGAAATGGGAGGAGCCCCTGTGCGTAGAGCATGAAAGCCGCGCCCATGTTGTGGGTCACCGCGGGCGAGAGAATCCCGTCCAACCCGAGCCAAACAAACCCCTCGATGAATTGGTGAATGGCGAAGAATGTAGGAAGCGCGGCAAAGAGTAGCTCTCGCCTGTGTTTGACCTTAGTCAAGGTGACAAACGCCGATTCCACCCAGAATCCCACTCCCGACAAAGTTCGCTGCAGCCGAAAAGCACACGGGTCATCCTCCTTGCGTCTCATTTCGCTAGGCCGGGCGCCGGACCCCTATCTTGCTCCTCAACGAACTCGAGAATATCGTAGCGGAGTGGCGCACGTTCGGGGAAAGCTGTTTACCGCATCCTGCTCGTCTGTGAAAACTCCGGATACCGTGTCCAGCTCTGTCAGGACCATTAAGTCGAGATGACGCAGGCTGAGATTAAGCAGTCTTAGCGCCCGTCTGGAACTCACAAGGCGAGCCTCACAGAAGACCAAGGCGCTTAGTCCGTCAGCGTCAATCTCCGACACGCCCGCGAAGTTGAGGATGACGTTCACAGTCCTTGCTTCTGCCAATTCGATTATCACCGCGCGCAGCCTTGCTTCCGAAGCGCCTTCTATCAATGTCCTTGCAGATCAAGAATCTGAATCCCTTCTTTCTCGCGATGATGGAGCTGGAGATCCATTGCTATTCGATGAGACGTCTATTCCTCGATCTTAGCATCCACACTTAGCCTGACTTCATGAATTTCTACTGCTATCACACGACTTTTCGCAACGCGCGGACCTGTGGCAAAGAGTTATTTCTTTGACGAAACCAGGCCGGCTGATTGACGTTCTTGGCAAGCAGGCCGAGCACGCGGTTAGGGCTACCAAGGTCCGCCCATCCCGAGCCAAAATCGCGAAGTACCAAAAGTCTTTTCGCCTGATGGGCCAGGATGTCGCGCGAAAAGTCTACGCTGGGCAACTGTGCGTAGGTGGGTGCCAGATCGTTATCGGCCAGCGCGCGCGTCGCTGAAAGAACAACATCGGGGACCTCGGAACAAACCAACTCGAGGAAAGTAGCCGCGCTGCCGATGGTGACGAAGGTATTCCAGACGCAACCGCTTTGTAATAGAGCTCGCGCCTCAGGCAACGCGGGTTTCTCCCAGAATCGATTGACTCGACGTAGCGGCGCGGCTTGTGTTTCCAATACAGCTGGCCCTGGTTCGATCCAACCGTACTTAGTTTCCGCGTACTCGGCCTCGGCCCCGACGATGACGAGTGACCCGGGGAATTGCTCCGCGCCCGCTGTCGCCGATCTGACAATGGACCTGAACGACTCGTCATCGGAGTAGTGATAATCGCAGGGAAAGAATCCCACGATCGCTTGAGGATCAGCCGGCATGACCTGAACGAACGCGACGATCATTCCGACCGCAGTGCCACGGTTCATGGGTTGTGTAACGACGAGTGAGTCTTTGGCGTCCGCCAGCTCCTTGCGGTAGTACCTTTCATGGGCGCAAGAAACCAGGAATACCTGCCGATCAGCAGAAAAGAGTGGATCGAGACGAGCGCGTGTCTGACGCAAGAGGCTCTCCGTACCGACAATCGGGCAGAACTGTTTCGGGCGAGTGTCTCCCACGATTTTCACGGTCAGGTCTCGCAGCCGAATCCCGTCGCCGCCAGCCAGTAGCACGGCCCAGAAATGCCGAGGCATGGGCGGGGTCGGTTCCGAAATGTCAGCCAAGTTCATCTTCTTGCCACTCGCACCGCGTCAACTGGAGCGGCCCTCTGTTAAGGGACACACAGACCATCGATCTGGATCGTTCGATAAGACGTCGGGTGTTTCATGACAAGTTCCTTTCCTTGTGTCTCGATGTATCGATTTCAGCAAAGCCTTTACTAGTCCTTCGTTCTTTAGTCTGTCTTGAAATCACCAGCAAGATGCTCGATTCCAAGGCGCGAGTAGTATCGCGCGTCAAGTGGCCCTTCGGGTTTGATGAGGCTCCAAGCGGCGTTCTTCAGGTCGTCCGTCGGGCAACGCACAGCCAGAAACCCAGCGCCGTGCCGAGCGTCCTCCAGATCACGATCCGCAAACACCTGCTCCGTCGCGAAGAATCGGGAAATCGCCTGCAGTATGAAGCGCGCCAGATCCTTTTCATCCTTGTCAAATTCCAATACAGCCTCGCCGTCGGCGGCGATGACGTCCGATGGCGCAAAACCGGCGCTCAACAACTTATGCAGCGCAGATTCAGCGCCCGCCGGATTCCGGAAGACGGCAACCAAACAATGGGTGGGACAAAACCCATCCAGCCTTTCGACGGACTTACCGAAGTAGTCCACGAGTTTGGTCATCTCATGCTCCTGTCGCGCTACCCGCGAAGAGACCTACCACTTCCCGTTGTGCTCGCCCGCGTCCACGTGCAGCACCTCCCCCGTGACATGACGAGCTTCCGTTAGATAGACGATTGCATCGACAATGTCAGCAATATCGGGTATCTCCCCCATCGGGGAAAGGCTCTTCAGAAACTCGCTGGGATCATTTGCGTGCATAGGCGTATTGACGACTCCTGGAGCGACGGCGTTGAACCGTATGCCTTCCTTCGCGTACTCCATGGCGAGGCTCCGCGTGATCGCCTCGAGTCCGCCTTTGGTGGCCATGGCGACCGAAGCGTTAATGCCGGCGATAAGATGCTCGACCATGGCGCTGCTCACACAAGTGACGCTCCCGCCGCTCTTTTGCATCAACATTTGCCTGACGGCAAGCTGCGTGATATTGATGTAGCCCAGCAGGTTCGTTCCAGACGGTTTTTCGAAATCTTTTGCCGTATATTCCGTAAACCGTTTCGTGAAGAATATGCCCGCGTCGTTGACGACCCCGTCTATCGAGCCAAAAGTCTTTATTGCCGTCCGGGCGATCTCGTCGGCGATCGAAGGGTCGCCGATGTCACCTGGTACCACAGCCAGCCGATTCGTCGCAGCGAAGGTGGATGGCGTGATGTTCAGTGAGTTGCCAACGACGTTATAACCACGTTCGATGAAGGCGTTCGTAACACCAGCACCAATTCCTTGACCCGCACCGGTCACGATCATCGTCTTGCATTTTGTCTGCATTCTCTTCGGCGACTCCTTTTCGTGCCGGCAGATCTGCTTGCACTACCGACGCGGGCAATGGAGTGGCCGTCGCTAAATCACTGAAAACCCCACAGTCCCGCGCGCCGGTCGATGCACACATGTCCGCTATGCGAGTCGGTGGTTCGACGTGAGAAGCGGCTTATCACGCTGGAAACGCCGACAAGAGCCGAAGGAGATCATTTTGCGTCGAGGTCCCTGTGTTTATATAGCCGCTCTTGATTGCGCGCTTCACCTGGGAGCGAATCGCTTCATGCGCTGGGCGAAGTTTCGAACGTCGTGTTGTTTATCGCTTGCCAAATTAACCGTGTTTGTTGAACCGGTCGAGGGCGAGTTGAGTATATTGGCCGACCTCGATGAGGTAGCCGTCGGGATCACGCATGTAACAGCGCCATTCTCAGCCGTCAGGATTGCGTAATGGCTCGGTAAGAAAGAACGCTCCTTTGTCGCCCCATTCTTTGTAGCAGGCCCGGATGTCGGCGACACGCAAATTAAGGAAGCAATTGATTCTGTTCAGATCCGACGGTGTTGCAAGAAGGACCTCTGGCTTATCGGGAGTCGGGCCACCGCCGCAATTGAGAATGATCTACGTATTCGCCAGCTTGGTGTAGCACGGATTTTCTGGCTTGATCAATTTCCCGCCAAGGATTCGGGCATAGAAGTCCTTCGATTTTTCCTGGTCCTTCACTGTGAAAAAGTGAGCTGCGAAGAAACCTCCTGTGCAATCGGCGCCGCGGGTAGATCCATACGTTGCCTCCTGTTGTCGATAAATTAGGATGCGGCCGGAAACGCCTACGGTCGAAGGGAAGCGTTTGATAACGGGCAGCTAGTTTAGGAGCGATTCCCAGTTGGCTGGCACCCTTCCTGCTGGTCCAGGAGCGGGCTGATTTTCCGGATGCGAATGCGGCGGAAGCAACTCCACACCCTTGATCATCCCCTGCTTCTCGTAATCGAAGAACCAATCCTCACCCGGCTCGAAGCTGGCAATGATCGGATGCCCCGTCGCCGCCGCATGCTTTGATGCATGCTGACTCGGAGAACTGTCACAGCATCCGATGTGCCCACACTCCGCACACCGGCGGAGATGAAACCACCAACCTTTCGGTGACGCCAGGCATTCCACACACCCGTCGCCGCTTGGTTTCGAAGCGAGATTAATTCCGCGGTGATCTTTCTTCATTTTCGATTGTTCCTTTAGACGTTGCATGTCCAGCAACGAGTTCAAGCCACCAGCAAGATCTTCCCGATGCCACCCTTTTCTGCCGCTGCTTGAGCCTCGGCCGCTTCACTGAGTGGCAGTGTCTGGCTAATCGGGATTACCAGCTTGCCATCTCGCACCGCTTCGGCCATGAACTCGAGCGTTTTCCTGTCGAATTTCGAGAATACCGGCACCACCTTTACAGATGGGTACTTCGCGGCGTTCTGCGGCGCCCCGAGAACCGAAGCAAACACTCCTCCCGGCTTGACCTTGGCGATCAGCTTCTCGGCGGTTCTTCCGCCGACCGTATCCGCAACCGCATCGAGCGGCGGAAGATTCGCAATCGCGGTGTCGTCGTCGGTTGCGACCACCTGATCCGCGCCGACAGTCTTCGCCTCATCCATCTGCCTCTTCAAAACCCCCGCGATCACAGTCGCCCCGCGTTCCTTCGCAGTGAATACCGCCGAACGCCCGACATTTCCTACAGCACCTACGACCATAACCGTCTGGCCCGCTTTGATTCCCGTAGCGGAAAGGAGCTGGTTGCCAGTCATCGTCACCAGCGGCAGCGCCGCCGCCTGGATCAAATCGAGCCCCTTGGGAATCTTCGCCAAGACCGCTGCATTCACGACACAAAGTTCGGCGTAAGTATTGTCCGCCATAGCGAACACCTGGTCGCCGACGGAAAAGCCTTCCACTCCCGGCCCAATCTTGACCACGGTCCCCGCCATATCGACTCCGATGAGGCCCGGGAACTGCATGGGATAAAAATCCTTCGTTAATCCAGCACGCCGCTTGTAGTCGATCGGATTCACGCTCGTGGCGGCGACCCGCACCAGCACCTCGCCCGGACCCGGCACCGGATCAGGATAGTCCTCAAACTTCAGCACTTCCGGACCGCCATATTGGTGGACAACAATTGCTTTCATATTTCATCTCCGTGTACGCTGCGCACCCGGCCACTGACAAAAGTTAGATGAGCGAAGGTAGTATTGGTCACCGACGCCATGGGCTCCCAAGAATTCGAGACGCCGGGGTAGGCATGGTGAAATAATTTAGTGAAATAATTTAGTGGCAAACGATGCACCGACTGGCTACAATAACCACTAATATCACAGATATCTACAGGATTCTGCGATTCGAAGTAGCGTGAGGCGAGGTTCCACGGACGAGCTGATCCCCACCTCACGATACGCTCAACGGGTCACCGCTTGCGGGGCGGGTTCGAGAACATGATCGGTCAGATCAGTGGGTTTCAATGTGCTCAGAATATTTCTGGCCTTAGCCGCCTCAGTGGAAGTTCCATGAGCAACTACCAGATACTGCCCCGCCTTTATGGCGGTCTCGTAGGTCACGATGCTGTCTTTTGGTATACCTATGCTGTACAGACCGGCACCGATGGCGCTCAAACCGCCGACAACCACCGCGTTTTCCAAACCAGCGACGATCGAGGCCACCAATGGACCGCCAACCAGCACGGGGCCTATCGCGGGCACCCAAAAGAAAGCGGCGCCAAACAGTAAGCCCCAGAAGCCGCCCCAGAAAGCGCCCCACTTCCCCCAATACTTCATGCGGTCTCCCGCGTTGTAGTAGCCAACGACTTGCTCGTCGGTGTGATAATCCTTCCCTACAACCGACAACTTCTTCATGTCGAAACCTGACTTCTGAAGTTCCTTCACCGCCTCTGCGGCTGCCGAGTGGCTGTCATATGCTGCGATCACTGCGTTTGTATCCGTCATATTCTGTCTCCTTTTCAAGTTTGGTGTTGGTTGGTTGAGATTTGCACTTCACTTTTGTTATTACTCCTTTTGCCGGCGGCTCTCCGACCAGGGTGAATGCCCAGATCGTGCCATGAAGTTTCCGCGAGGTTGACGCCGTAGTAGTTTGCAGCTTTCTCGATGTTCGCGAACGCCAAAGCACGGTCGGTATCGGAGACGTCGATGACTTGATTGAACCGCGCGACGGCGTTACGCACATGTTGTGCGTCGGTTAGTGGCTCTTTACGCTGCTTCGGAAACGCGTAGACACTGTCTGGTAGGTCACTCTGCATCGTGAGCCGTCCGTGTTTCTCATGAGGTTTCCAAGTCGCTTCCGGCATGCGTTTGCTATCCCCTTGTTGATATTTGACTCTAGCGCGGCCGCATCGGCATTATTCCAGACGCGCACCGCTTGCACTTCGACAAAAGCAATGGAGTGGCCATCGCTAAATCACTGAAAATCCGCGGCCCCGCGCGCTGGTCGAATACTCACATGTCCGCTATGTGAGTCGGTGGTTCGACAGGACTGCCCCGAGGGTGCGCACGAAACGATGTGTGGACTTGACCATCGCTCTAATGACGCACGCCACAAGAACTTCGAATCTAGCCACGTATTTCGACCAGCTCTACCGAGAAACTCCCGCAGCCTTCGCCGTCAGTACTTCCATAAGCGCTTTGGCCGCAGAAGGCGATGAACCCGGATTCTCGCCGGACGACTCGCCCGTCAACTAGCGCGAAGCCTGCCCAGTCGGCTGCCTTCTCGTAGAGGGTGCAGAAAACCGCGACATCCGACCAGGAGCTGTTCGATCAGATGACGGAGCTGTACCCGCATTGGGTAGCCAATCAGTCGTGGTTGATGTTCGGATTCCCGAGCGGCTGATGTGAACGCTCGCTCGCGTATGATCGGAATCGGAGTCGTCAATGAATACGCTATAACAGCCCGGTCCTGAGAAGAGTAGCCACAGATAGAATCAGCACGTACCAGCACCTCGGGCAGGTAGAGGAAAAACCAACTCTATTGGCGGTTGTGCTTCGGGCACTTCATGGGCCTCGACCCAATTTGCGATATAAAACCCTACCTCAGGTCCGAATCCCTCTTCCCGATGAGAGAGTACCCCCATGCCAGGAAACTGATAATCGGCAAAAATTCTCCCGGGTACGAGGTAAGAACGCACGATTGATTCCTTTCACAGATGCAAGTAAGTTATCGCTCAAAACGCTCAAGGGCACGCTTAATGCCAATGTCCAGGCTCTGAAAATAAGAAAAGCACGATCGACCAACACTGGCGGCTCGATTCATATGAGATGCCATTCTCATGGAAGCTCATGACGACCTCATGGCTTCCTGAGCAAAACGCAAATCGCATGCCCTTCGCAATTTAATGTTAATTACCGCGTCTCGCACTAGAGGATTAGGGCCTTGTGCGGATAATGTGCGGTGGGCCCAGGTAGGGAAACTCATCAAGAAAATCGTCGTGAGGCCCAACGTTATCTCCTGTCACCTTCCCGTTGGTGAGAATAGCGAGGAAGACATCAGAAACGTCGTCGATGAGCCCGCGGCCGTTGTCCGGGAAGGACGCGGGACGTTTGGGGTCGTAGCGCAAAAGGTCCGGCAACAGTTTTCCAGCCACCCGCTTTGCTTCTTCCGATGGATACCCGCCCGTGTGTTCCAGAGCGTGCGCGAAGACAGGAACGAAACGTGCATCGTCCGCTGGCTCCCCGGCGAGGTAAGCGTCGTTCTGCTCGCCGGCAAGAAAGGGAGTTTGGTTGGGCCGCGCCCCGCGATCCGCTTGGATCCAGCCCCCACCCGCGCTGTCTGTTGGAATCAACGTGCGAGCCCACAGCCCAACCTCTTTCGGCCCAAGAAGAGAGTTGGGCACTTCCAGCACGATGCTGCAAGTATCTTTGTCTGCGAAGAAATCCCCACTCGTGAACTGAAATTTGTTGAGCGTGCCCAGTACGTCGAAGAAGAAGGGATCGCTGCGCCAACCGGCAAAGAACCGGTGGTCACCAGCCTGCGTCACATGTCCCTCGTGCCCTGTCGAGACCGGCACTCCCTCAACGATAACCTTCCCGCCCGCGCCTGTTTCGGCGGCCTGTGCGCCCTCAACACGGCGCAGCGTCGCGGTCTGTTCGCCGCCTTCAACCGACGCGAAGCGCACCTCGTAACTAATATTGGCGACGGCATCGCCGTCCGTATCGATCTTTAGCTCGTACCGGGCCTCGGGCGCGAAGGGCTCGGAAGTAGTAGGTCCCGGCGGATTAAGGCCGACGGACGGATGAACGTTCATAATGAGGATCGACTTGCCAGGGTCTCCCGGCTTGGGAAAGGCATACAGATCGGTCAAGTCGAGGCGCGCGTCCCCGCGCGGGAATCCGATATTGGGACCGGAGTAATGGTGTGACATCGTCAATTCCTCTCTTATTGTTTGCTTTCAAGCCACAGTGTTGGCCGAACGCGTGGAGACCGAGGCGACGCAGAACCACGTCCTCATATCGGTCTGCGTCGTCGTTCTCGCCAATGCTCTAGCACTAAGCGGACATCCGTAAGCGGTTAAATCCGCATCCCGATCCGGGCCGAGCGTTAACCGTACTTGAGGGCGGTGCTCTGTCCGACCTCGATAATATAACCGTCAGGATCGCGGATGTAGCAGCGCGTCTCGCCGTACTTGGGGATCGGCTCGGTGATGAACTCGGCTCCTCGACTTTTCCATAATTTATAGCACGCTTGAATATCCGCAACGCGGATATTCATAAAGCTGCTGATCTTATCCGGGTCGGCGGGACGCTGAGCGTTACCGACGGCTTGTCGGGGGTCGGCCCGCCCCCGACGTTGACAAGGAGCCACGTATTCGCGATCTGAATGTACCCAGGCGCGCCCTTGCTGTCGCCTCTGCTCAGAATGCGACCGCCGAAGACCGTTTCATAGAAGCGAAGCCGATCGGTCGATGTCGGCGACGGTGAGAAAATGTGCGACGCTGATTCCGTCCCGCGGGGGCATCTCATAGCTCTTCTGTTCGATTTGTACGCTGTTTATTGACGACTCCAATTCCGATACAGTCATGAGTTTCAGAAGCGCCTGAGCTGCCGAGGTCGACGACGCAGGATTCTGGCCAGTAATGAGACGGCCGTCAGTGATGGAAAAAGGCTGCCAGTTCGCCTTCTTCTCGAATATGGCGCCGAGCCGCAGCAGTTCATCTTCGACCAGGAACGGCACAACCTTCGTGAGCTGCATCTCCTCTTCCTCGCCGTTCGTGAAACCGGTGACGTGTTTTCCTTTCACCAGCGGAGCGCCCTGGTAGGTAACGTGGCGAAGCACCCCGGGCGAATGGCACACCAATGCGATTGGCTTGCCGGAATTGTAGAAGGCCTCCAGAAGAGCGATCGACGTAGGGCTCTCCGCGAGATCCCACATCGGGCCGTGCCCACCGGGATAGAAGACCGTGTCGAAGTCTTCCGCCTTCACTTCCGCAAGTTTGACCGTGTTGGCGAGAGCCTTTTGCGCCGCCGCGTCCTTCTTGAACCGCGCCATCGCCGGCGTTTGATTTTCAGGCAGATCGCTTTTCGGATCGAGCGGAGGCTGCCCGCCTTTCGGAGAGGCGAGCGTCAGCTCAACGCCAGCATCCTTGAATACGAAATAGGGGGCCGCGAATTCCTCAAGCCAGAAACCAGTCGGGCGGCCAGTGTTGCCCAGTTGGTCGTGCGATGTCAGGACCATCAGTATTTTCATGTTCGTTCTCTCCAGTTCGATACGGAGTAGTGCACGCATGTCGCGTACCACAGCGAAGATACAGAAACGAAAGACAGAGCGGGGACCGTCGCACGCTATTGTTCGCGGACCGACTCAGCGGGTCGACGCGATCCGACTTTCCGATTCAGGTCCCCCCCGAAACTCTGGCGTTGTCTTTCGTCAACGCCCCGACACTGACTGCCGTCATCTACCGCTCATGTTCCGCGTATCTTTGAGATACTACGTGCGAACGCTGTGGAATCAGATCTGCCAACAAACCTTGAAGGAGGGATCGCTCAGGCGAGCCTGATGGGACAGCTTCTATCAATCAATGTCGGGCTTCCTCGTGACGTCGCATGGAAGGGCGAGAAAGTCCACACCGCGATTTGGAAGCAGCCGGTGCAGGGCAGGATTGCCGTCCGCCGTCTGAATGTGGAAGGCGATGGACAAGGGGATCTCGCCGGGCATGGCGGCGAACACCGCGCGGTGATGGTGTATCAAATGGACGCTTATCGCTACTGGGAGGCTCAGCTCGGCCGCAACGATTTTTCATTCGGACAGTTTGGTGAGAACTTCACAGTAGACGGCTTGCCCGATGATGAGGTTTGCATCGGCGATCGATACCGCATTGGAAGCGCGCTCTTCGAGGTCACTCAGCCGCGCGTCACATGCTATCGCGTGGGTGATCAGAATGGCAGAGCCGGCAATGGCTGCTCTGCTCGTGTCACATCACCGGCCTGGCTTCTACTTTCGCGTGCTGGAGGAAGGTGAAGTCGGCGCTGGCGACGAAATCACGAAAGTGGCGGACGGCCCCGAACGCATCACTGTGGCAGACATTGATGCGCTCCTGTATTTGCCAAACCCCTCGCACGAACAACTTGAACGCTCGCTGCGAGTGCCGGCACTCAGCCAGGGATGGAAAACGTCTTTAAAGGCAATTGCAGAGCAGAAGACTTCGGAGGGAGGGAATCCCGGGCTCAAGGCCTCAAGCGGTCCGCCACCAGCCTGGCCAGGTTTTCGGCCATTACGCGTCGCCAAAGTAGATCGAGAAGCTGCCAATGTGGTCTCGTTGTCCGTCGAACAAACGGACGGCGGGCGCCTCTGCCTGCGGCTCTACCCGGACAGTTTCTGGTTCTGCGGTTGCGCACAACACCCGACGGCCCAATGCTGCTCCGGAATTACTCGATGTCAGGCATGCCCGGCGCCAGCGACTTATCGGGTAAGCGTCAAACGAGAGACGAACGGGGTTGTCAGTTCGTATCTTTACGATCACGTACACGCGGGCGACATTTTGGAGGTGAGCGCGCCTCGGGGCGGTTTTATTCTGAGATCCGGCGATGCTCCAGTCGTCTTGCTCAGTGCCGGCATCGGGGCAACGCCCGTACTCGCCATGTTGCACTCGCTGTCCTCCGCGGCGTCGCGTCGTGAGGTCTGGTGGATCTACGGAGCGCGTAACCGCGCAGAGCACCCGTTTGCAAAAGAGTCGCGTGGCCTCTTGCAAACCCTCGTGAACAGCCGAAGCCACATTGTCTACAGCAAGCCCGATTCAGGGGATGAACCCGGTGTCGATTACGACTCGGTTGGGCACGTGGACACGCCGCTGCTCGATCGGCTGGGTGTAACTCGCGATGCGGATTTCTACCTGTGCGGTCCACCATCATTCCTTCGCGACCTGACCGCGGGCTTGAAGACATGGGGTGCCGATTCCACGCGAATTCACACGGAGGTGTTTGGGCCGGAAGCGCCGATCACGCCCGGAATTGCGCAATCCTCCCACCCGCCGGTTCACGCTCCCGCAGGGGAACCCGGCACCGGACCACAGATTTCATTTACACGAAGCGGGCTCACGGTTCCGTGGGATTCACGGTTCTCCAGTTTGCTGGAACTCGCAGAAGCTTGCGACGTTCCGGTACAGTGGTCGTGCCGCACAGGGGTCTGCCATACCTGCGAGTGCGCATTGATCGGAGGAACTGTCCAATATCAGCCTGATCCGCTGGAGCCACCAGCCGCAGGTAACGTGCTGATCTGCTGTTCGACGCCATCCGGCGATGTCGAAGTTGATCTGTGACCGTCGAACTACTCGCGTAACCTCTTTGGACCACTCACGTACGGATTGCCTCGCTCGTAGAAGCGCAGTTTGCGATCCACGTTGCGCGTCAAACCGATGCGTACACTTTTGCCGATGGCGCCCGTTTTCCGCCGGCTCGTCGCGAGCCAGAGCGGACCGGCGGCGCACAGATCCAGACCATCCTGACTGAAATCAATCTGCATCGCCTGGGCTAGCCGGCCTGGCCCGCGGGCTAAATCGAGCAGGCCTGCCCCGCCGCGGATGCGTTGCATCAAATCGATTCCCTCGAGTGGTTCGAGGGCACGCAAGAGGACTCCCGCCCCGACTCCGGCCGCTTCGCTCGTCACGTTCAGCATGAACGACGAACCGTAGGTGAAGTACACGTAAGCGTGTCCTCGCCCGAGAAATAGCGAGCGCATTGCGCCGCGTCTCTCCGCGGAATGCGTGACCGGCGGAATCACCGACCGGATAAGCCTCCGTCTCGACGATGCGCCCGCTGAGCCTGCCATCATCGGTGTCGTGGACCACTACTTTGCCAATCAGGTAGCGCGCCAACTCCACAGTATCCACCGGCAGTTCCGTTCGACGGAGACGCCGAAGACGACCAAGGGGAATCGTCTTGCCTACGTGTTTCATTTCTCTGTGCGCTCTTCGGAGCGCGGGCTGCGTCCGAAAGCGGCTGGAGTTCGCCGAGCATTGTAGGGATGAGTTCCGAAACAGTCGGGTGAATGTGCACGGCCCGTTGAATGACCGTATACGGCGCTCTGGCATACATTACGTCAAGGATCGAGTGAATGGCCTCGTCGCCGCCAGTTCCAAGGATGGCGGCTCCCAGGATCTCGTGAGTCTGGGCATCCACGATGATCTTCATAAAACCCTGCGTCTCGCCCTTCTCAACAGCACGGCCGACCTTCGTCATCGGCCGCCGGCCAATCAGCGCGTGGCGTCCGCTTTTGCGGACTTCTGCCTCCGTCAAGCCCGCACGGCCGAGCGGAGGATCAATAAACAGAGCATAAGCGGTGATGCGATCGCTGACTTTGCGCGGGTCATTGTCCAGAAGATTCGCACTGACGATTTCAGCATCGTTGAAGGCCGTGTGGGTGAATGCGCCTTTCCCGTTGCAATCTCCTAACGCCCAGATTCCCGGGACGCTGGTGCGTAACTGGTCATCCACGACAACGTACCCGCG
Organism: Bryobacteraceae bacterium; assembly: GCA_963770345.1. Lineage (GTDB taxonomy): Bacteria > Acidobacteriota > Terriglobia > Bryobacterales > Bryobacteraceae > CAVYPH01. The sequence goes on along the minus strand of CAVYPH010000005.1, from coordinate 121,884 downwards.
TTTATCGACGGCAACTCCGGCGTCTAGTGAGCCCGAGGTCATCGGTATTTGGACGGCGTCCCACCGCCAGCAGGAGGTGTGACCCGCTTACCTCGGGATCGCCATCGACGCAGTCAACACGGGCGAGAACGTCCTCGCCGCGCTTCGAAAAACCGATACAAGTTGCGTTTGTCCGAACGTGGATGCCTTCGCGCTCAAGGATGCCCCGGATGGCGGTCGAAACATCCTCATCCTCGTGCTGCGCCAGGTGCGGCGCCATCTCGATAATGGTCACTTCGCTCCCAAACCTGCGGTACATTTGCGCGAATTCCAGGCCGATGTAGCCGCCGCCTACGATCACCAGGTGGCGCGGAAGAAAGTCGATGTCCATGATGGAGCTGTTGTTCAAGTAAGGGACTTCATCGACACCGGGCATCTGAGGCACCACCGCGCGACCGCCTACGTTGATGAATATCCGATCCGCCGTGAGCCTCTCCGCGCCGACGCTTACCTCTTTCGGCGACTCGAAGCGAGCGTGGCCCTGGTACACGGTGCAGTTTGCCATGCCTCTCAGCCAGCTCTCGACGCCGGTTCTCGACTCCCCCGCAACCGCGTCTTTCCGCGATTTGACGAGCTTCATGTCGACGCTGCGCGGGGCCAGTGTTGACAACTCCGAAATCGGCTGCGCGATAAACCATGTGGGCCGCATACGCGCTTGCGATCATGGTCTTGGTGGGTGTGCAGCCGGTGTTGATACACGTGCCGCCGAACAATTTGCGCTCGATGATCGCAACCTTCATTCCCGCACCTGCCAGGCGCTGCGCCAGGAACGGACCAGCCTGACCGGTTCCGATGATAATCGCGTCGTAGGTCTTGGTCATTGAACTCCTTTGTTCGGCGGGTTGGGCAAGAGCGGCGCAGCTAAACCGCTTTTGGATCCTTGTTCCATCCATGGAAGGCCGACAAGTCGCCCGCGTTCCAAGCCTCACGGAGTCCAGGAGTGCTCAGATCCCAGTCAGGGCGGATCTCGCTCGTCACGGCGCGCAGGTCGTGCCAGAGGTCGATGACGGACGGCCGGCCCCAGAACCAATAGCCGTTATAGATGCTGTGGATGATGAGTCCCGGCTTGAGCACGAGTGTATGCGGAATCATCGGATTGTGCTCCGGGTCGGTATACTCCGCGATGTCGAGGTCCTTCTGAACCGTTCTGTCGGGGTCGGAGAGGAACGTCCACTGCGCGCCGATCGACGCGCGGAACTCCTGGAGTGTGTGGTGGTCATCGGTGGAGATCGTGACAATCTGGGTGTACGCCACAGCGATCTTCGGATAAAACGCGGCAAGATCCAGATGCTGCTGGTGTTCTTTCGGGCAGTAGTGGCCGCGCGAAAGCGTCAGGATCAGGGGATCATCGCCTTGGAGTTCGCTGAGCCTGCGCGGTGTGCCCGTGTGATCGGGCAACTGGTAGTCAGGAAAAACGTTTCCGGGTACGAGGTCATGGCGCATGATTGAATTCCTTTCACGAATAAAGCACGGTCGACCGGTGCCGCCCGACTCAAATGATCGATGCGGTATGAGTTGCTGTGGACCTTCAATCCCGCCTCAATGCGGCGTAACGCGATCGGCTGAACCCATTGGCTCCGCTACGCTGGCGCCTCCTCAACAGTTCGCGGCGGCATGGTACTGTTCATCCGCCAACTGCCGAATGGGGCGCGCGTCCTCGAGGATCGGCGTGTTTCAATTCCAAGCTTTCGCATCTTATAGATCAGCGTAGTACGCGGCAATCCAAGCCGATTGGCCGCTCCGTCCTGCCCTCCGATCATCCAGCCGGTTTGCTTCAATGTTTCCAGGATATGCTCCCGATCGGCGTCGGCAAGCGTGCGTGAAGCGCTCTCCGAGCTCTGCTTCACCGTCTGCTTCAAGTCCAGCGGCAGACGCAGCACCGACCCGGGCGAAAAGAGCACCGCGCGCTCGATGAAATTCTGTAGTTCGCGAATATTGCCTGGCCAGTCGTGCGCTTTGAGGACCGCCATCACTTCATCGGGAATCAAATCGATGGGCTTGTTGAGACAGGCAGCAAATTTTGCTACGAAGAACTCCGTCAGCGGCAGGATGTCCTGAACGCGTTCGCGCAACGGAGGCAGGCAGATTGGAATCACGTTCAACCGGTAGAACAAGTCTGCCCGAAACAGCTTCTTGCTCACGAGTTGCCCGAGATCCTGGTTTGTCGCCGCCACCACCCGCACGTTGACCCGGACGGTCTGGGCGCTACCCAAACGCTCGAACTCCCGCTCTTGCAGGGCGCGTAAGAGCTTGGGCTGAAGTTCCAACGGCATGTCGCCAATCTCGTCCAGAAAGAGCGTGCCCCCATCCGCCATCTGAAATCGCCCCTTGGTTTGCGTGCACGCACCCGTGAAAGCGCCTCTTTCGTGGCCGAACAGTTCGCTCTCCAACAATGCGCTCGGAATCGCTGCGCAGTTAAGGGCCACAAAACGGTGGTTACGGCGAGGACTAGCCTCATGAATGGCTCTCGCAATCACTTCTTTTCCAGTGCCCGTTTCGCCCTGGATCAAGACAGCGGAGTCCACTGGTGCAACCCTCTCCACTTCTGTCAGCAATGCCCGGAATTTCGGACTGGACCCGATCAAATCTAAAGTAGTCATTGTCGTACTCCTTTATGAATGCGAGAATTCGTTCCGCGTTTTCCTCTGATCGCGGGCAAACCTCCACCTTGGATTCGACTGACGAATCACGATTTGCTTGCTATTAAGTCGTTTGTGTTCAAGGCGCCGTCAAGTGTGGCGCCGGCAAAATAGGTCGGCCCGGCAACGTGGGAGGCCGCAGGTTGGGCACTGGGGCGATTCGATTTAATGCTCGATCGCCTCTCCTAGAATTTTCAACAGGTCTTCCCGCCGGAAGGGCTTGGAGAGAAAACCAGATGCACCCTGTCTCATCGCTTTTTCGCGATTCGCGTTCGTTCCTTGCGCGCTGACGAATATGATCGGCAGACGATTGTCGGCCCCGGCTAGCTTGCCCTGAAGTTCCAGACCGGTAATGCCGGGCAATTGAATGTCGACGATCAAACAAGCCGCGGTCTGCGTGGCTCCCGAGGCCAAAAACTCCTCGGCCGAACCGAAGCCCTCGACCGCATATCCGGCTGATTCCACACAGTCTCCTAGCGCTTGCCGCACTAATACATCGTCGTCGATGATCACGATGTTGCTCTTCAATTCTTGGCCGTCCAACCGGCTCATGTCCGGCTGAGGATTACGTCCTCGATATTGGGATACTAGCAGCCTTGCGGATCGAGGTCTATTCTACCTTGGTAGAATGCCGCGCTAAGCCGAGATTTTGAGCTTCTCGGCCATTCGGACCAGATCGGCCAGCGAGTCGGCGCCCATCTTTCGCATCACGCGGCCTCGGTGCACTTTGATCGTCAAGTCGGTGGTGCCAAGTTCGCCAGCGATCTGCTTGTTTAAGCGGCCGGTAACCACCAGCGCCAGGACCTGCCGCTCCCGCGGAGTCAGCGTTCCAAGCCGTTTTCGGAGATCGAAGCTCTCCGACCTTTGCTTGCGGACCTCGCCATCGCGGAGGAGCGCCTCTTTGATCGCGTCGAGCAGTTCCTGTTTGCCGAAAGGCTTCGTCAAGAACTCAACGGCACCAGCTTTCATCGCCCGCACGCTCATCGGGATATCTCCGTGTCCGGTAAGAAAGACGATGGGCATCTCGATGCCGGATTTCGCCAGCTCCGCTTGAAGATCGAGGCCGCTCAAACCGGGTAGTTCAACGTCGAGAATCAAGCATGCCGGGACATCCGGACGCTGGCCCTGGACGAACTCGGTTGCCGATCCAAACGTTTGCACCGTAAAGCCGGCCGAGTTGAGTAAATCTGCAACGGACTCGCGAACCAAGGGATCGTCGTCAATGACGAACACGATGCATTCCGGAGCGCTCATGCGGTTGGCGCGGCCGGCAGGGCGAAATGAAACACAGCCCCACGTGGCTGGTTCGCTACGGCCCAGAGCCGGCCGCCGTGCGCCTCGATAATGGAGCGGCTAATCGACAATCCCATTCCGATACCGTCTGGCTTGGTCGTGAAAAATGGCGCAAACAACTGCGCCGTTTGCTGGGGGTCGATTCCCGGCCCGGTATCGGCGACGGACACCAAAATCTCACCGGATTCCGCAAGCTTCGATTGAATCACCAGCCGCCGGGGTTGGTCTTCGAAAGCCGGTCATGGCCTCCGTGCCATTGATCGCAAGGTTCAGGATCACTTGCTGCAATTGAATCCGATCGCCGAGCACGGCTGGAAGATTCGCGGCAAGTTCGGTGTTCAGCGAGACACCTTTTCTTTGCACTTCGCCGCCGACTAAGGAAACGGTTTCGGTGATGACTTCGTTGATTTCGAGCGGGGTGGTGATCGAAGTTGTCTTTCTGAAAAGGGCTCGAATCCGCCGGACGATGTCGCTGGCTTGTGTTGCGGCTTGCACGATCCGGTCCGCGGCAGCGCGCGCTTTCTCCAGGTTTGGAGGCTCATTCGCCAGCCACGCCGTACAACTGTCGCCACTGGCGATGATCGCGGCCAGAGGCTGGTTCACTTCGTGAGCAATCGATGCGGCGAGCTCACCCATGGTCATCACCCGATTCACATGCGCGAGCTCCGCGTGCGCGTTGCGCAAATCCTCCTGCGCCTGCCTCCGGGCGGTAATGTCGCGGATAAAAGAACTAAACGTCCAGGTATCGCCGGATTTCAGCGGCGTGATAGACAGCTCCACCGGAAACTCCGTGCCATCGCGACGGATAGCAGCGATTTCGATTCGCCGGTTCAGAACCGGGCCTTGACCGGTCTTGAGAAAGTGCCGCAGACCGACTTCATGCGACACACGACATCGCATCGGAATGATTGTTTCGGAAATCCGCCGGCCCAAGGCTTCCGACCGCGTCCAGCCAAAAGTCTCCTCCGCCTGCTTGTTCCACTCCGTGATATTTCCTTCCGCGTCCATGACGACGACGGCGTCCAAGGCCGAATCGACAATCGCCCGGGCTTGCTCCTCAACTCTGCGGAAGGCCTCTTCGGCGCGTTTTTGTTCGCTTAAATCGAGCGCGAAGGCGACACCGTCGTTCCCACCCTCTTCGAACAGCGCCGCACCGACCAGCACCGGCACGCGACTGCCGTCTTTGCGGAAATATTCCTTCTGGTATGGTTGCATGGTCCCAGTCGCCTTGAGGTCCGCCACCGCCAGTTCGTCGCGGGCGCGCCATTCCTCGGGTGTCAGGTCCGTCCAACGCATACCGGCCGAGCCGACGTCTTCGCGGCCCCACTGCACCATCTTGAGAAATGTTTCATTGGCCTCGACAATCCGGCCTTCAAGATTCCAGGTGAAGATCCCCATAAGATTTGCGTCGATCAGGCGCCGGATCTTGGCTTCCAGCCCGGTGGCCCGTTCCCGCAACTCTGCTTCCGCCTTTTCGCGCGCGGCGATTTGGACCTTGAGGTTGTCGATGGATGCCACCGTTCGATACGCCACGGACGCAAATTGCCCGAGTGAGCTCATGATCCGCTCATCTTCCGAGTCGAACTGGCGGCGATCGCTGTGCATGATCCCCCATATGGTTCCGACTGCTTTGCCGTCGACGTAAAACGGAACCAGCAGGCACTCTTCCGCGGCAGGGACAACCGGCATCAAATAGGGATAACGACGCTCGAAGTGCCGGAACAGCATCGTGCAATTACGATCCAGCACGTCGCCGCAGGGGCCGAAATTACGCGGCGTTCCGCCCCCGACGTGCGGCGCCCACATCCCGGCGATCGCCGGCCAATAGAATCTTTTCCCGCCATCCGGTGTCAGAAGACTCAAGCCAGAGGAATCGCACTGGGTGACATCCAGGATCGTCTCGGCCAAGGTTTGAAAAATAGTGGACGCCGAGTCGCTCAGGGCGGTGACCAGCGCCACAAGCGCGCGATTCTCCTTTTCGAAGTCGGGTGGACGCCAAGGACGGCGCTGCAGCTCCTCTGTACAGACGATCGATTCGAGAGGGGCTGTGCCTTCCGGCATCGAAGCCTCGAGAGAGAAGTCATTTTGCGGTTCGGCAGACTCTGGCACCTTTTCACCTCCACCTCATCGGGCTCTAACGAGAGAATGAATGGCGACCAGTCCGGTGCACACCGGGGTCCCCAAATGAGCCGCTCATCATCCGACGCAGAGCCGGAGGAAGCGTCTACTGATATATTTTAAGCGCAGTTGCGGAAACTTCAAATGTAAAGATTGTGAAAAAGCTTGCCAAGACTAAGCCATTCGGCATAGCCTCCGCGCTCTATCCCACTGGCCTCCTTGCAGACTAGGTCAAGGAAATCCGCCGCGGACTTCTGGCCATTCGTTTAGCGCGCTTGACGGTTACCCAACAATAGATGGCTTCCCGCACCGCCTTCATCGGTCCTAAAAACTCGGCCAGGCTTTGCCAAGAGTCGCCCTCCCACATCGCGCCGAGTCCACAGATCAGTTGCCGAACCGAGGTAGTGTTTGCTTCCCCGGGCAGCGTCGGTCTGCCGACTCTAACCGCGGCCACTTGCCGATCGCATTATCCGAACTCCCCGCGATTTCAAGACTTTACCAGCGGCATCCGCCTTGCCCTGGTCACATCGAACGATGGGGCACGTGAGCCTCGATATAAGGAGAAATCATGACAACTGTAAACGCAGCGACGAAACCTGCTACGAAGGAAAATCCCGTTGCAACTGTGAATACACCAACGAAACCCGCACAGATTCGCTTGGCCCGGCGGTCGCCAGCCTATTGGCGTGTCACGATCGACAACCCGCCGATCAACGTCATGGGCCCGGAAATGGTCCGGCAGTTCCAGGAAGTCATCGACGCTCTCGAGGCCGACGAGCATGTCAGGGTCGTGGTCTTCGACAGCGCGGTCGACGACTACTTCCTGAATCACTCCGATTTCATGGCCAAGCTTGAGGACCTGACCTCGATGCCGTCGGGTCCCACAGGCTTGCCGCCTTGGCCGGACTTTCTCGTGCGTCTGACCCGCCTGCCAGTCGCCTCCATCGCCCTCATCCGTGGCCGGGCGACAGGGCAACGGCAGCGAGATCACGCTGGCCTGCGACATGAGTTTTGCCAGCCGCGAGAAGGCCATCATCTCGCAATGGGAGGTGGGCGTGGGGATGGTCGCCGGCGGCGGTCCCATGGCCCGGCTGCCCCAACTCATCGGCCGAAACCGCGCCCTCGAGGTGCTCTTGAGCTCGGAAGACATCAGGGGAGAGCAGGCCGAGGCCTACGGCTACGTGAATCGCGCCCTGCCCGACGCCGATCTAGATACGTTCGTAGAGGCGCTCGCGACCCGGATCGCCAAGTTCGACAAATGGGCGATCGCCAACACCAAGCGCCTCGTCAACACCAGCCTGCCGCCGGACGTCGAGCTCGGCGCCGGGTGGGATGCGTGCATTGCTTCGCTCGGGCGACCCGCCGCCCAGGAGGGGATCAAGGCGCTGATGGCGCGCGGCTTCCACAAGCCGGGGGATGTCGAAAATCGACTCGGATACTACCTGGGCCAAATCGGGCGCTAGGCCGGCACCCGAGGTTCCCGGCTCCCGGCCAGGAAAGGCGAAGTCTCGATTTCGAATGGAGGATTTCATGAAAGCAAACGTTAAGTGCACCTTCTTGGTTGCCGTCTTGTCGCTGGCGGCCGCCATCCCCAGCATGCGAATTTCCGCCGCCCCCAATCCGGAAGTTAAGTCCGGAGTAGACCGCCTCTACGTGATTGACTGCGGCGACGGCAGTGGCCCCGACGAATCGCGTTGGACACCAGGAGCCAACGTCGGAACCCCCGTCGACTTTCCCGGCCACTGCTACCTCATCCACCACACCCAAGGGTGGTTCCTGTGGGACACGGGCATTGATGATGCTGTAGCACAACTGCCTAATCATGAGAGGGTGTTTCACGAATGGGGGCCCGGCACCGGCCCGATCTGGCGCAAACCAATAACGCTCGCGGCTCAGCTCGAAGAGATACACGTTAAGCCTTCGGACATCAAGCTGATGGCCGTGTCACATAGCCACCCGGACCACGCGGGGAACATCGAAATGTTTCCCAACACGCTGATGCTGGTGCAAAGAGTCGAGTACGAATGGGCTGGGAGCCGACAAGACACCGTCGCCTTTAACAAGAAGCATCCGGTAAAGCTCATCGACGGCGACTACGATATCTTTGGCGACGGAAGCCTCGTGCTGCTCTCCACGCCGGGACACACGCCCGGCCACCAATCTTTGCTCGTGAGGCTCCCTAAAACTGGACCGGTGATTCTTAGCGGCGATGTCGCGCATTTCCAGACAAGCTTCGAAAATCGCTATGTCCCTACGAATAATTGGAGCAAGCAGGCCTCGCTCCAGTCCATGGACAAGATAGCGGCAATCATCGCGAAGGAACATGCGCAGCTCTGGATTAACCACGATCAGCCCCAAAGCGACGCTCAAAAGAAGTTGCCGGCGTATTACGAGTGATGGCCACCTTGCCGGTTGCCGGAAAGAACTGATCGGTTCGGATACTACCTAAAGGCCAAATCGCGCGCTGGGCCGGCACCCTCAAACAGCGCACGTTTTGCGGAGCTTGTAACCACAGGCTCCAAGTTCCGCCCGCCCGACGACCAACGCCGAGGCTCACCGCGAGCTTCGACGCTCTATCGCTGTCTGTCTATCTGACAGGCGCGGTTTCTCGAACTGAAATCATCGACAGCCTAGACCAATTCGGCGATAGCGAAAAGACGGGGCGGCTGCCATTCCATGTTCAATGGCAGGTCCGAACTGCGGCAAAATCCCCTCCGGAGGAAGAAGGATCTGGTTTAGAACAGTGCTGTTCAACCACGCACTGTCTCTCCGTAATCAGGCCCGCGATGGTGCGAGGTCTCGCCTCGCACCATCGCGTCGCTTCTCGAGATCTGTATCATTTGATCGTCGCCGGGAGTTTGTTAATTACTGCCGCCCCTGCCTTGCTCACGACTTCGTCCTGGGAGTCCGTGCCTCCCGAACAACCGATTGCCCCGATAATCACGCCCTGGTCGATCAGTGGAATACCGCCTCGAGACGCAATGATTCCATCGAACGCGAGCAGATAGTTGAGATGCATAAGCTGGATACCATCCTCGAAGACCTTCGTTTGGCGCCGGAAGGTCACGGCTGCTCGCGCCTTGTGTTCCGCAATCTGAATGGAGGCGAGCATCGCGCTGTCCATTCGTTGGAAGGCAACCAAGTTACCCCCGGAATCGGCCACTGCTACGTTCATTTTCCAATTTCGCTTTTTGGCCTCTGCCACTGCGGCGTGAATAACCGTCTGCGCTTGGTCTAGTGATATCGGGGTCCCATAGGGCACATCGAATGGGATTTCGTCTGGGACGGAATCAAGAGGATTCGACGACGTGAGCCGTTCTTCAATGGCGACTTCTGTTTTGTTGCTTGACATACATTTCCCTCCCAAGGGTTAGAAGTTACTTTCAAAGCCTGTCCGAGATATACTGCTCATTTTTAGCGGCCAAGGTGGGCACGGGGGAGCCCACTGTCCCGCCTCCGTGCGAAGCGTATTCAATTGTTCTTTGCATAAATGCGTCCCTTTATCCGTCGCGGCTTCCAACACTTGCCGTTGTGCATGCCGGCATCGACACACGATTACGCGTGACGTGCCATGCGCCGGTAACGATCATCGTTTTTGGCTTTAATCTCATTTCGTCGGTTCCGACGTGCATCGTGCCGCCGCCGTCAGTCAAACGTAGATGCAACTTCAAGACCGAGGCTAGAAGAGTGAACCTGTGCAGGTAACTGCCAAATGTCGCTGACCACTGCCAGCGGGCGGAGTCCGTAGACCGACGCGAGCGACAATTGTGTTGCTGTCCATTTTCTTCTCCTTTGTGTGTCTACCTGGCGCTCCGCGCGTTTTCTACGCTATGATGACGCCTGCCTTTGGCAGTTGGATCACGACTTCAGGGGAGCACTGGAAGTGCCAATATCGCAGACAATCTTGCCATTGAGGCGTTCATCCTAACAGGGGGCACAATGGACCGTGTATTGCAATATCCCTGTCGACGATTGGCATTGTCGCAAGCGCTTCCACCACGTCAGCCTTGCTGGGGCTGCTTCCAAATGCTGCACGCGCAATGCTAATCGTCTAGGGTTGGGCATCCCTATTGCAAGACGGCTTCACGAACGGACGTTGCATACGGCGTTCGCCGTCAAGGTTCTAGGAGTTGCGGTTGGAATTGGATGGCAGGTGCTGGGACATGAGCGCCGCAGCGCAATGTTTAGGAAGCAGAGAGAGGAACTCGCGATTTGATCATGGCGACCTTGATCGCATCATTGACTACCAGGCACGCGATCATCGCGTAACCCAAGATAGTCAGCATTTGCCACCAAGGCAATGGCGCGAGTCCTGGAATCCCCGTCCGCGTAAGGATTGTGCCGGTGAGTGCATCCGCCGCCAGGGCCGCCATCAGAGCCTTGCTGGGCAAGGTCGACCAGAACCGCCTGCGCTCCCTCGCGGATACGATAGAGAACACGGCGAAGTAAAGCAGGGTCAGGAAGCTGAATGTGTAGAGGGCATCGTCGTTAGTAGCTAGATCGAAACGCGACCAAGCCAGGTAGAGCAAGAAAAGAGCCTCAGCAACCATGGCCACGCCGAGGACCGCAGAAACTGTAACGAAGCCCCCGATGTTCCAGGTTTCCGGTTTCTTCGACGGCCGGACGTGGTCCGTAGCCAATGCGACCTTGGCAAAGTCCGTCATGAAGGTGAGTAGCAGCATCGCGAAGGCTGAGACGACGAATTTCCCGGTGAAGATGAAGGCGATTGAGACGAAAGCTGCCTTCAGGATCGTCCGGCTGATCTTGTTCACGATCCAGGTCAGCACTCGCTGGTAGATGGTGCGTCCTTGTTCGACCAGGGCCAGGATATTCGTCAGACCCGGTTCCGTCAAGACGACGCTGGCAGCGCCCTTGGCGACATCGGTCGCCGTGCTCACGGCGATTCCCACTTCGGCCTGGCGCAAGGCGGGCGCATCGTTGACGCCGTCGCCGGTCATTCCGGTCACGTGCCCGGCGGCCTGCAGATGCTGCACCACGATGTACTTGTCTTCGGGATACACTTCGGCGAATCCGTCGGCTTCCGCCAGGAAATCGACGGCTTGATTGCCGGCCTTGGCGTTAGCCGCCTTGAGGTCGGCGACGCGCAGGATGTTCGGCAAGCCGACTCCTTGCGCGATCTCACGCGCAACCGGCAGGGCATCGCCGGTCAGCATTTTCACCGCGACGCCGAGGCCTTGGAGTTCGGCGACCAGTTGTTTCGCATCGGGGCGGGGCGGATCGAACAGCGTCACGAGTCCGGCCAATTGAGGGGCGCCCGTCTCGGGGCCGCGCGCCACGGCCAAGGTTCGGTACCCCTTGGCTGCCGACTCGCGGACACGCGCATCCAACCCCTCGATTTCCGGCGGCTTGAGGCCACAGGTCTCGGCGATGGTTCGCACCGCTCCCTTCATGACACGAAAACGCTGCCCGTTCCGTTCGACGATCGCCTCTGTCCGCCGGTTTTGCGCATCGAAGGGCTTAAACGAGATTGGCTTAACCGCTGGAACACCATCGAAGATGTGATGCTCGCGTGCCGCAGCGAGGAATGCCAGGTCAATGGGATCCTGATTGGCCTCCTCTGAAGCCAATGCGCCGACGAACAGCACGTCGGTGTCTTTAGATGTGCCCAGGGGGATGACGCCGGTCACGGCGAGTTGGTTCATGGTGATAGTGCCAGTCTTGTCCACGCAGAGCACATCCATCGTGGCTGCATCTTCGACCGCGCTGAGACGGGTAACCAGCACGCCGCGCTTCGCCAACTCCGCCGCGCCCACCGCCATGCTTACGGTGAACATAACCGGCAGAGCTACCGGCACCGCGCTCATCAACAGGACCAGCAACAACGACACCATCTCGATCAGCGGCGTTCCCCGCATCAACGAAAGAACCACGACAACGCTCAAAAGACCGCCCACGATGACGAACAGCCAGCGGACGACTTTCGCCACCACCGATTCGATGTGCAGCTTGGGGCGCGCGTTCTGCACAAGCTCCGTGGTGCGGCCGAAATAGGTTTGCGCGCCGGTCAACATGACCACGCCGTTGCCTTCTCCCCTTCGAACGACCGATCCCGAGGAGAGCACGTCTCCGGGCGCCTTGTGGGCGTCCTTGGACTCGCCGGTGAGAGCCGACTGGTCGACGCTCAACTCTCCCGTAAGGAGTTTTGTATCCGCGGGAACGATGTCGCCGGGGCGCACACGCACGATATCGCCTGGAACCAATTCCCGCGCGGGAATGACATGCCAGTTTGCGTCGCGGCGCACGCGGGCGCTCACTTGCAGCCGTTTGCGCAACGTCTCGACAACACCGGCCGCCCGGCGCTCCTGTGCAAAACTCAGAACCGCATTAACGATCAGCAACGCGCTCACCACGGTGAGGTCCGAGAATTTATGCAAGACCGCTGACAGCACCATGATAAGTTCGAGCATCCACGCCGAGACACCCCAGAACTTCGAAAGGAACCTGAGGACCGGATGTTCCTTCGTCAGTATGACTTCGTTAAAGCCGTGTTGTTTGCGACGCGTATCTACCTCGACTTGGGTGAGGCCGGTGTCGGGGTTGACCTGGAGTGCAGCGAGCGTACCCGCAACCGAGGCGGCTGCTATGTTGGGAATGTTCGCGGCTTCCGGCTTGGGCGGTGGGGCTTCCGCTGTGCTTTGCTTGGGGACCGTCGGCATCGCGAGTACGCGGCTAACGATTTCACTATAGCGCTTGCCGCCGAGGTCGCGGCACGATCATAAGCCGCAACTTGATGCACTTGTTGTGTGCCTAGATGTCATCTCTTCAGCACCGCGCTTGATCAGACACAGCGCGACTTCGCGGTTTCCCTGAGATGGCATTGCCGTGCAGCCTCGGTCAAGCGCGGTCGTCACAATGAGAAGTTCCAAGCAAACATCACCAACCGAACTTGCTGCTGTCGTTGTTAGCGATGAAGGAGCCGCGAATCGGACGCTGTGTCGGTCGTGGTCGTTCTGGTGGTCGCGACGGTTGGCCCACTTGCGACGTGACAACTAATAAATGCAAAATGTTGGGGATAGCGGCGTTAAGTCGTAAACTACTTCCTCAAAAAGTTACCCGTGATTGGCGGACGGGGAGTTCAAAACCCTCAGTAGCCTTCGTGCAGCCTGGGCCGAAATCAATGCGTGGCTGAGAGGCACGCACCTGCCACGGAAGCAGGTGCACGCCCTCGCTGGGCGGATTCAAACTCTTTGCGACAGGTGACTATCGGCCACGGGAGAGTTTATGCATGACCGCCTGCCCGTTCTACTGACTATCGGATGCGTTGGGCGAGAAAGTCGGCAAAAGGGGTAATGTTCTGATCAATGCTAGCGCTGTCCAACGCAGCCAGATACGGCTTGCGGTCTTCGACACGAACGACGGTCCAGGGGTAGCCACCGGACGCGAGCATGGCGTTCATCAGAAAGCGGGCCATCCGGCCATTACCGTCCGGGTACGGGTGGACATAACCAAACATCCAGTGGCCGAGAACCGCTCGGACGCCGGGTTCGGGTTCGTGTTCCAGCAGATCAAACAAAGCCCGCATTGCGTCGCCGACGACTTCCCACCGCGGTGGAACGTAGCGCGATGTTCGCAGGAAGACAGCATTGTTTCGGTAACCCGCGAGCGCCGCCGGTGGAATCAGACCGGCGACCACGCACGGCTGAAACAGTTCCCGATACCACTCGCGGTGACTGTTTCGTATGAGCTGAGCCGGGTTTGCTCCGGCGATAATTTCGGCAACGTTCTCCCGCACCAGCCGAAATGCGTGCCAGTAGCCTCGCGCCGCTAACCCGTCGCGGCTCTGCCGGTCGACGTCGTGAGCCTCAGAGTTCCAGTCTCCCGCCCTCACCCGCTCAATCAGTTCCATGGAAACGCTGTAGCCTTCGATTGATAGTGAATGGTAGGCGTCGTTTTGATAGATGTCGTCTACGAAGCGCATATAAGGCTCTCTGTCTTGTGGAAGACCCGGCGGCGGTGGCAGCGCCTCAACTACGCGTCCACGCATCGATTCCCACATGGCGTTCAGTCGTCCTACGATCGGATGGACTGCCGCCGGTGGCGCGAACGGCGCGCGGTCCGCGAACGGATCGGTTTCGCGTATTTCGTAGGTTGCGGCTTTCATCGTTGTAACGATCTCGTCCGCGATTTCAAGACGTCCGATTCTGCGAAGTGCTCCCGCCAACCTTCCTGCGACGACAGAGTGCCCGCCATCCAAGAGACGGCGCAGCAAATCTGTGGAATCCCGCATGCTGGCGAGCACTACTTGCGTCTCGATCGGATTACTTTTGAAGAAACCTTCGGGAACGCGAATCATGGCCGCTGTTGACGTGAAAATCCGCAAGCCGTCCCTCACCATCAGGTCGGCCGCTGGCGGCATCTGCGTCAATTTCAGATCATACAGCGACGTGCCGAATAACAGAGGGATCTTGTGGTTTGCCGCTTTGGGGCTATGGACGATGACCTGTGACGGGATAACCGTATTCTCGGCGTGCAGCAGCAGTGATAGTTCAGGGGAGAGATGCCATTCGTCGCCGAACCGTTCGGCGCAGTAGCGGGCGCAGAACTCCCAGAAGGAGGCGTACCAGGGCGTGCTGTCTCCGTCGCGGGCTTCCGGGCTGGATGAAATCAGCCAACCCTTCATGACTTCGCGTAGAAAACCCGACTGGAGCAATCGCTCCCGGTGAATACGGCTCAGTTCCTGGGATTGAAATACACGACGGCCACCCTTCTGGAGATCACGGAGAAGAGTCAGGGAGGCGGCGAGTTTTTCGTTGGGCAACGGCATCGTAACTTATTTCATTGTAGGTACCGCTTCTGTATCATCACAAGCATATCATGCTGCCCTATTACAAGCAAATTGTGTTTTGTCACTACAAGCATATAATGCTGAGCAGGACCAAGCATTTGATGTCTTCACTCCATTTCGTTTCAATATTCAATAGTCTTTCCAATAACTTGGGAGATCTTATCGTCGCTCGGCGCACAAGTAGGTGTTCCAGAGACATCAGACCGGCCCGTCAATATAGTTCCAGGATTCTAACGAGTAACGCTACCCCATGCCTGCAAGGAAGCTTCGTCGCTTCCCAAAGCTCTATCGGTTTTCGCGAAATCCTAATATTTACAACAAACTGGGAATCTGCTCTCGCCCAATTAGCAACCTCAGGAGGTCCAACAGATGGAGTTCGGACACAGTTTTGGCACAGCGAAAAGCAGGGGCGCTAGTCCATCTCAAGCGACCACTATGTGTGAAGTACGGTCGCGTTGATGATCTGAAAGATACGGCAGGCAGGCCTTTCTATGAACAGGGCTTGCAGAATCTCCGCTGCTCAAAATACCCGTTGGCCACCTGAAGCGCTTCGAGGTCACCGGCAGGGACCTGCGGCAACAGTTTCGACACCGGACTATTAATGAAGGTGGCGCAAATTAGCTTGTCGGGCTCCAGGTGACCTGGAGATCGGGCGGCGGGGCATCCAGCCTTCTTCGCTTGCCTTAAAGAATAGTGCGGAGGTAGATTTCGTAGCCCTGTTTATAGGCCGCAGCAGCGATGTCGGGGTCCTTTGCGGAGCGTGCTTCCGCCAATTTCTGGCGCGCGTCAGCGAGCATTGTCCGCCATTCCGCTGCGGTGATGAGCGGTTCGGGTGATGAGGCAGGAAGCGTGGATTCCAGCTTGGGCGAATCGGACAAAGGACGCTATGGGGTGAAGCTCTCTTACAGCCGCGGCAGCCTGCCCCCCGATATTTGCCGCGGTCAAGAGCTTTCAGTTCGGATTCTTGTGGGAATCGAAGGACGACAAATGAGCATTAAGCCTGACGTAACGAAGCTGCTCAAAGAGGCACGGAAGCAGGCGGCGGCCCTGAGCGGCGGGAAAACCGGAAGAAGAGTTGTGGCCAGCGCGCTTGCAGCGACCACCAAGCTGAACGCGGAAGCTGCTGAAAAGCTGATGGACGTCGCTTTCTCCAGTTCCAAAATCGGCGTCGAGGACAAGAAGTCCTTCCGTGCGTTTAGGAGAAATCTCAACCTCCTTGTTCCGGGAGCATCGGCCGCGATCGAGAAAATTCCAGATGAGATGGAGCTGAGTCCAGCCGACATCGCCCAGTACGTGGGTGCCGTTGCGGCGAAGGCGGCTGCGGTCGCGGAACCGTTACGCGCCGCACCGGCCGTGTACGTCAAGAGTGCCAGTGCGGAATCTCGCAAGCGCTGCGCCGATCACCTCGGAAAAGCCTTTCGCGACCAAAGCATCGGATCGGCTGATTCAAGCTCTCGACATCCGAATGTATGCGACCGAGCGGGAGTCGCTCGCGCCCTCTCAGCCGTCCCCGCAATTCATGGTGCTGGAATTAGATACGCCGACAGTACTGCCCGCACCGGTTCCCGAGCTCGCGGCCGCAGTGCCTGCCAGCGTCCGCAAGGCGGCTACGTTTGCGACAGGCTATCGCACCCAGCGCGCAAGAGAACTGCGGGACTATTTCTACTCAACCATCGCTCCCATGCGCGCCGCGCTTGAGAAGAAGCTCGCCAGGCCCGCAGCGATTGTTCGCGAAAGCTTGCAAGACTTGGGATCGGCGACCGACCTATGCTGGCTGAACGGAACCATGCGAGCCGTCGCTCAGCCGAAGGCGGTTGCGGATATCGTGGGTGATCCGAAGATAACGCGTATCGGTATTCCGCAGGCTCTCTCCCGAGAGCTCAACATTACCGGAGTCACCATCGGCGCCATCAGGTTTCGAAAGGCTAATCCCGTGACAGGGAAAGGCGTCGTGGTCGCCGTGATCGATGGCGAGGTCGACGCGACTCATCCGGCTTTGAAAGACCGGGTGATGCAGAAGAAAAACTACACCAGGGAACCGTGGGGACATCCCGACATCCACGGGACAGGGATCGCAGGAATGGTCGGCAGCGCCGACGCCAAGTTTCAGGGGATGGCTCCAGGCGTGATGATCGCAAATTACAAGATTTTCAATACCGACGGACCCGAGCCGCCCTCCGATTTCGACGCGACGGTCGCTCTTCAGCAGGCTTTAGAGGACGGGGCGCTGATCGCCAATTGCTCCTGGGGATCCAGCCTGTCCACCGATGGAAAGTCGCGCTCGGCCAGAGCATGCGACAAGGCTTGGGATCTCGGCTTGGTGGTCGTGAAGAGCGCGGGAAACAAGGGACCCGATGCGGCATCAATGACTTCTCCCGCGGAGGCTCGCGGCATTATCGTGGCGGGCGCCACCGATCGCAAAGGGAAAGGACTGGAGGGCTATTCGGGACGCGGTCCCATCGCGGCGAAGAAAGGTCCGGACTTAGTTGTTCCGGGCGGGGCGGAAAATGACGAGATCAGCAGTCTTTTGGTCGGTGGAGGAACTGGCGGCGTCGGCGCGGGCACAAGCTTCGCTGCTCCCCACGTGGTTGGCCTGATCGCTTTGCTGCTGGGAACAGAATCCGCATCTGACTCCCGACGAAGTGAAAGCTCAGCTTCTCGACAAGTGTATGCCGATTCACGGCGGCACCGCAGAGACTACGGACGCAGGACTTCTCGTAATCTAGGAAAACGCTATTCGCGTTCAAGCGCGTGGGAAGTGTTGCAAACCTGAAATTCGGAGCGCGGGAATGGGTTCGCCCTCGCCATCAGACAACGGCGGTGAGACCGAAGAGTCCTGCAACAAACGCGATCTGCCCAATGATGTCGTCTTTCTCCAACCGCCTCACTTGTCCCTTGCGGACCATGTTCACCGTCTCCATACCCTGAATCGTTCGCGCGGCCGAATCGAAAGAGCGAAATCCCTGACTGGCTCTCACCCGTCGTTTGATCGCTCGGTGATCCTGCTCCACGATGTTGTTGAGGTAGCGGACAGGACGACACCGGCAGCGTCGTCCGAGTTCTCTGGCACGCTTGAGTCCTCCAATGACCTTCGGATAGGCCGGATTCCCATCCACCTTGATCACCCGTGGGCGTGGGTGGCATCGTCCTGTGTGTACGCTGGTATCTCCGGTTTGGGCTCAGCTTCCGGAATCTGGAAGAGATCATGGCGGAGCGGAACCTCAGCGTCGATCACGTCACGATCTGGCGTTGGGCGCAGCGGTACGGGCCGGAACTCAACCGGCGCTGCCGCCGGGAACTGCGCATGACAAATCGGTCGTGGCGTGTGGACGCAACATACCTCCGAGTCGCAGGCAAGTGGACCTATTTGTATAGAGCGGTGGATTCCACAGGCGCCACGGTTGATTTTCTCCTCTCCGCCAGGCGGGACGCGGCTGCTGCGAAGCGCTTCTTCCAGAAGGCATTGCGGTCCGATGGCCACCCACGCCCACGGGTGATCAAGGTGGATGGGAATCCGGCCTATCCGAAGGTCATTGGAGGACTCAAGCGTGCCAGAGAACTCGGACGACGCTGCCGGTGTCGTCCTGTCCGCTACCTCAACAACATCGTGGAGCAGGATCACCGAGCGATCAAACGACGGGTGAGAGCCAGTCAGGGATTTCGCTCTTTCGATTCGGCCGCGCGAACGATTCAGGGTATGGAGACGGTGAACATGGTCCGCAAGGGACAAGTGAGGCGGTTGGAGAAAGACGACATCATTGGGCAGATCGCGTTTGTTGCAGGACTCTTCGGTCTCACCGCCGTTGTCTGATGGCGAGGGCGAACCCATTCCCGCGCTCCGAATTTCAGGTTTGCAACACTTCCGTTCAGAGAGCTTTGCCAAGCCACTGGGAATGGCGTCATGCTGACTTTCAGCATTCGTGCTATTCCTCACGTCTTCACTGTTGTTCGGTCGCCGTCTGCGCGATCAGTGCTTTCTGTTGCTGCTGGTACATCTGGGTCAGTTCCCGCTTCAACTCCATCAGTTCCCGTAGTTCTTGAACGCTGGGCGTGGCAGCCGTTGCGTAGCCCGAAGCGCCGCTGGGATTCCCGGCTGGCGCCGATCCCGCTGGCCCGGCGCCAGCGCCACTGCCAGTGGGTTTCGCCAACACGATGTAGAACCGCGTGTTGCCCGGCACAGTCACCACGATGTTTTGGTGATACGCCAAGTCGTTCAGTTGCTGTTCGCCTGCGACCGCGACGTTGTTTGCGACTCGCTCTCGCAGCAGAACGTTATTTGAGAGAGCGTCGGTAACCCCCGTGCCGCTCTGAACCCCAACCGTTGCAGCTAGGATGGTCCCGATTCCGGTGAGGCTTCGAACTAGAAACTTTTTGCCGGTGTTCCGGCCGGTAACCTGGCCTCGCAATGGCTGATATTGCAACCCCACCGCATGGCCTTCAATCTTCTGCGTCGTCTCGTCCGGCATCTGGATCGTGTGGAACTGAATACCGACATAGCCTTGATCATTCACCTGACTGAGTTCTCCAAATGCTTTCGAGCCCGCTGGGATCACAATCTCGCCGTCCCGTTCATAGTTGTACTCAATGGCAGCTACAACAGGCGTCTTGACAGCCGAACTCACAGGGGTTTGCAGCCGGGCTATCAGCCGAGTCCCGGTCGGCAGCGCCATAAATTCCGGATTCCGTTCGAGAACCACAGGTTGCACGCTGCTCGAAGTCTGCGCGTTCACCCGCGGTCCGGATCCTGAACTCACGAACACCAGCGAGGCTTTGGTCAGTTTCTCGACCTTCGGAACTGGAATGGGCGTCGTGATTTGTAGCTGCTCTGGAGGAAACTGAATTCTGTTCAAAGCGTAGTCTTTGGGCTCAGGACGAGGGGCTGGAGGTGGTGGGGCCGGGGCATCCCCGAAAGAGGGGCTTGCTTGCGCTAACATCCGCTGCTTCGCGGTATTGCGAATGTCCTGCGCACTGAGGTTCCCGGCGTTGTCATCCGGATTCCGCGTATCGGCATTGAGAAGCGGCGTCACCGAGTGGCTTGTATCCGTATTCTCTCCGCCTGATCCGCGGCCGAGGTTGGGCTGGTTGGTTCTGGCGACGTCCTTTCGGCCCGTGCTGGGCGTGGAGAACATCACAAAGAACGCAAGCGCCAGCACAACCGTGAGCCCGGCAAGCAGGAGAAAGCTTTTGGTGCGATCCTCTCTGAGTTGCTGACGCTTGATGTTGGTTCGGGCTTCACCTTGCGCCGAACGGTGCATGATTTGCCGCAATTGCGCAGCCCATCCCGTAGGCTGTGGCTCCTGTACTTCCGCTGCCTCGGACTCACGCTCGCGTTCGATACTCGGGTTTTCCTCGCGATCCTCTACAGGCTTAATTCGTTCAGTTTTGTCATCGGGCTTCATAGGCCGAACCTCCTCGAAAACTGCTGATTCCGAAACCGATCGGGGCTAGCGCCGGAAGATCCACCGCTCCCGAGTCGGCGACTTGCAAGAATAACGTTTCGCTGGACTGTTTGAAATTCGGCCGCTCGAAGATCACCACTCCATCCGTGCGCTGCCCGGCGCCCAACCGCCCTGTGCTCAGTCGAAAGTCGATGACGCGTAGCTGCTCTGCGGTGGTCCACTTCTTCTTGACCTTGCCCCCGAGTTGAACCTGCGGTGGCAGAATCTCGATCGCATGGCTTGAGGGATTTACGGCGGAGAACAGAACGACGACCTCGTTTCCCTCGTCCAGTACCTCGCTGACACCAGCTCTGATGCGCGGTCCGGCTTCAATCTCACCCGGGTGCTGGCCATAGAGCACTGGAAGGGGTGCGCGTTTCTGACGGTCGAGCAGTCTATCCAGGACCTCACTGGATTTGCCGTCGATTGCCCTGGGCGGATCGAAACTCGCCGCCTTCATCAGCCCAGCGAATTGCACCGTCGTCGGACTCCCTGATGCCACGTCCGATCCCTTGGCGTGTACATCAAGCTTTTGCGTTTCGGCGATGAACGAAGCGGAGAACGGGCTCTCCTCTACAAGGAAACTTCCCGCAGTGGGCTTACCGTATTTCAGCAGCACGTCAACCGTTTGGGTTGCGCCGTTCTGCTCACCGAAGCTAATCAACAAAAGATTTGCCTGGTGACCTAATGTAGTCGTAATCAACAGGTTGGTCTGCGCTGGCTGAGGGGCTACTGGCTTCACGGTCACGAGTTCCGGCTCATGTTCGGAATGCTCAGCCTGAAAGTTTTCCGGGTCTCCCACCACAACCGAATTTACGGGCTCGGGCATTCGGATCGATGTGGCGACCCGCGGAGCTAGCCGCAAAGTAATGACCTTCTCGTCAAGACTGGCACGAGTCAGGATCACGGGTTCAAGCTGTGCCCGGCTGTTTGTGGGTGTCACCATTACCGCCGGCGTTGGTTTTGTTAGACCCTGCTGCACTGTCTGGGCCGTGGCAACTCCCATCAACCAGAGCACACAAATACCTGCTTTCGGATGGTCCATGCTATCTCCCTCCTTTGCGCCTCAACTCGGCGCGATACTGTTGCGCAATCCGTTGAACGTATGTGTAAACCTCTTCCGAGGAGTAGTCCAGCCCACGCGCGAGAATCGGCTTCTCGCCCGCGGCATAGGCAGCCACAACCAAGACGAAAGTCTCCATGAAAGCGTGCTTGAAGCTCGGCCAGGTATGCGACTCCGCCGCGCACGTTTTCATGGATGTAGAACGGGTGAGCCACGCCAAAATGCTGAGCAGTCGCGGGCATGAGTTGCATCACGCCCATCGCGCCCTTTGAGGAAACCACTCCCGGCTGCCATGCGGATTCGATCTGAATGATGGCGCGCACAAGAGCTGGTGAGACTCCATATTGGCGGGCGTAGTAGCTCGCGCAGCGCTCCTCGTACTCGCGCATGCTGAGCGACTCCCCCGCAAACGCGGGAGCCATCACGCACACCGCGCTTAGTAACGCCGTCGCTCTGTGCATACAAGTTCCTTTTGCTCAAGAGCTGCCTGGCCTCCGTCCCTGCTGTACTGCTGTGTGTCGTAGACCAGGCTTTCGAAGCCATCCCGAAGCAAGAGCCGCTTGCGGTCGTTCTGCGTCTTGGCAATCAGAGGCAGGAGAACATCCCGCAGGTCGGCGCTGATTTCGCGAACGCCTAGGACTTTAAGCGCCTCGGCGAGGTCGAGCATTTCGGCGATCGATGGCGCCTTTTCCAGGGTGTAGCCGCGAAGTGCGTGCGCGAAGCCGGCAAGCTGGCCATGTAATTCCGCATGTGTGTCAGCCGTTCGCTTTTCCAGGATCTGGGTCTCCCGCTCGATCGTTGGGTGTTCGAACCGAAGATATAGACTTCGACGCCGCAACGGATCGCCGATCCGGCGAACTTCGTTCGAGGTCAGCACCACGAAGGGCTTGCTCTTCGCCTTGATCGTGCCGATCTTAGGGATGGACAGTTGCCAGTCACTCAAGATCTCGAGGAGTTCCGCTTCGAACTCTTCACTGACCTTGTCGATTTCATCGATCAACAAGACGCACGGCTTCTCACATAGGAGCGCCCTCAGGAGTGGTCCTTCCTGAAAGAATTCCAGCGTGTGCAGATCGCGCCGTAAGGACGCCCAACTGGCAGATGCCGTGCTGCCCTGTGTATTCAGGTAGAGACGCTGCAGGGACTCGTCGAACTTGCCGATGGCCTTTTCCTCATTGAGACCCTCGTAGCATTGAAGACGTTCGATGGTGGTGTCTGCCGCGAGAGCAACTACTTTGGCCAGTTCTGTCTTACCAGAGCCCGGTGGCCCTTCGGCCAAGACGGGCTTCTGCATTTGGGCGGCAAGATAGATCACCTTGAGCGTTACCGGATCCGTCACGTACTTGGCGGCCTCCAGTTTCTCGGACAACTCTTGGATCGAGGAGAACACTCGTCGGGGCTCCTTGAAGCCTCATGCTAAGGCAGAATCATTCCGAGGGCTCCTCAACTTCTCGGTCTTTCGCCAAAACTGCCTTGTTACGGGCTCGTCGGAAGACCTTCCAATTCAGCGACGAACAATTGTCCCTGGTACATTTTCTTTACGGAACCACTTTTCCTCATTCCCTCTGTTCAGACCGAGGTCCAGGAGTCAGGCTCCACCAGAGGTGCGATACTTTTTTCGAAGGAACCACTTTTCCTCATGCCGCCCGGCCGAGCCCGTTCGCCTAGAGGCAGCCAGGGAAGTCGGGTTCGCAAGGGGACCGCGGCACTCTTTTCGAGGGAACCACTTTTCCTCGTTCCTTCCCGCTGAGATCGGTTGCCCAGAAACGCCAGCAGATCGGATCGCCGGGAATCATTGCACGTTTTTTTGAGGGAACCACTTTTCCTCCTTCCTTCCGGCCGAGACTGGCGCAGCAGGAAGCAACGACATTGGGCTGACAGGCGACCGACGCAGTTTTTTCGCGGGAACCACTTTCCCTCATTCCGTTGGGTTCACGGACGCCCCGTTGGCCGCAATCTCTCTCCAGCAGTTCTTTCTCTAGCCCTTCACTGCAAGGAGGTAGCGGAATTCCGGCAGTACCGAAAACGGGCGCGTCGGTGCTCCGACTTCTTCCGCCAACATCCTGATACGGTCCTCGCGAAGGTTCCCAAGGAAATGGCCCCCCTCGGAGAGATGCCGAACCCGGAGCGGATCAAAGCCCATCAGTCGTGCGCAGGTTGCGTCTGCCGCGACAGGATCATCGGCAAGTACAATCTTGCCCAGTTGGCGGGGGCTTCCCTGAAGCGGTCCGTTGCCTTCCATTGCGGTAATACCGTCAGCGATCACGAAGTGGATCGGAACGGTCGCACAGATGTCGAGGATGCTTTCGTGAATTCCGCTCCAGTGCAGTAGATTCTTCGGCCAGCCGTACTTCATGCCTGGCACAACACCGAACATGTTTTTCAAGCTCAGCGTGACCCCCGCCCAATGATGTGTCTTCACTTTGGGCATTGAAACAACGAAGTCGGATTCGAGAACCGCACTCGGCAGCCAGAGCTCGCCTAGACCGCTGTAATTGGCTTTCAGCTTCACTTTTCTGAGCTCGTCCCGGTTGAGATCCACGAACTCGATCTGCCGTTCCGCGAGATGCGGCTTGAGACCTGCCGCCTGCACTACGAGTTCCGTGTCGCGTTGATGTCCAGGGCCCTCGCCAATCACAACCCGCGCGGCGCCAAGACGGAGGAAACATCGCGCCGCGGCGCCAATCAGAGCCGAGTTCGTGTTCACTGGACCCGGCAAGTCTTCTACCAAGTTTGGTTTTAGAAGAATGGACCGCCCCAGCACCTGTAGCCGAAACAACCGCAATCCATCCAGAAGGAGCGCCTCGATCCTCTCCGAGTACTCGGCCGCGTTCAGCACCGCCACAGCCGAACGAGGTCTCCGGTACGAGACGGTGTGCTTCGGCCAAACCCATTCGGCCGTCACCCCTGCTGCCGCGGCCACGCCTACTGATGAGCCAAGAAATCGTCGCCGATCGAGCTTCATCGCAGCACCTCGAAGGGATGAATCATCTCGCCGCACTTCAGCGCGAGAATCGCGGTGGCGAGAGTTGCATTATTCCGGATGTCGCGGCCGTCTCCGATGATGGTCGCCAATCTGTTCTTTAGCCCTCCGATAGGCTCTTGGTACACGAACAAGCTGAGAATGCACCAGGCAAGACTGGAAACAGAATCGACGCTGGCTGCGTTCTGTCGCAGCCATGACAAGCTCTTTTGAATCATTTCGGTTCGCTGTTCGTCCTGGAGAGCCAGCAGCGCGATCGCTGTCGCCTCAACATGCGGGCGCAGCGGTACTCCGTAAACAACGCTGTTTCCGGAGTTCCACCCTCCGTCAACACATGCGCGGTCCAGAAGCATCTCGACGCCCAGATGGATTCGTTTCTCCGATGCCTCTGAGCGATTGCAGACCGTGAATTGCTTGATCGCGATGATGCTGAACGCTGTGGGGATGACCCAGCTTGCAGAGCCGGAAATCCACGGCCAGCCATACTTGTCGGGATCGAAGCGAACGTTGCGATCAGCTGTTTTGAATTTCCACCGCCAGAACCAGTGGCCCTCTCGGCCTCGCTCGGCATCCAGCCAACGAAGTGCTTTTTCGCGAGCAGCAGCGAGATCTCCCGTTGTGTTGAGCGTGCACACTGCCAGTGCCGTCGCCCAACTCCCCTCCGAATCTCCGAGAAACGCCGGCCAACTGCCGTCCACGCGCTGGGCGGCCAGCAGGTGTGCAATTCCCGACCTTCGAGCATCCTCAGCGTCGAGGCCCAACGCCAGAACCGCCAGCGATGTTGCCTCAACGCTGCTCTGCCGGGAACCGAGGAAACTCCAGCCTCCCGATAGCAACTGCCGTTTCAATAGGAGTTCAGCCAGGATGTCGCCTAGGGTGTCCATGTCCGCAGTTCGTTAGAAATCACGATTCGATTTCACCTACTGGCGTATCCTGCGCGTTGTCCAGCAATGCGTCGGCACTCATCAATGAACTTCTCGACGTCATTCGGGTCGAATCTCAAGGGGCTTCTGCCAGGCCCCATCTTGACGGCCGGCAGGTAGGGCTTGCGCTTACCGGAGGCGTGCTGGATAACCCATGAAATGCTAACCCCCAGTTTCGTCGCCACGTCCCTCGCCCTCACTAGCTGGCGTATGGGCCCGTTTCCGATCGCCACAGCCGGCAGGAGCGCTCCCTGGTCGGCTCCGTTCAAATGTTGCATACTCGCCTCATCCACACTGATCGCAGGACACGTTTCCATTTACGGGCAAAGGCAAAATTCTGTCAAATGACCAACTCCGGACGATCTGACGAAGGTGTCAGCCGCGCGGGGTGCCGCGGACGTACCCCAAGCTCCCGCCGGTCCATCTGGAAATGAGCAATATTTCGCAGGAACCGGCTGAACCTTTTGCATACTCGTTTCCGAATTGCTGGTGCCCTTGGACCGGCCGAACAATCGCCGTCCTTGGTGGGCTCAATAAAGGAATTGAGTGATTCCCAACGCAGTCATTTTGACTTAACCGGCGTACCGGTTATTTGTGCGTCCAGAGCAGCAACAGCCGCACGCAAGCTCGTGGGGATTACCTTCGCGTAATGCTTTAGAGTGGTTTGAGGATCGGTATGCCGGAGGTGGCGCTGCATGTCCTTGACCGTGGCGTGATTCTGCATGTGCGTGGAAGAGGTGCGCCGAAAGGCCTGGTGGGTCACATCCCGAACTCCGGCTGTCTCGGCCAATGGTTTCAAGTATCGCTTCAGATAATTGCCTACACTGAATGCTGTTCCCGACGAGCTCGGGAACAAGAAGGCGCGAGCATCGTTGCGATCTGGATGCCCTGCAATCCATGCCTTGATCTCCCGTTCGAGATCAGGCGGTACCGGGACGAAATTGTCGCTCTCATCTGTTTTTGTGTCGCCGATCCGAGCATCCCCTTTCTGGCGCTCTTTTAGAGCTTCGTCGATTCGGAGTTGTGATCCCTCGAAATCCTCGATGCGCAACACCAAAACTTCGGCTGGCCGCAAGCCGCAGACGCCGAGAATCCGCAGGACTAGGTGTTCTCGCGGCGATGCGTGAGAGAGCAGGGCACGGAATTCATCCAAACTTAGAAAGCGTTCGCATGATTTCTTTTGGATGTTCGGCATGGCGAGTTTCCGCGCGGGACTCTTCTGGATCACGTCCTCATCGGCGGCGTACTCAAAGCAAGACTTAAGGTACGTGCGAACTTGGCCGACTGCGGATTTGCGATAGCCGCAGTCCGCCATTTTGTTTAGAAGCAATTGCAGCGACGTCAGCGTGACTTCACGCGGTGGTTGGTTCCCTACGATCGGAAGAACGTGCTTCGCAAAAAGGCACTGGAGGTTTCCTTCGTCTTCTTCGACCACTGCCCAGACTTCACGGCGCAGAAGGCCTTCCAAAGCTCGCGGAAGGTTGTAATCGAGTTGCCTTGTGATGTCAGCCTCCCGGTGTATTCCGTGATGTACTCGGTTAATTTCTCCTGCGCCTCGTGTTTTGCCATCGAAGCCGGTCCGAGTGTCTTTTCTTTTTTGGTTCGTACGCGCCGGCCGTTCGCGTCGGTGGTCCAGAGATGAAAAAAACCGACCCATACTTTCCCTTCACGGCTCCGTGCAATCTTCTTCAGCCAGCCCTCCGGCGCTTCGGTCCGCGGTAAGCGACGCCCGAGACCTCTGATGTCGAAACCGAGTGTTGGCTGCCCGAGTGGGCTTTTCGCCGGTACTTGGGCGGCGCCGATCAGCGCGCTTGCGGTGTCTGCCATGACCGCACTATACACACCTTTGATTCGCCAAGCAACGCGATGTGGGTGGGCAACTGGGTGGGCTGTTTTTCCACTCGTTGCCTACAAGTTATTGATTCTTATGGTGCGCCCGGGCTGACTCGAACAGCCGACCTTCTGGTTCGTAGCCAGACGCTCTATCCAACTGAGCTACGGGCGCGCGTGTGCTTACCCCAACAGTTTACTATACCTGGTGCGTTCCTCGCTCGTCCGAAGTGTGGTAGACTCACCCCAGTCGTATGAAACTAGTACTCTATGCAGTTCTCGTAGCTACACTTCTGACGCCTACGGTCTCTTTCGCCAAACACAGAAAGCATGGTCACGGCGGTGGCCATCATGGCGGTGGACACAAAGGCAGCCAGTCCACTCAAACGGGCGGTAAATAAGTCGGCCAGTCGCATTGGCGGCAGTCTAATGATGCTCGCCGTGCTGATTAGGTTCTGTGTGCCTTCCCTTCCGGCTATACTCGTCGCATGGCCCACAAATTAGCGCTGCACTCCGTAAGCTATGCCGGGCTGTGGGGCCAGGCTTACCTTTCTCCCGAGCAGTTCATCGACAAGTCAGAGGAACTTGGTTTTGATGGCGTCATGTTGATGGCCAAGCGGCCTCATCTCTCAGTTCTCGACTATGACGGCGCTGCCTGCGGGCGGCTTCGCGACCGTCTCGAAAAGAATAGTCTTCAAGCAATCTGCCTGGCTGGCTATACAAACTTCACCGCCGACCTCGAGCACGGCGATATCCCACAGCGCGAGATTCAAATTGAGCATGTCACCGGACTGGCGCGCATGGCTCGCGATCTAGGCTGCCACCTGGTGCGTGTGTTCACAGGCTACGAGCACTCCGCCTCCGGCTATTCGGCTCAGTGGAAAATGATCCTCGAGGCGCTACGGGAATGCGCCAAGCGTGCTTCAGACTTCGGGGTGACGATCGGTGTCCAGAACCATCACGATATCGCCTCGGGATACGAAAGCCTGAGCGACTTGATTGCGGCCGTCAGCGAGCCGAATTGCAAAGCGCTTTTCGATGCCTGGGCGCCCGCGCTACAAGGTGCCGATCTGGCACAAGCTGCCGCTCACCTCGGCGCCGTCACCGTCCACACAACCGTGGCCAACTACGTTCTCCGCCCACGCTACAAATACGATCCCAACCTGGTCAACTATCTGCAGCAACCGCCGGCCGTGCAAGCTGTGCCGATGAATCAGGGATTCATCGATTACCATACGTTTCTGGCCGCTCTTTGGGATCGCGGATTCACCGGCAGCATCGCTTACGAAATGTGTTCGCCCCTGCGCGACGGAAACAGCATGCAGGCGCTCGATTCTTACGCGCGCCAGTTCCTTGAATACATGGCGGAGATCAGCGCCGAAAAAACAGCATCGCCGCGCTAAACGATGGGTCGCACCAAACCGGAGATCGCAACGCACGAGCACCCTGCGGCCAGAGGCTTACAGTCCTCGCTGGTCGGAATGGTGCTGAATCTCATTCTGGCGGTGACAAAAGGGCTAGCTGGAATTCTCGGTCATTCCTTTGCGCTGGTGGCGGACGGAATCGAGTCTCTGGCCGATGTCGCCGGCTCCATGGTAGTCTATTTCGGGCTGCGCAAGGCAATCGAACCGCCCGACGAGAGCCACCCCTACGGACATGGGAAGTTCGAGCCGATCGCGGCCACGATGGTATCGCTGGCCCTGGGGGGCGCCGGCCTCGCCATCATAGTGGAAAGCGTTCATGAAATCGTTACTCCTCATCGCGGACCGGCGCCGTTTACGCTGGTTGTCCTAGCCGGCGTGCTTGTCATCAAAGAGAGCTTGTACCGCTACGTGGTGAGCGTTGGTAACGCGATCGAGAGCACGGCGGTAAAGTCCGACGCTTGGCATCACCGCAGCGACGCGATCACGTCCGGCTTGGCGTTTGTCGGAATCTCCATTGCACTTCTGGGCGGCCACGGGTACGAAACCGCCGACGATTGGGCCGCGCTGGTGGCTGCCTGTATCATCATCTACAACGCTTTCAGACAAGTCCAGCCCGCGCTTGACGAACTAACAGATCGGGCGCCCACTACCGGTATCGAGCGCGACGTGCGGCAGATTGCGCTGTCGGTGAAAGGCGTGATAGGTCTGGACAAGTGCTATGTGCGAAAAATGGGATTCGACTACTACGTCGATCTGCACGTGATCGTCGATGGCGACTTGTCGGTACGCAAAGGCCACAGGATCGCGCACGAAGTGAAGGATGTGATCCGGGCGGCCGATCCCAGGATCGCGGAGGTACTGATTCACGTCGAACCGACGACGCTGGAGGCTTAGGATCGCCTCAGCCAGTGCCCGAAGCGGCGGTGCGGAGTGTAGTGCACCGCACTCCGCAAGTGCTCCAGGATTCCGGGTTGAGAGTATCGGCGCTAGTGTCCTGTCTTAGATAATAATTGACATTTGAGCAGAGGCGAGTCATAATGGCCTATGTTCGCCGCTGCCTCTGCTCTTGCGTTGAGCGAAAGCCAGAAATCTCAGATTGAGGCGCTAGTTCGAGACGGTGCAACCCCCCAGCGAGTTGCGGCCCGATGCCGGGTGATCCTCTTGGCGCACGAAGGTGAAGCTAATGTGTCGATCGCCAAGCAGTTGGGTCTGTCACGACCCACCGTGTTGGCCACCCGCTCGGCATTCACCAGGAACGGATTGAAGTCGATAACCGGCGTCCGCAAGCGGAAACGGCAGGCCCGGGTTCTGACACCCGAGTTGGAGCAGCGGATCCTGGACACCACCCTGAAAACTCGCCCCGGGGACGGCAGCACCCACTGGAGTGTCCGCACCCTCGCCAAGCATCTCGGGGTGTCGCGGACCATCGTTCATCGAGTTTGGCA
Source organism: Bryobacteraceae bacterium (assembly GCA_963770345.1). Classification (GTDB taxonomy): domain Bacteria; phylum Acidobacteriota; class Terriglobia; order Bryobacterales; family Bryobacteraceae; genus CAVYPH01. The sequence goes on along the minus strand of CAVYPH010000005.1, from coordinate 91,883 downwards.
ACACCGTGACGTCCAACCTCATCGAGTAGAACGGTTCAAGATTTCTAAGGATCCGCACTTTGAGGATAGGGTGCGCGATATTGTCGGCCTCTATTTGAGTCCTCCCGATCGGGCGCTGGTGTTGTGCATCGATGAGAAGAGCCAGATTCAAGCACTGGACCGAACGGCACCCATTCTGCCGCTCCGCCCCGGCCTGCCAGAGCGCCAAACTCACGACTACAAACGTCATGGCACGACGACTCTATTCGCTGCTTTCAATATCTTGAACGGAAAGGTCATCGGCACTTGTCAACCCCGCCACCGCAGCCGCGAGTTTGTCAAGTTCTTAAACCATCTGGAAAAGGAATTGCCCGCCGAGCAAGAAATCCACCTCATCATGGACAACTACTGCACACACAAGAGCCAGGAGGTTCAGCGTTGGCTGAAGGCCAGGAAGCGCCTGCGGTTCCACTTTCACTTCACCCCAACGAGCAGTTCCTGGCTTAATCAGGTCGAACGGTTCTTCGCCCTTATCACCGGCCGCATGATCCGTCGCGGAACCTTTCACACTGTCCACGAACTGGAGAAAGCCATCTACAAATGGCTAGCCAGTTGGAATGGGGATCCCATCCCATTCGTCTGGAAAGCCACCGCCGATGTCATACTCGACAAAGTCCGACGTTGTAAAGAATTAGCTGCGACAGAAGACTAGGTGTGGAATTGACGTCGATCACATAGTAGTTACCCGCGTCGTCGCCGACCATGTCGATGGCGCCGTAGCGCATACCGAGTTCCCGGGTAATACCAAGAAATTGCGGGCCAAGGCCGGACGGAAGTTCGCAGGTCTTCCTTTCCAGTTCAAGGCCGTCGCCGGTGATTCTGCCGAAGGAGTTGAGCCGGTAGTCGATGATATCGAGCTTCTTGGAAAATCCGTGGGCGACCGATTCGGTCAGCATGAAACGGTCTAACCCGGATTTCTCACAGACCCTCTAGCAAAAAGCCGTCCTTCATGGCATAACTGAGTTTCCACACAACAGTTAGAGCCAAAGAAAGGACGGCCTTCGCTATGACAGAGTGTAACCAATCCAGCTTCGGATTTGAAGCCTGCGGATCGCGGGAGATCGTTGCCCGTTTTGACGGGGGCACGATCAGTTCCGATGGAGGGGCGTTCTTGTTGCGCCAGACAGACCAGCGGCTGAATCTGCTGCCGCGGCTGGCGGAGTGTTTTCTCGACGGCAGGAATCAGAAGCTGGTGGAGCACTCCGTTCTGGAGATGCTTTCCCAAAGGGTCTACGGTCTGGCGCTAGGCTATGAAGACATCAACGATCACGAGCAACTGCGGTTCGATCCGGTCTTCGGCATCCTGGCCGGCCGGGATGATTTGGAGAAACCGCTGGCGGGCAAGAGCACGTTGAACCGGATGGAATTGAGCACCAGCACCAAGGACCGGTATAAGAAGATCATTTTTTGGAAAGATTGGTTGGATGAGCTACTGGTGAAGGTGTTCCTGGAGTCGCACCAGGACGCTCCGGCCGAGATCATTCTGGACGTGGACACCACTGACCTACCATTGCACGGTAAACAGGAAGGACGGTTCTTCCACGGCTACTACGACAACTATTGTTATCTGCCGCTCTACATCTTTTGCGGAGAACATGTTCTGTGCGCGCGATTGCGAGAAGCCAATCACGACGCCGCATTCGGCAGCCTGCAGGAAATACGAAGAATCGTAGAGCAGATTCGGGCGGCCTGGCCGGAAGTGAACATCATCCTGCGCGGGGACTCCGGCTTCTGCCGTAACGAATTGATGAGTTGGTGCGAAAACAATGGTGTGAAGTTTGTGTTCGGACTGGCGCGCAATCAGAGGCTGCGAAAGATCATCGGGGCTCAGATGCAGGAAGCCACCCAGCAGTGGAACCAGACCGGCAAACCAGCACGGGTCTTCAGCGAGTTCCACTACAAGACCAAGAAGAAGGCGAACAAGGGCGGCTGGGACTGCGAGCGTCGCGTAGTGGCCAAAGCGGAACATATCGACGGGAAAGAAAATCCACGCTTCGTGGTGACCTCTTTGACGAGCGAGGAATGGGCGGCCCAGGCTTTGTACGAACAACTCTATTGCGCACGCGGCGAGATGGAGAACCGCATCAAAGAGCAGTTCAGTTTGTTCGCCGGCCGCGTGAGCACCGAGACGATGCGGGCCAACCAGATGCGGCTGTACCTGTCCACCATGGCCTACGTTTTGGTGAGCGGGTTACGGCGCCTGGGGCTGAAAGGGACGGAACTGGCAGAAGCGCAGGTATCGACCATTCGCACGAAGCTGTTGAGAATCGGCGCGCAGATTCGGGTGACAGTGCGTAAGGTTTGGGTATCGATGGCTTCCAGTTATCCCTGGCAGGATCTTTATCAGCAGGTGTGGACGAACCTGCGCTGCTAAAACCGAACAGCTCCACCTCAAGTCACACTTCAAGGTCCAGTCCACGCCAGAGGCAGTGCGGAGCCGTGCTTGCAATCGACTTTGGGACGGACGAAAAGATCTCTCCGACCGTTTTATGCCCCTTGTCAAGCCGACTCAGCTCGGCAATCCCATTCCAGAGAGGCGGGTTGATCATGGCCCCTGGAAAACCGAGTCTTGTCTGGCCTTTTCGCGTCACCACCGAAGGTGTGTGAGATATGCGGGCTAGCAGAAAGTAGACGCGCCAAATGCGATTGGCGCGATTGTTTATGTAACGATCGAATGAAAGCCGCCGATCGCTCCACCACTCGGCTGGTATGGCCCGGCGCGGAAGCACTTTGTAGAAGTTGGTATGCATGATCTCGCCGTGCGGCTCGGGCAGTCCGAGTTTTTTTCGTTCCTTTTGCGGTAGCTTGCGCTCGCTGGCTCCGCCGCAGTTGTCCGCGGTTTTCACGATGATCAATTCGCCGGGCTCTCCCTCCCGGCCCGCCTTGGGACAGTTAATTCCGGCGCGAATGCAGACTTGATGGAGGTACGGCTTCGAGATATCGGTGGCGTGCGCGTTCAACACCTCGATTCCTCTCCCCTCGAGCATTTGGGCCAGGTCCGCGCGGCGGTGGGGAAATGCCGTCGAGTTGGTGAGATCGATGTGATAAAGAAAGAACCGCGCCTCAGATGGAAGCCTGTCGAGAATCTAGGCCGGTGTGTCCTCGCACGTTGCCGGAATGCGGCGAGCACCGGGAAAGGTATTTAAAGATAAGCATGTACCGGAACGGAGATTTGTGATAGATGGCGAACTGGTCTTGACGCATTTTCCCGTTAGCGAATACTTCGGACGATCATAGCATCAGACCTCCAACTGCCCCGTCCCATTTTCGACAGCGGTGTCCCAGGATCGGACAGTCGTCTCACACAACCTCTTCGAGATAAAACGAGTTCTGACGGCCCGTCGTTTGCTCCAACGCGCGCCAGGGGACTCCATGGCGAGAACAGAACGTATGCGGGAAGCGGTTCAGGGCGCTTTGACACAAGAGCATATCGAGGAGCGAAAACGCTCCGGATGGAGGCTGGCGGCCGTGGAGTGGGAGCGGACGAGGGAAGGCCTCCAGACTGGCGCCGGATACGTCGAAGAGGTGCCGTACGGCCTCCGGGTCGGCGACGATTGCCTGCATCTGGAGGAGAATCCGGACGAGAATCAAGTGGTTGTCTCGATCATGGAAGGGATCGTCCAGGACAGAAAATTGTCGGAAATCGCCGCGGATTTGAACGCGCGCGGATATCGCACCCGAAGTGGAGCAGATTGGGGACCGGGCGCGATCTTCAACCTGCTTCCACGGCTGATAGAAACCGGGCCTCGCATATTCAATACGGCGGATTGGGTGGAGCGCCGGAGAAGACTGCTGAGAGCGGTGTGAGGACTTTGCTACACTCAGCCTATGTTTAACGGTATTGAGCATACGGCGATTGCTTCCCCGAACCCAAAGAGGCTCGCTGAGTGGTACGCCGAGTATCTGGAATTTCGCATCAATTTCGAGTACGCCGGTAATTATTTCGTCAGGGCGAAGAATGGCAGCATGCTGGAAATCATCCCGTCGGAAGGCGCTGCGTCTACCAATGAGATGAAGACACCCGGCATCCGCCATCTGGCGATTATGGTCGACGATTTCGACGAAGGATACAAGCAACTCCAGGAGAAAAAGATCAATTTCGTCGGAGAGCCGTTCACGAATCAAGGTAACCGTCTGGTCTTCTTCAAAGATGCGGACGGCAACCTGGTTCACCTGATCCAGCGGCCACAACCGTTGCCATAACGGGCGCTCCGCTTGTTAAATAGAGTCTTCAAAGCTTTTTCGTATCCTGATTTCCGGATGCTCTGGTTGGGGGCGTGCACCTCGAGCATCGGAACCTGGATGCAGGTGGTGGCCCAAAGCTGGCTGGTACTGCAGCTTTCCGGTTCCGCATTTCTGCTTGGGCTGGATTCGTTCCTCGGCCAGATTCCGATCTTCCTGTTCTCGCTGGTGGGCGGCGTTGTGGCGGATCGCATGGACCGCCGAAAACTGCTGGTGGGCTCGCAAGTGGTGCAGATGACGTGCGCGTTCACGCTGGCTTCTCTCTTCGCCTTTTATCACGTACATGTCTGGAATATCCTGACGCTTTCGTTCATCGTGGGACTGGCGCAATCGTTCGGCGGCCCGGCGTACCAGGCGCTGATTCCGACGCTGGTGGAACCGGTGGATCTGCCGAACGCCATCGCGCTGAATTCCATCCAGTTCAATCTGGCGCGCGTGATTGGGCCGATGCTTGGCGGAATTGCGCTTACGCAAATTAGGAGCGGCCTGGTGTTTCTCGATGAACGGCCTTTCGTTCATCGCCGTTATCATCACACTCCTGCTTCTCCCGATGCGCCCTCTCGCCGAAGAAAACCGGGGCCACCATGCTCGACAGTATGAAGGAGGGCATCCGCTTCATCCGTCAGAAAGAGGGCTTGCCACCTTTGATCGTGCTGGCGTTCTTCATGACTTTCCTTGGCGTTCCTCTGCTGGTATTCCTGCCGGTGGTCGTGAGAGACGTGTTTCATCGGCGGCGAAGGAGGGAGCGAAGATCTACACGATTCTTCTGTGCGTTTCGGGGGCCGGCGCAGTGGCTGGCGCACTTTCGGTGGCGGCGTTTGGGCATATCAAGAACAAAGGCCAAGTAGCGCTGGTATCGATGGTGGCGCTGGGAGCATTGATCGTGGCTTTCGCGGTTTCGCGATCGCTGGTCCTGACGTGCGTCTTCCTTTTTTTGGCCGGGTCGGCTTTGATGGCCCTGTTTTCCATGATCAGTTCGCTGGTGCAGTTGATTGTGCCGGATGAGATGCGGGGACGGGTGATGAGCGTCTATAACGTCGCATTCCGCGGCGGGATGCCGATTGGCAGCCTGATCGGCGGGACTTTGGTGGCAACTTTATCGATTCCGGTCGTTTTGGCTGTCAACGGGGTGCTTCTTTCGTGTCTAGGGCTATATTTTCTCATCCTTCAGAAGGACGTCGCGCGTCTATAAACTCAAATGCGGATTCGGACGTTGGTTCTATGGTTTACTTTGCCTGCGCTTGCGGGAGCTTCGGGAGACGATCTGAAGGCAGCTCGCGACCGGCAGGACCGGGCCACTTTGGAGAAAATTGCCGCGGATTTCGCCGCAACAGCAAGCAAACAAAGTAACGATGCGGCAGCAGAGGCGAAGCTGGCGCTGGCACAGTCGTACCTGGCGGAAGTCGCTACTGAGATGAAGGACAAGGCCGGGGCGAAGAATGCCGCCGAGTCGGGTATTCAGGCGGCCCAAAAGGCTGTGGCGTTGAAACCGGATGTGGCCGAGTACCATCGCGTGCTCGGAACTCTTTGCGGGCAGGTGATCCCGGCCGGGGGGCTGATGTCGGGCTTGAAGTGGGGCAAATGTGCCATGGATGAAGTGAATAAGGCCGTTTCCCTGGATCCCAAATCGTCCGAGGCGTATGTGAGTCGAGGGGTGGGCAATTACTATCTTCCTCCTTCGTTCGGCGGCGGCCCGGAGCTTTCGGTAAAGGACTTCGAAAAGGCCATTGAGCTCGATCCGAAGTCGGCCGAGGCCCACATGTGGCTTGGCATCGCGCTGCGTAAGCTGAATCGCAATGCCGACGCACATCAGGAATTGGAAAAGGCAGTGGCACTGAATCCAAATCGCATCTGGGCGAAGCAGCAACTCGAGAAAACGCCAGCGAACTGATGACGGAAAAGCTGCTGCTGGCGGTGTCGGTTATTGCACTCACCGCGGTCAGCTTTCTGTGGTTTCCCGGCCACACCATTCTGCAATCCGATACGCAGATTTACATACCGATCCTGGAACAATTATGGGATCCGGCGGTATTGACGCGCGATCTGGTCGCTACCAATCCGCATGTCGCCTACACCGTTTACGATGAGATGGCTTTGCTGCTGCGGCGAGTCACCGGGCTTAGCTTCGAGCGTGTCCTGATGGGCCAGCAGATTATTTATCGCGCAATCGGGATTGTCGGAGTGCTGCTCATTGGGCTGGGCGCGGGTCTATCGCCGCCAATGGCGGTGGCCGTTGCCGGAATCGTTTCGTTGGGCGCCAATGTGAATGGCCCGGCGGTGCTGACGGTGGAGTACGAACCGGTGCCGCGGGGTTTTGCGTTGCCCTTTCTGCTGTTGTCTCTTGGGCTTATTGCGAATCATCGCCCAAACTGGGCCGCGCTCTCGGCAGCGGTCGCGTTCTTGTTCCACCCGCCCACCGCGCTGGCTTTTTGCTGCGTGCTTGGTTTGATTTTCTTGTGGCAACGGCAGTGGCGCGCTGCGTTGATCCTGGTTGCGTCTGCGGTGCTGATGGCGGCATTCGCCTGGTTGCAGCCGGGCGTTCATCAGCATCAGGATTTATTCGGCCGAATCGATCCGGGGTTAGAGAAGCTACAGCGAATGCGGGCCAGCTACAACTGGGTCTCTATCTGGATCGGCAGGTTTTGGGCGCATTATCTGTTCTTATGGGTGGCAGGTCTAATAGCCTATTTCCGGGTGCGAAGTAGCCTCCCCAAAGCCCTGCGCTTGCTATTCACCGCTCTGCCGGCCATCGGCGCTATCAGCGTGCCTGTATCTTATCTGCTCACCGAAGAAATGAAGTGGTCGCTGATGCCGCAGTTTCAGCCAGGGCGATATCTGTTGTTCATCACGCTGTTTGCCATGCTGTTGGGTGCGATGGCGGCGGTTAGTGCAGGCCGCGAACGGCGCTGGGTGGAGAGCGCGTTATTCTTCGCTGTCGCATTGGCTCCGGCAATGTTCGGTGATTTGTTTACGGGGGCGACGATGCAGAATCTTCCGCTTTTGATCGGGCTGGCGCTAGTGGCCATGACGCTGGCAGCACACGAATCCGCAGTCGCGGCGGCTATGGTGCTTCCATTTCTGCTGATTCCTTCCGTGGGGAAGGTGCAGAATTATGCGCATGTTCACACACCGGAACTGAACGCGCTGGCGCAATGGGCAAAAACATCGACGCCCCAGGATGCGATGTTTCAGTTTGCCAACTTCGGTCAGCAATTGGAACCGGGAATCTTCCGCGCCCGTTCCGTTCGGGCGCTGTACGTGGATTGGAAGAGCGGCGGGCAAGTGAATTTCCTGAGACAGTTCGCCGACGAGTGGTGGTACCGTTTTCAGAAGGTGCAGCAACCGCTCACGCTGAGCGATTACAAGGCGCTTGGCGTCGACTACGTGGTGTTTAAGGACAAAGAAAAGTTGACCGAGTTCATGCCGGTGTTCGAGAACACTGGATATGTTGTGTACCGGCCGTCAAGGCCGCCAAAGTGACACGCGCAAACGGACGCGCTCCGGCAGCGCCTATGCGGCCTTTGCGCTTCAAACCTTCATAATCTTGCGCGCGTTTTTGTTGAAGATCTTGTCGGCGATAGCAGGGGTGGGCGATAGCCGCTTGATCGCTTCGATTTGTTTGAATCCCGTGCACTTTTCAGATTGTGCTTTGCGGTCGTTGCAATCGCTGCCGTAGATCAGCTTGTCCTGGTGGCGCTGGAGAAACAGGCGCGCGTTGTCCTCGTCCCGGAGGAGCGCGTTAAGGCCGGATCCCGCGGACATGTCAGCGTACAGGTTGGGATAATCAGACAGCCAACGGTCAGTCAGTCCGCCGGGCGTGACCCTCGTCTTCGGATAGAGCACCTTCTGGTCCAGGTTCTTATCGATGTTGCCCCAAAAGGTTTGCGCATGGCCGATGAAGTTGACCTTGGGATGGCGTTCGAGCACCTTGTAGAATTTCTCGAAGCCAAGGTTGTACGTTCCAAATTCGAAGTGCTGTAGGACGGGTACTTGGTAGTGCGCGGCGATCTCGGCTACGAGGTCGATGTACTTCGAATCGCAATCGACGTAAAATTTCTGTTCTCCGATGCCGATGGCACCCATGTTCAGGTACTTTTCGAGGACGGCCTTGGTCTCGGGGATGTCGGGCAGCTCGTTGGCGAAGAAGACGTACTCCTTCGGATACTGGCGGGCCAACGCCATTACTGAGTTATTGCCACCGGCTCCGACAGCGAGGCTATAAGCGCGTCCTGCAGGCAAGAGAACCGTCCGGCTGACACCCATGTCACGCTGGTGCTGGATTAGCTCCTCGTTGCTGCGCCCGGAATAGTTTGTGTGTTGGTGGATGTCTATAATCAGCGGCTCGGCTGCGAGCAACGGAGCCGCCGCAGCCGCCAAAAATGTACGCCGGGTCACTTCGCCCTCTTTGCCTGGACCCGGGTGGCGAACTTGGCGATGTCGACGATGAACCGTTCGTGAGTTCCTTCGGCGATCTTTTCAATTTCATCGAAGGCTTCTACTTTGAAGAGGATACGGCGGTTGTCAAGGGAGAGAACCTCAGCGTGGAAGCGCGCTTGCATACCTATTGGCGTGGCAGCAAGGTGCTTTACATTCACCTGAGTCCCAACGGTGTCCTGACCATCTAAGAGATAGGTCTTAGCGAGATTACGGGCCGTAATTTCAAGATGAAGAATAAGCCAAGGTGTTCCCAACACACGAGCTTCCTCGGTTCCGAGGAACGAAATTGCAACATCACTCGTCACAAGGATCTGGGATTCTCCTTTTGCGCCGATAGGGATAGCGAACATGCCCATCTATGATATCCTAAGAGAATTCGTGAGGAGTTCACCGTTGCGTTGGATTACCGTCACATTTCTGTCCCTCGGAATAAGTCAAATTGGTTTTGGTCTCGAGGCGGAGCACGATGGCGCAGATATTATCGAGAAATACGTTACTTCGACACAATTGCAGCAGCAGGCGATGCGCGGAATGACGATGGAAGTGGAGATTGACGCCGATCTTCCCAAGCTGCACAAATCAGGGAAGATGAGTGCCCGCCGGATGATCTCGAAGTTGGGTCAGATCAGCTACAAAGTACTGGGTTTCAGCGGTGACAACGATGTAAAGAAAGATGTCATCGCACGTTATCTTCAGGCCGAAACAGAAAGTCAGAAAGATAACAGTCAGTATGCGATTAACCAAGCCAACTACAAATTCCGATATAAGGGATCGCTGCAAATTAACGACCAACGCGATTATCTCTTCGACTTGAAGCCCCGCCACAAGCGGGTGGGTTTGTTCAAGGGAGAGTTGTGGCTCGATGCAAAGACGTATATGCCCCTTCGCGAGACTGGCAGGTTTGTGAAGACGCCGTCGGTCTTTCTGAAGAAGGTGGAATTTGTTCGAAGCTACGAGATCCGCGATGGAATCGCGATTCCGAAACGAATCGATAGCAAGGTTGATACCAGACTCGCGGGTCTGGCTGAAATCCACGTCGACTTCACAAACGTCAAACCGGCAGATTTCTCCGAACAGGCGGAAGACGAAGCCCGGCTGGCACAATGAACTCAATGCGCACGCTATTCCTGAATCCTCCCTCCTTTGAAGGCTTTGATGGCGGCGCCAGTTCGCGCTGGCCGGCGTCACGCGAAATTGAATCCTACTGGTACCCTGTTTGGCTCTGTTATCCCGCCGGAATGCTTCCGGACAGCAAGGTGGTAGATGCACCGCCGCAGGGCGTTTCCATTGAGCAAACCGTGGCGATGGCCAAAGATTTCGAGCTCCTGGTGCTGTTCACGTCGACTCCCGGTTTCCACGTGGATGTAAAGATCGCGGAAATGATGAAGGATTCGAATCCGAAGCTAAAGGTGGCGTTCGTCGGACCACCGGTGACGGTGGAGCCCGAGAAGGCGCTGCGCGAACCGGCGATCGATTTCATTATCCGGCGAGAGTTCGACTACCAGATCGTCGACTATGCAAACGGAAAGCCGATCGAAGAGATTCCGGGCGCCAGTTACCGCGCCAAGGACGGGAGTTTTGTCCACAATCCGGAAGCGGGATATATCGAGAATCTGGACGAACTGCCGTGGGTGTCGAAGGTCTACAAGCGGGACCTGAATTTCAAACGCTATAACGTCCCGTTTCTGCTGAATCCGTTCATTTCCTTCTACACCTCGCGCGGTTGCCCGGCGATGTGCACGTTCTGCTTGTGGCCGCAGACGCACTCCGGACATCGGTGGAGATTGCGCTCCACCGACGACATCGCCAACGAGTGCAAGTATATTCTGGAGAATTTCGAAGGCCTGAAAGAAATCTTCTTCGACGACGACACGTTCAATTACCAGAAAGCGCGGACCATCGAGCTTTGCAAGAAGCTGGAACCGCTGAAATTTACCTGGTCGTGCACGTCGCGCGTCACCACCGACTTCGACACGCTGAAGGCGATGAAGGATGCCGGTTGCCGGCTGTTGATTGTGGGCTATGAATCGGGCGACCAGCAGATTCTGAAGAACATCAAGAAAGGCGCCACACTCGATATGGCTCGCCGCTTTACAGCGAATTGCCACAAGCTGGGTCTGGTGGTTCATGGCGATTTCATCGTGGGATTGCCTGGAGAATCGCGTGAGTCTTTGCGGCATACGATCGACTTCGCCAAGGAACTCGATGTGGAGACGATCCAGGTGTCGATCGCGCATCCCTATCCTGGAACCGAGTTCTTCGATTACGTGAAGAAAAACGACCTGATCACCATCGATTCGATGACCGATGAGAGCGGCCACCAGTTGCCGAACATCATTTATCCCGGATTGAATCGTGGCGAGCTGGTGGAATGGGTGGAGAAATTTTACGGCGAGTATTATTTCCGCCCGAAGGCTGCCTGGCGCGTGGTGCGGAAGGCGATTGTGAACCGCGACACCAAGCGGCTGTATAAAGAGGCGCGCGAGTATCTGGCTTTGCGTTCCAAGCGCAAGAAATTCGTCGCGCAGCAAAAGGCTGACAGGCTCATTGAAGCCGAGGCAAGTCAGCCGCAGTTATGACGCGGATGCCGCTCAAGACGCGCATCCTCACCCTCGTGGTGATCGTCAGCAACGTCCTTGGGAATTTTGCGCTTAGCTTTGGTATGAAGGCAAAAGCCCTGGCGACATCCCCCACTTTCCTTAACTATGCGGGCGCGTTCTTCAGTCCCGTAGTTTTGCTGGGCGTTTCGTTGCTGATCGTGTGGCTGCTCTCGCGCATGGCGCTAATGAGTTGGGCTGACCTCAGCTTCGTACTGCCCATCACGTCGGTTGGGTACGTTCTTTCGGCAATGATGGGGCATTGGTTTCTGGCTGAGCATGTAACGTCGCAACGCTGGGCGGGAACGCTGCTCATTGTGGCGGGAACTCTTCTCGTTTCCTTTACGCCGCACAAGAGCCAGCCGGAGAAGAGGCCGTGATTCTCCAGTGGACGCTGGTAATGCTGATTGTGGTGTCGACGACGATCGGCGACCTGTTGCAGAGCATCGAGATGAAGCGCCACGGCGAAGTGACGGATTTTCATCCAAGCGGGATTCGGGATGCGCTGATCGGTTTTTCCAAACGCCCTCTCCTGCTTTGGTCGATCTTGTTTATGGCGGTGTCGTTCTTCACGTTCATGGTGCTTCTTTCCATAGCGGACTTGAGCTTCGCAGTTCCGGCGACAGCGGGCAGCTACGTGGTTGAAACGATATTGGCTCGCCTTCTGTTGAAAGAACAAATCACCTCGTTCCGCTGGGCAGGTGTGATGCTGGTGACGGCTGGCGTTGCACTGCTAGCCGCGTGATCGGCTGGGCGTTTACCGCAATCCTCGTTGTAGCCGCTCTCTATCAGATTGTTGCGATTGTCGCGTGCTTGAAGCAGTTGTTTGCCTCTGAAGAAGGGGCTCGCGAATTTCCTGGTGTCTCGGTGTTAAAGCCGGTGCGCGGGCTAGATCCCTCCTTCTACGCGGCGATTCGTTCACAGGCGGCGCAGGACTATCCGGGTCCATTCGAAATTCTGTTCGGTGTAGCCAATGCCAGCGATCCGGCGATTGCTGAGATTGAGCACCTCAAGGCGGAGTTTCCGAGTGTACGTGTCGTCTTTTCGACGGCTTCGGCTCCGAATACGAAAGTGGCGGTGTTGTGCGATCTCGACCGGGAGGCTGTGCATCCGCTGCGCGTGGTGAACGACAGTGATATTCGTGTACGTCCGGATTACTTGCGCCGTGTGGTGGCTCCGCTGGCCGATTCCCGAACGGGTCTGGTGACGTGCTTGTACCGCGCGCATGCGGATGCGTTTCCGGCGCGATGGGAAGCGCTTGGCGTGGCGACGGACTTCGCTCCGAGCACGTTGGTTGCTCCTCTGGTGGGCGTGAACGAGTTTGGAATGGGATCGACTCTGGCGTTCCGTGCAGGCGACCTGGCGCGGATCGGCGGGTTCGGCGCGGTGGCGGATTATATTGCCGACGACTATCAGATTGGAAAGCAGATCAGCGGACTGGGGCTGCGTGTACATCTATCGAAGACCGTAGTAGACACGACGCTTGGGGGAGTTACTTGGCGTGACGTGTGGCTCCATCAGGTGCGATGGGCCCGGACGATTCGCGTGTCGCGCGGTGGGGGATATGCGGGGCTTCCGGTGACGCATGCGAGTTTGTGGGCGCTGGTTGCGTTGTGTTGTGGGTGGTGGTGGAGCGGGCTGAGTTTGCTTGCGCTTCGATACGCGATGGGCTTGATTGCTGGTGTTGGCGTTCTTCGCTGCGGCGTTACGGCTCGGATGTGGCCGCTGATTCCTTTGCGGGATCTTTGGGGGAGTGCGGTTTGGGCTGTGGGGCTTGTGGGTAGTCGAGGTCGTATGGCGGGACCGTAAATTACGCCTTGCGGCGGATGGCCGGATTGCGCGTTGAAAATGATACATTGTCGAACATGAAATGGATCCTGGTATTCTGTTGGGCCTCGCTCCCGCGTTCGCGGTCGATGCTCCGGCGCCTGCCGTCTTCACCATGCCGACGCAGTTTCAGCGTGTCGTGATCGTCCGGTTGAAGCATCAGACTGATATCCTTGAAGGTCTGAAAGAGGCGGTGGCGCGGGAGAAGATCAAGAACGCGGTGATCCTCAGCGGATTCGGTTCGGTGATTAGTTACCATATCCACGTGGTCAACAACACCACATTTCCTCCGAAGGACGTCTTCGCTCAGGAGAAAGGCGCATTCGACATCCTCACGGTTAGCGGACTGGTGATGGATGGCCGTGTGCATCCGCATATCTCGCTCTCGAGCCCGCAGAAGACCATTGGCGGGCATATCGAACCCGGGAACGCAGGTGATGACGTTTGCGACGATTACGCTCGGCGTACTTCCCGACTCTGTGGATTTGAAGCGCATGGACGATTGGAACTGGCACTGAGACCTCCACTTTCCTACTCCCTTCCGGCGTGGCATCCGGGCGGATATCGCGACGCGCAATTGTGGATTGACGATCTGCGTTCGCTCGGCTTCCGTTGGATCACGTTTACTCCGACGTACCTTGTTTACGATGAGACGCCGCCTCGTATTGATGTCTCGCGCGGACCCTCGCTGACGGAACTGCGCGCCGCGGTGGAATATGCTGTCGCGTGTGGGATGAGCGTGAAGCTCGAGCCGCATCTCGATTTTGAATCGACTCTCACCGGCGGGCCGTATGATTGGCGGGCGCGGATGCGAATCTCGCCATTGGGGGCGTATACGGACGACGTGATTCTGCCGCTGCTCGATCTTCCCTGCTCTGCTCTCACTCTAGGCTCGGAGTTGGATGCTTCTGTGAGCGAGTTCGCCGGGGATTGGGAGCGTCTGGCTGAAACGGTTCGTGGGCGAGGGCCCACATTGGGGCCGGCGTTGGGGCACAATCTGAATCCCGGTGCGAAGCGGGAGCCCGCGCGTGAGTACATCGACTCGCTCGACTGGGTTTCCGTCAGTTTCTACCAGAAAATCAGTGCGGCGCGTTACATTGCACCTCAATTGCGGAGGCATGCTGAGCGGGTGGCGCGCGGTCTGCGCGGGTTCACAATCGGCGAGTTTGGACTTGGGTCCGTGGACTTGTCGCGTCCTTGGCATTGCGACGCGGCATCGTTGCTTGTGACCGGCGCGATGGACGTCCGGCGGCGCTACTACATGGCGTTTCTACAGTTTCTGCGTGAGGCGGGCGATCTGGTCGGTGACCGGCCATCGGCGTTCTGGACCGTTGGTCATTGCGACTTTTTGGGAGCCTTACGATTTCCAGGCGCGGAGCCTTTTCGTGACGATCTATTGAGGCGGGCCGTCGCTGATTACAACCTGGGGTAAAATGCGGACTCATGCCTTCCGGCAACGTTTCCATTCTCTTTACACTGGGCGCTATCGGCCTGGTGCTGTTCCTGATTCTCTACGCTCGATTGCACGCGTTTTTGGCTCTGATGATCGCGAGTCTGGCACTGGGCCTTTCCTGCGGCATGGGTCCGGCGAAAGTGCTGAAGTCGATACAGGCTGGGTTTGGAGATGCGCTGGGATTCATCGCGGTGGTGCTGGCGTTGGGCGCGATGATTGGGCGCTTTCTGGAGGTATCGGGCGGCGGGCGAGCGCTGGCCGATTGGCTTCTGGAGCGCGCGGGGCCTGAACGTGCCGTGTGGGCGGTGCTGATTTCAGCGTTCTTAGTGGGATTGCCAATTTTCTTTGAGGTGGGCTTCATCATCCTGGTGCCGCTGGCTTGGAGCCTGGCGCGAGAGTCGAAGAAGTCGCTGCTTTATTTCGGACTGCCGATCGCGTGTGCACTGACGGTGACACATTCGATGGTTCCGCCTCACCCGGCTCCGGCGGCCGCCGCGCAACTGCTCGGCGCGGACCTCGGACGCGCGATCCTGCATGGGGCGGCGCTGTCGGTACCGATGATGATTGCGGGTGGCATCGTTTATGGGATGTGGATCTCCAAGCGCATGTTCATCGCGGTGCCGGAACACGCAGAGCGCGAGATGAAGGCAGGCGATGGACAGCCGCCTCCGCCGGTTGGCGTCGTGCTACTGATGCTGGTGCTTCCGGTGCTGCTGATTGTGACAGCGACGGTAGCGGATATGACGAATAGTCCGGGGCGGGGCTTCACGACTTTGTTTGGGCATCCGTTCACGGCGCTGCTGGTGACGGCTCTGTTGTGCATGTATGTGTTCGGGATTCGGAGAGGCCTTGATCGCAACGCTGTCACGCGAATGGCGACGGACGCGCTGCTGCCCATCGGGACTCTGCTGGCGATCATGGGCGGGGGCGGTGCGTTCAAGCAAGTGATCGTCGATTCCGGCGTGGGCACTTATGCGGGGAAGATGCTGGTGACGTCGCATGTGTCGCCGCTGGTTCTGGCTTACGTGGTGGCGGCGGTGTTGCGTGGAGCGCAGGGGTCGGCAACGGTGGCGATTATCACGGCGGCTGGAATAGTGGCGCCCCTGGTGAAGGGGATCCCCGGCTACTCGCCGGAAATGATCCTGATGGCGCTATGCTGCGGCGGTACCGCTCTTTCGCACGTGAACGATGCAGGCTTCTGGCTGGTGAAAGAATCGTTGGGAATGTCGGTGCCGCAGACGCTTCGAACCTGGACGGCGATGAAGATGGTAACGTCAGTGACCGGCATTGCGATCGTACTTTTGATACAGTCGTTGATCTGATGACTGCAATGCGCCGACAAGCGGCGACTTCGTCGCTACCGCAAGTAAAGGACGTCGCCCGTTTGGCGAGGGTCTCCACCGCAACAGTTTCGCGGGTGCTGTCTGGCATTGGCGGCGTGAGCGAGAACCTTGTGCTGCGCGTGCGCAGAGCGGCCGAACGGCTGAATTACGCACCGAACCGCGCGGCGCGCAGCTTGCGGGTGAGGCGGGCGCAATCGATCGGCATAATTGTTCCGGACATCGAGAATCCGTTCTTCACGAGTGTGATGTGTGGCGCGGACGGCGTGCTGCAGGAAGCCGGTTACACGATGATTGTGGCGAACCTGGACGAGAATCCAGCGCGCGAACAGGTGCACCTCAATACGATTCGCGGCGAGGGAGTGGCCGGCATAATCTTCACTCCGACGATCGCGCAGGCCGCCGATTACCGGACCTTGCAGGATTGCGGCGTTCCGCTGGTGGCAGTTTCGCGGCGGCCACATCATCTGAATGTCGACTTTGTCGGGGTGACAAACGAGGACGGATCGAAGGAAGCGGTGGAACACCTGATCACGCTTGGGCACAAGCGCATAGCTTTTGTTGGCGGCGCGGCCGAGGTAAGCAGTACGCAGGACCGGCTGACGGGCTACCGGCGGGCGATGGCGGAGGCTGGGCTCGATGCCCGCGACGATCTGATCCTGTTTGGCGATCTGAAGCAATCCGGCGGCTATGAGGCGATGCTGCGGATCCTCGATTTGCCACAACTGCCGACCGCAATCTTTTCGGGGACTAACTTCACGACGCTTGGGTTGCTACGGGCGATCCATGAGAAGCGGATTCGGATTCCGGAGGAGATGGCAATGGTGGGTTTTGACGATATGCCGTGGGCAGGGTCGCTGCAGCCTCCATTGACATCGGTGGCCCAGCCGACGATCGAGATCGGGCGTGTGGCCGCGCAATTGTTATTGGCGCGGCTGCGCGAACCGAAGCGGCCGTTGGAAGAGGTCACGCTTCCCACGACATTGATTGTGCGGGCCTCGTGCGGAGCAACCGTCACTTAGATATGGTGAGATCTCGAAAATAGCCTTCCGTTCCCAGTCCGATCCACAACGCCAGCGAACCTTCGATGTCTCCCAGCTTCAAGCCGTGGACGATCAGACATGGCTGCGCGGCTCCGCCAACGTAGAGCGATGCGTTAGTTCCCTGCACTACAATTCGTAGACGGGTCCATTCGCCAGGCGCCATGTCGGCATACGATTCGTATACGCCTGGAGTTTCCTGCCGAAGCCGCTGCCATGGCCAATCGGGGAAAGATGCGTATTGTGTCGCATGATTACGGCGCAACTGATCATCGGTGCGGCCGTTTGTAGGACGGATATAGAAGTACTCGTAACGCGAACCGCCGGGCTGCACGCGAAAGGCTACGCCAACGAAACCGCGCGCGGAATCGGGAGCAGTCTTCAGAGGTGCTCCGGCCACTTCCAGGTCGATTGTGCCACTTCGAAACCGAACGTCTTTAATAGCCGCGAACGCGTCGCCCTGTCCGCTCTCCGCTTCGGTCAGCTTGAGGGCGGATTTACCGTGGAGAGTGGCGATGATGCCTTGGGCGTTCTTCAATTCCAATCGTGACAGGTTCGTTAGTTGAATTTGCTCCGCGTGAAGTGAGGGCAGGCAGAATAGTGTGGCTACCGCGTAGATCTTCAGCATGCGACGTTGTGAGCAATTTGAAGTCCACTGTGATGCTGCCGGTTCCGTAGGAGTTGTTTCGACCCCCGTGTTCGTTTGCGGAATATTCAATCCCGCAAGCGAACATCGATTTCACTGCACAGGAAGTGGCGCGGCTGTTTGCCCGCCGAGACCGGCGTAGGCTTCTTTCACTTTGATCACTTTGTTGCCGTTGAAGGTGACGAAGAGGATTCTACCTGGGGGCACGCCGTAGATCCAGTCTTCGGCCTCGATGCCGTCGTTGTTGGTCTCGCGGGTTTTCGTTCGCGGCTTGCCGACGGACATGATGACCTGATCGCGATCCATGCCTTCGATGACCCGCTTGGCCAGCACCGCTGTCCTGATTTCCGGCGGCAGTGAGTCCAACGTGATCTGCGTGGAGGAGTGTAGGTCGAAGTCGATTACCGATTTGAGGATTTTCTTTACTTCGACGGCCTGGAGGGCCGGGACGGGCTCGCCGAAGTTGATGGAGATGGAGGTTCCGCCGGGGGCGTTCGAATCAGCGTTGCCGATAGGGGTCATACCGCCGCTGGTGCTGGAGCCGACCTGCACACTGTCGTACCACTTGCGTCCGCCCCTGAAGCCGCCATTGATCTCGAGGACGAGATGCTCGCCTTCGATCTGAACTTTAGTGATCTGCACTTGATCGCCAACACGCGCAGCGGGGCCGGATTCTTTGCCGAGTTGTTCCCAATACTTCTTGTCGTATTCACCGGAACTGTCGAGCGGCAGAGGCTTCCGGGAACGAGGCAGAAGAACTCTGACGCTGCCGGTCTCGGCCGTGAGGCCACGGATGAATTCGATTCGCTCGCTTTCGGACAATTTCTTGGAATCGGCGAAAAGCAGCGCGGGCAGACAGAGCAGGATGGCGGATCGTTTCATTGACGTTCCTCGGGCGGCGGGCCGGCCAGTGCGATGGGTTGCCTGAAGACAGGCGCTTTGACGAGGTAGACCATGAGCGCGACGACGACTCCGCAGGTGAGCAGACTACCTTCCGGACCGTATTGGCCGCCGCTCCAGATGTCGGCCACCTTCCAATGCATGGTGACTCCAGTTACACCCATTGTAAACCCGCTGAGGTTGACGCCGAACAGGGGCATCATCCAATTCCATCCGAAGTGGATGCCGATGGGGAGCCAGAGGTCGCCGCTGCGATAGCAGGCGTAGCCGAGAACGAGTCCGAATCCGCAGGTATTGATGAAGCCGATTGTGGTGACGTGCAGGTTGCTCAAGTGGGCCATGCCGAACAAAATGCTGATGGGCAGGATAGTGGCGAAGGCGCCGATACGGCCGACCAAAAGTTGGAAAGCATAGCCGTGGAAGAGCATTTCCTCACCTACCGCGCCGAAGATGAGAAGTATTGTGATGAAGAGGAGACTCGAAGCGCTGGCGGGCTGATTCGGCGCCGCTTCGAGTTGCGCGATGCCGGCTGCGAGCGGACCGAGCAGCACAATACAACCCGCGCCGATGCCGCCCAGCACGCCAAGCAGGAGATTGCGGAGGGAGCCAGGGTGCCAGTTCATCCCGATGGTCGCGAGTGCGCCGCGCTCGAAGATGCGCACGACAAGGGTGTTGGCAACAGCCGATGCGGCGAATGTGCCGAGCGCCGAGGCAATGAGATAACCGGCGAGCGGTTCCAACAGGACCGGGAAAAGCGCGATCCCTACGAGGGCGAAAAATACGTAAAGCCCGATCTTGAGAACAAGCCCGAGCTTGTCACCTGGGAGGATCAGTTCCATGACGGTGCTAGGCTTCGGCGTTCACCTGGACGCCGGTGGGAGCGACCTGAACGTCGAGCACCTCCCCGCCATTGTCGGCGATCAACGTCTGAACCTGGCGCTTAGCGCCGTGCTCGACGAGGAAGAAGACGCAGCCACCGCCGCCGGCGCCGCAGACCTTGGCGCCCTTGCAGCCGTGCTTGCGGGTGACGTCGATCAGTTTATCGATCAAGGTGGTGGAGATGGCGGGGGCGTTTTGTTTGCGATGCGACCACTCCTCACGGAGGAGCTTCGCCGCCTCTTCCCAGTCGGCCTTTTCGAGCGCCTTCCGCATACCGTACGCGATGGCCGCGATGTGATCGAAGTTGCGGCGCACGCCGGCATCGCCGTCGATGTGAGCCTTGGTAACGCTCCAATTGTTGATGCCGGAGTTGCGCGGCTCACCGGTGTAGGCGAGAACGATGCGTTCGTTGAACTCAGCCAGATCGACCGGAATGGCTTTGCGGATGAGTCCCGCGACCGTCAGTTCGATGGCGTTGATCCCACCGTACATGGCGGGATAGTAATCCTGGCAGCCGGTGGGGACGCGGATGATTTGCGCTTCGATGTTCTGAGAGATTTCGCGGATCTTTTCGATGTCATATCCGGAATCGAGGAGCTTGTTGAAAGCGCTCGAGATCGTGATGATAAGCGACGAGGAGCCGGAAATGCCCGCGCCCGCGGGGGCTTCGGAATGAGTTGTCAGCTCAAAACCTGTTTCGGGACGGAAGAAGCGAATGATGTGTGCAGCCAGCGGCAATTTGTAGTGCCGGGCTTCCAGGAGTTTGCCGAGTGAGTGGAAGATTTCTTCCGCGCCCTGATCCTCGGACCGGAGAATAATGGTCTTGTCGTTTCGAGTCGTGAGTTCGCAGGACGTGTAACGATTGACGGCGAAGTTGACCGTCACGGCGTCGGCGTGAAAAAGGTAGAGCGGCCAGATGTCGAGGGTGCCACCGGCCATGTCGACGCGACAGGGTGACTTTGCTGTGATTTTCATGTCGGCTAAACTTGCAGACTAGCACGAAGAGCGGCGGAGAGAATGGGCGGGTCCTGCGTCGGTAGTGCAAATCGCGGTACAGTTAGCTGTGTTCACTATGCGTTGTCCCCGCTGTAAGTCGGTTGATTTTCGGGGCGTCGGAGTGCGGAATGCCGTTGAGAAATTGCTCCACTGGCTTGTTCTGCCATATCGGTGTTCTCTATGCGGCCACCATTTTTTCCTGTTTCGTTGGGTTACTTCTGAAGAGGGCACTGCCTGAGCGCCTGGCGCGAATACCACGATTTTACTAAGCATAGCGTTGAGTCGTTGCGGCGATCGCCGCATGTTCTCGATTGGGCAAACTTGCCCGATCCGTTCCGCCATTATGAGGGCGTTCCTGTTCTAGACCTTCCGGCTGATCCGCCGGAATTACTGCAGGGTTCCGCGTTCCTATCTCAACTTCTGTTCTATTCGGCGGCGGTCAGCGCTTCCAAGGTTGTCCCTTCGTCCGGTTACCGGTATGCGTTGCGCGTTAATCCTTCTTCCGGGAATCTACACCCGACGGAATTTCACTTTTTCACTCGGGGCCTGAAGGGTTGGCCGGATGGGCTGTATCACTATCGTCCGTCGTCGCACATGGCGGAGCAGCGTGCGACTGGTGATTTCGGATTGGGTCCAATCGTATTTGTGCTAACCAGCATCGCTTGGCGCGAGGCTTGGAAGTACCGCGATCGGGGGTATCGATACTGCCTTCTCGATATAGGACACGCTTGGCAGTCACTGGCTTTGGCGGCCCGATCAATGGGTTGCGATTGCTTCGCGGCGGGTCATTTTGGAGACGATGAAGTAGCGCAACAGTGCTGCCTGAGCGGCGACGAGTGGCCGATGCTCATTGTTCAACTGCGGGGTGGATCGATTCCGGTGGGCGACCCGGACGCCAGTCAAAGAATCTGGTTTGGCGGGAACGCAAATCGGCTCTCAGAGGAGCAGATTGCCTATCCGCGGATCGATCGAATACATGCCGCCACGAAGGTGGTTGCCGGGTTCGAGGCGGAGGCGGCGCTCGTGGAGATTGGCTTGCCTTTACCGGCCGGCTCGGTTCGGAGCTTCGGCGATGTTGTCCGGACGCGACGCTCGGCTCTCGACTTTGTTGGCGGGACGCGGTCGATGACGCTCGCGCAGCTCCGGGCTATTCTAGCGTTTGCAACGCAGGACTTTTCCGCCGATTTCGCCGGCACGCCGTTCGTTCAGCTCTATTTGTACGTACATCGCATTGATAGTTTGGAACCGGGCGTCTATCGATATTGGCAGGAGCACGGCGAGTTGGAATTGACGAAATCCGGCGATCAGCGCGTTGCCGCCGCAGGTCTGAGTCTTCGGCAGGACCTGGCTGGTAATGCCTGCGTTGCGTTCTCGATGGTTGCGGATCTGGATCGCGCCGCACTTTTGTTTGGGGATCGTGGCTATCGCTACGCACACTTCGAGGCGGGTGCTATTGGACAGAGGCTTTATCTTGGGTCTGAAGCTCTTGGGCTGGGAGCAACGGGAATTGGCGCGTTCTTCGACGATGATGTACACCGGTACCTGGAGCTGACATCGGGACAGGTGGTTTACCATTTCGCAATTGGCTACCCGGTTTTCGATCCGCGAGTAGAGGCGTGATATGAGCGGCATTCTCGTGCACGGGGACAATCATTTTATTGTTAGTGGTCCGTTGCCGGATCGGGCGACGGCGCTGGCACTGGCTCGGCACTGGTCGTTGATCAAAATCGGCGGCACAACGCCCGCCGCTCTGGCTCAATGGAGCATTCGGCCGCGGGAATTCCGGGAGAACCTGGAATGGGCGGTGATCGTGCCGGGTGATGGCGAGATTTCTCTGGCGGTGACGGAATTGCTTGGCGAGTTGGCGGCTCGAGGAATCACCGTTCACGATAGTTGAAAGCCCGGCGATGCCTGTGCCACAATCAGGCAATTCAAAGCGAAACGAAATTTACACTCAACGGCAGCCCGAAGGAACTCGAGCGTCTGACCGATGAGGTGGCACGATTCTGCGCCGAACGCTCTCTGGGGGACGACATGAAGTACGACCTCGATCTCGCTCTGGAAGAGCTGTTTGTGAACAGTGTGCGGCATGGAGGATGTGAGGGGATGGACGAGGCGGTCGAGATCCGCTTGCGGCTCGATGGCAACAGCGTATTGGTGGAGTTTTCAGACCGGGGAACGCCGTTTGACCCGACCGGTGCGCCCGCTCCGAATCTGGATGCTCCTGCCGAGGAGAGAGGTCCAGGTGGGCTGGGAATTCATTTGGTGCGGCAGATGATGCGGGACTTCAAATACCGGCGTGAGGGTGATAGGAACCAAATCAGTATGCGGCGAGAGGGCTGAGATCCATATGATCCAACACACAGAGGAGATCCGATCCGGCTGGTGCGTGGTGGCGGTGCGCGGCCGCGCCGATGCTGAAGCGGCGGACGAGTTGGAAGAGGCGCTGAAGACCGCGCTGAAACAAAATTCGAAGGTGGCGGCCGATTTCTCGGGTCTCGATTACATTTCCAGCGCTGGCCTGCGCGCTGTTCTGCAGGCCGCTCGCGCCGCGCAAACCCTTGAGGCCGAATTTGCGGTTTGCCGGCTGAGTCCTTCGGTGAAGAAGGTTTTCGACATGAGCAGAATGCACCAGATTCTGCGCGTTCACGGAGAACTGCCATGCTGACCATGTTGGAAGAGATTGTCTTGCTGGCTGTGGACGAGAAGACAGGCTGTCTACGATCGGTTCGGGAATATGCCACGGCTTATGCGCTGGTGGGCGCGGTGTTCTTTGATCTGGCGCTGGCGCGCAAGATCGATACGGACACGGAAACGATCGAGATCATCGATACAACGCCGACCGGCAATGCTACCCTGGACCGCGTTCTAGCGGATATGGCGCATCGGCCGCATCTGAAAACAGTGGAGGATTGGATCGAACAGCTTTTCTATGGCAGAGACGATCTGGAAGGCGAGGCACTGAAATCTCTGATCGAACAGGGAATCCTGCGGCATCAGAAATCGAAGCTGATGTGGGTCATCGATGTTGAATCGTACCCGATGGTCAACAACAAGCCCCAGAAGTTTGTGACTACGCGCTTGGCGAACGCGATATTGGGGGATGAAATTCCGGATACGAGGGATATTATGCTGGTCAGCATCGCCGCGCCGTGCGGGTTGTTGAGCTACGTGCTGGTGGAAGATGCGCTGGAACGGCGAAAGCGGCGCATTGAGCTCCTGTGCCATCTGGAAACGATCAGCCGCAAAGTAAATGCCGCGATCGTGAACCTGGATGCTGCCAGGCGGAATGTTATGCCGAAGATGATTTAGGTTTCGCCGACAGGCACATTACATCCGAGTGTACCCAACACGTGGAATCTGCGTCGTGCCGATCGAGGCGAAGCGATCGCACTTCACCCATACTTTGTATCCGTGTGCTGTAAGCCTTCAGGAGTTGTTCATTGATGCCTTCGTCGCGGACGCTGCTGCACGAAAAGATGACGACGGGGGCCGCACTGGGGACAAACGCGGCTGCGAACGCCCCATACTCCCGCGCGATCTTGAGGAGCGCGCCCTTTCCGAGGTTGGAATTCGGAAACTGAAAGGTTAGCCCGGATATCTCACACACTTTTTGTGGTGAACGTGAAACGCAGACAAGGCTCGGTTTTCCAAAGGGCTATGAGCAGCCCTCGGTTCTGGAATGGGATTAGTGAGCTGAGCCGGCTTCGGAAGGGGCATAAGACGCACGGAAAGATCTTTTCGCTCGTGCCGAAGTCGATTGCAAGCACGGCTCCGCACCACCTCTGGTGTGGGTTTCTGCTTCAAGCATTACTTCAGGTGGAGCTGTTCGGTTTTAGCAGCGCAGGTTCGTCCATACCTGCTGATAGAGATCCTGCCAGGGATAACTGGAAGCCATCGATACCCAAACCTTACGCACCGTCACCCGAATCTGCGCGCCGATCTTCAGCAGCTTGGTGCGAATGGTGGAAACCTGCGCTTCTGCCAGTTCCGTCGCTTTCAGCCCCAGGCGCCGCAACCCGCTCACCAAAACGTAGGCCATGGTGGACAAGTACAGCCGCATCTGGTTGGCCCGCATCGTCTCGGTACTCACGCGGCCGGCGAACAAACTGAACTGCTCTTTGATGCGGTTCTCCATCTCGCCGCGTGCGCAATAGAGTTGCTCGTACAAAACCTGGGCCGTCCATTCCTCGCTCGTCAAAGAGGTCACTACGAAGCGGGGATTCTCTTTCCCATCGATATGTTCCGCTTTGGCCACTACGCGGCGCTCGCCGTCCCAGCCGCCTTTGTTCGCCTTCTTCTTGGTCTTGTAGTGGAACTCGCTGAAGACCCGTGCTGGTTTGCCGGTCTGGTTCCATTGCTGGGTGGCTTCCTGCATCTGAGCCCCGATGATCTTTCGCAGTCTCTGATTGCGTGCCAGACCGAACACAAACTCCACGCCATTGTTTTCGCACCAACTCATCAATTCGTTACGGCAGAAGCCGGAGTCCCCGCGCAGGATGATCTTCACTTCCGGCCAAGCCACCCGAATCTGCGTAACGATTCTTCGGATTTCCTGCAGGCTGCCGCATGCGGCGTCGTGGTTGGCTTCTCGTAATCGCGCGCACAGAACATGCTGTCCACAGAAGATGTAGAGCGGCAGATAACAATAGTTGTCGTAGTAGCCGTGGAAGAACCGTCCTTCCTGTGCTGGATTGGAAACTCTTCTCCATGTGAGCTGTTTGCCGTGCAACGGCAGGTCAGTGGTATCCACGTCCAGAACGATCTCGCCCGGAGCGTCCTGGTGCGACTCCAGGAACACTTTCACCAGTAGCTCATCCAACCAATCTTTCCAAAAAACGATCTTCTTGTACCGGTCCTTGGTGCTGGTGCTCAATTCCATCCGGTTCAGCGTGCTCTTGCCCGCCAGCGGGTTCTCCAAATCATCCCTGGCGGCCAGGATGCCGAAGACCGGATCGAACCGCAGTTGTTCGTGATCGTTGATGTCTTCATAGCCCAGTGCCAGGCCATAGACCCTTTGAGAAAGCATCTCCAGAACGGAGTGCTCGACCAGCTTCTGATTCCTGCCGTCGAGAAAACACTGGGCCAGCCGCGGCAGCAGATTCAGCCGCTGGTCTGTCTGGCGCAACAGAAACGCTCCCCCATCGGAACTGATCGTGCCTCCGTCAAAGCGGGCCACAATCTCCCGCGACCCGCTCGCTTCAAATCCGAAGCTGGATTGGTTACACTCTGTCATAGCGAAGGCCGTCCTCTCTTTGGCTCTAACTGTTGTGTGGAAACTCAGTTATGCCATGAAGGACGGCTTTTTGCTATAGGGTCTGTGAGAAATCCGGGCTAGCGGAAGGAGCAGGCGTCCAGCGCCGTTCAATCGGCTCAGCCATAGCTGTGTGGGATGCGTGACGCCGGCGTTCACCAGGATTGCGTCGCACGGACCCGGGTCGTGAAGGCCGCCGTCCCCGACGATCACCTCGACATTTTGAAATTCCGACAGGAGTTGCCGTGCGCTGCTCCCAAGTTTCTCATCAACCTCGGCCATCACGACTCGGCCGCGGACACCGACGACCTTCGCTAGGATCGCGGTGTAGTAGCCGGCGCCTCCTCCTAGATGAAATACACTGGCTCCTTCCTGGAGATCTAGCGCATTAATCCATGGGATCAAAACACCAGGAGCGCCGTTGTAAAGATTCTGGCTCGCGTCGAGGGCGACCGAGACATCGTCGTAAATGTGAGTAGGATCTGCGTTTGGAGTTTCGGCCGCCTTCATCGCAGGAGAGCCAGCGACTATCCAGGGGCCAGGCCCGAGGAAACGCTCCCGTGGAACCTCGGCGAGCGCTTGCAGCAGCCGCTCGGAGCGAATGCCGGCGCGAAGTCCAATCTTTGAGGCGTAGGAGCGGCGGACGTCGTCAAGACTCATGATCTGTTTTCTCCAATTAGTTTATTCGGTGACGTGAAGGAGTGGCCGAAGATCGCGTAATAGTTTCCGGTTATTGTTCCGCTACCGGGTGTGGCGTTACACTCGGCTGATCGTGAAGCTTACACTTCTGATCGTCGCCTGTCTGGGCATTTCATTGTTCTGCCTGGGATATCCCTTTTATGTGATTCGCCCGTTCCGGCATCAGGGCGCGTACGAACTTGCAGTGGCTCTCGCAGTTCTCCATGTGCGTCCCGTTGTGGTGACGCTGTGCATGGTGACCGCGTTGTTCGCAACCGTTGTTCACTGGCGTGCACAGCAGAAATGGCTTCCACGCCTAGCGAGTGCTGCCGGCGTCGTGGCCCTCTGCGTGTTGGCGGGCTTGTCGCGGGTGAACATTTACGAAAGGATGTTCCATCCGATAGGTGAACCGGAATTCCAGCCCGCTGAACAGACGAAACTGGCCGGCGACGAGAAAGTAATTGCTGTGCGCGTGGCAGGAATCGCGCGCGCCTATCCGATTCGGAGCATCTCATACCATCACGTGGTGAACGATACGGTGGGCGGCGTCCCGATTGTGGCCACCTATTGAACGCTCTGTCACACCGGTCTGGTGTGGGGTCGCGAGATGGACGGTTTGAAGCTCACGTTTCATCTCGCGGGGATCAACAATCAGAACTTCATCATGCGCGACGAGGAGACGGGCACCTACTGGCAGCAAATTAGCGGAGCCGCGATCTCCGGGCCGCTGGCCGGGCGGAAACTGAAGCTCATCCCCTCCGATGAACTTACATTTTCATTATGGAAGTCGGAGCAGCCCGCAGGGACCGTGCTGAAAGACATGACGAAGTACGTGGCGGAATACGCTCCGAAGGATTGGGACGTGAAGATGAAGAAGAGGCCGACAGTGATCAGCTACCCGGAGACCGGAATCGCGCAGCGCGACGTGATGCTCGGCGTTCATGCTTTCGGAGAGGCGAGGGCGTTTCCATACGAGGCGGTGCTGCGGGAAAAGCTGGTGCAAGACCGGATCGGTACGGAACCGGTGCTGCTGGTGGTTGGGCCGGACGGACAATCGGTACGCGCATTTCGTGGCCGCATTCCCGGAGTGGCGGGCGTACCGGATTTTTATAGCACTGTAGAGGATGGGCGCCCGTTGATCATGGACGCTGCGACAGGGAGCACCTGGAATTTTCAAGGCTGTGCGACTGACGGTAAAGCACGGGGAGCGTGCCTGGACCGTATCGACGTAATCAAAGACTACTGGTTCGATTGGCGGCACTACAATCCGGACACGACTATTTATCGTGCAAAGACTTCAGATAGGTAAAACTCTGGCGCAGGCTTTCCACTGGATCGCCTGGCGTTTGATCCTGCTCGACGAAGTAGTGGGATACTCCCGCGGATTCGGCGGCCTTGAGTATTCCCGGCCAGTCAAGGATGCCGTGACCGATTTCTTTGAATGCTGTGCGCGGCACCGATTCCTTGTACATGACCGGCGTACCTTCCGCCTTGTCTTTCAGGTGGAGCAAAGGAACGCGGCCCGATAGCTTGTGCAGCAATTCGACCGGATCGTGTCCGCCGACACTGACCCAGAACGCGTCCATTTCGAGGCCGACGAGTTTCCTGTCGGTGTTGTCCATCAATACCTGGAACGGCGTAGTGCCGTTCATGGGCTCAAATTCGAAGGCGTGATTGTGGTAACAGAAGCCGAGCCCGGCGGCACGGCACCTCTCGCCGGCGTGGTTCAATTTTTCGGCGAGAGCCTTAATCACGTCCAAACCGCCGCGTTCGGCCGGCGGCAGATAGGGGAAGACAGCGTAGGAGAATCCACGCTGCTTGACGTCGTCGATGGTGCGCTTCACGTCGTCGTCCTTGCCTTGCGTGATGAGCTTTGAGTCAAGGTGAAGGCTGACCGGTTTTAGCTTGGTCGCCTTGAGCGGAGACCAGATCTGATCGAGGGTAGCGAAGGTGACCTCGGCTTCCCGGTAGCCGATAGAATCGAGCGCCTGTAAAGTTTCAGCGGGCTTCGCCGGAAGGATGGTGCGCACAGTGTAGAGTTGTACGCCAATGGTCTTCAGCGGGCGGGCATTGGCTGTGGCGGCGATTGCGGCGGCCAGCGAAGATGCCTGCAGGAACTTACGTCTCGAGGTCATGGCCTTATTATGTCTCTTGACCGTCAGTTTTGCTGTGCAAGGTGAGCGAGGCGTGCGGCCGCCGGTTCGCGGAACGCGGGGCGCGGGTGGCCGGCCAGAGCTGTGGCTGAGTCTTTTGAGTGATGTAACGCGGCAACGACACTCTCGACTTCGGCTATTTGCCACGGGTAAAGCGGAAAGGGAGCTGTGCGGGCGGAATTTAACGCATCGCTTGAGACCGTTTCAGCCTCGGCTGTCTTACCTTCCGCCGCAAGCGTCTCGCCTAAGCGAACCTGTGCAGAAATAATGAGCGGATGTTTTGGCGTGTATTTCTTCTGGCGAATTTTCAAGGCTTCCCGAAGCATGGGTTCGGCGCTCTGGGGATCGCGTTGGAATAGACGGTCTTCGGCCAAATCGATCAGAGCGGATGCGAGGGCCGGCGTCTCCTCCCCGCTGAGTCTGCGCCGCAGAGCCAGAGACTGACGCGCGAGATCCTCGGCCGCTTCATAGTGGCGTTGGTCGAAAGCCAGCAAGCCAAGATTCCCGACGATCTGTGCGTAGGCCCAACTCTCCGATGCGTTTGCTCTAGCCAAAGTATCAAGCCCCTTGCGGAAATAGACTTCGGCCTGGGTATAGTCGCCTTTTGCGTGCAGTACGCGGCCCCAGTTGTTCAGGCTGCTGGCCATCGAGGGATGCTTTTCGCCATTCGTTCGCAGGTTTAAAGCGAGGGACTCCTGCAGAAAGGGTTCCGCGGCCTGCCAGTCACCCTTCTCCAGAAGAACGTAGCCGAGGTTGTTGAGCGTATAGAAGAGCATCGGATGATCGTTGCCGAGAACCTTTCGCCGGATGGCAAGGGTCTCGCGAAGCTTCTGTTCAGCGCCCGCGAGGTCGCCGAGATCGATCAGGTCACTGGCTAGGTTGTGTAGAGCGATGGCGTACTCAGGGGTGTCGGTTCCCTTACGGCTCTCGATTTCCAAAGCCTCACGAAGGAGCTGGGCCGCCTCCGCGTAGTCGCCTTTCCGCTCGAGTAGCAATGCAAGGTAATTCCGAACATCGCTCCCAAGATTCGGACTGTTTTGCCGATCTATGGCAAGAGCCTGACGCAACGGAGGCTCGGCTTCCGCGTTCTTGTCCTCCAAATAAAGACACTCCCCCAGCGCACCGAGACTCTCCGCGAGCGCGGGGTCATTAACTCCAAGGATCTTGGTTCGCAACGTCACCACTTGCCGGAACAGGGGCTCGGCTTTTTGAAATTCCCCCTTGAGGCGAATTAGATTCGCCAGCAGGTAGAGCGTGTCGACAGTGCTCGGGTTGTTCGGTCCCAGAGTTTGGAGTTTCAGGTTGAAGGCGCGTTCGGCTACTTCCTTTCCTTCCCCGTAAATTCCGAGACTTCGATACGCGCCGGAGATCGTATCGAGAAGTGAAGCGCGCACGGCGGGTTCCGACGCCAATTCCTTGTCCACGCGTTCAGCGCCGAGATCCAGCAGATCATGCGCGGTGATGGTACGCCCACGAGCTTGCTCTGGCGTTGCGGCCTGGAACATATCGGTCAGAAATCTGGCTTCGCGTTCGGCCTTGAGGCGTTCCCGCGTCGCGCGGTGCGCGAGCACTCCCATACCGATACTGAAACCAATCAGCGCGATGACCATGAAGACGGCCAAGGCGATGCTTCCTTTGTGCCGCCCGATGAAGCGGGTGGTTCGGTACGACCACGTGGAAGTGCGGGCGACCAGCGGGTACCCATCGAGGTAAGCAGTAATATCGGCGGAAAATTGTGCGACCGAAGCATAGCGGCGCGTTGGTTCCTTGCGCATGGCCATGAGGACGATGTTGTCGAGGTCGGCCTTCAACGCCGTTCGAGCATCGGGCGGGGCAAGGCCGGGATCATCGAGGCTGGCTGCGCTCGGAGGTGGCGGCTCCGATTCGCAGATCTCTCGTGCAGTTTCGAGAGGGCTGTTGGTCCGCGCGCGAAACGGGCGTTTACCGGCCAATAACTCGTATAACAAGACCCCGAGGCCATAGACGTCGGTGGCAGTGGTGACTTGCTCGCCGCGGATTTGCTCCGGACTGGCGTATTCCGGGGTCATGAGGCGTTCGGTGGCGCGTGTTTTGGCGAGGGGCTGATCGCTCAAATCCGGATCGAGCAGTTTGGCGATGCCGAAATCGAGGAGCTTAGGGACGCCCTGCGGAGTGACCAGAATATTTGCCGGCTTGATATCGCGATGGACCACGAGGTTATGGTGCGCGTAGTCGACAGCCGAGCAGATGATACGAAACAATCGCAGCCGCGCGGCGGTGGATAGCTGGCGTTCGCGGCAGAATTCATCGACGCCCTTGCCGTCGACAAATTCCATGACGAGATAAGGCGAGCCCTCAGCGGTGACACCGCCATCGAGTAGGCGGGCGATGTTGGGGTGGTCGAGTGTGGCCAGGATCTGGCGTTCCGCGCGGAAGCGGAGAAGCATCGCCGGGCTTTGGCGAAACACACCATGCATTAGCTTGATGGCGACCAGGCGTTGATACTGGTCGTCGGCCCGGGCAGCAAGATACACCTTGCCCATACCGCCTTCGCCCAACTCCTTCATTACTTCGTAGGCGCCAATGCGGACGCCTGTGAGCGGCGCTCCTTGTGAAATTTCTTCGGCCGCTTTGTGGATGGGTTGCCGGAGAAAACCGAGGGTCTTGTCGGCGGACTCGAGAAGGGATTCGACTTCGGCGCGCAACTCAACGTCTGCGCCGCAGGCCTGGGAAAGATAGGCGTCACGTTCAGATGGCGCCATATCGGAAGCGAGGTGGAACAAATCCTCCACGCGCCGCCAACGGTCCGCTTGAGGCTGCGGTGTCATGTACCGTCTATGCCTGGCTTGGTGCCAGCTCGCGGAAGAGCCAGGCCTTGGCCATTTTCAGGTCCCGGTGCAGTGTAGCCGGCGAGATGTTGAGAGCGGCAGCGCTTTCGTCGTAAGTGAGGCCGCCAAAGAAGAGAAGTTCGATGATCGCGCTCTTTCGCGGGTCGACGGCAGCCAGGCGTTGGAGCGCCTGATCGAGTTCCAGCAGATCGAGCGAAGAGTCCTCGCCGACGATCACCGCTTCGTCGAGTGCGACCATTTCCGCGCCGCTCCCGCGTTTCTGGCGATTGTGGGATCGGGCGTGGTCGACGAGAATGTGGCGCATAACGCGGGCGGCGACGGCGTAGAACTGTATGCGGTCGTTCCATTCCAGATCGGCGACAGCGAGACGCAAGTAGGCTTCGTGAACAAGCGCGGTGGCGCGGAGAGTGTGGCCTGGACGTTCCGCCAGCAGACAACGCGAAGCAAGCCGGCGGAGCTGGTCGTAGACGAGAGGCATCAATTCGTCACAAGCCTGTTTATTCCCGCTGCTCAGTTCGTGAAGAAGCCGCGTAACCTGCTGCTGTTCGGGAGACACTCCGCGTCCTCCAAAAAACTCTTTGCCGGCATGAGGGAATCCGCGACGCAAGAGCGCTTTAATCACTGGGCGAACTCAAAAAGCAGTTCGCGAAACGGTCAATCGCGGCTGATCGGAACTCACGGCCTTGGAACAAGTATACGGCCAACCGCCGCTCTCATTCGAGGAGAAAGAATATATGAAAACAACACTGCAAGTTTTACGTAAGGCCGCGTTTTGCGGCATGCTCAGCGCCGGCGGTCTGGTACTCCCTTCTACTTTGGTCATGGCTCAACAATCCAGGCCGTTCCTGCCTCCACCGCCACCCGTGGTGTCGACGATCCCATCCAACGGCGATGTGAATCCCTACGGAGTGTTCTTCGTCCCACGCAACATCGTGACCGGGGGTGTGCTGCAATCCGGCGACATCCTGGTATCGAATTTCAACAATTCGGCGAACCTGCAGGGTACGGGTACTACGATTATTCGCGTAGACGAGAGCGGCAAGACATCGCTCTTTTTTCAGGGTCAGACCGGCATGGGTTTGACGGCTGCATTGGGAGTCGTTCGCGCTGGATTTGTGTTCGTGGGTAACATGCCAACAGCGGATGGCACGTCGGCGACCGTCAAACCCGGTTCGCTGCTGGTTCTCAACCGTAACGGGAAGCTTGTTGGACAATTGATCAACTCGGGCGTCGTCAACGGGCCTTGGGGCATGGCGATTCATGACGAAGGCAATGGCGCGCAAGTGTTCATTTCGAATGTGCTGAGTGGCACCATTATCCGGCTCGATCTATCGTTCTCTTCAGATGGCGATTTGATCTCCGTACGGAACACGGTTTTAGTAGGTTCGGGTTTTGCACATCGCTTGGATCCCGCCGCTTTGGTTCTCGGTCCGTCCGGTTTGCTTTACGATGCCAAGACCGATACTCTCTTCGTGGCGGATTCGGCGGACGATACGATTTACGCGATTCAGGAAGCCGGCAGTTCGACGGAAAACCAAGGCAGAGGGACTATCGTTTACCAGGACAATGCGCATCTGCATGGCCCGCTCGATCTGGCGATGGCTCCGAATGGCGACCTGCTGGTTGCGAATAGCGACGGGTTCAATGCTGATCCGAATCAGCCGAGCGAGATTGTGGAATTCACAGCGGGCGGCAAGTTTGTCTCGCAGTTCTCTATCGATCCGGCTAATGGCGGCGCGTTCGGGATTGGGCTGTCAACGCCGGGCGGTGGATTGATAACCCGATTTGCCGCAGTGGACGACAACGCGAACACGCTGAACATCTTTGCGGAGCAGATTAATTAGCGCACCTTTCGGGCCGGGGGGCAACTTTGAGCGGGCTGCCAAAAAAGGTACCCCCTCAAAGTAGTTTCAGATGACCGGTAATAGCGTCGATGTCGTCCGCTTCATTGGGTCCGATGGCGCAACAGGTGAGCGTTGGCACACCGCGAAATTCGGTTCGCCCCGAATCTGTTACGGCATGCACTGTGAGACCGGCTGCGCGAGCTTTTTCAATCACCTCGAGCAGTTCGTCTTCGCCGTCGACGCGTACGCAGATCTTGGTCATAGCCTGAGTCATCCAGGTCCATTCCGATTCTTCGAACGTGCACGGACGCTGCTTCAGCCGATCCACGAGAAACATGATGGCGGCGTGGGCGCCCTGCGCGATTGCCTTGCCGAGACGCATGTGTAGGTCGTGCCGTATGACGATTACCTGCTTGATAGCCACTATTGCTATAGTGGCAAAGAAAAGGCGAAATGGCGAGCGATCTGCAAGAGCAACTGGCTATCCTCCGGCGTCGAATCGCAAGAATCGATAGCAAGTATGCGGACGGGGGCGTGAGTCCGGCGCCCGATCGGAATCCTGAACGGTACTCGGTTGAGAAATGGCTCGACGGTGTGGAGGTGCAAACTCCGCATGGCGCTCATTTTGAGACGGAGAGGTTCTGGGAGTCGCACCGGCGGCACGGGAGTCTCGATATTTCGACGTTGTGCGAACAGCCGGAAGATCTATTGGAAGCGATCACAGAGGGTATCATTCCGAGTACTCATTGGTCGCGATGGGCTTTCCTCGATACCGAGACCACGGGGCTTGCGGGCGGGTCCGGTACGTATGCGTTCTTGATCGGAGTGGGGCGAATTACCCCAGAAGGATTTCGTCTTCGCCAGTTCTTCATGCGCGACCTGGGCGAAGAGGCTAGCCTGCTGCACGCCCTCGAAGAGCACCTGGCCGGGTTCGAAACTCTGGTCACCTACAACGGTAAAACGTACGATCAGCCTCTGCTGGAGACTCGCTATCGCATGGCGCGGCGGAAACCTCCTTTTGGACGCATGGCGCATTTCGATTTGCTACACGGCGCACGCCGGCTGTGGAAATTGCGATTCGATAGTTGCCGGCTGGTGGAACTTGAGAATCAGATTCTTGGGGTTGAACGCGAAGGAGATCTGCCGGGGGCGATGATTCCGTATGTTTACTTCGACTATCTTCGCACGAAGGAAGCATTTCGCGTCGCCCCGATTCTACATCACAACGCGATCGATATTTTGACGCTGGCTTGCTTGACGGCCATTGTGCCGTGGGCGTTCCGGTCGCCGTCTGAAGCGCGGTTCACGCATGGAGCGGAGATGGTGGGACTCGGAAGATGGCTCCGGGCCGGCGAGCGTGCGGAGCAAGCGTTGGAATTGTTTCGCCGGGCGATTGATAAAGGTCTGCCGGACGAGTTAATGTTCCGAACGATGTGGGACGTGGCGCAATTGGAAAAGAAACTCGGGCGGGAAACTGCGGCTCTGCTGATCTACAACGATCTGGCCGGTTGCCGAAATGCTCATCGGATTGCCGCGCTGGCGGAGTTGGCGAAATATTACGAGCATCGCGAGCGGAATTATTCCATGGCGCTGGAGTTCACTATGAATGGATTGGCGCTGGAGGATTCCGAAGGGCTGCGGCGCCGAAAGGCCAGGTTGGAACGGCGGTTGGCCGGGCGGGGCGCGGCGGGATTGTTGTAAGTTTAGATATGCAGATCGTCTTGCACGACGTCGGCGAGCAGTCTACGCTCCACCTACGTCCGGATCGACGAATGACGGAAGAGGAGTATTGGGATTTTTGCCAAGCCAATCCGAATCTTCGCATCGAACGGACGTCCATGGGGGAAATTGTCATCATGCCGCCGACTGGTGCGGAAACCGGTTATCGAAACAACGACCTCGCTACACAGTTGGGGGCTTGGGCGAAGAGAGATGGCCGGGGGCGCGCATTCGATTCGAACACTGAGTTCCTATTGCCTAATGGCGCTGCGTTCGCGCCTGATGGTTCATGGGTCGCGACCGAGCGGCTGGTCGTTTTCTCAAAAGAGCAAAAGCGTAGGTTCCTGCCGATCTGCCCGGATTTCGTAATCGAACTGATGTCACCCAGCGATCGGTTGAATGATGTCCAAGCCAAAATGCTCGAATGGGTGGAGAATGGCGCACGTCTGGCCTGGTTGATCGATCCGGACAATTTGACGGTTTACGTGTATCGGCGCGGTCATGAGAACGCCGAAAAGCTGGTTGGTGTCCGTGTGGTAGAGGGTGAGAGTCCGGTTGCGGGATTTCGATTGCAGCTTGAGGACATTTGGGCGGGGCTGTAGCGGCGCTTGTGTTAACGTTTTGGATAGAGGCAGATCGGAAGGATTTATGCGCGTGTTGATGACGGCAACGGTTTGCGGTGCGATAGTATGTAGCATCCTCAGCGCTCAGGTCGAGCCTAAAAATGAGCCCTTCGTCGCCAAGGTCCAGAAAAAGATTCGTAATCTCCAACCCTCACGCGCGGAAAAACGATTTGATGAAATCGGTTGGGCTCCTAGTATTCTAGAGGCCGAAAAAATCGCAAAAAAGTTGAACCGCCCCGTTTATCTCTTCACCTATAACGGAAAAATAGAGACGGGACGCTGTTGAGGCGGGGCATTCGCCATGAGAGCGGGTCCGCTCTCGAACTCCAAAATAATCGAAGTATTAAATAAATACTATGTCCCCGTTACCAGTCCGAATGAGCAGGCTGGAGACCTGGGGAAGGGGCCACCAGCGGAGAAGGCGGAACGCCGGCGGATCTACGACGAATTCCTGACCAAGAAGCTCGGCGTCGGTGACGTACATGTATACCTACTTGCTCCGGATGGAAGTGCGATTGCCGGCCTCGGCGTCGGTAGCGCAGAGGATCCGGACAAGGTATACGACGTGCTTCGGCGAGTAGCCGCCCAGTTGCACACGGAACCTGGACCGCCAGCAGTACCACCCCGTCCTCAATCTTCGCCGCCTTCCGCAGACGCGGACGCCATGATTTTCCATCTCGTCTCCCGCACTCTGCCGTCCGGCGGATCGTGGAACGAGTACCCGGCCGAGAACTGGATCGTTCTTGCGAAGTCTGAGTGGACACAGTTGCTGCCGCCGCGGGACGTAGCTGTAAAAGCATCATGGGATGTCCCGTTGCCCGTTGCAGTGAAACTGGTCGAGTGGATCTATCCGCAGAATGAGGAAGTCGAGCTACAAAATCGTAGCCGCGTAGACATCGCGTTGCTTCACCTAACGGTAACGAGCTTGCGGGAGGGGATAGGACGCGCTCGCATCGATGGGAAGGTGCGATTACGGCATAGTTTTTATCCTGGTAAGCCATCCGAAGACTATGCGAATTCCAAGCTTTTGGGATACATGGATTTCGATTTAACCCAGGGCCTCGTCCAGCGGCTACGCATGGTTACCACCGAAGCGACGTACACGACAGCCGAGTTCGGGACGTCTATCGTTTCAATTTCTCGAGAGACGCCCGACGCGCCCGGACATTGACGCTGATTTAGTTATGCAACTAGCAATCGCAGTCAGTGTCCTTTCTGGTTTTTCGGCGCTGGCCGGGGAGCCGGACAGTCCCGATCTGAAGTCTCTTTACGACGGGCATCGGTGGTCCGAACTTCACGATGCCATCCGGCATAAGAAAGCGCCCGCACTCTATCGTGGCGCTGTCGCCTATGCGTTCAATGATTTCCACCAGGCGGAGATCAATTTTCGATCGGTCATTCACTCCTCGCCGCATTCCGAGCAAGCTTACGAATCCTACGAGGGATTGTCCCACTTGTATTTCGAATACGGACAGTACCCGCGGATGAGCTCCGTTATGGAGGAAAGATGGACGGCATTTCCCCATAAGAGTGAAGAGCAGAATGAGCGAACCGCGATGGCTCCGTTCCGTGGATTGCCAATTCAAACTACCGGCCAACGCCGGCCGTCGACTCTCCATCACGACGGAAACACTTTCATCCCTATCTCAATCGATAGCAGGCCTGCGAAGTACTTCCTCGACACAGGGGCATGGATGAATTGCATGAGTGAGTCGGAGGCAAAGCGGCTTGGTCTTGCGTTTCACGAATCCAGTGGAACGCTGGGAACGGCGACCGGCGTGAGAGTCGGGTTCCGAACCGCGGTGGCCAGTGAACTCGCCACCGGCGATATTCACATCCACAACATATCGTTTGCGATTTTTCCCGATGATCAGGAACCCTGGTCCGCTTTGCCGGAAGGACAGCGTGGACTGCTGGGCATGCCCGTCCTGCTAGCCTTTCGCACACTGCGCTGGACGCGTGATGGCACGCTCGAGATCGGCGGCTCAAATGCCCGGCCGAAAGATGCACGTGTGTCCAACCTATATTTCGACAACGATCATCTTTTCCTGGTGACGGATATCGAAGGGCGAAGAGTCCACGGCCTTTTAGATACCGGCGCGGAGACTACGGATCTGTATGAAGAGTTCACGAAGAAGTTTGCGGACCTGGTGCGGGAATCCGGCAAGAAAGACTCGACCGAGGTACGCGGCGTAGGCCATGCCGAGAGTTTCGATTCGATCACCTTGCCTGAAGTGGTGTTCCGCATCGGTGCGATAGATACGGTGCTTCGCCCGGCGCACGCACTCTTGAGGCAGCTCGGGCCGAAAGGAACCGTAGGTAACTTCGGGCTCGACCCTCTAAAACAAGGACGCGCGTTCCGGATCGATCTCGTGGCTATGACGTTAGAGTTGGAGCGTTAGCGCTATTTGTCGAATGTCACGCTCGACTCGGCGGCGAACTTCCGGTAGTTTCGGAAATCGATCACATTGCGACTGCAATTTCTGGTACCTGTCATGCACCC
This sequence comes from Bryobacteraceae bacterium, assembly GCA_963770345.1. Classification (GTDB taxonomy): domain Bacteria; phylum Acidobacteriota; class Terriglobia; order Bryobacterales; family Bryobacteraceae; genus CAVYPH01. Next base: position 53,885 of record CAVYPH010000005.1, on the reverse strand, counting down.
GAGATTCTCGCTCAGAACAGGGAGAAGATAGGTCTTCCCCTCGATTCTGACAAAACCATACTCGACGACGGTCTCAGCCTTGTCGTACGTGAAGTCGCGCGGCAATCCGACCGCCTGTTGCTCAATACGAAGAACGCGGCGGGTTTCCTTGTCGACCCAGATGCTGCCCTTGTAAGCCGGCTGATACTGGCGGTGCTGGTCGGTGGAAATGAGCACCCAATGAGAGTTGGGCTGTTCGACAGTCATGTCGTAAACGAAAGCAGGGCGGTTTGCAATTCGGTCTTCCCCGCGTTTTTTGAAAACCGCGGCGGTGGATGGCTGGAAGATGTCCTGGAGCGTGATCGTGAACTCGCCGGTGGACCACGATCCGGTATTCTCGATCGCTCGCGTCGAAGCACGGCCGTTGATTTTGATGTTGCGATAGTCCTCTTTGCCGTCAACCACCGCGACGTCGGTAGTGACAACGTCCATGGCGCGCCAATCGTTGCGATAGCCAGTGCCCTGGTACCGCGTGGTGACCTGCTGAACGATGAAATTCGGAAGCTCGGCGCTGAAGGAAGCGGCGGCATCGCGGGCATTGTCGATAATCTCGTCGCCACTTGGGGGCGGCGCGGACAACCGGGGCAGATCCGCATCGCGTTCCTCAGCCGTTGGCGCGCGGCCAGATTTGCTTCGCAAGGTCGGGCGGTCGGCTTCGTCGATGTTCACCGGAGCAGCGCGTTCGGTACGTTCCGTGCTAGCTCGTTCGGTGCTCGGGCGCTCGGTGCTGACAGGTTCCGAAGACGATGCGGGCTCGGTTGTGGCCGTAGTTTCAGTTCCTCCTTTCTCTTTGTCCACCTTCTCTTTGTCCGCCGTAGCATGGGAGCGTCCGAGGTCGTCCGAGGATGGCGTGGAAATGCTCGCCTGTTCGACTGGGCTCTCGGCGGTCTCGCGTTCCGACTTGGTACCGGAGCGAACCAGGATGACGTGAACGGCAGTTTCCGGATCGTCGGGATTGCAGTCGATGGTTAGATGGTCGCCGGGATGGATAAGTGAATCGCGCATCGCCTGTCCGTCCTTATTCCTGAACTGCGTTTTGGCGATCAGACGGAAGCGCAGGATGCGAGAGGCCGAAGTCTGGAGCAGAAGGTCCTTTTCTTCGAGCTTACGAAGCGTGCCGTCGACGGAGGACACGGTGATCTTAGCGCTGTTGCTGTTGTCCTGGGTTTTCGCCTTGCGCTTTGGGAAATGAATGTTCGGCATCGGGAGGCCACCACCCGTGTTGCCGGGGTATTGGCCGGGCGGATACTGACCAGGCGGATATTGCCCCGGTGGATACTGGCCGGGCGGATATTGACCTGGAGGGTATTGGCCGGGTGGGTATTGACCCGGATATTGACCTTGGGCAAACGAAAAGAAGAAGAGGAGAGCCGAGACGAGCCGAGCCCCAGGCATCGTTAATCGCATGGCAACGCGCCTCCTTTGTTGGTTCTAATATATCGTGTTTTAACCGGCGAACTTATACCCCAATCCGCGAAGCGTCAGGATAAACTCCGGATGCTTCGGATTCGGTTCCAGCTTCTGCCGCAGCCAAGCCATATGCACGTCGACCGTGCGCGTCTCCGGCATCGCCTCGTAGCCCCACACTTCCGTCAGCAGTTCTTCCCGCGAGACCACTGCGCCGCGATGGTCGATCAAATAACGCAGTAAATGAAATTCCCGCGCCGAGAGCGCGACCGGATTCCCGTCCCGAACGACTTCGCCGCTTTTGAAGTTCACCTGCACCTGTCCGAACCGGTACGACAACGGATTGTTCGAAGCGGCCTTCGGAGCGCGCCGCAACAGTGCGCCGACCCGCGCGAGCAGTTCCATCATGTCGAAGGGTTTGGTGAGATAGTCGTCCGCGCCGAGCTGAAGACCGACCACTTTATCCACCACCTGGCTCCGTGCCGTCAGCATCAGAATCGGCGTATCGACGCCGCTCTGCCGCAGTTGCCGGCACACATCCAGGCCGCTCTTACGAGGCAGCATCACGTCGAGAAGGATCAGGTCATAGGTGCCGCCGCTGGCCTGGCCGAGACCGCTGTCGCCATCCAGACAACTCTCAACCAGATATCCTTCGCCTTCCAAACGGTCGGTCAGCGTCATCACCAGACCCGGCTCGTCTTCAATCAGCAGAATGCGCTGTTCCACCGTACTCCGTCCCGGCAATCGCCGTTATCTCTGTTGATTCCGCCACCTGAACGTGGGCCGGAATGCGAATCGTGAACGCGGTTCCTTCACCAGGAGTGCTCTCTACCGCGATGGCTCCGGCGTGAGCAACCACAATTCGCTTCACCAACGCCAGACCGAGCCCGAACCCATGGATCTGGTCTTCCATGCTCTTCTGCCCGCGATAAAAGGGATCGAAAATTCGCGCCAGCTCCCGCGGTTCGATGCCCGGCCCGTGGTCTTCAATGCGGATCTCAATTTCCGCGCCCTTCGCGCCGCTCGCCGTTTTCGCGAACACGCCGATCCAGTCGCCCGCGCGGCCATACCGTGCGGCGTTATCGATCAAATTGCGAAGACAGTGGGTGAGAGAAGTTGGATCGCCCGAGACTAGCGGAAGATTCGGCTCGAGCTTCGTTTCCAGCTCGCAGCCCGACGCCAGAATTTCCGGCTCGCATGCGTTCATCGCTCGCGTGATGATCTGCCCCACGTCCACCAGTTGCATCTCGTACTTGATCCGTCCGCTCTGTATGCCGGCGAAGCCGAGGATCTGCTCCACCATCTGGGACAGCCGGCGGCCTTCGTTCCGGATCACCGACCCGTACCGCCTGATCTGTTGCTCGCTTCCCACTACTCCGTCGGCCAGATTGTCGCCCGCCGAACAGATTACGCTCAATGGCGTCCGCAATTCATGCGAAACTCCGGCGACGAACTCCATCTGCAATTTGGCCAGTTGCTGCGCCCGGCGCGTGGAGACCAGGAGCATCAATAAGGTTCCACCCATGATCAGCAAAATCGCAAAGCTGATTCCCAGATTTCGCCGCCGCGCCTGAGCCACTACTTCCTCCAGGGATCCGGCCCGGTGTTTCACCTGCAGCAGCCAACCGCGAGACTCACCAAATTCCCGTGGCGGCGGTCCATCCATCGACGATCCGGGTCCAGGTCCGCGTTCGGGTCCCGGTCCGGGTCCACGTCCCGGTCTTGGTCCCGGTCCGCTAAAGCCCATGCCGAAGCCGGCGCGATCTCCGCGAGGACGGCGTTCGCGGGGACGCCCCGGGTCCGGTCCCCTGTCGCCTCCTCGGTCCATCCGGTTTTCCCCGGGATTCGGAGAACGGAATGACCACATTCCTGGACGAGTTAAAAGCAGCGGTGTTTGCGAGTCGACTGAGGCGAAGAAATCCGCCGGCAGAGAAGGATCCGACACATACAAGATCTGGCCCGGGTTTCCTCGCCTGACAACTCTCACCTGGTAATCGAGGCTGCCCTCCCTTGGAAGATTCTTCTTCACCAAGTCGGGCAGGAATTCCGTCTTGATGTACGCCAGATCGATTTCCGCAATCACCCAACGGGCTTCCGTGCCGAACTCGCCTTCTGGCCCGCGGCGCCGCCAGCGCGGAGTTACGATCACGGGAGCATCGTCGGCCAACGATTGCAGCATCGGCGCCGGACCCTCAGGTCTCAACCGCGCCCGCAACGATTCAAGGCGCTCGGGCCAGGAACACGGCTCGAATACATTCTGACTAGGATTAAATCGTGAAAGCTCGATACTTTCGTCCGCCGCCGTATGGGCAATGTAGAGATCACGGACGATCTGGTGATTCGAATCCGTCTCCCGCCAGCGCACATAGCGAGCGCCGAGTTCCTCGGAGTCGATTTCCGGAGGCACGGACGGTCCCGTCATCAACACCCGGGTGATACGGCCCACTTCGGATTCGAAATCGCGGCTCAATCGCTGCACCGCGGAATTCAGATGTACATGCATCCGTTCGTTTTCCGCATCGCTCATCTGGTTGATGAGGCGGTACTGCATCCACGCCAGCGGAATCAATGTTGCCAAGGCGGCACACATCCCTGCGTACCACACCCGTGAATGGTCCTTCGCCCACTTCATGGCCAATCTACCTATAACCCATTGTCAACCCGCGCCGCGTGCAGGCATTTATTAAATTCGGGATAAGTCCATGTTAAGAATGTTAAGACTTCTTTTCGATAACTTAACGGTCACCCTTGCCGTTACCGGGTTATAAACAAGTATGACTCGATTTCGGTTCCTAGTCCCGCTCGCACTGGTTTCCGTTTCCTTCGCGCAAGGCCCGCGACAGGCTAATTTCACGGAGCTGAAGGCCTACCTCAATCTCACCGATACCCAGGTCCAGGCCCTTCAAACCTTACGGCAGAATTCGATGGCAAGCCTGTCTTCAGTTCACGCCCAAATGCGAACTGCCGAGGAGTCGCTGCAAACCAAGATGGCAAGTGGCAGCAGTTCCGATGCAACCGCTGCCGGCAACTTGATGATGCAGATCAGCACGCTGCGCAAGCAGGTCCAGCAGGCGCAGGCCTCTCTTACCCAACAGTCGGTCGCCACTCTGACCGCCGAACAGCAAACCAAACTGAAAGCTTTACAAGCGGCAGCGGATCTGCAACCCGATATCATGCAGGCGCAGATGCTCGGATTGCTCGCGCGCCCAGCCCGTGGACCGGGCGCCTTCGGTCCCGGAGGATTCGGCGGCGAGGGCCGAGCTCTGTCGCGCCGTGGTCCTCCTCCTCCAGCCAACTAGAACTTTCTTACCCTAAGATAAGGCTGAGCGTTGCCAAACTCGACGCTCAGCCAATTTTTTTGTCAGCGCTCCAAGCGTGCTCCAAGCGCTGTACAATACCTCCAACCGGCAAAGGAGCACTCGGATGAAGTGGCTACTGATCCTAATGGCTGTCTTCAAAGTGGGCGGCGACAAGCTCAGCGGCGAGACCACCAGCCCCGCCAAGAAAGTCTCCTGATAGCCAGATTTACGCGGTCACTGGCGGTACCAGCGTCTTCAGAAACTCATGGGCGACACGGAATCCACGCTTGTACTGTTCGGTGAAATCGCCGTTCTCGTAGCCCGGGTAGTAGAAATTGTCTTCGTTCTCGATGTTCATCGCGCCCGTGTAGCCGGCCTCCGACAACACTGAGAAAAAGCCCTTCCAGTCGACGGAACCATAACCAGGCACCCGGAATCTCCACCAACGAGCATTATCCACCGGCTGGATTCCTCCGCGCCGCACAATATGCCAGAGAATCTCAGTGTCCTTAAGGTGAACGTCGTAGATCTTGTCGACAAACTCACGCGCTGCCGCCACCGGATCCATGAACTGCCACACCAGGTGTGAAGGGTCGAACTGCAATCCGACATGCGGGCTGTTATTAAGTGTCTTGAAGAGCGCTGCCCAACCGACGGGACCGGTTGCGATGTTCGGACCGCCCGCGTAGGGCTCCCACAGGATCCGTACATTATGCTTTTCGCAAAGCGCGAAATATTTTTCGTTGTAGACGCGCGCTATCTCATCCACTTGCTCTTGTAACGGACGGCCCTTGATAGTGCCGGATTGCCCGCCAATATTAGGAATGCCCAATTTCCCAGCCAGCTCGATGCATTTCGACGCGTAGGTGTTCTGCTTGGCGCGGGCGGCCGGATCGGGATCGATGTGGTTTCCGTCGCAAGCCAGCGATGACACGTAGATGCCGGCCCTCTGAATCTTGTTTTTGATTTCAGCAATCGCCGCATCGTCCAGCTTATTGGGATCGAGCCGCAGTTGCATGCTCGTAAACCCCTCGGCTTTGACGAACGCGAGATTGGCATCGGAAAACGAGCACAGTACGCCGAGTTTCGGCTTCCAATTCGGGGGCGGTTTGCGCTGCCCTTGGGCTGCAGCGGCGGCGGACAGGGCGGTGAGAACATTTCGACGGGTGAGATTCATCAATCCTGACGATACTGCTTAGTATGGATAGACTGCAACCTCCCCCGGAGCGTACCCGTCTAGTATTTTGGTGGGGTACGTGCTTCTGGACCTGGGTTTCGAAACATTTCTACACTTTTCTGTTTCAATTTTCCTCAACTCCTGGCATGCTATATAAGGAGTTTTCTATGAGATCCTTGCGGCGTGGGATAGTTTTGATCTGCGCCGGCTTATTCGTGTTGCTGCCGGCGAGTTGGGGACAGTTCCGCTGGATGCGGGGTGCTGCCTCGTTCGTCCCCACGAATCGCCTGTCTGGAGTTGGTCTCGATCGCGAAGAGATGTCCGATCTGGTTTTGCAGCGGCGGACAGACCTGATGATCGAATCGCAAACGTTTAGTATCATGCGCGACCCTCAGGCTCTTGCTGGCGCGAAGCGAATGTTCGGTCCGCAGCTTTCGAAGCTGTTCCACGATTCCGCCGAGAAGGCGGGCTGGCCGGAATCGACTTTGCGGGCAGTGGCTTACCTGGAAAGCTGGGGCGACTCGAAGGCGGAGAGTCCGGCCGGCCCGAGGGGTATTATGCAGATCTCCGAGGCCACGGCGCGGAGTATGGGCCTGAAAGTTCTATACGGCAAGCAGTACCGCGTAACCACCGAAACCAGGAAAGTAAAGCTGAAGAACGGGCGCACCGTGGCGCGCAAGATCAGCCGCCGGACTGCGTATTCCGTGTTAGTCCGCGACGACCGTCTTTTCCCGGAACGAGCCGTGCCGGCGGCGGCGCGGTATCTGGCCGGATTGGAACAAAAATTCGGCGGGCGGGACTGGGCGATCTTCGCGTATCACTGCGGTGCGGGTTGTGTAGCCGATTTTCAAACTCTGGTGGAGCGGGCCCGGCTGGAGCAGAAAGGGCCTGCCTCCGTCGCGCGGGTGTTTTTTTCGGCGAGCCCGGTGCAGAATCGGGCAATCTACGAGGCCATTCAGCATCACATGGAACGCGATTATTCGCCGACCTACTGGTTCCGTATTATGCGGGCGGAACAACTGCTGAAGCTGTATCAAAGCGATCCTGATGAGTTCACACAGCTCATCAGTTATTACCGGAATCCGGACAATCCCACCATTCGCGCTCCGCACCGGCTCACCGTTTGGCTGAAACCCGGCGACCTGGTGTTCCGAAACTGCGACGACATCCGGCGCGATGAGGGCAAGCATTTGGTGAAGGCAGTCGACGATCCGGAAGCTTTCGGTTTCTCGCTGCGTAAGAGCTCGCTAGGAGCGGACGATCTTCTAAACCAGGAATATTATCTCCAGGCATCTCCCGCCGCTGTGGGAACACTCATGTACATTGCATTTGAGACACGGCGTCTTTATTCGAAGATGGATACGAACGGTAAGTTTGTTCCGCTAGAAGTAACCGGCTTGGTTCGGTCGCTGGATCACGTTGCGAACGGATTGGCCGCGAAGACGGAAGCTGCGTCGCACTGCACGGGGCAGGTGTTCGACGTCGACTATTCAAAGTTGCCACCGAAAGAGCGCGAGGCTTTGCAGTTTGTGCTCGACGACCTCGGGTGGGATGGATATCTCGGCTTCGTGGAAGAATCGCCGAATAGTGGAACGTTGCACATTGGCTGCGCACCGTCCGTCCGCGACTTCTTTGCACGTGTGTTTGACGAAGCGACGAAAGGCAGCGGCGTCGAGGCGGACGGACGGTAAGCTGATAATGGTCGCATGACCATTCGCCCCGAGGACGTGCTGGAATATCACTCGTCCGCTCCGGCCGGCAAGATTGCCGTCCGTCCCACCAAACCGTTTAATACCCAACGCGATCTGAGTCTCGCCTACACTCCTGGAGTCGCTATTCCCTGTTTGGAAATCGCGCGCGATCCGAGCCTTGCGTACCGCTATACAGCCAAAGGGAATCTGGTTGGTGTGGTGAGTAACGGTACGGCTGTGCTGGGGCTGGGAAACATCGGGGCGGCGGCTGGAAAGCCGGTGATGGAGGGAAAAGCTGTCCTCTTCAAGCGCTTCGCGGACATTGATGTGTTCGATATTGAATTAGCGTCCGAAGATCCGAAGGAACTGATCCGCGCCATCCAGATGCTGGAACCCACGTTCGGGGGCATCAACCTCGAAGACATTAAAGCGCCGGAATGTTTCATCATCGAGGAAGAACTTCGCCGGACGATGAACATTCCGGTTTTTCACGACGATCAGCACGGGACCGCGATCATTACGGGCGCGGCGCTGCTGAACGCAGTCGAGTTGGCCGGCAAGGACATGGACCGCATCCACGTAGTGTTTAATGGCGCCGGCGCCAGCGGACTAGCCTGCGCACGCCATTGCACCCAGCTCGGTGTCCGTAAAGAGCACATCACCATGTGCGATATCAACGGAGTGGTCTTCAAAGGCCGCACCGTGGGGATGAATCCCTATTTAGAGAAGTTCGCCGTGGAGACAAATGCGCGGACGCTTTCCGATGCCCTGGTGGGGGCCGATGTTTTCTTTGGCCTTTCAGTGGGCAACGTAGTGACGGCGGATATGGTGAAGACCATGGCTCCGACACCGATGATCTTTGCGTTGGCGAATCCCGATCCGGAAATTCCATACGAAGTTGCGCGCGCCGCCAGGCCGGATGCGATTGTGGCCACTGGGCGCTCCGATTACCCAAACCAGGTGAACAACGTCCTGGGCTTTCCATTTATTTTTCGCGGCGCGTTAGACGTTCGCGCCACGACCATCAACGAGGAAATGAAACTGGCGGCGACACGGGCCTTGGCCGCCTTGGCGAAAGAGGATGTCCCGGACTCGGTCCGGCGCGCCTATGGCGTGGAAGATCTGCATTTCGGACACGACTACATCATTCCCAAGCCGTTCGATTCGCGCGTGTTGGTGCGGGGATCGATGGCGGTGGCCGACGCGGCGATGAAGAGCGGCGTGGCGCAGGTCACCATCAACCTCGATCAATACCGCGAGGAACTCGAGCGGAGGCTCGGAAAAGCGCACCAGGTGATGCGAGTGATGGTACACAAGGCGCAGCACAGACCGCAGCGAGTGGTGTTCCCGGAAGGCGAAGAGCGCAAGATACTGCGTGCCGCGCAGATCCTTTTCGATGAAAAGATCGCGCATCCGATTCTGCTTGGCAACGAGACGGTTATACGCGAGCGCATGGCGGAACTGCATCTCGATCCGCACATGGCGGAAATCATCGATCCGGGGAAATTCCCCGAACTGGAAGCCTATGCCGAAGAATTGTATTCGCTGCGGAACCGCAAGGGCGTCACCCACCAGGAGGCACAGCAGCTTCTGGCCGATCCGAACATGCTGGGTGCGATGATGGTGCGACGTGGATTCGCCGATGCCCTGATCGGAGGCCTGACGCAGCACTATCCGGAGACAATCCGGCCGGCGCTGCAGGTGATCGATCTGCGTCCCGGGACAAAGCGCGTGGCCGGTGTATACGCGCTGATCACACCGGACGGCGATCTGTACTTCCTGGCGGATGCGACCGTAAATATTGAACCGTCGGCCGAAGACTTGGCGGAAATCGCGATCCTCGCCGCCGATACCGCGCGGCGCTTTGATGTGGAACCTCGCGTGGCCTTGTTGTCATTTTCCAATTTCGGCAGCGCGCGGCATCCGTTGTCGGACAAAGTTCGGCGCGCGGTAGAGATCCTGCACCGGAATGCACCCGCTTTAATGGCGGATGGAGAAATGCAGGCGGACACGGCGGTGACCCCGGGGATCATCCAGAGCACGTATCCCTTCAGCACGTTGAAAGGCGGAGCGAATGTGCTGGTATTTCCGAATCTTGAGGCGGGCAACGTAGCCTACAAGCTGCTGGCCCGATTAGGCAGGTGCGAGACGATCGGACCGATCCTAAGCGGCCTCTCAAAGCCCGTGCACGTGCTCCAACGCGGCGCTGAAGTCGCTGAGATCGTGAACATGGCGGCAGTGGCGGTTGTGGAAGCTCAACAGAAACAATGAATCGGCGAATTCGCTTCGCGGTGGCCGGACTCGCCGTCTATCTGATTTCGCTATGGTTGCTGGACGACGATCGGATGTGGCTGGTAGCCTTTGGAACTCTGAGCCGCTTGCTGGTGGCGATGTTGCCCTGGCGTCGCGCCCTTCGTTTGTGGCCGCTTGGCCTGGCGGTAGTCTACCCGTATGACCTGGCGCTCAAGACTTATGCGCACCGGTGGGATTGGGCGCCGGAAGACTGGTCCATTCAGCTCAGCAGTCCGACCGCGTTCTTAATCTGGATGGCCGCGTGGCTCTTTGTGTCGATTCTCACAGCGGGGTGGGCGGTAATGAAGGCGGCCCCTGCCGACGTTGAGACCGAAGTTCGCACATTATCGAAATGGTTGTTTGGAATAACGGCGCTGAGTGTGGTGGTGTCGCTACCGCAGATCAGTATGAAGATCTTCCACTACGCAGCCGAGCCGCTGGCCGTGGCGGGGTACTGTTGGGTAATGGCAAAAGAACGGGATGACGCTTAACGGCGGCGGCCGGCGCGGGCGGCGAGTTCATCGCTGAGCAAAGTGCTACGCCGTCTGAATTCCTCGGTCGCCTGGTTCGCGATTTTGCGCTTCACTACGTATTCCTCGGCGGTGATCTCTTTGGCCAACCGGCGGTTCACCAGAGTTCTTATTTCTAGCCGGATCTCTTTGTCCGACGCCCTATTTTCGGTCTGCATCTTGACGACTTCGTCCAACGATGTTGTCGAAAGATCAGCGGTCCACGTCATAACGTTCACCTTGCTTTGCCGGAAAACGAGCGAATCCCGCAGGATTAGCACTCAAACGGCTTTTCTTGTATTGTACCGCTTTCTCATAACAAAAAGGCCCTCCCCTTTTCGAAGGAGGGCCTATCGTTTTCACTAGGTGCGGATGGATTAGTAATCCATTCCCCCGGGGCCGTGCTCACCACCACCGCCGGCCGGAGCTGACTTCTTCTCCGGAATCTCGCAGATCATTGCTTCGGTGGTCAGCATGAGTGCGCTGATGGAGGAAGCATTCTGCAAAGCAGTGCGTGTGACCTTGGTTGGGTCGATGACACCAGACTTCACCAGATCCTCGAAGGTATCCGTCGCCGCGTTGTAGCCGAAGTGCGGATCCTTGTTCTCGCGGATCTTGCCCATGATCACAGCGCCTTCATGACCGGCGTTGCCAACAATCTGGCGAACCGGCTCTTCGCAGGCGCGGCGGATGATGTTGACACCGATCTGATCGTCGCCTTCCACCTTCATGTGATCCAGAGCATGGCCGGCGCGAAGCAGAGCCACGCCGCCGCCAGGAACGATTCCTTCTTCCACCGCTGCACGGGTGGCATGGAGCGCATCTTCCACGCGCGCCTTCTTTTCCTTCATTTCGGTCTCGGTCGCAGCGCCGACTTTGATTACCGCAACGCCGCCGGCCAGTTTCGCCAACCGCTCTTGCAGCTTCTCGCGATCGTAATCGGAAGTGGTTTCGTCGATCTGGGCGCGGAGTTGCTTAATGCGGCCTTCGATCACCTTCGACTGTCCGGCGCCATCGATGAGAGTCGTATTGTCCTTGTCCACGGTGACGCGCTTCGCACGGCCGAGGTCTTCGAGACGAACGCCTTCCAGCTTGATGCCGGTCTCTTCCATGATCGCCTTGCCGCCAGTGAGGATGCCGATGTCTTCGAGCATCGCTTTGCGGCGATCACCGAAGCCCGGAGCCTTCACCGCGCACGCATTCAACGTGCCGCGCAGCTTGTTGACGACGAGAGTGGCAAGCGCTTCGCCTTCCACTTCCTCGGCGATGACGAGCAGCGGTTTGCCGGAGCGGGCAATCTGCTCCAGTACGGGCAGCAGGTCCTTCATATTGCTGATTTTCTTCTCGTGGATGAGGATGTACGGCTCTTCAAGCACGCACTCCATGCGGTCCGGATCGGAAATGAAGTACGGGGAGAGATAGCCACGATCGAATTGCATACCTTCTACGGTCTGCAGTTCGGTGGTCATCGTCTTCGACTCTTCCACAGTGATGACGCCATCCTTGCCGACTTTCTTCATCGCTTCGGCGATGATGTTGCCGATGGTCGCGTCGCCGTTAGCGGAAATCGTCCCAACCTGCGCGATCATGTCACCGGAAACAGGCTTGGAGAACTTCTTCACTTCTTCGACAACTACTGCAACTGCCTTCTCGATGCCGCGCTTGAGGGCCATCGGATTCGCACCGGCGGCAACTGCTTTCACACCCTCGCGGAAAATCGATTGCGCCAGAATGGTCGCCGTCGTGGTGCCGTCGCCGGCCACGTCTGAGGTCTTCGACGCCACTTCGCGCACCATCTGCGCGCCCATGTTTTCCAGCGGATCCTTAAGCTCAATCTCCTTGGCGACGGTGACGCCGTCCTTGGTGATCGTGGGGCCGCCAAACTTTTTCTCCAGGACAACATTGCGGCCCTTCGGACCGAGCGTTACCTTGACCGCATCGGCCAACTGGTTAACGCCGCGCAAAATTGCCTGACGTGAATTCTCGCTATATACAATCTGCTTTGCTGCCATATTTATATCTCCTCGATCTTGGGGGAAACTGAGCTATTTCTTGCCGTTGGTTGTGATGATGCCGAGAACTTCGTCTTCACGCATGATCATGTATTCAGTGCCATCGATTTTGATGTCACTGCCGGAATACTTGCCGAACAGGATGCGATCGCCGGTTTGGACGTCGAGGGGGACAATCTTGCCATCCTCCAGCCGCTTGCCTTTGCCGGTCGCCATCACTTCGCCTTCCTGCGGCTTCTCTTTGGCGCTATCGGGAATGAAGAGGCCACTGGCCGTCTTGTCTTCCGTTGTCTCGATTCTTTTGACCACGAGGCGGTCGTAGAGCGGTCGAATATTCATAGTGTTAAAACCTCCGTACAACTTCTAGATGTGAGATCTTGAAGGGAACTTGGTGTACTCCTATTTATTAGCACACTCGGGCGAGGAGTGACAAGATTTATTTGCATGTTACTGATTTAAAGACTAGTAATGAGTTATTAAGGAGGCTTCATGGACAACCTTCAGTATCCGGTTGGCAGATTTCATGGACCTGATGCACTCACCGGCGAGGAACGGAACAATGCGATCGACGAAATCGCGGTTTCACCACAACATCTGCGCCAGGCGGTAACGGGTCTGGATAATACTCAGCTCGACACGCCGTATCGGCCGGGCGGATGGACTGTTCGCCAAGTAGCGCATCATGTGGCTGACAGCCATATCAACAGCTATGTTCGTTTTCGATTGGCGCTTACCGAGAATGAACCTGTGATCAAGCCTTACGAAGAAGCGCTGTGGGCCGAACTCAATGATGCGCGCACGATGCCCGTTGAGCCGTCGCTTACGCTGCTCGACGCGATGCATTCGCGGTGGGTAAGCCTGCTCCGCTCGATGACCGTTGAAGATTTCGCGCGTACGTTCCGGCACCCGGAATTAGGCTTGGTGACGCTGGACGGCAATGTCGCGCTATACGCGTGGCATGGGCGGCACCACATCGCGCACATCGTGAATCTGCGTGAGCGGATGGGGTGGTAGAAATCAGCCTCTGCCTATGTCAGTGTTGAACGCCGTCTAGTCCGTGGTTCGGTGTACCCTTCTGCGAGAAATTCGGGCTCCAGTGGATGGAGCCCGATGTCCCGAAAACTACCGCTAGTTGCCAACGCAAATGTACTGTACTGTATGTCCCAAATTGAAGACATTGACTGTAAACGACGTACCGCTGGATTGAACGACACTCGGCGGGAAATTATTATTGTCGGTCGCCACGGTACATGCGTAGCTGCCTGATGTGGTAAAAGCTGCTGAACCGGTGAGACTCACAACGACATTTCCGGAAATATCGCTGGTACCAGTACCCATGACGATGTGAGGACTGCTCACAGCAGTACCGCTATTGAGATAGACTGTCGCGGCACCTGTTGCTCCGGTCGCTCCCGTTGCTCCGGTTGCTCCTGTTGCTCCTGGGTCACCCGTCGAACCTGCCGTTCCCGCGCCCGTCGCGCCGGTGGCGCCAGTCGCGCCTGTATTACCAGTGGCTCCTGTATTGCCAGTGGCTCCCGTAGCGCCGGTGGCTCCCGTAGCGCCGGTCGCGCCTGTACTACCAGTGGCTCCCGTAGTGCCGGTGGCTCCCGTAGTGCCGGTGGCTCCCGTATTGCCAGTGGCTCCTGTATTGCCAGTGGCTCCCGTATTACCGGTGGCTCCTGTATTGCCAGTGGCTCCCGTATTACCGGTGGCTCCTGTGTTCCCAGTGGCTCCTGTATTCCCGGTCGCGCCTGTACTCCCGGTCGCGCCCGTAGGTCCGGTAGCCCCTGTTGCACCCGTCGCCCCAGTGCTACCAATCGGGCCCGTAGCTCCGCTTACGCCAGTTGGACCTATGGCTCCGGTCGGCCCGCCCGCCCCAGCCGTTCCGGCGTTTCCAACTGGACCTGCAGGTCCCGTCGGTCCTGTCGGTCCCGTTACCCCGCCCCCGGACTGATCAATATAGAAACCGTTGACATCGATAATTACCTGCGTCAGGCTGCTCGTGAAAACCGACACCGAGCCCCCGGTTCCGGCTGGCACAATGGCAGCGTTGGCTACAATTGCGCCGCTGATCGAATTGAGTGTGGAGACGAAAGGTTGCGTCGAGCCGGTAGCCCATAGCGTCAGGTAGGATAGCGGCCCGGACGGCACTACCGTGACATTCACCGAATACGCTCTGGCGGTTGACGGAATGCCGGAGCACTTGGGACTCGACCAGAGAGGGAAGTCGCGAGTGGTGCCGGCGCTCAGGATCGGAGGCCCGAATACACCGGTTTGACCCGATTCGCCCCTGGTGTCCACCGGACGGCACGGCTGGATTGCGACAAATGCCAACTGGCCCGTCGTGTCGGGGAGACGGGTGGTAACCGCCTTTGCATCGTCTGCGGTGATCGCACCGACCAGCGCCCCGCCGGCGGAATCGTCGGCAACCGACCCTTGCCAATAGAGCGGTGCAGCCCAATTCTTGAGAGGGATTGCGTCTTCGCGTTGCGCCCGGGAGACAGGGGCGAACAAACCGTAGGCTCCCAACAGGAGGGCGGCTCTAAAAAGATGGTTCAGGTTTAAATTCATATAGTCTGCGAATAGGGTTGCAGGATCGAGGCGGATCGCGATGCTCCTTCAGGAATGCTAGTGGCGTTTCCGAGGAAAACTCTCACTGAATCTGTACTTGGAACGTCGATTATCCGAAAAAGGGTCAAGAATATTGATGAGGGGGCAGCATCAGACTGACACGAGCGTCATTCTATTCAGCTATCCGTCGATCAATGCCAAGACTGCATTCGTCGCCCGCGCGCAGTCAGCCGGGTGGCAGCAGGGTGGCGGCCTGGCGATTGTGTCCGGCGAATTCTGACCCGCTCCCGCAACATAGGAGACGGCGTTGCGCCGATCGCGCATCTGCGTCCAAAGATTCACGCCGGATTCAACGGGGGGACTGATGCTGATCCGTCAAATAAGACCCAAGACCACGAGCTTTGCAAACCGACGCTCCGACGTGACGTCCGATCGTGCTTCCCGGCATTTTGAAGCCACATTCGAATTCGTCCGCCGAAATTCGAAAGAACCAGGGTTGGCCCGCTTCGTCAACAAGGCAAGTGTGCGACCCGTCTGTGAACAGACGCAACGAGGGACCTTCGGAGAAGTCAATTCGGGCTTCAATGGTTGGATGCATGCCCTCAGCGAACATGATTGCCGCCGCCGCGGCATGGAATGTAATGAACCACGATAATGCGACGCATCTTGCGCGCAGGTAGTAGCGAAGGCAATCCTTTTCCGGTCGACGTCCAACTGTAGCCCTTTAGTGCTATTTGACGATTACCGCGGGCCGGCGCCGGAAGTTCGATGGCGCCGCAAGGGTTGCGATCTGGGGTATTGGCGGGTACTACGATCTCGACCTCGGTTTTGGCCGAAGAGGCTGCCTTGTCATGGGCGGGTCGACGTTGCGACGTCCCTGATCCGCACGAAGTAGATTCCACTACTAGTAGTTACTTGCATAAATCAGAGTAACGGCGCTTTGGCGCCGATGGAAGCACTACCGCCTTCGTCCATTCGAAAGGTGTAGCGGTTTCTTTATAGGCTCGCACGAACCGATCGATGGCCTGGCGCAGTTGCCGGACGGCGGTGCAATTGAGGTTCTTCAACGCCTGGCGGCTCAGGATGCTGAACCATACTTCCACCATGTTCAACCAGGACGAATATGTCGGAATAAAGTGAAAGCGCACCTTGGGATGCCGAGCCAGCCAGCGGTCTTGCTTGGGCTTGTGCGTGTTGAGATTGTCCAGGATCACGTGGATCTCTTGGTCGGGATGTCCGGCGATCACATCATTCATGAAATCGAGAAACTCCCTCCGCCGCCGTCGGGGATAATGACCGACCTGTACCTGTCCGGTGGCCACTTCCAGGGCAGCAAACAACGTACTCGTGCCGTGACGTTTGTAGCAGTGGCTGAACCCATTCAAGGCCTTTCCATTAGGCAGCCGCAACCAACCCTGTGCTCTTTCCAGCACCTGTATGTGCGGTTTCTCATCCACACACAAGACGATGGCGTTTTCCGGCGGACTCAGGTACAAGCCCACCACATCAGCCGCTTTCGGCCCGAACTCTGGATCGGTGGAGATGCACCAACTGCGTCGGCGCTGGAGTTGGATCTTATGCTTGCGCAACACTCGCCATACCTGGTCATCACTCACGTCGCCCATCGATTGAGCCAATAGTCGACCATTCCATTGGCTGTATCCCTCCGTGGGTCGCTATCCAGCAGAACCAGAACCCTCTTCTCTGCTTGATCATCGTATGTCTTGGGCTTGCCTGATCGCCGGGCGTCCTGCAATCCAGTTAGGCGATCGCGACTGAACCGTTGTCTCCACTTGGAGACACGAGCCAAGCGCGTCTTTAATCGGCGGGCGATTTCGCGGGACGAGAGGCCCTCGGCGGCCAATAGAATCACCCGCGACCGCTCTACCATTCGATGCTCCCCCGCACTGGAACGGGACCACGCCGTTAGGGTCGCCCGCTCCTCATCGGAGAGAAGGATATGCGTTGCGGCTTGGGGCATAGCCAATTCTGCATCGTTCCTCTAATTAATGCAAGTAAATACTAGCGCGGCAAGAACAATTAGCGTTCTAAGCTTCATCTTAATGCCTCAAGCAGCGAAGAATCGTGAGCCACCGAATCCCTGCTCTGGTCGTTTCCGAGTTAGCGCAACTGGTCAAGTACACCTACCTCGATTTCAGGCACGCGAGCTATGTCCGAATCGTTGGTCAGTATGGCGACAGCGCCGCCACGGATTGCGGTTGCAACTTGCAAGGCGTCCGGTGCGAAGGCGGTGATGGGCGTGAATTCGCGCGGCGGTGTCGGCAATCGCAAGGTCTGGCGCGATCCATTCAAGATTCGGAAAAAGGGATAGCAGTCCATAGTACTGGTTCACCAGCGGTTCGTTTGCCGCGCGGTATGGATGGACCAGCAATTCGGTCATCGTGAGCGTCGAGGTGACTGCGGTATTGGGCGAATGTTCCAGCCAGGAGAAGACTTCGCCAGCCAGATCGACATATGACGGATTCGCCTCCAGGTAGTAGATGAATACGCTGGTATCCAGCGCGATCCGGCGATGCCTCGCGAGGAACGCGCGCAGGGGAGTCAATCCCAACTATCGCGCTCCGCACTGAGATAGCCTTCCGGGTATGACGCGGCGGCCAAACCGCGTAACGCTTTTGTCCAGGAACGAGGGCGAGGAAGGATGATAACAGTGTTGCCGCGCACCACGACGAGCAACTTGTCACCGGGATGGACGCCAAGCGCCTGGCGAGCTTCACGGGGAACGACAATCTGGTTCTTTGAGGAAAGAGTCGCTTAAGGCATCGCTTTACGTTATATAAAAAAGTAAAGCGGGTCGATCACTTTGAACGGGCTTTGGCGGCCGAGTTCGGATCCATGACGGGCGGGCCGGATTCCGATCAGTAAGTCGAATGAAATCGGCCGGAGTTCTTTGGCCCCAGACGTGGATTCGAACCACAATTAAAAGACCGGAGCCGGCCGCGTGGCGGCGGGGTGGTGGCTTGGTGATTGCACCAGAAGAATCCTGATTCGCTCCGCTAATCCTCCTGCCGCACGGACGTCGCGCCGGGCATCTACGCCAAAGGACCTATGGCGCGAAATACCCGTTATAATCCAGAATTAAATCGCTGCTACCCAAGACATAAGCGTTGATCGAACCATCTGAACCGGCCGGCACAATCGCCGCATTCGATGTGATCGAGCCATCAAGAGCGTTCAGCGTCGAAACCAAGGGTTGCCCTTGCCCGAAGGGCCACAGCGTGAGATAACTTAGCGTTGGCAATGGAACAACGGTAGCATTTAGCGAATAGGCCTGAGCCGTCGGAGGTATTCCGCAAGCATTGGTTCGCAGCGGGAAATTACGGGTCGCGCCGGAAGCCAGGGCCGGGCCGCCAAAGGTGCCGTTCGCGAGACGGGTATCCAGCAATCGGCAGGGCAGGGCGGGATAGAACAACAATGCGCCCGCTTGGCCAGGCGGAGCGAAGTAGCCGTTAATGTCGATCACCAGGTCGGTAGGGTTCGTAGCGTCGACATTAATCCCTCCATTGGTACCGGCCGGAATGATGGCCGCATTTGCCACGATTCCTCCCGTTGGAGCATTGAGAGTTGAAACGAAAGGCTGGTTCGTTCCAGTAGGCCAAACGGTCAGAAAAGCGAGGGGCCCCGCCGGAACGACCGTCATATTGAGGGAATACGCCGCCGCTGTCGCAGGGATGTTGCAGGTCTGGCTGACGAGAAACGTCCTTGGTTGACCCGCGGCCAACGATGGACCTCCGAACGCACCGGCAGCCGATCGCGTATCCGCGACGCGGCAGGCTGTCACCGGATAGAACGCAAGATTATTGGCGGGGGCCAGAACGAAGTAGCCGTTGATATCGAGGACGACGTCAGTGGGGTTCGACACGTAGACGCTAATTGCGGCGTTAGTTCCAGCCGGGACAATGGCGGCGTTGGCTTTAATGCGGCCGTCCAGCGAATTGAGTGTTGACACCAGGGGCTGGGATTGCTGAAAGGGCCAGATCGTCAGATACGAAAGCGGCCCTGTGGGAACGACTGTCACGTTCAGCGAATAGGCGAGCGCGTTAGCAGGAATGCCGCAACCACCGGACGGCAATACAAAGTCGCGTTGAGTCCCTGCCCCAGGAGTTGGCCCGCCAAATTGTCCCGCTGGGTTGCGTGTATCTACGATGCGGCAAGGCGTCATTGGGACGAAGTAAAGACCGGAAATGCCGCCGGTTGCGGGCGTACTGACGGACCCAACCCCAGTAATTCTGAAGGAGGAAGTAGTTGTGGAAGTGACGGTCCCGCTTCCGGTCAAGGTCGGAAATGTACCGTTGGCGCCGAGGAATTGGCCGGTCCCGCCGGTAATTGTTGCCGTACCAGACACCGAGGTGGATACACCAATTTGCGGGACTATTCCGGTTGGAATGGTAAAACTCCCAAGGAGTGTATCTCCCTGGCCGAAATCCAAAGTGAATGTCCCTTGAACGGTGGCACCGCCCCCGGCCGTTAGTACTTGGCCGGTGGATGAAAATATGCTTTGGCCATAGGGGTTGATCATAGCCGTCCCGGTGGCGGAGAACGAATAGTGCGCTTGGTCGATCGATGAGGTGCTGGAATTTCCGGATATCGTTAACGAAGCCGAAGTGGCAAGCGCTACTCCTGTATACAGACCGGATAGTAATGCCAATGTCCCGAGGGCACGAAATTTCAACTGGAATCCTCCTGCCATATAGACTAACTGATATCCTGAAGTTTCAGAATGCGGTATACCCGATGGCTACTTTTGATACTTATCGTCGTCATCGTTGCCACGCTAGGCGTGGTGTATAGAGCTCAGAAAGCCCGTCAGACGCGAAACGAGCCAAAGCCTCCCGCAGCCCTCCCAGCCGGCACCTCGGCGCTTTCGTCCAGTTGGAACTACACGCAGAACGACGGAAATCGAATTTCCGCGACAATCTCGGCAAAAAACGTGCGCCAGGTTTCTGAAGGCGGGCGTTACGATCTGGAAGGCGTAGAGTTACACCTCTATCACAAAGACGGAAAGGCATTCGACAACGTCAAGACGGCGAAGGCGCAGTTCGACCAGGCCGACGGCGTGTTGTTTTCCGGCGGAGACGTTGAAATTACGCTGGGCGTACCGGATGACGCCCTCCAGCAGCAGGTCGGGCAATTGCTGGTGATTCGATCGTCCGGAGTCCGCTACGAGAGCAGGACGGGCAAATCGATGACCGACAAACCCGCATCGTTTACATTCGCCCGCGGTGAAGGTAGTTCAACCGGCGCCGAATACGACCCGACGACTCACCTGTTAATGATGCACAAGGGGGTGAACCTCGTCTGGCGCGGCAATAAACCGGGCACGAAGCCGATGAAAGTGGAGGCGGGCGAAGTAACTTACAACGAACTGGAACAGAAAGTATACCTTTCGCCATGGTCGAAGCTGACTCGCGGAACAATGACTCTCGAAGCGGGGAATGCGACGGTGAATCTGGACGACGGCGTTATCCGCCACGTGGAGGCGGAACACGCGAAGGGCAACGATGTGGACCCGAAGCGCCGGCTCGACTATTCGGCGGATAGTCTGCACATGGAATTCGACGAAGACGGCGTGATCAAGACGATCACTGGCGAAAACAACGCACACCTTCTTTCGACTTCCGACACGGCTCTGACCACTGTGACGACGAATCGCGTGGACATGGAGTTCGACACTTCGACGAGCGAGAGCACGCTGCAGAAAGCCACCGCCACCGGGAATAGCATGCTCGAATCGAAGCCGGTTCCCCGCCCTAACACCCAAATGAGCGAAACGAAAATCCTGAAGTCCGACATAATTGCGCTGAGCATGCGTCCGGGGGGCCAGGAATTGCAGGAGGTAATCACGCATGCGCCTGGATCACTCGAGTTTGTACCGAACCACCCAGGCGACAAACACCGCACTCTGAATGGTGAACGTCTATGGATCACGTACGGGCAGAAAAATGTGATCCAGCAATTCCGCTCGGTAAACGTGACAACAAGAACGGACAACGAGACACCCAAAGGCAAGCCTCCGGTCCCCCCGGCGTTTACTTGGAGCAAGGACCTGCAGGCGCAGTTCGACGCCAAAGGGACGATGGACAAGCTCGAGCAGTGGGGCGATTTCCGGTATGAGGAAGGCGAGCGGAAATCGGTTGCAGCGAAGGCCACCCTGGAATATGCAAAGGACTTGATTACACTCGAAGGGCCGGGTGCGCGCGTGTGGGATCCAACCAGCTCCACCACAGCCGAACGCATTGTGATGAACGAGAAGACGAGCCAGTTTGAAGCGATCGGCAATGTGAGTTCGACCCGGCTCCCTGACCAGAAAAAGGGCGCCGATTCGGGGATGCTATCGGGCGACGAGCCCATTCAGGCGAAAGCGTCAAAGATGACGTCGAGCGACGACAATACGCTAATTCACTACGAAGGAAACGCGCTTTTGTGGCAGGGTGCGAATCGTCTGCAAGGCGACAAGATCTTTATCGATCGGGATGAATCGAAAATTGAAGCGCACGGCCACGTGACCAGCCAGTTACTGGATAAGAGCGATGATTCGAAAGAAAAGACACCTATTCGCAAGACTCCACCCAAGGCTGCTGTGTTTACCATCGTGAAGGCTCCCGAGATGGTCTACACCGACACTGACCGTATCGCCCACTACACGGGGGGCGTGGTTCTCACGCGGCCGGGAATGACAGTCCAGGCACGCGAACTTAGGGCCTATTTGAAGGAGGCAGAGAAACCCACGGAGAACGGCGCAGTTCCAGTGAAAGAGCCGGCCAAAGTGCCCCTACCGGGGACAGTTCCAGGGAAGGAGAAGGACACGGGTAACAACACCAGTCTCGACAAAGCGTTCGCGGACGGGGGCGTGGTGATCGTGCAGAAGGCTCCAGACCGCACGCGCACCGGCACTGCGGAGCATTCCGAATACTACGTGGCCGAGAGCAAGGTAATTTTGAATCAAGGCAAACCGAAATTGGTGGACAGTTTCAAGGGCACCACCGAAGGCCGTCAATTGACCTACTTTTCCAACAATGATAGGCTCTTGGTAGACGGCGAAAAAGACAAACCCGCCGAGAGCAACCTTCGCCGGAAGTAGCCCACGCCCCCAGTCGAACTGAATGCAGATCCTCCGGACACAGGAAATCTCAAAAGCATACCGGGGGCGCAAGGTTGTTGACGACGTCTCCATCTCGGTGGAGCAAGGCGAAGTCGTCGGCCTGCTGGGCCCGAACGGAGCGGGTAAGACAACTTCGTTTTACATGATCGTCGGTCTCATCAGCCCGGACTCGGGCAGTGTGATGCTGAATGACGACGAAATCACCAATTTGCCGATGTACCTGCGGGCGCGAAAAGGCATCAGCTATCTTCCCCAAGAGCCTTCGGTCTTCCGTCGTCTGAGCGTTGAAGAAAACCTGCTCGCGATTCTCGAAACGCTTTCGATGAATGGGCGCGGGCGGCGGGATCGGATGAATCAGCTCGTGGAACAATTAGGCCTGGAGAAGGTTCGCCACAACAAAGGCTACGCATTATCGGGAGGCGAGCGGAGGCGCGTAGAGATTGCGCGGTCACTGGCGATTAATCCGAATTTTCTATTACTGGACGAGCCGTTTTCAGGCATCGATCCGATTCAGGTGCTGGAACTGCAGCGAATCATTTCCGACCTCCGGCGTTCCGGCATCGGCATTTTGGTTACCGACCACAATGTGCGGGAGACACTGGCTGTCACCGACCGCGCATACATCATCAATAACGGGAAAATCTTCCGCGCGGGGACGCCGGAAGCTCTTGGACGCGATCCGGAAGTGAAGCGTGTCTACCTGGGCGAATCGTTCCACTGGGACCAGGTGACCGGTTACACCACCTAGATATCCTCTTTCAGCGAGCTTAAACACAGGAGTCGGCAAAGCATAATCGCGCCAATCGTAACCACCAGGCCAAGAGAGCAAATAATCGCAGTCGGAACCATGGTCACGCTCGAGAGCATTCCCAATCCCGTCGAAGCTCCGTTCACATACCATTGGAGCAGACGCAGAAAAACCGATTTTTCTCCGCCTTCCGCGGCGTACAGAGGAATCAGTTTGAGCCAGTACGTCGTGATGATGACGTATGTCCAGACAAGCAGCATCGCTGCCCGTAGCCATCGGCCATAGCGGGCCGTACGCGCGAGACCCACGAGAACCAGACACATCACTGGAACGAACAAGGGCTGCGTATGCCAAACGCTCGCGCCGGCGGACGTGCCCTGGCGAAAAACGTACTCTTGGGCTGTCGCATTGATGAGTTCCAGGATAAAGCAGAAAATACCGGCCACAACGATCCGTTCGGCGGGATTGATGCCCTCTTTTCGGGTCGACACGAGACGGGCGATGATGCCCACGCAAATCAACAGCACCATAAAATCAAGCGTGATTCGCGAGAAAGTGGAGAAAGTATTGTTGCCGGTCCAGAGGCTGCCTCGCGCCATATACCCGATGGTTTCGAACCACGGAATGCGCGGCAGCGCCGCTGCAACGGCTCTCACATCAACACCATTTACCGATTCCACCGTCCCGCTCAGGCTCCCGTAAAGCGAGATGTTCCTCCAGTACCAAGGCCCGCTCAGAACTGGAACGAGAAGGAAAGCCAGCGCGGACCGAAACGTCAGCCTCGGTTTCGCGAACAGATGCCATGCGGCCAGCGCGAGCACGGCCGGTACGAAAGCCAGAAAATATGCCTTCGTCAGCAGCCCGGCCGCCAGTACTAACGCCAAAACAAGGGCGTTCTTCCATACTGTGCTCACGTGAAAACGTACTGCCGCCGCGAACAAACCAACTGCCAGCGGGACCGCCAGCCAGTCGTTGGCGATGTGACACACCGTGGCGTAAAACATCTGAGTGGAAAACAGGAGAAAGAGCAGTATCTGTTCATCGAGCCTGGTCAAACCGAGCCCGCGCGAGAGATACAAGGCCGCCGCGGCGATTGCGAGACAGGAGAGAATCGCAGCGAAAACACGCAGACGCCAAACGCGAACCGGCAAAACGGCTCCCGCCCAAAGAGCGTCTGGGATGGAGAGTATTACGTAGGCCAGCGGCGGCTGATGAGCTTCGTAGTTCTTCGGCGTGCCGAAATCCTGGCCTCGGAGCGCGGGACTGAGGTTGTTGAGTTGTAGGCGGCGGTCTTCCCGCTCGGCCGGGAGCAGGTCAAAGAATTCGCTGAATGTAGTTAGGCCGGGGTAGGCGCGCCGGACGACGTGGCTTACCGGTGCGAGTTGCATCGAATTCCACACTTCCTCTGAAAGCGCGTCGTCTCCGAGAATTGGTAACGTCCGGTGAACGGCCAGCCCTTGCACGTAGGCGTAATGAAAAGCCTCGTCAAAGCCCTCCCAAAGAGGCAGCAGCGAGCAATAAAGAAACGCGTTCGCCACACCATAAGCAACAATGGCGGCGATCAACAACCCGTTGTATGGTGGATTGAAATTGATAGGACCAGTGTACCGGCATTTCTGTACGGAGGATTTGATGCCGGCAGCGATTCGAAATCCACCGGGTACCGCTGGGTTTCAGCGCGCCACCCCGCGCTGCCTCTGTTATTATGGCCTCAGATGAGCCTGCTCTCTCCAAGATTACAGTTACGGGTAGCGCAGAAGCAGATTCTGACACCAGGGCTGGTGCAGATGGTCACGGTTCTTCAACTCAACCGCCTCGAGTTGAAGGAAATGATCACCCAGGAGATTTCGGCCAACCCGGTGCTGGAAGAGACCAGCGAAGCCGGTGAGGAGCTGACGCCGGAGGAACTGCATCAGCTACTCGAGGCAGAACGCGGGCCTGAGCCAGCGGATCAGACGCTTCTCGAAGCACTGAAACCGGTGGATTCCGATGGCATCGCGGAACCGGAGGTCCCCGGGCCCTACGCGGAACCGGAAGCTTCTTCCACGCCCGGAACCGAAGCGGCGCCGGAAGCCTCTGTATCCGAGCGGGATGCGATGGAGCCGAAGAAAGAATCGGATCCCTTCGAAGAGATCGATTTCGGGTCTTTTTTCGAAGACTATCTCGATCCGGGATACAAATCGCCCGCCTCGGAGACCGTCGAGAAGCCGTCTTTTGAAACCTTCCTGTCGGCGCCGGTGACACTGGCCGACCATCTTCAACAGCAACTGGCGATCGAAATATTACCCGAGTTGGTGCGCGATGCGGCCGATACGATCATTGGGAACCTGAACGACGATGGTTATCTGATGCTTCCTATTGAGGAGATCGCAGCCTCCGGCCAGCACAATTTGCCCGACGTCGAAGCGGCGTTGAAGGCGGTGCAATCACTCGATCCGTGCGGCGTGGCGGCCCGCGACATGCGCGAGTGCCTGCTGCTGCAGATCGAGGCCCGCAACGGACGCGGAGGAGTTGCCTGGCAAATCGTATCCGGCCATCTTAAGCTGCTCGAAACGCGCCAATTCAAAGAACTGGCGAAGGTCCTCGGCAGGCCGCTCGAACACATCCAGATCGCCGTCGAAATGATCCGCCATCTGGACCCGCGGCCCGGAATCCGTTTCTCCAGCTTGGGCGCGCGCCCGGTTGAACCGGACGTCTACATCAGCAAGGACAGCGACGACTACCTCATTCAGTTGAACGACGAGGACATCCCGCAGCTCCGCCTGAACGCGCAGTACCGGCAGATGCTGGACCGCGAAAAGGAGCCGAACAAGGACGTCCGCAATTACGTGAAAGAGCGTTATACATCGGCGCTTATGCTGATGAAAAACATCGAGCAGCGAAAGCAGACGATCCTCAAAGTTTGCCAATCGATTGTGCGCCGCCAGTTGGATTTTCTGGAAGGCGGGATCGACGAATTGAAACCGATGATGATCAAGGAAGTGGCCGAGGAGATCGGAGTCCATCCGTCTACCGTTAGCCGCGCGGTTTCGAGCAAGTATGCCCACACGCCCCAAGGCGTTTTCGAGCTTCGTTATTTCTTCTCCGAGGCCGTTCAAGGCCCTTCCGGTAGCGGTACCCCGCTTCTGATTCTGAAGAGACGGGTGAAGAAAATGATCGAGGAGGAAGACACAAAACAGCCTTTAACCGACGAGCAGATCACAGCAAGACTTCAAAGCGAAGGAATACAGGTGACGCGCCGTACGGTAGCGAAATACCGGGAGGATATGAAAATACCTTCCACGCATCAGCGGCGCGTTCGTGAATAGGAGCGTGTGCAATGAATGTCGCCTACACAGGGAAATTAGAGAAATTGTATCCGGCGCAGACCGAAAAGCTGGAAATGAAGATCGCCAAGCTGGCGAAAATGCTGGATGGCAGGGGTGAGAGACAGGCCCGTGTGATTCTCAGCAGCAACCGGGGCAAATACACCGTTGAAGTCACTGTGAATTATTTGAATCATTCGCTGGTGGGAATCTGCGATGGTATCGAACAATTCGTCGCGATCACCGGCGCTATCGACAAGCTGGAGACACAGGTGCTTAAGCTTCGCGCTAAGCGGCGTGAGCCGAACAAAGGTCTAAAGAACAATTGGCCGGAAGGCGAGGCCCCGGCCGCGCCGGTGGTGAAAGCTGCGCCCAAGAAAGCGGAAACCGTCAACGGAACCGGCAAAGTTTTCCGCGTGAATACCAAAGCCGGGCGCAAGCCAATGACGGTGGATGAAGCGAAACTGGAACTGGAGAACGAAGGCGATTACGTCGTCTTCACCGATGCTCAAAAGGATTGTGTCTGCGTGCTGATGCGGCGTGCCGACGGGAATTTCGACCTGATTCAGAGCTGACGCCCGCACGCGAATGGCGAAAAAGACTAAGCCGCTGAGTCAGGCACATCTGGTTATCATTACCGGGCTCAGCGGGTCCGGGAAAGGCACTGTTCTGAAGTGTCTGGAGGATCTCGGCTATTACTCGGTCGATAATCTCCCAATCGATCTCATCCCAAAATTCGCCGAACTGACCGAAGTAGCCCCCAACATCCGCCGTGCCGCGCTGGTGGTGGACGTTCGCGAAGGAGATGTTTTGCGCAAGTTCCCGGCACTTTACAACCGGATTCGCCGCAAGCTGCCTACCACGTTGATTTTTCTTGAAGCGGCGGAGGATTCACTGGTGCGGCGATTTAGCGAAACGCGCCGTCCCCATCCGCTGGGCACCCATCGCTCGATCGCGCGTAGCGTGCAATTCGAACGCGAGCAGTTACAGTCCATTCGGGCATTGGCCGATCACATTATCGATACGTCGAAGTTCAACGTTCACGAACTTCGAGAGGTGATCTCGAAGACATTCGAAGGTGCCAGGCCCGGCGCACGGGTGATGGTAAACGTAACAAGTTTCGGCTACCGCCACGGCGTGCCGACCGACAGCGACCTGGTGTTCGACGTCCGCTTCCTGCCGAATCCAAACTATATTCCGGAGTTTAAGGAGCGCACCGGTAAGCACGCAGCGGTGGCCCGGTATATCCGGTCGTTCCCCCAGACCACGGAATTTATAGAGCGTATTTCGCAGCTTCTGATTTATCTCATGCCGCACTATATCGATGAAGGCAAGAGCTATCTGACCATTGCATTCGGCTGCACCGGCGGCCGTCATCGATCGGTGATGATCGCCAGTGAAATTCGCAAGCGTTTGGAGAAGGCCGGCTATCGCGCGAAAGAAACTCACCGGGACATTCAAAAATAGGTTATTGTAGATAACATCGTGGGCAAAGAAAAGGCGAAGATCGCCGCGCCGGTAAACCTGGCGTTGGGATTCCCTGAATTCTCCGAGCAGATGGCACTGACGCACCGCGCGAGCGTCGATTCCGCGCTGATGCGGTTCCAGGAATGGATGGACGCGGATAATTCTCCCATCCGCGCCATTCGCCATCTGCCGGCCCGGCCCGCGGACTGCGTCGAGATACCGGATACGGTGAATCCGGCACTGAAAAAGGCACTATTTTCGAGGGGAATTCAGCAACTTTACACCCACCAGTCGGATGCGTTCGCAGCCGTCGATAAGGGCAAGAACGTGGTGATCGTCACACCGACCGCCAGTGGAAAGACCCTCTGCTACAATCTTCCGGTTTTGAATCGTCTCCTCGCCGAGCCGGACGCACGCGCAATGTACCTGTTTCCCACCAAAGCGCTGGCCGAGGACCAGCTTCAGGAGTTCCAATCGGCGGTCGATGCCATGGGGTCGGATATCCGCGCCTTCACCTACGATGGCGACACGCCACAGGACGCTCGGCGGACCATCCGGGAGCGCGCCAACGTAGTGCTGACGAACCCGGATATGCTGCACAGCGGGATTCTGCCGCACCACACAAAATGGGCGAAATGTTTCGAGAATCTCCGCTACTTCGTCATCGACGAACTGCACTATTACCGTGGAGTTTACGGCAGCCACCTGGCAAATCTGTTGCGGCGGCTGAAGCGCGTATGCGCGTTCTATGGCTCGTCTCCGCAGTTCGTCTGTTGTTCAGCGACCATCGCCAATCCAAAGGAGCTGGCCGAAGCGCTCACCGGCCGCGAGTTCGAGTTGATCGAGCGCAACGGCGCTCCGAGCGGCGAAAAATATTTCATCTTCTATAATCCGCCAGTGGTGAATCGGGCGCTCGGCATCCGCCGCAGTTATCTGCACGAGACGCGGCGCATCGCGCTGGAATTCATCGATCGCAATCTGCAAACGCTGGTGTTCGCAAACAACCGGCTGGCTACCGAGATCCTCATCACGTATCTCAAGGAGGCCTGCGCGCGCCATCCGATGTCGCCCGAACAAATAAGGGGCTATCGCGGCGGTTACCTGCCCAAGGAACGCCGCGAGATCGAGCGCAAACTGCGGGCAGGCGACATCCGCGCAGTGGTGGCCACAAATGCGCTGGAACTGGGCATCGATATCGGTTCTCTCGACACGGTGGTAATGGCGGGTTATCCCGGGACCATCGCGTCTACGCTACAGCGCGCCGGACGCGCGGGGCGGCGGCAGACCTCGTCGATCGCCGTGCTCGTGGCCTCGAGTGCACCCGTGGATCAGTACATCGTCGAGCACCCCGACTATTTCTTTCAACGTTCTCCTGAACAGGCGCATATCAATCCCGACAACCTGGAAATCTCGCTCAGCCATCTTCGATGCGCCGCATTCGAGTTGCCGGTCCGGGAAGACGAAAAGTTCGGACCGCACGATACGGGCGAATTGTGCCGGTTTCTCGAAGAGAGCGGCTTTCTGCATTTTTCGGCGGGCGCATGGCACTGGACTTCCGACACATATCCGGCCGATGCCGTGAGTCTGCGCGCAGTGACGAGCGACAATTTCGTCGTTGTCGACACGACGGGCGATCACGAGGTGATCGCGGAAGTCTCTTTTCCAACGGCCCTCACCACCCTCCACGAGAAGGCGATCTACCTGCACGAAGCGCGGCAGTATCAAGTGGAGAAGTTCGACTACGAGGGGCGCAAAGCGTATGTGCGGCGCGTAGACAGCGACTACTTTACGAACGCCATCGACTATACGCAGGTGAAAATTCTCGACGAGTTCGATTCCTCGCTGATCGCGGACGCGAAGGTATTGTACGGAGACGTCCGCGTAAACCGGCAGATCGTCGGATTTAAGAAGGTGAAGTTCTTCACGCTGGAAAACGTCGGCGCCGGCAACCTGTCGATGCCCGAACAGGAAATGCACACCACCGCGTTCTGGCTCCATTTTCCGGAAGCGTTCCTGAATCGATTTCCGGACCTGGGTCCAGCCGATCGCCAGAGCGCTATCGCGGGTTTGGCGAATGCTCTCCGTTCGGTGGCCGCATTGCTGTTGATGTGCGATCCACGCGATCTAGGCGTGGCGATCACAGAAGATATTTCCCAAGGGCTGAAAGCATACGAACCGAATCTGTATTTGTACGATGCCTATCCTGGGGGAATCGGACAGAGCGCACCGCTATTCAAGATCGCTCCGCGTCTGCTGTCGCATGCCAGGGAGTTGATTGCGCACTGCCCTTGTGAGTCCGGATGTCCGAGTTGCGTGGGACCGGTTGGCGAAGTGGGGGAGCGTGGCAAGGAGGCTGCGGAACGTTTCCTGGTGGCATTGGAACGCGGGTGATTATCAAGCGCCCGCGGCTCGGGTAAGCGGCTTGCCGCTTGGATCGCTCAGTTTGGCGAGGAAGGCGCATACAATATCTGTTTTCCCAAGCGGGTAGGTCAACGAGATGATTCCAAACCTGCTCTGCAGCAACTCGCACGCCTTCCCAAGGACTTTATCATCGGCGGCGCAGGGTATCACCGCGTAGTGTTGTTTCGCGTTCTCAGGATTTATGCTGACGCCTTCCAGGATTTTAGTAATCGCGTCGGGGCTCATGTTCAGGAACACATTGCTGCGCGTGAGCATCATCGCTTCTAAAAACCCCATCAATTCCGGTCTTTTGCGATTGGCATTAAGAGCGGTCAACGGATCGAGCTCAATCGTATCCCGCCGCGCCCAGACGCCCCGGAACTTGAGAATGAAGAATTCACTATCGGTGAACACCGGAATCAATTCTTCTGTTTCGGACGGCCCGAAGGACCGGACGCCCCGATGCTGAAATGCCTTCTCCAGCAGATTATCGAGATTCGGTGTGATGACACCACCGAAGTTTACTTCGGAGATATATTCGTGAACGCGCGAAAGGGCTGCCATTCTTGTATAGCGGGCATGCGCGTATTCCCAAACCACGTCTTGCCGATCCCGCAGCGCCTGCTGAAGCATCTGCCACGCCGTTTCCACGTTGTTCTTTCCAGCTCGGCTATTGACCTGGTTGCCTAGGTCGCGGCTCAGAAGATTCAGTTCCACCAGCCAATCGGACAAGCCGCGCAAGAATTCGGCCCACCGTGGTACGCCGGCCAACGCGCTCAGATCCTCACCGCCGGCTAGAATGCATTCGCCGGCCGCAATCGCGGCAATCAGTTCGGCTGGCGGATCAAACGTGTCGAGTGAAGCAACCATCTCGCCAAGTTTACGAGCGGTGGGCTGCGGCCTCCTGAGGTGATTCCAAAGCAGCCACAGGCTCCAGGCGAGATAGCCTAGTACCACCAGCGCCGTAGTCGTGAGCCAGACAATGACAATCTCCTTCGCGCTGGAAGCGGGGTGATAGGAGACCAGCGAAGTGCCGGCTGGCGTTGCGTATGCGAAGTGGGTGCTGCTTGCTACTAGTTGCGAGAT
Organism: Bryobacteraceae bacterium; assembly: GCA_963770345.1. Lineage (GTDB taxonomy): Bacteria > Acidobacteriota > Terriglobia > Bryobacterales > Bryobacteraceae > CAVYPH01. Next base: position 22,759 of record CAVYPH010000005.1, on the reverse strand, counting down.
TCCGGTGGCCGTCTCTGCGACCTGCATCGGAGGAATGGACGCCCCGACAAGATACAGATTCTTGAAATCTCCCCCGGCAATAAAGCGCCGGTCGTCGAAGAAATCGAAAGCCCGCACCGCACCGGGCGCTTCAATTGCACCTGCGTAGAAAATCCCGCCGTCGCCGGTGACAAGAGCGAGCCTGCCCTCTGCGGAGAGGACCATCCGTGAGAACGCAGGCAAGCCGATTTGCGACTCCGCGTCCGTGATATTCGGTAATCCTCGGAGATCGAGAACTTCAGCCTGCCTCTTGGAGCGCGAAGCGATCGCCAAATACGAACCACGCGAGATGATTGTGTCCGGGTCAGTGAAGCTGAGATGCCCGGTACCGCGCGTTTCCATTTTCGTGGGTTCAACAATCCTGATAGCTCCGCTGGGAAAAATCAGCGAAATCAGACCGTTGTCTCGAAAGGCGATCAGGGACGGGCTTGCGGTCTCGTTGATACGCGACGTTAAGGGACGATCGGGACTGATGCCGAACGCCTTCGAGAGCGTCAGCTTGCCGTCGGCGATCCACGCCACTTGTGAACCATCCGGAGAAACGGTCCATGGCGTACTTGGCGACGGCAGTATCACTTCCCGCTCTCCGGCTGCGCGATCCGGGCCCAGCGTGAGAACACGCCGAATAAACAATATATTCTTGTCTCGCCGAACCGCCAGGAATTCGCCTCGAGGGGCGATGGAAAATACATCGAAATCGTGATCGGGAAACGCCGCTTCCGGTTTTATTTCGAAACTTTCCGTCGTCTGCGGGCGCGAGAGCAAAAAACCCAGCACCAGCCCGCTCAGCACGAACCAGGAGACAAGATGCAGAATTGCAGTGCGGACAAATTCCACAGTCGTTCCATTCTATTGTGTATTGGCGACTGCCGTTTCGCCAGACTCTTCGCCGGCTGTAATCGGAGACTGAAGTTTCTCAAGAAACTGGCACACCGTCGCGGTGTCGCCGGCAACGTACGTCAGTAATGTGAACCCGTAGGCGCGCTTTAACTGTTCCCAAGCTTTGCGGACCGCCTTGTCGTCCGCCGGAATTGCCGCCAGGACGTACAGATGCTGCGTCGGCTGCCTCTTCCAATTGAGACCGTGGAGAATGCGGCGGGTTTCCGCGGGACTGATGCCGGCAAATATCATCCGGTGTACTGCGTGGGTAGCCTCCAGGAACGTCCGGTATCTCTCGTTCTGAAGATTTGAATCGGCAGCGGTTTGCGGGTCAAGCTGAATTGTCTCCGGGCGCTCCCACACTCCCCGGAGTTTCAGTACGCAGAAGCCTCCGGTAAAGGATGCCGTCTCCATAGGGCCAATACATTGGGGTTCGCGATGCGCGAAAGTCTTCTCCAGCATCCAATCCAGATTTGGAGTGATCACTCCGGAAAAATTCAATTTGGCGAGCGCCTCGTGGATTTTGGTTAACGGCGAGGCACGCATGTAGGCGCTGCGTGCGTATTCCAGGACAGCCGCCTCACGGCCTTGCATCCCGGGCAACAACAGTTTCCACGCCGTATCAATATCCTCTTTGACAGCACAACTCCGGATCTGATTAGCCACCAGATCGGTAAGCGCGCCTGTCTCGGAGAGCCAATCAGTCAGGCTGCGAAGCAGTTTCGACCACGGCAATACGGCTGAAGCGACGCTGAGTAGTTCGCCGGAGACGAGTACGCACTCCCACTTCTGCATCGCCGTTAGCAGATCGTCCGGTGGTGTGAATCCAGCAAGCGGACCGGTAACCAGAGCAGCGGCGGGAACAGCGGCCTGTTGCTTCCCTGACTTCCCGCCAAAAAACCAAGAGCCCGGCCACTTCATCGGCGTCTACAGATCAGAAATAGTCCGTCGCCAATTCCGGCTTCGTCTGGATGGCGATATCCCAGCTTGCCTTGGCTTCGTCGTGCCGTCCGAGACTCTTCAGCGCGTGCCCGAGATTCAAGTGCGCCTCCGCAAAGCCGGGATTCAGATTGATCGCTTCCTGGTACAACTTAGCCGCCTCTTCCGGGCGATTCGCATCCTGCAGCGCGATGGCTATGTTGTAGAGTAATTCCGGACTGCGTTCAGCCGGGCTGAGTTTCGCCTGGTAACTAATCGCACCATCCAAATCGTTCGTTTCGACACAGAGCGCCGCTAGGCCGCGCAGAATTTCTGCCGACCCTGGTTTCAGGGAGTTCGCTTTCTTCGAGCGATGTGCGGGCGCCGTCGCGATCGCCCGACCACCATCGCGCCAGACCCAGGTTGTAATGCCCGTCAACCCAATCCGGCCGCTTCTTCAAGCATTCCCGGAACGCTTCGATGGCGCCGCTGTTGTCGCCTTGATGCAACTGAAGATAGCCGAGACGGAACCACGCGTCGTCCCAATCCGGACGCTTGGCAACGGCTTCGGAATAGAGTATTGCCGCCTCTTCCATGTCACCGCGCTGATCGGCCAGCAGCGCCATGTTCCAAAGCGCGGACTGCGATTCGGGCGAGATCTGCAACGTCTTCTCGTACGCGCCGCGCGCCCCGGCGGCATCGCCTTTTTCCTGCAACACAACGCCGAGATTCGCCTGCGCTTCAGCCGACTTCGGATTGATGCGTAGCGCCTCGCCGTAGGCTCGCGCCGCCTGGTCAAGACGCCCGAGTTTCTGATAGCTGACTCCCAGATTGTATTGCGCCTCGTAAGAGTCGGGCGCGATCTTCACCAACTCGGCGCAATGCTGCGCCGCAACGTCGAATTTGGCCGCTGCCAATGCCGCCGCCGCAAGCCCCTCCAGAGCGACCTTCGACTTGGGATTTAACTTCAGCAGTTTCTCCGCGCTTTCGCGCACCGAGTTCCAATCCCTCCGCGCCAGACCGAACGCCACGAGATTTCCCAGCACGTCAGCCGAGTCGGGGCGCTTGGTTTGCGCCTTCTTGTACGCGGTGGCGGCTTCCTCCACGCGGTCAAGGGTCTGCAAGCAGACGGCCTTGCCGAAGAGCGCGGTGTCGTTATCCGGATCGGTGGAAAGATATTCGTCAAAGGAACCGAGCGCCGGCGCGGTCTCTTTCAATTGGAGCAGACAGATGGCTAATCCCAGGCGGGCGCCGGTTCGCTTCGAATCGTTTTCAATCGCCTTGCGGAAAGCGTCTGCGGCCTCGCGAAACTTCCCAAGCCGTTCGAGACAGACGCCGCGATTGTAGAACGCCGTCTTGTGCTTCGTCTCATAAACGCTAAGGCTGCCGTATGCTTCAGCCGCTTCCTGATATTTCTGCCGTTCAAAATAGATCTGCCCGAGCGTGGAATAAATCTCGGAGAGGAAGAGACCCTTCTGCGCCCCGGCCTTCAGCTCGGTAATCGCCTCGTCGACTTTGCCGGCCAGATACAACGGAACGGCCGAGACGACCTCTCTCGAAGAGACGGCGGTGTTGTCTGGCTTCGCCGGTTCCTGTTCCAGCCGTAAAGGCCCATCGGTAGTTTCTTCTTCGTCAAACCATAACCAATCGTTTTCGTTCTCAGCCATGGATTTTCCCCTTATCTCAGATAGGCGATCTGCGACGTCTGAATCTGTCCGCGCTCGCCCGTTTCGGAGTAGAAACCGGCGCCGCCGGTCTTGATCTGATCGTCTGTCCAGTAATCCGCTAGTTTGCCTTGGACATGCGTGGTGAACTTGTTACCTTTCACGTCACAACGCACGCTATAGACGGTGTCGAGCCGGAAATCACCCGGCAGCATGACTTGCGTATGCGTGCCTTCCTTGCCTTCGATCACCGAATATTTGATTAACGCCATCACCGGATTCAAGCCGGGTTTGATGGCAACGAGTTTTTCCACGTAGTAGTTCTTCGGATCCTTGGCCCGGAAGATCCAGCCGAGCGCGCCCTTTTCGATCTGGCCGCGAAACTCGATGCGATAGTCGTTCATCGCCATCGAGGGGCGGAAGATGGAAATCTGTTTGCCCTTGTTGATAGCAGCCTCGCTACCCCACGTGGTGTTCCATCCGCCACCGCCGATAACCATTCCGGGCGAGGTGGGCTCAATGGTGTCCGGCCCGGAATCGATCGCGTGCAGCGCCGGATTGGAATCGCCTCCGGAGCGGAAGAGGAATGTTCCTCCACCGATGACCAACAGAACGGCCGCGGCAATGAGGGCGCCCTTCACGCCCGTGGAAGCCTGATGCCAAAAGCCTGCTATAGGCGACATCTCACCGCTGGCCGGCATGCCGAGCATCGGCACGTCGTGAGCCGTGGAGGCGGCCGGAGCGACCGGCTCCGGTGTCTGGCGGATAGGAGTGACTTTCGGTTTCAGCGAGGGCGTAGGTTCTGGAGCCGCCCGTTCGGTTCGGTCCATCCCCGGCCGGTCCACCAGCGTCGGCGGGCGGTCCATACTCGGCCGTTCCGCCGGAAGGGCAGACCCTTCGCGCGCGGCGATCGCCGGCCGCGACTGTTGTTTCTTGTCGGATGACGGCGTCGGTTGGGGTGCCGGGCGCACATTGATCTTTGGTTTTTCGGGTACCGCTGCAGGAGCCGGCGCTTTCGGAATACTGGCCGGGGCGATTGCCGTGTTTGCCATCACTACGGGTTTCTCGGGCGCGGGCTTTTCCGGAACCGGCTTGTCGATCGGCGGTTTTTCCATGGCCGGCTTTTCGATCACAGGTGTTTCGATCGGAGCCTGAGGCGGCGTAGAAGCGGCGATGGCCGGTTTCTGAATCTGGGGCGCTGATGGCGGTCGAACGGTCACGTTCGGAGCGACTCCAGGCTTAGGAGTGATAGTCGGCTGCGGTCTCGCAGGTGCGGGTCCTTGTTTTGCGGGCGTCGGCGAAGAGACAACCGGTTCTGCCTTGGCGGCAGCGGGTTGCTGGACGGGTGCCGGGGGTTGGACCGGCGTCGTCCTGGTGGTAACGGGCGAGTCGGTGACGGGCGTCGACTGGATCGGCCTGCTGGTGATCGGTGTGGCCGGAACCTGACGCGTCACCACCGGAGTCGGCGCCACCTGCCTCACCTGGACTGAAGGCGCGGGCTTCTCTGGGACCGGCGCGGGCGCTTTCGCCTGGGGAGCCGGGAGCCGGAATGTTCGGATTCTTTCCTTTGGCGAACCGCATATGCAGCGTGGGCGCGCTCATCCGGGGCGCAGCCAGTTCCGCCGGAGACCGTCAGTGGCATGGCCGGGTAGCCTTGCAGCATCTTCGCTGATGCCGGTGGGAACGCGGCAAACTCCATCTCCATCGGTTGATTGCGAAGGGCTGGTGGCGCTGGTTCGGGCTCGCTGGCGATTTCGCCAGGCGATTCGCGATGCGCGGCGATCAACTCGTCCAAACCTTCGAAACCAGTCGTCTCCAATCCGTGATTGGTGATTGAACCCATCACAATCTCGAACGGAAATTCGTGCGCTCCCTCGGATCGCGGTGCAATAGTGATGTTTCCGTCGCTCGGCGTCAGAAAGTCCCGGCAATCGAACGGACCCGCCATGGGAAAGGTCGGACCGGTAGGTTCAGGCCGCTGAGCCAGCTTGAAGCGGCCCGCCTGTTTTTGTTCCTGATTAAAGTCGCTCACGGTTTGGTCACCTTCTTCCTCCGCCGGATCTGCTTCAAACTCCTCGAAGTGATCGGACCCGCCGGACGAATGATATCCAGTTTGTGACATGTTGTCACGAATCGCACTGGCCATATTGATAAACACCGGGTGCGCGCCGGTTGCCGTACTCAAGCCCATGCCGTCCGTATGAGATGAGCCAGGCACGGCGATGATCGATCCGGACGCGAAAAGAGCGTCAGCTTCGGTTGTAAGAGGTATGAGTGGATATAAGGGCGTCTTTCTTCCGCCAAACCGGCTGGCTCGACCCGCCACGGCTGAGCACGGGAGCAGCCTTGGGGCTGACGTTGGCCGGAAGATATGAGCCAACCACCGGGTCGGGAACCTCGCTTACTGCCACCTGGCGGGGCTGGAGCCGCCGAAGCCTTAGCGCTGCCACCAGCTGGACGGCGTACCTTTTTCCCCTTCAGGCGAGTAAGCGCAAGTTGATTTGTTTGTTCCTGATACTGCTTGCGGTGGTCGTCGCTGCAGAACTGCTGCGAATCCGTCAAGCGGCTCAGAAGCCGAATTTGTTTACCGCAAAATGCACAAGCGCTCACAATTTTCCCTATGGGAAGTAATCGGCAGTTTTGTGCCGCACTCCATACGTGGAATGTCCTATGGATTGGTACTAATAATAGCAACTTGGTACTAAACAAGTAGGACTAGCGTGACATTTCGCAATCTACGGCGTCAGACGATGCAGTTCGATACGATATAGAAACATTATGCCAACTGAATTACCACTCCCGTCTGACCCCCGCGCTCTTCCACGTCCTACTGGCCCTGGCCGACGGCGAAAAGCACGGATACGCCATCTTGAAGGAGGTCGAACAGCAGACCGAAGGAGACGTAAAACTAAGCACCGGCACGCTTTACGGCATCATCAAGCGCCTGCTGGCGGACGAAATGATCCGCGAGTGTCCAAAGCGTCCCGCAGAGGATTTCGACGACCAGAGGCGGCGCTACTACCGGCTAACAGACCGCGGCCGCGAGATCGCCACTGCCGAAGCAGAACGGTTGTCAGAAGCTGCTGGCCCGGGCGCGCGGCAAACGGCTGCTCGACGGATGGAAACCCGCTTAACTGTCGGAGATAGCTTATGCCGAAAGAGAATTCCTTTTCCGATCGCGCCTACCGGTTGCTGTTGCGCGCGCTGCCATTGGAATTTCGCGGCCATTTTGGAGATGAAATGGAAGAGACCTTCAAAGAGCAACGGGAAGCAGCCGAACGCGAAGCTGGGAAAACCGGATTGCTGCGGCTATGGTGGCAAACCATTGCAGGCTTGTTCCAAACAGCGCCCCGCGAGCACTTCTCCATCCTTTATCAGGACATTCGCTACGCGCAGCGGATGATGCGAAAGAATCCCGGCTACACGTTTGCGGCCGTCATGACGCTCGCCCTCGGCATCGGCGCAAACGCCGCGATCTTTAGCGTAATCAACGCAATCCTGCTGCGTCCGCTACCATATGCGGATGGCAACCGGCTCGTCGTTATCCGCCAGCAAGCGCCGAAAGCCGCCGTCGCCGACATGCGTTTCTCGGTCCACGAAGTCGCAGGACTATCGCCAACAGAACCAAACGCTCGGCGGATTGGTGGAGTATCACAGCATGCAGTTCACGCTGTTTGGGAAAGGCGAAGCGGAGCGCGTGCGGACCGGCGTTGTCTCGGCCGGGTTCTTCGATCTTTTTGGCGTCAAGCCAACGCTTGGCAGAACGTTTCTTGCGTCGGACGATCAACCAGGCGCGCCCCCGGTGCTCCTGCTGAGCCACGAATTCTGGAAGGAACACCAGGGCAGCGATCCGAACATCGTTGGGAAGACCTTCCAGATGAACGACCGCGTTCACACCGTGATCGGAGTTCTGCCGCCGGTGCCGCAGTATCCCAATGAGAACGATGTCTACATGCCCACATCGGCCTGCCCGTTCCGATCCTCGCCACAGACGATTGCCAACCGCGACGCACGCATGATGAGTGTTTTCGCGCGGCTGAAACCGGATGTCTCCCAGGAGCAAAATCGGGCCGACCTGGCGTTGATCGCTTCCCGCTTGAAGAACGAATATCCGCAATCCTACGGCAAGAGCACGGGATACAACACGACTTCCATCCCCCTGCGCGAGGAATTGACCAAACAAGCACGGCCAACGTTATTTGTCTTGCTGGGAGCAGCAGGCTTTGTGCTCCTGATCGCCTGTGCAAACGTGGCCAACCTGACGCTCGCCCGGATGACGCGGCGTGAACGGGAACTCGTCGTGCGGACGGCGCTAGGAGCGGACCGAAGCCGGCTGCTGCGCCAGTTGCTTACTGAAAGTTTCCTGATGGCATTGTTCGCCTCGGGTTTAGGTCTTCTGTTTGCCTCGGGCAGTCTGCAACTCCTCGTCGCGTTCGCCGCGCGCCTCACACCGCGGGCCCGCGAGATCACCATCGATGGTCCGGTTCTGCTCTTTTCAATTGCGGTGGCATTCGGGACAAGTATTGTCTTCGGTTCGGTATCGGCGCTGGCCACGCGGAAGGACGTTGCACCGAATCTCCGCGAAGGCTCGACCCAGGCGACCGCTGGTCGAAGTCGGCGGGTCGTTCGGGATTTGTTGATCGTCGCGCAGGTGGCATTCTCTTTCATGCTGCTGGTGGGAGCAGGCCTGCTGATGCGAAGCCTCTCGAAGCTCGAGCAAGTGGATCCGGGGTTCATTCCCCAACGCGTCCTGACGATGGGCCTGAACTTGAACTGGTCCAAATACAAACAGCCAGAGCAATCGCGCGGGTACACTCGGCATCTCTTAGAAAAGGTGCAAAATCAACCCGGCATCGTTTCCGCGGCCGTTTCGTCAAGTTTTCCGCTCGATCCAGACGGGCTGACCGGAGGCCCGTGGACGCGCCGTTTCCAGGTCGAAGGCCACCCGGTCCCTGACGGAGAGGCGCCACCGTTGGCAGGGATGCGGGCCGGCACTCCGGATTACTTCAAGACGCTGGGAATCTCGGTGATTGCAGGACGTACGTTCTTGGAAACAGACGACGAGAAGGCGCTGCAGGTAGCGGTAATCAATCAGACATTGGCAAAACACCATTGGCCGGGCGACGATCCTGTCGGCCGGCGCGTCTCGTTCGACAAAGGAGAGACGTGGATCAAGATTGTGGGAGTAGTGGGCGACGTAAAGGAGTTCGGATTGGACAAGGACCCGGGCGATCAGATGTACCGGCCATTGGCGCAAGCAACCAACGTCGGAAGCTTGATTGTGCGAACCACCGGCGACCCGTTAAGCATGGCGACGTCGATGCGGCGCGCGGTGTACGATATCGATTCCGAAACGGCAATCACGAACCTGGAGACGCTGGAACAGGCGCGCACCGATTCCATGGCGCAGCCCAAAATTCTGACTGACCTGCTTGGCACATTCGCGATTCTGGCACTCCTCATAGCGATCACAGGTATCGGCGGGATTCTCGCTTTGTCGGTGAGCCAGCGTGTGCACGAGATTGGGATTCGTCTCGCCCTGGGTGCAAAACCATCTCATGTGCTTCGCATGCTGGTGGGCCAAGGGATGGCGCTCGTGCTGGCCGGACTCGCCCTCGGCGTGGCCGGGTCCCTGGCTCTCACTCGTCTGTTGACAAGTCTGCTTTTCCAGGTGACACCGAACGATCCAATCACGTACACTGCAGTATCCCTGTTGATCGCCGTTGCCGCGTTAGTGGCCTGCTGGCTGCCGTCACGACGGGCTACGCAAATTGATCCTTTGGAGGCTCTCCGATGCGAATAACCCTTCTGCTCTTATTCATCGCGGCAACGATGAATGCGGGAGACGCGCCGCAATTCACCAGCGGCAACCAACTGGTGTTTCCGAAGGACTATCGGGAATGGATCTTCCTGAGTTCCGGACTCGGCATGAATTACGGCCCGCTCGTAGAGGGTTCAACCGACCCCGCTCCGAAGTTCGATAACGTCTTCGTGAACCCCGAGGCTTATCGCGCCTTTCTCCAGACTGGAAAATGGCCGGACAAGACGATGTTTGTGCTGGAAGTGCGCTCGTCGTCAAGCAAGGGTTCCATCAACAACGGCGGACATTTTCAGAGCGAGATCGTCGGCATTGAAGCCGAAGTGAAGGACGAATCGAGGTTTCCCGGGAAATGGGCGTTCTTCGGTTTCGGAAAAACGACGGCGGCAGCGAAGCAAATCCCGACGACCGCCCGCTGCTATGCGTGCCACAGCCAGAACGGCGCGGTCGATAATACCTTCGTTCAGTTCTATCCGGTGCTATCGGAAGTCGCGCGCCAGAAGGGCACACTAAAGGTCCGATAGCGCCGCCGTATTCAGGCACTGAACCAATTATCACAATAGCGGGAATATTCTCGCGTGCGCGCAAGTCTTCCTCACTATGAAGAAGCACTTTCCGCGACCAAATTCCTCCTTTTTGTTCCGATTATCGCCCTCGTAACCCTAGCGCAACAAACCGCGACCGAAGCGCCCACCGGCTTCACGACTCCGACCCTCGCGTCCAATCCTGGAACGCAAAGCGTTAGCAATGGGCTGACGGAACCGAATGGCGACACGTTTGCTGCCGATCAGGCAGTCTTCGAGAAAGTCCACGACCCGAGCACCGGACTTGGTCCGTTATTCAATGCAACCTCCTGCGCTGCCTGCCACCAGAATCCCGTCACAGGCGGAGCGAGTCAGATCACCGAGGTCCGCGTAGGCCATCGCGATGGCAACGGAAACTTCGTGAATCCAACCGTGACCATCAATGACGGCGCGAACACGGTCGGAGGACGATCGCTGATCAACGACCGCGCCATCTGCGCGCAGGCCCAGCAGCATGTGCCGGAATCCGAAAACATCCGTACGCTGCGGGCCGTGCTCAATACGCTGGGCGACGGATTCGTCGAGGCGATTGACGACAACACGCTGATGGCGATCTCGCAGGGCCAGCCCGCCAAAAGCGACGGCTTGATCCAGGGCGAAGTGATCCAGGTCCCGGTCCTGGAAGCGCCAGGGCAGACTCGCGCCGGCCGGTTCGGTTGGAAAAATCAGCACGGCAGCTTGTTGTCCTTTATCGCCGACGCGTATCTGAATGAGATGGGCGTTACCAGCCGCCTGAAACCGGTGGATTCGACGTCGGTTTGCAAGACTGCGTCAGACCCGGAGGACATTCCGGACAGTAATGGTCTAGCGGATATCGATCACTTTGCCCAGTTCATCCGCGGTACTCAGGCGCCCCCGCGCGATGCCGCGCTTGCCGCCACTCCGGATGCACAGGCCGGTCAGAAGCTGTTCGAATCGGTCGGTTGCAATACCTGCCACGTCGAATCGATCACCACCGCCCCGGCCGGCACGCCCATCGACGGCGGCACGTTCACAGTGCCCGCAGCGTTGGCGAACCAGGTGATTCATCCCTTCGGCGATTTTCTGCTGCACGACATCGGAACGGGCGATGGAATCGTCCAGGCGGGACCGCAGGATACGGCGGAGAAGATGCGGACAGCGCCTCTCTGGGGCTTGCGCACCAAATCACGATATATGCACGATCTGACGTCATTGACGCTCGAAGACGCGATCACGCGGCACAAGGGCGAGGCTCGAAGAGTGACGCGGGACTTCCATGGGTTACCGGCGACGCAGCGGCAGCAGTTGATTACGTTCCTGAATTCGCTCTAGACTTAACCAGCGCAATTATCATGTAGATCGTTGGTCCACACTAGCGGCAGACTCTGACAGCACACTCCCTTGGGAGTTAACTTCCAAACCTAACCGTCGGTTATAACCTTTCTTGCAAAACCTATGCAACACACTAATACTAAGACAGTTAAAACCGTTTGACGTATGAGCTAACCCCCCTTGAACCTTTAAGAACCTTTTTGTTCGCGCCTTTTCAGCGTAGGATCTTTATCATCCGTTTTAGTCCTGTCAAACTTGGCTGAACGCGCTGTGCTTGCGACTTGATTTCGATCAAGAATCCGGCGGCTCAGCCAGGTGCGGGTCTGGACACCGGTGAAGAAATCGCGGGGAAGACAAATTGGGAAGGGGATGCTCGATGACACAAAAGAGAATCATGCGCTGTTTATTCCAGGCAGCTGAATGCCGCCTGGCTGTCGCATTCAGAACAGCTTTTATGCTGATGGTTGCGTCGGCGGCGCTGATGGCCCAGACCGGCGGCGGAGCCACACTGGTGGGCACCGTCAAGGACTCTAGTGGATCCGCCGTTGGGCAAGCCAAGGTGACCGTTGTCAATACGGCGACCAACTCCACTACAGAAATCTCGACGGCAGCGGACGGCAGTTATTACGTCCCCTATCTAACCCCCGGCGATTACCGGGTGAAGGTGACCGCACCCGGATTCAAGGAGTTTGTGCGCGAGGGCCTCACCCTGCGATCGGCCGAAGTTCCGCGCGTGGATATCAATCTGGAAGTGGGCGCCGTCACTGAGAGCGTCTCGGTGAGCGCCTCCACCCCCCTTGTGAACACGGAAAATGTGGTGAGCGGCTACGCGATTTCCTCCACCGTTCTCGCAGAGACTCCGGGTGTCATGAAGCGCACACTGTACTTGATGCAATATATGCCCGGAGTCGTCGCCGTCCTGGGCCAGGCCGGCTTTCACATCATGGGACAGGCTCAAAACGATATTGGAGCCTCGATGGATGGAATCGCGGCAAAGTCGCCTTACACCGGGGTTGTGAACCAAGTGGATGGCGTGGTACAAGGCAGCACCGACGCCATGGAAGAAGTCAAAGTGCTCACCACCGGCGTTTCCGCCGAATATGGGCACACCGCCGGCGGGTCGATGAAGATGGTGTACAAATCGGGAAGCAATTCTCTCCATATGTCGTTCGAAGATCGATACCTTCCCGGCAGTTGGTCGCATCGGGCTTACCTCACGCAGACCCCGAACCCGCCGGAAGCTCCGTGGTACTACGAGACGTTCGACCTCGTGGCCAGTGGCCCGGTCGTCATTCCGAAAATCTACAACGGCCGCAACAAGACGTTCTGGCTTTCGGACTACGCGATCAACCACGAACACACCATCTACTACACTGTCGGCACTGTGCCTTCAACTGAGATGCTGAAGGGCGACTTCTCCTTCAAGGACGCGCCTGGCGGCGGACTTCCCATCTACAATCCTTTCTCCACCCGGCTGGTCGGCACGACGTGGGTCCGCGACCCCTTGCCGGGAAACATCGTTCCGCAGAACATGTTTGACCCCGTCGCGGCTAAGTTCCTTGGCTTGGGCATCTGGTATGCGCCCAACCTCGCGTCAGTACCCGGCCGTACCGGACCGGCGAACAATCTGCAGCAGGTCAATAACTGCCGGTGTCTCCACCGGGACCGCTGGGACGAGAAGATCGACCACGTGTTCTCTTCCAACGAGAAGATCTTCGGCCGCTATTCCCAATACCACAATCGTGGCCAGATCGGTGACGCTTTCAAGCGGCCCGAATTCGACGCCGGCGTCACAATCAACCCCACCGACGACATCAACGGCGTCATCAGCCTTACGTCGATCATTTCGAACGTGACCTTCAACGAGTTTCGTATCGGCTACAACCGCCGCGCCTCTTCCAATCCGCCTCGCCCGGACGCGGCCGCGACTGGGTTGACTATTCCCGGCGTCGCTCCCAACTCGGTCCCCTATTTCAACATTGGCTACGGCATCAATCCGCTGAACTTTACGCGTCAAGTGGGTGAGGACAGGGTTCTGCAGGATAACCTCACGCGAATCGCCGGCAGACACAGCATCAAGGTCGGCTACGAAATGATCCGGACGTTGTATAGCGACACAGGCAACTCGCTGCCCGCCGGCCAGTACAACTTCACGGGCGGTACGTCACTCCCCTTCACGCCGAACACCGGGAACGACTTCGCCGCTTTCGAGATGGGCGTCGTCACCAGCGCATCGTTCACTAAGCCGGCGGCCATTTTTCTGCCCCGCTTGTGGGACCACGAATTATACGTTCAGGACGACTGGAAAGCGCTGCCCAACCTTTCACTGAACCTGGGTGTTCGCTGGTCCTATTTCTCCCCCTACGAGACGAAGTACGATCAGCAGTCGCAATTCGATCCGAATGTGGTGGACCCGGTGACCGGACGCATGGGAGCGATTACGCATCCCAAAGGCGCGATCGGCAAACGAGATTTGAATAACTTCCAGCCGCGGCTTGGCTTGGCCTGGAGCTTTCGTCCGAGATGGGTATTCCGAGCTTCGTTTGGCACAATGACCGTTGACAGCGCGGGCCAGGGCGGCTTCGACGAATACGCGGCAACGTATAACATTCTGCAACCGACCGGAGACCCGAGGCACCTCTTCCAGCTACAGAACGGACCCGGACCGCTCAATTTCACCACGAACGCCGACGGAACGGTCCCGTACACGGGCGCGAGTTTCGGCAGCCGCAACGCCACGTGGCGCGATCCCAATCTGCGCAACGCCTATGTAATGAACTGGTCCGGCGGCCTCCAATATCAGTTAAAGACCAACTGGCTGGTAAGCGCAACCTATCAGGCCACGGCGGGCGTGGGGCTGCAACGCAGTTGGAATATCAACCAGATTCCCAATTCGATCGCCTTTAGCAACAATCGGGCATTGCTCGATACGGTCTTCCAGTCGACGCAGAATTATCTCATTTATCCGCAGTTCGGAACCATCAATTACCTTTCGAACTTCAATCACAGCACTTGGCATAGCGGAAACTTCGCCATAGAGAAACGCTACAGCCGCGGGGTGACTTTGAATGCCACCTTCAACGTGTCGAAGTCGCTGAGCAACGACGATTCTCTGAACTATTACACCCGCGCGGGGAAAGCCCGCACGGCTTATGACCAGGAGAGAAATTTCGGCGCATACATAATTTACGAATTGCCGGTCGGCAAAGGGCAGCGTTTCCTCAATCGAGGCGGGCTGGTGAATTCCATACTCGGTGGATGGAAGGTGGATCTGAGCGAGAACGCTCTCTCCGGGATACCGATATCCGTCACCTCGGCCGGCAGCCCCAACAAGTACCTGATCGCCGGCAACAGGGTCAATACGGTGGGTCCGCTCAGCCAGGCGATCGTTCCGAACTGGCAAATGGGGAACCGTTTTCCAACCTCCGCGCAGACTCCTTACTTCAACATCAACGAATTCTCATATCCGGACGCCTACACGATCGGATCGCTGGGATCGAGAGTGCTCGACGCCCCCTCCATTCTCTGGATGCAGTTCTTCGTCACCAAAACCTGGATGCCCAAGGGCGAGCGCCTGAAGCTGAGTGCCCGCTTGGACGGCCACAACCTGCCGTGGAAACGGCCGCAGCTTTCGGCGCCCAACACGACCTACAACTTAAATAGCACCACGTCGTGGGGCCGGTTTACGGGCACGATCGGCGATTTCTCCAACTACGGCACGGCGCAGGCCAACGTTCAGTTGTCGTTCCGCGCGGAGTTTTAGCGAAGACGTATTTTGAAGATCTTGAAGGGTGGGGACAGGCGGTTTGGCCTGTCCCTTTCGTTTACCCAGTCACGAGTGCCCAAGTATAGGATGCGGCTGGTACGGCTCCGCCAGCATTTTCAACTCTGCCTCATCCAGCTTAATATCGACCGCGGCCACAGCGTCGTCCAGGTGACTCATCTTACTCGCCCCGATAATCGGCGCTGTGATCCCCGGCTGTTGTAGCACCCAAGCGAGCGCAATCTGCGCATTCGGCACACCGCGCCTCTTCGCGATTTCCGTTATCCGGTCAACCACCGTGAAGTCCGAAGGCTGATAGTACAGTTTGTGTGCGAAATCGTCGGTCTTCGAGCGGAGCGTCTGGCCGCGATCATCCTTATTCCGATTACCGGCGACAAACCCACGCGCCAACGGGCTCCACGGAATCACGCCGACGCCCTCGGCGCGGCATAGCGGAATCATTTCCCGCTCCTCCTCACGGTATACGAGGTTGTAGTGGTTCTGCATCGTGACAAATCGCGATATCCCAAGTTGCTCCTGCGTATAAAGCATCTTGGCGAACTGCCACGCATACATCGAAGACGCACCGATATACAGAGCTTTGCCCGCCTTCACAACGTCATGCAAAGCCTCCACCGTCTCTTCAATCGGCGTATGGTAGTCGAAACGATGCGTCTGATAAAGATCCACGTAATCCACACCAAGCCGCCGCAGACTGTCGTCTATCCCGTGCATGATGTGCTTGCGCGACAAGCCGCGAAGATTCGGATCTTCCCCCATCGGACTGTGAACTTTTGTCGCGATCACCACACGATCGCGGGACGGCCCCAGTTCCTTCAACGCACGCCCTAGAATCTCCTCGCTGACACCAAGAGAATACACATCGGCGGTGTCAAAAAAGTTGATGCCCAGCTCCAAGGCGCGCTTGATAAAAGGACGGCTTTCCTCTTCCTCAAGTACCCATTCTCTCCAGCTCTTAGACCCATAGGTCATGGCGCCCAAGCATATTCGTGATACCTTCAAACCGGTCGATCCGAGATTGGTATATTGCATTCTCTTTTGATTCTATGACCTGCTACTCTGAACCTGCGTACATGTGACAATGATTTCTCGCCTAGCTGCCTCTTCCGCTCTTCTGTTTCTTTTCGCCGTCAGCCCGTTACCGGTTTCGGCTTTCTCTGTCCTCTCGCACGAGGCGATCATCGACAGCGCATGGGATCAGAACATCAAACCGCTGCTTCTCAAACGCTTTCCGGATACCACTCCGGACGACTTGCTCAAAGCGCACGCTTATGCCTACGGCGGCTGCATTTTACAGGACATGGGCTACTACCCGTTTGGCAGCAAGTTTTTCAGCAATCTCGTGCACTATACGCGTAGCGGCGATTTCGTTATGGCGATGATCGATGAAGCGCAGGACGTCAATGAGTACGCCTTCGCCCTCGGAACACTGGCGCACTACACTGCGGACAACGAAGGCCACCCGGCGGCGGTGAATCTGGCCGTAGCGATGGAGTATCCCGATCTCGAACGGAAATTTGGCCATAAAATCACCTACGAACAGAATCCGGTAGCGCACCTCAAAGTCGAGTTCGGTTTCGATGTCCTGGAGGTCGCCCAGGGCCATTTTGCTCCGCAATCCTACCGTGATTTTATCGGCTTCCAAGTTTCTAAAGCCCTGCTCGAGCGCGGGTTTCGCGATTGCTACGCGCTCGAGTTAAAGGACGTCTTTCTCAGCGTGGACCTCGCGTTGGGTACCTATCGCCGCACCGTGAGTGAACTGGTTCCGGAGAGCACACGCATTGCGTGGCTGCTGAAAAAGGACGAGATCGTGAAGATGCAACCTGGCGTAACCAGCCGGAAGTTTGTCTACAACCTCAAGCGATCCAGTTACGAAAAGGAATGGGGACGTGACTACAAGAAGCCTGGCATCGGAGCGCGGATTTTGGCCGTTTTCTTCCGCCTGCTCCCGAAAGTAGGCCCCTTCAAAGCAGCCGCATTCAAGGCCCCGACGCAGAAGACCGAGCGGTTGTTCATGGATAGCTTCAATCACACACTGGAGCAATACCGGAAATACCTCGCCGACGTGAGCGCGAAGCGGCTGCAGTTGCCGAACCGGAACTTTGACACCGGCGAACTGACCCGGCCGTCCGACTACGGTCTGGCCGACGAAACGTACGCGAAGCTCGCCAGAACGCTAGCCTCGAAAGACACGAACAGCATCGATCCGAAACTGCGGGCGAACATTCTCGAATTCTACAGCAATCCGGGCGCAAAGCATTCCGCGAAGATAAAACCCAACGAGTGGTCCGATACTTTGGCCGCAGTGGAGAAGTTGCGGACTGGAACCACCGGATTCGCGGACGCCGGCGCAGTAGAGATTTTGCGAAACCAGTTTTCCGGGCTATCGTATTATCCGTATGTCCAGTTTCCTTGCCGATCTCCGCTACGCCCTTCGCGTTCTGCGCAAGAATCCCGGATTTTCCACGGTCGCCATTCTTGCTTTAGCGCTCGGGAGTCGGGGCCAACACGGCGATTTTTAGCGTAGTCGACGCGGTCCTGCTGCGCCCTCTGCCTTATGCGGATCCGGACCGATTGGTGATTGTGTGGGAAGACGCCACGCACCTCGGTTTCCCGCGCAATACTCCGGCGCCCGCCAACTTCGTCGATTGGAAACAGCAGAATCGGGTCTTTACGGACATGGCGGCCCTGCGTGACCGGACAGCCAGCCTCACGGAAGGCAGTGCTCCCGAGCAGGAGTTCGGACGAGCGGTCACGCCCAACTTCTTTTCGGTTATGGGAGTCCAGCCGGTCATCGGACGAGCTTTCACCGAAGACGAAGATCGCTTACGGACGCGCGTGGTTGTGATTTCGTATCCGCTCTGGCAGCGGCGGTTCAGCGGCGATCCGAATATTGTGGGACGCGCCATCCTGATGAACAACGAGAAGACGACGGTACTCGGCGTGATGCCGCGCGGCTTCAGTTTCCCCTCGAAGACGACTGATTTCTGGGCTCCCGCCAACTTTTCGCCGGAGGAACTGGCCAGCCGCGGTAATCACTATCTGGGTGTGGTCGCGCGTCTGAAACCTGGCGTCTCTTTGGGGCAGGCCCAGGCGGAAATGGTTGCAATCGCGCAGCGGCTGGAACGCGAACATCGGGAGAATCAGAAGGTCGGCGCGGTGGTAGTGCCGCTGAAGGAACAACTGGTCGGAGACACGCGAATCGCGCTCATCGTGCTGCTGGCCGCGGCCGGTTGCGTCCTGCTGATCGCGTGCGCGAATCTGGCGAACCTGCTGCTGGCGAAGGCGTCGGAACGAAGGCGCGAGATCGCGGTCCGAACGGCGCTGGGAGCGGGACAAGCCAGGCTGTTCCGGCAGATCATCACCGAGAGCGTTCTGCTCGCGAGTATGGGTGGCGCGCTCGGTATCGTTTTCGCGCACTGGGGAATGGCCGCGCTTCGTGTACTGGTCCCCTCGCGGATGGCGGTTACACTCGAGATCGATTTGCGCCTGCTGTTTTTCGCGCTGGCGATCTCGTTGTTAACCGGACTCGCGTTCGGCTCGGTACCGGCCTTCCAACTTTCACGTGTGAATCTGAACGATGCGTTAAAACAGGGCCGGCGGGGAGACACGGGCGGGCGGAGCCGTCTCTTCCGCGATCTGCTGGTGGTTTCGGAGGTCGCCCTGGCCCTGGTTCTACTGGTCGGCGCCGGCCTCTTGATCCAGACACTGATGCGATTGCGGTCGATCGATCCGGGATTTCGCGCTGAGAATCTCCTGACGATGGAGACCGTACTATCGAGTCCGAAGTATCGCGACCCGGCCAAGCGCCAGGCCTACTTCGATGCCGTGCTGGAAAGAATGCGTTCCCTGCCCGGAGTGGTGAGCGCGGGATTTGGATCGAATCTGCCGTTCACAGCGCACGGTAGCAGTTCCGGATTTCGCATCGAAGGCCGGAACAACCAAGAGCAACAGGACAGCCTGTTGCGAGAAGGGACACGCGATTATCTGAAGACGCTCGGCGTCCAACTCCGCGAAGGCCGGCTCTTCGGCAATGAGGATCGAGCAAACTCGCTGCCGGTCGCCATCATCAACGAAACGTTTGCCAACTACGGATGGCCAGGCACGAGCCCCATCGGCAAGCGAATCCAAATTAACGATATTGGTCCGCAAGGCGCCTGGTATACCGTCATTGGCGTGGTGCGGGAGATTCGTGAGCGCGGCTTGGAGCTCAGCTTGAAACAGGGCACGTATCTTCTCGTCGATCAGACGCCTCAAATGTGGAACGTTCCCTCGGATCTGGCGATCCGCACAACCCTCGATCCCCTGAGTCTCGCAAACGCTGCCCGCCGGGCGATCTGGTCGGTGGACCCGGAGCAGCCGATCAACGATGTCCGCACAATGGAGAAGATCGTCGATCTCGAGGTGCAGGACCGGCAGCAGCAGATGACGCTTCTGTCGACCTTCGCGGCTCTGGCGCTGCTGCTTGCATCGCTGGGGATCTACGGAGTGCTGTCGTACGTGGTAACGCAGCGGACGCGCGAGATCGGTCTGCGAATGGCTTTGGGAGCGAGTCCCGGCAGTGTTACCCGCATGGTCGTGGGCCAGGGTCTCCGGCTCACCGGATTTGGACTCGGTCTGGGAGCAGTGGCGGCACTCGGGTTGACGAAACTGATGTCCGCGCTGCTGTACGGGATCAGTGCCGCCGACGGGAAGACCTACGCCGCTGTATCGTTGCTGCTCGGGGCAACCGCCGCGATCGCCTGCTTTGTGCCCGCGCGCAGAGCGGCGCTGGTGGACCCGATTATCGCCTTGCGCGAGGAATAACCAGCCTACTTCGGAACGATTTCGTCCTTGGCCACCTTGCCATCGCGGACGAAAACGATGCGGTGAGCGTGAAGCGCAATATCGTGCTCGTGCGTCACGACAATAATCGTGTTCCCCTGCTGGTGCAACCGGTCGAACAGCGCCATGATTTCGACACCGGTCGCGCTATCGAGGTTACCCGTAGGCTCATCGGCCAACAAAATGGAAGGATCGTTCACCAAAGCACGGGCGATGGCGACGCGCTGCCGCTGGCCGCCCGAGAGTTCGTTCGGCTTATGATGCATGCGCTTTTCCAGATCCACTTGTTGCAGCGCCTTGCGCGCACGCTGGAGGCGCACTTCCGACGGCACGCCCGAGTAGATCAGCGGCAACTCCACGTTGTGCAGCGAAGTGGCGCGCGGTAGCAGGTTGAACGTCTGGAAGACGAACCCGATCTCTTTGTTCCGGATCTGCGCCAACTGGTCGTCCGACATCGAACTGACCAGATTCCCGTTGATGTAGTAATCTCCCCGCGTGGGAGTGTCGAGGCAACCGATCAGGTTCATCAGCGTCGACTTTCCCGAGCCGGACGGTCCCATGATGGCAACGTATTCGCCGCGCCTGATCTCAAGATCGACGCCCGAAACCGCGTTGATCTCCTGATCGCCCATGATGTACGTCTTCCAGAGGTCGTAAGTCCGGATGACCACGCCTTCTCGCTTGAGTTGCGCGCCGCGCTCGGCCGGTGAGATTTCGACTGCCTGTGCCATTGATTGTCCTAGGTTATTACGTTTCTGTCTTGACCGGCGTTTTGTTGTCGATTTTGATCCGCGTATGATTGCGCATGGTGCGGATCACCTTGTAACTTCCGGTTATAATCTCGTCGCCGTCCTTCAACCCGGCTGTTACCTCGATATCTGTGGCGCCCGTAATGCCAGTATCTACTTTGCGGAACTCGGCCTTGTCGCCGTTGATCACGAAGACGCCCTGGACTTCTTCTTTCTTCGCTCTTTCCGCGGCGGGATTGGATGATGAAGCGCTCCTGCCCCGGCTTCTTCTCTTCGAGGTCGCCCTTCTGGCGTACAGTCAATGCCTGAATCGGAATGGTGAGCGCCTTCTGGCGGGTGGCGGTGGTGATTTTGCCGGTACAGGATAGTCCCGGACGAATCTCCTCGGGAGGATTATCGAGACCGATGACAACTTTGAAATCCTTCGCCTCTTGACTGGAAGTGGTGCTCTGCGACGCGGCCACTCCGGTGGAACGCAGAATCGCGGTGTTTCCGATTTCAATCACGTGCCCCTTGAAAGTGCGGTTCGGAATAGCGTCGATAGTGACGTCGGCCAGTTGTCCCAACACGACGTTGACAATATCGGTCTCATCCACCTTCACTTCAGCGGTAATCACGGACATATCGGCGATGGTCATGATGGTGCTTCCAGGCGAATTCTGAATGCCGGTGACCATTGTTTCTCCCACGCGAACCGGAAGATTGGTAACGACACCGTCAATAGGCGACGTAGTGTTGTACTTGTCCAGGATGTCCGCTTGCCGGTTGAGATTGGCTTGCGTCTGCACGACGTGCTTCTGCGAAGACGACAATTGCGCCGCGGCCTGTGCCCGCTGCGCGCGAGCTTGAGCCACTTTCGCTTCAGACTCAACTACCGTTGCGTGCTGCGCTTCGATAAAGAGCCTTCTTCTGGTCGAGATCCTGCTTGGCGATCAGCTTGTTCTTGAACAGTTCCTGCGACCGCAGGAAGTCGGTCTTCAGACGATCCTCATCGGCTTTCGAGCGCTCGAGGCCTGCCTGCGCGGTTGCGATGGCGTCGTCGGAGGCCTTCATGCTGGATTCGGAGGCTGCCGAGTCGGCTTCAGCGGAGCTGACCGAGGCTTTCATCGCAGCCACATCAGCCTGCGCCTGGATGGACTCCAGCCGCGCAACCACCTGGTTCTTTTTTACGCGATCGCCTTCCTTCACGTAGATGTCAATCAAGCGTCCAAAAGCGTTCGCGCCGATGTTGATGTACTTTAGCGGCTTGATCTCGCCGGAGGCTGTTACCACGGCAGTGAGATCCTGCCGCACGGCCTTCCCCGTCTGCACAGTGACGATGCCGCGTTGACTATACCGGTAGCCGGCGAAGGCGCCGCCAGAAACTAACAGCAAGACGAGCACACCAATCAGAATCTTCCATTTTCTCTTCACAAATAGACCGGCTCCTGATGAGTTTGTACGCAGTAAACCAATGAAATGTTCGGAAGTTCCATCGTATCATGCACGGTTGAAATGGTCGGGAGCCGCTAAACGCGTCTTAATAATTAGACGCCGGAGAAATGCGGTTGATGAACGAAGAAAAGGAGAAAGGTTCAAAAAAAGCAAAAACCGGGAGATTTGCTCCCGGCTTTTTAAGAGGATGATCGGACGGAATACTAGTTCTTGTTGGTGCGGCGGCGAACCATCGCGAGGCCTGCCAGACCAAGGCCCATCAGCGCCATCGTCATCGGTTCCGGTGCCGGATCGAAGATGTTGACCAACGAGGTGACCGAGATCCTCGAATGATCGCCCGCGGCGCTGTTCAGCTGCAGTAGCAGGTTGTCGGTGACGGCGAGGAAGGAGCCGGTCGTTCCCAGGGCGCTGGTTAGAGAAGCCGTGCCACCCACCTGTTGCGGGACCACGATGTTGTTTAACAGAACCGCACCACTTGTACTGCCCTGAACGAATTTCTTGAACTCCGAGAATTGACCTACTGCGCCGGGAATAGCCTCGACGATCGTCAAATTCGACTGCGTGTCCGTGACGGTCTTCAGTGCGTTCACATCCTTAGTGGCGGTGGCGATGTTGTACTTCAACTCAAATCCGAAGAACGGGCTGCCGATTCCTAGTCCGTTGTCTGTGGTGATGCTCCAGGCAGGCAAACCGTCGCCTTGAGCGACTGCGCCCGTCAAAGTAACGGAAAGCCCAGCGCCGTCCGGCGCGGTACCGAACGTTACGACGTAGTT
>CAVYPH010000004.1:0-1118045 GCA_963770345.1 Bryobacteraceae bacterium | reverse complement strand
AAACCGCCGGTCTTGCCGAAGCGGCGATAGGCGAAGCGGATTCCGTTAGCCTCCACGAACTGTGTCGGCGCAGTCTGGTGAGTATAAATCATGGTCGTTCCCTTTATCATTTAGTCGGCACCGTATCGGATACCAGCGCTAGAGCTGCTTTCGCGCAGTCGATGTCGTTCTGCACTGTGGGTGCACCGCTCAGCCCGATCGCCCCGACAACTTCTCCATTCAACTTAATGGGAAACCCTCCACCCCACGCCGCAATGCGCGAGAGCGTGGGAATGCCGGCCAAAAGCGACGGGTCGCTCTGGATAAAGTTGAAAAACTCCTGCGTGGAGACGCCGAACAGAGCCGTGTATGCCTTGTTCTGGGCCATCACAGTTGTAGGGATCGGGGCGCCATCCATCCGGCCAAAGGCCTTGAGATTTCCGCCGTCATCGAGAATCGCTACGTTCTCGCTAACGCCAAGTTCTCTGGCTTTCGCCACCGCTGCATCCACCATTTTCTGTGCTAGCTCATAAGAGATGCTGTATTTCTTCACCACGTTAGCCATTGAACACCTTCCTCCATTTGATATTTATTGCGTATTGATCATCCCCGCACTTCGCGATCGCGGCGGCCTTCCCTGTGCTTGCAGAATCACCTTACCGAGATTCGCAATGTGACTTTGTGTGCGTCGGTCAGGCGTTCATTCCGCCATCCACGGTAAGATTCGCCCCGGTAATGTAGGAGGACTCCGGACCGGCGACAAACGCCACCATCGCGGCGATCTCATCCACACGCCCGTAACGATCGAGCGCTGTGGCGGCCTTCTGCGGCACCGCCCAATCACCCGAGGCGGGATTTAAATCCGTGTCGATCGGACCCGGCTGGACGTTGTTGACCGTGATGCCCCGGCTCGCTACCTCTCTGGAAAGCGCCTGAGTGAACATCTTGACCGCTCCTTTCGTGGCCGCGTAGGGCACAAGCCCGGGCGCACGGCACGCTCGCCCACGGCCGAACCGATCATGATGATGCGGCCACCATCATTCATGTGCTTCAGCGCCGCCTGCGTGGTGGCGAGTACGCCTCGGAGGTTGATGTCAATCACGCGATCCATCTCCGCGAGCGTCGTCTCCTCAAACGGTTTTGGAATGGCCGTACCGGCACTGTTCACCAGCACGTCCAGCCGGCCGAAGGTTGCGACGGCTTTTTCGACTGCACCTCTGACTGCTTCTACGTTGGCAGCGTCTGCCTGGATCGCGACAGCCTTTCCGCCAGCGAGTTCAATTGCTTTGACCACGGCGGAAGCCGCGCTGGAGTCCTTCGCGTACGTGAAGGCTACGTTCGCTCCGTCCGCAGCCAGACGCT
Source organism: Bryobacteraceae bacterium (assembly GCA_963770345.1). GTDB lineage: Bacteria > Acidobacteriota > Terriglobia > Bryobacterales > Bryobacteraceae > CAVYPH01. The sequence goes on along the minus strand of CAVYPH010000004.1, from coordinate 1,116,704 downwards.
TGGCGATGGCAGCACCAATGCCGCGCGAGCCGCCCGTAACGAGGGCCACTCTTTTGTTTAAATCAGACATCGGATCTCCTTTAGTTTTCAATCTGGCAACTCTCAGACTGATAGATGTTTCGTTTTCGCTAGTAGATCCGGTACTTCGGGGAATACCAGCTATTCCTAAGAGGAATGCGGAAACCGAGAAGCGCCGCCCTCGCCCGTATAGAATGGATTGCATAAGGAATGGGCGGAGTGTCGTGAACAAGCTCGATGCAATGCAGATTTTCGTGCGGGTAGTTGAGAAAGGGAGCTTCTCTGCGGTCGCAAAGGAACGTGGAATTGGTCAGCCTGCTGTCAGCAAACAGATCTCCGCCCTCGAAAATGAGCTCGGGACCGAGCTGATTCACCGCAACTCTCGTTCGGCAGCACTGACTGAGGCAGGCCGGGACTTTTACGAGTCAGCTTTGCGCATTCTCGACGACCTTGAAAACGCGACTTCGCGAATCGGCCGAGGCCAAACGGCGCCCAAAGGGCTCATCCGTATGACCGTTCCTCCTACGTTTGCTCGCCTGCATATGGTGTCAAAGCTACCTGCATTTTTTGCCGCATACCCCGACATGGCAGTTGAGATGGCCGCGTCGGAAAGCCCGACAACGATCATCGAAGACGGCTTCGATCTGGCTATCCATTCGGGTGATCTTCCAGACTCCAACCTAGTCGCAAGAAAATTCGCCCAGACGATGATCATCCTGGTCGCAACTCCTCAGTACATCATGCGATACGGCATGCCGGAATCACCGGAAGATCTCCGCCGCCTTCCAGCGGTTGTCTTTGTCGAGCGTGGGTCCGCCCAGCCGTGGAGTATCGGGTTCGGACCAAACGCAAAGCGCATTATCCCCACAGGAGTTTTTAGGACCAGCGATATCGAACAGATGAGGATGGGTGTCCTGGAACATCTCGGGATTGCACAAGGGCCAGCATGGCTCTTCGCCGCGGAGCTCCGGGAAGGTACTGTTCTTCGTCTGTTGACTCCCTTCGAGCGAACAGTCCCAATCCTGGCCGTTCGGCCTCAAAGCCGCCGGATCTCCGCCAAAGTGCGCATCTTCATCGAGCATCTGGAGAAGACTTTCGCACTCTGTTCCCAGTTCAATCCGCCTCGCTAAACTCTGGCCACCCTACTGCCGATCAGCCGATTGCAGGAGCCGGTGCGAGGCAGAGTCAGTTCTCATTGGATTTCGAATTCTAGAGTCCGATGCAATCGCGCGGCGCACCGACTTAAGCCTCGCGCACACGTACTCTCAAGCAATGTGAGATCTCGCATTCGCCTTTCTTGAGATCCGACTCTCTCAAGAAGTCGCGGTCCGAAAACAAGTCGTGTTTGCATTGGTCGTCTATCTACATATCCGTGCGAAAATCATGCTGATCAAGTTCGTCGGCGCTCACCCGTGTGTGGAAAACGGCAGGCTGAACTTAGCTGGAAGAGACTCCGTTGCCACGGAGAAAAGTCGCCGCACCGGACTGTGTCAGAACTGTGCCAAAACCCTCCTATCCATGGGGCCAACAATATACGTCTGCGAGCGAAGCAGATTCCCCAAGTGAATGAAAACAGGAATGGAGGGATAGAACTGATGTAGCTTTTGGAACAGGTGTCGATTCTTCACACGCAGGAGGTCGCAGGTTCGAGTCCTGCCGCGCCCACCATGTATTTCAATACGTTACGATGTGATGACGCAGTGCATTTTAGACCTTCTGCTTTTCTGGCAGCATGTCTGATTCGGGTAATCGCAATTGCTCTCATTGTGGGGCCGTGAATTCGCAATGATTTAACTCACAGCGATCTTGCTGCGTTGGCCACGGAAATCGTGCGAACGTGTCAAAACTGTGCCAGAAATATTCCCTTGACCAAGCCCGTCAACAAAGGAAAGCCGAGAAGATCGTCTTCTCGCACCAAAAGGGAATCGGGAATACCATATGCTCGACCTACGGCGGTTGCACGGCTAAATGCATCACACACCAGCCAAGTTGCTGAGGTCCGCGTCGACCTAACGTTTTTGCTGAGTACCGGATACCGAGGTAGATGCGGAGTTGCTGCTCGATCCTAACATTGAAACTCGTCGCGCTTCCGTACCGGATTAAAGGACCATTGCGATCCTGGCGAACGCCGTTTTGGGATCGAGCGGCTGGATCATTAGGTATCCCTTGGAATATCTTCCGGGGCCGCCTGCGTGTCTAGCTCCACTCGGATCTCATCGCCCGCGTACGGCGATGCTAGAGGCCGAGATCACTCAAACCTGAATGTTCGTCAGGGCGGCGCCCAAGCGGCCAGTGGTACTTGCGATCCGAAGCCAAAATGGGAAGGTCGTTGATGGATGCAAATCGCGACGTCATAAGCCCATCGTTGTTGAATTCCCAGTTCTCATTGCCGTAGGAGCGATACCAGTGATCCGAGTCATCGTGCCACTCGTAAGCGAAGCGTACGGCGATCCGGTTTTCGGTAAACGCCCACATTTCCTTGATAAGCCTGTAGTCCAACTCCTTGCCCCACTTTCGGGAGAGGAAAGCAATGATCTCGTTTCGTCCGTTGATGAACTCCGATCGGTTCCTCCAGTGTGAATCGATCGCGTATGCCAGAGCTACTTTTGCAGGATCGCGAGTATTCCAAGCATCTTCAGCGAGGCGCACCTTTTGCATCGCACTGTCCCGCGTGAACGGCGGAAAAGGGGGTCGGGCGGTCGTCGTTGCTGTTGCCATGATTTCTTCTCCTTGGACTGGCTTGTGCCGCCATCGTCCCATGCTTTTGGGTTCGCCCCATTTCTCCTTTAGCCGCATTTCGGGCTTGAATGATGAGGAAGGTCTTGGGTGCTCAAGACCAAGGTCACGAGCACCCTGGAGCACAATCCGCCCGCTGAATCGGGGGAGCTTAGCTTTGCGCTCCCACAAGTTCTGCGGCAGCTCGGCGTGATCTCACTATCCCATGCGGGTCCAGTACGAACTTCTCCGCAGCGCCTTTATCAAAGGCGTTGTAGCCGCGCGGCGCATCTTCCAAGGGCAGCACTGTGACATTCACAGCCTTCGCGACAGACACCTTGTTGTGCAGGATGGCCATCATGAGTTGCCGGTTGAACCGGAGCACGGGACACTGGCCCGTACCGAAACTGTGGGATTTAGCCCAACCCAGACCGATCCGCAGACCCAACACGCCCTGCTTCGCATTGGCGTCCTTGGCTCCCGGATCGTCAGTGACATATAGCCCGGGAATGCCGATCGCTCCGCCGGCCCGGGTCACCGCCATAAGCGAATTCAGCACGGTAGCAGGTTGCTCGGTTCCCGCCTGCTCGGCTTGACCCTTCGCTTCAAAGCCTACGCAGTCAACCGCAGAATCGACTTCCGGAACACCCACGATCTGGGCGATGCGGTCCCCTAGTGGAACCCGCTCGCGCAAATCAATCGTTTCGCATCCGAAGCTCCGCGCGTGGGAAAGTCGTTCCGGGATCATGTCTCCGACAATAACTACCGCGGCGCCCAACAACTGGCACGCGGCGGCGCAAGCAAGCCCGACGGGACCGGCCCCGGCCACGTACACCGTTGATCCAGTAGTCACTCCCGCCTTCACCGCGCCATCGTAGCCGGTCGGGAAGATGTCGGAGAGGAGCGTAAGGTCCTCGATTTTCTCCAGAGCCTGGTCCTTGTCGGGAAACTTGAGGAGGTTGAAATCCGCATACGGCGCCATCACGTAATCGGCTTGGCCGCCTACCCATCCACCCATGTCGACGTAGCCGAAAGCGGCGCCGGCGCGAGCGCCATTGACATTCAAGCAGATGCCGGTCTTGCCTTCCCGGCAGTTGCGGCAGCGTCCGCACGCGATGTTGAAAGGGACGGAAACCAGGTCGCCCACGTTCAAGAACTCTACGTCCCTGCCTTTCTCAATGATTTCGCCGGTGATCTCGTGTCCCAGCACCATACCGGCCGGAGCCGTGGTGCGACCTCGGACCATATGCTGATCGCTGCCGCAGATGTTGGTGCTCACGACCTTAAGGATCACGCCGTGCTCGCACTTCCGTGAGTCCAGCGATAACTTCGGAAACTCAATCGGCCGTACCTCCACTTTTCCCGGTCCGACGTATACCACTCCACGATTGCTTGCCATAAATGTTCGCTCCTTTAAGAATTTAGAATGCTTTGGGTCCAGCTTCCGCTACGGCGGATCCCGAGGGCACTATTATCCGGATCGTGTGGCTCCCTTCCAACTGTTCGCTCCACTATTTTTGGTGCGTTTGCACGGCGGACATCGTCCCCACACTTTCGCGTTCGCTCCAGTGGGAGCGGCTACGTGTCAGCGAGAGGTAAATGACCGCCAACAGCATCACCATGAGAGCATCGACAAAGAACGGGCCATATCCCAACACGAAAATGTGACTGAGAATTACAGGAGTCATCCACACAACAACCAATCCCGCTCCCAATCTGGCTGTCTTCGGGATCAGGAGCAGAACGGCTATCACCGTCTCGAACGCCCCTGACCCTAGCCGGAATACCGGCTGAGATACCAACCCGTGGACGGCTTGCGACATCCGCGTGAACAGCGCCACCGAATCTGGCACCGCTGCAAACTTGAGAAAGATGGCGGCATACAAAAGATTCATCGACACCGACAGGCGAATTGCGAGCAGTGCGATTCTCTTGCCCATAAAATCATGCCTCCTTGACGATCTCGAACCGGCCAATGCTTCGCGAATGGTAGTACTCATTTCTGCGTCTCCATGAACCGACCTACAAACGCCGCAATTTCGTCTGCTTTGGTATCAAGAGCGAAGTGTCCTGCGTCGAGAACGTGAACCTCAGCGTTCGGTACATCCCGGCGATAGGCTTCGGGCTCCGAGAGTTCGAACGACAGGTCATACTTGCCCCAAATCACCAACAGCCGCGGTTGCCTCTCTCGCATCCACGCCTGCCACTTAGGGTAGGCATCGACGTTTGTTCGGTAGTCGTAGAAGAGATCGCTTTGAATCTCGGCCTGGCCCGGTTGGTTGAGAAACGCAAATTCATCGGTCCAGAGATCCGGGTCATAGCGTTCCACATCGGGATCGTTCCCGACATGGCGCGTCCGCGTCGTCGCCAGCGACAGCAGATTTGTGCGCAGTGTACTCTCGTTGGCAGCGCGATCGGCCCAGAAGGCGCGCCTCGGCTTCCAATTCGCCCCCAGACCTTCGTTGTGCGAAACAGCGTCCTGAACGATCAGAGCTTCGATCCGGTCCGGATGCGCCAAGGCCATGCGAAAGCCGACGGGGCCGCCGTAATCCTGCATGTAGAGCGTGTAGCGCGATAGCCCGAGCGCTTCCGTGAAGTGACTCATGGTTTCGGCGTAGTGATCGAACGTGTACGCGAATGTTTTCGGATCCGGCCAGTCGCTGTGGCCAAAGCCCGGATAGTCGGGCGCTACCAGGTGATAGCGATCGGAAAGCCGGGAGAACAGGGGCTCGAACATCCGGGATGAGGAAGGAAGCCCGTGCAACAGCAAAAGCGCTGGCGCGTCTTTCGGCCCGGCCTCTCTGTAAAAGATGGAGAGTCCGTCTACTTGTATCGTGCGATAAAAGGTCGGGTGTTTCACTGGACATTCCTTTCCCTGGGCCGTGGCCGGCGGTTGAAGTATTGCGATCATCATGGAAACCATCAGCATTGCACGAGAAACCTCCAAGAAAGCGTGCATGGTTTGCCTTCGAGTTAGAAGTCCTGCGCAGTGGGCCGGACGACGATCTCGTCGATTTCCACTTCGGCTGGTTGCTCGATGGCGTAAGCGATGGCGCGCGCGATCGAGTTGGCAGAAATAGCCATTTTCATAAACTCGCGCAGATTCTTTCTGGTTGCCTCGTCCGAACTGCTCTCGGGGAGCTCCGTGGCAACAGCACCGGGCGAGATCATCGTGCACCGGATATTTTGGGAATGTAGTTCCATCCGGAGCCCTTCAGTCAAGGCGCGGCCCGCGGCCTTGGTCGCACAATAAACCGTTCCACCAGGAGCGAACACTTTGATCCCGAAAACGGAAGTGATGTTAATGATGTGGCCGCTCTTTTGCTTCTGCATGTGAGGCAGGGCAGCGGCAACTCCATAGAGAAGCCCTTTGATATTGACGTCAATCTGCCGGTCCCACTCGTCTACCTTAAGGGCCTCGATCGGTGCGATGGGCATAATACCGGCGTTATTGATGAGCACATCGACGCGTCCGAAACCGTCGATGGCCCGTTTGATCAGCGCTTCTACTTCTGCGCGCTTCGTCACATCGGTGGCCAATCCGATGGCCTTGCCGCCGGTGGTTGAGATCTCCCGAACCACTGCGTCGATCCGGTTCGAACGCCGCGCTCCCAGTACAACTCTCGCTCCTTGTTGTGCGAGAAGCTTCGCGGTGCTTTCCCCAATACCGCTGCTGGCACCAGTGATGACTACAACTTTGTCGGTGATATTTGACATTTCCCTTTTCTCCTTATTTAAGAATTTGCTTTTCACGGCGGGCTGCGCTCCACTGAATGGCGGGCTCTCCGATTTCAGAAATCTCCTCGACCAATGAGGTCAAGAAGGCCAATACGTCAGTGCAGGTAGAAAGATTGGCGCTTTGCCCAGCCCAAAGGGGCAGGAGATCCTCCCGCCCCGCCGCCTCTGCCGGGATCGCGAGGTTTCTGACGAGTATTCGCTGCAATGGATAAGGCAGAATCGCCGTTCCCTCCCGGTTCAACTCCTCCAGCAAACGGTTGTGGATTCCCCGCGCGAGTCTTCCGGTGAAGCCCCTTGTCAGCGCGGTGTGCCCGGCGTTTTTCCCTCGCAAGACTTGGCGATGAAGGGGGCTGGCGCCGGACTCCTCGCACGCCAGGAATACCGTTCCCATTTGGACGGCCTCTGCGCCAAGAACCAGGGCGGCGACTACGCCGCGCGCGTCCGCGATACCACCGGCGGCGATCACCGGCACATTGACCAAGTCGGCAATCCGAGGCACGAGCGAAAAGGTGCCTGTAAGTGAATCCTCCGCGGCGCGGAGGAATGAACCGCGATGTCCCCCAGCTTCGAAGCCTGAAGCGACGACCGCATCCACGCCGGCCTCTTGAAGTGCTGCACCCTCTTCGGGTGTGGTCGCCGTGCCAATCGTTACGATGTGTTTTGCCCGGCACTCTTCCAGGATTTCGCGTGGTGGGATCCCGTAGATGAAGCTGAACACCGGTACCTTCTCGTCCAGCAAGACGCGCGCCTGATCCTCAAATCGTATCCCCGAATAGGGCTGGTACTCTGGACGGGGCGCTCCCAAGGCTGCGAAATGGGCCGCCAGTGGCGCAAGGCTTCTGTTGAAACGCGTCTTGATCGGAAGTTCGAGCCCCTTCGTCTTCCATCGATACCCACAAGTTCATTGCGAACGGTTTCGATGTAAGGGAGCGAATCTCCGAGATCACGTCTTTCATCGCGTTCCGGCGGCAAGCTGTGCGCGCCAAACGATCCGAGTCCGCCAAAGTTGGATACTGCTGCCGTCAATCTTTGCGATGACAATCCGCCAAGCGGACCTTGAATGATGGGATACTCGATTCCGAGCTTGGCGGTGAGCCGGTTCTGGTTCCATGAAGCAGGCATGATCATCCCTTGTAATGAAGGCATTGCACCGAACGTTTAGCTAGCGTCGATGCGCTGGAATCTGGCACTCCCTGATTTTGGTTTGATCGCTTTTACCGACTCACTTCTTCTTCCCGTTGAGTGCCGGTAGAAGAAGTTTCAGAAGCGCTTCATCAGAGAACGGATTCTGACCTGAGATCAGCTCGCGATCTTGAAGGACGTAGCTCTTCCATGGAGCGACCACACTTACGTCACCGCCCGCCGCACGCAAGGCGAAGTCCGGGTAGAAGAACACCTTACCACCAATCTCAATCGGCTCCCGCTGCTGCTCTTCCGCTGTCGAAAAGATGGTCATCTTATAGCCGGAATATATCCAGTCTTGAGCCTTTGCCCGCGCTCCAGCGGCATCGCCCGCCTTCAGCGCGCCGACCACTTCCGACGCATTCGGAAGAGCCGCGAGAAGTGAAATCGGGCCATGGCAGAGCACTGCCGTAGGCTTGGACGTTTCATGAAAGTGTCTCAGCACGGTGCCAGCGTCGGGATCATCGAGAAGATCGATCATCGGGCCATGGCCGCCGGGGACGAAAACAGCGTCATATTGATCCAGGCCCGACGCAATGACATCCGAGATGCGAGCTGGATTTTTGAGCCCAGTCAGGCTGTCGCGGAAGCTTAGATAGTCCTGAAGCTTAGCCTCGTCCCCACCGAAGAACATGGCCGTAGCTGAATTGACATCCATTTGCGGCGTGTTGCCTTTCGGGTTTGCGAAAGTGATTTCGTAGCCATCCTTCATCAGGGCGCGAACCGGAACCGTCAGCTCGTTGAGGTAGTAGCCAGCGCCGGAATAAACCTTGCCATCTTGCAAGGGCAAGCCGTGACCGCTCGAGACTAGTACTAAGACCTTTCCTTTTGTTTTCATTTGATTCTCCTTTTTTGAAATCTAATCTGTTTTCCTGAGATCTAGGCTCGCTCTCTTATCCCGCTAACTCGAAAATGATTTCCAGTTCGACCGGCGTGCCGAGTGGAAGGCTGGCTACGCCGTACACCAGTCGGCTAGGGTTCTTGTTTTTTCCGAAAACGTCTTGCAGCAACTCTGAAGCGCCGTCCGCGACTTTCGGCTGATCGCGGACATCGCCTGAAGTGGCCACCGAGACCCCAAGCCGGACAATCCGCGTCACTTTGTCGAGCGATCCCAAATGCTGCCGCGCGACAGCGAGGCCATTCAACGCCGCCAGGCGAGCCGCCTTGTGACCCGCTTCCACATCGAGTTCCGCGCCGATGCGCCCGATGAACTTCGCTTCGCGGCCTACGGTGGGAAGCATTCCGGTGAGAAACAGCAGGTTGCCCGTCTGCACCGCCTCCGCATAGACGCCGAACGGCTCAGGCGGTGTCGGGAGCTGGATGCCGAGCTCTTTCAACCGCTGCTCGGCGGTGGTAAGAAGAGAGCCATCCCCGCTTACGATTTTGTCTTTCGAACCCGTATCCATCGATCTCGCTCCATTCTGAGTTGTTCGCGGTATCCCGTTGGGCCGCGGAGTTAAAGATGCTTAACGCTCATGCCGTCCCAACGAAGTCTCCCAAGCGATTTTCTGCGTCGCCGGGTTTGCAAAAGCCTCGCCCAATCAACTCCTTGATCCGCTCCTGCGTGGCTGGCCGTGCCATCGAAGCAACGCACGCGTCCCACCCGGATTCGACTTCGATATCAGGCGGCAAACTAGCGACATTGACAAGGCGCTTGGTATCCATGAGCACTTGTTTGTCGAAGGAGGCAATGCGGGTGGCAAGCGCATCGACAAATCCGTCAAGGTCGGCATCCGGCAACGACCGGTTTACATAGCCGTAGCGCTCGGCCAGGTCGCCCGGGACGTCGTCCGCGCTTAGAATGACTTCAAGGGCGCGTCCTCTTCCCATGAGGCGCGACAGTCGCGCCATAACGGCGCCACCAGGCACCAGACCGGCGCCGACTTCAAACTGCGACAAGATGGCTTTCTCGCGGCTTGCGAACCGCATGTCGCAGGCAAGGGCAAGCTCACTTCCCATACCAGTCGCCCGTCCGCGAATCAACGCTATGGATACGACAGGCGCACGGCTCAGCCGCACCAGCATCTCGGGCCATGGATGCAAGCCTGTGGGGCCAGGAGGAAGATGCGCCAAATCGTCAAGGTTTGCAAGAAAATCCAAATGAATCATGAAGAAACCTTCGACGGCACTGTCAAAAACCACCACCTTAACCTGCTTGTCGGTTTCGATTGCCGTGATGATCTCTCCCACTTGCGGAAGCATCTCGGGACCGAAGATGTTAAGCGGCGGGTGGTCAACCGTGACGCGCCAATACTCGGGGGAGCGGCGAACCAGACGTATCTGGGTAGTCTTTGCTGCTGAGTTCTGATCTTTCATGTTTGTTGTCTCCTTCTCATCTGGTTTCACGGCGTAACGCTAGCTAACTCACGAACGGCGATGCAGGAAGTCGACGACAAGTTTTGTCGTCGCGGCCGGCTGTTCTTCCGTGATCCAGTGCCCGCAATCCGGGATGGTCACATCTTCGACGTTATCGGCGACACACCGCATCACCGCGCCGATCATAGGGCCGAATGTAGCTTCGCCACCGAAGGCCAAGACCGGCATCTGAAGCTTGCCCTGCGCAAGGAACGTCCTGTTGTCGGCCGCATCCTGGCGGAACGCCAGGAACTGGGCAAAGCCCGCTCGCATTGCGCCGGGTAGCGCATAGAGCGCCGCATAATGCTGGCGCTTCGCTTCATCAAACCGCTTCTGGTCCCGGGAAAGTTCGTTCCAGAAGCGGTCGAGATAGATGCGCTCGCGGCCGGCGACCAGGCGCTCCATGTCCGGACCACCGAAGCCAAAGTGCCACATGGCCGGATCCTGTGTGATCTGATCCCAGGGTCCGACGCCGGGCAGCGGCGCGTCGATCGCCACCCATCGGCTCACACGCTCGGGGTGGATGGCGGCAACTGCGAAGCCGACCATGATGCCGATGTCGTGCGTCACCAATTCGGCAGTACGCACACCCAGGGCGTCCAGGACGCCCACCACGTCTGCCGCCTGATTCTTCTTGTCGTAGCCGCTATCGGGCTTCGACGAGAGGCCCAACCCGCGCAGGTCGGGCGCGACAATCGTGTGGTCTTCGATGAGTGCGGTCGCCAGATGACCCCACATGTCGCCCGTTGTGCCGAAGCCGTGCAGCATGACGACCGCTGGGCCATGACCGCCGACCCGCACATGGATGGATGTACCGTTGGTTTCGATCGTCCGCGTCTGCATCACAGCCGGGAAGGGATAAACCCCATCTACGTGGGCATGCTCGCTCATCGCTGCGTAATTCTGAGCTTTCATGTTTGTTATCTCCCTACCGTTTGGTTTCATGTTTGATTTCGGTCGTCCCATGAGGCGCTTTCGTCACACGGCTTTGGTGGGGTGGTCCCACATAAGGAAACTCCCGTAACAGATCGCCGTGGGGCCCTACGCTATCCCCCGTGACCCTTCCATTTGTGAGAACGCGCATGAACCAATCGAACGCATCGTCGGTGAGTGTCCGGCCGTTATCGGGAAATGACGCCGGACGCCTGGGATCATAAGGCAGAACATCCGGGAGCAATGTCCCCGCCACGCGCTTCGCCTCAGCCGGCGTATATCCACCTGTGTGCTCCAGAGCGTGCGCGAAGCCTGCAAGGAAACGCGCATCGTCCGCCGGTTCACCTCCGAGGTAGGCATCTCTTTCTTCGACAAGCACGACAGCCTGGGCAGGCCGCGCTCCGCGCTCCACTTGGATCCAGCCACCGCCATCACCTGGCGTAAGCGTGCGCGCCCACAGGCGAACCTCTTTTGCCCCCAGAGCAGAATTAGGTACTTCAAGAACGATGCTGCATACATCTTTGTCAGCGAAGAAATCGTCGCTCGTGAACTGGAAGTTGTTCTTCGCGCCTTCCACGTCGCAGAAGAAAGGGTCGCTGCGCCAGCCGGCAAAGAAGCGGATATCGCCTGCCTCTGTAACCCTCGCCTCGCGCCCCATCGAAACAGGCGCCCCTTCAACGATCACCCGTCCGCCATCGCCGGTACCGGCGGCTTGCTGGCCATCAACGCGGTAGAGAATTGCGGTTTGTGCGCCGCGCTCGAATGCTGAGAAGCGCACCCGGTACGCGATATCGGCAACCCCATCGCCATCGGTGTCAATCTTGAGCTCGTACAGTGCTTCGGGTGCGAAAGGCTCGGTCGTAGTAGGCCCAGGAGGGTTTTCTCCGGCAGACGGATGCACGTTCATAATCAGGATGGATTTCCCAGCGTCTCCAGGTTTCGGAAAGGCATACAGATCAGTGAAGTCCAGTCGGGCGTCCCCTTGGGGAAAGCTGAAGTCAGGGCCAGAATAATGATGCGACATGGATTAGTCCTCCTCTTGCAGGTCTGCTCTGTCCGGCGAGGTTAGAACGCGGCGGCTCCGGCCGCGGCGACGGCATGATCCTGATCGCCGGAACCACCGCTGACGCCAATTGCGCCTACTACCTTGCCATCCAGCTTCAGCGGGATGCCGCCGGCAAAAATCATGATTTTGCCGTTGTTTGAAACATGAATGCCGAAGAACTCGCCTCCCGATTGAGAATGCTTTGCCAATTCCTTCGTTTCAATGTCAAATGCGCGCGACGTGTAAGCCTTCTTCATTGAGACATCAATGCTGCCAATCCATGCGTTGTCCATACGAACGTGCGCTACGATGTTTCCGCCTTCGTCAGCCACTGCGATGTTCATGGGCTGGCCAATTTCCGTGGCTTTCTTCTCCGCCGCGCTGATTACGCGGCGGGCGTCTTCTAATTTCACTGCGGTCATGGGTTCTCCTTTAAGGGTGGTTTCCCGGTTATCGGCTCCCGGCTTTCGCCGCAGCTTGCTCGATTAAGTCTGCGACTTCTTTCGGGTGAGAAAGCATTGGCACGTGGCTGGAGGGGACAGTGATCGAAGTAGCCTTCATTGCCGCCGCTTCGGCCTTCTGAAGCTCCGGAGGAACAGCGCGATCGTTGCTGGCAATCACGCTCCAGGACGGCTTGGTCTTCCACGCGGCGGTCGTGATTGTGGCTCCAAAAACGGCTGCCGCGGTGGGACTCTGTGTCGCCGTCAACAGCTGCTTCTCCTTGTCTGGCAGATCCTGCGCGAAGTCGTCTGCGATTCCCTTTGGGGTCACCGTCAGAAAACCTTCAGCATCCGCCCGGACTTCGCTGCCTAGCGGAGCCGGCGGAAACGGTTTGGTGACCGAAGCAACGGACTCACCCTCCGACGGCGCGAGCGCAGCCACATAAACCAACCCGACCACCTTTGGATCGTTGCCCGCCTCCGTGATAACCACTCCCCCATAGGAATGGCCCACTAGCAGCACAGGGCCATCCTGCAATGCGATGGCGCGCCTGGTGGCGGCAACGTCGTCAGCCAGCGAGGTCAATGGGTTCTGCACGGCGACCACATGCAATCCCTTGGCTTGAAGCAGTGGAATCACTTTGGACCAGCTTGATCCATCGGCCCACGCACCGTGAACAATGACAACGTTTCTGACCCCTTGAGGGGAGTTCGCCTGAGCGGCCGCTCCCGTGTGAAACACCGCTGTTAGTAAGAATCCTGCAATCAAAGCACTTCGGTATGTTTGCGAGAGTGTCATATTTTTCTCCTTCGTCGCATCAAGATTGAACTCATAGTTCGTCACGCTCCTGGCAATCACAGCCCGCGAGAGCCGACGCAATCCTTGTAAAACGGTCTGCTACAGGTCCGGCTTACACCACGTTGAGCGTAACCTCGATGTTGCCCCGTGTAGCGTTGGAATATGCACATGTCTCGCCGTGCGTCGCGTCCACAATGGCCTGGGCGACTTCGCGCTCCAAACCCGGCAGGCTGACGTTAAGCCGTGCTCGGAGGAAGTAAACGTCGCCAGAATGGCACAGGTCTATTTCGGCATCGATGGCTACGTCAGCCGGAAGCGTGACCTTCATCCTGTTGGCCACAAGCCCCATCGCACTAATGAAACAGGCGGACCAACCAGCGGCAAACAACTGCTCCGGATTCGTGCCAGTTCCTGGGACACCGGGAGCCGAGAACTTAACATCTAAGCGGCCATCATCACTATGGGAGACGCCGCCGCGCCGACCGCCCGAAGTATGGGTCTTGGCGGTGTACCGCACCGTGACGCCCTCCTGGGCTGAACCAGCTGCTGCGTTGGTCTTTTGATAAGTGGTCATTCTTATTTTTCTCCGTGCGTCGTTCCCGTCACCATTTGCCGGCGTGCGCGCCGCCATCCACGTGCAGTATTTCTCCTGAGGTGAAAGTGGCGTCGGTCAGAAACAAAGCTGCGTCGACGACTTCTTTGACCTCACCGATCCTGCCGACCGGGTGCAACCCTTTGAGGAAGTCATGAGTTTCCGGTTTATGCATAGGAGTATTGATCACTCCCGGCGCTATGGTGTTTACACGAATGCCGTCTTTCGCGTATTCAATGGCGAGGGCGCGTGTCACCGCATTCAAGGCGCCCTTCAGCATAATTTGAACGGCCGCTCCAACACCTGCGATCGGTTGGTCAACCAGGGTAGTGGACACGTTGATGATGCTGCCCGATTTCTGCCGCAACATTTGCTTTACGGTTAGCTGTGACACGTAGAGAAAGCCGGCAAGCGTCGTGGAGACTAAAGTGTTGAAGTCTTCGGTCGTGTATTCGGTGAAGGGCTTCGGAATAAAAACACCCGCATTGTTTATCAGTACATCGATCCGGCCAAATCGCGATACGGCGGTATCCACAATCGTTGCCGCCGTGCCTGGGTGGCCGATGTCTCCATCAACCAGTGCAACATTCGCGGCCCGCTGCGAATGGATTTGCTTTGGTGATGTTTCGCGAGTTTGCGACGACGTTGTAACCTCGTTTCAGGAACGCTTCGACGAGTCCCGCTCCGATCCCTCGCGAGGCACCAGTAACAATTGCTGTTTTCGTAGTATTTGCCATTTGTAAGCTCCCTTTCAGCGTTCAGCTCGCACGAACCTCGCACTCAGCCCTTTAAGGGTGTGGTTGCAAGGACCTCCACTTTTTCCACCTGCGGAGGAACCGCAAATAATTCGCTGGCCCGCGCCCCCAATGCCTTCGCAATGTCGCCACTCAAGTGGGCATTGCGGCCCGCTTCATTTGCAAAGGTGTCGAAGATGCCGAACTTCCCCGGCCCGAGCTTGATCGCATACCACTTCAAGGTCCCTTTTTCATCCAGCGCGAGTGGCTGAGCTGACTTAAGAAATGCCTCGGCATCAGCCTCCTTACCTGCGCGTGCTTCGAGCGTGACTAACAATCCAATTGCTTCCATTGACGTTCCCTTCTGTGTTGACTTAGTTCCGGCCGGCAAACAATAATCAGTTGAGTTTGGTGTCCGGTTTGTCGACGCCGTGCTCTGCTCACAATCTGATTAAACTGCACATCGGTGACGGACTTGTGCGGATTTCTGCTGGATGGTCGGAATCCTGCTAAATTCGTGCATCCCGATGACCTTGAACCTCACTGAATGCCGGGGTGAGTTGCCGGAAAGACCGCGGTCGGTCGAACCTGGGCGAGCAGGTCCATCAGGTCCGAGATCGGCCGCGCATCGAGCTGCTGCACCGCCTCGATGAGCCTGCCTCGGAGATCCTCATCCGCGAAAGGTTCGCTCAGCCAATGGAATTTCTCCACGGTCCGGTCCCACGACATAGGATTGGTCAGACCTCCCTCGTAGCCCAGTTGCTCTTTCACGAGGATCCGCTGGTCTTTGGTGTGGATCGTGATTCGGGCATTGAGCTCTCTGGGATAGCGAGCGGTGAAATGCTCGTCGGGACGGACCTCCACTCGTGCGAGCAGCGCCTGCGCATCCGGCGCCTGAATGCGTGCCGGCTGCAATTGGGCGGGCCCGACCTGATCGTCGAGCAACGCCACCGCGATGAGATATTTCAGATTGTAGTCGGCTTGCTCTTTGGCCTGGGGATGGTCCTTCGAACCATAGCGCCCGCCTCCCGCGAAATCGAAGGCCCCCTGGAAGACGTCGCAGCGCACGTGCTCGACATTCGCTGCCACCAGACCGTTGCGGCGCTTCAGATCCAGCACAGCTTCCAGCACCGGCTGGCCATGAATGAGCGAGCAGTATTTCTTCAGCACCGTCTGGGTGACGATCTCGAGCGAGGGATCCTCCCAATCCACACGGATCGGCTGGCCGAACATGCGCTCCAGCCCGTCGGGGCCTTCGAACAGACCGCTTGGACCCTCGAAGCCGCGCTTGGCCAGAGAGGCAGCGTAGATAGCGCGCATCCCCGTCATCCCGGGTGAGAATCCCTTCCACTGCGACACCGGTTCGGCATGGACACAGGCGAGCGAGACGTTGTCGACCGTCGCGATCGCAATCGCATTCGCGATTTCGCCGGCGGAGAGTCCGAGAAGTTTCCCCGCGCTCGCGGCGGCGGAGATCGCGAGTTGCGTGGCGTGGTTGAAGCCCTTCGCCATCACCGGGACTGCGGCTGAAAACCTGCATTGGATTTCGTACGCTACGGCGAGCGCCAGCATGAACTCCTCGCCGGATGCCCCTGCTTGCTCAGCCGCGGCGAGAACGGTCCCGAAGTTGTCACTCGGATGACAGAGTCCGCCAGGCGCCATGTAGCTGTCGAGCAGATCCACGTAGCGCACAAGACCGGAGTTGAAGAGCGCCGCCTGATCTGCGGATGTCTTGCCGCCGCCGATCAACGTGCACCGGCCCGGAGCCCGGTATTCCTCGAACTGTTCGCGCAGCGCCTGGAAGGGCTGTCCCTGGCAGCGCAGCGATGGCGCAGCCGAGGCTGTCCAGAATATTGCGCTTGAAAAGTTGCCGGGTGTCGTTCGTCAGGTGCTCCGGCCGGGCGGCTGCGGCAAAGGCGGCGATTCGCTCGACCGCTGAGCGTGTGTGTTCCCCCTGCTGATGCGACGTCGGTTCCGTTATTAGTTGAGTCATGGGGCGGCTCTCCTTGATTAGATTCCGTCGTAGTGGGAATATCCACGTTCGGCCCAGTAGTCTCGTGGCTCTTCCGCGACATACGTGAGCTTGGTAATGGCCTTCACATTCTTCAAGCCGAGTTTTACGGGCACCAGCAGGCGGAGCGGCGCTCCATGCTCCACAGTCAGGGGCTGACCGTTGAAGTGCGTGGCGAGCAGCGTTTGGGGATGGCGGGCCGTCGCCAGATCGATTGAGACGTAGTAGGGGTCGGGATTTCCGGAAGCATCGAGATTGACCGACGACTCGACCCGCACCCACTTAGCCTGCGACGCAGGTGGGTAGGCACGAAGCAAATCGTCGAATCTCAGACCAGCCCACCACGCAATCGCGCTCCAGCCTTCGACGCAAACCAGCCGCGTAATCTGCTCGTGTATCGAGAAGCGAGTCATGAGACTGCGAATATCGAGGGCGACGCTCACGCCGGAGGCCAGCCCATCCAAAGTCAGATGCCATCCAGGGATATACCCAGGATCGGGAGTAGCTCCGTTGTAGTTGTTCTTGAGCGGAGTAATCTGCGATTTGGTGTAAGTCGGTACCGTACGACGTGGCGAGTAGAGCGCTTCGGCCACATCATCGTCGATACGAAGAGCTCTGTTCAGAAGCCACTCCTTCCCGGGAGAGTTCATATTTCGACGCAGGCCCAGACGGGTGAGCGTATCTTGCGGCAGGAGGGATCCAGCACCCGCCAGCGCTGCCACCGCCCCAGCCCCAAACAACAGAACGTCGCGCCGGGTGCGGCGACGCAGCACCTGAGGATCCACCTCGAATGTTGGGAGAGGCCGCTCTCCGAAGAAGCCTCGAGCCTTATTGTTCATTAGCCGTGACCTCCGACCGCTTTACTCTCGCCGACCAGCCTACGATCATGCCGCGAAACGTATCCCACCCGTCGGCGAAAACCAGAATCACATGGGGTACGACGAAAAGGATGAAGACCCACATGAGCCAGAAATGCCAAACGCGCGCCGCATCGAACCCACCAAAGATCGCAGCCAACGAATGGAACTGCATGGGCTTGTGAATCGCCCATCCTGTAGCGACTGAAAGGCAACCGGCGAGCGGAACAGAGAAGTACGCTGCGCGCTGGAGCGCGTTGTACTTTGTGTTGAAACTGGGATGCGGCCATTGGCGGCGCGTTAGTTTGGCCAACGGAAATCCGATGTAGTACCGGAACATCCTGAACGCGTCAAGCAGATCGGTCCGGCGGGGCAGTAATCCGCGCCACCCCCCTCCTGCGATCAACCCTGCGACGTACACCGCACCATTCAGCATGAATGCGTACGCGCACAGCCAATGGAGGCGCAAAGCGAGAGCCAACATACCCGGCCCGAGGCTCATGTGGTTATAAATCCAATCGGGTGGACTGCTGTAGTGATGCAGCCCGGGCACATGGGCGCATATCCAGATTCCGATATCCGCCGCCACATCGAAGTTTCCGGTAATCGGATCTGGCTTGTGCTGATAGATCGGCGAACTCCAGTAAATAGAGATGCCGCTCAAAATGAGGCCGAGAAGGATCGGCACATTCAGCCAGTGACTCCAGCGCACCAGGAGATGATGCCTCCTGGCCACGAGCACGCCCGGCTGTTCCGGTAGCGTGCTCGTGGAGATCGCTTCGTTACGTGGAGTTGTGGAACGGCTCATTTCCCGGCGCCCTACTGCGCGTTGCTGGTGGATGCGGCCACGATCTGAAAGATCTTGTTCGTGGTCAGCGTTCCGTCCGGCAGCTTCTCGGTCGCCGCATAGATGGTATCGCCGGCGCTCAAGGTGACTGTTTCTTTCGCGACTAGCACAACCGGGACACCCGCAGGTATCGAAATCGTCTGCGAGCCGTCCTGATATCGAACCACCAGAGTGCTACTGCCGCCCTTCTGTACCGTGCCGTTCGTCATGCGGGAGTGCGAAACGGCAGGGCTAGAGACGGAGCCGTTTGTCATTCTGTTGTGAGTGGTTGCGCCTGGCGCATCCAGCAGAACACTACCTTCCGCCGCCCCGCGCAGTTCCTTGGGAAAGATGATGACCTGCTTCGCGAGTTCTGTGCCGTCCGCCTGCTGCACGGATGCCACGCCGACATAAGAGTTTGAGGTGACATGGCTCAAATCCGACGGTATCTGCTTGTAGGTTGCGAGGGGCTGCGTGACCGTAACGTGGACGACGCCTGAAGGTGTCGCAACGTCGAGCGAACTGCCGGTAAAAGACTGGACCTTTCCCAGAACACCGGAAAGCGGCGGGGCTGGCTGCGCCTGGGCCCAGGCGATGTTTGGAATTACCTGCGCGGCCAGCAAAGAGATGGCTGCGAGATGCAGTAGCGGGTGTTTCTGGAAACACGTGCTACGGGTTTTGTCGCACAACAATGTTTTGAGTTTCATGTGAGTTCTCCTTTTCAAATGAATTCGGACACGGGCGGGAGGCTAGGCAACTTCCTTTTGCAGGATGCCGGTCTTCTCGCCCAGGAAGCTCAGCAATTCGGCGTTTACTTCTTCCGCGTGCGTCCACGGGATGCAATGCGGACCGTCCTTCACCACCAACTGGCGTGCTCCTTTGATGAGCTTGGCGGTGCGCAGTCCCGTAGCCGTGATAGGAAGGATGCGGTCGGCATCCCCTTGAATCACCAGCGTGGGCACATCGATGCGCGCCAGGTCCTCGCGGAAGTCTTCATGCCAGGTTGCGACGCACGCCAGGCTGGCGGTGGCGGAGGCGCTCGCCGCGATGTTCCAACTGGCCTGAATCGCTTGTTCGCTGACACGCTTTCCCAGGAATACGTCGGTGTTGTAGAAATTCTGAAAGAAACCGGTGAAGAATGCATACCGGTCAGCGGCCACCGCTTTCTCGATCCCGGCAAACACGCTGCCATCCACGCCCTCGGGGTTGTCGGCCGTCTTGAGCAGGTACGGTGGCACACCGGAGATGATCACGGCTTTGCTCACACCCTTGGAACCGTACTTCCCGAAGTATCGTGCTACTTCGCCTCCTCCCATGGAGAAGCCGACCAAGGTGAAATCGTGCAGCTTCAGCTGGGTGACCAGTTTGTGAAGGTCCTCCGCGAAGGTGTCGTAGTTGTAGCCCGTGGCCGGCTGGCTGGATTTGCCGAAGCCTCTGCGGTCGTAGGTGATGACCCTGTAACCGGCCTCCAGCAAGACGGGAACTTGTTTCTCCCACGAAGCACCGCTCAATGGGTATCCGTGGATCAGGACAACGGGTTGCCCCGAGCCGTGGTCTTCGTAGTAAAGCTCGATGTCGCCAGAATTTTCTTTTCCGACTGTAACGTATGGCATTTCGTATCTCCTTTTCTATTCCGATGAATGAATCTTTGGTGCTGACGCGGACTAGCGCTCGATTGGGAAGTGGATCGACCGTCGAGTGCGCTTTGTTGACGCTGGACTCTGCTCACAACCTGATTAAACTGCACATCGGAAACGGACTTGTGCGGATTTCTGCTGGATGGTCGGAATCTTGCTAGAATTCATGCTCCCCGAGAGAGAACTCCATCGACTTACACTGAGTCTGGGGTTGTCTTGAGGCGACGACGAGAATTCGAATGAGCTGCGGCGTGGCCGAGTCAGAATTGTTGACGGAGGACACAGTGCTGAGGCGGGTGCAAGGAGCGTTGAGTTACAAATTCCGGGCAAGTGAACGTCAACCCGTGAGAAGTTCTGGCTGCGAACCACGATTCACCAGGTGTGGCGTATCTTCGGAGCAGGTTTCCGACGCGCAAGTCGCTTCATAGCCCAGAAAATCCTGGCGATACCCTGTCGGGCTAATTCCACAGACATCACGAAAGACCTGCGCAAAGTGCTGCTGGGTCTTGAAGCCACAGGCCACGGCCACGTCCAATACTCGCGCATCGGGAGCACGCAACATCGCCTTAGCACGCTCAAGCCTTTGGCGCAGAACAAATTGATGCGGGGTCTCGCCCGTTGACTTGCGAAACATCCGCGCGAAATGAGCTGTGCTCAACCCCACCGATTGCGCCATCTCGTCGAGACTCAACTCGTCTTCCAGCCTCGCGTGGACCAACTCTCTAATCCTTCGCAAGCGCGCTGGGCCTAGTCCGCCTCGGGATATCTGCACAGGACGGTGCCTTACTGCCTGACCACTGACCAGGGCTACCGCCATCGCCTGTTCGATAGAATCCAGAAACAGCCGGCCGCTCGGAAACCCAGCCACCATCTCGGCATGAACGGCCGTAACCAGCGCACCCAGGCGGGAGTCTGCAAACTTGCGGTGAGGGCGCAGTTCGACCTCGCCATTCGGTTCGTCAGAGGCAGCCATCAGTGCCGCATCGGAAATACCGAGTTGCAGATGCGGTACGTTCATGAGTCCGACCCACTCTCCCTGATGACGATCGCACAGTGCTAAATCGCCCGCCGCGTAGGCGAACTTTTCCAGCGCGGAACGCTTCGAGCCCCACTCAATTGAGCCGGGCCCCAACATCATTGCGAAAGCCTGATCATGCCGTACCCAATGACGCGGCTCTGTGTCAGAGTCGGGGGGAAAGAGTTCAACTTTCATTCTTTTGCTCCATGCCTCGTGTTGTGGCTATCTATTTGCGATTAAGCCAGACCCGTCGGGCCAAAACAATTGGACGAAGGTATCGGCGATACTTTGGTATCAGTCGACGCAACGCGTGGCGTTGGACGGTCCACGTCGGTATTCAGCCGCCTTGCAAGCTGGGCCGAGGCAGCGACAGTGACCGATCCCCAATCGCGCCTGGTCGGTCCAGGCAAAGCATCCATTAACTCCAGCTCGTCGACCCAGTCCTCTGCCGCAAGCCTTGCCTGCTCTGGACCGAACAACTCCGTAACCGCTCTGATGAAGGCCCCTAATTCCCGCTCTGCGATGACCATCAGGTCCGCGTCAGCCGGACTGTGGCTGTTTTTCCATTCATAAAGTGGGATCGGTTGCCGTTCATTCATCGCTCTTCTCGATTCTTGAAGCCGGAAAGCCGTGCTTCCTGCGATCTCACAATTGCGATTAAGCCAGAAAAGTGGAGGGAAACCAATTGGACGAAGGTATCGATCGATGTTTCCTCTGATGGGGCGTCATTAATCGCCAGCAGGAGCCAAGGCCGGGGCGTGAATGCCGCCAGACCAATACCAAAGTCTGATAGACGTTGGGTTTGGAGAGGTGCATGCTATTCATGAGGGCTGTCGAGAGGAGGCGCCTTTGCCGCGGCTACCAAGGTGCAAAACAGGCAGAGGGTCGTCCCGTCTCGCGGGCGATCCATAATAAGGCGAGGTATACACCATGAAGAAGACCGTGGCACCAATTTCCCTTGCCGGTTCCCAGCTGGGCGACGTACGTCACGTCTGTGCGTTTTTCAACAGCGACGACGAAGAGTACCGCGTGTTGCTTCCATTCATAAAGGACGGGTTTGAGTGTGGCGATAAGGCCGTCCACGTGGTAAATCCAGGGCAACATCACAATCATCTGCAACGCCTGGCTGCGGCAGGCATCGATGCGGCGGCCGCCCAGCACAGCGGTCAATTCGAGCTTCGAACCAACACCGAAACATATCTTCGTGACGGTCACTTCGATCAGGACCGGATGCTAGAGTTTTTCGAGCAGTTGGCGAGCGGCAACACGAACAGTGGTTTTCCGCTCAGCCGCATCGTTTGCCACATGGAATGGGCCGCTGACGGTCGGTCGCACGTGGACGACCTGGTTGAGTTCGAATCGCGTGTGAATGATGTATGGCGCCGCCACGACGATGCCGTGATCTGCACCTACGATCTCGCGAAATTTGGAGGAGACACGGTGATTGACATCATGCGGACGCATCCCATGATCATCATCGGCGGCATTCTTCAACACAATCCTTTTTTTGTACCTCCCGAAGAGTTCCTACGTGAAGTTCGCGAGCGAAGGGCCAGGCGGTCGACGTGCGCCTGACAACGGCGGTCTGACATGGGCGTGCGACAGGAAGATACCTCCGGAGAGATCAAGCACCTGAAGCGCTGCCTAAACGACCTGGTGAGCGTTCTCGCGCTTCCAGCCATGTGGAGCGGATCCCAGCCGTCCCAGATTGTTCACACTTTGCTCGACGCACTTCTGGGCATGCTGTGCCTGGATCTCGTATATGCACGCTTCGAAGATCCGGCCGGCGGCGCGCCAATCGAAGTACTGAAGATCGCTCCGTCGGCAAAGTGGATGCTGCCAGACGAGATTCACAAGACGGTAAACCAATGGTTCGGAGACGATCCACAGAAGTGGCCGTCGCGATTACGCGCCTCGATAGGAGACGAAGACATTTCGATCGTGTCCCAGCGATGCGGGCTGCACGGTGAAATTGGGGTCATCGTGGCAGGGTCGCAGCGGGCGGATTTCCCGGGGCAGACCGAGAGACTTGTGTTAAGCGTGGCTGCGAATCAGGCTGTGATCGGATTGCAGGAAGCGCGACTCCTGAGCGAGCAGAAGCGTGTCGCAAGCGAACTTGACCGGCGGGTTGCGGAGCGCACGAAAGAACTCGCAGAAACTGAAAACAACTTTCGCCAGATTGTGAACAGCATTCCTGGGCTCGTATGTACCATGAGCCCGGCTGGCGAAGTTCAACTTCTCAATCGCCCGCTGTTGGAATACTTCGGCAAGACATCCACGGAATTGAAAGGCTGGGCGACTCAGCGATGCGGTTCATCCGGATGACCTTCCCCGGGTGGTCGCCGCCTTTACGCATTCGATCGGGACCGGAAATCCCTACGACATTGAACACCGCTGCCGCCGGGCTGATGGCGTCTATCGATGGTTCCAGGTTCGCGCGCTGCCCGTACGCGATGCAGATGGCGGGATCACCGGCTGGTATGTCCTGCTGACCGATATTGACGATCGGAAGCGGGCTGAAGAGGCGCTGCGGGCGAGCGAGCGCGATCTGAGCTCGATCATCAATACGATTCCGATGCTTGCCTGGTCCGCTCGTCCAGACGGTTTCTGCGACTTTCTCAACCAGCGTTGGCTCGACTTCACGGGCCTCTCCGCGGAACAGGCGCGCGGCTCGGGCTGGGGAGCGACGATTCATCCGGACGACGCGAAGGGCCTGCTGGATTCCTGGCAAATGGCTTTGGTGACGGGCCAACTAGCCGATGTGGAAGCGCGCATGCGCCGCTTCGATGGAGAGTATCGATGGTTTCTGCTCCGTGCCAGCCCACTGCGCGATGAATCGGGCAAGATCGTCAAATGGTACGGGACCAACACCGATATCGACGACCGCAAGCGAGCGGAGGAGGAACTGCAGCGCAGTGAGGCATTTCTCGCAGAAGGCGAGCGCCTGAGCCTAAGCGGTAGCTTCTTGTGGCGTCTGGACACGGACGAAATCACGTTTTCAGAACAGCTCTATCGCACCTTCGAGTTTGATCGTGATGCCCCCGTGACGTTCGAGCGGATTGGGAGTCGCGTCCATCCGGAAGATATCCCGCTGTTGACTGACAAGATCGAGGCAGCGCGAAGCGGCGACAGCGTCCTCAATTACGAGATCAGGTTGCGGATGCCAAACGGTTCAGTCAAGTACCTGCGCACGGTCGCCCATGGAACCCGAGACCGCGATGGCCGGCCCGAGATTATAGGCGCGATTCAGGACGTAACCGAGCGCCGGCTCGCGGAGGAGGCACTCAGCCAAGCACGATCGGACCTGGCCCATGTGACCAGGGTCACGAGCCTGGGCGTGTTGACAGCATCAATCGCGCACGAAGTGAACCAACCGCTATCGGGCATCATCACCAACGCCGGCACGTGTCTGCGGATGTTGGCTGCCGAGCCCCCGAACGTCGAAGGGGCGCGCGAAACCGCCAAGCGCACGATTCGTGACGGCAACCGTGCGTCTGAGTTGATCACGCGATTACGCGCGCTCTTCAGCAAGAAGGAATCCACGACCGAGCCCGTGGATCTGAATGAGGCTACACAAGAAGTGATCGCGCTGTCATTGAGCGAACTTCAGCGAAACCGGGTGATTCTCCGGCCGGAATTCGCAGACGACCTCCCGGTGGTGACAGGGGACCGCGTCCAGCTTCAGCAGGTGATCCTGAATCTGCTCAAGAACGCCTCGGACGCCATGAGCGCCGTGAACGATCGTCCAAGGCAGTTGCAGATCAGAACGGAACGAGGCACAGACGATCAGGTGCGGCTCACCGTACAGGATGCGGGCGTCGGCCTTGATCCCCAAGCTATGGACAGACTTTTTCAAGCTTTTTATACAACCAAGAACGACGGCATGGGAATCGGACTTTCCGTCAGTCGTTCCATAATCGAGCGCCATCATGGCCGTCTTTGGGCGGAACCGAACGACGGTCCGGGCGCCACTTTTTCGTTTTCCATTCCTCCGCGGCAGGGAGGTGCATCGGATGCGGGATGAGGAACCCAGAATGATCCCGAGCTCACTGGTGTCCGTGGTCGATGACGACGAATCCGTGCGCGAGTCGCTACCCGACTTGCTGAGGGAATTCGGTTTCACCGCACGTTCGTTCTCGTCGGCGGAAGAGTTCCTTGCCTCCGAATACGTCGGTCAGACCAACTGTTTGATCCTCGACGTCGGCATGCCGGGCATGTCCGGACCGGAACTTCAACGGGAACTGAAGCTTCGTGGGCAACACATTCCGATCGTCTTCATCACTGCGAATAGGGATGAAGCTGTCCGCCCGCGAGTTCTGGCACAGGGCGCCGTGGCGTGCCTTTTCAAGCCATTCAGCGATACTGCTCTGCTTGAGGCTCTTAATTCGGCCCTTCGACTCAATTGATTCGTCGCTCCACTCAAGGGGGGTATAGAATGATGGGACCGTGCGCAGTTGGCCACGAATCAGGGTCGTCAAATATGCCGCATGCCGCGCCCATTGTGTTCGTTGTAGACGACGACGTTTCGGTGCGTGAATCGCTGGAACTTTTGATCCGCTGCGAGGGCTGGCAGCCGGAGACATTCGCATCGGCTCAGGAGTTCCTTGCCCGGCCACGAGTCCTCGCCCCGAGTTGCATGATCCTCGACGTTAGTTTGCCAGACCTCAACGGTCTCGATCTGCAGAAGCGTATCGCCGTCGATCGGATCGAGATGCCGATCATCTTCATCACCGGTCACGGCGACGTGCCGATGACGGTTCAGGCAATGAAAGCGGGAGCCGTCGAGTTCCTGACCAAGCCATTCAGCGACGAGGTGCTGTTGAACGCCATCCGTGACGCTCTTGAGCGCAGTCGCGCTGCACTTGATCACGAGGCGGAGATGCGGGCCGTCCGGGACTGTTACGCGTCACTCACCAGCCGCGAAACGGAAGTAATGGCGTTGGTGGTCTCGGGCCTATTGAATAAACAGATCGGTGCCGAGCTCGGCATCAGCGAAATTACGGTGAAGGCACACCGAGGCAACATGATGCGAAAGATGAAAGCCGACTCTCTTGCCGACCTGGTAACAATGGCGGCGAGCCTTCGACTCGCCTCTGTGGCGAAAGGCTGACGTTCCGCCTGAAATGTTACAAACGTGGTTCAATCTTAGGCACTAAGGAGTATGTGCATGCCCCACGCAGTACACGGAAAAGAGGGCGAAGTGCATGACATACCGTTCGTCGGAAACGATATGAAAGATCACACCCCAACGATGGACAATTCGCTCGATGCCAATGATGCACCCGGTAGAGCCGACTCCGAAATGGTTAAGGAAACCGAAGCTGAGAGTGACGTGAGCGCGTGAGAGGCCTCGCGCTTGCGAGCGAAAGCGCGAGGGCAGAATCTCCGGCATGATGACGCTCATTAGGCTGGCCGTCATTTGTTGCGTTGCTTTTGGGTAAGTAGAATCTGCCGGTGTCAGTGATCCGTTCGCTTTTCGGGGCACGCATCGCATGGTTGGTCACACCGTTTACCAATCAGCACAAGACTTTTGACTAAAATCGATCCGATCTTCCTAACTGGGACCTACCGTCCTGCGGTTCACCTCGGCCCTTTTCGGCAATAGACGCGTTCGCACGTTGAGCAGCGCCCGAACCCTTTTTTAGTCCTGAGCGTCAGCGAGGAATATTCTCCACTTTCGGAATCGCCGCGGAGCTCCGCAGCGTCTAAACTTTTAGAGGCGTTAATATGCTCACTGTCAGAAACGCGATAAGAAACGTGTTCGCTGTGCTGGTTGTCTGCTTTCTTGCGAACGCGGCGCGCGCGCAGGATCAAGCGACAAGCTCAGGTGTGCTGGTACGCATCGTTGTGACCGTCGAAGGGAAAAAGGACGCTGCTCCGCCCAACCTCGCTCCAAATGATGTCCTGGTTTATCTCGATAACGAGCGAATGCGCGTCACCGACTGGACGCCAGTTCAGAATGATCGAACCGGCCTTGCAACTCTGGCTCCTCATCGACGACGGCACGGACACGGCGCTAGGTACCCAATTGGACGATCTCCGCAGATTCGTGCTTGAGCAACCGTCCACTACGCGCCTCGGCATCGGCTACTTGCGCAACGGGACTGTGCAGGTGCAACAGAAGCCCACTGCAGACCACGCGCTGGCAGCCAAAGCGATCAGGCTGCCTCTCGGCCAGCCCGGGATCTCCGCAAGCCCGTACCTCGCTCTCACCGACCTCATTCAGAAATGGCCCAGGGCCGACCAAGTTCGGGAAGTGCTGATGATAACAAGCGGCGTCGATCCTGACTACGGGCCCGGTCCCTCGAATCCGTACCTCGACCGCGCCATCGAAGCGGCCCAGCGCGACGGGCGTGGTTGTTCATTCCATCTATTTCAACAGTGCCGGACATTTTGGCCACAGCCTCTGGCAGATCAATTGGGGACAAAACTACCTTTCGCAACTTGCCGAAGAAACGGGAGGTGAATTGTTTTGGCTGGGGACTTCCAACCCTGTGTCCTTCGCTCCCTATCTGAACGAGCTGAACCAGCACTTCGGTGGGCAGCACATTCTCACGTTCTTGGCTCAAGGGAACCCAGGCTATAGGCGGGTAAAACTCAAAACCGAAGTTCCGCACGTTGCGTTGGTCGGGCCTTCGAAGGTTTACGTATCCAGCGGCAAGTAGCCGTCGCGCTATACCGCGATAGATCTACATTGGAATGCCCAAGCGAAATATCGGAGTAAATAGGCGAGATATCTGTTGTGGGAAGCTGGCCGGATTAGGACCGCTAACGTTCACCGGCGGAAAGTCGCCAAATCGTGGAAGTGACTCCGAGATTTCGCAGAAGCATCGAAGGCGCTCCGCGTCGGGTCACGCTCACCATCCCAGCGAACTTCATGCTAATCGCGACGCATGACAAACACCCATGCGTTGCCTTTTTGCCATGTACAGCTTTCAGGGCCCAAACCGCAGCAAAAAGCCTATCCGAAGCAATTGAAAACATTGGGAGATCACAGCCGAAAGAGACGCTTGGATCTCGGCCTTCTTCAAAAGGAGGTAGCGGAGCAGCTGGGAGTCGGCCCGGCATCGATCGTCAACTGGGAAAGCAACGAAGTTCATCCGATGGTGCATTGCCTTCCGGCGATTCTGGCCTTTCTCGGGCACAATCCCCTGCCTGAAGCAGGCGACCTGATCGGAAAACTGAAGCGGCTTCGCGGTACCTTGGGACTCACCCAGGAGAAGCTGGGGCAGAAACTCGGCATCGATGAATCGACCATTGCCGGATGGGTGCGGGGCGATATCCGGTCGATTTAAACCGCGCTTTTTCTCTCGCTTTTATTCGATTTTCGGAGAAGAGGCCGGCTCCTCCAAGCTGCTTCAGTGCGGTATTTCAGTCAGGGGAAAAAGGAGTGATATTTCCAAAAACGAAGCGGAATGGTGATTACGAGATAATCTATCGCAGAGGAGAAATCGCATGCCCGTATCATTCTCAAGGGACATCAAGCCAATGTTTCGGAAAGTCGATATCGATCACATGAAGGTTCGCGGCGTGCATTTGGACGATTATCAGTACATGTCTGACATGACGAAACATTACGCAAATGCAGAAGCAGTTCAGGCTAGTTTGGTGGGTCAAACCATACCTCCTGGCGGCCCGTTCTGGACCGCGGAGCAGCTTGGCCTGTATGGCAGGTGGAGGACTGAGGGATATCAGCCCTGAGTGGATGATAAGCTTGTCCACAACATGCACACGCGGGGCGAACTCGGTTCTTCAAAGAACGAGCTTGCCCTTCAAGTCCACAGCCCAATTGCGGGCGAAAGAGCGGAGCGCCGCTTTGGTGGCACCTATAGACGCGGAAGGCAACCCTTAATGGAAACCGGCGAAAAATCGCGCTACCCGTCGCATCAGAGGCAATGCGCCCTGAACTGTAAAGAGCGTTCCCTTACTCTTGCTTCAGTCGTTTGGCGATGTGCTTGGCAAGATCATTGGTGGCGCCCAGGTTCTCGCCGAAGAAACGAACTTTTCCCTGGACGCGGTCTGTCAGGAGCACGCGCCTATCACCGTCGGTCACCCAAGCGTCGACACCCACGCTGGTGGAGCCCAGGACAGTGGTGATCTCGCGCTGCATTTGGCTGCCCTGCTTGAACTTTTCTACTGTGGTGTGCAATGTAACCAGGTCGCGCACGCCGGCAGCGGCATGATCGCCGCTCCGGAAGACCTGCTGAAACTTTCCGGACTCGCGCACTCGCATGACGAGATACTCGTAGATCGCGGCGCGAAACTCGGTGGGAATCCCAACATTCCCAGCGTCCACTGGCTCGATTTGAATGGCCGAGGCGGACAGCTTCGAACCGTTCGCTTTTGGGGCCTCTGGAGCTGCGGGCTTCCCCTCCTGCAACCCCTGGCCGGATGTTGCCCTAACGTGGGCACCCGCGGTGATCAGTTGAGCGCGTTGTTGCTCCCCCTGTCCTTTCGACAATGCCAGGATCGCGTAATGCAAACCGCCACGCGAATCCCGGTTTGACACGGTGAGTGTATCCACAGTAGTTCGCAGCAAAATGCTCAACGCCGCGCCGCTGTCATAGGGCGCCGCCATAGCGGCAGTCTTGGCCACGGTTCCTGCCCTTCCTCCGGCTTGGGTGATTTCCGTACCGACGGAGATGTCGTCAATGGACGCCAGGGGCAGATTTGCGTTCATCTTGCCCGCTTGAAACTGCAGCTCGCCGTCCAGAACGATGAGGCTCCCGGAGAGGTTGCGCCTGATGTTTTCCAGCCCGACCACATGTCGTGCGTCGACTTTGCCTCCCGCTTGTTGGGAGAATCCGCGGACAGCATCTGCGGAAGATTCCTGTTGCTGGTTTTCTTGCTGCGCAAAAACCGGAGAAGTGAGTAATATGGCTGACGGAAGAATCGCGCCAAGAAAAAAACTGCGTGCCCATCGGTTTTGGTTGATATTCATTTATCCTTGCCTCCAAACGTTTTGATTAACAATTAGCGCTGCCCAGATCACCAGCCCTACTTCGCCGTTTCACGATCTTTAAATCCAGCGCGGCAGTGCTGTAAAACACCGGAACCAGGTCGCGCCGGTCATCCTTAGAAGGCCTGAGATTCGGATTGGGATTCGAGGGTTGTGCCGTCATGAAAACCTGATCGCGCAATTATACGTTGACAAACTTTCTTCAGCCCCTTTTCCCGCGTCCGAGCGCCCTCATTGGATGGCGCTGATTGTCACAGGAATCGACGTTCGGAGAAAAGAGCAGCGGAAGTTGCTTCAACGCGGCGTAAAGTGCGTCCTCGAAATCCGTGACAGAAATATTGAGAAGTCCCGTGCAGCCTTCAGGCGAGAGGCCCAGCAGAATTCGAAGAACAAAGCAGTCCCGCAAAAGCGGCTGCAGTCTAAAGAGGCGGCGAAGCTCACCGGGAAGCAATTTGTCCGCGGCGGGAGCATCCGCGGAACTCGCTCGTCGCCGAAGCGTTGACCTTACGGCCTCAATCAGAAGACTCTGACGGGATACGTCTTCACAAGCGCCAATTCCGTCCAGCACCGCGGCTTCCGCAGTCGTAATGTCGCACCCGAGAAGCAAGGCGACCCTAAACGCCGTATTAACCGCATCTTGAATTGTGTCCGTCTCCATGAACAGAAACCCTTACGGATGCCCTCAACAAAGCACTGCTTCACTCCTTTGGATGCAGCGACGCCGCGACAACTCGGACGTCACGGTTCTCGAGATCCCGCTCTTTCCCTCTCATGTTCTGCGGACCGCGACATCGACGATAGCTCTCACCGTCAACGGTGCCGGGAAGACAAGATGACGATCGCGATACCGTTCCAGTCGCCGCGATCGAGGCCGACGGGCGGCCGGTTCTCCAGCGCAACCGATCCGATGGTACTCGGATCGAGCTGGAAGTGATTCTGTAGATAATTGCGTACAAGAATTGCGCGTGTGCGTGACGTTGCGAGCCGCTGCGCTGCGTCCGTCGGTATCAGAATATCCCTCTATAACAAGTGGGCTCTGAAGGATGGTTGCCCCGTATTGACCGACCGTAACGTTGAGCAGAGTCCTTCCCTTCTGCGTGAGCTGCTCAGCGCCGTCCGCCGTGAGCTGAAACAATTCGTCCGCGTGAAGCCAGGCCCTGCGGTTGTCGGCGCGAGCAAAAAGACGGTCCTTCCTGTAAAGATCAGGGGAAAGCCGGTCCAGGTTGAAGTAGCCGCGCGAGCGGAAGAACCCTCGAAGAAAGAAATTGTGCTTGAGTGCCTCCGTGTCGTCCGCCATGTTTGCGGTAGCCGTGTTGACATTTGAGAGGGACTCGCGCAGATTCTCGGCGGCGGTCACTCCTTTTTCATCTGGCCCGGTGAAATCGGCAACGGTTTGGCGAACCTGCTTCGAGGTGGCGTTCAGATTATTCACAGTGTCTTTTACGCTTGCGAGTGTTTCGTCGATCTTTTGGGGGAAACTTCGCGACTGAACGTCGGAAACGAGTGATGAAGCGTGTTCGGCCGCATGACTGAAGTCCTCGGTCGCGTCTTGAGCGTTGGTTACGACCTTGCGGATCTGAGCCGCGAGGGCCTCGTCCCGGAGTAGCATGCCGGCGGGACCTTTCCCTTCCTTCAGGCCGATGACGACGTCATTTGCATTTCCGACGGTTGTCTTGACCTCGCTCAACGTCGAATTGAGATTGCCACCCACCGTCGTCACCAGTTGGCTGGCATTGGTAACGAGGCCGTTTGCGTTGCGGACCGTGGCGTCGATGTCGGTTATGGTGCCTTTGGCCTGATCCAGCAGTGCCGAGAGCTCCGTCGCCTCCTTGCTTGCGAGCGTCGAATCGTGAGGGGCGGCAGGCGCCTGTGCAGTTCCGGCGTTTATCGACAGAAACTTGTTTCCCACGACGCCCTCGGTGTAAATGGTTACCATGGAATCAGTTCGAACAAGGCCGCTAAGAGTTTCGGTGATCCGAAGCCTGACCCGGAACTTCGAGGCGGGCGAAGCGGGTATCCGCACGTCAACCACTTCTCCGGCGTCCATTCCCGCTACCTGAACCTTCGCGCCCTTGGCAATTCCCGAAAGATTCGAGAACTCCACGTAGAATTGCGCGTGCCGAGCAAAGGCTTCATGGCGATTGCCGATCATGAAGAGTCCCGTCGCGAACAGGGCGAGACCGGCCAAGGCGAAGGATCCGACGATCAAAGGCTTATTCATGCTGACTTCAGTCCTCCGAAACGAGCTTGCGCGCCGTTTCGTTTTCACTGCGCTCTATCTCGCTCACTTCCCCGAAAGCAACCAGATCGCCCTTGTCGAATACGGCGAAACGGTCCCCGACTCGGCGTGCGCCGTGGATGTCATGCGTCACGACGAGGATGGTGGTTCCACACTCGGCTTTCTGTCGCAGCAATAGTTCGTCAATCTCGGATGCCGTGATCCGGTCGAGGCCACTGCTCGGCTCATCGGCCAGGAGAATTTTCGGCTCGAGAACGAGCGCCCGCGCTAAACCCGCCCTCTTTCGCATTCCGCCCGAGAGCGCCGCGGGCATCTTTTCCTTGTCTCCTCTGAGGCCGACGTTCCCCAAGACCTTGTCGATATCGAAATCAATCTCTTCTTCTGTTTTCTCGGTGAGCCTGCGCAAGGGAAGCGCAAGATTCTCGTAGAGCGTCAACGAGTCGAACAGCGCGGCGTCCTGGAAAAGGAAGCCCATCTTGCGGCGCACTTTCGACAGGCCCTTTTCGTTCAGGTGCGTGACGTCGTCTTGGTCGACTTCGATGCTACCGTGGTCGGGCTTCAATAACGCCATCAGGAGTTTAAGTGTGACGCTCTTGCCTGTGCCACTGCGACCGAGAATACACAGCGTCTCGCCCGGCTGAACCTGGAACGAAACGTCACGCAGTACTTGCTTGGGCCCGAAGGCCTTGAAGACGTGCTGGAAAGCCACTGCGCCCGCTTCTGTGCTCACAACGCGGTCTCCGGAAAGACGAAGAAGATAATCTTGACCAGGAAGACATCGGCAAGAATAATCAGCAAGGACGAGACGACGACGCTGCTGGTGGCGGCGTATCCGACACCCTCCGAGCCCCGGTTCGTCGTGTAGCCGAAGTAGGCCGATACCGTTCCGATGATGAATCCAAAGACGGCTGTCTTGACCGTGGGAGCGATGAAATTTGCCAATTCGAGATTCTCGAATGCACGCCGGATGTAGAGTGCGAAAGAGATCTTCGAAGATGCGAATTCCGAAAGAAATCCGCCCAACAAGCCGGCGAAATCCATGAACAGCGTCAGAAGAGGCAATGCCACGACCGCGGCGACGACGCGCGGCACCACGAGAAACTTGAACGAGTCGATCGACAAGGATTCTATGCCGTCGATCTGCTCGGTTGCGCGCATGTTCGCGAGTACCGCGCCGATCCCTGATCCGACCCGGCCGGCCATGAGGAGTCCGGCGACAAGAGGGCCGATTTCGACGAAAAACGCCAGTGCCTGAACCGTTGGTATCATCGCGGATGCACCAAACGTCACGAGGGTGCTGCGCGTGTGCAGAGTCATTACTGTTCCAAGGGCGAAACCCGCGGCGATCACGAGAGGAAGAGACCTGCAGCCAATCTCGGCAGTTTGTCGTAGGATCTGAGCGCCTTCAATGGGAGGACGCAACCCATCGATAATCACGCGGAATCCGAATAGACTGACTTTGCCGACGAACTCGATCAGCGTGGACAAACGGTGAGCCTTTCGGTTCCATGATGCGGCTGTTGAATCCAGTTCCGCCAGGAGAGCAACAGTGATCAAGCGGTGAGGAAACGCTGCCAAGGACGGTTCAGGTTTTCGGCGCTTCTAGCCGAGCCGGTAGAGGGAACGCCGAACCGCCTTCACAGCGATAGTGAGGAAAACGAGCAGCGCCAGGCCCTGCGTCGCCCCCACTACGGGCTCGGTTCCGGTCGGCGCCGCATGATGAAGTGCCGGGAACTTCGCAAAGAGTTGCGTGATCAGCACTAAAACGTTGAGAAATTGGGCGGTCACGGCCGAGATCATATAGGTCCGGGTCCACTTCCTCGCAAGTGCAATAGCGGCCAGGATCAAGACCGAGAGGGAAACCAAGCCAACCACGATGCCTGGAGTGACGCCGTGGAACGGAAAGAGGAAGCCGGTCACGCTCGTGCGCCGCCATGATCAGGAATAGGCCGTTCAGGCGAGTTCTGTGACCGGCCAAAAGGCGGAGATCTGGAGCAGCCCGGACCGAGTTCAGATTGCCGTCAGGTCTTTCGCGAATAGTAATGATGGAAGATCTCTTCCAGTTCCTTCCTGCACTGAATGCTAAAGGGACGCAACGGATCGACATGCGGCTTCAAAGTGGCGCTTCTGAGATCCTCGATCGAAATCGCCGCGCTTCCGTACTTTTCTGTGACCACTGCGGCGAAATCCTGCGCAGCTTCGATTACAGGAGCGGAGGCGTAGAGCCGAATGCGTCCAACGAGAGCATAAAGCTTGACGAGATCGTCCAAATTCTCGTCCTTCGGTTCCTTGGTGGTCGCGCTTACATAGAGCGTCGTGCCGAACCGGATGAACTCTGCGTATAAGTTCTGGCGTTCGACCAACTCATGCGTCAGCAACTCGCGCTGGGTCAGTCCCCGCTGGATGAGGTAGTTACTGATGATCGGCGTGAGGCCTCCCAGCGCCGACCCGGTGAGTGCTGCGACCGCGCTAATAACAGCCTCGTTCATGGCCTCGCCTTCAAAGCGTCGTGCCGTTTAGAAACGGGACGTGTTTCAAACGATTGGCACGGCTAGCGAGGGGCACTCGACAACTGAAGCAAAGCGGAGAATTCTGCGGAAGGTGATCGATTGCTAGCTCACGGTAAGCACAGAATTCAAGACCTTGAATTCTCCCAAGATCGCGTCCCGAAGTCATCGCCCATATGCTCCAGCGCCGACGGGCTGCTATTGGTCATCGCAGATGTTGCAGGCTTGCTGGTCGTCCGCCGAAGAAGAAATTCGCTCAACTGCCTTCGCCAGCGCGGCTTCGGCACGAGCATAGGAATCGGAACGCCAATGATCGTTTCCGCCAATGTGCGGGATTCCTCCGATCGCGTGATGATCTTTGCGCCGATACGATGCCAGCCCATAAGCAGGTCGCGCCCATATGCATCGGTGGCGCCCAACGAGACAAAATCGATGATGAGGGGCCGGCCGCATAAGACAGAACTCGCCGAGCGCCAGAGATCGAACGGCGGGACCGGGCCGCTTGCGGCACCGTAAAGAGCGAGTAGCCCACGGCCTCGAAGGCATTTTAGAGATTGCTCGAAGGTAGATTGGCCTACGCCGTCATAGACCACGTCCAGCCCTATGCCTTTGGTAATCCTCAAGACCTCTTCATCAAACTTGCTCTGGGTGTAAATGATGACTTCGTCTGCGCCCGCCTCACGAGCAAGCCTGGCTTTTTCAGCCGTCGACACTGTCGCGATCACGACGGCGCCCGCCCTTTTCGCCATTTGGGTCAGCAAGAGTCCCACACCTCCCGCCGCCGCGTGAACCAAAACGGTATGACCAGGCTTCACGGCGAAAGTCAGATGACTCAAATAATAGGCCGTAACGCCCTGAACCATTAACGCCGCAGCATTCTGCAGATCGAGTGCGGGAGGGACCCTTACCAGCCGGTCAGCAGGTACAACTACCTTCTCGGCATAGCTGCCCACGAACCTAACGTCACTGCCTCGCCGACCGAGACATCCGTCACACCTTCGCCGAGAGACTCGACATGTCCAGATCCTCCCCACCCGGGATAAACGGGAGGGGCTTATACTTTCCCTCCCGAAAATAAACATCCATAAAATTCACGCCGGACGTGTGAACCCGAATGAGCGCTTCTCCCCGACCGGGAACAGGATCCGGGAGCTCGCGTAATTCGAGAACCTCGGGCCCCCCAGTTGCCCGGACTTGAATTGCTTTCATTTCTTTTCCTGCTTGTGTTTTGGAAACAACAACTGCGCCTGAAATCGCGCCGACCAGTGCGTCGTACCATCCGGACGCTCGACGTTGCGAAAGAATTGTGTATACATGTTCACCGGCAGTTTCCCGAAGTGAACGATCTTCCCCACTCCGCCGCCGACGGGCACTACCCATCTTTGATTTGGATTAACCTCCCAATTCGCGGTAATGATCGGTGACGAGGTTAGATACCATCCATGTCGGAGGTTGTAGTTTGCGAAGGGCTGCAAGAGCATTTGATTTACGTCAGGGCGCGCCGCTGGCCCCGCGACAGAGAACAAGTTCTGCACGAGCGTTCCAAACAGCCAGTGGCCCTGACTTCTAAGCACAACGACAGTCGGTCCGACGCTTACCTTCTTCGTCCCGAGAATCTCCTGTGAGGCTGTAGGGAACGACACCACCGGTCCGGCGCCCCAGATCACCGGGCCGGCTTTGGCTGGCGATAGAAAAAGCGACAGTTGGACGTCTCCGACTCCGGACGTTCCGTCCACGCCCGGCGCCAAATCAGGCACCTGGATTACTGGAATGATGGTCCGCGTAATCAGCGTCCAGTCGTTCGACAAGCGGACTGGGATAACGGGCTTCAGCTCGAGGACATAGCTGTCGTCCTTTTTGATGCCCGTTTGAGGATTAAAGTCATTTTCAATCGGCACGGAAATTAAGCTCGCGATGGGATTCTGAGCTTGCTTGGCGATCTCTGAAGACTCCTGAGCCCAGACGGGCAGAGCTGCCGGGCACAGCGCGATCAGCGCGACCATTACGGCGAAGACCGGCACCTGGAGTCGCAGCATCTGTGCGCGCGTTCTCTTGTTAGAGATGCGTCGTGGGTTGCTAAAAGACCGATTAGCCCCGCCGTGTCGCAAAACGTGTTTCGGATTCATCAATAGGCTCGTAATGTGTCTCATGGGTTCAATACCTCTATCTCCGTAAGTCTGGGAATTCGGAAAGGTGATAGTCACTGAATTCGGCGTCGGCGTGTGGCGGTGAACTTCATGATTCCGGCGTGAGCCACAGTTGAATACTGGCACCGTCGCGGCGGGAAAATAATGTGAGCAAGGGTTAGCTCACTGTGATGTACATCGCGAGAAGCGAGCCAGGGAGAACGTGATCGTGTGGTCTCCCGAAGCTCCTTCAGCGATGAAGTTGCGTCTACATGACTGCGTATTGTCGACTAACGGAGAATCCGTCCGGGTTGCGGTTCGCTCTTGGCCCGACAGCACGAATCCGCTGAAAGGGAGCCGCACAACTCGGGCAGGAGATTATCGAGGCGGCGCTGGCCGAGAGCAGAGACCGTGTATCCGGAACGTCAGGGGCGGCTGCTAAGGTTCGAGTTCCACCTCTACCCTTGGGACACGGATCAACGCCTTGAAAATCAATAAACAACAATTCAAATTCGGCTAACAGCCCTCCCCAGAACTCCGCTTCGCAGGATTCGCGTAAGTTCACGTGATTCACGGGAGCGAGACGACCATCCATCGCCGTCTTCTTGTATTTTCATAAACTTGGGAATGGCGGGCCACGGTTGCACTCCGCGACATGTCACCGCCGCCTTGTAGTACCTGCCGCACGAGCTGATCGCCGATCTGGCAAATGAGACTGAAAAAATATTTCACCCCACACACGAAAACAGCCCCTTCGAGCGTTAAGAATAAGAGTATAGGCATGCTCAACATGGGCGAATCGGCGGACGGAGTACTCCCCGAAAGGGCGCTCGCGTTGGCTGCGGATAGGACTTCAGGCTCGATGACGCTTGGTGAAAGAGTGCATGGCCTGTTCGAACAGCTTCGCGTCCCAGTGTTTCGATACCTCTTGCGAAAAACGCGGGATTCCGGACGGGCGGAAGACATCACACAAGAAACCTTCCTGCGACTCTTCCGACACCTCCGCGAGAACCGCCTGCTCGATAACCCGAAGGCGTGGATCTTCACGGTGGCCAACAATCTTGCCGTCGACGCCAGCCGAGAAGAGAGTCGTATTAAGGATCTCGATGAAACTACCTGGAAAAACATTGAAGAATCGAGGTCCGGCCTTCAGGCAGACCCCGAAAAGCTCATGCTGCAACGCGAGCGTTTGGATCGGCTGCACATCGCCGTGTTGAATCTGACACCCTTGCAGCGGGAATGCCTGCACCTGCGCGCGGAGGGTCTCCGTTATCGCGAGATCGCGGGCCTGCTGGAACTCAGCCCGTCTACCGTGATGGACGCAGTGAGGCGCGCAACGCTCAAGCTGGCCCGGGAGTTCGATGGCGAGGTATCTGCATGAATACAGAGACTGAGAAGACCGCGTTTAGCGCTGACGGACATCCTGACGAAAACCAGCTTCTACTGGCGCTTGAACGTGAGTTGTCTCCCGAAGAGACAGCAGAAGTCGAACAACATCTCGGAAACTGCTGGAGTTGTCGCGCGCGATCCAGCGAGATGCAGAGTGGAATCCTGGCATTCGTCGAGTATAGAGAGAAGCGTTATCTCCCTTCTCTCGAACCACCTCCCCACGATTTCGGCGGCTTTCCGGGAAAGTTAGGCAGAATCGCAGCCGAGGGCAAACCTGACGGGTTGGCACTCCGGATCTGGCGAAGTATCTGGCTCTTCATGACTTCGTCGAACCAGGTGAAGTGGGTGAGCGCCACCGCTGCGATTATGGTCGTCGTAATATTCTGGACACAGGTTCTTCTTAATCCTTCTACTGTTTCCGCGAGTGAGTTCCTGGCGCGAGCAACTGCCGCCCAGAATCCGGGTACCAATCGGGGTACCCAAGAGAAAGATCAAGTAAGCCGTACTGCACATCAAAGAGTGCGAATCACCAATGGGCAGCAAACCGTCGTGCGGGAGTTTGAGTGGACTGTCGGCAGCCCGATTCCGCAGGCCCGTTGGCAGATGAAGGCGGAACCTTCGAAATGGAACGCGCCGTTTACAGCGGATGGATTTGCAGCCTGGCGAGACTCCGTTTCGACAAGAAAAGACAAAGTGAAACGCTCGGGCGATCGATGGACGCTCGATACGACTGCCGTCGATGATCTGGTCAAAGAGGCGTGGCTCGTCGTTCGCGCCAGTGACTTCCACCCGCTGGAACAACATATCCGCTTCGCGGATGATCGCCAACTGGATTTCGAGGAATTGGCCTTCGAGATTAGCGCCCCGAAAAGACCTGATAGCGAATCCGTCGCGCCAGCCCGGATTGCGCCAAACTCTATTGCGCCAAACTCTGCTTCAAAGACTCCCGAAGTTGCGTCTGAGCCGACCGTGGATCTAAACGAGACGGAACTGGAACTCCGGTATGCTATGTTCGCGAATAAGTGGGACCTGGGCGAGGATCTGCTGATCGCCAGGACTCCAAGCGGAGTCGCCCTAAGCGGTACTGCCAGTTCGGGGGATCGTGCGGCATCTATGCAATCGATTTTGAGCGGCTTGCCAAACGTGCAGATCTCCATTACCGCGCCCGTCGCGGTTGATCGGCCGGCTGCGTCAAATCGATCAGTGCCTGGGAAGTCCGCAGCGGCTTCCCCTACGCCTTTGTTGAAGGATTCTCTCGACGGGGCATTCACGTCCCCCGAGCAGCGGCGCGAATTTGTGGACCGTTGTCTCGCCGTCTCCGATACTGCGCTTTCACATGCCTGGACGCTGAAGAAGTTAGTGGATCGATACAGCGAGTCGGAAGAGCGCCTCTTGAAGACCGAATCACAAGACAAGCTGCGTGAGATGTTGCGGACGCATCTCCAACAACTCGCCGATGCCAATGCCGGACTGGATCCGCTGATCGAGTTGCTGCCCGGTTCGCGCGCGCAAAAGCCAGACGTGCCTGGAGATTGGCGTACCGGCATTCTTGCTCTCTTCGCTCAGGTTCAACGGCAGGATTCGCTGGTTGCGAGTCTGGTCGTGGGAACCCAGGCGAATGGCCAGGACGCCGCGGCGGCATCCCGGAGCCTTCGATCAGTCCACCAGGCCATTGCGGCCGTGCTCGCGGGACTCGATAATCTGGAGGTCGGGAGCCAACGGAAATGACGGGGATCCGGCTCGGTCTAGTATTCGCTTTCTGCGCCAGCTGCGCCAGCGTGGTATTCGGCCAGAACGCGGAACTGTCCGGGCTCATACAGGATCCTTCTCATTCGGGTGTTTCGGGCGCTGAAGTAACCATCCGGAACGAGCAAACCGGCGGCCGGCGGAACACCACCTCCAACGTGTCGGGCTTCTACAGTCTTCCCGCTCTGGGCCCGGGTCTATACCGGCTATCAATCCGCGCGATGGGCTTTGAAACGATTGTCCGCGAGGGGATCAAACTGGAGACAGGCGAAAACGCCCGGCTGGACTTTAGCCTGAAGCTCGGCGATTTCCGAACCGAGGTTACCGTTCACGGCGATCCCCCGCTGATAAATTCGGAAAACGCATCCGTGGGAACCGTGATCGACCGCGACACCATCGATCAAATGCCGCTGAATGGGCGAGGCATTCAGGCGCTCATCGAGCTGAGTCCGGGCGTCGTGGCAGTTCCCGTAACGACCGGGGACCGCGGACAATTCGCGGTCAATGGGCAGCGCAGCGACGCCAACTACTTTACTGTGGACGGCGTCAGCGCCAATTTCGCTTTGATGAATCCCTTGTCACCGAATGCGGCTTCAACTAGTTCCCCTTTACAGGCAGGGGGCGCAATGATTCCCGCGAATAACTTCCTCGGTACTTTCAGCAACCTGGTATCGCCGGATGCGCTGCAGGAATTCAAGATCCAGACTTCGACGTTCGCGCCCGAATTCGGCCGTTCCCCGGGGGCGCAAATCGGATTGGTTACACGGTCCGGAACGAACCGCTACTCGGGCTCGCTGTTCGAGTATTTTCGAAACGACAAGACCGATGCGAACGATTGGTTCGCGAACCAGCAGGCTTTACCCAAGCCGCCGTTGCGCTTCAACAATTTTGGAGGCACGCTCGGAGGCCCGGTCCGGATACCGCATCTCTATGACGGGCACGACCGCACCTTCTTTTTTCTTTCGGTCGAAGATCTGGTGATGCTACAGCCGCAACCACCCGTAAGCTTTCCCGTGCCGACACTACAGGCTCGCCAGAATGCACCCCCTCTGGTTGCGGCCCTGTTGAACGCTTATCCTCTTCCCAATCGTTCTTCCGGTCCGATGGGAGATCCGGCCGTCACCGGTTTTTCCGAGTATGCCGGAGCCGGCTCCCTGAAGCAGGACCAACAGATCTACGGATTGCGTCTGGATCACGCCTTCAACAATAAATTGACGTCTTTCATCCGCTATAATCGGGCGCCATCGAACAGACTTGCGCCTGTGGCGGGCCCATCGAGTACCCTCGAACTATTCGCTCGGAACCGAGACGCTGACGGTCGGGTTGACTCAAGCGCTTAGTCCGAAACTGATCAATGAGATCCGGCTGAACGGGAGCAGGCAGTTCAGCACCGACCCAGCTTGCCATCAACAGCACAGGCGGTGCGCAGCGCCCTCCGGATTCGCTGTTCTTTCCACCGGGTTATTCGTCGAGTGACAGCGTAGTTGGCTTCGGCGTCTCGCCTGCCCCCCTGCTTAGCCTTGGGTTCGCCGAGCGGGATGGTTCGAGGCAATTACAGATTGTCGATAACCTCTCCTGGAGTTCGGGCGCCCATCAATTCAAGGCCGGCGCAGATTACCGTTGGTTTTCTCCGGTGACAACCCTTCCCCGATTCGATACGGGCTTCTACTTCCCCAGCATTTATGGTTCATCGGGCGCTTATTCGGGCACGATCCCGACCGTCAGCTCACTACTCCTCAATATTCCGAGCACCGCGTTTATCGTCGAAGCATTTTCGGCTTATGTCCAGGACACATGGAAAGCGCGCCGGGGGCTCACTCTAACGTACGGATTGCGGTGGGAAGTAGATCCGGCGCCCCGGGTGAGCGCCGGACAAGCGGCGATCTTGGGCGGAATCACAAATTCGGCCGTTCCTTCGACGGCTTCGTTTGTGCCATCCGGAAAACCAATTTACGCTACCTCCTGGTCGAATCTCGCGCCGCGGCTGGGGATTGGCTGGCAGATACATGACGGAGCGAGAAAGACTGTATTGCGCGTAGGCGCCGGGCGCTTTTTCGATCTTGGCCAGGGTGGCTTCGAGAGCATCGGCTACAACGCGCCTACTGTTGCGGGTTATACCAACCAGCCGCTCGGATCGCCTACCGGTGGCTCTCCGACTGTTCTTCCCTATGCGTATGAGCTTACCGCGCTTGGAACTGCGGTCGGCGCAACACACGGCTACAACCTCCCCTACACCTGGCAATGGAACGCTACGATCGAGCAATCCATCGGACAGCAGACATTTTCGGCGGGATACGTGGGCGCTTTGGGCCGTCGCCTTATTGGATGGATTATCGAGCCGGCCTCCGGGATTATCGCCCCGTGGGGCTCCGAATTCGTCATGAACAACGACTCCAGCTCTTCCTACAACGCGATGCAACTCCAATTCAACCGGCGTCTTAGCAGCCGCTTGCATATGCTCGTGTCTTACACGTGGTCCCACTCCATTGACGACCTGTCGCAGGACACCCCGTATCGGTCTCCAGGCAATTATTCGCTGCCGTTCGACCCCAGGGCGTGGGGTTCGTCGGACTTCGATGTTCGGCACAGCCTGAATGGATCGATCATTGCCGCATTGCCGTCCCCCCACGGAGGGATCGCGGGCCTGCTCTTCCGCAACTGGACAGCAAACAGCATCTTCTTCGCGCGATCGGCACTGCCGACCGACCTTGTCATGCCTTCGCTTGACAGCAATAATTTCTTGGATTATTCGGGCAACCGGCCGAACGTCGTGCCAGGTCAGCCGTTGTATCTCTACGGACCCGGCTTTCCGGGCGGCAAGAGCTTTAACGGCGCCGCGTTTTCGATTCCACCAAACGGGCAAAACGGCGACCTTGGCCGCAACGTCTTACGTGGTCTCGGCGCGTGGCAGATCGACTTCGCGCTCCATC
Source organism: Bryobacteraceae bacterium (assembly GCA_963770345.1). Classification (GTDB taxonomy): domain Bacteria; phylum Acidobacteriota; class Terriglobia; order Bryobacterales; family Bryobacteraceae; genus CAVYPH01. Next base: position 1,073,908 of record CAVYPH010000004.1, on the reverse strand, counting down.
GTGAGTTCCGGCTACGGGAGGGCCTGAGCCTGCAACTTCGCGCGGAAGCGTTCAACATCTTCAATCACCCCAACTTCGCTAATCCCACCGGTCGGGCTCGGGTTTTACGGGTAATCCCGGGCAGCTGACTTTCTACGCGCCACGTCCGGGCTTTGGTTCCGCCACCCAAACGCTGGCTAACGGACTCGGCCCGAGCAACGTTCTGGGCCAGTTGAGTTCACTCTTCCAGATCGGCGGCCCGCGCTCGATGCAATTTGCCCTTCGCCTCCGCTTCTGAGAAATTCCTCGGTCCCGACACAATAAAAGCGGCCCCCAGGGCGTTATGTAGTCGCAAGGACGCGATGATCTGGAAGAGCGAATCCTGAGTGAGCCGAATTCCTCAAATCGCACGGCAAGAGGAGGCATCGATGACGAAGACTGAACTGAGCCGTTTTCAAGCTATCCTGAACGCCAAGATTATTGAGCTGGAGCAACTCATCCGTCACCGCGACGGGATCAGAGTTGAGAGAAGCGCCGATCAACTGGAAGAAATCCAGCAAGCATCCGAACGTGCACTCGCAGTCTGTAATCTGGACCGACACTTTAGTCTTCTGCGAAACGTCCGGGCGGCCCTCCGTCGTACCCAGGAAGGCAGCTTCGGAATATGCCAGAAGTGTGATGACGACATCGCCCCGAAACGGCTTGTGGCGGTGCCGTGGGCTCAATTCTGTATACGATGCCAGGAAGCCGTAGACCGCAGTCTTGAAGAGATTCAAGCGCCAGGCGACGACCTGTTCGGTCGAGCCGCTTGAGATCACGAGGCAACGACGTGGAAGTTAGCTAAGCAGGGCCTGGACAAGTGTGCGTTGAAAATATAGCGGACGAAGGAATCAGGTATGCCGGCACAAACAAACGGGCTTGGTGCAGCGCCCGCAGTCGATCGCAGCGTATCCATAGAAATCGAGGATGCGGCGTTGGCGAAAATCGGACTTGCCGGCGACGAACTTCAAGGCAGCGGACTACCGCACCCGGCATCCAGTCAAACGCCGGTCAATCCGAATCGCGCGGGAGATATCACGGCCATCGGCTGGTTATCCACTTCAATACTTCACGATCTGCGCAGTCCCGCTTCAGCAATTTCCGCAGCGGCCGAAATCTTGGTTCACACGGAGCCCTTGCCGGCTGGCGTGAAACGACTTGCGACGAATATCTATCGGGCTGCAAGTCGTGTTCAGGAACTACTGACGGACCTCAGCAGTGTGATCCATGGAAGCAGATCGACATTTGAGATGTGTGAGCTTCGCGAGACTCTTGCTCCAGTACTGGAGGCGTTGGGAAACAACGGAGTACAGCTCGTGCTCGACATACCTAGGGGAATAGTGTTACCACTACAGCGCACTCGAATACAGCGAGTGTTCACTAATCTACTTTCAAACGCAGTTGAGGCGCTTTCGCATGGCGGCGAAATCCACATTAGCGCCAACATAACCGACAATCGCGTCCAGGTAGATCTGGAGGATACGGGCCCCGGAATCCCGCTCTCCATTCGGGATCGGTTATTTGAACCGTTCGTAACAACAGGCAAGGATGGTGGCTGGGGACTAGGGCTCGCCCTGTCCCGTCAAGCGATCCTCGATCACGGCGGTGAGATTTGGGCCCAGCCGGGAGCCGGGAGTCGGTTCGTGATCCGTCTTCCCCTTAACCCGGATCCGCACGCAGAAACGTGCAGTGCAGCTACGAGTGCTGAACGATGAAGAGCACAAACAGGTATGACCTCCGGCTGAGTTCGAAGCTTTGCTCAACCTGCGTGCCCCAACCGTCTTCAGAGTGTGCGGACGCGGCGGCGTCTGCTGACGGGTTCCAGAACGTGACGTCACAACTGGTTGCTTTCTTTCGAGCTCAAGGATGCGCACTCCCCGTAGCGGAAGACCTGGCGCAGAAAGTTACGGGCGAACTTACAGTACGAGTGCGAGAGGTTCTTTGGCGACCAGGCTTAGGTGCATCGTGGATGTCGGGCGTGATTCAGGTCGGAGCATTGAAGTTGGATCTGGAGCGTCATATGCTCTGGCGTGACGATGACGAAATTCATCTTTCGCCCAAAGAATTTGATCTCCTCGCATTCATGATGAAGAACGTAGACCTTTCCCTGACACATGTGAAGCTTCTACGGTCAGTTTGGGGCCTGAGTACGGAGGCGAGCTGGAGTACCTACGCACGTACGTGTGCACCCTCCGCAAGAAGATTGAGAAGAACCCGGCCAATCCCGAATATATTGTGAGCGAGCCCTGGATCGGATATCGCTTTCGCAACCCGGCGGGTGCCGCGGCTGGTAAGGCGGAAGCAGCCTAAACAGGAGGGGGAACGATGAAGACTACAAACAGGTATGACTTCCGGCTGAGTTCGAAGCGTTGCTCAACCTGCGAAGATCTGCGCGGGCTAGACTGTCATTCGGACAATGGTGGGTCGAAGGTGGCTCCAGAGAGACCCCCGGCGATCTCTGGCCTCGCTGGATCCACTCGCAAGTTTCTAGCCGTCGTTAGGAAAGTTTTATGATGAGCGCGGCATCGCTTGGTTTAGATGTGTCCAACCATTTCACAGATGATGCGGTGAGCCGGGCGAGCACGGGAATCGACAGAGAGCTGGACGAGCGAACGCTGGACCTTCACGACGAGGTTCTGTCGACGTCCATGTTCGAGGAGATCGTCGGTTCTTCCGAGGAGATCTGCCGCGTGACCGCGCAGGTGATGAGAGTTGCTCCTTGCGATGCCACTGTTCTGATCACCGGTGAGAGTGGCACAGGAAAGGAGTTGATCGCTCGCGCCATTCACAAGAGGTCGCGTAGATCCCGGTCAGTGTTCACAAGGATGAATTGCGCCGTCACTCCCCCGTCGCTGATAGCGGCCGAGCTCTTCGGCTATGAGAAAGGCGCCTTTACCGGCGCCAATCAGCGCCATGCCGGGCGCTTCGAAGTCGCGAACCACGGGACGATGTTTCTCGATGAGATCGGTGAGATGCCGAGCGAAACCCAGGTCGCCTTGCTAGGGGTGCTTCAGGAACGCGAGTTCGAGCGCGTTGGAGGCACGCAAAGCATTCCAGTGGATGTACGTGTAATTGCGGCTACAAACTGCGATCTGCCATCGGCAGTTCGTTCCGGGAAGTTTCGTCTGGATCTGTTCTACCGGTTGAACGTCTTTCCAATCCATGTCCCCCCTCTTCGCGAGCGCCCGGAAGATATTCTTTTGCTGGCTAAGTATTTTGTCGAACGCTACGCTGCTAAAGAGGGCAAGAGGATTCGAAGGGTAGAAAAGGGGACAGCGGAACTTCTAGAGGGCTATCACTGGCCTGGCAATATCCGGGAGCTTCAAAATGTCATCGAACGAGCCATGATCCTCTGCGACTCGGACACGTTCTTTGTGGACGAAGCGTGGTTGCAGCCGGAACCTGAGCCTCGGGTCGGCCTGCAGCCGTTTCTGATTAACCGGGAACGAGAGCTCATCGAAGTGGCGCTTGCGGAAACCCGCGGCCGCATTTCGGGTCCGGATGGAGCTGCCACGAAGCTGCGAGTTCCGCGGACGACACTGGAATCCAAGATCAAGAGCTTGCGCATTGACAAATACCGATACCGGGTTCAAGCTCGCGTGCTGTCATCTAAGTCGTGATCTTCCTATGGCGTTGACGAATGGAGTTGTCATGGGCAACAGCTTATTGGCAATCGAACCGACGAACAAAGACACGATTTCCGCAAATGCCATTCGTGATCAGCTTTCTCGAATTCTGGAGAGTTCAATATTCGTCCAATCCGAGCGGCTAGGCCAATTTCTGCGCTTCACGGTTGAAACTACCCTGGAGAGTAAGGCGGAGACGCTAAAAGAATACGTCGTAGGGACCCAAGTTTACGGTCGCAGGCCGTCTTATCAGCCGGCGGAAGACTCGATTGTCCGGAGCGAGGCTCGAAGGCTTCGGCGCAAGCTGCAGGAATTCTACGAAACCATCGGTAAAACTGATCTAATTCTTATTCACTATCGGCCGGGCAGCTATGTGCCTGCCTTCAAAATGCGGCGACAAGGGCAGCACTCCTCCCATGACCGCCCCCATGACAAGCGATGGACTCGGTGATGCCGTTAGTGAAAAGCCGGAACTTCGTGTAGCAGTATTGCCTTTTTTCGATTTGTCCAAGGGTACTCTATCGGCCGCTTGCGCGCGACTCCTCACTGATGATCTGATTCACGATCTGGTACGTACAGAGGGAGTGCGAGTAACCAACGCATGTTCGGAGGGGCCAGAAGGGATACAGACTATGGATGTTTCCTCGCTGGCAAGGACACTGGATGCTCACATCGTGTTTGAAGGAACGGTCGGGGAAGACGACAACCAACTACGGGTGACCACCAGAATCGTCAATTCTAATGGCCTTCGGATCTGGTCGGAGAGGTTCGAGACCGACCGAGACCCTCAGCAATTGTTTAATATCTCGGCGAAAATCGCCTCGGCGCTGATCAGCCGCATCTGCCCGGTACAACCGTTGATCCGGAAACACCTTACTTCTGCAGGCGCCTCGTCCGTTCCCGTTCACCCATTGGTACTTAGAGCGGAGGCGCTCCTCGATGAGGGGACGCTGGCAGCCACACAAGCCGCTTTGGCGAAATGGCAAGAGGTGATAGAGATAGATCCCGACTGCGTCAGGGCGATCTGCGGTATAGCCCAGTCATATTGCGAAATGGCGCTGCGTGGGGTACCTGATTCCGCGGTAGCGATCTCGAATGCTAATCAAGCCGGGGAGCGGGCCGCTCAATTCGACTCCGATCTTATCGAGGTTCCCGCATCCAGGGGATCTGCACTTGCGCTGTCATGGAAGTGGCGTGAGGCAGAGGTAAGTTTTACCCAGGCGCTCGATCTCGGCGAGCATGCCGGAACGTATCGGCAGTATGCCATGTTCCTCGCTGCGCGGAGCCGCTTGCGGGAAGCCTGGAATTACATACAAAGAGCTCAGCAGATCGATCCGTTTTCGTACCGGCAAAAAGTCCTTTATACAAGACTGCTATACATGTCTCGAAACTACGAGGACGGATTACGGTATCTATCGGAGCAACTCTTGTATGGCCGTTTGCCTAATGAGGCCGAGCTGTACCGGGCTATGATGCTTATTTCGCACAATCGATGCGACGAGGCAAGGCGCTTGGCACAGGAGCTGTTGGACAAGGCAGGCGGTCAGCCTGTGATGATGAGTGGAGTGGCGGAAGTCCTAGCGGCGTGCGGTGAAACAGACGCTGCCGGCAGGATCGCAGCCGATTCTGATCTTTTCGCTCCGAATTCGCCGATAAGTAAATTCCGCCAGGCCCTCCTTCTACTCGCGTTGGGCAATCGAGATCGCGCGATCTCTTTACTTTCCGCAGCATACGAGGAGCGTGAAGCGGAGCTTATTTGGCTCGCGTGTGATCCGCGCCTCGATCCGATTCGGCAAGACGCCCGCTTTACTGCTTTGTTGGATGGAGTCATGCTCGACTCTCCTGGATGCACATAGGGATAGTTTAGCGGCCCTCTTCGCGCTTCACAGTTTCACCTGCCCTTGGTCTTCAGTATCCCCGCTCGGAAGTGCAAACCAACGGGACACCATGACTACAGCAAATCTGTGTCTCGATGCGCTCTACTCCCCATCATTCTTGTTCCTCTGGGCGGAAAACTGATCACCGTGATCTAGCCCTTGCTCACGTTTTCACGCGCACGGAATCCTGCGAGTATCGCACTGGGAGACAAAATCCGATGACCAAAGAAAAGCAAGGCGAAGTTTCAATGACTGTTCACGAGGCAACGTATCGTCTGTTGCGCAAGCTCGGGACTGACGACTGTTTTCGGAAACCCAGGCTCCACGGAACAGCCGTTCCTCAAGAATTTTCCACACGATTTTCAATATGTCCTTGGCCTTCAGGAGGCGTCAGTCGTGGCGATGGCCGACGGTTTCGCACAGGCGACCAAGAAGCCCGTGCTCGTGAATTTGCATTCCGGCGCCGGAACCGGCAACGGCATGTGCAACATCATGACGGCCTTTCAAAACAAGACCCCACTCATCATTACGGCGGGCCAGCAGACGCGCGAAATGATTCTTGGCGACCCATACCTGACGAATCGGGATGAGACACTGCTGCCCCGGCCATGGGTGAAATGGGCGTACCAACCGGTCAGGGCTCAGGATGTCCCCGGTGCGATCATGAGGGCCTACGCGACCGCCGTGCAGCCTCCCGCTGGTCCGGTCTATGTGTCGATTCCATTGGACGACTGGGACCAGCCGGCGTTGGGCGAGGCGGTCGTTCGAAGCGTTAGCGCTCGCTACTCTCCCGATCCCCAGCGGGTCGCTTTGTTCGCGGAGCGGATCGCGAAGAGCAAGAATCCGGTACTCATCTACGGGCCTGAGATCGAGCGAGCGGGTGGTTGGGATGCTGGTATCAAATTCGCCGAGCGGCTGAAGGCGCCCGTGTACATTTCGCCGCTGGCTGACAGGGCGTCGTTTCCCCAAACGCACCCGCAGTTTCGTGGTATGGCTCCGATTGCAATCGGACCGCTGAGCAAGAAGCTTCGAGACCATGACCTCATCATCGTGATCGGCGCACAAGTGTTCCGGTACTACCCCTTTGTTGCAGGAGAGTACCTGCCTTCAGGAGCCGAGTTGCTGCAGGTAACGAACGATCCCTGGGATGCTGCGGCGGCCGTCGCTGGAGACAGCCTCTTGTCGGACGCAAAGCTCGCACTCGAGGCCTTCATCGATGCGGTTCCCACGGTCACGTCGCGCACCGCGCCGGCGGCATTGTCGATCAACCGGACTCTTCCATCGGTACCGAACAATCCGTTAACGGCTCTTGAGGCATTCGCAGCACTCAGCGAACTGCGGCCACCGAACGCCATCTTGGTGAACGAGACGGCTTCGAATTTTGCCGACCTGATTCAAAATTGGCCTATACAGAAGGCTGATACCTATTACACCTTTGCCAGCGGCGGGCTCGGTTGGGGCTCGCCCGCGGCAGTGGGCGTCGCACTTGCTGAAAAGAAAATGGGAACGAACTACCCTGTCGTGGCGGTAATTGGAGACGGCGCTTTTCAATACTCAGTGCAGGACGTCTATACCGCCGTTCAACTGAAGCTCAAGGTCGTCTTCGTTGTGCCCTGCAACGGAGAGTACGCCATCCTTAAGGAATTTGCTGTTTTGGAGAAAACGCCGAATGTCCCCGGCCTGGAGCTTCCCGGCCTGGACGTAATCTCCGCCGCCAAAGGCTTCGGCTGCGCCACGGTTCACGCCAAAACGACGCAGGAAATAAAGGAAGCATTCGCCGCCGCGTTAAAGGCGGACGGTCCCACGCTGATTGCTATCCCCATTGCCCGGCAGGAGCGGCCATTAGTCGCACCGGTGGATTAGCAACCCGTTCCCCGCGGGCAACGCGGAAAGGCGGCGGCCCGCTTATTCAATAAGGACCAAGACGTGACTATCAATCGCATACTCGCACGGTATAGTTCTGTCGCGGCTGCCATTCTGGCAGCGTCCGTCTTCACGGGACTGATGAACGCACAGGCCTTGAATATGGACGGCCAATCCGGAATTTTCTTCCAACCCTGGGCGGACGTCGTCCCGTCGGCTGCCCGGAAATTCGGCGGACCAACCGTCAGTTTCCACACCGTTAACGCCGGACCCGTCGCCGGAGACTACTTAAACGTCGGAATCGAAGAAGGATTTGGCAACTGGCTGGAGTTCGGATTCACCCGCAACAATCATACCGACGGCGGAGACCCGGCAATCAGTCCTTTGTTCAACTTTGCCGGGATGAATATATTCAACGTAAAGGCCAAAGTGCTGCCCGCGAATTACCACGGACGGAAGTATGTGCCGGCAATTTCCCTGGGCGGCGTGCTCCGTACAAATGATCCGTTCGTGTCGCAGTCGGTCGCGCACAAGAACGCCACCAACGGTGACATCTATTTGGTAGGCTCGAAGCTATTCGTGTTCGGAAGCAAGTTCGCCTTCCTCTTAAATGGAGGGGTCCGCGGAACGAATGCGCAGAAGTACGGCTACGGGGGCAACACTCTCAACTGGCAGGCGCGGGCGTTCGGCGGTATCGCCTTCCCGATCCCGATCAAGAAACTTGTCGTCATAGCGCCTACGTTCGAGATTGACCAGGAGCCGGAGAAAATCAAGTACGTTCCTACGGCGACCTTGCCCACGGATCTGATCTACGCGGTCAGGATTTCGCACGCCCCCGATTCCCGATGGAGCTTCGACATCGGAACTGGCCACGTCGGCGCGAGACTGGGTCCTGGAATCAACATCAAAGTCAACAACGCGCTCGCGTTTGCCGCCGACTTCAGGTTTTAAGGAGATCACGAGAGTGTCTGCGCATAAACCAGTGCTCGTAGTTACAACTCACTTTCCGGACGAGATCGAGGCGCGCATCGATCGGGATTACGATGCGCGCCGCAGTCCTCACGAACGGCCGTTTACCCACGACGAATTGATCGAGGCCTCATCGGGGGCCGATGCACTGTTTATCACACCCTTCGATCGGTTAGACTCCGATTTCTTCAAGCGGCTGCCCGACTCTGTGAAGGTTATCGCTACCTATTCAGTCGGTATTGACCACATCGACCTCCAGGCGGCGGCGAACAGGAAAATCGCCATAGCATACACGCCGGGCATCAACGCGGATGCCACCGCGGACATCGCGATGTTGCTGATGCTGGGTGCGTCACGACGGGCATACGAAGGCCAGGAAGCGGTGCGCACCGGAACATGGAAACTTTCGAGTCCGGTGTTGTTAGGGTGGCAGTTGACCGGAAAGACTCTCGGCATTGTTGGTATGGGACGAGTGGGTCAGGCTGTTGCTCAACGTGCGAGGGGCTTCGGCATGAGTATCCACTACGTCAACCCGACCCGCCTGCCCGCGGCGTTGGAGAAAGGCGCCGTATTTCACTCCTGTACGGCGGACATACTTCGGGTCAGCGAGTTTCTTTCCTTGCATGCGCCTGAGACTCAGGAGACTCATCATTTCATCAATTCGAAAACAATTGATCTGCTGCCACAGGGAGCGATCCTGATCAACACCGCTCGTGGTGGCATGGTGGTGGACGAAGATCTGATTGCTGCCCTCAAGAGCGGCCGGGTCGCAGCAGCGGGGCTGGACGTCTTCGAAGGCGAACCGAAGCTTCATCCTGGATATGTTGCCCTCAAGAACACGTTTCTGTTGCCACATATGGGGAGCGCAACAATCGAGACGCGTTTAGCGATGGGCATGCTTGCCCTGGACAACATAGATGCGGTTCTGGGCGGCAAGCCCGCGCCATCGCTTGTGATGAAGGAGCCCGTTGTGGCGTAGAACACTCCGATCACTCCGGGGACAGGTCACTATTACAACTTGTTTCGGAACCCAAAACCACGAGGACGTTATGCTCAAAACCGCGACACGCTTCACCGCACTTCCTTCACCTTTTCCTTCATCACGCAAGAAGTACATTACGGGCAGGCGTGGTGACCTTCGCGTTCCCGTTCGTGAAATATCGCTGTCTCCCACGCATCACTCGAAGTGGGTGGAACAGAATCCCCCGTTGCCTGTCTACGATTGCTCCGGTCCGTATACTGACCCTGATGCCGAGATCGATCTCGCTCGTGGACTGCCCGCCCTGCGCGCTCCATGGATCGAAGAGCGCGAGGATACCGAGCGGCTCACCGGGCTCAGCTCCGAGTACGGTCGTCAGCGTCAAAACGACCTGTTAACCCATGAACTGCGTTTTCCGGCGAAGCCCGCACCTCGCCGCGCACTTCATGGTCAAAATGTCAGCCAGTTGCACTATGCGCGCAAGGGCATCATCACGCCCGAGATGGAGTTCATCGCCCTGCGCGAGTCCATGGGGTTAAATCGCCTAGCGCAGGATCCGGCCTACTCAGTGCTCCTGCGTCAGCATCGGGGAGAGGCACTCGGCTCGCGAATCCCCACGGAGATTACCCCTGAGTTCGTGTGCGCGGAGGTCGCGGCTGGTCGTGCCATCATTCCGGCAAATATCAATCATCCTGAGCTGGAACCGATGATTATCGGTCGGAACTTCAAGGTTAAGATCAACGGCAACATCGGGAACTCAGCTGTCACTTCTTCGCTTGCCGAGGAGGTGGAGAAGATGATCTGGGCCACGCACTGGGGCGCGGACACGATCATGGATCTCTCCACGGGCAAGCACATTCATGAGACGCGCGAGTGGATTCTACGCAACGCCCCTGTACCCATCGGCACGGTTCCCATCTACCAGGCGCTGGAGAAAGTAGGTGGCGTCGCCGAAGAGCTTACCTGGAAGTTAATGCGCGATACGCTCGTCGAGCAGGCGGAGCAGGGGGTCGATTACTTCACACTGCATGCTGGTGTCCGCCTGCCCTGGATTCCGCTCACCGCCCACCGGCTTACCGGAATCGTCTCGCGTGGCGGCTCAATCATGGCTAAGTGGTGTCTCGCCCACCACCAGGAAAACTTCCTCTACACGTACTTCGAAGAAATCTGCGAAATCATGAAGGCGTACGATGTCTCCTTCAGTCTCGGCGATGGTCTCCGTCCGGGCTCAATCTACGACGCCAACGATGAAGCGCAGTTTGCCGAGTTGCGTACACTCGGCGAACTGACAGAACGAGCCTGGAAACACGACGTACAGGTGATGATCGAGGGTCCGGGACACGTGCCCATGCAGCGCATCCGCGAAAACATAGATGAGGAACTGCGGCATTGCTTCGAGGCACCGTTTTACACCTTGGGGCCACTCGTAACCGATATCGCCCCTGGCTATGACCACATCACAAGTGCCATTGGAGCGGCACAGATCGGCTGGTACGGCACCGCAATGCTCTGCTACGTCACCCCGAAAGAACACCTTGGCCTTCCAAATAAAGAGGATGTTCGTACAGGAATCATTAGTTATAAAATCGCCGCGCATGCGGCCGACCTGGCGAAAGGATGGCCCGGAGCGCAGCTCCGAGACAACGCGCTGTCGAAGGCGCGGTTCGAATTCCGATGGGACGATCAATTTAATTTGAGCCTCGATCCGCAGCGGGCCCGCGAATATCACGACGAGACCTTACCTCATGAAAACGCGAAGACGGCGCACTTCTGTTCCATGTGCGGACCTAAGTTTTGCTCCATGAAGATCAGTGAAGAGATTCGCGCGACATACGGGTCCCGCGAAGAGGTCGCGATGGCGGAAAAAGCGCGCGAATTCCTGGAGCGCGGCGGCGAGGTATACGAGTGACACGGCGGGATATCAGTATCGTAGGCGGTGGCTTGCTGGGCCGTTGCCTGGCTTGGCGCGCAGCGAAGGCCGGTGCCCGTGTTGTCCTGTACGATGCGGCTGGTCGTCAGGGGGAAGGCTCGGCCGCTTGGGTTGCGGGAGGGATGATCGCGCCAACCTCAGAAGGCATTGACGCTGACGCACAGATCGAATCCATGGGGAGGCATAGCCTCGCGCTTTGGCCGAAATGGCTAGCTGAGCTGCCCGTTCCAGTGTTTTATCGTGACCATGGAACTCTGTTGCTCTGGCATCGCGCGGACGCCGGAGAGGCTCTTCGCGTCGAGAGGGCGCTCGCCTCGCGCCACGCGCAAACGTATACCGAGCGCATCGAAGGTGCATGTGTAAGCGAGATGGAACCCGCACTGGACAGCACGGTTTTATCAGGCTCTATACGTCGCCGGTGAAGCGCAGGTGGACAATCGCTCGCTTTTGGAGGCGGTTGCCGTGGCCCTAGAAGAAGAGCGGGTCGAGTGTCACTGGAAAACATTCGTCGCGGATGGTGCCCGCCCCGACTCCGAAATCGTCGTGGATTGCCGCGGCATGGGTGCCAAGTGCGATTGGCCGAGGTTGCGCGGTGTTCGCGGGGAGATCGTGCGTCTCCATGCCCCCGAAATCGAACTCCATCATATGTTGCGGCTGTTGCACCCACGCTACCCCGTGTATATCATTCCGCGCGCTGAAGGACGACTTGTCGTCGGGGCCACCAGCATCGAGAGCGATGATGATTCACCTGTTTCCGTGCGTGGCGCTCTTGAGCTCTTGACCTCCGCATATTCGGTGCTACCCGCGTTGGCGGAAGCGCGCATTCTCGAATTCAACACTCAAGTGCGGCCTGCCCTGCCGGACAATCTGCCCAGACTTCATTTTGACCGTAATCAGAAGACCCTTCGCATTAACGGGCTTCATCGTCATGGATTCTTACTAACGCCGACTGTCGTCGAGGAAGTGTTGGCTCTGCTGTCGCGTCCGCAGCCGTCTACGGGTTTTAGAGAATGGCCGTGTCTGCGTGAGAATCTCCCCGTAACCGTTTTTACCGGCCTTCAGGATAAGGAACATACATGTTTGTAATCGTGAATGGCGAAACACACTCGCTTCCCGAGCCTCGAACACTCGTGGAATTACTGCGCTTGTTGGCGCCGGCGGCTCCGTTCGCCGTAGCCCGCAACGCGGAAGTTGTTCCGCAAGGAAGCTATGAAGACTGCCGCATCCAGCCGGGCGACAGGATCGACATCCTTCATCCTGCGGCAGGAGGTTGAGATGGCAGAAAGCCAAAGAGAAGATCGGCTAAATCTGTACGGAAGGAGTTTCACAAGCCGTCTGCTGCTCGGGACTGCGCGTTACGCATCCCCGGCAGTATTGTCCGACGCCGTCCGTGCCGCTGCCCCTGCAATGCTTACGCTGTCACTGCGGCGCCAAGTCTCGGGATCGAGCTATTCTGGCCAGTCCTTCTGGGACTTGGTACGGGAAACGGGCCGGACGATTCTGCCCAACACAGCAGGCTGTTGCACGGCGAGCGAGGCGGTGAACACGGCCTTAATGGCGCGCGAGTTGTTTCAAACCGATCTTATAAAGCTTGAGGTCATAGGAGACGAAGCCAACTTGCAGCCAGATCCTTATGGTCTCGTGGAAGCTGCCACCGACCTAATAAGACGAGGCTTCCAGGTTTTGCCGTATTGCACTGAGGATTGGGTTCTTTGTAGACGTTTAATGGACGCCGGTTGTGAGGTGCTTATGCCTTGGGCGGCTCCCATCGGAACCGGACAGGGTCCGCGTAATCCCCGAGGTCTTCGGGAACTGCGTGACCGTGCGCCTCAGGTTCGCCTGATTGTCGATGCAGGCATCGGCCTTCCGTCTCACGCCTGTCAGGTGATGGAGTGGGGCTTCGATGGCGTTCTGATAAATACAGCTGTCTCGTGCGCCCTTGACCCGGTCCAAATGGCGGCTGCCTTCGCCAATGGTGTCCGGGCTGGCCGCACCGCCTTCCTCGCCGGCCCGATGATCCCGCGGGACGCGGCGGTGCCCAGCACTCCGGAAATCGGGCGCCCCTTCGCCTCAGCTTCGTCTGCAATTGCCGATGGACCACGGCGCCGATGCCTCCTCGTTGCATTGATTGACGGAGAACCAAAATGCCAGAGACAACACCGACTCGAGCCGAAACCACGAAGACCTCCGATCTGAATGGTCTCGCAACTCGCCATCGCAATTATTTCCTGTCCGGTGCCACTCGCTCCATAGAATGGCGGGAAACTCAGCTAACTGCTTTGCGGTCGATGATGAAAGAACGCGCCGAGGACTTCTATGCCGCGCTATGGAAGGATCTCCGCCGTAACAGGATTGAGGCCGATTGGGTCGACGTGAAGTATATGACGAGTGAAATAGACCATGTTCTCGCACACCTGCGGCACTGGATGAAGCCTTTACCCACGAGCACACCGGTCGTCCTGACGCCGTCGCACGCTCAGGTGCGATTCGATCCTCTTGGGGTAGGACTGATTATTGGGACATGGAACTACCCCGTGATGCTGACACTGTCCCCTTTGGTCGCGGCGATTTCCGCTGGCAACGCCGCGGTTATCAAGCCGTCAGATCTGTCCCCCGCGACCTCCGAAGTCATCGCTCGATTGGTCCCCGAGTATCTCGACTGCAACGCCTTTTCTGTCGTTCCCGGCGGAGTTCAGGAATCTACTGCGCTGCTGGAACAATCCTGGGACCACATCTTTTTTACCGGTGGCACTACCGTCGCCCGGATCGTCATGGCGGCAGCGGCAAAGAATCTAACCCCGGTAGTTTTGGAACTCGGCGGCAAGAATCCGTGCATTGTTCACTCTTCGGCCAACCTGCAGGTTTCAGCCCGTCGCATCGCCTTCGGGCGCTGTTTTAATGCCGGCCAGACGTGCACCGCCCCCGATTACGTGCTCGTGTACAGGGATGTGCGTGATGAATTTTTGAAGTGTCTGAAAGAGACGTTGCTTGAGTTCTACGGGGACGATCCTCAGAAGAGTCCGGATTATGGCCGGATTGTTAATTTCCACCACCATGATCGGCTCACAAATCTGCTCGCCAGTGGGACCGTGTACTATGGCGGCCAGCACGACCGGGCAGACCGTTTTATCGCGCCGACGGTGCTGGTGAACGTCTTGCCAGACTCCCCTGCGATGCAGGAAGAAATCTTCGGGCCCATTTTGCCCGTGATTGAGGTTGACAATGCTCAGGAGGTGATCGGGTTCGTTAACGCACGGCCGAGTCCGCTCGGCTTGTACATATTCTCCGAAGACCAGTCCCTGACCGATCAGATTCTGAATTCGACTGCTTCAGGGGATGCGGGGGTGAATGAATGCACCCTTCAGCCGATCATCCATGATTTACCATTTGGCGGCGTAGGAACTTCCGGAATGGGCAAGTACCACGGCGAGTGGGGATTCCGTGCCTACAGCAACGTCCGCGGCGTCCTCCATCACAGTACGCGGCTGGATATTGGCGGATTGCGCTACCCACCTTACGACCAACAGAGGACCTTGCGGGAATTGGTCATCCCGTCTTGAATGGTGGATGACTCATGAGGATAACAACGCGTGAGCAGCGACCGGTTGTCTCCGCTGTGGCCATTCGCGACGGACAATTAGCGTCCACCGGAACCGATTGTGAGGTCACCCGATTCGCGTGCGTCGAACAGATGACTGAACCATCCCGGAACTGCGGTCAAGCGGCGTCGTCCGATGACCTGTTCCAGAACGTGGCGTCACAACTAGTAGCCGCCTTCCGAGGTCGGGGATGCGCTCTCCGCGTAGCCGAAGAGCTGGCGCAGAAAGTTACGGGGGAGGTTCAAGCACGGGTGCAGGAGGTTCTCCGGCGACCCGGCGTGGGATCAACGTGGATTTTCGGCGTGATCCAGGTCGGTGACCTGACGTTGGATTTGGAGCGTCACCTGTTCTGGCGTGGCGACTACGAAATTCATCTTTCGCCCAAGGAATTTGATCTCCTCACATTAATGATGAAGAACGCAGACGTTCTTCTGCCCCATGTGAAGCTTCTGCGGTCAGTTTGGGGCCTTGAGTACGGAGGGGAGCTGGAGTACTTGCGCGCGCTCGTATATACACTGCGCAGGAAGATTGAAAAGAACCCGGCCAATCCGGACTATATCGTGAGCGAGCCCGGGCTCGGATATCGCTTTCGCACCGCGGCTGGTCACGCGCCGCGATTCGCTCAGACGCAGCCGCGCTTTGGAACCGTTCATACCTGACGCAGAACAAACTTCATCGATTTTCAGCATCTGGGCGTGGTCGGCGGCCCGCGATCGGAGTTTCAGAAAAGTGGTTACGGTCGCAGTATCGACAGAATCTGACGATCCGGGGAAGGTGTTGAATTTAGGATTCGAACCTAAACCCCTTCGGTTAACCGACTTGAACGCATCCAAAGGCACCTGTTGCACTAAAATACAGGTATCTATTTTGACAAAGGGTTGATAAATGACAGTGGTGCGGTCGAGAGGACTTGAACCTCCGCACCCTTCACGGGTACATGCACCTCAAGCTAGTGCGGCTGCCCCCTAGTACCCAGAAACCTCATACGTCGACCGGACTATTTGGTCCATTGCGCTTTGTCCAGCCACGCTGTTGTGGAGTGCTGATGGACGCCAAGTAGCTTTGCGCCGCTCACTTTGATGACGTGTCTGCGATCATCACCATCGAGAGGACGGGCTCAGGGCCGAAGTTCTCTCATTCGGAGGCCCCGAAGAGTCTCACGGTCCTGTTCGAAATCCGCGGCCGAGTAGTCGAAGATTTCGTGCTCCTTTAGAAAGGAGTCGACCTGCATCTGCGTCTCGAAACCAAGGAGCGGCCGAAGTTGTGCAGCGGTTAGGGCACGCGACCGATATGCCTCGAGTGCTAGGCTTTCGAGCGCTGCACGAGGCAGGTCCTTCCACTTCGACTCAAGCCTTACGCCGATGTCCTCCGGCAGCTCTATCGTAATCTGCATGGTTGCCCATCCCTCACGTCTATTGTCTCAGTAGCAACTCTCTGTCGGCCACTCGGGCCAGCGCATCCAGCACTGGCCCGTGCGCAAAGGCTCGGTATGCTCAGGTACCGGGTTTAGCGCGCCGGCGGGTACCGGCCCTCCGGCGCGGCGTGCGATCGTCCTCCCTTCCGAAGGGAACGGGTCTCGCGCGCGGCGGACTTGCGCGGCGCCAGGGGGGCCTTCCCGACGGACGGAATAGTCACCAGGTCCAATGCGTCGTGAACATCGGTGGCCGGCGCTAGGTATCGCATCGTGGTCTCCAGCGACTTGTGGCCCATCCAGTGTTGCACGGTCCGTACATCGAATCCCCTGCGCAGCATTCCCGTGGCATAGGTCGAACGAAATGTCTTCAGATCAAACTTTGTCGGGTCGAGTTTGGCGCGCTTCGCGATAGATTTGCAGTGATCGAGCATGTGCTGTTCGCGGTTTCCAGTAGGGGATGGAAACACAAACTGGCAGTTCGGGCGATGCGTATGCTTCCGAAGCTCTTCGATGAGTTCCACCGGGGCCGGAATCTCACGATCTTCCCATCGCTTCGGGTAGAATCCCAGTTCCGGTTTCGAAGTCACCCGCACAGTCCGCAACTCGAAGTTCACGTCGCTCCAGCGCAGGAACATCACCTCCTGCTCGCGGAAACCGGTCAGCAAAAACGTGGCGAACAAGGCGCGTTCCGCATCGGAGCACACTGCGAAGAAGCGGGCAAGCTCCTCGTGGCGGTATATCTTCACAAGCGGAGTGATGCGCTCCGGTAGCGACACCTCTCGCGTGATCCCGCTTCTGCCATGGCGCTTGAGAAATTGCGCGACGATGACCGCGTTGTGCAGGATCGTGTTGGATCCAAGGCCATGATCTCTCTTGAGGGTCACGACGAAACGAGTCAGATCGTCACCGGAGATCGCGTCGATCGAGACGCAGTCGCGGAAGAACTCCCCGAAGCGGTTGAGCACGGCTTCATATTTACGATGAGTGTTGGGCTTTTTCAGCGCTGCGATCTGCTCCAGGTATTTCGTGATGGCGACGTGCAATGCAGGTTTCTTGACCGTTTCGCCGGCTGTTTCAAACCCGGGGATACCCAGTTTGCGGCCTTCCAGTTCATGGTGCTTGCGCCGCTGTACCTCAAGTGCCTGAGCGACGGTGACGCCAGCACTCACACGACGGCGCGTGCCGCCCACGTACCACTCGACATAGTAACGGCCGTCGGCGATGGCGTTCCAGTCGTAGTTGCCTTTGGCATTCCGGGGGATGGAAAACATCTTCCAGCGGCCGCCAATTTTGATGCGTTTGACGATGTTGACTCGCGACAAAATGTCTCTCCTGCGAGCCGCATCTTTGCGGACAGCATGGGAGACAGCATATGGTCTAAATGACAGAAAACAAAGGGGGAGCGTAGAAGCTGGCATTCTCAGAGGAAAATGGTATGCAGAATCTTCAATTCCAGATTAGGAACTCTATCGAAGAACTACGGCAGTCGCCGTATCATCAGCAACTTGGCCGGAATCTGTGTGCTGCGTTCATCGCGCAACAGCATGGAACCAGAATGGATACGGCCTCCAAGAAAATTGAAGAACCCGTAGGCGATCTATGGCTGTTGGTTGCCGAGATCATCCGCCAGCAATGCTTCGAGGGGGCCCGCCGAAAAAGACGATTCATTAGCGCCCCGAGCCGATTGCGCGGGTTTGGGTACCATTCTAGTCGATGCCCGGAGAATGCACACACAGAGAGGTGATTAGTGGCGATTGAAATCAACACCGATAGTATCGCCGATGCAGTAGCAGATCGGCTCCGCGACAATGGCATCTTGACGCCGCGACTCCTTACGCTTGATCAAGCCGCGGCATATTTGGGCCTGACCAAAGACGCGCTGAAGGCGAAGGTGCATATGGGCCGCATCCCAACGGTAGACCTGGATAAAAAGCTCCGATTTGATCGCCAGGACCTAGATCGAATAATCGAGCAGAACAAACGGAGCGCATGAAAATGTCGCGGAAGCGGGCAACCCTCGGTCAAGGATCGATCTACCTCAGAAACGGTTGGTGGTGGTGCAACTACGTGGCCGGCGGAATGAGGCGACGCGAGCCCTGCAAAACGAAAAACCGTGACTAGGCACTCGCATTCCTGCATCGCCGCCAAGGAAAACTCGCCTCCGGCGAATACCTAACGCCAGATCGGACGAGAATTCGCGATCTATTCCAACTCTTGCTCGAAGACTACGATGTCCGCGGAGTGGCTCAAGGCTATATTGCAGCCCTCAAGATCAAGTCGATTATCAACCCGGCCATAGGAGATATTAAGGCTGCGAAGCTGACGAGCGCACAGGTAAAGCAGTACATCCAGCGGAGGTTGAAGGATGTCAAGCCCAGTATGGTGAACCGCGAATTGGGCCTTCTGCATCGCGCCTTTCAGCTCGGCTATCAACAAGATCCGCCGCTTGTCGGGCGGGTGCCGTTCTTTCCAAAGCTAGCGGAGGGCGACCCGCGGAAATGGTTTCTGAAACCTGAACATTACCGAAATCTGCTGACTGAACTTCCCCAGGAACTGAAGCTGCTCTTCGTCATCGCTTATCACGTGGGTCTTCGAAAAGGGGCGCTGCTTCGCACCAAGTGGGACCAAGTCGATTTGGCGGCTTCCTGCATCTGGATGCAAGGCAAGAAGGCGAACCGAAAACCAGAACCTGTGGCGGTCCCGATATACGGCGACATGCGGATGTACCTCGAAATGCAACCGCACGCGAGCGAGTATCTCTTCACACGGGGCTCGGTTCCGATTAAGGATTTCCGGATGAGCTGGAATTTGGCATGCCAGGCCGCCGGCGTACCCGGGCTGCTATTCCATGATCTTCGCCGCACGGCGGTTCGGAATCTCCGGCGTGCCGGAGTGGCGGAGTCGGTGATCATGAAGATCACTGGACACTGCACTCGCGGTGTCTTTGAGCGGTACAACATCACAGATCAAAGCGACACCCTCGAAGCTGGAAAACTGGCAGAGGAATTCCTCAACCGGGCACATGCCCAAAACTCGTCACAAATGGCGTCACAAAATAGGAGGAGGCCGAACTGAATGCAAACGAGCTGGTGGATCTGCGAAAACGATAAAAGCCGCCGTATCAGTGGGATACGACGGCTTTTGATCTGGTGCGGAGAGGGGGACTTGTTCCCGACCGACGCTACTGTTTCAGATCCGTCATCCATAGATTACTGCTAAGTTCGCCCATCGCGAATATCAGCTTGTTCCCGACGGGACAAATACTGACGTTCCCCGTGTCCGGTATGTGCAGCAGCGAAATGTGAGAATTGTGGAGGTGCAATACGGGGTGGATTGGCCCGGAAGGCTGTTTCGTTGCAGGGTTCAAATTCCGCTTCCAGATGCAGCGGAACCCGTCGCGGTCGGAAAGAAAATAGATCTGATTGCCATCTGAAGACCATCGGGCTTCGCGGTCGAGAGCCTCGCCATCTGTGATGGGGATCCAGTTTGCCGGTGGAACCGGATAACCGTTGTAAGGCGCGACGAATACTTGCCGTTTCGATGAAATCGTTAGCTTTGCCGCACGGGTGTTTTCAGAAGTGTGAAAGGTCAGCCATTTGCCGTCCGGGGACAGGTGCGGCGCTGTTGTACCCAGGATGCCGTGATTTGCGATCTCGATAGACTTCGAGGTCGCGGGATCGACGGAACTGATCCCGTTCGTGTACGTCCGTGGGCCCCCCGCTGTTATGACCTTCCCATCCGGAGACCAGTCGTCTGGTCTGCCGCACCGTTCACAGAGCCGCCGTCGCTCGCCGCCGCTGACAGCGGCGAGCCAAATCGTCAAGCCGTCCGAGTACGCAACCTTGGTTCCGTCGCGCGAGATCGCCGCGAAATTCTCTTGCACGGCGGTGTGTGTGAGAGCAACCTCGTTGCCGTGGAGAAGATCCTTAATCCAAACTTCGAAGTTGCCCGTGCGGTTGGAGATGTAGACTAACTTGGAGCCGTCCGCGGAGACGGAGGGCCTATAGTTTATGGCGCCATCGTGAGTAATCGCATGCATCGCCGCGGCCGTTGCGTCCTTGCCGGGAGTCGCTTCCCAAATCCCCGCGGCATACGTGTGGCTTGCGAAAACAAGTCGCCCCCCGGACGACACCGAAGGCATCACCTCGTTTCCTGTTCCGAACGTCAGTCGCCTCAAACCTCCCACCAGCCGTTGCGTTCCGTGCGCGACTGTTCCTGCCCACACATTTGCCGAGTCGCCTTGTCGCCTGGAGACAATGATCCGGTCGTTCAGCCAAGCTACCGACACGGTGCTGACCTGATCGAAAACTGCACGGTCTTCCGAGACAGGTTCGACAGTGAGTTGCGTTGATGGGCCGCCGTTGGGTGAACACGACCAGAGGTGAAGAGGCCGCAGTTGCAGATTGTTCCATCCCGCAAATATCAAGGTGGATCCGTCGCGCGACCAGGCAACCGGGCCCCCCACATAACGATCTTGAGCTGTGCGCTTGGTAGATCCCGTTCCGAATTCGTATATTCGCAAGCTTCCGGAGAAGCCGCCGGAGCCGTAGTGCCCCAGAGAATAGGCGATTCGCGAGCCATCTGGAGAGTAACGGGGCACATGCCCATCGCGAATGATCAGCCTTGCTTTGCCGCCAAGCGCCGGGACCGCGTAGATTCCAGGCGGATCGCGCTCAGATCGAAAGATGACCGTGCTTCCGTCAGGCGAAATGTCCGGTTCATGATCATCGGCTGGATCGTCAGTGAGACGGCGCGGTTCACCTCCCGCGATGAGTTGCATCCAGATGTCGGTGTTACCCTGTCCTGCGCGGTCGGACGTGTAGCTCAGCAACTTGCCGTCCCGCGAGATTACGGGCTCTGAAGTCATGCCGGTGTCGCGCGTGAGTTGCGTCGGGGGGGATGCCGTCCATTCCTGCTTCTCGCGAAACCAGAACCAGTAAACCAAGATCGCGGCCCCCGCGATCGACACGATACTGCCGCCAAGAAGGAGCAGCAACCAGGACCGCGCCCGAACCGGTTTCAACGCCTCGGGCACTAGTGCCGGATCTGCTACGCTCTCCACTGGCGCGATGAATCGATAGCCCCGCCGCGGAAGGGTCTCGACGAAGCGCGGGTTCGACGCCGAATCGCCGAGCGCGTCCCTCAGCTTTCGGACCGCCGTGTTGAGGCCTTCTTCGAAGTCGACGTGAGTCTCACCCCAGAGTTTCTCGCGAAGCTCGGCTCGTGTCACGATTTCGGCCGGACGCTCGAGCAGTGCCAGCAACAGACGAAAGGGCTGCTCTTGCAAACCGACCGGACGGCCAGCACGGCGCAATTCGCCCGTGACGGAATCGGCTTCGAATGTTCCGAAGCGAAAAAGGCGGCGGCTCCGATTCTCCATAGTTCCTGAATTAGTTCCTGAATTCGACCGTGGGCACGGCCATTATACGCCTTGACGCGTTCTGGACACGAGTTCAGAGGCAGTCACTAGCCCAAGCTGGCAAAGGACTTAGCGGGTCAGGTCGCCCCCACGGCGGATCGGCGGCAGAACACCGTCCGTCCATGGAATGGTAACCGCTTATGGGCCAAAGTCGAGGTCCTATGCGACCTCGACAACTCTTCAAAACATGCCTGCTCTTTACGTTTGCCTGGACCTTTGCATACGGCCAGGCGGCCGCGAACCTGGAAATGACCATTCATGTTTACGACTATGCCGGAATCGACCCAGGTGAACTAGCCGAAGCGGAGGCATTTGCGGCGCGGATTCTCCACGAAGCGGGGCTTCGGACACAGTGGAGCAATTGCCGGTTTTCTCCGGCAGCGACGGCGCTGAAAAGGTGCGCCGACCGCCGGTGGTGTAACTCATCTATACATCCGCCTCCTGCCCGAGCCAATGGCGGGCAAGCGCGCCGCCTCTACGAAAATACTGGGGATGTCAGTGCCCACTTCCGACGGTACTTTTCCAGTGGACGCTTATGTTTTTGCCGAACGCGTCGGCGTCTTCGCCGAACAAGATCGCGGTGCGGTGCCCCGCCTGCTGGGCGCAGCCATAACCCACGAGGTGGGGCACCTGCTTCTTGCCGGTAACGCACACACCGTCACCGGCATCATGAGCGCTCAGTGGGGACCGAAAGAAAAGAAGGACGCGCTCATGGGGGTGTTGACCTTCAGCCGGAGGCAGTCGGAGCAGATCCGCGCTGACGTAAGCCAGCGGATGAGCGGCTCGAATCAACGCGCTCATATTGCCTATGACGAACGCGGGATTGAGCCGAACCGTGGCCGGTAAGCGCGAGGCGGGCTGATCGGACTCCGTCGAACGGTTTTCCCGGTTCGCGATCAACATTGACTGTGCTGGGACGTCTTAGGTGGGACGCACTGGCAGTTTGGGCACAATTTGGGCACAAACGAAAATGGCTTCCGTATCTTATTGATACGAAAGCCAGATATTTGGTGCGGAGAGGGGGACTTGAACCCCCACGAGATTGCTCCCGCTAGCACCTCAACCTATTCATCCCCCTCGGTCCCACGCGTTTGCAAGCACTTAGGAGCCATATGAGGGTGCCATCGTGTGCCATTGAGTGCGTCAGTTGGCACAAATACGTCACAAAGCTCCGGCCGTCTGCGGAGCGTTCCCGCCGGAGTTCGTAGCCATGCATCGAACATCTTCGGGTCGCTCCGGTCATGGTTCTGGGCTCCAGCCGATCAGCCACATTATCAAAGACACCCGGCCGGACTTGCTTGTTTCGAAACGTAAGTTCCGCAAAGCGGAGACCATCCAACTCGTCCGGGAAAATCGCGAGGCTGACCGCCAGAACCTCGGCTTCTCCTCCCGGCCGTTTGTCCTATGTGGTCTCCCGTTGAAGCGTCCGGCACCGGGCTGTTTGCTCCACGAGCGCCGGAATGGGCAGTTCGTCCTTCAAGTCACCGGCCACCCCAGTTACGGTTTGCCCTGGGGACAGGACCGCTTGATCGCAATCTTCCTTGCGACTGTGGCGGTCCGCCAACAGTCGCCCCGGATCACTTTCCAGAACGCTGCCGAAATGTTGGACGCGTTCGGACTGCAAGAGGGTGGATCGCAGTACCGGCGCCTGGTCGCATCATTCCAGCGAATCTTTGGCGCGACGATCTTCTTCGGTACGGACACCCAATTGGCGCGTGCTGCCATCGTACACCAGGCGAGGTTCAACTTCATGAGCGAGGCGCGAATCTGGTATTACCGAAATCCGGACGAAAAGCTGTTGCCTGGCGAATGCCAGAACATGATTCTATTGAGCGATGAGTTCTATCGGGAGGTTCTCGATCATCCAATCCCTACCGACCTCGAAGCAGCCAAAGCCCTTTCGTCCTGCCCGGCGGCTCTCGACCTGTTTATGTGGCTCTCGTATCGCTGCTTCACAGCGCGCGGCAGAGAACGTGCGCCACTCTTTGGAGCGTTCGGTTTGGTCAGCCAACTTGGAAACGCAGAGTATGCTCGACCTCGCAAGTTTCGCGAAAAGCTACAGGGCTGGCTCGATATCGTCAGGGCGATGTGGCCGGCATGCCCGGCTTTTATCGATCGGGACGGAACCAGTCTCGTGCTCGACCGAGCCTTCGCAGTCCTGCCACAGCCCTTGCGTGCCCGTTCACAATTCGAGAAAGCCCCGACAGAAGCCGTTCACAATTCGGGTGACAGTGGGTACCGCTTCTGAGTGCGATGATGTCTGCACCATCTGCCCAATCCTCTGGTCGACAAGTTTCGACGAGGTCAAGCACGCTCGGGCACGCTCCGAGGTTGACGGCAGGCAGATGCGGGCAACATCGCGGCCGAGCAACGTCGCGCCGTGGAGTTCCAAGAACTCAACAGCCTCGAGCAATGCCAACTCACGATGTCACAAGGCCCAAGAAAAGGGGGTCAATGTTCGGAGTCTAACTAACGGCGCGGTGGTTCTACAGTAAAGCACTGCGTTTTTCACCTCGATCCGTTTGTTGATCGCGCGAGGTCGAGCGAGAAGCGCAGACGAGTCAAGAACCGGGAGTGCAACAAGAAGAGATAGGTGGGCAACTGCACTCGTCGACTCTGCGAGTCTTCGCAAGACCGATTAGCCAGCGAGGA
Organism: Bryobacteraceae bacterium; assembly: GCA_963770345.1. Taxonomy (GTDB): domain Bacteria; phylum Acidobacteriota; class Terriglobia; order Bryobacterales; family Bryobacteraceae; genus CAVYPH01. The sequence goes on along the minus strand of CAVYPH010000004.1, from coordinate 1,049,562 downwards.
TAAACGGGTCCGGTCGACGCCGGACCCGCGGCTGGAATCAGCTCTCGCTCGCGTCAGGCTCGGCATCGCTCTCGTTCCGACGCTCAGCACGGTCGAGCTTGGCAATCGAGTCGGCGCGAAGCTCAAAGACACGGTGCTTAACTCCGTCGCGCTGGTATTCACGGCTGCGAGCTGCGCCTCGCACCATCAGGTGCGATCCCTTGGCGAGAGTGCGAGCATATTCGGCGAGTTTGCCGAACGTCACGACTCGGTGCCATTCTGTGCGGCTTTGCCATTGACCATCGGCGTCCTTCCACGACTCTTTTGTCGCGACTGAGACCGTGGTGACGAGTGTGCCACCTGGCGTGTAGTGCGCTTCGGCATCGTTGCCGCTGAAGCCGATGATTGTGAGTTGGTTCATGTACATTTCAGTTCTCCTTTTCTGCCGCCCGTTGTCCGGGGGCAACCGAAAAGCGAGCGGCCCCGCTCCCAATCGAAACCGGAGTGCATTGTTGGGGGGACCGGCGTTCAGGTTGCCGGGGGAGCCAACAAAGCAGAACGGAGGCGAGAGCCGGGCGCGCGGGTTCAAGCGAAGCAGGTGCCCTGGACAACTGGGCGGCCAGAATGGAAAGCGCATCTCATGAACGGCACATATCGCGTGTCAAGCGCGCGAGCCGAAGGTGCCGCGACAACGGCAGCTTCAGCGCGGTTCACCGAACGACCAAAGCAGGGGGACAAAGGATGTCAAGAGACTGCGATGAGAGATCGACGCAGGCAGGAAGTGCCGAATGGGATAGCAGTTGATTGTGCAAGGCTGTAGGGCACGCTCGGAGTAGGGTCGAGCACGGGTACCGAGACTACGCTGAAACGAACCGAATTGGACTGTCCTTGTCGAGAATTTCCATCTGCGCTGACTCGGGTGTGGACTGAGCGCACGATTTACGAGGTTTGCTGAAGACCCTTTGACGTCCATGCGGCCGCCAGTCATCGGCTAAACGTTGTATGGCCGTGCGTGCCTTCGCATGTTAATCCGAGACGCGGAAACGCTGCATCTGCCACTCAATAGCTTTTTCGGAAACCAGAGTCGTTTCGATTGCGGTAAAAGATGCGGACCACCGCAGGGACGCAGAGGATGAATTCCATAAGAGAAATGAGTTCCGGCATGAACTCGCCCTTTTAACATGGTGTAACGTCACCCTGGCAGGGCGACGGCCGGGAATGGATGTTGCTGATTGCAAACGGTCGTGTAACTTCCGAGAACCACAGTAGAGTCGAATCGTTCAGCGATTGTGTTATCGCCTTCGCAATTACCCTGCTCATTCTCGACATCCATCTACAGGATCTCGGGACAAATATCAATAGTGCGGGGATGACCCACGCAATTATGGGGTTGGCGCCTCATTTCTCGATCTACGTGATTAGCTTCCTGATCTACACGGTCGCGTGGATCTCGCACCATGAATTGATCCATGACCTGGAGTATGGTGGACCGAAGGCTCCTTTGGCTGAACAGCCTGTACCTGATGTGGATTGCCTTCTTGCCCTTCCCAACGGGACTCCTCGGAAATCATCCAAGGCAACCTGTGGCGGTCGCCCTTTATGGGACCGTCCGCGCCATTACATGGCTTTTTTTCTTCCTTATGCGTTGGTACGCCTCCTTCTGGGGCCGTCTCATAAAAAAAGGAATAAGCGACACGAAGCTGCGCCGGGACCTGCGGCTTTCGCTATGTTGTGCTCTTCTTTACTTCGCAGGCATGGCTGCCGGGTTGTTTTTCCCGTCCCTCGGTGTGTTCTTATACGCTGCTATTCCAGCGTCTTACACGATTAGCAGGCCCGCCGGTCACAGGAGCAATGTCGAGGCGCGCTGATCGTCGGCCCGGTAGCTAGTAAGAATATCGCTTCATCTGCCCGCCTAGCAATGCACCGCTTCAGGAAAGCGCTGGTTCGAGAGCCATTCTTCCCGCTCTCCTAATCTGCCTTCGGAGCCTTCTACGAATTCAGCCCCTACTTTTGAAGCCGCAGACCGGACGATTCAAATACCACTGCTTGTCTCATATGGTTATGGAAGCCCCGAGTCACCCGACTGACCATAGATCGACGGGACCGTCGTACCCATGGGGCGCAGATAGGTGGATAGCTGTCCGCGATGATGGATCTCGTCGAAGTGAAATAGCCAGACAATATCCCCCGCCGGCTGCTCCAGGGCAACGCTGTTGCCAACACGTAGCTGGCCGACTCTTGCCCACAGTGTCACCGGGAAAGACTCCAATTGCGCAGTGTGCCGACGGGACGTATCCTCGAAGTGCTCAAGTATTTCCGTGAGATTTGGATGAGAATCAAGAATTACGTCGCTCGCTGTCTCCCGAAGTCGAGGCGAGCATCAAATGGTCGGTAAAGAAGTTGCTCATTACCACCCGATACGCGACACCTTGCCGGTTGAGCCGTTCCAGGTTGAGTTCACCGAGGCCCCACATGTTGCCTTTGCCAGTCTGAACATGGCCGAGGTCATAGCCCGGGGGCAGAACGATCACAACTTCAGCCGCGCTCGGCAACTGGCCAGGATCCTGACGAGGATGGCTTCTCGAGTAGTCGCGCAGATGGCGGGCGAGAGCGAGGACTTCGCCGAAAGGTACGCAGGCAAGCTGAGAATTGTCCCAAAAGAAGAACCGCGTGGCGCCAAGGTCGTAGGCATACGTCATCCACCACGGGGCATCGGCGCGTTCGAAGGCTCCATAGATGCTTATGCCCCACTTCTTCCCAGTGAGGCGAGTCGCGCCCCGCAGAAAACCGAAAATGATATCGGCAAGAGCTTTGGGATCCTCAGGCGGCAGTTGAACACCGTAGGTCATATTTGGCAGCGTGCGGCGAGTGCCAATGCGCCCCGGCGGTTCAAACACGATCGCTTCCGGCACTCTCGGGTCCTGCGACAACTGGTAAGCGGCGGTGCTTACCATCGTTTCCCATGTGTAGAGGTTTCCTGGCGGAAATCCATATCCCCCACGTCGAGATCGGTGCGTGCAAGCCGCCGGTTCCATCGACCACTAAGGTTTGGCGTTGATTGAACCAAGTGCGCATACGATGTTTTCCCCGAGCTGAGCCACAAAATGCGCAGCCGCTAAATTGTCCGGCGGTGATCCCAACCTCAGGGTGTGGACGAACCCGGCCTAGTTCCTGCCCGGCCCATTACCTTAACGTGGAAGACCTTCACGGATGCTGCAAATCAGGCGGCCTTTCCCGGCGATATGGAGGAACCCATTTCGAAGCGGGAGACCTTACCGGAAGGGCCACGGGCAGACACATCGCCGATCAAGCGTGGAGCAAAGCGATGAGTCTGTGGCATGGTGGCAACCCAGAAAAATAGCCTCGTGCAGGCATCACCGTTACGGCTTCTCGTAAACGGCAGTATTGTGCATCTTTTCGCCCTTCGGCGTTCGTGCCGCTGATCATTAAGGTCATCATCTTGCCATCCTTGGACACGACGCGCCGGGCTGTGGTCACCCACTTTGCCGGATTTTTCCAGAGTGGCTTCGGTGGTGTTGTCATTGATCCGTTTGAGTACGACGGGGTCAAAGTCATCCGAACCCCTAAGTGGGTATCCCTTTCCGTCATATTTGGCAGTGTACGTGAACCAGGTTGGTTAATGGGCGCTCCCACCCCGAAGGAACGTATCCTGAGCCGAACACTCATCAGTTCAAACCGGCCGCATCATCAAGCTCTTTGCGATTTTTGTAACGGAACATCTGGTCATCCTGGTAGCTGAACAGGTGAGGGCTCGACGCTGATATAGGTTCCGCTGATTCCGCGCTTGAAAAGTGACCAAAAAGTTTCCATACCGTGGGTGTGGATCTTGCTGTCTACATACGCCACGGGCGTGGTGACATCGCATAGCTTTGGGGAACATTCAGGGACCCGTCAATTTGGCGGGAACATCCCAGAAGTAAATGCTGCGCCCATCCAGGCTGACCTCCTTGTCCGGCTTCCAATCGCCCATGTCAAAACTATGCGAGACAATGCGAGTTCCCGGTTTCAAGTCGCGCAGCAGCTTGGGCTTTAGCTGCAGGTTGACGCTGGGCAGCAGGTACAGGGTGACGACGGTCGCATCGTGAATGTCCGCATCAAAGAGATTCCCTCGCATGAACTTCACGCGGTCGGCCACGCCGGCCTTGTTTGCGTTTTCCTGAGCTTCGCTGATTCGTTTTGGATCGATGTCAACACCCACTGCGCGGGCGCCGAACTCCTTTGCCGCCGCGATAGCGATGCGCCCGTCGCCGCAGCCGAGATCATAGATGACATCCTTTGGCTTCACGTCTGCCAGCTTCAGCATCGCCTTGACTACGTCCGGCGGGGTCGGCACGTAGGGTACATCCAGCTTCGGCTTGGTTGCTTCGTTCTGAGCTAACAACAACTCTGCTATCAGGGCAGCGCAGACGACGATGAACGTTCTCCTCATTGATCCTCCTTCCCCATGATCATGAGCGCTAACCCAGCCCTGCGCAAGGCAGTCAGATCACGTTGCTCAACCCAAAACTTCTTTGCTACGGTGAACGGCTCGATGCTGGTCAGGCCTTGATCGAGACCGATACGGCCGGCGACGAAAGGTCAGCGCACAGTTTGGCGGCCTTTTGAGGCCGTTCAAGCTTCGATCTCGGCTGCTCAACGGTCCGGGCGAACCGGCTTGCTTCTCATTACGTCTAAATAGGTATGAGATTTCCACCAAGTGAACAGTTGGGGCGCGCCGTCGCGGAGCGAGAATACCGAATCGCCTTTGAAGACTTCTCACAGCAGGCTCGGATCGTCCAGCTTCTGACCGCCCAACCGAACCCGGATCGAGCGGCCGTCGATGCGGCACTCCTCGGTTTGGAGAATGCCTACTTGGCTTACACGAACCGCCGCAATGTTTTGGCCAACTTTCTCGTGCCACCGTCAACTCGGGATCGCTTGCCGGAGTTGGTAAGCGGAGGCAGGCAATGCAGGAGTGTAACCCGCCGAATGAATAGCCAGTCGCAGACTCATCAAGACGATGAGGCCGTAAGCGAAGCCACAAAGAGCCTCGCCCGCACCACTTAAAAATGGCACATCGGATTGATAGATCTGCTCATGCCTTAGAAAACTCATAACGATACCTTCCGCTTGCCACGACTGTTCGGGGCGGCAGCAAGAGGAACCGTGGCTTCTGCATTGCCCTGCTGATCTTCGGGTCGCGGGAGTAAACCGGCACGACGACGATCCTTGAGGACAATAGCTCTCGCCACGAATGTTGATGGTTGTCGAATGGTGAAGTAAACAATCGAGGATCGCGGTCGCGACAATGGGTCGCCAAAGATGGAGCCCCAAATCGCTGTAGCTTTTGTTGCTGGTGGGGATTATGCTGCCCCGCTCGTAGCGTGCGCTGAGCAGTTGAAAGGAAGATCGTGGCGCCGAGTTCCGCGGCCCGTATACTGACAGGCGGACGTTGGATTGGGTACGTGTAGCGTTCGCGAATGTACTCGTGGTAGCGAGCGGCTCGAATCCGTCTCGCTTCTAACGCGGCACCATAGGCACGAATGCGACCGCACTTACTGAGTGCACTCGCAAGGCGCCCTCGCGAGTCTTGTCAACCACCGTCAGCGACTGTTCGGAGCTCGCGCCCACTGCCGCGACCAGGCGGCCGCCCGGGATCAATTGATCGAGAAGGGGTTTGTCTTTCGGTGCCGCGGTCAAATGGCGCCTTTCCCGCCCAGCCCTGATAGCCGTCCCCCTGCCGTACGATCACATTGCGATAGCCGAGTTCGGTCAATCGCTTCGCGGCCGAGCGTGCCAGTTCCGGCAGGATCTCGACCGTATATACCTCCCGTACCAAGCGAGAGAGCACAGCGGCTTGGTATCCGGAGCCGGTTCCGATCTCGAGAACGCGATCGGTCTTGGTGGGTTGCAGCAAGTCCGTCATCCAGGCGACGACGAAGGGCTGCGAAATGGTAGCGCCATAGCCGATTGGAAGCGCCCGGTCCTCATAGGCTTGTAATTGAATGGCGGGAGGGACAAACAGGTGGCGGGGGTCAGACGCATAGCGCGAAGGACATTGCTCTCTCGAATTCCGCGGGCCTCAATCTGCTCACTGACCATCTTTTCGCGCGCTCTCGAAAACGGTTCTCCGCCCTGGCTGAGCAGGTACGCCATGCAGCCGATCGCTACAGCCACTGTTACCTGGTGCGCGTGTTCCTGGGGGTTGCGAAGCATCTCGAATAGCAGGGTCTTGCGGGATCCGGTAGACATCCAAGCTCTCGTGCGATGACGAAGCCCATGGATTTCTCCTAGTCGTTCACAGGGGGAACTTCAACTGAGCCCCCCAATGATGTTTCGGTATTCATCCTCGGTGAAAGCGCGGAGCGTTTCCGTCTGGATGTTTCCTTTAGACGCGAGATTAAGTGTCGCTCTGGCGAGCGCCGCGTCGTCGGGCGCCTCGGCAACAATCACCATGTCGTACTGGCCCGTCACCATGTAGAATTCTTTCAACTTTACGCCAGCGGCCTGGAAAGCTTTCCTTCCCGCATCGAGCCGCGAGGGACTCTCTTTGATGTTCTGCAAGCCCTGGTTCGTCCAGTGGGCGAGTGCAATGTAGGTGGGCATAAATCACCTCCAGGCGTATTGTACAGCCATGCGAGGACGCAGTCACCCCTTGGTCGGGTGCAATCCTCGGCTACCCCAAGCAGCGAATCCGAGGCCGGAGGTCAGTCGAAGTTGTTGGCCGACGGTGTGTATCCCGCTATTACAAGCTCCTGATCCTGATTGACACGCATTTTTTGCCAAGCGCCCGAGCTCTCACCCGGCTCGTATTTGCTGTCCCGTCGTTTTGCGATCAGACCTTCCAATCCCTGCGCCTTGACGGATTGAATCAGATCCTTCAATGAAGCCTTAAGTTCGGGGAATGCCGAATCGGCTCGGCCAATTTGTGCAGGATCTTTGTCTCCAGCAACTCACGCCGTTTGACGAGCGGCTCACCCATCGTCTATCACCAGCGATCATGATAGAGTACTGAAACTGCTCATGGCAGCGCGTGATCAAGTTATTGCGAGGACCACATGAACTTCATCGCTCGTTTTTTGGTTTTGCTGAGCCTGATCGGGTTTTGTTCCTTTTGCCATGCCGCAGATATACCTTGTGCGTCACGTACGATCGATCGGGCAAAACAACTCCTTACCTTTCACTCCGGCGCGGCCGATCGAATGACCATCGATAAGACGGTTAAACAGCTGCCTTCGATTCGCAATCCTGAAAATCCCGCACAAAGTTTCCAGGTGTTGGAGATCTGGGGATATATTTACAAGGGGAGATATCGAATGCGGTTTATCTACTTCAACTCCCCTGCTACTTCTTGCCTGCTGATGGGAGAGGAAATTTTGGAGTATGCTCGACCTTGATAGCAGCCTGTGCCTAATCGCGCTGCAGCCGCCGTGAATTGTCCATGTCCGTCTGATAGATCGTTTTTAAAATGCTTAACAAAAAGCGGAAAGTAGCGTAATATGTTGTCACCTGAAATCATGCACGCGATGTGGCCGAACGGGGATAACAGGGTCCCTGGGCTTCTGGAAGGGATTGTGGCCGCCGCGCCGGCCGTCTTTGCCAAATATGGGCTGAACAGCGATCTTGTGATCGCGCATGCGATGGCGCAATTCAGCCAAGAATGTGGCGCGGGCACAGAGATGGTAGAGAACATAAATTACACTGCAAAGCGCGCGTGCCAAGTTTGGCCCTCGCGCTTTCGAAGTGAGGCGGCCTGCTTTGCATTAGTTGGATCGTTTGCAGGGGATCCGGATTTTCCCACCAAGCTGATCGATAACGTCTACGGCGGACGGAATGGTAACCGGCCCGGGACCCATGACGGCTCCGCTTACATCGGCCGCGGCCTGAGTCAGGTGACTGGCCGCGGGAATTATGATGCACTTGGCACGAAGGTCGGCTTCGATTTGGTCAACCAACCTGATCTCGTCAACACTCCCCCGAACGCCCTGGCATGTGGTATTGCCGATTTCATCCTCTGCGGCTGCTTGCCCTTCGCCCAAACGGACGATGTGAGCGGCGTGACGCTGCATCTAAATGGTGGATTTACGGGCCTGGACGAGAGAAAGCTGTGGCTGACGCGTTGGAAAACCACATTGCGGAGCCAAGATCCTCCGTTGCACAGTACGACGTGGGTGCAGGTCTCGCTCAACACACTCGGCGCCGAGCCCGCCCTGGTACCTGATGGGTCCTACGGCCCCCTGACTGCAGCTGCCGTTAAGGCTTTCCAGGAGTCGCACGGCCTCGTTGCCGATGGAAGAATCGGCTCTGCAACCGTGGCCGCGATCGCCGCTGCGCTCCAACATTAATAGCCCGTTCAAACAAGCGATGTCGCGTCGCCTGAGCCTCGCCTCGGTACCCGGTCGTCTTCTCTCGCCCTCGAGCACTCCTGTTGCGAAGCGATAGCTGACGATGACAGCCCTTCACACTAGCAATTCTGTAGGCAACCTTTTTGCGACTCGCGGTTACCATCGAGACTGCACCGGCCGGCCATTCGAAGCTAATGGGACAGCCCCCGAGGTGGACAGGAATTCTGCAACTCGTTCTGCAAGAGCCCCAGTCGGCACACGTTGTCCCCTTTCCCCTCTGGCCAGCGTGCCGGGGTCAACATTCAGCGTTATGGGCCAAGTCCTTCTGCGAAATACCGAGTATCTTGCGGCTCACGCGAACACGCGAATCAATCCCGCCTTCTACGGCGAGAGGATTGTCGCCGATGAAATCGATGATCTTTGGCACCTATTCAAATTTCGGCTCTTCAACGGATATAGTGGGAGGATTAACTCCGAGAGCTCTAGGAAACTCAACCCGTGAAAAACACACGGTCTGCTATCATCTGGGTCTTCATAGCCGAGGCTGCCCTCCGCAATGTAGGTAAGGGTTGCGATTCCGGAGTGTGGATGTAGCCCGAAACCAGAGAACGCTTGATCTCTCCTGCCTCGGCGACCAGGTAGCCGGTTAACAGTTGGTGGAGCAATCGACCGGTAGCGGCGGCGGTCGTGTGGGTCACATACTCGGCGAGCGTCTTTGTCCGGTGTTTCGATGAGAACATTGATGTCGTTCGCCGCGAACAGTGATTGGCGTGTTTTAAGGCGTAGGTAGTTGATAGCCCCTTTTCACCATGCGAATGCGGTGGACGTTTCCGCCTTCGGTGATGTAGAGGAGATTCGAATCCGCGTCCCGACCGAAACCCACGTTGGTTGGTAGATTCGGCGTGGGGATATATGCAAGTTCTTTTCCCGCGGGAGAATACACGAATATTCCGGGCCGGCTGATGCGGCGGACGGCGACATAGAGGTTGCCGTCGACGTCCACGGTCAAACCGTCGGGACCATCTTCCGGCGCGTAGTCCGCCAGCACACTGCGAAACTTGGCCGATCCGTCGGGAGCGAGATCATAGGTGAGCAGAGCCATCCGTCCGCGGGCGACGGGCGCGGTGTCGGGAACGCGGCCAATTCCGGTGGTGCCGTTCTCGTTCGACCCTACGTAGAGCGTGCGTTGATCGGGCGAAACGCAAACGCCGTTGGGTTTGCCGGCATCGGTGATGATGCGATGGATCGAACGGTCCGGATCGATTCGGTAGACGGCCTGAAACGGCTGGTCAATCGGCTCATATCCGAGATAGCGCGGATCGCTGAAGTAGATGCGTCCTTTTTCGTCGATGGTGATGTCATTCGGCGAGTTGATCGGACGGTTCTCAAACATGGCGGCGAGGATTTCGGCCTTGCCTGTCTTCATGTCTGTTCGTGTTACTCGGCGCCCGCCGTAGTCCGCACCCTCAGCCGCGAGCAGTCGTCCCTGGGCGTCGAATTTGAGGCCGTTGGACATGCCGCTCGGCGAGCGAAAGACGGAAACTTCGCCCGTCTTAGGGTCGAACTTCATAATGTGGCCAGCCTGCATGTTAGAGGTGTGGGTGAAAGTGATGTCGCTGAAGTAGATGGTTCCGTCGGGCGCTGAGGTGACTCCTTCGGTTAGGATGCCACCTGAGAAAATCTGCTGAAGCTTGGCCCCGGGGGGCAGAATGGCGGGGTCTCCCGAAGGCTGGCGCTGGGCGCTTATGGGCAACGTGACGATAAGGAGGATGAAAAGTGCGGATGGCATCATCGGCTATGAATCCTATCACACCGCCCATCTCCGTTACGTAGGGTGCGCACAAACAGCATGCCCCAGTCAATAGCGGCCTGGACGTGTTTCAGAAGTCTCTTTCACAGTGACTGCATGAAATACAGCTACCCGTGTGCCGCAATCCCGCAGATGCGCCGGGCGCGGCGAGCGAAATGCCTCCAAGTGCCAGACGGCTAAGCGACAACGATCGCACACAACGAGGCACGCCTTATCGGAATCGCCGGGCTCCTATCTGCTCTCCCGCCGCTTCGCCACCAGCCCTTCGAGCCTCTGCGCCTTGACCGATTGAATCAAGTCTCTTAGGGAGGCTTTGAGTTCTGGTGAATACCGGACCGGCTCTGAAAGCTTGGGCAGGATCTTCGTCTCCAGCAATTCGCGCCGCTTGACGAGCGGCTCACCCATCACATCCTTGCCGGCCAGCACCAGGACGTCGAACATGTAAAAGAGAAGCGGGGTCTTTGAGGAACCGTAATTTTGCAGAGCATTGAATGACGGCTTGCCGGATTCGTCGAGCGCCACGACCTCACCGTCGACGACAGTTTCATTGGGCAGGGCTTTGAGAACCTCCGCGATGCCCGGATATCGCGATGCAAAATCATTATCGTTGCGCGACCGGAGAGATGAACTCTGCCGGTGGTTTTGAATGCTATACAACGGTAGCCATCGAACTTGATCTCATACAGCCACTCCGGTCCGTCGTGCAGTTTCTCGGTGCGCAGAAGGAGCATCGGCTCGATGAATTCGGCGCTGACAGGCACTCTGCCAGCCTACCTCGGATTCACTCGTTCTTAGGAAGGTTTCCTTGCTAGATCCCTCTGCCTTCGTTTTTCGGTTTCTGCTTTCTGCAAATCATTCATCAAAGCGATAACCTTTTTCGCTTCCTGGCTCGTCGCCCCAGCTTTGATGGCCATCCACCCGGGCTTTGAATAAGTGAATTCCATCACCATACTGAGCTGCCGATCGTCGCCCAGAAAGAGAACCCTTGCGAGTAGAGGGATTCGTATTTGGCGGACCAGCTCTTTCACGACCTGCACACGTTGCTCGTGACCCAGCTTGCGGACGCCAGGCAAAGTAATTTGATTGGTGGCGAGGATGTCCTTCGTCACAAGCTCCACCAGCCCTTCCGATAGCCCCTCACCCAGCTTTGTATACGCCGTGCTGAACTTAGCTTTCTGCTCCGGGGGATGTGATATGAGATGGACGCATTCGTGCAAAGCCGCGCTCAAGAAGGTCTTCCTGTCGGTGCCCATATTCCATTGCTGCGTTATGATGTCGCCGGTCTGCTTGTAGGTTATTCCGGGAATATTCGTGCCCATCTTTGTCTTGTCCTGGTAGTCGGAGACCGACAGCACCTGGAGGGAACGGGGTGATGACTTAGCCGTTTTGAGATTCGGGAGGATATACTCCTGCCAATCCGAACGCACCTTTAATAAGTCGAGGATATAGTCGAATTCCGATGCCGAAACAAGATCCTCGCCAGAGCTGTATCGTGCCACTTGGTTTGGTCTCTCCTTACTTGCGGGCTTCCCCGCCTCCGCCTCACCGTTTTCGTCGCGGTCCAAAAGGGGTGGTGATTTTGCCCATCGAACCGCTTCATGGCAAAAAGATTATCCCAATTGATCAAGGCGACGAAAAGAGGCAGGGGTCTGCGAATCAGGGAAAGTCGGCGATCCCGCTATCGTGGTTGCCTAAATGGCGGGAATTCCGCCTGCATTCATCGAAGAGGCATTCGCCATGCAGATAATCCGTCCCACATTTACGTTTCAATTTCCAAAAGTAACGAATCCCAGAGTATGAATCACTACTGAGCATGAAAACATAATGTCACGGCGTTACTCACCGCAGTAACCTGGTGCCTTGCACTGGGCGTCTTTGACAGTGCGGCTTCCGCCATGTCATTGTCGCTGAGCCCGTCCCATCCGTCGCCCGCGGCCGTCGGCGACATTGTCACATGGTCCGCCAGCACCGCGAACGCCGATCCCGGACGTCTCCGCTATCGTTTTCGCGTCAGAACGGGAAACATCGAATACCAGACAATCCACGACTATTCCGAACACACATCCATGGATTGGGTAATGAGCAGCCACGAGGGTAGCTACGAAGTGGAGGCCTCCGTCAACAACCTCGATACGCAAGAATCCGCCAGCACCTCTGAGGTCTATCAGATCACCTCGCAAGTCTCCGGTACGCAGCCAGTCCTGAACCCTACAGCCAATCCGCCGGTCGCCCTCTACAGTGCGCCGCCATGCCCGACCGGTAGCTTGATGTTCGTCGCCTTCACATCCCCCGAAAGATTTGTTCAAACACTTCACCTAAATTCTGTACGGCGAACACCAGCATGAATTTCTATCTGGGCGGAATGCGCGCGAACACACAATATTCCGTCTATCACACAGTGATTACCGGGAACCAATTCCAGAACGGGCCACCGCTCACCTGGACCACGCAGCCAGTCTCTTTGCCTCTCGCCGGATACAGCATTCTGACCGCGCCGGCGAATCCGGCGACAGAAGGCATCATGCTCCAGAGGGTTCTGGTGCAAAGTCGCGAACCGGCGGCGGACTGCGATAATGGCCGGAAATGAATGCACGAACGACCGTCCCAGCTCTGTTTAAGGGCAGCCACTTCGATCACGAGATTATCGTTTTGTGCGTCCGCTGGTATCTCAGTTACAAGCTGAGTTCACGCGAACTGGTTGAAATGATGGGTGAGCGGGGAATCACCCTGGCACACACGACAATTCTGCGCTGGGTGCAGCGGTACGCGCCGGAGTTCGAAAAGCGATGGAGCCGGTACGTGCGAGCCGTAGGCGGCTCATGGCGTTGTGACGAGACCTATATAAAGGTGACCGGCCGCTCGACGTATCTATATCGAGCAGTTGATAGACAGGGCCGAACGGTGGATTTCCGGCTGAGCGAACGGCGGGACGTTACTGCCGCGAAAGCATTTTTCAGCAAGGCTATGAAGCACAATGGAACGCCTCGGGTCATTACCCTTGATGCCTACGCGGCTTCCCACCGCGCCGTCGCCGACATGAAGGCAGAGGGAAAGATGCCGAAGCGAGTCCGAGTACGTTCGAACAAGTATCTCAATAACGGAATCGAGCAACATCACCGTCGCGTAAAACAACGGATCCGACCGATGTTGGGCTTTAAACGCTTCGAGACAGCCGTGGTGACGATCAGTGGAATTGAACTCGTAGCGAAAATCAGGAAGCGTCAGTTCAAGGTCGGAAACTTGCCGGGCCGCCCGGCGAACATTCCCGCAATCTGGGCCGCCGTTATCGCGGCCTAACATCAGCGACGCTCTTCAAATACTCGACTTGCACGTGTTTAGAAGTTTGCACCAGAACCTGAGCAAGACCATCGGCGAATCAAACAGCGAACCAGGCCGATGCTCGGATTCAAACGGTTGGATCACGCGGCCGTGACGATCAGCGGCATCGAGCTTGTACAGAAGATTCAGAAGCATCAGTTTAAGACCGGCAAGCTGGGGCGCCGCTCAATCACAATGCCGGAACTTTGGAACGCCGTGTTGGCCGCCTGAACTGAAATGTCACAAATCCGAAGGCGCACCGCGCCGTTTACAAACTTTGCACCAGAGCCGCCCTGGGAAGCTCAGAATGCCAGCTTTCCAAGCTGAACCCGCACGTTCGCATCCCCCTATAATGTGATTTTTCAACTCTTCTCGCGCTCATTGTTCACTCAATGCCTTGTTCTTCCGTTACATTCACGGTGCCAAACACGCTCCAACCCTGCCCGGAGGAATATCAAGCCAGCGCTGAGAAGTTGCAAGAATTGTGGCCCATCATCTGAGGCATTGCGTGCTTCGCGATGACGATGATGAGCGTTTGCTGGACGGAAGCGGAAGTCACAAAACCGGAGTTACCTGCCCGTTTATCGCCTCGACGATTGTACTGAGAGTTTGAATAACTCAACTGGTGACCTGCTCAGCGGACTGAACAACCCTTAGGCTATACCCGAGACGTCCGGAAACCTGACCAGCATAATTGCGGACAAGTTTGCCGATGGCATCCATACGGCCAAACTCGATCTGGCTCAAGCCCCCGGCGACTCCCAGGCTCGCGACTACCTTGCCCTGATCGTTGTACACCGGCGCAGCGATCCCGCGGCCCTCGGGCTCATCCTCTACATCATCGATGGCATAGCCTCGCCCGGCTGATTCCTGCAACTCCGCCAAGAGCGATTCCAAAGAGGTGATTGTTCGCTCAGTGCGGCGGATCATGGTCTCGGGTTGACAAATTCGACCGACCTCATCTTCCGTACAGCACATCAATAATGCCTTGCCGACCGCCGTGCAGTGAAGACTATTGCGTTTGCCGATCCAGGTATAGAGCCGGATGTAGCCGCTGGGCTCTACTTTTTCGATGTACACAGCCTCATCGCGCTCGAGAATGGCCAAATGGGTGGTGAGACCTGTTAATTCGGTCAACTCCTCCATTATTGGCCGGGCGATAGTTCGCAGATCGAGAAGATAACGCCCTGCATTGGTTTCGCGAAAGCTGAGCGCCTTGTGACCGAGCCGGTATTTTTTGGAATCCTCGCTGCGTTCCGCGAAACCACATTCACGCATGGTCTCCAACAGGTAAAAGGCGGTGCTATAGGGAAGATTGTGCTGAAGACTGACCTCCTGCACCGTCAGTCCGAAGCTGGTATGGTTCAAACTGTCCAAGATGGCGAAAGCGCGTTTGAGAGCCGGGACCTGATACTTCTTCGGAGCACTGGGTGCTCGGTTGGTTGACATGCTGAAACCCGAACCTTCAATTGTATCGTGGTATACCATCAATTGCACGCGAATCGACGCGGTTCTACCTCTCCAATGGTGTCTCTTGACAACTAATTCATTTTATATCACAGTATTGATAAATAGGGAGGCTGTCCTTGGATCGGCGCGAATTTCTTCGATATGTCGGTGCCGCGAGCGCCACCTTAAACTCAGCTTCAGCGGCTGATGAGAAGGCTGCCGCAACGGCGGCTACCGAGGCGGAGAAAGAGCTGATCACTCACTTCCCCGGGGCGCGCTTCTTGAAGGGCCAGTGGCGCTTGCGCCTGGATCAGGCCAACACCGGCAAGAAGCAAAATTGGTATCAGCATGAGCCGACGGACGTGGTGAGCAAGGCTTTCAGTGCGACGGTCCCCGGATGCTGGCAGGAAACCGTGCCGGACATCGGAGGAGGGGTTGGTTGGTACTTCACGGAATTCAATATCCCCGGCGATTTAAGAGATCGGATCCTGAGACTGAAGTTCTGGGCGGTTGACTATTTCGCTGAGGTCTGGTTGAACGGGCAACCTGTCGGGAGCCACGAAGGCGGATATACGCCATTTGAATTGGATGTTACCCATGTGGCGAAGGTTGGCGGACTGAATCGGTTGGTGGTGCGGGTGGTCGATCCACCGGGAGCGCTGAAATCGACACTCCTCGGCCAACCGGGCTGGGAGGGAAAGTCGGGCGGGGCCGTCGACGGGTTCAATTTTAAGGAGATTCCGCACGGGCTGCAATGGCACGGAGAAGGCTTCAATTTCGGCGGAATCTGGCAGCCGGTCGAGTTGTTGGAGACAGATCCCATTTACCTGTCTGATGTCTTCATCGAGCCGAAGCTGAGCGAGAGTGCGATTGTGGCGCATTTGGAAGTGACGAATAAGCTGAAAGGGGCCGCGCAAGGAAAGGTGCACGTCGTTGTTAAGCCGTGGAAGGAGCCTGGCAACGCGGTTGCCGACAGTGAGAAGCCGGTGCTCATTCCGACTGGAGTTAGCTCGGTGGATATGCGTTTCGACTTGCGGGAGCCGCATCCATGGTCTCCGGATGATCCTTACTTGTATGTCGCCGATGTGAGTGTTGCAGACGAAAAGGGAGTTCGGCACACTACAACCGCGCGCTTTGGCTTTCGGGAGTTCACCGTCAAGGATGGCTATTTGAACTTGAACGGCAAGCGCATCTTTGTGAAGGGCGGGCACTATCAAGGGACCTATCCGACCACTCTACAGTATCCTCCGACGCGGGAATTCGCTTACAAAGAAGTTCGGATTTTCAAGGAAGGCGGTTTCAATTTCTCGCGTCTGTGGCAAAAGCCGACACCCTTTTCGTTTCTGGATGCCGCGGACGAACTGGGTCTGCTGTTGGAGGCTGAACCTGCGCTGGGCGAGTTTGAAGACTCCCCGCATATGCGGTCTCGCGCGCTCGCGGAGGTGAGGGAAGCGGTCAAGAGAGATCGCAACCGGCCTTCGATCGTGATTTGGAACATGATCAACGAGCTGTATCCGGCGATGAGAGTAGCTCCGGAATTGTGCAATGCCGCTCGGGAATTGGATCGCACGCGCCTGATCACGGAGTCGTCCGGCGGACCGTCCCATTACTACGTTCCCTATTCCGGAAACGGAACGTCTTACCTTGACGAGCATTTCTATCCCGGCGCTCCGGTCAGCGAGGATGTTTACGAATATTGCAACCAGAAGGGGATTCGAGGGCAGTTGAATTTCCATACCGAGTATGGATTTGGCGGGATGGCCGACCTCGACTCGGTATTGGCGGACTACGGGCCGCATCCGAAGGTTCAAATGGAGGATTATCGAGGGCATTTTCGCTTGAAACAGATCTACGACGAGGCACTCCAGGGACCGTGGAAAAATGCCTTTGGTGACATGGAAAAGGTTAGGGAATCCAGTCAGACGGTGCAGGCGGACGCGGTGGGGCAGCTCACCGAGGCAATGCGAGCGAATCCCGCGGTGGGCGGCTACAACTATTGCCAGGTGTTTGATTCGAACGCGATCGAACTGGACGGGCTGGTGGATTTCTGGCGGAACAAGCGAAAAAAAGCCTTTTACGTGATGCAGGAGCTGAATAAACCTCTGCTACTGATTATTCGGAGCTCTCCCATGAATGCGCGGGCTGGCCGGCCGGTGGAGCTGAAGGTCACTTTGGTCAATGAGGACAAGATCGAGGGGCGGAAGAGGCTGACTGTAAGGGTGAAGTCTCCTTCAGGGCGGGAGGTTTTCAGCAAAGAGGCAATGGTGGATGCGAAGCCGTGGGTCTCTATCGTGTTCGAGGAGACGGTGCAACTGCAAGGGGAATCAGGCCGATATCCAATCGAGGCTGCCCTATGGGATGGATCGACTGTGATAGTCGAGAAGAAGGACTATTGCACACTCTTTCATGAAGATGACTTGAAATGGCCTTCCAGGCCGGTCGCGCTTTTCGATGTGGAAAAGCAGCTTGAGCCGTTTCTGCGATCGCGCGGGATCCAGTTCCTTGAGTTCGATCCGGCCCTGCGGGAACCTGCGGTCATTGTGGTCACGCCGTTCACGGCCTTATGGGACCGGCCGGAGCAATTTGAGAAATTCGTCCGGATATTCGATTGTGTAGAACGAGGCTGTCAGGTGGTGTTCGTTGGAATACCATCCAACGGAGGAAACCTGGTGACGGGATCGCCTTGGTCGAGCGGCTCATTCTTCAGCCAATTTGCGGTTTCCGCAATTTTTCCGCTGTTCAATGTGACGACCACACCGGAAGTGCGGGATCGGCAGAGAATCGGCGCGTACGCCTGGGGGCTTAAGGACCCCGTGCCGGGTGTTCCGATTTTCAAACATCCTGTATTTGAAGGTGTTCCGCAAGACGGTTTTATGGGGCGTGAATACGGCAACGTGGTGCCGGTCCAGAGAATCCAGACGTATTGGAAAACCAGCGAGGACACGGGCACCACGGTACAGATTCATGAGCATGGAAAGGGGAAGATCATCCTGACGAGTTTGAATCTATTAGAGAACATGAATCGGGACGCGTTGGCGGAAAAGCTCCTTAGCAATATAGTGAACTACGCGAATCGGGGACTACTCGGGGAACTCGCTCCGGAAAACCCGAAGACCCTGGAGAGCATGCGGTTTGAGCAGGAAGGCTTTCAGGATTGCCTTAGAATCGTAAAGTCCCGCTCGAATCGAAAGAATTGAAAACGGTGGAGAACGGATGCGCGTTTTTCTAAGACGTTCAGTGATGGGTTGCCTCCTACTGGGATCTGCACTGGCGCAGAACCTGCAGTCGGATCTGTTTCGCAAGCCTCCGGTCGATTTCTATCCCAGTGTTTTTTGGGCCTGGAACGATGCGATGACGCCGGAGCGAATTCGCGAGCAGTTGCGAGACATGCAGGAGCACAAACTGCTCACGGTCTGCATCGAACCGATGCCGCGCGACTTCCGCCCGGATAATACGGACAACCATTTGGACGTGGATTATCTTTCGCCGGAGTATTTCGCCCGCTACCGGCTGGCCATGGACGAGACTAAACGGCTTGGGATGAAAAGTTGGCTCTACGATGAAGGCGGATGGCCTTCCGGCGGCGCGACGGGCCGTGTTGTAAAGAGCAATCCGGAGTTTGGAGCGCAGACGCTGATCACCGAGCGCCGCCCGATTGTTGACGGCGAAAAGCCCATTACGCCTCCCGGGGCGCTTACTGTTTTTGTCGAAGGCGGCAAGACCTTGGTGACATGCCGCATCCGGCGCAATGACTTTCAGCCGGACCGCCTGAACCCGGCCGCCACTCGCCGGTTTATCGAGTTGACGCACGAAGGATACGCGCGCGCCATGCCTGAGTACATGGGGTCTCTGATTCCCTGGGCCTTCACCGATGAGCCGGCTGTTCCTTCTTTCGTTCCAGGCAAACAGATACCGTGGACGGCCGCCTTGCCCGGCATTTTCCGAGCGAAGAAGGGCTACGATCTCATGGCGTCGTTGCCGCTGTTGCTGGCGAATCCGCCAATCATGACTCCGCAGGGAGTGCAAGCGCGAATCGACTTCTACGACGTCTGGAGCCAGCTTTTTCAGGACGCCTATCTGGGGCCTATCCGCGATTGGTCACGCCGCCACGGTATCCTTTCAGGCGGCCATTTCGGAGGGGAAGACGACACCATGGGTTCGGCGCTCTATGGTTATGGTCACATTCTGCGAGCCATGCGGGGGCTCGACCTGCCGGGTGTGGATACCATCTGGCGCCAACTTTACCCGGGCCAGCGGAATCACCATTTCCCTCGCTACGCGGGCAGTGTGTCGCATCAAGAGGACCGGCACTTAACACTGACGGAATCGTTTTGCGTTTATGGCAATGGACTGACGATGGCGGAGATGAAGTGGCTCACCAACTATCAGTATGTCCGCGGCTGCAACATGACCGTGATGGGAAACTATCCGGCCGGCTCGTCAGGCAACCTGATGCCCGGGGAGCGGCCACACTTTGGACCGATGAATCCGCTGTGGCGTTACCAACCACTGTTTCAGGATTACACCGCGCGCCTCGGATACGTGCTGTCGCTCGGGCAGGCCGCGGCTAATGTGGCGCTTTATTTTCCGGTTCGGGATTTCTGGGCGTCCGCTCCTGCGAAAGTGACGCCGGAGTCGCAGGCCAATGACGATACGGTCCTCGAGATGGAAAAGCATCAGATCGATTTTGATCTTGTCGATGACGATTTACTGATGCCTGCCGCCGTTGCCGATGGGCTGATTCACGCAGGCAAGATGTCCTACCGCGAACTGGTGATGTCGCCTGCTCGCATGCTGCCGGATGATACGGCCGAGGCTGTGGCGCGGTTTGTGCGGACCGGGGGAACGCTAGTGGCGGTCAGCGCTTTGCCCGAAACAGGGCCGGTAGCGCGGCAAACTTTTTTGCAGCATTTGGGGACCGAGCCGTTCAAGATGAGCGAGCGGCGGCAAGTGGGGAAAGGATGGGTGAGTTTAACGCCCATCGATCACGTTTCTCGCTCGGTGCGTCCAACGATTGTCTTGAGCGCGGCGACGGATGCCTTGCGGGTGACCGAGCGACGGCTGGCTTCCGGGCGCCTGTACGTAATCATCAACGAGTCCCAGGAATGGGTGACGACGACTCCGCAATTCGCGGGCCCGGGCACGGCCAAACAGTGCGATCTGGAATCGGGAGACATCACCAAAGCGCCGCCCACGCTGACGCTTCCGCCGTGGGGTGCTGCTTGCATTCTCTTCGACGGCAAGAGCTATGGCGGCAATCCTCCTGCCATGCCTGACCAAGGCCAATCGATTGCAATTGGGAATGAGTTGCAGATTCGCCGCGTGGACCAGACCGTCATTAAGGCGGACGACTTCGCTAGAAATACGTTTTCCGCTGATCCGTGGCGGCCGGCGCAACTGGGCGACTGGAAGGATTTGGTCGGCGACGATTTCTCGGGAACCGCGGAATATCGAATTCCCTTCGATTATCACGGACCTGCCGGGGAGGACCGTTTTCTCGATCTTGGCAAGGTGGCTGCGGCCGCCGATGTCTGGCTGAACGGCGAACACCTTGGCGCACGCGCCTGGCCGCCCTACTGGGTGCATACGAACAAGGCGCTTCGGGCGGGTCCCAACGAACTAAGGATCCAAGTCACGAACACCCTGGCGAATTATCTGGTTTCTCCGGCCGTACGCAATGCTTGGGCACTACGGAAAGGACCAGGATGGCCCGGACCGTATGACGGTCGAGCCAATGAATTCGAAAAACAGTCAACTGCCAGCGGACTCTTCGGGCCGGTGCGGCTGTTCGCCCCTACTCGCGTGAACTAGCGCCAGCCGGATTACTTCATCATCGTCCACCGGCGTTTCGTTGGTGTGCTCCTCAGTCGGTCACTTGTTCCAAGATAGCGAAATCGCCCGGCTGATACGCTTGGGCGATGATGTAGAGCTTGTTGCCGTACTCCCGAAAAACCGCGTTGTGGATGTGCTTGAAGTTGGTCAGGCCAAGTTCATCCTTCGGCATGATGGTAGAAATTAAATGATCATTCTCGAGGATGTAGATCGGAGCACCCTTGCTTCGGTCGGGACCATCGAGCGAACCGACCACTGCGTAGTTCCCCACGTAAGAAATATCGCAAGGTAGGGAGCCGATCGGCATTCTTACGCTCGACAGATACTGGCCGTAACGTGTGAAGCGATCGATTTTAGCGTTGGCGCGGTCCGTGACATCTATGCGCTTTTTCCCGGGCGGAACTGTAATGCCATGGCCGGTGCCGAACTGGCCGACGCCGGTTCCACGGCCACCGAATGCCAGATCGTGCCAGACCGCTTGGAAGGGCTGTAAGCTCGAAACGCGGGCCGTCAACACGAAGTCCAGGTTCGAGTAGCCCGTTGTCATATAGAGCAGTCCATCCAAATACTCCACGTCGGTGGGCACGAAGTTTCCCTTGCCTGCGAAATAGTCGTTGACGATGGGGCTACCGAGATCGCTTCCGCCGTCTGGGGGCTGAAGCGTGTGAACGAGCTTTCCATCGAGCTTTGTCGTGAAGACTTCATGCGCCTCGTCGGAGGGAAATGTCAAGTAGGGGTTTCCATCGGACGCAATCCAAATCATGCTGTTGTGCAGATTGACGTTCTTCATTTCAGCCGCGGTGTCGAGGAGCCGTGTGCTCTTCATGTCGCCGCTGATTTGAACGATACCTGCGCCTTTGAGTGAGAAGTAGGTCTCGCCTTTTCCCGCGCGAGTATCGACGGCGAAACCGCCATGTGCGGAGTTCAGTACTTTCTGGGCTTCGGCGGGCAGATGGCTGGAAGTGTATAAAACCCGAAACTTCATCTTTCCCTGACCGCTGACGAGCACAGCCGCTCCCGGCCCGGTTTGCGCCCAGGCAATCACGAGCAGGCTGACGAAGACGGTGCCGATAGCGAATCGTTTCATGCAAGCATCCTATCCACAACTTTGCCGCGCACGTCGGTGAGGCGGAAGTCCCGGCCCATGTGGCGGAACGTCAATTTAGTATGGTCGAATCCGAGGCAGTGCAAAATGGTGGCCTGCAGGTCGTTGAGGTTCACTGGATCTTCGGCGATCGTTAACCCGAGGTCGTCCGTGCGCCCGATGGTGACTCCCGGCTTGATACCGCCGCCAGCCAGCCAGACTGAGAAACCGTTGGCGTGGTGATCGCGGCCGGCGTATTCCGCATCCTCGGGCCGCCGGAATTCACCCATCGGCGTGCGGCCGAACTCGCCGCCCCACACAATCAGAGTGCTGCTCAGCATGCCCCGCTGCTTCAAGTCTTGAATGAGAGAAGCGATGGGCCCGGCAGTGACGTCGCAGTTCTCTTTGAGTTGTTTGTTGAGAGAGCTGTGTTGATCCCAACCTGCATGCGTCACCATGACAAACCGCACTCCGCGTTCGACGAGCCGGCGCGCCAGCAGGCAATTGGCGCCAAAAGCACGTGTGGGCTCGCGATCTACTCCATACGACTCGCGGATGTGTGCCGGTTCCTTTGAGAAATCGAGAAGATCGGGTGTACTCAATTGCATCCGGAATGCCATCTCGTGGCTGGCGATTCGGGAGGCAATCTCAAGATCGCCGGTGTCGGCGACATGCTCGCGATTGAGCGAGCGCACCAGATCGAAATCGGCGCGCTGCTCCTCGACGCTGACTCCAGGTGGGTTTGAAAGATAGAGAACCGGGTCGCCGGTACGACGGAACATTGCTCCCTGGTAGCTTGACGGCATGAAGCCGCTGGTCCACTCAGTCGACTGGCTCCGGTTGCCTTTACCGCTGCTGAGCACGATGAATCCCGGCAGATCCTTCGCTTCGCTACCCAGGCCATAGAGAACCCAGGACCCCATAGTCGGCCGGCCGGGCAGCATATGGCCAGTCAGAAGGATGCGATCGGCAGGTTCGTGATTAAATGCCTCGGTGTACATCGAGCGAACGATGCACATGTCGTCGGCGATCGGCGCCCAGGCGGAGAGAAAATCGCTCAATTCAGCCCCGCTGTGACCGTATCGCTTGAAGCTACGCGGGCTGGCGAGAATGGTGGCGCTTGGTTTGATGAACGCCAGCTTGAGATCCTTCGTCATCGACGGGGGCAGCGGCTGGCCGTGCCATTTCTGGAGCTCGGGCTTCGAATCCAGGAGGTCGATCTGGCTGGGCGCGCCTTCCATATAAAGGAAGATGACGTTCTTGGCCGTGGCAGGGAAGTGCGGTTTTTTGGGTCCGAACGGAGCAGCCTCTTCGGCTGACATCAGGCTGGCCAATGCGGCCATTCCCACGCCGCCAGCGGCTCTGCCGAGAAAATCGCGGCGGCGCATGATACGTGCTAGATCGCGTGGTTCCATGATCTTGTCATTCTCGCGTAAGAAATTCGTCGGAGTTCAACAACGCGCGGCTAGCGCCGAACCAGGCGATCACCTCGGCGGGGTCCACACCCGGCAGGTCCGCGGTGGGCATCGATTCGGCCGCTTTCGGATTCTTTCGGGCCAGTTGCGTACGGCGTTCCAGATAACTGGCCAACGAGTCGCGCTCGGCAGGTTTCGGAGACCGCGCATAACAGATGCGGAAGGCGCGATCGATGCGCTCGTTCGTGTTGGATGCTTCCGTGAGAACGCGCCAGGCCAGCGCCTGCGCGGCCTCGACCAACGCCGGATCGTTCATGAGATTCAAAGCTTGTAAAGGCGTGTTCGAAACCTCGCGCCGCGAGCAAGCGGCGGTGCGGTCCGGCGCGTCGAAAGTGGTAAGCAGGGGATAGGGCGCGTTGCGCTGGAGTTGGATATAGATCCCACGGCGGTAACGGTCCTTGCCGGTGCTCTCCACCCACTTGAACTCACCGTTCGGCAGATTCGCGCCTTCCGGCTGAGGCGGCCGCACACTCTCGCCTCCGACTGTGTCTGAGAGAAGCCCGCTCGGCCTCGAGAGTCGAATCCCGAATCAGTTCCGCGGGAAGCCGGAAGCGCGATTGCCGTGCCAGCAGAGTGTTGCCCGGGTCGCGTGTGGATAAATCCGGCCGCGCACTCGAGGACTGGCGATAGGTGGATGACAGCACGATCAGCCGTTCCATCGCCTTCATGCTCCAACCGCGGTCCATGAACTGCGAGGCAAGCCAGTCCAACAACTCCGGATGCGTCGGCTTTTCACCTTGCATGCCGAAATCCGCCGAGGTATTGACCAGACCGCGCCCGAACAACTCCTGCCACATGCGATTCACAGCCACGCGCGCGACGAGCGGATTCTCGCGCGAAACCAGCCAGCGCGCCAAACTCAGCCGATTTGGCGGATCGCCCGCGGGCAGGCGAGGGAGAGCGGCCGGCGTGCCGGGAGTCACCTCAACACCTTGGTCCTTATAATTGCCGCGAATGCGAAGGTATGTGGGCGCCTGCGATCCGTCCTGCGCGAGCGTCATGACGATGCTCAGCGGCGGATATTTTTCTCGCAGGGCCCTCAATTTTCCATTAAGCTCCTTCAGCTTCAGTTCCTCATATCGTTTTTTGCCAATCCCGTATTCTCCCCAACGGACATAGTAGTCAGTCACGGCGTCCTGCTCGCGCTGCGTGCGGCGGGTGGGGTCGGTATTCAGAATTCTGGGCCCGTCGTCTACCATCTTTGTGTAATCGTCATACGAGAGATCCCAATCGGTATGCTTGCCCGGGTTGGCGGCGGCAAAGCGAATCTCGTCTTCCCATTCCTTCTGCTGGCGTGGGACATCGTATTGCTCCAGTAGCTTCTGGCGGTCGCCTCGGTACTGGTTTACGGTGCGCAGATATGTCCCGAGTTCGCCGGGCGTGGGAGCTTCCAGGTCCTTCTCGACCGCGTTCTCATAAAATGCCAACAGGCTGTAATAGTCCCGCTGCGTGATTGGGTCGTATTTATGGTCGTGGCATTGGGCACAGCCGACGGTCAAGCCCAGCCAGGTGGTTCCCAAAGTGTTGGTCCGGTCGACGAGTTGGTCGTACCGCAGTTTGGCGAGATCGATGCCGCCCTCGCGGCTGGTGAGCGTGTTGCGTTGAAAGCCTGTGGCGGTTTTCTGGGAGACGGTGGAACCAGGCAGAAGGTCACCGGCGATCTGCTCGATGGTGAACTGATCGAACGGCATATCCCGGTTCAGCGCATCGATCACCCATTGCCGGTAACGCCAGGCGTAGGGCCGCGGCCAATCGTCAAAGGCTCCCTCGCTGTCTGCGTATCGCGCGAGATCCAGCCAGGGTCGAGCCCACTTTTCTCCGTAATGCGGCGACCCCTGTAGGCGATCGACTAATCGTTCGTAGGCATCCGGACGTTGATCGCCCAGGAAGGCGGCTGTCTCCTCAGGCGTTGGCGGTAGGCCGATCAGATCCAGATAGACGCGGCGTACGAGAGTGTTCTTTGAAGCTTCGGGGGAGGGCTCAATTCCGAGGCTTTCGAGTTTTTCCAGAATGAAGGAGTCGATGGGGTTGCGCACCAAACCCGTGTGGTGAACCTGGGGAACGGGAGGAAGGCGGACCGCATGAAAGGACCAAGGCAGCGATCGCCGCTGCGTAGTTGGACCTTCCGTGTCGGCAGGCCACACCGCGCCTGCATCGATCCAGCGGCGAATGAGGTCCGTTTGCGTGGCGTCGAGCCGCGCGCCCACTGGTGGCATTACCAGGGGCTTAGCGCCCTCGCGCGGAACACCTGTCGTGATGAGCACGTAGAGCCGGCTGGCGGCGCTATCGCCCGGCTGGATCACCTTGCCGGAGTATCCGCCTCGGAGGGCATCTTCACGCCGATCCAGCCTCAATCCGCTCATCTGCTGCGGGGCTCCATGGCATCCCAGGCAGCGGGTTCGCAGAATAGGGGCGATTTCCCGATCAAAATCCGGAGGGGCGGCGCACAGGAGGAGCGGAAGGAAGACGGCGAATGTTTTGAGGAACACCGATCCCAGCCTCTTACTTGGATAACGTATCACTAAATTGATTCGTGGTCAAGGCAGTCTCATTTTTGCGTTGTGTTACGGCATTCATGAGCGTAAGATGAATTGGAGACAACCGCCCAGGCAATCTGCCAATTGATGCTAAATCTATATGCGACTCAAGGAATAAGGTTGCCGTCATCACCGGAACAGCGTCTGGCATCGGCCGCGGTGCGGCCATGCGGCTAGCCGCGGAAGGAGCTCAGGTGGTTGGCGGAGATATCGACGCCGAGGGCGGAAATCAGACTGCTGAGGAAATTCGCCGTAACGGAGGCGAGAGCATCTTTGTAAAGACCGACGTCACGCAGGTCGGAGCAGATCAAAAATCTGGTCAGCCAAGCCGTGCATACCTATGGCGGAGTCGACATCCTGTTCAGTAACGTCGGCGTGGTGATCGGGAACGCGGTGGTCGACGTCTCCGAAGAAGAATGGGACCAGGTCATGAACGTGAACCTGAAGAGCATGTACCTTGCGTGCAAGTACTCGATTCCCGAGATGCAAAAGCGGGGCAAAGGAAGCATCATCCTGACATCGTCGGCCAACGGCCTGCTCGCCGAGCCATGCCTCGCGACTTATTGCGCCACCAAGGCGGCGATTATCGGTTTGACGCGCAGTATCGCCACGGATTACGGCAAGGACAACATCCGGGCAAACTGCATCTGCCCGACGTACACGCGGACACCGCTGGTGGAGAAGTGGATCGACTCGGGAGTAGATCCTAATTTGAGTTGGGACAAAGTCAACCGGCTGCACGTTCTCAACAGGATCTCTGAGGTGGACGAAGTCGCCCAGGTTGTCTTGTTCCTCGCGTCGGATGAATCCTCCATCGTGACCGGATCGTCGATGGTGATCGATGGCGGTTTGACCGCGTTCCGTCTCGCTTGAGATTTGGCTCAGGCGAGTGGGAACTTATCCCAACAGTCCTGAATCTGTTGTTGATGGAATCGGAGCGTTTCTTCCTCACGGGCGGTCCGCTGCCGCAACTGAGCGGGCAATTGCCGGTGCAAGTATCCCACCAGGTTCGAGAGCAGTCTCTCCGCGAGACCGTCGTGCTCCAGGTTGTCCAGAAGCTCGAAAGCGCAGCAGGCCACTTTGCCGCTATCGAGCGGAATAATCGGCATGGCCGGTCCGGTCTGTTCGGCGGACGCCCAGAACGGAAGAGGGATGCGCGCGGTCATGATGTTGCCGTATTGCCAGTCCATGAGTCCCGGTCCGGGTAGTCCGTCGAATACCGCATGCCGTGTGACGGGACTGCCCGCGCGGGTGTTCCCTGCCGACCAGCCGTACGGGCCGGAATATGCACCCCACGGATCGTTATCGCCGTCGGTTCCGAGCGTGAAGCCCAGGACGGAGTTTATGGTGAGCGAGCTGAAGTTGCTGATGATACCCAGGCCGCGCTGGTGGTAGATCGGGCCTCCGTCGGACGGGATGCCGAGAAATAGAATGATCGATCCGCGGCGGACCTGGTCGATTAGTCGAACGAATTTCCGGAACTCGGCGGGCTGCCGCCAGAGCCCAGTGAACTCCGGCGCTAGTACCAATTGCGGGCGCTCCGCTTCGGGATCGTAATTCCGCGCCTTGGCTGCGGGCCAGCGGTTCTGTGGGTCGAATAGAGTGAACCCGTCCACCGGCCAAGCGAAATCGCGCGGATGATACACGGTCAACTGCTCCGTCTTCTTGAGGATGACCTTGGAATCGCCACGCAGTTCGGCGTCGAGGATGATTTTGCCTGGCGCTTGTCCCACCGGGATCTTCCCGCTGAAGAGCCGCGTCGCCCAGGGCTGCGCCTCCACCGCCACGGTCCGAGAAAACAACTCGGCTCCCGACGGTCCGGTCGCGCGCATCGCAAGCGTCTTGGCGCCGGAAATGCGATCCTCGTTGACCAGCGTGACGTCCACTTGAACCTCGCGTCCCGCTTTGGGATTGAACGGGCTGAACTGCACGATCAACTGCAGAGGCTGGTTCAGTTGCTGGAACATGTAGAACGACTTTTTTCGCTTGTTGCGCCAGAAGTCCACCAGCCCATCCACTTCGTTTGAGTTGGAATCGAACAACTGCACGACGTTGAATCCGCCGACGCGTGGATTTGAGCGAAACGATTCGACGGTCAACTTGTGCGCGTTAGCCTGCTGGGTTTGAGCAGCTTCACGCAGCGCCGCCACCTCGGGGAAAATTTCGCCTGCGCCATTTCGCCGGAAGGCCCACTCCACCTGCTTCTTCTGTTCCACGAAGCCCTTGTAATCCTCCATGTGTTTTTTCGGATTCGGGCCATACTTTTCCAGCACCGCATCAATGTCTTCGAGGGCTCCGTAGCCGAACTCGGTAACGAAGTAGAGCTGTCCCGGAATGCCGCGCTTACGCCAATACTCAAGGACGCTTTCCGAAACCGGCGCTGCTTGATAGGAGTGCTCGGTCAGATAGGATACGCCGTCGGTCGAATTCGGCAAGTAATAGTGCGACGGGCCTCCGGCGGATTCTGTGATGATGCGAGTCGGATCCATTTTCCGTGCGGCCTGGACCATCTGCTGGACCACTTTCATGCCGGCGGCCTGCTCGTTAATCATGTTCCAGATCGCGATGGAGGGCCGGTTACGGTCGCGCCGGATCAGTTCCCGGGTCTCGCGCAAGGCAAGTGCTTCAGAGGCCGGATGGTCCCGCATTTTGCTCATCGCCGGTTCGGACTGTATCAGCATTCCCAGTTCATCGGCTGCATCTAAAATCGATGGTGCAGTAGGGCGGCCCTGACAGCGCATGAAGTTGAAACCGCCTTCTTTCGCGACTTCGATGATGCGTCGCGCCATCTCCCGGTTGTGTGGAAATGCAAGCGTGAGCGGCTCGGTGCTTTGGTAGTGCGCTCCTTTGAGGAAGATTCGTTTTCCATTCAAATGGAAGAACCCGTCCGAGCCGATGGTGAGTTCGCGCATGCCGAACCGGACGGACAGATTGTCGCGTTGGCGTGGGCCTTCGAAGATGCCGACTTGCGCAACATAGAGGAAGGGGCTGTCTGTGGTCCATGCTTGCACTTGCTTGATATCTGCGGCGACTGTGATGGAATTGACACCGGGCTCTAAGCGAACAGGAATTTCGTGACCGCCGATTGAGCCTTCGGTCCCCTTCCAGGGCTTAATGTCGACAACCGCGCGTGCATCAATGGATTTTTTCGTTTGGTTGACAACTTCCAATCGGGCTTCGATCGCGGCGGAGGAGAGCTTGGGGAGAATGAACGCATCCGCAACGTAAACGGGGTCGTGCACGATCACTTCGACGGGTTGCCAGATTCCCGAGTGATTGAATCCCTCACGCCAGTTCTGAAAGCCGGGTGGGATGAGATCAAAGTCGATACCGTCGGTCAGGTCCCAAGAGGGACGGTCCCAACCCGGAAGGCCGGCATAGTTCTTGTTGAACGAGCGGGCGGCATCCGACACGCGCACGACCAACCGGTTTTTCCCCCCTCTCGCTGCGCGGCCCATTTCGAGGTCAAAGGGTGTGAATCCGCCTTCGTGACTTGCCAGTTCCTGACCGTTCAACCATACTCGCGCGCGATAATCCACCGCGCCAAAGCGCAGACGTAAGGCACGCGCCAGGAACTCCTTCGGTAACGAAAACGTCTTCGCATACCAGGCGATGCCGCCATCGGCATCGACATATTGCTGCCACACCGATGGGACCTCGATGGCTATGACAGGCGCTTCCGCGTTCGGGGGATCGTTGGAGAACCAGTTCCGGGTCATACCCTGGTTCTTGGGGTCCATTCGTAGCTGCCACGGGCCGGAGAGATCGAGCACCTGGCGCAGCCCATCCTTGCGAAAAGCCTGCTCTGCTATCGCGAGCGCGGCTTTGGCAATTCCCGCAGCCAGTGGAGATGCGCCAACTGTTTTGATGAATTCACGTCGCTGCATGAATGCGAACTCCTGCCGGTTAAATAATCGGGATCAGTTGACGCACGGCACGTTGACCCTCTTGAATCGAATTCGGGTGATACGGGTACCCGGTCAAATCACAGTGCGCGAAGGCGATCCTGCCGAAGGGTTTCTGGCGCAGCACTTCAGCGGGAGCCGGTTGCCCGGGCTGGCCAAAATAGAAGCCGGGCGCGGGATTGACGAATGCATGTCCCCAGCGGTTCAATATCACCCCGGCGATGTCTCTTCGCGCATCGAAGCCGGAGCGCGAGAACATGTCGGAAAATTGTTCCCGAATCTGCCGTTCATAGATCTTGAATGAAGTGGACGCGAGTTCGAGCCGGCCCTTATGGCCTTGTTCGACGGTGGGTAGCCCGGGATAAAACAGTGGATGATACAGCGTGAGCACAGTGGGAGAATCCGGACCGATTGCCGGCGACGGCGCTCCAAACTTGGCTACCTTTCGCACCTCGGTCCAGCAACCCAAGCCGTCGAACCAGCGTCCGCCCGAGATACCGAGGTCGTACAGAAATTTCCAATTCCGGACAGCGACGTTCGCTACCAGGGCGGCGGAATAACAGAAGTGTCCGTACGCTTGCTTGTGCGTGGAAGGCAGATCGCGCACCACGCGCC
Organism: Bryobacteraceae bacterium; assembly: GCA_963770345.1. Lineage (GTDB taxonomy): Bacteria > Acidobacteriota > Terriglobia > Bryobacterales > Bryobacteraceae > CAVYPH01. The sequence continues at coordinate 1,019,213 of CAVYPH010000004.1, read as the reverse complement.
GAGTGCTCCAACCGCCTCCGGCCATCACGACTGATTTAGCTTTCAGACGGAAGGTCTGGCTGCCTCGTGTGTAGGTGACCCAAACGAAATGAGACTTCTCCGGCTCCCGTTCATGCTCCACTCGGACGGCTGTCGAATCCTGCCGAATCCTGACGGGATTTCCCGGCTTGTCGAGTTCTTCGAATTTCAGGGGGTTCATCGAGACGGCCGTGAGAGTTGGCGGCCCCTCGATTGAGGCAGGTATCAGTTTCTTGACGATGTGCCGCGACAACTCCGCCAGGCCGCCCGGTGTGTTTTGCCATCCCGTCTGAGGAGAATCGTCTTCGCCGTGGACCGCATTAGGGTAATAACGGAAGTACGCCGACAGCGCATCCGGTCCCACTCCATGCCCTTGTGCCATATTGTGGGCAAGGAACAGGCGAATCGTCTCGCGGCTCAGGCCGTCCTGTTCAATCATGTGATCTTCCAGGGTGATGCTGTCGAGCCGCCGTGCCTCCGATTCATTTTCGGGTTTGAACGAACTCTTTGGGCCATTGCGCCAGCGCAGAAGCTCATTGCGCGCTTGGACCGGAAACGGCGTGCGCGCCAAGTCGTCCTTCCACGGATCGACGACCCATATACCGGGGCGCATCCCAAAGCTCGCTCCGAAGTAGAATCCGAAGCTGGACGGCATGGTGTAGAGTTTCTGATAACTGGTTCGGCTCAGTTCCATCTTCTTTCCCGAACCAGCCCAATCCTGGTATTCGATTTCGCGCCAGTTGAAGCCGATCTGTCGGTAGAACTGGTCCACGAAGTTGCCGCGCACGGGATTGTGGAACTGATTGGCGCCCTGCGGAGCCAGCAAGCGTTGACCATCGACGACGAACTCGTTCCGGCGCGCTTCGCCTCCGAAGATGCGATGATTCTCCAGAAGAATACAGGTTCGGCCGGCGCCGGCTTCCGTCTTGAAAAGCAGCGCAGCAGCGAGGCCGCTGATGCCGCCGCCCACGATGACGCAATCGACGATGCCCGGTTCTTCGATGATGCCGGGCGGGACTGAATCGAACGCGCCGTCGCGAACCGCGTGAGCCGCCCGCATTACGGCGGGCGGGTTTCCGTTCGCCCCGCTGTAGTCTCCTACTCCAGTGAATTCTTCTTCGGGCGAAGCCGCCGGGGCGGTTGCCAACATACTTCCCGAGGCGATCAGGACACCGTTTAGGAAGTTACGCCGGAGAATGGGCGCGTCCATACCCAAACGTTTTTCATCGCGATCGCTCATAATGGGCGTGCGTCAAGTTAGACGCGCACGGCGTCTTGATTCTTCAGCAGGCGTCTGACTTCGCCGTCGGTCTCCTGAAGCGGATGCTCAAAGAGCCCGCGTCGAAGGCGGTTGAAGTCGGGATAACCGGATCTCTGCTGTCCAGTCCATTCGCGGGTGAATCCGCCGCCGCGAATATATTCGAGCACCGTTTCCATGCGGGCTCTGAGCTTCTCATTGCTACCCACCGCATCTGTCTTGCGGGAGAGCACGCCGTATTGGGCCGTGGGCGAGTGAAACATCATTTGCTCGAAAATGCCGTGCTCGGCCATCGCGCGAAAAATGTCCGCGGGCTCGCCAGAGGCGTATAGTTCCAAAGCAACTGCTTCCTTTGGATAGCCGTGCGCTACCAGCACCTCGTAGGCAGTGAGAAGGCAATCGATCAGCGCCGGCCAGAGGGCTTGCTCGGAGAATAGGTCGAGTTCTGTCTCCACTGCGAAGCTGGTATGAAAAGCACCAGCGCGGGTGCAGCCAATTGCTTTGGCCAGAGCCAAAGTGACCGGCCACGCTTTGCCGGTGGCATCCTGCCAGACGTCGACATCGGCATTGACTCCGGAGCCCCGCTCGAATGATACTCTCACCTCCCGGCCGATGGTGCGGGGGGCCACCATAATCACGTCCGCCTTTGGGGGCGGCTTAATTAGGTCGAACCGGATGTTGTACCCGCTGGCGAAAGATATCGTCGCACCGTCTCGCAGGTGCGGGCCAATCCAGGTTTCATACACTTCGGGCTGCACTTCATCGGGGATAAGGATCATCACGACGTCAGCCGTCTTGACTGCTTCGGGAATCGACAGCGGCCGGAATTGGTCCTGCCGCGCTTTCTCGGCATACTTGTCTTCGACATTGCCGACAACGACGGTTATGCCGCTATCGCGCAGGTTCAGGGCCTGAGCGCGGCCTTGGTTTCCATATCCGATTACAGCGACTGTCTTTCTCTTCAGCGGATCGAGACTCGCATCCTGGTCGTAAAAAACCTTAATCATATCGCTGATACAGTATCACAAGGTTGGATTCCGGTAAAGGGCAACCCCGGCGCGATGCTACTGCTGTTCGATATAAACCGCATACAGTTTCGCGTTGTCTACTCCGGGCGGCCAAGTGATCTTGATCCGGAAGGGGATATTCGCGGACAGCATTTTGTGTCCCGGCCACTCGACCAACGCCTTGAGAGAACTTGCAGTTACGCGGGAGGCGTAGCCGGCCAGCGGTCTCTCCGCGTCGTCCACTACCGCGATCTCCAGTGCGGCATTCGGTGACACATCGTCCACGTTCACAAAAAGCTGCGATGGACGCGCCAAACGGAGCGGCTTGGTGAGACAACTGGCGGCGATTGGCCGGTTGTCCGGCCTGCGCTCCTGGGAAATCGACAACACTTTCGAGAAGTAGCCGAAACGGTCCCGGGGCATTCTGAGCAAACCGATGCTTTGGGCCATGCTTTCCGGAAGCCGCTCGGGCATCGGCGGGAGAACGCTCGGCATGGTCGTATTCCAGTTGCTGTACCAAATGAGGGTTTCGGTATCGGTGTTGGCGAAAGCATTGGCCTGGAGAATGGCCTCCATGTCCCAATCGGGAGGGGAACCATGCGGAACCATGATGAAGTTCCGCACCGGTTCGCGATAGTGGATCGCATCGTTGCTGACGACAAGACCCAGGTCCATTTTCAACCCTGTCAGCGGGACCTGCCGAGTGATCGCGGCGCTGACGATTGTGTCTCCATACCATCGGCCATAAAAGCCCAAAATGATGTTGCCTCGGTTCCATAGCCCGGCTCCCATGTGGTTTTCCTGGCCGAAGCTGGTAGGTTTCGCGACGTAATCCCCGGCGTGGAACCCAAGAGCGCGGCCGTTCGACCAATGCTCAAAATCCGGTGAAAAGAAGACCTTCATCACGCGTCCGGCTCTCGCACCGTCCAGCAAACCGGAATCAAAGGGCGGGATGTTCTGGCCGGATAGATAGTACAGGCCGTTGAACTTGATCAAGCCAGTGTTCTCAAAGTGTCCCTTGGTGAACGAGTTTTTGTTCACCAGCTTCCATCGCAAACCATCCGGACTGACCGCCGTCGCGGTGCTGCACGACCCCCGAATCCGGACGATATACGCCATTTTGAAGCGGCGGTTCGGATCCGGATCTTCGGGCTCGTAAAATACGGCCACGAAGTCCATGGGACGCGTGTAGGGCTCGTTCGACGGTTCAATCTGCACCAGATTGTTGTTCTTACTGCCGCGGAATTCGACGAGTCCCAGATTCGGCCTCTCCCAATGGATTCCGTCGGTGCTCTCCGCGTAGGCGACGGGCCGGTAATATGGCCAACCATTCTTCTCGACGTCACCTGGAATCCGGCTGTCCGGACGCGGACTGGCTAGGTACCACATGCGGAATTTCGTTCCCTGTTTCATCACGGTGCCGTAGAGAATCGTCCCATGACCGTCTACACCCTCCAGCGGACCCGCCCTCATCACCGGGTTCCCAGGATACTTTTTGGGTGCCTGGAGCGTGAGTTTCAGGTTCTCGCGCCAGGGAATGTTCTCGTCATCGACCGGAAAGAGCACCAGGTCGCCGTTCCGCGGCGCCTTACCAGAGCTTGCGTCGGCGACGCGATCGGCGCAAGTCAACGGGCTGCATAGCAAGAAGAACAGCAGTGCGGGTGGCAGAAGAATTCGGCTATTCATGTTTTCGACCGCCTCTTGGGACGCATGCCGGAGTGGCAATTATTTCCCCTTGACAACGCATTGTAATCAATTGATGATACTACCAATCGACTATTTGATATCGGTCGGAGGTGGGGCGTCTGCTGCTGACCGAGAGGAGCAAACCAAATGCCAACACTTACTTCCCCTTTTCGAGTTCCCTTGTGCTTGTCTGCCCTTCTGACCGTGCTGATTGTCGTGTGCGTCATTCCTGCCTCAGCGCAGGAGACCCGCGGAGGATTCGGGGGCAGCACCCTGGACCGCACGGGCGCAGCCGTACCCAACGCGACGATAATCGCCACCAACGTGGCGACAAACGTAAGCGTCAAAACAACCAGCGACGCCCAAGGCAATTACACCATCGCGTTTCTGATACCCGGTTCTTACACGCTCAGCGCGAGTGCGCCCGGCTTCAAGACGGTTCAGACCACCAACATTGAAGTGCGGATTCACGACCGCTTGCAGGTGGATCTCACCCTCGAGATTGGCGACATCACAGAAAGGGTTCAGGTAACCGGTGAGGCTCCACTGCTCGAAACGGCGAACGCCAATCTAGGTCAGGTGATCGAGTCGCGAATGATCTCCGAACTGCCGATCCCTCACGGCAGCCCGATCACGCTCATGTATCTGACGCCAGGTGTGGTCAACACCTACCCCGGGGGCATGGCATACCAGGATCCCCTCAATCTGAATGCCACTACCACTCGGACGAACATCAGCGGGGCGCCCCTTGGAACCACGGACTGGACTGTAGATGGCGTGCCGAATACGCAGACCAGCAACGCTGACTACGGAGTCGGGCTGTCGAATTCTCCGCCGGCGGATATCGTGGAGGAGTTCAAGCTGGAGACAGCTTTTGACGCCAGCTTCGGGCACACCAGCGGTACCGTTGTGAACTTGGTGCTGAAATCCGGTAGCAACCAGATGCACGGGTCCGGGTATTGGTTCCTGAGAGAACCGGACTGGAATGCCAATGACTTCTTTGCCAACGCTGCAGGACAACCGAGAGCGGATTTCTACTACGACCGGTGGGGAGGCAGTTTCATGGGCCCCGTCCTCATTCCGAAGTTGTACAACGGCAAGAACCGCACATTCTTCTCATTCGGCTACGAGCAATTGAGGGTCACCTATCCTGATCCGTTCGTCTCCACCGTCCCGACGGCAGCGGAGCTTACGGGGGATTTCTCGAAATTGCTGGCGGTGGACCCGCAATATCAAATTTATGACCCGGCCACGATCAAGCCGGCCGCCAACGGCCGTTATTCGATCTCCCCGTTTCCGGGCAACATCATTCCGGCGAACCGGATCAACAGCATTGCACAAAACATCGTGAAGCATTATCCGGTTCCGAACGTGCCCGGACGGGCGGACAGCACGAATAACTTCTCGGTGCAGAACAGGCCGGATAAAGCCACTTTCTTCAATTACATCGGCCGGCGTCGATCACAACATCAGCGATAAGCAGCGTTTCTACGCCCGCGTATCGGTGAGCCGGAAACTGGACGGCCCCTACCGCGATTACACGGATGACGTGGCTTATTCCAACACTTATGTCGGAAAAACGCGGCAGCTAGCGGTTGACGATGTCTACACTATTAGTCCGACGTTCCTGATGGACGTTCGCTATGGCTATAGCCGCTACGCGGGCGGGCACCAACCGAGGCGAGTCGGTTACGACACCGGCCAACTCGGGTTTTCGCCGACTGTGGTATCGCAGCTTACACTTACAGACAAGCTGTTTCCATGCGTCCAGACCACCGGGCTGGCTTCTTTGGGCTGTGAAGCTCACGATGTTCTGAACAATGACATCCACACCTTCTTTGTCAGCTTTAGTAAGCAGCACGGCACACACAACCTCAAATTCGGTACCGACCTTCGCGCTTACCGCGACAACGACTTCAGATATGGTAACGCGGGTGGTCTCTTTTCCTTCAACACCAGCTTTACGCAAGGGCCATTCGACAATTCCGCATCTTCACCAGGAGGAATCGGACAGGGGCTAGCCTCTTTGCTACTTGGGCTACCATCCGCCAGCGGCAGTGTGGACCTTAACACCGCACAGTCCATTCAATCCACTTACTGGGCTTTTTACCTCCATGACAACTGGCGGGTCACCAAGAAACTCACTCTCGATCTCGGCATGCGTTGGGAGTACGAGGGGCCGGTAACCGAGCGTTACAATCGGGCGGTGCGGGGATTTAGCCCGACCGCGTCGCTCTCCATCGCGGCGGCCGCGCAGGCGCAATACGCGGCAAATCCCGATCCTGCTCTGCCGCCGAGTCAGTTCAAGGTGCAGGGCGGACTCCAGTTTGCCAACGTGGGAGGTGTCTCCAACCTGTTCTGGGATCGATCCCTGTGGCACTTTCCGGGAAACTTTGCGCCTAGGGTTGGCTTTGCCTATCATGCCACCAGCAAAATCGTAGTCCGGGGTGGTTTTGGTGTTTTTCCCATCGAGATCGGACAGCCCGCTCAGAACCGGGCGATTCTGACCGGCTTCAGTCAGACGACCAATCTGGTTCCGACTCTCGATAACGGCCAGACCTTTATAGCCACCTTGTCCAACCCATTCCCGAATGGGGTCCTGCAGCCGACCGGTTCCACGCTCGGCGCCTCGACTTTTCTGGGAAAGGCTATCAGTTTTTACAATCCCATCGCCAGAACTCCCTATACCATGACCTGGTCTTTGAACACCCAGTTTTTGCTACCTGGAGAGGTCTTGTTGGAAACCGGCTATCGAGGGAGCAAGTCTGTCGACCTATTCTTTAACCGGAACGTGGACGGGATTCCAAACCAGTATCTGAGCACGTCGCCAGTCCGCGATCTGGCGACAATCAACTTTCTGTCCACGAACGTCCCCAATCCCTATGCCGGTCTCCTGCCCGGCACGAGCCTCAATGGCAGCACCATCCCCAGGAGCCAACTCCTGCTGCCAAACTCGCAGTTTTCCGGCGTGACCATGCAAGACTTCCAAGGCTATTCCTGGTATCACTCGTTGCAAGTCCGGCTGGAGCGCCGTTTCAGCAAAGGTTTTACAATCCTGACTGCCTATGCCTTCTCGAAGGAAATGGATGCCACGTCGTATTTGAACGCCGCCGATCCACTTCCGTACCGCTCGATTTCCGTGAGTGATCGCCCGCATAACCTGGCTATCAGCGGAATCTATGAGCTGCCGATTGGCCAAGGAAAGCTCATTGGGCGGGATGCCAAGGGCGCCGTGCAGGCCATTATCGGTGGTTGGCAAACGGGTGTAGTCTTCCACTACAACAGCGGTCAGCCGCTCGGTTTCGGCAACGCGCTGTTTACAGGGGACATCAGGAACATTCCTTTGCCGGCCGACCAGCGGACGGTCGCTCACTGGTTTAATACCAGCGGGTTCGTGACCGCATCGTCTCAGCAACTAGCCTCCAACCTGATTACGTTTCCGCCTCTCTTATCGGGACTTCGCGCCGCTCCTGCCAATCAGTGGGACATTTCGCTTCTCAAGAACACGATGATTTGGGAGCGGTGTAATCTTCAATTCCGGTTTGAGGGGCTGAACGCTCTCAATCATCCGAACTTCGCGGTGCCAAACACGACGCCGACGAGTTCGGCATTTGGAACGGTTACGAGTACGTACGGAACTCCACGGATCTTGCAGATGGGCATTAAGGTTACGTTCTAGTGTCCCTACCCCGAGCCCGCCGGACGGGGCGTCCCGGCGCGGTCCGGGGGGATCGCCCTCCGGGAGTCTATGAGCCATAACTACTTCCTGGGGTTGGTGTGGATTCTTGTTGCCGGAGTGACACAAGGCGCCTTTGCGGTGCCCATGAAGTTCGTTCGCCGCTGGAAGTGGGAGCACCTGTGGCTGGCATATTCTGTCATCGCCTTCTTTCTTCTGCCGTTGGTTGTGGCCTGGGTTACAGTCCCGCATCTTCGGGTTGTGCTCGAGAATTCTTCGCCCCGGATACTCTGGCTCACGGCTCTTTTCGGCTTGGGATGGGGAGCGGGCTCCGTATTCTTCGGGCTCGGCGTGGATGCGCTGGGAATGGCACTTGGCTTTTCCATGATGACGGGGATTTATACGGCCCTGGGCGCTCTGGTGCCGATGATTGTGCTCACGCCCGACCTGATTTGGACGAAGAACGGAGCTCTGATTCTTGCCGGTAACGTGATCACCATAGTGGGGGTCGTAATTCAGGCCGTTGCCGGCGATCTAAGGGACAAGCAGGCCGGCGCGGCCGAAGCGGTGACTTTGAACACGAAAGTCTCCTTCACCGCCGGGTTGGCCATCTGCATCGTTTCCGGTGCGCTTTCCGGCATGTTGAATTTCAGCTATGCCTTCGGAAAACCCATAGCGGAGACGGCCCAGCACTTCGGTTCAACTAAAGACAATTCGCTAAACGCACTGTGGCTGGTCGCGCTGCCGGCGGGAGGCATCCTGAATGTTGCCTATTGCGTTTACCTCATGGCGAAGCGGAAGAGCTGGGCGCTCCTGTACCGGGACACCGTGCCGGTAGACTGGCTCCATGCCTGGGTGATGTCCGCGCTTTGGACCGGCTCCGTGATCGTCTACGGCTGGGGTGCCGACCTTTTGGGACGCCTGGGACCCACGCTGGGATGGTCGTTATGGAACGCGATTCTGATCATCACGACGGTAGTTTGTGGTTTGCTTACTCATGAATGGGACGACGCCAAAGGGCGACCCCTGACGCTGCTATTCGTTGGCGTCGCTTTCCTGATCGGGGGAACCGTGGTGCTTGGTTTCGGGGGAGCGGGCGGATAGCGTCACATTCGCCAAAGGTGAATGTTTTCCTCGTTCAGTTCCAGGCCCAAGCCTGGAGTGACCGGTAGGTTCACGAATCCGTCTACCGCTCTTGGTTCACCGGCAAAGAGTTCCCAGAACAGCGTATCGTCGTCCGGAGCCCCGCCTTCCTCGGCTGCCGGGAAGTATTCCGCAATCGGCGAATTGAGATTAGCCATTACCAGGTGATAGTTATGCAATTGGCCTGCGTGAGGAATGACGCTCAGGTTGTATGCGGAGGCCATAGCCCAGATTTTTCGCGCTTCCGTAATGCCTCCAACCCGATTTACGTCTGGTTGCAGAATATCAACGGCCTCCTTTCGGATTAGTTCGCGAAAGCCGTAACGCGTGAATTCGTGCTCGCCGCCGCTGATGGGAGTGTCCACCGCGCGGCGTACTTGCGCATAGCCGTCGATGTCGTCCGGAATCACCGGCTCTTCCACCCACTGGAGATTCACACCGGCGTCTTCGATCATGTGAATCATCCGGATAGCGTAAGGAACATCCCAGCCCATGTAGGCATCCGCCATGAGCTCAATGCCGGTCCCGACGGCATTGCGGACTGTCCGGACCAACTCGACATTGCGGTGCATGCCCGCAAGGCCGTCTCGAGGTCCATACCCAAAGCGCTGCTTTATCGCGGTGAACCCCTGCTGAACAAACGCTTGCGCTTGGGAAGCGAGCAGGTCCAGGTCTTCGTGCGCATATAGACGGCTAGCGTAAACGCGAATACGGTCGCGCGTTTTGCCGCCGAGGAGATTGTAAACCGGCTGGCGAGTCGCTTTGCCGAGGATATCCCAGATGGCGATATCGACGGCACTGATGGCCTCCAGAACGAGTCCTTTTCGACCGTAGTTGAGCGTCCCGCGGAACATTTTCTCCCATAACACCTCAACATCAAATGGATTCTCGCCGACTACGATCGGCTTGAGATGATGTTCAAGAACATATACCGCTGCCCCGCTGCCGACGCCGACGCTGGCGACTCCGTAAAGCCCTTCATCGGTTGTCACACGGACCAAAACCGCGTAGACGGGACCTCCGCGGATCCCCACGTAGCGCTCGCCGAGCAGTTTTTGATAGTCGGGGAAGATATGGAGCGGGGTGACTAAGAACTCACCGGGGTTACCCTCGGAGAAGTCGGGCGGGCGGCCAATGGCAATTGTTTCGAGATTGGTGATTCTCACGGAATTCTTCCAGCCGGGTGCCGCTTGAAAACCTCTGGATCGTAAAGCGGCACGATCAGATTCGCCGATCGCCGGATCATCGAATAGCCCCGCATGCACTCCTCCATGCTTTCCTGCACGCCTAGAGGAATATTCTGTTCGAAATTCCCGTACTTGAAAAAGCAATCTGAGACGGCCACCACTCCGGCCTCCGTCTCGATGAAATACGCCATGGACGAGCGATGATGCGCACCAACCCAGCGAGCCCGGATGCCGGGCAGGATCTCCTCTTCGTCCTCGAGCAGACGCAGGCGGTTCCGAGCTTCCGTTTCCAGGTAGATGAGCACGTCATCCGGGATGCAAAAATTCCTCGGCACATGCGCCGGCCAGAGCGGAGCATGGATGTCTTCAATCCAGCCGCGCCGCGAGATGCAGATTGTGGCCTTGGGAAATAACGGGATATTGGAAGTGGCGTAGGCCTGCAGCGGCGTTAGCAACACATAGTCCACGAGATCCGGCTCTACGCCTGCCCGGCGAAGGACGTTTTGGGGAAGTTCGTCCTCAGTGCGCCGGATGGCCGTCCGTGGATCTCCGTAACCGGAAACCCATGCCTGATTCAGCCCAGTGAGATCCGCCGGCGGCCCGGTGTTGATCAAGATCGTCTTACCGCCTCCGCGAACTACGACGATGATGAAATTGAGAGTCTCCCAGGTGTTCCAATTCCGCATCCAATACACCTCGGGACCCGGAACATCCGATTCACCGGCTTTGCAGAATTGAATTTCGTACTTCATCTCGCTCGCGGTCCCTTGAATCGACTAGCAGGAATTGATACCATATCACAGCTTTGACTTTATCAGGAGAGAAATTTGATGACCTTGAGCCGGAAAGTGGCACTTGTCACTGGGGCTTCGCGAGGCATCGGCCGCGGTATCGCGATGAACCTGGCCCGTGAGGGTGCCCGTGTGGCGGTGAATTACTACGCGCAAGCGGACACCGGAAAGTACGCGGGCGCCGTTGACCACGTTCTGGCTGAAATATTGGAAGCCGGTGCAGAGGCCGTTCCTTACTCCGCTGACGTGTCCCAGAAGGCTGAGGTGGACGCGATGGTGCAAGCTGTCATCGAGAGGTTCGGACGTATTGACATCCTGGTGAACAACGCCGGCATCTGTCCTCCGCGGCACTTGATGGAAATCACAGAGGAGACGTGGGACCGGACGTTTGACGTCAATATCAAGTCGGTCTTCCTTTGTACGCAAGCGGTGGCGCGGCATATGATCGATAAGCAGATTAAAGGGAGAATCGTCAGCGTCAGTTCCATCAGTTCGATCGTAGGCTCCAACTACCAGGCGCATTACTGCGCGACTAAAGCGGGAATCAACATGTTTATGAAGTGCGCCGCTATTCACCTGGGACCGCACGGGATCACCTGCAATTGCGTTCTGCCTGGGGAAATCGACACGGATCTAACCTGGGAATGCTCGACGGTTGAGGAGTCTGATGCGCTGGTGGCGCGTACGCCGGCGCGGCGTAGAGGACAGCCTGTGGACATCGCGAATGCGGTGTCCTTTCTATGCCGTGACGAATCGGAGTTCGTCAATGGCGCCACGCTGCTGGTGGACGGTGGGCTGATCTCTGGAATTTAAACCAATCATGAAGAAACTCAAGTCCGAGTTGAATCGCCGGGAGTTTTGGCAAACGGCGTTGGTTGGAGGCATGGCGCTCGGCGCTCACGGGGAACAGAAGCCTACCGGGGTCCGAGTCTCGTTCCAGAGCCCGGCGGACGATTGCAAATTGATTGTCTATTACTGGTGGTTCGGTCCGTCGCAAACCGAAGCCCAAGTGTCGCTGGAATTGGAGGCAATGCAAAGGGCCGGTATTGGCGGGATCTTCATCTTTCCGGTCTATCCTCTGAGCGCGAACGATGCGGAGAATTATCCCTACCTCTCCGAAAAGTTTCTGCGCGTGTTGCGATTTACAGTCGAGCGTGCCAGACAACTTTCCATCACTGTCGATTTGCTGGTAGGAGGAGGATGGCCATTCGGCGGACCCACGATACAACTTGGCAAGAGTTCTCGAACACTCCGGAAAGTGCCCAGGTCGACGCCACTGCTTGAAGGGGAGGAGTTGATTGCCGTCGACGAGAAGTCCGGCGCGGCGTATATTTCAGCTCCGACTAAACAGCGAATTAAGGGCGCAGTTCTCGGCACCGAAGGCTGGGTGCTGGATCATCTGAGCCGGAGCGAGGTGGACGCTTACCTCGAGAATGTGCCTGAAAAGCTAATCGCCGGGCTGCCTCGCGGTTCGTTACGATCGATCAATTTCGACAGCCTGGAGGGCTTCGGCCAACATTGGACACCGGATTTTCCAGCGGAATTCCGGCAACGGCGCGGTTACGATTTGATTCCGCACATGGGGGCGCTCTGGGAAGATGCCGGCGAGGATGCTCCGCATATTCGTTACGACTACTGGCGTACTCTGGCAGATATTTTTATCGACAACTTCCTTCGGCCCTTCCACGAATGGAGCCGGAAACACGGTGTGCCGCTGCAGGGGAAACCGATGGGCACGCCGATTAACGATCTGCGTGCGTTTTCCGAAATCGAATTATCGGTGGCCGAGGAGTACGACTGGCTGGAATTCTCAGGGCCCCGCTGGGCGGCGTCGGGTGCACACGTTTACGGGCAAAATCTTGTCGCGAATGAAGGGTACACATGGCTTCGGCAGCCGCGATATCTGGCGACCCTGCAGGATCTGAAGGTGGGATCGGACGTCCAGTTCCTCGCGGGGATAAACGTGATCATTGGTCACGGGTTTTCCTACTCGCCGGAAAAAACGGGCGTTCCAGGGTGGTCCTTTTACGCCAGCGTCTTCTTTCAGCCGAAGAATACCTGGTGGCCATATCTGCCGCACCTTACCAGTTATGTGCAGCGAGTCAGCTTTATTCTTCGCACGGGTGTCCCCGTTGCGGACGTCGCCCTGTTGTTGCCTGAGGACGACGTGATGGCGAGTGCTGCGGCCAATCAGTTGAACCGGGCGCAGAAAGTGATCGTTAAGGCTCGCCTGGCGAAACCTGGCGACACACTTCCGCAGTTCGGACTTCCGACGGCCTTGAAAAACAGGTCACCGCTCGTTTCGACAATAGTGACCAATGGCTATTCTTTCGACGGCGTCAATAATGATGCTTTGCTGAAAGCGAAGATCGAGGGCGGGCGGCTGGTGGGGGGCCTGGGTAGTTATCGCGTACTCATTCTGCCTTCGATCACCGGTATTCCTGTGGAGACCCTTGAAAAGATCCAGCTATTCCTGAAGGCCGGAGGAACGGTGATCGCGATCGGCCAAGCTCCGTCTGTCAGTTATGGCTTGATCGGATGGCGTGAACGGAGCGCCAGGGTAAAGGAAATCGCCAGTCAGATCTTTGCTTCGGCCAAAGGAGCCTCCGTGGTTCCCGATGAGGAAGGATCGCTACTCAAAGCGCTACGGGCGGGCTGTCCGCCTGACATAGATTTTGCGGAGGCCGACTCCGAAGTAGGATTTATTCATAGGAAGACTGCTACGCACGACTTCTACTTCATCGCCAATACTTCGGGAGAACGAAAAACTCTTCAGGCCGCATTTCGTGTAGGAAGCCGCAGACCGGAGGCCTGGAATCCGATGACCGGAAGCACGCGCGCGCTGTCTGAGTATCGTTATACAAAAGCGGGCACGGCGTGCGAGATCAACCTGGAGCCCTACGAATCGACGATTGTCGCGTTCGCCGGCTCGACAGAAAAACCTCCGCGGACCCGGCTTGGGAAGGCCAATCACGAACTCCCTGCAACGCTCAGAATTCCAGGGCCGTGGCGACTGGAGATTGAAGGGAGTTCCATCAACGTGGGAGAACTACACTCTTGGACGGATCACGAAGAATTCCGGTACTTTTCGGGAATGGGAGTCTATCAAACCGTTTTCGATTGGCAGCCTTCTCAAACTTCGAAGGATCTCACTCTATGGTTGTCACTGGGCCGAGTGCATGAGATTGCCGATGTTGAACTCAATGGCGCACCGGCGGGTGTGTCGTGGATGGAGCCGTACCGGCTGGATGTCACCACGAAGCTCAAGCAGGGTAAGAACCGGTTGGTGATAAAGGTCACCAACCTCCTGATCAATCGCGTGCTGGGCCAGCCGGTGCCTGATGTCAGCGCGCTGGTCGAGAAGTTTGGCAAAAGGTTTAGTCAGCTAGGTGAACGTACCGACCTGAAATTCACCCAAAATCTGGAGAAGAGCATCGTAAAAGAACCAGTTCCCTCCGGCCTGCTGGGACCGGTCGAAATCCGAGCAACGCGCAATGTCTGAACATTACGGCTCACCCAAATTGATTCGGGGTATTGTGCCCGTGGTGCCGACGCCTTTCACCAGCGGCGACGAAGTGGATCTCGACGCCCTTGCGGGACTGGTCGAATTCGCGTGCCGGTCGGGGGTTCCCGCCATCTGTTTGCCTGCGTATGGCAGTGAGTTTTACAAGCTGACAGACATTGAGAGGTCTGCGTTGGTTGATGCAGCGGTGAAACAGGCCAAAGGGCGTGTGAAGGTCGTCGCTCAATCGAACCATCCTTCTGCAAGAATCGCCTCGGAGATTGCCCACCGGAACGAAGCACTAGGAGCGGACGTAATCTCCTTTGCCATTCCCCGGCAGTTCGCTCTGGCAGAGGACGACGTGCTGCGCTATTGCGAATCCATCGTCAGGTCGGTTTCAGTTCCCGTTTTGATTCAGGATTTCAACCCGGGAGGGGCCACGGTTGGTGGCTCTTTTGCCGCCCGATTGGCAGCGTCTTTTGGGAATTTCGGCTACCTGAAGCTCGAAGAACCGCTCATGGGCCCCAAAGTGGCGGCGATTCGCGCGGCTACCGGAGATCGCATTGGTGTGTTGGAAGGCTGGGGAGGAATGTACCTGCTGGAACTGATCCCATGCGGAATCTGTGGGGCTATGCCGGGCCTGGCGATGTGCGATCTGTTTGTGCGAGTGTTCCACCTCGCGTCGACCGGCGACTTGGATGGCGCCTTTGCCATCTACCGTTCCATGCTTCCGCAAATCGTCTATGCGATGCAAAATATGGAACTCTATCATCATATGGAAAAGCGCCTGCTCCAGGCTCGGGGTCTGCTTCGATCGAGTGCGGTTCGCGAGCCTTTTTTGCGGCTGGAGCCCCATATGGAAGCTCACATTGAAGCGCTCGACCGCTCGGTGCTGGCCGAGCTCGAGCGACAGGGACTCAGTTTGTCACATCGGCGATGAGCACACGGTCCTTCGCTCCCGGCGTGGCCTTTCGGAACTGGGGGAGGAACCTCGCCGGCTGGATTGCGATCAAAAAATCCGTTGGGTTTCACCGGGAAGCCGATGTAAGTAGCCGGAATGGCTCTGGTGCAAACGCGCGCAGAACTGCCAATGATGAATAGATGCCACAATTCGTATCAACGGAAGTCGAAGTGGTGTTCGTCAACCTGCCCAGCCGCCGGATCGGAGCCGCCGCTCTTCCCCTATGCATCGCAAAGTGCATGGCGAGTGGTGCGAGCGCCGTTGAACGAGATAAGCTACTCAACGCACTAATTGAAGCAAACTGGAATAAGACGAAGGCGGCTGAACGGCTCCGCTGGTGCCGAATGGCACTTTATCGCAAGATGGCAACTCACAAGGTTGGTCAGAACCCCGTATGATCCGAAAACTGGATCTAGTTGAATACCACTCTTGTCCAAATTAACTCGTGAGCAGGGGACTAAGGTGGCTCGGGGCTGAAAGAGTGAGTGGAACCTGCGTTACGTTAAATTGGGTTCGCCAGAAACCAATTCAACAAACGGAGATTCCACCTTGAATCGAGTATGCAGCATTTTCAGCCAGATTTTGCAGTTGATTCCCCGGCCGGAATTTGAAGCGGCCGTACGGAAGCATCAGGCCGAGCGGCACGCGCGCGGCTTTTCCAGTTGGAACCAGCTGATCGCCATGCTGTTTTGTCAGTTAGGGCATGCGCAGAGTCTGCGCGAGATCACCGGCGGTCTGGCTGCGTGTGAAGGAAAGTTACGACACCTGGGAGTTACCGAGCCGCCGAAGCGGTCCACCTTGAGTTACGCCAACCAGCATCGCCCCTGGCAGTTGTTCGAGACGGTTTTTCATACTCTGCTGAAGCGCTGCCAAATGGAAGCAAAGGTCCACAAACGCAGTTTTCGCTTCAAACATAAGCTACTGTCGTTGGATTCGACTGTGATCCCGTTATGTCTGTCAGCGTTCGACTGGGCGCACTACAAGCGAACCAAAGGTGCAGTGAAGTTGCACCTGGTTCTGGATCACGATGGATATCTGCCCAGCTACGCCGTGCTGACGGAAGGCAACACCGCCGATATCACCGCCGCCAGAGGCATGAGCTTCGCACCCGGAACCATGCTGGTGTTCGACCGCGGCTACGCCGATCATGGCTGGTGGCTGAAGTTGACGACTCAGAAGGTGCATTTCGTCACCCGCCTCAAGGACAGCGCCGAATATGGGATCTTCCACGTGCGGCCGGTGGCGGAAGGTGGCAACATCATCCGCGATGAAGTCATCGTCTTATGCAGTCAACAGGACATTGGGCCGGAGGCGCGCCTGCGACGCATTGAAATCTGGGTGGAGGACAAGCAGGATACGATGGTATTCGTCACCAACAATCTCACTCTGGCGGCGTCCACCATCGCCAGCATTTACAAAGAGCGCTGGCAAATCGGCGTGTCCAGTCAAGGACACATAGTCCAGTCGGTGAAAGTCCGACCGGGGCCAAAAGACTCAGGCCCCGTAGCTGGGGAGGCGTCGTGGCGCGAAAGCAAGACGGCGGAGCCCTCCGACAAACATACTCGAAAGGAGTGTGCGCAACGCACCAGGTTGCAACGTACAGTGAACGCAGACGTAGCCTCGTTACACGAATCTCCGGTGGCTGAGACGGTCGATAACGCGCGAAAGCAGCAAGAGTTGTCCGAAAGGAGTCCGATACGGCAACTCTCACCGGCGGGGTATCAGCGGCGACATGGTGTGAAGGACGATGTGGAAACTGGAGAAGCCCTCGGTGCCCGGCGAAGAAATCTCGTCGAGGAGATGCCGGCTATAACCGTGAGTGGGAAATGCCGGCATAGGGACCAGGGTGACGGATCGGGTCGTAATACCGTCGATGGGCGTGCAGCAAAACGCGCCCGGAGGGAAGGGCCCGGACCGGTGAGTAATTCCGTCCGTCAAGGTGAGGCAGGGGTGAAATGATAAAAGCGCCCGCCAATCTGCAGGAACTACGGCGGCGGATATATCGAAAGGCGAAGTCTGATAAGACGCATCGCTTCTGGGGTCTGTTTGTGCACGTCACGAAAGCTGAGACCCTTGAGGAGGCTTACCGTATCGCGAAGAGCAATGGCGGCGCCGCTGGAATCGATGGCCAGAAATTCGAGGACATCGAGACCGCGGGGCAGCAGGCGTTTCCTTGCGGCGGTCCGGGAAGACCTCGTCACAGGCAGGTATCAACCCATGCCGAACCGCCCGGTGGAGATCCCGAAGGGCAACGGGAAAGTTCGAACACTTCAGATTCCTTGTATCCGCGACCGCGTGGTGCAGGGCGCACTGAAGCTGATCCTCGAAGCAGTATTCGAGGCGGACTTCTGCCCGAACTCCTACGGATTTCGACCGAAGCGGTCACCGCATCGCGCACTGGCGGAAGTCAGGCGCAGTGTGATGCGGCGAATGTCCACGGTGATCGATGTCGATCTGTCGCAATACTTCGACACGATCCGGCATTCGGTGCTGCTGGATAAAATCGCGCAAGCGGATCCAGGACCCCCATGTCCTGCACCTCGTGAAGCAGATTATCAAAGTTGGCGGTAAGATCGGTGTCCCGCAAGGGGGACCGTTCAGTCCGCTGGCGGCGAACATCTACCTGAACGAGGTCGACTGGTTCTTCGACGCGATTCGCCGCAAAACGGCGGAAGGGGACTACGAGGCGATCAACTATCACCGGTTCGCCGATGATATGGTCATCACCGTCAGCGGACACCACACGAAACGGGGCTGGGCCGAACGGGCTCTGCAACGGCTTCAGGAACAGTTCGCGCTGCTTGGCGTCGAACTGAACCGGGAGAAAACCAGGGTGGTGGACATGCTGAAAGGGGAGGCCTTTGGGTTCCTGGGGTTTGACCTGCGTCGGGTTCGCAAGCGTAAAGGGGGCGGACATCTAATCTTGATGACCCCGAAGAAGAAGGCCCGCGCGTCCGTCAAAGCGAAGGTTCGCGACATCGTCCGGCGCGGGGGCGCGACTCCCATGCCGGAACTGGTGAAGCGGATCAATGCCACGGTGGGCGGGTGGGTTAACTACTTCAGGGTGGGCAACTCCAGTCGTGCCTTTAGCGAGGTTCGCGACTACGTCGAGATGAAAGTTCGTACCTTACTGACGCGGCGGAAGCGGCGGCGAAAGTCGAGCGTGGGATGGCGGAGGTGGAGTAACGAATATCTCTACGATGTACTGGGACTTTACTGGGACTGGAAAATCCAGCCTCTGCCCGGACCTGGAGAACCTCTCGTGAAAGCGGTCGTCGCCCGGCAGGACTCATAACCCTTCCGACGAAACATACCGGGTGAGCTGCTTGAGGGAAAACCTCACGAGCAGTTCTTATGGGGAGGGGCTGGAAACGGGCGCAGTCAGCACCGCGCCAGTCCCTTACCCGACAGCTGTTTTTCAAGGCACTGAAAGGGTCCCTAAAGATCAAGACTTTCGTCGGGACATCGGAAAATGCCGTTCAGGCCCAGATCTGGACCTCGCTCATTGCCATGCTGATGATCAAATACCTGCAACTGAAAAGCAGTTTTGCCTGGAGCCTGTCCAATTTGGTGGCCCTGTTGCGGCAACAACTGTTCGTCTACCGCGATCTGTTCCAATGGCTCAATGACCCTTTCCAGGCGCCACCGGCGCTGGAGGGAATTCACGATGGCCAAATGAGCCTGGCCTTCGGCGGTTAATCCGGACAGCAGTCAGACGCCAGTCACACACATTCCCTACAGGGAGGGCATCAAGCATCACTTAATCTGGACAGCACACCTGAACACCCAAGCCTAGTGGACTTGGCTCCCTGCTTCCGCCATGCATGCAATCGGCACCGCTTTCTCCAACCATTTCAATCACTGCCATACCGAGTCCCGGCTAATTTGGACAGCAGTGGTTGAATACAGAAGGCTCCACTCTCCACAAGCGAAGTCGTCATAATGTTACTTTCGACATGACGAAGCTTCTGGATCCGTTCCGGTTTGTTCTAGTTGCAGTGGCGGGCTGGATGAATCAGCAACAGCTAAGCGCAATCGAGTACCTGCGCGAAGAAAACGGCTCTGGTGCAAAGTTTGTAAACGGCGCGGTGCGCCTTCGGATTTGTGACATTTCAGTTCAGGCGGCCAACACGGCGTTCCAAAGTTCCGGCATTGTGATTGAGCGGCGCCCCAGCTTGCCGGTCTTAAACTGATGCTTCTGAATCTTCTGTACAAGCTCGATGCCGCTGATCGTCACGGCCGCGTGATCCAACCGTTTGAATCCGAGCATCGGCCTGGTTCGCTGTTTGATTCGCCGATGGTCTTGCTCAATCATATTGTTGAGATACTTGCTCGACCGCACTCGGATACGCCTCCGCAACCGGCCTTCCGACTTCAGTTCCCGAACCGCACGGTGTGATGCGGCGTAGGCATCGAGAGTGATCACCCGTGGCGGGCCGATACTCTTCATCGCTTTACGGAAGAAGTGTTTCGCAGCGTTCACATCCCGCCTCTCGCTGAGATAGAAATCAACCGTTCGCCCGACTTTATCCAACGTCGGGCAGTTCGAGATCGATATCAACGAGTACAGCGGGGAATATCAACTGCGGCGCGTCAATGCCATTTGGGGTCGTCAAGTCGCTGGCCCATTCCTTCACTCGGGCCATGTTCGGTAGCGCTGTGGCGAGTTCATCGGGATCGTTTACGGTTTTGAACTCAAGTTTGATTTCATCTCCATTAGCATAAGCAGCGGAGATCTTTCGGCCAAAGGGGGCGCTTCGAGATCAGTCGGATTTCCTACGGAGACCCAGTCGTTCTCGAACATCCGCAATCGAGGCGAGATCGATGTGGTCAACATGTTTATGGAGAGCAACAGGATGCCGCTTTCGTCACGTGTCAGCGAAACAACGGGTACTCCGTTAAACGCCAAAGGAACCACCGCTTCAAAAGTGAGAGTCTGACCCGCATGGATCAGGAGTTGTTGCCGTCGCCATAGAAACGATCCTGCGATTCGCCGGTTCCGCTCGATGCCTTCAACCTTGAGAGTCCGCAGTTGATCATCTGTGAATGCACCCCCTTCCGCATCGTCGTGATGCTTTCTGCAGAGGGCGATCATGCCTGCTGGCTCATTGTGTTCCCGTACGCGCCGCGGGGGATCGAAGTGGTGGTAGGTAAGGTACGGGCTGCCGCAGCCTTCAACGGGGCACCCAAATCCAATCTCGGATCGGAGCTGTCGTTTCACCCTATCGGGGATGTACATACGACTAGAATATGTCGCCAGCCCACAATACGACTTAGGAGCAAGGTCGCCAAGCGCACCGCGATAGTCAACTGACGGCCCAATATTCGGATTGATCCAGACTATTTTGACAGCGGTATCCAGCGCTTGAAACGCGTCTTCAATCAGGTAGAATGTTCGACCAAACAGCGCGTTGATCCAGTCGTGGTTTGGCTCGAGCAACTCCGCGAATCGCGTTCCCGGCCGGTATTCGCTCCCCGGCTCGCCCACGACCGCGACACGCCGAGCTGCCGCGCGACCGCCGGCGATCTTGATGACGGCGAGTAACGCCGAATTGGATCGAGGGCTTAATCGCCTCGTCGCGATTCGCGCCGCTCGCGTTGGCCGCGCGGATCGTTTGCGGCCGTCGGCCGGTGGCAGGCCGGACGTGTTGCTTCTCCAGCGAGTCATATCCACGGGGTGGCGACTATATGTCTTGTGGTTACTTGTGAGTCCGATTAACGTTCGGAATTGGCACATTTCGGTACGAGGACTCTCCAGGCGGAATTGTTTTGGCGGCTTCATTCGCGAGCTTTCGAGTGGCCCGTCAACGAAACGACGGTACTATCGACCAGCCGCTCAGCCAAGCGAGAAGCTTCAATGGGTCCGCGGCTGTCCCCACGCGGTTCTGCGTTCCGAGAAGCGTATGCTTGGAAGGATGTGAACTCCATGAGTACGCCCCTGTGGGAATTCCAATACTCCATTGAAGCCGACGTCCATCCAGGATTTGCGTGGCAGTTCTGGACAAACGTCGCCAATTGGAGGGAACTCGAACCTGGGGTCGAGTTCGAAGTCGATGGTCCATTTGCTCCAGGCACGCGGGGATGCACGAGAATGCCTGGACAAGAGCCGCGGCACTGGTTGATTCATGCGGTGGACCCCGGCCGGTCTTGGACTCAAGAAATGTCGCTGCCCGGAGCCTCGTTTATGGTCAGCATGCGATTCGAGGAAGTGGTTAGGGGCCGAACTCGAATAACGCAGCGGCTATGGCTAGAGGGTGAGGGTGCCGAAGCTTTACTCGATGATATGAGACTCTTCGAAACTACAACTCCGGACGGGTTGAAGAGGATCGCGGCCGTCATCGAGAAAGCACGGCGCAAGGCCAGCGATTCCGAACGCTAATCGGCCATCCGGAAGTTGGGCCTGCAAAACGGCGTTACCGGAACCTTCGCGGGCGGAGACGGCTTGCTCAACCGGTCACTCGGTCGCGTAACGCCCACGCCGTTGGCCAATGCGGAGTTCACGCAGATGATCGACTCTAAACCATCGCATCGCTCGCCAGGCCGCCCATCGCCGGGCCGAGGTCCACAATTCCGGAATTACGGAACTCCGGAACTCCGGAACTCCGCACATCCCTAAATCGTCCGCCCGCGTGGATCACCGAAAACGACCGCTCGAACGGCGCCGTCAGCCTCGCAGGCGGCGGAAACTGCCATACTGACCGCCAAGCCGCCATTCGAGACCGCCCCACGTTGCTGCATAGTCGTTCATAGGCCGTGGGGCCGCGGCTGTCACGCGACAAATCGGTCTCACCGAAGCCTCGGATTGTGGCGCGAATCAATAATTCGGACCCGCTCGAATTTGTAGACTCTCACTTCCGGCTTCGCGACCATCAGCAACGCAATTCTGGCCTCAATTAAGCCTTCGCGCGCACGTAGGAGAGGGTGAAACGCATCGGACGCGAGGACGGGACTGGTGAGCGTGATCTGCAATTTCGTCTTCTCCAGTAATTCAAAAACGCTGTCGGAATGGACAGCCGTTAACACGAACTTCGGCGGGATCGCACACGGTTCCGAGAGCCCCGTCGCTGCATACGAGGCCGCGCAATGGATTCAGCGAGAGGCCCTGAGCACTCCGGCCAAAGTCATCGTCTTTCCCGAAACAGTTGTGCCCACCTGGACCCCGGCGACCGATGAGTTCTGGCAACAAACGCTCGACCGGCTGCGTTCGAGCGGGAAAACGATTCTGGTGGGAGCGCTCGTCCCGGTTCCGTCGCCTGCCGCTGCTTCAGCTCGATATGACTTCTCTGCGGAACTGGCTGCGCTCACCAGCATGTCGCCACAAATCGTTCCGGTCAGTTCAAAAGTTCAACCGAAAATAGAACCAGCTTTCGCTTACGACAATACGCTGATTCTGCGTGGAGCGGAAACCCGCTCTTTCAAGCAGCGGATCCCTGTTCCGATCGGCATGTGGAATCCGTTGAAGACAGCGGCGGCGCGGCTCAACATCTCGGGCACGGGAGTTGTTGATCTTCATGGAGAACGAGCGGCGGTCCTGATCTGTTACGAACAATTGCTCACATGGCCAGTCCTTGCATCAATGCATCAATGGCAGAACGTCCCACGGTACTGATCGCCATGGCGAACGATCACTGGGTTACCGATACGCCCATCCCTCAATATCAGCTTGCGGCGGTACGCGCCTGGGCGCGGCTGTTCCGTCTTCCATATCTCTCCGCTGTCAATCGGTAGGCTTCGCGGCTCGAAAACCCCTCTCGACCTCAGAAGTGATTGTCTGTCGCAAAAGGTCGAAAGCAGCTTCGACCGAGTCGCTATTGTTTCCTAATCCGTGGCTCACTTTCGATCAGTCTTTTTCCAGGGAGATGTCCGATGACCAACCGTCTCCCAAGTTCTTCAATTCCCGTGACTAGGTCCTGCCTCAAACCTGGTGGCGGCGATTCTCTTGTCGCCTTGGGTCATTCTTTTCTGCCGCTGGTATCGGGCACTGCTTAGGGGCTTTCTTCCGCGTCTTGCGCGCTGCGGGGCCTCTGCTTCGCTCCGCGCCCTGAAGGGTTTGCGGTCCCCCAAACAATTTCAAAACGCGCCGCAAAGAACGGCATCGCTGAAATTCTGTGACTTGAACCATCGTTTGCCGGGTTTTGGAAGCATCGTTTGGCAGCACGAGACCTGCAAGTCCTTTAAGATCCGAGCCGCCTGAGTGACTCCATCCGGGGGCTGGAACCATCGTTTGGCCGTCAGTGCAGTGACCAAGCGCGGTTCGAAGGCGGATTGGCTTCGATAAAACGATTCACCGCCACATGCCAGCAACGCGCGTTATGCGTCCAACTGGGGAGCGCCAGTTTCCGATATCGGAACTTTGCTGCCGGAGAGACGGACGCCTTCACCGGCCTCGCCCGTCTCAGAAAATCAGCTTCATCGCAAACCGGATCTGACGCTCTCCACTCGACGAGCTGATAATGTCGTAGCCGTTGTAATTCGTAACGACTCCGTTGACGAACGTCGCGTTCGAGACCGTCGCTGCGGGGTTCGCGAATTGTGGAGTGTTCGTTAATCCGTAGCTTTCGGCTCGGAACTGCAGTTTAATGGTCTCGCGGATTTTAAAATCGCGAAAGACGCTTGCATCGAGATTAAAGAAGCCGGGCCCGCGCACGATATTTCTACCGCCCGTCCCGAAACGAACCGCGGAAACTGGCGCGAATGCCAGTGGATTGAAATAGGGCGAGTTCGGACCATGCCCGCCGAGAATCGCCACAGTCGGGAGTACCACGTCGGCCGTCTGAGTATTTCCTGGCGCGTTTACGGACGTGCCCGATGACCCAACGGTGAAGGGCGTACCGCTCATTCGGCTGAGGACGGTATTCACTGTCCACCCGCCTGCGAGGGCCGCCGCGATACCGTGGCTGGCCCACTGGTGGCCGCGGCCGAATGGCAAGGTGTACACCGCATAGGTCTGAAAATTGTGGGTGCGATCATAGCCGGCGAGGGCTTTGTTTCTGTACCACATCGGTTCCCACGCCCAGGTGAGTTGAGCGTTCTCAGTGTCGAAAAAATCGATTGCACGGGAGTAAGTGTAGACAATGCCGAAAACCGAACTTCCTGCGCTCCTCTTCAACTGAGTCTGCAGCGAATTGTAGCGGCCGCCATTGAACGGAATCTGATCGTTGATGGTATTCGCGTTACCGAATTTCGCGAAGAGCGGCGTACCGGCGTTGCCCGTGCCAGGCCCCGCTGCATTGATATTGACCTCGGAAACGGGGCGTACGGTCCGCGTACCGACATAGGCCGCCTGCGCGTTGAAGCCGAGACCCATGATCCGCTGCACCGTGAAGTTATAGGATTCGATGTAGCCGCGATTGAAGTCCTGCGGGAATGTGAGTGTACCGACGTTCGCCGGGAGCGGAAAACTTCCCTGTCTTATGTCCGGTCCAATCAATGTAGGAATGCCGGTTGCCAGGCTCCCTGCCGGGGTGTAGGAATTCGCGCCGGAGTACTGTTGCGAGATCACAGCCGGATACGCGTCGCGCATGTTGGTGAAATAGTAGGGGTCGCTGCTGATTCCGTAACCGGCGCGGACAACCGTCTTGTCGCCAAACCGGTACGCCAGGCCAATGCGCGGCTCCAGTTGTCCGAGACCCACGTCGACCCCCGCATTGTTGGGCACCCCATTCACGCCACCGAGGAGTGCCAGATTCGAGCCGGAGTCATAGCGGTTGCCGCCGAAGTGATCGCGAGTGGCAAACGGGTAAAATTCGTAGCGTACGCCGTAGTCAATGGTCAGGTTGCGCGTCGCCAGCCAGTGGTCCCGCGCATAAAATGAATAAGTGCTCTCGCGGACGGTCGCCGGGTTGATGTATTGGTTGTCTTTTCCCATCGCTTGCGGCAAGCCAAGCATGAAATCGGCCCAGCCGTTATACGCGGTCGGGGCGGACCCTCCGTTCAGTGCGGTGATGCCGCCAGTGAAGTTGAACCCGCCGCGCACCCCATATTTCAGCTGCGCCTGAAAATGATTGATCTGCCAACGGTCGAACTCGCCGCCGAACCGGAACGAATGGGCTCCCCTGACCCAACTGACGTTAGCGGTATAAAGATAATTGTTGTCGCGAAACTGGAACGGGTTCGACACGTTGGGATTGCCGAGTGAAGAAAACCCGCTGACAACGAAGTTGGGATATCCGCCCTGTAATGGATCGGAACCGTTTGTACCCGGAATGCCCAGCACGTCCGAACCGTAATTCTTGTTCAGGTCGACATTCTTGGCCGCGAGGGGCTCCCGGACGAATCCGATATTGGCATCCAGCAAAAGATGGGGCGTGATGATGTAAGTTCCGCCCAGTGCTCCGACTTGCGTCAGACTCGGCGCGGTGCCCGGCTGCCCGCCATCAAAGGTGTTGCCGCCGGCAGGACCTAGCGCCTGCGGATCGAAAATATGTGCTGGCATGACGCTGTATCGGCCGAAAACTGTGCTTTTCTCGTTGGGATTGTAGTTGATTTTGATGTCCACGTTATCGCGGGTGTACTGAAGACTGGCCGATCCGAAGTAATTGTTGGCTATGCCGGTCCCCTGGTTTGGCGCCGGGATCAGCGCGGCCATTTTCAATGCCGCGGAACTGAGCATGGATGTCGGAATCTGTCCGTTGGCGAACGGCGTTCGGCCTATGCCGTCCGGATTACCCGTGAACGGGTTGTATATCGTTGAGCCGGTACCGGCGAAATTTCCCTGACGCAGGGACGCGGTCGGAACCGACTGTAGTCCGGAAACGCTTTGCCGAAGCATGTAGCGCTCCCAATCCACGAAAAAGAAAAGCTTGTTCTTGATGATCGGCCCGCCGGTCGATAGGCCAAACTGGTTCAGAATATTCTTCGGATTGTTCTTGCCGTAGTAGAAAAAATTTCGCGCCTTCAGATCGCTGTTGGTGTTGTATTCCCAAGCGGCGCCGTGGAATTGATTCGTGCCTGATTTGATCGTCAGGTTCACAACCGATCCGCCGGCCTGTCCCTGTTCGGCATCGAAACTAGCGGTCACCAGGTTCACCGCTTCGATTGCTTCGGCGGGCGGCACATAGGCGATGATGTTGCCCTCCCAGAAGTTGAGGACTGCTGCCCCGTCGATTCGCGTGGAGTTCGATGTATCCGCGCCACCGTTGACGTAGCTTTGCAAGGCCCCCGTCGGGTTTCCAGCGGACGAGTGCGAGGGCGCGGGAGGACTCGAGCCGGGCACCAGCTTCATCAGGGTCTGGAAGTTGCGATTTGCGCCGAGGGGCAGATTTGCGACTTGCGTCTGCTGAATTTGCGTACTGACGTCCGCGCGCTCCGTTTGCAGAGCTAACGGAGAGGCATCGACGGTTACATTCTGACTCACGCCGGCCACTTGCATTTGAACGTCCAGGCGGCGGTCTGTATTGGCGTCCAACTGGACGTTGTCTTGGACTAAAATGCCGAACGAAGTCGCGGAGAAAGTTACGCGATAAACGCCCGGCTGGAGGTCATTGATAACATAGGCGCCGTGGTCGTCGCAAACGGCACGTTTAGAAATTCCCATAGCGACGTGCAGTGCTTCGACTTTGGCATCGGCCACCGCAGCGCCGCTGGCATCAGTTACATTTCCGCTCAGCGAACCGTATAGCACCTGTGCGTGAGATGCTAACGGCGTTGACAATGACAATATTGCGAGCAACGAGAAAACGGAAAGGCACTTCATGGGATCAACCCCTTTCTGCAAGTCCACTTGTCATGGCACTTTGTCAGGGAGTATATCATCGACGGTAACCGCCCTGGGGTCCCGAATACTACTTGGCTGACTTCCGTTCCCGCAGGGAACTCCAAAACGGCGCTACCCGAAAGTGCGTCCGCGCGCTCCGAACGCCCGCGACCCTCCGCGTTCCACTTGCCTGGTTTGTCGACTCGCGGAAGTGCCTGCGACGGCCGGTCGATTCGGCACGACCGCACTTACCGGCGTCTAAACATCTCGTCAAATAGAAAGGCTCGGTTGGCCGCCGTGGCCAACCGAGCCAGTAAAGCAAGCTCGTTGCGGCTCCTCTGCCATTATCGCTACGCGGGCCGCCGGGTCCACCCTACTTTTCCCTTCGGAAAATCCTGCAAGCCCGATGGATTATCGAAACGTGTTTACCCGGAACATCAAGCCGGCACTCATGAAGTGCGGCTTAGAAAACATCAATTATCAGGCAATGCGTCGCACCTTCGCGAGCCAGCAACACGCGTCCGGCGTGAATGCTAAGACGCGATCTGATCTTATGGGAAACACCGTTGACGTCAATGAGAACGTCTACACGCAGACACCTTTCGATGTAAAACAGGAAGCGATGCGGAAGCTGGAGAAGCGTCTTGTTTAGTAACCTAGGAATTTTTTGGAAAGTTTCGAAGTCTGGGGCTTTCCGCAATTGAGGCAGAGAGGTTTTGGATTTGCTCGAGATGGAGTGCAACCATCTCGGAGCGGCTCTCGTTCTTGAGATAGTAGCGCGAATGTCGTAACGTCGTATTCGACTAAACGGGTAAGTCCTTTGTTTTGGAGCGGGAGACGGGGTTCGAACCCGCGACGTCCAGCTTGGGAAGCTGACATTCAGCTCTGAGAGAAAAACCGATGCCAACCACTCAACCAAAAAGCTACGTCTTCGAATACGACACACGCTACTACGCCGTGAAATTCGGACCGCCGTCCTTGGCGAAACTTTCGCTTCGCGACGGCCGACTCCATCACGAACGCATTGAAATCCCCCGAGTGGGTACCGGCACGAAAAGCGTCCGCCTGAAGGGATGGTACACCGGTCTCGACGGCGACGTTTTTCTTCAGATTGACGGCGGGTACGCTGACGTCTCAGTCGTACATCGCGGGCTGCAGTTCGCGATCTGGTGGGGTGATTCCGAAGACCTCTCAGCACAAACCCCATGGCTGATCGATTTTCTCTCCCGCGAGCCCCTGTCCGTACTCCACCTCCTGCCGAAGCTCGAACATCATCTGGAGTTCATTCGAGACCGGGGTTGCGGGCGACCGGGCGAAGAAGCAGCACTGCTGGACCTCATCGCGACGCTGCACGAGGGCCTATCCCTCAGTTGCGCCCTTGCGAACGACACCACCGACCTGTTTACTCAGTAAGGAGCGACTCGAGATCCATAAGGAATTAATGTTCTCAGGGAGCCACATTAGCCGCGGCCGCGAGGGTTCCTAACCTCAGGTTGGTCACCCGACAGGTTGGTCTTTCGCCTGTAATTAACTCGATCAAGGTTCAGTCAAGGCCTCGCGGCCCGGTTCGTTTGCCCAGTAAGCTCCTGATGAACGCTTACGGCGTGCCGATCACGACACCTAATTTTACGGCCTAAGATTTCCCCCTCCAGCCTCTCAAGACTAAGCTGTCGTTTCCACGCGCACCCTAAAATGCCGACGGCAGATCCATGACAGTTCGGTCGAAAAATGCGTTCACGTACGTCACAACGGGTCCGGCTGGAGGCATACAGATTGGAGGGCAAAATGGAGAACACCGCTTCCATTCTTACCATTCGAGAGATCGCTCAGATTCTGCGTTGTTCAAAGGCACACGTGACAAATGTTCTGGCAGGCAAGATACACGGCGTCGCGAAGTTGACGCACATGAATCTCGGTCGGCGAAAACTAGTTCGACGTGAGTGGCTTGATAGCTGGATGGAAGCCAATAAGACCGCTTGAGATGCCCTATGAGCAAAGCTCTCGAACAACACTTCACATTGCCGGAATTAGCGGAGCGTTGGCATGTGGACTATAAGACAGTACAGCGATGGTTTGAGGGTCGCGACGACGTCCTCAGGTTCGGGCACGAACACCGGCCCATGAAGCGACGCCATGTGAGCATAAGGGTTCCAGCCTCGGTTGCTGAGAAAGTATATCTGGAGCGCGTGGGGTGCTGAGCCCATACCGGCGCCACACCAAGTCGTGCCGACATTTTGACAAGCCCAACCCTCAGGAACTGACGAAGTGCAGTTGCCCGGTCTGGTGCTACGGATGGATCAACGGCAAAGAAATACGGAAATCTATGAAGATGCGCGATTGGAAGCGCGCACTCGAAACTGCAGACCGATGGAACAAATCGCTCCCGGATGCATCGCCCGTCGTGACGGTGAAAGAGGCAGTCGATGCGTTCGTCCGTCACCGGCAAATTCGGAACATGGCCGAGTCGACTATCGAGAGCCATCAGAAGACTTTCGTCCATCTGGTCCAGTTCTGCGGTGCGAAGGCCATCAACGCGGTCAGTCTGGACATGCTGACACGATTCCAGGAATCCCGAATCTTCACGCCCAATCGAAAGGGCTCAAAACCGCGAGCAATTCAGCCCAGCACAATCAACAAGGAACTCAAGACCCTGCGCGCGCTGTTCGCGTTCGCGGCCAAGCGGAAATGGTGTGAAGGAAACGTCGCGAAGGATCTGGAACCAGCCGAAGACGACGGACTTCCGACTCTTCCGTTCGAGAGCGACGAGATCTCGCGTATTCTCGAAGCCTGTGATCGGCTCGACGACGGAAACCCAACCACGCGTGACTTGAATCGTCGC
This sequence comes from Bryobacteraceae bacterium, assembly GCA_963770345.1. GTDB lineage: Bacteria > Acidobacteriota > Terriglobia > Bryobacterales > Bryobacteraceae > CAVYPH01. The sequence goes on along the minus strand of CAVYPH010000004.1, from coordinate 989,450 downwards.
AGGGCGCGGGCAAGGATACTATTGATGCTTCACACCGGCTTTCGGATCAGCGACACGGTCAAGCTGGAGCGAAAGCGCGTGGATCTCGAAACCGGCAAGTTACACATCAGAATCATGAAGACCCGACGGCCGATGTACGGCAGTTTGCCGGCGTCCGTCATTGAAGCCCTTCGTGCGCTGCAGGACGACTCGCCCTACTTTTTTTGGTCGGGGAAGTCGAAGCTTCGCACAGCAATCGGGAACGCTCGGAAATCGGTATCGCGTGTCTGCAGGCTGGCCGGTATAAGAAACGGACACCCCCACAGATTTAGGGATACTTTCGCGATCGAGCTGCTGAAAAACGGGGCGACCCTGCACACGGTTCAACTGCTACTGGGGCATAAGAGCATCCGCACGACTGAGAAGCACTACGCGCCGTTCGTGCTCGAATTTCAGCACGCGATCGATGTTGCCATCGCGAAGCTTTCGTATGTGGACCGTACGAAAACCCGTACAATCTCTGAAGAGGGACACCAAACCAATGAAAATAAATAATTTCTTTGGCGGAAGCCAGTGGGAGTCGAACCCACCTGCACCACAAAGTAGCGCACGCTGGTTTTGAAGACCAGGCCCAGCACCAGCCAAGAATAGCTTCCACACTGATTCTAGCCGCTCGTTGCGCTTGACCCTCGACAAGGGGTACACTCATCAAACAGTGATGGCCAGCAGCTTTATTATCTTCGTGTCAACGGGACTTTTCGGGTACTGGTTGGCGCGTGTGTACATGGTCATGTTCCGCCCGGATCGAACCTCTGAAACCTTGAAGTACGATCTTTGGTTGGGACGCAATATTCTGGTGGCCTTGCGCTCCTTGTTTTTCCCTTCTTTTTCAAGCCACGTCTAGCCTTCGGCTTCAGCTAGCAAGGATCGAATCAACACTGCGGGGTGTGTGGCCTCAACTCCGCCCAGTTCCGCCACCTGGTGCCGGCAGGATGTGCCGGGCGCTACGAGTACGTCGCCGGCGCCCATCGCCCTTACCGCGGGTAGCAGCCGGCGATTGGCGATTGCTTCGGACACGTCGTAATGTTGGCGCGAATAGCCGAATGAACCTGCCATGCCGCAGCAGCCAGCGTCCAGATCTACCACTGTCGCTTCCGGAATTCGCGACAGTAGCGCTACTGTCGCCGGCAGTAAGCCCATCGACTTTTGATGGCAGTGACCGTGGAGTAGAATCTTCTTCGGTCCTGAGTGAAGGGGCAGGTCGAGCTGGGACGCGAACTCCTCGAACAGGTTGCAGGCTTTGGCTACGACTTGCGCCTTCCGCTGGGCTTCGCCGCGTAACAGCGAAGGCGCGTCTTCTTTGACCGAGGAGAGGCAGCTCGGCTCGCAAAAGAGAATTTTCTCTCCACGGCTGGCGATTGGAAACAGGCCGTCGACGACCTTTTCCGCGTGAGCTCGAGCTTCCGCGAGCAGGCCTTTCGAGATTAATGGACGTCCGCAGCAACCCGGCCTGACCACGCTGACGTTGCAGCCTCCGCGCTCTAGTGTTTCGAGCGCCGCAACGCCGATATGCGGATCGTAGTGATTGGTAAACGTGTCGTTGAATAGTGTGACGTTGGTTTTTCCTTTGGCTTGGCGCGGACTATGCTTGGCGAGCCATTTCGCGAATGTTTCGCGCTTCCAGGCCGGCAGGGTTCTCCGCTGGTCGATGTCGAATAGTTTCTCGTTCATCCATCGGCCGGGGGGGCTTGCCGAGATCCAATTTGAGAGTGGCGCGAACCGGCTTCCCCACACCGACATCCGATGAACATTGCCTAACGCTCTTGCCGCGTGCGAGGTGCCGTGACGATTCCAGTAGTCCGCTAGAAATTCGCTCTTAAATCGCGCCATGTCGACGCCCACTGGACACTCCGCCTTGCATGCGCGGCACTCCAGGCATAGATCTAATACTTCGTAGACGCCTTTGTCGCCTAGTCCCGACTCGCCCAACTTTCCGGTCATCGCCAGCCGCAGCGCGTTCGCGCGGCCCCTTGTCGTATGGGCCTCTTCTCGTGTCGCCATGTACGAGGGGCACATCGTTCCCGATAGTTTTTTCCGGCACGCGCCGACGCCGCTGCACATTTCGACCGCGCCGCCCATGCCGCCGTATTCCGAGTAGTCGAACCAGGTCGTGGGGGTCGCGGTTTTGTATCCGGCTCCGAAGCGCAGGTTTGTTGCGATGGGCGGGGCGTCTACGATCTTTCCGGGGTTCAGAATTCCTAGCGGATCGAAGGTTCGCTTGATCTCGCGAAATGCCTCGTACAATGGCGGCCCGAACATCTGCCGCATGAACGGACTTCGTACCAGCCCGTCGCCGTGTTCGCCGGAGAGGGCGCCGCCGAACTCGAGGACGAGGTCCGCTACCTCCTGCGCAATGGCTTCAAATCGACGGACGCCTTCTTCGGTTTTGAGATTCACTACGGGCCTGACGTGCAGGCATCCTACTGAAGCGTGCGCGTACACGCCCGCTGTGGTCCCGTGACTTCGGACTATTTGAAGAAACCGGTCGATGAAGTCGCGGAGCTTCTCTGGCGCCACGGCGGTGTCTTCGACGAACGATATCGATTTCGCGTCTTCCTTCATGGCCATTGAAAGTCCGAGTGCGGCCTCGCGCAGACTCCAGATTTTCGCCTGGGCCGCGGGCTCCGTTTCAGAATGATAGGCGTAACCGAGTCTTCGCGATCTCAGATCTTCTTCCAGCGCCTTCAACCTTGGCGGCAGATCTTCCTTTCGATCCGCGTAAAATTCGACGCACAGCGTTGCTCCCGGATCGCCTTCCATGAACGTCGTGCGAATCCGATCCAACGCTGCATTCTGCCGCGTGTTGTCGAGGATCGATTTGTCCATCACTTCGACGGCCGAGGGTTTGTGTCCGACGATAATTGGCGCGGCGGACAGCGATTCCAGGAGGTCGACGAACGAGATCACCATCACTGCTTTCGCCTTTGGGAGCGAGACCAGTTGTAATTTCGCTTCGAGCACGATGCCGAGCGTGCCTTCGGAACCTACCATCATCTTGGCCAGATTCACTGGCTTCGATGAGTCTACAAATTCGTTGAGGTTATAGCCTCCGACCCTGCGCAGGATCTTTGGGTAGCGGCGGTCGATTTCGCCCGCGTGTTCGGCTGCCAATTCCAATACGGTTCGATAGCAGGCGGCCTCGAGCGTGTCGCCCGTTGGAACATCCTTTCGTGGCATCTCGCGAAAATTTGCAATGGTGCCGTCTGATAGCAATACCGTTTGCTCTAGGACGTGGTCGATCGTCTTGCCATACAGCACGCTGCGCGCGCCGCTCGAGTTGTTTGCCATCATGCCGCCGATGGTGGCTCGGCTGGCGGTGGAGATGTCGGGGGCAAATCGGAATCCTAGCGGCGCGAGCTGTGCGTTCAGTTCATCCAGCACGATGCCCGGTTCGACTCGCACCCATCGTTCTTCGGCGTTCACTTCCAGGAGGCGATTGTAGTATTTCGATGTATCGATCTGGATGCCCGCGCCTATCGCCTGCCCGGCCTGCGACGTGCCGCCTCCGCGCATTGTTACTGGACAACGGAAGCTCCGGCAGATCTCCAGAGCTTGGATGATGTCGTCGCGGGTTTTCGCAATCACTACGCCCAGCGGCTCGATCAGATAGACGCTGGCGTCGGTCGAATAGAGGGCGCGGGAGATTTTGTCGAATCGTACTTCTCCTTCGATCTTCTCTTCCAGCTGCCGTCTGAGTCCTTCGACATCGATGCTCGTATCTATGGTTAACTGCACTAGGCTCATGCTGACAGGCCTTCCCGCAGCAGGTCGAGTCCGCGTGCCAGAGTCTCGCCGCCGCTGGCGAAGGAGACTCGCAACGTCCCTTCCCCGCCCTCGCCATACGCCGAGCCGTGCACCACTACGACGCCGTACTCGTTGAGCAGGCGCTTGCGGATCGCGTTTGAAGCACCGCCTAGTCCGCTCACGTCGACCATCGCGAAAAAGCCGCCCTCGGGAGGTAATGCGTGGACTCCCTTTATTCCGTCGAGGCGCGCTAGAACCATTTCACGCCGCTTGGCGTATTCCGCACGCATCATTGCGACGCAATCCTGCGAACCCGTCAGTGCTTCCGCGGCCGCATCCTGAATGAATGTCGCGGGACCGCGGCTGGACTGCTGGAGGACTAGGAGCATGGCTTGAATCAGGCCTGCGGGACCGGCGCAATAGCCGACGCGCCATCCCGGCATCGCGTATGTCTTTGAGAGGCTATTTACCAGGATGGATCGATCTCGGAGTTCGGGCGCGGCGGCCAGTGGAGAAACGTGGACGTGATCGCCATAGGTAATCGCTTCGTAAATCTCGTCGCTCACCAGGACGATGTTTCGGCGTTCGCAGAATCGCGCGATTGCCGCGAGTTCGTTGCTGGTGAGAACCGTGCCCACTGGATTCCATGGAGTGTTCAATAACAGCACGCGCGCGGAAGGTGTCCAGGCTGCCTCCAACGCTTCCTCGCCGATCACGAAGCGGCCGTTTTCGATTCGCGAGCGGACCTTGTGGATGCGTCCTCCGGCTAGCCGGATGGGGGATTGGTATGCGTCGTAAACCGGATCGGGCAGCAGTACCGCGTCGCCTTCGTTCAGTAGGGCCATGAGCGCGGCGTAGATTCCGAATGTTGCGCCGGTGGTCACTAGCACTTCGGTGCCCGGGTCGAAACGAAGTTGATTGTCCCGTTCCAGTTTTTTTGCTACCGCTTCGCGCAGAATTTTTTCGCCCTTGTTGTCGGGATAACCCGTGCGGCCTTTTGCGAGGGAGCGCGTGCAGGCCTCCGAAATGTGAAGTGGTGTCGCGAAATCCGGCTCACCTCGCATCAGTGAGACTACCGTTTTCCCCTGGGCCTGGATGTCCCTCACTTCGGACAGAATCGAATTGACGACTGAAGGTTGAAGTAATCCGACGCGATCCGAGCGCGATACGCTAACTGCAGGCATGCCCAAAGAATATCAAACGGACCAGATTCCCACGCCCGCACTCCTTGTCGATCTCGATGCGTTCGAAGCTAATCTGCAAAAGATGGCTTCTCATGCACGGGAACATGGGAAAGCATTGCGGCCTCACGCCAAGGCCCACAAGTGTCCGGCGATCGCCCGGCGTCAAATGGGCGCGGGCGCGGTGGGCCTCTGTGTCGCCACGATCGCCGAAGCCGAATTGATGAGTAAGGCCGGAATCGCGAGCATGCTGCTTACGTCGCCGGTCGCTGATCTGGTCAAGATGGCTCGGATCGTTGCTACCGGCGCCATGGTCGTCGTCGATCACGTTCAACAGGTCGCGTGGTACGAGGAAGCGGCGCGAGTTGCAGGACGCGTCGTCGATGTTCTCGTTGACCTCGATATCGGCGATCACCGTACTGGCGCGCTTCCGGGAGTGCAGGCTCTTGCGGTTGCGAAAGCGGCCTGCGACGCGCAGCACCTTCGTCTTCGGGGCATCCAGGCTTATTCCGTTCGGGGTTCCCATGTGGGCGATCGCGGGGAACGAACACAAGTTTCGCGGGACGCTTTCCAGATTGCGATCGAGACTCGCGACGCGATGAAGCGCGCGGGCTTGCCGACTGAGATTCTGACCGGCGGGAGCAGTGGGACTTGGGATATCGATAGCGCCATTCCGGAGGTCACCGAACTACAGGCCGGCTCCTACGCTTTAATGGATCTGGCCTATCAAAAACTCGGGATTGATTTTCGCAACGCGATGACGATTCTCACGACTGTCATTAGCGCGAACCACCAGAGCTTCGTCACCGTGGATGGCGGATTCAAAGCGTTCTCAACGGATCGCAGCTACGGTCCCGAAGCGGTGGGATTGCCCGGATCAGAATATAAATGGGGCGGTGACGAATTCGGTTACGTTTACGTGGATGCGTGCGACCGGAAGCCGCGTCTTGGGGAACGGATCGAATTCATTCCTCCTCATTGCGATCCCACTGTCAATCTTTACGATCGGATCTACGTTTGCCGCGGGAAGCAGGTAGAGGATGTGTGGCCGGTCAAACGGGTTTCTTTCGAGTGATGAGATAGGCGATTTCGCGCACCGCGCCACGAAAGAACGGACCGCCGAAGACACCGAGCGCGAGGACCGCGCCGAAAATCCCCATCGCTTCGAAACTCTCGCGGCCCTCGCGAGCCCAGTAGACATCCCGCAGGTTTAACCAGAGGGCAAATTCGTCGAGAGCGAGCGCCGCCGCGACGCCATATGTCATCGAAAGGAGGCGTCCGATCCAGGCCGGTGCGGTCCCGGCATCGAGCAGCCAGCCATAACCGGTCGATAAGAGCAGAAGGACTCCCCAGACCAGATGGTGAATGTGCCGCCCGCTCACAGATACGTCGTGAAAGGGTCCGATTCCGTTGTGAATGGCGATGGTAACACCGCGCACGACGGCTACCGCGATGAAGAAGCCCACCGATGCGAGAAACAACCGTTCGCGCCTTGGATTCTGAAACCGTTCCTGATACACCTTCCGGAGATGCTTTCGCGATGCGAGCGCGGAGAGCGTTCCCAGAATTGCCGCGATGATGAGCGGCAGGATCCAGAAGGCTGGGTGAGTCCACGGCAAATTAAAGGATAACCAAGCGCGCGATATAATCCTGATTCAATGAAAACCAACCGATATCGTGAAGCGATCGCCGCGGGCCGAATTCCCGTTGGGCATATGGTGTGGGAGTTCAGCACTCGCGGCATTGCCAAGATCCTCGACTCCGTCGATTTGGATTTTGTGCTGTTCGACATGGAGCATAGCTGCATCGAGATCGAGCGGATTGCCGATTTGATGGCGTGGTCGAAAGCGGGCCGATTCGCGCCGTTTGTGCGCGTGCCTACGGGCCAATACCATTTTCTGGCTCGCGTGATGGATGCTGGGGCGCTGGGCGTTATGATCCCGAATGTTGAGACGCCGGAGCACGCGAGAGCTATCGTCAATGCGGTCAAGTTCGCGCCCGTGGGACATCGCGGCGTGGGATTGGGGTCGGCGCATACCGACTATGTGGCCCCGAATCCGCAGGAATACTTTAAGGAGATCAACGAGAGCTCGGTGGTGATCTGCCAGATCGAATCGCCGACCGGTGTTGCGAATGTCGAGGCGATTGCGGCTACGCCCGGCGTCGATATTGTTTGGGTGGGCCACTACGATCTCTCGCAATCGATGGGCATTCCGGGAGAGTTTGACGATCCGAGATTTATTGATGCCGTTCAGCGGGTGGTGGCTGCCGCGCGCACGCATGGAAAACGAGCCGGGATTCAACCGGGCAATGTGAAGCAAGCCGAGGCATGGATGGCCGCCGGCTTCAACGTCATCTCGTGGGGCGCGGACAGTGCGGTCTATCGTAGTGCGCTGCTGGAGAGCGTCAATTGGGTGCGAGCCGCAGCGCATCGCGTTGCACAAAGCCGATGATGGCGATGGTTAAGAAGATAGCCGCGGCGACGTAGACGGCGGACGCGAAAGCAATCGCGGTTCCCAGCCCGTAATGTATCGATACAACGCCGATGACGATGGGCGCGGTTCCTCCGCCGCCGAGCCAGCCGATCATGTTCATGAGGCCTGCGATGGAGCCTCGCACTTCAGGCCGGACGACGTCAAAGAGCGAGGCCCAGGTATTGGAATCGTAGATTCCTTTGAACAGTCCCCAGGCGGTGAGGGCGATTACCAGCCAGAATGGCGAATGTGTCATCCCGCATAACGCGACAAACGGCGCGCCGCCTGCTACGCCGATCAGTTGGACAATCAGGCGGCCGCGAAGGGTACGTTTTCGGAGTGAATCGGCGAGCCAACCGCCGAACGGGCCGGCGATCATGCTGGCAAGTTGGACGTAGATGGTTGCGGTGAGACCGGACATGGCCAGGCTCATGTGAAACCGGTCGAAGAGGAACTTCGGCATCCATGAGAGCAATACCACTGCTACGAAATTGGCGCAGAGAAATGCAGCCATCAAGAGCAGGGCTGTGGGAGTTTTGAAGAGTGTGCGTAACACTTCTGCTGCCGGAACTTTCCTCTCGATTGGCGCGCCTGAAGCCTCGCTCGCTCCACGCTGTGGCTCCTTGAGAAATTTTCGTAGAACGATGCCTAATGCGATCCCGAGGCAGCCGAAGACGACGAACGACAAACGCCAGCCGTAGTACTGACTGATGAGCCCGGCGAAAAATCCGCCCGCGATGGTTCCGACGTAGACGCTTGTTTGATGAAATGCCATGGCGCGCGAGCGGGTTGCGTGTCCGTGATAATCGGCCACCATGGACATCGACGCCGGATAGTATACGGTTTCGCCGAGACCTTCTGCCGTGCGGAAGAAAAGCAGGCCGGTGAAGTTTCGCGAGAGCGCCGTGAGGGTGCAGACGATGCTCCAGACCTGCAGACCAGCGAGGACGGCTGTGCGGCGGCGAATCCGGTCGACGATGAATCCGGCCAGTGGGGAGAAAAGTCCGTAAGCTATCGCAAAAGAGGAGCCGAGCCAGCCGAGTTGCACGGCGTCGAGATGCATCTCGCGTTCCAAGAGCGGAAACACCGAGAAGACCGCCTGCCGGTCTGCGTAGTTGAAAAACGAGATGCCCCAGAGCATCGCAACTACCCACCACTTGTAGCGTGATGGCTTCAGGCGCCTTTCCCTATTAGCTGTGGAAGCAGACCCGCCTCTGCCAATGCGGCACGAACCGTTTCTGTTTCGGCCGGCCCGAGCGGTTCGTAGGGTTCAGCCATAATGTTGCGGCATGAACCGAGTAGCGAAAGTGCGCACTTCATGCCGCGGAGGTAGCTGGATCCTTCCGGACGCACGTGGTAGACGCCGTTACTGATTGTCATTACGCGCGTTTGGATATCCGCGACTTTTTGCGTCTCTCTGTTTATAGCCGCGCGATAGAGCTCCACAAAAAGTTCGGGGGCCAGGTTCGAACCGCCGGCGATTCCTCCGTTGGCTCCCATTGCAATTGCTTCCGCGAGCCGCTCTTCGGGACCACACAGCACGGCGAACTCCGGCTTGTCCGCCAATAGGTGAATCAATTCGGCGAAATAATCCATGTCGCCCGAGCTGTCTTTGATGCCCCAGACGTTGGGCAAGTCCGCGGCGGCGCGCACCACTTCGGGGGAGTAGTGCGTCTTGGTGAGGTGCGGAATGTTGTAGAGATAAATGGGGAGCGGCGCCTCGCGGGAAACGTTTTCGACATAACGCAGCAGCTCCGGTTGGCTCATTTCGTAGTAGTACGGGGGCGCCAACACCAGTCCGGAGGCGCCGGCGCTCATGGCTTCGCCGGCGAAGTTCAGGCTTTCGATGATGGATGTGTCGGTGATGCTGGCGAGCACGGGTACGCGATTGCTTCCGGCGGAACAGACGCGGTGGAGAATTTCCTTTCGTAGGCGATGGCTCAAGCCGGGCGCTTCACCGGTGGTGCCGAGCACGAAGATCCCTGTCACGCCGCCCACTATTACTTTGTCTACCAGGCGGTCGAGTGCGGGACCGTCCAGTTTGTCACGATCGAGCAACGGCGTTGCCAGCGGAGTGATCACCCCGTGAAGGGGCTTTGCGAGAGTCATAGTTGAAGGGTCAATTATACAGAGTGCGAGTCTATAATTACGAAATGCTAAGTTTCACGCCAAGCCGCGAAGCCGCAAAGAGAATGATTGTCCTCTTTGGGATTTGTCTATCGCCTCTATTGGCGCTCGATCTGCGAGACGCGGCTATTGTGGCTCCGAAGGTTGGGATTGAAGCGAAGGCTGCTCAGATGCTGACCGAGGAGATTGCGAAGAGAACTCAGATTCGTTTGCCGATTTTGATTAGCGCTCCGGCAAATGTGGCGGTTATTGAATTGAAAACTGTTGCCTCTGCGGGCGCTGACGGGTATCGGGTGAAGGTGAGCGGTACGCGCGTTACCGTGAATGGGAACGATCCGCGTGGCACGCTTTTCGGTGTTGGATATCTGCTTCGCCGTCTTCGTATGGAGCGGCAGATTCTTGAGGTTGCCGACGATTTGCAGATTTCTACGTCGCCGCGTTACCCGCTGCGCGGCCACCAATTGGGGTACCGGCCGAAGGTTAATGCCTATGACGGTTGGACGCCGGCGCAATTCGAGCAGTATATCCGCGACCTCATTGTGTTCGGTACGAATGCCGTCGAATTGATCCCTCCGCGATCGGATGATGATGAAGATAGTCCGCATTTTCTGTTGCCGAAGATCGAGATGATGGTGGAGGTTTCGCGCATTTGCAGCGAGTACGGCATTGATGTTTGGATCTGGTATCCGGCGATGGATAAGGATTACTCGGATGGGGCAACCGTCGAGTTTGCTTTGAAGGAATGGGCGGAGGTATTTCGGCGGCTGCCTCGGATCGATGCTGTCTTTGTCCCGGGCGGCGATCCGGGACATACTCGGCCAAAGTATTTGATGGCTCTACTCGAGAAGCAGACGGAATCGCTTCACAAGTTTCATTTGAAGGCGCAAATGTGGATGTCGCCGCAAAGCTTTTCCACGGAATGGATGCAGGAGTGGTTCGGCATCGTGAATCAACAGCCTTCCTGGTTGAGCGGCGTTGTTTACGGGCCGCAGGTTCGTATTCCGCTTCCCGAGTTGCGCGCTAAGATTCCCGCGAAGTATCCGATCCGGTGGTATCCGGACATCACGCATAGCCGCCAAAGCCAGTACCCGGTGCCGGATTGGGATTTGGCTTTCGCAACCACTGAAGGCAGAGAGGTGATCAACCCGCGACCCACGCAAGAGGCGCAGATTTTCCATGTGTACGAAAAATACACGAATGGATTCCTGACGTACTCGGAAGGCGTGAATGATGATGTGAACAAGATCGTTTGGAGCGGGCTGGGATGGAATCCTGAGACGCCGGTGGTGGAGATTCTGCGCGATTTTGGACGGTATTTCATCGGCGAAAAATTCGCTGACGGGTTTGCGCAGGGGTTGCTTGCGTTGGAGCGGAACTGGGTGGGCCCTTTGGCCACGAACGGCGGTGTTGATACTGCTCTGCAGCAGTTTCAAACGATGGAGCGCGCGGCCTCTCCGCAGGTGCTCGAAGAACTGGCGATTTCAGGAGGGGCTGTATCGCGCTTATTACGACTATTACAATCGGGCGCGCTTGATTTACGAAACGCAGTTGGAGAATGAGGCGCTCGATGTGCTTCGCCAGGCGCCTCGGACCGGCGCTGTATTGGCTGTGGAGGAGGCGGAGCGAACACTGAATCGTGCGTTGACGCATCCTGTCGCTCAGTGGGCGCGAGCCCGTGTCTTCGAAATGGCCGAGGCGCTTTTTCAGAGCATCCGCATGCAGTTGAGCGTTATCCGCTACAAAGGCGAAGCTTGGGAGCGCGGGGCGAATCTCGACATGATTGATATGCCGCTGAATAACCAGGGATGGCTGGCCGTGCGGTTCGCGGAAATCAGAACGATGACGGATGAGCGGAAACGTTTGGAATCTATCAGCGAGATTGTGAATTGGAAGAATCCTGGGCCGGGTGGATTTTATGACGATCTAGGGAATCTGACGCAACAACCTCATTTGCTCCGCGGTGTGGGGGCGAGTCAGGATCCGGCGTTTTTAGATTCGTCACTCGTTGGATTCGGGATTGGCCGCCCTGATGGCGAGGCGCTGAAGTATCCGCGTTCGTGGTGGGATCATGCCGAAGCGCTTTATGAGGCTCCTCTTGAGATGGTTTATCACGATTTGGATCCGAAGGCGCAATATAGAGTACGGGTGGTTTACGCGGGGGATCGCGTGCAGCCGAAGATTCGATTGACGGCTGGGGATGCGATTGAGATCCATCCGTTGATTTCGCGTCCTGTGCCGTTCCGGCCGTTGGAGTTTGATGTTCCGCGTGAGGCTACGGCTCGTGGCGAGCTGCGTTTGAAGTGGTATCGGGAAGCGGGGCTTGGGGATGCGGGGCGGGGGCTTCAGGTGGCGGAAGTTTGGTTGGTGAAGAAATGAATTATTTCGTTGCGCTCCCTCACGGTCGCGGCTTCCATGAGAAGGCCCTCTCCTGTCAAGTACCGCGCTGATTTTTCTCACAGGGGATTCACAAGGGGGCGGTAGCCCTCTTGTGGGGGGAGCCGCGTCTTGTGCGGCGTGGGGGGAACCCTCCCGCCCCGGCTTTCCCCGGAGGGGAAACGGGAAAGGGGCGTTCCAGTTCCTTGCTGCCGCAGGCCACTTCTTCCCCTGCTTCGTCATCCTCAGCTCCTTCGTATCTGCTTCCAGAATTGCGCATCCGTTGCTCTCTTCTTCTTTTCTTCAACCGCCGATTCGCCCTGCTTCCATTCGCACTCTTTGGGGAGCCCTCGCTCCGGTGCCAGTTGGTGTCCTCAATCTTTAACGGGTGCTGCCATCTCAGCTTCGAACTGCTCAGCAACCGTTCCCGGTTAGCCTTGCGTTCCGCCGCGACCTCGCAGTCACCCGAACTCGGCGATCTTTTTACAAAAACCAAATCTTTTTCTACGCTGCCTTCTCTCTCTCCATCGCACTGCTGTTGCGCAACGGCTCGTACACTTCGCCTGTCCTCCACAGATGGTGCAGCAGGATTGCCAGCTTCCGCGCCACCGCCACTAGCGCCCGCTTCTTTGCGTTCTTCCCGCCTCGCCCCGCCAGCTTTGTGCCCCACCGCTTCAGGTCTGTCTCCGGCCCTCGCCGGCCCAGGATGCAATGCGCTCCCTGCACCAGTAGCTTGCGCAAATAAACATCCCCTTCTTTGGTGATCCTCAGCTCCGGCTGCCTCTCGCCCGACTCGCTCCGCTTCGGCCGCAGCCCCACATAGCAACCCACGTCACGGCTCTTGCTGAACCGCTCTTTGTCTTCCACCGTCAGTACGAACGTCAGAGCGATCAGCGGCCCCACTCCCTTTACCTGCCGCAATAGTTTCGTTTCCGGATACCGGTCACGCGCGATCTGCTCGATCTTCCCGTCGCACTCCTGAATCCTCGCCGTCAGCGATTCCACTTCCTTCACCAAAGGCTTCAGTCTTTCCGCCAGTGCCTCCGGCACCTCCGCCAGCCGCTCCACCCCCATCTGGTCCGTATCGCATTTCGGCAATCGCTCGCCCATCGCTTTCGCTAGCCCGCGAGCCGCGTTCACCAGTCCCGTCCGTGCCTCCACCAGCGCTGCCCGGATCCGGATCGTCATCAGGTCCGCCTGTGCCTCTTCGCTGCGATGCCGGATCGGTCGCAGTAACTCCGGGTCCACTCGCGCCAGCCGCGCCAGCATCTGCGCGTCCAGCTTGTCGTCCTTGCGGCTCGACTGACTGATCAGCTTCACCTGGCGTGCATTGGCCACGATCACCTCGTGGCCCAAGCTCTTCAGCAGCCGGCTCACCCACGGCGAGTGTGTTCCCACCTCCAGCGCGATTCGGCTGTGCCCCATGGCGCCGAACTTCTGCGCCATCCCCTTCTTCGTCGTAGCCACTGAGGCTTCCCCAATGACTTCACCCTCTTCATCCAGCAGGCAGATCCGGCTCGTCTTGTCCCCGAGGTCCATGCCGATTGTTACCCGACCTGTTTTGCGGACTTTCTTTGCCCGCTGCGGACTCTTCGAGGAATTGTTATTCTTCTTCATGCCGGTCTCCTTTTGCACTTCGAGTGCGTCTTATTGGGAGCTTAACGCATCCCGCCGGGAGACCGGCCTTCTCATTCCATCTCGGCGCGGGGCGTGCGTGTTGGAACGGAGTGTGTGCGGTCGAACGGAGCGTATGTTGGAACGGAGCGTATGCGGTTGAACGGAGCGTGCGTGTTGGAACGGAGCGTGTGCGGTGGAACAGAACGTGTGTGTCGGAACGGAGCGTGCGTGTCGGAACGGAGCGTGCGTGTTGGAACGGAGTGTGTGCGGTCGAACGGAGCGTGCGCGGTTGAACGGAGCGCATGCCGTAGAACGCAACGCGTACGGGTCGAAACAGCGCGTGTGGGTGTGTCCGGAGTGTGTGTTGGAACGGTGCGTGACGGAACGGAGCGTGGGCGTTGGGCCGGAAGGCGCGCTGTGGTCTACTAAGTCAGGCTCACTACAAATCGTTCCATTACCGTGCGGTCGTCAGGACGGGCGTCCCGCATGGCTCTATCCGTTTCGAATGTTTTGCGCATCGCGCCGCGCAATTTGGCGGGCGAAAATACGGATACCGTTTGTTGAACCTGCTCGGCGCGGGAACGCCACATTGGAATGCCTAGCTTGGAGAAATGCGCCTGGATCATTCCGGCGTTTGTGAGTCCAGCCTCCTTGGCTACTAGCGCCAGGCGAAATTGAGTTCCTAGAAAAGTCAACGCTAGCGGCAGATATTCGCCTTCTCTTACAAGAATGTCGAGAGCTTCGAGCGCGCCTGTCCGATCTCCGCGTCCGATTGCCCCCACTAGCGAGAATATTGTTGTCGCGCGCCCGTTCGGGATCAAACTCACTACGTCGTCAATGGTAATTTTGTGCTTTCCGTTTGCGTATAGAGATAGCTTCTCAATCTCGTTGACGATTCGCGACGCGTTGGCATCCAGAACTTCCACCAGCAGGTCGATGGCGTCCTCGCTGATCTCCAGTTTGGAATCGCGTGCGGCGGCGAGGGCTAGTTTTCTGGCTGCGGCGGGCGCCAGATTTGGGAATTCAACTTGCGCCGTGACTGCCGCGAAGAATTTCTGGACTCGCTGCAGTTTGGTTTTGTCTTCGCCGTCGAAGTCAAAGCGGGAGCAATCGAAGACAACCACCGTTCCTGGCGGCGGATCTTTCAGATATGCGATGAGAGGAGCCGCATCCGACTTTGCCGTCTCCTCGGCTTCATCGTCCTGTGCGGCGGCGCGCCCTCGGGGTAGCACGCCTTCGGCCGAGCCGGCCCAGATCAGCCGATTCGAGGCGAACAGCGACATGGACCGGGCATCGTCCATCACAGAATACAGGTCGGTCTCGTCGAGGTCGTAGCGAACGAAACCGCTTTCGCGATCTTCCGGAGGCAGCGCGCGCTCCAACAGCAAATGACGGCAACGCTCCCGCTGCCACATCTCGGGTCCAAGGAAGAGATAGGCAGGGGCGAGGGGTTTGGTTTTCAGTTGCCGTTGAAAATCTTCGGGCGTCATTTAGAAAGCTTCCAAGATCGCGCTTACTACGCTTTGTGCCACTTCCTGACTCACCCTCTGAAGAGCCGTTGTGCTCTCCTCGAAATAGGCTACTTGATCCGTGCTGATTTCGTATCGTTGACGCACTTCGTAGTTCGCGCGGGTGAACAGAACCTTCCCGGTGGCACGTTCAGTCAAGGTGATATTCAGGAAGACGCTGAGCTGCACCGCCGTCGCACGCCCGGTCTTCTGATCGGACACCACCGGAAACGACATGTAATTCACAACGGCCCCATGGAGTACAGCGTCCGCTTGATTTGGGTCGTTGACAATCTGGTAGCGATTACTGCGGCTGACGAACTCACGCATTAGCGCGGACGGAATGCTGTCGGTCAATTTGTACCGCGTCGTGATATTTGCGAAGGGAGGAATGGCGATCGTCTTGACTGTTTTCGGAAGAAGATCGGCATGTCCCGATACGTGATAGCCGCAACCCGCCGTTGCGAGGATGAGGGGGATCAGGACGAGTTGGCGCCTTTTCATAAGAGTTGTTTCGCTATCTCGAGGGCGTCGTCGACGACAATGCGGAAGTTGTCGGCCACGGCCCAAATCCAGACTGCACGTGGATGATTGCGGTCGGGCTCGATGACGCCAATGGTGATGCCACGCTGACCTACCGATCCGACATTTGAGGGTGCCTCGAGATCGCGGCTTCGGACTTCAATCTGTGCGGTGGCCAAGGCTTCCGCAAGCTCATCAGCGCCGGTTGGGTTTTCAAATTCGAGCCAGATGGAAAAACTATAACCGTGAAACACCGGCGCTTGCACGAGGCGCAACGAGGGCATCGGGATCTTGCCGAATAGAGTTGCCATGTGGCGTTCGATCCGGTGTTCGATCTCCTCCAGTTTCAGGGGCGCTGCTTCACCATAGCGAGGCAAAAGGTTGAAGCTGATTTGGGCATCGAAAACGTCCTTCGGCAGCGCTCGAAACGAGAGAAGGTTCGCGGTCTGCTGTTGCAGTTCATTGAGGCCGGCTTGGCCACGCTCGCTGGCGGGTTCCAATGCCACGATCACGGCGTGCCGCAGAGGATGTTTCTTGTAGACGCGCCCCAATAGAGCGGCGAGCACGACGGAGGCCGGATGAGCCAGGACGTGAATCGCGTTGGGTTCCACCGTAAAACCGTCCGGCTCGACGGATGGCGCCCGCAAGCGTGCATTCGGCTGGTCTTCGAGACCGCCGCTGAGGTCTATCAGATGGCACTTGGATTTGCTGCGCTTGGCAAAGTCTAAAACTTTCTGGCTCAACTTCTCAGATCCGGCGAGGAAAACGATTTTCGATTTGGCGAGTACGTCTTCGTCGATCGCCGTCATGACGACGGGCTCGGCGCCTTGCAGCGTGAGGATGCCCGCGCCTTCTTCGTCTGCGCCCGCCAATTTGATTGTGGCCGGAAACTTGGTTTCAGCCAGTTGATCGCGAAGTTCGCGGCCGAGCAAAGACTCGCCTCCGACAACACAAATCTGTTGTTCCGCCATTGATCTCCTCAGGAAGCTTGCGGCGTGGAGCGCCGCAGCAGACGGCGAACGATGCCGCCGATGCGAATTACGATACCGCTTCCAACATAAATCACTGCGAGCGCAAGCAGCGTGGGTTGCGAGTAGAACCAAATCAAATAGATGAGGCTGGCAAAGAGGATGATGGTGAGCGGCGATCGGGGATGCAGGAGATTGAGATCCTTGAAGCTGTAGTAGCGCCAGGTGCTGACCATCAGGAAAGCGAGCAGGCAGAGCAACGCCATCCACGCAAACGAGAGCATCAACGATTGAATGGGGTCGCTGTTGGCGGAGTTGATGACGGCCACGACGAGAAGCGCCGCGGCAGGAATGGGAAGACCCACAAAATATTTGCGGTCCGGACGGCCGGGGTTTTTCGGAACCGGATTGGCCTGGATATTGAAGCGTGCCAGCCGTGCGACGCCGCAGAGAAGGAACATGAAGGCCACGAAGTAACCGACGCGTTGGATGTGCTGTTCCAGGAACGGCGCCGGGATCGTGATGTAGTGCATCCCCCAGGCGAAAGCGAGGATGGCCGGGGCAAGGCCGAAGGTGATGGCGTCGGCAAGGGAATCCATCTCGCGGCCGAAGTCGCTGACCGTGTTGGTCATGCGCGCGATGCGTCCGTCAAGACCGTCCAGCAGGACGGCGACACCGATCATTTTCGCGGCGGCTTCAAAATTCGCGTTCGGTCCGAGGGCTCCGGCACCCGCACTAATGGCACCTTCAAATGTCTTCAAGATGGCTATGAACCCCAGAAAGATATTACCTGCCGTGAAGAATGTCGGCAGTGCGTAGGCGACGCGGGTCGGGCGTCTTCCGGGAGTGGGTTTCGGGATCAACCTAAAATCCAGCTTAGGCATTTCAGCCGTCCAATCGAACGGCTAGGATGCTGGCGCCGCCTTTTACGCGCAGGCCGGGCGCGGCTGTAATTTGCCATTCAGGGCCGAGAATTACGTCGACGCGCGAGCCAAACTTAATGAGGCCCACGCGCTCGCCGGCCGCGACGGAGTCACCGGGCTTCTTTTTGAAAACGATTCTCCGCGCGATCAGTCCGGCGATCTGCTTGAACACTACCTGCGTGCCGTCGCCGTCGATGGTGACGACGTTTTGTTCGTTTTGTGAGGATGCCTGCTCTTTGCTTGCGACCAAGAATTCGCCTTTGTGATACTCGACTTTGGAAACGCGGCCGGCGATCGGCGACCGATTTACGTGTACATCAAAAATGTTGAGGAAGATGCTGATGCGGGTGAAGTTCTCAGCCTCCTGCTTTACGGCCACGATTTTACCGTCCGCAGGGCGACACGGCGACGGGTCCGGCGGGAACCTCGCGGTCAGGGTCTCGAAAGAAATAGAGGCAAAAAGCAGCCAGCAGGAAAAACGGCACGGCGTAAGCAGCGCCGCTTAGCCATACGACGACCAACCCTCCGATGACAAGGCCGGAGGCATAGTAAATGCCGTCTGCAACCATTCACAGTCATTGTCGCACGCGCGCCGGCGGGGAAGGCGTTGACTTGAGCAAAATCAAACTGTTACGGAAGGGGCTGGTAGACTGGGGGAAGTCGTTCTTCCAAATACTCCCCGGTCGTCTAACGGTAGGACAGCGGCCTTTGGAGCCGTGAATCGTGGTTCGAATCCATGCCGGGGAGCCAGCCTTGTTCATTGCGAACCTGCAGTGCTGTTTTGTTGACAGTAGCACCTTCTGAGGCTTGCCGAATTTATCCCCAATATTCCCAAGGAGTTGCGATACTCTCACTTTCTCTCTTCTCCTAGAGAGTTGGGGAACAGGCCACTCAGTATTAGTTCAACTGGCGGAGATTTCGGCCTCCTCGGATCGGTTTCTCCACTTTCTCCAGTTGACGGGTTGCGTTTGTTGACAGGGGGGTACATGTTGGGGGCCCGAGCTTTTATTCGAACTGGCTAACCATCCGGCAATGCGTTTGGGGAGGGAACCTTCTGCGGTTACCAGGAGCAGAGCCTGTCGCCGCTATGGTAGGACGATCCTTTCACTGGAAGAAAATTCGGCTAATGTCCGCGGTAGACCAAGCTTCAATGGGGCCGTGATCATGCGATCACGGAAGAGCTAGCTCCATCTTCACCAACGTTGGCAACAACTCGGGGCTTCAATGGGGCCGTGACCATCCGATCACGGAAAGAAAGTAATCTTGGATCTCGGTCGGTGCCTGCGGATTGCTTCAATGGGGCCGTGATCGTGCGATCACGGAAAGAACCGCCGTCAAGGGAGCCGCGATGCCCTGGTGAATCCTTCAATGGGGCCGTGATCATGCGATCACGGAAAGCGAAGAAATCTACCCCGTGCAGTATTGCCAAGGCGGCCTTCAATGGGGCCGTGATCACGCGATCACGGAAAGACCCTGATTGGGTCCGATGAATCGCGCGTAATCCCCGCTTCAATGGGGCCGTGATCATGCGATCACGGAAAGGTCCAGCTCCGCGCGCATCGCCGCGTTCTCGCGCATGCTTCAATGGGGCCGTGATCATGCGATCACGGAAAGGTCGATCATTGACCCGTTCACGATCTACGGCGTCCTGCTTCAATGGGGCCGTGATCATGCGATCACGGAAAGATGAAACTGACCGTCGATAAATCAGCATTGCAGCAAGCTTCAATGGGGCCGTGATCATGCGATCACGGAAAGATGAAACTGACCGTCGATAAATCAGCATTACAGCAAGCTTCAATGGGGCCGTGATCATGCGATCACGGAAAGGACAGGGACACGAGGAAGCAGGAATCCTGGCCGGGGCTTCAATGGGGCCGTGATCATGCGATCACGGAAAGGGTTCCTGTCTAACTATTCTATTTTCAAATATCTGGCGGCACGTCTACGAGCGCCTAATACAACTTGCCTCTCCCACTGTCACAGATTCTGCACTCCTACTACAAGCTCCCCAGTTCCAACCTCATAACCCTCGCGAGCGACCCCGCCACTTTCTTCAGCACCGCACCACTCGCGCCGCCTCAGCGCGTCGTAAATACGGGATAGTCCGCAATCGCCCCTTGCACCACCCGCGCCAGGAGACGCCCCTTCAATCTCCAACAGTCGCCGGTAACTCACCCGGTAATGAAACAGTGAATGCGTCACCAGTCCATTCGCAACTCGTAAGCCCGAAAAAATCCCTTCCTCCCCGCCGCGTTTAGTGCCACCGCCGGCCCAGCCGGGGCAGATGTCATAACCGATCACGTAGGTCGTCCGCATTACTCCACTGCCTTGAAAAGTCCCAGTCCGAAATGACAGCCATAGCCGAGTGCGAACGGGCCAGCTACATCTTGATCGAACTCTAGATGTAATCCAAACCCCGACCGGACCGGATCGTCCTTTCGGTTGCGTCTGAATTCAAACCAGCGGATCGAGCGGGTTCCGCTAACAACTAAATCCGGCAAACCGGTTACCCGAACTTGATCGGTGATCCCGTGGTTCCGGCACTCACGAACAATCTCCGCTTGCAACCACTCTCCGAATTCACCCCTGCCGCGGCGGTAATAGTGAGCAGGAACGAACGGAGTCGCACTAGTAAATATCCGGTGTTTCTTCCGCGTCGCGTCCCACTGTATCGGGACGCAGCGGACACCCGGCTTGCCGTCTCGCGTCCATAGATCGCCAAATTCGTCTAGGGCAGCGCGCTCAAGTTGATCGAAGGGCTCGCGGCAGTATACAAGCAAGTGATCGATCCTCCCATCGTCGTCCGTATCTAATGGAAGATAAAAAGCATGCTGATGACATTCCAGAGGTCTCCCGAATCGATCCTTGCCGCTGAATTTTCGGGAGACATGCTCCGGTCCTCCCGCCCGACGTTTGTGGATGCCCATCAGCCGGCTGCGCACTCGTTCGGCCACTTTCAAGGTTTCGGTAACCTGTGGAAGAACCTTCGAATCCAGGGCATACACTACTGAATAAATCTTCGGATCTCGAGGCTTGGACGCAATAGAGATTCCAGCCGCGAAGCAGTCCCCCGGCCGTCGGTAATTCACGTACTTCATAGCCGGCGGATGGCTCCATCCCGAGCCTAGAATGACATCGGTTCCTGTGGCAATCGCATCCATCCAGGTCAGAGATTTCGCGGTCTTCCCACGGCCAATCGTCATCGGCTGATATTGGCTAGGCCGTACGGCCGTTGCAACGGAGATAATTTCCGACCCTGGCACCGGCGTCTCATCTGTCTGCGGCACACAATTCCACTCCACGCCAGACTCGCGCATCAGGATCTTTGCTTCGATCCATGATTCTGCGCGTCCCAGATAATTCAATCTCGACAACAATTCCCCCAACTCCTGGAGATCGGCAGAATCAGGTGTCAGATCCGGCCATCCCATCAACACAGTTTCGCGGCGCGCGAGTACGACGAAGCCATCGAAGATAAGCGTCTTACTTTGCGGATCCTTCTCGTTCTTGCTAAGAAAGGATCGGGTGTGCGATGCCGTTGCCGGCGGCAATCGATAACACGGTGCGTCGCTTCCTAGCATTCCCAACAGCCTCTCCACGCGAATTTCATCCCATTCAGGGAACTTTCGCTTCCAGGCGTCATAGAGAGCCCGGATCATCCGATAAGGCGACGGAGGCCACTCTGGAATTCCCTCGTTCACATGCCGTCCCCAGGCCGTTGCGTGATAACGCCCTGCCGGGAACGCAAGTTCGATCAGTAACATCTGCGCCTCCCTAGGTATTGGCCGTTTGCACGTCTTCTTTCTTCTCGGCCTTCAGAACCACTGTCGTTTCGATAACCGTGACGGGCGGAGATGCAAACAGACCTGCGTCTGTGCAGGCTCTAATGCTTGCCTGCACACCAGCCAGCAACTCCTGTTCTTGGGGCAGCACGAAACTGGACGCGGGCCTCACTTCGATCTCGCCTTTTGGCTCAAAATCGCAAGCCGTGCGCAAGCGGAGGCCGCTTGCAAGAAACCGCCGAACCTTCAATAGAGATAGACCAATCAGCAACTCATGCGCCGGTTCGGGCAGGCGAAAACCGAAAATCAACGCTAGATCGAGATTGAAATAAGCTCTGATCTTTTCCGCGGTGTACTCAATTCGCGGATACGGCACGTTCCCATACACGTCCTTGTCATAATCTGCAGCGCGAAGTTTGCCGGTTGGATCCAACGCGTTATTTTTCACGCCCCCCGACACCGCTTCCAGAACGTTCGACGCCTCTATGAAGCCTGTCAGCGCGCGCGGTATCTTAACTCGTCCATCTTCCAGATTGGCCATGAAGACCCCATGGATCAGTGCGTTTGGATCGAAATAGAGCAGCGTGCTCGCGATCTTATCCCAGGCAATCGGTTTTCCCCGCGAGTATCCCGATTTTTTCACGAAATCGGCTTGAAACTTCTTGTTGCTGATGATAAAAGGTGAATTGATCCGATGTGCCTCAATCAACGAACTGGTCTCCGCCTCCGTCGCCCCTTCAAGCTTTGCAACTATGTACGGCAGTCCTTCCAGATCCTTGCTGATTCGCGGCCCGTCGCCATCAAGGCACGTCTTCTCTAGCCGATTCGCGATTGATTGAGCCGATTCGACAAGCAACATGCGCGTCTTATCGTGCAATCTGAAATCGGCCGCACCTAGGTCGGCGAAACCCGTTGGCTGGAAACGCGAGCCCTGAATGGGCCGGAGTTCCTGTTCCAGCAGCAACCGGGGCGCGTCCTTGAGTTTCTTGAACATGAAATTATCATCCTTTTGTTTGAGGCCCGACTACGTGCTCTTGCTCGCGAAGGACCAGCCTCGATAAGTCCTTCATCGACTTACTTCGAATTGGAATCAACAAGCTCGCCGCAAGACGTGTCCCATTCTCCCCATCTGGATATATTGCGTCGACCGGTGCAAATCCGGAGACGCGCAACCGGATATATTGCGTCGACCGGTGCAAATCCGGAGACGCGCAACCGGCGTTTCGCGATTTGGCATGCGTCTCCGGTTCGATGGGCCAGCAAGAGAGAAAGTACGTCAGGTTCAGGATGGATCTCCAACTCAGGATGACCCCGCTTGGCCTGAAACAGGTGCTTCAATAAGGCGTAGCTCCTCGGGATAATTGGTCGATCGCGTTCTGGAATCGGGCGCGACCGCAATTCCGTCTTCACCTTGCTCAGCCCGTCTTTGTCGTTCCAGTCGAGAAGACACAAGCCGAACAGCAGATCTTCGATGCGCGGTTCGTCAATCCCGTCTTCTGTAATAAACGCAGCACTGTCGTCCGGATAAACGCTCATCAGGGCAACCAGCGGCAGCGAATCGCATCTCAACCGCCCACCATCTATCAGGCGGCGTCTCAGGACAGCCACCATCCTCTGTGCCAAGCCGTTTCCCTTCCATGCCGTCTGCGCGCCGCCCTTCGCCCAGGCCCAAGGTTTCTCGGGGTTAATCGGAGTTAGGTTTGCCCGAATGCTGCCGACCTCGCCAGTCCGGATAATCGACGCAAGTGCTACTGCGAGGCGGAAGTCCACCGATTCGTCGTTCGCGGCCACAAGCCAACGCACACTGAGTCCCCCAAGTGGTGCGTCGAGGCTCGGCTCCAAACCTAAATCCCGTTGGGCGAAATACTGCTCCATCCGGCCCAGTGCTACTAGAATGTTCAGGAGCCGCTCCGGTCCACCCCGCAACACAAATTCGAAAACAGCGGCGTCCACCTGCCTGCGGCGTGAAATGAACTGAGGTGGAGGCTCATTGGACCTGAAGCCCCACGCAAACCGGTCGATCCGGGCGAGTACGCGGTCCACATCTTCCAGCAGGTCGGCGTTCTTACGTTCCTCCACGGGAACGCATCCCAATGGCAATGCCAGAAAGCTGTCTCCGCGCCGCTTGATCATGCTGTATCGCTGGAAGGCTCTGATCCCACGCTGGGTTCCAAGGGAGGCGGCTGCTTCTGCGAACTGCATCGCGTCTTCTACAGGTTTTCCGCCCCATTCCGCTCGGCCCTCCCGCATAAGCAATCGCACTTCTTCGAACCGGCTGGGCCGGCTCCAAATAGGCATCCATACCTCAGCCCGCGACGCAGCCTCGTCGGTGTCTTTGGCGGAGCCATAACCCACCGCGCGCGATCGAACGGTAAAGGGACTACACCCGACGCCGTGCGAAGCCACTCCCTGCCGCCGTGCCGCGCCACTCGCCCATACCACCGCGCCCTCCATAGCCAACACAAAATCCCAAGGATTACTTGGAAAGTCTTTTGTCTCGATCTCCGGCCCCTGGTTATACCCACCCGCACGTCCCGGATCGAGCTGGCCTACGGCAGCCGTCACCAACTCACTAGTTTGCTCTCGAAAAATGGAGTTACGAAGTAGGCCTTCAGTCTTCGCCGCCGCTGGCAGCAGTAGCGAACTCACTCGTTCCATGAAAGAATTGGTGTAATCGAGACGCCCTTCGCTGCCGCCCGTACCCAGAATCGGGGGTACATCAGTTTCGCGTTAGTTCGTAGGACAACAGCGCTATCAATCCAATCCACCGAGCCATCTCCAAGACGGTTTCGGCACATCCGCACAACGACTTCTTTGCCGCCGGCCCGGCGATTCTTCTTCGCGGCAGTGCGTAACTTTGTAACAGCCTTATAGACAGGCTTCGCAATCTTCTTGATCTCCTCGGTACCAAATCGATGAAGAGAAGAAATATCTATTCGGTTGGCGCTGGCAGCACTTTCGAAATCGGAGATCAAACTGCATAGATCGTTCTGTGCCTTGCCCGGCCTCAACTGCCCAGCGGCTTTACGCACATCGTGCAATATCTGATCGAGTGTCATTTCTGCCGTGCCGAATTGCGCCCACGAGAGAACTTCCTCGATCGTTCGCCGGTATTGGGCAAAGCGGGATGAATCGCTTGCCAAAATAGAGTTGATCCCATCGCGGCGGTCGCCTTCACTAAATCCGCTACCGCCATTCCAGGGGGCGATGATGGGGGTGGGGCTGTATTCGTCAAGAAAGAAATTCAGCAACCCTTGGTCGTCAAATCGCGACTCCAGGCAGAAAGTATTCCCTCCCCACCAGCCTCGCGCAGAGGGGTCTGCCTGCTCGCTCACAAGACGAAGAACGGCGAGCGCCTTCAAATAGGAAGCCATCGGCTCAACCGTGCAGCCTTTGAGGATGACTCGATGTTTCATGCCAACACATCCTTCGGGGTCTTGCTGGCGCGCCAGTCGGCTGCAACAATCAGGGCTTCTAAATAGCCCAATCGGAACACGCCGAGCTTGTCCCGCAAGTCCAACATCTTGTCCGTCCAGGAGATCGCTCCGTCTTCTCCAAGGCCCAACAGCATAGGTTGCAGATCAAGAATGACTTCCGCAGTCGTTACACCATCTAACTGTGCAATCGGTAGGATATCTCCGTCGTGAATGCCGCGAGCGAACCTGGCATCCCGCTGCTCCGGCTTCGCCTCACCGGGTAACGTCCGAATCGAGAGTCTGACCTTGCCGTGATGCGCCGCCGCCAGATACACTGCAAGATCCGGCGCGTTGTTTTGCAGCATGGCTAATGCGCTGGCGAGCTCGTGCCGGAAGTACTTGCGTTCATGCTGCCCTTCCCGCCGTGACTTCGCTAACAGAGGCCCCGCTCCCTCGGGGTCAACAGTCTTTTGGAAGACCGGATGCGCTTTACCCCAATCGTGATGCAGCGCAGCCGTCAGCAGGTCTCTCGTATATTCCCCGAGGCCCACTCCTGCAAGAGCGTCAGTGATGACACGCATCATTTCATGGACTTCGCGGGAGTGAGCTTCGAGCGTTTGAATATAGCCTGAAAATGTACGCGGATCATCGCCCGTGCCCTCTTCTTTTCCTTGCGTGCCCGGCACTTCCGGCACCAATGCCGCCGAGTCCGGGTCCCATCCCCTCTCGATGTCATACCCGCCCGATCTCGCATTGGCAATAAGCATCATCCCAGGACGAAGCGCCTCGCCACCGATGGCTTGCCACTTACTTTCCAGCGCGTTCCAAGCGCTGACTTCGAATTTCGCTCGACCCTTCTTAATACCTTTCAGCAACGCCTCAACTTCGTGCATGGGGGCGGGGCATAATTCCAACCGCCCTGGAGCGTCGTTCTTTGTCGTTGGCGGGTAGGCGTTACGCCAAGCAATCAGGACGTCGCGGTCCTGCTCGCTGCGAATGAACCGCGATATGTCGAGGTCATACCCGGACAAATCGGGCGTGGTGTCGAAAAAGTCGATCAGGTCGCGCCGCCGAAGAACATGCGTCGGAGAGAACGATACACCGTGCTTCGGCAGATCCACAGGCGATGCAGACTTCAATCCCAAAACCCTCGATTCCGCCTCTAACAATTCGTCGACTTCGTATGGCCTCGCCGTTTCGGCGTCGAGTTCTTCGGACTCCAGCAATTTCGACTTCGAAAGTAAAGGACGGTCAATCCAATAGATCTCCGCGTTCACCTGTTCGCCTTCACGATTGCAACGCCCGAAACGCTGCACCAAGCTAGGCCACGGTGCCAGATCGGTGACGAGCAATGCAGACGTAATATCGACACCTGCCTCAATTACCTGCGTCGCAATCAGGATCCGGCCCGTTGCGGGAGGTAGCTCGGTAAATAGCGCCTGCCAGCCTTGCTTTGCATCTGGACGAAAGCGCGAATGCAATAAATGACACGGAGTCTCGGGCGCAATCTTACGCAAGTGGTCAAAAGTCTCTCGCGCCCGGCTCACTCTATTAACAACGGCGATTGTTTGCGTCCCGGCTCGGTGGTGACTTGCAAGAAATTCTGCAAGGCCCGCAGGTCGCCGGCAATCATGCGGCGCTTTGGAAACTTTCTTCGGGGCACGTAAGCGCTTCCTGAGATCCTCACGTTCATAGTCCTCGGCCATCAAACCAAATATTTCGGGTGGTTGTGCCGTGTCTACGCTCATCAGCATTGCCGCGTCAAGCGTTGCGGACATCCAAATCGTCGGACACCTGCCGAACACCCCGAGTCGTTCCCGAAATGCCGCAAGCTGGCATGACGTGGCGAGCCCATCACCCATCAGCTGTACTTCATCCAGGACCCAGACACTGTCACTGTTAAGCAACCCGAACTGCATCGGCCACTGATACCGGCTCATGCCATAGCCGCGGTTTAGTGCACGGCTCAACAACATATCCTGCGTCCCGATGAGAATGGCGGGTTCTTCCGGCGCGATCGCCCAGTCTTCAGTAACTTCTCCGCCCATCAGGACATGCACTTTAAGCGTCAGCTCAAGCCGCTTTAGCCATTCCATAACAGAAGCCGCAGTCTGGCTCACAAGCGTCCGCATTGGGGCGCAATACACCAATCTCCGCGGCGTCGTACCAGGATATTTGAGCCAATTCCAAAGCCAGGCGAGCACTACAGCTGCGGTCTTTCCCGACCCGGTAGGCACATCAATCGCGCGGCTCGAAATGGGGCTTTCGCCTAACCGCTTTTGATAGGCGTACGGCGATCGCAGGTGCTGGGGATCTATGCTTGAAGCGATTTTGAAGAACTCATCGAAGCTCTTGTACTTCTCAGGAATTTGGCCCATTCAAGATCGTCCTGGCACGCCAACCCCATGTCGCCTGCGACGAGCAGGCTCACGCGTGGCGTCCGAACGGCGCGGACTACGGGATCGAGCTGGTAGCTTTCGATTTCGATACCGCTGTAGAAGGGCGCTTGGATCATTTTGGTGTCCGCTACTGACCCGACACCCCACCCGGACGGCATCAAGGAAGGTATCGAGCTTCGCCGGTGCGTCGAAACCCCGCGGTGCCGGAGGTTCAGGTTTGTCGAATGCGCGGGCCGCAGGCTCCAGTTCCCAAGTAACCTGCCGCTCTTCACCCAGCGCATCGTCTTTACTGGATACGAGCGATACGAGGTGCTGAAATTCTTTTGGTTTAATCGCGCTTCTTGAAACGGCACTGCGCCGCACGTTGCTGACCACGTAGCGGCGACGGCGGACTTCGCCGAGTTGACCTTGTTCAGGAACAGAGTTCAAGGCGTCGTCTCCTAAGCCAAATCGTGAATGTCCCGCGCTAACTTGCGAGAAACCGACTGGGACGGCGCCTCAATCGTATTCATGGGGGCAGGTGTTTGTTTTCTGCCCTTGTCTAAGTGAACATCATCGCACAGCGCCCAACACAAGCCTTCAGTGCATACGTCGACCCCTCTGCAGATGAGATTCGAGTCATCGTCGCGGGCGGGCGAGATCTATGTGTTCTGGGTAAGCTTAGCGCTCACGGACGAACTCATCCAGGAATTCAAAGCGTGCGCCTGCATGGAAATACTGAAGCCTGAGAGTTCGTGACAGCATCCTGGGCTTGGCGCTTAAGCGCTCATTTGACGTCAGCTAGCGGTCCCGGCGACAAGAGTAGCGGATCAAGGCAACAAGCGAGAAGGGCAAGCTTGTAACATTTCCCGCGTGTTATGTTTATCGATGTGCGTCCGGTCCCGCCATCATGAACCTGGCGCCAAGGTTAGAGATCCAACCCAGAGCTGTCGCTCAATTCAGGGTAATCGCAGCAAACGATGTTTGACGATCAGAGTTTTCTCCGTAAGACGCGGTATCAGAGGCGGCAAGAGCAATCGCGAGCGGACCGACTCACGCGCGCGATCCGACTCCTTGAGTTGCAAAACGGCTTTCCAGGCGCCCAAGTGTGGATGCGGGACCGCATGGACGAAGTTGAGCAAGGCAGGACTGCTGAAGCCAGCTATTTCGGGACTAAGGCTCGGGCCGAACTCGTCTTCAAGTTATTCGAAATCAGGGCGAAAGCATTCGTGGAACTGGTTTCAAGTATCCATCTCCAAAACGCGTTCATGGTTGTCTTAGAAAACGCCGCCCGCGAAGCGTGGCGGGAATATGCGGGGGGATACATTGAATTCTTACAACCAGCCAGCGACGAGGCCTATTCAGTCATGAAGGCAATCCACAAGATGATGCACCGGTGGATAGGAGAGGGTTACAGGCGGCTCGAACTTCGTGGCAAATCAGATACTGAAGTGAATACCGGCCTCCCGAGTTCGAAAGAGGCAATGGGTATGACCTCTCGGGTTGGCGAACCGGCAACATTAATTCAAGAGCGCACTGGCAACGCAACGGATCGGCGCGCGGTGGAACTCGAATCCGAGAATGGCAGTGCGACGCCCGGAGCCAGTGACTCTCCACAAGGAGTAACAAAGGAAGCGATTGACTCACAGGAAGTCAGACAGGATGTTGCCACCTGGGAAGAGATTGCTATCTCTTTTTTTAGCGAGCACGCGATTCAGATTACGGTAGGCGACGAAGTAGAAATACGGCAATACTCAGAGGTCGGTATGGCGGACATGCGCACTGGTAATCCAACCGGCGCTTGGAAAATTCTTCGAGTTCTTGCTGAAGGTCAGGGTGTCATCAGTGAGCCTTCCTCGGCAATCCGGCAATGGGAAAAGATTGAAAAACGAATTCAAGAAGTCAGGAAGTGGCTCCGAAAGCGATTCAGCATCGCTACTGACCCAGTTCCCTTCGTGAAGAATGTCGGGTACAAAGCCCGCTTTAGGATCAACTGTGGTCCGTCCTACGACCGATGAAGCAGTCCGTCGAAATTTCGGCGGACCGGCTAGTTTTTGGGAAGAATTTTATTTGTTGCAATTTCCATAACTTGGGCGATAGTTCAACGAAAGTTCGTCGTCTTCGTCGAAATTTCGCCCAGTTAGGGTATGAACACTTCGCAACCCGGCGAACGCGAGAGCGCGGCCGACACTAAGCTAGAAACGCTTCTTAATGAAACCGACTGCGCGCGCATCACAAAGCGCAGCGTGGCAAGTCTACGTCGAGACCGGCTGATGGGAATCGGCTGCCCGTACGTAAAGCTGGGAGCCCTCGTTCGCTATCGTCCCGAGGATGTTCGGGCATATATCGAGCGAAACTTGCGGGCTTCTGTTCCCAATGCTCAGTACGGCAGGGGGGCACA
Organism: Bryobacteraceae bacterium; assembly: GCA_963770345.1. Lineage (GTDB taxonomy): Bacteria > Acidobacteriota > Terriglobia > Bryobacterales > Bryobacteraceae > CAVYPH01. The sequence goes on along the minus strand of CAVYPH010000004.1, from coordinate 959,994 downwards.
ATGACCGTACCAGGAGCCGACCATTCCGAGATTCACCGGGGGATCGCCCTCCTTTTCGAACCTTCCGACGTGGTGGAAGTTCGAATCCCGAAGACTCGGGCAGGTGTAGTTGCAGGATATTTCGATGACCGCGCGGCACTGGCTGCCGCAATCCAGCGCGCTGATGCGATGTACCGAGCTGCCGGCGTCTACTACGTACTCAATCGTATTGATCCGGCGCTGTTGGGACGTGCATATAACCGGCTCAAAGAGCGCGCCGAATATACAACCGCCGACAACAACATCCTCCGGCGCCGATGGCTGCCGATCGACCTGGATCCCGTGCGCCCGGCCGGCGTCTCTTCTTCGGACGAGGAACACGCGGCCGCGATCGAGCGCGCCCGGGTCATCGCCGAAGATATGCCGCGAGATTGGGGCTGGCCCAACATCGCCGACTCGGGGAACGGCGCGCACCTTCTGTATCGCATCGACCTTTCGAATGATCATGAGTCGCTCCTGTTTGTCTCCGGAGCACTCGCCGAACTGGATCGGCGCTATTCGGACGGAAAAGTGAAGGTCGATGTCACTTCGGCCAACGCGGCGCGCATCTGGAAAGCTTATGGCACGGTGGCCCGCAAGGGTGACAGTATTCCCGGGCGGCCTCATCGTCTGAGTAAAATCCTGGAGGTGCCAGGTGATAGACCGTGAGGCCCTAGCGCGTTTTAGTGGAAATTCGGCACCGCATCGGACCACCGAAGCGAACGGTTCTGCTTTCGATATGGATGGTTTTCTCTCGAAGCACCACTTCGAAGTAATTCAGCGCAAGCCCTGGCGGTCCCATCCTGGCGGATTGGTTTTCGAACTGGCCCGATGTCCCTTTAATTCCGATCACACCGCCGGATCGGCAGCGTTCACACTCGCGGAAGGTATGCCGGGATTTACATGCAAACACAACGGATGCCACGGCAAGGCGATTCAGGATGTTTTTGCGATCCACCGACCCCAATCATCGCCGGGTCGCGTGGACGTACGCGATGACGGACCTGATCCGTTTCCATCAGGCACGACACTACCGCAGGTTGATCCTCTCACCGAAGACCTACCTCAGGAACCTCCAGAGGATCGAAAGCCCGCTCAGGCGCAAGCCCTCATAGCTCTTACCAACGAAGCGAAGTTCTTCCAAACCCCGGAAGGCGAGTCCTATGCTCAACTGTCGGTGGGCCAACACAAGGAGACTTGGCTACTTCGAAGCAAGGGTTTCCGCCGTTGGCTCATGAGGGAGTTCTACCGAGCCCGCGGCACGCCGGCACGAGCACAGGCCCTGCAAGATGCAATCAGTCTGCTTGAGGCCAAGGCCCAATTCGAAGGTCCCGAGTTTCCTCTCTTTGTGCGCATAGCGGAACATGGCGGTCGAATTTACATCGACCTTTCGAATGCGAAGTGGCAAGTAGTAGAAATCACTCAGCAAGGCTGGCGCGTGATTGCCGATCCGCCTGTCTTTTTTCGGCGGGCGAAAGGGATGCAAGCACTTCCGCAGCCTCAGATGGGTGGCTCGCTCAATCTGCTGAGAAATCTCATCAACGTTGGCGACGATGATAATTGGATTCTCTGCGCTGCTTGGCTCGTGGCCGCTTGCCGCCCCAAAGGGCCCTTTCCCATTCTTATCCTCCAAGGGGAGCAAGGATCAGCGAAAAGTACGATGGAGAAGTTTCTGCGGAGGATCATAGACCCCTCGTCTGCGCTCGTGCGAACCCCGCCAAGAGAGGAAAAAGACCTTCTAATCGCGGCTGGAAACTCCTGGGTTATGGCTTATGACAACCTCTCCGGCATCCCGCCGTGGTTGTCTGACGCCCTTTGCAGGCTAGCCACCGGCGGGGGATTCTCGACCCGTGAACTCTACACAGACTCTGACGAAGTCTTCTTCGACGCCACCCGGCCGGTGGTCCTTAATGGAATTGACCATCTGGCCGAACGGGCCGATCTCGCGGACCGAGCGCTCATTTTGAACCTTCCGCACATCGAGAATGAGGACCGCAGGGACGAGGCCCAACTCTATGCCGATTTCGAAAGAGATCTTCCACAAATTCTCGGAACGCTCTTCACCGCCGTAAGTGCTGCTCTTGCCCGCTTGGCTCAGACGAAGCTCGACAACAAACCGAGAATGGCCGATTTTGCTCTATGGGCGACGGCTGCGGAACAGGAACTCGGATTCCCGAGTGGAGCCTTCATGAAGGCTTACCTAGGAAACCGGGCCGAAGCCGTCCAAGAAACTCTGGAAGCCGATCCGTTAGGTGCCGCGGTGCTCGGGCTCATGGAGAAGCTCGGGAACCAGGAGAAAGCGCCGCTGTGGGACGGGACTTGCAAGGAACTACTCTCACTCTTGGAACAGTTTGTCGGCGACGGAATAAAGTCACGCACTTGGCCGAAGACTCCGCGTGCTCTTTCCGCCGGCTTAGGCGCCTCGTTACATTCCTGCGGGAGTCCGGCATCCGGGTCACTTTCCACCCAAAGGGCACGAAAGGGCAAAGAACCCTGACAATTAGCGGAACCGCGAGGTATTCGACCGCCGCGAACGCCACTACCGCCGCCTCAGATCCGGCTTCGCCGGTGGATCAATCAGTTGCGACGGAACAGGGGGGTGGCGATTGGGCCGGCGGGGAGGCGGTTGAGCCCCCGCCAGTTGATCAACCGCCTCTCGGACGGACTCGGGCTATTCCATTGAACGGACTCAAGAACCAGCGGCGACGGGCGGAGGTGGCGAAGGTGGCGGTTGTTTGCGGCGAAAATCCGCATGCCGAGGTGGCGAGTTCGGAGACGTTTGAGCGGATCAATCTCTGCACCAATTGCGGTCGAGCGGATTGGGAATGGGTAGACGGCGAGTGGGTCTGCCCAGGCTGCGGTGAACCCGCGGGCGGGCAGCGCATCGGTAGTCGTCACGCGGACATCGAGCGGTTTGAGCTATGAGCAGAACAGCCGCCATGTTGGGGAAGCTTCGCGCGGCACGGATCTTGGTTCGCTTCGAGGCCGGGCGACTGATTGTGGAAGCTCCAGTCGGCGTAGTTACCGCCGAGATACGGGCGGAACTCGTCAGGCACAAGGCGGAATTGATGTCTAGTCTCGCAGTGGATTCTGGGCACCGGACGGGTCAGGAGCCCATCGCGACGGAAGCTATCCGCGAAGTAGCAAGTCTGCTCGCCGTTGCTTACCGCAGACACGTCAAGGTGCAAAGAGCGCCGGTGGATGAGCCCACGGAGTCCGTCAACAGAGAACTTGCTTTCTCCACCCGTCAGAGCGTTCATGAATGTGACCGAACCTCATGAAAACTACACGCCCATTTCTAGTTCGATCACAGCACGAGGTGCCGGATCTCGACCGAGTGGCCCGGATGAAGCCGCGGGAGTTGCAGCAGCTGTATAAGGAGATGTTCAGCTGCGACGTTCCGGCTGGGAACTCAGAACACGCGCGGCGGAAGATCGCACGCCACCTCCAAGCGCAGCGGGAAGGTGGCCTGCCTGAGTCTGCCCATCAGCACGCCCTGGCGATTGCTAGGCACTCCCAGTTACGCGTGCGAGTAGGAGTGAATCTGAACCGGCGGGGCGAGGGCCTCCCATTACAACACGCAACCACTACCCGTGTCCTCTCCGACCAAGACTCGCGCCTCCCCATGGCTGGTGCTGTCATTGTCAAGAACTACAAGGGTCGGGTGCTTACCGTCAGAGTGCTCAACGCGGCTTTCGAGTACAACGGCCGGCGATTTCCGTCGCTGAGCGCCATCGCCAAGGAGATCACGGGCACGAAGTGGAACGGCTTTGCATTTTTTGGACTGGCCAAGGAGAGTATGCGTGGCCGCTAATTCGAAGCCAGCCTTGTTGACATCCGCCATGCCGAAGCAAATTCGTTGCGCTATTTATACACGCAAATCGACTGAGGAAGGTCTCGACCAGGAATTCAACACGCTCGATGCCCAGCGCGAGGCCGGGGAATCCTATATCGCCAGTCAAAGGCACGATGGGTGGATGCTATCGCCCGACCGGTACGATGATGGAGGCTTTACCGGTGCCAACATGGACCGCCCGGCCTTGAAAAGACTGCTGGCAGACGTTGCCGCCGGTAAGATCAACTGCATCGTCGTGTACAAGGTCGACCGATTCTCTCGCGCTCTGCTCGACTTCATGAAGATGATGGAAATCCTCGATAGGCACGGCGTGACTTTCGTTTCTGTTACGCAGCCATTCAACACGACTACTTCTCCCGGCAGGCTCCTTCTCAACATGCTGTTTTCGTTCGCGCAGTTTGAGCGCGAGATGATCTCCGAGCGGACTCGTGACAAGATGCGGGCAGCCCGGCGAAAGGGAAAGTGGGTCGGTGGCAACCTCGTTCTTGGCTATAATCTATCTCCCAAAGGAGGTGCATTGACTGTCAATTTGGAAGAGGCGGAACGAGTCCGTCAGATATTTCATTTGTACCTTGAACTTGGATCGCTCATTCCGCTGGTTTCGGAACTGGAGGATCGCGATTGGAAAATGAAGACCTGGACCACGCGTGCGGGGAGTCAGAGTGGTGGTTCTCGTTTCACCAAAACCACATTACACAACCTGCTCACAAATGTGATCTACACCGGCCGGGTAAAGTACGAAGGCAAGCTAATCGAGGGCGAACACGAGCGCATCATTAATGACCAAATCTGGAACGAAGTTCAGGAAAAGCTGAACCGCAACGGCCGTCGAGGGGGCCGGAATGTGCGGAACAAGTACGGGGGCTTGCTCAAGGGGCTTGTGAAATGTGGCAGCTGCAGGGCCGGGATGACCCACACCTATACACCAAAGCGCGAAGTTATCTATCGCTACTACGTCTGTGTGAATGCCCAGCAGCGGGGCTGGAATAAGTGTGAGACGCGGTCCGTGTCGGCATCCGCTCTGGAAGAAGCAGTGGTGGAACAGATTCGGGGACTCGCTCAGCGTCCGGAGGTACTCGCCGAAATCCTGCGCAGGTTGGAAGAAAGCCGCCAAGTTAACTCAAGGGAACAGAATAATGTACCGCTGATCGAGCCCGGAGCTGTCCAGGAGGCGCTATCTCGATTTCAACCGCTCTGGGAGCAACTCAATACCTGGGAGAGGGAGCGATTCATACGTGCTCTGATTACCGAGGTGAGATACGACGGGAGGAGCCAGACGGTCACAATTGGCTTCCGGTCTGAAGGCATTAAGGCACTCTGTGGGGGAGAATCCTTCACAGGTGAGAAATGATACATGACCAACACTGCACCACTTGAAATCAGCTTTTCGCTTCACTCGGCAGCTCGACTTCCCAATGCCGGCGAAGTCGCAACCATCCAGAATTGCGGACGCCTGCCGCGTATCACGCAGGTACTCGCTCTCGCTATTGAGATCGAGGAGATTCTACGGCGGGGAGATGCGAAGGACTATGCCGATGTCGCCCGGCTAAGCGGACTTTGCCGTGAGCGGATCAGCCAAGTGGTGCGGTTGAACTGTTTAGCGCCGGCCATCCAGGTGGAGGTTCTATACCTACCTCCAACTCCGACCGGGCGGTACCCAATCAGCGAGACGGCTTTGCGAAAGATCGCCAGTCTCCTCTCCTGGATCGGCCAGCGCGAGGAGTGGGTGCGTCTCAAGCAACTTCATATGCTGTGCTGAAGCTGGCAGCGTTGATACGCGTTTAGCAACCTATCGCAATCCTTCTATATCTCACTGAAATCAGATCACTTAACCATATCTTTTTGGTGTCTTTCAGGTTATTTTTGAGAGTGGGAATGCTTCGTGGTCTGACCGAGACGCAACGCGGGGCACTCATCATCACGGATAACCGACTTCGCATTGAGCGCCGGTTGGGAGGGAGGAATTGTTGCGGCTCGAACGGGTTCTACGCCCAGCGAGATCGAATAGGAGATCACTCCGATGATCACATCGGCGGTATCGATGGAAATTCAGAATTGGCCAATTGACCGGCTGGTCCTTTACGCCCGCAATCCGCGTAAGAACGACACGGCTGTGGATCGAATGTGCAGCAGCATCCGTGAGTTCGGATTCAAACTCCCTGTCTTGGCCCGGAGTAACGGCGAAGTAGTGGATGGGCATCTGCGGCTGAAGGCCGCGAAGAAACTGGGTATCACGGAAATACCGGTCATTCTGTGTGACGAATGGACGCCGGCGCAGGTCAAGGCCTTTCGCCTTCTGGTGAACCGGTCCGTGACCTGGGCAGACTGGGATGAAGAGTTGCTAGCGCTGGAACTTCTGGAAATACAGGAATCGGGGTTCGACCTCAGCTTGACGGGGTTCGATTCGAAGGAAATCGATGACCTTCTCACCGAAGACAACCCGGCCGAGGATGCCGCGCCGCCGCTGCCCGATAATCCTATTACGCGCCCGGGCGATTTGTGGCTTTGCGGTTCACACCGAGTGTTGTGCGGGGACGCGACAAGCTCCGAGGCCGTCGCCCGATTACTGGGCGACCGCAAGCCTTTCCTGATGGTGACCGACCCGCCTTACGGTATTCAACTCGATTCCGAATGGCGCGACCGGGCCGGTCTGAATGGCCACGGGCCAGCCGAGCCGAGTTACATGAAGCATCGCACCGAGGGTCACACCGAAACGACTATCTCGGGCGACACCCGGGCGGACTGGTCGGAGGCCTTTGCGCTCGTTCCAAGCATCCAGGTTGGCTACGTTTGGCATGCTTCGCTGTTCACGCGCGAGGTGCTCGACGGGCTGCTCCGAATCGGATTTCTTTATCCGCAGCAGATCATCTGGAACAAAGGCCGGATCGTGCTGACGCGGACGCACTATTGGTATCAACACGAGCCCTGCTGGTATGTCAGAAAGAAAAATGCTCCCTGGTTTGGCAAAGCCGGCGAGAATTCGACGATCTGGGATTCACCATCCCCCAAGTTCATCATGGGGGGATCGGATGAGGAAAAATTCGATCATCCGACTCAGAAGCCTGTCGAACTGATGCGGCGGCCGATCCTGAACCACACCAGGCGTGGCGAATTGGTCTATGAGCCCTTTCTCGGATCGGGCACTACCCTCGCGGCAGCCGAACTGACGGAGCGCAGCTGTTACGGCTTGGAGTTAGATCCAAAATACGCCGACGTGGTGGTCGCGCGCTGGCAGGGATTGACCGGAAAGAAGGCCCAGTTGGACGCCGATGGGCGGACCTTTGACGAGATCGGGTGCGAACGGCTAGGAAAATGAGGTTCTAGATGGGTTATCGTAGGCCGATTCCGAAACCAAGCGACGCGTGCAACATCCAGCGTTGTCGGGAGGAAATCGCGGACATCGAACTTTCGCTGCGGGACGGAGATCCGGACTTGGAAGGGCTGTGTCTCGCGCTCGCGGACTGGTCGCAAGAGTTGCGGTTAATACAGCAAGAGATGGACCTCAGAGCACGAAAGCCCGCCGCGGCTTGTGGCCGGGCGGGCGAAGGGGCAGGACCAGAATGTTACTTTACGATCGAGTAAACGCGCTCACCGCCTTCGTTTTTGGAGGACTCGATCTTGATGTGGTTTTTCTTGGCGGCGGTGGAGAGGAAACCGCGGACGCTGTGGGCCTGCCAGTCGGTTGCCTTCATGATCTCGGCGAGGGTTGCGCCTTTGGCGCGTCCGATCATCTCGATGATCTTTGCGCCCTTGCTCTCGGTGCGCGGCGTGGTGGTTCGTTTTTCAGGCGCGGGCTTGGCAGCCTTCTTCGCGGCTTTAGCTTCCTTTTTCTTGGCGGCCGCCTTGGTGTTGGCACCCTTGGCGGCTGGTTGGCCCTTGGGCGCGCCCTTTTTCGGGCTACTGGTTCTGTTCGCGGCAGCCTTCTCCGGCGCGCCTTGGGCGCCCTGTTCCGCAACGGTGGCGGCTTCTGTGGTCGTGGTTACTTCGGTATTCTTCATGGAGGTCTTTGTCCTTGTTGGCGGTAGATCCGCGCATGACGATTCATCACTCCGGTCGCTAACACAAGCAAGAGAATTTTGCGGAATCGATGGAAACGAACGGATCAAACGCCTTAATTGGCGCGAGGCGGCACAAAATGGCAGGACGCGGAGCAAAATTCGGCCGAAAGAAGGAAGAAGCGATCGCGGCTTTGCTTAGCCAGCGAAATGTCGACGAGGCGGCCCGCGCCGCCGGCATCGGGACTAGGACCCTGATGCGTTGGCTGCAAATTCCGGAATTCCAGACTGCCTATCGTGAGGCCCGCCGGGACGCATTCGGGCAGTCGATCGCGCGGTTGCAACATGCTGCCAGCGCCGCAGCATCGGTTCTCTTGAAAGTCATGCTGGACCCCAACGCGCCGGCCGCAAGCCGAATCAGAGCCGCCGACAGCGTGTTGGACCACGCTGCCAAAGCGATCGAGATCGAGGACATTGAAGTAAGGGTGTCGGAACTGGAGAAGGCGGCAGAAACAGTGAAATCGTCGCGGACGAGGTGATCACGGAGGGGTAACGAATGATGAAAAGCACGCTACGACAGCGGTTAAGTCTGTTGGAAGCCAAGTTCGCCCCAATCGCGAATCCGGTAACGTATCGCTACGGGTGGCTAACTCCCTTACCAGAGGATTTCGTCGGCGAGCGGCACATTGTGGCCGCCAAGGTGTCGCCAACCAGTTTGCCGCATTTCCAGTGGTGTGAATTTGAAGAACGGCCGGGACCGGCGCCTCGCACCGAAGACGACCCCAGCTTCGTCGTGTGCCTGAACAGGTAGGCGCGATGAACCAGCTGCAAGGCCGGTTAAGGAAACTGGAAAATCAATGTGCACTACGCAATGGCCACTCGTTGGATGCACTCTCTCGGCAGGCTCGCGAGGTGGTGAAGCATGCCGGACTCAGATTCGAAGACGCTGCCAATGAAATCGTCAAAGATCTGACCGCTGAGGAATTGGGTTCAGTAGTCGCCCGGGCCGTATCTCAATATGGGGAAGAGATCCTTGGCTATGAACAAGTATGGTAATAGCTCCAATCGAGAATCGTGAAAGCGATCGGCCCATCACCGCCGGCTCGACGGTAGTTCGAACAGCGAAGATCTGGAAACGGATTGAAGCGGTGGAGATATCGTTGGGTCTCAAAGGTGATGGGCACGCGCACAAGGAGATCCTCAGGCGGGTGATTGAGCAGCTTTCTCCTGGCGATCTGCGGCTGTAGCGTGATCAGTTACGGGTGGAATGAATTTGAATCTGAGAACGAGGATCGCGCGACTCGAGAAACAAGACAACCTTGAATGCAACCGGATCTCCATCGCGGTCTTGGATAGTATTCTCGACGGCACGATATCAGGACAAACATTCAATCGCTGGGCGTCACTATTCGAGGAGATCTTGGCGAACCCCTCTGTGAGGACCGATCAAATCTAGCTACCGATATTGCTGGATAACGCTCCTTCCTGACCAATCGGGCACATTAGTTAACTGGTGCGAAGGGGATTATCGACAGTAATCAAAGAGTCACGCCGCCCGGCGCTCCAGACCAGCGGTTGTCGGTAGCTCCGATGGCGGACGATGCAACTCAGCGAGTCGCGTCGAATACGGCTCAGTTTCCGAGTGGCGCGTCATCCGCCCGAAGCGTCACATAAACTTTCCAAGAGCCAGGCTTCGTAAGCAGGTCATGCAAGGGAATTCGCGACAGTAAATCGGTGGCCGCCGGCGACGCCCAGCTTGGGAAATTACACGTCGATTGGAAATAAAAGACTTTTGCGTCCAAGGCGTTGATACAAGGCTACCTAACTCACTGATTCTTCGTGTCCGTCTTCTAAATCCGTCCTTAACGGAATAAATGGAATAATGGCATCTTGCTCACTTGACGCCCGAATTCCAACTTCCAAGCAACTGGTAAATCTCCCTACTATCCGAGCTTTGTACGAGCCTCCGACGATCCGGCCTCGTTCCATTCCACCAACTTCCTCGAACCCCGTATCTCGGGATGCGACACTGATGCACTTCAGCGTTAGAACGTGAGGTCTTCGTCTTTCACACGAGTGAAGTGGATAACTTCCGGTTATGCCGACTACCCAGGATGTTCGAAGATGTCATAGGGCGAAGTACTGGGAGCTGGGCGCGGTTCCGCTTAGGTCCATGACCGCCTGAAAACATTCTAAGAAATCTTTCAAGCGGTCGAAGATCTAGACGAGGTGCTCGGAGAAATGACGTCTGCGACACTCGGCATCGCTTCTCCGCGTAGTATCGAGTGTTCTCAGTGAATTGCACCCCGGGCAGGAGCTGCGCTCCGCACCCGTACGGCCGACGTTTACTGAACCGCGATCCCTACCGCGGTTCCGGAAATCCAGGCCGCGCTCACCTGAATTGTGGCCACTCCCTTTGCCACATTCTGAGGCATCCGAAAGTTCACTTGGTATCCGTCCACAGCGCCGGGGTAGCCTACTGCGCTGAGTACCTCGGCAGGCTTTCCATTGACAGTCACGTCGACTGGCGAGTTGACAGTAGTCAGAGGGCTCGATGGGAACGGCTGGCCCGGATCAACTCCCGGGTTGACCGGGCCGAGACCGCTTGCAAAGAGCGATAGGATCTCCCCTGCCGCTGCCGGCTTGGACGCACTGACGGGAGAGAAGTCGCTGGAATGGGTTACAGCGGGGCCGCCGGGAGTGATCGCGATTTGCGGCGCGGACATCGGGATCAGATGGGCTATCCAACGTTGAGTTCCGCCTCCATTGAGGCGGCGGTTCGCGGGGTCTTCTGTCATGGAGGCTACGCGCTGGGTAGCCACTCCGGGCGGGTTTGCTGCCACCCCCATCTGCCCCCGAACGCCGAGAAATGCTCCCGTACCACCTGTAATCGCGAAATTATTTCCCGTTACACTCGAAGGAGCTCCTGGTGGCGCAGCGCCAGCACCGAATCCGTTAGTCACAATGGTCCCGATCGGGGTGCCGTCGCTCTTCAGGATTTCGAAAGTGAACACAGCCACCGCAGTCCGCACGGTGTCAGCGATTGCCTGGCCGGGGACGGGGGCCGTGCTGAGATTAACGTTCACGGCAGAGCGAATATGAGTCCCCGTCACGGGCAGGCCATTGACGGCCACAATGTCGGCGACGCCTACGGCCCGGTTGAAGTTTTTCGCGCTGTGCGAGTCGGCGGCAACGTTGGGATTCGTCGCAAACTTGGAAACGTCGGAAGTGTCTTCTTGATACAGAACGTTGTTTGCCACGTCGATTTGCAGAATCGAAGGCGCCGCGACTTGTGCCAGACCTGGTTGAGAGAACGCCGCAGCGCATAGAACGGCGGTCAGAACTGTTTTCCAATGAAGTAGTAGCATGTTCTGCCCTCTTCGCAGGGTGTTATGTCTCGTTGTGTTTTTCATATACGTTCCTTAACTGGGATTTCCTTTCGGGCTGATTGATCGGCGGCCAGTTCTGCTCACCTGCCACGAATAGGGAATCGCGGACCGGAGGTTAGTGAAAGTCGCGCCGGGATAGTCAATCGTGGTGAACCCGCCGCCCGTCGAATAGACAAAACCGTGCCCGGCGCCGGCGATCACGTAGACTCCGTACACGTCGCCCTGGGGCGTAATCCCGAATGTACCGGTTGCGCTCGCCCCGGGATAATCGATCTTGGTAAGGTGTCCGCCGCTCGACAGGAAGCTATGCCGGGAGCCATCAGCCCGCGTATAGAATCCGGCAATCTCGTCGCGTGCATTGATGCCGAAGAGTATGGTTGTCGTCGCGCCGGGAAAGTCGAACGTCGTGTAAACACCGTCGGCTCCAAGCAGGAAGCCGTGGTGGGGACTGGTCGCGGTCATGCCGAACTCACCCACGACATCCCCTCGAGGGCTGATGCCGTGGATGAGGGTGACCGCCGCGCCCGGGTAATCGAGCGCTGTAAAGTGGCCTCCGTTCAATAGATACCCGTGGTAGTTCTTATCGTCGCCCGTGTAGTAGCCGGCGATGTCGCCGCGCGAGTTGATTCCCCAAGCCCACGTGCCGCTGGCGTTCGGATAGTCGATCGCGCTGAAGCGATTGTCGGCGCCGGCCCCGCAGGCGCAGAGGAACGTTAAGATCAGAAACTGCCCGTATTTCATATTGCCTCCACTCCAGAAGGCGCAGAATGCCCAACGAAAGCGCTCATCCGGGGGGACAATTTTTCAGGCAAGTGCCCTGGGGTATAATTCCATACACTGTGGACGACGTAAGTAAACTGCTGCGCGCCTGGACCGGAGGGGACCACAATGCACTCGAAGACCTGATCCCAATCGTCTATGCGGAACTCCGCCGCCTCGCGCATCATTACATGCGGGGCGAGCGAGCCGGACATAGCCTGCAAACCACGGCCCTGGTCCATGAAGCCTACTTGCGCCTGGTCGACTGCAAGCGGATGCAATGGCAGAATCGTGCGCATTTTTTCGCGCTTTCGGGCCAGTTGATGCGGCGTATTCTGGTCGAGAATGCCCGCCGCCACAACCTGAAACGAGGCGCGGGTGTGCAGCACATCTCCCTCGACGAAGCAGCAGTGCTGGACGGCAATATGGTCCCTGACCTGGTGGCGCTCGACGATGCCTTAAATGCCCTGGCAGCGCCTCGATCCCCGCAAAGTGCACGTGGTCGAAATGCGCTACTTTGGCGGACTCAGTATGGAGGAGACCGCCGAGGTGCTCAATGTATCGGTCATCACAGTGAGGCGGGACTGGAGCGCTGCAAGGATCTGGCTCTACCGCGAGCTGACGGGCGGGACGGACCTTGGACTTGGAACGTTGGAAGCAAGTCGATAATCTGCTGCAGTCCGTCCTGGAGCGTCAGCCTCAGGAGCGCGAGGCATTTCTGCGGCAGGCGTGTGCGGGCGACAAAGGCCTGGAAGGCGAAGTCCGATCACTACTGACGCTCGAGCAAAAGGCCGGAAGTTTCCTCGCAGACTCCCGTGATGGAAGCGGCTCCGCCTGAGACTTCCGGTTCCCTCGCCGGCAAGACCATCTCCCACTACCGTGTCATCGAGAAGTTGGGCGTTGGCGGTATGGGGACCGTCTGGAAGGCCCTCGACACCCGTCTGAACCGTCACGTCGCGCTGAAGGTCCTGCATGCGGCCCTGCATGCGGCAACGACGAGTGATCCCGAGCGCAAGCTGCGCTTCGTCCAGGAAGCCAGGAGCGCCTCTGCGCTCAATCATCCGAACATCATCACCATCCACGATATTGACCAGGCTGACGGCGCCGATTTCATTGCCATGGAATTCGTGCCCGGTAAGTCACTGGATCAGTTGATTTCGCGCAAGGGGCTGCGGTTGATCCACGCGATCGATTATGCGATCCAAGTGGCCGATGCGCTGGTGGCGGCGCACGGGGCGGGTATCGTGCATCGCGACCTGAAACCAGCCAACATCATGGTGAACGAGAGCGGCTGTGTGAAGGTGCTTGACTTCGGTCTGGCCAAGCTGACGGAGAAGGCTGGCGGTGAAAACGCAGTCAGCGCAACGTACGAGTCGCCCGGCACGGATGAAGGCATGATCCTCGGAACGGTCTCCTACATGTCGCCCGAACAGGCCCAAGGGAAAAAAGTGGATGCACGAAGCGACATCTTCAGCTTCGGCGCTGTACTCTACGAGATGATCACCGGCCGGCGTGCGTTCGCTGGCGACTCGATGGTTTCGATCCTGTCGGCCGTTTTGCGCGATAACCCGAAACCGGCGTATGGAATCGTAACGGGCATTCCGCGCGATCTCGACAGGATCGTGACGCGCTGCCTGCGTAAGGACCCGAACCAGAGGTATCAGCACGCTGGCGATCTGAAAATCGACCTGCAGCAGATAGATCTGCAGCCGGCCAGGGAAGAACCGGCATCCGGCGGTCCCATAACCAGGCCGGACGTTGGCCGGCTGAGGTGGTTTGTGGCCGCAGCCGCTTTCATCACTGCTTCGTTCGCAATCGGCCGATGGTTCCGCGCCCCGGAAGCCGCGCCGGCCGCCTGGCGTCTAACCCAGCTAACGCGCGATGCCGGCCTCTCCAACCGTCCCGCGCTCTCGCGCGATGGCAGGTTGGTGGCCTACTCTTCCGATGCCGGCCAGGATGGCGGAATGGACCTGTATGTCAAGCAACTCGCCGGCGGCCAGCCGATCCGTCTGACCTCCGACGGCGCGGGAAACACCTGGCCAGATTTTTCGCCCGATGGCAGCAGGATTGTTTTCCGCTCGAATCGGGGCGGCGGCGGCATTTACGAGATCCCTGCATTTGGCGGCCAGAGCCGCCTGCTGGCGCGGAACGGATTGCGATCCCAGGTTTTCTCCGGACGGCTCCAAAGTGGCATATTGGGTCGGCTCGGAAGGCATGTACGAGACGGTGCCGGGGACCGCGTCAGTCTGGGTTCGTTTCGGCCGCGGGTGGGCAGCCGCTACGCGTGGGGCCGGGTCTTACGGCTGCGCGCGCTCCAATCTGGTCTCCAGACGGGAAACGCCTCCTGTTTGTCGGATATACGTCAGCCAAGTTGCACGATACTTCCAGCCTCGACTGGTGGATGGCCGCGGCGGATGGAAGCGATGGGATCAAGACCGGCCTGCACGATGCGCTGGTCCGTGCCGGACTGCCGTTAGACCCTTTTCCCTGGCCGAATTGTTGGTCGACGGACACCAACAAGGTTATCTTCTCTTCACCCTCCGGCGATGCCATGAACATATGGGAGATTGGACTTTCCCCGCAAACCGGCAAAGTGACCGGCGTCCCCAGGCGACTGACCGCGGGTGCAGGATCCGAAGACGACGTATCCTGCGCGTCCGGTGGCGCTCTGGCATTTACCAGTCTGGAGAACAGGAGTCAGGTCTGGTCCTTGCCCTTCGACTTGAATCGTGGCGTGCCGACAGGAGCTTCCGAGCGGATCACCCCGGGCCCAGGCGATCGAGGATTTCCATCGCTTTCGAACAATGGGCGTCTGGTAGCGTTCTTTTCCAACCAGTCGGGCCAGACCAACATCTGGATGCGGGATCTGGTCACCGGAGATGAGTCCATCGTCGCTAGTTCATCGCTCCTACAGCGGTTTCCGGTGGTCAGCCCATCCGGCGCCAGGATCGCATTTGCGGTCAACGAGGAAGACGGCACTCGGACGGTGTATGTGGCTTCCGCCTGGCAGGCGAGCCGGAGAAGATGTGCGAAGGGTGCGTGCGAGCCACGGACTGGTCGAGCGACGAGAAGACGCTCCTGATTTTCGCCGGTACTCCCTATCAGGTCAATCTTCTCGACGTGGCTACTCATCAGCAGACGCCGTTGCTGAAGCATCCCACGAATCATGTGTTGTATGGTCACTTCTCACCCGATGGCCGCTGGGTCAGCTTTCACTGTTCGGACTTCACCCACTCACGCGCGTTTGGCTATCGCACCCTTCGATGGCCAGCGGCCGATTCCCGAAAGCGCCTGGATCACGATCGCGGATCTATGGATTGAGGATTGGGCCCTCTGGTCGCCGGACGGCCGGACGCTCTACTTTCCCTCCGAGCGAGATGGACACAGGTGCCTGTGGGGCCAGCGCATCGACACGGTCTCCGCATCGGCCGGTGGGCGAGCCCTTCGCAGCCTGGCATTTTCACGGCCGGGCGTCCTATTCTCACGGTGGTGAAGATGGATGGTCGGCGGCCGCCGGGCGAATCGTCTATCGCGCTCAACGAGGATACCGGCAACATCTGGCTGATGTCACACCCCGGCACGCGCTGACGTTCACTGCGGCAAGCGGAAAATCGTCCAAACCGCGAGAGTCCCGCTCGCGTTTGGACCTCTTGCTGCTTTTGCTTATTAGTCGCTCCCGGAATGTTGGTCGAGACAGGATCGATGTCCGGCTCATCCGAGGGCCGCCAAGGTGTCGCCAACCAGTTTGCCGCATTTCCAGTGGTGTGAATTTGAAGAACGGCCGGGACCGGCGCCTCGCACCGAAGACGACCCCAGCTTCGTCGTGTGCCTGAACAGGTAGGCGCGATGAACCAGCTGCAAGGCCGGTTAAGGAAACTGGAAAATCAATGTGCACTACGCAATGGCCACTCGTTGGATGCACTCTCTCGGCAGGCTCGCGAGGTGGTGAAGCATGCCGGACTCAGATTCGAAGACGCTGCCAATGAAATCGTCAAAGATCTGACCGCTGAGGAATTGGGTTCAGTAGTCGCCCGGGCCGTATCTCAATATGGGGAAGAGATCCTTGGCTATGAACAAGTATGGTAATAGCTCCAATCGAGAATCGTGAAAGCGATCGGCCCATCACCGCCGGCTCGACGGTAGTTCGAACAGCGAAGATCTGGAAACGGATTGAAGCGGTGGAGATATCGTTGGGTCTCAAAGGTGATGGGCACGCGCACAAGGAGATCCTCAGGCGGGTGATTG
Source organism: Bryobacteraceae bacterium (assembly GCA_963770345.1). GTDB lineage: Bacteria > Acidobacteriota > Terriglobia > Bryobacterales > Bryobacteraceae > CAVYPH01. The sequence continues at coordinate 943,732 of CAVYPH010000004.1, read as the reverse complement.
AGCAGCTTTCTCCTGGCGATCTGCGGCTGTAGCGTGATCAGTTACGGGTGGAATGAATTTGAATCTGAGAACGAGGATCGCGCGAACTCGAGAAACAAGACAACCTTGAATGCAACCGGATCTCCATCGCGGTCTTGGACAGTATTCTCGACCGTACGATATCCGAGCAAACGTTCAATCGCTGGGTGCCACTATTCGAGGAGATCTTGGCGAACCCCTCTGTGAGGACCGATCAAATCTAGCTTCCGATATTGCCAAATAACGCCTGCGCCTGACGTGGCTCAACCTGCAACCGGCGGAAGCACTATTGACTGCCCCAGACCTGAGCATGCTCAAGGGCGAGGGCGACCGGGCGATCCTGGCGGTAATGATCGGGTGCGTGCCACTCAATCTACGCAGTGGTCAAGGAGACTGATTCGGCTAGGGCTGGAGATTGCTCCGCATGACTTAATGCGTATTCACGCATCTGGCGTACCGCCTCGGCTCCTAGGCTGGAGCAGCTGGCGCGACGTGGCGGCGCTGATCTGAGCGGCAGAGGCGACAAGTTCGCGACATCGTGATCTTTTCCCGCTTGCCACGTTTCCTGGTTTGCGCGTAGTAAAAATCTCTTGCGGCAAACCATGGTTGATGGCAAACCTGGCAGACGCGTCTTGCCGGAGGAGATGCGAGGAGTTCCATTTCCTGTCTTAGATTCTTCAAGCTTTCTTTCCGCCGCTCACGCCACTCGCGCCAGCGCTCGCGCATTAGTCGCACAGCCCTTCGAGCCAACCGCGCTCGCCTGTCCTCGTACTCTTTTGATGAGCGGGCCTGCTGCCACGATAGCGGGATTCCTAGACGACGGCGATAGCTACACACGGTTTGTTGGGCGATGCCCCACTTCGCGGCAACAGATCTGCTCGACATCAGCCTCTCCTCGCCGCCCGCCAAGAACGCCGTTAGTTCGTCGCGCTCACTTTCGGTGAGCCGGCGAAATTGCTTCGCGCGGGCCCTGACGGCGGGATTCCCCAAACCATTCCGATGCATCATCCCGCTGACGGAATCCTTACTCCGGCCTGCGATGAGTTGCAATTGGGAGATAAAACCCGCGCTGAATCCATACTCACGGCTAAAATTACGCAATTCATTCAACTCGCAGATCGTCCAGGGCTTGAGTGTTCGTCCTGCGAAAACACCGCCCAGCCGCCCTGCTTCCTTCAATCTGCGGCGTTGGTTGTTGACAGCGGCCTCGCTCTTTCCTGGGATACACAGATCGGGCAATCTCTTGTTGCTGACAACTTGGTTAATAAGAGAATCAATCTCTTGGGTGGTCCAAAAATCGCCCGGCATATTCCCCCGATATCTTCGCCTGCTTCTTCCTAGCCTGCGTGCGCTTCCACTTCCTCTCTCTTCCCGCCGAATTGCGCCCGGAGTGAGGAGCCCATGGTGAGATGGGCTGTCAAGATCTAGCTACTATCTTTGAGAGCTGACTAGTAATCCATCTCTGACCCAGTCCCTCCGGACCCGCTCATAGCGGACTTCTTCTCCGGAAACTCGCAAATCATCGCTTCCGTGGTCAGCATCAGAGCGCTGATGGAAGCGGCGTTCTGGAGGGCCGAGCGGGTCACCTTGGTCGGGTCCACGACACCCGATTTCACCAAATCCTCATACTGCCCGGTGGCGGCATTGAAGCCGTAGTTGTAATCCTGGTTGGCGCGCACCTTCTCGATTAGAACCGCGCCCTCATGGCCCGCATTGGCCGTGATTTGGCGGAGCGGCTCCTCGCAGGCTCGCTTGGTGATGTTCACGCCGATCTGCTCGTCGCCTTCCATCTGGAGCGAATTCAACGCAGCGGCTCCTCGTAGCAGGGCCACTCCGCCGCCGGGAACGATACCTTCTTCGACCGCGGCGCGCGTCGCATGCAGTGCATCTTCCACGCGAGCCTTTTTCTCCTTCATCTCGGTCTCGGTGGCCGCACCGACTTTGATGATCGCCACGCCGCCAGCCAGCTTCGCCAACCGCTCCTGCAGTTTCTCGCGGTCGTAATCCGAAGTAGTCTCTTCGATCTGTGCACGCAGTTGCTTAATACGGCCTTCAATCGCCTTCGGCTGGCCAGCGCCATCGATGATAGTGGTATTGTCCTTGTCCACGGTGACGCGCTTTGCATGGCCGAGGTCTTCCAGACGAACACCTTCCAGCTTGATGCCGGTCTCTTCCATGATCGCTTTGCCGCCTGTCAGGATGCCGATGTCTTCGAGCATCGCCTTGCGGCGATCGCCGAAGCCAGGAGCTTTTACGGCGCAGGCATTCAGGGTGCCACGCAGTTTGTTGACCACCAGGGTTGCCAGCGCTTCGCCTTCCACTTCCTCGGCGATGATTAGCAGCGGCTTGCCGGCACGGGCAATCTGCTCGAGCAGCGGGAGCAGGTCCTTCATGTTGCTGATCTTCTTTTCGTGGATCAGGATGTAGGGATCTTCCAGCACTACTTCCATGCGCTCGGGATCGCTGATGAAATACGGGGAAAGGTAGCCGCGGTCGAACTGCATCCCTTCGACGGTTTGCAACTCCGTGACCATAGTCTTGGACTCTTCGACCGTGATCACGCCATCCTTACCCACCTTCTTCATCGCTTCGGCGATGATGTTGCCGATGGTGGAATCGCCGTTGGCCGAAATTGTACCGACCTGGGCGATCATGTCACCGGAAACAGGCTTGGACAACTTTTTCACTTCCTCCACTACGACATCCACGGCCTTTTCGATGCCGCGCTTCAGCGCCATCGGGTTCGCACCCGCGGCAACCGCCTTTACGCCCTCACGGAAAATCGACTGGGCGAGAATCGTGGCCGTCGTTGTGCCGTCACCGGCCACGTCCGACGTCTTCGACGCCACCTCGCGCAGCATCTGCGCGCCCATATTCTCGAGCGGATCCTTGAGTTCAATCTCCTTGGCGACCGTGACGCCGTCCTTGGTGATCGTGGGACCGCCAAACTTTTTCTCAAGAACAACGTTGCGGCCCCTCGGACCTAGCGTTACCTTGACCGCATCAGCCAACTGGTTGACGCCTCGCAAAATTGCCTGCCGAGAGTTCTCGCTGTAAACGATGTGTTTCGCTGCCATAGTGTTTCTCCTGAGTCTTTGCCCTGTGAAAATCTTCTTAGGACGCTTTCGCTAGCTTCGTGGCGGCCGCCAGAATACCGAGCACATCATCCTCGCGCATGATCAGATACTCTTGGCCGTCCAGCTTGATCTCACTGCCGGAATACTTGCCGAATAGGATGCGGTCTCCGACTTGCACATCCACCGGCACGAGTTTGCCGTCTTCCAGGCGCTTGCCCTTGCCCACAGCGACCACTTCGCCTTCCTGGGGCTTCTCTTTGGCGGAGTCCGGAATATGCAGGCCACCCTGCATATGTTCTGTCTCTTCAATCCGTTTGACCACGAGCCGGTCATAGAGCGGTCGAATATTCATAACCTAACCTCCCTATTCTTTTCATCCTCGGATGTAGATTTCTATTTTTCCGAACAGGGGGCGGACTTGGCCGCTCCCCAACCGAACGATTTGTTAGCCTCAGGCGGCGGCCCCAGCGGCGATCTTGTGGAAGGTCGAGTTGCAAACCTCATAGGTGCGTATCTGAGGCGTTCCCTCAGCCACCTTCCCCAGAGCCTTCAGCAGTCCTGGATACGCGTCGCGGCCATAGGCATCCGCGTTCTCTTTCCGATCCCACAAGCTGATTCCGACGGCCTCCGCGCCGCCCGGGACGACGAATGTCATTTCGTCGCGGAAGCCCTTTTGCTTCCGAAGCAGCGGAAGGGCTTCCTTTTCGATCAGTCGGGTGAACTCCGCAACACTATTCGGCTTCAGTTGGATGGAAATACTGCGAGCAAACATGGCAACCTCCTCGGTTGTTGTTGTGGTGGGCTAAGAGGAAGGAAAATCAGATCACCTGACTTAGTTCAGGTCATCTACGGGTGGGCAGAAGTGCTCAGGCATCTACTAGTATGGATTAAACATTGTTAATTGTCAAGGAGAATTTGCCATAGTATTGGCAATGTGCTCACCAATAATAGTTAATTCTCGCCGAAAAGGACTTCCCGCAAGAAGGAAGAAGCGATCACGGCTCTGCTCAGCTGTTCTTCGGCAGCGGCGACGATTCTCGAAGAGCGACCGGGATCAACACCTCGGGCCGAAGACAAGCTCAGCTTCGTCGTATGTCTGAACAAGTAGGCGCGATAACACAGATACAACCCCGCGCATCCCAATCCGTACGCCGGCGTTAAGGAACAAGCTTCCGATAATACTTCATAACGTTGACTGTGAGCGAAACACCAGACTCGCCTATCGGGGTGGTCGCGCCTGGAGCAAGCTTAAACTCGTTTTGGGGCGCCTCTCGGCCTCAACTGTTATTGGGCGGTGAAGAATTCGATCGCGCGAGGGAGGTCGGCGTATTGATAGAGGATATAGTCCGGTTCGGTTTCGGGAGGTCCACCAGAGTTGCCTTGCGGGCAGAACAGGATCGTCTTCATACCGACCTGCCGTGCTCCCTGGATGTCCCGAAAGCGGTCGTTTCCAATGAAAATCGCGTCTTCGCGGACGCACCTGCAATTCGGTCAAGGCCGCTTGGAACAGGCGTGCGTCGGGCTTACGATAGCCGTAGTCGCCGGAGATGATGATGGGCGCGAAGTAGCTGGCAAGGCCGGCGGCGCGAAGTTCGGGTAAGCCATAGGCGGTCTGCGCATCGGAAACTATCGCTAGCGGGAGACACATTTTCAGCTGAGCCAGAATCTCCTGCGTTTGCGGATAAGCCACCAGCCGTTTGCGGGAAATCCCGCGCTGCAGTTCGGCCAGGAACAGCGGTATCTGTCGGAGTTTATCCGGTCCGAGAGATCGGGTGTACTCGGTGGCGTACCGGCGTAACACTTCGCGCCAAATCGCGACCACGTCGAACTCGGGATAGATTTCTTCGCTCGCCGCGAACTGCTCTTTCATGATCCGGAAGTACAAGTCACGCACTTCGCCACGGTGCAACGCGATGCCCTGATAGGTGAGAAAGTGCGCGATGGCGCGGTAGGCCTCCTCCATCCATTCATCGGTTTCGATGTCGATCAGGGTTCCGTTGACATCGAAAAGCAGGGCGCGAATCTCCATTCACGGCGTCCGCAAAATGATTTTCGCTTCTTCCACCAGTCGCCGGCGGTGGGGAGCGCTCACCCAGGAGTTTCGCGCGATGCGCAGGAGCGTGAGAGCCATCTGGAAGGGCAAACGGCCAGTGACGGAGCGGAACGCACGGTCGCGGTCCGGGAAGTGGCACGCATATTCCCAGAGAAAGTGCCCGATGAAAGGCTCGGCGGCGTGCTTGTTCCCCCTGCCCTGCAGAAAATAGTGTTGCAACTCTCCGGCAATCCGTCCGAGATCGAAGGCGCGGTCGGCCCGCTTCATCCGTTCCAAGTCAATCGCGATAACACTGAGACCGCGGCCGAACAGCAGATTGCTGGGGGTGGCATCGCCATGGACGATCACTTGGTTATCCTCCCACATGCGCGGCTTCTCCCGCCATCGGTCGCGCAACCAATACAGTTCGTCTACGTCCCAGGCGCCGATCACCTGCTTAGCTTGCAGCTTCCCGACCAAGCGGTCCAGGTAGGCGCAGTCCTCGTGGAAATCCACGCCCTGCCCGTTGGCGGTGCGGTTGTGCAGGGTCGCCAGGAAGTAAGCCAGGGCGGTCAGCTTTTCGAAGAGCGGCTGGGACTGCCCCTGGTGGATCGCGCCATGGACGAAGGCGCTTAATGGGATTCCCTGAGAATATTCCTCCACCAAAATACTGTTCAGCCAGGCATTCGTGCCCAGCGGGCGTACAACGTGATGCGGATAACCTGCCAAGCCATAACCGCGCAGGATCTGCAGATTGTCGAACTCCTGCCGCATACGCTGGATGGCCTCGCCCGTATCCTGGCCGTTGCTTACGAAGAACTTGCCGACCACCTGGGTGCGGCTGTGGCACTCCTCGTAGAGATAGACTTTGCTGTGCTTCATGCTGAAGACGCGAAAGTCAACCTGTCTGTCGTGGACGCCCATTTGCGGCAGGATATCGTGCACCAGGTACGGATGCAAAGGATCGCGGGAGGAAAGATGTCCGACGTACTGTTTTGGCACAGAAATGCTCCCAAATGAGGTCGCCAGCGTGTGGGTCAGACGGGGACGGAAACCGTCAAGGTGGACCAAATTTCAGACTGACAGCCGTCTGATATTAGATTGTAACATCACTGAAACAATGCCAAACCTACAAGTTTTAGTCCTACTAGACGGTTACCACAGCGGTGGGAGGCAACCGCTCGTGTGTTCCGCAGTTTCGAAGCAAGAACATTGTGAATCCCAGAAGCTTGAGCCAGCACTAGACGGGTCGGCAGTCCGCCATGTCGCGGGATGAGATCGCGGTTGCGAATCGTGGACCGATTCAAGGCGGACTCATGAAATGAATCTGAGAACTGCCGAGGGTTCTCAACCCAAGTAGCTTCCGATATTACGTGTTAACGCTTGGGACTGACGTGGTTGCGTTGAGGGATTTCTTGGTCCCCGAATCAGCAGCCATGTAACTCCTGCCGCACTCTGACGACAAGTAGAGCAAACCGGTTGCTGAATCATTCGTCGTCTGAATCCAAGTCAATGTTCGGGCGCGGCAACCATCAGCCAGCCAGAGTAAACTTGGGTTTTCGGTGAGTGGCCCGGCCCACGCGACCATCACGCTAGGGTGTTCGAAGCGCGATGTCGGAAGGCCAGACGCAAGAAGGGGGAGAGAGATGAAAAGAAGTCGCGCCGCACTGCCATTGCGTTCAGCCGTCGGAGCGTTGTCGCTGTTTTGTCTCGCTGCGTGCGGAGGTGGTCGCTCCAGCAGCTTACGAAGCCACGAATGCTGTGCTGCCTACCAACACTCGGATCCGCTCACCGACCAGCCTCGCTCGGGTATCATCAGACTCGCGATCGGGGGTGACTCGAGGAACGATCAGTCTCAGGTTCTGCCGTGGGCCTTTAAGGAATCCCGGAAGCGCGGTGCGCAGGCGTTCCTCTTCCTCGGCGACATGGAGATCACCAGGCTTGAAGACAAGTTGTTTGCTGGGCAACTCGCGGACCTTGGCGGAGTCCCCTTCTATCCTGTGGTCGGAAACCATGAGGTCGAGTTTCTGGGGGCGGTCCGGCTGAGTAGCGGTCGGCACGCGGTCGAGGAATTTAAGGAGGACTTCCTCAAGCGACCCGAAGTCATTCTCGCGCCGCTCGCTGAGGTCGTCTACACCGCGGACCTCGGGGGTGTCATTCACTTTATTGCCTTAGACAATGTCAGCCGACGGGGCGAAGGGTTTGGCGCTAAACAATTGGCTTGGCTCGCAGCAGACCTAAAGGCCGCTAGTGCCACAAAGAAGCTCATCCTCGTAGGGATGCACAAGCCTCTCGCGAAGAACCCCATCACGACGCATGCGATGGACGAGGATGGGGCGGCCGCCATTGCAGACTCGGACGCCGCCCTCGCACTCTTCAAGCAGCACGGGGTTGCCATGGTGTTTGTGAGCCACAGTCACATGTACGCCTCATACAACCAGGAAGGTGTTGAGATGCGACTGACCGGTGGGCTCGGGGCGCCGCTCGTCAAAGGCCTTGCCGATACCGACGGAGGATTTCACCACTTCCTTCTGCTAGACGTCCCGCCTGGTGATGACAAGATTCTTCTCCAGGTTGAGGTCGTTAAATTCCCAGGCAAGCCCACAAGGGACACAAGAGACGAATCGTTAGAAATTGAGAAGTGAACGCCCTGAAACACGCATTCGGGCAGTCGATCGCTCGGTTGCAACATGCAGCTAGTGCCGCAGCATCCGTTCTCCTGAAGGTCATGCTAGGTCCCAACGCGCCGGCTTCCTTCAAGTCGCCGTATCAAAAACGCTCCGACCCGGCATCATCGCCGATGCTCCGGACACTTGTCCGCCGGAGCGTTTCCGATACCGCCCACGATTCTCCTCTGAACGAAGAACGACCGTCGAATTGCGCTCCTCCGAGGTTGCTGGTGTGAAGAGGATTTCGCGACAGCTATGACCTCCTAAGCCGCACCGCGTCTGTCTACGGCAGTGGTTCAGGTGGACGGTGAAATCCGTTGACAGCCGTTTGCCGACAGGGACGCGTGGTGTGAATTAGTGAGATCAGCCAACCTCGCTTGCTTCGGCCCAGTCAACTCCCGCGTTCCAACTCCAACGAGCTCGTTTCGCTGACCCATCACCGAGGTCCTGGGGAACCCAAAATGCGAAGTCAACGTGGAAAAACTTACGGCGAGCCGGACGGGTCCAAAATAGCATAAGATTTACTACCGGGAGGCTGCCTATGGAAGAACCCCTCCAAGCGGTTCTGGCAACGGGCACCGAGCCCGCGCGGCTGGCGAGCACACCCGGCCTTCGCTCGTGCGGCCCGCCGGGCGCGACCCCGTCCAACTACGACGTCACCGCCGATGGCAAGCGTTTTGTGATGATCGAAGACAAAGACCAGGACGCAGTGGCGAAACAGATAAACGTAGTGCTGAATTTCGGCGACGAACTCAAGCGTGGTCCGCGGCCGGCGCGTTTCTGATTGCACCTCGACCGTCGCCGGAATTGGTGACAGGCGCGCATTCTCCGAAGAATCCCGGTATTGCAGCGGCGGCAGCAATTTCGGTCGCGCCGAAACGATCGCTGGCGGATAGCAGCCCTTCCCATCAGAAACGCAGTTCACGTCGAAGCCGCGGTCCCGAGTGGATGGTCGGCAAACCGGAAGCTGAGCCTGCAAAACGGCGTTACCTGAAAGTGAGCGTGGTTGGGGGCGGATCACGCCCCATTGGAAGTTGATGGGGTGAACGCCGCGCCCAGAGTCCTGCAGGATAGGTGAAAACAGCCCTTGTCAGTAACAATCGGCGACACGCGCCGGAAACAGTGGGCCAGTTGAGTTCTGACGTAGGGAATGCTAGCTTCCGATATTGCTCCATATCGTTGCCGTGAAAGAAACAACCAGCAACATCAGGCAGCCTCGACTATGCACTTCCTGAATTCGAGCGATTGAAGGCGCTCGTCCTTGATACCGTTTATTGTCCATTCATTCCCATCCAAACCACCGAAACGGTGTCTTTGAACCGAGCAAGACTTTGTCGACGCGCCGTGCGGCCGGTTAGCCCTAACGGTTACGCCCCAGAAAATCTGAGAGAATGTATTTCGTTTCACTCTCAAAGTGAGCCGTTGAATGGAATTTATGCAATGGATCGAATCCGCGCGGCCAGACCTGCGCGGTTCACCTCACTACTTTGACTTTGAACTCTTCGAGAGTGCGCTCCCACGTACCATGGGCGTGCCTTCAGTGCCGTTCGTAGACGACCTTGCCGCCAAGGTACGTTTGTTCAACCTGGATGCTCGTGACCTCGTCTAGCGGACAGGTCAGAATGTCCCGATCGAGCACAATCAAGTCGGCCAGTTTGCCCGCCTCGAGTGAGCCTTTTTCCTTCTCTTCAAACGTCAAGTACGCGTTGTTGATGGTATACAGGCGAATGGCCTGTTGACGAGAGATCCGCTGTTCCGGGTGCAATGGCTGATCCGTCCAGCGTGCCTGCCGCGTGAGCGTGATCCACATGCCCAGAAATGGATTATAGGGGTTGATCGAACGCAGGCTGCCAATCCTCTGCATGTGATCGGAACCTCCGCCCACGATGACTCCGCTGTCGAACAGAGTCTTGTACGGCTGAAACGCGGCCATGCGCTCGTAGCCAAACTGTCTTCGCAGAGTAGCGCCATCTAACCACAACCAGTCCGGCTGAAGATCCGCGACGATTCCCAACGCCTTCATCCTGTCAATTCCTCCGGGAGGGAAGAAGTTTGCATGGGTGATGCATGGCCGCGCCGAGCGGACCGGGAACTCGTTATTGATCTCCGAGTACGCGTCGATCATAGCTTGTACCGCGCCGTCACCCACCGAATGCGCCGTGAACTGCAAATCGTTTTTCAAGGCGAAGCGAGCGATCTGGTACAACTTGCCGGCATCGATATAACGCATGCCCTGATACTTCGGATCGTCGATCGAATAGACCTTGCTCAGCCCCCAAGGCTGTAGCATATAGGCGCTTCCGGTAAGCATCCCACCATCCATGTACGTCTTGATGCCGCGCACCCACAGCATGTTGTTATATCGATGGAGATCGCTTCGCGCCGCGGACAACAATCGCTGTTCGACTTGATCGAGCGGTAACTGCGCGTCCACGCTGTACATCACGTACACGCGGCATCTCAGATCGCCGCTGTCTCGCAAGCGACGATACAATTCGATCCCCGAGTCGTCCAAATCGCGCTCCGAAATGCTTGTGATACCAACCGAGTTGTAGTCCGCGACCAGCATCTTGAGGCGCTGAAGGCGATCCTCATCTGTGGGAGTCTTGTCTCCGGAGTGGAATTTGATGAGGCGGCTACAGTTGCGGAGAATGCCAGTCGGCTCGCCGCCAGCCGCGCGCTCGATGCGGCCCGGTTTTCCGTCCGAAATCTGGAAATTCTTATCGATGCCGCTGAGTCTCAGCGCCACGGAGTTGACCGACGCGTCGGGGCCGGTGCCGAAGTACACCGGGTTGCGCGGGGCGGCTGCATCCAGCTCTGTGCGGGTTGGAAAGCGCTGGTCGCGCAGGCGCGTGATAAAGACCTGCGTGAGAACGATCCAATCACCCTCCTTGGCGCCGCTGGCGCGCGACTTGATATACCGCAGCACGTCGGCGATCGTCTCCATCTCTGGGACCGGATGATCGAACTCGTACATGGAGGCGTCGGTCGAGTGCACATGGGAATCCATCAGTCCGGGCAGCACCGTCTTGCCTTTAAGATCAATCCGCCGGGTATTCGGACCAGCCAGTTTCTTAATCTCCTCGCGCGTGCCTACACCGGCGATGCGGTCATGGCGGAGTGCAAGAGAATCCACAATTCGAAATCCCGGGTCCACGGTGACTATCTTCCCGTGGTAAAGGATCAGGTCAGCTTGTTGTGCACGCGCGGCACCGGCACATATCCAAAGACAAAGAATGGCGCACCGTGCCGGGCTCAGGAGGAACATCTCTTGCGCACTTCGCATTTCTCTCTTTGTGGGCTACGAGCAGGAACGATTCAACTCGGTCCATAACGCTCGATACCAGCGCAGGAACCGCTCCGGTTCCTTGCTTTCCGCGACTTCGGCGAATGTATAGCGGTCGTATTTCGCGTCTCTGAGCAGCGTGAACAGCTCACGCCAGGGATATCGATCGTTCGACAGTTCGTTGATGTGGACGCTCTTGATCCAAGGTTTCAACAGCTCAAAGCTCTCCTTGACAGACCCGTTCGTTAGATCCGTATCATTGGAATTCCAGCAAACGCCGACGTTCTTGTGTCCGGCAGCCCGTACGATCGCGGCCGCCACGGGGGGATCGGAAGTGCCTCGTCCGTGGACCTCCATCCAGATCTCGACTCTCTGGCCGGCTCCATACTCACCCAGCTCGCGCAGCGAAGCGCCGAAGTTCTGAATGGTCGTTTCCTTCGACACGCCCTCCGGAAATCCCATCGGCTGAATTTTGATCCCCAAGGCGCCTGTATCATGCGCGAGATCGACGAATTGCCTGGCGATATCAAGCTGCTTCTTCCGTTCCGCCGCATCCGGAGATTGAAACCTGCAGGTTGTGCCATAGCTGACCAGCCTGATTTTGCTCTGCTCGAAACGCCGCCGCACCCGCGAGCGTTCCTCGTGGCTGATGGAAGGCTCGACCCCATGCTTATGCCCGGTCCGCAACTCTACGCCTTCGAAACCAGCTCCCTCCAACACGCGGATGATCGTCTCGACATCGAAGTCCTTCATCGTGTTATAAGTGATAGCGCCGAGATGAAAACCCGGACCGGCGGTTGGCGCCGCGGAGACCGGCCGCATTAATGGAGTGCTCGCCGCAGCAGCGGCACTCAAAACAAAACCTCTTCGATTCACGAATCCTCCTCGCTGAGTTACCAAAGATATTTCACGCCGAATTGAATGTTCCGGCCGGGGCCGGCTCCGCTGATCTGGCCGAAGCGCGGGTCGGTCATGGTCGTCCTGACGGTCGAGAAGTTCACCTCGTTAAAAATATTGAAAAATTCGCCTCGGAATTGAAATCGGCTTCTCTCACCCACTCGAAAGTCCTTGGCAACCGCAAAATCGGTGTTGCTGAACCCTGGACCCGAAAGAATACCTCGCCCCGCCGATCCGTAAGAGCCGGTCTGCGGCCGTGCGAACGCCGCCGCGTTAAAGAACGCCGTCACCATATCGTTGCGGGAAGCGTGGCCAAGCGCCGGATCGGCGACAAGATTAGGATGTTGAGCGCCCTCGCCGGTTCCATCCAGCGCCACGTCGTCACCGGTAAAGAACGTCAGAGGAAAACCGCTGTGGATCGCGTGGATAGCCGAAAACGTCCATCCTCCGAAGATCCGGCCGGCCAAACCCTTCCGGGACGGCATGAGCGTGTAGAGCCACGAGATGGCCACCGTGTGCCGGCTATCGTAATCCGACCGGCCCCGATCGGCGTTCAAGTCGTAAGGGTTGGGGATAGTTGGACCGAGATTGTTCGTCCCGCTATTATCGATCGACTTGCCGAGGGTGTACGAGCCCAGAACGGTGAAGTTGTTCGAAAAGCGCTTGTTGACGGAAAACTGGCCGCTCTCGTAAGTCTGCTTGAAGGAATCCGAAAGTACCGCCGCGGCAGGCGCCCAAATGCCCGGCAGAAACGGTACCCTCTGCGTGGCGTTCCCCAGGGTCGAGAGCGGGTTCCCATTGGCGTCGACGCCGGGCACGAAAATTGCCGCGTCGAACGGGCGGTACGCCACTAGCCTCTGCGCCTTCTTGCCCACGTAGGACGCCTGTATGGAAATGTCCTTGCCGACCTGGTGCTCGAGTGTGAAATTCCAGTCCTGCACATACGGCGTCCGCAACGCAAGGGGCGTGTAGAGACCGCTCAACGGGTAAACGAACTGGAAGTTCTTCGCGTCCGGCACGACTGGAGGCGGCGTCCCGCCAGCCACGGGATTCGAGAGCTGCCCGTTGAAGAGCGTGGTAGTGCCCGAGAACGGCGGGTTCTGCTGGGCCGTCGAGTCCGCGTTAATGGTGTCGTAGAAAATGCCATAGGCGCCGCGGACGGCAGACTTGCCGTTTCCGAACACGTCCCAGGCGAAGCCGAACCGCGGGGCGAAGTTGTTCTTGTCCGCACGGTAGACCCCGCTCGGCACGTCACCCACGAACAGCAAGCCCGGAGGCGCATTGGGGACCACCTTCGATTGCACGCCCAAACGCGGATCCACGCCGGTGAGGCGGTTGTTCTGATCCACCCACGGCGTCGGCAACTCATAGCGGAGTCCATAGGTAAGGGTCAGCCGCGGCGTCACTTTGAATTCGTCCTGAGCGAATCCGGCCACGAAGTTCATTGTGTCGTCGTTGGTTGTTACGCCGAAGTTGATGGCGACACTCCTGTAGGCGCCCAACAGGAAATCCGCCATGGTGCTGCCCGACCTTGTACCGTTGAACGTGAACGTCGGCGGGAAGAGAAACTGCTGGTAGTAGGAGAGGCGGAGGACCTGGAAGCCAAACTTCATGATGTGGCGGCCTTTGTTCCACGTTAGGGAGTCGTTGAAATCGTAGTTATTGGAAGATCGCGTGCCCGGGCCGGAGTCGCCCAGCGTGAAACGGCCGGAAACCGAGAACTGTGTTCCGCCGCCTTGGGCGTAGTCCGGCAGATTAATGCCCAGATCGGAATTAAGCCGGTTGACGGAGGGCACGCGGGCGGAGTACGACCGCGTGAATCCGATCGTCGCCTGGTTCAGCAAATTCGGGCTGAATACGTATGTGTGATTGAAGCCGGCGTTCTGGTTGCGCACTGGCAGTTGCGCGCCCATCCAGCCCGGGATGTTGGTGCCGAATTGCAGGTCCTGCCCGTTGGTGTTCGTCTGATTGAAGTAGTAGTGTGCGAACAACGTCTGCTTTTCACTGATGGTCCAATCGGTACGCCCAAGGAAAAGGTGGGAGTCTACGGGAGCGGGGCCTACGGCTGTCAGGCGTCCGCTCGCGGGCGGCAGCGGCAGAAGACTGAGGAGTTTCACAGAGGCCGGGTCGAACATGCTCACGGGAATCTGGTTATTTGGGAAGGGCGCGTTGTTCCCAAACGGGTTCTTGAGAACCGCCGATACAGACGAGAAGTCTCCCGCCCTCTCAGCGGCGGTCGGCGGAAATGCGTCCACCGTTGACGCGGCACGCCGGTCGAAGAGCCCTTCGTACGACCCGAACCAGAAGACCTTGTCTTTCCGTGCAGGCCCTCCCGCCGCGGCTCCGAACTGGTTCTGATGCCCGATGGGCTTCTGCGAATCGAAAAAGCTACGCGCGTTGAGAGCGCTGTTCCGGTGGAATTCCCAGGCTGAACCGTGCAACTCGTTCGAACCGGAACGGGTCACAACGCTGATGATCGCGCCTGAATTCCGGCCCTCCTCTGCGCTATAGTTCACAGTTTTGATGCGGAACTCCTGCACGGCGTCCGGCGGGGGCACGTTGAGCCCGGTATTCCTGGAGGGGTTCACGAAGTAGGTTCCGTTCAGCGTCTCGTACGTCTGGTTGGTGCGTCCTCCGTTCACACTCAGGGTCGGGCCGTTGCGGGAATCGGTGACCTGGCTGTTGGCGGGCGCCGAGACAAAAGTCACACCCGGGAGCAATGCCGCGAACGAGATCACGTTGCGCGTGTACAGCGGCAGGTCAACCATCCGGCGGTCGTCGATTAGTCCCGACACCGTCGCCGACCGCGTGTCCACCAGGGCCGCGGCTGCCTTGACCTCTACCGATTCAACCACGGCGCCGAGGCTCATCTGAATGTCGGCGCGTACGTTTTGATCCACTGTTAACTCAATGCCCGGCGCGCTATAACGCTTGAAACCCGCCGCTTCGGTCTGGAGTGTGTAGGTGCCCGAAGTCAATCCGAGGATCTGGTAGGAACCGTCGGAATTGGCGGTTACATCGCGTTTCGCGCCGGTCTCTTGATTGATGAGTGTAACGCTCGCTCCCGGGACAACAGCGCCTGAGGCGTCTCGCACATAGCCGCTCATTGTGCCTCGGGTCTGCGCACCCCCGGCCGCGGAAAATATGATTAACAGCCATAACGCCGTAAGAATTGGAAAACCGGCCAAAATCTTCTTCATAATCTGAACTAAACCCGACTCCTTAAACTGAAACCCCTAACTCCTGCCATGTTACGGATCGTCTTCGATATATGGCCTCCCGGCCCAGAATAGCCGTCAGCGCCGCCGTCGCGGCCACCTTGATATCCGCCACAGGTTTGCGATTTTCGCGAATACAAGCATAGAATTCACTCATCGCGTTCTCTTTTTCGCCGCGATCCTCCGGGCGCAATAATTCCACCGGTTCCGGGGCGTCCATTTTGTAGAGGGTGGCATTCATCAGATCGAGGGCGCCGTTTGATCCGAACAGCGTGTACCACTGCCCTCCGCGCAACTCTTTGAGTGAACGCGGGTGCATGTAGAGTTGGCTGTAATCAAGATGCACGTCGTTTTCGTAGATATATTCGACGCTGAAACCATCCATCATCAGCGTCCCTGCCGGCATCGGCTTGGGGAAGTACTTCTTTCCATGTCCGTAAGCGCTGGTAGGGCGGCTGCCGGCCACCCAGTTGCAGACGTCCAGGTTGTGGATTGCATTCTCTACGATCAGATCGCCTGACCGCTTTACGTCCTTATACCACTCCGGCCGGGCCTGTTCCGCGGCGGGAGGCACGGGCGTGCTGTGGCGTTGCGCCTTGATCACGAATAGTTCACCAATGATCTTCTCTTCCTGGATTTTTCGGACCGTGTCCTGCAAAGTCCGTACGTAGCGCAGTTGCTGCCCGATCTGCAAAAATACCTTGGAGCGCGCCGCCGCTTTGAGCGCCCGGTCTACCTGCTCGGGAGTGATTCCGAGCGGCTTCTCGCAATAAACATATTTGCCGGCCTCCAGGCAGGCCACGGCCATCTCCGAATGTAAATAACACGGCGTTGCCACAATGACGGCATCCACGTCCTGGCGCTCGAGTACTTGGCGGTAATCGGTGAAGGAATGGGGATCATCCCGCCGCATCATTCCCTGCGCTTGATCACGGGCCTTGGAATCGATGTCGCAGACGGCCGTGACTTTCACCCCTGGCTGCTGCAGCACCTGGGTTACGAGAGTCGTGCCCCGCTTGCCGATCCCGACGAAAGCGGTACGGATCTCCCGCTCTGGCGCCGCCCGCAACTGCGAAGACGCTAGCGCCGCGACTGAACCTAATACAAACTGCCGTCTATGTGTTTCGTTCATTTTGGAGACACTCCTTCCCGTGCAACGACAGGCAGTCATTGCCAGGTACGCATTCAACCGGGAATGTCTCAACCTACGGGCTTTCCACCGCTGCTTCAAGTGGATACACCCCGTTGGTCACGTAAAGTTTACGTTAACAGTTGTTTATATTCAGCTACTTAGCCGAACAAATGACGCATCGGTATACAATGTCAGGAAGGTAAATGACTTCGGAAGATCCATCAAAACCCCCACCATCTGTGGGAGTGTTTTCGGAGGACGAACGTTGGGTTCTTGCACAAAGGATCGTCTCTAGCCGTCCTTTCGCGAGAGCTCCGCAGCTTCGCGAATTCCTGCTGTTCGTTACAAGCCGCACCCTAGCCGCCCGCCAAAGCGAAATTAACGAACTGGAGATCGGCCGGACTGTCCTCGGGCGTAGAGCCGCTTTCAACCCGCAAGAGGACAACATTGTACGGGTCCAGGCAAGGCATCTCCGCACCAAGTTGGACGAGTATTTTCAGACCGAAGGCAGGGACGAACCGCTTGTCGTCACCATCCCGAAAGGCACCTATGTGCCGTGTTTCAAAACACGCCCCCCCAGCCCATAGAGCCCCTCGGCGACCTGCTGCAGGTACGGCCAAGCTCGTGGTCCATCGGCCGCAAACAGCTGCTTGGACTGGTTCTATTCGCAACTCTGGTGGGACTGGGCGTAACGATTTGGAAGATCACCGTGGATCGCTCCGGCGGTCTCCGAAATGCGGAACCGCTTCCCCGGAACCCTTTGTTGTCCAGGGTATTCCGCACCGGAGAGAGCATCACAGTCGTTGTTGGCGACATCGGCTTGACGTTGCTGGAACACTCCCTCGCGCGCATCCTACCGCTCGAAGAATACCTCCGGCAGGATTATCCGCATTACCTGCTCTCTTCAATCTCAGACAAGGAGCTTCGAGCAACCCTGGAGAGCGCATCGGGCCGCCCGTATGCCAGCTATAGTGACGTGAACGCCGTCGCCATGCTGATGCAATTCGGCCAGAAGTATCAGCCAAAATTCTTCATCCGGCATCCGCGCCAGTTGAATATACGTGATTTTGAAACAAGCAGCTTCATCCTGCTTGGGGGGCCGATTTCCAATCCCTGGTACCAGCTCTTAGAACCTCGGCTGAATTTTGTTTTTGAGGCCGATATCAAGGGAGGAAAGGTCTGGATTCGTAACAAAGCCCCAAAAACTGGCGAAGAACAGACCTACTTGCCCGTCGTCCGTCCGAATGCCGAGGAAACATTTGCGGTCATCGCGGTGCTCCCGAACTTATCTCGCAGCGGCCATATACTGCTCCTCGCAGGAATCAGAATGGAGGGAGTGGAGGCAGCCACCAACATGATCTTCCGTGCCGAACTCCCATCCGGCTTGTTGCGTATTGTCCGGCAAGCCAGAGGTCAGGACGACTTGATCGAGATCCTCCTGAGTACTCGCACGGTAGCCGGGTTGCCCCAGGATACGAAGATTGTAGCCTATCGAGTACATACGGACGAAGCCCGACCTTAAATCACGTCGAAAAATCACGTCGAACTCGCCGAGGTTTTCGGGAGGCCCGGATCGCCCAAACGTCAGTACGTTATGAGGGCGGAATCCGGGGTCGAGGCTAAGTACTCTATGAAACGCCTCGATCAGGTGAAGCCGACCCAGAAAGACGTCCGGCATCACCGTCAAAAAGGCGCGCAGATCAAACCAGCCGAATAGAACACCTACCGCCGCCCCAGCGATTGACAACAGCAGGCTCTCGGCCAACAGTTGTAGCCACTAACCTGCGGAGCCTCGCGCGACGAGTGAACTCGTAGCAGCGCGCGGACCATCTCATTCGGGCCGTCAATTGGGAGCGATCACCATGAGCCGCGCGGAACCACGGCCCGGTTTTTTCATATACTCCTCCTCAGAAACATGCGACTAAGTCCTCTCTTTTGAGCGAGCGATTCCCGCATGTTTTTGCCTTCAGCGACGACCCGTTCGGGTCGTCCGGCGCTCCTAACTAAGATGAACCCGGAGACGGGTTGAGGAGACCACAATGTCCCAAGAGAATGTCCAAATGATTCGGGAGCTCTACGAGGCGTTCGGGAGGGGCGATGTCGCTTCGGTGCTATGAAACATGGATCACAACATCGAATGGAGAGAGGCAGAGAACTTCATCTATGCGGATCGAAATCCGTACATTGGGCCTCAGGCGGTGCTCGATGGAGTGTTCATGCGCTTAGGATCGGAATGGGACGCTTTCACGGTCACTCCGGAAGAGTGGCTTGACGCTGGAAATCACATCGTGGTGCTTGGCACCTACATCGGAACACATAAGGCTACAGGAAGAGTGGTGCGGGCACAGTTCGCACACGTCTGGGCCGTGAGGGGGCTAAGAGTGGTCAGATTCCAGCAGTACACTGACACGAAGCAATTCGCTGAGGTCGTCGCATGAGGTTGGCGGCCAGTAACGCGCCGCCAACGCCCGGCGTGCCGGCGGAGGTTGGCAAAAACCCAGCACCAAGCCTCCAATAGCATTGCGGCGAAGATCACTGCGTAAATCGTCCGTACCAGTTCTATTTCCCGCGATGGTCCATTGGTTACGAGCGTGCATCAGCTTACTATTATGTTTTGCGGCGACCTTGTGAGCCACAGACAGCGGAGAGAGAGCCTTTTTTCTGGGGAGGGGGCTCTCTCCCATTAGCCAGGGAGATACTGAGAGCGAATAGTCAGGACGACATTATTGGCATGGCCAGACCAATCAATACATTAGGGGGGCAAGTCCTCGGGGCAAGTCCCCTAGTTCGAGAGCGCCAACACAACTTTAAAATTGGTTAGGATTGCCATGGACCGCTGCGCTGAATGCACGAAACTAAGAGAGGATTGCTATTCAAAACTCGAAAGGTATACGCGAGTGCTTCAGCAGCAGATCCTATATTATAGAGCTGGACAGTCTGAACTTGCCAAGGAATTTGCGAGAGACGTAGTCCCCGCGGCGAGCGATGCCTACAGCGAGGCGCAGGCCGCATTGAAGGATCACGATAAGACCCAACACGGAACTTAACTTCTCTACCGACGTCCCTGCATTGCTCTCAGCGCAGCCCTGAGCCGCTTACACTCTTCCCTAGCGTCGTCATCGAGACGGGACAGTCGCTTCCACTCTTCTGTGCTGCGTGTTGCCATCTGCGGTTTAGTTCGGCAACGGCCCAAGAGTAATATGCGCACGCAACCCTATACTCGCCAGTCAATTGCCGAAGCTCATCGTGCGGCGAATTCACGAACGCCCCATATCAGGGGCCATCTTCGCCAAAGCAAACCATTTTCTGCCCGACTTCTATTCGGCGCCGCGGGGAACTGTTGCGGGAGATACCGAGCGCGAGCTACAACGCTTGAGAAACCTTCTCCAGCTTCAGACCTCTAACACGCGGGAACCGTGTGGTATAACGTCCCACCAGGGAGGGGGCCTCGATCCAAAGAGAGCGGAAAGGAGGCCCCCTCCTCGCTCATTTAAGAGCGCCGCCCCGTCCGCTCCTCCGCCTTCACCCGCTGAAAAGTGAGCAGAATGGACCCGGACTCAACGCATAAGAACTCGAAGTACTCCGTGCCGTCGGATGCATCCCGCTCTTGGGCGCAACGCGCATGACGGAATTCCTTGCAGTTGTCGCAGAAGGCTTCCCAGCCGGTGAGATCGGGCATTGTGTAGGCGGCCATGGTTTGATTGTGACACCGGGAAAGATTCCCATGAGAATAAAGCTGCCAGTGGGACACGCGCCCCATTCCCGCATCGCGTTCCGGCATTCGTTCGGTGCTTCAGGCTGCGCAAGTACAGGAGTGTATTGCCCAAAGTGGGGTCTTAGCGTGGAGATGATTTCTCGCGCATGATCTGGTCGGCGATCTCTTGACCCCATGCCTTCTCAAACACTAGTCGATCTATACACGGCGGGAAGTTTTCTATTCGGACCCTGCGAACTCCATCTGGAGCCGTGTAAGGAGAGGCAACCTTACACCCTCGCGAGCGGAGTTCCGCGAGAGCTTCACTGTACTGCTGCTCATACTCTCTTGCCATTGGCTTCATTCATCGTATTCCTGTAGGAACATCGCCATGGGTGCTGCACGCGGTCTCGGCGTGTACCAGCAAGTGAGGCTCGATTTCCGGGAGTTCGGTCTTGAACCGAATTACTTATTTCTGTTTGCGCGGCGATAATACACGCCAGATGTTGGCCACAAAGAAAAAGAGAGATCCGCACGTCCCTGTCAGGCTGACCCAGTACAACCAGCGGTACGATACCGAAGCTGAGTGGACTCGCCAAAAACAAATTGACAAGACTAGGAGTGCTGGCACACACAATAATACGGTGAAGGCGAGCAGCTCCTTCACCAGAAAGCCCTTCTTTTCTCGGCGAAGCACTTGAGAGTCGTCCCAGTCTGGCAAACCGGGACCCTGCGCCTGAAAGAAAGGCCGAAGCTCTGTAGCGATGTATTCCCCGATGTGGCGGATGATCCAATTGTGCCGGGCGAATGCAATTGTAAAAGCAATTGTAAGTAGGGGGACAAGCAGAAGTACGTTTGGATCGTAGCCAGCACCCGTCCCTGATCTGAACCCTATACCGGCTATCACGCCTGAGGCTGTTAAGGGGGCCAATACAACCTGTTCTCGCAGTGCGAGTCGTTGAACGATTTCCGCGCGAGCGGCATTGTAGAAAACGATTACCCTGGTGTCTTCTGCCATACGAGCGCATTCTATTCGCGTTGAGGATTGGCGCTTGCACCAGCGGCCCCGGCCGCGACCGGCCGTCCCGTGTACGCGCGGCCAACGCCGGGCGGCCGTCGAATCAGTAGCGTCGGTGATCGTGAATGCGTCAGTTTCCCAGTCGGCGGCAACATATGCCGCGGGTCGCGATTCTGCTTGATGTTCCCGGCACCCAGAGGTAATGTTCAATGGCTAGCGATATTACCCATTAAGAGGACCTAGATGAACGAGTTGGTGTTGGCGAACCGGGCGGCAGACTGGCAGAGGCTGAAGGCGCTCGTTCTAGATAGCGTTTCTTCCCCAATTACCCGCCGGGTCTACAATCTCGGCCTGGACGAGTTCATCGAGTGGTACGGACTCGAACTGCGACCCGGCTTCACGAAGGCCACCGTAAGCGCTTGGCGCGTCACCCTTGAAGCCCGCGGCCTCGGGTCGGTCTCAATCAACGTGCGGATCACGGCAGTTCGGAAACTCGCGGTCGAAGCGGCTGACAACGGTCTGCTGGCTCCGGAACTGGCCGCCGGAATCGCGCGCGTCAAAGGCGTCAAGTCCAAAGGCGTGCGGGTTGGGAACTGGTTGTCGATCCGGCAAGCACAAGCGCTCTTGAATGCTCCGGATATTTCCACGAAGAAGGGACTACGGGATCGTGCCATGCTGGCCGTCCTGCTCGGTTGCGGCTTGCGGCGATCTGAGGCGGCGGCGCTTACGCTCAGGCACATCCAGCAAAGGGACAATCGCTGGTGCATCGTGGACCTTATCGGTAAGCAGGGCCGTGTTCGTACAATTCCGATGCCGACCTGGGTCAAGGTTGCGATCGACGCCTGGACCGCGGCCGCGAGCTACATTGATGGATTCGCGTTCCGCCCAGTAAACCGAGGGGATCAGGTCCAAGGTGAATGCATGAGCGAGAAGGTTGTCTGGCAATTGCTCCAGCGATACGCCGCGACCGCGGGTGTTCCTGGCATCGCACCGCATGACCTTCGAAGGACCTGCGCCAAGCTCTGCCGTGCGGCGGGGGGCGAGCTTGAACAGATCCAATTGCTCCTCGGTCACGCGTCAGTCCAGACAACCGAACGGTATCTTGGCACCAAGCAGGATTTAGTCCATGCGCCTAACGACGCGATCAGATTGAAGGTGACGGTGTAGTAGAGATCTGCCCCGTCGCGATCAAACACGGCCTGGAGCGCACGGACAAGCGCCGGGTGTCGGCGTTGAAGCTGTTCCTCGCGGTGGATGCAAAATAATCCCAGGTCGTGTTTGACGTACCGATATTGATTTGTCCATCGGTCACGATGTTCAGCATGTGCGCTTCGAATTCACAGACGGCAGATGTCTCGGCGACGGTTGGCGTCGACTTAAGCCCACCGGTGTTCTTGTAATCGCAATGCCGCCATCGATGTTCGCCCCTCACCTAAGATTTGGCGGATGCGATCACGCTGGCTCTGGAGAACAATTTAGACATCGACGTGGAGCGATATCTCCCGCAAATCGCGCAAAACCGACATCCGCCGCGCAAAAAGTGGCGGATTATTCCGCCGCCCTGTTTGAAGCGCGCTAGTACCGAACGAACTCACCGGCTGCTCACTGAGAGCAACTTAAATGATCCACATCGCTACGCCCCACACGTGGCTCTAGCTCATGCCGCCGACCCTGTTGCTCGCGCTGGCGCTGACGAGCTTTGAAAAGAACTGATTCCCAGGCGCCTCATTTTGGAGATTAAGGTCGTTCGCGGCACACCCAGCCGTACGGCAGCACCATTCCGCCCACCGATTACACCTTTCGTTTGCTGGAGAGTCTGAAGGATGTGCGAACTCTCCGCCTGTTCCAGAGTGACAGGCGCGGATGACTTCGGCCTTTTCGAGCCATCCGGTGTGAGTTCGGGCCGCGAACCATGCAGCACAACGCCAGTCGACAGAATTACTGAGCGTTCAATGAAGTTTTGTAGTTCCCGGACGTTACCCGGCCATGAATGCCGCGCAAGAACATCCATAAATTCCTCTGAAATGGCCGTAATTCGCTTGCGCATGCGAGCAGCGTATTCTATTGCAAAATGGTGAATTAACAAACGGATATCTTCGGGGCGCTCACGTAGCGGCGGCAGGTCAATGGGGAAAACGCTAAGCCGATAGAAGAGGTCGGCGCGGAATTCACGTTTGTCGACCATCTCAACAAGATTCTGATGTGTGGCGCAGATCACGCGCACATCGGTGTGAATCGTGGCAGCGCCGCCGAGACGCTCGAACTGTCTTTCCTGCATGACGCGCAGAAGCTTTGGCTGCAACTCTAGCGGAAGGTCGCCGATTTCATCCAAGAACAAGGTGCCTTGGTTAGCCCGTTCGAACCGTCCAATA
Organism: Bryobacteraceae bacterium; assembly: GCA_963770345.1. Taxonomy (GTDB): domain Bacteria; phylum Acidobacteriota; class Terriglobia; order Bryobacterales; family Bryobacteraceae; genus CAVYPH01. The sequence goes on along the minus strand of CAVYPH010000004.1, from coordinate 920,319 downwards.
CCGCGCGCGACCGCTCCGGTGTAGGCGCCACGTTCGTGACCGAACAGTTCGCTTTCAAGCAAACCTGCAGGAATCGCGGCGCAATTCACCTTCACAAGCGGACCGTTCGATCGATCGCTGTACTTGTGAATGGCTTCCGCAATCAGTTCCTTGCCAGTTCCTGTTTCCCCGTTGATCAATACCGTGGCGTCGGTCGGGGCCACGACCCGTACCATGTCGAGTACGTCCCGTAGGGCTGGGCTGTTGCCGATAATGCCCGGGAATCCTATATCGGGGAGTTCGTTAATGTCGATCGCGCTTGTCGACGCCCCGTTCCCGGTTGCGAGAGATGCCTTGTGGATGGCTGCGGGCAGGTCGCCTACCCAGGTTGCTTGTGCCGCCATTTGTTAACTCCTTTCGTCAGTTACGCTGTCGACTTTCTAGCTAATTGTGGGGCCAGTCTCGCTTGCGGCCAACCCTGCAAAGAGATTACCTGTCCACTATATGGTGACTTCCCGGAGCGCCTTTTGGGGCAATGAAAACTCTCCTACAGGCATGACTGTTAGCTCCTCCGGCTCGGAATGTTGATACGCTTCCATCCGAAAAGGCGCGCGTCGACCGACCAGGCGCCAGGCCCGACCAGTGCAACGGCAGCTCCCAGGGTTACCAACAGGATATGAGTCAACGGATCCCTAGGCTGCGAGAACGCGCTCCATAACTCAACCCCCGCCGCGAGCGCCCCCGCGATGGGCGTCCATAAACCTGCGAGCAAAAGTATTCCCGCAGCGGTTGCGAGTACGGAAACGATCACTCGTCCGAGCGGTGGTTCTCCCAGCAATCCGGTGATCCTATGATCGACCAATGTAAAGCCGGTAACCAGCCGCATCAGAAGAAGGCCTACGCCGGGCCAACCGCGTGGGAACGTTGAAAGCAACCCTCGAAAAAAGCGCACTCAACTTGAAACTACGCAGTTCCCAATGCACTTGATAGCTCAAAAAGGGAGTTCTGAGGTACTCTTTCTAGGAATCAGAATTCAATGATTCCGCGCTTCAGCCCGATCATCGCGGCGTGGGTCCGGTCCTTAGCGTCCAGCTTGGCGAGGATGCTTCTGACTCGGCCCTTCACGGTTTCCTCCGGGATGGAGAGCTGGGCGGCAATCTCCTTATTGGCATTCCCACCGGCAATCAGACGAAGGACATCGATTTCCCCCGCGTTCAAAGCATTGTCGGTGGCATGTTCAGCAACTTGGTAGGAGATCTCCGGAGAGAGAGTCTTTTTACCGGCGTGGACCGCGCGAATGGTTTCGACAAGCTCTTTATACAACAGATTTTTAAGCAGATAAGCTCGAGCCCCCGCCTTGAGAGCGCGAAGAACCTGGACGTCGCCGGTGTAGGTGGTCAGGACGATAATTCGAGCCTCGGGGAATTCACCGAGAATCGCGATCATCGCGTCCAACCCGTTCATTTCCGGCATCTGCAAGTCCATCAGCGTCACATCTGGACGCAGCGCGCGGAACTGCTGGATCGCTTCATGCCCATTGGACGCTTCGCCGACTACACTCATGTCCGATTGATGACCGACAAGCGCCACGATCCCTCCCCGGAACAGGGGGTGATCGTCGACCGCCAGGATCCGAATCATGAGTTCGGTCCTTTCCTTCTTGCAAACAACCGGAAACGGCGCTCGGGAGAGGTCCCGTAGGCAAGGGACGCAGGAATACTCAGTTCAACCTGTGTGCCGGATTCCTGCTGACTCCAGATTTCCAGTTGGCCGCCGATGAGTTCGGCGCGCTCGCGCATGCCAGCCAATCCCCAGTGTCCGGCGCGTCCCTCTTCGTCAAGCACCTCCGGGGCGATACCCTTTCCATCGTCACGGACGCGCAGTCGGAACTGACGCTCGCCATACCAGATGCTCACCTCGATCCGCCGAGCCTGTGCATGGCGGAACGCGTTGCGCAGTGCCTCCCCTCCGATGCGGTAGATTTCATCCCGCAGGATCGGATGCACGTCCCGGGGCGTGCCTTCCACATCCACAAATGATTCCACGCCATTCGAATTGCTTTCATCGCCCGCCAGTTCCTCTCCCAGAGAGCCGATAGCCCGGGCAAGGTCGTTGGTCTCGACCGTGGAGGAACGCAACCCCTGTACAGCGTCCCGGCCTTCCGTGATTGCCTGCGCGGCGTGATCGAGAGCGTTCTCCAGTGTCTTCCGGGCTTCCGCCGGGCGGCCCGGGAGTTCGTCATGAGCCACTTGAAAGCGGAGCATCAAGCCCTGAAAACTCTGCAGCAGCGTATCGTGCAGATCGCGAGCGATGCGCGTGCGCTCGTCCATGCGCGCGTTGAATTGCTCGGCGATCTGCTGGAGGCGGAGACGGTACACGAACCATAGCGAAACCAGAACGAAGATCCCGCAAACCAACTGGAACCACCAAGTTCCCCACCACGGGGGCAGGATTTGGATCCTCACCGCCACGCCAGGTTCGCTCCACGCGCCGCCACTGGTCGCGCCCTGAACGCGGAACGTATACTTGCCCGCCGGCAGCGTTGTGTAGGTCGCCTGCCGCCGGTCACTCCCTACTTCGTTCCAATCCGGTTCCAGGCCCTCCAGCTTGTATCGATAGCGGTTCGTCGCCGAATTGAAGTAGCTGAGCGCCGCGAAGCCGAGTGAGAAGACATTTTCCGAATGGGAGAGAACTAGATCCTTGGTATACGAGACAGACCGTTGAAGCGAAAAATGGCTGCCACGCTCTGCCGAGTTTCCCGGAAGGCGAAAGTCGGTAAGAACAATTGGCGGTATGTGCGAAGCATCCGTAACTTCCTCCGGGGAGAAGGCAGTGGCCCCGCTAAACCCTCCAAAGAACATCTCCCCGGTTGGGCTTTTGAAACACGCGCCCCAACCAGTCAAATCCGGGCCTGGTAATCCGTCGGTAATCGAATAAGTCTTGAATTCCGTGCTCCGCGGATTGAATCTCGCTACCCCGTTGTTGGTACTCATCCACAGATCGCCGTGGTCATCTCCCAGGACACAGCCCACTGCGTTGCCGGGTAAGCCATCCCGCCGCGTGTAGACCGTGAAGGCGCTCGTTTTCGGGTCGAATTTGTTCAGCCCGTTCTGCGTGCCGATCCACATTGTTCCCGAGGCATCGAAGTGCACGGAGTTTACCCGGCCGTCGCTCAACATCCCGCGACGATTCGTATCGGGCTGATACATGGTGAGCTGGCCGGTCGCTGGGTCGAAATGACGCAGACCTGAGGAGTCGGTACCAAGCCACAGGGTCCCTTCGCGATCCTCAACCAGATCCAGATAAAACAGGTCTTTCTGCGGCTCGACCTTATAAGTCGTGAAGCGCTCTGTTGCTTCGTCGAAACGATTCAAGGCGTCCTGAGTCGCGGCCCAGAGCGTCCCGTTGTGGTCAACCAGCAGACGCGACACGTAGTCGTTGCTCAAGCTGTATGCATTGGCCGGATCGTGCCGGTACGTCTTGAATCGTTCCGTCCGCATGTCGAAACGGTGGAGTCCGTGGCCGTAAGTACCGGCCCAAATATTGCCCGAATGGTCTTCGCGAATTGTGATCACGTCGGATCCGTAGCCAGGTTCGGACGTCCGGTACGAGGTGTAGTGCCTGGCCTTACGGTCGATACGGTGGAGCGCGGCAGATGTGCCGATCCAGAGGGTTCCCTGACTATCTTCGTAGATTGCGCCCACAAAGGGTTCAACCCTACTGTTAGGATTGCTGGGATTGTAAGGAATTCGCTTGAAGGGCAATGGCTTCGAAGCAAAGTGGGTGAGTCCCATCCTGCCCAACCCAGCCCAGATGCTCCCTTCCCGATCCGCGAATAGACTGATCACACTGTCTTGAGCGAGGCTCTCTGAGTCGGCAGGATTATTGTGGTAACGGATAAATCTTCTATGCTCGCGGTTGAATTTGAGCAGCCCGGCGCCGTGCGTCGCGAGCCACAGAGTGCCGTCGTGGTCTTCAGCCACTGCTCTTATGGAGAAAGATGCGCCGGGCGGATCTTCGGTGTGCAGCGAATAGGGAGTGAGCGTATTCGCCTTCCGGTCAAACACCGCCAACGGGTTACCGGAGTTAAAGATCCAGAATACGCCGACGCGGTCTTCGTAAAATGAAAAGCCCCACGAAAGACCGGGCAACGGAATGTGTAGCGTTACCTTCCCTGTTCTTCGGTCGAATTCGTCCAGGCCCGCGAGATTCGCAACCCAAAACCTGCCCCCTTTATCTTCACCGCTCGATGTGATGCCATCGCTGCCGAGGCTCGAAGGATCGTTCGGATCGTGGGCATATCGGTGAATTCGCCCTGTCACCCGATCTAATCCATACAAGCCCGTGCTGGTGGCAAACCACAGCATTCCAGCTCTGTCCTGACTGATGTGGCTGACAAACGGAACTGGGTACTGCGTAAAGGTCTCGGTCTCGGGGTCGAGTTTATTGACGAACTGATCGCAGCCGACCCACAGAGCGCCGTCGCGGTCCTTGAAGAGGGCGCGAATGTAGACGCCCCTGAAACTGATGGGATTTCCCGGATCGTGAGCGAAGACTTTGAAGGTATAGCCGTCGTATCGGTTCAGCCCATACTGCGTGCCAAACCACATGAAGCCTTGATTGTCCTGTACGATTTGGCTCACTTTGGTTTGCGACAACCCGTCGGCAGTGGATATACGTGCGAACCGGATGTCCATCCCATCGACGATGGGTGCCTGGATTGGCCGGGCAGCAACTACGGCGATATGGTCGCGAGACGCAACTTGAGAGCTTGCACCCCGTGCAGTCAGCATCAGAAAGACGATTAATGGAATCGTCTTCGTCATCGTGCTAGCTCCGTTGACCAATCCCCTGTTCACCGGCTAGTCAAATAATATCAAGGCGCCCGCGTCTATTCCTTCGGCAGCAGGGGGAAGATCGTTCACCGGGAGAACCCTAATCATGACTTCGTCACGTTCTTCCGGAATATCCCAAGAACGTTGCGGCCGGGGGAGATCCCGTAGGCAAGGGACGCAGGAATACTCAGTTCAACCTGTGTGCCGGATTCCTGCTGACTCCAGATTTCCAGCTACCGACGGCCGGTTCCAGGTGTCTTCTGCGCGCAATGTGGCCATGACGCCGTCACAGTGCCCGACGACCGAGGCCGGCTCGGCACCTTACTTCCAGAAGGGATTCTTTCACAATGGCTACATAAAGAGCCTGAAGCAGCTCGTACATTTCTACAACACACGCGACAAGTATCCGTTCCCGGTCACCTCCGGGCACTGCCCGGCAGGAACTATCGAGAAAGTGACTTGCTGGCCGATGCCCGAGGTGAAGAACAATCTTGACATGACGACTGGCAATCTCGGTTTGACGGATAAGGAGGAGGACCAGATCGTCGCCTTTCTGCAGACGCTCACGGACGGTTTCACAAGACCTTACCCCGACAGGGATACCTTTACGGGTACGTGCATGACCTGCAATCCCGCAACGGATCCGAATTGTTCGCCTTCGAGGCAAGGAAACGGCAGCCTTATCCCGACTCCGCTACTTCCGCCATGTGCATCGGCTATCTGCGGCGTCGCGCCTCTCCCCACTCAGCCTATTCCGTAGTCCAAAACGCATGGGGGCCGCATGCGGCCCCCTGCCACTTCTTCCGCATTTCCGGGACATTAATGAATAATTTCGCGTGAGGTCTGAACATGAATAAACTGCTTCTAAAACTCGCCACAATGGCTGCGATCGGTTGTGTGCTCTCCTCAAACCCGACGCCCGCGCAGGTAAGTCCAACCACTCAAAAAGCCGCGCGCGTCCGAATCATCCAAGGGCCAGAACTAGAATTGGCAAAGGAGCATCTGACGATTATCAGGTGGACAACCAACAATCCTGGGGGCTCGCCCGTGCATTACGGCATCGTGCACTATGGTACTGATCCCAAGAACCTGAGCCAGACTGCGAAATCTCCTATCAGGCTAGACCCGGACCATTCTTCTACAATCTTCCGGGTGCGCCTGGACGACCTTAAGCAGGGGACAACCTACTACTACACGGTTGGCTCGATGGAAGCCAATGGTACCGACGATGGTACAAAGAGCACCGTGAAGCAATTCACTACACCCGGTGATTCGCAACGAGCGGGCCGATAAGGTGAGGGCCCTGTGTCGACATCGGCAAAGATCTCACCGTGCGTCTGGGAAGGGCCGCGACCCGAGGCCTTAAACGGGAAGTTCCGCGCTCGATGGAAACCCGTGCATCTCACGCCCTAGATTCCCGTCATATTTCTTTGTTGTCTTGAACAGCTCCAGATGACCGTCCGAGGCGTCAAATCGGCAGCCGTCGCGCATGGTCAGCATCTGGGCAGAGCTTAACGCCTGAAAACCGCGCGCGACCTCAAGATTCTGATGCAGCACGTCAAGGGAGTCGATGCCGCTAATGGTCACCGCAACCGGCAGGCTCATGGCATAGCGCAGCCCCATAGTGACAATCACTGCACCCTCGCGCACCAACTCGCCACTGCCTCCCAGGCTTTTCATGCCCAGCGCCGCCATGCCGCGCCGGTTCACCTCGGGCAGCACCTTGGTTTCGAAGCTTCGGAAAGTCGCATCCAGGCAATTGAGAGGCATCTGTACGGTGTCAAATGGGAAGTCGTGGGAAAGCATCTTCAAATGAATAGAAGGATCTTTGTGTCCCGTGAACCCGAGAAACCGGACTTTGCCCTGTTTCTTCGCTTCGAGCAGGGCTTCCGCCGCCCCATTTGGAGCAAAGATCAGGTCAGGATCGTTTTCGTAGATCACCTCGTGTATCTGCCACACGTCGATATGATCGGTCTGCAAACGCGTTAGCGATTCTTCAAGCTGGTGCATAGCGACATTTTTGTCGCGTCCATGCGTACAGACCTTAGTCATCACTACAGCGCGATCGCGCTTGCCCTTGAGCGCCCGACCCATTCGTTCTTCGCTAAGGCCCTGATGATATTCCCAGGCATTGTCGAAGAAGTTCACGCCGGCGTCCAAAGCCTCATTCACAATTTGAGTGGCTTCAGCTTCGCTGTCCGCCGAGCCGAGGTGATATCCGCCAATTCCCAATGCGGAAACTTTCAGACCAGTGCGGCCCAGCGGTCGCTTGGGTACTTCCGCGCCGGATTGCCCTTGGGCTGCAAGACCTGCGGATCCCAGCATAAACGCCTCCACAAAAGTTCTTCGGGTTACATTCGATCGGGGCGTCATATTATTTCGTCGGCGGGTACGGATGCCCGCTGTTGTCCGTCATCTTGAGCATCTCTCGCACCTCAACTTGCTGCATGTCGAGCGGAAGTCGATGAGCGAGGCGCGCCTCCGGATTGTCGAACCTGAGCGACAGTTTATAGAGCTCGAATCGGCCATCAGCTGCATACTTCTGGCAGCGGTCGCGCAACGCCTGCATCGCAGACGGTTGCATCGGCTCGAAACCTTGCGCTACTTTGAGCGCTTGCCGCAGGGCTTCCACGTTGTTGATACCGGTAATGGTAGTAGTCACCGGTAGACTCATCGCGTATCTGAGCGCTTCTTCGCCGGTCAGTACGCCTTTCTGTACCGGCTCGCCGTGGCCGCAAATGGGCTTCATCCCAAGCGCGGCGATTCCCCGGCGATTCAACTCCGGTAGTACCTGTTGCTCAAAGCTGTGGAAGTGCGCGTCAAACGCGTTCAGCGGCATCTGCACAGAGTCAAACGGAAAGCCCGTGGCCAGCATCTGCAGGTGAATAGATGGGTCCTTGTGTCCCGTGAACCCGACAAACCGCACCTTGCCTTCCTTCTTGGCTTGCTCCAACGCCTCCGCCGCGCCGTTCTTCCGGATGAATAAGGCGGGATCGTTTTCAAAGCACACACCGTGGACCTGCCAAAGGTCCAGATGATCGGTTCGCAGCCGATGCAACGATTCGTCGAGCATGCGCAGAGCAAGCGCCTTGTCTCGCCCATGCGTACAGACCTTGGTCATCAGGAACACGCGATCGCGCACTCCCTGTAAACCGGCGCCCATCCAGTCTTCGCTCTTGCCGCGGTGATATTCCCAGCAATTGTCGAAGAACGCAATACCGCCATCCACGGCCTCCCTGACGAGGCGTACCGCGGTGCGCTCGTCTGGTGCATCACCTAAATGATGACCACCAAAGCCCAGCGCCGAGATCCTGACTTTATGGCGCCCGAACTGTCGCACAGGAATAGCGTTGCCATTAGTAGCCGGCATTATGCTCTCCCGCCATCAATCCAACCCGTGCAACTGACCTGCCAATTTCTGGACACTGATTTGAATCGCCTTGTTTCGCCCTTCCTGCTCCACGAGTCGAAATATGGCCTCCATGCGACGTCCAGTCGGCGCTGGCGCTACTGAATGGCCCGCCCTCCTGAGAGGCCCTTTTCGCTTAGCGCTTGTTAAGCACCACCAGGAAGAATGCCAGTGGTAGATAAATAATTGAAGCCATCAGCAATTGGCGGGCAGCGGCGTTGGATCTCCGAAAAGCTAAACGGGCGCCAAAGTCAAAAACCCGCAGCTCAGTACGGAGGCCACAACAAAATAGACGAAGCCCGGCGTGGCCAATCGTTGTTGGGCTCAAGCTGACGGGAATAAGCGCAAGCGACTCCACGTAGGCCTGGCAGGACATAAAGCGCCCGCTTTGCTCTCCCGGAGGAAGAAGCAGGTATCCCGCCCGTGAGTAGTCCTCACGAAAACCAAAGGAACAGCATGGCGTACAGCATCCATGCTTCGAAGCTCAACCTCCCCGTTGCCGCAGGCCATCAGATCAACGGAGGCATGACACCGGGAAGGGCGCCGGCTACCGCACATAGAGGAGTCTTCGTTTAAGCTACAACGTGCGCTGCACGACTTACGCCGTACCCACGCGAAGCTGGCCTACCGCGGAGGATCCAGGCTAGACGACGACCGGCTGTCAAAATATTTGTGTTGTCCGGTACGGGAGCACCGGTTGAATTGGTAAGCGTTCCGGCTTTGACATTATGAATTTTCACTTTCAGAAGTTCTGTATTCAGAGTTGATAGGTTCGAACTGAACGCAGCGGGCGTTCCGCTGAGGGATTTCTTAGCCCTTCCACTGGGAACCGCGGATGACACTGCAGAAGTTCATGCGCTGGAACTTTGGATCCTTGTCCGCCAGTACATCTGCCTTCACATTGCCGAATGTCGTCTCAGGCTTGTGCTTGATGCCGTCGTAAAAGGTCTGGATGATGTCTTCTTTAAAGTGCCCGGTGCGCGGATACGCGGCGACGATCGCTTCGCGATCAGCGTCGGAGAATTCCGAGTAGGCGATTCCGAGAACATCCATCTCGACACCGTTGGTCAATAGCGCAACCACCGGATGCATGTACTGTGGAATTCCCGGCGTAGTGTGTAGCGCAATCGCTGTCCACACAGTATCGGCCTCTTGCTGAGAGATATCGTGCTGGCGCAGAAACCCTCGCGCAGCGTTCGCACCATCCACTTCGAACCGGTCCGACTTACTGCTATACCGCGGAGTCAATCCCATGTCATGGAACATCGCGCCAATGTAAAGCAGCTCGGGATCGAACTTCAGTCCCCGCCTTTTTCCTGCAAGCGAGCCAAAATAATACACACGAGTCGAGTGGTTGAACAGCAATGGAGACTCGGTGTTACGCACAAGCTCCGTTGCTTCTCGAGCAAGTTTACTGTCGGGGACCATCACCCCTGAGATCGAGGTTGCTTCTGTCGTGTCTCTTGCCGCAGTGGACATATCTAAATCACCTTTCAAATCGAGTGCATGTTCTATTCCAAAGGCCGTTTAGCGAATTGCGACTCGCGTAGGACTCGCTATTTTGTGTTGTTCACTCGTTTCTTTTCTCGTCAGCGCCTAAGAAACAGGCACATGTTCGTCCGTCGACCGGGCGACACCCGGTGTTCATCTGTCGAGGGAGTGACATGTAGATGACTCATACGGTTCGGGGAAGAGTTTGTTGCGGAAAAGGCGAGTGAGCGTTTGGCTCCGTGCTGGCGAGATATTGAAGAAAGCCGCGATGTCAGGCTCATCCGTTGGCCCAATAGGATTGATGGCGTACTAGAGGTACCGCGCCTGACGCAGGAGATCGGAATCTGGCTCGCTTAGGTGGCGCATCCCTCGCCCTGGATAGGCAATGTTCGTAAACCCCGGATGAATACCTCCGCTGGGTGGTTACCGCAGGCGCAAAGCCCGCTGCTCCCCGGAGCGAATCGAAATCGTGACCCGGCTGCGGGGGGTCAACCGGCGTAGTATTCGTGGTCTGGCGGGAAGAGTTCTTAGCCCGACACCATATTCTGCTGCGTTCAACCCTAATTATCAGAAAGGCCCATCAGGAATTATCAGAAAGGCTTTCAGGCAATGAGGGACGTACGAATCGGGACCCGTCTGGCCGCTGAATTGCTATTTACCAAAAATATTCGCGGGATGCCGGCGCGAATCGCATCGTGCCGCGATTCGCGTGATTCACTTAGCTCGTCGAAAAAAGGACAACATTAATGAAAAAAAGAAAGACATCATCGTACCGACAATTCGTGTACACAACAACGGCTGTCACTGTGGTAGCCGCAGTCACGAGTCACACTTCAATCGCACAGAATCCTCCGACGCCCATACCGCCGTACTCGGTATGTAGTCAAAACCTTAACGTCCTGTCGTTGCTCCCGCCGTTGCCCGGGGGCACTCCCAACCCCGCGGAAGATGGCGATACTCAGTTTCTAAACGCGCTCATCGACGCCACTGAATCGTCGTTGCTTCGGAGTGTCCCAACGGCGTCTTCGATGGACTTGGCGCATCAGGTGCAGTTGCTGGGAAAACTTGTCATTTATGACAAGACGTTGTCGCCCTTCGGAAACATAGCGTGCGCGACCTGCCACGCTCCGTACGCCGGATTCACGGGCGGGACCAGCATATTCAACGCCACCACGGTCTCCCAGGCGGGCGGTGTCCCCATCCTGAACGCGACCGCCCCGGGGCCTAACGTCCGGTTCGGGCCCCGCAAGCCGCAGAGCTACGCCTACGCTGCGTTCACTCCGATTCTTCACTACAACGTTGCCGTGGCCGACTTCTACGGAGGCAATTTCTGGGATATGCGGGCGACCGGAATCCGCCTTGCAAATCCCGCTGCGGAACAGGCTCAGGGACCGCCAGTCAATCCGGTAGAGATGGGGAATCCAGATACTGCGTGCGTCGTCTGGAAGGTATCGCAGGGAGGCTACGCCTCACTGGCTCAATTGCTGGGGGGAGCGCAATCGTTCGCGATCACTTGGCCGTCCAACGTGGCCTCGGTCTGCGCGACACCGGGTCCAGCTCCAGCCAGTGACCCGCTTCCGGTCCACCTGAGTGCGCAGGATCGCGGAACGTCGAACGCCACCTATGACCACCTGACGTTGGCCGTGGCCTCGTATGAATCTTCGGCGGAAGTGAGTCCGTTTTCGTCGAAGTTCGATGCCTGGCTTGCCGGTAACGCACAGCTGACCGCCGGTGAGCAGCGCGGTTACGACCTTTTCAATAGCAAGGCGAACTGCAGTCAGTGTCACCTCAGTGGAAACGCCATCAACTCAACGGGCCTGGCCGCCGCCGATCTGGCGCCGCTCTTTACCGATTTCACGTCGGCCAACACCGGTGTTCCGAAGAACCTTGCGATTCCCTATTACTGTGAGTCAAAGGCGGACCAGTACGGATTTACCGCCAATCCCCAAGGCTTCGCAGCCACCGACCTGGGAGTGGGAGCCATGCTGAGCGGTCCGAACAACCCGAACCCGTCGCAATGGAAGGCCCTGGCACCGATGTACAACGGGAAGTTCCAAGTGCCCACATTGCGTAACGTCGACCTGCGGCCGCGCGCGGATTTCGTAAAGGCCTACATGCATAACGGGTATCTGAAGAGTCTTGCCGAGGTGGTGCACTTCTACAACACGTCGCAGGCACTGCCGCGCTGCGCTCAGGGTTCGCCGGGCGAGAAAGTAAGTTGTTGGCCGGCGCCGGAGACGCCCGCCAATGTAACCCCTTTGATCGGCAATCTTGGCCTTTCGGCCCAGGACGAGAGTGATATTGTCGCTTTCCTCCAGACGCTCACAGACCGTTTTGTGACAACACCAGCATCGCCGCTGGAGAGCCCACCCGAGCTGAGTACGTCAGCTTCGCGCCGAAGGGGCAATTAGCCACGAGCATGAGGCATCAAGAGCGGCGGTTGTTAACTGCCGCTCTTGATGTTGGCTGAATCGACTGTGCTCCGACCGCCGGACCGTCCCTGTGTTCAATCGAAATCAACTGCAACAAGGCCGAAGCGCGATATGGCACATGAGAACAGCGTCGATTCGGCGGCATCTGCGTCATGGGGCGTCATCGACCGTAGACTCGAAGAAGCGGTCCAATTGCAGACGCTTCCAGAGTTCCAGGCCCAGATAGCAGGCGCCGAACTGCCAGGTTCGCTCCAGTCGCACTCGATTCAGCAGCACGCGCGCGACTTGGGGATCATCGGCCGGCGGTTCGACATGCGAGGGGAAAAGCTTCAGTTGTTGTGCCTCGCCCTCGCCGTTGAATACCTCGATGGTCTTCAGCCAGCGAGCTTGTGTCGACGAGTTCAATTCCCCTAGATAACAGAGTGTCTTCTGGCGAGGACCATCGGCAGTGCGTACGGTCTCCACCAGCGACCAATAAGTGTGGTCCTTGCCGTCCTTGGTGCGCTGGTGCGACCGCAAAAACATTCTGCGGTGATGTTGTCACGAACGGCTCGCTCAAACAAGACGGCTGGTCTGCACTACATTCGATTTCAAAAAACCGCGCTCGGCACTTCAATCACTTGCATGCTGGCGGCTGCTCAAATTGCCGAAAACGACGGAGTCGTGACGAACTTGGGTTAGCGCCATGTGGCCACCACAAGAGCCCGTGGAGGACTCTACTCGGGGAGCCATTCGACAGTTGATTGCCCTTGCGCCTCTTCGACGAGAGGTCTCCGAAATTCTCGTCTTGGTTAACAGCACGGAGAAAGTCACTCCCCGAAATTCTCCATTCGCGTGTTCGGATCTGTGTTCGTACTTGGGGAGCCGAACTAAAGACGCAAGAAAAGAAATGCTCACTAGAATCAATGATTTAAATAGCGGAGAGGTAGTTGGAAAGTATGGTTTTTGGGGAGCCAGTATTCTCGTTACGGAAATTGCGCGCCGAGTTTGTTGACAACATCTGTTTGCGGAGGTCGGCCGTTATCCCCCACATTCGGAAGGTTCTTCCGGTTTTCGAGAATTCTCGAGTTCGAATCCCAAAGCTGGCCTCGAGCGCTGAATAACGCTGCGTCATCATTCTTGAGCTCGTTCTCTCCATTTTCTCCAGTTGACAGGTTGCGTTTGTTGACAAGGGGGGCAAGGTCGGGGCTCCGGGATGATTTTCGAACTAGGCGCCGGATGAGGCCAGTAATTTTTTGGATCTCTTGCGCTCGATTTTAACGCTCGTGCCCGATCCTGACGGTAGTCGAGCACATTCCGGCAGAAGCTGGCAGTTAGTCCAATCTATCTTTCTTGTTGCGCTAGGGTTGAAGGTATGGAGCAATTAGATTCGTAGTATGAAGGAACGTTGGTGCTGAGCGACGAAGACCACGCGACCGCAGACCTTCAAGGGTTCCTCGACCGGCTTCTAGCGTTTCTATATATGGAAGACTTCATCGAAGGGAACCCGTTCTCTGTTGATGAACCGCGCCACTCAGTGTGGGAGAACGCGACGCGCAATGCTCGGGAAGAACTGGCTTTAATAGAGTCTAACCTCAAGCAAACCGGACCTTTGCCTTCGCACGGTGGAATGGGTTCGGTAATCGATATTGCTACGAAGCGATTTGATGTCTGGGCTAAGCGCGCTAGCCAATTTGCCGCCACGGAGGACGAGTTGATCGGATACTCATTATGGCTGATCGAATATGCCGAGGTATCAAGGAGGAACACGATCAAGACGATCCCGGGTTGCTTGGTAGTGAATGATCAGGTTAGATTTCAGTTGCTCGAACGAGTGTATTGGTGGGAGAAAGCGGTGCGAGAAGGCAACGACCGGAAGACGGGTCTGGCAGATTCAATTCCCCAACCAGTCTACGCCACCCTAAGGAACCGCCCGGAGGTGCAAATCGCCGACTACTTAGCGCCAAAGTTTGCGCGGGCCGTTGCGAACCTTTCGGATGCCGGTCTAACCAATCTGGGCGCCTCCTTCACCAGAGATGCCTATCTAGCCGCTCTCGGTGCGTTTGATGACCTAAGCCAGGAAGCAGTAGCTGCCGCATTGCCTGAGGGAAAGGTCCGTACTCAACTTGGGACGCAAGCGGCCGTCGAGCGTCTCAGCAGGCGTTGGGCTCAGCTAGCAGAAGATTACTTTTCAGACTTCGCCCGCAAAATCGATGAAATCTGCGAAAAGAGCCTTGCGGCCGGCTCTGACCGCAGCAGTACGGAAAAATGGCACCGGGCGGTAGTAAACGAGTACGCGAGAACGCTATGGCGTGACGTACGTGACGCATGGACGGGTTGGCTTGACCAAGTACGATCCATGACGGAGGGAACTAGTTTTGGAGTTAAGCTTCGTTTCGCGGATGATCGAGAGTCTGTGACCCTTGAGGGGCATATGCAACGCATGTCCGAAACCTTAGCCAGGATTGCCAACCGACACACACTGCCTGACGAGGTCGTTAACAAACTGATGCGGTGGGATGACCGTCAAATTGGTTTTCAAGATGATCCAGCAAGCCCAGAGTCTTCGCGCGGACCAGATCCGATCTTTCAGGAAGTCAGAGAAGACCTAACCGAATGGAAGTCCATCCGCATGTCTTTTTTTAACGAGCACTCGATTGAGATTACTACGCCTGCAAGAACCATAGTACGGCAATTCGAAGACCTCGGTATGGCAGACAAGCGCACGAGCAAGCCAACCCGAGCTTGGGAATGTCTTCAACATCTCGCTAAGTGCCAAGGTGTCATAAGTGTGCCGGAGTCCTGGACACCCACTTGGCCGAAGATTGAGAAACGAGTACAAGAGATCCGGAAGTGGCTCCGAACGCAATTTGGCATCGCCACTGACCCAATCCCATTCGTTAAGAACGTCGGCTATAAAGCGCGCTTTCAAATCAACCTCGCTGCATCCTACCACCGGTGACCACTGCCTCGCCGAAATTTCGGTTGATCCGCTCATTTTTCCTGCAAAATCTATTTCGCGCGATTTCAATAACTTAGATCATTCTTCGGTGAATTTTCGCCATCTTTGTCGAAAATTCGCCCAGTCAGAGTATGAACACTTCGCAACCATGCATACGCGATAGCGCGGCCGACATAGAACCACTTCTCAATGAAACCGACTGCGCGCGTATTACACAGCGCAGTGTCGCGAGTCTACGCCGAGACCGGTTGAGGGGAATCGGCTGCCCCTACGTTAAGTTGGGAGCACTCGTTCGTTATCGTCCAGAGGATGTCCGGGAATACATCGAGCGAAACTTGCGGGCGTCTTTTCCGAATGTTCGGTACGGCAGTGGAGCACGATGACCGTACCAAAAGCCGACCGTTCCGAAATTCACAGGGGGATCGCCCTCCTGTTCGAACCTTCCGATGTGGTAGAAGTTCGAATTCCGAAGACTCGGGCAGGTGTAGTTGCGGGCTATTTCGACGACCGTGCGGCGCTGACCGCCGCAATCCTGCGCGCTGATGCAACTTACCGAGCCGCCGGCGTCTACTACGTACTCAACCGTATTGATCCGGCGCTGTTGGGACGTGCATATAACCGACTCAGAGAGCGCAGCGAATACACTACTGGCGACAACAACATCCTCCGGCGCCGATGGCTGCCGGTCGACCTCGATCCCGTGCGCCCGGCTGGTGTCTCTTCTTCCGACGAGGAACATGCGGCCGCGATCGAACTCGCCCGGGGTATCGCCGAAGATATGGCGCCAGATTGGGGCAGGCCCATCATCGCCGACTCGGGCAACGGCGCGCACCTTCTGTATCACATCGATCTTACGAATGATCACGAGTCGCTCCTGTTTGTCTCCGGAGCACTCGCCGAGCTGGCTCGTCGCTATTCGGACGGAAAGGTGAAAGTCGATGTCAGTTCGGCCAACGCAGCCCGGATCTGGAAGGCTTATGGCACCGTTGCCCGCTCGTTGAGACTGCGCGAACCATCGGCAAGACTGTCATCGCCACTTGATTGCGCGGATATTTAGTTTAGGGAGATTACGCATGGCTGAACGCAGTTTAGTAGACGATACTGAAAAAACGCTTTCGAGTTTAGCCGCAAACACCGAATATTGCGGGCAGTCTCGGATGCAACTTATCCAGCAAGCGGTTTCTTCGGATTTTGCAACTCCCTTCAGTGACCGGGCGTTTATTTCTCGAATGCCTGGGCGAGCGCAATCACGGCTTTGCGGATCTCCGCGTCGGTAAACGCGGCGAACCCTACCAGAACACCCTGAATATCGCGCCGCCGCAAAACGAACCGGTCGATGCTGAGCACTTCCACCCCGCACGCGGCCGCGCGCACTTCCGCGGCGTTCGACTTCATTCCGTTGACGAGATAAGCAGGCGAATTGAGGCCCGCCTGGATATCGGGCAACTCCACGGCGCCTTTCAGATAGCGTGTGACGCTGTCCCGCAGCGCGGCCAGCCGGGCGCCATACAGTTCCCGCATGCGGCGCAAGTGCCGCCCGAAGTGCCCTTCTACGATGAAGTCGCAGAGTACAGCTTCAAGGTGTGCCGGAGGGTACGCATCGGCCTGGTAGCGGAACGCGAGAAAACGATCCATGAGGGATTGCGGCAGCACCAGGTAGCCAAGTCGCAACGAGGGGAAGAGCACCTTGTTGAAACTGCCCGCGAGGATCACGGCTTCCGACCGGTCCAGCCCGCGGAGGGCCGGCACGGGCCTTCCGGAGAACCGGAATTCACTGTCGTAATCATCTTCAATCACCTGCGCACCCGAACGCCGCGCCGCCGCGAGCAGCGCCAGGCGGCGTTCGAGCGACATAGTCATACCCAACGGGAACTGGTGGGCCGGAGTCACGTACACCGCCCGCGGTTGGGGACAGGCGCGAAGGGCTTTGGCGGGGTCGAGTCCGTCGCCATCGACGGGCACGGGCACGAGCCGTGCTCCCGCATTTCGGAAGGCGGCGGCCGCGCCGTGGTACGCCGGATCCTCGATCCAGACGGAATCGCCGCGCTTCACCAGAAATCTGGCCAGCAGATCGAGCCCCTGCTGCCCGCCGGAAACGATCACGACCTCATCGGGCGTGCAATCGACGCCGCGCGAGGTTCCCAGGTAATCGGCGATAGCCTCGCGTAGCGGGCCGTATCCCTGCACCTCCCCTCCCGCGAGGAGAGAGGGAGAAGCGCGCCGCAGCCTGCGTGCCGCGATCCGCGCCCACAACTCCATGGGGAATTCGGATAGGGCGGGCTCGATCGGCCGCAGCGGGCGCGCCGGGCGCGTCCCCTCCGCCCGGATCGAAGATGACGCGGCGCGGCGGGCCGTGCTTTGCGCAGGTGCAAACTGCAACAGATCTTCCGGCAACTGGTCACTCACGCGCGTGCCCGAACCGACGCGGCTCACCAGGTATCCTTCGGTTCGCAACTGCTCGAAGACGTTGACCACCACGCGGCGCGATATCCCATGCTGTCCGGCAAAGTCGCGGGTGGCGGGCAGGCGCATGCCTCGCTTGAGCCGGCCCGTGAGCATCGCACGGCGCAGCTCGTCATATAGCCAGCGAGTGAGCGTGGTGTCCGGCGGACGCGGGCCAAGCGCCAATTCAGGAGTTCGCAGTGAATTTCGGCACCGAAAATTGGACCCATGCGTTTGCCCAAAATGGGCCTACCCAGGTAACCATTTGCAATCGTAGCATAGGGGCATGAGATCGCGACGGATGCTTCTGTGGAAGATGATTCTGGCGGCTGCCGCTTTGAAGGGGCGCAAGGCGTGCGCGCAACCGGCCGACGCGCGCGTTCGGGAAATCGGTAAGCAGGCACTCTCTGGCCCATTCGCCGGAATGGAAGCCTCACTGGTGGAAGTCAGTTATCCGCCCGGGGGGCGCTCGGCCGAGCACCGGCATCCGGGCTTCATCGTCGGCTATGTGCTCGAGGGGCAAATCCGTTTCGCAATCAATCACGAGACTCCACGCGTTCTGCGAACGGGCGAGATGTTCTACGAACCTACGGGCGCGCTCCATTCCACATCCGAGAATGCGCAGCCTGGGATGCCCGCGAAGATCCTCGCCTTCATGGTGGCGCCGCCAGGGCGTCCGGTTGTGGAGGGGAAGTGACGCGCGCCGGAGCAGCACGATGGACGGAGTGGGCCCTGCGACTGAGTCTCGCGACTGCGTTCCTGTCCGCGGTAGGCGACCGGCTGGGCGCCTGGGGGCCGCACGGGTCGCCGCATGCGAGTTGGGGCGACTGGCACCACTTCCGCATCTATGCCGACCGATTGAACTGGTACATGCCCGCCGCCGTTCAGCCTGCGGCGGCTGTGCTGGCCACAGCCGGGGAGGCGATCTTTGCCATTGCCCTAATCACAGGTTTCCGGCTGCGCGAGGCGGCAATTGGGTCCGGAGTGCTTCTTACGATTTTCGGGATTTCGATGGCGCTGACCCTCGGAATGAAGGCGCCGCTCGACTATTCCGTGTTTACTGCTGCGACGGCAGCGTTCTCGCTCGCCGTAATGGCAGCCGATCGCAAGCGAGAAATCCGAGAGGGAGGAAATCATGAATCAACGGTTGAGCTATAGTGAGGCGGCACCTGCCGTTTACAAAGCCATGCTGGCGGCGCTGGCCTCTGTCGATAAATCCGGTTTCGAAAAAGACCCGATGGACCTTGTGTGCCTGCGCATTTTACATCGAGGAGAACAGCAGTGTACACACGGGTAGGCATTGCGGTGCTTGCGATTTTGGCGCTTGGAAATCAACCCGCCAAGCCTCAAGCCAAGACTTCATTTGATGGCTTCGCACTTGTCGACAAGTCCGGCAACATTCGAAAACCGACGGATTATCGCGATCTTTACCAAACTCTTGGCACTTACTTCGTGCTTGATCCAAAGGGGGAGAATCAGATGCACCTAACCTACGCATCGCCGGGAGCCGCCGACTATTACCGGCGCAACAAGAAATTCGCCGACGGCACGGTTCTGGTGAAGGAAGTCTTCGGAACTGATCATGCGCAAATGACAACGGGCGATGCCCACTGGGCGAAGGATACCAAGGTCTGGTTCGTCCTGATCAAGGACTCGAAAGACCGCTATCCCAATAATCCTCTGTGGGGCGACGGCTGGGGCTGGGCGCTGTTTAAATCCGATGCACCTAACAAGCAGGTGGCGACTGACTACAAGAAGGACTGCCTCGGTTGCCACATCCCTGCAAAGGCCGACGACTGGATTTACGTAAAGGGTTACCCGGTGCTCCACAGCAAGTAGATCATTCGATTCCAAATCTGAAAGACGTCGTCGTTCTTGGCAGCGGCACCGGCGGGAAGTTGATGCAGAGGCCATGGCCCAAGAAGGACACGAAAGCCAGACAACGAAAGGATAACTTAAATGAATTGTATACAAACCGTCGACACGTCGAAGGCCGAGGCCATAACAGCACCGTTTCCAAACACGAAAGGGACGGCCACGATCAAAATATTGAATGGTGATCCATCCTTTGGTCCTGCAGTGGCCATACTGAGGATGGAGCCGGGGAGCGAGATTCCGAGGCACCTGCACGAACAAACAACCGAGATGTCGTATGTCCTGGATGGTGACTTCATAAACGACGGCACTTCGTATCCGAAAGGCACGGAGTTCAACATCAAGCCAAACACGGCTCATGGTCCCCATACGACCAAGACTGGCTGCTCCGTTCTGGTCACGTTCAGCTATCCCTCTACTTTCGAGGATTTCAAATTGGCCTAGGCGGCCGTCTTCGGAGAGGCTTTTACGTCACCACTGATCAACGGCGCGGGCTTTCCGCTGGAATGGTACGGCCGAGGCGCTTGCCGTAAGGTTGTCATTGATCTTCCGAGCGCCCTGTAAGCTTCTCCGTGGCCCACTGGGCGCTGCAGGTAGGCAGTCGGGAAGATAACTTACATTTCCAGTAAAGATACACATTACCGAGGAGAAGATTCCTATGAAACAGACATGGCATGGCCATTCCGCATCGCGCATCGAAGCGGGCGCGGCCAGGATTTTGATCGATCCGTTTCTATCCGATAACCCGTCCACGGATAAAGGATGGAGCGGCTGCGTTACAGGCAAGAACTTGATACAGGGAGGCGGACGATGAAGGCGATCGTGGCGACGGATCAGGCTGCGGGAACGGCCGGGGTGAAGCTGGTGGAGCGGCCCGAGCCGCAGGCAGCGATAAACGACGTCGTTGTTCAGATTCATGCATCGGGATTCACGGGGGATGAGCTGTCGTGGCCTTCGACCTGGACCGATCGCCTCGGCCGTGACCGGACGCCTTCAATCCCCGGACACGAGTTGGCCGGAATGGTCACCGCTCTCGGCTATGGAACGACGGGGCTGTCGGTGGGACAGCGGGTGTTCGGCCTCACGGACTGGTATCGCGACGGCACGCTGGCGGAGTATGTAGCCGTCGAGGCACGCAATCTCGCGCCGTTGCCGGGCGACGTTGACTTTACGGCGGGCGCGGCCCTCACGATGCCGGGCCTGACCGCGTGGCAGGGGCTGTTCGAGCACGGCCGCCTTCGTGCGGGGCAGAGCGTCCTCGTCCACGGCGCGGCCGGCGTAGTCGGCTCGATGGCAGCCCAGCTCGCACGTGAGGCCGGCGCGTACGTCATCGGCACCGGACGCGCTGCCGACCGTCAGAGGGCTCTCGACTTCGGCACACGGGAGTTCGTCGACCTTGAGAACGACGACCTGGAAGACGTCGGCGGAGTCGATCTGGTTTTCGATGTCATCGGCGGCGACATCGCGAAGCGGTCCGCAGGCCTGATTCGAGCCGGAGGAACACTGGTGACCGTCGTCGGGCCGCCCGAAGCGCGGCCCGCCAACGGCCTGGCGGTCGACTTCGTTGTCGAGTCCGATCGTGCCCAACTGAGTGAGATCGTCCGGCGGTTGCGTGACGGACGGCTGCGGACGAACATCGGCAAAGTATCGACCCTCGATGACGCCGTCGCCGCCTTCAACCGGACCGAGCGGGTCAAGGGCAAGACGATCATCCGCGTTCGTCGGTGAGCGACACGCGCTTATCGATTACTTAGAAAGGCACTCGGACGAGGCTGGGATACTTCCCAACTTCCAACCTGTTGATACTTCCAATGGAAGCACAGCTGAATGGCTGATCTCACTCATGGTGCACACCAATGCTAGAAACGACAAAAGAACTGGAAGAGCTATCACAGGAGGTTCGCACCACTGCATCGGCAGAACGACTGCAAGCGAACGCACAGACAATCTCCGATCTGGTCGAAAGTGGTCTAAGCGCTTCTGCTTTAAAAGAAGGAGATGTCGCCCCAGACTTTGCCTTGCCTGACACTCACGGAGATGTCCTCGCTCTCAAAACACTGCTTGATCGCGGGCCAGTTGTCATCAGTTTCTACCGTGGAGGCTGGTGTCCCTTCTGCAATCTCGAACTACGTGGCCTTCAGCGTGTTCTCCCTGAGATTGTGCAGATGGGAGCGTCCCTCGTAGCGATTTCGCCTCAGTTACCAGATAATTCTCTCTCGACAGAAGAGAAGAATCAGCTGACGTTTCCAGTGCTGAGCGACGTCGGCAACATAGTAGCGAAACGCTTTGGCATCGTTTTTACGCTTCCGACTGCTTTGGTCCACGCAAATAAGGCAATAGGCCGTAATCTCGTTGAGATAAATGGCGAAGCCGGGGCAGCCCAGCTACCCATGCCGGCGACATTTGTTCTCGACAAAAGCGGCGTTATTCGTCTCGCCTTTGTCGAAGAAGACTGGAGCAAACGGTTGGACCCAGACATTGTCGTAGATACACTTCGAGGCCTTGGCAAATGAAAAGTGACGGCGTCCATAAAATGATCAACAAGGCGAAACCACGGGCTATGCTACTGCAGCTTGAGGCGTTCTCTATTGCCGAATCAACAGGCCTTTATCAATCACATCTCGACACTGCGCGCCTCGATCTCAGCGAGCCAAATGACCAGGGACAGTGTCCTCAGCTGGAACAGAGCGCGGTCGAAGCACAAGGATTCGTGGAACAACCTCATCTCCATCAAAAGCATCGAAACGTGATCGAAGCGCTTCCCTTTTGGCCGTACCGCTGTTGTAGAACCGGCCCGACCGAGGCGCGGCCCGCTGGCGGCCTGACGGTTGACTTCGTCGTCGTACCCGATCGCGCCCAACTGAGTGAGATTGTCCGGCGGGCAAGTGCGGACGAACATCGGCAACGTCGCGACCCTCGATGACGCCGTCGCCGCCTTCAACCCGACCGAGCGGGTCAAGGGCAAGACGATCATCCGCGTTCGTCCGTGAGCGACACGCGACTGTCGATTCTTGTACTTCAACCTATCCCTTCACCCATATAGGAAGCACCATGACCAACGAAATAACCATGACCAACGGAATCACCATAACCAACGCCGTCATCGAATGTATCCTGAGCCGCAGGGCGACCAAGTATTACGACCCGCCGCCACCTTGAGCGACGACCAAATACGCGAACTGGTGCGAATTGGCACCACCGCGCCGACATCCTTCCACTTGCAGAACTGGCGCTTCATCGCCGTACGCTCGCCTGAAGCCAAGGCTCGGCTGCGTCCGATCGCCTGGGATCAGCCCGCGATCACCGAATCAGCCGTTACCTTCATCGTCTGCGGCCAGTTGGCCGATTCCAGCGTAATACCGCGGCGCCTGGCACCCGTGGTGGAAGCGGGCATCGTGCCGGAAAAGTTGGTGCCGGATTGGGAAATCCCCGCACGCAATCTTTATATGGAATACCCGCAGCGCCAGCGCGACGAGGCAGTACGCACCGCCACCTTCGGCGCGGCGGCGATGATCTATGTGGCCACCTCGTGGGGCTTGGGTTCGACGCCGATGATCGGGTTCGATCCCGAAGCGGTGCACCGCGAATTCGGACTGGCCGCAAACGAAGTGCCGGTCATGCTGTTGTCCGTCGGGGCGGAGCGTCCGGGGAACTGGCCGCAGAAGCCGCGTCTGGCGGTGGCCGAGGTGTTGGACCTCGTTTGATTATTAGTGAAACCAGTAATTTTCGGAGATTACGATGGCAAGAAGTGCTGCTCTAAAGCCGGAACAGGTGCCGGCCGATTCGAAACCGACTCTCGATGCGTTCACCAGGAACATCGGGTTCACTCCAAATATGATGGCGACCTTTGCGGCGAGCCCGATTGCTTTCAACGCATGGGCCACCTTTTTCGGCTCCTTGAGCAAGGCGCTCGACGTGAAGACGCGTGACAGCATCGGCCTCGCTGTCTCCGAAGTGAATGGCTGCAACTACTGCCTGACGGTTCACAGCTTTACGGCCGAGCATATGGCCAAGCTACCGGCCGATGAAATCATTCTCGCTCGGAAGGGCCATGCCAGTGATCCTAATCAGGACGCCGCCGTCCAGTTTGCGCGCAAAGTCATCGAGACTCGCGGCAAGGTCAGTGACGCCGATCTGAAAGCCGTGCGCGATGCCGGCTACACGGACGCGAACGTCATCGAGATCGTCGCGCTCGTGGCCATGTACTCCCTGACGAACTTCTTCAATAACGTGTTCGATCCCGAGAAGGACTTTCCCGCCGTTAGCCGGCCGGCTCGATCTGAACTCTACCGAGCGTCAGAACGAAGCCCGGATGCACCCAGGAAGCGTCCGGGCTTTTCATATGTGCCGACAAGTCTAGGAGGGAGAAAGTGACACTCAATTATCCGATTTTCACGCGCTGGCAGGCGCAGTACCCCGAGCGGCGGCAACTCTTTTCGACCCCAACGCCCAACGGCGTGATGGGCTTTGCAAAGCCATTGGGATCGTTCGCATGAACATTCTCCATGTTGATTGCAGCCCGCGTCCAGAATCGCACAGCCGCCAGCTTTCGGCGGCGATCGTCAACAAGCTCCTTGAGGTTGCGCCTGGCGCGAGCATCAGCCGGCGAGACTTCGCCGCTGCCCCCCTGCCGCACGCTTCGCCCGACTACGCGACTGCCCTGTCGTCGCCGGCCACGTTGGCGGCCCCGCCGAGGGGCGCGCTGGACCTTTCCGAAGCGCTTATTCAGGAAGTCGAGGCGGCCGATGTGATTGTCATCGGA
Source organism: Bryobacteraceae bacterium (assembly GCA_963770345.1). Classification (GTDB taxonomy): domain Bacteria; phylum Acidobacteriota; class Terriglobia; order Bryobacterales; family Bryobacteraceae; genus CAVYPH01. The sequence goes on along the minus strand of CAVYPH010000004.1, from coordinate 896,153 downwards.
ACGCCCATGAACAACTTCACCGTTCCCTCGGTCCTCAAGGCGTGGATCGACCAAATCCTGCGCGTCGATCGCGCGATGATGTCGACGCCGGCCGGGAAGGTTGGAATGCTCCTGGATCGTCCGGTGTTTATCGGCATCGCTTCCGGTGGCGTCTTTACCGGCGACAAAGCTAACCAGCCCGATTTTCTCACGCCGTATCTGTCGTTTGCGCTGGGCTCCATTGGGCTGAAAACCCTGCAATTCCTCCCCGTGCAGGCCACCGGGTTTCTCGACAGGGACCAAGCCACATTAGCGAGGGAGAAAGCTCTCGCGGCGATCGACCTGACGGTCATGGGAGAGGTTTCATGAAGATAGTCGTGATCGGCGGCACTGGCCTGATCGGCTCGAAGACGGTCGCCATTCTGCGCCAGTGCGGTCACGAGGTCGTTGCGGCGTCGCGCGGAGGTGGCGTCAACACCGTCACCGGAGAAGGGCTCAAAGAAGCCATAGCCGGCGCACAGGTGGTGATCGACCTCTCCAATGCGCCTTCACTTGACGCTAAGGCGGTGTTGGAATTCTTCGAGACCTCCGGCCGCAACCTTCTCGCGGCAGAGGGCGCGGCGGGCGTTCAGCACCATGTGGCGCTATCCATAGTCGGGACCGACCGGGTACCTGACCAAGGCTATTACCGCGCCAAAGTCGCCCAAGAGAAACTGATCGAGGCTTCAAGTATCCCTTTACACGATCATCCGCTCGACCCAGTTCCTGGAATTCCTCGGCGGCATCGCCGATGCGAGTACGGATGGAAGCGTTGTCAGGCTTCCGCCGGGCCTAGTTCAGCCTATCGCGGCTGACGACGTCGCTGCCGTCGTCACCGAGGTGGCCCTCGCTAATCCGCGAAACGGGATCGTCGAGATCGCAGGCCCGGAACGAGCGCCGTTCAACGAAATCGTCGCTCGCTATTTGAAGTCTGTCGGCTACTCGCGGGAGGTCCTGAAAGACCCCGAAGCCCGATATTTCGGCGGGCGACTCGAGGAAAAGTCGCTGCCTTGGCCTCTGAACGGATCCGGAATTTGTCGGATTTGTCGGGTTGTCGCAGCCTCCAACCGCTAGTGACACTACGAAAGCCGTGGTCAAAACAGGCACTTCCAGCCGAATGACGCTAACTCATTGAATCTGCGACCACGAACCTCGTTCTGGCCTTTAGCAGAGAGTAATCTCTTGGTCCCAAAAAAGGCATTATCTGCGCTCATCTGCATTCACCTGGGCGTATCGCGCTCGTGGGCGAGCCCGTCCACGTCGCCCACGAGGATAACCCCAAAGAAGGACAAGGTATTCAATAGGAATGCTCCACCGATCCCTGCAACTGCAATAACGAAGCCGGCCAGCGCCGGTCCGACTGCCCGGGCGAAATTGAATTCGATGCCGTTAAGCGCTGAGGCCGCTGGCAGGTCCTCTTTTCGAACCAATTCGGGCAAGACAGCGCGCCAAGTAGGCGTCTCGAATGCGTCTCCAGCCGATAGAGCAAAGGTCAGAATGAGGAGCATTGCCGGAGACATCCTGCCTGCAATGGTTATCACAGCACGTACAACCGCGACGACAACCATCCATATTTCCGTAAACAGGATCACTTTGCGACGATCGACGATGTCGCCGATGGCCCCGGCCGGGAGAGCCAAAATAAAGAAAGGTAGAGCGGATGCTGTCTGCGTGAGGGCCACATACATCGGCCCGGCATTGAGGGATACCATCAGCCAGGCGGCTCCCACGCTTTGCATAAACGTACCTACATCTGAAACCACGTCCGCGATGAGCAAATTGCGAAAAATAGATGACCTCAGGGGTCGCCAAAGACTGGCAGAACCGGGATTAGAAGGAAGCGCCAATGCTACACACCTTGCGTTTCCACGTTATCAGTATCTCCTTGGTACAACCCAGGGGGCGCCGTCGATCAATTCCCCGTGTCCTAGATAAAGGGATGTTCATCGGTGAAGAACCAGCTTTCGGGACGGCGCTGCCTTATCTGCTTCAGGCGGGCGAAACGAGCACGCTTCTTGATAGGGCGATAAACCGGTTGAGTTGGGAGACGAGATCGAGGGCTGGCAGGTGTACTGGCTCGGCGGATGGAGTAAACATCGAATCTTGTATATATAGTGATGCTCGTTCGATCCACGGACGACCGGGCGAAGCCCACCCCGGCCGACCGGCTGCGGTTGCCGGTTGTTGGCGGAGCGAGATCCTCGTTGAGAAAGGGCCGCCTCTCGGAGGAGACACCGCCACTTCAGGAGGCAACTCGCGCCACAGATGCATCTTGCACTCATGCATACCCGCTAAGCCCAACGAATATTACTGAACCTTCCCGAGGTCGCCGGAGTAAACGGCGTGCAGGGCGATCTCCAGCGGGCCGGTCTGGTGAATGAGGAGGGGCATGACACCTACAGCCGCCGCATTGTGCGCAGGCGCGCGCTAGCGCGATCCTCCACGAGCGCGGACACACGCCGCAGTCTGGAATAGACCGCCGCCCAGCTGGGTACGTAGAGTAGAACCCGGAGCAGTCAAGCATGACTCGAAGAAGATTGAATACAAGAATTAACACCAGGTGTTGTTTGGCCGTCGGGTTGCAGTCTGCAAGGCTGCTGTTCATGCTGGCTGTCTCGACCCTGAGCTGCTGGGCGCAGACCCGCCTGAGCCCGGAGTTCCATCTTCAATACACCGATACGGCGGTCCTCGCATCCCGCGAGCGGCGTGCAGATTTCTCATGTCAAGTCACACTGGATAAGCCCGGCTTAGGATTCGATTTGCGCTTTCATTCCGGCTACCGCGTGACGGTTCCCATCAAGGTACTGACAGATGTTGGGGGTTGGTTGCGGGTGGTTATGCGAGTTACGCCCGCCGCACACAGCGAAGAACCGGTCTATCTCATCCATCGGTACTCAGTTCCTGACATTCCACTGGGAGCAAAAGGAGAGGGTGAGCTGGCCGGCGGGTTTGATCTCGGGCTCGGCCGTTATCAGGTGGACTGGTTGATGCGCGACGGTCGCGGAAGAGTCTGCTCCTCACATTGGGAATTGGAAGCAAAGCTTGGCAGTGGCCAGCAAAACCTGCCGCTAACACTCGATCCAAACATGGTCGCCGAGCGGGTAGAGGGTCCCTTCGACGAGGAGCCTCCAGTCGAACGGGCTGCCACCCAACCACTACACCTTAAGATCCTGTTGAACCTCTCACCATTCAAACCGCAGGAGAGTATTTTGGGAGCCGGAGACGCGGCGGTTCTACTCTCGATGTTGCGCAGCATCACCCGGGAGTCCGGGTTCATCCGCTTCACCCTGGTGGCTTTCAATCTGCGGGAGCAGAAGATTGTTGACCGCCAGGACAACACCGAGAAGATCGATTTTGGTCAACTGGGCCAAGCCGTACAATCAAGCACGTCCGGAACGCTAAACTATCACCTCCTGCAGGACCCGCGGAGCGAAACACACTTCCTAACAAAATTGCTTACCGATCAACTCGGAGCGGCGGCAGCTTCGCCGGACGCCATCATTATCTTAGGGCCAAAGGTTACGCTCGAAAAGAAGTTGCTTCTGGAGCCGCTGAAAGGGGGAGGGGCGACTCCATTTCCGATCTTCTACTTGAACTACAATCCCAATCCATTGGATGAACCGCGACGCGACACTATCGGCTCCGCACTCAAAGCGTACAAAGGGGCCGTGGCATACAATATCGTGCTGCCGCGCGATTTGGGAGCAGCAATGAGGAATATGCTGTCGCGAATCGGCAAACGGCCCACCTTCGGAAGCCGCAATCAGTTCTCTGTTTCAGGCAGCGGATGGAGCTGCTTCCCAACAATAAGAGGGGGCGAGCATCCTTTCTTGGACGTGTTTTTCACGACCGCCGGAATTCTTTCCCTCCGGCGAGCGTGGCGGGCATGCTGCGCCCGCCCTTTTTCCCGCGACTGGAGACTTGGTGATGCGACTACCTTAGTGATCGGCCCCGAAGCATCGCGTTTTTCCGCCACGACGGTGCGAGTACAGCGATTTCCCTGTGTTGGCAGCGCGAGATGCTGGTTTGGACGTGGCGGTGACGCGGAGGATCTCACCGCCACTTCAGGAGGCAACTCTCGTCACAGTTGCCATCTTGTGTTCATGCATACTCGCCCGCCCAGCGAATATTCCGGAACTTTTGCGAGGGTCCTTGAAATAAACGGCCCATGAATCGAGCGCCCGCAGTGACGCAATGCTCATCTTTCCGGCTGTTCGCCGGTGAAACAGATCTGCATGTGTCACGAGCCAGCCCTTCATAGACGACCCATCTCAGCCGAATAACCCTGAGTTTCAAGCCAGCGTAGATATGCAAGAGGTAGGACCGTTGGGACGTGGCATAGTCCGCGATCAGCAAATCGGTTTAGCGCACGGAACATTCCTTCAGCGATAAACAGGGTCAATTGACTTGCGGCCGTTATGGCGGCACGACGACCAATGGCAGAAGTATAGTCCCGGATTCCTTGGTCTCCAAACTCCTTCAGAATTTCCGAGCTGCGCATTTCCTCGACGGGCGCACCGAGGGGGGCACGCACCACCAAAGAGGCATCCCCGGAAGCGGAGTTCGTGCATCAAGGTAGCGCGTCCTGGTGCGTGTACCGGTTGACGTACTTGACCAGCACTATCGTTACGCCGCACAGGTCCCCGCGCCGCACATGGAGTTCATCCATGAATAGCCGGGCCAGGTAGAGTCCGTGGCCGGACGGCCGAAGCAACGCCTCGGGAGATCGGGGATCGGAAACAGAATTCGGATCAAAACCACCGCCCTGGTCGGAGATAGTAACCTCCAACCGAGAGGGCGTTCGTGAAACTGCCACGAAGACTTTCTTGTGGAGATCGTACCGGTTGCCGTGTACGATCGCGTTGGTCGTAACCTCGCGGACAGCGAAGCCGATCCGGGCAAGAGAAAGACCGGAGAACCCGGCCCGCGTGGCGAGCTCGAAAGCGGCGCTTTCCGCAACATCAATGCTCGTGAGCGTCGAATCCAACGTTCGATGTACTGTCTCCATGGCGATTTCCATAATGAAAGACTCACCGGATTAAGGCCGGTCTCCAAGCATGGATACGTTTGCAGAGCACGAAATATTCCCGTCTACAATGGAAAGCGAAGTGGCTATCGCTTCAGGCCCATGCGATGGAGCAGGTCCTGGAACCTCGGGTCCGAGCGCAGGGGGTCGAAGCACGGACGTAGGAGAATCGATGGATTAAACCGCTCTTTATAGGCGGTTTCCAGCCAGCTCATGGCCTCGTCTTTGTTATCCAAACCTACATAGACCAATGCGATCTCAGAAGCGTTTGAGAAGCCTCGATTCGATCGATTCGCCAGATCGCTTAGTATGTTTGTTGCGTCGTCCTTTCTACCCGACATGGCATAGGTGTAAGCAAGAGTGGACTTGAATGTCTTGTTCCCAGCGGAGAGCGCGATCGCCTTTTGGAACTCCTCGATCGCTTCGCTAAATCTATGCTTCTGTGCGAACGCCTGGGCCAGTTGATAATGGGCGACGGCGAATTCAGGAGCCATCTCGATCGTCCTTCGGCTTTGTTGCATAGATTCGTCAAAAAGGCGGGCGATGAGAAGGATGTCCGCCATATCCGCACTAATGATGAGCGAGAGCGGATCGAGGCTCTCCGCCTTCCTCATCTCGGCGACGGCTTCGCTATTTTGTCCCAGCATGATCAAGTGCCAGGCATACCAGTCGTGAGCTGTCGCGTAGCCGGGATTCAGCTCGATGGCTCGCTTGAATTCCCTCCCGGCCGAATCCCATGCCCAGTCGAAGACATCCAGACAAAACGCAAGGGAGGTGTGAGCTTCGCCGAGAGTGTCGTCCAGCTCAAGGGCCTTTGCCGCCGCGGCCTTGGCTTTTGGGAACGCCTCCTTCGGAGCCAGGACTCCATACTCCCAATCTCCCATCAAGGCGTAAGAGTCAGCCAACCCCGCATATGCCGGCGCGTAAGCCGGATCTTTTTGCAGAGCCACGTTGAAATAGTCGACGGCCTTAGTCAGGCCATCGGCGGTTCGCTTGTTCCAGAAGTATCGTCCTTTCAGGTAGGCCTCGTAGGCTTCCGGGTTCACGGTTCTCGAGTTTTTCAAGCCAGCGTCTTCCGGCCGGTTCAACCTGGTTCGGATCTGTCCGGCAATGGCGATAGCCACCTGGTTTTGCAAGGCCAAGGTATCGCGGAACTCTCCCTCATAGCTCCGTGCCCATAAATGCTTGTCGGCATCTGCCTGAATCAGCTGTGCCGTGATTCTGACCTGGTTGCCGGATCGGAGCACGGTGCCTTCCACTACCGCATCGACGTTCAACTCGTGCGCGATCTGCGGTATTGATTTGTGCGCGCCTTTGTAGGTCATCATCGAGGTACGCGAGATGACGCGCAATCCGCTGATCTGCCCAAGCTCGGTGATCAGCTCGTCGGTCATGCCATCGGAGAAATAATCCTGTGACGCGTCATGTGAGAGGTTTTCCAGCGGGAGCACTGCAAGCGATCGAATACTTCCTACGGGGCTTGCAGGGCGAAAGATCCAGATGGCGAAGAGTACCAACGCCAGGACGGAAGCGAAGGCGGCGCCCTTCCAGGACAGCAGCCATCGGGGCCGTTCGCTTGCTGCGACTTTCCCGGAAAGGGCGACCTGATCTCCCGCGCCAACAGGCTGTTGGCGGGGAGGAGCGCTGCTGGTATCTGCCACGTTCTGGGTAAGCCCGACGGTCTCGATCGGAGCAATAAACCGATAACCGCGGCGGGGTAAGGTTTCGACGAATCGAGGGTTGTCGGCGGAATCGTTGAGAGCCTGGCGAAGCCTCTTTACAGCCGCGTTCAGTCCATGTTCAAAATCCACGTAGGTGTCGGCAGGCCAAAGCTTCTGATGAAGCTCCTCGCGCGCGACTAGCTCGCCCGCCCGCTCGGTCAGCAGGATCAGAATTTGAATCGGTTGCCCTTGAAGCGGTAGCTTATGGCCGTACTTGCGCAACTCCGCGGTACGCAAGTCAAGTTCGAAAACACCAAATCGGGCAATCCGGCGGGCGGCAGCCCCTGGTCCCATAATGTTCCAATTCCGATGGCCCGATTGTAACACCGCCAACTAAGCAACGACGCCAAGAGCGTGAATTCAATAAGTCATCCCGGGCTTGATAAACGTCTCAACTTATTTAGAATCTGGTGGTTAACGTATCACCTCCGTATCACATCGTGCGCGCTGCGGGGTCACCACCATATGCTTTACCTCTCAGACCGCTGCCATTGAGGGATAAGCTCCCAAAGCCAACAATAGCCTTGACGCTATAGGACGTCCCTTCCGATGCAATCACAAGACGAAAGCGCAAGGATGCAACTATTGAGCCATCTGGACGCTGCGTACAACTTGGCTCACTGGCTTATGCGAGACGATCGCGATGCAGAAGACATCGTGCAGGAAGCCTACATGCGCGCTTATCGCCGCTTTTCAACATTTAAGGGCGAGAATGGACGCGCCTGGCTACTGACTATCGTCCGGAATTGCTCCTACGACCTGCTCAAGCGGAACGGGACGCGGAGCCGGGACGACGCTTTCGACGAAAAAGTACACACCACAAGCACGACGAGTACCCGTGACCCGGAAGCCGCTGTTCTGCGGGAAGAGAGAGCTGAGTTGGTGAGGAATGCGCTAACGAATTTGCCCCCGGAGTACCGTGAAATCCTGATCTTGCGCGAAATGGAGGAGCTCTCGTATAGCGAGATTGCGAGTACTATGGGCGTCCCGGTGGGCACGGTGATGTCACGGCTTAGCCGGGCGCGCATTCGGCTTCAACAGAACTTGGCGGCCCAGGGTCACGCCGCACGAACTTCCGCCGGACAAACATCGAGTCCGAATGGTCCGGAAGCGGTGAATTGAATATGAGTGCGTGCATGTTTGCTCAATTTGCGCCGGCATTCACGCCGGCACTGACCGACGAAGAAATAGTTGGCCGGGTACAGCTTGGGGAAACGGAGCTGTACGCACTCCTGGCAGAACGCCACAAGCGGCGATTTGACAAGATCCTCCGCCGCATTCTGCAGAATCCGAACGATGTCGAAGACGTGCTGCAGCAAGCGCACCTTCGCGCGCTGCAGCATTTCGGTCAGTTCGAGGGCCGGTCCAGCGTTCTTACATGGCTTACGCGTGTCGTGATCAATGAGGCATACACGCACCTGAGGCGTCGCCGGGACTCCCAGCCGTTGGACTGGGATGCCGGGAGCGATGACAAATGGCCAACAGAGTTCGCGGCTCCGGAAGCCAACCCGGAGCAGAGGGCAATTCAGGCGCAGCTGCGCGGGATGCTGGAGTCGAGCGTAGCGTCTCTTCCGCAACCGTATCGCGCCGTGATCTCGCTTCGATTGATTGGAGAAATGCCCACGGCAGATACGGCCGCTTACCTGGGTATCAGCGAGCAAGGAGTGAAGACTCGTCTCTTACGGGCCAGGCTGCTGCTGCAGAGGAAAATCCGCTCCGTTTTTCCAAGACCTACAAACTCACGGGTGTGATCGGCGCGACAGCGATTTCGCCGCGAACTTCCGCGGGGAATAATGTGTGCGCGTAGTTCGTCCAGAACACTGAAGGGGCAACTACTGATGGCCGGCGAGTATATCGCCGGACAATGAGGATCAACTACATCACCTATGCACAGATTGCATGCTTTACTCTATTCCTTATCCGTACTTTTTATACTGGGCACGGGAGTCGCACCATTTTCCGCGAGACTCTACGCGCAGGCGATCAGCGGCGACTTGGTTGGAACAGTCGCAGATGCCACTGGCGCCGTGGTCCCGAACGCGAGGGTCACGGCCGTCAATCCAGCAACCGGCATACGAGTGACGGCATCAACCAACGCCAGCGGCTGGTACCGTCTGGCGAACCTCCTGCCCGGCAACTACAACGTCTCGGCGGAGGTCTCGGGCTTCAACACTTCCATAGTGAAAGATGTACCGGTGCAGCTCAATCAAACGGCGACCGTGAATATCGCGATTACCGTCGGCTCCGCTTCGACATCAATTGAAGTCGGCGAGACGGCTGCCGTGATGGACACCACTACGGCGCAAATCCAGACCACTTACGGCACTAAACAGATCGCCGACGTGCCGACCAATACGATTGGCGTGGGTGTGATCAATATGTCACTGCTACAGGCGGGTGTGGCGAGCGCGGGAGGCATAGGTGTTGGCGCGGGTCCTTCGGTCGGAGGGCAACGTCCGCGAAACAACAATTTCACTGTTGAAGGCGTCGACAATAACAGAAAAGACGTCACCGGACCAAACACATTCGTGCCCAGTGAATCCGTCGCCGAATTCACGCTGCTGCAGAACCAGTTCCAGGCCGAGTACGGCCACTCCTCGGGCGGCCAGTTCAACACGATCGTGAAGAGCGGCACCAACGAATTCCATGGCGAGTTGTACGAGTACCTGGAGAATCGCAATCTCAATGCCGAAGATCAGACGTTTAAGACGCAAGGAATCCTCACGAATCCACGATTCGATCGTAATCATCTCGGTGGCAACTTCGGCGGTCCGATCAAGAAGAATAAGTTATTCTTTTTTTCGAGCTTCGAATATAATCCGCTGGGCCAGTCAGCTAACGCGGGCGCGCCGGTTTATGCGCCTACCTCGGCCGGTTATGCCACCCTTGCGGGCGCTCCCGGCGCCAGCCAAACCAACCTCGGCATTCTCCAGCAGTATGCGGTAGCTCCGGCGGCTACCGCGGGTGCTCCAACCGTCAAGGTGGGTGGAGTGAGCGTGCCCACCGGAATTATTCCACTGGCAGCTCCGAACTTTACGAACTCCTATTATGGCGTCCAGAGCGTCGATTACAATATTTCGGATAGGGATCAGCTGCGGGGAAGGTTTATCTACAATCGGATTGATGAAATCAATACCGTGGCCGATCTTCCTGCCTTTTACACGACGGTACCAATACGGTCGGATACGTTAACAGTGGCTGAATACCACACCTTCAGCCCGACGCTTACGAACGAGTTCAGGTTGAGTTACGAGCGGTTTAATTCCAGTAATCCCGTTGGCAACCAGACCTTCCCGGGCCTCGATCAATTTCCGAACCTGTCGTTTGTAAATTTGAATCTGCAGGTGGGTCCCAATCCGAACTTTCCGCAGTCTACCACTAACAACGTGTATTCCGGCACCGAGAACGTAAGCTGGGTTCATGGAAACCACATGTTCAAGTTTGGAACCGAGTTTCGCGACTACATCTCACCGCAATTTTTCACGCAGCGCTCGCGCGGCGATTACGAATACACCGACGTCGCGCTGTTTCTGCAGGACATCACACCGGACTTCATCGCGCAACGCAACATCGGCGGCCGCACCTATTATGGCAATCAGCTTGCCACCTACAGCTACGCGCAAGACACCTGGCGCATTCGTCCTAATCTGACTCTGAAATCTCGGCGTTCGCTACGAATTCACCACGGTTCCGGAGGGTGAGCAGGCGCAGAGCCTGAACGCGGCAGCGAGCGTCCCCGGCGTACTGAATTTCAAGAGTCCCAGCGCCGATCCGTTCGGCTTTGCCCCGCGCGTGGGCTTCGCCTACACGCCGGCCAAGGACGCCAATACCGTAGTTCGCGGAGGTTTCAGTATGGCCTACGACGTGTTCTTCGACAACGTCGGAGTCCTCTCTGTCCCGCCGCAGTTCAGCAGCACGGTGGACCTCACGCATGCGAACGACAATCCGGGGTTCCTGGCCAACGGCGGTATCAGCCCCGCCTTTGGGCTTGCAGGCACCACGCCGGCTCAGTTGCGGGCCGCTACTTCGACCTTCATCCCCGATCAGAAGCTACCGTACTCGATCAACTACAATCTCAGCGTCGAACACGTCTTCGCGAAGGACTACACGATCGACGTTGGCTACGTTGGGACCAAAGGAGTGCACCTGATCACTCAACAACAACTCAACCGGCAGTCTCCGGTTACAGCGACGCAGAATATTCCCACGTTCCTGTCCACGCCGTCCGCCGCAACCCTGGCCGCCCTGCCGCTCACTCTTGGCCAACTCCGCGCGATCGGCGATCAGGTTCCGCTCTATGCTAACGCGGGCTTCACCGCGCCGATCACCTCGTTCACGCCGCAAGGCTATTCCGGCTACAATGCCTTGACGGTGAACCTCAAGAAGCGGCTTGCCAATGGTCTCCAGTATCAAGCCGCTTATACGTGGAGCCACCTTATCGATGACAGCACCGCCGAGGTTGCCAGCACGTTCCTCACTCCGCGCCGCGCCGAAGACTTCTTCAACCTCGGCAATGACAAAGGCTTCCTCGGCCCTCGACCGGCGCCAGCGTTTCACGCTGAGCCTGCTCTATGACGCCCCCTGGTTCAAGCGCAGCAATAACTGGATGATGAAGAATCTCGCCGGCAACTGGGAATTCGCGCCTATCTACACCTATGAATCGCCGGAGCTGTTTACTCCGCAGAGCGGCGTCGACTCCAACCTCAACGGCGACAGCGCCCCCGATCGCACCATCATCAATCCGGCTGGCGTGTCCGGCACCGCGACCACGACTATCGGGTTGAGTTCTACAGGCTCGGTCCTGCCGAACGGCAATCCCAATATCGTTGCCTATGTCGCGAATAACGCCAACGCTCGCTATATCCAGGCAGGTCTTGGCTCCTACGCCAATGGTGGCCGCAACACCCAACCCGGCCGCCCGATCGACAACATCGATTTTTCGTTGATCAAGCATCTCACTGTCCGCGAGCGGTACAAAATCGATCTCGCCGGCCAGGCATTTAATTTCTTCAACCACCCCCAGTTCATACCCGGCGGGTCGATCAACAATGCGAACACGGTGAATAACTTCCTGAGCAACGTTCAGGCTTACGTAACGGCCAGCAATCCGTTGTTCAACAACCCGGGCAACACGTTCAGCAGCAACCCTCGCGTGCTCCAGATCACAGCCAAATTCCGCTGGTAGGTTCTCGATCACGCAGGGCTAGAGACCCTAGTGGCTGCGGCGCGCAAAGGAAATGGCAATTTTCAAGCGCGTCGCCGTCTGAAATCGTCTCGGGTCTGGCTTATACGGTTCAACATCGGTGCAAGCTCCTCGCCCGGGTACATGCCTCGCGCACGGCGCAAGATCGATGTTATTCCCAGTAGCCCGTTTCGTTTGATCCGGTGGCGGAGTGTGTTTCTGCTCATCGGCTTGCCTGCTCTCGCCAAGGACGAAACCTGGGGCCGGCGGGTCGTGAATCTCACGAAGTTCGCCACAATAAACTCTTTCATGCGGTAAACAGATAGCGAGACAAATGGGCGAGGCTACTTCCCGATATTCTGCGCCGGAGGCGGCGTCAGGGCAGCGAAAAATGACCCTCGCGACGCTGTCATGGAGTTTACAAATCGTTTACAGGAACCGCGGGAATTATTTCGAGCCATGCCTGGTCTCTAGGTAGAGCACGTTGATGTAATGCGCGCGGACGAACTAAAACGTCGATCTTTTATGAAATCAAGGAGCGTTATTTGTGAAAAGAGAAAAAGTTCTGTCAGATGATTCCTCAGAGACGCGAACGGCATCACCCGCGATAGATGATGTTCAAGCGAGCTGGCAACGCGTCGTCCAAAGACGCTCGTTCCTGCACGGTATCGGCATTGCAGGCGCGGCGATGCTGCCGGCCGGCAAGCTGTTCGCCCAGGAGGGCGGAAGCCTTTCCAAGAGCGATGCCGCACTGCTGCGGTTTGCCGCGGCGATCGAGTTTATCGAGGCCGATCTTTGGCAGCAATACAACGAGCTCGGCGGACAGGTCGACCACAATGACAATCCGAATCCCGGAAACCCGGCCTACATCGCCGCGCTCCAAAATCTCGATGGGGACATGCCGCAGTACATCTCCGACAACACAGATGACGAGATCAGCCATCGGAACTTTCTCAACGCTTATCTGACAGTCAAAAGGCGCGCAACCAATCGACTTCAAGCAATTTGAGACTCTTCTGCCGACGAAAGCGACCGGAGCTCTCGGCAACGAACGGCTGACCAACTTGCAGACGCTCACCGTGGACACCAGCTGGTATTTCCGCTACCGCAGCACGCAGAATCCCGACTTGGGCGCCAAGTTTCCGCAACTCCTCAACATCGTCAACCTAGCCTGCCATACCGTTGCACGACAACAACGCGCCATCCACCATCCAGGCGATTGCCAACATTGCGGCCATTCACTTCGCATACATTGAGCAGGGTGGATCGAGTCTCTATCCGGTCCTGGCCCTCAAGGCCAGCAGCCTGGAAGTTCTGCGAATACTGATAAGCATCGGCGGAGTGGAGATCGACCACTTTTCACTCTGGCACGATAAGATGGGCAACGCGGTCGCGCAACCTCTGGCGCCGCTTTCCGATCCGGTCACCGGGCTGACTTTCCCGGATTTTAACAACCCCGCCAACCAACACAACGCGATGCTCTCCGCCGCCGATCAAAAGGCCGGCAGCCAGATCTTTCAGACGAACCTGATCCAGCCCGAGCCATGCGAGTTTCTTAGCCCGAATCTGCCCGCTTGCTCGATTATCCGGCCGACGCTATCGCCGAACGGAGGTCCCATGGCCACCGTCCAATCCTTTATCGCCGACGGACTTTTCATCGGTCAAAACCCGCAGTTCCTGGAGCAGCTCATGGAGCTGGCGTCGGAAGCCGAGGCGGCGCGCCGCGAAGTTCAGGACTAATCGTTCAAGTGAACCTGATGGCGGGCGGTCGAAGACGCGCGTTGTCGTTCGCCTGTCGAGCCGTCGGCGGCCTTACCGGTTCCGGAGCGCCACCCTACAATCCGCCACTGGGACATGTCGCAGCGGCACGAAAATGCAGCCGAGGATCGGGAGTATTATTCAGCTCATCTCCCGAAAACGCAGTTGCAAGCGTTTATCCAGGCCGCATTGTATCGCTGAGGCTTGCTCTCGTCGTGGGGATGAGAGAGCGGTAGCGCGCCTTCGTTCTTGGTGTGTCACAACTGTATCTTGGCCCTTCACCCACACGTAGATTTCGTCCACTCGTCACAAGAGGTTGGTCGGCTTCCAGTGAGGTCGCAAGCGGAAATTGAGTTCGGGCGCAAATCGTTGCACCGAGCGCCAGATCGTGGAATGATCGACCGGAACGGCGCGCTCGGAGAGCAGTTCCTCCACCTCGCGGTAGGAAAGGCTGAAGCGCAGATACCAGCGAACTGCGCAGAGGATGATTTGGGGCTCGAAATGGCGCCGCTTGAACACGAGCGGTTGCTGGTTCATGAGTGTCCCTCAGCGTATCGGCCCGCCGGCGTTTTTTGCAACACAACCCTTGAGCCACTTTCGTGAACTCGCATGTTTTGTCGTCGACTTATATTGGCTTCCTGCTGAAACCGAACTGATTTTTGATCGCAATCCAGCCGGCGATGTTCCTCTCCAATTCCGAAAGGCCACGCCGGGAGCAAAGGACCGTGTGCTCATTACTGATGTGACAAACTGAGTCCCTGTCGCTCGAGCTCGGCCAGCACCGAGCGGTTGAGCGCTTCAATGTGAGCTTCCACATGGGGCTCCAGCCGCAAAAAGGGCTCGCGAACCGCACTCGATCGAAGCAGACCCCGAGCCTGGAGCAGGCGCTTTTCCATATGGTGATAGATCTCCATATTTTGCATCGCATAGACGATTTGCGGAAGCATGAAACGGTAGATGGCAAAGGCGCCATCCAAGTCGCCGGTCGACGCGAGGTGGAACACTCGCACAAACAGATCGCACATCGCCAGGCCCGGCATAGCCCCACAGATTCCGCATGGGATCAGTTCCAGCAGGTACATTCCGCCCCAGCCTTCCAGTACACCAATGCGGTCTTCTGTGGCCGCGCGAATCGCCGCCACCTTTGGGCCCATGAGCGGCTCTTCGAGCTTCAGGTAGCCGAAATTCCCAAAAGACGCTGCCAATCGGGCGGCAAAAGCGCCACCCACCGTGGCCCCTCCCGGGTTGAAATCCTGGATCAATACGGGGACTGAAACCGACCTGACGATAGATTCGCAATAACGCAGCACGTCATCCTCTGCCAGAGCGAACTGCCGCGGAATGGCAAAGGAGATTACGTCCGCTCCCAGTCCTTCGTTCCTGTGGGCGATCTCCGCGGCGATTCTTGCGGAAGGATGGTTCGATTGAGCGACGACCTTCACACGCCCTTTGGCCTGTTTCACCGCCGCATCCACCAACGCAGACCTCTCGATGTCTGTCAGCTTGTAAAACTCACTGCCATACGCAGGCAAACAGATGGCGGGAACTCCCGACCGGCACGCGAATTCGACCAGTCCCGCCAAGGCGTCGAGATCCACTTCGTCGCCGCTGGTGAAAGGCGTCGGCACCACGGGCGCAATGCCCCGAATCAATTTGGGTGAGCCGTAATGTTCAGACATTGCGCGTTGCTCGGATTTCGACCGGTCCCAGCAGGCCGGAGGGAACTGGTTTTTTTACGATGCTCTTCTCCAGATTTTGGGTGAATTTCAGGTCGGTACGTTCACCGAGCTGACTAAACCGTTTGCCAAACTTCTCGACCAGCGCGCTGACATCAGGCACCGGCTGGCCCAGCACGCGATTGATCAGGAGGTTGGTGACCTTTATCACCAACCGGTTCTTACCCTGCTTGAGCTTCGTGGTGACATCCAGCAGGTACGGCTCCATCCACGACACACCCGCCGGTGCGCCATTGAGTTCAACATCGGCAATCTCATGCACTCGGCCCAGTGACAACCACAGGGTGAGATCCTTTGAAGCTTGAGAAGGCTGCCAATCGAAAACGGTTTGATAGATTCCCGTTCCCGAAAAGTACTGGAATTCTTCGTGATCCGTCCAAGAGCGTAGTTCTCCCACGTTGATGGAACTCCCTTCAATCTCCAGTCGCCACGGCCCTGGAATTCTGAGCGTTGCGGGGAGTTCGTGATTGGCCTTCCCAAGCCGGGTCCGTGGAGGTCTTTCTGTCGAGCCGGCGAACGCGACAATCGTCGATTCGTAGGGCTCCAGGTTGATCTCGCACGCCGTGCCCGCTTTTGTATAACGATACTCAGACAGCGCGCGCGTGCTTCCGGTCATCGGATTCCAGGCCTCCGGTCTGCGGCTTCCTACACGAAATGCGGCCTGAAGAGTTTTTCGTTCTCCCGAAGTATTGGCGATGAAGTCGTGCGTAGCCGTTTTCCTATGAATGAATCCTACCAGAGCAACTGCGAGGGGCATGAATTCGAATCTCAGAACGAGGATTGCCCGACTGGAAAAGCCGGAGGGCGTTGACTCCGACCAGATCTCCATGGGAGTTCTTGACTGAATTTGACGATACGATATCTGGGCGAGATTTCCATCGATGGATGCCATTATTTGAAGGAGTCTTGACGACACCTTCCGCGAAGGCAGCGCAAACTAGGAGCCTGTCCGAGTAATCGACAAGTTCGCGGGTACGAATGGAACAGAACCGGTACATAATGTTTTATGCCAAAGGGCTACCGAACCTACCTGCCGGAGCAAGACCTACTGTTACCGCCAAGTTTGCGCCAATGGCTTCCTGACAATCATTTGGTGTACTTCGTCAGCGATGTGGTGGACCAACTCGATCTCTCAGCCATGCACGCGGTGTATGAGGAGGAGAAGCGAGGGCAACCGCCGTACGATCCACTACTGATGACGAAGTTGTTGGTGTACGGCTACTGCACGGGAGTGTTCAGCTCGCGGAGGATTCAGAAGCGGTTGCAGGAGGACATTCCGTTCAAAGTGTTGACGGCGGGCAATGAACCGGACTTCCGGACGATCTCGGACTTTCGCAAGATCCACATCGAGACGCTACAGAATTTGTTCGAACAGGTCTTGGCGATGGCGCTGGAGTGTGGGGCGATCAAGCTGGGCCGGGTATCGCTGGACGGGACGAAGTTGAAAGCCAACGCCAGCAAACACAAGGCAATGAGCTACAGCCGGATGAAAGAAAAACAACAGCAACTCAAGGAAGAAGTGAAGCAGTTGCTGGAGCAGGCCGCGGCCGCCGACGAGCAAGAAGACCGGCAGTACGGAAGCAAGCGGGGCGACGAGTTGCCGGAAGAACTGCGGCGGCGCGAGACCCGGTTGGCCAAGATCAAGCAGGCCAAGAAAGTCGTCGAGCAACGGGCGCGGGATAAAGCAGCCGAAGAAGGCAAGAACGTGGAAGAGGCCAAGCTGGCCAAGCCGGACGATCAGGATCAATACAACTTCACCGACCCGGAGTCGCGCATCATGAAGGGCGGCGATGGATTCGTGCAGGGCTACAATGCGCAAGCGGCTGTGGAGCCGACCTTGCTGCTGATCGTCGGGCAAACGGTGACAGAAGCAGCCAATGACAAGAAGCAACTGAAGCCGATGGTGGAACTCATCGAACAACAGTCGGGGCAGCGTCCGGAAGCGATTCTGGCCGACAACGGATATTGCTCGGAGGAGAACCTGGATTACTTGGAATCGGCTGGTCAGCCGGAGCGTAAGGTCGAGGGGTTCATCGCGACAGGCAAGCAAAAGCATGGCGAGCATCGCGTCCCCGCCAAGCGAGGTCCATTGCCGAAAGACGCGACGAGGGTGGACCGGATGAAGCAGAAGCTGAAGACCAAGGTGGGCAAAGCTGTCTACGCAGCTCGCAAGTGTGTTGTAGAACCGGTGTTCGGGCAGATCAAGCAGGCACGTGGATTCCGCCAATTCTTGCTACGCGGAAAAGAGAAAGTGAAAGGTGAGTGGGCGCTGGTGTGCCTGACGCATAACATTTTACGGCTGCACGCGACGATGCAGTATTGACGAGGGGCATCAGGGAATGATTTTCGCTCAAACTTACACCTCCAAGCGGTCCTGGAGCAACATCGGCCGCCGCGACGTCAACCCTGGCTGGCTAGCGAAGATTTCATGCTACCCAAGCGCATGGTTTCTAAGCGCTTCACGTCGCTTTACTCGGACAGGCTCCTAGCTTCCGATATTGCTGGATAACGCTCTTTGTCCAAGCCATGACGGGCTACATGGAAGCTCGGAAACTCACAGGTGCTTCATTCGAGCGGCGGGCTCCGGCATTCGAATCAACCCAGATAGGGTTCTGGTGCAAATTTTAGCGGCGTCGGAAGTCGCGTCGGAAAATGGCCGCGGAGTGATTATGCGGCAACCACGGCCGTCCAGATTGCCGGAATTGTCGTCGGCCGCCCGGGCAGCTTTCCGACCTTGAATTGGTGCCTCCTGATTTTCGCTGCGAGTTCAATACCGCTGATGGTGACTGCCGCTGTATCGAAGCGCTTAGAGCCCAGCATCGGTCCGATCCGGTGTTTGACGCGGCGATGGTCTTGTTCAATTCCATTATTAAGATACTTGCTCGAGCGGACCCGGACTCGCTTCGGCATCTTTCCTTCTGCCTTCAGTTCCCGAACCGCCCGATGCGAGGCCGCTTAGGCACCGAGGGTGATGACCCGAGGCGTTCCATTTCCGTTCATCGCCTTCTGAAAGAAACGTTTGGCTGCAGCGACATCCCGTTTGGCCGTGAGCAGGAAATCCACTGTCCGACCCTGCTTATCGACGGCACGATAGAGGTATGTCCAGCAGCCCTTCACCTTTACATATGTCTCGTCACAACGCCACGATCCGCCCACCGAACGAGTGTGCCGGCTCCAGCGCTTCTCGAATTCCGGGACCTACCGTTGCACTCAGCGCAGAATCATCGTGTGGGCCAACTCGATCCCGCGCTCTCCGATCATATCTAACAGATCGCGTGAACTCAGTTTGTAACTGAGGTACCACCTGACACACAGGACGATGACCTGCTAATCGAAATGCCGCCCTTTGAACAGCTCCGTCCCGGTTGCCGTCATCCTCGCCATTATGCCAGTGCGGGCTCAGGCCCGCGACTTTGCACCAGAACCGTTCAGATCATGCAGGCTGATCCAGACGCAGTCGTAGGATTCTTTCCCTGCGCTGGTGGTGCGGCCAACGCGGGGCGGCGCGTGGTCGCGCCGGGCGATGGGCGCGAGTTCGAGGGCGCGTTACGCTGGTAGTGGTCAATGCCACACTCCGGCTCAAAAACAACATCTTGTATTTGAATGGGATCGTCGTTGGTGAGGTGGAGGTTACGGGTGATTGTGATAAGGATAGGGAAGTCGCACTTCAATTTTTGAAGGACAAGGGCCTCTACAAGGTCACCACGCCGGCCCAGGTCATGTTCCGGCAAGCGCTTTCGTTTGCGACCACTGCGGCGTATCTATACAAGACAGACCTCCTGAAGGTCCCGAGGAACGGTTTCAGCATCGCACCATTCGTGGTTAACAGCGCCTTCAGCATCGAAATCTACCTCAAAACTCTGGGGCAGATTCACGGCATACCACTGAAGGGGCACAAACTTCTTAGTCTTTTTGACTCTCTTCCAATGGAAGCGCATCAGCGAATTTGTGCCGTTTTGGTGGATTGCCTCAAAGAATGGGAGCCCACCGGAGGAGTAGATCTTCGCACTTGCATCTCAGAATTGAGCGATGCGTTCGTTGAATGGCGCTATTGCTACGAGAAGAATCAAACGAAGGAGGTTCGCTTCGACCGCGTGATATTTGTCATGAAGGTGTTGCATGAGGCGTGTTCAGACGTCGGGGGACAAACATTGAATCCAGCGGATGTATAGACTCCCCAATAACAAACTATCGCTACAGACGCGGCCAACCGGCAGGCAACTCGGGTGTTGCGTTCGTGGGCGAGCAGGGAAGTTTAACGCGCCTAGCACGGGCGATGTAATCGCGGAGTTGATCGGGGGATACCTTCGTGGGGCCGGCGATATGTTGGTCGCCGCGATTCTGGTTGATGTTCCCGCCGCCCAGAGGTAATGTTCAATGGCTACCGATATTACCCATTAAGAGGACCTAGATGAATGAGTTAGTGTTGGCGAACCGGGCGGCGGACTGGCAGAGGCTGAAGGCACTTGTTCTGGATAGCGTCTCTTCCCCGATTACCCGCAGGGTCTACAATCTTGGGCTGGACGAGTTCATCGAGTGGTACGGCTTCGAACCCCGGCCCGGTTTCACGAAGGCGACCGTCAGCGCTTGGCGCGTCTCCCTTGAAGCCCGCGGTCTCGGGTCGATCTCAATCAACGTCCGGATCACCGCAGTTCGCAAGCTCGCGATTGAGGCGGCCGACAACGGTCTACTGGCGCCGGAACTGGCGGCTGGAATCGCACGCGTCAAAGGTGCCAAGTCCAAAGGCGTGCGAGTTGGGAACTGGCTATCGATCCGGCAAGCGCAGACGCTCTTGAATGCCCCGGATATTTCTACGAAGAAAGGACTGCGGGATCGTGCCGTGCTGGCCGTCCTGCTCGGCTGCGGCCTCCGCCGATCTGAAGCAGCAGCACTCACGCTCAGGCACATCCAGCAAAGGGATAATCGCTGGTGCATCGTTGACCTTATCGGTAAGCAGGGACGTGTTCGTACGATTCCGATGCCGACCTGGGTCAAGGTTGCAATCGACGCCTGGACAGCGGCAGCAAGCTTCATTGATGGATTCGCATTCCGCCCAGTCAACCGAGGGGACGAGGTCAAAGGCGAATGCATGAGTGAGAAGGTTGTCTGGCAATTGCTCCAGCAATACTCAGCGACCGCCGGTGTACTAGGCATCGCACCGCACGACCTCAGAAGGACCTGCGCCAAGTTGTGCCGTGCGGCTGGCGGCGAGCTTGAGCAGATCCAACTGCTCCTCGGTCATGCGTCGGTGCAGACAACCGAACGGTATCTTGGCACCAAGCAGGATCTGGTCCATGCGCCTAACGACGCGATCAAACTGAAGCTGGCGACGTAGTCAAGATTTCCGCCCGGGATAGGTGCAGGCTGACCTTGTCTTTTGTGAAAGCGTACGGGATGTTGAAACGTGGGTTTAGAGCGCAGTCTCGGATGGAAGCCGCTGGACGATGGTGATCGGATCTTCCGCCATGCGGCGGCGTTGATAATGGAAGATGCGACTCGGCTCCGGCTGGAGCTTGCGCCGCATGACCTGCAGCTTACGCATGTTAAGCGGGCCTCTCGCGCGGGACCCAGGCTCGAGGAGATCTAAGGGTACGAACAGAGAGATGACGAAATTGTCTACGTAAGACAACGGGAGCATACGATCCACGGCAGTGGCTAAGTACTACCGTATCCGCTGTGGCAATATCCGCTGTGGCAAGAGTAATCGGTCATGTAATGAAGTCTGCAAACAACCCCTTGGTTTCCGCCGATCAGCCGTGGGAGGACAGCATCAACTGGGCGCACGTCATCTTCGATCCCAAGACCGGGACCTACCATATGTGGTACACCGTGTGGAATTCGGTTGCCTATCACGAGAGAAACGAACGGTATCCGGCACATAGTCCCGAGCGGGCGCGAGCGATCGCGGAAGCGAACAAAAAGCACTGGTATGCATATTTCCTTTGTTATGCCTCCAGCCGGGATGGAAAGCATTGGGACAAACCAATGATGGATCTCTATCCCTTTCTGACTTACCCCAGGACCAACATCGTGTTCGTTGGACAAACCGAAGTCGAGCAGACGAATATCTGGCTGAACGACGACGAATCGGATCCGGCGCGCCGCTTTCTCATTACATACACCGACAACCTGGTCGATCAAAGCAAAGCTGAATCGTTAATGCTCGGTTATTCGGCGGACGGGATTCACTGGCACGTGGACGAGAAAGTTTCGCCTTTGCTGACGCACGACACTCCCGATGGTTCCTACCAGACCATCTTCAACAAAGAAAGAAATCTGTGGATGATGTATCGTCGTCCCGACTATCATTCAGCCGCAACTGTAAGAGAACCGGGGCCGTTTGCGGGAGTGCCACCACAGCGGCGGTACGGCATTTCGGTGAATGATCACCTGGGTCCGGGTTGGTCATATCCCGGGCTAATCCTGGTACCGGACGAAGCGGTCGCGCGGCGTGATATCGACACGATGTATGTTTTCCGCGAAGGAACCGATTATCTGGCTCTTCTCGGAGAGATGGACGACAGCGCGGAAGGCCTGCAGGAAGTACATCTCGCCGTTAGTCATAACGGCTTGGATTGGAGCTGGTTTCCATATTTACCTCCGTTGATCCCTCGCGGACCCAACGGTTCCTGGGATGCGGGACAAATTCAGCCGCCGAAAAACGTAATTGGAGGCCATGAGTTCAACTACATGTATTACACGGGAGTCAATGTGGGCCAAAGAGTTGAGGCGGGCTACGAGTCTAATATCGGCATGGCTCGAATCCGGAGTGGCCGTTGGATCGGGTTTACGTCGGACGCGAATGGCGGATACGTGATGACCCGCCAGTTAGTCGTTACCGGTGATCAATTGCAACTGAACTATCAAGGTGTCTACGGTCCGTACATGAAGCCGGTATTGGGGCGTTATCAAAGGGGATACATCCAAGTGGAACTGCTGCGCCGGGATAATGAAACTCTGAAATTACGTCCGATTCCCGGCTTTACCTTCGCGGAGTCGGATCCGCTGGTGGGTGACGGCCAGGAATTGGCAGTTACGTGGAAGGCGAAGTCGGATCTGAGTACTCTTCGAGGAACACCGATTCACATCCGGTTTCGCGTTGTCCAGTCGGAACTGTGGGAAATGAGATTCGCAAACGCCAACGCGAAATGATTGTTCGTCAAGCAAGATTTCTCAAATCGAGGCACGGCAGCCGAGAACTTGTGCGTCCACCGTCGGTAACTAAATCGGCAATTAAGTCAACTCCGGAGTTATGGGCATGGGCATCGCCGAGCAATCACCGATCTCAAGAAAAATTTGAAAGTCGCATTTGTGGGTAGAGCCCTTCCCTGCCGGCCTTGCCTCTTCGAATTCCCGCACTCGTTAACACTTCGGAGAAAATCACCCTGGCGAAATTCTCCATTCGCGTGTCCGGATCCGTGTACGTCTCGGGGAGCCGACTGAAGACCCAAGAAAATCGTCTCTCACTAGAATCAATGGTTTACGTACGGAGAGGTAGTTGGAAACCATGGTTTTTGGGGAGCCAACCATTTAGAATCAATCGGTTGCAATAACAGTTTGACGCGGTGTACGAGAAGAGGTGTTTGTACAAGCGACACCTCCGGAGCTGCGGAGTCCATAAAAGTCGCGTGCCGCGCAAAAAAGCGCCGGTTTTCGGTGAATATTCTGATGGTGGTGTTAACAGAGAAGCACCCAGAGTGAGGCCAATTCTCTGACGCGGCAATGCTTCTCAGTAGTAGTGCCACATATAACGGATCTCCACGCCGCACGGCTCAATGGCCGTGCTCTATATAGTGGGACTCGCGTTAGTCGTTCCGAACACTTTTCAGCGTGTTATTGCACCGATGTGTCAGCGCCGTTGCACAAAAATCCTCATAGTGCCGGTTGAAAAATCCCCCCACCCCTAGCCCGCATTTCTCACAGACTATTGGCAAAAGGCCGTCCTTCATGGCATAACTGAGTTTCCACACAGCAGTTAGAGCCAAAGAAAGGACGGCCTTCGCTATGACAGAGTGTAACCAATCCAGCTTCGGATTTGAAGCCTGCGGATCGCGGGAGATCGTGGCCCGATTCGACGGCGGCACGATCAGTTCCGATGGCGGTGCATTCCTGCTGCGCCAGACCGACCAGCGGCTGAATCTGCTGCCGCGCCTGGCGGAGTGTTTTCTCGACGGCCGGAATCAGGAGCTGATCGAGCACTCCATTCTGGAGATGCTGTCGCAGAGGATCTACGGTCTGGCGCTGGGCTATGAAGACGTCAACGATCACGAGCAACTGCGGAAGGATCCGGTCTTCGGCATTCTGGCGGGACGGGAAGAACTGGAGGAACCGCTGGCGGGCAAGAGCACGTTGAACCGGATGGAATTGGGCGCCGGCACCAAGGACCGGTACAAGAAGATCACATTCTGGAAAGACGCGGTGGATGAACTGCTGGTGAAGGTGTTCATCGAGTCGCACCAGCGACGCTCCGGCTGAGATCATCCTGGACGTGGACACCACCGACCTGCCGCTGCACGGCAAACAGGAAGGACGGTTCTTCCACGGCTACTACGACAACTATTGCTATCTGCCGCTCTACATCTTTTGCGGAGAACAGGTTCTGTGCGCGCGTCTGCGAGAAGCCAATCACGACGCTGCTTTCGGCAGCCTGCAGGAAATCCGAAGAATCGTGGAGCAGATTCGGGCGGCGTGGCCGGAGGTAAAAATCATTCTGCGCGGGGATTCCGGCTTCTGCCGCAACGAATTGATGAGCTGGTGCGAAAACAACGGTGTGGATTTTGTGTTCGGACTGGCGCGCAATCAGAGACTGCGAAAGATCATCGGGGCTCAGATGCATGACAGCCACCGAGCAGTGGAACCAGACCGGCAAACCGGCGCGGGTGTTCAGCGAGTTCCACTACAAGACCAAGAAGAAGCGAAGAAAGGCGGCTGGGACCGCGAGCGGCGTGTGGTGGCGAAGGCCGAGCATATCGACGGAAAAGAGAATCCGCGCTTCGTGGTGACCTCGCTGACGAGTGAGGAATGGACGGCGCAGGCTTTGTACGAAGAACTCTACTGCGCCCGTGGCGATATGGAGAACCGCATCAAAGAGCAATTCAGTTTGTTCGCCGACCGCGTGAGTGCCGAAACGATGCGAGCCAATCAGATGCGGCTGTATCTGTCCACCATGGCCTACGTTCTGGTGAGCGGTTTGCGGCGCCTGGGGCTGAAAGCGACCGAACTGGCAGAGGCGCAGGTATCGACCATCCGCACGAAGCTGCTGAAGAATCGGCGCGCAGATCCGGGTGACCGTGCGCAAAGTCTGGGTTTCGATGGCGTCCAGTTATCCCTGGCAGGATCTCTATCAGCAGGTCTGGACGAACCTGCGCTGCTAAAACCGAACAGCTCCACCTCAAGTCACACTTCAAGGTCCAGTCCACGCCAGAGGCAGTGCGGAGCCGTGCTTGCAATCGACTTTGGGACGGACGAAAAGATCTCTCCGACCGTTTTATGCCCCTTGTCAAGCCGACTCAGCTCGGCAATCCCATTCCAGAGAGGCGGGTTGATCATGGCCCCTGGAAAACCGAGTCTTGTCTGGCCTTTTCGCGTCACCACCGAAGGTGTGTGAGATATGCGGGCTAGCGGTAATCAACCGTCCCGATTCTGGAAACAGAGGAGGGCCGAGATGTGTTCAGGGGGAGAGACGGGCCATCAGCCGGTTGACTGGTTATGACCGGGGTGGACATCATGTCGCCCCACTATTGATCGCTACGCGACGGGAATCTTACGACCGTTCCGGCCCAGTATCTACCGAAGGACTACTGAACGCCAGCTTATAGTGCTGCCCAATGGGGAACGCGCAAAAATTGAATCCAGGCGCGGAATCGCGAATCGTTGTAACGGGTGTCGCATTTTTTCTACACGCTATCCAGATGCCAAAAGGAGAAAGTATATGAACAGACTAACAGCGCTTCTGCCGCTGCTATTTGTCGCGTTGTTCACTAGTGCAGCTTCGGCTTATGGGCAAACGTCGTTTGAAGTCACTCCCCTTTTTGGCGGCCGGTTCGGCGGAAGTCTCAACCTGGGGCAAGAAGGGCAGACCAATCGTCTTGGCAGTCTGGACGATTCTTTCAGCTTCGGCGTAGCTGCAGGATTCCGATTTGATGGAGACGACTGTGAGAGTTGTTCCGTGATCGACTTCCGGTGGATGAGACAGAGTACGCACCTTGGCTTCGAGGAAAACGCTCCGAATGTGGCCCCCTTCAGGACCCCTGTTACCTTCAATCACTTCCTGGGCGATTTCACCCGCGAATTTCCTATTGGGGGCACTCAAGATCGAGTAAAACCGTTCGTCACCGCAAGTCTAGGTGCAGTTCACATGTCGACGGCCGTCGGAGAGCCGCCTGAGGTTCGAGTTCGGTGTCGGAGGTGGCGTCAACGTATTTCCCAAGCCCCGGTGGGGATTCCGGTTTCAGGTGGAGTACCTGCCAATAGTCAGGCACGCTGAACTTCAGAAAGTGGTCTGTTCAGGCGGTTGCATTATCGTACTAAACGGCGGACTGATGAATCAGTTTTTGGTGAGTATCGGGCCGATTTTCCGATTCTGAGCGAGCGTTGACATTCCCGTGCATTCAAGGCGTGGCTTGCCGTGAGCTCTTGGAGCCGGCCATTTCCGAATCGCTATGCCGCAAAACCATCCGCTGGAACTCTACCGTTTCTTCCGCGATGATCTGGGCGCCCTGGCCGCCGACCTGGGCTGGAGCAAGCGGCCGGGCGGTGATCCGCCGCTGTACACAATTAACGGCAACCTCGTTACCAACCGTTCGGTCCAGGCCGAGCCGTATGGACGATTTCTCGTCGCCATCTTCGATGGATGGGTGAGTAAGGATGTAGGGACAGTGTTTGTCCAGCATTTTGACTCGGCTCTGGCCAACTGGTTGGGAATGCCGGGCGCTGTGTGCGTCTTCACCGAAACTTGTGGCTAGTTTGCTGCGCCAGGGCCGCTATGCCGATGAAGCGATGGGCATGCTGGCGCTGGAGGGGACTTCGGCTAGAGTGTAAATCCCGATCGCTGACTTTCAACAGACGAGGTAGGTCACCGAACGCAAGAGAAAAACGCCGCTATTTCAGGTGAGCGTTGCCGAGCCGCTGGCCGGCAAGCGCGTGAAGATTGGGGCTCGAGGCGGATAGGGTGGATGGCGCGGGAGCGTGTTCAAATTTGCAAATGGTCTTCGGCAACTTGTGGCGCGTGGCCTGAGTTCAGTCCGGGGCTACGCTGGGCAGAATTACTGATTCCGTCTAGTTTCACTCAGCTTCCCCGGAATGGGGGTCAGAGATAAAAAGAGTCGAACCTTGCGCTGGCGACGTCTGTGCTTCGAACCGGGATGAGCCCCGATTTGTTCGAGCGCGCTCAATTGAGTGTACAAGGAGAAGCAGCGTGAGTTCACAAGACAAGATTCAACGATCGATTCTTCCGATCCCGGATGCGCAGCACGTGGGATTGACCACTTACGACGCGAAAGATCCGGACACGGCGTTTCCGCCGATCGAGCCGCTGCGGCCGCCCAAGGGCGCGCCCAACGTACTGATCGTGCTGATCGACGACTGCGGGTTTGGCGCCACGAGCGCGTTTGGCGGCCCGGTCCCCACGCCGAACGCCGAGCGGCTGGCGAAAACCGGGCTGAAGCTCACTCGTTTTCACACGACAGCGCTGTGCTCTCCAACGCGCCAGGCGCTGCTCACCGGGCGGAATCACCATTCGGTGAACATGGGCGGCATCTGCGAAATCGCGACCTCGGCGCCGGGCTACACCTCGGTGCTGCCGAAGAACAAGGCGCCGCTCGCCATGACCCTCAAGCTCAATGGCTACTCGACGGCGCAGTTCGGCAAATGCCATGAAGTACCGGTCTGGCAGACGAGCCCGCTAGGCCCGTTCGACCAGTGGCCCACCGGCGGAGGCGGATTCGAGTACTTCTACGGCTTCATCGGCGGCGAAACCAACCAGTGGTATCCCGCCATCTACGAAGGCACGACGCCGATGGAACAGGGCAAGAGTCCCGAAGAGGGCTACCACTTCACCGAGGACATGACGAACAAGGCGATGGGCTGGGTGCGCCAGCAGAAGGCGCTGATGCCCGACAAGCCCTTCTTCATGTATTTCGCGCCCGGCGCCACCCACGCTCCGCATCACGTGCCGAAAGAGTGGATCGACAAGTACAAGGGCAAGTTCGACGGCGGGTGGGACAAGCTGCGCGAAGAGACCTTTGCTCGTCAGAAGAAGCTGGGCGTGATCCCGGCGGATGCGGTGCTCACCAAGCGGCCGGACGAAATTCCGGCCTACGACGACATGCCTGCGGCGCTCAAGCCGATTCTGGCGCGTGAGATGGAAGTCTATGCCGCGTTCCTCGAACATACCGACCACCACGTCGGCCGCTTGCTCGACACGCTGAAAGAGCTGGAAATCCTCGACGACACGCTAATCTACTACATCTTCGGCGACAACGGCGCCTCGGCGGAAGGCACGCTGAACGGCTGCTTCAACGAGGTGGCGGTGCTCAACGGCATGGGCAAGCTCGAAACCCCTGAATTCCTGATGAGCAAGATCGACGACTTCGGCGGGCCTGAAGCCTACAACCACTACGCCGTGGGCTGGGCGCATGCGATGAACACGCCGTATCAGTGGACCAAGCAGGTCGCTTCGCATTTCGGCGGTACCCGCAACGGCACCATCGTGCACTGGCCCAACGGCATCAAGGGGAAGGGTGAGATCCGGTCACAGTTCTGTCACGTGATCGACATCGCGCCGACGGTCCTCGAGGCCGCAGGGATACCTGCGCCTACATTCGTAAACGGCATTCAACAGGCGCCGTACGAGGGCGCCAGCATGCTCTACGCGTTCAACGACGCCAAGGCCGCCGAGCGCCGCGAGACCCAGTACTTCGAGATGTTCTGCAACCGCGGCATCTATCACAAGGGATGGACGGCCGTGACCCGGCATGGCGTCCCGTGGGTGGGTTCCTACAAGCGCGCCTTCGACGAGGATGTCTGGGAGCTGTACGACACCAACACCGACTGGACTCAGTCGAAGGACCTCGCCAAGGAGCAGCCGAAGAAGCTGGCCGAGCTGCAGCGGCTATTTCTGATCGAGGCGACAAAGTACAGCGTGCTCCCGCTCGACGATCGCACGTTTGAGCGCTTTAACGCGGACCTCGCGGGCCGTCCGCAGCTCATCAAGGGCAACTCGCAGATCCTGTTTGGCGGCATGTCGCGGCTGAGTGAAGGTTCTCTCGTCGTCACGCACAACAAGTCGTATTCGTTGACCGCGGAGATCGAGGTGCCGAAATCCGGCGCCAACGGCGTCATCGTCGCGCTTGGCGGCAGCGTCGGCGGCTGGAGCCTCTACGCCCTGAACGGCAAGCTGAAGCACTGCTACAACTTCTTCGGCATTCAGACGGTTCTATACCGAAGGCACGCAGCCGATTCCCGCGGGCAAGCACCAGGTGCGCATGGAGTTCAAGTACGACGGCGGCGGCCTGGCCAAGGGCGGCGCCGTGTCGCTCTTTGTGGACGGCAAGAAAGACGGCGAGGGCCGCGTCGACATGACGGTGCCGATGCTGTTCTCCGCCGACGAGACCTGCGACGTCGGGAAGGAAACCGGCTCGGCGGTCTCACCGGACTACGGTCCTTCAGACAACGAGTTCAGCGGCGAGGTCAACTGGGTCCAGATCGACCTGGAGAAGGAAGATCATGACCACCTGATCTCGCCGGAGGAGCGCTTCCGGGTCGCGATGGCGGTGCAGTAGGCGCGTCGCTTCGAGGACATCCACGACCTCGGGGGGTTAATGGCAAGCCGCCTCGCTATCCAAAAGTTCATCGGCCGCAGGCCGATCGCTGCCTTCGGCAACTCCGATGGCGACCTGCAGGTGCTCCAATGGACCGCCGCTGGAGCGGGCCGCCGCCTGATGCTGCTGGTCGACCACACCGACGCTGAGCGCGAGTTCGGCTACCGTGTCTCACCGATGGGCCGCCTGGAGGTGGGACTTCACGGACGTAGCTGCCTTTAGGCTCAGACCAGCCACAGAATAGCTACCACTTACTTCCAAACGAATAACTCAAGCCGCTCGTGTAGCCGTAGTCACTGCCGTGCAGGGAACCCGGCGGGTTGGTATCCCAGTTTCCGTAGAACGAAAAGTTCCAGTCGATCTTACGGACGACCTTCACGTAGTAAGTCCCGTTGGTTTTTGCAAATATGCGCCCTTGTCCGTTCAGAGCCGGTGCTATCGAAGCCGTGATGTTGAGTCGAGTCCTCTTGAAACTGAATACTTGCAGGTTCGAAGAAATTACTCCTACCGCGACGTCTTGCGTCAGTTGAGCAACCGCCTCCGAATAGTTCGTCCTTTGGTATCCAAGCGCCCCAAGAAGGGAGAATTGAATGAGGTTGGTATTCTTCAGGTAGCCGCCCAAACCGAAGGTCAGATTGGTTTGCCGATCGATCCCCTGTTCCGTGCTCTGCAGGTAACCGGCAGTGCCTGCATAGAAGAAGTTTTTCCAGGGAAGCTCGTGGTATGAGTATAGATCCATCTGATTTCTTGAAGCGATTGAGGCGCCGGAACTGGCCGACAAGTTGGAACTGTAGGTGAGGTTTGCGCCCCAGCGGGTCGCCGAATAGTCGAGTCCCGTACCAAGGTTATACTGAGTTGTGCTATTGCCTTTGGAGTAGCTTGATCCCAGTTTAAGGTCGACGCTGAATCGCCGCCAAAGACTTTCGGAAGTCTCTGTCATCCTCGCGATCGTGGACCTGTCAATCACCTGAGGCTCTTCCCCAACCGGCTGAATCTCGATTTGGACCGGAGCGCCGGGAAGCGATTCACGGCTTACGATCTTGGCCGAATACGTGGAACCATCCTGGAGAGACACACGAAACAAATACGTGCTCTCCAGTCGAACGACCTTAAGCCAATCAATTTGAATCGTGCCATCCACGTAATCCAGATCGACGTGAAGCACACCATTACTGAGATTTTTGACTTCACCCGTCAAGATGTTGCCATTCTTCATTACGATCACGTCCGTCTTGGGGCGGGCGAACGCCGGGTATACCAGAAAAGCAACCAGGCTACTCAACGCCATGAGGGTCCTCGCGCGCCTGGTTAGTGGCAATAGCACTTACCGCAATAATGCAGCGGTGCGCACGCCGACTCAGAAGATTTGCTGCAATGGCTACTCAATGTCAGCGAGGCTGACCCGACGGTCAGTTAGTCGTGGGATCTGTTCTCCTATTGGGATCCTTCGCGCCGTACGTAATTAAGCCAGTGCGCTGGCGATCGGGGACGGGCAGGTAAGCGCGCTTTAGAAAATCGCGCCGTTCGTCATTTTTCGGATCGGGCATTCGGTCTTCTCCTTATCAAAAATCAGTTAATCGGGACGTGCCATACCCTATTCCGTTGGAAACTTCATGGCGAAGTTCAACCCGATCGAACTACCCTGGAAACGATTCACTGCGGAGTACTCATGGAGCCATCGAAAGTTCAATACCATCCCGCGCTTCGGGGCAGTCATCCCAATCTGCACACCGACTGCATGAACACGGTCATGGACGCCTGGATTTGGGGAAGCCGTGCCGCGGTCATTGGAGACCTGAAAGCTGTCGTAGCCAGTTGGGCCCACTTCGGCCAGCAGAGACTGGTCCTTCTTTAGCGGAAGGAATTGACTCAAGCCCCAGTTATACGTGAGGTTTTGACCCGGCGTAAGATCGAAGCCCCTTTTCTTCTGGTTAATCTCCCAGGTTAGTCCGTTCTGGATAGCCAGTCGTCTGTCAGGCCATGGGTAGATGTAAAGCGCTCCCTGGTTCTGGTTCGTCCAGAAGCCGAAGCCCGTATTGTCCGGCGCCTCGACACGGACGGCGCCGACGCGCGGCACGGCTAACGTGTCAATCCTGTATTTTCCGGAAGGGATGTAAAAACCATAGGCGTATGCAGCTTCGAAGTGCTTCCCGGACCAGCCCAGCCAAAGGGGCTGCACAAACGTGTCCCCGACATTAAACTGACCGGTGCTTGCGCTGCGCCCAGCGCGATCGGCAGCGGAGATTAGTCCGTTGATACTGGTATTCGTAAAGGTGGGGGCAACATAAGCCCCATATTTCGCTCCGAGAAATTTGTGTTTGCTTACCCAAATCAACGCAGGCGCCAGAGCGTATGCGGAGACGTCCACATTGACATTCAACTTTACGTTCGAGCCGGGTCCGAGGGTCACGGAACTGAGCTTGTTACCCTGAGCGTCATTGAGGGTGTCTGTTAAATAGCCGTAGTTATAAGTTAGGAAATAGAGACCTGGCTCGGGAACGGCCAAGTCTCGAATATTCGCCACGCCGGGCGCGTAGTGGCTAATCTCTCCCGCATATGCTGCCGCTGTGATCGCACCAACCAGCACCACAGACACAAGCGTCTGTATAGTTCGTGTCAAGATGAGCTCCTTCTGATTAGCCGTAGCCGAGCCGGTATTGCTATCGATGGCGCCGCAGGGTTAGGAATGATGCGAATGAATCGCGCGGTTCTTTTTTTCGATCACAAACGGTTTGGTCTTGGCGTATCGGTGTTCTGACTTGAGATTTCATAACGCCATCACCAGGGAACTGAAGGCGAAACCTCCCACGGCTGCCAACAAGAGCGCGACGATAAACGTAATGCTGAACTGGTAGCCAAGACCCATGGCGCGGAGGTCGCGCACGCGGCGCCAGTGCTGCAAAGCAGCCGCCAGCAGCGCTACGGTCCCCATGAGCACAAGGGAGTAAGCCAGCGTTTGGATGCTCACCGTGCGAGTGTTTCCCAGGAGCCCTTTGTATTCGATGTCCTGCAGGACCTTTCCGAGCTTACCGATGGTGAATCCGAAGCTGATCATCGAGAGCGACGTACGGATCCACGCCATGAGCGTGCGCTCGCCAGCCAGGTAGTTCCGATCCATAGCCATGTCTGTGCGTTGGTGCGCCAATTGCGTACCAACGCCGGCCTTGTCTGACAGCGGATCGGACACTTGCTTCGGAGTCTCTTCGTTCATTTGTCCTATCTCTTGCTACCGGGAGAGCGTTTCATGTACCCGCGCACGCGGTCAACCAGGTTCCCGGAAAATCGCCTCAGAATTTCGTTCATGAATCTTCCCCTCTGGTCTGGGCGCCGTTTTTTTCGCTCCCTGCCAGGGCCAGTGGCCCTCCAGTTCGACACTCAGGGTCCATCCAATCGCCGTCCGCACTACCACCAGGGCCGCGAGCAACCCGATGTTCACGATTGTCAAATCGAGGGCCACTGTATGGACGATGTCCGCGGCCACCAGGAGTTCGAGGCCGACCTGCAGGGTCTTCCCCAACATCTCGCGGTACCTCTCGTAAGCGCCTTCAATCTCTTTCGCCGAGTCAAATAACCAGCGCGCTGTCGCGACGAGGATGATGCAGACCATGATCGCGACGGCCATGGCCTCGATACCAACGGAAACCAATTCGATCGATTCCCGAAAGTGCGCCATTCCCCTACTTTCCCTCGCGGCCGGACGCGGCCTCACGTCTTCGGCCACTTTGCAAAGACGCGCTCGGATCCGTCGTGGCGTGCTGCGGGGCGTTCCTGTCAGGTATGTTGAATCCAGCCACGTACAGCGTTTGGGACGGGTAGGCCAGCCCGGTGCCGGCCGCCTGGACAATCTCCATGATGTCGAGTAGCAGGTTCTCCTGGGTTTCGAGGAAGGAGTTCCAATCGCTATCGAAGACGTAGACAAAGATTTCGACATCGAGCGACGATGTTCCGAAACCGAGGAAGCGCACTCGCACGGAGCCCCTTTCGACGCGCGGACATTGGGCCAAGAGATTCTTTACTCTATCGAGGATTTCGCGCATCGTTGAGACGGAGGTTTCATGGCGCAGCCTTAGAGTGTGGTGGAACCAGAACTTGTCCCGGATGGAGATGTTCTCCATGCTCACATTCGCAAGCTGCCCGTTGGGGATGGAGACTACTGTCCGGTCGAAGGTGCGGATGCGAGTCGAACGTAAGCCGACATGTTCCACAAAGCCACGGTCATCGCCTACCTTCACAAGTTCTCCCACGCGCGCTACCCTGTCGAAGACGACGGAGATTCCACCGATCACATTTTCCATGGTTTTTTGCGCAGCCAAGGCAATCGCAATACCACCAACGCTCAGCCCCGCGAGGGCGGCAGTGAGATTCACTCCGAAATAGCGGAAGGCGATCAGCATACCAGCGATAATGAACACCGCTTGGATCGCTCTTTGCCCCAGCCGCAGGATTGCGATAGGGACACGTTCCAGATGCGGGCGGAGGAGAACTGCGGCCACTCCGGTCAACAGGATCAACGCCCAGACACAGGCCACGATCGTGATAACCCCGGCGGTGGCCGTCCAGAACTCGCGCGCGAATAGAGGAAAAGTGACAATGGACAACACCCAGCGGATTATCAGAGCCATGAATAGGAGGCGAACCGGAACCGGTAACACGTTGGGATTTGGCAGAGCCTCACGCTTGCTCACGCGCCGCCGCGCTTGGCCAACCAAGGAGCCGAGCAGCCGGTTCAACAAAGCGGTAAACAGATACAGCAGCGGCATGCCGACAAATATGGCCAGCCACTGATACAGAGGTGTCCGGGCGATTCGAGTATCTACCAGGAATTTGGGGATGACGTCCTCAATCGGGATTCCAGAGCTTTCCGTGTAAAGACCCGGAACGGCCTTGAGGGTGTCGCCGGAGAACAGCCACAGCAGACCGTCTTTTCCTCGATCCACACGCTCGACGACGATATCTACGGTCTCGCCCTCGCTGCTGATGGTCCCAATTACATTCCGGTCCGACCTGATCTGAAGCGGCGAGCTGCCCTCCGGACGGTCGCTCAATTGCGCGAGCCCGGCGGGCAGCCGGCGATCCAAGACAATAAAGAGCTGACGCGCGAGGTCCGCCGCAGGCGTCCCGAGCTGATGAGTGTTCAAGTACCGGGCGGCGGATTCGTAATTTCCTTCGCGTGCGGCGATCAGGAATCCTAGAACTGTACCGCGAGGCGTGTTGCGTCCAAGAACGTCCTTGGGCGGCTCGGGCCGCTTTTCAATGGGAGGCGATTCAGGCACGCCGGGTTGCGCGCGTGCCGTGGAGCAGAACAAGAGCAGGCCCGCCGAAACGAGGGTGGCGCCAACCGCTCTTTGATTT
This sequence comes from Bryobacteraceae bacterium, assembly GCA_963770345.1. Lineage (GTDB taxonomy): Bacteria > Acidobacteriota > Terriglobia > Bryobacterales > Bryobacteraceae > CAVYPH01. Next base: position 861,540 of record CAVYPH010000004.1, on the reverse strand, counting down.
CTAACGGCCACCCTTTGCCCTCCTTTGTCAAACGGGAGATCGCCGATCCTTTTCGACTCAAGTTATCCACCGAGCGTTCAGATTCCGAGCGGAGGGACACCATATGCTCGCGCCAAGTCATTGATTCCGGTTCTTAGCACGCCCCAAAGCCTGGCTGCTTCGCTGCCGTAGTTCCCCCTTGTGATCGCCTGGTTGATCCTGCGGCCATCGTCGACCACGCGCTGGACCTCAGTCTTTGTCTCCATCCAGGTGTCGGTGGCGTCGAACTTGCGGCGTAGCCGGTTCGTGGAGTTGTTAATCTCGCCCAGGGCGTCGTCCAACTCGTCTTTCTTTGCGTTAGCGGTGGCCTTTTGGGAATCCGTAGTTTGCCCGCGTTTCGCACGCTTCGTCTGAGCCTCAGGCGTAGCCGCAGCACTGTGGGCGCTGTCCCCGCGGCGCTTCAGATAGTCACGAAACTGGTCGACACCGTTTTCGACCTTCGCGATCAGGTTGGCGACCTGCGCCTTGGCCATATTCTGCGCCGAAGCAGTGCCGAAAGTGAGTCCGGCCAAGACAATGGCGGCCAGGACGAATTGTTTGCGAATGATGTTAATCAACATACTTGATGCCCTTTGGCGATGGCGCGGGCCTCGGCGACGCCGCGCGTAGCAACGCTATGGGTGATTTGCGTTCGCGACCTACACCGCCAGCGGGGAGAATGTGCGGCAACGACGGTTCGATTTATTTCTTTTTTTGCTGGCGCCGGGCAATGCCGCAAAGGGAACGACGTCCGTCTGGCCGCCGGTCGAAGGACTCGTTGGGAAGCAACGGATCTTGGTAATGAGAACGAGGGCGTATCCCAAAAAGAAAAGCGTGATCAGGTTGTGGGTACCGACCTATCGAATTCCTCCACAAAGTCTTCGGCATTTCTAATTGAGTTTTCTCCCATTCCACAGTCACAACATTACTGCGTCCCTCCCAGCGACAACAGGCCGAAGCCGCACACACGGCTGATGATCAATCCTGTTCCGACGATTTCGGCGTTAAGCAGCAGTTTCACGAGCAATTGAGGTAAAAACACGCATCTATTGTCCTGATCTTTTCATTTTTTCGGCTTGCCACGCAATTTCCTGCCAACGTCCGGTCCAAACTCAGCGACGACCGCGCTAGCCGTGCCAAACAGGATAGCAACGCCAGCTCTGGAGAAGACCAGTCCCGCGCCGCGATCCGAAGAGGGGTAGTACGCATTCGAGATACCTCCGGCGGTGATTGTGCCTAACACGTTGGAATAATTAAATCTTGAGCTACCGCTATCGGTGCGGGTTACGAAAGGGCTGGCGAGCGCGTGGCCGAGCCGCTTTTTGAAGGTCCCGGAACCTTCCCGAAAATAGCGTGGGTCCTCCCGCAGCAGGCTCGGAAAGGCATAGTTGGTCATGAAGCTCGCCATCGCGAAATCCGAGTACGACGCGCCAAGACGCTTCGCATAGCCGGAGCCGCCCTGGCCGTAGTCCGGGAATTGATTCTTTAGTTGACCTATCCCAGCCTGCAGCCCGACGCCGACCAGAGCGAAGGGGTCAGTGGCACTCGCCGTGAACAGCCGAAACTTCGCGGAGGAACTGAGAGGCGCTGCGTTCTTGTCGTTCGTGACACCATGGGAGGGAATTACTCCGAGAATGTGCGCGGTGTCCTGCTGGACGCCGCCAGGCTGCTCTTGTCCTAAGGCGGCCGCGACGCCAGCACAAACTGCAAGAAACCGCAGCATCTTGAACTCTGGGGCACACGATGACTGGCGGTGACGGTTGACTCAGAATATTTGATGGTGTTGAGAGCGTGTTACAGGGTTTTCTCTCGCGAACCGGCGTTGCAGTTCTCAAGCGCCCTAAGGATCTCGCTATATGCGGATCGCTTCGCCGCCCGGGCCAGGATGTCGCCCAACCGGGCATCGTGTTCGGACACGCGGTCAATCACTTCCCTGATTCGCCTGGCATCCAGGGTGACCACGGCGTCTGCCAGTTCCTTTCGCAACTGCTCCGGAAGCATCGCCAAATCCGTCACGAGCGCGGGAGCTGAATCCGCCGCGCGGGCCCTCTGAACCTGCCGGTACATATAGCGTACGCCGAGATGGCGGGCCAGACAGCCGAAGATTTCCTCGCGCTGGTAGGGCTTACGCAGAAAATCGTCCATACCCGCACCCAGCACGGCTTCCCGCTCCTGGGCGAATGCCGAAGCAGAAAGCGCCACTATCTTAACCTTAGTGCCGCCTTCTAGAACCCGGATTTTGCCTGTTGCCTCCACGCCTCCCATAACTGGAAGGCGTACATCCATCCAGATCAGGTGCGGCTGCCAGGTGCGAAACATCTCGACTGCTTGAACACCATCCTCGACCACTTGCACCTGGAATCCAGTATGCAGTAACTGCCGCTGCAGCAAGAACCAGTTCTCTTTTCTGTCTTCCACGATCAGGATGCGATAGTCAGGCTGCCCAGGCTCAAGGCCCACCACATGCCGGTGGTCATGATTCGCTGCCACCACATCGGATTCCTCAACCTGCTCCATCGGCAGCTCCACCCTGAATATCGATCCCTTCCCCGGGGTACTCTGGACACTGATCGTCCCGCCCATCAGGTGGACGAATTGCTGCGTAATGCTGAGTCCTAAGCCAGTACCTTTCTGGGCGGAGGTGTTGCCAGCCTGGACAAAGACCTCAAAGATGCGTGCCTGATCTTTCTGGGCGATACCGATTCCGGTGTCCTCCACTTCAAGAATCAGCAGGATATCCCGGCTGTCATCTCGCGGCTCGGTGGCCATCCTCTTGACATCGAGGCGCACGGTCACACTGCCGCGTTCGGTGAACTTGACGGCGTTGCCCATCAGGTTGATCAGCACTTGACGAAGTTTGCCGGCATCGGAGCGGACAAACCGCGGGACCATCGGAGAACTCTTTAGAAAAAGTTCGAGACCCCTATCAGCCGCACGGGCGCGCATCATATCGATGTTGTCACGCAGGAGATTGATGACATCAAAGGATCGCTTATCCAGCGTGGCGCGCCCGGCTTCGATTTTAGCTGTATCCAGGACGTCGTCGATGAGGCCCAGCAAATGTTCGCCACTTCGACTGACGATATCCAGGTTTTTGCGATCCTCTTCGGAAAGGTGGGGTTTGTCGCGCACCAGAGCAGCGAAACCGAGTATCGAATTGAGCGGCGTACGCAACTCGTGGCTCATGGTCGCCATGAATGTGCTCTTGGCCCTATTGGCTCGCTCCGCCGCTTCCTTGGCAATCTCGAGTTCGCGGGTCCTTTCCGCCACCTGAGCCTCCAGCCGGATGCCTGCGAGTTGCAATCCCCTGAGGCGATACCGATGAGTTGCTAACAATGCTGCTGAAATCATCAGGCCGGCAATAGCGGTGAACCACCATGTCGCCCACCAGGGCGGCAGGACCGTGATGGCGAGGGTTACGCCCTTCTCGTTCCACAGCCCATCTTTATTGGATGCCTGAACCCGAAAGACGTAGTGTCCGGACCGAAGGCTGGTATAAGTGGCTTGGCGGCGGCTACTATCCACCTCGTTCCATTCTGATTCCAACCCCTCCAGCCGATAGCGATACTGATTCTTCTCCAGGGCGGCATAACTCAAGCCGGCGAATTCCAGCGTGAAGATGCTCTGTGCGTTAGTCAGCGTCAGGGAATTCGTCGCCCAGATGGGCTTGTGGAGCGGCGAATCAGGGCCGCGTTCGACGGCCTTATTAAACAAGCGGAATTCAGTCAGCACCACCGGCGGAACGTAGGGACTCGGAGAAATTCTCTCGGGATAAAAAGCCGTTATGCCGTTGGTTGAACCAAACACCATTTCGCCATTCTGACTTTGCCAACTGCTCTCGGCCCCATACGGGTTTAGGAGGTTACCTGGCAAGCCGTCGGGTTCTGAATAGTGGCGAAGCGTCCTGGTCAGCGGATGAAATCGAATGAGGCCGTTTCCCATGGCCAGCCATAGGTACCCTTCCGTATCCTTCTGAATCCCCCGAACGGGAGTATTTGGCAGGCCGTCCTTCCTCGTGAAAACGGTGAAGGTTCCACTGTTTCGGTCGAATTGACTGAGGCCGTACATGGTGCCAACCCATAACCGTCCCTGGTTGTCCTCGCGGATAGCCGTCACCGTATTGAGGCTAGCGGCATGAGGATCATTGACTTCATGTTGATAGGTGGTGAAGTGTTCGGTCTTGCGATCGAAGCGGCTCAGTCCATCTTTAGTCCCTAGCCAAAGCACTCCGGCTCGATCCTCGAACAACACTGTTAATCTCTCAGGAGCCTTCGGATGGTTCCGATAAACCTTGAATTCTCCAGTCGTTGAGTCAAAGCGGTTCAGCCCCTCGCCATCGGTTCCTACCCAAAGCACTCCGTTCCGGTCCACCAATAAGGTAGCCACCACGTCGCTACTCAGGCTGGCAGGGTCCTTAGGATCGTATCGGTATGAGTAAAATTTTCCCGTCGCAGGGTCAAATCGGTTGAGGCCGCCGCCGACCGTGCCAAACCAGAGCGTCCCGGACTGGTCTTCGCGAATTGTGGTAACCCAATCGTCAGAAATACTGCGGGTATTTTTGGGATTGTGCCGGTATAAAGTGACTTGCCCGGTCTTTTGATCCAGCCGGTTAAGTCCTCCGTTAGTCCCGACCCACAGAGATCCCTGGCTGTCCCCCTGCACGGACGTGATTTCGTTGCGAAACAGGCTTTGCGGATTGCCAGCCTCATGCTTATAGTTGACAAACGGGGATGGCGTTTGCGGGAAGCGGCTCAGGCCGCTAGCGGTACCTACCCACATCGTTCCTCCCGCATCTTCAAATACGGTCGAAACGCCATCGTTCGGCAGACTGGTCGAGTTTCCGGGATCTGTGCTGTACCGAATGAACCGCTTGCGCTCGCGGTCGAGCTTCAGCAATCCTCTGCTCAGGGTAGACAGCCACAACACTCCCTCGCGGTCTTCATAAAGACTTCCCACGCCGGAGATGGTCTGGCCGCCGGGCTCTTCCGCGTGAAAGGAATACCGCGTAAACTTGCCGGTTTTCACGTCCAGAGCGCTCAAACCGCCTCCCCCCATTGATCCCACCCACAGTAGGCCAGACTGGTCCTCCCGGATGAAAGCTACGTAGTCATTAGCCAGGCTCTGGGGATTTGCCGGATCATGCAGGAAGCGCGTAAAACGGCCGGTGTTCCTATCCAGCTTGTTCAGGCCCTTCACGGTGCCAACCCAGAGGTTGCCCAGCCGATCTTCGAAAATGGAAGTGAAATTATCGCCTTGAATATTGCCGCCGACGGCTTCCTTAGTCTCGTGGTGGTAGTGGACGAATGCTCCGCTCGCCGCGTCGAGACGGTTGAGTCCGACGCGCGTCCCAACCCAGAGTACGCCGCTGCGGTCCTGGTAGATGCAACCGACTGAATTGTCGCTCAAGCTCCGCTTGTCGGCTGCGTCATGCCGGTAATGCCTGAACGTGCCCTCAGCCGGGTCGAGGCGGTCGAGCCCTCCAAAGTTACTGCCGATCCAGAGAATGCCATCCCGATCTTTGTAAACAACTCGGATCGTGTCATCGCTTAGGCTATTGGGGTCATTGTGATCATGCTGATAAGACCTAAGACTGTACCCATCGTAGCGATACAAACCACCGTTAGTAGTACCGAACCAAATAAAGCCATAGTTATCTTGCGTGATGCCGCGAATGTCGAGCCGAAGCGATTCCCCACCAACGGAAAGCTGAGTAAAGCGGATATCCTGCTTATCCACGACCGGTAGCTTCACTACGCCGCGATTAATAGCAGTCGAGGCTGCGAAGCGGTCCTGCGCGCCGACGCCGGACGCCGTCGGGCAGAAGAGCATCAGCGTCCGAAGGAGGGTTCGGAGGACGCTTCGGTATCTGGCTGAGTGCGCCATCGGAGTGTGCCTATATGGAAACTCCCGGTGCGGGTACTTGCAGTGCAGCTGCAAATACGAATACGTGGGCGTGGCGTCGAGGTAGTACGGTTGCTCGACGTCCGCCGCCCTCGTGGTACGTCGCTGACAAAGCCGGCATCAATACAGCCCGTGCTTAGAAATCTTCCCACAATGGAAGGCACGGGACAATGTCCGAATCAAGAAATTATTTCGAGAACATCTTCGTTGTCCTTGCAGAAAATCCTGATGCTCTGGTTCCGGTCGCCGTGGTAGGTGTGCTTGATTATATTGGCGCAGGCTTCGTCTACGGCAAGCACTATCTTGCGCTGCTCCTGCGGGGAGCAATCGAAGAACCCGCAGAACTCACCTACCATCGCGCGTACGATGACGAGGAATTTGGGATCCGAGGTAATCCGGATTTCAACCATTGAATAATCCCTTGGCGTTCATCACATTCCCTGTCGAGCAAACGCGCTACATCCGGCACTTCAGTGCAACTTTCTTGAGGCTCAAACAATTAGAATCCGCGGCCCGGAATCCGCATTATTACCGGCGACACCCGTGAGTTCAATCAGCCCTGCAGCGTTAGGAAGAACATTTGAGTTGCACCGAAACACACGAGATAGCGCAGTTAGTTAGCGGGAGGCCACTGGCGTTCTGAACTGGAGTGTCCACTACTACCATGAAAATGAACCAACCTCAGCCAATGCCGTTCGGCGTATTTCGGGGCCCGCTATCGCTGCTTTGTGTATTTCTATTGGCACCCCATTCCGCAGTCGTGTATGCGCAGGCGCAGCAAGCCGAGGCACCCAAAACAGAAGCGCCTAAAATTCCGAACGATCAGTTGGATTCGCTGGTGGCGCCCATCGCGCTCTATCCTGATCCGCTGCTGGCTCAGATGCTCGCCGCATCCACCTATCCTCTGGAAGTAATCCAGCTTCAGCAGTGGTTGCTGCACCACAAGGACTTGAAAGACAAGGCTCTGGTGGCTGCCGTAGAGAAGCAAGACTGGGACCCCAGCATACAGGGCTTGGCGGCGCTGCCCGATGCGGTCAAGCAACTCGCGGAAAACATCAAGTGGACTACGGACCTGGGCAACGCCTTTTTGGCCCAACAGAGCGACGTGATGGACGCAGTGCAGCGCATGCGCATGAAGGCCCAGGGTGCGGGGAACCTGAAATCCACTGAGCAGCAAAAAGTGGAAACGAAGGTGGTGGAGAACAAGACCGTCGTCGTGATTGAGCAGGCCAACCCACAGGTCGTATACGTTCCCAGCTATAACCCCGTGGTGGTGTACGGCCCGCCAGTTTACCCCTATCCTCCGATCGTCTATCCGCCAGTCGGAGCCTACGTCGCGGGCGCCGCTATAGGCTTTGGCGTTGGCATAGCCATGGGGGCCGCCTGGGGCGGAGGCTGGGGATACAATGCCGGGTGGGGCGGCGGCAACAACAACATCAATATTAACAACAACAACAGCTTCGTGAACAATTCCAACAGGAATACCAACGTCAGCGGCGGGACGCAATATCAACAGCGGGAATCGCGGTGGGAACAGCAACTGGCAGCACAACGCGCAGCACCGCGGCGGCGCTCCCTATTCCAATCAGGCGACGGCCAACAAGTTCGGCGGCACCACTCGCGGGGCGTCTACAGCCACCCGGCAGGCCGACGCTCGACAAAACCAAGGCGGCGGCAACAGCCAGGTTCAATGGATCGCGGCAATGCTTCCAGCAGGCAACAGTCGCGCCGGGATCGCGCCGGTGCTTCCAGCAGGCAACAGTCAAGCGCCGGGAATCGCGCCGGTGCTTCCAGCAGGCAACAACCTAGCGCGGCCAGTCGTGGCGGCGGCTCGGATCGCATCGGTAACCGGAGCGTCTCGAGCGGTAGTTCCTCGCGCGGCGGTGGGGCCTTCGGCGGCGGTGGAAGCGGCTATAGCGGAAGCAGCGCGCGAGCCAGCAGTTCCCGGGGATCGTCCAGCATGGGTTCCCGCGGAGGCGGGGAGGCGGCGGCGGCGGGCGGCGGAGGTAGACAAGCCATGATCGAGGACAAACACATGAGATCGAATATATTCTGCATCTTCACATCGAAAGCCCTGCTTGCCATCCAGGTGGCCGCCCTGTCGTGTGCTCTGGCAACCCTGGTCCACGCAGCGCCGCAATCGAAACCAACCTCAGCCGCGGCGTCAGCCACAGATGTCATTTGCCACGCCACAATTGGCCGCCGAAGCTCTTGTAAAGGCAGCGGCCGATTACGACGTTCCCGCTCTGATGAACATCCTCGGACCAGATGGCCGGGATTTAGTTTCGTCAGCGGACGCCGTCCGGGATAAGAACGTTGCCAGCTGCATTTGCAGCGAAAGCCCGCGAAAAGAATGCAGTGGTCATAGACCCGAAGAACTCCAAGCGCGCCATCCTATCCATCGGTGACGAAGATTGGCCCGTTCCGATTCCCATCGTCGAGAAGAAGGGGAAATGGTATTTCGACACCAAGGCGGGCCGCGAGGAGATTCTGTTCCGGCGCATCGGAGAAAACGAACTGGATGCCATCAACATTTGCCGCGGCTTTGTGGAAGCCCAGAAGGACTATGCGCAGGCAGATCCACGACAATTCCGGGGTGAATCAATACGCGCAGAAGATTATCAGCACGCCCGGAAAACAGGATGGGCTGGCTTGGCGAAACCCCGACGGCAGTTGGGGCGGTCCCGTCGGAGAAGCGGTAGCGAAAGCCCTCGAAGAAGGTTACGTGGATAAGAGCAAGCCCTTCCACGGCTACTATTTCAAGATATTGAAGGGACAGGGCCCGGATGCATTTTTAGGCAAGCTCGACTACATGATCGACGGAGCGATGATCGGCGGTTTTGCACTCGTTGCGGTACCGGCCGAGTATCGGGTCACAGGCGTGAAAACATTTATGGTCAGCTACGACGGGGTCGTGTACGAGAAGGACCTGGGGCCCGATTCGCTCAACATCGTCAAGAGCATGGAGCTCTACAACCCGGACAAGACATGGCAAGTCACGGATGATGACGAGTGACTTTGACAGAGCTTGGGGCCGGGCCATCCAACCGTCGCCTGTCTTTTGTGTCACAGAACCCTTTTCTGAACCACCGTAGGCAGAGGAATATCCTTATGATGAGCGCCGAGCAACGACGACTGGATGAAGACCGCGCGGGCCGTCAGGCTTGGCGGGAATGGGGACCTTATCTCTCTGAACGGCAATGGGGAACCGTTCGCGAGGACTACAGCCCGGGCGGTACCGCCTGGGATTACCTTTCCCATGACCAGGCCCGCAGCCGGGCCTATCGCTGGGGCGAGGACGGCTTGGCAGGCGTGTGCGACGACCAGGCTCGCCTGTGCCTGGGGTTGGCGCTATGGAACGGACGCGACCCCATCCTTAAAGAGCGGTTGTTCGGACTGACTAACGGCGAAGGGAACCACGGCGAGGATGTCAAGGAGCTGTACTACTATCTCGACGCCACGCCCACGCATTCCTATTTGAAGATGCTCTACAAGTACCCGCAACGGGAGTTCCCGTATACCCAGTTGGTCCAGGAGAACCGCCGGCGCGGCCAGCACGAACCCGAGTACGAGTTGCTCGATACAGGTGTGTTCGATGACAACCGTTACTTTGATGTGTTTGTGGAATACGCCAAGGCGGCCCCTGACGACATCCTGATGCAGGTGACCGTCCATAACCGCGGGCCGGAGACGGCCGAGATCCATGTCCTTCCGCAGCTCTGGTTCCGTAATACCTGGTCCTGGTGCGATGGTCAGACCCGGCCTCGACTCGAAGCTGTCGGCCAGAGCGCCATTGAGGCCCGATCACCCGGAACTCGGCCGGTTTCGCTGCCAGGCGGATGCACAGCCACACTGGTTGTTCTGCGACAACGAGACGAACCCCGAGCGCGTGTACGGCCAGTCAGGCGCAAAAGGACATTTCAAGGACGCTTTCCATGAGTTCGTGGTCCATGGCCGGAACGACGCCGTCAACCCTGGCCGTGCCGGGACCAAGGCTGGTGCGTACTGCCGGTTCACGGTCCCGCCAGGTGAGGCACGGGTACTCCGGTTGCGCCTCACGCGGACGGATCGGGAGAAAATGCAGAGTTCGACGCCGTTCGGCGACTTTGACGAAGTGTTTACTGTTCGCCGCCGCGAGGCAGATGAGTTTTATGCCGGGCTGCAGAGCGGTCTCGACAACGAAGACGCGCGCTTAGTTCAACGGCAGGCGCTGGCGGGAATGATCTGGAGCAAGCAGTTCTACGGCTATGAAGTGCCGCGCTGGCTGGCCGGCGACCCACGCCATCCCGCCCCGCCGCCGCAGCGAGAGCACGGCCGCAACCGCGAGTGGCTGCATCTGAACAATGCCGACGTGATCTCCATGCCCGACAAGTGGGAATATCCCTGGTACGCGGCCTGGGACCTGGCGTTTCACTGCCTGCCGCTCGCCCTGGTCGATGCCGAGTTCGCCAAGAACCAGCTCCTGTTGTTCACCCGCGAATGGTACATGCACCCCAACGGGCAGTTCCCGGCGTACGAGTGGGCGTTCAGCGATGTCAACCCGCCTGTCCACGCCTGGGCTACCTGGCGCGTCTTCGAGATCGATCGGCAGCAGCGCGGCGATGCCGGCGACCTCCTCTTCCTCAAACGAGTCTTCCACAAACTGCTGTTGAACTACACGTGGTGGGTGAACCGCAAGGACTCTCGCCAGCGCAACATTTTCCAGGGTGGTTTCCTCGGGCTGGACAACATCAGCGTCTTCGACCGCAACATCACGCTGCCCAATGGTGTGCACCTCGAGCAGGCTGACGGAACCGCGTGGATGGCAATGTATACCCTCAACTTGCTGCGAATGGCCGTGGAACTGGCCGTGCACGATTCCGCTTACGAGGACCTCGCTACCAAGTTCTTTGAGAATTTCCTGGGCATCGCGTGGGCCATCAACAACCCGGGCGGCAAGTTGCTGGGACCCGGCCTGTGGGATGAAGAGGATCAATTCTACTACGACAAGTTGAGCACCGATGATGGCCGGATGATGCGCCTGAAGGTACGCTCGATGGTGGGCCTGGTACCCCTGTTCGCGGTGGAGACACTGGAGCCGGAGATGCTCGACCGCCTCAAGGGTTTCAGGCGCCGGTTGGACTGGTTCCTCCAGACTCGACCCGACCTGGCCTCACAGGCGTCGCGCTGGTTTGAGCCTGGCCCGGGCGGCCAACGGCTGCTCTCGTTGTTGCGCGGGCACCGCATGAAGAGCGTGCTCCGCCGCGTGCTCGACGAGACGGAGTTTCTGTCCGGCTACGGCGTGCGGGCACTATCCCGCAGGCACCAGGATCACCCGTATACCGCCAACCTCAGGGGAGAGCAACTTACAGTGAGCTACTGGCCCGGCGAGTCACAGTCCGGGTTGTTCGGGGGTAATTCCAACTGGCGCGGACCCATCTGGTTCCCGGTCAACTTTCTCATCATTGACGGGTTGCACAAGTTCCACCAATACTACGGCGATGACTTTAAGGTCGAATGCCCGACGGGCTCAGGGCATTACCTAACCATCCTGGAGGTGGCACACGAGCTGACCCGCCGGCTGGGCCGGATCTTCCTGCGGGACGACCAGGGGCAGCGCGCGGTTTTCGGCGACAACAACAAGCTACAGACCGATCCGCACTTCCGCGACTACCCGCTCTTCTACGAGTACTTCCACGGCGACACGGGCCGAGGCGTCGGAGCTTCACACCAAACGGGCTGGACCGGCCTGATTGCCACACTGCTCCAGCCGCAAGCCGCTGAAACGGACCGTCAGGGTACTCGCCAGTATTCCTCCGCAATTCGATCCTCACCCCAACCTGGACTGGAACATGTAACGAGCAAAAGCGGTTAAGCAACGGAAATCCAAGGAGATGACAGATGGCGAGCAGCGGGAAGTTCGGAACAAGCTCAACACCGGGAGCAACCAACTTGCAGCAACAGGAGGAGACCAGATGAGGGCGATTACCGTAGAGCGAAATACGCGGCCCTTCCTCAACTAGTGACGCGGCTCTTCTTTCTAAAGTTGTTTTGCGGAGGCCGAGAGGGGACTTTAATAATTTAATAAGATGTTTATTTGCTCCGCAATAAGCACAAGCGGCCATAGGCCAATACTAAAGATAGTCTTGCATGGCAAAAACTTGGGCAATAATAAAGTTTGCAACTTCAGTAGCTCGCCTTTCAGGTCGTGGTTCCTTCGTAAGCCTACGGATTGCGAGTTCAAAGTCCTTCGTCAACCTGCTCGAGTTGGGCATTCAGGAGGTGATGCGCGAATGGAAACATTTGTCATCGTATTCAACAACGAACAAAAAAGGTCTTCTATCGAGGCCGACACTGTACAGTTTTCGGTTGAATCCATAACTTTTCTCGACGGAGAGAATAACGTAATCCGTGAGCTTCCTGCGAAATCTGTACTTTCCGTATGGGCGAAGAGCGCTGAACCCAAGGCAAAAAGCGCTCTGGCGTAAACGGAAACCTGTTCAGCGCTTCTCAAAGATGTCCACAAACTCGCTGTAGCGGCGGCCGATCTGAGTTGCTGCGCCTTTGGTCGTGGTCTCCCTGGCCGCCCAGCGGCCGAGCGGAATCGAGAAAATCGTTCGGCCCATAGCGAAACCGATGAACCCCGGCACTCCAGCGGCGGTCTTCAGCGATTCGCGTACCTTCTCGTGGTCCTTGCCCTCGCCTCGGATGATGCAACCGACTTTGTGACGGCCGTTGTTCCGAGCGGCAGCCACAACCTTCTCGCAGTCCTCACGGCGGTCGAGTCCTTCGATTCTCCATACGTCTGGCTCAACTTGCGCATCCTGGAGTTGCTGGATAGCCTGAACCATCAGTTGAGGGCGGATCTCCTGGTCATAGGCGTTCTTGTTGCCTTTGACCTTCGTGAGTTGCGCCTTGTCAGGCGGTAGCAGGAGCTCAAACATGAACAGGCTACGGCTCTCGCAACGCAGGTAGTCCGACAACCGCTTCAGGCGGGCCGATTGCCGCCGGTTCAGATCCCGATCACCCTCCGGGTTGTAGCGGACCCGTACCTTGCAGAAGGTTGGTTGGAAAGTCTCGATGTGTTTGGCGAAGTCCTCGCCGTACTCGAAGTCGAACTCTTCCTGCCCGCCCTTCTCCGCGGGGCATGCGGTCACGTAGCCTTGCGCCGCCGCGCCGCGAAGTATATCGGCGCCGAACTGCTCGTCCACCAGAATGCCGGCCCTATCCTTCGGTACACCAGACGCCAGGGCGGCCTTAAAGCCTTTGTAGACCGTGTGCTTGGCGAGCGCGATCTGCGACCTCGCGGACTCGACTGCCGCCGCGTCCTCCGCAGTCAGCATGTCCTCCGATCCGGACATGGTTAGGAGCAAGTCGCGGTGGTCGAAGGAAAGGATGTACAAAGGTTTGTCGAATCCGGGACTTGCAGTCATTGGCGTAACCCTATCATCATCATGATTTCGTAATGCTCAAGAACAAGCCGTTGGACCACGATATTATCGACCACCGGAATTATCCCAGAGGCGAAAGCCTCCGAGGAACGCGTTGGCATTGTCGCCCGCCCGGCAACCGGAAGGCAGGTCTTTCAGTTTCTTGGCGTTGCCTCCACCAAGAACCACGTCATCAGGGTGGAGGGCGTCGGTCACCTCATCTTTGAGAACCAAGCCTGGGTACCCAATCGATACACTTCCGCCAGGAGAGCACAGCGAAGAGCGAATCGTGTGGTTGTTTGTCTTGTGTTCCGCTCTGTCTGATGACCGTGGCAGCGCGCGCAAGATGCCGCCAGAAAAAAAGAATCTGAACCAGCCTGCGTTCATTGCGCTATTTGAGACTGCCGTTCCCGGGGAATCAAGCCTCGCCGCGACCTTTGCAGGCGGCCAGTGGAATCGCATCTAAGACCAGCTAATGGAGGAGTGGGACATGCGAATTGCATTTGATCTGAATCGGTGCCTGGGATACGCGCAGTGCATCCCGCTCGCGCCGGATGTCCTCAAACTGAACGGTGAAGAGGCGGTAATGTACGATCCCAATCCCGACGATTCGCAGCGCCTGCGGGTCTTGCGAGCCGCGGCGTCCTGCCCGGTGCAGGCGATCAAGCTGGATCTGCTTGACGCAACCGAGGAGAAAAAGGCGTGAGCGCATCGACACTCGCGCAGGACCTGGTAAAGGCCTTTAAGACCGAGGGCCGTATCGTTATAGTGGGCGCTTCTCTGGCGGGACTCCGAGCCGCCGAAGCTTTGCGCGATGAAGGCTTCACGGGGAGCCTGACCATCATTGGGGACGAGCCGCACGAGCCCTACGATCGCCCCCCGCTCTCGAAGCAGATCCTGAAGGGTTGGGTGCCGGCCGGCAACACCAAGCTCCCGCGCATGCGGAAGGTCGACGCGGATTGGCGGCTCGGCGTTGCCGCCACCGGTCTCGACCGGGTCAAACGGGAAGTGCGCCTGGCCAACGGAGACAAGGTCCCCTTCGACCGCCTGCTGATTGCGACCGGTGTCCGCTCGCGGCCATGGTTCAACCCGGAGGAGGCCAAGCTGAAAGGGATTTTCACGCTGCGAACAAGCGATGACGCGGGCCGGATGCAGGCGGCGCTGGCTGCCAAGCCGAAGCGGATCCTGGTCATCGGCGCCGGCTTCATTGGCTCGGAGATGGCTTCTGTCTGCCGCGAGCTCGGCCTCGCCGTCACGGTCGTAGAACGCGCCGACGGGCCGCTTGCCGGTGCGCTCGGCGGTGTGATCGGCGAAATCGCCGCGGAGATGCAGCGGGATGCCGGGGTTGACCTCCGCACCGGCGTCTCAGTCCAAGGGTTTGAAGGTGACGCGCGTGGACATGTGCGACTTGCCAAAATCTCCGATGGGACCACGCTTGAGGCCGACATGGTGGTGGCGTCGCTCGGGTCGCTCCGCAACATCGAATGGCTGGAGGGTGCAAGACTCGCCACCGGCTTCTGGGGCGTTACCTGCGATGCCGGCTGCCGCGCCTTCGACGTCAACGGGGTGGTGACCGACAACATCTTCGTCGCGGGCGATATCGCGCGTACCCCCCAAGTGCTATACGAATACCAGTTTCTCTCAATGGAGCACTGGGACAATGCGGTCTTCGGGGCCCAGGTGGCGGCGCACAACATGGTCAGCCTCGAGGCCGACCGGAAGCCGCACCTCCCGTTGCCCGCTTTCTGGTCAGCCCAGTTCGGCGTCAACATCAAGGGCATCGGCCTGCCCTCCTTCGGCGACGAGATCGTCTTTACCCAAGGCTCCATCAAAGAGCGCCGTTTCGCCGCCACCTATGGCTACCGGGGCCGCATCGTCGGCGCCGTCACCTTCAACCACGGCAAGTGGCTGGAGTACTATGGCCAGCTCATCGAGCAATCGGCTCCGTTTCCGCCCCCTCCGCCGGGCTACAATCAGGCCGATGGCATGAAGCCGATGCCGGCCCGGTTCCCTGATCCGCGCGTCCCGGCGTGACTTCCCGATGTCGTCTTGACCGGCCATGACACGACTTCACGGGACGCCGAGTTCCGGCCGAAAAGCCGCTGAAGATCGAGCCATCGAGCGGTTGGCTGCGGCCAAGGGCGTCAGTGGCCGCGCCCAAATCTCAAAGACGCCAGGCTTGAGGTTCGCCTGAGCCGTTCCCTGATACCAGGCATAGGGGCTGCCTGGCACTTCTGCACTATGTTCAGGACGATATTCCGTTCGGCGGCGTTGGAGCGAGCGGGATGGGCGCCTATCACGGCCATGAGGGCTTTAAGACTATGAGCCACGCGAAAGGAATTTTCGTGCAGCCGGACCTCAACATTACGGCTGCCCTCCGCCCGCCTTTCGGAAAATTGTTCGACCGAGTGGCCGGTTTCCTGTTGGGCTGATGCAGGGAGGAAGCTGAAGTTCCCGTTGTCCGGCGAAAGGATGCAGAAATACTTGTGCTATCCCTTGCCTAGTCGCTCTCTGTCCAGTCGTTCTCAAAGATGCGCTCGGCAACATCATATTGCAGCAACCTCTCGACTGCCAGGCGCAACTGGAGGTCGCTGCCGCACAATTGGTCCAGCCGGTCCCGGCGGGTTTCGCGATCAAGGTCGCAGACCTCCGCGAAGATCCTTTTGACGTCTCGCTGTTGCCCGCCAACCGAATCTGGCCCGTTAGAAACCATCGCAAAGGCTGCTCATGGCCTTACGCGATTCGCCGGGCCTAACGGTGCAGTTTTGATCGATGCGGGCTTACGAAGGAGTAGATCCGCTAAGCTCGGCGCGCATCCAGGCCCGAGCCACTCGCCACTCGTAGGCTACCGTCCTGCGGGAAATATCAAGAGCTTCCGCCGCTTCGTCGAGTGTGAGACCTCCGAAGAAACGCAATTCTACAATCTTTGCCTGACGAGCATCGAACTTTTCCAGCTTCTCCAGAAGTTCGGCGACCACGAGAACGTCCTGGTCGCGGCTCACCGATAAGGACTTGGCGTTTATATCCGTTAAGGTGATCCGAAACATGTCCCCGCCGTGCTTCAGGCGGTTTCGATGGCGGGCATGGTCGACCAGGATTCTCCGCATCGCTTCGGCGCCGACAGCATAAAAATGGGATTTGGTCTTCCAAGTGGCGTACTGTTGGTCCACGAGCTTCAGATAGGCTTCGTGAACCAGTGTCGTAGGCTCCATCGAGTGGCCACGCCGCTCACGGCTAAGAAGCCTCGCGGCCATTTGACGGAGGTTTGGGTAGACCAAAGAAAAGAGAACGCCCACCTGAGCCCGGTTTCCCTGAGCGATCTCCTGTATGACTTCGGTAATGCTGCCCGCCATCTATCTATAACCTCACACGATACCATGTTGCCAACAAAAAGCTTGAACCGCCAAAGGAACAATGCTTCGGCAACATCGCATGCCTAACGCACATGTGAAATCAGGTGAGTAAAAGCATCCGGTAATGCAGTTCCGGATTCACCGGCGCAATGCCGGGAGGCCGTCAGCATCGCCGCGTTTGCAATCAAAATTGCACCGTGCTGCTTTCCAGGGCGCATATACAAGTTAGCCGATGCCGCAATACCCAATGCAAGTTACCCTCAACGAACGAGGACGGGTTGTTCGCGCCGCCCAGTCCCGGGTTGCCTCTTGGGCGATTACTTTGGTGATGGTTCCGCTCCTTATTGTTACCAGCCGCGAGCAACAGTTACCGAATAGAGCCAGGGTGCCTCTCCCTGCCAAATCGGACCCGCGATGTCCGAGGGCCGCCATCAGAACTGATGGGCGCAGGCTTTTATATTACCAACCCTACGCGGAAGAATGGGCAGGCGGCAAGGCGAGCCTGAATATCCCCGAACAGAAAGCCCGTCATCTCAACAAGGAGTTTCGGCTGACATCGAAGGCCGTGCAGTGCCCGCGGCGGCGGACGGGGCTTGCGATTGATAGTTTTTGCACCGGAATTTTTGATAAAGCGCGTTATTCAAACAGAGGGCTTATCAATTTAACGGCGAGCCAGGTAGTACGGCGGCATGTACCTGTACCAACCAACTGGCTGAAGCAAGAACTTCAAATCTTCGAGGAGAGTACATATGAAACTTTTCATCCGTGCCAACGCCGCCGTCATCTTTGCGTTGGTCCTGGCGTGTGGAACCGGCGCGTATGGGCAAAAAGCGGATGCCAACTCCAAAGACTTGAACATCCGTGCCTACATTGAACTTCTCAGGAGCGACCTGAGAGGGCAGAAGGTCGCGGTGGTGTCGGAGGTCATGGGACTGACCGAGAACGAAGCCGTTAAGTTCTGGCCGATATACAAGGAATACCAGGATCAGAGCGCCAAGCTGACCGACCAGAAGTTGGCCGGTATCAAGAATTACGCCGACCATTTTGAAAGCATGACCGAAGACAAGGCCAAAGAGCTTACCCAACTGGCCTTGCGGCTCGAGGGCGACCGCGTGGCGCTCAAATCCCGGTACATCGAGAAGATGAGCGCGGCGCTTTCGCCGAAATTGGCCGCGCGGTTCCTTCAGGTGGAAAACCAGATTCAATTCCTGATGGACCTGCAGATTGCCTCTTCGCTGCCGGTGATTCAGTAGGAAAAAAGAGAGGACATAGACGCCAATGACGAACCGAACTCTGTTTCATGCAACGACGCTTATACTCGCCGCAATGACTGCGGGGAACGCAGACACCGTGACACTACGAAATGGACAGAAACTGCAGGGTACTTATCTTGGCGGGACGGTCTCCCACATTGAATTTCAGAACAACGGTGGAAAGACCATCAACCTGAACCTCGGGGACGTCGCCGGCGTGACGTTCACCGCCCCTCCTCCCCCGCCGCCTCCCCCGGCCGCGTCTGGACCGGCTATCCAGATACCAGCGGGAACAATGATCAACGTCCGCATTATCGACGCTATCAATGTAGATCTCTCCAAGCCTGGCCAGACCTACCGCGCGAGTGTGGATGATCCCCTCATGATGGGCGGGAAAGTCGTGGTTCCACGTGGCGCCGATGTAACTCTCCAGGCGGCCACGGTCAAGCAGGCGGGCCGGTTCAAGGGCAGCGATGAGATTTCGCTCAAGATCAACTCCATCACTGTAAATGGGAAGCATTTCGACGTAGTGACCGAACCTGTGACAACGAAGGGTGGCAGCGAGGGTAAGAAGACCGCACGTAGAACGATCGGCGTGGCCGGCCTGGGCGCAGCCATCGGTGGAATTGCCGGCGGCGGGGCGGGCGCCGCCATTGGCGCCGTATCCGGTGCGGCTGTCGGTGTGGCCGCGTCCTCAGGTGGGCAGACTCTCAAGATTCCGCCGGAAACCCGCTTCCAGTTCCGGCTCTCTGCGGCTGTGAATATCCGCTAATCGGGGAAGCTAATTTAGCAAAGGACAAGCATATGAAGAATATTATTCCGGCAGCGGCCAGCCTGATGATGGCCGGCGTACTATGCGGTGGCGGGGAGATTTCAACCTTCCATGCATACATTGACTCGGATTTGTGTGCCCGGCTGATGTTGGGTCCGATCACGGATTCCCGCGTCCAATGCACGCAAAAAACCTTCAAGGAAGGGTCGAATCTTGTGGTGGTGCGTCTCAAGGACAACACGGTGCTGAGCGTCAACAAGGAAAAAATGTTGAAAGAGCACGCGGGAAAACTCGCTGAGGTGAGTGGCGAAACGAAGCTGAAAGCCGGAACAGTCAAGCTGGAATCCGTCCAGCCGGTAGAGGCCGACGCCATTCCGACAGGGCGACCCGGCCCGGAAACTGCTGGATATCCGAACTTACAAAGTCGCCGAAGCCAAGACTGTCGAAAAGGTCCGGCATGAGCTGGCTATGATGCCCTACCTTACCCACTACGATTTCATCTCTTTCGTGATGATGGGCGACGATGTCATTCTCTCCGGTTGGACCGTTCGAGAGACGAACCGGTCCGAGGCTTTCAATCGGGTGAAATCGATTGAAGGCGTCGAGAACATTACCAATAACATCGAAGTATTGCCGCTGGGCAGTATGGATATGCAGATCCGGGCGGGCGCCCGCGCCGCACTGCAGCAAAACCTGGGCCGATACTTCTGGGGCAGCGGCTCGGACATCAAGATCGTCGTCAAGAACGGAAATATTATTCTGCTCGGATCGGTATATAGCAAATCGGACTCCGACCTTGCGTCGATTAAGTGCAATTCGGTGCCGTTCGCTTTTCATGTGTTCAATATGCTGCGAGTCACGGGGCCGCAGAAGGGGTAATTATGGAGAATCTTCAGAGGAGATATAGACAATGAACAAGCAATTTGCTCCCCGCTTGAGAATCGTATCGAACTGCATCGCCGCGGGATGTCTGCTGGTTATAGCGACGGCCTGTTCGAAGCCCAATTCCGGCGTCAAAAAACTAGCGGTTGGTCAGGAACACTCCGGCTTCCTGAAAGACTATTCGCAACTCAAAGCCAATCCGAAATTAGACGCCGACACCATCACTTACGTCAGCCTGGATGCACAGAAGAATCTGCACAGCTATCTGGCAATCGTGGTCGATCCGATCGAAGTTTATGTCGCGACGAACGCCGATGAAAGCAAGATTCCCGAGTCCTCGCGCACTGCGCTAACCAACTACTTCCGGCATGCCTTAGTCTCGGCAGTGGAGGACGCGTACCCAGTGGTCGAAAAGCCTGGCCCGCTGGTCCTTCGCCTGCGGACGGCGATCGTTGGTATTGACGTCGGCGGCGCGGTGGCGGCCGGTGAGCTCCCCGATGACAGCAAGCCGTTGCCACAAGCCCTGAACATCGGGAAGGTACAAGTCGAGATGGAGCTGGTGGATTCAGAAACCGGCGAGCGGGTTGCCGCGATGGTCGACAAGGCCACGCTGGGAAGCGGAGCCGAGGTGGGCGCAGAACAGTTCTCGCGATTGGCTAAGTTCGCGGCTGCCAGGGACGCCTTCGACGAATGGGCTTCGCGAGTCCGGCAATTCCTGGATACATCGATGCAATTATCCGGAGAAGACGCGGAGCGGGCTGATAAAGCCTACCAGCCGTACGGCGGCGAAACCGCGTCCGCCCGCTAGGCTCCGCTGCTTTCTTTAGCGACATCACAAAGGCAAAGGTGACTATGAAAATCATTCGTTTCGTTCTGCAAGCACTACTTCTCGGCTCAATCGCACTAGCGCAAGACGTGCGTTACAACTTTGACCCTCAAGCCGATTTCGCGAAGTACAAGACTTACCGTTGGGTCAAGCATCCCCAAAGTGCCGATATCGATGAACTGACTCGTGGGGTACTGGGTTCAGCCTTCGACGCCGAGTTAGCCACGAAGGGTCTGAGTAGGACCGATGCGCCAAGCGCCGATCTGATCATCGTTTATCAGATCGCGATGAGAAATGAAAAAGAGATCACTTCCTACGACAGCGGTTGGGGCTATGGTCCGGGGTGGCGCGGGGGCTGGTATGGTTCCGGCGGCGGTTTCTCGACATCTACCACGTCGACGATTTCGATCGGGTCGATAGCGCTCGATATGTATGATGAGTCCAAGAAGCAACTCGTCTGGCGCGGCGTGGGTGAAAAAACGCTGGATGCCACAGCCAAGCCGGACAAGATGCGGAAGAACGCGGCCAAGGGCGCGAAGAAGATTTTGAAGAACTATCCACCTAAGAAGGCTTAGCCCAAGCTCGCGAAACAGGTTCTCAAATCAGTTCAATCTGAACAGCGAATCCTGCACCGTTGCCCACGTGGCGGGCGCGAAGGCAATTGTGCGTTCATCTTGTTCCTAAAAATAGCGAGGCCCGTCATTATAGACCCGTCAACTGAAAAATTGGGCGATGGACGCATCCCGAGCATGTGCGTTCGTCGCGGCTGGTCAGCCATTGTTGTTGCGCTTTTCTTGATGACGCTGTTAACTGTGGAGGCCCTCTCCGCGGACGATACATCCTCCGCACCGGCCTTCGATCTGTTGATCGAGCCAGCCGCTCCGGCCATCCAAGCAGCTCCCGTGGCGAATAGCGAACCCGGCGTCAGATGGTCCGGTGTCTTGAACCAATCACTGAGGCTCCTTGCCCTCGAGCACGGATTCCGCCTGCTCACCGAGCCCGGTACACGTAGTGGCATGAATCAGGTTCCTCGAGGCTACCTGAATTCGGCCGGCAACCTTCACGGATGGGCCGATGGTGATGAATTCTATGTAAATTATGCCGGGCACCCCATGCAAGGTGCGGTAGCGGGCTTCATTTGGACCCAGAACGATCCGAAGTATTGGGATGTGGAATTTGGTCGGAACCGCAGATACTGGAAAAGCCGGCTGCGGGCTGCGATGTTTGCCTGGGCATATAGCGTTCAATTCGAGATCGGACCGCTCAGCGAGGCCTCGGTGGGACAGGTACAAGCACTGTATCCACAACAGGGGTTGGTGGACCAGGCCGTCACACCAGCCATCGGTATGGGATGGATGCTGGCCGAGGATGCGATCGACAAGTACATCATCAAACGGGTCGAAGCGCGAACGGCCAATAAATATGTGCGGCTCTTTGTCCGAGGCGGCCTGAACCCTTCCCGCAGTATGGCAAACGTCTTGGGCGGAAGAGTGCCTTGGGAGCGCGATGACCGCCGCGGAGTGTTTAGAGAAACTGAGGATGACTTCGTTCGCCGTGCCGGCCCGAAGCGGGCTCCCGAGTCTGTGAAACCACCGCCCATGGGAGTTGCGCCGTTTGAGTTCACCATGGCTTTCAGCTTTCGGACATTTACCGGTCCGCCGGCTCGTGGCTCCTGCCTGGGCGGCGGAGGTTCTGCTTCTTTTCGCATCGCGCAGGCGTGGCAACTGGTGGCCGATGCCACTGGCTTCCGGCCGGTGGAACCCGTACATACAGGTCATGGCCGGAGGACAACGGCTCACGCAAGAGAAAATGTTCCCTACGGAAAAACGTGCGCTGGAATTGATCGCGGAACGCAAGGGCCTCCCCCCGCCAGAGCACTCGGAGTATACGGAGCAGGTGGATACCAGTGGCTCTTCTATGGCTGCCGGAGCCGGTTTGGATGTGAAGCTCACGGCGGCAGCGCCCTGCGGGTAGCAAGCCTGGACTACACGTGCTCCAGGGTTAATAGCCTCGGTGGCATCAGCTACCGCAGCGACATGCATTTCGGCTCTGGACTGGTGTTTCGCTTCGGCACCTGGTAGGGGCTTCTCTCCCTTCCTTGCACTAAAAAACCTGCCACATCGCGGTACATCGACAGGAACAAGGGGGAAAATGCAAGGTCTGAAAGGCTCGCTGAACATGCACAAGCGACATTCGGTGCGCCGGATTAAAGCAAACAAGGAGAAGTTCGTTCGCAATCCATCGGCGACGAAGCCCGGAACGGAGTTTAATCCCGAGAGTATCGCGGAATATATACGCCGGCTGAACCGCCCGGCATCTTGTTGCGTAAGTTGGATCAATTCAGTAGGAAATCAGTTCAAGTTCAGAGTAAGAAGGAGAAAACTATGATAAATGCCAAGAAGATTTCTTTGCTCGCTATGTGCGGGCTCTTAGTGCTGGGTTTGTCGACCTCACCCGTACAGGCCCAGCAGGCCACTCGTACCTACACTTACACCGGGGCTCAGGTACCTATTCCTTATGACGGCGCCGACCTGGTCGTATTCGGCGGAATTTATGTCTCGCGCACTTGGACAATTTCAAAAGTCACCGTGAATGTGGATGTCGACTATCCGCGGCCCGGCGATCTGAATCTGTTCTTGTTTTCACCTCAGGGTACGCGGACGAAGCTTCTTGAAAAGAATTGCGAATCGAAAGGAACGCTCATCAACATCACCTTCGATGACGCCGCGGCAAGTAAGTATGCAGATTTCTGTCCTGTCGAGCAAGGTGGATCGTTCCGAGGCAACGAGCCGCTCTCTAATTTCAATGGCCAGAACAGCTTTGGAACTTGGATCCTTGCCACCGAGAACAATGGCAGCGACGATTTCGTCGGGTGGTTCCGAGGCTATTCGATCACCATCACTGGAACAGCGATCACCAGTACCAAGCCGATCTTTGCGGCTGAAGGCGTCCGAAATGCCGGCAGCCTGTTAACAGGGCCTGTCGCACCTGGAGCAGCTTTGGTCCTCGCCGGAGCGAACCTTGGTCCGGCTACGGGTGTGGCCGCTCCGTCCGGCAGTTTGCCCAACACCCTGTCCGGAGTGAGTGTAGCCTTCGACGGCAGTCCGGCTGCAATTAGGGTTGCCTCTGCGAGTGGGCTGCTCATCGTAGCTCCGTTTTCTCTGCAGCCGGGAACGAAAACCGCAATAACGGTCACCAATGCGGGCATTGTAAGCGATCCGGTTACTCTGGACGTCTCCGGCGTAGCGCCCGCGATTCTTACCCAGAACGCCAGCGGCACGGGCGTGGCTAAAGCCGTAAACCAGGACGGATCGATCAACTCGTCCACGAATCCGGCGGCGAAGGGAAGCCACTTTGCGTTCTATGCCACCGGACTAGGTACCGTAACTCCAACACTGATGACGGGGCAGGCGCCGCCTTCTTCTCCGCTTTCCACCACCAATTCGAGCACGACAGCCGTGGTCGGCGGCATAGGGGCTCCCGTTACATTCTCCGGCGCGGCTCCGACGTACCCCGGAGTTTACCAAGTGAATGCACAAATCCCCGCCACGGCGGCCACTGGCAGTAATGTTCTTCAGATTTACTCGAGTGGCGTGCCCAGTCAGTCCGGTGTCGTCATCTACGTGAAGTAATCTGATCTGCCGGGCCGTTCGATCGAGCGGCCCGGCAGCATGCTCCGGAGCGGAACGGGAGTTGAGCCGCAGCGGGACAAGAAGTCTTCAACTAAGTACTCGAATGCCGTAGGTGTGGCGGCACAACTCTATTCTCACTAAAGAAAGAGCGTTATGAAAATCACAGGTTTGTTATTTTTGATAGGAACAACTCTTGCCGGTCCCATCCTGGCGCAAGATCCGGATCGACTTCAGGTCAACATCTACCCGATTCTTGTGTGGGCGCCAGTCTTTGGAGCCGACGTCAATCTGCCATCATTACCAAACGTCCCGGGTGGCGGAACGGACCAGTCAGGAACTGGATATTTCAATGGCGCTTATTTTGCGGGCGTCGATATCGTCAAAGGTAAATGGCTTGTCGAGGCCGACGGCCTGTGGGCGGGTTTAAGCGGAGAGCGAACAGCCGCCCCCAAGCTCAATGTGGACTTGGATGTCATCTATGGACACGGAGCCGTAGGATTGCGGATGTACAAGGGTCTGTATTTAACCGGCGGAGTTCGCCGGGTGGCTCTACATTACGACATAAAACTCGCGGACTATCCGGAATTTTCGCGGAAGCCAGGTATATGGGATCCATTGGTGGGTCTCGAATATCGCTGTTCCCTAGGAAGGAAGTGGAAGCTCATTGCAGGCGTTGACGGCGGTGGATTCGGGGTTGGAGCAGATGAGGATGTGGCCGCTAAAGCTCGTCTGGATTGGCGCTTCGCGAACCACTTCGGAGCAACTTTTGGGTACGGCTTCCTTTACGTCAAGCTTTCCAATACGGTCGCGTCAAGAACGTTTACGGCGAGTCAATCGCTGAATGGACCTGTTTTAGGATTCGGTATTTACTTTTGAGCGGCACTTCCGGCATAGCCGATGTTCTGACAACACGAGCAGCAATCCCTTCGCAATCAACCGGGCACGAACATCGTCCTTCGCATCTTCGTGGTGCTGGCGTGGGAGCGGAGACGCGGTAAATCGACTATCGCTGTCCCATCCCGCGTGAGTAGCAAGCACAAATCCGACAAAGAAAGAGGGTTCCGTTATGGACGAGCATATTTTCAGGGTGACACTGTTAATGCGTGCTGCAGAGCCTGGTCTGTCAGCTAGCCGATTGCCGAGGTTTTCATGACCACGTTTGGCGCTCTGCTTTTGGCTCTCGGCTTGTTTTGCGCGACGTTATTGTTTTTGGAGACTGGTCTTAGGATCGGGTTGCGTCGCCGGGCGGAGAGTGCCAAGGACGGCGCTGGACCGGGCTTTACTGCGCTAGGAGGCGCGGTATTCGCCCTCCTGGGGTTACTCGTCGCATTTTCTTTTTCGGGAGCCGCGGGGCGGTTCGAGGCGAAGAGACACTTGATTGTAGAGGAGGCGACTGCAATCGAAACCGCATATCTACGGATAGATCTGCTGCCTGCCGCCCTGCAGACCGCTCTCCACGAAAAATTCAAGCAGTATGTGGATGCCCGCTTGGCCGTCTACGAGAAGCTGCCGGACATGGAGGCCGCGGACGTCGAAATGTCCCGGGCCGTGGCGCTGCAGCGAGAGATTTGGCAGTTGTCGGTAGCTGCCTGCCGGGAGGTCAGTACGCCCGCTACGGTGCAATTGGTCATATCATCGCTTAATGCGATGATCGATGCGAGTACCGCTCGTAGTGCGGCACTTCGGGCACATGCGCCGGCGATTGTTTTTGTTTTGCTCGGTGTGGTGTCGCTGGTCTGTTCGTTTATGGCCGGATTCGATGCATCGGCCCGCAAGACGCGCAGCTGGGTCCATTTGTTAGGCTTCGCGGCAATCCTGGCGATCGCTTTCTACGTAATTCTCGACCTGGAGTACCCGCGGGTCGGCCTGATCCGGCTGGCAGCGGCTGATACGGTGATCGTCGAAGTTCGGCACAACATGAAGTAGGGCGACGGCCCGCAGGCTGGGCTCTGATTTCTTCTATGCGCCCTAATCGTCGCCGCCTTTAAGCTCTGACAAGCAACAGCCAGTGGACTCCGTAGATCTGATCGTGTGGCCCGGTAGAACACTGCTGCCGCCGGCGGGTCTTCCTCGCGATCATCCTCGACATGATGACGACGAAGATTGCACTCAACGCGCCAGAGAAACGCGGATAAGAAGAGAGAGTTTGATCTCTGCCAGGACCGTTGGGTGAAAACGCAATGTTGACTATGAAAAATTCAGAGAAACGCGATTCGACCGCTATGCGGGCAAAGCAGCTCGCCGGCCGCGCCACAGAAACAACACAAAATAAAGCGGATTTGCCGCGCGATTCAGCGCCCGGGAACCCGGATACTCCCAGGGGCGAGTTAGGGCCAACGAACCTGGATCTTCGCGCCGAAAGGCCTTCTTGGGAAATGCTCCGCGACAACGGCAAGAAACTTCGGACAGACGTTCCGCGGGAAAGTCACGCGGAATGGACTCCGCCGAAGAAGCGTCCCGACCCGGTCGACATAGTATTGCGAGGCGCCGCCGCAGTGATGGCCTGGGATCTTGCCCACACCCCCTCCACCGGGCACCCCGTCGTGATGGACGGTGATGCTCACCTGAACAACTTCGGCTTCTACGGCACACCGCAGCGCGACCTCGTTTTCGACCTCAACGATTTTGACGGTCACCATCGGCCCCTGGGAGTGGGACCTGAAACGTCTCGCCGCCAGTGTGAATGTGGCTGCACGCGACAACGGGGCCGCCATCAAGTCTGGCCGCATCAAGACAGTGGCGGGTTTTCACGAGTAGCGGGCCGCCTGGTTCCCATTTATGACCAAATCAGCCGATAGCCACGAAACGCCGGACTTCTCGTTGATCTTGAGTGGCCCCGTGTCTCAACTGTTGGTCCAGAATCGCAGGACAGAAGCTGATGAGCTTCAGGTTGGAATCCGTTGGTAAGGAGCTTTTCTTTGCACATGATCCGAAAAGGGCAAGTGAGATGGTTGCCGATGCTACATCTTTTCGGTGAGCGTCTTTTGTTGGCGGCAGGCGCGACACTTCTGGTCATCGTTGCGGTCGCGCTGGTCCACCGTTGGATGTTCTCCAGTCTCGCGCTCGTTGAGTTCGCTGAAGCTCAGTCCGCGCTGGTGCGGAAGGAACCGAAACAGGGCACGGACGAACCGGGCGGCGAAGCAGTCGACTTCAGCCTCTGGTCTGAGAAGCGAACTCGGGCGTACCGCGAGAGTCTCTTGATCAAGAAAGACTCGCCACTCGGCGTACTCCGTATCGACCGGCTTCGGATCCGGGTTCCTGTATTTGAAGGGACCGACGAGCTTGTTCTTAACCGTGGCGCCGGATGGATTGCCGGCACGGCCAGGCCGGGAGACGCGGGCAACAGCAACATCGGCATCGCGGGACACAGGGATGGATTCTTCCGCGCATTCAAGGACATAGAAGTAGGAGACCCAATAGAGCTTGCGACGCCCGGTGTAGTGAGCCTCTACAAAGTAAGCCGCATTGAAATCGTCCACCCTGAGGATGTTGAGGTCCTGCGGCCTCGGGGGGCGCCTTCGCTGACCCTCGTCACGTGTTACCCGTTCTATTTCATCGGCGACGCCCCGCAGCGCTTCATCGTGCACGCGACGCTGAATCAGCAAGTTGAAGTTAAGAAGACGCAGAACAATAGTTCGGCACCGGGAACTGAGCTATTCAAACATTAAGGAGAAAGAAATGACTAGCAACGCTACTCGCAGAATCCTCACCGGATTTTGCACAATCTCAACCGTTTTTGCGCTGCTGGCGGTGAATGCCAGAGCGCAGACCAGCAGCACCCAGAGGATCGCCGGAACCGCGACATCGACCACCAAGTTGGAACACGGCACGGTGACGTACGTCGAGGGAAACACCGTCGAGATCAAAATGTCGACCGGTGAAATGAGAGTACTTACCGTACCGGATAGCAGGACCGCCATCGTTGACGGTAAGGAAATAACAGTGCACGAACTGAAACCGGGTACCACACTGACTGCCAACATTACCACCACCACGACTCCGATTACGGATCGGACGGTGACCAACCTGACTGGCAAGGTGTGGCATACACAGGGCCCTAACGTGATCCTTACTCTGCCTGACGGGACGAATAAGATGTACAAGCCAAAGCCCGACGTCCAGTTCACCGTCGACGGCCGAAAAGCCACCGTCTTCGATCTGAGAAAGGGGATGGTGGTCACCGCCGAGAAGATTGTGGAAGAGCCCCGGACGGAAATCGCCAGGGATTCCAAGGTGACCGGAATCGGGCCCAAGCCGCTTGTGGTGGCGGCGGCTCCGGCGCCAGAGCGCGCTCCGGTAAAGGAAGAAGCTGCTGCTCCGGCCCCGGAGCCTGCTCAGGTAGCGGCGTCTTCGGCCCAAGCATTGCCACCCAAGCTGCCCAAGACCGGCAGCCCGCTTCCTTTGGCTGGCATGTTCGGCCTGATGTTCAGTAGCGCCGGCCTCGGTCTGCGGATGTTACGCCGATCGTAAGAATAAAGCGTAGGGCGTGAGACCGGTCCCAGGGCTGGGGCCGGTCTCATGCTTTATGTCATGGGATTGAGCCAGCGGATCTCTGACGCAAGGGCGTCGAATAGTTGTTGCAGCGGTGGAAAGCACCATTTTCAGCGCAGCTGGCTCAAGTCGTAATCGTGGAGATTCCCGCGAGCCTGCTCGTCCTGCCGGTAGCACAATCCCACAATAGCGCCGTCGCGAAACGGCCAAAAATCGGAGTTGTATTTCGAAGGCGATGGGGCGCTTGGAACCCGGCCATGATCGTGATGTCCTGGATTGGTTGGAGAAGAGCCACATTCCCGGTCGATTACATGGTTGACATCGCAAGAGCGGATTGGTTGGCGGTTTTGATGTTTATCGCACCATCGGGAACTAACTAATCGTGCCCGCGTCAAAACGGGCCACGATCTCTCGTGACCCGCTCGATTCAACTCCGAAACTGGATTGGTTACGCTCTGTCATAGCCAAAAGCCGGCGCGCGTCTGTTGTCCGGCTTTCACCTAAGGGCCTAATACTGCGCTTGGCCAATGCCGAAAGCCACCTTATCTACCGCGGAAATGCCAAATGCGAGGCCTGGACGGGAGTTTGCCCCGTCGGTTGAGCCGCCGGGTCCGGCTACAACGACGGGCAGCGTGAGCACGAAGTTAACGGCAACGGGCGGAGGGGTCGTGGAACCGCTGCCTTGCGAAAGGGTCATTGTTCCCGAGCAATCCGAATTGACGGTATAGGATCCGGTCAACTGCAGGAGGACGCGGATGGGCCACCCGGATTGACCGTGACATTCCCAGCGCCATCGAATCGCCCACTTCCGACAAGAAGGAAGGGCGTTATCGTAGCCGTCGTACCAACTGAGCCTGTGCCTGTGGCTGCACCTCCTGTGTTTGGAATCGATGTCTGAGTCTGGGTGCCGAGGGCCACCAGTCCATACGGACCCGTCAAATTCGATGTAGTACATCCGATTGGCGCGAGCAACTTAAGCATTCTGATGAGCGTCGACTGGTTGTTGGCAGGCACCAAATTCAGTTCGTTGCCACCGCTTAACACAATGCCATGAAATACGGTGCCTGCTGGATTCGAGCCGAAGGCATCAATCAGCGTTACCGTAACACTACAATCGCCGGCGACAGTGTAGTTTCCGACTACGTTCTGCGCTCCTCCCTGTGCGGCTTGGGCGGCATAGACAATTCCTGATCCATCGAAAGCAACGCGCCCTACTGCCGAAAACGGTGTGCCAATCGAGAGCGCAGACAACAGACGGCCGAGGGGGGTACTGCTGTAGGGCGCCGAAGTAGTGGGAGCGGTACTGCTTCCGCCCGCCGTTGTTCCGGAGCTCGCGGTGGCACTGGATGATCCGGTTAATGTTGCAACGAAGCCGTAAGCGCCGTTCAGTGTGGCGTTAGTGTCTGAGCACGTCTGGGCTGACGCCATTTGGGGACTCAGGAAACTGGCCATAGATGCAAAGGCGAACAAGTTAACAAAATGGGTTTTGGACATGTAACTCCTCCAAAGGGAGAATGCGCCTCCGCGAAACTGGATTGTTTTTTTTAGTTTAGGTACTCTCCGGCTCAAAATTCGCGCTTGGGGAAAGACGTTTGTGGCTGGGCGCGCGTGGAGAGAGAGGAAACGCCTCTGCACGGACGTAAACATTGGCGTGATAATCAATACGTTGTTTGATCCCGTGTTGCTGGGCCATACTGAGGTTACTGGACATCGCAGGTTCTATTTCGAGATCGAGAGGATCTTCTAGTGACGAGATTGCTTCGCTCGGCTGGACTCTCGTTTATGTGGCTCGTGGCCGCACTGCCCACTCTGTGGGCGGTAGCAGCTCTTTACATCGACTTTCGGATTCCAGCACTGCGCATTCCAGCGGCCGTACTATACGTCCTTGCGATCATCGCGATCGTATGGAAGGTCAAGCAGCAGTTTTGGGCCGCCGTGTTATGTCTCGCAGGCTTCGTCATTGTCCTCACCTGGTGGTTCAGCCTGGAGCCTTCCAACCATCGTGACTGGCGAGCCGATGTAGCGCAAACAGCCTGGACGGAGACCGATGGTGATCGAGTCACGATTCACAATCTGCGCAACTGCGACTACCGCGCGGAAACCGAATACACGAATTGCTGGCACGACCGGACGGTCTATCTTTCACGAATCCGGAGTGTCGATTTTTTCTTTGTGAACTGGGGGGTGCGCTGGATTGGTCATCCGATCGTCAGCTTTGCCTTCGACGATGGCGAACACATCGCATTCTCGATAGAAGCGCGCTATCAGGCTGGTCAGTCGTACTCGACGATTCTCGGATTCTTTCGGCAGTACGATCTGATCTTCATCGCTGCCGACGAGCGTGATGTCGTACGATTGCGGACAAACTACCGGAAGGACGAGGAAGTTTACATGTACCGTACCCGAGTGGAGCCACCGATCGCCCGGGCTATGTTCCTAACCTACAATGCTTACCTGAACAAGCTGAGAGAGCAACCGGAGTGGTACAACGCTCTGACCAAGAACTGCACGACTACCATCGACAGACCGATTGCCGCGACCATGTCCGATCCCCAGCCCTGGACTTTCCAGTTCATAGCGAACGGCACCCTGGATGAGTTGCTGTACAACAGAGGGCGTCTCGTAACGAACGGTCTTCCATTCCGGGAGTTGAAAGATCGCGCGCATATCAATGCCGTGGCCAGGGCGGCGAATCAGTCTCCCGATTTCTCTGCGTTGATTCGAGGTCACGCCGCTCGCGATCTGAACCTCCCATGAGGGTGTCCGAAGTTGCACCGTAACGCCGCAGGTAGCGCTGTGAACTTATGCGGGGTGTGATGGACATAGAAGAAGGCCTCATGAAAAACGCCGGCACAATCCAGGAACTCTCATTGTTCGGCGGTCCACTGCATTGGCTCGGGCGCCGGCTGGGCCTGGTTCGGGGGGAAATGAATACCGTCAGGCTTGGGTTGACACTCGGCGCGTTGGCATGGGGTGTTTTGTTGTTGCTGGCGCTCTTGGAAGGACACGTCCCCAAGGTGTTTTCTCTAGGCGTGATCGGCATTCATGTCCGATTCCTGGTGGCAATTCCGCTGTTTTTCCTGTGCGAAACGTTGGTGTTTTTCCAGATGGCGGAATTTACCCGGTACATCGTGGATTCCGGTCTGGTTCCTCAAACCTCGGTGCCGGACTTGGAGTCGAACATCCGCCGTGCCGGCCGGATGGCGGATTCCTGGCTTGCCGAAGCCGTTTTTCTTCTGACGGCATTTGCGTTGCCCCTGGTTGAGATCGTCGCTCGAGTGCCGGTGGGCAGGACGGGCAGTTGGGCGTCGATTCTTCATTCGTCCGGCGGAGCATTTAGCTGGACATCTGGCTGGTATCTGTGGTTTTGCCTGCCTCTCTTTCGATTTCTGGTCCTTCGCTGGCTCTGGCGGTTGGGGATCTGGTGGTACTTTCTCTTGCGCGTAGCAAACCTGGAGATCCGCCTTGTCCCGACTCACTCCGACGGCGCGGCAGGGCTCGGTTACCTGGAGATTGTACAGGAGCAGTTCGCTCCCCTGGTTCTTGCGATCTCGGCGGTTTACTCCGCACAATTTGCCGAAGAGATCTCCTCGGGAACGATGGCTTTTGAGTCCTTGTACCGCTTGGTTCCCGTGCTCATGCTTCCGGTTGCGGCGCTATTCGTGGGCCCGCTCGTCATATTTTGCCCCAAACTTTGGAATTGCCGTTGGACCGGGATGCGCGAGTACATGGGTATGGCATCCCAGTATGTGAGGGCATTTGACGACAGGTGGATCCGCGACCCGGAGGTGACCGGCGAAGCCCAGTTGGGGTCGGGGGATTTGCAGTCGTTGGCCGACCTGACCAACAGCCTCAATGTTGTGCGCGGATTGGCATGGATACCCGCGGGCCAGAGGCTCGTGTTGGGGCTCGCCGCCGCCTTAATCATGCCTACGCTACCGCTGCTTCTGCTGAAGTATCCGGTTGACCAGATGGCGGCACGATTATTTCAGATGCTGACCGGTTTGTAGAGCTGCGGGGGCGCCGTGAACTTCCGGAGTCGCTCGCAGAGCAGCCGTCGAGGCGATAGAAGCTGAAGCGGCTTGCGTTGCCCAGTTCCGTCGTGCGATCGATCGTCAACCGGCTTTACCCCAACCGTTCAGAAGATTCGTCCTAGCTTGAAATAGACTTTATAGTGCCCGCGATCACCATATGCTGCCCCGAAGAAAAGCGGCCCGATGAACGTGTTCACGACGACGCCGGCATTGGCATCGATCGGCATATTCAGCCTTTGGGGACTTCGGTAGATCTTCGCGGTTTCGACGAACGCAAGCGCGTAGATACTGCTGCCGACCAATGGGTTCAACTGTCCGATTTCACGAATGTAGCCTCCGCGGAACAGGAAGAACTGGTTCGTCAGGACCTCGTTGACCCCATACGCGCCCAGCCGAAGGGGGCCGCCGAGGAAAAACTGCGGCAATCCGGTATCGTAGTGTCCGAACGTGGTGCCCCCATTCACACCGAAAAATACCGAACCTGGCTTATTAATCCGATGAAAAATCAGACCATTGACCTGGGCCACGGGAAAACTACTCAGACTGCCGGGAGTCGCATCCATGAATTGTAGTGAACTGGAGAGGTACTTGCCGGAGCGGGGAATCAAAGGGCTGTCCAGACCGTCGAACGTATATGAGATCGAGGTTGTGCCGTACCGGCCGCTCACGTTAGGAAGTTGCGGTGCGCCGATGCGGAGAGATGTTGACCGGTACCCGAGGCTGTATCCAGCTCGGATCTCGCTCGTCCGGCCAAAGATATACGCAACATCGAAGCCACCACCACCCTGCTTGTCCCGGTACTCAGCAACTCTCCGATCTCCCTGATAGAAGTCGACCGGCGTGCTGCTGACGTTGATTTTCGGTGCGATGAACCATTGGCTTTGCGCACTAAACGGTCTGTAGTATTCGGAAAACAACGAATATGTGGAGCCGACGGCAACATCCGTGCGCCACTCCGACCGGAAGACGCCCAGATCAGGGACCGTGATCCTCGCTCCGACGCCAAAACGAACGTTGTTGAGATCGGAGCCGTCAATAAAGACGCCCGGCTTTAGGACAGGGGGCGCGTACGATTTTTCCTCGGCGCCGACAAGTAGGCCGCTCTCTCCGTTCCGCTCAACAAGTTGATAGCTTAACGTCGAAAAACGTCCCATTCCGGAGATTCGAGTCAGACTTCGCTCCAGTTGATCGGTATCCAGTTCCTTGCCCACAAAAGGCTGCAGCGAAGCCTCAACGTCGCGGCTTAATTGCGGACTGGTTCCCTCGACGGCAATGAATTTAGGCGGCGGAACCGCCACAAGGCGGCGCCCCTGTTTTTGCTCGCGGTATTGCGTCCAGGTTTGTTCGTCGACCGCCAGCGTCGACAGCATTCGCCGTTTTTTCTCGGCACCCTCCAGCCCCTTGTCGGCGATCTTGTCTCCGGCCTTATAGTCGAGAGCGGTGTAACCGGCCAGGTCGACGGTAATCAAGACGTCGGCCATCTCTATGTTGCGGCGCTCGTTGGCCGCGATCATCACCGTAATCGACTGGCCGAGCATGGAGAACAGTGATTGGGAGTTTTGGGGATCGAACGGCGTCGTGGCCAAATAGACGGCGATCACGACGTCGGCTCCCATTGCCTTCACAACGTCCACGGGAAGGTTGTTCAGCAGGCCGCCGTCCGTATAGACCTTTCCCTCGGCGGTAGTTGCCGGCGTGAACACGGCGGGCAGCGACATGGTTGCTCGAAGCGCTTCGGAAAGAGAGCCATCTTTGAAAACGTGCGCAGTACCGGAATTCATTTCAGTTGCCACGCAGCGGAACGGGATGGGAAGATCGTCGAAGCTCTTGATGCCCGAATACGGGAGTGCTGCGCGGTCGAGTATGTACTTAACCTGCTGCCCCGAATTTAGTCCGCCGGGCAGGGAGAGGCCCCTCTTGAGGCCCATCTCGATGTAGTTCGGATAAGCACGGCTGTCCTCCTTTCTCCGGAACGCGAGATCCTGATACGGGATTTGGCCGCGTAACACGTCATCCCAGTTGACTTCCCGGATGAGCGTGCGAATTTCAGCGGTATCCTTCCCCGAGGCATAGAGACCTCCAACGAGTCCGCCCATGCTCGTTCCCGCAATATAGTCGACCGGAATATGATTCGTTTCCAACCACTCAAGGACGCCAATGTGACCTAGCCCCAGAGCTCCACCGCCCTCGAGCGCGACGCCGATCTTCGGGCGCCTAGCGGCCACCGGCTGGGCCACAGCCGCCAAGACGCTCATGGCTAAAACGACTAGAAAGTTCGCTTTCGGCAACAATTTTTCGAACATTATTATTATTTCCTCCTTTCCAATCGCTTATTCATAAATCGACATGACTGAAGTCGATATAGTCGTGGCGCTGCCCACCTATTCTTCGCGAGATAGACGGTTCTAACCCTTGACAGCCTCAGGGCCAACGGATCTTCGAGCCCTGACACACGGGTTAACAGTGTTAGCGTTTTCAGACCCCTAACGGTGCAACCCCATAGACCCGCGCCAGGTCGTTGAGGCCGCTCCGCAGCGCCGCCCACAGTTTGGCAGCCTCGCTTGCCTCTTGTGACTGCCTGGTTAAGGCTTCCGATGCCTGCCCGCGGAAGTTCACAATCCAGCTCCCCATAAGTACTGATACGCGAAGGAAAACGTCCGGAACTTGCCGCCGATGGTAGTGTAGGCGCCGACCGCGTAAGCAAACTTCACGGATTGGCGCCGAGTGACGGGGACGGAAATGGTGCCTCCGACGCGAGAATTGCTCTGACGGTCGTTATTGAGAACTCCGTTGACGGTGCCTTGTCCACCGGCATAGAAGTTTGCGTCAAAGGCTACCCAGAGCCTTGGCTTAATGTCGTAGCTCAGGTGAAATTGTTCGCTGAATATTGGCGCCCTGCTGAGCAGGTTGTTGCCGGGATAGAACTTTTGATTGTCCTGGAATAGCCAAACTCCCGTATAGGCATCCAGGATAAATCGGCGCTTGAAACGATGGGAGATGCCGGCCTCGGGTTTCACGGCCCACCGATTGGACCCGATGTTAAGGGCGATTGCCGGATCGTATTGCCCTGTGGGCGCCGTCGCGGTCACGCTGACTCCGATATTAGTTCGCTGCCGGTAGGAGGCGAACTGCCTTAAATTCATCGCCTGGCCTCCGTAAAGGTTGATCCCGAACCGGACAACAGCGTCCCCCAGGCCAGAGCGGTAGACTGACGTGAACGACCCCAGATAGTTTCCCTGCAGATTCCCGCCGGCATACGGCACGGCCACAGAAATGTTTGCAGACCGGCCGAGAACATTCAGCGAGCGGAAATAGCCGAGCACGGGTGTGTGAATCTGAGCGCTGACGCTGTCGATAGGTAGCGAAGGATCGAAGCTGAGGTCGCCTGTGGAATATCCATAGGCGACGATTGCGATATTGACACCTGTTGGCGAAATCGAGTAGGCCCGTGGCTCGAGTTGCTGCGCCATTGCCGGCAAACCGCATAACAAGGTGGGTCCAACGATCGTCAGGAAGGTGAGAAGTGAGCGCATCATGGGAAACCGTAGCTCACTGAAGTCGAGGTCACGTAGCCGGTTCCATGGGTGTTGGTGGGCGGCTTGTTGTCGAAACTAAGCCCGATGCTGAAGTTCGACCGAAGATTCTTTCCCTTCACCAGACGGACGCGGAAGCTGGAGTTCACGTCGCCGCGAAGGCGGCCTGAGACGGTAATGCCGGGAAAGAGCCGGAAATTGCTATCCAGCTTCCACATTTTGAATTTGAAATGGGAAAAATCCAGCGCGGCCAGCCCTTCCACCTGGTTCACCACCGGGTTTTCGCGGCCTGATTCCGGTTTGTAGCGCTCGTGGTTCCAGACGACACCGCCGGTCGCATACAACATCACATGGTTGCCGTCCAGAATCCTGCGGGATGGCCCGCCGCCAAAGACAGTCCGCAGGTCGAGCTGCTGTTCCTCACTCTTCTGGAAGGCGGCCAGGGTTCCAAGAAGCCACTTCCTGGAAATATTTCGAGCAAAGGAAACACTGAGATCCTGCCGGTTGTTGCTCCTCGCCAGGGACAAACCGGCGCCCAGATCCACCTGGAGAAAACGGTCAGTCTCTCCCACCGTTTGGCTGGCCCGGACGATCTCGTCCTGGTGCAGCCGCTGGTCACCTTGCGGAGAGATGATGAGGAGTTCGTCGCGCGCGGCATCAGGACCGGCGTCCTTGGCGATGCGGCCGCTGAATCGGGCGCCATCTACACGCCAGATCGCGATGTTTTCCCGCTCCCCTTGCCGATATCGCCCGGAGGTCTTCACCATGTTCACCGTCCCGCCAGCGCCGAGGAATACAAACGAAATTCCAGAAGCGGAGGCCTCTTTCCTTCCGCCGCGACAGTGAAGGCTGCCTGCATCCGATTCATCCGCGCAAGGAGTTTGACAACACGTAGACGTTGGCGATTCCGGCGGCCGCCCAAAGCAAGCGGTTTGCCAATGCGAATGGCGCCAGCCACAATACCATTGCACCCGGAGATTCGAGGTTTGCCGTAACCATCCCGCTTCCGCCTAAAAGATTCCCGTCCGAATGAAGACACCCAAAAACGCCAGAGCACCGAGAGCTGTGATTATGAGAGCTACTAACAGTGGCAGAGAGAACCCAGCATCATGGCCCGCGTTTTTCATCCGTTTTAAGAAACTCCAATGCTGCGTGGTGACAGTGACCAGAGAAGCGAAAATTTTGACCTCCCGCAGGTATTGCGACGTCTTCAGAATGGTGAACCCAAAGCCGGATCATGGAGAACGCGGTTCGGATCCAGGACACCCGAACCAATGCCATTCCGGTGGTGTCCTTAAATTCAAGGTCGTTCATCGGTGTCTCACTGACGCGCCATGAGCCGGTTCACGGGACCGCGGAACCGGATAGAGGGAATGAACGCAAGTCTCGAGCGAGAATCAACGCGCCCCGGCATGGGCACAACAACGCTCCGCGGCACCCCGATGCAGTCCAAATTCTCCGCGATGCGGCTGAATATATCGTCCATATCTCTCTCCGGTACGGCGGCGCTTTCTCTTTATACCGGCGTTTTCTCTTGCGCGTTGGTGCAATTCTCTTCTTTGTTGAGAAAGTCAGCGAGAGGGATTTTGAAACACTCGATTGATGTGCATGAAGAAACCTTGGGAAAATTCTGTGAATCCTCAGTCACCATTCGAACATCCTAGGCTGCGTTGTAAGAGTCGCTGCCATCCTGGGTTCGCTTAAGGGAGATTCTAGTCCGGCGCGTAGCTGTCGAGTCTTGTCTCCGTATTCCCGCCTCTTTGTCAATTCGACGGCAGGAATAGTAAACCGTGCTTAGCGAAGGCCTCGATAATATCCGGCGAGAATCGGCGAAGCATGTGCAGGCGTTCGGCTTGAATAGGAATGACTCCAACGTTGGGGCGAGTACTCCCCGGCAACCGGAGTAGAACAGGAGGTTGAGAATCGACAACTTATTGAGGTTCCCATTTCTCGTTTTGGCGCTTTCACTCGTAGCGCTATGGCTCTCGACACGAGCCGGCGCAGCCTTGCGCAATAAGCTAGGGAAGCTGGCCGAAGACGAGCGTGAAGACTTCGCGGTCGTTCTGGCCGCTAGCCTGACCCTGCTGGGACTCATCATCGGATTTAGCTTTTCGATGGCCATCGGCAGGTACGATCAGCGCAAGAACTATGAAGAGGAAGAAGCCAACGCAATCGGCACCGAGTACGTGCGCGCAGATTTGCTGCCTCGCGCCGGCGGGGTCAAGGTGCGCGCGCTACTGAAAAGCTATCTCGACAAGCGTCTCTTGTTCTATGAAGCTCGCGACGCGGGCCAGCTTCGGCAGATCGATAGCTCCACTGCTCAACTGCAGACAGACCTGTGGGCCGCTTGTGTGGCTCCGGCGGCGGCGCAGCCTAGCCCCGTAACTGCTCTTGCCGTTTCCGGCATGAACGACGTTTTGAATTCGCAGGGATACACGCAGGCCGCCTGGCGGAACCGTATCCCGGTAGCGGCATGGATCCTGATGGAAGTGATTGCCATCTGTTGCCATTTGTTGATCGGCTACGTTGCACGTCGCGGTAGCGTCCAAGCGTTTCAGTTTTTCGTTTTGCCGCTTCTTGTATCGATTTCTTTCTTTCTGATAGCGGATATTGACAGCCCACGTGCTGGAGTTATCCGGGTGCGTCCGCAAAATCTGGCGAGTCTCGCCGAGTCCTTGCAGGGGCCCTGAAAAGTTGCGGCACTTGGCCGGACCAAATCGCTCCTCAGTAAACGCCCGCTAAACGGAGCCTGGGTCGCGGACTCGCACAGGCGTTGCTTGCGAACATTGAGGGCCGCGACCGGCCCTTTGCGGGCTAGGTAGCCTGCTCGAAGGCCCCTTTGGCACTCCCAATGGCATGCCTGGCGATACCGAATTTTGCCAAGCGATGCAAAAAAGTCTTGCGGCTGATGTTTAGGTAGGCTGCCGCACGGGACTGGTTTCCGTCGAACTTGTGGAGCGCCTTTGTGAGGAGTTCCTTTTCAACCGCCTCGAGATCCAAGCCTTGTGCCGGAAGCTCGATGCGAATCAGCTCGTCGGAAACGGCGGCGGCTCGCATCGGCTCCGGCAAGTCGTTCATTGTGATTTCGTTGTCCGTCACAAAGCACAATGAGGCGCTCGATGAGGTTCTCCAACTGCCGGATGTTGCCGGGCCAGCGATAGGCGGTAAAGGCGGGCAGCAAGTCCGGCGGCAATCTGAGGTTCGGCAGTGAGTGCTTCTGTTTGCCCT
Organism: Bryobacteraceae bacterium; assembly: GCA_963770345.1. Lineage (GTDB taxonomy): Bacteria > Acidobacteriota > Terriglobia > Bryobacterales > Bryobacteraceae > CAVYPH01. Next base: position 822,208 of record CAVYPH010000004.1, on the reverse strand, counting down.
TTTCGAAGAAGTACGGCACCATCTCGAGGATGTCGGACGGCCGTTCCCGCAGAGGGGGAATCTCGATGGGCAACACGGCAAGCCGGTAATACAAGTCTTCCCGAAAGGTCCGGTCTTCCACCATGGCTTCCAGATTTCGATGCGTAGCGGCGATGATCCGGACGTCAACCTTGGTCGGCGCGTCGAACCAATCTTGTCGATCTCGCGCTCCTGAATGAGGCGAAGGATGCGAACCTGCAGTTCAAAAGGCATCTCCCCGATTTCGTCGAGGAAGACGGTGCCTCCATCCGCTGCTTCGATGCGGCCTTTCTTGTGAGTCAGAGCGCCCGTGAAGGATCCCTTTACGTGGCCAAACAGTTCGGACTCAAGCAGATCGCGTGGAATCGCCCCGCAGTTGATGGTAACCATGGGACGGTGCCTGCGCAGGCTCCTGAAGTGAATCGCTTTGGCCAACAATTCCTTGCCCGTACCGGTCTCGCCGGTGATGAGAATGGTGGCATCGGAAGCAGCCGCCCGGCTGGCGAGACTGATGGTGTGTGCGAAGCGAGCAGAGGAGCCGACGATATTTTCAAATCCATACTTCTGATCCAGGCAAGCCCGGAGGAGTCCCACTTCCTGGGTAAGTTGACGGTGATCGATGGCCCGCTGCACCAGTTCCTTCAACGCGTAGTGTTGAAGCGGCTTGGTGACATAGTCGTAAGCCCCCGATTTCATGGCTTCGACTGCACTGGCGACGGTTCCAAATGCGGTTATGACGATGACGATCATGTCGGGATGTTCCATCTTGACCCGCTTCAGCAGATCCACGCCGGACATCCCTGGCAGGTGGAGGTCAGTCAGGAGAACATCGTAGGGCGACTCTTCCAGCATCCGCAATGCCTGCTCCGCCGTGGCGGTTGCGGAAGTGGTGAAGCCTAGCTTGTCAAGGTGCAGTTGCGGTGACGCGCCGGAGGCTTTCATCGTCCTCTACTACCAGCACCTTGCCAGCCGCCATTGGTGTCGTTCCGGCGTAACGGAAGCCACACCGAAAACTCCAGTCCTTTCCCGACGATTCGTCTTCCCACTGATTCTACCACCGTGCCGGCGGACGATGTCGTGAGCGGCGGCGAGACCAACGCCCGACGTTACCGGGCGCGAGCCGAAGAATCGATTTGCAACCCAGCGGACGAAAGGTCCTTGACCCCTGACGTCCAGAACCACGCCGTCAGATCCGCAGTGGGCATCCAGGACCACTTCGGTTCCTGCAGTCGCGGACTGAGCGGCATTTATTATCAAGGACACAAAGAGGTTCCGGATTTGGTCCGGGTTGCACTGGATTGGAGGTACGTCAGGTGCGATCTCCTTGCGCAAGATGATGCCACGGCCGGAAAGGACAAACTCGGCCTCCCGGACAGCAGCGTCGATAATTGGCGTGATGTCGGCTTCACAGGCTTGTGGCGGTGTCGCCTCGCGGCGCTGCTGGAGCAAGCCCGTGATGCTGGCAGAAAGGTGTTTGCACTCCTTTACGATGATGCCAACAAGTTCCTGGCGCATTTCGGCAGGCGTATCACTTTCTCCTAAGAGTCGCGCCGCACTTTCAATGCTGGCAACGGGACTCGGGTCGAGGGTGATCTCGGGTTCGGAGATCCGGCTCAGCGCTGGCCAAGGGTCTGCCTCTCCTGCGGAGTACAGTTTTCGGAAACGCGGCCACATTCTTAGGAAGCCTCCAAGCAATCCGACCACGGCGAAGTCCGGCGCCAAGATGCTGGGCCAAGAGACGTCCCACATCCCCCGCGAAGCAGCCACGACTGCGCACAATAGTGACGCAGTCACTCCGGCGAACAATCCCGCAAATGCAGCCGTACCTGGCGCCCACCAACAAGATGGGTAGGTAGAAAGCCCACCTGGCAACATGCCACCAAATCCCCGGCATCGGGAGCCAGGTGAGTGCCAAGGTCAATCCCGCGATGATCACAACGGCCGCAAATGTCTGCATTGTCTCGTAGTCCACCCGTCGTACGTCATCTCTTTGCTACTGTACATGTTCAACGGCTACGCAAGCTGAGCCGAACGGCCTACCAAGCCCGAAGCGACCGCATTCTTCCGTTGGCCACGAGCGAAGATGCCTCAGAAAGCGGGCGGATGCTTTTTCTGCTCGGGATAGAGGCGGCCGCAAACCGGGAGACCTCGAACAGTCGGACTGAACTCAAAAAAAGTAAATCCGCCGCGCCGCTTCGCCATCCTTATCCCCTATGCCTCTGCGTCGCCTCTTCTCGATCGCTGTTGTTTTCTTGTTTTTCGCATCTTGGCGGATGGTCACGCGATCCTGCTGACTGCGACGCCTGCGATCGGGCAAGTGGTGCGCGGACCCGATATCGAGGTCAACCTTCGGTTCAACTCGAGAGTGGACGCAAAAAGGTCCAGGATCACATTGGTCCCTCCGGGTGGCGTTCCACGGAACGCTCAACCTCGAGCGAGCAATCCTCGCCGGATTCCCTGAATTCGCAGATACACGGCTTAGAAAGCGGACCTTATACTCTGCAGTGGCAGGTGCTCGCGGTGGACGGCCATATCTCGCGCGGCGAGGTGCCATTCCGCGTCCAGTGAGGACCCGAGTGACGGTACTTCTCGATATCTTCGGGTTTCTATCGGTCTTGCTACGCGGCCTGCAACTGGCTTTCGAGGCCATGGCGGTGGGCGGAGTCATTTTCCTGACCGCGATTGCGCGCGCGGCGGTGGACGAGGCGCTGTCCAGGTTCCTGACACGATGGCTCATTTGGGCAGCGGTGATGCTGGCGGGAACGCAGATCTGCGCCGTGACCGTGAACTCGGCGATTCTCGTCGGGTCCACGGACATGGGCCTGGAGTGAACTCATTGGCGCGGGCTTCTGGATTTCCGGGATGCTGGTGGTAGCCGGGGCGGTGGCGGTGGGCTACGCTCGTGCGAACCCCGCTGGCTCGAATTGCATGTCCCACTGCCTGCGCCATGATTCTGGCCGGTTCGGTGATGGCCAGCCATTCCGTCGCGCGGTTGGAACACCGCGGCGTGCTGGTGGCTTTGACGCTTGCTCATCACCTGGCGAGTGCGGCCTGGATCGGTGGGCTGCCCTATCTTCTCCTGGCGTTAAGGCATTCCCAGGACACCCGCACTGCCGGCGTGATAGTGAGCCGTTTCTCCCGCATGGCTATGGCTTCCGTAGCAGTGCTGGCGGGAGCCGGAACCGCACTGGCGTTCGTGTACACCGGTTCGATTTCTGCTATCACCGGCACCACCTATGGCGCCATGCTGTTGTCGAAGGTGGTACTCACCTTGCTCCTGCTGGTGTTCGGGGCTCTGAATTTCAGGATCGTGCGCGCCGTACGAGGCGGCGCCTCGCCGGTGCTGCTGCCGTTGCGGCGATTCACCGAGGTTGAGGTCGGGATTGGAATGACTGTGCTGCTGGCGGCCGCGTCGCTCACTTCCACCCCCCCGGCCATCGACGTTCTGGCCGGCCGGGTGACGGCCGATGAGATCGTGCAGCGCATGAAGCCTCGCTGGCCGCGCATGGAGACCCCGCCGGTTAGCGAACTGTCTCCCGTCACGCCGCTGGAGCCGATCTGGAACTCGGGCTCGCCCGCCTCTTTCGTTCCAGGACAATCGTTGCAGCGCAACACGCCCGCCGACATTGCGTGGTCGGAATACAATCACCACTGGGCGGGCCTGGTGGTGCTGGCGATCGGTACTCTCGCGTTCCTCGCGAGGCGGTTCGCGTGGGCGCGTCATTGGCCGCTTGCGTTCCTTGGACTAGCGGTGTTCCTGCTGATTCGAGCGGACTCGGAGAACTGGCCGCTCGGCCCTCGCGGCTTTTGGGAAAGTTTTCAAGTAGCGGAAGTGGCGCAACACCGGCTGTTCGTGTTGTTGATCGTCGCCTTTGCCATCTTCGAGTGGGCCGTGCAGAACGGCCGGCTCGCGCCCCGTCGAGCTGGCCTGGTGTTCCCGCTGGTGTGCGCCGCGGGCGGCGCACTCTTGCTGACCCACTCGCACTCGCTCGGCAACGTCAAAGAGGAATTCCTGGCTGAGTTGAGCCATATCCCGCTGGCGCTTCTGGCGGTGATGGCGGGGTGGTCCCGCTGGCTGGAAATACGGCTGCCGGTGGACCCGACCCGGCTGCTTCCGCGGATCTGGCCTGTTTGCTTCACATTGATCGGCGCCGTGCTGATTCTCTACCGGGAAAGTTGAGCCCGCTAGAGCTGCGCCGGTCTCAGTAAGCCTGCCCGCTCAAAAAAGAATACACCCCGGCGAGTGCCGTCTGCATCGTCCCGGACACAGGGTCAGCTAAGCGAAGCACTTCTTTCGCGAACGTGGCCCGAGAAGCTAACGCTAAGGAGGAGTTCGATATGAAAAAGGTTCTCTTCCGTTTTGACTCTTACCGCGGTGTCCGGCCTGAGCGTTTTCGCCCAAAACAGCCCAAAGTCTGAGCTGTTTGCCGCAACTATTCCTACATGCAGTTTGTCACGGCGAATCGCGTGACGGCCATCGAGAGGGTTGGGAATGGCCGCTGATGGTTCAAATTCAGCCTGTTTGCAGCAGCAAGACGTCAAACGTATCTTTGCCGAGATCTGCGACCTTGATCCTGAAGGTCGTGAGAGCCGAATGGCCGAGTTGTGCGATGGCGACCTGCAGTTGCGCCTGGCGGTGGAGAGGCTAGTGAAACACGATGTTCCAGACAGTATCTTTGAGGACCATTGGACAGGAGATCATTCCGGATCTGGCGATAGCAATATCCCTTCGCCGGACCACTGGATCGGCAAGACCGTTCAGAGCTATAAAATTCTGGAACTCGCCGGCGAAGGCGGGATGGGGGTCGTTTACCGCGGCGAAGATGTCCGGCTGAAACGGCAGGTGGCGATCAAGTTTCTAGGCGCCCACCTAATGGGCGATCCGCGGCAGCGTAGCCGATTCGCCCGTGAAGCCCAGGCCGTCGCCGCGCTGGATCATCCCTCCATTTGCAAGATCTTCGATATTGGCGAAGCCGGTGGCCGCCCCTATATCGTCTCTGCCTACATTCCAGGGGATTCTCTCGAAGAAGTGATCCGGCGGGGAAAGCTGCCTTTGCTGACCACCATCGAATATGCGATTCAGATGGCGGAGGCCTTGCAAACTTCTCACGCGCAGGGCATCTTGCACCGCGACCTCAAGCCAGCCAACGTGTTGCTGGCAACGTATTCCAGTGGAGGCAGCCGCGCGATGATTATCGACTTCGGCCTGGCACGGATCAGCGGCCGTAGTGAGCTTACAGCCCCGGCCTGTTGATCGGAACCGCCGGTTACGTTTGTCCGGAAATCTTGCAGGGGCAGCCAGTCGGCCCGCAGGCAGACGTCTGGTCGCTCGGCGTGATGATTTACGAGATGCTGGCGGGCCGCACTCCGTTTGACGCCGACAATAGAGAACGCCTGTTCTACATGATCTGCCACGAAAATCCGGCGCCGTTAACAAGTGTCTGCCCCGGCCTTCCCGCAGAAGCGGATCGAGTGATCGCTAAAGCCCTCCAGAAAGACACCATGCTGCGCTATCGTGATATGGAAAGCTTGCTCGAAGACCTCCGCGCATTAAAGGTTCAACTTTCCGCACCAGCCGGCCTAGCGACGCCGCCGATCCAGTTGGAGGAAGAGCGGTCCTCCCGGCTGCCAGAGAAGCCAAGCTTTCCGAAGCGGGCATTGGCCGCCGCCACGATGACTGCGATTCTGCTCATCTGGTTCGGAATTTGCATGTGGATGTGGACGGGGGCCGCCAAGGGGAACACGACAGCGGAGAAGACGACGCCCTCAAGTTGTGATGCCCGTTAAGGATACTGGAGACGATTCGCGGCCAACGAAGCAGAAGCGCAAGCTACCAGGCGACCTTGGCGCTAACCTGAACCAGGCGGGGCGGTCGAGTGGAAGAGATTCGGCCGAAGTTTACATCTCCATTCGGCGAGCCTCACCCCGCAAGATCAATCGCACGGAACTCGCCTCCGGCAGTACGAACGACTTCTGGACTCCGATGTCCCAGTTGTTGAGTCATTCTCAGACTGAGACGCTGCTCGGTGCCGATTACGTTAGTTTCCGAATCGAGTGTCGCTGCTGCTCCATTGACCACAATCTCCGTATGTGTTTCACCGACGTGAAGGGGAAGTCCGTAGCCCTGTACTACTAAGCGCCACAGGCCGGTTTCAGACATGAAGCAATATTACTTGAGTCTACAGTACGCTCCGCGCATTACTGACAGATAATAGTGTCCGGTACCACTTTGAGATTTTGGTCTCAACCACACCCTATAGTCGCCAGACTAGCTGGAGTGCTCCGCCTGCGCGGCCCAATTTCCAGCGATCCGGCGGCACGTACTCTACACGCTCTCCTGCTGAGCATTCTCGCATGGTATGGCGCTTACATGGTCTTTTGGTTTCCGTTCAATGTAATCAGGAGACCTGGCACCATTGGGATAACTCTTACCATAGCTCTGACAGCAGCCATTTCGCTCTCTGTGCTTCGTCGCGGCTCTCTGCGAAAATCCGCACTGGTTTATGCGTGGGGCATGTGGCTGGCCTTCAGCGTGTTGATATTCTTCTGCGGTGGGATCCAAAGCCCGGCCCTTATTTTCTACATGGCTTTGCCTATCTCAGCAGCTTGGCTGTTTGGCTATCGCGGAGCATTGTGGACTGCGGCAGGTTGCCTGGCCAGTGGATTTGTGCTCGCAGTGTTCGAAAAGGCGGATGTCGGTCCATACATGTATTTCGGCAATGGGCGCTTCGGATTCGGAATGGCGCCGAACTTGATCCTCGCGACCTTAATCGCGGCAGTACCGGTGGCGCGCGTCCTGAAAACGCTTCAAGATGCGCTGGCTCAACGAAGGCGCGTCGAAGAGGAACTCCTCCGGCACCAGGAGCATCTCCAGGAACTCGTGGACCAACGCACGGCCGAGCTTGTGGAGGCGCTGGATCAGGCCCAAGCCGCCAATCGCGCCAAGACGCTCTTCCTGGCGAACATGAGTCACGAACTCCGGACGCCGTTGAATGCCATTCTCGGTTTCTCCGACCTGATACGCAGAGACGAGGGCGTGTCGGCCAAACAAGCCGAAGCGTTGGGCATTATCAATCGCAGCGGAACCCATCTGCTGGCTTTGATCGATGACATCCTGGACATGGCCCGGATTGAAGCAGGCCACCGAGTGCTTGAGATCGCGACGCGTGGACCTGATCGAACTTGTGCGGGACGCGATGACAATGATGCAGCGTTCCGGCCGAGCAGAAGAACCTGGAGCTATCGATCGAGTGGTCCGATGCTCCGGTTCGCCTGGTGCGCGTGGACGGGCCGAAATTGCGGCAGATTCTGGTCAACCTGGTCGGGAATGCGATCAAATACACCGACGCCGGCTCCATCACTTTGCGGGTGGATTCCGCGCTGGTCGGACGACGCCGGGAAGGTCCGCATACGAATTGAGGTTCAGGACACCGGCATCGGGATTGCGCCGGAGGCACAGGAGCGTATCTTTGATCCGTTTGTGCAACTGAGCGATCCGAATGCGCGCAAAGGGTCAGGTTTGGGCCTGGCGATCTGCCGTCAGTTTGCCCAGATGATGGAGGGCGCCATCCAGGTGGAGAGCGAACCCGGCAGGGGATCCACATTCCGGGTGGAGCTGTTCGCTGAGGCTGCGGAGGAATTTCAGGCTGGCGGCGCTTTGGAGGAGATCGAGGCAATCGTTATGGTCGAGCCCGATCAGCCGCCGTTCCGCATTCTGGTGATCGAAGACGATCAGGCAAACAGCCTGTTGCTGAAGCGGGTGCTGGAAGGCGCCGGATTCCAGATTCGAACCGCCGAAGACGGGGAGACGGGGATTGACGTATTTTGCGAGTGGCATCCTCATTTCATTTGGCTGGACATTCATCTGCCGGGGATGAACGGATTGGAGGTGGCCACTCAGATCCGCGAATTGGCGGGCGGGCGGGATGTGAAGATCGCGGCTCTTACAGCCAGCGTATTCGATGAGGAGCGCGAGGCTGTTCTGACGGTGGGTATCGACGATTTTGTGCGGAAGCCGTTTCGGGCAAAGACTGTTTTCGAGAGCATGGAGAGACTCTTGGGTGTGCGGTATGTTCGATCCGCTCGGGCGGCGAAACCCGTTACGGACCCCAGATCGTCACGGACTAGCGCAACTTGCCGCGCTTCCGGAGGATCTGAAATCACAGTTATTGAGAGCGGTACTCCTCCTGGAGAAGGATCGCATCATAGAGGTTATCCGGTCGGTTTCGGCAATGAACCCGGCGCTTGGCGCCGAGTTGTCGCGGCGTGCGGACGCATTTGAGTTCACTTCGATCATGCGCGCAATCCAATCGGAGGAGGCGGCTTGAGCAGCGCGGGTAAGATTCTGATTGTCGACGACAGCGAGGAATCCCGGGAACTCCTATCGGAAATCCTGGCTGGAGAAGGATACGACGCGCGCCCTGCGGACAGCGGAGAACTTGCGCTGGCGGCGGTCGCGGTGAGTCCGCCGGAACTGATTCTGCTCGACATGCGGATGCCGGGCATGAACGGCATCGAAGTCTGCAGGCGGCTCAAGTCGCGCGCGGAAAGCCGGGATATACCTGTCATCTTTTTGAGCGCATCCGTCGATTTTGGGGACCGGCTGGAGGGCCTGGAATCCGGTGCGGTGGACTTCGTCAATAAGCCGTTTCGTCGCGAAGAGTTGATGGCGCGGCTGAAAACCCATCTCGAGCTGGCGAGGCTCCGCAAGGATCTGGAACACCGCGTGGCGGAGCGAACCGCGCAGTTACAGACTGCCAACGACCAGTTGAAGAGCGAACTGGAGAGGCGGAGGCGGACCGAAGAAGAACTGCGCGAAAGCGAGCATCGCTTCCGTTCCTTGGCGGATACTGCACCAGCAATCATCTTTATGGCCGACCAGAAAGGGCTGGTGACCTACGTGAATCAGTGGGGCCTGACGTTTACCGGGCGTACCTTGGAACAGCTTGCAGGTAACGGCTATTTGGACCTGGTTCATCCTGAAGACGCGTCCCGCGCGCGGGAGACGGTCGCCGGCGCCTCCAGGGAGCGTAGGCCCTATCAGCTGGAATACCGCCACCGCAGATTTGACGGAGAATACCGGTGGCTAGCCGAGACGGGAAATCCTCGTTTCCTGCATGGTGAATTCGCCGGCCACATCGGTGTGATACTCGACGTCACGGAACTGAAGCGCAGCCAGGAGCGGGCTTTAGCGAACCAGAGACTGGAAAGTCTCGGCGTACTGACTGCGGGGATCGCTCACACGTTCAACAATTTGCTGAGCACGATCCTTGCCCATGCAGACCTGGCCATTGACGAGATCCCAAGCGAATCGCCTGCCCACGAGAACGTTTCCACAATCGCGACGGTTGCCCTTCGCGGCTCGGAGATTGTAAACCTGCTGATGGCCTATGCCGGTCACGCGGAGCCTGACACGTCCGAACCGGTCGAATTTTCCTCGCTGATTCTTGCCATGGTTCACTTGCTGAAAGAGTCTGTCCCGCGGCTGACGTCGTTCAACGTGAATCTATCAAAGGAACCCACACCTATCTGGGCCAACGCGGGACAAATCCGGCAAGTGGTGCTGAATCTGATTGTGAATGCCTACGAGGCGCTGGAAGCACGGTCTGGAACCGTTACGCTAGCCACTGCGAAAGTCCGGGTGAACCACGATTCACCCGAATCGAGACCTCCCGGTCTAGGCGACGGCGACTACGTTCTCTTTGAAATTTCAGACACTGGCTGCGGCATGACAGAGGAAATGCAAGCCAAAATCTTCGATCCCTTCTTCTCCACTAAGTTCCTTGGCCGGGGATTAGGGCTGGCCTCCGCGCAGGGTATCGTCCGCGCCGCGGGTGGCGCGATCAGCCTGGTGAGTTCTCCAGGCCAAGGGTCCGCATTCAAGGTCTGGTTGCCATTTTGGAGTGGAAGGCTGGACCGGAAGAACGGGATGCCGGAGGGCCGGTCGAACCAGGCCGGCGTCGTGCTGCTGGTGGACGATGAGGACCGGCTACGCTTAGAGGCGTCCAGCGCTCTCCAACGCGAGGGTTTCGCAGTCATGGCGTCGCGCGACGGCCTTGCTGCACTCGAGCTGTTTGGAAAGTATTACAACGAGATCGAGGCCGTCGTACTCGATCTCCCGGTGCCCGGTCTCTCCGGGCCCGTTGTGTGTAACGAGATTCGCCGGTTGAAGCCGGAGGTTCGCGTGCTCTTCACTGGTATCGAGGGCGGGGATGAGTCAAGCGAATTAACTAACGAGCGCTTTCTTCAAAAGCCGTACAGTCTCACGGAACTGGTCCATACGCTTCGGGAGATGATGGCTCCTGCCGACGCGAGGTAGCGCGCGTTCAGGTTTACTTTGTGAGGCGGATCACCGCAGCCGCCGCATTAAACCGCACGATGTCGTTTTCGTCATCGAGGAGTGAAGTTACATCGGGCAGCAAGGAAGGGTCGTTCCGGCGCGCAATGGCGCCTACGACGGCGGCGCGGACCAGCCATTTCCCGTCACTTGCCGCGGCCGTTAGTGCTTTGGCCGATTTCGGATCGGGATCCCCGGCAAGCTTCAACGCGGCCCCGGCCCGTATCGGTGACACTGTGTCCGCTTTAGCCATCTTGACGACCGAGAGACCGACGCCGCCGAACGGGATGAATCCGACACCCGCTTCAAACCCCAGCTTGGTTAGTGCCTTCGGGTCCTTTAGCATCTTCATCTGGGATTCGATGAGCGCGTCGCCGCTCTTCCTCTCACCCGTGAGAACGGCGTAGTACACCTGATAGGCGGCCGGATCTCCTATCGAGAACAGCGCATTCGCCGCGGCAAAGACTACGACCGTCGCAGGATCCTTGAGTGCGGTCTTTAGTTGGGGAGCGGATCCTGTAGCGTGCATCTGGCCGAGTGCATCGGCCGCGGCGGCCCGAATCTCTTCGCGTTCGTCCTGGAGGGCCGCTTCTGCAGCCGATTGAGCGCGGGAATTTTCGGAAATCACTCCCAGCGCCGTGATCGCCTTGCGCCTCATCTCGTAACTCTTGTCTTTGGCCGCATCCGACAGGATGGTCCAAGCTCTCTCAACTGGCGTTTGGGCCGGCAGGCAGGCTACGCACGCGATGAACGTCAGGACTCTCAGGTTTTTCATCGTAGACTACCCCCTATGCCGTAAATTCTCTTTCGGTTTCAGCCTTCGAGACAGACTCCTTCATCGCCTTGCGCTTCGACATTCGAGTCCTTCTTCTTGTGTGCGAGCGCCCCCTGCGCCTGGTCAAAATCCGCCGTCGCGGCCGCAAATACGACCAGATTGTCATATCTGATGCTCCTAATCACCTGCGCCTGGCCGCCAAACCCTCCGGAGCGTGGCGCGCGGTGGTAACCATAATTTTGGTTGCCGCGGGTGCGAGCACCGGCGTCACCATTTAGGCCGCTCATAGTGTCGCGGCTTGGGCGGGCTTGGGTCGTCGAGGCTTGCGGTTGCGCGGTGCGCGTCGCGGCGCCGGACTGAACCCGGCTCTGTGCTGTGTTAGATGCCTGGGCGCCTAGTTGACCGGGTTGCCGCGTTTTCGATTTCGCCTGGTCGACTCTTTGCCGTTGTTCGGAACTGAGGCTGTCGTAATTAACGTTGTTCCATCCGCCTTGCCCGCGTTGCTGCCAGGATCCGTTCTGGTCGCGCCGGTAGATGTTACCGTCTTTCCCCGCGTAGAGATCGCCGTCTGAGGTTCGGCCGACGAACCCGCGATTCTCACCGTTGCCCCCGGCGACCAAGCGGCCGCCTTCCGATGTGCGTATGCCGGCAACAGTTCCGCGGCTATCGTGGTAATAGCCACCCTTCGCCCATTGATCTCCACGCTGCACCACGCCTTGACCCCAGCCCTGATACGCGTTCGCGTATCGATAGCCACCGCCCCACGCACCGGTTCGCGGGTTATAAAACGACGCGCCCATCGCTCCCTGATAAGGTCCCCATGCGCCGGCCCGCCGTGCGTACGTGCCGGTGGCTGGATTGTATGCCGAGGCCCTGCCGAAGCCTCCGTAAGGGCCGTATGCCACGCCGCCGCGCCCGTAAAATCCGGTCGCCGGGTTATACCAAGCCGCTGCGCCATAGCTGTGATACGGATAGCCCCAATACACGGGATACGGATACATGGGTCCGTAGTAGTAATAGGGTGGATAGTAGTAACCCGTGCCCCAAACGGCGACTCCAATGCCGACGCCGATCGCCAGACCCATATACCCCGCAGTTTGGGCTGTGGTCACGGTGTCGTCATCTGAATCCGTGACATAGACGTACGTGGTATTGTGCTTGGGAGATTCCGGAGGAATCGTGTAGATTTCCTGAGGCACCGAGTCCGCAACCTCCCACGTTCCTGTGGGAGAGCCCGAGACAAACCAGACGCCCTGCTGCAGCAAGTAGTATTTGTCCTCATGTTGAATGACGTCCGCGGGTGAGTTCACCGCGTACTGGAGAGTGGTTTTCTCGATCGGCTTAAATTCGGGGTTTCCGACGTAAGTGGCCTTGGCTTGCGCTGCCGCCTCTTTGCGATTCACAACAGCCATCTGCGGGACGCCGGCGAGCAATACAGCGTCCGCCGCCTCGACGGTCCCTGGCACGGACGCGCGGATGGCCGCCCTGGCATGGGTCACCGGGATCTGTGCGAAATCAGGCGGCAATGTATCCGATGCATACTCCCACGTGCCGCGAAGTTGCGGATTGCGAAACCAGCGTCCGGAAATCAGGAAGTAGTAGTTCTTTTCACTGTTGTGGTAGAAAAGCATACTTTTCGTGTTGGTAACCTCGGACAACATGGTGCCTTCGATCGCCTTCAATTGCGGTTCGCCCTGCAACAAGATCAACTCCGATGGTTTGTAGGCGACAAAAACCCAAGGCGCTTTGGCGCCCTTGTTTGACTTACTCAAAGGCAGCGCTTTCTTCAAATCCGCCCAGTTTTCGTCATTGGGGATCTTGTCTGTATCCTTGGGTAGCTTCGAAGCGAGCTTCCAGGGACCTTCCACATTTTCCGCGGTCAGCCACTGTTTATCATTCAGAAGGTAATAGCGGGTTTCGCCCTTCTCCTTCAGGATTTCCCAGTTGGTGTTAATGATGAAGTTCAGATTAGTCCCCGCGATTTCACCCAGGAGTGGTTGACTGTCGATCATCACGAGAATGGCTGGTGTCGTACTCGCCAGGATCTGTGGAGGCTCTTTGGATATTTCAACTTGCCGGATGGTTACGTGCGTAGGGTCCAGATATGCCAGCACCCGGTCAAGTGCGACTGCGTCCCGTTGCTTCGGCAACATTCCAGTAACCAGCTCTTCCAGTGCCTTGGTCTCAGTTTCACTCTGACCTGGCGCGCGAAAGCTGGTGATATGCACGTCCCTAAGCGTCACAGTTCGGTTCTCAAGGTTGGTGTCTGTTTGGGCCTCCCACTGCACGACCGCGGCAACGTTCGGGGCGCCTTTCAGGGGCACAATTTCCACCGCGGAACGCGCCGCCAGAAGTTTGAAGTCTTTCCAATCGTCCACCTGGGGTTGATGAATCGCGACCGTCGCGCCCTTATCGGAGTACACACGTGGCCATCCGGCATCCGTCGGGGGTGTACTTGCCTGCGACGGGTTCTTCGACGAAATCAGCGCCGAATTTTGCGTTTGGCCGATTCCTTGTGGCCCATAGATCAGAGACAGTGCCAGAAAGATAGTGGCCCCGCGTTTCCAATTGTCGAAGGCAGGGATACGGCGAGTCTTCGAGCTAGCGCTCATAAGAAGACATGGCTCCGGCATGATGCCGATGATGTGAATCATTTATCAGCAGACGCAAATTATTCGCTGGGGAACCAAAACGGGTCTTCGAGCTCTCATCGGCCGGCTCGCTTTGCGATGATGCGTGAATTTCTCGTGAATTTCCTATGGATTATTTGCTATGAAGCCACCGGACCCGCCAATGAGCACGGCGATTGCCGCAAATGGGCATAGTGCTTTCTCACTACTGTCCTGGAATCGGGCACGAAATCCGTTCTCCTCCGCGACTGGTCGGGTATAAGTTGCGCGAACCAGTCATTTAGAGCTGTATCTCCGCAACGGTCTCGGAGTTGCCTTAGTACCGCCGTCAGCCGGTACTAATTCACGGCTACAGAGGAAACTATGGCAACCTGTTCAGTTACCGCGTGGCCGATCGCTCAACCCCGGCTAAGCACCCACGATCTTGAAGGTCCACTTGAACCGACGATACAGTCCGACGATGCCCTCGTTGAATCAGCGAAGGTGGGCGACTCAGGCGCGTTCGCTCGGCTGATCGAACGTTACCAACGACTCTGCTTGTCGAAGGCATATTCGATTCTACGGAACCGTGGCGACGCCGAAGATGAGGTTCAGACTGCGTGGGTCCTGGCGTGGACACATCTTGCGTCATACCGTGATAAGGGATCTTTTGGTGCGTGGCTCAGCCGCATCGTTTCGAATCAGTGCCTGATGCGGCTTCGCAAGGCCAGGTTGGCGCCGATGACGTCGGTAGACGAGGTATTCGATTCCGAAGGTTCCTTCCGGTTAGAGGTGATCGATCGAGGGGCTCTACCAGAGCAGTTGGTAGGAGACAGGGAGGTTGTACATATGCTGAAGAAAGAAATCCGCGGTGTTCCTCCTCTGCTGCGGGAGGTCCTGGTCATGCGAGATGTGCACCAACTCGACATGCGAGATATCGCTGCAGATTTGGCAATCAGCCTACCCGCTGTGAAGTCCAGGTTGATGCGTGCGCGAGTTGAACTCAAGAAACGGCTTGAGAAGCGTCATGGCAACAGAGGCTGCGGCACTCTGTTCCGGAAGCCCGGCGGACCAGTTGCAGCGTACGTGCGTGCTTCCTGATACCACTGTTTTCAATGAGCTGGGTCTGGTCCGGGCTCGTTAGGTTCGGCCCCAACATATTCTCCCTGGCGGCGATCGCGTTACCCATCATCGAGATGAATGGCTGGTATCCGGGATTCTGCCGCCGCTCTTTCAATTTCTGCGTAAAACTTTAGCCCCGCCTCACCCCGGCGGCGTCGCTGGCTGGGCTATTCCGGGCGGTTTATCAAGACAATTTGCGGACGCCATCTCAGGGAACAATGGCGTTCGAGACTCTGTACTCTGACTCCAAATGGTCATGCTTGTGCAGAATGCGCGCTCGGGTCCGTCTTAGTGCGCACCGGCGCATCCCCGCCTAGAGCGTCGGATTTGGCAAGGTACAGGGTTTGCGACGGGTATGCCAGACGGGAGCCGGCCGCCTGGACAATCTCCATGACGTCGAGAAGCAGCCCTTGCTGGGTCCCGAGGAAGGAACCCCAGTCGCTGGCAAAGACGTAGGCAAAGATTTCGACATCGAGCGACGATGTTCCGAAACCGAGGAAGCGCACTCGCACGGAGCCGCTTTCGACGCGCGGATCTTGCGCCAAGAGACTCTCCGCCCTATCGAGGATTTCGCGCAGCATCGGGGCCGTGGTTTCACCGCGCAGGCCCAGAGTGTGATGGAACCAGAACTTGTCGCGAATGGAGATGTTCTCCAGGCTCACATTCGCAAGCTGCCCGTTGGGGATGCTAACCACGGTTCGATCGAGGGTGCGGATGCGAGTCGAACGTAAACCGATATGTTCCACGAAGCCACGCTTATCGCCCACACTCAAGAGATCTCCCACGCGCACGGTCCGGTCGAATATGACGGAAATTCCACCGATCACATTTTCCAGAGTCTTCTGGGCTGCCAAAGCGATGGCAATACCACCAACGCCAACTCCCGCCAGGGCGGCAGTGAGATTCACTCCGAAATAGCGGAAGCCGATCAGCATGCCGGCGAAAATGAATATCCCGTCGATCGCTCTTCGCCCGATCCGCAGCACTGACTCGGCGGCATCTCCGCGGTCGAGACGCTTCAGTCGCCGGCGGAGGAAGCCTTCGCCTACCCCGTTCAAACAAATCAACATCCAGACGCAGGCCGCAATCGTGATAACCGCCGCCGTGCGAGTCCAGAACTCGCGCCCCAATAGAGGAAGGGCGACTCTGGATAATGCCCAGCGGATCGTCAGAGCCAAAAATAGGAGGCGAACCGGAATCGGTAGGATCTCGGGATTAGTTAGGTCCTTACGCTTGCGCACTCGCCGTAGGACGCGGCCAGCCAAGGGGCTGAGCAGCCGGTTCAACAGAGCGATAAACAGATATACCAGCGGTATGCCGGGAAACACGGTCAGCCACCCGTACAGAGGTATCTGAGCGATTCGAGTCGCTACCAGAAATTTGGGGAGAACGTCCTTGATCGGAATCGTGTCGTTTTCCTCGTAAAGCCGGGGAACGGCACTCAGAGTATCGCGGGAGAACAGCCACAGCACTCCGTCTCTTCCTCGATCCACACGCTCGACGGTGACATCTACGTTCCCGTCATCGCTGTTGATGGTTCCGATCAGGTTCTGGCCCGGCTTGGTCAGATACGGTGAGCCGCCTTCGGGACGGTCGCTCAATTGCGCCCGCCCGAGCCCAGCGGGCAGCCGGCTGTCCAGGACAGTAGAGAGTTGATGCGCCAGGTCAGCCGCAGCCTTGCCGCGCAGGCGAGTGTTCAAGTACTGGGCGGCGACTTCGTAATCTCCCTCGCGTGCGGCAAGCAGGAACCCGAGAACTGTACCGCGAGGCGTGGTGCGTCCAAGAACGTCTTGGGGCGCCTCGGGTTTCGCTGGAATGAGAGATGAGTCAGGCACACCGGGCTGCGCGGAGGCAGTGGAGCAAAACAAAACGAGGCACGCGAAAAGGAGGCCGGCGCCAAACGCTCTCTGATTTCTCATCGCCACTCCACCCTGTTTCGCCAAACCACGACATCCTGACCGCTCTGACCCCTCAAGTCTGGCCGGGTGCCGGGGCCAGGCCGACATCCTAATCTCCGGATGCTGCCTTCGAGCCAAGTGTGCCTCTCTTGCCCACCGCAAGGAACTGCTCAGCGCTTATGCGTCCGAAGACATCGATCAAGGTCGCCACCGTGCCGGTCCAGCCGGTCTGGTGATTGGCGCCAATGCCTGCGCCGTTATCTCCGTGGAAGTACTCGTAGAACATGAGGTAATCCTTCCATTGCGGATCGGTCTGGAGTTTCTCAGTACCACCGAAGACAGGCCTCCGTCCAGCCTTATCCCGGAGGAAGATCCGTGTCAATCGTTGCGAAAGTTCCCGGGCCACCTCGAAAAGATTCATCTGGTTGCCCGAACCGGTGGGACACTCGATTTTGAAGTTATCGCCGTAATAGAGGTAGAAGGACAGCAGGGCGCGAATCAAGAGTACGTTCACCGGCATCCAGATGGGGCCGCGCCAGTTGGAATTTCCACCGAACATGCCGGTGTCCGATTCCGCTGGAAGATAATTCACGCTGTAATCCTGGCCTTGCAAGTTGAACACATAGGGATGTTCGGCGTGGTAGCGCGATAGAGCCCGTATTCCGTAAGGACTCAGAAATTCATTCTCATCCAGCATGCGGGACAGGATCCGGCGCAGCCGGTCCGGATTCACCAGCGCAATGATGCCGCGGCCACCGATGCCGAGATGTCCGGGTCCCGTCGGATGAATGCTCTGGAGTAGTTCCGGCATTCGCCTCAAGCGGTCCGCATTGGTGGCCATCGTGTGTGGCACCAGTTCCCGCTGCCATGGATCGATCACGGTGGTGGCACAGAGCGGCAACAAGCCCACCATGGAGCGGACCTTGAGCCGGCTCGCACTCCCGTCGGGGTAACGCAGAACGTCGTAGTAGAACCCGTCTTCTTCGTCCCACATGCCGCTTGGCCCCATGTGGTTCATGGCTCTGGCGATCCACAGGAAATGGTCGACGAATTTCGCCGCCATGTCATCGTAGGTGGGATCGGTGGCGGCCAGCTCGACGGAAATCTCGAGCATGTTCTGGCAGAATAGCGCCATCCAGGCGGTGCCGTCGGCCTGCTCCAGATAGCCGCCGGCGGGCAGCGGAGCGCTGCGGTCAAAAACGCCTATGTTGTCCAGTCCGAGAAATCCTCCCTCGAAGACGTTCTTGCCGAACCGATCCTTCCGGTTCACCCACCAGGTGAAGTTCAACATCAGTTTTCGAAAGGACCGGCGCAGGAAATCCAGATCACCTTTACCGCGGAGAGCCTGCTCCGTCCTGTACAACAAAGAGCGTCGCCCAGGCGTGCACGGGCGGATTCACATCGCTGAAGTTCCATTCGTATGCCGGGATCTGCCCGGTCGGGTGTAAGAAGAACCGCTGCAACAACAGGTCGAGCTGGTCCTTGGCGAAGTCCATATCCACGGTGGATAGCGCGATGGCATGGAACGCCAGGTCCCACGCCGCAAACCACGGGTATTCCCACTTGTCCGGCATCGAAATAACGTGCTCGTTCACCATGTGGAACCATTCGCTGTTCCGCATGGCTGGAGCGTCCGGCCGCGCCGGACCTGCGCCGTGCTCCTCGAGCCATTTGTTCACATCGAAACCGAAGTACTGCTTGCTCCAGAGCATCCCGGCTAAAGCCTGTCGCATGACGCTGGCTGTGATCGGCGCTAATCCCGTTCGGGGTGATGCTTCGATAAAACTCATCCGCTTCGGATCGGCGGGCCTGAAGGATTTCAGCAAACTGCTTCCCGAACGGATCGCCTGTTTTGGAGGGCGGCTGATCGCTAAGCCGCAGCCGGATGGTCGCTGTCTCCCCGGCGCCGACTGTGACCTGATAGTGCGCGGAGGCTTTCGTTCCCGTCCCTTCCGGGTTAACCACTCCCTGCTTTCCGGCCACCACATAGTCGTTGATGCCGTCTTTGACATACTGCCCGGCGTTCGTTCCGCCAAAAATTCGCTCGTTGTTGGTCTCGTTCTCGGTAAACAGCAGCGGGACTTCTCCCTCACAGTACAGGAACCGGTCTCCCAATTCGCTGTTTGCGGGCTACGACACGAGCGCCCTTTGTGTCCGAGGCCTTTTTCAAAACCGGTTTTGGAGTGCCGGGCCACCACGTCCATGTGTTCCGGAACCATAGCGTTGGCAGGACGTGAATCGAGGCAGCCTCAGGCCCTCGATTGCACACGTTGATCTGGATCAGGATATCCTCCGGAGTGTTCTTGGCGTACTCGACGAATACATCAAAGTAACGATCGCCTTCGAAGATGCCGGTGTCCAGCAACTCATACTCCATATCGCCCCGGTTGCGCGCCCGATTGGTCTGGATCAGGTCCCCGTATGGGAAGGCGTTCTGAGGATACTTGTACAGGTATTTCATGTACGAGTGAGTCGGAGTGCTGTCCAGATAGTAGTAGTATTCCTTGACGTCTTCGCCGTGATTGCCCTCACTGTTGGTGAGGCCGAACAGGCGTTCTTTCAGAATGGCGTCCTTGCCGTTCCACACAGCGAGGGCGAAGCACAGCAATTGCCGGTCATCGCTGACACCAGCCAGCCCATCCTCGCCCCAGTGATAAGCTCGCGAGCGGGCCTGGTCGTGGCTGAAGTAATCCCAGGCATTTCCATCCTGGCTGTAGTCCTCGCGAACCGTCCCCCACTGCCGCTCGCTTAGGTATGGTCCCCATTTTCTCCAAGGGGCGTTCGTTTCACGAGCGTCCCGCAGCCTCGTAGCTTCCTGATTCGAATTCATTGTGGCCTCCACGCAACGTCAATAATGCAGCTACGGCTCGTTCGGCGTAAGAAATATTCGAGAATTATCTGCATTTGGGCAGCTCCGGTAACGCTTTCCTCTCATCGGTTTCGATAGGATTCTCACAAGAAACTGCTTGCCGTCTTTGCGCTGAGCGAACAGGTCCAGTAAGCTTCCATCGGCCGTTTTCGAACGAAAGCTCCACCAAACAGTGGGTGCTTCAACTGGGACGCCTTGAGGTACCAGGTTTGTAGCCGAAAGATTTATTCCGTCTGAGCGTTTACCAGGATAATATTGCCGATGTGGTTTACCATCACCATGGCCTTGGGTGCAGACTCGCCCGCCAGTCGGAAATACTTCTCATTCAGATCCGAGATTGGCCTCTTACTCCCTTTTTGTTCCGACATATTATTCCTCTGGTGATCGTCTTATTCCTCTAGTGATCGTCGTCGTTGGGCCGGCCATACGTCAATATCCGGCCGAGCGGCAAACATTTTGAATCGGGATCCCCGGAATTCACATCGGTGTTCGCGAAACTCAGGGATGCTCGCTTACTGCGGGAGACCCGCCACGGAGCAGTCCCCAGCGGACTTTGTTGGCTCCGCCAGCCTAAAGCCGGAAGTGTGAAATGAACAGACGAATTCACTATCGAAATGAGCCGGCGGGGAAGCCCGGGAAGTTTGATTTTTATGCGATCGAAGAGGACGCGTTATTGGTTGGCTGGCTCAAGGGCGTGCTCGACGCTAAAACGGCTGAGATAATTATCGATTTTGTTGAAATCAGAGAGATCGTGGCAGAGACGGGTTTCAACCGCTTCTGTGACCTTACCCACTTGGACGGGATTCACCTCTCGTCCAAAGACGTCCACCAATTGGCAGTTCGACGCCGGGAGTTTAATCCGAATGATATTCCCGTCAAGTCCGCCTTCTTCGCTACGGAACCGCTCGCGTTCGGGATCGCACGAATGTACGAACAAATGTTGAATTCGCCGCGCATTAATTTAAGAGTTTGGAGCGACCGGCAGGCGGCTGCGGACTGGCTCGGCGTCAACGTGGACCGGCTGACGTTTTGATCGCTGGATCCCGGCGCGTCTTCGACGGTCTTTATCGGCCGGCTGCCTGGGCACGAGGCTTTTCTTCGGGACCCAATTCAGGAGAGTGTACAATGCGCATTTCCATAGTGGGCATTGGGGCTTCAGCGGGAGGGTTGGAAGCCTTCAGGCTTCTGCTCGCCCATCTGCCCGCAAAAACCGGCCTGGCATTTGTATTCGTTCAACACCTCGATCCCAAGTACCATATCAACTTGACCGAGATCCTGGCCGGCGCCCATGCAATACCGGTCCGGCAGGTCGCGGACGGTATGGAGATCGAGCCCGATCATTTATATGTCATGCCGCCGGACGCCGGCCTCAAGATCGTGAACCGGCTGCTCAAAATCACTCCCCGCGCTCCGATACATTCAGGCCCGCACATGCCGATCGATAATTTTCTACGGTCACTAGCGCAAGAGTGCGGCCGCCGGGCAATCGGAATCTTACTCTCCGGGGCCGGCACGGATGGCGCGGCCGGCCTCGAAGCGCTGAAAGCTGCGGGAGGCTTGACGTTCGCACAAGACCCCAGGACTGCTAAATTCGGCAGCATGCCACAGACGGCCATAGGAAGCGGTTGCGTCGATTTCGTACTGTCGCCGGAAGCCATTGCCGTAGAGCTGACGACGCTGGCCCGTCACCCATATATCGTCGAAGGCGAGGCAACCGGGCAGCGTCATCGGTTTTACGCGGCGGCCTCAGGCGGCGGTCGAAGCGGTGGTGGCTACCGGAGCGTGGCAGGAACTCCGGCTGGCGAACTCGCAGTTAGCACTAGTTTAGGAAAAGAACTGGAGCGCAATCTCTTATCGAGATACGGCGGAACTGGGGTAGTGGTGGCCAAAAATCTGGATGTTCTGGAAATCATCGGCCAAAACGCTCCATACCTTATGTTGCCGCCCGGCAGGGCAAGGTTGAATCTTTTGAAAATTATTACCGAGATCAGGCTGCTCTTGGAAGTCGAGAAGCTGGTTCACGAAGTGGAAAAAAGTGGTGAGCCAGCTCGGCAGGATCGAGTTCCGTTCCACGGCAACGGTGCAGCGGGAGAGGCAAATATCGAAGTTATTCCTCTGGGCGCCGGACCAATAGGTGCATTTCTGGTTCTATTCGAACCGGCGCTAACCACGCCGGACCACACTTCTGACCATCGGGACAGTGAGATCGCAAGATTGAAGCAGGATCTTGTGGACGCCAGGCAGCGGCTCTTGTCGATTATCGGCGAACGCTACTCCTCGGAGGAAAAGAGCCAGGACACCGCGGTAAACGAAGAAATTCAGCCGGCCAACGCGTCGCTCGTTGAAGCGCGCGACTTGGCAAGCCTGGTTGTCGAAACGGCAGCAGCGCCTCTACTACTCCTCGATAATGAGTTGCGGGTCATAACTGCTAACCCATCGTTCAATCGCGCGTTTCGCATGTCTCCCGGTGAGGCCGAGGGCCAACTCCTCTCCTCCGTTTCAAACGGGGGCTGGAATATTCCGCGCCTTCGCGAAATGCTGGAGCTCATTCTTCCTGATCACAAAGTGGTGCGCGACTTCGAAATCGAGCAGGATTTTCCAGGTATTGGCCGCAAAGTTCTTGTGCTAACCGCCCGGCAGCTTGGCGGCTTTCAGCAGATCCTCCTGGGCATTGAAGATATTACCCAGCTCAGGCGTGCAGATGATGCTCTGCGCGAAAGCGAAGAACGCTTCCGAAGCATAGCCGACACGGCGCCGGTACTGATTTGGATTTCCGGCCCCGACAAGTCCTGTACATTTTTCAACAAGCCGTGGCTGGCTTTTACAGGCCGCACCATGCAACAAGAGCTGGGCAACGGATGGGCCGAGGGTGTGCATCCGGAGGACCTCGGCCGCTGCCTTGAGATCTACACGTCTTCCTTCGACGCGCGCCGCAGCTTCCAGATGGAATACCGGTTGAGGCGGTCGGATGGAGAATACCGGTGGCTGCTTGACAACGGCGTGCCGCGTTTCGAGCGCGGTGGTGTCTTTGCCGGCTATATCGGTTCTTGCATCGATATCACTGATGTCAAAAACATGCAGGAAGAAGATCTGGCCAAGCTGAAACTGGAGACCGTGGGAGCGCTGGCCGGCGGCATTGTCCACGATTTCAATAACCTTCTGGGGGGGATACTTGCTAATTCGGAACTGGCGCTGGCGGAGCTTGCCAGTGGATCGAGCATTACGGAAGAGCTGCAGAAAATCCGCGCTGCGACGATTCGCGGCGCCGAAATCGTGCGGCAGTTGATGATTTATTCTGGCGAGGAGAGGGAGGTAATCGAACTCGTCGACGTTGCGGGGCTGGTGGAAGACATGCTCGAGTTGCTCCGGGTTTCGGTGTCGAAACATGTAAAGGTGGAAACCGGTTTTGGCAAGAACCTTCCGATGGTGCGGGCCAATGCCTCGCAAATCCGGCAAGTCGCCATGAACCTCATCACCAACGCGTCCGAAGCGATAGGCGATCAGGATGGAGTGATTCGTGTGACCACGGAACGAGTAACAGTACCCCACGATTCAAGCCAGGTCGTTTCGGAACACGTGACCGAAGGGGACTGCCTGCAGCTGGAGGTCACCGATACGGGCCGCGGAATGACGCCCGAAATGCAAGCCAGGGTTTTCGATCCGTTCTTCACCACCAAGGAAACGGGCAGCCACGGCCAAGGGCTCGTAGTGGTAAAACGGATCGTTCAGAGACTGCACGGGACGGTCCGGCTTTGGAGCGCGCCAGGCCAGGGTTCTACGTTTCGGATATTGCTACCTGCAGAGAACAATGCAGTTCCGGAAACCCGCAGCACTATCCCGGCTGCCGGAGAGGGAACATTCGCATCCCGGGGGGCGACCATCTTAGTTGTGGACGATGAAAATTTATTACGGCAAGCTGTCTCGAAGATGCTACGAAAGAAGGGTTTGTCCGTCATTGAAACAAGCGATGGATCTAGCGCGTTGGATGTGATTCGAGCACAGAAAGTTCACATAGATGTGCTCCTCCTGGATGTCACTCTGCCCGGGGCCGCCAGCTCGGAAGTTTACAAAGAAGCCACGCGCCTAAGACCCGGCATGCCAGTGATCGTTACCAGTGCGAAAACCGGGGAGATGGCCGCCGCGTCGTTGGCCACCAGTATCGAACACTTTCTGCGGAAGCCCATTAGACTCGCCGAGCTTTTGGACACGATTCGGGAAGTCCTACCTTAGTTGGACTCCTCGCCGGCCGGGATCAATTCGCAAAACCCATCGAATAAACCATCACCACATCAAATATCTTCCTTCTACATCGAAATACGCCCTGAGAAATCACCCAAACAATCGCGATTAGTTGAAGAATCAGCCATTCTCACGTACACGGCCGCAAAAATATATTGCATCACAATCGTGCGGACGTCATCACCCCGGTGCCGGGCAAGGGGTCGCTGGACGGAAGCAACGATTCAGCATCCCTCACAATACCCGCGATGCTGAGATCTCTCCGATTCAGGGCGGAGGATTGGCATACTCGATTACTTCTGGAGGCAGAAATGCTTGCTTTAAAACGCAAAACAGTCAGGCTGGGGTTGGCGGTGCTATTCAGTCTCGGTGCGGCCGCGCAGGAAGTGCCGAAAGCCGATATATTTCTCGGCTATTCACTTCTCCGGACTAACTCGGCCACCGTTATCCCCGCGTTTACGTCGAACGGCGGCCTCGGAACTCTTGGCTTGAATTTCAACAATCACATCGGCCTCGAGGCCGAATTCGGCGGCTATTACAACGGCAACATTCACAACTATCAACTGGATACCACTAGTGTGAGCTTCTTGTTCGGACCGCGGCTTTCTGCCGGCCGCTCCAGGAGGGTCGATCCTTACTTTCACGTCTTGTTTGGTGGCATGCACGCTTCCACAAGCATCGCTACATCGTCTGTTTTGATACCACCACCTGTGGCCGGCACGCCAGTCCCGCCTGTGCCGTCGGGCGGGCGTTATGCGGCGAGCCAGGCAAATTTCGCCATGGCCGCGGGCGGCGGGCTGGACATTAAGCTGGGCAAAAAAGTTGTCCTCCGGCCGATCCAAGTGGATTATGTACTCACGCGCTTTCAGAGCCTCGGATTTGCAGGGATCCCATCGGAGAACAGAAATCAGAATAACGTGAGATTTGCAGCCGGCTTCATGTTCAACCTCGGCGGGGAGCGGGCCACACCTCCGCCCGCCCCGCCGGCCGCGCCAAAAATGAAACCCTGCCCGGGCGGAACTTCTGTGCCGGCCGACCAGGAGTGTCCGAAGAAAGACATTAGCTTGAAAATCCAAGCCAATCCAATAGCGATTTGCCCGGGAGCGGTGGCGAAAGTCTCACCGACCGCAGCTTTGCCCGACGGCGCGCTTGTTCAGTGGACTGTGAACGGCGAGCCGGCGGGTCAACCCGGTCCGTTTGAGTTCGCGTCTGCCGGACGCAATCCGGGCGCTTACACCATCGGCCTGAAGGTTACGGCCGAGGGATACAACGACGCGTCGGCAGACACTGCAGTAACTGTACAGAGCTACGTGGCCCCATCCGGCAGTCTCAACGTCTCTCCGCCCGAGATTTGGGTGGGCGAGAAAGCTACGCTCGCCGCAAACTTCACTCCAGGACAGTGCGGCGGCCCGATGGGCCCCGTCGTTTACTCCGCCGAGGAAGGTTCCGCCAGCGGTACCGAATACGACTCCACGGGAGTGCGGTTCGACCCGGCCAATACTGCCGAGCAACGGAAGACGATTACGATTATGGCCAAGGTCTCGGATGAAAGAGGTTCCGGCCAGGCGCAGGGAACGGTTGTTGTCAAACAGAGGGGAGCGATCCTCGCCAAACGGTTTCCGGACATCGTTTTCCCCAAGGGAAGCGCTCGCGTTAACAATTGCGGGAAGCGCGTGTTGCTGGAAGAGCTAAAAAGTTCGCTGGATAGTGAGCCCAACGGCAACGTCGTCTTCGTCGGCCACACCTCCGCCACTGAGAAGGCGGGAGCTGACCTGGACGCGAGGCGCGCTTTGAACGCCGCGGCCGTAATCAGTGCAGGCACGCAAGTCTGCCTGGGTTTCCCGGCGGCTAACATCCGGATAACCGCAGCCGGGACGGCGGACAACGGAGTCGATTTCCAACCGCGCTTCTGCGAATCGTCAACCGGCGAAATAGTTGGGAATGCCGTCTCACAGGCCGACGACACTGCGAAAGACCGGCGGGTAGAAGTCTGGTTCGTGCCTCCAGGCGGCGTTCAGCCGGCATCGGCGGCGGGGAGCCACGACGCGCTGGGATTGAATGTAAAAACTCTGGGATGTCCGAAGTAGTTAGTTAGGGCTGGGAGCGGTGCACACGCGCCTCGCGGTGCAACCAGGCAGGGTGACATGCAAATGACGGTAAATCTTCTTGTCTGTGTGGCGATGTGCTCCGCTCCTCTCTTAGCTGGTTGGGATGCAATCGGCCCATTTGGCGGTTCAGCGGCGGTAATTCAGGTGGACCGGCAGCATGGGAGTACGGTACTTGCCGCAACCAGCAACGCACTGGTGTTCCGCTCCGACGACGGTGGTAATTCATGGCGGGTTCTACCGTTCCCGGCCCAATTGCGTGCCACGTTGCACGCTTTTGTTCTGGATCCTCAAAATCGGGGAGTGTACCTGGCAGGGCTGTCGAGCGATATGCCCGAATACTCAGGAATTCTACACAGCGGCGATGGTGGCCTCACGTGGAAACGATTCGCTGAAGTTGAACTGAAAGGAGTCTGGTCAATCGCCATTTGGCCGCGCGATTCGCGCGTGATTGCAGCCGGTACCGAGGATGGCGTCTTCCTCACTCGAGATGCCGGGGAGAACTGGACCCGCATCAGTCCCCGGGAAAATCGTGACCTCAAACCAGTAGTTTCCCTCGCGTTTGATCCCGTGGATTCAAAGATTCTCTACGCGGGCACGCCTCACCTGCCGTGGAAGACAGTGGATGGAGGCGCCACTTGGAGACGGATCCATACCGGCATGGCCGATGATTCTGATGTCTTCTCGATTCAAGTCGATCAGAACCATCCGCAAAGGCTATTCGCGAGCGCTTGCAGCGGGATATATCGAAGCTCCAACGCAGGGGCCAGTTGGACAAAGCTCATCGGCGCCCAGGGTGCTTCGTATCGAACCTATCAGATAACGCAGCACCCGGTTCGGCCCAACGTCCTGTTCGCCGGGACCACGCTGGGATTAGCAAAGTCCACTGATGGTGGAATCAGTTGGCGGCGGCTATCGCATCAATCCACTCGTTGGATTGCCTTTGATCCTGATCGGGCCGGCCGCATCTTTGTTGCGACAGATGAGGAAGGCTTGTTTCGAAGCGACGATCTGGGAGAATCATTGCACCCGGTCAATCGCGGATTCTGCAACCGCCGCCTCGGCTCTCTCGCGGCATCTGGAGGGATTCTTTTCGTCAACTCGATCCAGAACTCGACCAGCCTCCCGTCCTTTCAAACCGATAACGCTGGACAAACATGGAAACCCGCGGACTTGGCGGTTTCGGCATTGGGCGCGCGCTCTTTACTGAAAACGGATCCGCGAGTTCCCGGTGCAATCGCTCCATCGACGTTCGTTTACGGATTGGTGGCTACGAATCACAATGGGATCTTAGCCGCAACCTCACGCGGCCTAATGAAGTGGTATGAAGATGGAACCTGGCAGCCCCTGACCGGAGTACTTGGCGCCAGTACTGTAACGGCAATTTGCAAACACCCGACGCACGCGGGCGTGATCTTCGCGTCCAAATTCGGTGTCATTTATGTCAGCAAAGACGAAGGCCTTTCCTGGACACGCCTTACATCCGAAAACGACCGCGTGGAGACCATCACGGAGCTGCTCATTGTTCCGGAAATTCCCGACCGGATGTTTGCACTGACACGGAGCCATGGCGTCTATGCGATCTCGCTGGCGGCCTCCCAGTAGCAGGGAGGCGATGCCGATGGTCTCTACGGCGACAATGCATCACGGAGCGACCGCACGAGGTCGACGGATAGAAAGGGCTTCCGGATAAAACTTCGTACTTGCGGAATATTCAGAAAGGGCGCCGCAACTTCGCTGCTATAAGCGCTCATGAGAATTAATTTTATGTCCGGCCCCACTTCCAGGGCTTTTTCGATCACTTCGCAGCTCGACATCCCAGGTAAGGTCATGTCCAGCAGAATCAGATCGATCTTCTCTTTTTGGTTGCTCAGAACGTCCATGGCGGCGCTGCCGTCGCCGATTGCGACAACGGAGAATCCTCTCTTGATGAGCATCTTTGATACGGCAAGGCGCAGCAACGGTTCGTCTTCCACCAGAAGCACGGTACCTCCGAGCCTGGAAATTCCCTCGACCAGGGCGGAATCCGGCGCGCCACGGCTCTCGCTCAAGGGCTGACCCGAACAGGGCAAAAAGACTTCGAAGGTCGTTCCCTCGCCCGGCCCGCTTATCAGATTGATCGTTCCGGCATGGTCGCGGACAATCCCCTGAACCACAGCCAAACCCAGGCCGCGGCCTGCGAATTTGGTTGTGAAGAACGGATCGAAGATCACTGATTTCAAGGCATCTGAAACGCCACAGCCTGAGTCCGACACCGCAAGGCGCAGATAGTCTCCCTCCGGCAGTCTATGCCCCCCACCATTTGCGCCTAAGACCATGCCTCCCCGTCCGCTCGTCGTTGTCACTCTGATTACGCCATCCTTCTCTCCCATGGCCTCCGACGCATTGATAACGAGGTTCATCACAATTTGCCTGATCTGCGGGGCGCTTCCCCGTACGGCGGGAAGGCCTCTACCCAGTTCCGTTTTCAAGACCGCGTGTTTCGAGATCGACACCTTGAGGAGCTCCAGCATTTGTTCCACGAGCTCCGAGACATCCACAGACTCAATCAGGTTTGCTTTGCCGTCGCCGGAGTAGGTCATCAACTCGCGAACGATTTCGGCGCCCCTGATCGCGACCGTTTTGATTTTTTGAACATCCTCGGCGGAAGGAGAATCGGCAGGTACGTCAGCCAGCACCAGTTCCGACTGCGCGACGATGATGCCCAGTAGATTATTAAAGTCGTGTGCAATGCCGCTTGTCAGGACACCGAGACTTTCGGCCTTCTGTCTTAAGAACGCCTCCTCTTGCGCGTGCCTGGCGGTAGTGACGTCCTCCATCATCACAAGTCCATAGTCCGGCTTTCCGGTCTCATCCGCGATAAAGGATGCGGTTAAGGTGATCCAAATGATTTCACCGCTCTTCTTCACATACCTTCTTGTGTTGCGGTACGAAGGAATTTCGCGGCTGAGAAACCGCACTTCCATCTCTGTGTCCGTTTGCCGGTCATCGGGATGCGTGATATCCAGCAGCGACATGTTGCGGAGATCCGCTTCCGAGTACCCCACCATCCGGCAAAAGGCGTTGTTAACTTTCAGGAATCGATCGTCCTTTCCCACCAACCCGACACCCAGAGGACCTTCTTCAAACACTCTGCGGAAACGCTCTTCACTTTCGTGCAGTGCTGCTTCGGCTTGCTTACGATCATTGATATCGGTCAGCGAGCCGACCATGCGAATTGGCCGGTTTTGCTCGTCCCAAAGAGCCTGGCCGCGTCCTAGCGTCCACTTGTAACTCCCATCCTTAACTTGAGTTCGGTAATCAGCGGCATAGAAGTCAGTCTTGCGGTCAAGATGCGCTTGTAACTCCTCACCGATCCGCCGAAGATCGTCAGGGTGAACACGGCTCTGCCAGTGTTCGAGGTGATTTATGACGTCGTGCTCCTCATAACCCAGAATCTCTTTGGAGCGATCGGAATAGAAGACTTCGTCAGTTTGTATATTCCAGTCCCACAGGCCGTCGTGGCTACCGCGGGACGCCAGTTGCCAGCGCTCCTCCGACGCGCGCAATTGTTGCTCCGCATGTAAGCGCCTGGTGATGTCGACAGCGACGCCAATCACGCCGGTCACCGTTCCGTCGGGACTGCAAAGGGGGCCATACCAGGCATCAAGCGCAACACCACCCACTTCAAAGGATGCATAGAAGGTCTCGTTGGCAAGCGCCCGGCGAACATCGTCAAGGATTTGCGGCACTTCCATACTCAGATCGAAAATCGATCGCCCAACAAGCCTGCCTGGCTGGAGTCCAAACGAATCTAAGCCCTTACCTTCAAGCAGCGTGACAGTGCCTGCTGAGTCCAGTGCAAACAGAATGATTGGAACATTGGAAACAACCGTGCGCAGCCGCGCCTCGCTGGCGTGGAGCGCAACCTCCGCCTTTCTGCGCTCGGTAATGTCGAGTGCCACCCCGACGATCCGGTGAATCACCCCGTCGGCGCCTCGCACGGGGACAAGATTAGTGTGGAAATACCGGCGCCCGGCCGGAAGGTCCAGCTCTTCCTCGGAGGTGATCAGCGTTCCTTCGTTCAAACAACGGCGGCAACTTGAGGTGACCCGGCTGGCGGTGCCTTCGCCAATTGCGTCTTCGATGAATTTGCCGGCTATCTCTGCGCTGGAAACGCCGAAAGCCATCTCTGCGGCCGGGTTGAAACGCGCGACTCTGAGACGGTCATCGGAAGTGACATCAAGCAGGACGATACACTCGGAAGTGTTATCAAACACTTCTCTGTATCGCCGTTCACCTTCGCGCAACGCAACTAAGTGCCGCTTGCGCTGGCGCCAGGCGATTGTGCGCCAGAGGATCAGCACCAAAGCCACGGTGATGGCGCTGACAGACCACGCCATCCATCGCGTTCGTTCCGCGGCCTCCATCAGATCGTACGTGGCCCAAGCATCGTCCAGACCGTAGTAGGAGTACTTGGCCATCAGGAGGGACATGGTGCCATCTCGAAAAATGTTGCCAATTTCGCGGCGAAGCTCATCGGCTGCCCGCGCACTTTCAAACGTGGAAGCGACTCCGCTCTGAGTAGTCAAATCAGTCGGGGTCTGGATGCGAAGCGGCACCCGGGCGCATTCGGGGAGTACTTCTCTTAGCGCGGCCGCCGCCACGCGGCCCTCCAGAAAGCCCGCGGAGGCAGTACCGCGGCATACTGCTTTCACGACTTCTTGAGCATCCCCGAGTTGAGCAAGTTGAGCGCCGGGATATCTCTCCTGCAAGATGTGAACGTGAAGCGGCATCCTGAAAAGCGCGATGCGGCCCGTAAAGTCCCTGTCCGGGGACGCCGACCCCGCCCGGAGCAGCAGGATATGACTGCTATGCAGCCAGGGCTGGCTAATATACACGCTCTTCCGCCGGTAAGGTAGATCCGCCATCAATGGCCAAAGGTCAACCAGCCCTTTCTGGAACGCCTCTTCGGAGCTCATCCCGGGTTCGACCCATACCAGTTGAACGCCGGCACGTTTCGCCGCCTCATTTACGGCCTCGACCGCGAGACCCGAAAGGCCGCCGCCCGTTCGGATCTGGACCGGCGGATTTGGCTCAAAGCCAATGCGAAGGGGACGTCGCGGGATAGGGGGCAGGCGGGTCGCGAAGTACCACAAACCCAAAGTAGCAACTATCCCGGCCGCAGCCAGAGGCAGGATCGCGCGCCGCAACCGGCCGGAAAACTGGAACACGTTCCTCTACTTCCTTTCTGCCTGAATATAGCAGGCGGCATGGGCTTTGATACCGGCCATCCTGCAAGAGTATATCGCGCAGGCGCAAAAGGGGCTTCCGCCGGCCGAGCTCTCAGTTAATGGGTGTCGACCACGTTCTCGCAAGAATTTTGGCAGGTCCTCGAGCGTGATTTCATTCCTCCGCCAGCCGGGGCCCCCGTGGTTCGAGGGGGATTATAAGGAACCGCCAGGATAAGCGGTTCCGCAACGCAGCCGCCTACTGCCCTGGGCTGTAGTAGCCCCGCTTCCAGGACGTCTTCAGCTTCGGCGCCCCTTCTGGTTGCACTAAATCCACTCTAACTCGGCGATACTTGCCGTCATTTTGGCCGCTGGCCGGCACGAAGCCCAATACGTACTCACTATGGAGTTCCTCACTGACATTCGCGGCCAACGCAGGAAGCTCCTCAAGCTTACGAACGCGGAAAGCCCGTCCGCCGCTTTCCAAACTGATGCTCTCCAGCAAGGGTGACCGGTCTAAGATGGAAATCGCGAAGATTCGTACGTCTGCTTCCTTCACCAACGCCTTTAGCTCGCGCTCCGTATAGCGGCTGTTGTTGTCTCCCCCGTCGGATAAGACCAGCAAGACTTTGCGGCTCTTGGTGGCATTTTTCAATTGCTCCAGACCCACGTGAACGGCATCGAACAGTGACGTCCAGCCGCCCGGTTGGATGGTAATAAGACTCTCTTCAATTTCCTGAACATCGCTAGTCAAACCACACACCCATTCAGGCCGGTTACTAAACTTTAGAAGAAAGAACTCGTCACCAGGTAAGCTCATGCGGAGAAATTCCCTGATCGCTTGGCGAGACTGATCCATCTTACGGCGCATGCTGTTGCTGGCGTCGAAGACCAATCCAATGGAAATGGGCGAATCCTCGTTGAAGAATGCAGAGATCTTCTGCTCTGTGCCGTCCTCGAATAGCCGAAAGTCCTCTTTACCCAGGCCGCGCACTGGCCGCTCGTACGCATCCGTGACCAACACCGGAATTAGGGCCAGATTTACGTCAAGACGAATGGCGCCCGAATTGGATTTGGGATTGTTGAGACGGTGCGAAGCGGGCGAAGTGATCGAGACTCCGGCGTTGTCGTCCGCCCAGCAGGCAGGAGCCGGCCCCAAGATCAAGGCACCCGCGGCCATTGCAGCGCCCAGCCAAAATGCGAACCGTCGTCCGGCAGATTGGCTCCTTACGTCATGATTCTTTTCAGCTTCTCTGTAAACGGGCCGGGTAGCGGCGCGAAATGACATACTGCTTGGATGCTCCACCAGCAGCGTATCATATTCTTCTACAGAATCTGTTGTATTGCGGACACATTCCGAGTTCGAAATCGCAGTCTGTCTCTTCCCGAATACTGATCAACTGAGGTCTCGACGAGAAGATTTGCGGCGGCCCGACGTCTCTTAGTCTTTTGATGATTTCACCGGTCCGCCGCTATTACGGCCTGGGGTGTCAGAAGTACTGTTCTGAGCCGGTCAGCGTGGAACCTGCTGAACCAAGCACGCACCGCCTCCACTTTGCCGTTAACACTTGCTGCGGTAGCCGATCATTGGCCTCCGAATTTGAAGACTATGCCACCCAGATAGCGGAAGCTGTTTTGATTGTTGGTCGAGGTGAGCGGTTCGACCACGGTGAGTTTTCGGTAAGCCTGCATGAAAACAGCTCATTGAGGCTCAGTATGGCTTTGATCCCGGAGATGAGTGCGAGGTCGCGCATTGACCAGGCGGTTTTCAAGCTGCCGATCGGTGAAAGGATCCTTGCAGATACCGATACGCTCATGGTGTTTGGACTCCGTACAGCCTTCTTTTGACCGTGCCCGGAGCAACCTCAGACAGTGCGTGCCTCAATTGGGATCTGCTCCTTTACAGCAAAATTTGGAGCGATGCCGACGGCGTGCGCGTCGAAACTCCTCCTGAAATTCGGGTCCTTGCTTGAACTCTTCGGGAAAAGTGATGCTCATGCGGCATTTGCCCGGCGTGTATTTGCGGGCAACGTGAGCTTGGTTGCAGGTGCGTGCTGCTGGCAATGCGCTCATGGTCGTTCCCTCTCGCATTTAAAGCCAGGCTGGGCTGGCGCCGCTGAGCGCCGTGAGATACCGAAGCGCCTTGATACCAGGAACGAAGAAGTAGGCGCCGCCCCTCACGGTGGTGAATGCTGGAAGGCCGGTAATCTTTTTGCGGATTGGGCGTTTGGGGATTTTGAATTCGAGCGTGCCGTCGTGATTGCCTATGATCGGGTCGCGCTCGTTGCCGAGCTCGTGAAAATTCCGGTCGTTCACCCAGACGTTCTGTGCGAATTCATACTGCCGAGTGAGGCTTGCGCAGATCACGAAAGCGGCGACGCCGCGTTCCACACCGTCCTCCGGCACGTCCTGCGGCAGATGGGGCCCGTAGGTAGCGCCACGACGGATCATGCGGCGGCGATTCATGTTCGCGGCGGTATCGCGGGGATTCATGCGGCGCACGTGTGAGCCGAGTGGAACCGCATATCCGTGCGGGTCCATCTGCTTGTAGTTGAAGTTGTTGTTCCGTTGTGGGTCGGCGCCCAGCGCGGGATCGTCTTCGTCGGGCGCCAGCACGAGCGGCGCTCCGCTGCGCCAGCGGCCCATGAGCTTCGCCGCAACGAGTTCCTGCTCCTGGGGAGTTTGACCGTGCTGGCGTAGGAAGTCCCGAAACTTGCCCACATGCTCCTGCATGCGGCGATAAGCCATATAGCTGCCGTTGCGAAACAAAATCTCGGGTTGCGGCATTGGATAGGGTCCGCCGCTTTCGTCGGGATAGCCGAGGATGAATTCGCCTGGTTTGAGCGGCGTCCCGGAGCCGGGCGTAGGCACCTCACCGGTACCTTCGATGACCGGCTGCGTGAGCCGGTCGCGGTAGCCAAAATGGTCGTGTGCGTAGTCAAACGGCGGTGTCGCCTCCAGGTCCAGCGTCGAATGCACCTCTACCCCTTCGCACCGCGCGACGAGCTTGTCATGCTCGGCCTGGCAGCGTGTCCGCTCGGCAGCGTCGCGGGCAAACAGGATCGCGATGGCGTGAAGGTCCGGGCGGGCGAGGCCGCCCACCCAGTTGTCCGGATGATTCTCTCCGGTGTCGCCGAGCATCTCGGCGCGGGCGACCATTCCTTGCTTGAACTCTTCGGGAAACGTGGCCAAGGAAGCTTCGTCCACACCCAGTGCGCGCAGGCCGTTCCAGGTGAAGGCCACGGTAACCCAGCGATTATCTTGTTCGACCGAAGCCCCGGCCTCCGCAGCCGAATGCACCTTTTCAAGGATCGCCGATAACCAGGCACGTCCACCCGCGGCGTCGCGAAACGAAAGGAATTCGTATCGCCCCGTGAGCGCGGGCACGCGCGTCAGCAGGATGTGTTGGATGTCGTCGAACTCAAGCATGATGAGTCCCGCGGCAGATCACTGCATCTGGTCGAGCGCAGTTGAGAATGCCGCTTTGAGCTTGAGTGCTTTCTTGATTTCTTCGCAACTCACATAGGGATGCCCGCTGTATTTGCATGGGTCCTCCCTTTATCATCTCGTGCGGCTACCTGGGTGCCTTAGGGAACAGCAACGCGAACGTTCCTCGAACGCCCCAGGGCGACGCTTGAGGAACATGCACGGCATTGCCATAAACCTGAACATTGATGTTCACCGATTGCATTCCCAGTTTCATGATTCTTCCAAAGCCCCCACCGAACGGGATCGTCCACACACCTCCGCTCGCCGCAGTGGTGTTCCAGTTGGCGGTAAGGATGGGTTGGGTGGTCAGGTACCAACCTTTTTTCATGTTGTAGTTGACGAAGTACTGCAGGAGCATCTGGTTGACATCAGTACGGCTGCCGCTACCCGCAACCGACCGGACATTGTTGACGAGGACGCCCATCACGAAATTGCGGGGCATCGCCAGAACGACGACGGTAGGCCCGATGCCAAGCTTCCCTTGTCCCAGGTACTCGCTGGTCGCAGACGGTAATTGAATGATAGGTCCAGCGCCCCACGTTATCTTCTGCGGCTTTCTCGGCGAGAAAAAAAAGCTCGGCTGCATGTCGCCAAGGCCGGATGCGCCAAGTTCAGGCGAACCGGGAGACGGCGGAGTAATCGGCTGGTAGAGGATGGGAGTAATCCAGCGAACAATCATGTTCCAGTCTTCGCTGAGCTTTACTGGAATTACGGGCTGGATATTCAGCACATTTTGCGTCCGGTACCCTGGTTCAATTCCCGGGCTTATGTTGTCCTGCAGCGGAACGCTGATGAGGCTGGCCACGGGATTCTGCGCTGCTTTTCGCAGCGCTTCGGCATTTGCTGCATGCTGGAGGCTGGTCAGAAGCTCCGTTAGTTTGCGCCGTTGCTGCACCGGGGGCAACGAACGTCATTACGACAAAGAAATAAGCGAGTACGGAGTGCCTTCCCATCTGTAACCGTCCAAATGATGGCGCATGCCCGTGAGTACTGGCAGGCGCGCCAGCAGGATGTGCTGGATGTCCTCGTATTTAAGATGACGGGCCCGCGGCCGGTTCACTGCATCTGGTCGAGCGCAGTTGAGAATGCCGCTTTGAGCTTGAGTGCTTTCTTGATTTCTTCGCAACTCACATAGGGATGCTCGCTGTATTCGAGGAAGCTCGGCGATTGGTGTTCGCGAAAAAACTTGACTATGGACGAAGGATTGGTCGCGTAGTCCGCCGGCCATCCCTCGAGGGCCTCAAAGGTCGCCTGGATACCCGTCTTCCCGAAGAGGTAAGAGGCATCTTCGCAGTATTTATCGAAATCGGTATCGAAGATGGCCTGGTACATCAGGTAGGTCTCCCCCTTAATGGTGAAGATCAGCCACCTCAAGTAGTGTGCCTTGAGTATAGCGAGCGTGTCCGGATCATCTGCGATTGCTTTCTCCATGACCTGGGCATTCTTGTACAGGTGCTCTTCCCTTCCGGGGATGACCTTTGCAATGACGGAGAAGCCGTAGCACGCCGGAGTTTTGGGAAAGATCGGGCCGTACCTGCCTTGCTCCACTTTGTCCTTGAAAAATCCCTCCTTGGGGATCGCCATCGCGGCGGGCTTCGTCCAATCTTCTTGCTTCGATGTGTCAGACATAACTTCCTCCTTTTCATTCCACCGCTAGCTAGTTTCCCACTTAAATTCTGAGAATCAGAGCGCAGCAAGTTGGCATTCTCACGTGGTTGGTGTTGAACCTACTGCACTCTGAAGAGGCCTCAGCAGACGTTTGCGATTCATTTTTTGTGCGCTTACGGTGTTGTTTCGACTCTCTACCTCGCCGCAGCAACACTAGACAGTACTTTACTTTCTCGCGGGCTTCTCGCTGCGCCGCGCCGGAGTTCACCTCGCGGACTTGCGCGGCGATCGTCCAGCCGCGCCGGAAAGCGTACTCCCGCATCGCCCGGTTCTGCATCGCCAAAGTCTGCTGGTCATTCGTGGAAACGCGGGCATATAAGCCCGTCCGGAACATTTTTTCGGCCTGCGCGCCTGGCAAAAAACGTGGTCCGATTTGCCTTCGGAAAGGCCGGGTTTTCGGCCATTTTCAGGTGACACTCCCGCTCGGCCGCAGTCGATCGGTAGTTCCACAGCATCCACTCCGCGGGCCTGGCCGCGAGTTTCCGGGCGTGCCTCTGCAACTGGGCCAAGTAGTCGAAACTATTGGCGCCGCAGAGCTGGCAAGTGTGAATCAGGCTCATGAACAGATCACCCACCTGAGCTCCACGCGCGTTAATCGATTTCGTCAGGTTCCCGTATCCGTTGGTGTTGGATCCGCCGAACAACAATTCCCCATAAACGTTGAGTTTCCTCGCGTGAACGCCGACCACCGGTCCGAACAGATAAGTGAACATGTTGCCCTGTGACGTGAAGGTCCCGGCGGGAACAGTCCCGTGAGGCGTTGTGACCGGCGCCGCTGCAGTCAACGTCCATGAGGTGCTGCCGTAACCCTGAAAATCGCCCTTGATCGCGAAGAACCTATTCAGTTGACTTGAGCTCCTCCTCCTCCGCCGCCGTTAAATGCCCGGCTTTGGGCCCCTGTTAGTGTGGGATTAAACAGCATTTTCCTCATGTTCTCTTTTCTCCTCATGATTGGGCCATGTTTGCCAGGGCTGTTTCGCTTGGTTGACCCCTCGCGGCGATGATGATGCCAGTAGCCGAACGGCTCTATTTTTTTTGAATTTCTATCGAACGATTGACCAAAACGTGGGAGAGCGGCGAGGGTACCGGGGAAATGGGGTCGATACGTGGGATGTGGAGTGGGATGTGGAGTGGACTGCGAATGCATGGTCGGTCGAGGGGGCCGCTCTCTCACGGGCAAGATGCCCGCCTCGCCGGACCGGATTCAATAAAAGTGCACGTCGATCAAAACAATCTTGATGAACAATCTAACGATATTACGTTACGACGCCATCAACTCTATACAACGATTTGCGCCACGCTGAGTACGGGTAAGCCGGAACTCAGCTCTGAGGAAGAACACTCTTCAACAAGCGGGAAACCCCGGTTAATTCCCATGGACGGTCACAGCGGCGTCGGCCTGACGCTCGTCAAGCCCGTGCGATCTCACCATGCGCGATACTACTTGGGACCAGGCGTTGGCAAGGTCTTGCGGGCGGCTGATCGTATATTCGGACCCGCGCAGGCGTTTGACCACCTGACCGATCGCATCGCGCCAGGGAAACGAAGACGGTTCCCGGTTGTAGTTCAGGTAGAAGACAGGATGGTTGAATTCGCGCAAACGATCGGTTACTGCTCGCGGCACATCAACTCCCAGCGGGCACTTTGGGCTTACGAAAATTAAACCGTCCAAGTGATCGCTCTTGAGCTCGTCCATCGTGAGTTTTGCCAGGAACTCCGTCTCGCCATCCTTTATCGCCAGTTGCTTCACATTGACACTGGCGAAGCTGATCGACTGTAGAGCCTTACCCAAAGCCGGAAGTTCGATTCGCTCTAAATTGTCCTGGTGGTAGATAACCCGTTGGGCTCTTAGCGAACACGCAACAACCGAATACCGGCCAATGCGCGGCTCGCGAGCGATTTTTCGGAGTATTGCCAGCAGACCTCGGAGGTCGGCTTCTCCTAATATCGAGGCCCGCAGATCTTGTGGTGCAAAATTCACTATGACGGTCACGTTCAATTGTGGACCGTGTTGGTCACTTTCGAGATGCAATTCATCCGCGAACAGTGTGGCTTCCACGGGTTCGATTAGCCCATGCGCGATATCGCCTGACATCGATGCGTCTGTGGGGTTCACTCTCGCTTCGACATCCCAGGAGCGGGCGCAGACACGCTCTCTCAAATCCCGCATTAGCCAGTCGACGTGGTACTTGCCTTCGCCCAAAAGGAACGCCCCCTCCAGCTTGGCGAATCCTTTGGCGTCATCTTCCAGCACAGGTACGCGAGTCTTCTGAACAAAGTAAACTGGCGCGTCCTGGTGGTTCTCGGAGATTACGCGGAAGAGAATCGTCAGACGGTCTTCAGCGCCGGCGAACTCCCTGACAGGGATACTCACCTGGTAACTGAAATGAAACTTGAAGTCGAACCCCAGCTCTGGTTTCCCCGGTGTTACAGAACAGGGCAGATCGTTCCTCGGCTCTCCCAGATCGAGGATCATGGAATCGCCAGGTATCAAAGCAAGCGAACCTCCCAATCCCAGCCCGGGAATTAGAGTTTGGCCCCCGGCCATACCTGAAGCAAGAACGGCGGCAAACACGATGGGTGACTTCATACTCGATACCCTTTCATCGATGGATGGAAGCTGATTCGATGCCAGAAGCGATTGCTCGACCACGAACCCCGGTTATTCGCACGGCAGCCCGTCTTTCACCGGGAGGATGCATTCCACACACGGGAGTCTCTTTTTTTTTGGACCCAAAGCCGGCCAGTGCGGAAAGTTAAATCCGGGCGTTCCACGAGGCGGGCGTCGAATGGGCCGGGAATTCTTTGCGACTCGCGCCCGGCTTCCGCATCTTCCCTCCAGATGCATCTTGCAATCTGTGCGCTCGGTTGTTTCCTACTAATTCCGTCTGTGCTCGCGCAGAAGGTGACCATCGACTTCGACAAGGACGCCGATTTCTCCCACATCCAACGCTATCAATGGCGTGTCCATCCCGCCTTCGAGAAGCGCCCCGAGCTAAAGGAGCAGTACGCTACTGGCATTCAGCTGGTCCTCGAAGCAGGCAATCGCCAATTGATGAAGAAGGGTCTGCGGCCGTCCGACGGTCCGCCCGACGTTTTCGTGACTTTTTTTCTTACCGCCGCAGACAAACAAGAGCTGCGAACCATCGCCGAAGCTGTGCCGGGCGCATGGTACGGATGGTACGGCCAACCAACATGGACACGAACGGAGGTCGATTACTACAAGTCGGGGATGCTGACGTTGGATATTGTAGACGCTGCCACGTCCAAACTGATGTGGCGTGCCTACTGCAGCGATACGATCCGCGACATGCGCAACCGGGACAAGAACGTCAACTCCGCTGTGAGGAAAGCCCTTGACCGTTTTCCACCGAAACACAAATGACGCAACCGCTGGTTGTCAGAGTTTTCATCCGGAAGCATGCCCTCTTGTCTGTGGTTTGTCCCGGCATGCCATTCGAAGCAGGCTCGCTATCTCGCTAAGTTGATAGGGTTTGCGGACATAACCCCACGAAGGCTGGTCGCCTATCGAGGAGAGCGCCTTGTCTTGGCTAAACGCACTCGTAAGGATCACCTTCACCTCAGGCCGAATCCGTCGCAACTCCTCCAGGACCTCCCGGCCGGACATGCCGGGCAGGGTCACATCCAGCAGAACAACATCAATCTCGAGTTCATTGTCCCGAAAGAGACGTGCTCCGGTTGTACCGTCACCGGCTTCGATCACGGAAAACCCTTCTTTTCGGAGAATCTTCGAAACAGCGGTCCTGAGCATCTCTTCATCCTCGACCATGAGTACGGTTCCGGCATCGCTTCCGGGTTTATGGCCTGAAGCGGGTACTGCGGCGTCCCTTGTGTCTCGCGCCGGCTGATCGATGCACGGCAGCAGAATCTCAAAGCGGGACCCTTGGCCGGAAGCGCTCACGACGTTGATCGTTCCGCCATGGCTTCGAATGATTCCTTGGGCCGCTGCGAGTCCCAGACCGCGACCGGTGAATTTCGTCGTGAAGAATGGATCGAAGATCCTGGCCAGGACTCCTGCCGTCATGCCGCAGCCGGTATCACTCACCTTCAACCGCAGGTAGCCGCCCGTGCAAGGATCTAGTTGATTGACTGCAAACGGATCTCCTGATTCAACCTTTGCGGTGGTGACGGAGATGACTCCGTCTTTGTCACCGAGCGCGTCTGAGGCATTTGTGATCAGGTTCATTACAACCTGCCGAATCTGTGCGGCGTTTGCCCGGACTGCGGGAAGGTTCTTGGGGAGCTCGACCATCAGCTTCGCATGTTTCGAAATTGAGATCTTGAGCAGTTCCAGCATTTCCTCCACGAGCTGCGATACATCCACTGGCTCGAGACTCGCCGGGTCTTGCCCGGAGTAAACCATCAACTCGCGAACCATCTCCCCGGCGCGGATCGAGACACTCTTGATTGTTTGGAGCTCTTGATCGGGAGGCGAACCGGCAGCCAGCTCCGTTTCGGCAAGTTCTGCCTGCGCGAGGATAGCGCCTAGCAGGTTGTTAAAGTCGTGAGCGATGCCACTAGCCAGCACCCCGAGGCTTTCCAGCTTCTGTCTGGCGAGAGCCTCCTCCTGTGATCGCTTGAAATCGGTCGTGTCGATGCAGGCGCCGACGATTCGGCGAATGATACCGGAGGCATTTCGAATGGGGATGAGGTTCGAGTGGAAATACCGAAGTCCGCTCGGGAAATTTAGTTCATCGTCATAGTTGATGGGCGAACCCGCTTCCAGACAGCGGCGATAGTTTGCAATGAGCTTTTCAGCGAGATCTTCGGCGAACACATCTTCGACGAATTTGCCGGATACCTCTGCATTCGTAAGTCCCACGGCCTTCTCCTCCGCTGGGTTGAACCCCGCGAACCTAAACCGGCCATCGGAAGTGACATCAACCAGGAACATGCATACCGAAATGCCGTTGAATGCTGCTTTGTACAGATCGTCGCCGCCCAGCGCGTCGGCATTCCGGTGATCGGGTCCCTCAATAAGGCCACGGATGTGGCTGATCTCTCCCTCCAGCTCAGCGACGCGCGCGCGGAGTCGCCGGGTTTCTTCTTCCCGTGGAAACTCACCTGAGCTTGGTGTATTCATGGAAAGCTACTCCCGATCCGGTGGGTCTATCTTTTGGACCCTCGGAATGATAATGATAACCAAGATTTTCCCGCGGCGCTGCAAATCAGGAATATCGGTGCGAGTAATAGATGTTTCGATTCTACAAAAAATGGCGCGTCCCGGCAATTGACCAGGGTCCCTCGGCATTAACTAAAGGGA
Organism: Bryobacteraceae bacterium; assembly: GCA_963770345.1. Lineage (GTDB taxonomy): Bacteria > Acidobacteriota > Terriglobia > Bryobacterales > Bryobacteraceae > CAVYPH01. Next base: position 780,586 of record CAVYPH010000004.1, on the reverse strand, counting down.
ACCGTGTCCGCCAATTAGTCTGATCACTTGAGACAGTCACCCGGGGTTAATTGTAGCGGCTGCCACGCTATTGACCGATCTTCACTCCGATCACATCGCCGGAGACGATCAGCTCCACGCGGCGGTTCTTCTGGCGTCCGGCCGCGGTGTCGTTGATGGCAACCGGCATGGTTTTTCCAAGACCTCTCGCCGCTACTCCATCGCTGGCCAGTCCCTGCCCTACCAGGTAGTCGCGAACGGCGGAGGCCCGTTGTTCCGAGAGCTTCTGGTTCAACTCATCGCTGCCGGTGCTGTCGGTGTGTCCTTCCACTTCGAGGTGCAGTCCCGGGTGCGCCAGGAAAATTCCGGAAAGTTTGGCGAGCTGCTCACGCGTGCCCGGACGCACATTGTACTTGCCGGTATCGAATAGAAGATCGGCCATGGTGACCACCAGGCCACGTGCTGTGTCGCGCGTTTCCAGAATGCGGTTGAACTGGTCGAGCAACTGGGCGCGTAACTCCTCGGCTGCACGGCGCGTCCGGTCCGCGTCTGCCTTCGCTGCCTCCTCCCTCGCCCGCAAAACATCGGCTTCGGCTTTAGCCTGGGCTTCGGCGTCGGCAGCAGGCTCGGCCGCGATGCGCTCCTGTTCCTGCCTCTCCGCGGTGAGTGCGCGGGCATCCTCGGAGAATTGCGCCGTCTGTTGTGCCAGGGAGCTGATTTCCTTTCGATTCGCCTTTCGCGCGAGGGCGTTCTCCGCCAACTTCAGTCCGCCTTCAGCCTTCCGAAGACATCCGGCGCGTATTTTTCTGCTCCCCGCGATCGGGCGATATCAACCGAGTTGCGGGCCTCGTACATTTCGAGCGGAACTTTCTTCAAATCCAGCGACAACGCCAAGGGATTGCCCAACTTCTCGTACTGGCTGCGCTTCGTCAATTGATAGTTGCTGACCGGGTAGATTCGTCCCTTGGTGTCCTTGCGCAGCGCGTTCTCCAGGATCAGCAGTTCGCTCGGTTGCCGCACGGCGGCAAGGGTTCCACAGTAACGAATAGCGAGAAGCTCCGCAATTGCGTCGTAGTTTTGAGCTTGCTATTTCCGCTCTTGTCGAACAGGACTTCGCCCAGGTTGACAGCGCCGCCCTCCGGCGACACGGCCCATAGTACATGCGTAAGAAATTCGGCGCCCAGACGCGTGGGTGTCGTCAAACCACGAATCTCCGCCTCTACCGTCGTCACTGCGCGTTTGGCTTCGACCTTCGCCTGACCACTCACTTGGGGCATCAGCCCGGTACCGTTGAGATCCACCATCGTAGACCCGCGGTCCACCTGGTAGCCGATGGCCGAAATCGATCTGCCCGTGGGGTTCGATCCCGTTGCCTGCGGAGTTTGGGCCGGAATAATGGTTGCCGGCAAACAGAACGCCACAATCGCCAGCAGCGGCTTGATGGCGTGATTCTTGACGATGCCGATTTTTCTCACGACTAAACTCCTCTGGAAACGACATAATGCTGTGGCAAACGGCAGGGATTTAGAATACTTTGCACTCCCCGGCTGGGCTTGCCTGCCGCTGCGCCGGTTAATGCCTGACCGGCAATGCCCCCAGCTAGTGTTTAAACGGCGGCGATTTCTTACTTCTTCTTCACCGGGTACTTCTTGAAAATGTCGGACGCGGCCCTGTCAAGCTTTGCGCGAATCTGATCCGGCTTCATCGTTCCACCCGGCAAGCTATGGGTCACCATTGCGAACCACGCGGATTTCTTGGTCCGGCGATCAATCAGATTGAGGTACAGGGTACCCTGGCGATTGTACCGGCCGACGGTCGTAATCGGATCTCCGAGAGTCATGTAGGTGCCCGGTTGGACAGCCACAGCCGCGATGATTACCGCCTCGAGTTGCGGCACCGATTCGGTAAGCACCCAGGCTTGAATCTGAAAATCCCCGCCATCGGCGACTTCGCTCAGGCCCCTCTGCGAGAGCTCCCGGCCAACAGCCTCCTTCAGCGCTGAATTCGCCGGGTGATCCTCTACAACACCTACCTTGGTCAGCACGCGCGGCGGAAACCACTGATAGGTCTTGTATCCGTTGATATCGACATTCGTCCCGGGGTAGACCGTTACCTTGGCTGCGGAGAGGATCGCCGGCAGGCTAGCCAAAGTCAGCAAAATCAGACCCGGAATCCGCGAGAGAGTTCTCATAGGTGCTACGCTCTTGGCCGCAGCGAGGACGCTTCGGCCGTGTAGGAAGGATTCGCGGCCCACGGCAGCGATTCAATTTCTTTTCGCCCCCGTCGATTGCGTCAAGGTCTGGCTGAGGCGGACAGCGCCAGACCGGTCCCGCAAAGGAACGGTTACTCCTTTCCCGGTGACAAACCCACAAGCCAGGGTCGAATATTCTGAGTCTGCCCCCCCGCCAGATTCATTATGTGCGTTGGAAAGCCCAGTTAGTCGTGAGCACTTCCGGGACCGCGAGTTCCGAATGGGCTCCTGCCGGTCATTTGTGAAAACGGGGCAAGGTCGCAATGAGGTGACCGGCCCCCTGTCCAGCTATCAAGGACTGGTTCCGTCAGGCCCCCCGGGCGGGCGGAAGCGGGCTCCCGGCCCGACAGAAGAACGGTAGAAGGGAAAGGATACATCCATGGATGAAATAGTGACGCGATTCTTTGAGAACCTCGTGGGCCGCGTTCACGGGCCTATGAATTTTCGGTTGATACTCCAGCCACTCATGGCGATCATCTTCGCCATCCGGGACGGAAGAAAGGATGCACGCGAAGGACGAATGCCTTATTTCTGGACACTGTTCACCGAGCCAGGGCACCGGCTTGACCAGCTGCGGAACGGCTGGAAGTCCGTGGGGAAAGTTTTCATCGGCGCCATCATCATTGACGCGGTTTACCAGTTCATCATGGTCCGCTGGTTCTACCCGGGCGAAGCAGTGGCGACAGCGGTGATTCTGGCGATTGTCCCCTACCTGCTGCTCAGGGGTCTTGTAAACCGCCTTACAGGCCGTACGCGACAGAGCGCATGAACGAAGCGATTCCGAACCAACCGTACGAATCAGCCTTCGGGCAGGCCGATGTTGGTGCGCGCCTCGCACGCCTGGGCGCCGGTTCAACGAACACTCATTGTCGGCCGAGATTTTCAGATAGCAATGTTCCTCCGCATGCCGGATCTTCGAGGACGATCGTCTGGACGAACTGGATTGGGGTGAGTGGTCCGGTCTCACAAACGACGGAATCAAAATCCGCTATGGAGCGAGCAAGCTCGACGACTGGTTGCACCGAGGCGTCTGGCCCCGTCGATTGTGGATGGAAGTCACGCCGCGCCGACGTGGAGAGCGAGGTCCAAAGCTTCATCGCCGGGATTCTCCCGGTGGGATGTCAATGCACCCGCTTGTAATCGGCAGGAAACAGAATTCTAGTCGCCGCGAAGAGCAGAATCGCCGCGGCCACGAGTAGCAGCGACGCATAGCTCATCACTCTGTGAATTCCGAGAGTTTGCTTCCACACTCCCGTGAAGAGTGGCGCAAAACCCGACGTCAGATAGGCGGCGAGGTTCATAAAGGCCACGGCCGAAGATCGGGTATCCGCCGGGACGACATCGAAAGAGGAAATGTACAGATTCCCTAGCGCCAATCCGGCTGTCAGCCCAAAGCCGATGGCCGACAACTTCGTCAGGAATAGAGTATCGCTGTTCCCGATCAGATGAACACAAGGGGCAGCCAGCAGCATCCCAAGCGCGATCAGCCAAAAACGAGCCGCTCGGTTGCGGCGGTAGAGGTAGTCGGCCAGCGCACCTCCGACGAGCGTACCCACAACGCTCGCCGTCTGAAGATAGACGGTCGCCGTGTATCCCGCGTCCGCCAGGCCGAGCGAGAACTTCTCGTAAAGAAAATCGGGAAACCAGGCGTAGAGCAACCAGAGAGTGAGATTGAACAAGCCCGAGACCACACACAGAACCAGGTATGTGGGAATCTTCGCCAGTGCCGTTACGGCCAGCGTCGCTCCGGATTTCTTTGTCTCCAAGCAGGCTTCTTCATTGAAGCTATTCAGGAAACGAAAATACGGCACGCAATAGAGAATCCCCGCTAAACCCAACGCATAGAATGCTGCCCTCCACTGAAGTTCCTGGGCCATGAAACCGCCAAACCATCCTCCGAGGACGATCCCGACCAATTGGCCCGTGCCGTAAAGCGCAAAGGCGCGCGACCGGTTTTCCGGACGATGGGCATTAGCGACAAGCGCGACCGCAGCCGGGACAAACAACGATTCCGTCACACCGGTCAACGCGCGGCATGTAAGGACCATTCCAACCGAATGCGATAGGCCCGTGAGCGCCGTCACACCGCTCCAAAGCAGCAGACTCAGTGCTACGAGACGCCGCTTGGAGAACCGGTCCGCGATTTGGCCCGCAATCGGCGAACAAAACCCGTAAACCCAAAGGAAAGCCGACCCGGTCATCCCAAGTTGCGCATCGGTAAAGTGCAACTCGGATTTCAAGATGGGGAAAATCGAGAATATAACTTGCCGGTCGCTGTAGTTCAGACAATATGCGACCCACGTGAAGCCGACCAGCAGCCACGCTTTCCTCTCAAGAGCGGCTTGTTTCTCCGCATCACTCGCGACAGCGCCGGTCATTGCTGGATGTTACCTCGATTTCTACTGGAGCACAGGGATCACTACGCGTGACGGCGTCGGGGGGGCGTGGTAGACACGTTGCATTGCCTTTTGCTCTGTGGTCGAAAATGGCCCGTCGCCTGTGTGGGAATTACGGTCATATGCCGGAAAATAGCTACCCGCGATCTCCATTCGCAGCGAGTGGCCACGCGCAAGCTGAAACGCCGTTTGACCCAAGTCGATCGTGATCCGGTAGACCTTGTCCGGCGTAACCGGACTGGCTTTCGCGTCGGTTTCCCGGTGGGTCAGCCGCAGCACTCCCTCGGCAACCGGATAAGCCGCTCCGCTCGGCCATACGTCAACAAGCTTTACGGCGTAGTCCGCGTCCCGGCCGTCCACGCTCACCCACAAGTCGGCCTTTGGGTTGCCGGCGACCAGCATCGATTCCGTTTGCGGCGCCGCGGTGTAGACAGCCACGTCATCCCGATCTTCGATGATGCCGCGCTCCACGGGCCGGAACATTGATGACCTCGGCATCGCTTCGCGCCCGGGCGGTTCAACGGGCACCGGGTTCGCTGGATCGGACGCAAACCGATCCGGCGATTCGTCCTTCGCGGCGCGCATTGTGGTTAGCACTCCATTCCCTTTGCGCGTATTCGCGTGCCCCTCCGAACGCAGATAGAACGAAGTTTCCACCGCGCCTGGCGGAGGCCAGTCCGTTGCCGTCCGCCATTGGTTCAGTCCCAGTACAAAATACCGGACGTGAGGAAAATCACCGGCGGCTCCTGGTTTCAGAAACCGGTCAAACCAGCGCAGATTCTCCTGAACTACGTCTACCTTGGCGGCATCGCCAAAATCGAATCCGGCCACGACGCTTTTGCCCACCGTCCCGTGATCCCACGGACCCAGGATCAGTTGCTGGTTCTCTCTCGCCCGTTCGGTAGCCGAATACTTCCGCATGCGTTGGAAGCTCGCCACCGTCTCTTTGCCAAGGAAGTCGTAATAGCCGCTGATGTGCTGCGCCGGTAAATCGAGACCTTTAACGCGCTCGGTTGCATGCTGCCTAGTCCAGAATCCGTCCAGCCAGGGATGCATCACCATTCCGCGCAGCCAAGGCATTTCCCAGCCAATCGCTTTGTCCAAATCTATCAGCGGCAGTTCTCTGTAGGCGGGGAGCAGATCTTCGGGCGCTTTCTTTCCTTCAGGCGGTTTCGTAATCGCCGGTCCTGCCCCGCCGATCAAAGCCAATCGCAGCGCCCCTCCCACGTAGGCGGTGTAATAAAGGCTGGGCGATGCCGACGTGGGCGCAATTACCGATAGTCCGTAAGGCCGGTCACCGGCCGCCAGCCACTGCACCGCTCCGGGGTGCGATCCACCCCACATTCCGGTCTTGCCGTTTGACCACGGCTGCCGCGACAGCCATTCGATCGTGTCGAATCCATCCTGATCATCGTTGTTGTGATGAAAGTAGCGGCCCTCGGAAGCGAACGCCCCGCGTGCGTCTTGTACAACGGCAACGTACCCTGCTGCCGCAAATCGCCGTGCTGCAACCGCGCCGCCATCCTTACCGTAAGGCGTGCGAAGAAGCAGTACGGGTTTCCGGACATGATCGTCGGCGCCGTAAACGTCGGCAGCCAGGCGGATCCCGTCGCGCATGGGAATGGCGACCGTCCGCTTCTCCTGCGCGAAAGCAGCGCACCCGAAGAGAACAATCGCTACGCTAAGCGATGATCTCGCGGATCGGATGCCCAAGATCGATCTCCAGACGCTTCCGACCCGGAACCTCCAGCTTCTTTCCGTCGAGGCCGAGTTGATTCAAAATTGTCGCGTGAATATCGGTGACGTAGTGGCGGTTTTCCACTGCATGGAATCCAATTTCGTCTGTCGCTCCGTTGACCACGCCGCCTTTGATGCCTCCACCGGCCATCCACACCGAAAAGCCATAAGGATGATGATTTCTTCCGTTCGTGCCTTCCGAACCTGGCGTCCGGCCGAACTCCGTGGCAAACACAACGATGGTGTCGTCCAACATCCCGCGCTGTTTCAAATCTTTTAGCAACCCCGCGATTGGCTTATCCACCTGTTGGCACAACTCCGTGTGGCCTTTCTTTAAATTCGAGTGGGCGTCCCATTTCCCCGCCCCGCCATTTTGCCCATGGAATACTTGCACGAAGCGGACGCCCGACTCGGCCATTCGCCTCGCCGCCAGGCACATTTCGCCAAAGGGTTTTGTCACGTCCTGATCTAATCCGTACATCCGCCGCATGGCGTCGTTCTCCTCGCTGAATCGCATTACCTCCGGCACCGCGGTTTGCATCCGGAACGCCAGCTCATACGACTTGATGCGCGCGCGCATCGCGGCGTCATCCGGATATTCCACCATCGACAGCCGGCTGAACTCGCTCATAAGTTCGAATTCACTCTTCTGCTCGTCCTTCGAGACGCCCGGGCCCAGCTTGGAAAATGCCAAAGGATCTTCCTGACGCACCGCAAGCTGCACGCCGCCGTGTTCGGGCCCCAAGTATGCCGCGCCATGAGCCGCCAGCCCTCCGCAGCAAGTGTCTACCGGGTCGCCCAGCACCACAAACTGCGGCAAATTGTCATTTAACGAGCCCAACCCATAGTGCACCCACGCACCGATTGTCGGGAACTGTCCCTCCAGGACGTGCCGTCCGGAATGGAACTGCATCTGCGCGCCATGATTGTTATCGGTGGTCCACATGGAGCGCACCACGGCAATGTCGTCGATGCACTCGGAAACGTTGGGCCACCAGTCGGTCACTTCGATGCCGCTCTGTCCGCGTTTCTTAAAACCCACTTGCAGCGGATAGAGATTTGGTTCGATTTTATGCAGCCCGACAATAACTTCGCGCAGATTCTTTTTCACCAGTGGATTCTGATCGAAATCCTTGAACGGCGTATCGCCGAGCCGCATCCCGGCATACTTGTTCAGGGCCGGCTTCGGATCAAAGGTTTCCACGTGGCTCACGCCGCCGATCATGAACAGCCAAATCACGCGCTTCGCTTTGGGAGGGAAGTTCGGTTTGCCGTCGGGCGGGCGCCACCCGTCCGTTGAGGCGCGCGCCACACTCTCGCCGTTTAACATTGCTCCGAGCGCAAGCCCTGTGAATCCCATTCCCATGTCGGCCAGGAATCCCCGGCGCGCCACACCATGAAAATTTTGATTTGGCTTCATTGGTAATCGCTCCCCTATCGGATCGTCACGAAATCATTGTGGTTCAACAGCACATGGACAAAATCTTCGCGCGCCCGTGCTGCTGCGGGAGCGGATACCTGCCAGGTTGTCAGCAAATCGGGTTCCCGCTGCAGGAATCGCACGCCCACCGCCTGCTCTTCCTTGTTCGGTAAGCGCCCCAAAATTGTCTCGAACGCGGATTTCACGAATACGTCGGGCGCCGCGTCAATCCCCATCTTGGCTGCCAGCACCCTGGCCTTTTCCACGCTAATTTGACTGTTTGCCAGCGCTAAGGCCTGCTGCGGAACCACGCTCTCGCTGCGCAAATAGCACTCCACCGGATTCGCCCCGTCAAACGTTTTCAAAAATTCCATCTGCGTATCCGGTGAATGGCTGAAATAAATGCTGCGCCGATTGGATTCCAGTCCCTTGGTCTCGTCGATTTCCGGACCACCCATCGTCGCGTCCAATTGCCCGGAGAGGGAAAGAATGCTATCGCGGACTACCTCCGCTTCCATCCGTCTCGGATTCATGCGCCAGAGATGGTCGTTCTCCGGGTCGGCCGCAATGTTCGGGTTGTTTTCCGTCCCGGCAGACGACTGCATCCGGTATGTCGCGCTCGTTACCATCAGCCGGTGCATCGTCTTCATACTCCAGCCGCTCTTAACAAACTCGGTCGCCAGCCAGTCCAGCAATTCCGGATTCGTCGGCGGCTTCCCGTTCATACCGAAATCGAACACCGTTGGTACCAATGGCTTGCCGAAATGCCGCAGCCAGATATGATTCATCGCGACGCGGGCAGTCAACGGATTTTCCGGCGACCCGATCCATCGCGCCAGCGCCGTCCGTCGTCCGGTGCTCTTGTTATCGTAGACCTTACCAACGGTGTGATAACCGTCGGTGGCCTGCGTCAGGGCCGTTGTCGCGGCGGTCAACCGTTTCTGCGCCCCGGTGATCAACTTCTCGTCGGTCGGGCTCGCCCGCAGCGCTTTGTCCAATTCCGTCTGTGCCCGCGTCACTTCTTCGTCCGCTTTCAGGATCCCCGCTTTCCGCTCAGCCTTCCGCGCTTCCGTGGCGAAATTCTCATACGCCGCATCGGGCGGACTTGCAAACTTGGCGTTGTCGGCCGCGATCCGTGCCCCTAGCGCGACTACATTTTCCTTCGCCGCCTCCAGAGTCTTCTTCGCCAATGCCAACTCATCGGAGGCGGTTCGCATCTTTTCGTAGCTCTCTGTTGCGGTGAGGTTCGCGGCATCTTTCTGGGCTGCAGTATATTGCTCCTGTTTCTTCGCGAGATCCGACTCCGCCCGCTCTACATCTGCCTTCGCTTTAGCCAACAGGTCTTTCTGTACAAAGGCACGTTGGTCGGGATAATAGGAGGCAATCGGCAGAGTTACTTCGTTAACGGTCGCAAGAGGAAGTCCAAACAGGTGCGGAACTCCCGGCGTCAATACCTTTCCTTTGTCCGGCTGCTGGATGTCTCCGCGAATATACAAATAGGTCGGCCGCTGCGTATCAGCGTCGAACACGCGCGCCAACCCATCTTTATCGATATCCGTTTCCCCCGGCACCCGATCGACGCGGACGTCGTAGGGTTCAAAAAACGCGCGGAAGCGATAGTACTCTTCCTGCGCAATCGGATCGAATTTGTGATCGTGGCAGCGGGCGCATTTCACCGTGATGCCGAGCATCCCGAGCGCGGTATGATCCACCGCGTCTTGCATCCACCCGTCACGGTCATATTTGGAGTAATTGCGTGCCAGGAAACCGGTCGCCCTAAGGGCCTTCGGATCCTCTGGCGCCACTTCATCGGCCGCCAGCATTTCCAGGATCATACGGTCGTAGCTCTTATCCTGGTTTAGCGATTCTACAATCCAATCTCTCCACCGCCACATGAATCGCTGGCTATTCCGTACGTCGTTGCCCTTCCGCCAACCGTACCAGTCGCTGTACCGCCAGATGTCCATCCAATGCCGGCCCCAGCGCTCTCCATAACGTGGATCGGCGAGTAACCGATCGACTACCGCCTCATAAGCTTTCGGCGAGCGGTCCGCCAGGAAGCGGTTCATTTCCGCCACCGACGGGGGCATGCCAACCAGATCCAGATACACCCGGCGTAGCAGCACCCGCCGATCCGCCTCAGGCACCGCGGTCAGCTTTCGTTTTTCCCGGTCAGCCGCCACAAACGCATCAATTGGATTTTGCACGCGTTCCGTACTCGCCACCACAGGTACCGGCGGCCGCTGAGGCTTGTGGAACGACCAATGGTCCGGCAGCGGCGGAGGTGCGTTGCCCTTAGTCACCGTCTTGGCGGCTCCGTAATCGGCGCCGTGGTCAATCCACTCCGCCAAGGCCGCCAAGTCGGGATCCGCCAGCTTCGGCGATTGCCAGGGCATGTGCGGTTCGGCCGAATGACTCGCCACGCGAAAGAGGAGACTATCTGCTGACTTTCCGGGGACGATCGCCGTCCCCCGGTCCCCGCCGCGAATTGCCGAATCGCGGCTGGAGAGATCAAGGCCTGATTTCTTGGCTGCTCCGGAGTGGCAGGGCATGCACCGCTGCTCAAGAATTGAAAGACCACGCGGTTGCTGCCCGAAGCAACATAGTGAAACGAACACGGGAATCGGGAGAAACCATCGCATATGCGCTTAGACTACTGCCTTCGGGAGTTCCGTCGCAACCGGTAAGAACCGTAGAAATCCATAACCCTGAACAGATTCTGGACCGGAGGAGCTTTATGCCGGAGCCTTCCCATAATCCTTAATCCGCATAGACTCTCCGCCGCGAAGAGCGGATTGATGCGCGATAATTCCCGGTGCGGTGTATGCAATCGCCTCCCAAACATTAACGGCGGGCGTGCGATCTTCGACGATCGAACTGATGAACTCGTGTGTAATGAACGTATGGGAGCCCCCATGACCACTGGGGATACGAAGTGCTTCCGGCAGTTGCTCCCAGTGATTGGGCTGCTTATAGGCTTGGGATTTGACCGGACCTTCCGGGTACCCGTTTGAATCGAGAACCGTCTTTTCCTGGGCCCCAATGCTGACGACGGTATTTGGCGATCCTTCCGGGCGAGCCATAATAAATGACTTTCGATCTCCGTAGAAACAGCCGCGCTCGGTGCCCCCAGCCGCAATGTGCCAGCAAACAGAGATGCGAGCCGAATGTCCACCCGAGGTCTTGAAAAATGCATTCGTGCTCCAGAATGGATTACCGTACACGTTCGTTTGCAGAATCTCGTGCTTGTCGCCCCATCCGATCGCCTGCACTTCCGCCAGACGCTCACCAGTGACAGGCACCACCATGCCGACGCAATGCGTGGGATAGTGCATGGGCGGAAGGCCGTGGCGCCAATTCGGGAAGCCGCGTTCATCCACCATGATGGAAAGCAAACCTTCGTGATGATATTCCGATTCCGAGTGGAAAATGGTTCCAAACGCGCCTTCACTCGACCATTTCCGGCAGGTAATAATCTCCGGACGGTAGTAGCTGGTTTCAGCCATCATATATTTCATGCCGGTTCGCTTCACACAGTCCAGCAGACGCTCGAGTTCTTCGATGGACGATCCGGCGGGCACGGAATTGATTACGTGCTTTCCGGCCTTCATCGCCTCGATATCCATCCACACATGCAGCGGCAAAGGTGTGAAGATGGCTACGGCATCCAGTTCCCGATGCTTCAGAAATTCGGTGAAGTTTTTATATTTGTTGGGGCAGCGATAAACCTCGGAAAGCCGCTGCAGCCTGTCATCGCGCAGGTCGCATACGGCGGTCACTTTACTGTGCGGATGCAGATGCCACTGAAACTGCGATCCGAAATTGCCGCCGACCACGCCAATCCGAACCTGTTTGGCTGTGGCGCGCTCGCCGGCCACTTGCGCTGCTGCGGTGCTCATCATGCCGGCGCCCGCACCGATTGCTCCAACAAACTTTCTCCGGGTCAAGTCTTCCATGTTGTTAATCCTTTTATTTGGTTCCCGCGACATCGTTCAACAGACGCTTACCCCAATCGGCGAGAACCTCGGCCGCATCGGGAGAGAATGGCGTGGCTTCGGTCTCATAGCCACCCTCCGCGAAACCTTCCCTCGTGGGAATATAGCCGAATCCACCGTTTGAGTAGCCCGAGAATAACGTGTGAGCAAACGGTGAACCGGCGACAATCTCTTGCCCAATTTCAATGAAGGGCTCGCCCGGGACGGAAAGTAGAGCGATGTCGCCAATGCGAATACATTGCATTTCCAAATCCACTACTTTCGATCCGCGATATTTGCGGGCATACTCAGCTCGCCAGCCCGCTTGAGTTGCTTTGGCCGTCGCGGCCTTGATTTCGTCCTCCGTCCCTTCCTGCCTTAAACGATTCAACTCCGTCCGGCAAGTTTGCGCCTGTGCTTCCAGATCTTCCGGTGGAGGAAATTCCCTTACGGGCATGGGCACCGCTCTTACCGCTGCTTGCAACAATGGCACCTCGGGCTCGCAAGGCTCGTCGTCGTACAGCGCAATGGCGGCGCCTGATTGCTGGATGCCTACGTACCGTTCCTTGCGTGGAAGCGTTTCGATTTGCAGCGCAATTCGCGAAGCTTCCAGCCCGAGAATAGAGCCGAAGCGGCGGTACACTCTTGTGTCACCCGTGAACCCTCGTTTCGGCGTCAGATTACCCGCGGCGCCTTGAAGGAACAGACAAGTTCCGCCAATCTGTTGCTCGACAACCTTCCTCGCGGCGCCGGGATAATCGGGAGTGAACAATTCTGTGTCCCACGCCATCGTTGTCGGATGACAGGCATAGTGCACGATGGTGGCTACGGGCGTCTCGTCATAATCGTCGAAGCGAATTACGCGGAGCGTTTGATCTACTACCCCTTTCCAATTCCGCCCCACGGCGGGCGTGCCCTCCGGCGTGCGAAATCGCCGGTTCACATTGATATCGCACTTACCCGACGAGGCCGCGCACCGGACTGGTTTGAGATTTTGTTGCGCCTGCCAGACCGAGCCTGCGATTTGAAGAGGCAGACTCTCCAGATAGCGCAGTGACATATCCAGCCCCTCGCTGATTGTCGCCAACCGAAACGTATTCGGCCCCGAGTGTGTGTGAGTACACGAGAAACGAATCCTTTCGGCGGGGATCTTCGTCAGCTCGTGAATCGCACTGATTATCTTCTGAGTCCACTCCGTATCGAAGCCAATGGCATCGACGTCGACAATCGCGATGCTTTGGTTTTCATCCGCGAGCACCAGGGCCGTCGCGTAGAACGGCAAATCCGCGCCTTGGCCGCGTTGGTGCGTTTGGGCGCCCCAGCCGCCTTGAGGCGTTCCTGGAGCGGGAGTAATGTCGGAGCGTCCCGTTCCTGCTAGTAGTTTTCTCATGCTTGCCTGAGAGTCTACAGAAGCTGGGTTCGATAGTCGACAAGTCGAAACCGGCCTCGGCCAGACATTGTCCAGCATATTGAACAAAAAGAAGAATTTGCAGATTTATCTCGCCGGCCCGCTGAAGCATTTCATTATATGTATGCAAGCTCGGACATTCAGTCCAACTGCCTGGACGCGCTCCTTGGTGAGTATTGTGTTTCGTCTCGGTTTCCTTAGTATTTCGTGTAGACTTCGGAAAAGTGAGGCCACAAAAATGTCTTCTCCCATTCGCGCTTGCATCTACGCTCTGCTCATTGCGCTCAGCATTCCTGCGTTTCTGAACGCTCAAGCTACTGGAACAATCTCCGGCACAGTCACGGATCCTTCCGGCGCCTTTGTTGCGAACGTAACTATTGTCGCTACAAATACGGGCACGAACTTGAAGCGAACAGTGACCGCCGATGCCTCCGGACAATATACGATCCCTCTGCTGCCGGTCGGCTCGTACGAAGTGCGAATTGAAAATCCGGGGTTCGCACCGTTCAGCCAGAAAAACATTGTGCTCCAGGCGGACACCACGGTTCAGGTAAATGCTCAGTTGGCCGTGCAAGGAACGGAGCAGCAGGTCACCGTCAGCGATACGGCGGCGATGGTGCAAGCTACGGCTACAAATCTCGTACAGGTTGTCGAGCAGCGGCGCGTGGAAGATCTTCCCCTCAATGGCAGAAATATTTTGCAATTGATGACACTCAATGCGGGCGTCAATGACCAGAACTCGTCGGGCGGAACTTTACAGATCAACACATTCGCGACTGGAAGCTATAGTTCGCCTGTTTCCATCAACGGAGCGCGCGGCAACGGGACCAACTTCGTTCTCGACAACGCCTCTAATAACGATCTCTATACAAACATCGCCGCGCCCTTTCCAAATCCCGACGCTATACAGGAGGTGAGCGTGCAAACCAGCACCTTCGATGCCCAGTACGGACGCGGGGTCGGAGGGGTTGTGAACGCGGTTACGCGCAGCGGGACGAACCAATTTCACGGAAGCGCCTACAACTTCCTGAGAAACTACGCCATGAACGGCAGCAACTACTTCTCGGGGCGCGACGCATTGAAACGAAATCAATTCGGCGGCAGTTTCGGCGGCCCTGTGGTATTTCCGAAACTCTATGACGGACACAACCGGACGTTCTTCTTTTTCTCGTATCAGGGGACGCGCATCGCAAGCTCCACTCCGGGCTCACTGGTGATTGCGCCAAGCGCGGCGATGCTGAACGGCGACTTCTCTTCCTGGCTCGCTCCCAACGGAGTGGGCGCGATTCACGATCCGCAGTCGGCCAACGGCTACTTCCCGAATAACATGATTCCGGTTTCGCGTTTCAATCCCGTGGTGCAGAAGATTCTTGGGTATGTACCGACTTCGGCGAGTTCCACTTATCAGCTTCGCTTCGGAACGCCTACACAACGAATTCAGGACGACCAGTATCTGATTCGCGGCGATCATTCGTTCAATGAAAAGCATCGCCTCTCGCTTCGTTACTTCCTGATGCATTACAACCAGCCTTGGGTAACCATCCCGAATAATCTCTTATATGTTGCCGCTGGGCAATTCGGCTACGCTCACAATGCGGTCGTGAACTATACCTGGGTCGCAAGTTCTTCGTTGCTCAACGAGTTGACCGTCTCCTTCAGCCGTGAAACGCCACAGGCGGCGCCTCCCAGCAGCATCCAAAATACAAACCTTCAGTCATTTGGCGCCAATGTCCTCGTTGTGCCGAACTTTCCGACCATGAACCTGTCGATCAGCAACTGGTCCGGCATTAACCTGGCTCTCGGATATTACTCGCCTGAATCCACCTATCAAATCAACGACTCGGTCAGCTACACCACCGGCCGCCACAACATACGGTTCGGCGGGGAAGTGGTTAAGTTTCGCATCGACATCGCTTCGTATTATCTAAGCGGCGGGTCCGCGTCGTTTTCCGGTCAATTGCTGAGTGATCCGGCTCGCGCAAACGCCGGAAACGCGTTCGCCGAATTTTTGCTGGGCGACGCCGCCTCGTGGCAGCAACAGTCCTTCTGGAGTGAACGCCTCTACAATCTGTATCCGGCTCTCTATGTCAAAGACGATTTCCGCGTGACTTCGCGCCTGACTCTCAATGTGGGCCTCCGGTGGGATCCCAAGTACGATTACAAGGAACAGAAAAATAAAGAGATGACGTTTATCCAGGGCCGGCAGTCCACGGTGTATCCAAACGCGCCGCTCGGGCTACAATTCATCGGCGACAAAGGTATCGGGTCTACTATCGAGCCGTCCGATCTCAACAATTTCGCCCCGCGATTCGGCATTGCTTATCAATTGACTCCCAAAACCGTAATCCGCTCGGGCTATGGCATTTTCTACGACCAGAACCCGGCGATCGCAAACAATCGCGCCGCTGCCGGACAGCCGTTCATACAGCAGACCGTGCTGGTTGGCCCTGTATCGCTTTCGAATCCGTATGGAAGCGGCGCTCCGCTGAATCCTTTTCCTATCAACCCGGGCCCGAACTTCCAATTTACGCCGTACTCGACATGGGCGTTGCGCTCACCAAACCAGGTTAGCGGCTACCTGCAGAATTGGAATTTGGTAGTAGAGCGCCAGGTTGGCGGAAATCTCTTACTCAGGGGATCCTATGTCGGCTCGAAAGGCACCAAGCTCTTAAACGCTACCGAAATCAATCCGGGGATCTATGGACCGGGCGCCACACCGTCAAATCTCAACAGCCGGCGCCCGTACCTCAATATCGGTGGACTCGAACTTGGTTATTCAAACGGCAACTCCAGCTATCAGGCTCTGCAGCTCACCCTGCAGCAGCGGCTTTCTCACGGCGTAAGTATTCTCGCCAACTACACTTACTCCAAATCGATCGATTATTCGTCTTACGGCTCGGTTGAAGGAAATCAAACCGGACCCAATCCGTTTAACATTCACGACAATCGCGCGGTTTCCGATTTCGACATTCCACAAAAGCTGATCGTCTCGGGTGTTGTGGAGCATCCCAGGTTCACGGGAGCCAACGCACTTGTTCGCAACACGTTGGGCGGCTGGCAAAGCAATCTCATTTTCACCGCGGAATCCGGAACGCCCTTCACCGTAGTGAGCGGCCTGGATAACGCGTTGAGCGGCGTCGGTGGCCAGTTTGCGGATTACAACGGCGGCGGATGGACGATTTCGGGGGACCGAAGCAAAGCGCAGGAGATCGCCAAATATTTCAACACCGCGAACTTCACCACAAATGCGCTTGGGACGATCGGGACCGGAAGGCGCAACCAATTGCGCGGGCCGGATTTTGTGAATGTCGACTACTCGCTGTTCAAGACTTTCTCCATCCGCGATCGCACACGCCTGCAGTTGCGCGGAGAGTTCTTTAACTTCTTCAATCACACGCAGCTCTTGAATCCCACCGCCACGGTAACCAGTCCAACGTTCGGTGTGATCACGTCCGCAAGGGCTCCGAGAATCGTACAGGTTGCGCTTCGTTTGAGCTTCTAAGCGATTTACCGGGGAGGTGTAGACACGTGCAAGCTCGTCTGGCTTGGTGTCTCTGGTTGGCGCTCACTGCGTCAGCTTGGGCAGCCGAGACACTGCCATATTATTACGGTCATGCGGCGGAGGCCGACAGCAATGGCGTAATCGCCCCCTGGTACAAGGGGCAGAATGGACAATATGACTACCGGGTCCGGATCGCAGCGGAAACTCTGAAGCGATACCCCTGGACGCTGAAGGGCAAGGCCGTCATGTCCGCCCCGGAGTACGTTTTTAATGGTCACTGGAGCATCGACCAGGAAGGCAAGATCAGCGGAGCGGCTTACCGCGAGTGGGACGACGGAGATCTGTCCCAGCGCGCCTCCTATATCATCGGCGGCCTGATCGACTATTACATGTATAGTGGGGACCCGGCCGTCTTCACCCCGATTACGCTGACCGCGGATTACCTCATCGACTACTGCCAAACCGACGAGAAACATGGCTGGCCGCGCATGCTCATCAGCGTTCCGACAATGGGCGCCACCTACGGCCGCTGCCAGCTTGGTTCCAGCGATAACCTGCGCGACGCCCAAGGCAAAATCCAGTTGGACAATATGGCGCAACTGGCCAGAGAGTTCGTGCGGGCTTATCAGTTAACTGGTAACACGCGCTGGTATGAAGCCGCCAAGCATTGGGCCGATCTGCTGGCCGAGAACCGTAATCGCCAACCGGGCGCGGCTCCGTGGGGCCGCTACGCCAATAACGCCGGTGGAAACGGGATGAATGATATCCAAACCGGCGGCGTGGCCATGGTTCTGGACTTCCTCGACGAAATGATTCGAAGCGGATACTCAGGACGCGACAACAATCTAGTTCAGGCTCGCGACGCTGGACGCGCGTACCTACGGGATGTTTTGCTTCCGTCCTGGTACGACAAGTACGACACGTGGGGTAGAAATTTCTGGGACTGGGAATGCCCGGTACAGGACATCTACGGCACAGAATATCCAGTGCTGTACCTAATGGAACACAAGGACCTTTTTCCGAATTGGAAAAATGATGCCCGAAACATTCTGTCTCTCTTCATCACTCATGCCAGTGTTTCGACGAGATCGAACGGCGACGTTTTCCACGGTGCGTGGGCATATCCGGAATCGTCGGATTGCTGCGGTAAATCGCTCTGGTACAGTCCCATGGAACTAGCTTCGGTATTCGCCCGCTATGGCGTGGAGGCGGATAGCGAGTGGGCCCGTGAGATTGCCCGCCGCTCGCAGTTGCTGGCGACCTACGACCCGCGAGCGGACGGCTCCACGATGGACCTGATCGACGGCGGTCTGTACGTCAATCGGACCTGGTTCAAAATCGCTCATCCCATGCCGCTCAAGAACGTGCTTCGGACGATTGCCTGGCTGCCGGAAATTACCGGCGCCAACCGTGAGAACCACATCGTGCGATCGTCCGGCGTCGTCAAGCGTGTTGTCTACGGTAAGGACCAAATCAGTTATTCCACCGCTGACGCCGTTGCACCAGCCACCGAGGTGCTGCGTCTATCCTATTTGCCAAAGTCGATTACCGCGGACGGCAAACCGCTCGAATCGCAGAAAGCTATTTCGGCCAATGGCTATGTCGCGCGATCTCTGCCCGGAGGCGATGCCATCGTCATCATCCGCCACGATGGAAAGACGAATATCGTGATCACGGGGCAGGATCCGCAAACGATGGTTGATGATCGGCAGTTGCACTTTGACGGAAAGTGGAGTGAGACTTCTTCCAAGCATGCCTTTGATGGAACTCTGCACGCCAGTGCGCAGGCCGGAGCTTCCGTAACGGATCGCTTCAATGGCAACCAGGTTCGTCTACTTGGCGCAGCCGGCCCAAAAGGCGGTCTCGCCGACGTTTATGTGGACGATGTAAAGCAACTGGTCTTCATTGACTGCAATAGTCCCATTGAGGTGAATCAGCAGGTTCTGTATTACCGCAACGGATTGCCGGAAGGAGCTCACACACTGCGTGTAGTGGCGCGGGGAGCGGGCAATCCGATTTCTCAGGGCGCTGAGATATACATCGACGCGGCACAATCTTCGGAGGCGGCCGGGAATAGCGGATTCGGTGAGGGTGGCGGTCCTACTGGCCCTCAACGGATGATTTTCGGTTACGGTAGCCGTGTCGATTTCGTCGACGGTTCCGGCAACGAGTGGCGTCCAGCAACCGAGATCATTGTACGCACGGGTCATCTGTCCGACGCAGTCGCAATGACGTGGTGGACAATCGCGCAGGCGGCGTTCATCGGCGCTTCGCCGCATGGCCCGACAAAAGATCGAACTCTGTATCAATACGGAGTTCACTACCCGGATTTTCGCGTTCCGCTAACCGTGGGCCCGGGAACCTATCACGTCCGGTTGAAATTCGCCGAGAACCAATTCAACGGACCCCGTCAACGGGCGATGTCCATCTGGATCAACGATCAATTAATGACAAAAGGCTTCGATATTTTCGCCACCGCGGGCGGTATGCAGCGGCCCGTTGACCTGGTCTTTAACAACATCAAACCGAAAAACGGACTCATCGAAATCCGGTTCAGCGGTGAGACTATCTTGGGACATCAGCAGGAGGCCACTGTGCAGGCGCTCGAAGTCGGCCCTGGGGATGGTGGTCCTGGAGCCACCCCGAAGACGATTTATCCTCCTGAGTGAGATTTTGCTTCTTGTCTCAAAACCATCTGGACCTCGCGATCTTCGTCATCTATCTGATCTTGAATGTGGCTCTCGGCCTGTGGGTATCACGCCGGGGGAACACGGGAGCGCGCGGGTATTTTCTAGGCGGCGAGCGCCTGCCGTGGTATGCCATCGGCGGTTCGATCATTGCGGCAAATATCAGCACGGAACATTTCATCGGGATGGTGGGGGTCGCCTACGCCGCCGGCTTTGTCGTCGCCCAGTGGGAGTGGGGTAACTGGTTCACGTTCTCAGCCCTCATCTGGATTTTCCTTCCGTATTACCTCCGCGGCGGTATCTACACGATGCCAGAGTTTCTGGAGCGCCGGTATAACCCCGCCTGCCGGTACCTGTTTGCGGTGGCATCTCTCGCCTTGTGGATCATCGCGCAGATGTCGGTAGTGATGCTTGCGGGCGCGAAGGCGCTGGAGGGGATGTTCGATTTCCCCGCCATCTGGACAATCGTGGCGCTGGCGGTGATTGCGGGCACCTACACAATCTACGGCGGATTGATCGCTGTCGCATGGACCGACTTCCTGCAATTCGTTGTGTTGATTGCCGGCGGCTTGATCGTGACCGTAATCGGCTTGTCGCGGGTTGGCGGCGTTTTTGCGCTGATGCATTCGTACCCGGAGAGATTTAAGTTCATCTATCCGGCAACTGACCCGAACTATCCCTGGTTCGGCGTCTACATGTTGTTCATCTCGATTGGCATCTGGTACAACTGCACGAATCAATTCATGGTGCAGCGTTGCCTGGGTGCACGGAGCGAGTGGGATGCGCGGATGGGTGTGGTTTTCGCCGGCTACATGAAGATCGTGCTTCCCTTCCTCGTTGTCCTCCCCGGCATCGTAGCCTTCCGGCTTTTTCCTGGAATGAAAGATCCAGACCAGGCGTATCCGCGACTGGTGAGGGAACTCGTTCCGCTTGGGCTTGGCGGCGTGGTCATGGCTGGGATTGCAAGCTCGCTGCTATCTCATTTGAGTTCCGTGCTCAATTCATCCAGCACCGTTTTTACGATGGACCTCTATCGTCCACTGATTAACAAGGATGCTTCCGACGCCGGTTTGGTGAGGGTTGGGCGCTGGACGGCGTTCATAATTCTTGTTGGGGCCACACTCTTAGCGATCTGGTTCACACGGGGTCAACACAGCGTTTTTCTTTTGATTCAGGATGTGGGCGCGTGGATCGCCGCGCCAATCTCCGTGCTTTTTATTCTCGGAGTGATGTGGCGCCGAGCCACTGCGGCCGCCGCTACGTTCGTCCTTTTTGTTGGTTTTCCTTACACGTGGTTTGTCCAGGAGGTTCTGTTCAAATACGTCCCGTTCTTAATGCAGTTTGATAACTGGCTAAATCGTACGTTCTTCGTTTGGGCGAGCTGCATGGTCTTCATGGTCGTGGTCTCGCTTTTCACTCAACCAAAGGACGCCGCCACTCTCGATAAAATTGTCTGGACGCCCGCGCAAGCGAAATTGCCGGAGTCGGAAAGAGCGCGCAACCGCGGCCTTCGGAACTTGTTTCTCTGGTGGTCTGTTTTTATTTCGATCATGGCCGTACTCTACGCATATATGTTGTGGTTTCAATTTTTCGGACCTGGTAAACACTCACAATGAAAATTACTCGCATCTCTACTCATGTCGTCAACGCACGCATGCGGAATTGGATCTTCGTCAAGGTCGAAACCGACCAGCCCGGCCTTCATGGCTGGGGCGAGGCAACGCTGGAATGGAAAACCAAAGGCGTTGTCGGCGCGATCGAAGACCTTTCCGTACTTCTGATCGGTTTGGATCCACGGCGCGTCGAGCATCTCTGGCAGATCATGCATCGCCAATATTTCTGGCGCGGCGGCATTACTAATTATTCGGCGATCAGCGGTATCGATCAGGCGCTCTGGGATATTAAGGGGAAAGAGGTCGGAAAACCAGTCTGCGAACTACTCGGCGGACCCGTCCGCGACACGCTTCGCTTCTATGACCATCTCGGCGGCGGCTCGCTGGAAGGCATGTATAAGACAGCCGAACCGGAACAATTCGCCGAAAAAATCAAGGAAAGCGTCGAGAAGGGATTTACGGCGGTGAAAGCCATGCCGATTCCCGTCGCCGAACTGATTGAAAGTCCCGCAGTTTTGAAACACGCGGCGCGATGTGTGGAAGCCATGCGTCTGGCCGTGGGCGACAGCATGGACATCATGCTCGATCTCCACGCCCGTACTACGCCGGCTGCTGCCATCCAGTTTGGTCAGATGCTCGGAGACTACAATCTCTACTGGTACGAGGAGCCATGCTGGCCCGAGCACGTCGACGGGTTGCTGGAAGTGGCGCGAAAGGTGCCGATTCCGATTGCGACGGGCGAAAGACTCGTCGGCCGATGGGAGTTCCGCGAACTATTGGAGAAGCGTGGCTGCGCCATCATCCAACCCGATGTCTCTCACTGCGGCGGAATCAGCGAAGTACGGCGCATCGCGGCGATGGCTGAAACTTATATGATCTCCGTGGCCTGCCACAATCCGCAAGGACCGGTCAGCACCGCTGCATCCACGCAGGTCGGTTTCGCGATCCCGAACTACCTCATCCAGGAAGTAGTCCGTAACGATGTGCCCTGGCGGAACGACGTGGTTGACGAAATGATTCCGCTGGAAGCAGGCAAATGCGGTGTGCCCACCCGGCCAGGTTTGGGTATCGAAATCAACGAACGTGAAGCAAGCCGGCATCCGTTTCAACCCGAGGTCCCGATGGCTTATTTCCACCGTGATGGTTCGGTTGCGGATTGGTAGCCGGGATCGAAACCGTCCAATGAAATGGACGAAAGGACCTTCTACTGTCCCACAGATCTGCCACTTCTCTCGGATTTGAGAGACGATGGTCTGGCGAGCGCAAATTGAGTAACGGCCCTTAAGGGGCGGGTGTCCTGCGGCGCACAAGATTGACCGTGCGTCGAGAAATGGGGACGGGGAAATCCTTTGCCAGGAATGACGCTACTAGCTCCGTCATACTTCCGAGCAGCGCTCGCCCCACAGATGGAGTTATAGAAACCAATGTTGAGTTATCCAGCATCCAAGAGCATTCTGGAAAATAATCGCCATTTTCTGCCTGGTGGCGTGGCATCCGTCAATCGTCTGGCAGAGCCTCACATCGCCTTCACGAAAGCCATCGGACCGTATCTTTGGGATGCGGATGGAAACGAGTACATCGATTATCACGCCGCTTTTGGCCCTTACGTTCTGGGACACAACGACTCCCATGTGAATAAAGCCGTAATTCGGACGATGGAAGAAGGGCTCAGCCTATACGGATCCGGCACGACAGCTCTTGAGGGCAGATTTGCCGAACTGGTCTGCCGATGCGTGCCGTTCGCCGACTCCGTGGCGATCCTGAATACAGGTAGCGAAGCATCAAACCAGGCAATGCGGCTCGCCAGAGCGGCCACTGGCAGGGATCATTTCATCGTCATGCAGGGTGGATACAACGGGTGGCACAACGACGTGAGTTGTAATCTCATGACGCCGCTGTCCGAACTTGGAGACCGCGTTAGTCCCGGAGAATATCCGTTCCACTCGTTGAGCGCAGGAATACCGAAAAGTCATCAGGCGCTCATTCACCCCGTCAATTTCAACGACCTCGATTCCGTACAACACGTGATCCGAAAGTATCCGGTCGCTGGACTCATCACGGAACCTGTCCTTCAAAACATCGGCGTGATACGTCCGGCAAACGGATATCTCGAAGGCTTGCGGCGTTTAGCCGATGAAAACGGTTTTGTTTTGATCTTTGATGAAGTGAAGACTGGATTTCGGCATGCGCTCGGCGGTTATGCGGCGATCTCGGGGGTAACTCCGGATCTCGCGGTATACGGTAAGGCCATCGCGAACGGACATCCGCTCGCGGCGATTGTAGGCAAACGAAAGTTAATGGATCTGTTCGTCGATCCGGATCCTAAGCGAAGAGTTCTACTCGCGGGCACGTATAACGGGCACCCCATGGCACTGGCCGCGGCCATCGCCACCATCGAAAGATTAATGGAGAACGATGGCGCGGTCTATCGCCATCTGGATTTTCTTGGTGCGCGCCTCCAGAGTGGAATTGAGGATATCGCCCGGCGAAACGGCGTCGAGTTGGTTGTTTCAAGGGTAAGATCGGCTCTCTGTGTTTACTTAATGTCGCATCATCCAAGCGACTGGCACGATCTTGCGACTCACCACAATTTCTCGGCCGACACACGATTGCGCCGGCAATTAATCGATTCCGGCATTTACGTATTCCCGTTGGCCACTAAGCAATGGTCGATATCGGCGGCGCACACAGAGGCGATTATCGACTCAACGCTGCAGGTTCTTGGCCGCGAGTGGGCGAAACCTTGAAGGTAGGGCCGTTGGGGACGCTCCAGGCAACGGTCGGCGCCAGGTAGTGGGAGGTTTCGTGGATGCCGAAGCTCTCATGAGTACCAAGGCCAGCATAAAGCTCGATGCCGGCTTCCAGGTTCTCGGGACAGAAATTGCAGTGTTCGGGGCGGGCGGCTAGAGCGAGGGGGCGGCTGATGCTGACAGCATCGCCGAACTCGAAAGGCGCGTGGCGGACGTTCTTTTCAGCAATGAACAACAGCAGTTGCCAACGCAGTTGTTTCGATGGTGGCTGTGCCTCACCATAGAAGGTAGGATTCGAATGCAAAGACACTGGTTCCGAACTGCCTTGATCTTGGTGGCATGTCTTGCCCTCCAGGCCGCGCGCAAAGACTTCTGGGAAATCAAAGACTCCTCGAGTTGGAGTAACGAGGAAAAGCAGGTTTTGCTCGTCCAATCGCCATGGGCGAAGGAAGGCTTCGCGCGGATGGAACTGGAAAAGAAACGGGGCACGGGCCTAGGCTACGGGAACAACGGGAAGAAGGGCGGCGACATGCCGGACATGAGACCTGGGGCCCCGCCCGGAGGCCAGCGGAGCTACCCGATCGGTGAGGAGGTGCCGCCGGTTCCGAACCCCGATTCGGGACCACCCGTGCAGTTCCGAGTGCTTGCCCGATGGGAGACCGCGAAACCGGTTCGTCTGGCTGGCCGGCCCGGGGTGCCCGAAGTGACGGGGCAGTTTTACGTGGTCCGCCTGCGCGGACTGCCGCTGATGCCGCCGTCGAAGGCCGCGCCGGGCGAGGCCGCGCCCAATCCGAACGAAGGCATGCTGAAGGCAATCAAGGACGGCAGCCGGCTGGAGCGCAAGGATAAACCCGCCATTCCCTGTGCCCATCTCTTCACGGGGTCGGGAGATAAATCGAATGAGGTGCTGCTCTTTTTCCCGCGCAGAGAAGACGATCCGATCACGGTAGCGGATAAACTGGTAACCCTGGAAAGCCGGTTCGCCGCCTTTCACCTGTCGATCAAGTTCCCGCTGAAGGACATGCTGTACAAGGGCGAGTTGTCACTCTGAGCGCCGCAACGAGTGCATCTCCATTGCGGACAACGGTGAGGTCGAGGCTGGGCACGACCACGATGACCTGATGCTGTGCGCTCGTTCCAACGGAGGTGCCGCGAGGCGCCACGCGCCGGAAACAGTGGGACAGTTGAGTTCTGATGTACGGAATACTAACTTCCAATATCGCTAAATAACGGACACTAAACCTTATGGACCGTTTTCTTACAGCAGGGGTTTATGAGCGGATACTTCTGCTCCTTTTGAAATGAATCCTTTGAACGGCCTCAGCTCCATTAGCAATCCACGCGAATTTAGTTGGGACGTGATCAACTGTCTTCCCCGCGCTGTCCAAGTCCCTATTTGTCCGGACGAGTTCTGCGCCGGCTTTCCTGTTAGAGGGCGAAGCGCGCACCGAGACGCCATTGGCGGCCGGCGTAATTACCGAATTGGCCTGTGTTGTTGGGATCAATCGTGCTGAACCCGACATTTGGCGTGAAGGTAGGTCTGACCGCATTGAAGTTATAAGCTCCGGCGTTACGGCTGCTGTTCGGATTCAAGAAGAGGTTCGGATGGTTCATCAAATTGATGACGTCCACGCGCAACTGGACGCCGCGCAAGAGTTCAATCGTCGGATGCCACCGTTTTGAAGAAATCTTGGTGACCCACTCTGCGAAGGCTGATCGGAACCAGCTTCCGATATTAGTAGATAACGCTGGGGACTGACGCGGCTTGGGTAAGAAGGCCGTCCTGCCCCTGTGCCGACTGCGCACGCAGGGTCGTCCCCCCGAGCGGACCGTCGCCGCCAATTCTATCCTCTGTATAATTCTGAACCTGAACAGGTTGCGGTGGCGGCGAGATCAAGTCGACTGAGGTTTTCCTGAGCTGATAAGTTGTCAAGAGATCGATTGGATAGCGGCGGTCTATATTCTCCGGCGTGATGAGGACGTGCTTCGTGAACGCGGCGGGGGAGGAATGGAATCCTCCAAGGATCTTGCGGGCTATCGTTATGATTTTGCGTCCGTAGGTCTCTGGGAAATACGCCACGGAGCCGATGAACCTGCTGCCGGCGCGGCGCAACTCCTCGCGAGCGTGCGGCCCTGCACCTTGACCCATCACGGCGCAATACTCGCCCCGCCCGGCTTCCTCAAAGGCCCGTAAAGCCGCTAGTGCGGCTGCGTCGTTTACCGCGCCTATCATTGTCTTCCGCGGCGGGATTCGGTTTAGATAGTGCCTAACAGCTTCGAAAGCACTGTCGAAGTCACCTATAGAATCCAGTTCCACGATGTTGCCAACGGGTCCGGCCCATGTTTGCCGGAAGCCGGCCGACATACCCTTCATTCTCGATTGCGGAATTGAGCCGGCACGGGCATACCCGATGAATACGACTTCCGGAATGATTCCATCCCAATTGAGGGCTGCCCAGCGGCCCATGTGGCGTCCACCAATCAAACCGGCTTGATAGTTATTCGCGCCGAAATAAAACGCGCCGGGATGCGGGACATCCACAGCAATCATCGGTATACGGGCGTTCATGAACTTCGTCGAGATTTGGCCAGCGATCGACTGATCGCCTTGGAACTGAATAATGAGGTGAGAGTGCTCCCGGATGAGTGAATCGGCATTCCGAAGGGTGGTCTCCGGATCGTCCTTGTTGTCCACAATAATCAGTTCGACATCGGCCTCTTCCGCCGACTCCGCCAAACTTTCCGTAACGGCGCGCGTGAATGGCTCTTTGCCGTTCATGGCGTAACCAAGCCGGTACCTCGTCTTCTTTGGCATGGCAATGCGTAGCCGGTACTGGTTGTCGCTCACCTTCTCAACAAATCCCGTACTGCGGAGTGTGTACAGGAGACGGAAGGCGGTTCCTTTGGGCAGGCCTGTCCTGCTCACTACGTCCCTCAGCCGCAAGAGTTCGCCGGACCCGCGAAAAGCAGCCATTACTCCATAGGCTTGGAGAAAAGCCCCGACCATGTACCGATCCGAACTCGACTCGAAGACTGGCATGCTTGGCAGTATTGTATTTGTTTCAATTCAGAAACGCCACCGGTTGGTCTTTCGGAACCAGCCGGACTTCGGACCTATGCGGACGTTCCGCCCATCCGAATTGACTGGATTATGCCCACACCTTCCTTTATAACCACAAGCTGATTCGCTGGCACATCGCCGAATGTCTCGACGTCGCCGTTCGTCCAACGCACTGTCAGGGTGGCGGTCCGAAATGAGCCGAGACCAAAATGCAGGCGACGGTCGTTGACGGAGTAAAAGCTGGACTGTGCTGTCACATCCTGAGCCTGCCGATGTCCACCGTACTGTGCCGTTACGCGACTTCCGATCGCACTGCGGTTCGACTTCGTGCCTCTCAGTTGCACCTTAAGCCAGTTGCCTGGCGATTTCAGATCATTTCGGAGCAAACTGGGCGGCTCGTTCATGTTCATGACGAGAACGTCGAGGTCGCCATCGTTGTCAAAGTCGCCGACGGCACACCCACGACTCGAGTGGGCGGCAGCGATGCCGGGGCCTGCCTCTTCAATGAACTCCTCGAACCTGCCGTTGCCCAGGTTACGGAAGACCAGGCGAGGGGTGCGGTAAGGATAGTCCGGAAAGCGCCGCTCGATCTCGGGGTAAATGCTGCCGGTAACGACGAGAATATCGGGCCAGCCATCGTTATCGAAATCGGCCATGACTGTTCCCCAGGAGATGTAGCGGGTCTCGACTCCCAGCCCGGAGCGCAGGGAAACCTCCTCAAACTGCCCCTTCCCGAAATTGGCGTACAAGGCAGGCGTGTCCGATTGGAAATGAGTAACGAAAAGATCGCTGCGGCCGTCGAGATCGTAGTCTCCGATTGCCGCACCCATGCCCGCCTGCTCTTGGCCGTCCTGGCTCAGGGCGACACCGCGCTTCAATGCCTCGTCCCGAAAAGTCCCATCGCGCTGGTTAATGAATAACAAGTTTGGCGTGGAATCACAGGCTACAAAAATATCCTGCCATCCGTCATCATTAAAGTCTGCACTCACCACGGTCATGGCGAACCTGCCGCCGGCCTTCGCAATCCCGGACTCCACGCTCACGTCGGCGAACGTTCCATCACCTTTGTTGCGATACAGTTTGTGCCCCGTTGGCGTTAGTCCCCGCGGACCGCAGTTGACGGGAACATCCATATAACGACAGAATTCGTTGGCACCCGGCTTCGGGATTTTGGCCGGATCAAAATCAAGATAAGTGGCAACGAAGAGATCGAGATAGCCGTCTAGATTGTAATCGATCCAGGTGGCGCCGGAGTTCCACTCTTTGCCGGATTGCATCAGGCCTGCGCGTTCGGTTACATCAGAGAACGTGCCATCGCCGTTGTTGTGATAGAGTGCGTTCTGCCCCCAATAGGTAATGAAGAGGTCTTCAAAACCGTCGTTGTCATAGTCGCCGATGGTTACGGAACTCGCCCACCCGGTGCGCGCGAGCCCCGCCTTGCTGGTGACGTCGGTAAAAGTGCCGTTGCGATTGTTCTTGTACAGACGGTTCGTGGGACCGGGCGGCGGAGTGTCGAGGCTGCTCCCGCCGAGAACGAGGATATCGGGCCAGCCATCGTTATCAAAATCAAAGAAAGCGACGCCGCCGCCGACCACCTCGATGATGTAATCTTTGCGAGCGGCGGCGCCATAAATGACGGGAGCGGTGAGGCCAGCGTGCGCAGCGACATCAGTGAATTGGGCGTTGAAAGGGACGCCGGACGACTTTTTGCGTGGGGCGGATTTCACGCCCCTGGCAACCATTCCCTGCCCGTATGCAGACCCCGCGCCCATCAAGGCCAACCATGCGCGGCGGGAGAGCGTCGCAACTCCTTTAACGGGCTGCAGAGGGCTCCTCGACTTTCAGCATACGGTCGCTCTTGAGGTCCGCCAACGTCTGGACGACGCCGCTCGGCCACCGGATGACGACGCTTTTCGCTACGTTATCGGCACCAAGACCGGCAATGATCCGCCGATCGCTTGCCGAAATGTAGCTGAAAGAAGTGGTCACCGTATAAAACTGCTTTGAGCCACTGCTGGTTGTGATTTCAACACGCGCACCGATACCGTCGCGATTGGATCGCGTTCCTTCCAACTGCAAGCCCAACCAATGATGCCGATTCCCAACGTTGTTCCGCAACACGGAGGCGCTCTGACCCAGATTCGAGACCACGATATCGATGCCGCCATCGTTATCGATGTCTCCGAATGCCGCGCCCCGGCTGACACGGGGCTGCTGGAACACGTCGCCCGAGCCGGCGCGCGCAAACTTTCCCTGCCCATTGTGAAGTAGAAGCGGCGGCTGCTCGTACTTCAGATGGCCCGCGGTCATACCTATATTGTCGAGGACGTGGCTCTGCGCTACGAACAAATCTTTCCAACCGTCGTTATCGTAATCCAAGAACTTGACTCCCCATCCTGAATACAGTCGGCTCTCCGGGCCGATACGGGAACCCAGCGACTCATCGAGGAACAATCCCTTCCCGGTATTTCGGAAGAGTACATATTGCTCGTTGGACAGGTCGGTCACGATAATGTCCGGCCAGCCATCGTTATCGTAGTCGGCGAAGTCAGTCCCCATGCCCGCGAAGGTGCCGCCGTCCTGGTTCAAGCTGGTTCCGGTGACCAGGCCTACCTCGGAAAATGTTCCGTTGCGATTGTTGTGAAACAGGAAACATGGTGACGAGTCGTTTGCTACGAAAATGTCCGGCCAGCCATCGTTGTCGTAATCTCCGAACGCTACGCCGAGCGACTTTCCCTTTTCATTGGCGATGCCGGACGCTTTGGAAACGTCTGTGAATGTGCCGTCGCCGTTGTTCTTGTATAAGAAGTTGGATACCGCGGTGAAGTTGTTCGGATGGCAGTAGGCCCGATAGCCCGGGACGCGATCGCCGCAGTAGCGGTTGTTCTCGAATGTCCATTCGAGATATCGAGTTACGAAGATGTCCAGGCGCCCGTCGTTGTTGTAGTCGAAGAAACCCGCGCTGACCGTCCAACCAGTGCCGCCCACACCGGACCTGGCTGTTACGTTCGTGAAAGTGCCGTCACCGTTGTTGTGGTAGAGAACATTTCCCCCGTAACTGGTGACCAGAAGGTCTTCGAATCCGTCATTGTCATAGTCTCCAACAGCGACACCCATGCTGTAGCCAGCTTCGGGGTTTCCGGAGAGACCGGCTTTCCCGGTGACGTCGGTATACGTTCCGTCTTTGTTCTGATGGAAGAGGCGATTCCAATATCTGCTATCGCTCTTGTCCGGGTGCGCGCCGGGCGGCATCGGGTCCAAGAGCTTGGCGCCGTTGGTGAAAAAGATATCGAGACGTCCGTCGTTGTCGTAATCGAACAGCGCAACTCCGGCACCCATGGTTTCGATCAGATATTTGTTCGAGGTCGGCGAATGTTGATAGGTGAAGCGCACGTTGAGCGCGGCAGCGACGTCGTCGAATGTGGCCGTGTTGGCCGTAGGGCCAGCGTGCATGGTTACGGCAAGAACCGCGGCAAGGGCCAGGCCGAGCGTGATCCCGATAGGGAGATCAATAGGTAGCGCCGGACGTGGCCGCATCACAGTGCTCTCCTGGTCCCTGGGGATTCTTGATACGCGCATCCACCTCTTTGAAGCGCTTGAGAAGCGCTTCAAAGCGATCTGAATCCCCCAGGAGATTGGTGATCATGGCGAGCCCGTAAAGGGCTTTCGGGTTGCATGGATCGAGCGACACTGCGAGCTCCAAATACTTTTTCGACTCTTCGTAACGCTTCATGTCGCGCAGGAGTTCGCCCATCTGATAGTTCGCCTTTGGGGAACGTGGATTGATCGCCAGAGCCTCCTGAAGCAGAGGAAGACTGGCTTCCGGCGAGCCTTGCATGCGCTGGTAGACCGCAAAGTCGATCAGCGGCGTCTCATCCTTGCGCCCATACTTACGGTCAAGCTCGATGGCTTTTTCAAAATTGATAATAGCCAGATCGACGTTGCCGTTGCCCTCGTAGGAGAGGGCGAGGTTGTGATAGACCTCCGGGTAGCCGGGGAAAATCGATAGCGCTTGTTTCGAAGCTGTGATGGATTCCACGTAAGAGCCGAGGGTGAAATAGAGGCGGGCCAGTTGATAGTAGAGTTCCGCGTTCCCGGGGTTGAGACCGATCGCTTTCATCAGAGACAGCTTGGCTGCTTCCAGCATGTTAAAGCTGATGTAGTTTAGCGCGAAGAGTTGATGAACACGCCAATTGCCGGGCGCGATCCGGTAGGCCTTGCTTACGAGGAGCATCGACTGCTTTGGTTCATTGCGGCGGTAGTGAAGGTAGGCAGCGAGGCAGAGAAGATCGACGTTGTCCGGATGCTCCTTCAAAAGAGCATCGGTCCTGGTCAAGCCGGAATCGTAGTCTCTGAGTTCGCGGTAGGTTTCGGCCAGGTAAAGCGCGTGCGTTTCGTTGCCCACACCGGACTTGACGCAATCCCACAAGGCATTTTGTGCGCCGGAGACATCACCGCTCTTGAATTGAACCGATGCGGCTTCACACGACGGCGATTCCTCTGCATCGAGGGGAAGGCCGGACAGGAGGATGATACAAAGTGCGATCCTCATCTGAATCCGATTCCCCTCAAGCGTATCAGGGAAAGAATTAAAAGACGATCTTGGCTCCGATCTGACCTGCCCTCGGGCTCGATCCGGCGCCTGTGTATTGTCCGAACGCGGGATTCGTCAGGTCGGTGATCAGGCCTGCGAAGTTTTTACGGTTGAAAGCGTTGAATACGTCGAACCGAAGTTCGAACATGTATCTTTCGTGAAAAGTCTGCCGCTTGAAAAGCGAGAAGTTCTCCGAGGCGAGTACCGAGAGTACGAATGTTCGGCAGAAGGTACGTGTTCCCGAAAGTGAACGGAGCCGGAAATCCGAAAGCACTCTTGTTGAGAGTGACCGTTCCTTGTTGACCCGTCAGGCCATTCGACAGAGAGACGTCGCCACGGCTGGATGTGCTGGTGTTGATCGGTCCTCCCAGAGTACACCGCATCGAGGTGACCAGTCCCAAGTGGCAGATTGTTCGGCGCGCCGATAACGAGTGGCATTCCACTCTGGTAGGTCAGGATGCCAGCCAGCGCCCACCCTCCGGCGATGTTGCCCAAGACACCCTTGCTCAAGAACGGACGGCCCGGACCCCAGGGCAGTTGATAGGTGAAACTGACCACAAGATTCTGGGGGATGTCATATTGTGAAAGCGACTTCTCCACGCCCCGGTTGAAGGTATCCTGAGGGCCGAATCTGCCGTAAGCGCTTAGGCCGGTATCAGTGAGGGTCTTCGAAAAGGTGTAAGACACCAGGTATTGGAATCCGCTGGCGAAGCGTTTTTCCGCCTTGACGAAGAGCGCGTTGTAACTGGAGTTTCCGATGGCAGCGCCTTCAGGGCCGACGGCAAAATACTGCGGATATGGCTTGAGAGACTGCGCCAGGGTTCCCGTGAAGCCCGCGTATGGAGGCCTATAACCTGCGGCGACGACTGCCGGATCTGTGATGTTCTGGTTCAGCAGCGTGCCGAGCGTCAGGTACTTCGGATTGAGTTGGTTCGTCAGGTCAATGCCTTCGTTGGGCAGGTGGTGAGTCGACTGACCGAGATATCCCACGTTGAACACGAAATCCCTGGCGAGAGACTTTTGAATGTCGAGCTGCCAACTGTTGGTGTTGGCCCATTGGTTCGCGCTGGACGACACGAAACTGACGCTTTGGCCGATCCCGTATGTAGGATCGAGGATCGGTGGCTGTTTTACAGACCCAGCCGGCCAGCCCGCATCCCAGTAAAAGGCCGGCGTAATGCCGCCGTCGGGACTGTTGAGTGTCGCAGAACCGCTATAGCCCGTTGAAGTCAACAATCCGTTATTTCCCGGCGGGGAGTACAGGATGCCACCGCTCACGCGGATCACTGTCGTGGGGTTCAAGCTATAGGCCACGCCCACGCGAGGTGCGAAGGCGCCATGCCAGATGTAGCTGAACAAGCTGCTGTGATTGGTGTCACCTTTTCCGAACACGTATGCCCCGGGGAGTCCACCTGCACCCGGATTAGGCTTCTTCAAATCGATGGCGGCCACCTGACCGTTCTGTTCGTAGGGAAAGGTCTGGATATCCCAGCGCAGACCGTAAGTCAGGGTCAGCTTCTTGCTTACCTTCCAGCCGTCTTGAGCGTATAAGCCCAACCCTTGTGTGTGAAAGGACGTATTCGCATTTTTGGACAGAGCGGCAGTCACGGGCGCGCCGAGCTCGAAGCTGGCGAAGGAATTGCCCGTCCCCGAGACCCCCGGCAATCCTGTTGTCAGACCCGTAAAGCTGTAGTAGCCGTTCTGGACGTCATAGCCGCCACCGGCAGCCTGGAACCAGTTGTAACGGGTACCGAACTTGAAGGAGTGCGAGCCAACGATCCAGGAGACCGCATCCTGGATATCGCGGCTGCGATCCTGTTCGAAGGAGTTTTGAGCGCCGGCAGCGTTACCCAAACCAATGCTCAATCCGCGGTAACCGCCATCCTGAAAATAGAAGGCGGGCATACCGGGCCCGAAGTGATTGGGAATCTCGATGCCTACATCGCGACCCTGATTCTGGTCGACGTGGAAACCGAGCTCAGAGGCTGAGAAGTGGTTGACGAGGCGGGGCGATAGCGTCCAGTCATCGGCGATAATTGCTTGTTGCGTGTCCTGGAAGTTGGTGTTGCTGTCCAGTGCCAGGCCGAAGGGTCCTTGTGAATATGTCCCGCCAGTGTGTCTGGTGCGAGCGCTGCCAGTGATCCGGTTGTTATCGGTTATATAGTGGTCCAATTTGCCAAAATAATCGTCGTTCACGTTCGATGACGGCGTAAGACCATTGAAGTTATTGACCAACGCAGAGTTGGTCGGCACCGGATACAGCTTGACTAACGCCTGGGATATAGAGCTGAGGCGGTTGGTGGGGATGATGTTGCCTGCGAACGGCAAATGGTTGGTTGGATCGTATATGGGCGTGCTTAACTCTGAGAAATCTCCGCCCCGTTCTTTAAGAGTAGGAACCGTCGTCGACGACGGACCACCGCCCGGTTTCACCCGGTATCTCGTGTAGTTGAAGAACCAGAACGTCTTGTTCTTACCGTGGTAAATCTTGGGGATATAAACGGGTTCCGCCGGCGGAAAGCGCCAGTTCCCACTCCTGGTCCACGCCAACGGTGTCGGCATTATAAGCCCGGGCATTCAGCTTGGTATTGCGTATGAGCGTGGTGGCATTAGCATGGAGCTCGTTGCTGCCGGAGCGCGTAAGGAATTCCACGACGCCTCCTGAGGTGCGCCCGTATTCAGCGCTAGGAATGCCGATCTGAACTTTCATTTCGCTCACGATGTCCTGGTCAGGCCGGGCTGACAGCGGCACACCCGGGCCGACGCCCTGGTAAGCGAGGTTCATACCGTCGATCTGATATTCCGTGGAAAACTGCCGGCCGCCGCCGACGTTCACACCGAACTGCGTGCCGTAGGCCGTACTCGCTACGACTCCAGGTACCAGAAGTGCCAGGTTCGTGGCGTCGCGCGAGCCGCCGGCGACGATGTTCGGAAGATCCTCCACGAATTGCCGGTTGACCGTAGCATCGTAGGTCGTACTCTCCTGTTGGAGCAGCGGGGCCTCGGCTGCTACCGTCACTGAATCGCTGGCATTGCCTATTTCGAGCGCGCGGTCGACGCGGCTTATGTTGCGCTGATCGACGACCACTCCGGTGACGACGGCCTCCTTCATTCCGGGCGCCTTGATCCGCACTTCATAGTTACCAATGGGGAGGTAGGGAAATGTATAGACGCCGGAACCGTTGGTGGTCGTCCTGGTGACTACACCCGTGGCCAGTTGTTGCGCCTGCACTTCCGCCCCAGCGACAATCGCGCTCTGCGAATCGGTGACGATGCCGCTAATGGCGCCGGTACTACCAGCCTGGGCCATCGCGAGATTGGGAATAATCGATGGTGCGATTACGAGCAACGAAAGTTGCCAGCTCATTAATAGCGAAAGGGAAATCTTTACGACGTGGTATCTCGATTTCATCTGCTAACCTCTGTCATCATCTCTCGCACGTCCGTATACACCTTAGGCGTGTGGCAAACGGCTGACGCCTGGGCAAACAGCCGATTACGGAAGCTCATGGATTCAGCTACGGGAGCTAGTCTATATTGCGTCGATGTTCAAAGCAAGAGATTTCAAAATTGAAGCAATCGTTTCTGGTATGAAACCTGGGCTTGGCATTTATTCTAGCTATAACTCCAGTTAAAACAATGGCTTAGATCACATTTTGCGGCGCCGGGCAATTCTAGCATCGAGAAGTGCGGCGCGCTCAATTGGACTTCTCACAGCTCCTGGCATCAGTTCATTAAATCAAGATAACGTCGCGACGATTTTTCGCAGCGATACTGCATTTCGTGCCCAATAAACCGGCTGCCTGCACGTCATGGAGAACGAGGCAGCAGGGTATGAAGCCGGACCATGGAGGGGATAAGGTATGAGCACCGGTCATGTGGTTGAGAAGCTTTTTAGTGTATGGGAGGCCGACCTTGGTTTGATCCGGCCTGATGAAACCGCTGGGCCGGCAGTGGGGCGTCTGTAAGCTTCGAAGAGCTACGATTGTGTGGTAGTCGGAGCCGGCTTGCGCCTGCCACCCCAGGGGCTTGCATTATTCGAAGCCGTCCTCAACGCCATTCACAAGGCTGCCCCAGGCGCGGCGATTGCCTTCAGTACGCGACCCGATGATAGCGCCGATGCTGCCACCCGATGGTTGGCGGCTGGAAGCCGGGCTGTATAGTCCTGCGTCCGGCAGAGCCGAGACGCCGAGGCTCAAGCTAACCGCCGCCCGGACCATTGGCCGCCCATCTTGGATGGGCTGGCCGGATGTCGCAGTAAACCCGAGTAGGGAAAAAGGTTGTTGTAGTTCGAGCAGATCCTGTCTTAGGCCGCGAGAGTTCTAAATGCGTCCAAGATGGGGAGCCAAAATCCAAGCTATTGAGAACATTGAGGCGTGAGTTAGCCCCGAGGGCTAAGTCTTTTGATCTCAGGTTCGAGTCTTGCCTGGGCAGGTCCGATAGCCTGGATTCTCGCCACAACGGTTTACCGGCTTGACAGTCAAGAAGGTCAACTTCGCCACGTGGACTTGTGGCTCGACGGGTGAATTACGCGGAATGGGTGTCCGACAAAGCACCGAGCCGACGGGTTTAACATGTTGACGATGCTGGTGAACGACAACTAAACACCGCGGACCTGCCGGGGGTGTATTATCCATGCTGCTCCAAAAGGTGTTCGCCACAAACGGCCGATTGCGACACCTCGAATGGAACAACACGACACACCCCGTAACAATAGCTAGGGTTTAGGAAAAACATCTTGCCGGTGTTGGCACTCAAGCGGCCGGCCACGGGCTCGATCAGTCGAACAAGGAGTCGTTATCTGGCCGCTTTTCATCGCTCAGACCTCTCTCAAGGCGGTTTCGGCCCGTTCATGTTTTGCGGGTCCAGCGTCATGCGACGAATGGAGTCGAGCAAGTTGGCGCCGGAATCGGTCTTGCGGAAGAACACCGAACAACCCGCCATTTCGGCCGCTACGCGCGCTTTCGGATCGTCGTGACCGGTGATACAGATGAAAGGGGCATAGCGACCTTCGACCGTGAGTCGCCGGCCGAGTTCGATGCCCGACATGCCCCCGAGATGGACGTCGAGCACTAGGCAGTCGAACCGAGGATGCTTGGTGTCCTCGAGGAACATCTCCGCTGAGCCATACGTGATCGGCTGCATGCCCGCAGCCCGTAGGAGCCTGCCTAGCGACCGGCAAAAATTCTCGTCATCATCAACGACAGCGACGTAAAGAGGTTCGGTGTTGCTCATCTTCAGCCCATCATCATCACCGGCAAGTCCGTGGGCGAGGTCGACTCCTGCCTGTTTCGAGAAGGTCAGCGCAAACGCTACGAAGACGCATGCTGTTGATCATGCTGCCGGTTCCGCGACTGAGCTGCGCTCGGGTGTCCTGGCCCCGACGCTCGGCTCGGTGTATACGAACTCCGGGGACCCGTTCAAAAACTCGGGTGAGGGAGGGGTGGCGCCACAGTGATTCCAAAGCGGCCGCCGACACTGCGACGATGTCACTTCCCCCACCGCTCGGGGCTGTAGGTGGCGTCATGGGGTTTAGAAGTTTCATCTCGAGCCCAAGAACACTATACGTGTGGGCGTGCCCTCGGGCTACTACCCTTAAGGGAAGGTCGGCGCGGACGCCGTTGAGCGGCCGCGTGACCGTACGCAT
The DNA here is from genome assembly GCA_963770345.1 of Bryobacteraceae bacterium. Classification (GTDB taxonomy): domain Bacteria; phylum Acidobacteriota; class Terriglobia; order Bryobacterales; family Bryobacteraceae; genus CAVYPH01. Next base: position 743,567 of record CAVYPH010000004.1, on the reverse strand, counting down.
GCTGACACCCGGCCTCTTTCGGCCACCTGGCCCGTCCGGCGCTGTTGGCAGACGCCGCCGATGTTTTCATAACAAAATTTACATCATGCCCTGGTTTGCCGAAAATTTACTGGATCGACTTCGCACAATACGCATTGAGACGGTATTAAGACTGTTGCACTGTTCATGAGTTGGGTCACGGTTATCTGGTCGATGGTTGCTTCGGCGTGTCTTACGCTGGCGGCGATTTATTGGCTGGTGTGGTGTCGGAACCGCGGCGCGTGGGTCAACCTGCTCTTTTCCCTAACTGCAGCCTCGACGACCGCGTTCGCGTTCTTTGAATTGTGGATGATGCGGGCGGAGAGCCCCGGAGAACTCCTCGCCGCACTGAGGTGGGCGCACGTGGCCCTCTTTTTCTGGCTCGTGTCGCTCACGTGGTTCGTAAGGATCTATCTGGGTGCCGGGCGGCGATGGCTCGCTTGGACCATTTGCGGCATCCGCGCGTTTTACTTGCTTCCTGTCGTGCTGGGCGAGAGTCTCAACTACCCAGAGATGAGGAGTTTGCAGCACATCCAGTTTCTGGGAGAACCGGTTGCGGTCTTCGGGGGCCTTCCCAGCCCGTTGATGTTGGTCGGCCACCCGGCAGCGTTGATGCTTCTGATCTTTGTGGCGGATGCCAGTGTTACGGCGTGGCGGCGAGGCGACCGGCGGAAGGCGCTGATGGTTGGCGGGAGTGTCGAGTTCTTTCTTCTCAGCGCTTTGAGCATGTCGCAGGTGGTGTTCTGGGTAGGCATCCCAGTGCCGATTGCCTTCAGCGTGCTTTTCTTGGGCCTGGTGGCAGTGATGGGATACGAGTTGAGCAGGGACGTTCTCCGGGCGTCTCAACTCGTACGTGACTTGCAGGCAAGTGAAGCGAGGCTGCGCGAAACCGAGGCGCGCATGAGCCTGGCCGTTGATGCCGGGGACATGGGCATTTGGATCTGGGACCTGGCGCAAAAGGAAGTGTGGGCGAGCGATTCATGGCGATCGCTGTTTGGCTTCGATCCGTCGGAGCATCTGGAATTCGATACTGTTCTGCAGCGGCTGCACCCGGAGGATCGCGAGGCGCTCCGCCAGACGCAGGCGATGGCGGTGGCGGGGTCGAATGGAGGCAAATACCAGATCGAGTACCGCCTGATGCTGCCGGATGGCACAACAAGATGGATCTCCTCGCGGGGCCGTGTCGAGCGTGACTCCGCTGGCCAGCCGGTGCTGCTGCGCGGCATCTCGCGCGAGATCACCGCGCGTAAACATGCGGAGCAGCAGATGCAGCTCTTGCAACGGGAGATCGCACACGCGGGGCGTGTGTCGATGATGGGGCAGCTCGCCTCGGCGCTGGCGCACGAGATCAATCAGCCGCTCGCGTCGATCCTGCGTAACGCGGAGGCGGCGGAGCTGTTCCTACAGCACACCTCGCCCGACCTCGACGAAGTCCGGGCGATTCTTGCTGACATCCGCGAAGACGATGAGCGTGCGGGCGCTGTCATCGATCGGATGCGGGGGTTGCTCAAGGGGCAAACGCTCGACACGCAACGGCTGAATGTGGGCGCACTCGTGGGGGATGCCGTAGCGCTCGTGCGCGTCGATGCGGCCACGCGGCATGTGACGCTGGACGTTGACGTGCCGCGCGATTTGCGACCGGTGCGTGGCGATCGCGTGCATCTTCAGCAGGTGCTGCTCAACCTCATTCTCAACAGCATGGACGCGCTTAACGGGACAAGTCAGGAGTATCGGCGCGTCAGTGTTACCGCGCGGCGCGACGGCGCGGAGATCGTCGAGATCGCCGTGGGAGACGCCGGTCCTGGCATCCCCGGCGGCCTGCTCGAGAAGGTCTTTGACCCGTTCTTCACTACCAAGCCGCACGGGATGGGCATGGGGCTGGCGATCTCCCGTACGATCGTCGAGGCGCACGGCGGCCGGCTCTGGGTGGAGAACCAGAACGGCGGCGGAGCGGCTTTTCGTTTCACGCTGCCGATGGCAGCAGAGGCCACCGCGGAATGAACGCCACCGAGCCTACCGTTCAAATCGTCGATGACGATACGTCCTTTCTTGCCGCGGCCTCGCGGCTGCTGCGGGCAAGCGGGTTTGCGGTGAGGACTTTTGCGTCAGCTGCGGAGTTTCTCGCCGGCCGCGACCCGGATGAGCCAGGCTGCGTGCTCGCCGATCTGCAGATGCCCGGCATGAACGGGCTCGATCTGCAAATAGCGCTCGCGCAGTCGCACAATCCGCTGCCGATCCTTTTCCTCACCGGTAATGGCGACATTCCCTCGAGCGTCCGCGCGATGCGCGATGGTGCGGAGGATTTCCTGGAGAAGCGCGCTCCGAAAGCACATCTGCTCGATGCCGTGACTCGCGCCCTTGCCCGCGACGCGCGCGAACGCGAGGTGCGTGCCCGGAAGAGCGAACTGCGCGGGCGCTTCGATACGCTCACGAAACGGGAGCTCGATGTGCTCAGTCATGTCGTGCAGGGCAGACTCAACAAGCAGATCGCCGGCGATCTCGGCATCCATGAAAGGACTGTGAAGCTGCACCGCACGGCGATCACGACGAAACTGCGCGTGCAGTCGGTCGCCGAGCTCACGCGGCTGACCGACGAAGCGTGCCTCTTCACGACGCCCCGGGCCGACCTTCCCCAAAGGGCTGTAGACCGCAGCCAAACCCGCACGTATAGTCTTCTTAGTCGTGCATCATAGGTGCCGAGATGTTCGGCAAGTGCTGCTCGGCGAGCCGCGTCAAGCCAAAGCCGCTTTGTACGGTGGCCGGCGGAATTGCGTCTCGGAACAGCTAAAAGACAGGACAGGAGAGGTGAAACATGCAGACGGATCGCCCTCATCGACATAACATAGGTCTTCCTACCAAAATCGGCCGCCTCATCGCGATATGCACGGTGGGTGCTGCGACGTGTCTGGCCCAAACATCGGAATTGGAACTACTAAAAAGCAAGCTTCAGCAACTCGAGCAATCCACCCAGCAAACCATGCTGGAGCTGAAGAATCAGATCACTGCCCTGGAAAAGCTACAGCAGCAGCCGCCTGGAACGCTGCAACCGGCACCTTCGCAATCACCGCCGGTTCCAACTGCTCAGTTACCGGCGTTCTATGGCACAACAACCCGTACTAGAGTAACGGCCGGTGAGAACGAGGCTGGTGCGCCTCGTATCGACAATGAGTCAATGGATCCGGAACTGCGCGGGTTCTTTCGCCTTCCTGGTACGAATACCATGATGAAATTCGGCGGCTACGTAAAAACCGATGTCATTTATGATCTGAAATACGCAGGAACATACTACGGCGCGTACGTCCCCTCCAGTTTTCCTTCGTCGGCCACGCCCGATTCGAAGAATGCAACGGTGTCGATGCGGCCGACACGATTCAGTTGGGAGACCCGAAGCGGAACTCTGGATAACAGCGGAGCCACGGTAAAGACCTATTTCGAGTTTGACTTTTTCAGCAACTACGACCGGAATTCGATACGCTTGCGCCAGTTTTATGGGCAGTACAAGAATTTGCTGGCGGGTCAGGCCTGGAGCGCTTTCAGCGATCCCGATGCGTTTCCCGATACCCTCGAGTTTGAAGGCCCTCCGGGTATCATAGCGGCGCGGAATCCCCAAGTTCGCTACACGCAACCGCTTAATAAAGCCCACAGCATCGGATTCTCCATTGAGAAATCGGGTGTCGACACGCCTTTCGGCACTCCGTTCGGTAGCCCAATCGGTACGTCCAACTTTCCAGACCTGGTCGGCTTTTACCATTATGAAAACGATCATGGCCACCTTCACGCTGCGGGACTTTTTCGAAACGTGGGCGGAATCATCCCGAACACGACAGTGAGCGACCTGTCGAGGCACACCGGCGGATTCGGTGCATCCCTTTCCGGCGTATGGGCGCTTGGCTCAAAAGACAGCTTGGTCTTTCAAGGAATTATTGGCAAGGGAATCTCGAACTTGTATAACGACAACTTCGGTCTTGGAACCGACGTCGGATTTGCGGCCGACGGACATTTGGTAGCGGTGCCGACGGGTTCCGCGCAGGCCGGGTTCACGCACAACTGGACAACGATGGTCCGGTCCACCGCAAGCTACGGGTACACAAGAATCAACAATACTACCACTGCTCCCGGCGCCGAATATCACATCAGCCACTACGCCACCGCGAACATCATCGTTCAACCGACGGTGCGCTACCTGTTTGGACTCGAGTACATCTACGGTTCACTGGAGCGAAAAGACGGATTCAAATGGATTTCGCCCCGCATCCAGGCGAGCGTCACTTACTACATCAACAAGTATCCAAAGGAATAGTCTGCGCAGCCGTAGAACTCGCTTTAAGCCGGGGACCTACGATTTTCAGGGAGATGATGATGTTTTTCAACCAGGTATTTCAAGGCCGCCGGCGAGCCGCTTTGCGCGTGACTGCCGTACTACACCTTGGTCTGCTGGCGGCTGTGCTGGCGATGGCAGCTGATAGGAAAGCTATCGCTCCAAGTAATGCGCCCACGGGCGGGACCTCCTCGCCGGGCATCCTGCCGGCGGGCACTCTTTTTGTGTCAGGTCAAGTCGGAGAGGACGTCAGGACGAAAAAGAACCCAACCGATTTCGAAGCCGAAGTGAAGGCCGTCACGGAGTAGGACCGTATCGGAACCGCGACGCAAAAGACCGGCGCGGTCGTTGACTTCGACCCGTTGAATAATTTGACCGGTCAAGCAGATTAATTTAATCGTGCAAAAGCACGGTTCAAAGCGTTTAAAGCGCGTTTTCAAAAGGAGAAATGATATGTCTAAAGATAACCAACTACCTGATAACAATTCCACCTCAACAGAGCGAGCAAGCGGTGCACGGGAAGGGCCTCTCGGCAGCTCGAGCGATGTGGTTTCAGCGGAGGTTCCTCACGGAGTCGATCGCCGCACCTTCTTCATGCGGAGTGCCGTGATCGGGGCTACGGCGGTGATCCGTGACTCCTGCATCTCCGCCCAGGAGAGAACCGAGAGGTCCACAGCGCCACCACCGGCACTGTCTCCCAATCTGAATGTTGTGAAGAAAGGAAAGGGGCCGGTGATGACCACGATCGACGAGTTCTATAAGGTGGGCCCGGGGCCCTCAAGCTCGCACACGATCGGCCCGATGCGCATTACTTACGATTTCTATCAGCGCTGCACCAAGCTGCCGGCGGACCAACTCGATACGGCGACAGCGCTAAAGGTCCACCTGTTACGGCAGCCTCAGCGCCACTGGCTTGGGCCACGGCACGGAGCGCGCCTCGCTCGCGGGCTTGGTAGGACAGGAGCCGGCGACTGTAGATCCCGCGTTTCTTGACAGTATGAAAGACAATCCGAATCAGACGTTCCCCGTGAAGCTCGGGGATAAGACGTTAACCCTAACTCTGAAGGACGTCATCTTCGACGCTACCAAGGGTGACTTTCCGCATCCGAACACCATGACGGCGAAGCTCTTGGCGGGCGACAAAGTGCTCCTCGAGCAGGAGTATTACTCGGTGGGCGGCGGGTTCATTGAGTGGAAGGGGTATACGCCTCCGAAGAAGAATCAACCGAAGTATCCGTTTGCAACCATGAAGGAGTTGCGGCAGCACGCGGAGACAGAACAAGCTGACCATTGCCAAAGTCATACTGGCCAATGAGACATCGATCATCCGGGAAGAGCGAGGAGGAAGTCTATGCCTTCGTGGACAAAATCACCAATGCGATGGTGGCCATCGTTAAGTCCGGGCTGAATGCGCCGGAAGGCCTGCTGCCGGGTCCCGTCAAGCTGATGACCAAGGCGGGAACCGTCTACAAGCGCGCCATGGATGATAAGTTCCAATCCGATCGTGGAATCGGTGTGCTATCGGCGTACGCGCTGGCGGGGTCTGAGGAAAACGGACGTGGTCATCTGGTGGTCACCGCGCCGACGGGTGGTTCCGCCGGAGTGCTTCCAGCCCTCGTGTACGCCTTGGGCGAAGGTGCGCGGAAGCTGCCGCCGGAAAAGATCCGCGACGGGATGCTAACGGCTGCGGCGATCGGCTACTTGTGCAAACACAACGCGACGTTGTCCGCGGCCGAGGGCGGGTGCCAAGCCGAAATCGGCGTCGCATCGGCGATGGCGGCTGCGTTGATCGGGGAAGCGTACGATGCTTCACCGCGGGTGATCGAAAACGCGGCGGAGTCGGCGCTGGAGCACCATCTGGGCATGACCTGCGATCCGGTCGCCGGCTACGTACAGATCCCCTGCATTGAGCGATGCGCATTCGGCGCCGTCAAGGCTTGGACTGCGTATGCCATTGCCAGCAACGAGGTCGCATCCAGCCATCGCATAAGTCTCGACGAAACGATCACGGCCATGGCGCAGACAGCCAAGGACATGAACACCAAGTACAAGGAAACCAGCGAAGCTGGACTTGCCCTCTCTGTGACGCTCTGCTGATCGGGCAGGACTCCACTTTGGAACTCGAAGTTACGCCGGCGTTTCCGACCACTGATCGGGCGGTTGCGGGTGCCAGACGCCGACGCGATGAATCACGGCCTGCGGGCGATCGATCCTTGCAGAGGAGGCAAAGTACGTAAGCCTCGGCCGGAGCAACATCGGTGGCTGGCACTCGCAAACTGATTTCCTCGACCGTCCGGAGCCGGCCGTGGACGCCCTGAGCACCTGGATAACGTGGGCGGTTCGCCGAATGGTCGAAGCCACGCCGGGTCCGGTGGTTTCGAGGGCGCGCTGTCCTTAACGGCGTGGGCTACGATTTGCCGTGCTGACGCTTACCATGCGCCGCACTCTCATCCGGATAGCGCCTGGTCCGGTGTGTATTACGTCGATGCGGGCGCCCCCAGTCCGGATCGTCCGCTCAGCGGAGTTCTGGAATTCCTTGACCCGCGCGCCGGCGTCGAGGCCGTGACCGCGCCCGGTGACCCATACGGGGAACCGGTCCGAGTCATGCCCGAAGCCGGGCTGCTCGTCATTTTCCCAAGCTGGCTCTATCATTGGGTGCATCCCTACGCGGGTCACGCGCCCCGTATCGCGGTGTCTTTCAACGTGGCTGCACGAAAGCTAATGTGGCTGCACAGAAAGCGCCCCGCGAACGAGATCGAAATCCCACTTCTTAGAGGAACAACTCATGTCGATACTTGCATCCTTTAGATTCTGCGCCGCGTTTGCATTGACGTTAGCAATGATGTTCGTGATTTCCGCCCACGGCCAAACGCCGGCATCCTCGCCAGGGAGTCTGGAGAGGGAAGTCGCAGGAGTGAAGGCCGAGAATGCCGCCCTGCGCGAACAGCTTCGCAATCTTGAAGAGCAGCAGAAGGCGATGCTGTCGCTGATGCAGCAGCTGCAACGCCGCCTTGATGGAACCCCCGCTGCGGCCGCTCAGGAACAGACTGCAGCGCAGCCGCCGAGTCCTGTGGTTGCAGCCACCGCCGCCTTCGACGACGGTCCAGGCATCCTCGGCGGTGCCGGACGCTGCCCAGCAGGCTCCCGCGCAGTCCGCGGCTGGACAACCGTCCGGGCCCGACTCAGCCAGCTGGATGGGCCGCCTGGGCGACAAGTATAGAGACGGCTTCGTTGTCGTGGAGACCTCCGACGCTTCTAAGTTTCCGTTCCAATTGAAGATCACTGATACTACCCAGTTCCGCTACACCAACACGCTAAACACGAATAGCACCTTCACCGACCACCTGGGCGTTGTCCATGACGTTCTACACCGCAATGATTTCAGCATCAATCGCAGTATGATCTCGTTCAGTGGCTTCGTGTTCAGCCCGAGGTTGACATACGGCCTCTATATATGGACAACCAACACGACCACCGCGGTGGTTCACGGCGGGCAACTCTCTTATCGATTCAATAAAGGCCTAACCCTGAACGCCGGTTACTGGGGCGTTCCGGGTTCCCGCACGCTAACCTACACATTTCCCTATTTTGTCGCGAGTGAGCGGAGCATGGCGGATAACTTCTTCCGGCCCGGATTCACCCAGGGAATCTGGGCCACCGGGGAGCCGCTGAAGGGGCTCAACTATTTTGTGCAGGTGGGCGACGGTCTGAACACGCTGGCGATTCCTACTGCCAAGATCGATACACACCTGGAGTATTGCAGGCAGCGTCTGGTGGGAGCCGCTGGGACAGTACGGGCCCACAGCGAAAGCGCGCAACAGTTACAACGACTTCTACGAGCATGAGAAACCCGTTATTCGAGTGGGCACGAGTTTCACCAGATCCAGGGAAAATCGTTTTTCGAATCTTGATCAGAGCAACCCGGAAAACACCTCGATGACCAATTCCGACGGCGTGCTGACGTTCGCCACGGGAGCGTTTGCGCCGGGCGTGACCGTCGATGATCTCACTTACCGCATGTGGGCAATCGATGGCGGCCTCAAATGGAAAGGGATGTCCGTCAATGGGCAATACTACTTCCGCTGGCTGAATGACTTCCTTGCGGATGGGCCCCTTCCTCTTAAATCCACGTTCGATCACGGATTCGAATTCTCGCTGGGCGATTTTGTCGTCCCAAGGAGGCTGGAATTGTTCGCACGCACATCACACGTCTTCGGCCAGTTCGGAAACTCCTACGAATACGCGGGTGGCTTCAACTGGTATTTCGTCCACGACCATCGCGTGTGGATCACGGGGGAGGGCATGCGTGTGAACAAGTCCCCCGTCGGAGGTTTGATTACGCCATATGTAGGAGGTTTGACAGGTTGGGTTCCTATCGTTCAGCTCATGTTCAACTTCTGAAGCCGGGGGATCCAATTCCGGTCTGGGTCGTAGGCGGTTGTCACGCGACGGAAGTGCCCCCGCAGGCTATCAAATCGACGAGGTCCATAAAGACGTTGTTTAGCGGGCTGATTTTCGACGGCGACGAGATTTCCAGCGGGTGACGTGCTGGCTCAGAACGGCCGTCGCGGTGCGGTCGCCGGAGACATCGCGAGCTTGATGCCTCGAAAAGATAAAAGATCGGGCGGCGTTTGCCGGCATATACTCGGACGCGCGAAAACGAACGATGGGCATTTACTGATAGGGCGGAGATCGATGAAGACTCTGTTTAGCGGGCTGGTTTTCGACGGCTAGAACGCGCCGATTTCCGGGCAGGACGTGCTGGTAGAGGGCGGCCCCTGTCACAGCGCGCGGCCAGCAGATTTTTTGGGTTGTACAGCTACTACCATCTCGGCGGCGATGATGTCCGTGGGATGTGATAGGGACCCGGAGGCCGGATCCCGCGCCAATGGCTTCGGCACTTACCACATCTCAGGGCGCTCCGGCTGTTCGGTTCGAACCTAATTTTAGACGCGCGCATTTGTATTCAGGGGCCTAGAACATCGCTAATTCATATCAACCCAGATGGAGAAATCCAATTGCAACGACAGACACTCCGGCCCGGATGCGTGATCCGAAAGTAGACGATCCGAACGGATATCAGCATAAGTTTGCCGAGATCAACGGCATCCGCATCCATTGTGTCGAAGAAGGGGAAGGCCAGGACACGAAGGAGGTTGAACTCCATCGGTACGGACAGGATGGTAAAGCGATTCGTACTCATCTGTCATTGCGATACTTCCTTCATCCGGCCAAGCAATCCTCAAGCAACTTGAGAATTTCGCGGTCTCCCGTTTTCCAGCACGTTCGTGCGCAGGTACTCATCGACTCCGATATAGGGGCCGCGCGTCGCAATGCCAACCACGTCGAGGTCCAAGTCCCGCCCGCGGGCCAGCCAATGCTTTCGCGACTGTAACCACAATTAGAGTTAGCGCAAGCTCTGGAGTCCGGCGATCCCCTTGTTCTGCAGGATCCTCGCCGCGACTCGCCGGTTTTTCGCCTCCCCTTCCGGCGTTTTGTCGTCTCCGACCTGCCGACTCTCGCCCATCGCACCCGGAGCCAGCAGGTTGGTCAGGGGGATCTTGCCCTGCTGCACTAGAAAATTAGCAACACCGTGAGCCCGGTCCTCGCTAAGCTTCTGATTCAGGGCTGCACTACCGGATGAAGAGGCGTAGCCAACGACCTGGATGTTGTAAGCCTCGATAGTCCTCGCCTTCTCCGCTAATTTCAGGAGCTGGGGCGTGTACTCAGGATCGATGGTGACCTGTCCGTTCCCGAAGTACACGGTTACTTCGTCGAGAATATAGTATTCGTCCAATTGGCCAAACCGCGCAATCGCAGCGTTGATGTTCGCTTTGTTGGCGGCGATCTTCTCCTGCTGGGCAGACAATTGCCCCTGTTGCTGTTTCAGGGCCTCGGTTTGGGCCTTCAGTTCAGCGTTCTGCTTTTCCAACTCCTCTTTGTTTCGCTCGGCCTGCGCCTGGGTTTCATGCAGACCAGCCTGGACGGACTGAGCCCTCTCCAGATTGTTCCCCTGGAACTTGACCAACTTCGCCACGAGTTGATTTTGGCTGTCGTAGGTTCCCTCGGCCTGGATTTTAAGACCGGGAATCAGGGCGGCCATTGACATCTCCTTCCGCCGGGCCTTGAACGCGCCCTTGACCTGGCCCACCTCCGTGTTGTCGGTCAACAGGACAATGATCTGCTGTGAATCCGAAGTCTCTACAAACATCGTGGCGCCGCGTCGCGCTTTGATCATTCCCTCGACCTTGACGGTTTGCGCCGAGAGAATCGCGCTCAGCGAAGCAAGCACCAACAGCGACAGACTCCCAACGGACGTGAGTCTGGATGGATGATATCTGGTCATATTCTTTACTCCTTAATCTCTTCTTTGCAGGACATCAGCCCACGGCGAACCTTCCGGATCGCCCTCCTTACTCAAGAGTCGGAGAGCGGCTCAGCCGCTACGGCTGTCGAGCCTCAATTCCACAGATTGTGGAGATGATGGCTGCGAGCAGCACGACAGATTTTATTTGGGGGGTAAGAAGGCTGTGTCGGGACGGAGTGGTCTTTTTAACGGATTCGTCAGAAGAATTCTGTGGGTGAGTTCTGGCTCGGGCACTGGAGCTTCCAGTTCGTAAACGTCCTGAATCTTTTCCAACCGGCCAATCCTACTCTGCACATCGACAGTCCGGCGACCTTTGGAGTGATTATGGGCCAAGCCAACACCGAGCAGGGGATGGAGTTCGGGCTACGGATACTCTTTTAGCGAGCAATATAATATTCGAACTATACGAATTGCACCGGCCGGCTGTCCCACTCTTTCTGCGTGGCCTCTCATGAAGCGGAAGCGAGCAAACTGGCTCGGCATGAGTCAAACATACTGGGACTCACTCTGCGTCAATTCGACGCTCCGGATGTATCAGGAACCACAACAAGCAGATGCAAATCATGAAGCCGGCCGCGAAGTCGATCGCAACGATCCACCCATATCGAGTGGCCAGAAAGGGAGTCAGCACCGGCGAAAGCGCGCCGCCTAGATTCGTTGTTGTGTTCAACACGCCCGCAACGCAGCCGGAATAATGTTCCGATAAGTCGTTCGGAAGCGCCCAACTCGTCACCGCTGCCACACCGTTACATCCCGCGGCCACCGCAAGCAGGCCAACGGCATAGTACGGATTCTCAATTCGAGCGCCGATCATGAGTAACGTGGCTGAACCGAGTGCGCTCACGAAAACCGGAATCCGCCGTCCCCACGGATGTCCGAGACGCTTCACCATGCGGTCGGAAATCCATCCGCCCAGCGGCGCTGCGATGAGAATAGCGATGAAGGGTGTCGTCGACCAATAACTGCCGGAGACGATCGGGAGTTTCCTGACATTCACGAGGTAGAGGAAGAACCAAGTGTAAAAAATGTAGGTGACGTAGCCGAGCATGAAGTTGCTGAGAAGGAGGGCATAGAAACTCGTCCCGGTAAACATGCGTCGCCAGGGAGTCGCATCGGGGCGGCTGGCGGGACGATCAGCGAGGATCAGCTTCAATTCCGCGGCGTTCACTTTGGCATGTTCCTCAGGCCGTTCGGTGGAATTGAACTCCCAAAGAACGGCGACGATCAAGCCAAGTGCTCCGCAAAGAAGGAAGCAGGGACGCCAGCCCCACTTCACCATCACCCAGGCGATGGCCGGCGGAGTAAAGGTCCCGCCTATTCCCACGGCGATCAGAAATATACTGCTTCCCCGAGCGCGTTCATGGGGCGCCATCCAGCGGCCGATCATTTTATTCACGTTCGGAAGCGCGGGCGCTTCACCGGCTCCGATCAGAAAGCGAATCACCCAGAAGGAGGTGATTAATCCAAGACCCGCGGATTGCAGGAGCGGCGCGACCGCGGTCAAAGCAGTGAAAATCGACCACCACACAATGGCGCCGAGTAGAACACGGCGCGCTCCAATTCGATCGCCCAACCATCCGCCAGGCGCCTGAAACACCGCGTAGCCGAGAACGAAGGCGCTTAGAAGGCTGCCGATCTGTACGTTCGAGAGCGAGAACTCCTGCTGAATGTATTTGGCCGCCACGTTCATGTTGAAGCGATCGATGAATGTGAGTGTAACGACCACGAGCATCAGGCCGAAGAGCCTCCAGCGGACTCCGGTGGCTTTTTCTATCGTCACTGCGCTGCCAACTCCGGCTGAATCTGAATACATATGACGGTTCCGAGGTTATCACTCAAAGCGGAGGGTGATGCGTGTGGATTTGTCAAGGGTTGCGTTCACCCAGAGCGTGTGCCCGTCCCATGCATAGTCGCTTAGGGGAAGAGGGCGATCATCCAGAGAAAGTGATGCAAGCTTGCCTGGGACATTGGTCAATTCGAGAACCGGATTGACACAGCGCGACACAGGCTCGAGCGTGACGGTTGCCACTGGTTTTTCGACAGCGATGCGGATCGCCCGACGCTCCGGAACATAGTCGTCGAATTCCAGCCGGGCTCCCGATAACTTGACCGAGGGCGGCTGGCTGAAGCTCTGAGCCCAATCGATCAACCGCTGATCTGAGACATCGGTCATTGCGATAAGCCATGACCAACGTTGAACGGTCATGATCTTCGATTCCCCAAGAGTATCGACCGTCGCCAGTCGCGCCGTGCTGATAGGAGTTGGCCGGTTTCCCATTCCCCAGGTGAGCACGCTGTTGTGTCCGGGATTGGAATAGATCCGGTCATCTATTGTTCTTCCCGTGGATGTCCCGCGCCCCAAGGGCCAGTGGCTTCCCCAATAGGCGGGAGTCACCAAATATCCGCGATCGTAGAAGGCCGCGTACGCAATCGGCATCGTCAGATCCCCGGGGTAGAAATAAATAGCGGTGGCCGCATCATCCTTGTGGGTGCGAAGACGATAGACGATCGGAATCTTTCGAGAGTTCTCAATTTTGTTGGCGAAGAAATTATCGCCGGAACCGGATTTCGTGCGGTACGGGAACAAAAGCTCTTCCTTGGAACCGTCGAGGTAAATCATTTCCGCAAGCTTCTTGGGAAGCACGTCCAGCGGATAGGCCGACTGCGGCGTGAGAACGATGAACTCGCTCAATTCATAATCGGCGCCAGGCACGCTCTTCAGAGTCAGGGTGCGTGTGCCAAATCCGTCCGGGTAAAAATAGAAGTCTTCCGTGGCCGCGTCACCCCAGACCTTGTACATGAAATCTGTAGATTGGTACGTCCACCGCACATGGACTCGCGACGGCGTGGACTCGACGATTTCGACTCGTCCATATCGCAGCTCTTTGTCCATGAGAGGCTCGACGGAATCGACAAATCCGTCGGGAGGCGGAGTAGTCTCCGCCCATTCATAGCTGAATCCCGTATTGTGCAGGGCGGCCCAGAAAGGGATATAGCTCGATCCGCGCCAGAAGACGAATCGGGAACCATTGGGCAGCGCAACGACGACGTCATTGAGCTTCGCATCCCATGCCTTGCTGTAGTCCATCGAAGATAATTGGCCGCTCATTGCATCCCGGACGGAGATCGGCGCGTCGTACCTCAGCTTCATTAGAACCGCGCCGAACTTGGGTAATTGCGCGGGATGCGGGACAAACATGGTGTGGATTTGCTTCTGCCACAGTTCCCGGCCACCGGCATCGAGGATCGCCACGTGGAGTATGTCTTGCTCCGGTCCTGACGTTACAGGACCGAGTTCCAGTGTCGTCGACTTGCGCGCGTACCCTTCGAGTTTCAGGTTGTGCTCTGCGGTTTGTTTCGAGGACTCAAACCAGGCTTTCACGCGGTAGTCGGACATCGGCGGGTGATATGAGATTGCCGCGACTTCGACAATGGCCTTCTGCCCGGAGGCGAGCAGCAGCCAGTCCGCCGGCGGCAAAATCGTGCCGAGGTCTACGGGGTTGATCAGCTTCTCAGGCTTTGCAACCGCTTCGGCCTCCATCTCCGGCAGTTTGACCGGATAACGCGTCAACTCCGTGGACTCTCCCTGATAGCGGCATTTCGCCGATAACACGAGTTCGTCCGGATACGCCCCAAGAGATACTGTGGCCTTGAACGAGTCTTTCGTTTGGCTGAGGTTCAAGACATGGCGTTCCAATTCCCGTCCGCTGCGATAGCCGGCGAGGTAGTATTCCCGTAGAGGGCGCGTTGTGGAGCTTAGATCAACGATGGCCGTTACGGGTTTTCCAACGCGATCGAGCCCGAATGGGGGACGCCACGGATGGCCCGGATCGATGTGGATACTTGGAGTCACCTTCTCGTCACATGGGAGTTCGGCTTCCAGTTGCGGGGCCGCTGCGAAGACCACAAGCCAAACAGTGGCCGGCAATATTGGGGTGCGCCTCATAGGACTACGGCCTGATCCCTGCGACCTTGGTGCGGACGCGATAGACGTTCGGTCGCGCCGTGATGTACAGCGTATCAGCGTCCTCATTCGGCGCCAACGCCGCGGATGCACTGTCGGTGGCATACTTGCCCCACGCACAATTGTGTGGGACTTCCGGCAAAGTTATCGTGCCAAGGTGCTTGCCCCCGGGAGAAAAGATGCGAATTCCGCCAGGCGAACTGCAGTACAAATTCCCCTTTTTGTCCACTTTCATACCATCGGGGAGCCCGTCGCGGTTGTCGCTGGTAACATCCTGGAAGACCGTGCCCGTTCCTAGAGTGCCGTCCGGATTGACGGGATAGCGCATCCAGATTTTGCGGGCGGCATCCGAATTCGCGACATATAAGATCCTTTCATCCGGGGAAAAGGCGAGGCCATTCGGACGGGAGAGCTCAGAGATGAGAAGCTCAAGTTTCAAACCCGAAATCCGGTAAAGGCCGTTGACCTTAAGTTCCTTTTTTGGATCGTCGTCCTGTTTTGCGAGGCCGTAGGGCGGGTCGGTGAAGTAAATCGCGCCGTCCGACTTCACGATCACGTCATTCGGGCTGTTCAAGCGCTTCCCTTCGTAGCGGTCGGCGACAATCGTCAGCGAACCGTCCTTTTCCAGGCGCGTGACTCTGCGATTTCCATGCTCACAAATAATCAGGCGTCCGTCTTTGTCCAAGGTGAGACCGTTCGATCCGATGACGAACCCGGGCGGCGCATCGGTTCCATCGTATCCGCTCGGTTTGCGAAAAACGGTTTCGCCGCTGCCCGGCGTCCATTTGAAAATCGTGTTCTTGGGAATGTCGCTGAAGAGAAAGTAGCCTTGCGGGACATAAACCGGGCCCTCGGTGATTTCATGCCCTGAGGCGATCTTCTCGATTGGGGTGGTGGTGGACACTATGTCGTCCAGCGCCGGATCAAAACGAATGATGCCGGCGGCTTGGGCTGGCGTTTCCGCTGCTTTCTGTGTGCATCCACCACTCACGAACCAAGCCGCAGCGGCGGGCAACAAAATCCAGCCCCTCAAATGAACTAGTTTCAGTTTTGTCATGGATCCGATGAACTACTCTCGCTTAACGGACGATGATATCGCAGTGAACTTTGGACGTCAATGTTTTCTTGACTCGGACGCCAAACCGCGATAAAACGGAACAGTATTCAGTCATGGAGTTCTGGGGATGAATTACTTTCATTCTCGGAGAGAGGGGAGCGATGAACTTCGGCGGGAAGGTTGCAGTGGTCACTGGGGCAGGCGCTGGCATCGGCCGTGAAACGGCGATCCAGTTTGCGGCGCACGGGGCTGCCGTGGCGGCGTTGGACATCAACGAACCCGCAGTAGAACAGACTGCCAGGACGATCGTCGATCAGGGAGGGAAGTGCCTGCCGATTCGCGCAGATGTATCGGCGGAGGTCGATGTCGCCAAAGCATTCAAGCACGTAGGAGAGACCCTGGGTCCAGTCACGATCCTTGCCAACATCGCCGGCGTTGAACTATATAAGGACTTCGTGGATTTCCAGCCTTCCGAATGGGATTCTCAGATTGCAGTCAATCTCCGCAGCGTCTACTTGTGCTCGCGGGCGGCTATTCCGTTCATGATGCGGTCGGGCGGCGGGTGCATCGTTAACACTGCGTCTGTTCAGGCTTTGGCAACCACGGGACAGGTCTCTGCATATGCGGCCGCGAAGGCCGGAATTCTGGGCCTCACGCGCGACATGGCGCGAGACCTTGGATCCCATAACATCCGTGTGAACGGCATCTGTCCCGGCTGCATCGACACGCCGATGATGGATCGCTCGCTGGCGCGAGTGCCAGACCGCGAATCCGTAGTACGTCAGATGGCCGGTGCGATTCCTTTAAGACGGCTCGGCACTTCGGACGACATCGCGCACGTCATCCTGTTTTTGGCGTCCTCTTATGCGGCTTACATTACCGGTGCGGCGATCGTGATCGATGGGGGCCTAATGACCCGCCTGCCACTGCCCGGATTCGCGGAGGCGTGACCATGACGCTCCAAGTCACCCTCGGCGTGATACTGCTTTTGGTTCTCCCCAGTCTTCCGGCCCGCGGCCAGGTTCCGGACGACCTGGTCTGGGAACCGGACATCGAGTATGCGGTCAGCGGTGGCCTTGGCGCCCACCTTGCTCTCGATTTAATTCATCCTCGTGGCGACGAGCGCCTGCCGGCTGTGGTGTGCATTCGCGGCGGAGATTTTCTGGAGCGTGGCAGGTGGCCAGCATCTCTCTCCGGCAATGATGCAAAGTGCTATAAGTTCAAGTGAGGCGCGCCGGCAATGAACTGCGTTTGGAGTGCTTCCATTCTTCTTCCCCTTGTGCTGGCCTTCAGCGGCGCGGCGGAACGGCAGGCTGCCGCCGCTCATGTGGTGAAGGGCTCCGATCGGCTTCGTGCTGGCAACGTGGCTGCGGCGGAATCCGAATTGCGTGCTGCGATTGGCTTGGGTTCGCGAGACCCGCACGCTTACAATTTACTCGGGCTAATCTGCGACAGGACAAACCGGCTTGACGAGTCTGTCCATTATTATGAAGAGGCCCTACGAATCGACCCGGGCTTCACGGCCGCACGAAACAATCTTGGCTCTGCTCTTATCCGGCAGGGAAGACTGGATGAGGCATCCAACCTATTTGAATCCGCACTGAAAACCACACCTTCGGATGTTACAGCCAACTTCAACATTGGAGTCATTCGGGCTCAACAGGGCCGATTTGAGGAGGCGGCGCAGTTCCTGGAACATGCTCATCAGGCGGCTCCCGGCGATGCCGTTGTGTTAATCTGGCTGGCCAAGCTGCAGGTGGAACTACATCGCGTGACAGATGCCATTGCATCGCTCGAAGCGGTTCTGGACTCGTTGAAGCAGAACTCGGCCGGTCACAATTCCAAGGCCGGCCTGATTGCCGAAGCACTGAAGGTCTCCTCCCGGCTGCAGGAGATTAGCTCTCCTTCCGGCAAGACCACGATGCTGCTTGCGCAATTTCAATTCCTGTCGAAAGACTATAACCATGCTCTTGAGAATCTGAAGAGCATCAAAGAGCACGATCGGGATGCGGACTATTGGAATCTGCAGGGAATGTTGTTGGCCGGGGCTAACCAATTTCCTGAGGCAATTGCCGCTCTCTCGAAGGCCATTGCGCTGGGGCCGAAACGCCCTGACCTGCTGTTCAATTTGGGCAGTGTGTATCAGGCGTCGGGCGAAAATGAGTCCGCTATCCGGCTTTTCAAACGCGCGATTGCGGGCGGGAACGATGCTCCGGAAGCGCAATTTGCCCTGGCCCTCAGCTACTTCAACTTTGGCAGCTACGATGATGCGATTGGCATCTGCCGCAGCATTATCAAATCAAATCCGGATTTCGATCAGGCTTACCTTCTGATGGGCCGGGCATACGCCCGGATGAAAAAGACCACTGATGCGATAGCTGCGCTCCGCGAGGCTGCGAGGATCCATCCTGATTGTGAACAATGCGATCTGCATTTGGCGCTCGTGTTACTGGAGACAGGTAGCGAATCTGAAGCCCTGCGGCTGCTGCGCGAAGTGATTCGCCTCAATCCCGCGAATGTTTCGGCGCATTATCAACTTGGGAAGGCGCTCGCTCAACGCAAGGAGAGTAAAGAGGCAATCGCAGAGCTTGAAAAGACCATTCAATTGGACCCGCAGCAGGATCTTGCTTACTATCAGCTCGGGCGCGTCTACTTGACTCTCGGCGACAAGGAGAAGGCGCAAACTTATTTCAAGACCGTGAAAGATCTGAAAGAAAAGCGGCTGGCGGCAAGCCAGGATCACTTGAGCAAGAAACAATAACGACCGGTCAGAAAATGAACTTCATGGCCAGCTGAATCTGCCGCGATGGCCGGGCATTGAGTAACTGGCCCGTCGTGCCGGTATTCACGGCGGCGGACGGGTTCAGAAACTGCGGGTGATTGAATACGTTGAACATCTCCGCTCGGAACTCGACGCGCGTCGATTCCGTGACGGGGAAAGTCTTAAACACCGAAAAGTCAAAATTGACGATTCGAGGGCCCGTCAGGGTATTCACGCCGGAGTTGCCAAACGGAATGTACACTCCGCCGTTGACCGGGTCGGGGACTGGCGCGGGTAACGGGAAGCATGTTGGGTCGAACCAAAGAGTGCGCGAGTGGCCGCCTGAGGGCGTCTGTCCGTTGCAAATTCGGTTCGGCCTGCCGGCTCCGCCTGTGACGGTGAACGGTAAACCGGTTTGGACGGTGCTCACCAAGCCGAGTTGCCAACCACCGATCACCTCGTTTGCGGGGCCGCTCACTCCCGAAGCGAATTCCCTTCCTTTGCCGAAAGGCAATTCATACAGTACGCTGCTTACCCAGCGATGACGGACGTCTCCGCCGCCCAGGCCTCGGTCCGCGTCTAAATTGCGGGAATTCTGATGGCTCGAATTCCCGTAGTTACTCCCGGGATTCTCAATCGCTTTGGCCCAGGTATAGTTCGTCAGAAACGAGAGACCGTGCGAATACCGCTTCTTGAGATTGAGCTGAAGGCCTTCATAGTCGCCCACTCCACGCTGTTCGATATACGTGAAGTCGGTCAACAGCGGGTCTGGCCCGTAGTAGGGCCGGCGCTGCTGTACGGGCCCGGTCCCTAGATAGGGCTGGTTGAGATCGAATTGATCCTGAAGGTGTACGGATATGTTGCCGATGTAATTCACTTCCGCCACGAAAGAACTCGTGATCTGGTGCTCGACGGCGAATGACCATTGCTGCACATATGCCGTGTGATTCTGCGGCCAGCGTCCATTGAACGCGCCAGTAGGGTTGTTGATTGGAATCAGTCCGCTGGAAGGGGGCAGCCCCTGGTCCAGAGTGCGGCTAATCTGTTGCGGCTGCGGCGTGTTGGTGAAATTGTTGCCGCCGACGAATGGGGGATTGAGAGTCATCTGCTGGCCGGCTTGCGACTCCGGGAAATAGAACATTCCATATGAGGAACGTATTACGTCTTTATCTCCGAGTTTGTACGCAAAACCGAATCTTGGTGCAAAGTTCTTCTTGTTGGTGGAAACCAGAGCTCGCGTAGAAAGGCCCGGATAGGTCCCTCCTTGTCCCGGCAAGACCAGCTTTCCCGTCGCCGGATCGATATTGCTTTGCCGATCATACTGTTCCGTTTGTGGTGTGAACAAGTCATAGCGAAGACCATAACTCAGGGTCAACGCCTGGGTGACTTTCCAGGTGTCCTGGAAATAGCCGGAGAACTCCGTGCTCCGAATGCCCGCGAGACCGGAATTTGTGATGACACTTCCTGAGGATGGAATGCCCAGCAGAAAATCCGCGAACGCGTTGCCTGTAGCGGCGGGATTTTGGGGATCGGCGGTGAAGTTCGGCGCGAAGCTGAACGACCCGGCCGGCGCTCCCAGAATCTGCGTGAAGTTCCGCTGCACTTTCTTGACGTCTGCGCCGGCTTTGAATGTGTGCGTGCCACGAATGAAGGTCACATTATCCAGGAGCTGATAAACGTTCTCGAGCTCGACCAGTGGGAAAAAGGCGGTGTCGCCAAGTGTGCTGAGGCCGGTGATGGGTAGCTGCGGGAATCCTGAGTTGTTGGCGGTAATGTTCGCGTTGGGGATCCCCAGTTGATCTCCATAATTCTTTCCGAACCCGAGCTGCGTGGCATCACTGCCGGCACGGATGTACGCCACACGGAATTCATTGATGGTGGACGGGATTGAAATTATGGATTTCCTGAACACCGGCGCTACGGGCGGGATTAGACACGAGGCCGGTCAACAATCCGGCCCCGCCAGTGGTCAGAGCACCGCCGATAGCCGGCGCATATTGCGGTAGGTTGCTGAAGGCTCCGGGCAGGACTGTGTGGGAGCCCCCGTAACTGAAACGGCCTGAGAGTTGGTCCTGTTCGCTGAAGTTGTGGTCGACTTTGATATCGTACGAATTCTGATCGTTGCTGCGTGAGGCGCCGCTGTAGAAGAAACTTTCCCCGTTCGCGAGAGTTTGGCTACTCGCGGGAGGCGGATAATACTTGAGGACGTTCAAGGATGCCGTGTTGAAACGATTGGACGGGATCACCCCGCCGGGAAACGGAGTCCTGGTATTCGTCGCCGCATTGTAAGTCGCAGGGTCATAAATGGGCCGCGCCGTGCCTGCAAAGTTTCCTTGCCGGATGCCGGGGCTCGGAACCGTGGCAACGAAACTCTGGCCCTGGCGCTGCCGGAAGCCCTGATAATCCACGAAGAAGAAAGTCTTGTTTTTCTTGATGGGTCCGCCGAAAGCGCCTCCAAACTGGTTTTGAACGAAGTTCGGCAATCGTCTGGGAGTCGTGTAGTCGAAGAAGTTTCGAGCGTCCAGAGCGGAGTTGCGAAGAAACTCGAACGCCTGGCCGTGGAAAGTATTCGTTCCTGATTTTAACGTTACATTCACTACACCGCCGCCACGGCCGATCTCCGGCATGAAGTTGCTCGTCTCGACGACGAATTCCTGCACCGCTTCGAGCGGAGGCAGAATGGCGATCAGACCCTGGTTGATTTGATTGTTATAGACCCCGTCCAGAATGAACGTGTTGTTCGACTGGCGTTGCCCGTTTACCGAGAGTCCCTGGGCCGCGCGGGCGTTATCCGGAATGCTCGTGTTGTTGGCGTTCTGAGTCGGAATGGCCGCCGTTACGCCGGGGTTAAGGTATGCCAACTGGTAGACCGAGCGTCCGTTGAGCGGCAGCTCGGACACTTCGCGCCGCGTAATGACATTCCCCACCGAGGTCGACTCCGTTTGCAGGAGCGGGGTAGCTGCTCCTACCTCCACCTGTTGCGTAAGCTCGCCCACAGTAATCGTGACACTCATCGCCACGCGCTCGTCGACGTGCAGAATGATTCCGGTTAGCGTAATGGTGCTAAACCCGGTGTGGCTCGCAGTTACGGAATACTCGCCGGGAATCAGGTTCGGCGCTACGTATTCGCCCGCCTGGTTCGTAATGGCCGAAACAGCCGTACCTGTGTTGACATTCTTTACCGTGACGTTCGCGCCCGGGACAACGGCTCCACTCGCATCGTGCACCGTTCCGGAAATCGTTCCACGTTCCACTTGCGCAAACAACGCAGTAGCCAAACTGAGCAATCCGCACATCCAAAGGATTCTGATTATGGTCAACATAGACCCCCCTCAAGTTTGATGTTCTCAAGTGAACAGAATTCACCCCAACGCATCCAATACTGAACACGTGTCATTTTTATATCCCGGCACGTACGATTTGTCAATGGGAATGTTAAGAAGTTCAGTACAATGGAGATCTCACTGAACTTCGCTCATCTTTGGGGGAAGATTTATGAAGACTTCACCGTCACGGCGTACATTCCTGCAAACTGGAACGGCCCTGGGCTGGACGTGGGGCGGCATGAGATTGTTCGCAGGCCCTCCGCCGCAAGGGAGCCCGCCTCCCGCGGGATCGAACGAGTTCCTCTATGGCTCGGCGTTCTATCGACCGCCAAACCCTCCGCGGGAAATGCGCCGCCAGATGCTGAACGAGATCGCAAATGAGCATAAGTTCAACATCATTCGCATCTATCCGGGCTGGGACTACTACAATCCTGCCGCGGACAGATTTGTGTTCGACGATGTGGACGAGGTGATGCGCTATTGCGACGAACTTGGTCTGCGCGTCCTGCTGGGCGTAGTACTGGAAAGCGCGCCGTGGTGGCTGGAGCAGGCGCATCCGGAATGCCGCTACGTGGACGCTGCCGGCGAGTCCCATCGATTGCAAGGGAGCGCGAACAACATGACCGGTGGCTGGCCGGGGTTGTGCTGGGATTGGCCACCCGTCCGCGAAGCGGCCGCGCGTTATATCCGCGAGCTCGCAAAGTTCGGCTCTTCGCATCGCTCCCTTTACGCTTGGGACTGCTGGAATGAGCCGCATATCGAACCTGCCTGGGAGCGCAATATCTGGGCTACGCCGCAGCAAACGCTGTATTGCTATTGCGACCGCACAATCGCGGCGTTTCACGAGTGGCTGAAGCAACGCTACACAACGCTCGACCGGCTGAATGAAGCCTGGACGCGGCGCTATCCCTCGTGGGAATCCATCGATCCGCCCCGGGCAATGGGAACGTATGCGGACTGGGTTGACTGGCGAAGATTCATCATCGAGCGCAGCACGAGCGAGCTTCGCTTCCGTGCCGCCAACCTCCGCGCGGTGGATAAGCGGACCATCCTGGAAGATCATGCAGCGCATCATCCGCCGATGGATGCAATTGCCGTGAACGGCATTGACTCGTGGAGCCTTGCCGAAGCGGTGGAAGTTTGGGGGCTTTCTTTATTTCCACGCTGGTTCAGCTTTTCCGTATTCGAAGGCGCCGCCAAGATCGATATCACTCGTTCCTGTGCGGCGGGGAAGCCATTCTGGATGACCGAACTGCAAGGTGGCCATGGCTCCAAGGGCCTCTGGCGCAGCCACAAGATGAGACCGCAGGACATCCGGCTCTGGAACTGGATGGCGGTAGCCTATGGAGCGCATGGAATCATCTACTGGACCTACCACGCGGAAGGAACAGGAGGTGAGGCTACTGGATTTGGGCTGGTCACGCGGGACGGCAAGCCAACCGAACGCGTTGTCGAGGCCGCTAACAACAACCGTCTCATCCAGCAAAATTGGGACATCATCCGGAATCATCGGCCGAAACCGGATGTTGCCGTCCTGACCGATCCGGATTGCGCATTGCTTACGTATGCCGCCAACGGAACCGAAGAGCCGTCAGTGAACTCGTTTCGCGGTTACTATCGCGCATTGTGGAATCTCGACCTCTGGGCGGATTTCATCCAGCCGCGGCAACTGGCAGGGGCCAACTACAAGGTCATCATCGCACCATGGCATTTGGTGGGAAAGGCGAGCACCTGCGATGCGTTGCGCCGTTTGGTGGAGGCGGGTTGCACACTGATCCTGGAAACGTCCATGGGGTTGTTCGACGAACGATTCTTTGCGAGCCAGGTGGTTCCACCGCATGGGCTTGCTGAAGCGTTCGGATATCGGGAAGGCGAGAGCTTCTTTATTCCGTCGGAAAGCGGAAATATCGTGATCACGTCCGCGTTTACCGCGCGAACCAAGCCGCTTGGACAGCGCTCCTTCCGACAGCATCTACGACAATCCGGAGCTCGAGTTCACCGCTCCGGCTGTCGTTCGCGTTAAAGGCAACACTTACGTCACGCCGATTGAGACCACGTCCGCCACAGTCATCGCTACCTGCCAGGGCCATAAGGTTGCTGCCACAAAAGCTCTCGGAAAAGGCCGCGTGTACTATTTCGGTACTAACCTCGGCGCAAGTATCGGCGCAGGGGATGATCGCGGGATCGAACTTCTGCGCGCCGTGATATGGCCGGTGGCAAGGCCGCCTGTGAGTGGCGAAAAACTGCGTCCGCGGCTGATCGGGACCAGCGACGGGCGGGCGCTTATGGCGGTTTTCAACGATACAGTGGCGGAACAGACCTCACGGATCGCCTTGCCGTCCCGGTACACTCACGCCACCGATATCCACGCTCAGAAGAAGGACGCGGTCCACAGCGGCACTCTTGACGTTACTGTCCAACACCAGGATGTGAAGGTTTTCCTGCTGGAATGAAGATGAGGTCAGATCAGCCACGGCGGGAGCGAAGAAGCGCAGTGGCCGTAGCGTACCCGGCAATTCTCCATAATCGACGGCTCCGCCGATCCTTCTTCCACCAGCGCCTCGATCGCGGCCAGCACAATGCTCCTCCGATCGATCTCGAAGAATTGCCGTAGCGCCTTTCGTGTATCGCTTCTTCCAAAGCCGTCCGTGCCCAGCGTGACGTAACGGCTACGGATCCATGGACGGATCAAGTCGGGAACCGCTCGGACATAATCCGTGGTCGCGATCATAGGCGAAGAGTCCGTTCGCAAGCAGTCCACCACCCACGGCGCGAGGCCGGCGTAGTTCGTCGCCAGCCGCTTCTGCCGATCCACAGCGAGCGCGTCCCAACGTAGTTGAGAATAGCTGGTCACGCTCCATACGTCGACCGAGATGGCCCATTCATGCTCTAACAATTCAGCGGCGGCCAGCGCTTCAAGGAGGATTGTCCCCGATCCCAATAGCCGTACTCTTGCCTTAGCCTGAAGCGAACTCGCCCGTACGCGATACATGCCGCGCAGAATCCCCTCTTCCGCTCCGGCGGGCATCGGAGGATGAGAGTAATTCTCGTTCATGAGCGTCAGGTAGTAGAAAACGTCTTCTTGCTTTTCCAGCATCGCGACCATTCCCGCTTCGAGAATTGCAGCCAGTTCATATGCGAAGCACGGATCGTAAGCCCGGCAATTCGGGATGGTCGATGCAATCAAATGGCTGCTACCGTCTTGATGCTGCAGCCCTTCGCCGGCAAGTGTCGAGCGGCCGGCCGTAGCACCGAGCAAAAATCCCCTGGCGCGCGAATCCGCAGCGGCCCAGATGAGATCTCCCACTCGTTGGAAACCGAACATTGAGTAGAAAATGTAGAACGGCAGCATGGGAGCGCCATGGTGCGCGTAGGAAGTAGCGGCTGCGATCCAGGAAGACAAGGCGCCGGCCTCTGAGATTCCTTCCTCCAGAATCTGTCCATCCGCTGACTCCAGATAGTGCAGTAAGTCGGAGTGATCTTCCGGGACGTACTCTTGACCGCAATGGGAATAGATACCAACCTGCCGGAACAGGGACTGGAGCCCGAAGGTGCGCGCCTCGTCCGCCACGATCGGTACGATCCGTTCTCCCAACGGCTTCGTCTTGAGCAGCTTGGTGAGCATCCGCACAAAGGCCACCGTGCTCGACATCTCACGCCCGTCCTGAACGAATACGAAGTCAGCGAACTCATGGGCGCGCGGGACCACCATTTGAGCCGCTCCGGTGTTCCGCGAGGGCAGATAGCCGCCAAGTTCCGACCTGCGAGCCCGAAGGTAACAAAGCTCGGGACTGCTCTCAGCAGGACGATAAGACATCGCCTGCGCGGCCTCTTCGTCAGTGAGCGGAATGGACAATTGATCGCGCAGCCAGAGCAATTCAGAGCCGCTAAGCTTCTTATGCTGATGGGCTGCCATACGCGATTCGGCTGCTTGACCAAGACCATAACCTTTCTTGGTCAGCGCCAAAATCACTGTAGGAGCTCCTGCTGTTTTAATCGCGAGATCGAATGCAGCGTAGATCTTGACGGGATCGTGTCCGCCGCGGCGGAGTCTATTGATTTGCTCGTCTGACAAATGACCGGCAATCTCCTTTACGGCGGGGTCATGATGGAAGAAATGCTCTCGATTGAAAAGCGCTCCACTCGCACCGAGGCTCTGCATCTCACCGTCGACCATTTGCCGCAGGAGGCGTTCCAGGCAATTGTTCTCGTCCAATACAAACAGGGGATCCCATTCCGATCCCCAGAGTACTTTCAACACGTTCCATCCCGCGCCCAGGAACAATGCCTCTAACTCCTGGATGATCGAACCATTGCCGCGCACCGGTCCGTCCAGACGCTGAAGGTTGCAGTTCACGACGAAGATGAGATTGTCCAGATTCTCACGCGCCGCGAGAGTTAGACCGGCAACCGACTCCGGCTCATCCATCTCACCGTCACCTACGAAGGCCCATACCTTCCGCGACGCTGTGTGCGAAATGCCGCGCGCCTGGAGGTATCTCATGAATCGCGCCTGATAAACGGCGGCGATGACGCCGAGTCCCATGGACCCTGTGGGGAATTGCCAAAAATTGGGCATGAGCCAAGGATGGGGATACGACGGAAGCCCATGACCACCGGCCTCCCGCCGGTAATGGCACAACTGTTCCTCCGTGAGTCTGCCCTCCAGGAAAGCGCGCGCATAAACGCCGGGCGCGGAGTGAGGCTGAAAGAAGACGAGATCCCCACGAGCCCTATCTGCGCCCAAACTCCTTTCGCTTGCCCGAAAGAAGTGGTGAAATCCGACTTCAAACAGATCGGCCACGGAGGCGTAGCTGGCCAGGTGTCCACCAAGTTCGCTCGTCTCAAGGTTGGCTCGCACAACCATTGCCATTGCATTCCATCGAATGATGTCGCCGATGCGACGCTCCATGGCGAGATCCCCGGGATACCGCGGCTGCTCGTGGTCCGGAATCGAGTTTACGTAGGGAGTATTCAGCGTTCGCGCGACCTTGAGCCCTCGGCGCGAGGCGAGCAGATTGAGCTCTCTTAGCAACTCCTCCGCACGGCCGATTCCGCGGCACTCCAGAACTTGGTCGAAAGCCTCCGTCCATTCAGCGGTTTCCACCCGATCTTGCGAATACGATTCCAAGTTGACCGCGGTTTGGCGCGAAAGCGGATCCATGGGAACAGGATATGAGACAAACGGCAGCAGGAGACGTTGATTTTGGCATGTGAAGCTATCTCCAGCGGCAGTTTATGCCTTCACAACATTGTATTGCCGTATATTATGCTCTCTAGAGGCATTAGAGAGAGAGAGGTTCACCATGAATTGGCGAGAGCTCGATTCCATCGACCGGAACATCCTGGCGGTTCTTCAGGAAAATGGCCGCATCACAAACGTGGAACTGGCGGAGAAGGTTGGACTCTCCCCGTCTCCCTGCCTGGTTCGGGCAAGAGCTCTCGAAGAGGACGGCTTTATTCGGCAGTACGCCGCTCTTGTTGAGGCGCGGGCGGTCGGCCTCGGTGTTAGTATCTTTGTTCAGGTGAGTTTGGATCGGCAGGTGGAAGTTAGTCTGAAAGCCTTCGAGAGCGCAATTTCAAAGCGTACGGAAGTTATGGAGTGTTACCTGATGACGGGCACTTCTGACTATCTGCTGCGCGTAGTAGTGGCGGATCTCGACGAATACCAACTCTTCGTAACCGACTTTCTTTCAAAGGTATCTGGCGTGGGGAGCATTCGATCGAGTGTTGCGCTGAAACAAGTGAAGTACAAAACGGCTCTTCCGCTACGCACTCCTAAAGACGCTGTTCGATCTCGACTTCGCTGAGCGTTGCGACTCAATGGGCGCACCCTGCACCCGGGCTTTGGGCTGCCGTGACGGAGTTTCCCGCTCTGATGAGGTGCAGCAGATGATTTTGGAACGTACGCGTTACCCTGCGGAAAACCGGTTGACAAAAAGCATCGCGTACGATAGGCTGAATTTTTTTCAGTTCGTGTGCTACACAGTGAGTTACATTCAATTCGTTGAGCAAAAACTGGTGCTATGCCCATAGTCCCCCTCGGCCAGATGCTTGCCGACGCCCGGAGTGGCGGCTATGCGGTCTGCTACTGCGAGTCGTGGAATCTCGAGTCGCTGCAGGCTGCCGTTGAGGCTGCCGAAGAAAGCCGGTCCCCTATTGTGGCGGGATTCAACGGAGGCTTTTTGCGCCATCGCTCCCGATCGAAACCGGAAAACCTTTCCTACTATGCGGGATTGCGTCTTGCTCTGGAGAGATCGCCGGTTCCGATCTCATTCCTCTTGAACGAATCGAACAGCGTAGATCAAATCGAGCAAGGCATCGAGTTGGGATTCAACGCGGTGATGCCGGATAACGAGGGAATGGATACAGAGGAGTATCTTCGGCTGGTGAATGAAGTGGTGGCATTGGCTCGAAAGCGCGACGTCTGGGTGGAGGCCCAACTCGGCGAACTTCCACACGGCACCGTCACCAGCAACGGTCACTCCGGGATTACCGATCCTGAGTTGGCCCGCGAGTTTGTGGAAATCACCCGGATCGACGCGTTGGCAGTATCCATCGGTAATGTTCATGTGCTCACAACCGGCCGGGCTTCCATAGATCTCGATGCGCTACGACGCATTCAGGACAGGGTCACTGTCCCGTTGGTTGTGCATGGAGGCACCAGCATCGCGCACGAAAACCTGCAAGCCTTGGTTTGTATGGGTGTAGCCAAATTGAATTTTGGAACAATTTTGAAACAGGCTTACCTGGATGCGGTTAGAGAGCAGCTCTGGCGCTATCAGCGACCGATGAATCCACACGCATTTCTCGGAATTGGGGGCGACCGCGACATTATGGTGGCGGGCCGCAATGCCGTGAAATCCAAGGTGAAAGAGCTTCTGCAGGTTTCCGGCTCGACTGGACGGGTTGATTGAATCTCAACTCCTACCTGATAAGAAGCACGGTGGTCGCGGCCATCGGCGGTCTGCTTCTCGGCTTTGATACCGCCGTGATCGCAGGCGTTACACGAGACCTTACTCGCATTTACACACTGTCGCCGGCGTCGCTTGGACTCACGGTCTCCAGCGCGCTTTGGGGCACGATCATCGGTGCGATATTCGCCGGGATTCCAGGCGATCGGTTTGGCCGGCGGGACAGTCTCAGGGGGCTGGCGGTCTTGTATCTTGTCTCGGCAATCGGCTGCGCGCTCGCCTGGAACTGGGGATCGCTGGTTTTCTTCCGTATCATCGAGGGAATTGCCATAGGCGGATCTTCCGTGCTCGGCCCGATGTACATCGCGGAGCTGTCACCGGCGAAATGGCGCGGGCGGCTGGTGGGGTTCTTTCAGTTCAGCGTGGTATTCGGCGTTCTGCTGGCGTATCTGTCCAATTACCTGATCGGGCTCTTGGGTTTTGGCGACTCCGAGTGGCGCTGGAAGCTAGGTATTTCGGCCGTACCAGCCGCTTTTTTCCTCGCACTGCTGTTCACGATCCCGCGCAGTCCACGATGGTTGGTCAGTAAAGGAAGAACTCAGGAAGCCAGGCAAGTTTTGCAACTGACCGGAGAAGAAGATTTTGAACACAGTCTTCGAGAAATCATCGAATCGATCGACCTCGAGCACAAGCGAAGCGAGGATCGTTTGTTCTCCCGGCAATATCGCGCGCCAATCTTCCTCGCAGTTTCCATCGGCGTGTTCAATCAACTTACCGGTATAAACGCCATTTTGTATTACCTGAATTCCATTTTCGAAAGCGCGGGTTTCAGCAAGGTGTCGGGAGATCTGCAGTCGGTTGCGGTGGGTGCGACGAACCTTCTGTTTACGATCATCGCCATGTCTGTCATCGACCGCTTTGGGCGAAAGATTCTGCTGCTTGTAGGTTCCGTCGGCATGGCCCTTTGTCTGGCTGGAGTCGCCGCCATCTTTTTTCTCGGAACGAACCAGCGCCTGCTCGTATGGCTTCTGACGGGCTACATTGCCGCATTCGGGTTCTCACAGGGCGCGGTGATCTGGGTTTATCTCAGCGAAGTGTTCCCGAACCGCGTGCGGGCGAAAGGCCAGAGTCTGGGCAGTTCCGCGCACTGGGTGATGAACGCTTTCATTTCGGGAATCTTTCCGGTGATGGCGGCATCCTCCGGCGGATTTCCTTTCCTATTCTTTGCACTGATGATGGTAGTCCAGTTTTTTGTTGTCCTATGGTGGTATCCGGAGACGAAAGAGATTTCGTTGGAGCAGATGCAGAAGAAGATGGGGATTGCCTGAGGTACATAGTTCATGAAAGCTTGGAGATTTTACGGATTTAACGATATGCGACTAGACGATGTCGCCGAACCGGAGCTAAAGCCCCGGCATGTGATCGTCGAGGTTCTCTGCGTGCAGCCGAGTGTGACCGAGGCGCAACTTGCTTTCGGAATCCCTACGCTGGCTTACGAAAAGATCAAGCATCGCTTAGCCACCGAGGCGCCAGTCCAGTTGTTCGGTCATGAATTTTGCGTGCGAATTCTCGAAATCGGGTCTGGCGTTACGCGATTCAAAGTAGGAGACCGTGTCGCGGCTCGGGCCAAACTACCATGTGAAGCCTGTCCGCTGTGCCTTTCCGGACGCAACAATCTTTGCCGAAAAGGTCCTATCATCGGCTTCCAGCTTCCGGGTTGCTTCGCCGAACGCGCGATTCTGCCGGAGATTGCTCTGGTGAAAGTTGACGACCGGATTTCCGACAGCGAGGCCGCATGCCTACAGTCGTTAAGCGATTCGGTGGCGTCGGTCGAGACCGCGCAAATCGGCATCGGCGATTCGGTTGTGGTTTACGGACAAGGCAGCATGGGCATGGAGTGTTTGCAGATTGCTCGCAACAGCGGGGCCGGCCTGCTGATCTCTGTGGATGTCCGGGACGAGGCATGCGCGATTTCGAAAGAGCTGGGAGCCGACCACGCCTTGAATGCGAGAAACTGCAATCCGGTGGAGGCGATCCGAGATTTGACAGAAGGCAACGGAGCCGACATCGTCTTTGAATGCGCCGGCGGCAGTCCCAAACAAGGGTTGGCCGGAACTCACACCCTGATGCAGGCGATAGACTCAGTCAGATCCGGCGGAAAGATTGTCGGCGTATCCTGGTTCGGCGCACCGCTGGAAATCGACATCGATACGCTTCGCGAGCGAAGTTTGCGCTACATATTTCCGGACATCAGCACAGTGGAGCATCTGGAGCACACGGTGCGTCTGGTGTCGTCCGGACGTGTGCGCCTCAAACCGGCGATCCGTCATGTATTAAAAGGCATCAACGAGGTACCGATGGCTTTTGAGATTACGGCCAACAAGGGGAAGTATCAAGCCATTAATCCCGCGCAGGTGATGATGTGAAGAAAGCGGCGAACTCAATTCGCAAACGTCTGCTTTCGTTGCGCCCGGCACTACTGTCCGACGCGCTGGGAAAGTCGGGCGGCATGGATCATTACATGCAGTGCTTCTCGGCCAACTGCCGCATGGCCGGTCCGGCGTACACGCTCCGCGTTCACACAGCGGACATCCTGATGGTAGGGAAAGCTCTGTCCGACTGCCCGCCCGGTCACGTGCTCGTGATCGATGGGCAGGGTGAGCGGAACACCGCACTTTGGGGCGCTATCACCACCGAGTGCGCCCGGCTGAAGGGTGTCGAAGGTATTGTCATTGACGGCGCCATTCGGGACCTGGCGCAGATCCGCCGCAGTCCGCTTCCCGTGTTTGCGTGCGGCGCGGTGCCCAATGCCGGCGGCGCGGAATACACCGGCGAAACCGGAATCCCCATTCAGTGCGCCGGAGCGGTGGTGAGCCCGGGTGACTGGATCATCAGCGACGAAGACGGATTGGTCGTGGTCCCATCCGGCAGGTTAGATGCGGCGCTGGCGCGTGCCGAAGCGATCCTCAAAGTGGAGCGGGCGATTTACGCTGAGGTACGCAAAGGAAAAGACCTCGGCGAACTTCTTCATTACGACGAACTGCTCAAGAGCAAATCTGCAGCCGGTGGATTGCCGCAGATGCGGTTCACTTCTATAAAACGTCCTTGATCACAGCTCCTGACACGTCGGTCAGCCGAAACGCCCGTCCGTTGTGGAGATACGTCAGTTGTGTATGATTCAGTCCCAACGTGTGCAAGATGGTCGCGTGCATATCGTTCACCGAATGCGGGTCCACTACTGCTTTATATCCGAACTCGTCGGTGGCGCCGATCACGCGGCCGCCCTTCACTCCGCCGCCTGCCATCCAAATGGAGAACCCCTTCGGGCTGTGATCGCGTCCGCGAATGGATTGTGAAATCGGCAGCCTGCCGAACTCGGTGTGCCAGATCACCAGCGTGCTATCGAGCAGTCCACGCGATTTCAAATCCTTCAAGAGTCCGGCGATCGGACGATCGACGGCGGGAGCGCGCTTGCGGTGATTCTTCTCGATATCCCCGTGAGCATCCCAGGAATCGTCTCCGGCATTCCCACCTCCGAAAAGCTGAACGAATCGCACGCCTCTTTCCACCAGCCGCCGCGCCAGTAGACAATTTCGAGCGAAATGATCGCACTGCGCATCGTCGACGCCATACAGTTTACGCGTCGCTTCGCTCTCTTTGGAGAAATCTACGACTTCAGGCGCGCTGTTCTGCATCCGAAAGGCAAGCTCATAAGATGCGATGCGTGCCGCCAATTCCTGATCCTGCGCGTTGTCTTCCAGATGAAAATCATTCATTCGCTTCATGAAATCCAGCCGCGCACGCTGTTGGGCCGGTTCGACGAAGCCGCCCGATTGCAGGTCGGCGATGGGCTGGCCTTGATTGCGAAACGCGGTTCCCTGATAGGCCGCCGGGAGGAATCCGGCACTCCACTGCTGCGCGCCGCCGATGGGCCCGCCCATCTTATCCAGCAGGACCACGAACGCGGGAAGATTCTGATTTTCCGTCCCCAGGCCGTAGACGCTCCAGGAACCAACGGATGGACGGCCTGGCTGGATGACTCCGGTCATCATCTGAAGGATGGCGGGATTGTGATTGTTGCTCATCGCGTACATGGAGCGGATGACCGCCATGTCGTCGACGCATTCCGCTGTGAGCGGGAACAGGTCTGAAACCTCGGTGCCGGACTGGCCATGTTTGCTGAAGGTAAATGGGCTCTTCAGAAAAGTGCCGGGATACGGGAAGAATGTTTCGATATTCAGGCTCTTGGGAGGCGCCTCGCCGTGCATGCGGGTCAACTCAGGCTTGGGATCGAAGGTATCGATGTGGCTGGTTCCCCCGTTCATAAACAGGGAAATCACAGCACGCGCGGTGGGTTTGAAATGCGGCGGCTTGGGCGCCAGGGGAGATTCCGGCGGCAGCGTAGCGCCCAGCAACTTGTCGCGGCCGAGCAAGTCACATAGCGCCAACCCCGCAATGCCGCCCCCGCTGTTGAAGAGTAAGCGGCGGCGAGAAATAGGAAAGCTAGGGAAGGGCATTGTCAGTTCACGTATACGAATTCGTTCAGGTTAAAAAGCGAGTGGCAAAAATCCACCAGCGCGGCTTTCGGCGGGGGCGCGATTTCGGCGGGATCAATCCCCCGCGCTTTCAGCGCCTCATTCTGCGTCTTGTGATATTCCTCCTGCCGTGCGATGAAAGCAAGTGACTCTGTAAGCTCGCGCGGCTTTGGTTTTCTGCCGAGCGCCAGGAGGAACGCCCGCTGCACTTGACTGGTAAGATCCCGGCCAGCCTCGGTTCGAAGCCTGTCGGCAAACAGAGCTGATTGGCCCGCCACAAAACGGTTATTCAGCAGTTGCAGTGCTTGCGGCGCGATGGTCGTAACGTTGCGCCTTGCGCACGAGCCAATATTCTCCGGCGGATCGAACAGATCTAGAATCGGAGCCGAGATGGAACGCATCTCCGTGACGTAGACACTGCGGCGCCAGGCGTCGGGACCATCTTTCGTTTCCGGCCAGCGCTGATATGCGGCGCCCTTCAGCACTTCAGAATCCACTTCGGGAAAAACGCCTGGCCCTCCCATCTTGGGCCGCAGAGATCCACTGACCGCGAGAATGGAATCCCGGACGATCTCTCCCTCCAGGCGTTGCAAGGGCATCTTCCATAGATAACGGTCCTCCGCATCGATCTTCGCGTTGGCCGGTTGATTAAAGGCCGAACTCTGCTGGTAGGTGCGTGACGTCAGGATTAACCGGTGCATCGCTTTGACGCTCCATCCGCTCCGGACGAATTCGGTCGCAAGCCAGTCGAGAAGTTCGGGATGGCTCGGCTGTTCTCCAACATGGCCGAAATCGTTGGGTGTAGCGACCAGGCCCCGCCCGAAGTGGTGCTGCCAGATCCGGTTTACGATTACTCGTGCAGTCAGCGGATTGTGTTCGCTGGCAATCCAATCGGCCAGAGCGAGGCGGCGTCCCGTGGTATTGCTGGCCGTTCCCTTGGGCGGAAACGGAGGCTCATAACCTTCAGAATTGAGCACCGTGATAGTGCCCGGACTCATTGGCGAACCTTTGCTCAGAACGCTGCCGCGGTGCAGAAAATAGGACGGTGGGCTCGTGGGGCCTGGATCGGTGATGGCTTGCGCCAAAGGCAGGGGCGCGGGTTTGGCCTTCTCCAGTTCCGCGATCGATGCGGTTAGCGAATCCACCTTCTTACGATCATCCGCGCTCAGTTCGGCGAGAATCTCGGCCTCGGACACCTTCACCGAGTACGCCACTTGTTCGGCCTGCAGCTTTTGCGCTTCCGTGCGCTTGGCGGGTTCGGTTCGGAGCGCAGCTTGGACATCGTCGGGAAGCTTGGAGTACTTAGCTTTCAACAAGCGCTCATCTACCGGTTTTTGAATCGCTTTCTTCTGGAGATTGATGGCTTCGATCTTATCCTCGACGACCTTCAGCTTGGTCTCGTACTCATCGATCAGATTCTGTGGCGCCAGCGGCAAATCCTTCCGGATGCTCGGGAAGAAAACCGCGATCATCCGGTAGTAGTCCTTCTGGGCAATGGGATCGAACTTATGATCATGGCAGCGGGCGCACCCGACTGTCAGACCCAGGAAGGCCAGACTCGTCGTACTGACAATGTCGTCCAGTTCGTCGCTACGGGTCTGTTCGTTCTGCATCAGCACCATGTCGCCGATAAACGGTCCGTTGCGGCAGAAGCCGAGAGCGGTGAGCGAATCGTAATCGCGATCGGGCAATTCGTCGCCCGCGAGTTGCTCGCGGATGAAACGGTTGAATGGCTTGTCCTGATTGAACGCCCGAATCACATAGTCGCGATAGCGCCAGCTATTGGGACGGAGCATATCGTACTCATATCCGTCGCTGTCGGCATACCGAGCCACGTCGAGCCAGTGGCGTCCCCACCGCTCTCCATAATGTTCGGAATCGAGGAGTCGATCGATGAGCTTCTGGTAGGCGTTGGGGGATTTGTCGCTCATGAACGCGTCTACTTCCTCCGGAGTTGGAGGGAGACCGATGAGATCAAAGTAGAGGCGGCGCATCAGCGTGACACGTGGAGCGACCGGCCCAGGCTCCAATCCTTTCGCCTCAAGCGCAGCGAGAATAAAAGCGTCAATCGGATTCGATATCAGCTCTTTCCGGGCGGGCGACGGCACGGGCGGGCGGATGGGCGGGCGAAAGGACCACCATTCGCGGTCCTTGGCCGCGATCACGCGCCGGTCTTCCATTTTCTTCATGGATTCCAGACGCGCTTGTTGAGCCTTTCCAGCGTCAATGCTCTTGGGATCCACGGGCCACGGCGCTCCGATTTCGATCCAGTGCTTAATCAACGCCACGTCGGCTTCAGAGAGCGGATCGCCTTGCATGGGCATGGATGGTTTTTCAAGGCGCGCCACCTTGCGGTAGAGACGGCTGCCCGCGGGATCGCCGGGTATTATTACCGGCCCATGCAGCCCGCCATTACGGAGACCATCCGCCGAATCCAGAGTGAGGCCGGAGAACTTCAGCGAATCGTTGTGACATCCCTGGCAATGCGAGGAGAGGATGGGGCGGATCTTCTGCTGAAAGAAATCTTCACCCTCTGTTCCGTACAGAGCCGGCACGAGCAAGAGCCAAGTGGTCAGGGCGAAAGCATAATGAATCCTGAATGCCATGAACGTTTAATACAATGAACAGAGTTCAGTAGACGCATGGCGCCCTGAACATTCATCACCCATCAGTATACTAGCCGCGATGTGCTTGTCAAGAGCGTACAAGGGCGCAAGAAGTGCTGTCAACCTCAGTCCAAGTCCGTTAGGATTAAGTGGAGGTGGATAGGGTGAAAGCCAAACAGGCCGCGAGCGTGCGGGCGCGGAAGAAGGTAGTGCCGGATAAGCCGAAGCGGCCGGTACTCGTTTATTTGAAGGGAATTCTGCCCACACTGAATCCGACTGAGCGTCTGATAGCCGCTTACATTTTGGCTGATCCGGAGCGAGTACTGTCGTCCGCGATAGCGGAGATCCGCAGCGGATCGGGCGCCAGCGTCGGTTCGATCGTAGGCTTCTGCCGGAAACTCGGACTGAAAGGATTTGCGGACTTTAAGATCTGTCTTGCGCGGGAGCTTGCGCAGAGCGGCTTCCCGGCCGCCGGTTCGTCCAACTCCCCAGGCCACTCTCTGTTCGAGAGCGTATTTCACTTTCACGCCCAAAGTTTAATGGAAACCCTTCAGATCAACGGTGAAGGGACTCTGCGCGAAGCGGCAAAGATGCTCGAAAGGGCACGGCGGATCGAGTTTTTTGCAATCGGCATTTCGTACCCCGTTGCGTATACGGCTCGATGCAAGTTCCGATTGATCGGGCTACCGGCATCCACCGAATTCGATTCCCATCTCCAGGTAGTCGCGGCAACACAACTCGGGCGCGGCGACGTGGCGTTTGCAATTTCGTGCTCCGGAAGCACGCGTGAGACGGTGCAGTGTCTGGAGATCGCGAAATCGAAGGGCGCCACGACGATTTGCCTGACCAATTCCATGAAATCGGAAATTACACGTCATGCGGATCTTGCGCTGTTTGCGACGCCGAGCGAGATTAAGTATTTTCAGGCTCCGATGGCGTCCCGCATCACGCAGTTGGCCGTGGTTGATGCGTTGTTTGTTGCGGTCGCTTTAGGGCATAAGCATCGGACGGTCGAACAACTGCAGAACGCCGGAGAAGAACTGTTGAAGCGCCGGATCACGGGACGCTAGCCGAATCAATCGGTAACGTCAATCCGCCGTTCAACGCAGGACGAGACGGTTTCTTGAGTTTCCCTCGAAGCTGGTGAAACCTGTTCATTTTTGTTCAACGCTGTGTTCTTCTCTCCATCGCCGCGATGGCGGGCATGACTTACGCACAGACTTCCCGTGAACCGACGACGGCGTTTCGGCGCTGAAGCCGGGACGCTACGGCGCCGCGATCCTGAGGATCTATGAAGCCAGTGGCAAGGCTTGCAGACATCCGCCGCGTTGATCGCCGCGAGCGAAACCAATTTTATTGAAGAACCCGGCCGCGCGCTTGAGAATGGAGATAACCGGATCACGTTCCACCTTCATCCATCCGAAATCAAGACATTCCGGCTCCAGATGGCACCCTTCCACGCGAAAAAGCCTTGATTGCGCGATCCGGCTGCATCGCGGAGTTGTCAGCGCTTGAGACCCATGCGAATGGCAGATTCCACCGGCGAATATTTGCCGTCATCCCTTTGGATTCGCAGCGGCTCCGCCGGATATAGAGGCGGCTGGGCCAAAAAACGCGGATTCCGGCCGTGGTGCGGTTGGGCGGAGTGAACCAGAAATGGGTGACAGAGATAGACCGTCCCCGCCTTTCCTGTCGCAAGCACCTCGGCCCGAGCCGCGGTGACGTCCAGTGTTTCGGCCAACTCCAGGAACGGCATTCCCCGTTCTCCGGAAGGTTCGAGAATTCGCGCGACATCGAGGTGCGACCCAATGCGGATGCGCGTCGGTGCGTCATGATCGGTTACATCAGAGAAAAGGAAAAGCATCAATAAGGCGCGGCCGCGAGAGGTTACGTTCACGCGCCAGGAAAACAGGGAGTCGTCGTCTCCAGGGAAGCTTGCGTCCACATGCCAACCGGTATCTCCTGGATCGCCTGGACTGGGAAATCGAACTGGAAACGTTCCGAGGCTCGATCGAGGAAGCCAGCGTCCCCGTCCTACGAGTTCATCGAAGGCGGAATGCAGCACAAGAGTGTTTGCGGCACTGCAAAATGGTTGCTGGCCGTAATCTCCCAATCGCACAACCGGATGTACCCACGTCGAAGGGTCCTGAGGATCGCACCCGGTGTCACCCCACAAAACAGCGCGTCCCTGCTCCGCCAATTCCGTTGGGAATGCTCCGTCCACGCGGATGAACCCATCGCGAATGAACTGCTCTACCATGAAACTGTCCATTTTCTCATGATGAAGGCAGGTGGAACGCAAGGGCGAACATTCTCGCAGGAGCTTGACACCACCGGCGCCAAGAATATACTCATCTAGGCGTACCTTTCAGGAGGCACCATGTCCTTCCGCGTTAGAACGACCGTCGCGCTTCTGTCCCTATTCACCGTCCGGCTCGTGGCCCAGGGGCCTAGCGGCGAAATTACCGGTGCGGTCACCGATGCCTCAGGTGCAGTGGTTGCGGGAGCAACCATTACCGTCAACCATTCAGCGACAAACACCCAGCGCACCGTCAAGACGAATAGCGACGGTCTTTACGACGTGCCGGCACTCGCACCAGGCAACTACACTCTCAAGGTCGAGATGGCGGGTTTCGGCGCGCAGGTCCGCAACGACATCGAATTGCAAGTTGCCCAAGTGGCGCGCATCGATATTGCTCTGAAGGTAGGCAACGTGTCCGAAGTAGTGGAAGTCACCGGAGGTGCACCAGTGCTCGAGACGGAGGGCACGTCTGTCGGCACGGTGATTGAGAACAGGCGCATCCAGGAACTGCCTCTGAACGGCCGTAACTATCTGCAACTGGCCGGACTCACACCCGGCGTCACCACCAACAGC
Organism: Bryobacteraceae bacterium; assembly: GCA_963770345.1. Classification (GTDB taxonomy): domain Bacteria; phylum Acidobacteriota; class Terriglobia; order Bryobacterales; family Bryobacteraceae; genus CAVYPH01. The sequence continues at coordinate 704,826 of CAVYPH010000004.1, read as the reverse complement.
TCGGCCTCCGCGGTCGGAACGTCGCGGATGGGCGGCACGCGAGCGGCCACAACGGTGAGCGTCGGGGGGCAGCGCATCTTCTTCAATCACTACACGCTCGATGGCATCGAAAATACGGACCCCAGCTTCAATGCGTACCTATTCCTGCCGTCCCTCGACGCACTGCAGGAGTTCAAGGTGGAGAGCGGGACCTTCACCGCCGAATACGGCCACAACATGAGCCAGATCAACGTGACCACCAAGAGCGGCACGAATCAGATTCACGGCTCGGCATTTGAATTTCTGCGCAATTCGGCGCTCGACGCCAAGAACTTCTTCGACAGCGGATCGGCGCCGATTCCGCCTTTCAAGCGAAACCAGTTCGGCGGAACCATCGGCGGCCCGCTCGTGATACCGCATGTCTTTAACGGCAAAGACAAGCTCTTCTTTTTTGTCGACTACGAAGGGCTGCGCGAGCGCAAGGCCTTGACACAGCCCGCCACCGTGCCCTCCGCCGCCTGGGTTCAGGGCAACTTCTCGGGTGTCTCCGCGGTCATTTATGATCCGGCGACCCGGGCCTATAACTTCACCAACGGCGTTGCCAGCTCCGTCATTTCCGCCACGCCGTTTCCCAACAATGTGATTCCAGCCAACCGCCTCCATCCCATTTCGGTAGCCTACATGCAGAAGTGGGTCCCGGCGCCGAACGTTGGCGGTCCGCTGAGCACCGCCGCGAACAATTTCCTGAACACCGAAGGCCGGCCGACCGATGCCAATCAGGAGAACGCGCGCTTCGATTACGTCCAGTCGGCCAGCTCGACTTGGATGTTCCGCTACGCGCACTCCGGCGAAGCGATTTACACTCCCATAAACATCCCGCAAGAGGGAACCAACACCGACTCACAGGTTCATCAGGGCATGCTCGGCCACACCTGGGTGATTGGAACAAATAAAGTGAACGAGTTCAAATTTGGAATCAGCCGGCTGGAGAATATTCAAGCAACGATTCACGCCGGGGTCCAGAATATCGTCGCAGAACTGGGCATTCAAGGAATCGATACCAGCAACCCGCTCTATTGGGGCACTCCGAACGTGAACCTGGGCGGCGGAATCTCCAATCTTGGTGAGAACTCCGACATACCTTTTAACACCTGGGACACCATCATCCAGGCCACGGATAACTTTTCCTGGATGCACGGCAAACACGCGTTCAAGTTCGGCGCCGATGTCAGCCGCACTCGCTATAACGTGATCAACGGTACCGTGACACGCGGGCGGTTCACTGAAACGGGCCAGTACACCAACAGCGGCCAGCCTGGAGCGCCGACAGCAGTGGCAAACAATGTGGCGGATTTCATGCTAGGTCTATTTTCCTTAACAGAAGGGCAGGTTGGGGAGCCGTTGGCGAATCTTCGGAACTTCTACACGGGCCTATATTTTCAGGATAGCTGGAAGGTGACGCCGAAACTGACCATGAACTACGGCATCCGCTGGGAAGATCAGTTGCCATTCCATGATAAGTACGACAACTTCGCCAACATCGACTTTCGCTGGGACAACTCCATGTTCCCCACCTTCGTTCGCGCTGGTTCCGGTGATCCGCTCCAGGGCAACCCGCCGTTCGCGTTGCCGGCTAGCATTCCGTATGTGCGCGACGGCCGCTTCGGCCGGGGGACCAATCAAAATAATCCACTCAATTTCGGACCTCGCCTGGGAATTGCTTACGCCATCGATTCTAAAACCGTGATTCGGACCGGGGCCGGCATCTATTACGTAAACGAAGTCGCCAGTAGCACCTCGTTTGAAGTCGCACGGAATGCGCCCTTCAGTATCCGCCGTAGCGAGAACGCCAACACCGTTCAACCGAACCTCAGCTGGTCGCAAATATTCACCACGCCGGGCATTCCCTCGTTCATTCTGGTCAGCCAATACAACGAGCCGGCGGCATATGTGCCGCAATGGTCATTCGGAGTGCAACGCGAGCTGACCCGGAGCATGTCGCTCGAAGTGAATTACATGGGATCGTCCGGGGTTCACTTGCGCCGCTTCACGACATACAATACCGCCCCTCCAGGCGCCGGCAATATCAATGCGCGCCGTCCGTTCCCGATTTTCAACGGCACCTTCCAGGTGGCGAATGCACCGAGCCACTCCCGGTACGATTCACTGCAAATGCGTCTGCAGCAGCGCTTCAACCACGGCTTCACGCTGCTCGGCTCCTTCAGCTATGGCAAATCCATCGATAACGGCAGCGGGATTCGCCAACAGGGTAACGACCTTGGAACCCCATCGGACGATTACAATCTGAGGTCCATCCGCGGGCTATCTTCGTTCGACTTCCGCAGACGGCTGACGACATCCGCCCTGTATGAGCTCCCATTCGGTAAAGGAAAAGCCTTCCTGAGCGGCGCGGGACGCGGCATGGACGCCGTCGTGCGGGGCTGGCAGGTTGGAACAATCCTGACGCTCCAGGATGGCTTTCCGCTCACCGCCACTTGCAGTTCGGGAGCCGTGCAAAACGGTGGCGACACTTGTCTCGCAGATGCCACCGGCATAAATCCCAATCTGCCGCGCGGGCAGCAGGATCCCCGGCATTTTTTTAATACCGACGCATTTGTGAATCGGCTGCCGGGCGGCGCTCAGTTTCGCTATGGCAACGCCGGCCGCGGGACTATCATCGGGCCAGGTATCCTCGCCTTGGACTTTTCTCTGGCGAAGACCTTCCGCATCACCGAGCATCACGGCCTGGAATTCCGGGCAGAGTTTTTCAATCTCCCGAATCACCCCATGTTTGGCATACCAGGCACGAGTCCCGGAACCAGCACCTACGCCGTAATCAGCTCGACGGCTGTCGATTCGAGGCAACTGCAGTTCGGACTGAAGTACATGTTCTGATTTCGTCGAATAAGGCGAGATAGCCCGCAGTTGAGTGACGCGCATCAGACGGACGCTTCGAGCTCTCGAACATACTTTCGATGGCCTTTCGCGAGCTCACCTTCCGGCTAGCGGCGATCCACTCGTTGGCTGTCGGGATACTAAACGCTGCGGCGTTGATCCGTACACGTCCTGGAGTAAAAGAGTAAAATAAGGCACTTGGAATGACTCCCGAACGCTGGCGGCAACTGGAGGGACTGTACGATGCGGTGAAGGACCTGTCTCCTGCAGAGCGCAGCGCGCGTCTGAAAGACGCCGACCGGGATCTAGGCTCTGCAGTCGAAGCAATCTTCGCGCAGGACGGATCGGCGCTGGAACATCCTGCCTGGGAGCGTCACGCTAGTCTTCTTCACACCGTCACCGTGTTTTCGGTTGGAATGCTGTTGGGGCCTTACAAGATCGAGCGGAAAATCGGCGAGGGTGGGATGGGAGAAGTCTACAGGGCCACCGACACTCGATTGGCCAGAGCCGTCGCGATCAAGACCTGCTGTCAGGAATTCAACGAGCGATTCCAAAGAGAAGCCCGCGCGATCGCCTGCTTGAATCATCGCCACATCTGTTCCCTTTACGACGTCGGCCCCCACTATCTGGTGATGGAACTGCTAGAAGGCGAAACGTTGGCGGAGAAGCTGAAACGCGGCCCGCTCTCGATCGAACAGACCCTGCTCCGTGGCGGGGAAATCGCCGATGCGCTGGCTGCGGCCCATGCCAAAGGCGTCGTGCATCGCGACATGAAGCCTGGAAACATCATGCTCACCAAAGCGGGCGTAAAGGTGTTGGATTTCGGACTGGCCAAGTCGCCGGAGGACGAGAACCTCACCGGTAGGAACGTCGTGATGGGGACGCCGGCCTACATGGCGCCCGAACAGCGCGAAGGCCAGGAGTGCGACGCTCGCACCGATATTTACGCGCTTGGGTTGATGCTCCATGAGATGGCTACGGGAAAGCGTTGTTTGAAGGGAGAGAAGCCGTCCCTCGAACAACTACCGGAAAAGCTGGGCCACGTGATCGAGCGGTGCCTGGCGCTTGATCCCGAAGATCGTTGGCAGTCGGCGGCCGACGTGAGGAGCGAGCTATTGTGGGCTGCGAAGCCGGTGCAAGCGCCCGTCCTGATCGGGCGACGCGGGAGGCTGTATTGGTTCCTGGCCGCCGCGCTGTTACTGGCAGCAGGCGGGGTGACGGGATGGTTGGCTCACCGCCCATCGGCAGCCGAAGCGAATCCGCTCGCCAACGCGACATTCACGCGGCTGACCGACTTCGAGGGTGTGGAGCGCGATGCGGCCATCTCCCCGGACGGACGGTTTGTGGCGTTTCTCTCCAACCGCAGCGGCCCCTTGGACATTTGGGTCAGCCAAGTGGGGACCGGAAGTGCGGTCAATCTCACCCAAGGCAAAACGGGAAACCTTGATGGTTTGGTGCGCGCCCTGGGCTTTTCCGGCGATGGTTCCCAGGTCTGGTTCCACGACGCGGACGTCACGACGCCGTTGCGCATCCTTCCCCTCATGGGCGGCGCGCCCAGGGTGTTCCTGGCCAGCAGTCCGGTCAAGACGCCGCCCTGGAATGTGGCGTGGTCGCCCGACGGGAATCGCCTCGTCTATCACACCGCGGACGGGGGTGACCCGATGTTTGTCACGGATCGCACTGGCGCCAGCCCGCGTCAGATATTAATAGACAAGCCGGGTTTCCACAATCATTATCCAGTCTGGTCCCGGGACGGGCAGTGGATTTATTTCGTGCGAGGGTTTGTCACCACCAGCCAGATGGATCTGTGGCGCATTTCTCCCAATGGGGGAGAGCCTGAGCGGCTCACGCAGCACAACAGCGAAGTGAGCTCTCCGGCTCCTCTGGACTTGCGGACGGTAGTGTACGTGGCCCGCGATCGGGACGGTTCGGGGCCCTGGCTGTGGGCGCTCGACGTGAACCGCAAGACCACTCACCGGATCAGCTTCGGTTTGGAGAAGTACGTCTCCGTTGCCGCCAGCGCCGATGGCCGCCACCTGGTGGCGACCGAAGCGAGCCTGATCCCGAGCTTGTGGAGCGTGCCGATCCTGAATCGAGTGGCGGAAGAGCGGGATGCAAAGCCGTACCCGGTGGGCACGGTGAGAGCCTTGGGCCCGCGCTTCGGCGGAACATCGCTGTTCTATTTATCCTCTCGCGGCACGGGCGACGGGCTGTGGCGCTACCAGGACGGACAGACCACGGAGATTTGGAAAGGCTCCGATGGAGCGCTACTGGATCCTCCGGCCGTTTCCGCGGACGGACGGCGCGTGGCGATCGCGCTTCGCCGCAGTGGGAAATTGACGCTGCACCTGGCCACTGCCGAGGGCAATGAACTCCGGCCGCTCGGAGAGTCCATAGACATCAGTGGGGCGGCTGACTGGTCGCGGGATGGGCAGTGGATTGTCACCGGAGGAACCGATACCCAGAGTCCGGGGGTTTTCAAGATTCCGGTCAGCGGGGGCATGCCCGTTCGGCTCACCACAGGGGAGGCATCGAACCCCGTGTGGTCGCCGGCGGGAAACCTGATCGTATATGCCGGCGAGAACGTGGGCTTCTTCGCCCCCCTCTTGGCCGTTCGCCCAGATGGAACTCCGGTAAAGCTACCCTCCATCGAAGTGCTCCGCGAAGGCGTGCGCGTCCGCTTCCTACCCAACGGTTCCGGTTTGGTCTACATGCAGGGACTGCCCTCGGCGCAGAATCTATGGCTGCTCGATCTAGGCGACCATGAAGACCAGGGAGCTGACACGTCTCAACAACGCCGGCACCATTCGCAGTTTCGATATCAGTCCCGACGGCAACATCGTGTTTGACCGCCTGCGCGGCAATTCACACGTCGTGTTAATCGATCTTCCGGGCGATCTAGGAAAGCCATGAAAGCTGCGAAGTTCAGGCTTTACCGATTTCCGCGATGAGCCACCCTCGCGCCAGCCGCCAGTCCCGGGTGACCGTTCCCTCCGAAACATTCAGCACTGCCGCAGTCTCCTCCAAGCTCAGTCCGCCAAAGTAACGAAGCTCGACGATTTTCGCCTTGCGTGGATCGGAGTCTTTCAATTGGTCGAGCGCGTCGTCCAAAACCAGGAGATCGCGGTCTTTGCGGACACTCAAGTCGGGAACCTCGCTCAGTTCGATGCGGCCGAAGCCGCCGCCGTGCTTGCCGGTTGCGCGTTTGCGGGCCGCGTCCACCAGTATCCGTCGCATGATCTGGGCGCACATCGCGAAGAAATGAGCTTTGCCGTGTCGCGGGACATTTTGCACGTCGATCAAGCGGAGGTAGACTTCGTGAACCAGAGCGCCGTGGCCTGTAGAGTTTGTCCTTCGCGCTCGCCCTTCATGAACGTCGCCGCCATACGGCGCAGTTCGCGGTACACGCGCGGAGTCAGGGCTTCCAGTGCATCCCCATCGCCATCGGCCCAGGCAAGAAGAAGTTGCGTCGTTTCTGAGGTTTGCGATTCCACGGCCTTCAGTGGACCATGATAGCGCGAAAAAAAATTTCGCTGCTGTTGCGGTTTTGACGGCGTGTTTCTCGCGTGTAGGTCCAGGGAATTGATATCCCGACCTCATCACGAAAAAGGAGAAAAGTTTATGATATCGGAGCAAAAAGCTTTGGTTGATCGCACCCTGGTTTTGGCCTCGGTGCTGAATGCGGGGAATGTAGTCGCGGACTGGAACGCCATCGGGTCAACTACGGTAATCGCGAACGGGGCAAGATCCCCGCCGCGTCAACCGTCTGGTTCGCCTACTCGAGCCTCGCCATGTACGACGCGGTTAACGCCATTACAGGCGACTACGAACCGTTCTACTACCGGATCGCTGGGCCTTCCAACGCTTCCATCGACGCCGCCGCAGTGGCCGCGGCGCATCGCATTCTGGTCAACTATTTCCCGCTCTCAACAGACGGCGCTGATCACTCAATTCACTGCGTCCCTGGCGGCGATTGTGGCGAGTGACCAGATGCCAAGACGGCCGGCGTAGCCGTGGGCGAGGCGGCGGCGATGGCGGTTATCAGCGCACGCACTGGAGACGGCCTCGAAGCCAACGTAACCTACACGCCTGGATCGGGTCCTGGGGCGTGGATTCCGACACCTCCCGCCTTACGCCGCTCCCGCGACTCCGTGGCTGGGTCAGATGCGGCCGTTCACGATGAAAGCGGCGAGCGACCAACTCCCGGATCCTCCGAGAGCCTTAAGCAGCGAACCTTGGAGCCGGGACTACAACCTGACTCGAAATTATGGAGGAACGAACAGCACGGTTCGATCCGCGGCGGAAGGCGAGATCGGAATTTATTGGACGGAACACACCGGCGCAACAATTTGTCCGGGCATTCAACAACCTGGTTACGAACAACAATCTGGGCACTGCGGATGCGGCCCGTCTGATGGCCATGCTCTGGACTGGCGTTGCGGACGCGGCCATCGGGTGTTTCAACGCCAAAGTACAAGTACGGTTTCTGGAGGCCGGTCACCGCGATCCCGGCCGGTGGCGGAAACGCCGACACGGTCGCCGACCCGTCCTGGGTCTCGCTGGGCAACGACTCCCAACCATCCCGAATATCCGGCGGCGCACGGTTGCCTGACTGGCGCGGCGAGCACGCTGATCGCGGACTTTTTCGGCACCACCAGGGTCCACATTGTCACCGACAGCCTGGCATTCACCGATGGCGTCCACCAACACGTGTTTGAAGACACGCGCGACTTGATGGACGAGGTCTTCTGGGCTCGCATGTATGCGGGATTCCATTTCTATCATTCGCTGGAGGCCGGCCGTCAGCTTGGAGAGACAGTGGCGCAAGGTGTAGTGCGAAACCATTTTCGCGCCGTGAAGAGCCACAGGGACAGCGCCGGACTTCAATAGCGGAGAATGTGCGGCGGCATTCATCCCGCCATGGGAGCTATGCCGCCGCAATCCAGGCAGTGGCCATCGGCAATACACTACTTCCCGCCAGTAATCTCGCCACGTGGTTTTCCTTGAGAAATCTCATCGTAGATATCTTTGATCTGCCCCGGATAAAAGGAGCCCACCCAGTGCTGCACGGAATCCGAAAGCCGCAGTTTGCCCGCAACCGGCGTACCGTCCTTCATCTCCACCAGATCTTCCAGCTTCTTTCCTGCCCGCATTTCTTTCTTCACAGTGGCGTATATTTCCGTCAGAAATTTCTCCTCGCCAGAAAGTATCTCCACCCCACCGGCAGGACCATGCGCCGGCAGCACATGCGTTACCTTCAGCGCCATCGCGCGTTTCACCACATTCGGCCAGTTGCCCGCATACCCGTCTCCCATCCCGTTGTAAGGGCCATTCGTCACGGCATCGCCCGTGCACAGCACCTGCTCCTTCGGTAAATATGCAAAGCCATCGCCACGCGTGTGCGCCCAACCGAAGAAGTGGAATTCCACGCGCCGCGTTCCGTCATCGATCACATATGGGATCTGCTCGAAGGTCTGCATTGGAGGCTCCGCCGTTTCGCGATGCAACTCAGCCACATCCTTCCGCTTCGCCGCATCCGCTCGCCACCGCGCCGGCTCGTAGCGCCGCATCTCCTCCGCCACACCCTTGTAGGCAAACGTCGTCGCCCCCGCCTGCGTCCACAAAGCATTCCCATACGCGTGATCGCCGTGATGATGCGTATCGAAAACATACTTCACCGGCTTAGACGAAACCTTTTTGATATCCGCCATTAATGCCCGCGCGCCGCTCGGATAATTCGCATCCACCACGATCAGATATTGCTTCATCTCGATCACGATGTTGTTGCAATGGCCAAACTGATCAAGGTCGCCCTGCCGGAACCAAACTCCCGGCATCACCTGCTCGATGGTCTCCAGCTTGGCGTCCGACCGCGTTACCAGGAACGCCGTCAACGCCAGCGCCACAAACGGCGCGCTCAATAGAATACGTTTCCACATTGTTCGATGTTTACCGCACTTCCCCTATTAGTGCAATACACGCTAGGGCGGACTCTCCCCGTCGGTTCTCGCGCCATCCAGGCGTTTGCCCACCACGCGGGCTTCATTTCGTTGGAAGGTTTGAAACTCCGTATCCGCCAACCCTGTTTTCCCCTGCTTGCGGTAGATTCGCCCCAGCACGTAATGAATCCGGTTGAGCGACGGATCCAGTTGCAGCGCTCGCTGGTATTCGGTGACGGCTTTGTCCACCTCGCCGAGAAGTTCAAACCCGCGGGCGAGGTCAGCCCGAGCCTGCGCATCGTCCGGATCATTTCGTAAGACCGCCTCGATGTATGGAATGCCCTTTCGGGGATCCCGCAGTTGAATATAGATCCGGCCAATCCGCAATTTGGCTGGGCTCACGTGACTATTGAATTCCAATGCCTTTTGGCACTCGGCGAGCGCCTCTTCGTATTTCGAATTGAAGAGGTAGTAATCGGCCAGGGCGATCCGGGCCTCACTCTGCGCGGGATCGGCGGTGAGGGCGGCCTGGTACTCCGACTCCGCTTCTTTTTTGCCTTGGGCATCCAGAGCGCGCCCCTTCAGATAATGCGCGCGCGCTGAGTGCGGAAACTCCTCCAGAAGCCGGTTCAGATAAAAATACGAAAGCTGCTGGTTCACTTCCCAACGGAGCGCTTGCACGGCGGGCATTTTTTGGGATGCCAATCCGGGGCGGGCGAGGACTTCCTCCGACTTGTGGTAGTCCTCGCTCGACAGATACGCCGCGGCAATCAGGTAGTCTCGCAGCCAATCTCCGGGGCCTATGGCTTCGAGCGCCGCCATGGCCTCGCGCCACCGCGCATGCAGCAGGAGGTCCGCCCCGGACTTCCATTTTCCGCTCCGGTCCGCGGCCATCCGCTTCCGCAGTTCCGCGTTGATATCGCTATTGAGCGTCGGCAGCGGCGGAAGATTGCGCGTACCGAGCGGCGGCAAGGCCTTCAGGTCGCCTTCATAGTCCGTCTTTGGCCCGACGTCGGCCGCCTGGCCTTTTGGAAGGCTCGCCGTATCCAGCGATGCTCTTTGATCCACCACCATAAGACTTCGATAGCGTTCGAGCGCCAGCTCAGAAGGTTTCTCAAGCCCGAGAATTAGCAGCATGCGGGCAAGCGGGAAGAAGACAGCCGCGTTGAAGGGATCCTTCTTTCCGGCATCCAGGTATTCTCTGGCGGCCATCTGGTAACGATCTTGGCTCTCCAGGATCTTGGCCGTAATCAGATGATCATATTTCGAATCGGGATTCTGTTCCGCCAGCGTAGTAGCGAGCGCTTCCGCTGACTTCATGTAGCTCTCACCCACAAAGTAAAGTTGCTCGTCTTTCTGCGCCGACTGGTCCAGTCCGAAGCGGAAGTGGCGCGCTGCCTTGTCGTACTGCCGGAGGCCACTGTAGGCCAACCCTAGCGCCGTGGCGCTCTCCGTAGAGGGCTTTTCTTTGTGGACGTACTCGAGGTGCGGCAGCGCTTTCGCAGGCTGCTCGGTATCCAGATACGCGTTTCCGAGGAACAGGTGCGCGCCGAGCATAGTGGGATCCATTGCGACTGCTTCACTCAGAGTATCGATTGCCAGATCATACTTCCGCACCAGGTAGTACACCAAGCCCAGGTTCTGATAGACGGCGGGCACCGACCTGGGATACTTCTTCAGAATCAGTTGATACTCGTCGATCGCCTTGGCGAAGTCGCTCTCCGCTTCGGCGCGTTTGGCTGTGAGGAAGTGGATTTCGATGAAGGCCCGCGCGTCCGGCGTTAGAGCGGACGGGTCTGCGCCAGGCAGCAAACTCGCCATCAGCCAAAAGGCGGCGACTACGCGCATGGTGCCTCTCATTGTACTTGTTTGCGGATCACCCGGATCCAGTGATCCGTGAACAGGGAGTGCGCCATCACCCGCTGTTTCGGCATGTGGCAGGACGAGCAGTTCTGGTTCGCGACGGGGCAAATCTTCGGCTGACGGCGCGCGCCGGCGGAGTGGCAGGAGAGACATGGTTTCTCCAGCGCAGCGCGGTTCCCGGCGACATTGGTGTGCGGATCGTGGCACGCCGTGCAACGCAGACCGTTGTCAGCCTCGTTGAAGCAGCGGCTGAGGACCAGACGCTGGCTCGGGAAGCGCACCGTGTTCGGCGCCTCCTGGATAAAACGGATCGTCTGAAAATCCGTCTCCTGCGGCGGACGCCCATGGCAAACGCCACACATCTGCACCTGAGCGTATGCGTCCAGAGTGCCGGGGTGAAAGATTTTCTTGTCCGCCTTTTCTGTGCCAGACATGGCACGGATGTGTTCGGCGCCGGGTCCATGGCAGCGCTCACAGCGAATCCCCATATTGTTCCGCGCCGGTGCCGGCTGATCTCGCGACGCGCCGGTCGTATGGCAGCCGAAGCATTCCAGGATCTCCTCTTTTCCCAGCGGACGGCCGAGGCTGTCGGAATGGGTGCGGGGAACGAACTTCGTCGCGCCAGTCGTAAAATCGAACTGGCCCGTGGCAGCATACCAACTCACGCGGCTCTCGGCAAACCCGCCGCTCTGCAAGCGTCCCACGGGTGTAATGCCCTTGGCTCCGCTTCCGAAAGCCCATTCCAGTGCCAATCGTTCTACGAACGCATCAGTGTGGGCTGCCAGCACCAGCCTGCCGCCAACCCCGCGGCTAAGACTCAGCTTCGCTCCGGAGGTGCGGTCGAGGATCTCGAAGGGAAGATGCGCGCTGATTTCGCCAGGCTCTTCTACCGGCCGGAGAGTCCGGGCATGATTGCTGGCCTCCTGCTTTTTGTAGATCTCCGCATGGCAGCCGGCGCAGGCGCGCGCACCCGCATAGGCCGATTCTTGCGTCCAGAAATGTTCAGGCGTCCAGAGGGTTTGGGAAGCCAGGGGCACGGCCACGAGCGCGAGTGTGAAGACAAACCGCATCGCGAAAATCCTTACGTGAACCGGACCGCCCTCACGATGCCGGCGCCCTCTTTGATGTAGGTGACGCAGTCACCGGCAACATCGCGAATCCGTTCGATTTTACCGCTGGGCCAACGGATCTCGACCAGGTCGGCCTGCTTCGCCGGCCCCAGCCCGAAATGCAGGCGAAAATCATTGACCGAATAGTAACTCGATTGACTTTCCACCTGCTGCACCTGCCAATGAGGGCCGCACTTCACGCGGACCCGCGCGCCGATGGCGCTGCGATTTGATTCCGTGCCGGTCAACTTCACCTTCAGCCAGTGGTTTTTCGTTTTGACATCAGCGCGCAGCAGCGATGGCGGTTCATTCATGTTCATGACGAGCACATCCATGTCGCCGTCGTTGTCGAAGTCGCCGAAGGCGCATCCCCGGCTGGAGTGTACGGTAGTAAGCCCGCTCCCGCACTGCTCGGTAACATTGACGAACTTCCCTTCCCCGACATTTTGAAACAGCAGGCGCGGACCTTTGTACGGATAGTCCGGATTCGTACGTTCGACTTCCGGATAAACGTGCCCGGTGACGTAAAACAGGTCCGGCCGCGTGTCGCTGTCGAAATCCACCAGGCCGACGCCCCACTGGACATACCGCGTGACCACCTGCAGACCCGCCGCCACGGAGGCATCCGTAAAGTACCCGGTGCCATCGTTCTTGTACAGCGCAGGCATATCGTCGGCGAACAGTGTTTTCACCATGTCCAGCGAGCCGTCGCCGTCGTAGTCCGCCAGGGCGATTCCCATACCGGACTGTTCGCGGCCATCCTCGCTATAGGCCACTCCGCGTTCCACCGCGACATCCGTGAACGTGCCGTTCTTATTGTTCCGATACAGAATGCTGGGCGTTGAGTCGCAAATGACCAGCAGGTCCGGCCAGCCATCATCATTGAAGTCGGCGGTGGTAGCCGTCATGCCGAAATAGCCGGAGGGCTTCAGAATCCCGGCCGCTTCGCTCACATCGGTAAACGTGCCGTCGCCATTGTTGTGGTAAAGATAATTCCGCGTGCCTTGCAATCCGCGTGGTCCGCAGAATACGGGAACGCCCTTCCAGGTGCAGTTCACACCCTTTCCCGGCAACGGGAGCTCAGCCAGATTCACCTTGACGTATGTTGAGACGAAAAGATCGAGTTTGCCGTCGCGATCGTAATCAATAAAGGTGCAGCCGGCGTGCCATTGTTGGGGGTCGCTACCGAGACCCGCCTTCTCGGTTACGTCAGTGAACGTGCCATCGCCATTGTTGTGGTAAAGCACATTCTTACCCCAATAGGTGATGAATAGATCGTCGTTGCCGTCGTTGTCGAAGTCGCCAATGCAGACGCCGTTTGCCCAGCCCGAGTGGACTAAACCGGCTTCTCGAGTAACGTCTGTAAACGTGCCGTTCCGATTATTTTTATAGAGCCGGTTGCCCGGCGCTTTCCCTTCGTCGAATCCCTCCAGCCGGGAACCGCTCGGGAGGAATATGTCCAGCCAGCCGTCGTTGTCGTAGTCGTAGAATGCCACCCCACAGCCATTGGCCTCCACGATGTACTTGGTCTCTCGGCCGGCTCCGTAAATAATGGGATGCCGCAGCCCGGCCATCTGCGCCACATCGACGAATGAGACCGGATACGTCGACTTCAGCGGGGGCGCAGGGGCCCCCAACAGTGAGAGCGGCCACTGCAACATCGTTCTGCGCGTAAACCCCACGTCGAGAGAATTGTACACCGCCAGGCGGTGTTGCGGGATCAGTTGCGGCGTCAGTTCTACAACGGGCACACCTTCACAAAGAGCTAATCCAAACACGCCGCGGCGCAAACAGTCAGCCCATGAACTTTTATATGAACAAAAATTAGGAATTCTATGACTTCTATATGGGGCCGGGCCTGGTTAGATACCCCGAACGATGAGATTGGAAGGAAGCCGAAGAAAACCGTGTAATAATTTTTAGACAATTCTACAAAACAAAATCGGATGAAGAACTAAAAACAAGAGGTAACCACCGTTCTACGTGAAAGGCCGTTCACTTCGGCTTCTTCTTAAACTATCGATACACCATCACATTGTTGATACACATATGAAATAGGAGCTAACCCACCAACATCTGAGCACTCAACAGTTATAGCTAGCATATCCTTCCACATTTCTAAATACTGAGGGTCAACCACCAGTTCCTTCCCATTGTTTGAGAGGGTCGTCGTTTCTGTCCGTTTTCCTTTCGAAGTAATCACAGCACCACGAAAAGCCCGAGCTTCCATGTGCCCCGGGTCTCCAGTATTAGAATCCTGCCAACCAATCGTTACTTTTGTAATAAGCAATGCACCGCTGCCGGTATTGTTAATTGTAATCGAAACCGTATCTTTGAAGACCACAGCGCCCGTAGAAGAACGTCCGCCACCGAAATCTAAGCTAATCTCTACCTCAGGTCTCACAGATGCCTTAAGTTGCTCTAACGCCGTATTAGCGAGCTTACGAGTCAGCTCCATATATTTGTATGTGGTTCGGGCCAAGACAATCGTAGTCACCATCATCACAACGGAGGCGAACGCCTGGATAAAGACCGCCGGCGCAGTAGGGTCATTTGCAATCCACCAAAAAAATCTTCCCATCGCACTCCTTTGTAACCCTTTCGCCCCTGCGACGCAACAAGAAAGGCCTTACTCGCTCTGGCGATTCCGCGACTTCCACAACCGCTCCTGCACAGTCACGAGCTCCGGAAATGGTCCTGGCGCTCGGTAGCCGGTCGCCGTCCGCCCTCGCCGCTTCCCATGCCTTCCGGCACTCGTTTGTCACATATTGGCGACTAAGGTGCGCGAGAGAACGAATGAGCTGCCGCAACTCGGCTCTCTTTCAGTTGGACTGTAGGATATTAGAAGATTTATTTGACCTTTTTGTTCTGTAACATACAAAGCCCTTACACTCCAACTAAGTGTTTTCCCTAGATTACTTCGTTGACGGTAGGACGATGAAGGATCTTGACGCGCGACTGGCGGACCTCGATTGTCCGAACGTGCAAAGGAGCACAACGAAATGGGAAACTTAGATTTCTGTCCGAGCTGTGGCGAGGTGACGCTAGAACACAAGTACCGTCTGGATTATTGTCGAGAATGCTGCCTGATTGAGTCGAGTGACTAACCCATTCGACAACTTGTAACTGTACGCGGGTGTGTCACATCCCTACATAAGAACCCATTCTCAGGTAACAAACGACGGGTATCCGACGGCGAACAGCCTTTCAGTCTTTTGGGGAGGTGGGTGTGAAGAAATTCTTTAATACGGCAACCGAGCTCATTGTGCAAATTACGTTACTGGCGCTCCTGCTCATTGGCGTCTGGAAGGTGATCGCTCACGAGCTTGGACGCTAAGCAGCAGTACTTGGATTCATGAAACTGCTAGCTGATGTGATCGCGAATGGTCGACCCTTCTATCCCCGAGGCGATAACACCTCCAGCAAAACTATCTCACCCAATCACGTCATAAACATACAGTCCTAAGAGCGGTCAGCCGCCCTCCGCGCCCAATACTATGAAGCCGGAGGTGAGAAATTGAGCATAGAATCGAAGACTACGAAGAAGATCGCCCTGAGCCCGGCAAAACTGGCCGCCAATCGTGCGAACGCGCTGAAGTCCACGGGACCGAGGACGCCCGAAGGCCAGCGCCGAAGCGCAGCCAATGTCCAGGTCACCCACGAATTTCGCGCGCACGAACCCAAACTCTCCACGGCCGATCTAGCCGAAATCGCAGAACTCGAAATCCACCTCACCGCCCAACGGCAACCCGCCACGCCCGAATCAGCGGCGCTAGTCCACGAAATGGCCGCCGCCAGTTGGCGCATGGACGAAATCCCCATGACCATCGATGAAGCACTCGACAATCCGGATCTCAACCCCATACCCAACGCCGCGCTCGACCGCTATCTCGCCACCGCCCAAGCCGCCCGCCGCCGAACCCGGAAAGCCCTGCAAGCAACTTTACACGCACGAAACCGCCCATGAGTGAGATCCACTCATCCCCGGCAATGAAAATATGCGAGATTGAGGAACAGGCGGAAGAAGGCGGCCGGTTTGGGTAATGGAGCCGTTGGAGCCGAGCACGAAACTGGCCAGGCTGACATGTTGGATCCCCGAATGGAGCAGTCGAGCCGAGGAAGAAGATATCCCTGAAGATGTCGGCTGTTCTTCTGCCGGAAAGGAGAACAACGATGATTAGCGCGGCCGTAGAGCGATGCGCCGGGATCGACGTGGGGAAGATGTTCCTGGCGGTTTGCGTGATGATAGGCCCATTGGACGGAGAACCACGCGTGGTCAAGCGGCGCTTCGGCACTACTATCTCGGAACTGGAAAGTTTGCGCGATTGGCTGAAGCAGGAAGAAATCACGCACGTGGTCATGGAATCCACCGGTTCTTACTGGAAGCCGGTTTTCAATGTGCTGGAGGAGAGCGTGCAGGTTTACCTGGCCAATCCGCAGGAAGTGAAGAACCGCAAGGGGCACAAGACGGATGACAAAGATGGTTGGTGGCTGGCGCATCTGCTGCGCCACGCCATGATCCACCCCAGTTTTATTCCGCCGCGGCCGATCCGGGAGTTGCGTGACCTGACCCGCAGACGCAAGCGGCTGTTGGGCGACGCCACCGCCGAGAAGAATCGGGTGCAGAAGGTGCTGGAGGACGCCAACGTGAAACTGGGCAACGTGCTGTCAGACGTTTTCGGTGTCTCCGGGCAACTGATGCTGGATGCGTTGCTGGAAGGCAAGGCCCGGCCCGAGGAGATCGCCCAGTTGGCCAAGCGTAGCGCGAAGAAGAAGATTCCCGGGATCATCCAGGCACTGGAAGGGCATCGGATGAGCGATCATCACCGGAAGATGATCGGCTACAGCCTGAAGCATCTGGAGTTTCTGGAAGAGCAGATCGGGGAGATGGACCGTGACATCGCCACCCAGATCAGCGAGGCGGGCCTGGATCGGCAATGGCAACTGCTGCAGACGGTGCCGGGTATCCAGGACCGCAGCGCAGCGGCAATTCTGGCCGAGACGGGGGCGGAGATGGAGCAGTTTCCCTCCAGCAAGCACCTCAGCTCTTGGGCTGGGCTGTGTCCAGGCAACAACCGCAGCGCAGGGAAGAACAAGAGCAGCCACACGACGGGAGGCAACCCCTGGTTGCGCTGCGCGCTGACCGAATGCGGCTGGGCGGCGGCGGCCAAGAAGAACTGTTTTATCAAAGAGAAGTTCTGGCGCATCACCAGCAAATCGGGGGGAAAGAAAGCTCCGGCCGTGGTCGCTGTAGCGCACACGTTACTGGAGCTTGTTTACGAGGTATTGCGCACGCAGCAGCCATTCCAGGACCGGCAAGCACCGCCGCTCGACGACCGGCAGAGGCAGCGCATGATCCGCCACCACATCCGCCGGCTCGGCAAACTGGGTATTTCGGTTCCGCGCTACGCTGTTTCGGTACCACTGGAGGAGAAGACGTCCCAACGCTGCCGACCGGGGCGCCCGAAAGGCTCACTCCCCAAGTGATTGAAAAATGGAGACCGTAAATTGTATTTTCGGAAGAACCCAAACTCAGATCACCCGGACTTCCCCGGCTTCTGTCCCAAATATACCCTTGACAACTCTGACCATTCATATATCATCAGGACGGTCATTACTCAAAGGAGGGCTCTAATGAGCGCCTTTTTGTGGCGTACCCCCCGTGCGAATCGCGGCTTTCGCAGCGAATTGCTCATGCTAGTTCTGCTGTCGGTTGTTCCTGTGTCCGCGCAGACGCAGCGCGGCGAAGTCACCGGCGTAGTCACCGATTCCAGTGGCGCTGTAATCGCCGACGCTAAGGTACAACTATCCAGTTCACAAACCGGCGCCAAGTTCGACACCCAATCGAATGCCAGCGGTGTTTACACGATTCCGTTCGTAGCTTATGGACGGTACGAATTGTCGGTCACCGCGCCGGGGTTCGCCACGTACACGCGGCCCATTGTGGAGGTGGCTACCGGTACCACGAACACAGTCAATGTGGTGCTCACCGTCGGAGAAATCACGCAGCAGGTGACGGTAGATGCCGGCGCCGTGGTGCTGGAGTCCAATACTTCGAGCCTCGGAATAGCCGTGGACGAGAAGCTCAAGACCGATTTGCCAAACCTGGTCAACGGCGACAAGCGCAGCCCCTTTAGTTATATCTACGTCTCCCCGACCGTGAACCCGCACATGCAGCTCACTATCGGCGGTTCGCGCTCCGGCGCGCTCGAGGTCCTGGTGGACGGACAAACCACGGACGTCGACAGCAATTTCATGGGCAATTCGGGTGGTGGATTGCCGTCCGTGGAATCGATCGGCGAGTTCAAACTAAACCTGAATTCGATGGCCGCCGAATACGGACGCTCCTCTGGCGCGGTAATCTCTTATGCCACCAAGTCCGGCACCAATGTCTACCATGGATCGGGTTATGAGTATCTGCGAAACGACAAACTCGATGCGCGGCCGTGGGCAGCGGCTAGTCGCGACATTTACAAGCAGAACGAGTACGGTTTCGCCGGCGGCGGTCCCGTTTTGATCCCCAAACTTTACAACGGAAAGAACAAGACTTTCATTTGGGGTGATTACACTGGTTACAAACTCCGCACCGCGGCGGCCACGGCCATTACCACGTTGCCGACGTCCCAGCAGCGCGGCGGCGACTTCTCTGGTGCGGGAATCCCCACCATCTACGACGCGTTGAACATCGTAACTGACGCCCAGGGTAACCTCCAACGCACGCCATTCCCCGGAAATGTCATTCCGACGGCCCGCATCAGCCCGGTGTCCAATTACTTTCTGAATCTGTTGCCGCAGCCCAATTCCCCCGGAGCGTTCCTGAATTACGTCGGCAGCGCGAGCAACCAGCGCAACTCCAACGATGTGTCCCTCAAAGGGGACCAATATATGGGCGAAAAGAGCCGTCTTGCCGTTTTCTATCAGTTTACGAAGCCGGTCAACAATAACGGCAACTTTCTCGGTAGCACGTTCGGAACCAGCAACTCGGACACGATCAACCGGGCCCGGCTGGAGTGGACCTACAATTTCCGGCCGAACCTGATCAATCAGGCGCAGTACGGCTTTACCCGGCACGTGGCAATCACAGCGCAAAACAGTCTGGGTCAGGACTTGGGCGCCAAGGCCGGTCTTAAGGGCTACTATGACCCGAACTGCCCGGACATCTCGGTGGATCGTTTGCGTCCCGGCGCGGCCTACATCTGTGGAGGCTCCGCCGAGGCTTCACGATTCTCCCTGGTTTCCACCGTCAATGATTCCCTTTTGTGGAACCATGGCGAGCACACCGTTAAAGGAGGGTTTCAGTTTATCCGCTGGAACTCGAACGTGAACGCGGGAGGTGGCTCAACTGGTGGCGCACCCATTCCCGCAGTGGGGCTGTTCCGATTCTTCGCCTTTGAGACAGCGAACACGAACCAGGCAGGCGGGACCGCCTGGGCCAGTTTCATGTTGGGTTATCCGGATTATACGGTTGTGGCGCAATCCCAAGCCTACGGCATCAGGGAAGGCTATGTTGCACCGTTCTTGCAGGACGATTGGAGAATCACCCGGAAACTCACGCTCAATCTTGGGCTCCGGTGGGACATCAATCTCCCTTATACGGAACTCCAAGGCCGGGAGGCTACCTATAACCCCAATCTGCCGAACCCGGGAGCTACCGGACTGACCGGCGCAATCGCATTCTACGGCAGCGGTCCGGGACGGCTGGGGACCAACACACCGGGCAGGGTTGTCTGGCACGACTTGGGTCCTCGCTTCGGATTGGCCTACCAGATCAATCCCAAGACAGTTTTTCGCGGCTTTTTCGGAGTCGTTCTGCAAGGGCCTCAAAGCGGGAATGCAGATTTCGCCGACCGCACTGGTTTTTACGGATTAGGACAGATCCCGCCGCCTTCGAATCCCGCCGGTATCGCTTATAACTGGACCGATCCGTTCCCGCAGAACCTGTTGGGGACACTTCCCAATCTCGATCCAGCTATCAAGAACGATCAGGTAGAGACTTTCCAGAATCCTTTGACGCTTTACAGGGCACCCCAGGTATACATGTGGAGCGGGAGTATCCAGCGTGAAATCAAAGGAAATATGATTCTGGAACTGGCTTATCTGTCGAACAATTCCAAGCATGGAATCGACCACCAGTACATCAATGCCCTGGCGCCCAACTACTGGGGTTTGGGCAAGTTCCTTCTCGATCCGCTGAACTCCACCGGGGTGCAGGCGCTCCCGGTGGTGCAGGCGATGAACCGTCAACCGAACGGGTTCCGGTCGCCCTATCCTCAGTTCGACCCCACTCTGCCGCTCTACCGGGCGCTGCTGCCAAAACCACAGTATCCGCAGATCGTGGACGACGGCTCTCCTACCACCTCCAGCACCTATAACGCCGGATATATCAAAGCTCAAAAACGTTTCTCGTCGGGCCTTTCGTTCCTGGCCAATTTCACTCTATCGAAGTACCTCTCAGACACCATGTGGGCCGCGGGTACGTATGGGAGTATTCCGCGAGACTACTACAATCGGAGCCTCGACAAGGGGCTGCGGCATGGTGATGTTTCGAAACGGCTGGTGCTGAGTTATTCCTACGAATTGCCGTTCGGTCCAGGCAGGAAGTTTTTCTCCGGCTCAGGTATAGCCGGAAAGGTGTTGCTGAACGGTTGGACCGTCTCCGCAATTCAGCAATACGAAGTCGGTCCCCCCGCGGTATTAGATGGCTATGAGTCCATTCCTGTCCCGCTGACACCGAGCATTACCACGAGCGGCTCACGCGCCGATCGCGTACTGGGAGTGCCAGTGCGCAGCAAGACCTCGTGCGGGGACGTCCAATATGGCGGCTCTCCGAGCAACCCTAAAGGGTATCTGTTCAACGCCGGCAATGCCGCGGAGGCGGCCATTAACGGGCTACCACTGGCCTTCGTCCCCGAAGGAGATTTCAAGATCGGCAACACGCCCAACACCGATCCTCAGGCACGCCAGTGTCCGGTCTATAACGAGGACGTCAGCATCACCAAAGACTTCGTCATTAAAGAGCGGTTTAGATTCCGGTTTGGCGCAGATTTCTTCAATATGCTGAACCGGCACACCTGGACCAGTGGCGAATTCGGTCAGGATGTGTCACAGGCAAATTTTGGTCTCGCGACGCCCTACCAGATCAACGGTCCACGTATCATACAAATGCACGTCCGTATTGAATTCTAAGAGGGTACTTGATGCAGCCACCGTGCGTCCGGATTTTCAGCCTGGCCGTTGCGGCCCTCTTCGGCACGAGTTCCGTTTACGCGGAGAAGAACGCCGCCGGCACACTGCCGGAGTCGAATGTCAGCAAGCCGCTTACCGAAAAACAAAAAAGGAAGCGCGAAGAGAAGCTCCGCAAAGAACTGGAAGGCCCCTACCGCAAATGGCTGACGGAAGATGTCGCGTACATCATTACCGCTGAGGAGCGTGCGGCCTTTAAGCGCCTGGCCACAGACGACGAGCGCGAGGCGTTCGTCGAACAGTTCTGGCTGCGGCGCGACCCCTCCCCCGACACGACCGAAAATGAATTCAAAGAAGAACACTACCGCCGCATCGCTTACGCCAACGACCGTTTCTCTTCCGGCTTCCCAGGTTGGAAAACCGATCGCGGCCGCATGTACATCATGTACGGTCCCCCTGATGAAATCACCGGGCAGACGGCCGGTGGCATGTATGAGCGGCCTCCTGAAGAGGGTGGCGGCATGACTAAGGTATTCCCCTTCGAGCAGTGGCGGTACCGCTACATTGAAGGCATCGGCGGCGACATCGTAATCGAATTCGTCGATCCGACTATGACCGGTGAATTTCACATGACCATGGATCCTTCTGAAAAGGACGCTTTGCTTCATTCCCCCACGGGAGGCCTGACGTGGGCCGAGCAATCCGGCCTTGTGGATAAAGATCAGAACCGGTTCTGGACCCGTACCGACGGCACGAACCTGGGCGCGCCCGTAGGCGGGTACACGCCCGTGGGCCAGAGCGAGTTCGCGAGGTTGGAGCAGTTCACGAAGCTGTACAAACCGCCGCCGATCAAGTTCAAGGACCTGGAAACAGCCGTCACCACGCACATCCGGTATAACATGCTCCCCCTAAAGGTGCAGGCCGATTACATCAAGGTGACAGACAATACAGTGCTGACCAATATCACGCTGCAGATCGAAAACAAGGACCTGCAATTCGAATCGAAGGGCGGCGTGCAGAGGGCGGCGGTGAACATCTACGGGCGCATCACGACGATGTCGCGGCGCGTGGCGAACGTGTTCGAGGACACCGTCTCGCTCGATTCGCCGCCGGAACACCTGCAGGCTTTCCTTTTGCTTCGCCGCTGGTCGCTCTATCAGAAAGCCGTTCCGCTCACGCCCGGGATGTACCGCCTGAACGTGGTAGTGAAGGATCTGGTTGGCGGGAATATGAATAATTACGAAATGGCGCTGAACGTGCCGCACTACGAAGAGGAGAAACTGGAATCAAGCAGTGTCATACTCGCCGATGTGATCGAAAAGGTGCCTGCCCGGAGCACGGGCGCCGGCCAGTTCGTGCTGGGCAGCTACAAGGTCCGGCCCCGACTGGACGCCACCTTTCGATATGACGAAAAGATGTTGATCTACCTGCAACTATACAATTTCCTGCCGGACGAAAAGACCCGTAAAGCCAACGGCACAATCGATTACGAAGTGGTGAACAACGATACCAATCAGAAGGTTTTCGAACTCACCGAAGACATCGCCAAGATGCCGGAGTCCTCCACGCAGCAGGTTACCGTTAATAAGCGCATGACGTTGACGGCCCTAAAACCGGGACTATACACCCTCAAAATGAAAGTTACTGACAAGAACAGAAACCAGACTCTGACTCCGGCCGCCACCTTCCGAGTGATCTATAATTGAGCGAAGTTTGAGCTATCTGTCACCTGCTTAATTCGGATACGATGGCAAGAATCATTCTGCTGATTGGTTTTGGCTGCCTGCTACTGTGCGCGTTCGTGGTTGCGCCGGTCCAGTTCACCGACATCGCCCGAAGCGCCGGTCTGAACGATGTGTTCTACTGCGGGGGCGATACCACCAAGAAGTACATCATCGAAACGCTTGGCGGTGGTGTCGCGCTGTTCGATTATGACAACGACGGGTACCTCGATGCATTCTTTGTGACAGGCAGCACGTTGGACGGCTTCCCCCCGGGACGGGCGCCCACCAACCAGCTTTACCGGAATAATCACGATGGCACGTTCACGAAGGTCACGGCCCAAGCCGGGTTGGCGCAGGCAGGGTGGGGCCAGGGAGTCTGCGTTGGGGATTACGACAACGACGGTTTTGACGATCTATTTGTGACGTACTACGGGCAGAACCGGCTGTACCACAACACGGGCAAAGGCACATTTGAGGATGTGACAAAGACCGCCGGCCTGGAGCAGGAAACACGGTGGGGAACCGGATGCGCGTTTGTGGACTACGACTTGGACGGCAAGCTCGATCTGTTCGTCGCCAACTATATCAATTTTGATAAGGAGCGGATTCCGCTGCCTGGTACAACGCCCGATTGCAAGTGGAAAGGAATGCCTGTCATGTGCGGTCCCCGCGGCCTGCCCGGCGGCGTAAATCAGCTGTTTCGCAACGAAGGCGATGGTAAATTCAAGAACGTCTCTCAGCGTTCGGGAGTCGCGGCGGTAGGACCCCGCTACTCGCTATCTGTCACCACGCTCGACTTCGACGCGGACGGTTGGCCCGACATTTACGTCGCGGTAGATTCCAAGCCCAGCATCCTCTTTCACAACAACAAAGATGGCGCCTTTACCGACGTTGGCGTCGAGAGCGGTGTGGCTTACAGCGAGGACGGGCGGGAGCAGGCGGGCATGGGATCAGCCGCGGGAGATTT
This sequence comes from Bryobacteraceae bacterium, assembly GCA_963770345.1. Taxonomy (GTDB): domain Bacteria; phylum Acidobacteriota; class Terriglobia; order Bryobacterales; family Bryobacteraceae; genus CAVYPH01. Next base: position 681,167 of record CAVYPH010000004.1, on the reverse strand, counting down.
TGATGGCGATGGCCACCTCGATCTGGTAAAGACCAACTTCATCGAGGACACGCCAAATCTATATCGCAATAACGGAGACGGATCGTTCGCGGAGTACATCCATGCCGCGGGACTTTCGAAGAATACGCAATACATGGGCTGGGGAGTCGGTTTTTTCGACTACGACAATGACGGCTGGCCGGATATTTTCATGGTCAACGGGCACGTTTACCCGGAGATCGAACACCTGGCTCCCGACTCGCCTTACCGCCAGCGATCCCTTCTCTATCGCAATCTGGGCGGCAAGAAAATGGAAGATGTGACCACGATCTCGGGGCCAGGGCCCATTGCGCGGCACTCCAGTAGGGGACTCGCTTTTGGCGATTTTGATAACGATGGGGACGTGGACATCTTCATCAATCACATGAACGAATCTCCTGGCCTGCTGCGGAATGATGGCGGTAATCGCCTGAATTGGATCTCGCTCAAGCTGGCCGGGGTGAAATCGAACCGCAGTGGAATTGGAGCGCGGGTGACGATTACAGCGGGCGGAAGAAAGCAGGTTCAGGAAGTGCGCTCCGGTTCCAGTTTTCTCTCGCACAGTGACTTGCGCCTGCATTTTGGTCTGGGCTCCGCGCAGATGGTGGATCAAATCGACATCCAATGGCCTTTTCGGAAGTCTTCCGATACGATCACCAAGCTGAAAGCCAACCAGTTCCTCACAATTACCGAGGGCAAGGGCATCACCGAAGTGAGACAGTTCCCCGCTCACAACCCCAGCCAACCGGCTTCCAGGCAGTAGGTTTTTAGTGGAAGTTGCTGACCACCATCAGGTTGGATGTGGCGACATCCGCCTGCATGTAGAGGAAACTGCGGCCATCAGGGGAAATCGTAATTCCCCGGTGCACCGGCGCTGGTTGCACCGGCAGATCCACTACCCGAGTAACTCCGCCGTCCGAGAAATGAAACAGTGCCAGCACCGGCGCCTTGGATGGCGCCACGAAGTAGATGCCCTGCGGGGAATTCTCCCAGTACCGGTTGGCAACCGCCGCCAGTTCGGGCACGAATATCTCTTCGCCGCCGCCCAGAGGCATCCGCCAGAAGCCGCTCTTCCGGCCGCGTTTGGTGTAGTACAAGAAACGGGCATCGGGAGATTCGAAGCTTTCCAGTCCCCCGTTGCGGGTCACTTGAACAGGCTCTCCTCCTGCTGCCGGCACTTTCCAGATTTGAAGAGGGCCACCGCCGCGGTCCGAACTGAAATAAACCCAATGAGAATCGCGCGACCAACTGGGAACGATGTCGGAAGGGCCCGGGCCCGTCAAACGTTTTGGCTTCCCTCCCAACACATCCAGCAAAAAGATGCTGCTTGCGCTCTGCGGGGAACGCGAATCGAATGCGATCCATCTGCCGTCCGGCGACCAACTCGGGCTGCCCGCCGTGAACCCACCGTGGTCGAGCGATGTCATTTGCCGGAGGTCCGAGCCGTCGCTCGAGCAAATCCAGATATTCGACTGACCCGAACGGGTCGAGGCAAATGCAATCCGCGCACCGTCCGGCGAGTAGCGTGCATCACCGTCAAACGCCGCCGATGCAATGAGCGGCTTGGGCGGGTCCGTTGACGGGGGCAACGGATATCTCCAGACGTTGTAGTCAGCCTCGGCGAAGGACCCGTATATCATGAGATTTCCTTTTCGAGCCACCGATAGCTCCTTCACCTGGTCATCCAGGCCGGCTACTCGCGTCGCCCGGCCACCATTGATGGGCTGCCGCCACAAATAAGCGCGCCCTGATCTCCGGTAGGAAATCAGGAGATCCTTGCCATCCGCGGCCCATGTCCAGCAGAAGAAGACTTCATTGGTATCGGTGAGGCGCTGCGTGCGTCCCCCTGCAAGCGGAACCGCCCACACATCGCCACGGCCATTTTCGACGACGCGCGCATATCCGAGCGTCCGGCCATCGGGCGAAACCGCCGGCATCCAGTCGCTGAACCCCGCAGGCGGAAACGTGACCTGCCTGCGCGCGCCGGTCTCGACCGAAATCTGAAACAGTGCGACTTCTTGCCGGGATTCGCTGACGCGGTCCGCCACCAGCAGGTTTTGGCCTTCGGCGTCCCATGTCATTAATGAGTATTCGCGAAGAATATCCACAATCTCGCCGCACTGATGCTCGATTCCGCCCCCCGAGGGCATCACCATGACTTGGAGCCGTCCTTCTGACCGGCGCAAAAAAGCCAATCTGGTTCCGTCCGGAGAGAAGACGGGCTGGAAGTCCGGTAACGCGCCCGATGTCAGGCGGGTGGACCCAGCACTCGACACGTTCTTTATGTATATGTGGGTGGTCGCATCCTTTCCTCCGGCAAACGCAAACGCCACCCGGGTGCCGTCCGCTGAAAAGGATGGCTGTCTTTCAGCGCCGAGCAAGCTTGCGAGCGGAGAGATCTGGAGTTCGGACGGCTTCGCACGCCACGTTGCTATTCCTCCTCCGATTACACAGACAGCAAGCGCAGCGACTGCCCAGGCTGCCCAGGCAGCAACGCGCCGGTGAACTCGCGGTACTGCAATTGCCTCCAGTTGCGCCGCGACTTCCGCAGCGGTCGGGCGCTGCGCCGCCGACTTGTTGAGCATCGAGCGCACAAGGCGATCGAGTTCCTTTGGAATGGCCCCGGCCTTTTCCGGCAAAGGAGACGGCGCCAATCCCAGAATCATCCTCGTGGTCGCGCCGGCCGACTCGCCACGGAAGGGATTTGTTCCTGACGCCAGTTCGTAGAGCACTACCCCAAGAGAAAAGATATCGCTCGCGGCGGTTATAGGTCGCTGCTCGATCTCTTCCGGTGACATGTACCCGAGCGTGCCCAGAGCCAATTCGTCGTCTGCCCGGTTGGCGCCGGCGTGCCGGGCGAGTCCGAAGTCGAGAACCTTGATATATCCGTCAGGGCGGAGCATCAGGTTTTCCGGCTTGATATCCCGATGGACGATGCCGCGAGCATGCGCCTCGGCCAACGCGTGGGCGATTTGCCGTCCCCAGAGAACTAACGTTTCGACCGGCTGGACCGTGCCGCAATAATGCCGCAGGGAGGTCCCGGTCACCAGTTCCATGGCGATCGCCACCGCGGGGCCTGAGCGAATCACTTCGTGCACCGTGACAATGTTGGGGTGGTTCAGGGCCGATGCCGCTTGTGCTTCACCAATGAAGTTTTCGGAGGTGGAAGTCTCGGCGCTCTGTGCGATCACTTTCAAGGCCACTTCTCTGTTCAGGTCCGGGTCGTGGGCCGAATAGACTCTCCCCATCCCCCCTTGGCCGACAAAGCCGGTGATGACATACCGCCCGAGCGATGAGCCGATCGGAAGGCTGGTCGAGGGCGGCTCGGGAGCAGGGTAGTTGGAATACGCTTGTTCGGTAAAGCTATCGGATGCTGCGCTGATTTCGTCCAACATGGCCAGCACTTTATCCGCTACTTCTTTATCCGGAGCGGCGGTGTGGATATACTCCTGCCTCTCAGTCCCGGTAAGGGGGGCGGCGGTCTCGTAGATCGCGAATGCCAACTGCCAGCGCTCGTCCGTCACTGGTTTGACGTCCCGGCGAAGGCGTCCTCCAGCCAGTTTCGAGCGAACGTCCAATGGCGCGCGACAGTAGCGGTACCGCAGCCAATTTCCCGGGCGATCTCCTCGCGCGTCAGGCCCTCGAACACTCTGAGTTCCACCACTCGCCGGAGCGCTGGATTGATCGCCGCGAGCCGGTTGAGGGTGCCGTCGATTTCAATCAGCGCATCTTCGGTGCCTGACTCCGGAGTTGGAAAATCGGGCAGCTCGGTTTTCTCCGCACGCTTTGAGAGCGGACGAGCGTGATGGATCAGAAGCCTCTTCATCAGGTAGGCGGCCAGCCCCAGGAATGCGGTCTTCTCATCCGCCCCGCCCGAAGAAGTGGAACGCAGGGCTTTGACTTTGACCAGTTCGAGATAGAGCTGATGTACCAGCGCGGTCGGCTGAAGCGTGTGACCGGGGCGCTCGGCACGCATGCGGGCGACGGCGATGCGCCGCAATTCCGGATAGAAAATCTCAACCAGCCGGCCAGCCGCCGTCTGGTCACCAGTGCGAAAGCTCGCCATCAGGCTGGCTACGGTGTCGGGTTGAAGCGTGGCTGGGATCGTCGACGTAGAGACTATTTTACCTTGCACAAAAAAAATGAAGATCGGTGATACAATTTTCCGGCCTGCTCTCCCATTACCCGATGAGCAGTGATTTTCACGGAGGTCTGACGGAATGCGAGAGACGAAGGGGTTCATGTCTGCCGCGGCGAGCGTTGTATTCGCCTTGGCCATTGGCTGGATGGGATCGGCGGTTGCCGTGGCTCAGGAAGACCACGCCAAGGGTCAGGAAAAGACTCTGTATATATGGGCCGGAGATCAGGCTCATCGGTCTCCCGATTTCCTGGCCGTGATCGATTTCGATGAGGAGTCGGCGGACTACGGCAAAGTGCTCAAAGTGGTACAACTACCGCCGCCGGGCAACATCGGAAACGAAGCCCACCATTGCCACCTGAACTCAACAGGAAAAATTCTGGCATGCGGCGGGCTGCTGAGTGTTCTGAAGGGGCAGAACGGGATCTTTTTCTTCGATGTCAGCGATGCCAGAAATCCGCGTTTTCTGCTTTCTTCCAAGGCCGTGGAATCGGCCATCACGGACGACTTTCTTCCCACGGAAAACGGCGGCTTTCTGATTAGCCAAATGGGGTCGGCAAGTGGGGGAGCCCCAGGCCGAATCGCGGAATTCGACGGGCAATTGCACTTCGTGGCGAATCATTTCGGTGGACTATCGCTGTTCCAGGAGTTTCCGAAGGCGCCCCCGGTGGACGGATTCAACCCGCATGGCATCTCTGCGCGGCCGGACCTGAACGTAATGATGACGGCGGATTTCATTCTGCCGACCAGCACGCTCACGGGCTCGGCAGGTCCTGAGCTTCGCGGTTCGATTCGCATCTGGAACTATCGCAAACGCAAACTTGTCAATACGATCAACCTCACGTCGCCGAACGGCGGACCGGCGCTGGGCACCATGGACGTGAAGATGCTGCCCAAGGATCTGCTCGGCATCGGCTACACCGCGGGGATGTTCGATGGGCATATCTACGCGATCGATCCGGTTGCCGGCACGGGCGTGGTGGCATTCGACATGGCGACCGTAACACCGCATGTGAAGACGGATGTCAGCGGCGGAATGGGCCAGATTCTGGCGACGCCACAAAGCGGCGATCGTCTGATTGTCAGCATGTTCCAGGCAGGTCAAGTTACCATGCTCGACACCACGGATCGCACGAACCTCAAGCAGGTAGCGGTTGTTACCCTGGGACCGGCCGACAGCGGCCCGCATAACATCATGCTGAATGGCGACGATTCGCGCCTGGTGGTTACCGATTACTTCCTAAACGAGGACGACGCCGGAATCATCCACTTTGAAGGCGACCACAAAGTTCACGTGGTGAAAGTAACACACGACACGCTCACTGAGGACACGCGCTTCAAGCTCGACTTCAACACTGCCTTCCCATTTGGTCCTGCGCGTCCCCACGGGATCGCGATGAAATAGGCGGAAACGTGTATAAGGCGGGAGATCTCTTCAAGCCGTGTCTGTCTGGACTTGGCGTAGCGGCCCTGGTCTGCATCGCGTACTTTGCCGGACGCGACTCGCGTCCAACGCTGGAGCCAGTGGTGGTGAAGGCGAGTTCCGGCCCGCGCGCGGTGCTCTATTACGTCGATCCGATGCATCCGTCCTACCGCTCGGAACGTCCTGGAAAGGCTCCGGATTGTGGGATGGATCTGGAGCCGGTATACGCCGGCCCCGAACCCGCCCAGGTGAAGGAGATGCCCGCGGGGAGTGTCCGCCTGACATCGGATCAGGAGCAGGCGGGCCGTCTGGAGACCGAGATCGTGCAATCGGCGCCTGCTGCCCATACGGTGCGCACCGCGGGCCGCGTGGTGCCTGACGAGAGCCGCACGTACCGCGTTTCGGCCGGCGTCGATGGATGGGTGCGGCACGTATTCTCCGACCGGACCGGAACCCAGGTGAAACGCGGCGAGGCGCTGGCGGCGTTCTTCAGCAAAGACATCTCAGCGCCGCAGCAGGCTTACCTCTACGCGCTCGATTCCTGTGAACGCCTGAAGCAGGCTCCATCCACCCCCGCCCAGTCTCTCGCCCTGGCTACGCAGCAACTCTCCACGGCGCGCGATAACCTCGAATTCGTCGGTATGGGCCAGAGGCAGATGGAAGAGCTGAGCCGGACTCACCGCGAGACTTTCGATATCAATCTCACCGCCCCGGCCGATGGCCAAATCCTGGAACGCCACGTCGACGTGGGACAGCGGTTCATGAAAGGGGAACTGCTCTACCGCATCGCCAACCTCGAACGAGTCTGGGTTCTGGCCGACATTCAACGAGGAAATGAGGCTTTACCCAGCACGGTCGCAAAAGCGCGAATTCGCATGGAAGGGCTCCCGTCGATGGAGGCGCGAGTCGCGCCAACGCCTCCGCAATTCGATGAGCAGGGACGCACCGGAAAGCTGCGGCTCGAAGTGGACAATCCGCGCGGAGTGCTGATCCCGGGCATGATCGTCGACGTCGATCTCGATGCTCCCACTCCTTCCACCATCACCGTCCACGCGGACGCCGTCATCGATTCCGGAAATTCGAAGCGGGTCTTCGTCGCGCTGGGCGGCGGACAGTACGAGCAGCGCGAGGTGGAGACTGGCTGGCAGGACGGCGACCGTGTGGAAATCCGCGCCGGCCTGAAAGCGGGAGAACGCGTGGTGACCGCCGGGGCCTTCCTGCTGGATTCCGAAAGCCGCATGAAGAGTCCGGCTACCAATGATTGACCGTCTGATCGAGCTTTCCGCCCGCCATCGCGGCACCGTCATCGGGCTGGTTCTGGCGATGGCGATGTGGGGCGCCTGGAGCATACGGCAAATTCCCATCGATGCGTTTCCCGACCTCAGCGACACGCAGTTGATTCTGTATTCCCGCTGGGATCGCAGTCCGGACCTCATCGAAGACCAAGTGACCTACCCCATCGTCACGGCGATGCTGGGGGCGCCGAAGGTCAAGGCCGTACGCGGTGTTTCGGATTTTGGCTACTCCTTCGTCTACGTCGTCTTCGAAGATGGAACCGACCTGTATTGGGCGCGTTCGCGAACCCTGGAATATCTTGCCGGAGTGCTCTCCACGCTGCCTGCGGGTGTCAAAACGGAACTCGGCCCCGACGCCACTGCGCTGGGATGGGTCTTTCAGTATGCGTTGACAGATGACTCAGGGAAACTTTCCCCGGCGCAATTGAGGACGACGCAGGATTTTTTCCTGCGTTATCACCTGCGCTCGGTTCCGGGTGTGGCGGAAGTGGCTTCGGTGGGTGGATTTGTGCCGCAATACCAGGTCACCGCGGATGCGGCGCGCCTGCGTGCACTGGGCATCCCGTTCGCGGCCGTGGTGGAGGCGGTGCGGCGGAGCAACGTAGAAACCGGAGGCCGCCTGCTGGAGTTCGGCGGCGCTGAGTATATGATCCGGGGGCATGGTTATTTGAAGGACCCCCGTGATCTCGAAGAGGCCGTGGTGACGGGCGGAGGAACCTCGCAACCGGTCCGTGTGAAGGATATCGGAAAGGTGACGCTCGGCCCGGAAATGCGCCGGGGCGTAGCCGACCTCGACGGGCAGGGCGAGACCGTCTCTGGAATTGTCGTCATGCGGCAGGGCGCCGACGTCGTTGACCTGATCAATCGCGTCAAGGCCAAACTGAAACAGATCGCCCCGGGACTGCCTCCTGGAGTTCGCGTGGTTCCGGTCTACGACCGCTCCGAGCTGGTCCAAAGGGTCATCGCTACATTGCGAACGGCGCTCATCGAAATCATCGTCACGGTTGTGGTGGTAATCCTGCTGTTCCTTTGGCACCCTCCGAGTGCGGCGATCCCCATCCTTACGATTCCGCTCACGGTACTGACGGTGGCTGTACCGTTCCATTTGATGGGAATGTCGTTCAACGTGATGTCGCTAGGCGGTATTGCGATCGCGGCAGGCGCGCTGGTGGACGCGGCCATTGTGGTGGTCGAGCAGACCCACAAGAAACTGGAGGAGTGGCAGCGGGAAGGCGGCCAGGGCGACACGGAGGTCGTCATCCTGAGCGCCGTGAAGGAAGTCGGCCGTCCGGCTTTCTTCGCACTCCTGATTATGTCCGTCGCCTTCCTCCCGGTGCTGGCACTGGAAGGGCAGGAAGGACGGCTCTTCCATCCGCTCGCCTATGCCAAAAGCCTGACGATGTTCGTCGCGGCACTCCTCGCCATCACCCTGGATCCTGCGTTGCGGCTGACTCTGTCTGGCCTCGGAGTGCGCGACTGGGGGCGGCGATGGTGGGGACGCCTGCTGAACTCCGCACTGCGCAGCAAGATCCGGAGCGAAGAACACCACCCGCTCAGCCGGCTATTGGTCCGCATCTACCAGTCGGCGCTGCTGTACGCGCTGCGGCACAGGGCCTTGGTGGCTGCTGTGGTGCTGGCCGCGGCAGTCAGTACCATCCCGGTGTATCGCAGACTCGGCGTCGAGTTCGTTCCGCCGCTGGACGAAGGTGTATTGCTCTACATGCCTTCCACCCTTTCCGCCATCTCGATTACAGAAGCAAAGCGGCTGCTGCAACTCACTGACTCCCGGTTGAAGAGCCTGCCCGAAGTGGCCCACGTGCTGGGTAAGGCCGGGCGAGCCGATACGTCGACGGATGTGGCGCCCCTCTCGATGCTCGAAACCGTGGTCGTGCTGAAACCGCGTGAGCAGTGGCCCCGCCAGATGTCGCAGAAGGAGCTGATCGCCAAATTCGACGCTGCGATGAAGTTTCCAGGCGTCGCAAACTCCTGGACCATGCCAGTGCGCGGCAGAATCGACATGCTCGCCACCGGCATGCGCAGCCCCTTGGGATTGAAGATCGCGGGACCGGATCTGCAGCGCATTCAGGATCTCGGAATCCGCGTGGAGGAACTGCTCCGGGACGTTCGCGGCACGCGCACGGTCTTTGCCGAACGAACCAACGACGGCCGCTATGTTGACATCGAGTGGGACCGCGGCGAACTGGGGCGTGCGGGCATATCGGTGGAAGAGGCCCAGACCGCTGTGCATAACGCGATTGGCGGCGACAACATCACCACTGTTATTCAGGGCCGGGCGCGCTACCCGGTAAATGTACGCCTGCCACGAGATTCGCGCGACAATCTGGATGCGTTGCGCCAAGTGCTGGTGGGCGGTTCAGTCGGCCGCGACGCGGTATCGCTGGGACAACTGGCTGCCGTTAAGGTGGTGTCCGGACCGGCGATGATTCGCGACGAGAATGCCATGCTGACGGGGTATGTATACCTGGACCTCGATGGGCGCGATGCCGAGGACTACATCGCCGAAGCGGCAGGGATACTGGCGCGGAAACTAAGCTTGCCGGCAGGGTACACGCTGTCGTGGAGCGGCCAATATGAAGCGTTTCAGCGTATCAACCTGCGCCTCCTGCAGGTCGTGCCGCTGACGCTGGTGTTGATCGCTGTCCTACTGTACTGGAATACCCGGTCGGCCGCAAAATCAGCATTGGTGCTGCTGGCGGTGCCGTTCTCGGCGATCGGCGCGGTCTGGAGCTTGTATCTCCTGGGATATCCGATGAGCCCGGCGGTCTGGGTGGGTCTGATCGCGCTGCTGGGCGTGGACGCGGAAACCGGAACCTTTATGGTGTTGTATTTGGATTTGGCCTGGCAGAAGGCTTTGATCGAGGGCCGGATGCGGACGCCCGCGGATCTGCGCCAAGCCGTCCTCCTGGGCGCCGCGCGCCGTATCCGGCCGAAGTTCATGACGGTGGCTACCATGTTCCTGGGACTGGCGCCGATCTTTTGGTCCACAGGCGCCGGCGCGGAAGTGATGAAGCGGATCGCCGCCCCTATGGTAGGTGGTCTGGCTACCTCGTTCCTGATGGAACTGATCGTCTATCCGATACTCTACGAGCAGTGGAAATCCCGACGGCTGTCTGGTGTAGTAACCGCCTCGATTCCGGAATACGCTCGTTGAGCCGGCGAATGCGGTCACCTGCTTTCTGCGCGGGAGACACTTGTTACACACAAATCAAAGTTGCCACAATCAAATTTTCCTTGACCTTACCTGACCTAATGCGTTAAGTTCGATAGAACTGACCGTACGGCGTCGTACTCTTGGCCTGACGCCGGAGAAGGCAATGAAGATCGCCACCATACAAACTGAAGAAGGGGTTCGCTCTGGCATCGTTACTCACGCCGACGGACCAGTTTACCTGGAGCTCTTTGAGACCGCCGCGGATCTGCGTTCGCTAATTGGCGGGCCCGAACTAGGAGTTGTGAAGCGCGGGGAGCCTATTTTATTTGACTCGAATCGCCTGCTTCCTCCGATTCCCAACCCTGGTAAGCTTCTCTGCCTGGCTGGCAATTATCGGGAACATATCATCGAGAGCGGATACGCCGCGCCGGAAGCAAGCGACATTATTACTCCGCAAGTCTTTCTGAAACCTTCCACCTGCCTGATCGCGGATGGCGCGGTAATCCCTCTTCACTCGAACAATGCAGCGGTGGGTTGGGAGGTGGAACTAGCGGTCGTTATCGGCCGTGGCGGCCGCAACATCAGCGAAGCGGACGCCCTTGACCACGTGTTTGGATACACGATTCTGAACGATATCTCCGAGCGAAAGTTGAATAGCCGGATTGAGAATCGTCGAAAGCGTGAGGCCGATGGATTCTTCGATTGGCTGGCCGGCAAATGGTTCGACGGCTTTGCTCCGTGTGGGCCCTGGATCGTTACTGCCGATGAAATCCCGAATCCTCATAGCTTAGCCATCCGGCTGTTTGTGAACGGGGAGTTGCGGCAGGAGTCGTCGACCGGGGCGATGCTGTTCAATGTGCCCGCACAAATTGCGTACATCTCTTCGATTACCAGGTTGGAAGCTGGTGACATAATCGCTACGGGCACGCCTGCGGGCGCGGGCCTGGGATCTGGAAGCAAAGCGCTGAAAGACGGAGACGAGGTGCTTTGCCAAATCGACGGGATTGGCTCATTGCGGAACCGGGTCCAGGCTGAGAGGTGACCAGGATCGGTCTAACGCTGCCGGACTATGTAGTCATCTTCGGCTACTTCGTGGTAGTTGTTCTCGTCGGGATTTACTTCAACCGGAAGCAGACGGCAGCCCGGGATTATTTCGCCGGTGGACACAAAGTTCCCTGGTGGCTCGCCGGGATTTCCCACTACATGTCCAGCTTCAGCGCGTTCACGTTCATCGCCTACTCTCAGATCGCGTATACGTATGGCTGGGTAGGTATCTCGTTGTTCTGGACGACAACGCCGGCGTGTGCCATGGGCGGCCTCATATTCGCACGGCGGTGGCGAAGGGCGCGTGTCATTACGCCGGTCGAGTTTCTCGAAAAGCGCTTCAACGCGCCGCTGCGCCAATTGTTCGCCTGGGCCGGCATACCGGTAAAAATATTTGACGACGGACTTAAGATCTTCGCTACCGCGCTAATTCTCTCTACCGGGATTGGCGTAGATCTGAAGACTGCGATCATTGCGTGCGGTTTCGTGACTGTGACCTATACTTTGCTCGGCGGCTTGTGGGCACTCGTCGTTACCGATTACATTCAATTCCTGATGAAGATTGCGGCCATGCTTCTGCTGCTGCCGTTGGCGATCTGGCGCGTTGGTGGTCCGTCGCACGCGTTTACAGGGCTGCCGCCAGGTTTTCTGCATTTTACCGGAGGCCCCTATAACTGGGGGTATGTCCTCGCCTTTACGGCCCTGATCGCCATCAGCTATAACGCTACCTGGGCACTCGCGCAAAAATATTATTCGGTTCCCGACGAGCCCTCCGCGAGCAAGGCGGCTTACCTGGCGGCCGCTCTCAACTTCGTCGGTACACCCTTGATGCTCCTACCTGCCATAATCGGGCGCAAGTTTCTGCCGGACCTTATCGCGCAGCACAGAACGGCCGATACATACGTGCTGTTAGTTTTGGAACTTCTGCCCGTCGGCATGGTCGGCATCATTGTGGCGGCTATGTTCTCGGCCACTATGGCTACCATTAGCGCCGATCTCAATGCGATCGCCAGCGTGCTTACGCGAGACTTCTATCAACGGGTGCTCAATCCGAACGCGAGCGACCGCACATCGGTCCGCATGGGCCGAGTCTTCACTCTCATTCTCGGAGTTATCATTACCGGCCTCGGCGTGTGGATCTCGGTCAGCCAGCAGCAATCGTTGTTCGGCCTGATGGTCACGATCTTTGGATTATTTCTGGCCCCGACAATGCTGCCGATTCTCGCTGGACTAACTGTTCGATGGTTGACCTGGCGCGGAGCACTCGCGGGGTTCATCGCGGGACTTGCCACCGGGTTCATCGCTTTCATCCTGAAGACCTGGTATCTTGCACGAATTCCTGGAATGCAGGGGACATGGGCCTCGTACCGTTTTGAGAGCATTTCAATCGTGTCCACCATTCTGATGACTGCACTTGGAATGTGGTTGGGCAGCATTCTCCCCAAACGGGACGATGCAGAACGGGCTAAGGTAGCGGCCTTTTTCCGGGACCTCGACACACCAGTTCAACCATCGGAGATTGGTGGCTCCGCGAATGACTCCTCGCGGCCCGCGTTGGGAGCGGCCACGATCGTCGTAGGATCGCTGCTGGTGTTGGCCGGTGCTCTGGCAGCATCCAATGGCGCGCGCTGGACCGACATCACATGCGGGCTAGGGCTTGCGCTTTTCGGGCTTAGTTTTTTGAGAAAGAAGATCAAGGTATCCGTAACCGTATGAAATCCTTCCGATGGATCGTAACGTTCGTCTTTGCCATCACTGTTCAGGTCCGGGCCGCGGAATCTATCAGCGACTGGCTGCTGCCAAACCTTGGTGCGCGCCTGACAATCCAGGTTTCAAACCCGTCGCCGGAGCCGGTCAAAATGCTGGCTACTATTCCAACCGCGGATGCAAGAAAAGTAGCACTGGAATTCCCAGGCCGGTTGGCGTTTGCGCTTCTGCTCAATCCGACAAGCAAGGATCGCCCTGCCACATTTCTTCCTTTACAGATCGACGACCTGGATGGAGACGGAACGCCGGATCAATTTGAGTTTCCAGTTGAACTGGCGGCCCATGAAAGACGGCAAGTGGACATCTATTACTCAACCACGCTCGACGACACTGTCTCCTATCCCAAGCGGGTGCACGCGAAACATTCTTACGGGTATAACCGGGAGGTGGTGGCTTTGGAGTCCGAACTGGTTGGTTACCGCACGTATGGCGGATTTTTTCTCGACATCATGGGGCGTTCGCCAGGGCTTTCGGGCTTAAACAACGATCTTGCTGGCTACGTCCCGGTCTTCCGTGACCTGGGCGCCGGACGCGACGTGTTCCACATCGGCGGTACGCTCGGGTTGGGAGGCCTCTTCCTGCGGCGAAACGGCAAAGTATGGCAGCCGCCGATGAACGTTCCAAGCTATGCTCACAAGCCTTCCCCGCCAATCGCTCCCCACTACAAAGTCATCTCGCAAGGCCCGCTGAGGGCGATCGTGGAAGCCACCTTGGACGATTGGGCTCCCGACGGCGACAGATTCCGTATTCGTGCCGTATACTCGATCGACGCTGGAACATCCAACGTCCGCTGTCACGTCGAGGTTGTTCCCTTAGAGATGGCGGGTTCAGGTGGCAACTATGAAGTTGGCATTGGCGTCCGGGAACTTCCGAGCAGGTTCGGTGACGAATACGCCGGGACAATTCATCGTGACCGGCCGGCAGAATCAGCGCGACGGAGACATTGGCCTGGGTTTGTTTTACGAGGCGGCAGCGTTTGATCCAGTTTCCAGCGTTCGTACACAAGAAGGAACGAATCACGGCCTGGTGTCTCGAAGCAGGCTAACACCGGGCCGAGTCGTGACGATGGACTATTCCGTTGCCGGGGCTTGGAGCGGCAGCGGAATTTCCAATTTGAGCTCATTCCTTGGGACAGCCGGCAAAGCATCCAGCACTCGCCTGGACATTGGCGAGTTTCGTTTTCAGACCACTCCACGCCCGGACAAAGTGGATGCGGAAGCACAGTAGTATAGGTTGGTGTAGCTGATGAAGACATCCGGTAAAGACGTGTACTACATCGAGGTGGTCGGGCGCGCGCTCGATGTCCTCGAGGTGTTTGTGCATGAGCAGAAGCCGCAGCTCTCGTTGAAGGAAATCGCAGACAAGCTCGATCAGAGAATGAATAGCGTGTTCCGTCTGCTTTACACGCTCGCCAAGCATGGCTACGTCATCAAGAAGGATAAGCTGTACGAACTTGGTTCAAAACTGATTGACCTGACAAGCGCGAAGATGCGTCACACGGACCTGGTTAGCCTGGCTCGTCCTTACATGGACGAGTTGCTGGCGCGTTTCCGGGAGACCGTGAACCTCGGCGTGATGATGGAGGGAACAATTCGTTACGTCGAAGTGCGCGAGAGCCTCGAGCGATTCCGTCTGGCGGAACACGTGGGCGGAACCGATCCCCTGCATTGCACAGCTCTGGGCAAGGCGCACTTGGCATACCTACCGTACACGCAGGTAAGAGAGCTTCTCAAGATCTACGGGATGCCGCGTGTGACGGAGCATACGCTCGAAACGTTGAGCGCTCTGAAGGCCGACCTGGAGAAAACGCGGGAGCGGGGTTACGCAATTGACGATCAGGAAAGCATGCTTGGCGGTTACTGCGTCGCGGTACCTATCCTGGATGGCAACGAACATCCTATCGCCGCTATGAGTATCGCGGCGCCGAACGTGCGGCTCAATCAAGCCCATGTCGAGGTTGTTTCCGCGGCACTGCTGGACGCCGCCGCGGCAATCGCCGCGAAGCTCACTGCCACGCCTCCCCCGGCGGCGAAGGCACCGATCAAGGCCGCAGCGGCTAAGCCCACTTTGACTAAGTCAAATTCAATTTGCTCTTGACAAAGCTGGGAGACGGCGTTTTACTGGTCATATCCCGATGCTTATCGACGCCCATGTCCACATCGGCAAATCCGCCCGGTTGCAGATAGATATAACCGGCGAATTGCTCGTCCGGACAGCAGATGAGTTGGGGATCGATCGCATTTTCTGCACGGACCTGACGGCGCTCTTCTACGACATGTTCGAAGGCAATCGCCTGCTGTACCAGCAGATGAAGATCTTTCCAAAGCGAATCGTCGGCTACGCGAGTCTGCATTCGACCCGCTTCGGCTCGGCCGCCCTCGGTGAGTTGCAGCGATGCCGAGACGATTACGGCATGTCCGGTCTGAAGATTTATTCGACCCCCGAAGCTTCCATAGCAGAGCCGGCCATGATTCCGATCCTCGAAAAGTGCGTAGATCTGAAGTTCGTCGTGCTGGCGCACACGACGCCCTCCGAATGCGAGTATCTGATGCAGGCCGTACCCGAATGCCGTTTCATGATGGCGCATGCCGGTGGCCAACCATTCGCCAAAGGTGATTGGAATCGGGCGATCATGGCGGCGCAGCGCTTTGAGAACCTATATCTGGAAACGGCTAGTTCCACCATCGACACGAACTTCGTCGAGACGGCCGTCTCTATCCTGGGGCCGGAGAAAATCATCTTCGGAACCGACATGCCGCTGCTCGATCCCTGGACGCAGATGGCGAAGATACGTGAGACTTCAATCGACTCCAAATCGCTTGATCTGATTCTCGGCGGCAACATCGCGCGCCTCGCCGGTCTCACCTGATGCGCATCGACGTGCACGCGTACATTGGCGCTTGGCCCTATTGGCCCGTACCGCAATCGACCCCTGCTCAAGTGCTGGAAACGATGAATCACGCGGGCATCGATGCGGCAGTCGTCACGTCGACCCGAAGCCTCTTCGTAAATTGGCGCGACGGCAACGCGGAGGCGTCGCAGGCAGAAGCCGAAAATCCGGGCCGATTTTTCGCCTTCGCGTGTGTGGGACCTCCCGAGCTTAGCCATAAGCTCGATGCAAATCCGTTCGATCTCAGCAAGCAACCATCCGTGCGCGGGATTCGCCTCGCGCCTCAGTTTCACACTTACCATTTGCTATACGAACCCTTCATCGACGATCTCTGTGAGCAAGCCGCATCGCTTGGCATTCCCGTGCAGCTTCCTCTCCGTGTGCTGATGAACTGGGGGATGCCAATGTTGGAACTGGGAACGACGGTGGCCATCGTCGAACGGCATCCGAAGACGCCGTGGATACTGACCGGGCTTAATTATTTCCAGGAATTGCGCGTTGGTCTGGCATTGATGCACCGCTTCCCGGCCGTGCATATCGAGACGTCGTGTATACAAGGCTTTGAGGCCATCGCGAAAGTAGTTCAGGAAATCGGTAGCGACCGAATCCTGCTAGGTACGGGATTGCCGCTGCAGAACGCAGCAGCGGGAGTCAGCAAGATTGAACATGCCCGGATCTCCGACGCCGACCGGGAAGCGATCTTTGCCGGCAATGCCCGGCGTCTACTTAAATTGACTGAAACATTATGAATGAAATACGAATTGGCGTGATCGGGTCCGGCTTTATGGGCCGCACCAATGCCGAAACTATAGCTCGCTATTTGAAAGGCGCAACACTTGCAGGCATTGCGGGCGGAACCCGCGCTGCCGCGCTCGCGAAAGAGTACGGCGTCGAAGCTGCCGCGGACGTGCCATCATTGCTCGCACGCCCGGACGTGGATGCAGTATTCATCAGCACCCCGCACGCCCAGCACGCCGAGCACTCGGTGGCCGCTGCCGAAGCCGGTAAACATATTCTGTTGGATAAGCCGATGGCCGCGAGCGTCGCGGACTGCGACCGGATTATCGCGGCGGCTGCAGGCGCAGGCGTCAACGTGATGATCATGTTCGGCCAGCGCTTTCGTAGAGTGAACAGCGAGGCTTACAGGCTGATTCAGGAGGGCGCTATCGGCACCGTGCGGCAGATTCACGCCTACGCGCTAAATTCCGGCGGCTTAGCATCGTTGCCTGCCTGGCAAAGCGAGCCTGAGAATCTGGGTACTTTGTTTGGCCATGGGATCCACAATATTGACCTGGTGCGCTGGTTGACCGGCAAGCAGGTGCTGAGCGTCTCGGCGGAAGTTCAGCGCGAGTCTCCATCGAACAACGAGGTCTCCACCATGGCGGTGCTTGGCCTGGAAGGCGGCGCGATGGCCACTGTTTGGGTGAGCTGGACAATTCCGTCACCCGGCATTCCGCACAGCGCGTTCTCCGCGCGAGTCGTTGGCGATACGGGTATACTCGATCTCGACGCCTACGGAGTTCTTCGGCTCGGTCGAAACGGTGCGTGGACTTCAGTTGTCGAACAAGCGCCCATCGATTTCAAAGGGAAAGGCATGCTCGATCCCGTGCGGCTGGAGGCATACGCGGCACAGGGAACGGAGTTTCTGAATAGCATTCGAGAAAAGCGGCGGCCGGCGGTTACCGGAGAGGATGGGCGCGCTGCGGTACAGATTGCGTTGGCAGCCTACCAATCGGCCGCCGAGCAGCGGAAAATTCTTCTTTAATGCGATGACCACTACAACGGAACTTCTCGCACTTCATGGCGGCCCTCGAGCCGTGCCGCTTGCGCTTCCCACTTTTCTTCACAGCGATGGCCGGACCTTTGATGAAGCCGAAGAAGCTCTGGTGCTGGAAGCGCTGCACTCGGGATGTCTCACTCGCAACGGCGGAACCATGGTGCGGCGTCTCGAAGCGGCCTTCTCGAAGAAGCTGGGAACTGCGCACACGGTCGCGTGTTCGTCCGGCAGCGCCGCGGTGCATCTCGCAGTAGCCGCACTCAATCCTGAGCCGGGCGACGAATTCATCGTCCCGCCGGTCACGGACCTCGGCACTCTTCTTCCGATCCTTTGGCAGAACTGCATTCCGGTGTTTGCGGATATTCATCCGCGCACAATGACGATCGATCCGGAAGACGTAGAGCGCCGTATCACCAGCCGCACCCGGGCAATTGTAGCCGTACATTTGGCCGGCCAGCCTTGTGACATGAGGGCGCTGCGGTTCTTGGCGGAAAGCCGCGGTATTGTTCTTATTGAAGACTGCGCGCAGGCGTACTGGGCCGAGTATCACGGGCAGTTGGTGGGCACTCTAGGGGATCTTGCCTGTTTCAGCCTGCAGCAGAGCAAGCACATCACGTGCGGCGAAGGCGGGCTGATGACCACTTCGAACAGCGAGTATGCCCGCCGTGCATTGCTGTTCTCCGACAAAGCATGGCCTCGTGATGTAAGTGCGCTCGGTGCGTGGCGCTTCCTGTTTCTTTCACAGAACTACCGCATGTCGGAACTGCAGGGCGCGGTTGCGCTGGGGCAACTCGATAAAGTGGAAGACATTGTAAATCGCCGACGGGATCGCGCGGCGCTGCTCACGGAATTGATTGCGGATATTCCTGGCGTATCGGCTCCGCTTGTGCCGGCGGGCACCGATCCGGCGTGGTGGTTGTACATGCTTCACGTCATAGGGGTAACGGCGAAAGAATTCGGCCAGGCGCTACTTGCCGAAGGCGTGCCGGGCTGGGTGGAGTACATTGTAGACCCGCTGTATTGCTCACCGTTGTTTGCCGAGCAAAAAACGTACGGAACTTCCGGTTATCCGTTCTCTCAATGGCCCGGTCAAACTTTTGCAAGAGGGCTCTGTCCCAACGCGGAGCGCGCACTCTCTGAGGTGATCGCCCTGCACTGGAACGAAAATTACAGCGAGTTGCATGTTCACCAGATCGCGAATGCCATCGCGAAGGTGGCGTCGCATTTGCGGAGGTAGTTCGTCATGAAAGCATGTTTCTGCGTTGCGATGCTGTCGTGCGTCAGCATGATGGCGGCAGGTTTGCCATGGTACATGCAGGAGACAGCCATGTCCGCGGATGGCCGTCTCACTTTTCTGAACAAGCCTTGGTGGCCGAGAGCGAAGGCCCTGCCCGAAGGCGGGAGCTTCACGTTAGACCTGAATCACGATGGGCGTCCCGATACGCTGATCCAGAAGAAGGACGGAAACATCGTTGAGATCATCGACGACAGCGGACAAGCGAAAGACCTGGCGGCAAATGAGTCGAACGCCGCTTACGTGGTCAGCCTCAAGGCCACCGGTCTGGTGGATCGAATGGTTGTCTTCATTGACAACGATGGAGACGGGAAGGCTGACGAGACCGAAATACGCCACTTTCAGGATGGCTACTTGCGCTACTCGTGGTTTTCCGAAGATCACGACCACGTTGGAGGTCCGGTCTTCATGCTCAAGAACTGGAGCTACGTGGGTGGCGAAGATTTCCGCAACAACAAGTTTCGTGGCAACCGCGATTTCTATTTGAACAAATTCGACCCGGCAACCAACACGTGGGTGCCGCTTTCCGAATGCCCATTTACATTTTGGGATGCCAACCATGACGGGCACAGCGACATAGTGCTCCGCGTTTCGGCGGCGCCGCTTGAAAGCAATTCAGGTAAAGATCCGGATTATGCGAACCACTACAACTACATGTGGGCTCCGGAAGCCACACCGCTCGATAAGACGGGAAATATGAATGTCCGCTTCAGCTACAATCTCGATCCCGATAAGCGGAGTGAGCCCGTAGACAAGCCGCACTTCACGTTTGGCTTCAACCTGGTTGGCGCGCAGCCATATAACTATCCCGGCATGCGCTATACAAATCCCCGGCGGCGTCCGCCGCAAACGGTTGTGCGGTTGCCGCGCGAATTGGGTGTGCAGGTAGCAATGAGCTATCCGGCACAGCAGACGGGTTTCTCATGGGATGAAGCTCGTTCGGTTTTCCGGTGGGAGGGGCAGTTTTGGATTTATGAGCGTGAGTACATGCCGAATACTGGTGGACCGGTCATGCGTTGGAACATGCGGCGGGAGTACTCGGTGGACCCGGCGAACGAGCGCAAACTATATTACTCAGGCGTGGACAAACGTTATCACCTGCAGGGCGCGCGCGAAGGCTGGCTCGAGATCGGACATATCGTCAACGAAACGAAGGATCTTGAATTCCGCTACTTCGATTCCGATGGGGATGGGTACCTCGATACGACTCAGGTCTTCGAAGGCACAAATCCGGTTCCCGTACGGGTTAGCCGTGTCCGCGATGTTCGCGCTCACCCCGTCATACTGAAGCGCGAGACGATGCAGGACGAGTACAACAATCGCATTCTCCCTTCCGCCATCGGCGACGACGAACTCTTGATAGGCGTTCTGAAGAAGCTGGTGCAGCCGCCTCTCGCTGCTTCCTATGAAACAGAGGCTGGCAAGGCAGAGAGCGCGGAGAGAAAGCGCTTCTGTCTCGATGTTGCTAGTGAATTCTATTTCTTGCGGGCGCGCGATCTGTTCTATGCAAGGAACGCCTCGAACCCATATCTGACCCACGCGCCCGCCAAAAATGGTTCACGAACGCTCTCAACGGGCTCGGCCGATGGCGGCTACACACTGGGAGACACCATCGCGTACTGGAAAATTGCACGGTTGATTGAGTCTTTCACCGCAAGCTATGACAACGGAGAAATTCCCGCCGCTGCAGATCACGCAAGTGAATTGGCGAAGCTGCTTGAGTTGCCCCAATGAAGCGCGCGTGGGCATTAGTAATTGCGATTCTGCCCTTGACCATCGTTCCAGCTCAACAAGCGCGCCGCGATCAGGAATTGTTCCGGCGCATCTTCGGCGCTGAAGTGTGCCGCTTCGATCCTGCCGCCGTAGCAAAGTTGAAGACCTTGCCGCCGGGAACGCGTCTGAAATTCGACACGAATGGTGACGGAAAAATCGACACCATTTATTTCATCGATACCGATCCCAAGAATGATCCTGCGCTCGGCCCCATCGTGGTGAAAGCTATCGATCGCGACGGAGATATGGACAAGGATGGCGGTCCCGATCAAGATAGCGACTTGTACGTAGCGGATCTGCACGGTGATGGCACCGTGGATTCAGTTGTGGAGTACATCGATCGCGACCACGACAATGCCCTTGACGAGATGGCCATCTATTCGTACTCGGCGAATAACAAGAATCTCGGGACGGATACGATTCAAGTCTGGTGGTCGCGTGATGTCGGCCACGATCATCGCCTGTGGGAGACCGTCAATTATCGCTACCAGCAGAAGGAATGCCAATTTCGATGCGACTTCAATGGCGACGAGATTTTCTCCAACTATGTTTTCGACTCAGCCAACAATCGCTGGGTTCCGGGATGGGAGAATCCGTTCGCGTTTTATGACGAAGACGGCGACAAGCTGGCAGAGGTGGCCATTCGCTTCTCGGGATCGGGCAGCCAGGTGGAGAGTATGCGATATAGCCTCGACGCGGACAACGATGCGACTCGCGCGAATCCTCACAACTACGATTTTGGTTTCACCTGCCTGGCATCGCACAAGGACAATGACGGCCGGACGTTGCCGGTGCCCCCTTCGCTGACGGAGCGCATTCGCTTGCAGGGTATCGATGCCGGCCCTGTGTTGGCCTGGTCAAAGGCCCGGGCGTTTGGGGAGCACGCGGATTGGGGCCGCGTACTGATGGCCTGGGTGGAGAATGACAACAATGTCGACTCGCGGCCTGGCGGTGATCCTCACAACCGGTGGGAAGGTGTGATTGCAAGTCCCACGGAACACTTCCCGCAGGTCGGCGGGCCTCCCGTTGGTCCTTACAACACACGGTATGAGACCGATCTTGATAACAGCGGCCGGATGAATTTGTATTACTCGCCGTTCGACCGCCGCATCCATTTGCGCGGCGCCGATGAGGGATGGCTGAAGGTGGACTACGATTTCGACGGTAAGGTCGACTACCAAGTCCGCTACGAGGATACCGACAAAGATGGTTTCATCGACACGTGGTCGACAGATTTCGATGGCGACGGCGTTTTCGATCGCGTCACGCACTTGCGCGGTAAAGCCGAAGCCGTACCGCTGGAGTACAAGGTTCTCTCGGCGCGGTACAAGTCTGTTGTGGCGGACGCGCTGGCACAAAATGCGATCGCAATTCCTGCGCTCAAATTGGCACTTCAGCATTTGGAAACGAACTTTCGCGAGGATGACGCGGAGCTTTTCTATCGCGACAAGTTGCCTGCATACCGTGGTGACGAAGGGGTTGGCCAGAGAATCCACGACAGCCGCGAAGGTATGCGGTTTTATCAGGACATTGCGCGCGATCGCTATTTTGCTCGTTTGCGGAAGGTTCTCGCAGGTGAACCGGAGAAGCTAAGGGCCATCGAGCGCCTGTATGACCAAGGCCAATTCGAGAAAATGGCCGCGCGGCTTCGCACTACGCCGTGAGCTTATTGGGCGGCCGGCCACTTGCTTGTTCCGGCAGGCGCGGTAATTTGAGCCGGGAGACCTACGAATCCACGGAGTCGCAGCTCGGAAGGACCATCCGCCTGGACCGACAGGGCGGAACTACCGCGATTCTCCATCAGCTCAAGACTCACTGGAGTGGTCGCAGATATCGATCGATCGCCATTCTGCCAGTGCGTACCGTGAATCAACAAACCTGCGCCGCCGCTGATCGCGCTTAAACCGGACGCCTCAGCCGTTCCGAGCCGGACAAAGAGATCCGCGGCCTTCAACTCATACCCGCCGTCTTTACGTGTCCATGAAAAATCGGCCGCCGGTTGACTGGCGGCTCGAGGCCGTAGAACTGAGACGAAAATCGTTTCCCCAGAGGACTCGCGCGTCGTGTATCGCAAAATCGGCAGCGGGAAGTCTCGCTTAACATCCATCTTTTCCAACTCAGCCAGAAGCCGCGGAGCAATTTCGGACGTTGGCATCACAGGATTGGAGCCGAACACTTGCAGGTCGAGCGCTGCGTCACCATTCACGACCACCAACCCGTTGCCCTCGCGCGGCTGCGGCACGGCAACCGGATGCCATACCACTGAGTATTTGTGCGTTCCGTGTCCTTTCACGCGGTCGATCACGACCAACGTCCCGTCTTTCTGATAAAACAGAGCACGGGTGTAGCGTTCCAGGCGTGCATCATAAGCGGGAGTGAGATCGACCTCGACGTAGTCATATGCATCGCCCAGGAAGCTATTCAGAATCTTCGGATGTCCGCCTAGGTAATGATTACCTGGAATCTCCTGACTCTCGGGGTCGCCGTCCACCAGCAGAGTATTGTGGCCAAGCGCCTGAATGACGTAAGGCTGATAATACGGGTCTTTGTAGTAGTCAGAATATCCGGCTTCGCTCATCAGAACTTGTCCCAGATGTGCGAGCGACAGGCTGCCTTGATCCGCATGGTTATGGTTGAAGTGCGCCGACGCGCGCATGTCGATAACAGTGGCGTCCGGCTTCCAACCGCTGCGTAGAACGACGCCACCTCGGATCGGAAACACCGCGGACCGAGGCAGCTCCGGGGCCTCCGGCAATTTGCGAATTGCGCCTTCCCAGAGAATTCGCGACAGCAACGAACCCATACCATGGTCCATGTTCTCCAGATAAATCCGGTTCAATAGCGGGTCGCTGTTCTGGGACGCCGCATATGCGAACACGCCGAATGGATGCAGCGATGCGTGTGAATCACCGTGGTCGAGCGCCTCGCCTTTTCCAAATGAGGTGTAGTAAAGATATTTGTACGAACGGATCAGCGGCGCATCGTCGTTTTGGCCGAGATGGCGCTTTGAAGCGGCTGCCACCAGCGAGGTTGTCTGCATATCGAATTTCATATAGCTCGTGCCCTCGCCGTAGCTGCCGTCGCTGGTATAAGTCGCGTCCAGATGGTCGCGCTGCTTAGCATATAGACCCAGTGCGTATCCGGCGACATCCCGATCTTCCGTGGCAAGTGCCGCCAGCAGCGCGCCACCGACGGCGTGTCCGATCCAGTTGCTGGTATGGAAGATGATGCGGTCGTTCAACACGTATTCGTTGAATGCAGGAATGATCGATTTGTCGAGCAAACCCTGGTCGATTGTCTTCAGATCTTCCAGAGACAATTTCGACCGAATCAAATCTTTGGCGATGGCCAGATGACCCGCCGCTATTCCGACCGGGTAGTAAGTACCGTACCCGTGGGCCGTAAACCAAGGATGAACCCACGCCGGCCAGGACGCCATGGACAACAGAATCTTTCGCGCATTCGCTAACGCCTGCGCGTCGCCGTTGTACCGATATTGAAGTGCTTCGAACAATGCGGACTCCGCCGGCGGTTGCAGCAGATTGAAATACGCGGGTAAAGCCGGCAGGAGCCATCGATTGTTGAAATCCGCTATGTTGGGGCCGAATTCCGGATGAATCGATCGGCGCAATGCCGCGGCATGTTCCTTCATGAGGCCAAGCAATTCTTTGGTCGCGGGCGGCAAGTCGTCGAACAGCAACGCCGTATTCGCAGTGCCTCGAAGCAGCAACAACAGCGTCGCTGTGCCTTCGGCGCTTGCCAGTTCTGCGCGCCATAACCCCGGCTCGTCGTTCGCCGAGAAACGATGAATGGCGCCGGTGGCCGGGTGTTCCTCGACCAAACGGTTTTTCGGATCGAATAACTTTACGTTCACCTGTGAGGTGTTCATTGTTACCACTAGTTCCTGACCAGGCAGATAGGACCGGCGTACGTAGTGCAGGCGCCGGTCTTCGTCCCAAAGGTTCGTAGGCTGGGTGATCTCCAGATCTTTTTCACGCATCGCGGATAGCTGGACGTCGTCAATCAGGAAGCGTTCCTGCCGGCCTTCTTGCGCTGCGGCAAACACAGCCGTAATCGAGATCGCCCGAACCTTGGCATCATCGGCTATGCGGGGCAGCGCGAGCGACGCCTGCGCCCACGCGCCCGTCCTCGCGGTTAAGGAAATTAACTTCGGCGTGTCCCCGTAGAAGATACCCACTTCCAGACGCACCGGACCGGGCGACGGAACGCTGTAGGAAAAAGTCAAATGCGGATGAGAGCCGGCAATCACCCGAGCTTTTCGAATAAAGCCAAGCCGGAATTCGCCGTCACGGTTGGGTGCCTTGTGACGCTCCAAAGCCTTCCGGCCCTGGTACGTAACGGGATCGAGTGTGGGATCATAACCTGCATCCTCGGCAAGAGGATAAGTTTCCCAGCCTTGGCGCATTCCATTCTCGAAATCACTCTTAAGCGTCCACGGCCCTACTGGCGCAGCCCAGCAACAGGCAACCAAAGCTACCGGCAACAGAAGGCGCAAATCTTTGGCGGAAATCATCGTCGCGCGCTTCCTACCGCCGAATAATACGGTACGACCACCTGCGCAAACGACTCTTCCACTGCCGCCAACGTCTCCTCCACGTCAGCCAGCGTATGTGCGGCCGAGAGAAACCAATTGCCGCGAGGGATGATGCGAACGCCGTTGTCAGCCATCGCCGAAACAAACTGCGCGTAGAGATCGTTGTCTGTGCCGAGTGAAGTCTTGTAATCAACTAGAGGCACTCTCTCCTTGCCCGGCAGTGGAAAGCCGACAAAGAAAATCGAGGGATGGCCCTGTACAATGACGGGAACGCCCACTTTGGCGGCCCGATCCCGGATCCCCTCCATCAGAGCGGCGCCAGTCTCTTTCAGCTTCTGATAAACCTCGCCGTCGTTACGCTCGAGAATGTTGAGAGTTGCCACGCCGGCGGCAATAGCCGGGGGCAAGCTATTGTAAGTGCCTCCATGGCCCACTTGACCGGAGCCGATCAGCGCGAACAGGTCTTCACGTCCCGCCATCACGCTCATCGGCAGGCCGTTGGCAACAGCTTTACCGAAAATGCTGAGATCGGGACGAATTGCGTAGTGGCCTTGCGCGCCCGCAATCGATAAACGAAATCCCGTAATCACCTCATCGAAGATCAATAGTATCCCGTACCTGGTGGTGATGTCGCGCAGGAATTGCAGGTAGCCAGGCTTCGGTTCAATCACCGCCGTGTTGCACATCACCGGCTCCGTAATGATGGCGGCGATCTGATGTCCGTGCTTACTTAAGTAACTTTCCACAGCCTCCGTGTCATTCCAAGGAAGTACTGCGATATGGCTCTCGCGCGCCGGAAACTGTCCACGGCTTTCCGCGACACCTTCCTCGCCGGCGCCGGGAGGCGGCGAAAGACTGTACAGAATATTATCGAGCCAACCGTGATATTGCCCTTCGAACTTTACGATCAATTCACGCCCGGTGAAAGCGCGTGCCAATCGTAATGCGCCGTGAACAGCTTCGGATCCGGAAATGCCAAATCGCACTCGCTCGGCGGAGGGCACCAGGCGGACGATGGCTTCCGCGAGTTTGATTTCGCCCTCATGCTGCGCGGCGTAGACCTGTCCCATCCACAACTGACGGCACGTCGCCTCGATTACCTCGGCGTTCGTATGTCCCAGAATCAGCGGCCCGCGGCCGAGAACGTAGTCGATGTACTCATTGCCGTCAACATCGAAAAGGCGGGAGCCTGTCCCGGAGTCGAAATACATGGGAACGGGTTTGTCGCCGCGCCTGACGTTGCTGCTCACGCCTCCGGCAAGCGATTTTTCCGCACGTCTCAGCAAAGCTCGTGACTGTGTGTAACGATCTGTCATTCTGCGCCCCTCTCGACTGGCACGGAGTTCAATTTCATTTGCGGCACCATTACCGATTGGCCGCTGGCGAGCGATTCGTGGAGTGCCGTGAGGACAGCCGTGACTTGGCGGCCGTCTTCCGCATTCACCGCCGCCGGCCGGTCTTCCAGCACGCATCGCGCGAAATCCTCGAGGCATGCCGGGAAAGCGCCCCGAAGTGTACCGAACACATCGCTTGTAAGAAAATTCTTTGGATAGGTGAATGCTTGATTCGTGCTGAGTTCGATACTTTCGCGCTTGCGGTCAAAGTGCAAGTGGCCCGCTTCCCCTGTCACGGCCACAAACGAGTCGACGATCGTCGGGAACGTATTCGGATAGATCCAGGCGGATTCAAACACCGCGATGGCTCCGCAGCTAAAACGAACCTGCGCCTGGATTGTATCCCACGTATCGATTCCCCTGGCCGCTAGCACTCGCTTAACTCCCCAGGCCCGGACTTCCACCGGCTCACTACCAAAAAACCATCGCACCAAATCGATATCGTGGCAACTGAGAAACCACGCCGGAGTTGTTTGCGCCGCCCAGGAAATGTATTCCGTTGGAACGTAGATTGTGTCGTTCTTACGCGCATACGCACTGACGGGCTTCCCTATAGCGCCACTCTCGATCGCTGTGCGGCCATGATGATAGGGCGCAAGCCAGCGATGGTTAAAGGCTACCTGCACTTTGACGCCTGTTTCGCGGGCAGTCCGGACCAGTTCATCGGCCTCAGCCAGGTTTGTGGTCATCGGCTTTTCAATCAGCACGTGCTTACCGGCCTGCATCGCACGGCTTGCGGGCTCAAAGTGCTGGCCGTCGGGAGTTGCGATGCAAAGAGCGTCGACGTCATCGAGGGCCAGCAGATCCTCCCACGACTCGCAGGCATGGGTCACGCGGTACTTCCCGGCAATCGCCGCCGCCTTCTCCTGCGTTCGCGCCGCCACCGCCACCACCTCGGTTAGCGGATAACGCTGATAAATTCGGACGTACTGCTCGCCCATAATTCCAAGGCCGATGACTCCAATGCGAAGCTTTTGACTCATTGCTGATTCAGCCGCTCCAGCAGTCCGACGGCCGCTTCTGTGAGAACCGCATCCGCTTCGGGCGTGACTCTCGAAGCCACCACTTCGTAGCCCAGGGACACATTCGCTTCCTTAGTCGGCACGTATCCGATGTAATCGTTGGCAAGCCCGAGAAACATCGTTCTCGCAAACGGGGAGCGCTTACGAATGGAAAGTGAAATACCGACGAACACTTCGCCTGGGAGGGACAACAGCGCCGTGCTCCCGATACGAACCGCTGTGAGCTCGGCGTTTAGCAGTTTCGGTTCCGGCAAGCCGTCGGCCAGAAGCGCATAGTATTCCTCAATGCGGCTGAAAAGGCTGGCTTGCTTCAAGAGTATCCGGTCGCGATCCGGCAAACCCTGGCGCTCCGCGTCCTGCATCCGTTCCCCAGCCTGTTCGCGCCGACGCTTCATCTCAACAACTGACGCGTACCTCTTCAACGGAAGCAGCGCCTCTGTCGATTCCACACGCAATGCGCCCGTCTCCGGCAGTAGACTTGAGAGACCCGTGGCGACGGCGACGGCAAGCCGGTCACCTAATTCCTTCGCGCGCTCAAACGTTCGATTTGGAGCGATGATTCCAACCGCGCTCAGATCACTCTTGTGCCCGACGCTCAGGTCTCCTTCCGCTCCGTTGAAATACAGGATCTCCACTTCCGGCCCGAGCTTCTGCTTCAAATTCTGAATGGTGTAGTACGGGAAGTCGGCGGTGATCTCGAGCGTGTTCGGACCCAGCGTAGTTGTATGGCAAGGATAGAAGATGGAAACCGCGGAAGGTTTCCCGTCGAGATCCTCCACGAGGAGTACGCCCGCCGAATCGTCAATCGGCAGCCCGTCTTGTGTGCGCCGGTTGACGGCCACACCTTCCACCGGCACGAATCCAGTGCGCAAGCGCCTGGGCTTTCGAGCTTCATAAGCACTCACCACACTCGCGATGATGCCTGACGCCAAGCGGTCTAAGTAGACTTCGTCCAGGGCTTGCCCTTGGTTGAAGAAGTGATTCAACGTAACCGGTGCGCAGTGCGTATGTGTTGCGGTGAGAATCACGTGGGCGGCTGGGATCCCGGTGCGGCGCTCGACTTCCGCGCGCACGCGATCCGCGAACGGCTTTGACACACCCAGCACTTCGACGCTGACCAAAGCAACTCGCGTCACGCCGTCGTCCAGCACCAGAGCACGCGCAAACAGATCGTCGTGGACCTTTTCCGCGACGCCCTTGCGAGCGTCGAACCCTGCCAGTGGACAGCCTAAATCAGGCGTGATAATTACGGATGCCGCGCCGGCCCGTAGTTCAGCCGGCATGTAGTGGCGCTCCTTTCCGGGCGATCAAGCGTTCGACCGCCAGCAGATTCAGCATTAGAAATCGCGGATGATGATAGTTCTCGGCGCGTGTCATTTCCGGTGTCGGGGTCACTTGCCGATCACCAATCACTTGCCATAAAGGCGACGGAATACTACGCATGGGGAACTTGGCCCTGGTATAGCGATCGATCTCGCCGTAAAAATCACGCGCCCACGAATCGCCAGTTTGATCCATCATTAGCAACGAGCCAATCAGCGCCTCCTGATGCGGGAAAAGCGTCTTGTCCATTGTCCAGACGTTCTGATCCACGTTCGTTAGATTGCGAAACAATCCTCCGTAGACGCGATCCCGGGCAACGTCGCAATGTCTTTTGAAGAGAGCTCCGGCCTTTTCGTAAAGTGTGGAATCCTTTCGCCGCAGCGCTTCGTCCATCAACATCCAAAGAGTCTCGATAGCGTGGCCCGCGTAGACCAACTGCTCGTATTCATCTGCCGGCCGCGAGCCATCGTGGTTGACCAGCTCGTTGATCAATCCGAATCTGGGATTCAGGTGGTGGTTCAACACGCCGTCGATAGCGCGGTCGGAGATCTTCAACAATTCGATGTCTTCGTGCGCCGCCAACATCTGGGTGGTCGTGCGCGCTAACACCATCCATACACCCTGCACTCGCGCTCCGGGAAACGGTTTTGCGCTAGGTCCCAGATAAGTCTTCCCGATCGCCGGGTTGTAATCGGGCTTGTCGTAACGCCGCACGCATTTGAGGATGATCTCGCGGGCTTCATCCCAATACTTACGGTCTCCAGAGGCTCGCGAGAATTCAGCCAACCCCTCCGCGACGAACATGTCGCTGTAAACTTCCGTATCGGGAAGGCCAACGGGCGAGCCGTCACGCTTCAAAGCCTTCGGACGGAATTCATCGCCGTTCGGCTTGCTGCGTTCCAGCAGCTTTACGGATCGCGCGGCAATGTCGAGATACTTCTGTTCTCGAGCAATGTGATTGTAGAGGAACGAATAAACCCAGATACCGCGCCCTTCGAACCAAACCGTCTTCGCGTCCGACACCAGTTCTCCGGTTGGACGGACGGAACAGTGGAAACCACCGAACTCCTTATCGTTTACGAATCGTTCATGAAAGGGCAGGTAGTCTTCGAACAGATCTTTGCGGTATTGAGACCGCATGCTGGAAAGGTCGAGAGGAGTCATAGCGCGGATTTGGTTGCTCGTACGGTGAACTCCGAACTTCTGCGCGAACGCGAAGCCCGGAGTCATCAGTAAGCCCTTGGTGATGGTACGTCGATCCATGATGGTCGAATCAGAATTGAAATTTCAACGCCAGCTGGATGACACGTTCCGTTTGCGTGTTGCCGTAGTCGCTGGCTGAAGTGATTTTACCTGCTTGCGGGTTTACACCGGGTCCAAGGATGGGGTCGTCGAATTGCGTTTTGTTGAAAGCGTTGAAAAACTCTGCCCGGAGCTCGAAACGCCGAACCTCGTCGATGTAGAACGATTTGTTCAACACCAAGTCCAGATGGTCGAGTCCGCTTCCAAGAATGGTGCCTTTTCCGGCGTTGCCGAGTGTTCCTACCGCGGGATTGACGACTTTGCTGGTGTCATACCAGCGATCGGTCGTTCGCTCGGAGCTGGGAAGATTGGGATTTCCGATGTAGCTGGCGCGGCTTCCGGCGTTCAGTATGGAGTAAGACGCGGGCGTAAGGTAGTAGCCTGTGCCGAAATTGCCCGTGCCGCCAATCTGCCACCCCCCCGCGACTCTACTCAGCAACGTATTGTGATCCTTGGGGAAAGGAAGATCGTAAATTCCGCTGATCACCAATCGTTGGGGACGATCGAAAACCGCCGGCCCTTTATTCAAGTGTAGGTTGCGAATCGTCTGTGGGACCGACGCGTTACCGGTGCCGCCCACCACGCCGACGGTGCTCGCATCTATATCCGTCAGAGCCTTCGACCATACATAGCTGCCGAGTACCGTCAAACCCTTCGAATAACGCTTCTCCACCCGCGCCTGCAGAGCGTTGTATGTGCCGGCGCCGCGAGATTCCAGCATATTCACTGTTCCCAGTGCGGGGTATGGGAAGTTCTGTACAAAGTTCGGAGGCTGTGCGGGAAAGGGAATGGTTTCGTTGTAGTTCAAAAATGAAGAAAGCCGGGTACTCTTCGATCCGCGATAGGCGACCTCCACCACAGTGTCGTGAGCCACCTGTTGCTGAATAGACAGGTTCCAGTCGCCGATATAGGCATCGCGAAAGTTCGGATCCACGCCACGCCAGTTATTCACCACCTGGACACTGGAATTCGCCAGCGGATCGGTCGCCGTGTAAGCAGGAATCGGGTTGATACCGGAATCGCGATAGACGCGGTTGTATTGAGTGACGAAAGGATCCTGGAAACCCAGGTTCACGAAGCTGTTGGCTACTTCCGGCGAGTAGAACAGGCCGTATGCGGCGCGAACGGAGGTGCCTTTCCATCCAAAAGGACGCCATGCCAAACCCAACCTCGGTCCGAAATTGTTGTAGTCGGGATGAACGAAGCCTTCCTGTACGCCGGGCTGTCCGTAGAAAATCTGCTTTCCGGTGTTCAGGTCGAAACTTGCCGAGCGCGCGTAACGATCCTCCGGCTTTCCATAGTATTCCCAGCGGACTCCGGCGTTAATGGTGAGATTCGGCGTCACCCGCCAATCGTCCTGAACATAGGCGAAGAACAGCTTGTTTTGTAATCGCACCAGGTACGGAGTAACCTGCGCCGAATACGAGGCCGGTACACCAAGCAGCAGATCGGCGAAGGCCTGATATTGATTGGTAGCCGAAACCGGCGGCGGTGCGGTATACACGCCGGTAAAGCTGTACGATCCGTTCGGGGTCAGCCACTGTGTGGAGCTATTGCGCTTTGCGTTGAAAGTCGCGCCGGCCTTCAACGTGTGCTTTCCGCGGACGACGGTCACATTGTCCACTACCTGCGCGGACTGTGAAACCCAGTGAAGGTAGGAGTTCGCCGTGGAATACCCGATCGACGTATACCCTGTGATCGCAACTAACGGTGCACCCCAGGTAAGACCGTTGTCGGATGGAATGCCTTGAATGCCAAGATCCTTCAGCCAGTTCCGTTTGAAGGCATCCTGCGAGGTACGGTCCCGATTGAAGCGCACGAAGCCCAGGTTTAGCTCGTTGATCACGGTGGGGCTGAAGACGTGCGTATCGCCCACTACCGTTTGCACGTTGCCGTCTGTCTGAATGGAATCGAAGCCTGTGAACACGCCCGATTGTCCGGGACTCCGATCATAGGGATTGTTCAACGTCACGCGTCCGAAAAGGGTGTTGGCATTGGTAATCCGATGGTCGACGCGGGTGGCAATCAGATCGTTTTCGGCGTGGTGAGCCGACTGTGCATAGAAGTTGCGCGCCGGATCGCTTGCGTTCGGCAGAGGATACAGAGCGGCGTACGCTTTCCCGAACGAACTGATACGGCTCGCGGGAATAATATTGCCGGGAAACGGAGTCTTCGTGTAAGGATCCACAATCTGGAGCCCTGCTGCTCCGACACCGCTAAAATCGCCCGACCGTATGCTCGGCGCAGGTACCACGGCGGTGTTGGCGATCGCATTCGATTGCCGTGTTCCCTCGTAGCTGAACATCCAGAATGTACGGTCGCGCCCCTTGTATAGCTTTGGGATCAAAACCGGTCCGCTCACCACTCCGCCGAACTGGTTCCGCTTCAGCGGACTCTTTGCAATGCTGAAAAAGTTACGCGCGTCGAGTGCATCGTTGCGCAAAAACTCAAACAGAGTTCCATGAATGTCATTGGTGCCGCGCTTGGACGCTATGTTCACAATGGCGCCGCTATTTCCGCCAAACTCTGCCGAAGCGTTGGCCGTCACGACGCGGAATTCGGTGACGGACTCGAGTGATGGAACCGCCAATGGATAGTTGTTTACCTCCATACCGCTGATCTCGATTCCGTCAACGAGGATGATGGAAGTGTTATCACGCTGCCCGCCCATGGTGAACGAAGGGCCGTAGTTCGCCTGCCTCTGAGCGGCGCTGGCGCGGCCGGCGATGTTCACTCCCGGCGCCAGCCCGATTAACTGGAGCACGTTTCGTCCGTTGATCGGCAATTGCGACACGCGTTTTTCATCGATCACCTGCGAAAGGCTCGCTTCGGCTGTTTGTACCGTGCCGGTGTCCGCGGTAATCGTGACGCTCTCAGTCACTTCACCGACCGCGAGTTGCAACCGAACATCTCGAATCTCGGCGACCTGCAGACTGATGCCCTGTATCGTCTCGCGGTGGAACCCCTGCTTCTCGACCGAGATTCCGTAAGCCCCCGGAGGCACGAGAGCGAACTCGAAAACTCCATCGTTCGTGCTGTGCTGCATTCGCTTCAGACCCGTAGCAGCGTCCTGTAACTCGATGGCCGCGCCGGGAACCGGAGCGCCGCTTCCGTCAACGACGGTTCCTTTGACCGTGCCAGTGGAAGTCTGTGCCAACGACGAACCGGCCAGACAAAGAAGAATCAGAAAGCAGGAAAGATATCGTAATACCATGGCCGGGTGTCTCCTTAGTGTTCTTTAGTGGTCGCGCTTTCCGGTTTCTGCATGGATTCCGGCGATCCCACATCGTGGTATGATATCTCACATCCAGGGATGCTTAGATTTAACCCGGCTTTCACACGGTTGTCAAGAATTAAATAAAACTATGGCCGAACCTTCTGAAAAACCATCCAGCAACATCGCAGTACTTCACAAAGCTCTCGACCTGCTCGAAGCACTGCAATCGGCCGACAAGCCCAGGTCCCTCGATCAGCTCGTCGCGGCCACGGGGCTCGCCAGAAGCACGGCCCATCGCTTGCTCCTCAACCTTGTGTCGCGG
The DNA here is from genome assembly GCA_963770345.1 of Bryobacteraceae bacterium. Lineage (GTDB taxonomy): Bacteria > Acidobacteriota > Terriglobia > Bryobacterales > Bryobacteraceae > CAVYPH01. Next base: position 647,441 of record CAVYPH010000004.1, on the reverse strand, counting down.
GGCTATGTGGAACGCGCCGGCGCCAATACTTTCGCGCTCGGCCTCAAACTACTGGAACTGGGGGCCACGGTTCGCCAACGCCAGTCTCTGCGGGATATCGCGCTACCGATCATGTTGAATTTGCGAAATGAGCTCGGGGAGACGATCAATCTTGGGCGGGTGCGCGAAGGCTCTGTTCTCTATCTGGAAACCGTCGAGAGCGAACATGCCTTTCGCGTCTCTGCCTCGCTTGGCATTCGCGATCCTCTGCATGTGACCGCGATCGGGAAGGCGATTCTGGCGTGGCTGCCGCCGGAGCGTCGGCCGGTCTTAGCCGATTGGCGCAAGCTGACGCCTTCGACCATCACCGACCCTAAGAAATTCGACCGCGAACTTTTGCTTACTCGAGAGCGGGGCTACGCCCTTGACGAGGAAGAGAGCATGGAGGGCGGCCGTTGCATCGGCGTTCCAATTCTGCACTTGGGGAGCCCGGTGGCGGGACTCAGCGTTTCTGGTCCGATTGCACGCATTACGACGAAGCGGATAAAAGGAATCGCCGCGACGCTACAAAGTGCCGCCGCGGCGATTTCGCAACAGATTCGACTGCTGCCCAGTAGCGAGTGGGCGTGACTCGCGGCCTAGAAAATAATCTTGCCGCTCACCTGGATCACGCGGCTATTTCCGATGCCGCCATAAATCTTCCCGGCTGTCGTGCTGGGAACACCGCCGTCCCGCGTATCCGCAATCGTGGCGGTCGGGTTAGCAAGATTGAAATGGTTGAATGCGTTCAAACCGTCGCCACGCAATTGCAGACGTACACGTTCACCCAGTGAAAAGGATTTCGACAGAGAAATATCCCAGTTCCATAGGCCTGGTCCCCAAACGGAATTGCGAGCGCTGTTTCCCCACGTCCAAGGCGTTGGAGGGGCGAACGCGGCCGGATTAAACCATGAGACGCCCGAGATAATGTCGTGACCGCTGCCCTGGTTGGAGTATGCGTCCGAACCCGCTACGCGATCCGCACGGCCTCCCCACCAGCCGGTGTAATTGGACGGCACGGCGAAGGAGACAGAAAAGGGCACACCAGACTGATACGTGGAGATTCCGGACACCTGCCACCCGCCGATTATTTCGTTGGCCACCTTATTCACGTTGCTTAGAAATTGCTTGTTGCGGCCAACGGGCAGTTCGTACACGTAATTGAAAATCAGCGAGTGCGGACGAATGCTGGTGCTATTGCCGTAATCCAGACCCGGGAAGTTCGGGTTTTGCGGGCCGCCCGAAGATTCCAAATTGTCGAGACTACGTGTCCAGGAGTATTCCACCTGGAGCATGAAGCCGTTGGAGAAGCGCTTGTTGACCTCAAGCTGTAACTGGTTGAAGTTTTGAGATGCACCGCTTCTGGTTGCAGTGATTGCGCCCCAGGGCTGATAGGGCCGCTGATTCTGGGTGCTGACGTTGGGAGTCTGTTTCATCGGCACGTTAATGTCGCCGAAGAACCATTGCAGATGGTGCGACTGGCTCCCGGCGTAGGTGGCGCGCGCGGCCCAATTCGAGGTGAACTGGTGTTCGAGAGTGGCGTTCCACTGCTGGATCACGCCATTCTTGAAGTCACGCTGCATGGCATAGAGCGTCGGGTTCGCAGAGACGCCGGCGCCTGCCGACAGACTCGCGGGGAATGGATTAGCGAAAGTAATGTCCGGCAGGAACGGAGCCTTCAGATTGCCGGTGATTAGGGTGCTGTAGTTTGAACCCGCGAAGCCCCCGAGACCCCCCACCCACGGAGGATTGAGTACGTCGTCGCGTGACCCCGCGAAGGAAGGGTTGAAGTTGTAATAGACTCCATAGCCGGTGCGGAACACAGTGTCTTTGAAAGGCCGGTAGGCAATACCCAATCGCGGCCCCCAGTTGTTTTTATCCGGGATCATGTAGTCTTTCGGAATTCCGAGGGCTTGCGTTGTGGTGAAGTTGTAGGCGTTGAACATCGCCGCCGAAGCGCCGACCGGAGGGAACGTAGGCGTTGCAGAATCCTGCGGGAGAGCTAATTTGTTCGTCTTCGGATCCCAATAGGTGGAGTAACCATCCTGCCATTGCCAGGGTGTCTGATACATGTAGCGAAGACCGGCATAGACCGTCATCTTCGAGTTCACCTGCCAGGTGTCCTGGGCGTAGAATTCCGAATCCCATGAACCGTAGACCGCCTCAAACACGCCGGCTAAACCAGTGGTGGTTTTGTCCGTCACCCCCAACAGGAAATCCGCGTAGGCGTTCCCTTGCGATGTCGGTTGCCCCGGCCAGCCTTTGTTGCCGGTCCATTGACCGCTGAAGTTAAACGTTCCTAGCGGAGCGTTGGTATTGGGTCCGTAGGTCTTGTAGGTGGTGATGTTGGCTCCGAACTTGAACGTGTGCTTGTTGTGCACCCAGGTCAGGTTCTCGCTCAACTCCGCGTCGGCTCCGTGCCCATAATAGCCTTGCCCGTAGTCGTAGAACATGCCCGTATAGCCACTAATGAGCATGGTCGGCAAACCGCGGTTTGTGCTCTTTGTCAACTGCGGAAAGAGCGTGGTCGGGTCGAAATCGAGGTTTATGCCCTGGCGGATGCTCGGATGGTCGAACCAGGCGATTCGGAGATCGTTGACGATATACGGACTGAACGTGTGCGTCTCGGCAGCGGTGTAGCCGAAGGTCTTGTAGCCGAAATTCCCGCCCTGGCCGTAGGTGGATGGGTATGCCTGATACACGTTCATTGGATCGCCGATGTTGCGTGTATAGACGCCGAACAGTTGGTCTTTGGAGGAAATCTGATAGTCGATTCTAGCGTCGAGAGAATTGACGGTTTGCGCCGTGCGAACCAGTCCGTAATAGTTCGGCCCGGCGCCAGGAACGCCAGCGGCATTTACGGCCTGGGTGGGCGCCGGAAGAAACTTGTTGAGCGCCTGAGCTTGCGGGGTAATCAGGTTCGAGGGGATTATGTTGTTCGGAAATGGGTTGCCGGTGAAAGGATTATAAAGTTGCGTGCCCTTGGGATCGGCACAGGTTCCTGCCACGTAGATGGAACAGAGCGATGAGAAATCGCCCTGGCGCATAGCAGTTCCGGGGATGGTGAGCACCGGTGCGCCGTAAGTGGTGTTGCGGAGCCCGTAGTAATCGAAAAAGAAGAAGGCCTTGTTCTTCTTGATCGGCCCACCAATATCGACACCGAACTGGTTGCGCAAGAACGGCGCGCGCGGGTGGCTGGTCGCATTGTTGAGGAAGGTATTGGCGTTCAGGCTCTTGTTCTGGTTGTATTCGTAGGCATCACCGTGGAACGCGTTTGTGCCGCCCTTGGTAACCATGGTGACAGTGCCCAGATTCTTATACTCTGCGTTGGTGTTATACGACTCGACCTTAAACTCCTGAAGCGAGTTTGTATTGGGCAGACTGATGAGGCCGAGGTTATAAGAATAGGCGCCGGCGCCGTTACCCATATCGTTTGCCTGGGTGCCGTTGATCGTGAAGTTGGTGGATCCCCAGTGCGTACCGCCGCCAGTCTGAGGGCTTGCGCCGCTTACCTGAGCGCCCGGAACCAGCGCCATCAAAGCGTCGATGGATTGCTGCGCCAGGGGCAACTGGGCGATCTGCCGGGAGGTGAGGCTACCGCCAATGGTCGGGCTCTCCGTCTTGATCATCGGCGCCTCAGCTTGCACCGTGATGCTCTGCTGCACGTCGCCGATCTGCATTTGGATCGCAACGCGCACCGACTGCGACGCGAGCACCTGGATGCCAGTGGAACGGCTGGTTTGGAAGCCATTCTTGATAGCGGTGACTGTATAAGTGCCCGGCAATAGGTTGGGCACGGAGTAGACTCCCGAAGAGTCTGCCATGGTCTTGAACGACAGCCCCGTGCCTTCATTCGTGACATTAATCTGAGCTTCGGGAATGCCTGCTCCCGTGGAGTCGGTTACCAATCCGACAACAGAACTCGTGATATTCTGCGCGAACGTTCCAGGCGTGAGAAATGCAAGCGCCAGGAGCGCCAAAACTGCTAAACGATTAAGTTTGTGCATCCGATAACCCCTAAAGTCTTTGAAGAAAAGATGTGTTTGACACCGCGCTCCTGAAGAAAGCGAGATGGTCGTAGATTAGCCGACAAGGAGCAATGAGTCAAGACAATTTCGTTTTGACAGGCTCAAATAGCGTTGACCTAATCGCCCTTGGTGGCATGATGGAGCATAGTTGCCGAAGAAAATATTTACCTTGAGGACGGCTTTTTGATGTCCCTATGTTGACCCTACAGTCAGTGGCGCAATGGTGGCTCCCGGTGGCCATTTCGCAGCACGCAGTCGCCTACGATGCACAGTTCACGCGCACGTTGATCGTGGCGGGAATTATTTTCGTGGCGGCGCAATCGGCGCTCGTTGCCGTCGTGTGGCGCTTCCGCGACCGGGGGACGGCGGCGGGCACTATTGAGACTTCGCAAAGCGGCCGGCTGGAATTCTTTTGGACCGCGGCAACTGCGATTCTGTTCCTTGGCTTGTTGGCACTTGGGGGACGGATCTGGGCAGGCGTGCAATTTACAGCCGCGCCGGCGGGGGCAGAGAAGATCGAAGTCCTGGGAAAACAATTTGCCTGGAGCTTCCGGTATCCGGGCCCCAATGGGCGATTCGGCCGGACGAACATCCGCTTCGTCAATGATGCCGCCGGAAATTCGTTTGGACTGGACCCGGACGACCCTTCCGGGAAAGACGACATCGTAAGCGCGACGCTTCACGTACCGAGCGGTCGAACGGTGGAACTGACACTCACGTCGCAGGATGTCATTCATAGTTTCTTCGTGCGGGAGTTGCGTATGAAGCAAGATCTTGTGCCGGGGATGCGGATTCCGCTTCACTTCCTCGCGAACGTGCCCGGAACATACGAGATTCCGTGCGCGGAGCTATGCGGGCTAGGTCACTCTCAGATGCACACCACCATGATCGTCATGCCGCCTGACGCTTATGATCGTTGGAAGCGGGAGCAGTAAGTGCGGCGCTATCTATTTACCACGGATCACAAGATAGTCGGCCTGCAATACTTCTGGCTATCCCTCGCGGCGGTCATCGTGGGGATGGCGCTTTCTCTTCTGATGCGCTTCCATCTGGTGAATCCTGACGCGAAGATTCCATGGTTCGAGACAGTTTGGCCAGCCGGAGCGCCAGGCGGCGTAATGACTCCCGAATTGTATCTGTCTCTGATGACAATGCATGGCACCATCATGGTGTTCTTCGTGTTGTCCGTGACGCCCCAGAGTGCATTCGGAAATTACTTTCTGCCTCTCCAAATCGGCGCCCGCGGCATGGCGTTCCCCATCCTGACAAGTGTTTCGTTCTGGGCCACCGCGGCATCGTTTGTCGTGATGATGGCCGCTTTCATCGTTCCAGGAGGCGCGCCGCTCTCCGGATGGACCGCATATCCGCCCCTGAGCGCCGTCGGCGGCGTATCGGGTCCAGGCGAGGGCATGGGGCAAACGCTATGGCTTTGCAGTATCGCCATCCTCTGCATCGGATCTACTCTTGGAGCCGTGAATTTCATTGCAACCACACTCGATCTGCGCGGCCCCGGCGTGACTATGATGCGGATGCCGCTCACCTGCTGGAGCTGGTTCGTGACCGCCATTCTGAGTCTGATGGGTTTCCCCGTGTTGCTGGCGGCGGGCGTCCTACTGTCGCTCGATCGCAGCGCGGGTACAAGCTTCTTTGTGCCGGGCGGTCTGCTGGTGAGCGATCACGTCATTGCGCGCGAGGGAGGGTCGCCGCTTCTCTGGCAACACCTGTTCTGGTTTTTCGGCCACCCGGAAGTTTATATCGCGATTTTGCCGGGGATGGGACTGACATCCGAGATCATCTCCACCTTTTCGCGAAAAACTATCTTCGGACGGACGGCGATGATTTTCGCCACGTTTTCGATTGGCTTTCTCGGACTGCTGGTATGGGGCCATCATATGTTCACCAGCGGAATGAGCCCCTATTCCTCCATTGCATTCGCAGTTCTCTCAATGACGATCGGCGTGCCGTCGGCCGTCAAGACTTTCAATTGGCTGGGCACGCTGTGGGGAGGCCGAATCCGGGTGACGACGGCCATGTTGTTCGCGCTTGGATTCGTTTCGGTCTTCGTGACTGGCGGACTGAGCGGAATGTTTCTCGCCCAACCGGTGCTTGATCTCTACTTTCACGACACCTACTTTGTCCTCGCGCATTTCCATCTCATCATGGGCGTGGCTGCGATTTTTGGCATCTTCGCAGGCGTGTTCTACTGGTTTCCGCGGATGTTCGGCCGGATGCTGAATGAGACTCTTGGGAAGATTCACTTTTTCGCAACGTTCGTAGGGGTCTACTCGCTCTTTCTACCGATGCACGTGGCGGGTATTGCAGGTAACCCGCGACGATATGCCGATTTCACGAACTTCGAATTTCTCACGCCCCTCCTTCCTTTGCACCAATTTATGACTTGGGCGGCTTTCCTGACCGTGTCGGCGCAGATTGTCTTCTTTGCAAATTTGATCTTGACCATTATGCGAGGACCCGCGGCAAGTACGAACCCCTGGTGTGCCGAAACTCTGGAATGGACGGACGGCGCGCCGCTGCGATCCAGTAATAGCGCCGCGAGGCCTCGAGTATCTGCGGGCTTCCTGGCAGTAGTGGCCGCGGTATCCATGTTGTTTGCCGCTCTCTCCAGCGCGTATGTTGTTCGCCACGGAATTTCAAGCGATTGGACCACGGTGCCATTTCCACCTACGGTTTGGGCCAGCGCGGCGATCCTCCTTCTTGGTAGCGTAATGGTGGAACTTGGGTACATGAACGTGGCGGCGGGGCTGGGGGTATTGTTCGCGCTCGCACAACTATGGGGATGGCAAAAGCTAATTCAGTCCGGCGTCTCGATGGCCTCAAGCCCGGCCGCAGCCTTCTTTTACGTAATGAGTGGCGCCTTCCTGATTTTGGTAGTTGGCGGAGTAGTAGCACTGCTGCGCCACCCGCGCGCCGCCTATTTCTGGCACTATCTCAGCGGACTTTGGATCTATCTACTGGGTCTGTTTTACTTCTGGAATTAGCATGTTCCTGGCATTGCAGTGTGTCATGTGTTTTCGAACGGCGGCGGCGCAGCAGTTGGAACGCGCTCGCGTGTTGAACGAAGGGATAGTCCTGCTGGGAATTCCGCCGCTATGCATCCTGGCCGGATTCGCATGGCTCGCCTACCGCCGCCGATGAGTTTCCGCCGTTACAAGCCACCCCGCAGATATCCGATGATGTCGGCGAGATCCTGCTTCTTCAGGTCCTTCTCGAGACCTTCCGGCATGAGCGAGACGGACGACGCACGCATGTCCGCAATATTCTTTCGCAGCACGGTCTGATCGCCTTCATCGGTTCCACCGCGCAGTGTCACAGATCCGGGCGTCTCGTTGGCAATGACGCCATCGTACATACGCCCGTCGTTGGTTGTGATGACATAGTTCACAAATCGGGGCTCGATTGCGTAGCTTGGATTCAGAATCGAAGTGAGCAATTCCTCTTTGGTCTTGTTGTTGATGCCCGATAGATCGGGGCCGACACGTCCGCCTTGCCGTCTGGGCATGTGGCAGCGCGCGCAAGTATCCTCAAACAACTTCTTCCCGTGCGCCACATCGGCGGAAAGGATTATTGCATCGTGATATTCGGCAACGACTTTTGCCCGATCGCTATTCGTGCTCTCGAGTAGGGCATGGGCTCTTTTGACGATTGCCGGGTCCTGGTCTTCGTAGAGGTGCGATCGGGCGCCGGCATCCAGAGCGGAGCGCTCCACCTGCCCATCTTCGACAGCCTTCAGCAACATGGGAACGCGATTCTTCTGCGCCAGAAGCGCGTCCACCGCATGCTTCCGCGCGGGCGGACTGTATCCGCGCCAATTGTCGAGAATAATTTTTCCGGCGGCCGGCTCGTCGAACGCTGCCAATGAATCTACTGCGGCGGCTTCAAGGTCTGGCGACGGATGCGACTGGACCACTTTCTCCAGAACTGGCGCAACACCGTCGAGACGTCCACCACGCAAGGCGCGAACCGCCATAATGCGCTTCGGTTCAGGTAAATTGAGATTCGTTGCATCCTGACTGGCGCGACGGATGAAGCCGGCCAATTCGAAATATCTGGATGCTTCCCAAGCCGCGTGCTGAACGGGTTCGCTGGGAGACGTGAGTAACTTCGTAAGAGCCTGCTCCGCGCCGGCAACTTGCAGGTTTCGCGCGTTTGCCAACTTCAATCCGCGAGTAAGCCCAGCCAGATCTTTGTCCGGCGCGTTCAATTTAGGCAATGCATTGAACCACTGCGAGAGTTCGACTTTGTCCCCGCGGGCGCCAATGAGCGCCGAGAGTTCGACGAGAAGTTCCGGATCGGTCCACGACTCGCCCTTGGATAGGACCATATGAAAGAACGGCGATGCGGCATCCGCAACCGAACTCAGAATCGCGACGCGAAACCAGGGGTCGGCGGACCGCGCATGAGCCAATTCAGCTAATGTTCCAAGCGCTCTTCGATCTTTCATATCACCAAGCGTGAGTGAGTCCTGGAACTGCACGTGCGGATCAGAATCGGCAGCCATTGCAATGACCGCAGTCGCCAGGGGCGCTGACTTGTTCAGGAAGCTTTCGCTCAGGCGGATCGCATTCTCGCGGATGCGCCAATCGGAATCCTTCAAAGCCGTCTGCACGTCGCCGGGCTCTAGTCCCGCAAGTGCATTCAACATCCACAGTGCGTGCATGCGAGCTTCCGGAGAAGCTCCATTCACTGCCATAACCTTAAGATCGGCGACGGCCGATTTGTCCTGACGCTCCAATAGCAGGCGTTGCGCTGTGAGGCGATGCCAGCCGTTGGGATTCGCCAGTTGCTTGACGAGATCGGCTGTGGTGGCTGCTCCCAGATTTGGCTTCAGGTCTCCCTTGCGGAGCGGATGATTGGGGACGATGCGGTAGATGCGGCCGAGAGTGTCGCCGTTGTAGAAATTAATCTTGCGCCGGATCTCTTCGGGGATGGATTCCGGCGTTTCGATCACCTGCCGGTAGATGTCCGTCACGTACAGATTGCCATCGGGCGCATTTGCGAAATTGCATGGCCGGAACCAGACATCTGTCGATGCCAGAAATTCGACTTCGTCCTTGGCGCGATGGGCGGCGAAGGTTGGTCCATCCTCCCGAAGAACGTCGCGATGTATGAGATTGCCGCTGACATCGCCGGTGAAGACGTTACCGTCATACTCCTTCGGAAACGCGTCGCCGTTATAAATCGTGCCGCCCGATGCGGCCGTGAACCACCCGCCCACTTGCTCGGTGACATTGAGTTTGTTTTCGTTATAGCGCTCCTGTCGTATCTTGGTGCGCTCTTTTCGCCACTCCTGCGGGCCTGTGAGAGGGTACATTCGCCCGGACGGCCGTCCGTGATCCGAGATGTCCTGAGCCATCGCGTGAACCTCAAGCAAGGGAGCGCGGACGAGATACCGCATGGGAACGACCACGTGCCGGATATGCGTAGTGTTTTGCGAGATGAAGCGCTCGCCAAAATCGTCGATCGTGGAACCATACTGAGCGGGACCGGAAGCAGCTTCCGCTTTGCCGGTTATCGGGTCGAACCGGAAATCCGCACCCCGCACCAGTAACGGAGGAGTTTCAGGATGGTCCGGAGAAGTAATACGGCCGTCGTTGCCGGAATTCGAGAGGTAGATCCAGTTGTCGATGCCAAGACGCGGGTTAGTGATTCGTGTCTCGTGGTTCGACTTTGGGAAGCCCGTGTAAAGGACTTTGCGGACGTCGGCTTTACCGTCACCATCCGTATCCTTCAAGTACAGAATGTCGGGAGCGCTAGGGACGATGAGACCGCCTTTCCACGGCATGAGACCACTCACCGCCAGCAGGTTGTCCGCGTATATCGTCGAGCGGTCAATCTTGCCGTCGCCGTCGGTATCTTCAAGAAGACGAATCCGGGATCGAGCCGGCTTTCCGGCCGGAGGATCTTCGGGATAATCCATCATCTCGGCGACGTACACTTTTCCGTTCTCGTCAAAGACGGCCTCTACCGGACTCATCACGGTCGGTTCGGCGGCGAACAACTCAACATGGAAGTCGTCACTTAAATGCATAGCCTTTAGCGAATCTTCCGGGCTGAGAGCTTTCTCTTCGGGGTTTTTCTTTGAACAGGCGGAAATCAGTATGAGTGAGACAAACAAAGTGGCTCGAAGGCGCATGTATGCACGGTATCTTATCAACGTTTCAGATTTTGTGATATCCTTCGACCGAATGCGGCTAAACGCGAAAGCGATCCTTCCAGCGTCTTTCTCGCGGGAGTAATCGCAACTGCTTTCGCCATGGCTCCCGTGAAAAAATTGGCCAAGCAATTCCTCAACGTCAACGGAGAAAAGCCGCCGGGCTACACTCACGTGGTCACCTCCCCGCCCGGCAAGATGGTTTTCATATCGGGACGTGGCGGCGTGGGGGCGGACGGTAAGATGCCTGCGGATTTCACATCCCAGGCGAAGAATACCTTCGAGGATCTCAAGCGGTGTTTGGCTCTTAGCGGAGCGACTTTCAAAGACGTCGTGAAGATCAATTATTACGTGACAGACATGTCCAACACGGCGGAGTTAAGGAAGATTCGAGCCGGCTACCTGGACATGGAACACCCACCGGCAGCGACGCTTGTGCAGGCGGGGCTTGGAAAAGGATCTCTCCTCGAGATAGAAGCAGTCGCGGTCGTTCCGGAATAACTTTATGATCCCTTCTACCGGGCTGCAAGCCTGGCTTCAATCTTTCGTTGCAGAACACAGTGCGGCTGCCGGCACGGTTCATCTCTTCGAGAACGGCGGGTTGACGCTCGCCGCCTCGGTCAACATTCCGCCTCCGGTGCAGCAGGTAGTTGCATGGGTGCCGAATGGTAAGGGCATGGCCGGACTGGCGCTCCAGCGCAAAGAGCCTATCCAGACGTGCAATCTGCAGGAAGACCGGTCGGGCAATGTGAAACCAGGTGCGAAAGCTGTGAACGCGCAGGCGGCTGTCGCGCTACCAGTGCTTGATGGCGCCGGCGAGGTTCGCGCCGTGGTTGGAATCGCCTTTCAAGATGAGCGCGAATTTAGCGCGGCTGACCTGGAAGCTCTCACTGCCTCGGCTTCGAAGCTGCCCTAGCCACGCTCGTTTTCGTCGCAAAACCCTCTCCAGTTTCGACGCCCTACAAACTGGGATGATGTTTGCCTGGGACAAATTGTTGTTGCTCTGGCGAAATCGGAGTTGTAGAATGAATCTCATACTTGCTTCTGTATCCCGCGAGACTGAGGGCTTGACATGAAATTACGCACTCTAGCTTTACTGCTCTGTTCCGTTTTCTCCTGGTTGTCCTTGTACGGCCAAAACATCACAGGTTCCATCGTCGGGCAGGTGGGCGATGCTTCAGGCTCGGCGGTGTCCGGGGCCATAGTCACTATTCGAAATCTAGACACCGGCTCGACAGCCGAGGCTACCGTCGATGAAAAGGGAACGTATACTGTCCCGAATTTGTTCGCCGGCCATTACGAGATCACCGTAACGAGACCAGGCTTCCAAACAGTCAATGTTCGGAACATCCAACTGCTTGCTTCCCAAACTCTTCGACAGGATCTCACGATGCAGGTTGGCGAGGTGAAGCAAACGATCGAGGTCACCTCTCAGGCTGCTCTGATCCATACGGATAATCAGACGATCGGAAGTTCGCTCGGCGGCAATCAGCTAGCCAACCTCCCGCTTGCCAATCGCTCGATAGACAATTTGATTCAGTTGGCTCCCGGCGCGTCCACAACGGGCAATAATCCTCGCATTTCGGGCAGCTCTTACTGGGGCGGCAACAACTTCACGCTGAATGGCGTGAGCGTGAACGACATAGGAAATGGCGGCGGAGCCTATACGTCCGGCGTGGCTGGGCTGGGGCTCGCCAACATGCCCGCGCCCGACTCGCTGCAGGAATTTAAGATCGACAGCGGCAATCAGAACGCCGAATACCGCGATGTCGCGACGATAACAATGGTCACCAAACAGGGCGTCCAATGCATTCCACGGCCTTGCATATGAATACCTGGAAAACAAGGACCTGAACGCGAATCAGTTCCTGCTGAATGCGACCGGCCAGGCACGCCCGCAGTACAACCTCAACCAGTTCGGAGCAGACTTGGGCGGTGCGTTTCTCAAGAACAAGCTCTTCTTTTACGGGGCATACCGGGGTGTGCGGCAGATAACCTCGGCGACCACCAGCTTGGAGCTGCCGTCGATGGCCATGCGGAATGGCGACTTCTCCGCACTCTGCTCTCAGTTTGTGGCCGGCACTTGCGCCAAGGGCACTCAGTTGTACAACCCGTTTACGGGCAATCCGTTTCCGAACAACCAGATTCCTTCGAACCTGATTACGTCGCAGTCGAAAACTTTGCTGGGGTTCATGCCGCCACCGACGGATCTGACTTCGGCCAGTTTGCCGAGCGGTTCGCCGAACTACATTGTCGCCAAGGGAAACCAGGTGGGGATCAATGGAGTTGATTACCGCATGGACGGAGTGCTCTCCTCCAAAGATTCGGTGTACGGCGTTTTCCACTGGTCGAAAGGTTCTCCCTGGTATCTGGCGAGTGCGGCCTATCCGCAGGGTTACGGAAATCAAACGGACTACGGTTATACGGATTTCGCCATCAGCGGCACGGAAACCCATCTTTTCAGCGCGACTGCGATTAACGAATTGCGGGCGGCCTGGGTGGTTCATGCCAGCGTGCGCACCGGGCAGAACACGGATTTCAAGCCCTGGTCGTTGTTCCCGCAATTGCCGGTCAGCGACAATGGCGGCCTTCCAACCATAACCGCGACAGGCTACACGGGGATGTTCTACGACTACGGCAAGGGCTACGCGTTCCCTGAATACGACATCGAACTCATCGATAACTTCACCAAAGTGGTCGGCCGCCACACGTTTAAATTTGGTGGCGACGAGACTGGCTACAAGAATTACATCAAGCAGGGTGGACCGGCTCTGTCGGCAAGTCTGGGAAATCCGCTCGGGACGCTGTCGTTCACCGGCGCATGGACCGGGAACAAGGGATGGCCGGGGCAGCCGAGTTCGCAAGGAAACGCCTTCGCGGATTTTCTGCTCGGGACTACGTCTTCGACAAACTTCGCCGGTCCGTTGACTGAGATTGTGACGTACTCGCGCGACTGGGAATTTTACGCGCAGGATACGTTCCAAGTCACGCCGAAGTTGACCTTGAATTACGGTCTTCGTTACGTTTACCAGTCGCCGTGGCACGTTCGCGACGACCGTGTGAGCTATCTCGACTTAAAGAACAACAAGCTGGCTCTTCCGGAGAATTCCGCTACTGTAACTACACCTCCGCTGGCGATTCCATCGCTGATGGGAGCCTATCCCTACGAGACCACGCAAGCGGCGGGTTGGCCAACCAGTTATTTCAAGAAGGATTTGAATAACTACGGACCCCGGTTTGGATTTGCTTACCGTCCGTTCGCCGGCAACAAGACTGTGGTTCGAGGCGGATGGGGCATTTACTACAACTTCATTCCTGGCTTTGTGGGCCAGCACGAGAATATATTCAATCCGCCGTGGCGCACCGGCTCGAGCTTCAGTTCACGGTTGCCGGGCAATCCGACGGCGCCTTTCCTGCCTGATTTGACCTTCGCGAATCCATTCCCGTCGAGTTCGGCGAGTGCGCCCGCGGCGAATCCGCTGATTTATATGACGGAGCAGAACATTGTGAATCCGATGGTTCAGCAATGGAACTTTACGCTGGAACAACAAATCGGCGAGAACTGGGGAGTCCGCGCATCGTACGTCGGAGCTGCAACGCACTATGCGCTTTATTACGCGGGCGACATCAACCGTCCCGGCGTTCAGCAGCCGAATGTGCCGCTGCAGGCGCAGCGCCCGTATCAGCCTTGGGGCCAAATCAACGACACGCACACGGGCGGAAGAGTCAACTTCAGTCAGCTTCAAATGGAGTTGAACAAACGGTTCGCTTCCGGGTTTCTGGTGCAGGCGCAATACTCCTACACGAACAGCAAGGACAACGTTCCCCTCGTTGGAGGCGTTCAGAACGTTCAGAATTACAACGCCGACTATGGAAACACCGACAGTATTCCGCATCATGTGCTGACGGTGAACTACCTTTATGACGTTCCGTTCGGACACGGCCGCAAGTACGAGATTCGGAACAAGGTCTCTGGACGAGCGTTGCGGGCGGTTGGTCCCTTTCCGGAATCACCGTGTATCGGACGGGAGCGCCATTCTCCATCGCCTTCTCCGTTCCTTCGAGCATCATCGGATGGTGGGGCGGGCGTCCCGATGCGGTGAGCGGCGCGAGCGTCTACTCTGGCCAGCAGTCCGGACACAACATAATAAGTGGTGTGCAGTGGTTCAACCCCGCCGCTTTCGTTGCGCCTCAGCCGTGGCAATGGGGCAATTCGTCGCGCAACAGCGTATTCGGACCCGGCTTTTGGAACTGGGATATCGGCATTCAGAAGACGTTTTCGATCACCGAGTAATACCGCCTGCAACTGCGCGGAGATTTCGTTGGACGCGTTCAACCATTTCAACCTGAACAATCCGAATGCAACAATCGCCGACACTCGCGACGGTGGCTTGCCGGTTGCAACAGCGGGTAAAATCACAACCGGTAGCGGAAGCCGTATCGTTCAGATTGGCTTGAAGTTCATGTTCTAAGTTTTAATATGGGGGCGCACTAACGAACTATGGCAAGGCTGGCAATTGCCGGTGGAAAGCCAGTCCGCACGAAACCTTTCGCGCGATGGCCCGTCTTCGGCGATACCGAAAAGGCGGCGCTCCTCGGAGTGCTGGAGAGCGGCGTTTGGGGTGGTTACAGTCCCAAGGTGCGAGAGTTTGAAGAAGCATTCGCCAAGTTCCAGGAAACCCGCTACGCTGTCTCGGCTTCGAATGGAACCGTAACGCTCGAGGCAGCGCTCCTCGCCGGCGGGATTGGTCCGGGCGACGAGGTGATTGTTCCGCCGATCACATTCATTGCCACCGCTGCGGCAGTGTTGCGGGTAGGAGCTGTACCGGTCTTTGCGGATATAGGCTCGGATTACAACATCGATCCGAGTCGAATCCAGGAAGCCCTTTCGGAACGGTCGCGAGCGATTATCGCGGTACATTTCGCCGGCCGTCCGGCGGACATGGATCGCATCTCAGAAATCGCCGCCAAAGCCGGTCTGATGGTTATTGAAGATGCGGCTCATGCGCACGGCGCACAATGGAAGGGCCGGCCGGCGGGAAATTTTAGCGATATCGCCTCGTTCAGCTTCCAGGAATCAAAGAACCTGACCGCGGGTGAAGGCGGCATTCTGACCGGTAACAATTCCGCACTGATCGACGCAGCAAGATCGTTCTTCAATCAAGGCCGGGTCCCCGGCGGCGCTTGGTATGAGCATGAAAACCTCGGTACAAATCAGCGGCTCACCGGCTGGCAGGCGGCTGTTCTACTCGCACAATTGGAGCGCCTACCGGAGCAACTGGCTCGCCGTGCGGAAAACGCGAAGTACCTGGAAGAAAAGCTTCGCGGAGCTGATTTCATTGAACCCTTGATCCCCGATCCCCGCGTAACCCGGCACAGCCATTATCTGTATCCCATCCGGTTGCGGCTGGACCGGTTGGCCGGTATAAGCAAAGACTTATTCGTAAAGGCTCTGACAGCAGAAGGTATCCCGGGCGCCGGGAGCTATCCGCACCCGCTGTACGAGAACAAAGTTTTTCAGAAATACCAGTATCGGCGGACTGAATGTCCGGAGGCGCTGCGGATGTGCCGTGAATCGTTTTGGGTATCGCACGCGATCATGCTGGCAGAGCCGGAAGATCTGGACGACTTCGTTTCGGCTTTGTCTAAAGTGGCTGCCAACGCGGCTGAGATGTGCTCTACCGCAGTCCATTAAAACTGAATCTGGAAAAGAGGTTTGTACTCGCCATGAAAAGTTACTCCATCGTTTGTGGGATTGTCTCCGCGCTACTGCTCACGGGCTGCGGTGGACCGAAACCGCAGTCTGAAAACGTCGCGCCGAAGAACGAACCTACGAAGAGCGCCGCTGGAACACCGCCAAGCGTTGACGACGCGAACGCCGGCACAATATCGGGAAAGGTCAGCTTCACGGGAGCAAAGCCGGTAATGAGAACTATCGACATGTCGGCCACTCCGGCTTGCGCGAAGGAACACGGTCCCACGAAATCCGAAGAGATTGTAGTGAACGATAACGGCACTCTGAAGTACGTGTTTGTCTGGGTCAAATCCGGAGTGCCCGAGAAAGCATGGGCGCCACCAGCTGGTCCGGTGACGCTTGATCAGAAGAGGGTGTATGTACGAGCCGCACGTGATCGGCGTCATGGTCGATCAGGACGTGAAATTCGCGAACAGCGATCCGACGAACCATAATATTCACCCGCTACCGCGCATCAATGCGGAGTGGAACGAATCGCAGCCACCGAAGGGTTCCGAGCTCGTGAAGCGTTTTTCTAAACAGGAAATCATGATGCCGGTTAAATGCAATGTGCATCCCTGGATGCGGGCGTATATCGGCGTCGTCAGCCACCCGTTCTTTGCCGTTACAGGCGACGATGGGTCGTTCAAGATCAAAGGTCTGCCCGCTGGAAAATATACGGTCGAGGCGTGGCAGGAACGGTACGGAACGAAAGATATTGAAGTCACCGTGGCACCCAAGGAAGACAAGGTGGTGGACTTTTCGTATAGCTCGAAGCCGTAAGAATGCCGCCTGTATCGAAATACGCGATCGCACTTCTGGTGGCGGCCCTGTCGGTCTCAGGCGCGGAATTTCGAGCCGGAACAGCGCGGACGAAGATCACTCCTGAGTTGCCGGTCTGGTTGTCCGGATTTTCGGCCAGGACTCACACCGCCAACTTTGTGGGCCAGGATATTTGGGCCAAGGCACTCGCTCTCGAGGACGGGAAAGGCGGAAGAATTGTGATCGTTACGACCGACCTCATCGGCTTGCCCCCCGAGGTTTCGGACGCCGTAGCGGCCCGATGTGCAACCGAACTCCACCTGAAGCGGGAGCAATTGTGGCTGAACTCCTCTCATACCCACTCGGGACCGGTCGTGTGGCCCATTCTCCCTGCGCTGTTCGATTTGAATCCTGCAGACACGGAAAGAACAAAGGCATACGCCGAAAAGTTGAAGAGTCTATTGTTCGAGGTTGTTCGAGAGTCGCTGCAGAGTCTTTCCCCCGCGCGGATTGCGTACGGCACCGGCACTGCTGGCTTCGCAATCAATCGCCGTGCAAGCCGGCTTAACGATTTGAAGGTCAACGACCCGCGCGCTCCGGTAGATCATAGCGTCCCGGTATTGCGGATCGAGAGTCCGGATGGAAAACTGCGTGCCATATTGTTCGGATACGCGTGCCACAACACGACATTGACCGGAACGTTCTATGAAGTAAGCGGCGACTACGCAGGCTACGCCCAAGCTGCCTTGGAGCGTGTATATCCAGGTGTACAAGCTATGTTCGTCCTTCTATGCGGAGGAGATCAGAACCCGAGCCCGCGAAGTCAACTCGAGCTCGCCGAAAAACATGGCAACGAACTCGCTTCGTCAGTGGAAACAATGTTAGGCGGCAATATGAAAGCACTCCGGCCGCCCATCCGGACCGCGTTCTTGACCACCAGTCTCGAGTTCGCTCCGCACACGAGGGCAATGTTCGAGGAGGAGGCCAAGAGCAAGAACGTATTCAAAGCACGGCGGGCGAAACTCATGCTCGAAGATTATGATCGTGGCCGCCCGATGCGATCGATCGCTTATCCCGTGCAGGCCATCCGGTTCAATAACGGTCTGACAATCGTTGCTCTGGGCGGCGAGGTAGTAGTCGACTACGCTCTTCGCGCGAAACGCGAACACACGAACACGGATCTGGTGGTCGCGGGTTACAGCAACGCAGTGATGTCTTACATTCCGTCGCTGCGTGTGCTGCGCGAAGGTGGCTACGAAGGGTCCGACTCAATGATTTATTACGGCAGGCCTGGACCGTATACAGAGAAAATCGAAGAGACGGTATTTCATGCAATCGATCGCGTTTTGGCCAAAGTAGGAATCCGGCGCTAAAGTTACAGCGTGTTCAAAAACGCGATAAGCGCGTTCTTGTCCTCAGCAGAAAGTTTCAGCCCGAAACGATGTCCGTGGACGGAGCGTTTTTTTCCATCCGCCCCCTTGTAGCCAGTGGGAATGTAGTCGCCACGCAAACGAGACGGATCAAACCAATCCGCGAGTGTAGCAACCGACCCGTTATGTTCAAATGGCCCGCGGTACCATACACCCTTCAGCGACGGAACTTTGTAATACCCGGTCCCCTTGTGCGTTTCTAAAGCAAATCGCGGATCGGTGCCAACCCGCTCTTCCGAAATATCGAAGCGTTGCCTGTGATCGGAAGGTACCGCAAAGCCCTCCACGGGAACCAACTTATTGTTCGTATAGAAAGGCGGCGTATGACAGACCGCGCAGCCTTCACGATCGAAAATGTGTTTACCTTTGGCAGCCGTAGCATTCCAATGATTTGGATTTTCCGGCGGTTGAAGCGAGTACAAGTACAGCGCCAGCGCATAGAGTTGCTCGTCGTTATAGTGCGTCGCGTGGCCGATGGCCGGTTTGGACGGCTGGCTGTCGCCATAGCGATCAAGACCAGTCATGTCCTGCACCAGAGTTGCATAGCGCATCAGGTCGCCGATGTCGCGCTGGCGAACAAGTCCCGTATGATCCAGGTAACGCCGATCCTTGACGCCAATCAAATCCGGAATCTGCGGCGGAAGAAACATGCTCGTGTTGCTGCGCGCCGTCACGCCCGGAGGAATCGCTTCGCCGGCCGCGATCAGTTCATCAAGAGACATAGTCTGCGCGGACCGGTTTGGATCGTCCGGTAACCAAGGCATCTCAAACTGACGGGCGAATCCACGAACACGTTCGAGCACTTTTTCCGCGCCGCCGGCGTTTGCAGCCTGACGCAGCATTGACGCGCCTTCGCGATCGCCAGGATTATTCCCTTGCGCGCCGGGAATCACCGTTCCATCAGCCATCACGCGCGTGTGACACGTGTTGCAGCCCATGGAACCCAATTCGACTTCTCCCTTTCGCCGGATTATCCAACGGGCGAAGGGAACTGTGCCGTCCTTTGCCACCGGCATTCCGGCCGCTTTGTAGAAAGACGGATCCCGTACATTCGCAGCGCTGAAGAAAACCGGACCGAATGAGGTTGGTGCATTGAACACCAATTCGCCGGCTCTGATCCAGTCTTCGCGGGTCTTAAGCGCCGTAGCGTCGAAAGCAATTTCCGGTTCCTGCTGCTTCAGCCACTCCATGTAACCCTTCGGCTCCCGGGCCGGATGATAGACGGGATAACTCTTGTAAATCACGCGGGCCGGAATCTGATAATAGGTCTGCTCGGAAATGTGAATGGGAGAATAATTTGGATTCGCCAGCGGGACTTCAAGCGTCCTTACATCAGGATCACTCCAAGTCTTCGGAATCTTCGGTGTGAATAGACTAACGGCGAGCAGAACTGTCAGCGCCTTCATTCAGGATCTCCCAGTTATGATCAATCTCGCCCAAACCGACTATTTTATCCGACCGCCAATCCCCGAGCAATTTCGAGACGTGCTCGGAGCTCCGCGACAAGCCGGGTTGAATGCGAACCTTCGCACTTCTCCCCGGCACAAGCTGCGTGATCGGAATCTTGCATGGGCTTGGCCCAAACAATGCATTGGATGTTGACAGCGGACGGGGAACAAATGTGGCCTCCCTGAGTCACTTTCCCCGATGCACGAACCGCAACCCAGAACGCTTTCAAGTGTATTCGAGCCGTGCAACAACGCGTCCTATGTTAGAAGGCGACGCGGCATTTTGGACGGCGGTGCGGGACGGTTGTCCTGCAAGCGGTAGGAGTAGCTCCCCGAAAATTGCCGACGCGTCCTTCTGGAAATGACGGCGCGAATCTAAAAGACCGCCGGAGCGAACACGTAAACTGGAAAGTGTTCCCAAAAGAGGCTCTGCAATTCCTTCATGGTTTGAAAAAGAACAACAATCGGGAGTGGTTCCAGGCTCGGAAGCCGATCTATGACGAGCATGTGAAGGCACCCATGCTTGCGTTGATCGATGAGATCAACAAGGCGCTGGTGAAGCTGGAGCCCGGGTTTATCACCGAGCCCAAAAAGGCGATGTTTCGGATTTATCGCGACACTCGCTTTTCTCACGACAAAACTCCTTACAAGACGAACGCTTCCGCTCTGTTCTCGCGCAAGCAGCTCGATAAGCTGGGTGGCGGCGTCCTCTACATATCTGTTTCTCCGAAGGAAGTGATGATTGGTAGCGGTTCGTATATGCCTGGACCGCCGGAGTTGCTGGTGATCCGGCAGCATCTCGCTGAAAATCACAAGCAGTTTCGCAAGATCCTTGGCAAACGTGAACTGCACGGCGAAGAACTGCAGCGCCCTCCGAAAGGGTTCGCGGCGGACCATCCAGCGATCGATCTCATTCGCAAGAAACAGTGGTTGCTGCATGTTTCGTTGCCGGCTGAGGCGGCCTTGGAGGAGAATTTTTCCAAGGAAGTGATCCGTCAAATCCGGTTGATGATTCCGTTCGTCGGCTTTCTCAACGCGCCGATGCTGGCTCGGGCTGGGAAGGTGCGCGATCCCCTGATCGACGCTCCCGGACGCGAGTGGTAACTGTCCTGTACACTGCCGCTCACGGCGGCTTTGCTAAGGAACGAGTGCCCCTCGGCGGCGCTGGGACTGTCTGTAATCAGCTCGTCGAAGAATGGGAGCGAACGAAGCCGTTTGAGCTACGCCTGCTGAATCCTTCGATTCTAGGCTCAAGTGCTCCAACCGGACGGGATCTGGTTCGATTCACGACGCGAGAGTACACCGACTTTTGTTTCGAATTCGAGCGTGCGACTACAAAAGAAATTCTTCGCAGCGATCCGGATCACACCGTCGTGCTGGCTAATGACGTAGCGGAAGGACCGGATTTCCAGCGTTTGGCGGAATGCGGATTTGCTTTTTATACGATTTATCACATCGACATCGTTGCCTATGTCGCGGCCATGCATCTACGTTCGACGTTCGCTCCGGAAACCCTGGTCCGATGGTTTGATCGGATGGAGCGGGTTTGGGTGCCGGCCGTCTCGAAACTTGTGTTTCAGAAACAGCGCGACAGTGTGCTGAGGTCTCGCGGCATAATTGTTCCGTCGGAAGGAATGCTGGACGCGATGCTCCGCTGCTATCCCGCTGTGGCGCGGGAGAAGGTCCATATAATTCCGTGGGGAGTGGTTCCAATCAATGAACCCGCAGTTCCCAACTTGCGGGAAGAGTTCGGCGTTCCGGAAGACGCTCTGTGTTTTCTCACACTGAGCCGTATCGCACCCGAGAAAGGTCAGGATCTATTGTTGGAGGCGTTAGTTGGATGGGAGAAACCGCTCTGGCTTTTCATTTGCGGCGAGGCGTCCTACATGTATGGTGAACGATTTCTGCGCCGGCTGAAGGAACTCGCCGGCCGATTGCGTAATGTGAATGTTGTTTTCCCTGGCCATGTGACCGGCGCGCGCAAGCGGGCGTTCTTTCAAATGGCGGACGTCTACGTGTTTCCTTCGCGCACCGAGAGCTACGGATTGACGCTGCTCGAGGCAATGCACGCCGGTCTTCCGGCGGTTTGCCTCGATCATCATGGCGCTCGCGCCGTGATGAAGCCGGAATTCGGCGAGATTGTCCCGGCCTCGGGTCTTCGCGGCGCGCTGGAACGCATGGCCGGCGATCCTGAACGGCGTGCTCGTCAGGGCACGGCTGCCAGGGCCTTCGCGGAGACTCAGTTGTTTTCAAACACCGCAGCCCGGCTGGCTCAACTCCTGGCGGCAACGGTGCGATCGAAGACGTCTTCGTAAACCGTCATCAGAGCGCGAATATCTTCTACGTCCTTTGGTTTTACTTCGTTCAACGGCGGACGCACCGGGCCGGCGGCCATTCCGATGATCGTCATAGCCGCCTTCATGGCGGAAACCTCGTATCCGCGGCCACGCTCGCGGAGCGCATACAGCGGATGGACGTACTTTTTCATCAGCGGATCGAGTTGCCACATATCACGCGCCATTCCGGCTTCCGCCAGTCGCAGTGATAACTTCGGTGCGATGTTGGAAATGCTGGAGGTGTAAGCTTGCACGCCTGCAGCAAAGTAGCCCGGGATATTGTCGTCACCCAGACCGCCATACCAGGCCAGGCGGTCACCGTTGTAATTCATGATGCGCTGATATTTCCGCACATCGCCCTGGCCGTCTTTCCAGGCCGCCAGAGTCGGGACTCGATCAGCCAGGCGCGCGACCTGTTCCGGCGAGAATGCGGCCCAGTCGCGGCTATAGACCATCAGTGGCAGATCGGTGGCGGCGCCGATGGCCTTGAAGTATTCGAACAGGCCATCTTCCGGAGAATTCGAGTAATACGGGGGCAGCGCGAGGATGCACTGAGCGCCGGCCTTTGCCTCGCGCCTCGCGATGTCCGCGCCGAGCGGCACGTTGAATCCGGTGCCGGCGACCACTGGCATCCTCCCATTAGTCACGTCCACGGTGACGCGCACTACCTGTTCGATTTCTTCGGGTGTCATCGAATAGACTTCGCCGGTACCGCCCGCCGCGACCAGGGCGCAGAACGGATAGCGGACCATCTCATCGACGTTACGGGCGAGGCCGTCGAGATCGAGCGAAAGATCCTTTTTAAACGGCGTGATCGGGAAGCCGAACACACCTTTCAATTGCTTGCAAAAATCTTGAGGTGTCATGGGGTTACCTTTCCAGTGTATTCCTTGCGCTCATCCAAGCGAGAGTCTCTTCGAAATTTCGGACGCCCTTGACGGCTCCCAGTTTTTCCACCTTCAACGCTCCCACGGCGTTGGCCAGCCGTGCCGCTTCGGCGAACGCCCAGCCCCGATGCAGGGCCGACAGAAACCCGCCCGCGAAAGTATCGCCCGCTCCGGTCGTGTCAATGGCTTTCACCGGGAAGCCTGGGGCGGCATATTCATTGTGACCTTGAAACACGATGCAGCCTTGACTACCAAGCTTCATAACGATATCGGAAGCCCCCTGTGCGCGCAAGGCCGCGGCGGCCGCCTTCGGTTCATCGAAGCCGGTTAGCATCTTTCCTTCGGTCTCATTTACAAAGAGCAGGTCGAGATGCGGGAGACAGGGGGCGAGCAGCTTCATCCACTCGCTTTCAGCGTCCCAACCGGTATCGAGAGAGGTGGTGAGCCCCGCTCGTCGTGCCCGTTGGAGGGCAGAGGGCGCGTTCGTCCGCATAACCGGAAGGGTGTAGAGATTGGCCAGGTGAAAGTGCGAGAATCCCTCGATCGTTTGCGGTTGGAAGTCGGCTTGTTCGGCTACTACGTCGGTGCTTGCTCCTCGCTGGTGGAGAAAGAGGCGATCGCCGGACGGATGTACTACGCAGATGGAGCTATTGGTGGGTTTGGCGCTCCGCCGCACCATGGAAGTGTCTACGCCCACCCGCTGGAGAAGCGACAATACGGTGTCGCCGTGCGCATCGCCGCCAACAGTACCGAACAGACGCACCGGGACACCAAGCATTCCGAGCGCATACGACGTGTTGCCGCCGTTTCCACCGACGGACTCTTCGACTGCATCCACCCAGATTGTAGTCCCCCAGACGAATCGATCAACGGGCCAAACGGGAATGTCGAAAGAGATGTTGCCGCAGCAAAGAACGCCGGTGATTTTTTCGATTGACATCGGCTGTGTCTATCGAATGTATCACCGGCGATTTTTTACTTCGCGTTTTTGTCGGGCTGCATGAGGCCGAACGTATTGCCTTCTGTGTCGGTACAGTAGGCGAGCCATCCCATGGCCGGAATCGGCATTTTCGGGACAACAAGTTTCCCGCCATTGGCTTCGATGGTCTTGATTGCGTCATCGACAGACTCGACGTCCATCGTATTAACGGTTCCCTGACCGGGGTGTTGGCGTCTCATCAGGCCGCCATCGATTCCCGGACCGGTTCCGGTCTTGGTTATCCAATACTCCATGGGGCCGTCCCATTTGTCGATTTGCCAGCCGAATACGGCTTCGTAGAACTTAGAGGCGCGGTTAGGATCGTCCGCGGGAATTTCGAAGTGAATTGGTCTAGGCATTGGTTCCTCCTGTACCAGTATGCTTGGGGGCGGGATTTTTCGCGAAGGAAAATTCTCTATGACCTTCGTACCCATTTGTAGGCCGCTTTTGAGTTTTTCCAAAAGTACTTATCGGTGGCCTCCTGGCCTTTGGCGGCGAAGTATTCGGTGACGACTTTGAACTCGACGTGGAAGGTTGCAATCTTGTCGCTGACCGGCCAGTTGCTGCCGTAGATCAGGCGGTCGGCGCCGAACGTTTCCCAGAGTTCGTCAACGGCAGCCTTGGAGTATGTACCCTTGGCATCACGGACTACGCTCGAAAGTTTGATATACACCTGCGGGCGTTTGCCGAGTTCTTTGAGCGCGGCCTGATCATACGGTGGATCGTACGGCAAGTGATCGATAACGATACGCAGATTGGGGATCTTGTCAGTGATGCGAACCAGGTCGGCTAGCGTGTTGGGCCCCCCGGAGTCCATCTCCAAACCTGCTGCGGCTAGAGACTTCAAGTCCGCGATGAATTGCGGATTTGCCATGTCTTTGCCGAGATCCCGACCCCACAGATAGCCGCACCGAATACCAAGAAAGAGGGGATTCTTATGAAAACGCTCTAGAGCGGCGCCGAAACCGGGTTTACCGGCTTCGATGTCCCCTACCGTTCCCACAATGATCGGGTGCTTCGCAGCAAGATCGAGAACCCACTGATTATCCTCGAGCAGCGGGCTGGCCTCCACTTCGATTGTCCCCGTGATGCCGAGCGCCTTCGTCATCCGGATGTATTCCGGCGGAAGCACCGTGCGATAGAGGACTTTGTCGTCCTTCGGGGGCCATGGCGTGCCCCCCGGGCGCATTGGATCGTAGAAATGCGTGTGCGTATCGATGATCATCGCCGGTGTAGCGGCGTGAGACGAGGGGATGGCGAGGCTGGCTGCGCCGGCAAGAAACGTTCTGCGGTTCATCAGCGGCTATTCTATCGCCAATTCAGAATTACTTTGCCGGCTTGGCCTGAAAGCATCGCGTCGAAGCCGGCCTGGAACTCCGTGTAATGGAACCGGTGCGTGATGACTCCCTTGATATCCAGCCCGGACTGCAGCATCACCGTCATCTTGTACCAGGTTTCGTACATTTCGCGGCCGTAGATGCCTTTGATGGTGATCATATTGAAGATCACCGTGTTCCAGTCAATGGACATTTCGTCGGACGGGATGCCGAGCATGGCG
Organism: Bryobacteraceae bacterium; assembly: GCA_963770345.1. Lineage (GTDB taxonomy): Bacteria > Acidobacteriota > Terriglobia > Bryobacterales > Bryobacteraceae > CAVYPH01. Next base: position 622,089 of record CAVYPH010000004.1, on the reverse strand, counting down.
ATACGTCCGCCGTGGCACATATTTCCAAGCATCTCGCGAAAGGCAGAGGGCTGGCCGGACATTTCCAGGCCTACGTCGAAGCCTTCCGTCATCCCAAGTTTCTTCTGCGCATTTTTGAGGCTGGTTGTCCGTGGATCGACGGCCAAGGTGACGCCGACTTTGTGCGCCAACTCGAGACGCCATGGATTCACGTCGGTCACGACTACGAATCGCGCAGCGGCATGGCGCACGACGGCTGCAGCCATGATACCGATCGGGCCGGCGCCTGTGATGAGCACGTCCTCGCCTAGCACTGGGAACGAAAGCGCCGTGTGTACCGCGTTGCCGAACGGATCAAAGATGCAGGCGACGTCGCGGTCAATATCCGGGTGATGCGCCCAAACGTTCGACATGGGCAACGAAATATATTCAGCGAAGCAGCCTGGCCGATTCACTCCAACGCCGCTGGTGTGAGCGCAGAGATGACGACGGCCGGCCAGGCAGTTCCGGCAATGGCCGCAGACGACGTGCCCCTCGCCGCTGACCAGTTGTCCCGGAAAGAAATCGGTTACGTTGGAGCCGACGGCGGCCACTTCGCCAACAAACTCGTGTCCGATGGTCATGGGCACCGGAATAGTGCGGCTGGCCCAAGCGTCCCACTTGAGAATATGCACGTCGGTTCCGCAGATGGAGGCGCGATCGACGTGGATCAAGACGTCGTTGATACCGTATTCGGGGACAGGAACTTCTTCAAGCCAGAGACCCGGCTCGGCCTTGCTCTTCACCAGCGCTTTCATTGAATTTCAATATAGCGTCATCGTTGCGTTAGGTTAAAAGTCTATGGCCGATATTGCTCCCGAAGAGTTCCGCCGCATGGGTCACGAAATGGTCGATTGGATGGCCGGTTATCTGACGGATATTCGTGACTATCCCGTGGTCTCGAAGGTTCAACCGGGCGAATTGACCGATCAACTACCGTCCAGTGCGCCGGAAATGCCCGAATGCCTGGATGCGATCTTCGAAGATTTCCGCCACACGATTCTTCCCGCCGTTACGCACTGGAATCATCCGCGTTTTCACGCTTATTTTTCGGTGTCGGCGTCGGCGCCGGGAATTTTGGCCGAGATGCTGAGCGCGACGCTGAATGTGAACGGGATGTTGTGGAAGTCGTGTCCGGCGGCGACCGAACTTGAGCAGGTGACGCTCTCGTGGCTGCGGCAGTGGCTGGGGCTGCCAGACGATTTTTTCGGAATCATCTACGACACGGCTTCCATTTCGACGATGCACGCACTGGCCGCAGCGCGGGAGATGGCCGATCCGGAGGCGCGAACGCGCGGGGCCTTGCCCAACCTCACGGTGTACACGTCGGAACACGCGCATTCGTCGGTGGAAAAAGGCGCAATCGCGCTCGGGTTTGGTCAGAGCAACGTGCGCCGAATTTCAGTGGATGCCGATTTCCGAATGAAGCCGGAGGCTCTGGCGGCAGCGATGGAAGCGGACGTCAAGGCGGGCAAGATACCTTGTTGCGTGACTCCGACGGTAGGTACCACTTCGATCACCAGCATCGATCCGGTGAGGGCGATTGGCAGGATCGCAGCGGATCACGGCGCCTGGCTGCACGTGGACACGTCGTATGCGGGCGTGGCGGCGATCGTGCCCGAATTCCGCTGGGTTCTCGACGGATGCGACTCGGCTGACTCGATTGTGGTGAATCCGCATAAGTGGATGTTCACGCCGATTGATTTGAGTGCGTTTTACACGCGGCGTCCTGAGATCCTGCGGCGGGCTTTCTCGTTTGTGGCGGAGTTTTTGAAAACGCCCGAGGATGAACGCGTGGTGAACTACATGGATTACGGCGTGCCGCTGGGGCGCCGGTTCCGCGCGCTGAAACTTTGGTTTGTGATGCGGGCGTTTGGACGCGAACGGGTGGCCGCAATCATCCGTTCGCATATCGCGTGGGCCCAGGAACTGGCGGGAGAGATCCGTCTCGATCCGGAGTTTGAACTGGCCGCTCCCGTTCCACTCTCGCTAGTGTGCTTCCGTTACCGGGGAACCGATGAACAGAACCGGAAATTATTGGAGTTGGTGAACGCGTCGGGGATCGCCTTTCTGTCGCACACGGTCTTGAACGGACAGTTTGTGCTGCGCCTGGCAATCGGCAGTGTGCATACAACGCGCGAAGATATCCAGAAAACCTGGGATTGCGTTCGCGCGTGCTCGCGAGAATTGTAAGATCAGGCCTTTTTCGGCGGCGCAGCTGGCTGGTTGATCTCGTTGTAGTACACGCGGCGTTCTTCATACATCGCGCGATTGGCCAGAATCACGCCGGCGGAATCCGCCAGACCGACTTCAAGATCGGACTTCGGACGGTTGCCCGTACGGCAATCATCGAAGAACGATGAGAGTTCGACATCGACCGGATTTTTGTCCTCTTCCGGCATCATGATGCCCTTGTTGGCCAGCCAGTGACGTGCAAATTTCATTTCACGATTGATGAACGAATCGTTTTGCAGGTCGATTTGATCCTTGCCGAGGAACACGGGCAGCCCCTTGGCGGCGGCTCCGGTAGCGATGGTGGCGCCGGCCTTCACATTTTCTTTCTTCGCGCCGCTGACTTGTGGCTTCGGGGGCTCCGGGAACCACATTGCGGTGGCCGGAAAATCGTCGCCTCCTAATGTGATGTGGACCGAGCCGCCGGTACCGAGAATCTCCTCGCCGAATTCGCGCCGCTCGGAACGCAGCATATCGAGCGAGCCATTGGTGGTGATTGAGCTATAAAGAAACTTTCGGCCCTGGGGATATTTGAAGATCAACTGGATGTTGTCGAAGATGTCGCGGCCGTCGTGAATAAAATCCTGTCCACCAAGTCCGATGACGTGCTCGAAGGGGGAGCCGAACATCCAATCGGCCACATCCATCTGATGCGAACCCGAGTTCGGCAGTAAGACCGCCGGAGAATTCACGATACTTCCGCCAGTTCTGTTCTTTGTCGGTGCGGCCCGGCGGAATGGGTTTGTTCCAGGGATCCTTTGCCACGGTGTTGCGATGCCATTGCCCGCGCATATGAGTGACTTGGCCCAACGTGCCCTTGTCGACCATCTGTTTCACAGCCTGGTAGAACTGGCTGTAGCGCCGCTGAAGGCCGACCTGCAATGTCTGTTTCGGCCGGGAGTTGGCCAACTCGCGCAATTCGTGGATTTCTTCCTGCTTGAAGACCAGGCTCTTCTCGCAGAAAACGTTCTTGCCTGCGAGTAGCGCATCCTTAGTGACCGGAAAGTGCTTGTAAAGCGGAACGGCGATGAGGACCGCATCGACGTTCTTATCGGAAAGCAAATCGCGATAGTCTTTGTATTTTTTGGGATTGGTACCGATGGTGCTGGCGGCTTCGTCCAGACTCGGTTCCCAAACATCGCAGAGCGCGGCGCAATGGCCATTGTCGACGCCTTTCAGATGCTTTAGCAAGTAGGTGCCGCGGCTGCCGGTCCCGATCATGCCGAATTGCACCTGATTGTTATCGGCTCTGGCTTTCAGGAAGGCGGGCGCGCCAGCAACGGCTGCGGCTCCCGCTCCAGCCAGTTGCACCATCTCGCGGCGGGTAAGATCTCGTTTTTCTGACATGGGAATCCTATTGATTCTATCCAAAGTCTATCAATTCGGCGGATTGTTGCGAACCGCCCGGCGTGCGGACCATTCTGCGCCGGCCAGGATGATCAGCGCGGCGCAGAAACTCCACAACACAATTGCCACCGCATAATAAAACGGCCCGTATTCGCGTTGCAACTTTATACGGAGCCACGGCCAGGTCAGGATGTTGAGATATTTAAGCACCTCGAGCAGAACGCCGACGGCGATGGCCGGAAGAATGAGATCCTTCGGCGGGAGCTTCCGGTTCGGCAGTATCCAATAAATAAGGAAGAGGCCCAGGATCGACATGGGTATGGCGGCCGCCTTATAGAAGACAAGGCTAAGCGCAATGCTCGCTTTCGGCAATGCCTCGCGATTGGCCGCGGTGAGGACGGTGGAAATGAGAGCCAGTGCGCCGCAAGCGAAGATCAAGCCGAGGCTGACGAGTTGGTTCTTGAAATAGGTGCGATTTTTGGGGACGCCCCAGGCACGGTTGAGGGCGACTTCCAGAGGTACGAAGATGCCGTTGGCGGTGAAGAACAGTAACAGGATCGATATCCATTGGAGCTGATGCCGGATCTCCACGGCCGCACGCAGATTCCGGCTGATATAGTTGCCGAGGTCGTCTGGGAAAAAATCGCCCAGGGAAAGATAGACCGCGGCTTCCGCACCCTTCCAATGTAAGGCGTTATGGCAGACCGAAACCATCACAATCAGGAATGGATAGAACGACAGCAGGATATTGACGGCAATGGAAAACGCATAGACGTGAACCTCTGTTTCCATCCAATAGCGGAACGTCGGTAGGGAGGCGCTGCCCAGGCGGCGGATGCGCCCTCGATTCTCGATTTGCTGTCCGATCAAATTCAAAAGTCCTGCCCTTCCAGGGTGGCACATCGGCTGTTGACATTCTCAGCTAACCGTCTCATACTCCCAGTAGTCTAACTATGGGAGAAAGAATTGATATTCCTCCGGGGACGCTTTACATGTTGATCCTCAAGACACTCGCGCGTGGCGCCATGCACGGCTATGGGATCGCGCAGCACATCCAGCTCACTTCCGAAGGCGTCCTGGAAGTGGAAGAAGGCTCGCTCTACCCGGCCCTTCAGCGAATGTTGCTCAAGGGATGGGTCGAAGCGGAATGGGGCCAGTCGGAGAACAACCGGCGGGCGCGTTATTACACACTCACGCGATCCGGGCGAAAGCAACTGGAAGCCGAGCTTAAAGAATTCGGCCTGGTCAATCGAGCGATTCAGCAGGTGATTCAAGCCTCATGAATGAATTCTGGCGCAGATTACAGAACCTCATCCACCGCCGCGCATTCGAGCGCGATCTCGACGAGGAAATGCGCTTCCATTTGGACATGAAAGCGCGAGAGAGCGATAACTACTCGGCACGGCGGCAGTTCGGCAATGTTGCGCGGCTCAAGGAAACCAGCCGCGAAGTGTGGGGCTGGGCGTCGCTCGAGCGTCTCGTCCAGGATCTGCGTTATGCGCTTCGGATGATGCGCCGCAGTCCGGGATTTACGTCCGTTGCCATTCTGTCACTAGCGCTCGGCATCGGCGCGAACACAGCCATCTTCACGCTCGTCAACGCCCTGTTGGTCAAGTCGCTTCCGGTGCAGGACCCCGGAATGCTTTACCTGCTCGGTGGCTCCGAGCGGAACACATCGTATTCCTACCCGATGTACAAGCTGTTCCGCGGCGACGGGCAGGTGTTCTCCGATCTTCTAGCTGTCTCGGAGGGCACTCAGCGTTGGAACGTGCTGGCCGGCGGGCCGAACGCCGGCATCGAACAGATGGATGGATCCCTCGTCTCCGGCAACTATTTCCAGGTGCTCGGCGTCGGCGCGGCGCTGGGCCGCACATTAACACCGGATGATGACAAACTCGCCGGCGCTCATCCAGTAGCCCTGATCAGCTACGGTTACTGGAAGCGGCGCTTCGCCCTCGATCCGTCCGTTCTCGGCAGCACCATCCGAGTAAATCGCACGCCGCTGACCGTGATTGGTGTCGCGCCGCAAGAGTTCTTCGGGATTGAACCCGGCAACGCGCACGACATCTGGGCGCCTCTCATGATGCAGGAACCGATCAGCGGAATTTCCAGCCTGGAAGAGCCCGGCAGTTGGTGGTTGCACCTGATGGGACGGCTTAAACCCGGAATCGACGAGGCGCAGGCCTCGGCCAGAATGACGCTCCTTTATCAGCAGGCCATTCCCGAACAATTTGGATCCGCGCTGCCGCCGCGTGATATGCAACGCATGCTGCGGATGAGAATCAACCTGATGCCAGGCAGCAAAGGCCTTTCTGATCTCCGCCGCCGCTTCTCCCGTCCTCTTCTGATTCTGATGGGCGTAGTCGGGCTGGTCTTACTGACCGCCTGCGCCAACGTCGCCAACCTCTTACTCGCAAAGGCGGCGTTCCGTAGAAGGGAAACTGGCGTACGGCTCGCGCTCGGAGCCGGGCGTCTGCGTCTGGCGCGGCAGCTACTCACGGAGAGCACGTTGCTCTCAGCCATGGGTGGCCTGCTTGGGTGGCTATTCGCCCGCGAGGGCGTGGCGATGTTACTCGGGCTGGTCTCGAACGGGCCGAGCACAGTTGCGCTGAACGTCCAGCCCGATGCCCGCGTTCTGAGTTTTACAATCGCCATTTGCCTGTTAACGGGGATCCTGTTCGGCTTGGCTCCCGCATTGCAGGCGGCGCGGGCGAATATCAATCCGGACCTCAAGGAGAGCCGCACCCAATCGGGTATGGGGTCGAATCTCGGCAAGGCGCTCGTCGTATCGCAGGTAGCGCTCTCGCTGCTCGTGCTGATCGGGGCTGGCCTCTTCGTTCGCAGTCTTCAAAATCTGAACTCCGTTGACGTCGGATACAACCGCCACAATCTCCTGCTCGTAAGCATCGCGCCCACGGCCGCCGGTTATAGCGGCTCCGGAGTGCCGCTCCTCAGCCGGCGGCTATTGGACAAGCTGGCGGCAATTCCCGGTGTCGACTCAGCGAGTCTGTCGCTCAACGGCTTGTTCATCGGAGGCGACAACCAAACAAGATTCCAGCCGGAAGGACAGAAGACCGCCGAGAGCACTGCGAATGTGGACTGGGTAGGGCCGAACTACTTCTCTACAGTCGGCATTCCGATCCTGCTGGGCAGGGAAATTGGAGGAAAGGACAACAATTCATCGCGCAAGGTGGCAGTCGTGAACGAAGCCTTGGCGCGCTATGCCTTTCCCGGAGTCAATCCCGTTGGGAGACGATTCTCGACTGGCAATCCGAAGCATCCGATAGATCTCGAGATCGTCGGTGTGACCCGCGATGTCAAAGACCACCAATTGCAAGAGGAGCCGCCCCGGCGATTCTACGTTCCATTTTTTCAAGCCGACCCGGACATGTTCAAGCACAGCAGAATCAGATTTGAGCTGCGCACGTCGAGGTCGCCTGCAAGCATAGCCGCGGATGCACGGCGAGCCGTGCAGGAGATCGACAAGAACCTGCCAATTCTCGAAATCAGCCCACTAACCGTCCTGATCGATCGTTCCCTCGCCCCGGAGCGCCTGATCGCCAGCATCATCGGACTGTTCAGCCTGCTGGCGCTGGTGCTCGCTGCTCTGGGTCTGTACGGCATCATGGCGTACGCGGTGGCTCGACGCACCAATGAGATCGGGATCCGCATGGCGCTGGGCGCGGAACCTGGAAGAGTGCTGTGGCTGGTTCTCCGGGAAGCGCTGCAATTGGTCGTGCTTGGACTGGCAATCGGTATCCCTCTGGCCCTGGCCATGAGCCGCGTTGTGCGAGGCATGCTATTCGGATTGAGTCCGAACGATCCACGTACAATTGCAGTGGCCGCAGTATTAATGATGCTGGTAGCGGTCCTTGCCGCATACATTCCGGCGCGTAGAGCCGCCCACGTCGATCCCATAACGGCCCTCCGTTATGAATGACTTTCGGGGCAAGTACCCCCATCAGCACCGCCCAGAAACCCTCACCAGCGCCAATATTACAACCTGGCAAATTACGGTAACATAGATTAACTTGGTCTTATCCTGTTTTCGGGGACTAGTTAAAGCGATTGCTTGACCGCTGCGTAGCGGTTTTTTTATTTGGGTTAGTCGCGAGAATCTCCCGGCCGATCCGTGAGGTTAATGTCTGACACAGTGGGGAAAGGGGAGTTTATGAAAACATCCGTATTCATTTTGCTGCTGCTATGCAGTGTTGTCTTTGCACCGCGCAGCTTTGGGCAGGCATCCGACGGAAACATCGTCGGTACAGTTCTTGACGCCACCGGGGCGATTGTGGCGAACGCGAATGTCGAACTTGCCAATGTTGCCACAGGAGTCAAAAACACAGCCAAAACCGATTCCAACGGCGCATACCGGTTCGGCAATGTGCTGGTCGGCACATACGCGATTACAGTAACGGCTCAGGGTTTCACCACCTTGACATTGAAGGACGTTCAGGTTGAACTGAGCAAGACGACGACCGTGAATCTGACTGTCACGGTGGGCGCGGTGGCAACTCAGATCGAAGTGAGCGAGTCGGCGGTCCTGATCGATTCGACCACAGCGCAAATCACCAATACGTACGAAAAACGGCTGGCCTCGGAGTTACCGATGTCGGCAAACCCGAACGGCGGCATCTACAACCTTGCCCTGGTGGGTTCCGGCGTGGGCAGCGCAGGCGGCGTAGGCGTAGGATATGGGCCGGCCGTCGGTGGACAACGCCCTCGCAATAATAATTTCACTATTGACGGCGTCGACAATAACCGCAAAGACGTCACCGGCCCCGTGATCTTCATTCCCAACGATGCCGTGGCCGAGTTCACGGTGCTGCAAAATCAGTTCAGTGCCGAGTTCGGGCATTCCTCCGGCGGGCAGTTCAACGCCATACTCAAGAGCGGCACGAATTCGTTCCACGGATCGATTTATGAAGTGGTGCAGAATCGGAACTTTAACGCCAACGATCAGGCGGCCGCGCGCCAGGGTGTTCTCTCTCCTCCGCGCTACGATCAAAGCCACCTCGGCGCGGAGGCGGGTGCGCCGATCCTGAAGAACAAATTGTTCGTGTACGGTTTGTACGAATACAATCCCATCGGTCAGGCCGGCGTGCCTTCGTCCCCAGTATATGCTCCCACAGCGGCCGGTTATTCCCTCCTCGATGGAATGAGCAATATTTCCAAAACGAATCTGGGAATTCTGGAAAAGTACGCGCCCGCCACAGGGGCAACCATCAAGACGACGCCGGTAAACGGCGTGCAGATTCCGTATGGTGTTTACTCGATTGTCGCTCCCAGCTTCAGCAACACATACAACTGGCTGATTTCTTCCGACTACAACATTTCGAACCGGGATCAACTGCGGGGCCGCTACATCAGCAACACAACCGCCAGCCTTGATACCAGCGCCAGTCTGCCGGTGTTTTTCTACCCTCGACCGACGACGGCTAAGTTAGGCTCCATTTCCGAGTTCCATAATTTCAGTCCGAATGTGAACAACGAGATTCGGATCGCCTTCAACCGCTACAACGACGATATTCAAGTCCCGAATTTCTCCTATGCAGGATTGGATGTTTTCCCGAACGTAGTCATACGGAACGATCTCAACCTGAACATCGGACCCGATCCGAACGGTCCACAGGCAACTGTCCAGACGACGTATCAGATTGTGGACAACGTAAGTTGGACCAAAGGCCGGCATGACCTGAAGTTTGGATTTGACGGCCGCGACCTGATCGCAGCCAGCACGTTCATTCAACGCAATCGAGGCGACTATGAGTGGACCACGCTGCAAGGATTCCTGAGCGACACCATTCCCGATTACATCGCCCAACGCAATGTCGGCGGGAAACCATACTCAGGTAATGACACGGCGTACTACTTTTTCGCCAACGACAATTTTCGTATGACGCGCAATTTCACCGTCAACTTGGGAGTCCGTTACGAGTTCAACGGCGTCGCCCAGTCGATGAGAGAGTTCGAGCTCAACAGCCTCGCCAGCGTACCGGGTGTGTTGGTGTTTGGTGCCCCCGTAGCGCAAAAGAACAACTGGGCCCCCCGCCTCGGCTTCGCGTATTCTCCGGGAAATAGCGGCACAACTTCGATTCGAGGCGGCTTCGGCATGGCCTACGATCAGATTTTTGACAACGTCGGCACCAACGCCCGCCCCCCGCAGGCGACCTCAACGGTGGACGTGACAGGAAATCCCGGCGCCGGCTTCCTTGCCACCGGCGGCATTCTGCCCACGGCCATTGCCGGTACGCTGACATGCGGCGCAAGCCCGGGCGGCGACATCGTCCTATCTTCCGATCAATCAGCAGATGGGCTATGCGCTTACCTGGAACCTCGGCATTCAACATTCCTTCGCCAAAGACTACACGGTGGAAGCTCGCTATCTCGGCACCAAGGGCGTTCACCTGTTGTATCAAGAGCAGCTGAACCGCAACTCGCTGGTATCGCCGTCGAGCAGTCTGCCGACTTTCCTGACGGCGCCCAGCCAGGCGACTCTCGACAGCCTGTCGCTGACGACGACGGCACTCGCCGCGTTACGTACCAGCACCACAAACCCGACCTGGAATCCGTTTTTGCCCTACGGCTTCACGAGCGCGATTACGGGATACGTGCCGCGAGGCAACTCCAATTATCACGGGCTGGCTCTCGAGGCAAAAAAGCGATTCACCAACAACCTCCTGTTCATTGCCGCCTATACCTATAGTCATCTGATCGACGACAGCACGGCGGAAGTGAACTCGATCGTGGCGACACCGCGGCGTGCGCAGGATTTCAACAACATCAGCGCCGAGAAGGCGAATTCGGCCCTGGATCACCGCCATCGCTTCACCTATACGAGCGTGTATCAAACCAAATGGCTCAGCGATAGCAAGAATTGGATTGCGAAGAACGCGATTGGCAACTGGGAGCTGTCCGGCACTTATACCGTGGAAAGCGGCGAATGGGCCACGCCGCAAAGCGGTGTGGATTCCAACCAGAACGGTGACGCAGCGACCGATCGTGCGATCATCAATCCGAGCGGCGCAGCCGGCACGTCCAGCGGCGTAACGGCGCTTAAAAACACCGCCGGCGCCACCGTCGCCTATCTGGCGACCAACCCGAACGCTCAGTTCATCCTGGCGAACCTGGGCGCATACGCCAATTCCGGCCGTAACATCCTGGCCACGCCTCGCATCAACAACATCGATTTGACGATCGCGAAAAATCTCGTCCTCACCGAACGCTTCCATCTACAGTTGCGCTTGGATCTGTTCAATGCCATCAACCATCCCCAATACACATTGGGCCGGATCGACAACGTGCGGACACGCAACACCTCCGGTTCCGCGAACATGTTTATTCCTGGAAATCCGCTCTTTGGCCAGTGGGACCAGGCGTTCAGCAGCAATCCGAGAGTTGCCCAAATCGGAGCAAAGCTCATTTTCTAGGTTCCTGGAAGATTGACCGGTTCCTGGAAGGCGGTGTACGTCGGCGCTTACAAGTGCGGTCGTACACCGCTTTTTTTTGGCCGGGATTAACGTAAGTTCACTATGGCAGCTGCACTAGTGCTTTCACCGTACTCTTACTGTGCTTTTCTCACCTTAGATCAGCAAGATACACATCTTTTTCTCTTTCCGACCGCGGATGGGTTATGATAGTATGGATTTGCTTTCAGATGAACCATCGTCTCGAACGCGGTTCTGAATTCCCCCACACGGAGTAAATTAACCATCGAATGAGTTTCACCGTTTTTCTCGGAAATATTCCGACTTGGGTCACGGCCGACGATATCCGGTCTTGGCTAAACGCAGAGGGTTTGGTTTCCGACAGTATCAAGGTCATCCGGAACCCTGAAACGCAAGAGTCTAAGGGCTTCGCATTCATTGAAGCTCCCAACGCCGAAGAGATGCAGTCGATCATACGTAGATTTGATCGCGCACCTCTCGAAGACCGTCTGCTTCGCGCCAATCCGGCGCAACCGCCCAAGTCAAGACGTGAGGCCGGTCCGCCGGTTCCCGCGGGAGTTGCGGTTACCGGAGCCACAGGCCCGGTAGCAGTGACGGCTGGGCAAGTTCCGGCAGGTCAGGGCCAACGTCCTCCCTTACACACGGAACGGCGCCGCGGCGGCAAGAAGCATAAGAAGCCGGCGCGCGATCAACACCAGGGTCCGCCGAGTGCCTTCGCCGAAGAATTAGCCAAGGCTCTTTAACCGAAGCCTGTAGCGCAAATGCAGATTGGTGGCCATGGAGCAGGTTTCCCTACCGCCAGCCACCTCCCGCAACTATTTCCACTTGCCGTAGTGCCTAGGACGGTTTAGACTTATCACATCCTTGAATTAGCTACGTCGACTTGCTCCCGGGCAGTCCCGTGCGGGGTGGATAAGGTGAAAGAGATACTCGTCGTCAGGATTATATTCGCATTAATATTGGGCGCGGTCGCGTTTTTCCTCAAACCATTCGATCTCGACGCCCCTATCGCCGGTCTAGCCGGTCTCGCCTTTGGACTCGCGTGCATTTTCCTTGAAACTCAACTTCGTCGAGTGACACTGCAACGGATCATCGGAGCGGTGGCAGGTGCCATTCTGGGAATTTTTGCCGCATTTCTGATTTCCCTGGTTCTCAGTCACGTGGAAGGCAACACGCGGACCATCTCCTTTCTCGAGGTCGGGATTCTGGCGTTGGCGGCGTACCTTGGCCTGGTGATCGGAGCCTCCAAGGGCGACATGTTGAATCTGGCCGCGCTCGGCGGATTGGTCGGAGGGGAGAGGTCGCCGAAGCAGGCGCTGAATATCCTCGATACGAGCGTCATCATAGACGGCCGAATCGCCGACATCGCCGAAACAGGCTTTCTCGACGGGACGCTGGCCATTCCGCAATTCGTTCTACGGGAATTGCAACTTGTAGCCGATTCGGCCGACTCGGTAAAGCGAAATCGGGGACGCCGCGGGCTCGACATTCTTCAACGGCTGCAGAAAATGCCCCAGCTTGAAGTCCGCATCATGGAAGAAGATTTTCCCAACATACGGGAAGTGGACATGAAGCTCGTGGAGATGGGTAAACTCTTCAACTGCAAAGTGGTGACCAACGATTTCAACCTGAACAAGGTCGCCCAACTGCATGGTGTGGAGATTCTAAACATTAACGAGCTGGCCAACGCGCTGAAGCCCATCGTGCTGCCGGGCGAGACGATGCGGGTATTCATTCTGAAGGAAGGGAAAGAATACAACCAGGGAGTGGCCTATCTGGACGACGGCACCATGGTAGTGGTCGATAACGCGCGGAAGCTGATATCGAAGACGATCGACATTTCAGTCACCAGCGTGCTCCAGACCACGGCCGGCAAGATGATCTTCGGAAAATTTGACGAGCGGGCGCATCACGTCCACGAAAACAAGGCCGTTGAGCGGACGCCGCGGCAAGAGACGCCTTCAGCCGCCGCAGCCCAACAGGGTTAACACCCAATATTGATTTGTATTTCCTGGCAGAGCGGCCGTTCTGTCACGGTGATCGGAACCGTCACCGGCGCGATGGCCGGATAGACTCGGCGGAAAGTAGGATCCAGCCGCTTGGGTAGCGCGTAAAGCGTGTAATCGCCTGGTTCGGGCACACCGATACACGTCGAATAGTCCTTTCTCACGGTGAATCGGACCGCCTTGGGTGGGCGCACCAGAAGAATCGGGTCCACCGTATGCCCCGCGGACAGGAACATATCCACGTGGGTGATTTCAGCCTGGCCGGTCTCGGGAAACACGCTCAGCACGATGGGGGCTTTGGCGAGTCCTGGCTTGAGTTCTTCGTCCGTCAGCAAGGTTCGGTCCTTCTTCATCTTTTGATAGAGATCGCAGGTGACACAGGGCAAGTCGGCGCGTTCCCCGGCGCGCCCCATCAACATCTCGCGGGCGTGTTGAATCTTTTCGTTATTCACGGCCTCGATCAGACCATCGCGGAAAGCGTTGCCACCAAAGTCACCCCAGAAATTGCGGCAACAGCCAAGAATTTTTCCGTCCCAATTGACCACCGGCGCTCGCCACAACTGGTGACAAATACCGCGCACATAATCGATGCCGGTTTTTTCGTATTTGTCCTCCCGGCTGATATAGGGAGAGCGTGTCTCGATCTTCACCAGTTCCGGCTTGCGGATGGGGGAGAACTCGTCGTCCCAGGAAAAGCGGAACATGATGGCCATTCCCAGTTCGTCCGCCAGTTTTCGAACGGCGCCAATCTCGTGCTCGTTGTGGCCGAAGATGATGAACTGCCAGTTCAGCATCGGGAAGCCGGACTTGTACTGGCGCTTATATTCGTTGATGCGGCGGATGTTGCCGATAACCTTGTCAAAGTTCCCCCGAACCCGGTATTTTTCGTAAGTTTCCGGACTTGCGCCATCAATAGAGCACGTGATGCTGCGAAGGCGATATTTTACTAGCGCCTCCAATGCCTCGTCGCTCACGAAATTGAGATTGGCGCCGTTATCCGCGTGGGTCACGACCTTCCGCTCGAACGCGAAGCGGAGCATGTCGGCGAGCCGTGGATTGAGAAAGATCTCACCGTAATTCGAGAGTTCGATTTCGGTCAGTGACGGATTTTTTTCCAGAATCGATTGGAAATCTTCGAAGCGAAGATGTCCCGAACCAACCGCCGGGCGCGCCAATCCACTGGCGGTGGGGCAAGAGGGACAGGCGAGTTGGCAGTTCGAAGAGGCTTCGAGCTGGATCATTTGGGGGTGGATGGAGCGCGGCAATGGACAAAGTATAACCTGAAGTCCTATGCCGGAAAGGGCTTTACCTTATTGATCGCCAATAATTTAAACCGTACCCTTGAAATACACCTCATGTCCTCACTCGACCGCGCCAAACAATTTCTTCAAAACAAAAGTAGAACGCTCGCTCTTACCGTGGTTCCTTTTGCCGCGCTGATAGCTCTCACGCCTCCAGCGAAGGCGTCGGTGTTGAGTTTCAACCCGAGTACCCCGACACTTACCCAGGTGTCCGCCAGCGGTTCGTTAGCCACAAGCAATCTCTCTTCGGTGGCCCTCGATGTGTTGAACGGCGTTTCAGGCGTGGCCGGCTCGGGAAACGGTACTCTGACCAACGGCAGCAGCGGTAGTTGGACCCTATCGTTTGATATGGCTGGATCTGCAAATGGAGGTACTATCACCGCTCCGATCCCTGTAGATTGGCTATTCAATTTCACGTCCAGTGTGGGTGCTTCCCTCCCATGGTCTCTGACTCTCAAGTTAAATGGGAGTCCGGTGACGCTGACTCCGTCTCCCGACGCCGTCTCCGGCACTATTCCTGGATTCGGATCGCAGATTTCCGGTACGGCTCTGATACCGGTGGTGGAAGGTCCCATCAATAGCTATGATCTTCTGCTACAAATCAACTCGGGATTTCCAACGGTTGGGACCTATACCCTGGATATTCCGGCGCTCAGCACACTCGATATCAATCCCGTGACATCGACTCCGGAGCCGTCGGCCTTCCTTCTTGCCGCACCCGGCTTGGCGCTATTATTGTTGAAATCGAGACGCAAACAGTTGCGAGCCTAACCAGTTTGGCTTCACACCGGCCGCGGTTGCTGCTCGTCCTGCCGCAAATGCCGCACGACTCGTCCAGCGGCGCTGCGCGCTCCACCCGTACAATCTGCGAAATGTTAGCAGCCGGCGGGTTTGCTGTCCGGGCCGTAGGTACAACTGCCACGGAACGCCAATCAAAAACCGACCCCTTGGAGTTTCTGCGTGGGCTGGGCATCCGGACGAAGGTGGAACCGGGGCACACAAAGGCGCGTGTCCGTCCCGAGATCAGCTTTGAACACCGGAACATTCAGTACCGGCTCCTCGACGTAGGCAACCGCTCAATGCATAGCTGGCAGGAAATCCAGGGTAAGCAGTTCGACCAGATTTTCGACGATGAAATCCACACATTTCGTCCGGATCTCTTGTTGACCTACGGCGGTCTGCCGGGTGATGTAAAGCGTCATCAGAGAGCCCGGCGCCAAGGCGTCAGGATTGTCTTCGCACTGAGAAACGACGGTTATCTGCAGCGCGGGTTCTTCGACGACATGGACGGGGTGGTCACACCAAGCCAGTTTCTTACGGACTTTTATCGGGGCGCGATTGGCCTGGAAAGTACACCCCTGCCGCTGCCGATTGAACTTGAGGATGTGGTCGCCGAGGACCACGATCCGATCTTCTTCACAATGATCAATCCCTCGCCTGAAAAAGGGCTGATGGTAGTGGCGAGGCTGGCGGAAGAGCTGAGCGTGAGGCGGCCGGACATTCCATTGCTGGTGATTGAATCACGCGGCTCGGCTGGGCGCGTGGTTCAGGCGGGACTGACGGCTGGATTTGACCTCCGGCGGCATGAGAACCTCATGTTGTCGCCGGCGCTCCCCAAACCGAAGGACATTTATGTAGCGACCCGCGCGCTGCTGGTGCCTTCGTTGTGGCAGGAGCCGGCGGGACGAGTAGTGGTCGAGGCGCTTCTCAATGGCATTCCACCGATCGTGAGCGATCGCGGTGGACTGGCGGAAACCTGCAACGGCGGAGGGTTCATTATCCCGATGTTGCCCGGGGTGACCCGCGACACGCCGAAGCCAGTGGACTTCGAAGTGGTTGAACCGTGGATCGAGCTGATCATTCGTCTGGAAGGCGATCCGGACTTTTATCGCGCCGAATCGGAACGGGCGCGGGAAGCCGGGATGATGTACCGTCCGGAGCATCTGGCTCCGCGATATGTGGAGTATTTTCGCGGCGTTATGAATGCGTGAACTTCATCCGCGTCCGATAAACGGCATCCGCGTGGCCATCACGGTCATAAATTGCACATTGGCATCCAGCGGCAGACTGGCCATGTAGACCACGGCGTCGGCCACGTGCTGGACGTTCATTCTCGGTTCCACAGCCATGGTTCCGTCGGCCTGCGGGACGCCTGCCGTCATCTTCTCAGTCAATTCCGTCACAGCATTGCCGATGTCGATCTGGCCGCAGGCGATGTCGTATTTGCGGCAGTCGAGGGAGATGGACCTGGTGAGTCCAGTGATGGCGTGTTTCGTGGCAGTGTACGGCGCAGAGTTGGGGCGAGGGACATAAGCCGATATCGAGCCGTTGTTGATGATACGCCCGCCGCGCGGGTTCTGAGTTTTCATCATGCGGATAGCTTCTTGCGCGCATAGAAACGACCCGGTGAGGTTGATACTGAGAACCGACGTCCATTGTTCGTACGTGAGATCTTCCATCAAAGTCGTACTCGGAGTGTTGATGCCGGCGTTGTTAAACAGCAGGTCGAGTCGTCCAAACGCTTCCTTTGTCTTGGCGAAGAGCTCCTGAACAGACTCGGGTTGGCTGACATCTGACCGTATGGGCAGCATTTCGTCGCCGTCAGCGCCCGCCATTGCGGCCGTCTTCTTCGAGCTCTTCTTCGCGGCGTCCGGCCAGCACCACGGAGTAACCCGCTTTTTGCAAGGCGAGGCTGACAGCCCGCCCAATTCCACTTCCGGCGCCGGTTACGAGCGCAATTTTGGTTGACATTAGTTTTGGGTGCGGGTGGTAGACGCGATTACAGGAATACCATCCTTACCAATATTACGCCCAGAGACCTGCGTAACATTCGCAGGCAGGACTTCGTTGTCGACGTGAACCGGGATCACACTCTGCTGATCGTTGTCGACGTGTACCGGTATCGAGACCCGTTGCCCGGCCCGCCCGCCGAAACTCAATGTTACCGGGACGATAGTGTTTTCACTCGCGCTGCGAATCTGCACCGGAAGACCTCCCTGCAACTCGGTTCCATCAAACCCCGCAATTACGACACGGAGCGCGTTTCCCTGAGCGGCGACTGGAGGTGGTTGTTGCATTGTCCGGAAACAGAGAGTAAGAAGACATCCGGCAATAACAGTTAATATTGCCTTGGTGTAGAGGTCGATTCTGATGAACATAGTGTATTGACGTTTTCAGTGGCGAAAAGGTGGATTTTATTAAGATCCGGTAAGCTTTGCAACGTTTTGGCCGGCAGTTGGGTTGATCGAGTAGGGGGAAATGATGAAACGTGTTTGGACGTTCGCAATCTTGTTAATAGCGGCCGTAACGGGACTCCACGCCGATGTTGGAGATCCGCCATCGCGCGTCGCACGGCTAAATTATCTCGACGGATCGGTTTCGTTTCAGCCGGGCGGAGAGGACAACTGGGTGCCCGCAGTACCCAATCGTCCGTTGATCACCGGCGACCGGCTTTGGACCGAAGCCAACTCGCATTCGGAGCTGCACATCGGTTCCACCGCGATTCGTTTGGGCGGGCTCACCGCTTTCGACCTTTTGAATCTCGACGACAATCTGCTGCAGATTCGGCTCTCCGAGGGGCGCCTCAATATCCGTTTGCGTGAGCTTTTCGACAACCAGGCGGTGGAAATCGACACGCCGCAGGGAGCAATCTCGCTGCTGCGCGCGGGTGAGTATCGTATCGAAGTGAAACCCGATGGCCAAACGACCTGGGTGGTGACGCGGAGCGGCGATATCGAAGTGTCGAGTGGTGGTCAGGCCTTCCCCGTGCATCCGCGGCAGCTCGCAACGCTGATCGGGACGGATTCGATGTCTTATGAGATCGCCGACATGCCACCGCCGGATGGATTCGACAATTGGTGTCTCAATCGCGACCGCCGCGAAGACCATGCCGCCGAGGTGTCGGCCCGGTATGTTTCACGCGAAATGGTTGGGTACGAGGATCTTGCGGACAATGGCGTTTGGCGCGACGTGCCGGGTTATGGACCCTGTTGGGAACCGAGAGGGGTGGTGGCCGGATGGGCGCCCTATCACTACGGGCACTGGGCCTGGGTGGAACCGTGGGGCTGGACGTGGATTGACGATGCGCCATGGGGCTTCGCGCCGTTCCACTATGGACGGTGGGCCAACGCCGGCGGAGTCTGGGTGTGGGCCCCCGGCGCCGTCGTGCGACGTCCGGTCTACGCGCCCGCGCTGGTTGCGTTCGTAGGCGGCGGAGCGCACTGGGGTGTCTCGGTGTCGGTCGGCCGAGGAGGAGGCCCGGTGGGCTGGTTCCCGCTCGGACCGCGCGAACCGTACTACCCGGCGTATCACGTGAGCAATACTTACGTGCGCAACGTGAACATCACGCATGTGACCAACATCAACGTGATCAACGTGAGGAATGTGACGAACGTAACCTACGTGAACCAGCGCGTGCCGGGAGCGATGATGGCCGTTCGGGGCGACGCTTTCGCCGGTGCGCAGCCGGTGCAGCGGTCGAGAATCGACGTGAATGCGCAGATGGCGGCGGAAGCGCGCGTATCCGGCCACTCGCCGGCAATTGCTCCGCAGCGGAATAGCGTGCTGGGAGTGCACGCTGCAATGGCCGATCGGGCCGGCCGTCCCCCGGCTCAAGCGTTCAGCCGTCAGGTGGTAGGGAAAGCAACTCCGCCGCCGCCGCCGGTTTCGTTTGCGCAACGGCAGCAGTATTTGTCGGCGAATCCGGGCCATCCGCTCGATGCGCAGACGCTTTCGCACATCCAGGCAGCGCGTCCGGCTGCCGCGGTGCAGCAACAGCAATATGTGCGGCCGGCCATGGGTAGCCGTGTGACGGCGGCGCCTGGGAACAACCCAAATCTAACGCCGCAGCAGCCGCCGCGGCCACAGATGGAGCGTCCTGCGCGGGGGGTGCCGAACGAGAGTCCGCGTCCGAATCAGGTGGAAACGGAGCGGCTGACTCATCCGCGTGAACAGGTAGCACCGGCAAACAATCCAAATCTAACGCAGCAACAGCCGCCACGGCCACAGATGGAGCGTCCTGCCCGCGTGGCGCCGAACGAGAATCCGCGTCCGAACCAGGTGGAACAGGAGCGGCTGGCTCGTCCGCGTGAACAGGCAGCGCCCGTGCATCCGGTGAATCCAGTCAACCCGGGAAATCCCGCTCCACACAATGTTCCATCCACACCTCGGCCGGAGATGGAACGCGCGAATCGTCCTGCTCCGCGCGTAGAACAACATACGGAAGAGAGACGGCCGCCTCAAACAGGAGAAAAGCCCGCCGAGCATCCGAAGGGCGAGAAGCGGGAAGAAGGGAAAGAGAAAGAGAAGAAACAGCAGTAACGAGTCTTGCAAATACAAAGACGGCGGCGAGGATCAGAGTGACCCTGGCCGCCGTCTTTACTTCGCCGAATGTTATCGCGCGTATGGATTGTAGTAGTGGTTCCGGTCTGTAGTTATCCCGGAATCGCTGCGCTTCCGAAACGGCGCTTCGCGCAACTCGCGTTCGCGGCGTTCCTCGATACGAATGCGCTCAAGACGCGCCTGGTTGTCGCGGGCTTCCAAGGTATTGTGAAAGCGCACGTCGTCCCGGTCGTAAGCCATCGCAGTTGCCGGTACAAAGGCAAGTGCCGTAAACAGCGCCACAGCGGAAAATCCGATCTTTTTCAACATTGTCTTATCCATCCTTTTCGAGGTGGCTTTCATCTCCAACCTCTACCGGATTGGACGGGACGATGTGGTCCACGCTTGTAAAGATGTGTCTAAATAGGCCTAAATGAGCGGATTTTAACATTCAGCGGTATCATGAAGATGAGACCTATGATCCGCTATTCGCAAGTCACTCCCAAGCACGTTTATCTGAATCGGAGGCAACTCCTGGCGGGCGGCTTAGCGGCGTTGGCGTTGCCGGGAATCGCGCAAGGCGGCACCAAACTTCAAGGTGTGACCAAGAGCAAATACACCGTGGACGAGAAGGTGACTCCCTACGATGCGATAACGAAGTACAACAACTTCTACGAATTCGGAACTTCGAAAGAGCAGCCGGCCGAACTGGCGAAAGACTTCCGCACGAATCCGTGGTCGCTGTCGATCGAAGGCGCGGTAGCCAAGCCGCAGGTACTCGATCTGGATGCGATCATGAAGGTCGCCCCGCTAGAGGAAAGAATCTACCGGCACCGTTGCGTGGAAGCGTGGTCCATGGTGGTGCCGTGGATCGGGTTCCCCTTGGCCGCGCTCGTCAAGCTTGCAGAACCGACGGCGAAGGCCAGGTACGTCGCATTCCAGAGCTACTACAACTCGAAGCAAATGCCGCAAGGAAAGTACGGCGGCATCCCGTTTCCCTATGTCGAAGGCCTGCGCCTGGACGAGGCCATGAATCCTCTGGCATTGATGGTGGTGGGTCTGTACGGGGAAACGCTGCCCAATCAAAACGGCGCACCAGTCCGGCTGATCACACCCTGGAAGTATGGATTCAAGGGGATCAAATCGATTGCGAAGATTCGCTTCGTGGAGAAGCAGCCGCCCACCACGTGGAATCTGTCAAACCCTTCCGAGTACGGTTTTTATTCAAACGTGAATCCCGAAGTGGATCATCCGCGATGGAGCCAGGCGAAGGAACGGCGGATCGGCGAGATCTTCAAACGGGACACGCTAAAGTTCAATGGCTACGGGAATGAGGTGGCGGCGCTTTACAGTGGGATGGACCTTCGGAAGAATTACTAGATGCGTCCACTGCTCTCGAGCAAGTGGGCCAAGGTTTTTGTCTTCGCGCTGTGCCTGACGCCGCTGCTGCTTCTCGGTTGGCGTGGATACCGGCAGGATCTGGGCGCGAACCCCATCGAGTTCATCACGCATGCCACCGGCACCTGGACGCTGCGGTTCCTTATTTTCACACTGGCGGTAACACCTGTTCGAAAACTGCTGAAGCTTCCGGAATTGATCAAATTCCGCCGCATGTTAGGCCTGTTCGCGTTCTTCTACGGCTGTCTGCATTTGACAACATATCTCTGGCTCGACAAGTTTTTCGATTGGCGGGAGATCCTCAAAGATGTGGAGAAGCGGCGATTCATCATGGCCGGCTTTACCGGTTATCTGGCGATGGTTGCCCTGGCGATCACGTCGACGGCAGGGTGGATCCGGCGTCTGGGTGGAAAACGATGGCAGCGGCTGCACCGGCTCATTTACATAAGTGCGATCGCGGGTGTGGTGCATTATTATTGGCTGGTGAAATCAGACATACGGCTGCCGGCGCTATACGGTTTTCTGGTCGGCATTCTGCTGCTGTACCGTGTGGCTGTGTGGAAACGGCTGATAATGATCTGAGGCGGGAATAAAAGGAGTGGTTGGCGGGATTTTATGGCGTCAGGGGAAAATACCGGCAACACAGAGATGCCTCTCGCCGACCGGTTTGAAGCTGAGGCGATGCCTCACCTTAACGACATCTTCCGCACGGCATACCGGATTTTAGGCGATCGCGCCCGCGCCGAGGATGTTGTGCAGGACGTGTTCCTCCAGGCGTGGAGATCGTTTCAACGGTTTGAGGCCGGAACGAATTGCCGCGCGTGGCTGTTCAAGATTCTGTTTCATTGCGTCCACCATCATCGGCGCAAGTGGTTCCGGTTTCCCCTGCTGTCGCAGAAACAGGAAACGTTGGAATCGACGCTGGTCTTCACCGCCCCAGTCCCCGAGCAGATCACGGACCGGGAGATTCTGGCCGCCCTGAGCCACATACCCCGCGACTATCGGATGGTCGTGCTGTTAATCGACGTAGAAGAATTCGCCTATAAGGAGGCCGCCGACATTCTGTCGGTACCGATCGGCACAGTGATGTCGCGGTTGAGCCGTGCGAGGAAACTGCTGAAAGAACAACTGGGGGACGTCGCCCGTTCTTATGGAATTGGCGGCGCCAAGGAGGGGACCGAGACATGAGCGACTTCGACAACCTCGATCAGGAAACAGCAAGGCTGCGTGAACGGCTGAGGGCGGCGGTACGGACGGATGTCGCCCCGGACCATCTGCACGCGCGGATACGAAGCGGCATTCGGACTGGTGGCGCGCGCCGGGGTACGGGTGGCCTGGCTGGCGGTTGCCGCGGCGCTGATAGGCACCGTGGGAACGGGCATCGCCTATCATTTCGGCTATCTGCGATTCACGCCGGATTCGCGGGAATCATACATCTCCTCCATCTCGACTCAAGTAGCGAGCATTATGCGCGTTGGCCTCGGCGATCACGTCAATTGCGCAGTCTTCCGCAAATATCCGAAGAACCCGCCCCCGTTGCAGGCGATTGTGGCCGACATTGCGCCTCAGTATCGCGATCTTATTTCCATTGTTCAAAGCAGAGTACCGGCGGAATACCGGATCTTCGCAGCGCATGAGTGCGGTTATCACGGCCGGAAGTTCATTCACCTGACGTTTCACGGCGATTCGCGAGTGCTCTCTGTGGTGATCACGCGGAAAGACAGTTGGGAGTCATTTACAAAGGCAGATCTGCTGCCGGCGCTGGCACAATCAGGTATTCCGATTTATCGCGCGGGCGTTCAGAGTTTTCAGATCGCCGCGTTTGAGACGAGCGCCCATCTGGTGTACTTCATTTCCGATCTGCCTGAGCAGAAGAACATGGATATCATGTTGGCGCTGGCGCCGGATGTGCGGGAGTTCCTGCGGCGCCTGGAGAGCTAGGCTTGGCGGCCCAAAGCAATGACGAAGTAAAGGGCGCTCGTTGTTCCAACGTTGCGCCAGCCGTGTTCCTCATTCGATGCCACGTAGACGCTCGAACCAGGTCCGATTTTTGTGACCTTCCCTGAGATCGTCACTTCCATGGTTCCGTCCTTAAGCAGCAGCATCTCCTCGTGTACGTGATGATGGGGCGGATGCGGAGCCTCGCCGAGCGCTAACTCGGTCATGTGCATCTCGATCGGAAATCCGGAGTGCGTATCGCCTTTGAGGACAGCGCGGGCCTTATTCTTCCCATTGGTTTTCACCGGCAAGTCGTCAAAGTTGAAGATTTTCGAAGGCAAGGCCGTGCCTGCCGCCGACGCTTGCGCCACAGCCAGGGCGGGTAATAGAAGGCTCAGATCTCTGCGCGATAATTGCATGAAGGCAGCATACACCCGGGGCGGATAGAATTGAAGTTCCATGCGATGCAATCCCATTTCGACCGTGATTCTTTGCGCCCTGACGTGTTCCGGAGCTGAACCAATGAAAGAAGCGAAACTCATCGTGCTGGACCCCGGCCATTTCCACGCCTCCCTGGTGCAGAGTGAGATGTACCCCGGGTTGTCGAAGCAGGTTTCCGTTTATGCGCCGCTGGGGCCGGATGTCCTCGACTATTTGAACCGCGTGTCTTTATTCAACGCGCGCAAAGAAAGTCCGACGTCGTGGGAAATCGAAGTGCATACGGGGCCGGATTTCTTCCAGCGGATGTTGCGGGAGAAGCCGGGCAACGTGGTGATCATGACCGGCCGCAACCGTCCGAAGATCGACCGCCTCACTGCATCCGTAGACGCCGGATTGAACGCTTCTCGTCGACAAGCCATGGATCATCAAATCGGCCGATATGCCGAAGCTCGAGCACGCGCTGGACGCGGCCGGGAAGAAGGGGTTGGTCGCTTACGACATCATGACCGAGCGATACGAGATCACGTCGATTCTGCAGCGCGCACTGGTGAATGACGAGGGCTTATTTGGAAAGCTGCTGCCGGGATCGGATGCCGAGCCCGCCGTTACGGCAAAGAGCATTCACCATCTGATGAAGGTTGTTGCAGGCGTGCCGCTCCGGCGTCCGGCCTGGTTCTTCGACATCGACGAGTATGGCGAAGGGCTCGCGGATGTTGGCACGCACGTAGTGGATCTGGTGCAGTGGACCGCCTTCCCCGAGCAGATACTCAATTACAAAACCGACGTTCGTATTCTCGGAGGCAAGCGGTGGCCCACGGTGATTTCGAAATCCGATTTTCAAAAGGTCACGGGCGAGACGGATTTTCCGGCGGCGCTAGCAGGCCATGTTGCGGACGGCAAGCTCAATTATTACTGCAACAATTCCGTTCACTACACGCTCAGAGGTGTCCACGTGAAACTCGACATTCTGTGGAATTGGGAAGCGCCGCCGGGATCCGGCGACCTCTACGAGGCGGCCTTCCGTGGCTCGAAAGCGCGTGTGGAGATCCGGCAAACGGCGATTCCCGAGATGTATGTAGTGCCCAATTCTGCTTCGCAAAAGCCAGAGGTATTCGCAGCGCTGCGACAGTTGGTGAAAGCTTATCCGGGTGTTTCAATGGAAGAGGGCGAGACAGAAGCGCATGTTGTGATTCCCGCGCGCCTGCGAGTCGGGCACGAGTCGCATTTTGCCCAGGTGACGAGTCAGTTCTTCGAATATCTGCGCGCTCCCCAAACGATGCCGGCCTGGGAGAAATCGAACATGCTGGTGAAGTATTTCATCTCAACAAAGGGAGTGGAAGCAGGATATTAACGGACCCAGACGGTCTTCGCGTTCACGAATTCGCGGATACCGGCAGTCCCAAGTTCGCGGCCATATCCTGACCGTTTCACGCCGCCGAACGGCAGACGCGGATCCGATGCGACGGTTGCATTTACAAACACCTGCCCCGCTTCAATCCCGTCGATGAACTGCCTCTCTTCTCCGGCGCTCTTTGTCCACACGCTGGCAGCGAGGCCGAAGGGCGTGTCGTTGGCCAATTCGATCGCTTCCGCGGCGTCGTCTACCCGGAACAACATCGCAACCGGCCCAAAGAACTCCTCGCGGAAGACGTCGGAATTGCGCGGCACCCCGCTGAGAACGGTCGGCTCATAAAAGCACGGTTTCCCGTCAACTCGGTGGCCGCCGGTGAGCACCTTTGCCCCAACGGCGACGGCCCTCTGTACCTGCACGTGCAATCCCTCGGCGATCCGTTCGGTGGCAAGCGGTCCGATCTCCGTTTTCGCATCCATCGGATCGCCGATCCGCAGCGCTTTCATACCCTCGACAAACTGGCGCGCGCAACGGTCGTAAACACTGGCGGCGATGATGAACCGTTTGGCGGCGATACAGGACTGTCCCGTGTTGATCACTCGTGCGCGAACGGCAGCGCTCACCGCTTCGTCCAAATTCGCGCTAGACATGATGATAAAGGGATCGCTGCCGCCCAGTTCGAGAACAGTCTTCTTGATGTAGCGGCCGGCCTGGCTCGCAACTGCGCTTCCAGCAGCCTCGCTGCCGGTAAGAGTGACCGCGGCGATCCGCGGATCGGCGATGAGAGCCGCCACCTTGGCGGGCTCGATGAGAAGTGTTTGAAACACCCCTTCAGGAAACCCCGCACGCCGGAAGATGTCTTCGATAGCGAGTGCACATTGCGGAACGTTCGACGAGTGCTTGAGCAATCCAGTGTTCCCGGCCATTAACGCAGGAGCGGCGAAACGGAAGACCTGCCAGAACGGAAAATTCCACGGCATGATCGCCAGTACAGGACCGAGCGGCTGATAGCGGATGAAGCTGCGCGAGGCATCGGTGCGCACCAATTCGTCGGCCAGAGCAGGCTCGCCGTGGTCCGCGTAGTAGCGGCACGCCCAGGCGCATTTCGCCGCTTCCGCCTCGGCGGACGCCAGAGTTTTGCCCATCTCGCCAGTCATGATGAGCGCAAACTTATGCTTCTCGGACTCCAGAATTTCCGCGGCGCGGATCAGATGTCCCGCGCGCTGGCGGAATGTGGTCCGGCGGTGGCTCTGAAACGTTGTACTGGCGAGCTCGAGGCGCCATTCGATCTGCGCGGGCGAGTGCTCTTCAAAAACCCGCAGCGTTTCATTCGTAGTCGGATTGATGGAGGCGATCATTTCATTTCAATCGTATTTTTCGTATAGAATACTCTTCCGGTCAAGCCCGGTTTCCTTCAGCCGCGCGCGCAGGTCGTCGACCATCGCTTTCAATCCGCAAATGTAGACGTCCATATCGAGGCGACCGCCCAACTCGCGCAGGACGTGCTCCTGAACATGCCCGCTGAGTCCCTGCCAATGCGGTTCGGGGCGGCTGAGAGTAGGTAGGAATTTGAAGTTCGGATGCCTTCGCGCCAGCTCTTCGAATTCGTTCCGGTAGAGCAACCCATGTTCGTACCGCACGCCGAAAACCAGCGTAAACTGGCGGTCCGCATACTCAGCCAGGTGCGCCTGCAGCATTCCGCGAAACGGCGCGATACCGGTGCCGGTGGCCACGAAGATAGAATCCTTGGGAGGCTTTCGCAACACGAATCCACCGAGGGGGCCCTTCATTTCGACGGTACCGCCGGGCACCATCTGGAACAGATGGGGCGAAAAGTGGCCGTGGTGCACCAGATTTAGGCAGAGTTCGAAGCGATTGCCGCTGGGTCGCGAAGCGGTGGAGTAGGCACGTGTGATTTTCTTCTCGCCGAACTGATTAACGAAGGAGACGAACTGGCCCGGCTCATAGGGCAACTGCTCCACTTCCGGAACGTCGAAAACGAAATGACGCACCTCAGGCGCGATTTCGTGTGATTCAATCAGCCGCGCTTGCAGTACCGGAACCGCCATGCAACACCTCCTTTGCCCGATCCAGCAAAACTTGCAGCAGGGCGGGGTGTCCGTCCATAGGCTCTGCGATATCGAACCTTATACCAACATAGATGTTTCGCAATTCGCCGACGATGGCCGGCAGATCGCGCTTGAGATGGATGCCCAGCGTGAGGAAGTAGGGGACGACCACAATCTCCGTTGCACCCCGCTCCACCAGCCGGCGGACGGCTTCGGGCAAGCCGGGATTACCGAGTTCAAGAAACGATGTTTCGATCAGATCGAACTGGCCGTACCGGGCCAGCCCGGCGGTAAACTGGCGCACGGCTTCGTTGGCTGTCTCGACGCTCGATCCGTGGGCGAAAATAGCAATGCCGGTCATATTCAAAGCTGAATTACAGGCTCGTCCCGCGTTGGTTCGGCGGGATGGCCGAATTGCCCTCGCATCTCATCGATGAACGCGCGGCCCTTTTTGCGGCCATTGTTCACCCTGAACTCGACACGTCGAATAAATACAAGAATGCCGAGAACATCCGAGTCGCGGATTCGAGTGGACCCCGTAGCTTGGGTCACCCGCCGCCGAAAGTCCTCGATCTTTTCGCGGACCTCCGTCGCCAGACGAGCGGCCAGTGGATTGGTCGGTTTACTTTCGTAGTAGAGACCGCTCCCAAGCGTTTTGTACGTTTGTGTAAGTGCGTCGAGGGCTTCACGAACATCGTGGTCGATGAGACCGCCGGCCACCGCCGCATTGACGATACTGATGGTGGTGAACTGCAGAAATCCATCATGCTCGTTTAGCAATTCGTCGGTAACGCGGATGTCTTTGTTGGGCTTTTCACTCTCATTGTAGGGCTTCGCCTTCTCGTGACTCCGAGCCTCCTGCAAGTATTCACATTCCAAGGGACAACTGATAGTTTCTTCACGCTCCTGGCCGCAGCAGAGCGAGCAAATATCCCCCTGGACGCCGGGACAGAAGCGGCGAGGCCGACGCGTATTGCAGATTTTGCAGGTCATAGGTGGGCCGATTTCATCCTAACAAAGGCTGGCGGCTCCGAAGGGACCTCCGGGCTTTGCTGAGACGACGGTTTCAGCGGTACTTTCACCTATTCCTGTAGTGTCATGGTTATCTACATCCGACGCTGCCGCCTGTCCTGATGACCGTACTATCAAGCCGATGAATTGCTGCTGTCGTCTCCGAAGAAAGACTCAAGCGCACTTAAGTTACGCCTCAGCTCGATTAGTAATTCGATCCCACCGCCTGCGAAGCGATCAAAATTATCGATAGCGTCAACAGCCGCTCTCTTAGCCCGGTTGATTTCAGTGGTGATTCGAGGCAACGCTTCGATAGCTTCCCGTAGCCCGAGCATCGCATTCCGAAAGCCCTTCATACTTTCGGAGACCTGACGGAGAGTCTCATCCAAGGGAGCAACGCTTCGGACGTCATGCGGAGTGTAGCAATCAGTGTAGGTAAAGGATTTCGAGAAGGCTTCGACCGCGCTCAAGAAATGCTGCGAGAGAATTGCTGTCTCGCTGGACAGTCCCTTTGCAAACTGCCCCACATCTACAGCAGCCGCGTTAATAACTTGCTTGGCGAGGTTGCGCCTTTGACCTTCGGGAACATTTAAGAGTGACCCTAATTGAGCTATCTTCTCGACAGTGCGATCCGTCATTTGCTCCTGAAGCTTGCCGATCCGACCGGTTGCCTCCATCGCAATTTGAAGTCCCTCGGTTCCTCTATCGATCAGGTCGAGTACCCCCTCGTCAATTGCTCCCTCGTTCCCGATCTGCGGGGCCTTGGAAGCGGCCAAGGGCACGTCTGTTCCCCACGTTTTGCCCCAATCGCTCACCTGCCGCGAGAGGTGCATACGCAAGTAGCTTTCGAACTCTTCCCGGCTCGTGAAATCCCAATAGAGAACGCCCTTTGGGCCTAACTTCGAGCGGAATGCCTTGATAGCTTCAATCTGAGCGGGAATAATCGCTTCTAAATCGATAGGAGTTTTCTTGAAATAGATCATCAAACGAATAGATTTCTGGTTTGACTTATGCCGGGCGTACGCTCGTTCGAATTCCTCTTCGGCACCGGAGCCAGCCCGCGGTGTGGGCGTGCCGAATCGCGTCCAAAGTATCCCGATGAAGATGTCGTAGTTATCCCCAATATGCTCGTTTATTACAGCTTGAGGGTCGGTACCAACGCCGGGAACGGCGGTGTTGCGCCACGTGATCATCTCTAGACGTCGGCCAAGGTCCCGGGATAGAATCGCATTGAGTTCCTCGACGCACGCTTGAACGGCATCCACCTCTTCACTGACGTCGTCAGGAAAGGCAACGAAAACGCGGAGCACAAATTCCTGTCTCGCCATGGGAACACTCTATCGTAATATTGCCAGTCAACATTCTTCGTCTAAGCCCAACCCATGCATCCGGCTATCCTGGAAGCAATGGAACGTACGGATATCTATCTGAAAGTTGTCGTGATCCACAGCCCACCCGACACACCCGAGAAAATCGCCTCGGAGATTTGCCGCCAAGTAGCAAAAGTCTACGGCGTCCGGAAAGCGGAAGTCTCCAATTTCGTCACACAGCCACCTGACCCGGAATAAAGTTATCTCACAACAAGCCGGATCGGGCCCAGCAATCCCGACGGCTGCGCCTTCACCTTATCCATATCCTGCGCTTCGAATCGCACTCCGTACCGCAGATTGAGCAAATGATAATCAGGCAGCGTCTGGCCCGCCAGCGCGTTGAGCGCGAGATTGGCGGCAACGACGCGAATTTTGTTTTCACCCGGCTTAAGCAATCCCGTGACATTCACCGAATACGGTGGCATCCAGACCGACCCGGCACGCTGGCCGTTCACATAAACAACCGCCGCCTCGCGCACCGGCCCGTCCAACCACGCTCGCACTCCGTTAGTCAGTTGCGTGGGAACCATCGGCTTTCCCTCGCCAAAATCAAGCATGGCGTTTTTCAGTGGAAGATCGGGCGGCACCGTGATCGTCTTTTCGTAAGTCGCGATGCCCGAATAAAAGCGCGTATTTTCACTTTCCGTCCAGGACCGAAGCGCGTCCATCGCAACGGGTTTACCCTGCTCGCCGAACGTAACCTGCCACCCGGAGCTCAGATCGAGAATTGCCAGCGCCGTGGATTCGGCCGCGGGCGGCGCTGCCTGAACACGTTTCGAAAAAACCAGAACGCGCGACCCGTATGGTTCGAATGAAAGCTGCACGGTCGTGACGCCTTTCTCACGGTCAATCACTTCCAACGCCGACGATTTTCCCGTCATCGGATCCCACAGCTCCGGCGTTACGCCATCCACGCGGAACGAAGCTTTGACGCGGTGCGGAACGTTCGCAGTGTTGGCCACAAAATAGATTTCGGCGTCGCTCGTCTTGCGATGCACGAAGCCGATTTCAGGAACAGCCGGCGACAGTTTCAGATCGGGCTGCAGCAGGCGCGCCAGAGTTTCGCCAAGTTGGTTATTCTCGTCCTGCACAAAGTGGCCTGCATCAAACAGGCGATGTGCGATCGCGCGAACCTCCGCGTGCTCGGCAGGAGTCGCGTTCAAACCCGGCGCAATGGAAGGCACCCGCCCCGTTGCCATCACAATCCCGCCGCTCTGAGCGAACTGTTCAAATTTCTTCAACGTGGCCAGCGGAATACTCTCCACGTTGGGCAAAATGATCACGCGATAACGATTCTGCAGCACCGCCAGCGCCTGATCGTCAAAGAAATCGAGGTTGTATCCAGCCTCCAAAATGCGAGCCACGATATCCGGTCCAATCCGTTCGCGAAGCGTGTCGATCAGGCTAACCCGGCCAGGCGTGAAGTGCGACCACGCGTCGCTATCCGGCATGTACAACGCGATATCGTTGGCGGGTTTTCCCTGCCGCATCATGAAACTGACGCGCTGCAAGTAACGAGTCAGGTCGGGCATGACGATCCACCACGGATTCTTGTCGTTGAAAACCGCGGCTGCATAGAATCGCCAACCGGGATAGCCCGCCGTCTCCGGCGAGTAAGGCCAGCCGTGCCCGATGAGTTGGTTGATCCCTTGCAGAAAATGCATGTCCGCTTCGGCTTTCATATCGAGCGGCGTAGCGCTGAACACAGGCGAATGCAGCCAAGTCCAGGTCTCCGACGACGTCACCGTACGCCCGTACAGATGGCTCGCCGACGAAGCCCATCGCGAGGCGCGCAGAATCTTCCACTGCGGTCCTTCACCTTCCGCGAGGTCGGCCAACGAGTAACTGGAGATCGTCGCCGGCGGCATCCCGTACGCCTGAATGCGGAATAGAGTCCCATGGCTCTTCGCCCAATCGTGAATCGGCGTGATGAAGTGCTCGTCGGCGAGTTCGGTCAGCGTCTTTCCCCAATCGTGACGGACGCCTCGCGTCTCCTCGCCCATGTCGCTGACAAGCGCCGGCAGATGCGGTTTCAAATCGTAGCCTCGCCGTTTTTGAAATTCCTGGAGAAAATCGTTTGTCCAATCGGCCCCGTACACTTCCAGGCTGTCGCAGAAAACCGAATAAGGACGATGGCTATTGAATGCCTGCATCAACCGCTCGCCGATGAGCTTCAGGTGAGTCTGAGTGGCGCTCAGATCGTAATGATCCAGCACGAATCCTTCAGCATTCACAGACGGCCGCTTCACCATCTGGCCGGTGCGGCTGGCGATGAAGAACAGCAGTTCCCGCCACGTGTGATCCTGCGCCAGCCATACTGCGCCGTCGTGGATATCCCGAACTTCCCCGCCCGGCTTGCCCGCGGAATCGACGCCATAAACCGAAATCAACTGTTCTCCCTCGGTGAGGTAGGGGAGCGGAATCCGATGCGTAGTTTCGTTGAGCCTGACCCGCTGCCACCGCAACCGGCTCGCCGCGTGATTTGCGGGAACGTAGACGCCGCCATACGGCCATCCACTGCCGAGCGTAATATCCACGCGCATTCCCAACTCATGCGCCTTGTCGGAAGTGAACCGCACCGCGTCCAGAAAATCGTATGAAAGATACGGCAGGTTTCGGATTCCCTTCTCCGTATCATCCATTGAAAGCGGATAAACGGGTTGAATTTCCACGCCGCCGATGCCGCCTTCCTTCATCCGCTTCAGCTCGCGTTCGAGTTCAGGCTTCGTAACCGCGGAGCCGAACCACCACCATCGCATCATGATCCGCGAGTCGTCCGGGGGCTGTTCAAAACCACGCCGGAGTTCTTCCACTTGAGCAAACGCGGGGGCGCTCAGCGCGAGATAAATCAGTATGGCGACGTGTTGTCTCACCAGACCACAATAGACCAAACGCTATTCGTACCGGAGAGCTTCAATCGGGTCCAAGCCGGCTGCCCGGCGCGCAGGCAAATAGCTGGCCAGGAACGCCACCGCGAGAAACATTCCGCCGCATCCGATGAAGGTGAATGGATCGGTGATGCTCACCTTGAAAAGTAGACTCGTCATCACTCGAGTGAGCGCCATCGCGCCAAGCAGCCCGATCGCGACGCCGCACGCAGCGATCCCGAGTCCATGGCGGACCACCAACCGAAGGATATCGATTTTTTGTGCACCCAACGCGATGCGAACTCCCATCTCTTGCGTGCGCTCAGCAACTGAATACGCAATGGCCGCGTAGATTCCAACTACTGCCAGCAGAAGCGACGAGACCGAGAAAAAGCCGAGCAGGAACATGGCAAAGCGCTGCTGCGTCATCGATGCACTGAGTACCTCGTCCATCGTTTGCACAGCCGTAACCGGCTGATCGCCGTCCACCGCTCCGATCTGTTTGCGTACCGCGGTAATCAGGCTATGAGGTTCGAGCTTGGTGCGAACCAGCAGATTCATGGTAGGCCAGGTGAGTTGCGCAAACGGCACGTACACCGCCGGCTGAGTGTCGGCGCCCAAGCTGATGTTCTTCACATCGCCGACCACACCGATTACTTCCACTGGAGCGGGCCGGCGGCCCAGATAAATACGTTTGCCAATCGGATTGCCGTTCGGCCAGTATTGCCGAACCACCGCCTCGTTTACC
The DNA here is from genome assembly GCA_963770345.1 of Bryobacteraceae bacterium. Taxonomy (GTDB): domain Bacteria; phylum Acidobacteriota; class Terriglobia; order Bryobacterales; family Bryobacteraceae; genus CAVYPH01. The sequence continues at coordinate 589,225 of CAVYPH010000004.1, read as the reverse complement.
ATTGCGACGGGGTTTGAGCGGACATTATCATCCGCCGTGAACTCGCGGCCGCGCACCATCGGCACCCGCATCGTTTCCAGGTAATGCGGGCTAACCATTTCAATGACGAACATCGGGCGCTCGGGTACGGGAACCGCCGGTTGCCCTTCGGGAAGCACGGGAGAAAACCGTCGTGGAACGGTAGGCAATCCGGATGCGACAGCAACCGATTGCACGCCAGGAACCGCCTGAACCTGCCGCACGACCTCGTCGAAAAACGACAGCATACGCGGCGGACCGGAATACTTTGCGGGCGGCAGCGAGATGCTCATCGTAAGAAGATTGCCCGTGTCGACTCCCGGACTCTGAGCTTGCAGAAAAACAAAACTTCGAATTAATAATCCCGCCCCGATGACGAGCACGAGTGAGAGTGCCACCTGTGCCACCACCAGCGAGCTCCGCATATGGTTCCTGCCGAGGCCGCCGATAGTCCCGCGAGCTTCTCCACGCAAGACCACATTGACGTCGGGATGCGACAACTGGAGAGCCGGCACGAGGCCAAACAAAATCCCCGTGAGAACGGAAACAGCGACGGCAAATACCAGCACGCGGGCATCGATGGTGATCTCATCCAGTAACGGAACAAAGTCCTTCGCGACCGAAGTGAGCGCGGCGGTTGCCCAGGTGCTCAAGAGAACGCCCACCACGCCCCCAGCCAACGCGAGGGCAACACTTTCCGACAACAACTGCCGGACAATATCCCATCTCCCCGCCCCCAGCGCCGCGCGAATAGCGAGTTCCCGCCTGCGCCCGAGTCCCCGTGACAGCAGCAGGCTTGCCACGTTGGCACACGCGATGAGGAGAACGAAACCCACCGCACCGAAGAGAATCAGCAAAGGACGGCGTACATTACCCACCAGTTGCTGTTGGAGATTGTCGACGGCGATGATCATCCTGGGATCTGCATCGGCGATCTTGGGGAAGGCCTGACGGTACTGCGTATTGAGCACATCCATTTCCGCCTGCGCCTGGTTGATGCCGGCGCCAGGCCGCAAACGCGCCACCGAACTGAGGTACATGACGCCCGTCCGAACATGTTCAGGAGTCATAATATTCAGTTCCACCAGCCTGGGCGCCCACACGTCGATGCCAGACCCCAAAAATGCAAAATCAAACTTCTGTGGCAGCACGCCGATGACCGTGTAGTCGCGCGAATCGAGTGTAATGTTTTGCCCCACCGCCTGGGGGTCGCTGCCGAACCGCTGCATCCATAAGCGATGACTGATCACCACCACGTTCTTACCGCCCGGCTGATCTTCGTCAAGCGCGAAACCGCGTCCCAGCACCGGCCGGACCCCCAGAACATCGAAGAAATTCCAGGAGACTCGCGCCGCCGCCATCTGGTCCGGCTCGCCGCGTCCCGTGATCGTGAATGTTTCGTTGGTGAACGCCGCTATTCCAATGAACGATTTGCTATGACCGGCCATGAACTCAAATCGCGGAAGCGAGTACTGTCCCGCGATGCCGGCTCTCGAACCGTAAACGAGCACCAGGTCTTCCGGGTGAGCATACGGCAATGGACGAAACAGAAGCGCGTCAGCGACGCTGAAGATGGCCGTCGTGGAACCGATTCCTAAGCCTGCGGTGAGCACCACCAGCGCTGTGAATCCCGGGTTCTTACTGAACATTCCAATCACGATAAGGTAGTTTCGTAACGCGAACCAGCTACTTCTTCGGGAATCCAGGAGAATCCATCACTTCCTTCATCTGCGCCAAATGCCGTTCCGAATGCCCAGGCACCATCAACAGAAACTGGTAGACATCGATCACGCCCATGCTGCTCTTCGTAAGCGATCCACGCGAAATCGTTAAGCGTCTTCTCCATGAAATGGATGTGCGCGTCACGCCGTTCACGAAACTCGCTGATGATTTCCTCGTGGGTCCAACGCCCGGTAGGACGAAACATTTCCGGCGCCTGCGCCTTCTTGCTGCGGTCGGTCATCATTTTAATCAGCGCTTCGTCGTCGAACTGTTTCTTCACCCCGGGATCCGTCAACGGGTGCTCCATTGCGCTGAGCGCATAATCCCAAAGACCGTTTTCCACAATCGCCAGATGTTCGGCAATCTCCGCCACCGACCATCGATCCGGCCCTGGTTTGTATTTCCATTGCTCCTCGCTCAAGTTGGCGGTCATATCGAGGAACTGCTTGCGGGTGGCGTGCAGATAGCTCATGGCGAAGTCCCGATCGTGCTGCGAAAGCGTCGTGCCTCCCTCCGGAACCAGCACGCTCACTTCCTTGAAATACACAACCGAAGTCTTGTCGTGATTCTGCAATCCGATGTAGCCGTAGTTCGGACGCGGGCCGCGGACCGGCTCAAACCATTCCTTCCGCGCCGGGACTTCCTGGCCGACCGTGAATTCGTTCACTGTCTCGCCGTTCAGCGACACGATCGTTTTCGGTCCCACAAGCCGGATATCCATCGTGTTCCATTCGCCCATCGGCTTTTGCGTTCGCTTCGTCACCTTGCTGAGGGAGTAAATGGCGCCGGTACAGTGCCAATCGTCACCACCGGCATCGATCTGGACTTCGTAGCCATTGTGTACGCCGTACCAGGGATCGGGCGCGGATTCGGGCATTCGGATGTATACTCCCGAATTCGCGTGTTCGGAAGCGGTCTTGAAGACCACCCGAATCGTCTGGTTGCCAAAACTCATGCCGGGATAGGTGAGCAGTCCCATGCCGCCTTCGGTTTTCAACATTCCGTCTTCGACGACGAAGCGGCCAGGGCCAACCATCTTCCATCCGTGAAGGTCCTTTCCGTTAAAAAGCTGAACCTGCTCGGCGCCGAAGACTAGTAATGCGCTGGAAATGAATAGCAAAGCCGTACGCATAGTGTGTCCTCCAGTTTAAAACACAAAGCGATCGGGTGATATTTGCGGGGAGTGCCTCCCCTCATCGGAGTGATTGCTCTTATTGCTTCGCCCTTGCTATAGTTCTGGCGAAGTTCGAACGATTTATGTCTATGAACTCCTTCAGAAAATTATGCGGGGTCGTCTTTGTTCTCGCCACGGCGTGTATATTGGCGGCTCAGATCGTTCCCGCGCCACAAACTCGCCGGCCGCCGAAGAAAGACGATATCGAAAAGGAAATCAAACTTGGCGAGGATGAACCCGGCTGCAAAGACTCGGAGCTGATTGCGCGAATTCCCGGCTGCAACATTATTCAATGCGACAAGAAGGATGTCGAAGATCACGAAATTCAGGTCGGGATCTCTCAGGATGGCGTGGCGCAGAAGGAGTCGATGGACGGGCAATTGGAAGTGATTTACTACCTGTGCCCGGCGCGCATCACGCTGGGCTCGATCGTAAAGATCAACGAAAACGTCCTTGTAAAGCAAGGTTTTAAGATCATTTACGCCGGCAGGGATGAAGAGGACAATCCTCTTGTCACCGGTTTGAAGGATACCCAATGGATCCAGTTGTCCGCCTACTCTTACGACGACCTGAGCGCCTACATTCAGACCACGCTAAAGGTACCGGCTGAAAATCAGGTCAATACGGATGCCCTGGCGGAGGAAATGGGAAAGAACGGCCGTATCGCCATCACCGGATTGTCGTTCAACACAGAAGGCGATTTTACCTCCGATCCCGAGAAGATTCTGGGAGAGGTAGCGGCGGTGCTGGTGCGGCAGCCCGACTGGCGCATTCGCGTGGAGGGCCACACGAACACGGAAGCAACCGCGGATACCAATGTGACCCTGTCGCAAAGGGAAGCCTCAGCGGTGGCTAGTTGGCTGCTGGGGCATGGCATCGACAAGTCGCGGGTATCAATTCAGGGCTACGGAGACTCCAAGCAGGTCGCCGATGGGAAAACGCCTGAAGGCAAGGCGAAGAACCGGCGTATTGAGATTGTGAAGTTCTAACAGCCTCCCGTGCGCACCAGCCTCACTGTAGCCGCCGGCGCATTGAGCGCCGCCGCATGGGGCTTGCTGGCACACGCATCCCGGCAGAGTAATCCTCCATCCATTGTCCTGTTCCTGGCCGTGATGGCCGTAGTGAGCGCTGCCGGCATCGGAGTCTTCTCGATCTTTGCGAAACGGGAACTGCCGCCTTCCGCGTTGATTGCCGTGATCGGATTCGCGGTACTCTTTCGCCTGATCGGGTTCCTTGGCCAACCGATTTACGAGGACGATTTCTACCGCTATCTGTGGGACGGTCGCAGCTTCGCGCTGAGTGGAAACCCCTACCAGCACCCGCCGGCGGACTCGTTCGGCCAGGCGGACCTGCCGCCAAAGTTCGACGAGATTCTCAGCCGCATCAATTACCCGGAGATCCCCACCATCTACGGGCCGGTCTGCCAGCTTGCATTTCTGATCAGCTATTGGATCTCGCCGGGGGATCTCTGGCCGCTGAAACTGATTTTCCTGGCCGCCGATCTGGGAATTCTACTGCTATTGTTCCGCCTGATCGGGCCTTCACCCGCGCTGGTGATCTACGCGTGGTCGCCGCTTGTGATCAAGGAAATTGCGTTTATCGCCCACACCGACGCACTCGCCGCGGCCTTCGTGATCGCGAGTGTTTTGTTGGCCCACCGGAAGCGCGATATGGCCGCGGCGACTGCACTCGGACTCGCAGTCGCAGCGCGGTCGTTCACCATCATCCTGGTCCCGCTGCTGCTGTGGAAGCGTTGGCGCGCGCTGGCCGTATTTGTTCTGGTTACAGCGGCGCTCTACGCGCCATTCGTGGTCAGCGGCGCTTCGGGCGGCGGCTCGATGAAGACGTTCGCCACTCAATGGGAGTTCAATAGTTTCGTCTATGGAATGCTGAAGAGCTTCATCGGGCCGGCCCCGGCGTTGATCGCCTGCTTCGCCTTGTTCGGAGCCTTCTACGTTTGGTTTCTGAAAAACAGCGACGACTATTCGCTGCTTCTTGGCGTGTTTTTCCTGCTCTCGCCTGTTGTGAACGCCTGGTATCTGGTTTTACTCGTTCCGTTTGTCGCTCTCCGTCCTTCGGCATGGGGAATGGCGGCAGTGACTGCGGTACTAGTGAGCTATGCCACAGGAGCGAATCTGCACTTGGCCAGTTTGGGCGGATACGATCATCCGTGGTGGGTGCGCCCGGTGGAAATCGTCCCGATCCTTGGGGCATTCGCTTGGGACAAACGCTTCTGGCGACGGCCAGCCGTTTCTTAAGAGTCAAGAAGCTAGGGCATCCAACACCGCCTCACGGTTCTTGGCGATAACCGAGAGGTACGCGCGGGTCGTCGCATCCGGTTTTCTGCGTCCTTGCTCCCATTCCTGGAGCGTTCTCGGATTTATGCAAAACGCGCGCGCAAACTCCGCTTGCGACATTCGCGCCTTGGTCCGGATGCTCTTGACATCGACTTCGTCTGGCAGCACGATGTGCCGTACAGGCAGCTTAGCGTCACCCTTCACGTGTGCCAGAATTTCTTTGGCATTCTGCTCCAGCGCCACGCCGAGCTTAGTCCGCCCTTTGGTTTCGTGGTTCAAATTGCGCGCACCCATGGTCATCACCTTCCCTTTACCGCTTTCTTAATCTGTCCTGCAAGTTTTGTGAGTACATTCTGATCGGCCGCCGAAAGGGTCTGCTTTCGCGACTTGGCATAGATCGCAGCCATATATATCCGCCCCGGTTCGGCGAGAAAGAAATAGACTACACGAAAACCGCCGCTCTTCCCCTTACCTCGTCAGGCCCAGCGAGCCTTGCGAAAGCCGCCGCCACCCGAGATGACCGGATGGTCTTCCGGCGCACAGGCGATATAGAACTCCATAGCCATGCGCTCCTCCTCGTTCAGGAGCGCCGACACCTGAGCTTCGTATCCCGACAGGCTTACGATCTCGGCGATCACGAACTTCACTATACGGCAGCGACGTATATTCGGTCAACTGCACTACCTTTGATATCCTCGCGAACAACTTCCTCAATATCGTCCTCCCGGATGTCGAGAAAGCCCCGCGTGCTCCGACTAACCAGTGAAAGCGCACAAATCGTGCGAGACTCGAAGGAGAAAAAGACATGAAATACATACTGATGATGAACTGCCCGAAGACCGGTTATGACACGTTTGGCGCCTGGCCCAAGAAAGACATCCAGGCCCACATCGCGTTCATGCACACTTTGAACAAGGCTCTCCGCGAATCCGGAGAATTCGTTGCCGCCGAAGGCTTAGCCAGCCCGCAGGAGGCGAAGTCGGTGCGAGCCGGCAAGGACGGCGCGCCGATCACCGACGGCGTGTTCCCTGAGGCGAAAGAATACTTGGCCGGCTATTGGATCGTCGACGTCGAGAGCCCGGAGCAGGCCTATGGAATCGCTGCGCGTGCGTCGGCGGCGCCCGGGCCAGGCGGAGCCCCGATGAACATGCCGATCGAAGTGCGGCAGGTGATGAGCGGTCCGCCCGACGACCTTCTATGACGAGGTCCGCTGTGACCAGCCATGATGTAACGCCGAGGCTCCTGGACGCCGGCTCCGAGCATCTATTGCGCGAACTCGCGCCGCAGGTGCTCGGCGCTGTGATCCGCCGCTTCCGCGACTTCGCCGCCGCTGAGGACGCCGTTCAAGAGGCGTTCGTCGCGGCGGCGATTCAATGGCCACGGGAAGGCCTGCCCGAAAATCCTCGCGCCTGGCTGATTCAGGTCGCTTCCCGGCGCATGACCGATTACCAGCGCAGTGAAGTGGCTCGCCGGCGCCGGGAAACTGCCGCTACCACGCAGTTCGACTACCTGGCGCCCGCAGCCGGCATTCAGAGTGAAACGGAGCAGGACGACACGCTCGTCCTGCTCTTTATGTGCTGCCATCCCGCCCTCACGCCGTCGTCGGCAATCGCCCTGACGTTGCGCGCGGTGGGCGGCCTGACCACCGTCGAAATCGCCAACGCATTCCTGGTGCCTGAGGCGACAATGGCGCAACGGATCAGCCGGGCCAAGCAAAGCATCAAGGCCTCCGGCGTGCCATTTAGTTTGCCAACCGGACAAGACCGCGCCCAGCGGCTCTGCGTCGTGCTGCACGTGCTCTATTTGATCTTCAACGAAGGCTACACCAGCAGCGCTGGCCCCAATCTTCAGCGAAGCGAGCTATCCAGCGAGGCGATCCGGCTGACGCGAGCCGCTCACAATCTGCTCCCGGAGGATTGCGAGGTAGCGGGATTGCTGGCCCTCATGTTGTTAACCGATGCGCGCCGCACGGCCCGAACCGGACCTGCCGGCGAGTTGATCCCGCTCACGAAACAGGACCGCACTCTGTGGGATCGGAAACAGATCTCGGAGGGCATCGCACTCCTCACCGCAACCCTGCCAAAAGGCTCGGTTGGCCCGTATCAGCTACAGGCCGCAGTCGCCGCCGTTCATGACGAAGCGGCGCGAGCCGAAGAGACCGATTGGCCGCAGATTCTGGCGCTGTATGATCTGCTAAAACGGATGTCCGACAATCCCATGGTGATGCTGAATCACGCCATCGCCGCAGCCATGGTGCACGGCCCATCCGCGGGACTCGAGCTGCTGCATGCGATCGACGCCGATGGGCGGCTCACCGGCCACCATCGCCTCGACGCCGTTCGCGCCCATCTGTTGGAGATGGCCGGGGACCATCAGGCAGCCATTGCAAACTACCAGACAGCCGCCGGCACGGACGACGAGCTTGCCGGAACGGAATTACCTCATGACCCAAGCCGCCCGCCTCAGGGAGAGCACACTTAATTCAGAAACTTAGTGCTGTCAGGAGGCGTGTTGCCGCATTCAATCGATTCGGTCATCCCGCTGGCTATGGTCGCGCAAGCGTTTTCGGTGGCCGTTCGAATCGCCTGCTGGCTGGTGGTTGCCGATGCAATTTTGCAGTTGGTGATGCGGCGGTAGGTCACGCATACTTCTACGCGATACTGCTTCCCGCCGATCGTCAGGTACAACAACAATCCAATAAACAGAAGTACGCCGGCGATCATCCAGACGAATCGTTTGGCGTTCATGCCCCAACACCTTCGCTGAAGAAGTTACCCATCCGGCGGAATTTTTCATAGCGATCGTCGATCAGTTGCTCAACGGTCATCCTGCTCAACTCACTAAGCGCGCCGCGGAGTGCGATCCGGAGCGCTTCGGCCGCCTGGTCGTAATCGTTTTGCGCGCCGCCCGCCGGTTCCGGAACGATTCCGTCGACGATGCCGAGTTCGAGCAGGTTTGGCGCCGCCAGTTTCAAAGCTTCAGCGGCCAGTTCCGCTTTGCCCGAATCGCGCCAGATAATGGCCGCGCAACTCTCCGGCGAAATCACACTGTAAATCGAATTCTCCATCATGTAAACCCGATTGGCCACGCCAAGTCCCAGCGCACCGCCGCTGCCGCCTTCGCCGATGACCACGCTGACCACCGGCACCCGCAAACGCGCCATTTCGCGCAGGTTTACGGCAATGGCCTCAGCCTGCCCGCGCTCTTCGGCATCGATTCCAGGGTAGGCGCCCGTCGTATCCAGCAGCGTCACAATGGGACGGTGAAACTTCTCCGCCAGATGCATGAGTCGCAATGCTTTCCGATATCCTTCCGGCTTCGGCATGCCGAAATTCCGCAGAAGTTTCTGCTTGGTATCACGGCCTTTCTGATGGCCGATGACCATCAGTGGACGTCCATCGAAGATAGCAAAGCCGCCAACAATAGCCGCATCGTCGCCGAAACAACGATCGCCATGCAATTCTTCAAACTTCGTACAAAGACGGGAAATATAATCGAGGGTGTGCGGCCGTTTAGGATGCCGCGCGAGCAGCACGCGCTCCCAGGTCGGGTTCGCCGGTTTCGGCGGTTCCGCCATCTCGGGTTGGGGTTGATCGGCCATGGATCGTCGCTCTTTCTAGTGTAAGCGCACGAACTTCGCAAGACGATAAACTGTAGTTCGAATGTAATAGAGGAAAGACAACGAGATTGGCTTCACCCAGTCCAGGCCTTGTTATCCGCGTCCATTCGCGTTTATACGCGGCCTCAATTAGCCAAAACTTCCAAACTCTCCGGCCCGCAAATTCGTTCAATCTCCGCCCGGAATTCCTTGTCCGGCCGAACCCGCGTAGTCACATCCAGAATCACCGAGAAATCCCGGGATTTCTCCAATCGCAGCCGCACCTCGGCTTCGCCGCGCTTGCGCAGGAACAAGTCGCTCAGCGCCTGGGCCTTGTCCACCTCCGCTTTGCCATTCAGACCAACCTTGATGGAAATCAGCGAAGGCAGCGCCACCCGCGCGTTTTCAAGCGGAATAATGTCGCGGGCCGAAACCTTCGTCGCCATCCCCTCTTCGGGCAACGCCAGACCTTTCACCATCACCGCTTTGTCGTCGATCAAAAACGGCAGTACGCTCTCGTACTGAGTGGTAAACACCATCACCTCAATGGAGCCCACTAAATCCTCAAGCTGAAAAATCGCCCACGGCTTTCCTTCCTTGTTGCGCCGCCGTTGGATGCCGGTGATAATTCCGCACACCGTTACTTCCGCGCCCTTCTCCAGACCTTCGAGCGTCTCGCCGTTATGCGTCGCCAGGTCGCGCACCTTGTCGATGTACTCGTTCAACGGATGCCCGGTGACGTAGAATCCGAGCATTTCCTTTTCACCAGAAAGCTTTTCCCTTTCGCTCCAGTCCGGAAGTTTCGGCAGCGGCGGATCGGCATGCTCATCGGTTCCGGCCATCATCGCGAAGAGACCGGTCTGTCCGGAGAGCCTGTCGCGCAACGTTCGCGCGCCCGTTTCCATCGCCGAATCGATCGCCGCGAACAACTGCGACCGCGTCCCGCCGAGCGAATCCATGGCGCCCGCTTTGATCAGGCTCTCGATCATCCGCCGGTTCACAGCCGTCAGATCCACACGCTCGCAGAAGTTGTAGATCGACCGGAACGCGCCGCCTTCCTCACGCGCTTTGATCGTCGATTCCACCGCCGAACCGCCGACGTTCTTGATCGCCGAAAGTCCGAAGCGAATACTGTCGTTGTCCGGAGTAAAATCTTTGCCCGACTTGTTCACGTCCGGCGGCAGCACCTTGATGCCCATGTCGCGGCACTCGTTGATGTACTTCACCACCTTCGTCGAGTTGCCCGTTTCCGACGTCAGCAGCGCGCTCATGAACTCGAGCGGATAGTGCGCCTTCAGATAGCCGGTCACGTAAGCAAGAAACGCATACGCGGCCGAGTGGGATTTATTGAAGCCGTAACCGGCGAACTTCGCCATCAGGTCGAAGAGCTTTTCGGCCTTCTTGATATTGAAGCCCTGCTCGCGCGCCCCATTTACAAAACGTTCGCGCTGCTGGTCCATCTCCTCTTTCTTCTTCTTGCCCATCGCGCGCCGCAGCAAGTCGGCTTCACCGAGCGAATAGCCGCCGATGCGATTGGCGATCTGCATCACCTGCTCCTGATACACGATGACGCCGTAGGTCTCCGAGAGAATATCCTCGAGTTCCTTAAAGTCGTACTTCACCTCTTTGCGGCCGTGCTTGCAATTGATGAAGTCGTCAATCATGCCGCCCTCAATAGGGCCTGGACGATAGAGCGCGTTCAGCGCGCATAAATCTTCGATACGCGTGGGTTGATACTTGCGGAGAATATCGCGCATCCCGCGCGATTCAAACTGGAATACCCCGCTGGTGAACCCTTCCGAGAAGATCGAGTAGGCCTTCGGATCGTCGAGAGGCAGGTCTTCCTGAATGACCTTGACGCCATGAAATTTCTCGATCAGCCTCAGCGCCTCGGCAATAATCGTCAGCGTAGTCAGGCCCAGAAAGTCCATCTTCAACAGGCCGAGTTTCTCCACACCCGACATGTCATATTGCGTAACGACTTCGTCGCGGTTGGTGCGATACAGCGGAACCAGTTCCTTCAGCGCAGTCGGCGAAATAACGACGCCCGCCGCATGCACCGAAGCATTGCGCGCCATGCCTTCCAGCCGGCAGGCAACGTCGAGAACTTCCTTCAGCCGCGGGTCTTTCTGCTTCGCCTCCTCGAAGCCTGGCTCCATTGCGAAAGCGTCCTTCAACTTGATGTTGAGAACGCCTGGAACAAGTTTCGTCACGCGTTCCACTTCGCCGATCTTCATGTCGAGCACGCGCCCGACATCCTTGATCGCCGCCCGAGCGCCCATAGTGCCGAACGTAATAATCTGCGCCACCTGCTCGCGCCCGTACTTCTCCGTCACGTAGCGAATCACTTCACCGCGGCCGTGCGTACAGAAATCGATGTCGATATCCGGCATGCTAATGCGTTCCGGATTGAGGAACCGCTCGAACAGCAAGCCATACTCAAGTGGATCGATATCGGTAATCTCCATCGCATAACTAACCAGGCTTCCAGCGGCCGAGCCGCGCCCCGGCCCCACTGGAATGGAACGGTCCTTCGCATAGCGGATGAAGTCCCAAACAACCAGGAAGTAGCCGGAAAACTTCATCGACTGAATCGTCTTGATCTCGCGATCGAGCCGTTCGGCGTATTCCTGCAGCGGCCGGCGCAACTTATTCTGATCCGCCAACACCTCCAGACGCCCGCGCCGCTTCTCAAATCCCTGGCGCGCGACATATTCGAAATACGTGTCGATAGTCTGCCCAGGAGGCACTTCGAACTTCGGAAACGGATCGGTGATCGGGTCCAGCTTCAGATGGCAGCGCTGCGCAATCTCCCACGTGTTCGACAGCGACTCCGGAATCTCCTCGAAAAGTCTCTCCATCTCGGCTTTAGTCTTGATGTAGAACTCTTGCGTGGTGAACCGCATCCGGTTGGCATCGCTCATCGTCTTGCCCGTCTGGATGCACAGCATGATTTCGTGAGCGCGCGAATCGTCCTTGCGCAGGTAATGGGCGTCGTTCGTTGCCACCAGCGGGATGCCGGTTTCAGACGCGAGCTGGCGCACGGCCGGCATAACGATCCGATCCTGATCGAGCTGATGATCCTGCAATTCCAGATAGAAATTGCCTTTGCCGAACATGTCCTCGTATTCGTAGGAGATCTTCCGCGCCTCGTCGTACTTATCCGCCATCAGCGCTTCGTTCACATCGCCGCGCAGACACGCCGAAAGCGCAATCAGCCCCTTGGAGTGCCGCGCCAACAGATCTTTATCGATGCGCGGCTTGTAGTAAAAGCCATCCAGATAGCCCGTTGAAACCAGGTTGATCAGATTGCGGTAGCCTTCGACGTTCTCGCAAAGCAGGACGAGATGGTTATAGCGATCGGTATCGGAGCGTGTCTTGTGCCCTTGTTGCGATACATAGACTTCACAGCCGATAACGGGCTGCACGCCCCGCGCTTTCGCCGCGTTATAGAACTCCACCGCGCCAAAAAGGTTGCCGTGATCGGTCATCGCGATGGCCGGCATCTTCTGCTCGACCACCAGATCCATGAGCTGGCTCACTTCACAGGCGCCATCAAGCAACGAATAGTCTGTGTGGCAGTGCAAATGGACAAACGGTGTGGAAGACATCGCGGGGTTCGCTATTAGTATAGACGCAGGCGCTTCACTTCGGCGGCAGTCAAGTGGCGCCACTGGCCGGGCTGAAGTCCTTCAAGCGACAGCGGCCCGATGCGCACGCGTACAAGCCGAAGCGTCGGATACCCTACGGCAGCGGTCATCCGCCGGACTTGCCGGTTCCGGCCCTCCGTCAGAGTAATTTCCATCCAGGCAGCCGGGATATTCTTGCGCACGCGGATCGGTGGATTGCGCGGCGGCAGCGCGGGTTCTTGCCCGAGCAATCGCGCCTTCGCCGGCTTCGTCCGGTAGTCCTGGATGGTTACGCCCGCTTCCAAATGCCGCAGCGCCGAAGCATCGGGGATGCCTTCCACCTGAATCCAATAGGTGCGCGGATGTTCGAACTTCGGATCCGTCAGACGATGTTGCAACGGGCCGTCGTCAGTAAGGAGCAACAAGCCCTCGCTGTCACGGTCAAGCCTTCCGACTGCGTAAACATCAGGAATCGGAATGAACTCTCGCAGCGTCGATTCCCCGGTGAACTGGCTAAGCACGTCGAACGGTTTATTGAAGAGGATGTATTGATAGGCCATTACAGTTCAGCGGCCAGTAACCGCTAACCGAATGAAACCCGAGAACCACACGGTGAGCCGCCTCCAAGCTTTCGCCTCAGTCCCGGGATACGTGTACGGGTCCGAACTCTCGGGCATTCAGCGCTCGAATCTCTATCCCCATTTGCGCAATCGTCAGTTCACCGGAAACATATCGGTCGAAGATCGATTTCGCCCCGTCCGTTGGCTCGAGGCCTTCCAGCCGCACAGAGGCAATCGCGCGCTCTATACGAGCCTCGCGTTCAGCCCTCTCCTGTTTGATTGTCGGCGTCATCATGACGACCTATATCGCTTCCCTACCTATTATAAAAGGGCCGCCGCGCCCTCAAGGCCCGCCCCTGCCCGCGCTATCATGACCACAGATTGGGCATGACGCGAGAAGAATTCAGCCAACTCCGCACAAAGTTTGAGGCCCTTCTCGCAGAACCGTCCGAGCACCGCACCGCTCTCCTGGCCGATCTCTCTCAATCCAACCCCATACTCGCGGACGAGCTTCGCCGCATGCTCGCGGCCTACGCCTCTCGCACCGGCTTGATCGATCACCCCGCCGCCGACCACCATCCTCGGCGCGCCCATCGCCCCCGGAACGCAGCTCGGCGCTTACCGTCTCGAGAAGGAACTCGGCCGAGGCGGCATGGGCGTCGTTTTTGAAGCCACCCGAGCCGACGGCAGCTTCGAAAAACGCGTCGCCATCAAGATCCTCCGCCACGACCACATCGACGATCTCTTCCTCCGCCGCTTTGAGCACGAGCGCCGCATTCTCGCCCAGCTCGATCACCCCCACATCGCGTCGATCCTGGATGCCGGCACCACCCCCGGCGGTGATCCGCACTTCGTCATGGAATTCGTCGACGGCATTCCGATCACGGCGTATTGCAGGACCCACAACCTCAGCATCCGTCAGCGCCTCGACCTCTTCCTCCAGATCTGCGACGCGGTGGAACACGCGCATCGCCATCTCACCGTTCATCGCGACCTCAAGCCCAGCAACATCCTCGTTACTGAAGCCGGAGCCGTCAAGCTGCTCGACTTCGGCATCGCTAAGCTCCTCGATCCCGATCCGCCCGCCGATGCGGAAACGCTGGCATTGCTCACGCCCGAATACACCAGCCCGGAGCAGATTCGCAAAGAGCCAATCACCACCGCCACCGACATCTTCGCCCTCGGCATCCTGCTCTACGAAATTCTCTCGGACGAACACCCGTTCCGCAAAGAAGGCCAACTCCCTCACGAAGTCATGCGCGCCATCGTCGAGGACGACCCGCCGCCCAGCCATCTCAACAGCGAGCTCGATGCCATCGTCCTCACCGCTCTTCGCAAACAGCCCTCGTGGCGCTACCCTTCGGTCGGCCAGCTCGCCGACGACATCCGACGCTACCACCGCGGCTGGCCCGTGCTCGCGAAAGGCAACGGCGCAGCGTACCGGCTCGGCAAGTTTGCGCGCCGTCAGTGGCTGCCTTTGACTGCCGCCGCGCTCCTCATCGCCGTTCTCCTGGCGGGCATCTTCGCCACGCGCCGCCAGGCCCAAGCCGCCGAAGAAGCCCGCGCGCGTGCCGACGCAGCAAAAATCCATCGCGGAACAAAATCAAAACATCGCGAACCAGCAGCGCCGTCTCGCCGAAGCCCGCACCCTCGAAGCCGAGTCCGAGCGTGCCAAGGAACAGGAGCGCTACGCGCCAAGTCCGGTCGCTCGCCGCGTCTCTCTTGTTCGACCTCTATGACGGCATCCGCGATCTCGCCGGATCTTCCACCGCGCGCCGTCTCATCGTCACGAAAGCCCAGCGGCAGCTCGAGCTTCTGAGCGCTGGCTCCGAAAAAGACCCGGAGCTTCAGCGCGACCTGGCCGCCGCCTACGAGCGCATGGGTGAGCTTCGCGTCGATCCTGCTCAGCCCGCGAAAGCCAACGCCGCCGCAGCGCTCGATGCCTATCAACGCGCCGTCGCCCTCCGCCGTAAAATCGCCGCCCAGCCCGCGAGCCAGCCTCGGGACCGCCGCGACCTTGCCCTAAGCCTCTCCAAACTAGGCGACGGCGAAATGATGGCCGCCGACATGGACAAGGCCCTCGCGGCTTACCAGGAATCCTGGACCATCGCTAAGTCCCAACCCGACCCCCGCGCGCTCGGCGCCGTCGACGACCGCCGCTGCATCGCTTTCCTCACCGCGGGCAATACGGCCAAGGCTCTGGAATCCTGCCAGGAAGGCATCGCGATCCTGGCTCCTCTCGCGAAGTCCGCTCCGCAGGACGCCGAGATCCAGCGCCTCATCGCCACTACCGAAGCCTCCTACGGCAACGCCCTCCGCCTCTCGCGCAAGCCTCAGGACGCTGCGCAGCAGGCCCGCCTTGCCGTCGAATCGTTCGATCGCCTGGAAGCCCTTGCCCCCAGCAACGCCGAATACCGCCGCCTTGCCTCTTCCGCCGGAACCATCCTCGCTCTGAGCCTCGCCGCCACGGGCGACAATTCAGGCAGTCAAGAGGCCTTCCGGAAATCGGTCCAATCCATGGAAATCGCCATCGAAATCGATCCCGCCGACCTCGGCTCACCGCTCCGGCTCGCCGTAACCCTGCTGGCATTCTCCAGACGCCTTCAGCAGACCGGCGACAAGACCTCCGCCCACCAGACTGCCCAGGACGCCCTCGCCCTCCTCGAGCGAGCCACGCAAAAACCGTCCGCCGGAGCCGTCGAATGGAACGAATACGCCGACGCGCTTCTCAAAGTCGACCAGCCCGATCTCCTCCAGCCCGCCAAAGCCCTCCACCTCGCCCAGAACGCCGTCGCCGCCACCAACCGCACCAATCCCTTCTTTCTCGATACCCTGGCGTGGGCGTATTTCCGCTCGGGTGACGCTCCCAAAGCCGCCGAAACCGAGCGCGACGCTCTTCGCCTGCTCCCCGCCGGCGCCAAAGGCGGCCTTCACGACGAACTCCAACACGGCCTGGAAACCTTCACGAAATAATTTGAGCTGTTCGTGTCCCCGCCTTGCGCAATCCCATATAGAGGATTCCATGGCCAACTTCTGTTCGAATTGCCGATTTCCGCTCGCCGCCAGCGCGAGCTTCTGCCCCCAATGTGGACGGTCGCTAGCGTCGCCGCCGTCCAACCCGCGCCCTCCGCGCCGGTCGCCGCGGCCAGCTGGTGGAGGCTCCGCCATGAAGATTCTCCTCATCGTCGTGGTGTGCCTCGCCGTCGCTGGGAATAGCGAGCCATCGCGCGCCGGATACTACGCCGTTCCACAAAGTGAAGCAAGCTGTCGTCGCCAAAGCCGAAAGCTACGGCGTCGACCTCAACTCCATCCCGTCGCCCGTTCCGTCCTCGACCTCCTCCAGGTCACAAAGTCTACAAGCCCTGCGAAATCCTTCCGAAG
The DNA here is from genome assembly GCA_963770345.1 of Bryobacteraceae bacterium. Classification (GTDB taxonomy): domain Bacteria; phylum Acidobacteriota; class Terriglobia; order Bryobacterales; family Bryobacteraceae; genus CAVYPH01. Next base: position 572,846 of record CAVYPH010000004.1, on the reverse strand, counting down.
AGCGAAGCCTCGAACCTCCTGGGCGAGCCCATTGAGCGCACCGAGATCATGGACGGCGCCTGCCTCTACTACGGCCCTCCCGGCCTGGCCGAAAAACTCGCCACGCAGGGTACCTCGGAAATGATGGACAAAGCCAAAGCTGGTGTGCAGATGAACGGCGGCGACATGGCCGATACCGTCACCAAAATGATGGGAGCAATCGCCGCTCAGTCTGGGCGAAAACGGAACCAAGGGCGGCGAAGTTCCGCTTCTGACCTTCGTGGTCGATCCCGATGGCCGCCCGCAAATGACCGCCGTCGCCGCTTCGAAAGCCATCTTCGGCGGAATCGGCGCGGACAGCGGAGGCGGTGGACTCGGCGCCGAGATCCCCAACCTGGGCGATCGCGCCATTCGTCTCGGACCTCTCGGCCTGAACGTCCTCAAAGGCGACACCGTCATCCGCATCGTCGTGGGCCCGGTGCCGGACCCCAACGAAAAGTCGGTCGCGATTGCCCGCGCCGTCCTACCGCGTATTTAGCCGTGTCACGATGAAATGTGGCGGAACGACCATGCCCAGCGAATCTCAGGATTCAACCGACTTCACCCTCCTCCTCGCTGAATGGCGCGCCGGAGACGAGGAAGCCGGCCGCAAGCTCATCGCCGCCGTCTACCGCGAGCTGCGGAACCTGGCCTCGGTTTATCTCCGCAAGGAGTTCGAACGCCAACACCCTCCAGCCCACCGCTCTCGTCAACGAGCTCTGCGTCGGAATGCTCTCCCGCCCCGCCGTGAGTTGTGAGAATCGCCTTCACTTTCTCCACCTGGCCGCCCAGCAGATGCGCCGGCTCATTGTCGATCATGCCCGCCGCCGCAATGGCCTGAAGCGCGGCGGCGGCCAGGCGCATGTGCCTCTCGAAGAAGCCCGGGATCACATAGTCGTCCTCGACGGCCGCATCGCCGAAATTAACGACGCCCTCACCCGTCTGGAACAACTAGACCCCCGGCCCGCCTCTGTCGTCGAAATGCGCTTCTTCGGCGGCCTCACGGAGCAGGAAATCGCCGGTGTGCTTGGAATTTCCGTAGCCACCGTCAAGCGCGACTGGGAATTTGCCCGTTCCTGGCTCCTGGCGCAACTAAACGTGAGCTAACCCGAGCCCCCGTTACGCAATCCCTAATAAGGAACCTCATGAACAAACTCGCCCTCTTACCAATCGCGGCCGTGTTGGCCGCCCCCTTCCCCGTCAGAGCTGCCGACGGTTGCGACGCCGTCAAAGCGGCCGCCATCAAGGTCCTCCAAGTGCCCTCGCATCTGTACATGACGGAAACCGCGGGCTTCAACGGGAGCAAAGCCAGAAACCTCGAGACAATCTATCTCAACAGCGTCACATTCGTAATGGTCAACGGCCAATGGCGGCAGAGTCCCATTTCGCCCAAGGAATTGGCGGAGATGAAAAAGGAATCGGACCAAAAAGGCGTGTGCTCCGCCGTGCGCGACGAAGCAGTGAGTGGCGAGCCGGCCACGCTCTACAAAGCCCACAGTCAGACCCCCAATGACACCGTCGACACTCAGATCTGGATTTCCAAACTGAGAGGACTACCCCTCAAGCAGATCAATGACATCGACGTGGGTGGCGGCGCGCGCGGCAAGAGTCACACCGAAATCCGCTATGAGTACACGAATGTGACTGCACCCGCCGTCGCCGAACCTCAGCGCAAATAAGTTCTCAACCCCTCTAGGAGGGAAAGAATGTTGACGAAGGCAAATCAACCGCTTACTACACGACGCCGTACCTTTCTTGCTGCCGCCGCAACGCTGGCGATTGCCGGATTGGTCGGGCTACCGGCCAGGATTCTCGCGCAGCAGAACAATCGCAACGAAACCGGCCTCCCGCTCTATCCGGGCGTCACCACCGGCACCCAGTATCCACCCTCCGAGACCAACGGCCGGTGGTATGCCATCTATACCGCCGAGAGCCGTGATTCACTCGCGGTTGTAGAGGCATGGTATCGGCATGCGTTGCCGCAGGCGAAAGAAACGAAGGACGAGAATCAATTGACTCACGGCATCATTCTCACGAACGGGAACGACAAGGTGCTCGTGTACCAGCTTGGCAAGCACGCGGGAACAGTGATCGAACTCCAAAAATACGTGCGCGGCTAACGGTGACAAAAATCGGTAACGGAATCTCCACTATTTTCAATAACATCCAAACCCCACCCCAGTAAACCCGCCACCCCGTGTGCCAGAGTGTAATCAGAAAGGCGGCGTTCGTGCCGCCTATTTGCATTTCTAGGAGGCATCACCCATGGCAACCGCCGCACAAGTAGCAGCGAACAAGGAAAACGCCCAGCGTCCCCGCACGCTAACCGAAGAGACAAAGGCGTCTCTCCAAACCCGAGCCGTCAAACACGGCCTCACCGCCAAGCTCTACTCGAACACGGTCCTCCAAGGCGAAGACCAGGCCGCCTATGACCAGATGCTCAAATCGTTGCTCGCCGAAGCAACCCTCGGCACCACCCAGGAAGCCATGCTCATCCAAGTCCTGGCGCAAACCTTCTGGAAAATGCAGCGGGCATCCAACATCGAAGCCGGAGCCCTCAACGCCGGTCTAATGGCCGCACAAATCCAACTGAAACTCCCGGAGAAACCAAAAAACGACAAAGAACGAGGCGAGCAACTCGCATACGTGCTCTGGGAGTACGCTGACAAGCTCGACAAGGTCCGCCGCTACGTCAACGCCGCCGAGCGGGCCTTCTTCCGTGCGACGAAAGACCTGGCACAACTCCGCAAAGCCGGTCCCCAAGAGCACATTGGCTATGTTTCGCAAATCGCCGAAACGCCGGTGGAAGCAGCAGAGGAACACATCCCGGAAGTACACCACATCACACCCCCAGAACCCGAAAACATCCTCGAAGCGCTCTCGAACATGGACGAAAAGGACGCGTTCGCCCTCCTCGACGAACTCACCGCCCCTCCGCCATCGAATGCCGTCATCCGCTAGGCGTGTCCATCACATTCCGCAGCGGCTTTCCAATCGCATTGCGCCGGACTCCAGCCGGAGGTGTGTACGGTCATCACATCAACAGGTTCCGCCGTTCCACAATCGCGCTAAACTCATAAGAATCGGCCACTATATGCGACGCAAACTCATCGAGTTGTCGTTGCTAACCGTCGCCCTGGGAAGTGCGCTTTCCGCCCAGGTGCTCACCCTCGACGAGGCGATCGCTCTCGCGCTCCACAATAATCGCGGCATCAAGAACGCAGCGCTCGAAACCGCGCGAGTTGGCGACCGGCTTGCGGCCTTGCGAACCAAGATGTTCCCCTCGCTGAACCTCTACGTGCTCGGGGCCCAACAATTGCAATCCTTCGACTTCACTCTGGAGCGCGGCCTGCTAGGCGTTTACCCCGGCGTCGGACCCATTCCCGATCGCGACACCACCATCCGCACACCACGCGTACCGACGGGAATCATGATCGGACGGATCTCGCAGCCGCTCACGCCGCTCCACCAAATCAAACTCAATCTCAAGCTGCTGGATATCGGCAAATTGTTGTCTGGAGAACAGGAACGCGCGCAGCACCAGGACACCGTACGCGACGTCAAGCAACTTTACTACGGTATCCAACAGCTCGAAAGCTCGCTCCGAAGCGCCGAAGAGACAGTCAAGCTATATCGCGAACTCGTGCGCCTCACCGCCGATTACGTGGCCAAACAGACAGCCTTGCCCGGCGACAATCTTCAGATGCAAACCAGTCTGGCGCGCGCCGAGCAGTCACAACTGACTCTTCGCAACCAGGAAGCGACGCAGAAAGAGCAGCTCAATCAACTGATGAGCCGCAACGTTCTCACCGAATTCACCGTCTCGCCCATTCTTGAAGCAGCCGAGTTCGACGGCGACATCGCAGCCGCACGGAAGACCGCGCTCGACCGCCGGCCCGAAGCCCGTCAATCGCGTTTGAAAGTGCAGCAGGCCGAGCAAGACCGTCTGGTAAAGAAATCGGAATACATTCCCACTGTGAGCGTCGACTTCAATTCCATAACCCTGCTCAACTACACCAGCTTCCTCCCCACCAATATCAACAACGTCGGAGTTTCATTCTCATGGGAGCCCTTCGATTGGGGCCGCAGGCGTCACGAACTGGTGGAAAAGGGCCGCGTCGTCGAAGAGGCGAGAAACAGCCAGGCCGACGCGGAAGGCCTGATCACAATCGACGTGGACGACAAGTTTCGAAAGTTCCAACAGGCGCAGTCGCAACTTCGTGTGGTGCGCCTGTCGCAGGAGACCGCCCTGGAAAATCTCCGCGTCGCTAAGAACAAGTACGAGGCGCAGGCCTCGCTGCTGAAGGACCTCCTGCAGGCCCAGACAAGCCTTGAACAGGCGAATGCCGATTTCCAGCAGGCGTTGGCCGGGTTCTGGACCGCGAAAGCGCAATTCGAGCGTGCTTTGGGAGAAGACAAATGAAGCTTGCGCCTCTTCTTGCTCTAACTCTGTTCTTCGCAGGCTGCAATCGCGAAACACCAAACCTGGACAAAGGTCCGGCTCCTGTTCGGGTGGCAACCGTGGAATCGTACACGTCACAAGACACGGAACGGTATTCCGCTTCCATCGCTCCCTACAGCCAGGTGACGCTGGCGTTCCGGGTCGCGGGCTACATCGAATCCATTCACCAGGTGCGCGGCGCGGACGGACGCACGCGCAACGCCGGACCCGGCGACTTGGTAACGCAGGGCACTCTGCTGGCCAGCGTGCGCCAGAAAGATTACGACTACCAGGTGAATCAGGCAGAGGGGCAGGTTGCCGAGGCGCAGAGATCCGAAGACGCGGCGAAATCCCAGCTCGCGCAAGCCGAAGCGGGTGCCGCCAAAGCCTCGCAGGACTTTGAGCGGGCTCGTGCGCTCTTCGAAAGCAAGAGCCTGACCAAAGTGGACTATGACGCAGCGAAGGCGCAGCACGACGCGACCATCGCTCAAGTCGCCGCCGCGCGTTCGCAAATCCAGGGCGTGGCCGCGAAGATCACTTCCGCTCAGGCGGCAGCGAACTATGCAGGTCTCACGCGCCAGGATACAGACATCAAAGCGCCCATGAGTGGAGCGATCGTGCAGCGAGGCGTGGAGCTTGGCTCGCTGGTGAGCCCAGGCTCACTCGGGTTCGTCCTGGCCGACATCTCATCCGTCAAAGCGGTCTTCGGCATTCCTGATTCGGGGGTTGTCGGCCTGAAACTCGGCAAGGCGATCTCTCTGACGGCCGAAGCCCAACCAGGACGCGAATTTCGCGGCATTATTACCGCCATTACTCCGGTGGCCGATACAAACACGCGGCTGTTCCCGGTGGAAGTTACAATCGCCAATTCTCAGCGCCTGCTGCTACCGGGCATGATCGCGTCACTCTCGCTGGGTCCGCTCACCAGGTCGCAACCGTCTCTTGTGGTCCCGCTGAGCGCGATCGTGCGGGCCAAGAATGACGCTGCCGGATTCGGCATCGTAGTAGTGGAGGGCGGCCGGGCGCGCCGCCGCACAGTAACTCTAGGACAGACATTCGGTAATCGAATCGCAGTCACCAGCGGAGTGAATCAGGGAGATCGCGTGGTCACCACCGGCGCGACTCTCATCAACGATGGCGACGCTGTGGAAGTGATTCCGTAACGCGATGCACAGGAAAGATGAAGACATAATCCGGAACGACACAAGCAACGTTGGGCGCTTTTTCGTCGAGCATCCTCACGTCGCCTGGGTGCTGCTCATCGGTACGCTCATTTGGGGCTTCTACGGCTACACGCACATGCCGCAGCGCAAAGACCCGGATATCCCAATCAAGCAGGCGATGGTCATCACGCCGTGGCCGGGCGCGAGCGCCGCGAGAGTCGAAGAACTCGTCACACGGACGGTGGAGAGAACCATCGCGTCGAATTCGAATGTCGCGCGCATCGATTCCATCTCCCGCAGCAACGTCTCCATCATCACCATCACCCTGGCCGACGAACTGAAACAGACCGGCCAGGTACTCGATGACATCGGCGGCCGTCTCAGCGCGATCAACAATCTCCCTTCAGGGGCGGGACCCGTCAACTACCAGCGTGACTTCGGCGATACCGCGGCGTTAATGCTCACCGTGGCCAGCCCGAAAGCCGACGCCACAGAAATCGATCTGGTAGCCGCCGGGATCCGGAAGGCAATCGAGGCCGTACGCCCGAAGAACGCGACGAATCGAGTTTCGATCATATACTGCTTCCCTCCAAGCGTCGACCAACGAATCCTGCACATGGGAGTGGTGCAATTTGCCGCCTACGTTCGACAACACAACGCTGCGCAGGATGTGCGGATCTTCGAGGGCGCCGGTTTCGTCGGCATCGATGGGGTACCGCCCGCCAACGCCAGCGACGCCACAATCTTCGGATTTCTGAAATCGTTTTTGGCCGAGAATTACCGCGAATCCGAGTTTCACCCCGACGCCTGGCAGCCCTTCATGGTGCGAGATCTCGCCGATCTGCGTGCCAGATTGGGCGCGGCTGCCGGCGACAAATACAGCTATCGGGAGCTCTACGACTTCACCGACGCCATGGAAAAGGCGCTGCTCGCAACGCAGCGCAAGGACAAGGAGACCCCGATCGTCGCAAAGGTGACGCGCTCGGGTATCCTCAACGAAAAGATTTATCTGCTCTATTCTCAGGAACGGCTAGCCGCTTACGGAGTGAAGCCGGAGAACCTTTCGAACATTCTGCAAGCCCGGAACATCACCCTGGCCGGGGGCGAGCTCGACGTCAGTGGTAAAACGGTTTCCATCGATCCATCCGGCGATTTCCACAGCGAAGATGAAATCGGCAACGTGGTGATCGGCGTCGGGCCGAATGGCGCACCGCTTTATCTGCGCGACATCACCACCACGACGCGCGCCTATGACAATCCCGCGCGCTATCTAAACTATTTCAACTGGCGCGACGCCTCCGGCCACTGGCAGCGAACGCGAGCCATCACCATCAGCGTGCAAATGGGGTCCGGACAGCAAATCGGCCAGTTCGCGCGCGCCGTGGATGACACGCTCGCCGGCTTGAAGAAACGCCTTCCTGCCGACCTGATTGTGTCGCACACCAGCGATCAACCTCGCCAGGTGGAAGAGAGTGTCGAACTCTTCATAACGAGTCTCTACGAGGCCATCGTTCTGGTGGTGATCGTCTCGCTGGTCGGCTTCTGGGAATGGCGCTCGGCCATGCTCATGGCGCTGGCGATTCCCATAACGCTGTTGATGACGTTCGGAATGATGTACGTGATGGGAATCGATCTGCAGCAGGTTTCCATTGCGACGCTGATTATTGCATTGGGGCTCCTGGTGGACGATCCGGTAGTCGCAGGCGATGCCATCAAGCGCGATCTTGCACTCGGCCATCCACGCCACATTGCCGCCTGGCTCGGACCGACGAAACTTGCCACGGCAATTCTCTACGCCACCATCACGAACATCGTCGCCTATCTCCCGTTCCTCATCCTCACCGGCGCAACCGGCCAGTTCCTCTACAGTCTGCCCGTCGTGCTCGCTTGCTCGCTCATCGCATCGCGCATCGTCTCCATGACTTTCATCCCGATGCTGGGCTACTACATTCTGCGCCCCACCAAGGAGCCGACGATCGAAGAAAAACGAACTCACGGCTTCTTTTCGAAATACTATGCGGTCGGAAAATTCGCCATCGAGCACCGGTGGTGGGTCTTCATCGGTTCATTCGGTTTCCTCGCGCTAGGCGGTCTTGTCGGCGGCTCACTCAAGCAGCAGTTCTTCCCCAAGGACCTTGCCTACATCTGTTATGTCGACGTCTTTCTTCCCGAAGATGCGCCCTTCTCGCTCACCGACCAGACTGCGCAGCATGTAGAAAGAGTAATCACCGAAGTGTCCGCGAAGATCAACCGTCCCATCGATTCGCTGAGCACGTTCGTTGGTGGCGGCGGCCCGCGCTTTTGGTACTCGCTGGCCCCGGAACCACAGCATCCGAACTACGCTCAGGTAGTCATCCTGCTAAAGGACAAACACGACACGCGTTTCCTGATCGGCCCATTGCAGGACCGCCTATCGCGTGAGGTGCCAGGCGCCCGCATCGACGTGCGTCAGTTGGATACCGGCGATGCCGTCGGTCTTCCTGTGGCCGTCCGCATATCCGGCGAGGACATCGCCACGCTACGCGCCGCCGCCGACCAGGTGAGCCAGGTTTTCCGCTCGATTCCAAAAGCCGCCCGTGTCCGCGACGATTGGGGTGAGGACCGTTTCAACGTCCGCCTCGACACCGATTCGGACCGCGCCAATCTGGCCGGCATCACAAATCTCGATGTGGCCTCGGCCTCGGCCACCGCAATGAGCGGCTATCCAGTGACGACGTTGCGCGAGGGCGATAAACAAATCCCAGTCGTTGCGCGTCTGCGCATGGAAGAGCGTGCGCAACTCAACGACATCCAAAACCTCTACGTGTATTCGCGGGCCGGCGCGCAGAAAGTCCCGCTGCGTGAGATCTCGAGAATCGACTACGACATGCGCGCCGAAGTAATCCGGCGGCGAAATCAATTCCGGACCATAACCGTCTCAGCAGCCCCGATGGAAGGCATACTCGCATCGGAAATTATGGGACCGGCGCGGCCGCGGTTGAAGGAGATCGCATCTTCCCTTCCTCCCGGCTACCGGCTCGACATCGGCGGCGAAGAGGAAAAACAAGTACAGGGATTCAAGAATCTGGTAGTAGTGCTGATCGTTTCGGTCTGCTGCATCTTCCTCGCTCTGGTCTTTCAATTCAAGAACGCCGTCAAGCCGTTCATCGTTTTCGCCGCCGTCCCATATGGCGCGGTGGGAGCGCTCATAGCGTTATGGATCATGGGTAGTCCATTCGGCTTCATGGGGTTCCTCGGCATCGTCAGCCTCGTCGGCGTGATCGTCAGTCACATCATCGTGCTGTTCGATTTCATCGAAGAGAAGCACGCCGAGGGCGAACCCTTCGAAGAGGCCGTGCTCGATGCCGGCATCATGCGGTTACGTCCGGTGCTGATCACAGTCGGCGCCACGGTAATCGCTCTCTTTCCGCTGGCCCTCCACGGCGGCCCGCTCTGGGAACCCCTGTGTTATGCGCAAATCGGCGGACTCAGCGCCGCGACATTTATTACGCTGCTGCTCGTTCCGGTAATCTATTCGATCTGCGTACTCGATCTGAAAATTGTGAAGTGGGATGTGGCGCACGGCGGAGACAGCCTCGTGACAAGGAAGCTTCGGGTCTTAGATCGACTGTACGATGATATCGAATCCGCAGACAACCCTAAGGACCGACTCGATTCATCCCTGCTGTGCTTCGGCGCGATCCGCTAACTCCCCAGGAACTAGCCGAGTGCCCGAATAGTCGTAGAGTCAAGATCGACCCAAAGAGTAAATCTGCCATCCAACTTGCCAGATTCGTGGACAAGGAATTGAGCCTGAGCTCGCGGACCGATTTCGAACTGCGTCGCGCCGGCCAAGCCGGATATCTGGGCTGGCAAATTGCCGGTTGAACCCGACACACCATCGAACACCAGTGCGCGGGCTCCGTATTCGGGAATTGCATCGCGGAGTTCCTTCGGAACACAAAGAGGTTGGGCCATGCTGCGCCTTCCGCGAACCGTCAGGCTCGGGGAATTCGTAAGATCCATGGATATGATCTTACCGGTTGGCGTCATGTTTGAACCTGCCCTGGATTTCGTCCGCGCCACCTTTATTCGAGAGAATCATGACCGCAGTACAATGAGCGCTGTCCATGAAAATCAGAGGCCAGATTCATCGTGCAGGGTTATCACTGCCCCTCTTACTGGCCATCTCCTGCGCGCACCACCAGCCCGAACCGCACGCCGCATCCACCTACGTAGACGCAAAACTGTGCGCCAACTGCCACCCATCCTACTGGAAAACCTTCCGCGAAACCGGCATGGGGCGCTCCTTCTTTCGTCCCACACCCGCCAACATGACGGAAGACTTCACCCGCGGAGCCTCCTTCTATCACAAGCCCTCCGACCGTTACTACCAGGTGATTCGCAGCGACAGCAGATACTTCGTCCGCCGTTATCAAAAAGGCCCAGGCGCCGCCGAAACCAACATCATGGAGGCGGAGATCGATTACGTAATGGGCTCAGGAAACCACGCCCGCAGCTACCTCCACCGCACGCCGGAAAACCGCCTAGTCCAGTTGCCCGTCACCTGGTATCCGGAGAACGGTGGCATTTTCGCAATGAGTCCCGGCTACGATCGCGCCGATCATTTCGATTTCCGCCGCAAGGTCGACTACAACTGCTTCTTCTGTCACGACAGTTATCCTCAGTTGCCGCCAGGCAGCGACCATCAGAGCGCGGACGCCGTCTATCCCGCGCAACTCCCGGAAGGAATCGACTGTCAGCGTTGCCACGGTCCCGGTAGCGCCCACGTCGACGCGGTCACACACGGGCGTCCGCAAGCCGAAGTTCGAGCCGCGATTCTAAACCCAGCGCACCTCACCACCGAACGCCAGTTGGAAGTGTGCATGCAATGCCATTTGGAAACCACCAGCTTCGATCTACCGGCCGCCATTGAGCGATACGGGCGCGGCACGTTTTCCTTCCGCCCGGGCGAACCATTGGCTGACTACATACTACAGTTCGACCACGCCCCAGGTTCCGGACGCGAAGATAAATTTGAAATCGTCAGCTCGGCCTACCGATTACGGCAGTCAATATGTTTTCAAAAGAGCGCCGGTGCGCTGGTCTGCACCACGTGTCACAACCCGCATCAGGGTCCGCGCGGCGAACAGGCCGTCGCGCAATACACCGCGGCCTGCCGGAAGTGTCACGAACAGAAGTTGCAATCCCTGGTCGCCGCCGGCAGTCATCCCAAGGATCCGAATTGCATCACCTGCCACATGCCGAAGCGCCGTACCGACGATGTTGTGCACTCGATCATGACCGATCATCGGATCGTGCGCCACAAACCCACCCGCGACCTGCTGGCGCCTCTGGCGGAGCGTCACGAAATCGAGAATGCCGCATATCGAGGAGAGGTGGTGCCCTACTATCCGCCGTCCCTGTCGTCCGATCCCGAAGGCGATCTCTACCTGGCCGTAGCGCAGGTGGCGCAGAAAAGTAACCTTGCACCCGGCATCCCGCGGCTGGAGGCGGCTGTGCACGCGCATCAGCCCACCAGGCCGGAGTTTTACTACGCACTGGCGCAGGCGTATGTGGCGTCCAACCGCCGCAACGACGCAATCGCCACATACCAGACAGCATTGCAGCACGATCCGAAATTCCTGCCCGCCCTGCGGCGTCTCGGCGCCACTCTAGTGGAAGCGGGTGAATTGCCTCGCGGAATTGCGAGTCTGGAGCAGGCGCGCGCGTTGGATCCGCGCGATGCGGCGACGTTGCACGAACTCGGTCTCGCCTATCATCAATCCGGCCGGAATCCCGAAGCTGTGTCCGTGCTCCAGGAGGCGATTCGCCAGGACCCCGACCTGCCGGAAATATACAATTCGCTCGGGAACATTCTGTTGGAATCAGGCCAGCCGGACAAGGCTGCCGACGCGATGCGGGAAGCAGTTCGCCGTCAACCTGATTTCGCTGTCGCGCATACCGGCCTTGGAAATGCTCTGGCTGCCAAAGGCGATCTGGCGGAAGCCGAACGTCAATATCAAACCGCCGTTCAATTGGAACCCACGAATTCGCAGGCACGCTATGGCTATGGAGCCGCGCTTGCCAGCCAGCGCCAATTCAACGAGGCGGAGCGCCAATTAGAGGAGGCCGTCCGCTTAACGCCTGATTTCGCCGAAGCCCAAGCCATCCTCGGAGATTTGTATGCGCGCCGCAACGATTGGGGCCGGGCGACCGAGCGATATCGCGAAGCCTTGCGGACCCAGCCTCAGTTTGGGCGTGCACACCTCGGATTGGGCACGGCGTTGCTTGCCACTCGGAATCTGGACGGTGCCCGCACGCATCTGACCCAGGCCGCGCAGGACTCAGATCCCGCCATCAGGCAGGAAGCACTGGAGATTCTGCACCAGCTACCGTCGCGGTAACGAAGCCCCCCGCATCTGCGCTTGGGGTCATGGACGTACTGTCCTACAGATTTCGGAAAGCAGGTCGATAGGAATATTAGAGCCCAAAGTGTATCGAAGATATCAATTGGAGTCTGGAGTAGCGCAGTGAGGCCGGGAGTCGGGAATAGCCTACGGCTCGCGGTCGTTTACGGATTCGGAGTAGCCCTGCTCTTTTCGAATCTTTATACCGTCGGCCAATTGGCGAGTTTCCGCAATCAGTTAACCGGTGTTTCAGCCGACTTGGCGGCCGCCAAGACCGAGATAGCCAATCTAAAAAGTACTACCGTCTCGTCTACCAGGGCCGCAGGCCGAAGTTTGAATGCTATTCGCGCGGAGTTGAAGGACGCGCGCAGTCAGGCGGAGACCGCCACCGGACAGGTAAAGGCCGGCGCGGTGAGGCGGGCCGAGGAACTTACAGCCGAGCTCGGACGCAGACTGGTGGATGAACAGGCGAGAAACGAACGACTTCAGGCGCAGTTGAAGCGAGAAATTTCTCACGTGGAAGAAGCCACTCTTAAGGCGGATTCGAAACTCGGCGAGGTGAGTACGGAAGTGGTTGCGGTCAGGTCGGAAGTCGCCGACAACCGCAAACAACTGGAGAAAACCGTGGCTGATCTCCGGCGCGTTAAAGGCGATCTGGGAGTCCAAAGCGGGCAGATCGCCACGAACCAAAAGGAACTGAACGCATTGAAAGCACTGGGCGAACGGAGCTACTTCGAGTTCGACATCAAGGGCCGGGAGATGTCTACGGTGGCTGGCGTGAAGGTTGTACTCAGAAGAACCGATCCAAAGAAGTTCCGGTTCACACTGGATGTCTACGCCGACGACAAGAGAGTAGAAAAGAAAGACAGACTCGTCAATGAGCCGGTACAATTCGTGGTCACCAAGGTTCGGCAGCCCTACTCGCTGGAAGTGAACGAGCTCTACGAGATAGTAGTGAACGAAGTCGGGAAAGATCGCATCAAGGGCTATCTGGCAACGCCCCGATCAACGTCGCCGGCACTCTAATCGAGGCGGCCTTTAATCCAGAGGAACAAAGCTGGAGTCCGACCAACCCGCCGGCATCGGCACAATACGGTACGTAACCGGAAGATACCAAGAGAGATAATGAATGGCGGCGTGAAGCTTGGTTTCATCGCCATCGTAGTCTTCAAGCGTCAGATTGACCATCAGATTGCGCGAAGGCGCCAGTTGCGGGTCTTCGAGCAATGCAATCTTCGGATCGGGATGCTCGAACCAGTGGCGCATGTACCCTGCCAACGCCTTTCGAGCGCGGATGGGCAGGTACGCTTCGCTTGGCGCCGCCATCAACACCTGATGCTGGTTATCTGAAGGCCTTATCGCGGACTCAGGTCCACCCAAGTGCGCACGCTCTGCCGGATCCCCTTCGAAGTCTCCAAATAAACTATAAGACAGCAAGTTGCCATAATTGAAAACCCATTCCGGGTCGCTTGAGCGGCTGGAATCACCGAATATGACAATTCCGAAGCCACCATTCAAAGCGTCATCGAGCACGTGACTGACACAAAAGGGGGTGAGCGGCCCGGGGTCTGGAATAGCGAGATGAAAATAAGGAAACTGGTCCGGTCCCGGACTCACTTGCGGCTCAAAAGCCATGAGCGTGGCATCGGGAACGGTTGCGTAGAACTTTCTCCGCCATATCTGATCGCGGGATTCTCGAGGCTCCGCGAAAAGTTTTGCTAGAGCTTGTGTCTGCGCTAGATCAAATTTTGGCATCACCCATTCCTCTGTTTTGGTCGTACCCATGTAAAGCTCATCGGCTTGAACTCGCTGGTCTTGACATCTCCGTAGCCGCCGGCATGAAATTCAGAGCGTATCATCTGACTCTCAGGTATCATCTAATCGTCGTACCTCTTCAGGAGAAAGGAGACACAGTGAACGACCTGGGAAAAATCATCTCTCAACTCGAAATTCAAAGAGCTGCGATCGACCGCGCCATCTCGGCGCTGCGTGAGATCGGTGGGGCAAGCCAGAGTCACCGGATGACACCGGCGGCGAAGGCGAAGACGGCTGTCAAAAGACACTTGAGTCCGGAAGGGCGTAAGAGAATTGTAGAAGCTACCAAACGGCGATGGGCGGCGAAGAGAGCCGCTGACGCATTGCAGAAATCCCCGGCAAAGAAAGCGGCGGCAAAGCGTTCTGCCTAAAAATCAGGCCAGCCCGGAAGCGCTCGGGACGCGGCGGGGCAGTTCGCCGGCGTTTGTAGTAGCCTATTGGACTGTCCCTTCGCTCTTCTGCCTGGCACTCTATTGGTACGGACTGCTGGTTTGGTTTCAGCAGGACGATTTCGTCTGGGTGGGCCTGCGCGCCCAGGTACATCACTCGTCCGACCTGTGGCGAGTGATCTTCGCCCCGACTCAACATGGTACGTTTCGGCCGCTCAGTGAGCGCATCTTCTTTTTAACCTTCCACGAGTTGTTTGGCCTCGACTCGCTGCCGTATCGCATTTGGGTGTTCGCCACCCAGTTTGCAAACCTGGTGCTCATCTCGGCCATCACTCGTCGTGTCACTGGCTCGCGAATCGCCGGATTCTGGGCGCCGATTTTCTGGATCGCGAACACGGCGATGTACACCGTCATGACCTGGACCTGCGAATACATCCTGGTTCTCTGCGCCACTTCGTTGCTGCTGGCGTTTTACTTTCTGCTCCGATACATCGAGACAGGCGAGCGCCGATTTTATGTCTGGCAGTGGGTAGTCTTCGTTGCCGGCTTCGGCGCGATGGAAACCAATATGGTTTATCCGGCCATCGCGGCAAGCTATACCTTCCTTTTTGCTCGCAAGTATTTTCGAAAGACGCTGCCGCTGTTCGCCGCCTCGGCGGCCTACGTGATCTTTCACTTACTGTGGGTGCAGCCGCAGGTCACCGGCCCGTACGCTCCTCACATCGATTGGTCCATTTTCAAGACCTTCTACACATATTGGCAGATGGCTTTTGAGCCCGAGAACCTGCAGCAACTGACCGGCATTCCCGAACAGGTTGGCCGCATCATGACCATCGCGTACACACTATTGTTCGCAGGCTTTCTGTGGTGGACGGCGCGGCGGCGTCAGTGGTTGCCTTTGTTTTTTCTCGCCTGGTTCGCGATTGTGTTGGCCCCCGTCTTGCCCTTGCGGGCACACATCACCAAGTACTACCTCACACTGCCGACGATCGGTCTCGCGATGCTCGCCGCCTACGGACTTGCGTATGCGTGGAAGAGCCGCGCCGTTTGGCGAATCGTCGCAGCCATCTCCGCCGCGGCGTTCTTCGCCACCGCGATTCCGGTTGACTGGAAAGCAACACAGTGGTGGTACGACCGCAGCATGGTTATCCAGAATCTGGTTATGGGTGTCATGCGGGCACGCGAATTGCACCCCGGAAAAGCAATCCTCATCGACGGCGCAGACGACTATTTATTCTGGGGCGCTTTCTTCGATTACGGATTTCATGCGGTTGGAGTTGATGATGTCTTTCTCGTCCCCGGTTCGGAGTCGCAAATTCATAACTTGCCCGCTTCCAGGTTTGGAGAGTTCGTGATGGCGCCGGCTCTAACGTTGCGGGGAATCCAGAACGGCCAGCTTGTCGTCTATCGCCCCGGAGCAGGACTCCTGACGAACATCACTACTGTCTACAGTGCGTCCGAGAGGGGCCGGCTCAAATCGGATACGCCGCGCCACATTGATATGGCAAACCCGCTGGTGGGTTATCTTCTCGGTCCCGGCTGGTCTCCGCGAGAGCAAGGATTTCGCTGGATGACGAAGCAGGCAACACTGCGATTGGGCGGGCCGGGAACCACTTCGGCCCGTTTGTATGTTATAGGCATCTGTCCAGCCGCGGAATTGTCATCGGGGCCTCTGCGAATGACACTGAGTGTCGATGGACGCGCACTGCCGCCCGTCCAAGTCATCAAGGGAAACACGTTCTTCCACTTCGATTTTCCGCTGCCGGGTGGCTTGATGGGCAAGGATAGCGTGGAAATTTCGATTGCAGTCGATCACTCAACGCAGTCGCCCGGAAAGCAGGATCCGGGGGGACTGAGTGTGGCATTTGGAGTTTTCGACGTTAGACCGCCTGAATGATGCTCCCGGTAATCAGACAATTGCAATAGAAATCGGCAAACGTCGTCCAGCCGTCAGTACCCTTTCGATACACTTCAGCCTCCGCGAAAGCCATTCAGGAATTCTAACAAACTTATTATTAGATTCAACGCGCAATAAGAATGATCCATTTTTATTGCCTCGTAAAAAAAAGAAACAGACATAGGAACTCGAACATCCTAACGTTTCAATTCGTGGCTTAAACAAAGGCCTCTGATGCACAATACCCTACTCCGTATCCTCGCAATCCTTGCGCTTCCTGTTCTGTTCCAGTGGCAATCGAGCGCTCAGAGTTCTATTGACGGTGAGTTGGAAATGGCGGCCGCAGATCCAATCATCACTCCATTCATCTATCCATCGCCGCCGCTCGCCCCCATCCAGAAAGCGCCGGAGCAAGGAAACGTGAACTGGCTCGGCCTTTTCAGGCAGTCGTTCGCCTTTCTCGGGCTGGAGGAAGGATTCCGGTTGCTCACCGAAGAGGGTGCGCGCCACACTCATATGCCGTTTGTGCGCGGTTACACGGAATCCGTCAGTAATCTTCATGGGTGGGCGGACGGAGATCCGTTTCTCGTCAACTACGTCGGACACCCGATGCAAGGAGCGGTTTCAGGATTTATTTGGGTCGAGAACGACCGGCGATACCGCAGCGCCGAGTTCGGCCGCAACGCCCACTACTGGAAGAGCCGGCTGAGAGCGGCGGCGTTCGCCTGGGCTTATAGCGAAATGACAGAAATCGGGCCGATCAGCGAAGCCAGTATCGGAGCGACGCAGGCCAGTTTCCCCCAACAGGGGTTTGCCGACCACGTAATAACTCCAAGCATCGGCATGGCCTGGATGATCGCCGAGGATGCGGTGGACAAGTACATCATCACCCGGCTGGAAGACCACATCCCGAATCCTTACCTCAGAGCAGTGTTGCGGGGTGGATTGAATCCCAGCCGCACCTTGGCGAATGCTCTCGGCGGATATGTTCCCTGGAGCCGCAATACTCGGCCAGATGTGTGGCCCGTGGATTCCCGATACCGCGTAATGAAAGTGAACCACACCGGCACCACGAATGTTCCGGACCAGTACACCCGTGAGTATCCCGCAATAGCGCCCTTTGAATTCTCCCCAATCACCATCGTTCAGCAAAATTCCAGGGTGGCGGGACCATGCATCGGCGGCGGCGCGGACGCAGCCCTGCGCTGGAATTCTCAATTGCAGATCGTATTTGAACTCGCCGGATGCAAGATGACCGGATTGCAAACGAATCTTTCGGGCGATTCCCTGCAGTATCTGGTAGGTCCGCGCTGGACACCAACGGCGGCGAGCCGCTGGAGTCCCTATGTCCAATTGCTGGCCGGTGGACAAAAAATTACCCACGAGACCATGGACCCCGAGAAAAAGGCAGCGGTGGCACAGGCATTGCAAGCGGCAGGCCAACAATTGGACTATCCGGACCACGCTCTCTACACGACTGATCGAGAAGCGAACGCATTCGCGTTCAAGGCGGGCGCCGGCGTGGACGTTCGGCTAACCAGCGCGCTGGCCTTGCGCGTGGTAGGAGTTGATTACTTGTATTCCCGGCTCGATCGGATGGACGGCATCACTTATGGGCATGGAGTCCAGGTAACCACAGGCTTGGTTTTGCGCATGGGGACTTGGTAGATTACGGCTGCCCCGCCATCTCGATGTTTTTAGCCAATCGCTCGGCTCCGGAGACAGGCTTCCCGGTTTGGGCATCACTCCATTCCTGGCGCGCCTGTTCAATTGCGCCCGCTCTGGCGTAAAGAACGCCAAGCAACACCCGGTCGCCGGGATACTTAGCCGCCAGCGCAGCCAGCCGGCTAGACTCCGTTTCGGACAACACCACAAAACGCGCCTCCGGTTCGGGCGGCTGGGGCGAGACGGTTTTGCGGCCGCCAATCGAAGTGGTGACCTGCCAGAGATATTCCTTAACGGGATCCAATGGTTTTGTGCAGCGCCACGTTACCGTACTCAACTGCTCGCTTTCCACAACAGGGTTAAACTGCGAATCGAAGACGGCGACCCGATACCAGTCGGCGGAGGATATACCTCGCCAGCGGAATTCCGGCTGAAGGCTAAGAGCGGCGGTTGCCACGGGTGTCTCGAGTTGTACCGCCTGCCGTACCACCTTACCTCTGAGAAGCCCCTGGGGACGATGGATCATCTGAGCAATCCCTTGAGGAATCTCCACACGGCCCGACAGAACTGCCTGTTCCCGAAGATCCTGGAGTTCTTTCGGTAACGCATTTGGCAGACCAGTCTGCTCTATTTGCAAATCCGTACGCGGTGCCGGCCGCTTCAAATTCACAACTACAACCGGCACAGCGATGATCAAAGCGGCAATCGCGGCAATCGCCCGCCACGGCAACCGTTTCGAGGGTGGCGGCGCTTCACTTTGTTGAAGCGCAAAAGCCCGCAGATCCTTGGCCTCCTCACGGCATCGTTCGCATCCCTCCAGGTGCGCCAGGGCAATAGGGTCCTGCAAACGGCCCTCGGCCGAAGCGTCGAGTTCCGCATCGGAAAGATGAACAGGACGCAGCGAACTCCGGAGAAATCGAAGCCTGTCCGCTATACCAGGATCGGCTTCGAGCTTTGTCCGGCAATCTGAACACCCGGCCAGATGATCGTCCGCCGCCAGCAGACCCTCGCGACTGAGTTTCCGCTGCCGGTAGCTTTCGAGTTCGATCTGAGACAGGTGCCGAGTCACAGTCACTTATAAGGACGGAGAAAACAACCTCATATTTGCGCGTTTTAGTACTTATTGAATTTTCCTGGTACTCCTAGCTGTTTTCCGGTTCAGCCGTTCGCGAGCCGACTTGCGCAAGTTGATGACCCGCTGGCGATCCAGACCGAGCCGCTGTCCAATTCGCTGATCCTCCAACGGAAGATCGTTCCAGATGCGCACCAGCTCGCCGGGAGGCATCTCAAGCATGGCGGCAATCTGGCGAAGACTGGCAACGCCGGTAATCGGCAGCAGGATCAACGCCGCCTCGCCCTGATCATCCCGCATGCTGAGCAGTAGCGAGATTCGCTGAGCCAACGGCAATTCGGCAATCTCACTCCAAAGGTTGCTGAGCCAGCCCCGTTGAACCAACTGCGTTTCAACAGTGGCCCTTTGGTGGGTCAGCCCGTCAATACTCTCGTTTGGCTGATCGGAAATACCGGTGTGCCGGGCAACGCGCTCTACCAGATCGTCAAAAGGAAGAGGAGCGGTGCATTCGTCGAGAATAGCTTCCACAACGCGCTCCGACTCGCGCGAGCTTGCCCAGACCGCCTTCGCGCCGAGTTGCAACAGCCTCGGCTGGTGGAGTTGCAATTCTTTCCGCCCGCAAACCCACTCACCGTCGGGCATTTCCCACAGGGCAAGGCGCGGATGCCTGCCCAACAGGTAGCGCAGCCGGTTTCGCAGCCGGTATCGCTGTGGAAAACACTGGCGGTAATACTCCTTGCATCCGTGATAGGCGGTAACGGCGCTGTAAGCGCTGAAATCGCGAATACTCCCGGGGCTGCCGGACTCCTTCATCTCGCGTAGCCGCGCAATCAGGTCTGCCAGGACATCGTTTTGAACATCTTCGTTCGCCGGCGGCCGCACCTTGGATGAGACGATCCGCTGAACAATGGGTACCGCGCATTCCGACACAAGCCGTGCCAGCAGACACTCCGACTCCTTCCTATCCGGGCAATCCAGAAACTGCCCCAGCAGGTCGAGCGAGAGGGCGGCGGCCGGAGAGGTCAATATCCGTTACCCACCAAGACAAATCCCGCCCAGTAGAAAGGGTGCTGATGCTCGGGCGTATGCATGACGGCAAGAGCGGCCTGTTGTAGCGACCGCGCGCGTCCAACACGGCTACCGGAGTCGAGAACCGGTTTGAGCAGGCGATGAAATGTCAGCATCAACGTCGTGGTGCTGGCCGAGTCGACTTTCCATTGACTGACCACGGTAGTGGAAGTGCCGGCAATCAGAAAGGCCCAGCTCATGCCCACAAGCCCCTCGCCGTAGCGCGCCTGTCCACGGGCCGTTTCACACGCCGACAGTACGGCCATTTCGGCGTGAAGATCCATATTCACAATCTCGCGCGCCTCCAGTATGTTCCCAGGGCCGAGTTGAAGATACGAATACATCGGATTCTCGCTGTTCAGGAAACCATGTGTCGCGAAATGCAGGACCCGATAGTGGGGAGCCTCGGTTTTCCAGGAGTCTTTCACCGCACCGGCCAGGGTCAGAGTTTTACCGGGGTCGTAAAGGGTCGCCAGCTCGCGGACTTCACGCGCCGCATACGGCAGGTCCGCCTGTTGAGCACTGGTGACTGCCAGCAATTGTTGGCCACTGCCGTCATTGCGAGGCTGGCGCTGATGCTCGCGCAGAAAGGTGAGAGACGGCGCGTAGAACACCGCTTGGCGTTCCAACAAATGCCGCCCATCCGGCAGCAGCAGCGCTTGGAAAGGAAGATTCCAGAGCGGCCCGTCCGGCGCCACCACAAGCGTCGTGCGCGTCTTCAGCGTCTGATCCAACGGCCCAAGAAGGCGCCGGTAAAGATCCTCTGCCGTCTTGCGATAAGAGAGATCGCGAGACGCCAGTTGCTGCTGGAACTCATCCACTTCGCGGGTCAGGTCCTCACGATTCCAGCGAAGCGTTCGTGTCGTGAGCTCCGGCCTGCCACCAGCTCCGCGCGTGATCGTGAAAACGTAAATGTTGTCCTCGGAGACGGTGAATTCAATCAGCGCGACACCGCGATCCGGTAGCAGTTCCGCCGTTTGAGCAAGCGTGATCGGGTCGGCGTCGCCCCGTCTCGCCGCCAGTTCCGGATGTGCCGCATAGAGTCGTGTTCGAAATGCCTGCAAACCGTTGGAAGCTTCTTCCCACGATGCGCGAATCGGGCCCTGCAGCGCGGGATCGCGAGTGTCCGCCAGCCGGCGGTTCAGATCGCTGGCGCTGGCGGTCAGGCGTTGTTCCTCCTGACGTTCTGCGGTGGTCAGGACGCCTGTAACCTGTGCCTTGCCACTGCGCAAAGCGTCCAGTAACTGCCGCGCTTTGGCCTTCTCAGCGACAGCGAGCGCAGCTTCGGAATGCCCGTCTTCCAATAGCAGTCGAAGCAATCCATGATAGGGCGCGATCTTGTCCTCCAGAAAGCGCTGGCCTTCCGGTTCGCCCGCGCCGATCCGCATCCGCCACGATTCGATTTGCTCGATCGCAGCCTCAAATGCTTTCCGCGCTTCCTCGCGCCGATTGCGCTTCAATTCGCAAAGGGCAGTCGCGTTCATAGATTGCCAGAGCAATTCCGGAGAGCCGAATTGACGTCCAATGACGGTCGCGCGCTCCACTTCGGCGAACGCCTCGTCCGTGTTCCCGGCCGCACTCTCCAGGACAGCCAGGTTCGACAGCACGACGGACAATCCGAAAAACGACTGTCCCTGCTCCTGGATGTGCAGACTCTCCTTCAGATCCGCAATGGCCAGGTCCGGGCGCTTACGGGACACCTGCACGGACGCCCTGTTGAGCAACGCAACAGCCTGCGTACGGACATCGTTAATCGACTTAGCCAGGATGATGGCACGGTCGTAGACTGAAATCGCCATAGCGAACTGGCCGCTTTGGTGATACATCGGGCCCAGATTCGTGAGGGCTATTGCCGTACCACGGGCGTCCTTGATCTGCTCGTTATATTGCAGGCTCTGCTCCAGGTAATTCTTTGCCGCTGAAAGATCCCCCTGGGTGGCCGCAATTGCGCCCAGATTGCCGTTGGCCGAATCGACTACATCGGGAAACGCCTTCGCCACGCGAGCGGCTTCCTCATAATATTCGGCGGAACGGCGCAGTTCGCCCATCTTGAAATAATTTCCGGCGAGATTGTTCAGCCCTGCGCCGGTAAAGTGGTCGTTGTGAAGTTCGCGATAGAGAGCAATGCTCCTCTCGTCGGCTTCGATCGCCTCGGCCGTCTCTCCCATTCCGCGGTGCGCAACGCCGATGCCCCGCAGCAGTTCGGCCATCATCGCCCGGTCGTTCGCCAACGTCGCTTGCTCCAGGCCCTTCTCGTAGTTGGCAAGCGCCTCCTTGCCTTGATCCAGCCTCCAGTAGCTAAGTCCTAGGCCGCGGTAAGCCGAGGCGAGTGCCGCAGGCGATTTCAGCTTCTGGGCCACCGCCAACGTCGCGCGAAACTCTTTCAGCGCCTCTGGATGCTGCCGGTGATCGAGGCGGCCTTGCGCAGACTTGCGGCACGCCGTGAACAGCGCCTCGTCCACCGTACCCGGCGATTGATCGAGCAATCGCGCGGCTTCTTCCTCATTCCCCGCATTCAGCAGGAGATCTACGAGCGCTCCAGTTAATGGGAAACCAGCCAACAGCAAAAGGAGAAAAAGTCGCGTCATTCGGCGTTTCGGGCTCTCTCCACTAAATCGTCCGTCGAGGCTCAAAGAATTAACCCAAATATTTTGGCCGTGTGCTCATATCGCAGGGTAATCTCCCTCTTCAGCATTGACTGAGCGTATGTAACCAAAGTTCTAGTACCGGTACTGTATCGGGAGGAAAAGCGATTTTATGAAAGAGATTTCACGCCATCTGTTGGCTTTGTTCTGTTGCGCCTCGCCGTTGTTGCTGAGCGTAGCCGACGCACAAACGGTAACGGTGGCCCCGCAGAATCAGGTAGTTGGCGTTAGCCTCACGCAACAGTACACGGCAACCGTAACGGGCCTTACTAATACCAGCGTTACTTGGTCGGTGGCAAACTCGGGACCGGGAAACGCCACCGTCGGTACTATCACTACAACCGGCTTATACAAAGCCCCAGCTACACTGCCCGGCCAGAACCCGGTGACCATCAAAGCCACTGCGTCCAACGGAATGACGGTCGGTTCGGCATACGTCCTGATTGAGGCCCTCGGTCCCACCCTTACTTCGGTTTCGCCCAACCCTCTGCATGTGGGTACTTATCACATCACAGTAAACGGTGTGGGCTTTCTGAACGGCGCGTTGATTACGGTTGCAGGCATTCAGCTCCCCACCACCTTCGTCTCCTCGGCGCAGTTGACCGCCACTGGATACCAGGGACCAGCCCAGAACGTGGTCGTCACCGTGAAGAATCCCGGTACGCTGGCATCTAATCCGCTGACCGTGCCGTTTACGTCCGGGACCGGCGACGGAGGAGGGGCCATCACAGTCTCGCCCACATCGGCGAGTGTCGCCCTGGGAACCACGAAGCAGTTCACGGCGACCGGCCAGTCGAGCGTGACGTGGACCGCATCTGCCGGGACAATCAGCTCGACCGGACTTTTCACAGCGCCGGCGGTAATGCCGGCATCGAGTACGGTCACCATCCAGGCGGCGGGATCGAATAATCAGGCCGGTACGGCCACCGTGACGTTGATCAACAGCTCCTCTCCGCCCATCACCGTCTCGCCCGCCACCGTGAACGTGACGCTTGGAACAACGCAACTGTTTACAGCCACGGGACAGACAGGCGTTACGTGGACGGCAACCGCCGGCACAATCACAACGGGTGGACTCTTCACAGCGCCATCGGTAATGCCCGCGTCGAGCACGGTAACCATCAAGGCCGCCGGAGCGGGAGGCCAGTTCGGCACGGCCACGGTCACCCTTGTGAGCCCACCGCCGCAACCCATCACGGTCTCGCCGGCTACAGCCAGCGTTGCTCTTAGCGGTACGCAGTTGTTTACCGCAACAGGTCAGGCGAGCGTGACATGGACGGCATCGGCCGGCACAATTAACGCCGCTGGACTGTACACAGCACCCGCGGCGATGCCGGCATCGACAACGGTAGTGATCAAAGCTACGGGATCGGGCAACCAGTCCGGTACCGCAACCGTCACGCTCACCGGCGTGACGAACCCTCTCGTTAGCGCCAACGCTGCCCGGCGCTTTCTTCAACAGGCCGCCTTCGGTCCAACGCCCGCCGATGCCGCTCACGTGCAAACGATCGGTTTCCAGGCCTGGCTGACCGAGCAGTTCGCCATGGGAAAGATTTCGAACTATAACGGAATCACATCCAGCCAAGGCGGCCTGCCCACACGCTTGCTGGCGAACGCCGTAACCAATCCCGACCAGTTACGGCAGCGTGTGGCGTTTGCTCTGCACCAGATTACGGTCATCGCCATAAACAAGCTGATCTGGAATAACAACATCATCCCCTTCGAGGAATTGCTGTCCACCGACGCGTTCACGAACTACCGCCAGATTCTCGGCGATGTGACGCTAAGCCCGTCCATGGGCGGGTATCTCGATATGGCGAACAACCCCAAGGCCAATCCGGCGCAGGGAACAGTAGCAAACGAGAACTACGCACGCGAACTGATGCAGCTCTTCTCCATCGGCACTAACATGCTGAATCCGGATGGCACGCTGCAACTCGTGACCGGAAATCCCGTTCCCACTTACAACCAGACCAACGTCACCGAGTTGGCCCGCGTGTTTACCGGCTGGACGTACACTCCCACATCGGGAGCTCCCTATTGGGGCATCAACATCGACGGCTTTACCAATATGACAGTGCCGATGTCCCCGATTGCCGCCTATCACGACGCCGGATCGAAAACACTCTTGAACGGCTACGTAGCGCCCGCGGGTCTTACACCCCAACAGGATGTCCAGGGCGCGCTCGACAACCTGTTCAGCCATTCGAACGTCGGTCCATTCGTCTCCAAGCAGCTCATCCAGCACTTGGTGAAGAGCAATCCGACCCCGGCCTACGTAGCGCGCGTGGCGGCAGTCTTCGCCGACAACGGATTCGGAGTACGAGGCGATATGCAAGCCGTCATCACCGCCATCCTCCTCGATGCCGAAGCTCGCGCTAACGACAACGGTGGGAACGACCTGGCCACCGACGGTCACCTCCAGGAGCCGGCGTTGTACCTCGTGGGACTCGTGAGAGCCCTGAATGGCCAGATGAACGACCAGAACTACTTCGCCTCCGATCTGGCGGTGATGGGTCAGGATATCTATAATCCCCCCAGCGTCTTCAACTATTACTCGCCGGGCTACACCATACCGGGCGTCGGACTGAAGGGTCCTGAGTTCCAGATTTACAACACCTTCACCTCCATCTACCGCGCAAACCTCATCTCAAACCTGTTCAACAACTATTCCAATCCGGTGCAGACGTACGGCCCCGGCACCACCGTCGATCTCACGCCGTTCGTTGCCCTTGCCGGTACTCCCAGCGGGCTGGTCAACGCACTCGACAACGCGCTGACCGGCGGCGTGATGCCTGCCGCCCTCAAGCAGATCGTGGTAACCGCGGTCCAGGCCGACGCCGCCCTCGGTCCTCTGCACCAGGTACAGACAGCGCTCTATCTGATTCTGTCGTCCAACTATTACAACGTCTGGCACTAGGATGCCCGCGACACAAAGGAGATTAAAAACATGTTGATTCGATCCAGACGAAGTTTCTTGCGGGACACGCTCCGTTCAGTCTCCGCGTTGGGCGCAATTGGCGCCATGTCGAAGTTCGGCGAGATGAGTGCTCTGGCGGCGGGCAGCTCCAATTACGAGGCGCTGGTATGCGTCTTCCTGGGCGGTGGCAACGACGGACATAATACCGTTATCCCCATCACTACGGCACAGCAGAATTATTCGCTCTACCAAACCGGCCGCCAGGGCTTGGCGCTGGCGCAGAATTCCCTGCTGCCCATAGGAGTAGGAAGCGATACCTACGGCCTGCATCCGAAACTGGTGGAAATCCAAAGCCTGTATAACGCGAAGCACGCGGCAATTCTTGCCAACGTCGGCATGCTGGTTACGCCGGTGACGCGAGCCTCGTACAACCTCCCGAACGCGGTAGTGCCGAGCAGCCTGTTCTCGCATTCGGATCAGACCGGCCAATGGCAAAGCGCGATCCCGACGGGCTTAGCCAGCACGGGTTGGGGCGGGCGTGTGGCGGACTCCTTGCAGCCGCTGAACGCCGCGGCCCAATTTCCACCAGTTACATCGATTTCGGGCTGCGGGCTATTTTGTACCGGCCAGCAGACGCTCCCGGCGTCGGTTCCCGCCTCGGGTCCCGTTCAATTGACCGGCGTGATGAACAGCCCGGCGCGCTCGCAGGCCATGCAGCAGTTGCTCACCTTCGACAACGGCGTGCAACTGGTGCAGGCGGCGAACGGTATTCTTACACGCGGCTCAAACTACGCCAACACACTCGCTTCGTTGATCGCCACGGCCAAGATCAACACCATTTTTCCGGCCGGCAACCCGTTGGCCGATCAATTGCTCATGGTGGCGAAGCTCATCAGCCTGCAGAGCCAACTCGGCCTCACCCGGCAGATTTTCTTCTGCCAGTTGGGAGCTTTCGATACACACGGCGATCAGTTGGCCACTCAGGATCAGCTCCTCACCCAATTGAGCCAGGCCGTCTCGGCATTCTACGCAGCCACTCAGGAGTTACTGATGGACCAGCAGGTAACCACATTCACCGCTTCCGAGTTCGGCCGCACGCTGACTCCAAACGGCAACGGTGGCACCGACCATGCCTGGGGCAACCATCATTTCATCATTGGCAGCGCCGTACACGGTGGAACGATGTACGGGGCGTTTCCCTCGTTGGCCTTAGGCAGCCAAAACGACACGAACACCAGCGGGACATTGATTCCCACCACCGCGGTGGATCAGTATGCGGCGACTCTGGCCCAATGGTTCGGCGTCGCAGCCACCAACCTGCCGTCTATCTTCCCGAACCTGGGGAACTTCGGCGTACCAAACCTGGGCTTTCTCGGGTAAAACGCAACACGGCCAAAAACAAAAACTCTCGCCCTTATAGAAGATAGTGGAAACCATTGGCGGGCCATGGGGTCTACCGGATAGGCCGCGAGAGAATGTCAGCTTCACCACTATTGACGAAAAACACAAGGCCCGAGGGTCATTTCGTCCAGTTCTACGAAGCAGATGAGCATCTTCTTGGCCGAAACGTTGCCCGCTATCTACGGGAAGGTCTCGCGCAGGGAGAAGGGTTGCTGGTGATCGCCAGCACTGCGCACCGCGAAGCCTTTGCCCGGCAGCTGAGTGCGCCCGGAACCGCGATAGAAACCTCCGTCACCGAAGGGCGGCTTCTCTTTCTGGACGACGAGGAGACGCTCAATCGCTTCATGGTCGATGGGCAGCCAGACTGGCGCTTGTTTCAGCGTGTAATCGGGCCGATGATCAGGAAGGTCCGCGGTACCGATAGTCGAGCGGCGCGCGCGTACGGCGAGATGGTCGGCGTCCTTTGGAAAGCAGGGCAATTCTCCGCGGCGGTCCGTCTGGAAGAATTCTGGAACAGACTCCTCCTGCGCGGCGGCTTTAAGCTGTTCTGCGGGTATCCCATCGACGTGTTCGGCGCGGAATTTCAGGCTCCCGAGATCGAGGCCTTGTTGTGCGCGCACTCCCACGTGATCCCTGCAGGAGACGGCGGAGATGTGGGAAGAGCGCTAGACCGCGCCATGGGCGACGTTCTTGGCCCAGTAGCGAACAGACCGAAAATCCCCAGGAAGGCCGCGGGCCCGGAAGCCGCGATCCGCTCCATCAAGAGCATTGTCCCCGAGCAGGCAGAAGAGGTTCTAGCCCGCGCGCGAGTCCACTACGACAATGAAAAGCGTTTTCGAGCTTTAATCGAGAACAGCTCCGACGCCATCTCGCTGTTGGACGCGAACGGTGAGATGCTGTACGCAAGCCCTTCCAACATGAGGGTGCTCGGCTACGATCCGGACGATCTGGTGGGCCGGAATTGTTTTGAGCTAATTCATCCGGACGATGTCGAGCGCATCCGCCGGACACTGGAAGAAGCGCTGGCGAAACCCGGATTGCCTCTGGAAGTCGAGGCGCGTGTACTGCGAAAGGATGGTAGATGGCGGTGGGTGGCCGCAACCAGCGCCAACCTCCTGGAGGAACCTGATGTCCGGGCCATTGTCCTAAACTACCGGGACATCAGCGAGCGGAAAGCGGCGGAGGAGGCGAATCAGCGTAATACCGACGAGTTGGCGCGGTGCAATGCGGCGCTCCAGGCATTTGCGTTCGCCGCGGCCCACGATCTCCGCGAACCTCTGCGAACAGTCGGCACTTTTACCGAATATCTCGTTCAACGTACGCGAGTGGACGAAACCAGCAAAGAGATTGCCGGGTTCATCGTTTCCGGTGTAAAGCGCATGTCTGTCCTGCTCGATGATCTTCTGTCGTTTACCAAGCTCAGCATCAGCGGTCCGCGCAATCTAGTGGACCTTCACGAGGTGGTGCAGCGCGCCGTCCATAACCTGGCAGGAGTTATTAACGAGAGCGCCGCAATCATAAAGGTCGGTCCGCTGCCTGCCGTGGAGGGCAGCGAAACCCACCTTGTGCAACTCTTCCAAAACCTGATCGCTAATGCGATCAAGTATAGAAGCGCGGCGGCGGTCGAGATTTGCGTGACGGCCGAGCGCGTGGGACGGGAATTGTTGATCAAGGTAACGGACACCGGCATTGGCATCGCACCGGAGTACCAGGTTCAGGTATTCGATCTTTTCAAACGCCTGCACAACGGGGAAATCCCGGGTACAGGGATGGGATTGGCCATTTGCAAAAAGATCGTCGAAGGGATGGGCGGAAAGATCTGGGTAGAATCTCAGGTTGGACACGGATCGACTTTTTGTATCAGCATACCGGCGGCGGCGGAAAGTTGTCCGCATCCGCCACCGTCCACAACCTGGCCGGCCCTTGAACCCAGCCTTCCAACGTAACCCTCACGCGCCCGGGCAAAAGCAATAGAATACATATCATGATGCGAGTGCTATGCCTGTTGGCGATGGGGACGCTTTCCGCCCTCGCGGCCGACGTGCCCCAGGCCACAGAGTTTTTCGAAAAGCAAGTACGCCCTGTGCTCGCAGCCCGCTGCTTTTCCTGCCATGGTCCGGCCCAGCAGTTTTCATCGCTCCGAGTCGATTCGCGCGAGGCGCTCCTCAAGGGCGGAAATCGTGGGCCATCCATCGTCCCCGGCGACGCGAGTCTCAGTCTACTCGCAAAAGCGATCCGGCACGATGGCCTGAAAATGCCCGTGGGCGGCAAGCTCAAAGATGAAGAAATCGCCGCCGTCGAGCAATGGATCAACACGGGCGCGGTCTGGCCGAACGATGCGGCAGCGAAAGCCACCGCCGGCGCTCCGGGCCTCTATGAACGCATCACGAAAGAGCACTGGGCGTTCCAGCCGGTGCACCAGGCGCAACCCGGACAGACTGTCGATTCCTTCATCTCCGCCTCCCTCACCAAGGCGGGCCTGAAGCTATCGGAATCTGCCGACCGTCAAACGCTGATCCGCCGTCTGAGTTTTGTAATCACCGGACTCCCACCCACGCCGTTGGAAACCGATCTATTCCTGCACGACCAATCACCGGGAGCTTACGAACGTCTGGTCGACCGT
Organism: Bryobacteraceae bacterium; assembly: GCA_963770345.1. Taxonomy (GTDB): domain Bacteria; phylum Acidobacteriota; class Terriglobia; order Bryobacterales; family Bryobacteraceae; genus CAVYPH01. The sequence goes on along the minus strand of CAVYPH010000004.1, from coordinate 543,340 downwards.
CTATTAGCCTCGCCGCATTTCGGAGAACACTGGGCACGCCACTGGATGGACGTGATGCGGTTCGCCGAGACCTTCGGCAACGATTGGAATTACGAAATCAACGGCGCGTGGCTCTACCGCGACTACCTGATTCGCGCCTTCAACCAGGACGTCCCGTATAACCAGCTAGTGCGAGAACATCTCGCAGGCGATCTGCTCGAAAAGCCAAGGCTCAACGCGAAAGAGGGCATCAATGAGTCGGTCATCGGCACCGCCTTTGAGCGCCTGGGCGAACTGGGCCACGACGATTGCATTCGCTTCCGGCAAATTCGGACAGACGTTGTCGACAACCAGATCGACACGCTAGGCAAGGCTTTTCTAGGCCTCACAATAGCCTGCGCGCGCTGCCACGATCACAAGCTCGATCCTATTCCCACCGCCGACTACTACGCGCTATATGGAGTTCTGACGAGTTCCCGCATGGTGATGCGCAATGCCGATCTCCCCAACGCCAACGCGGCCGCCAAACAGCGCATGCGCGAACTAAAGCCGCTGATTCGGGCCGAGCTGGCGAAGGGATGGATCGAGGAGTCCGCGCAGATTCCGCAATACCTGATGGCCGCCAACCGCGCCTGGAAAGGGTCTGCCGCCAACGGAGAAGGATCTCACAGACCTGTCGCTAGACCGCGTGCAGGCGTGGGTAACATTGCTGGAAAAGAATAAACCAGCGATGGAAGACCCCCTCTATCCGTTCACCCATTCGGAAGACTGGAAAAAACTGCAAGCGAATTACGCCGAAGAGACCGCGCAGCGAGTCAAGTTCAACCGCGAACATTACCGCCCATTCGGTGAGCTCGCGCAGGACGGCTTTGGCGGCTGGCACGCGGACGGAAGCGCGCTCGCTCGATGGCCCTTCGCCCAGCGGAGAGTTCGCCGTAGCCAACGGCGGAGCGGGAGCAGTCACAGGTATATTTCCAGCCGGACTCTACACACATACCTTATCGGAACGGCTCAACGCCGCATTGCGCTCACCGATCGTTCCTAAGGACAAAAAGTTCGTCAGTCTTCTGGTGATGGGCGGCAAACTCGGCGCATGGCGGACCATTCTCGACAATTGCATGCTCAGCGAGGACTACAAATTTCTCGATCAGGACTCGCCGCACTGGCTGACAATTCCCAATCGGGACGACCAGCCGAACCTGCCCTTCTACGTCGAACTCGTAACGAAAACCGATAATCCAAGGCTCCCGGACCGCCCCGACCGCATGAAAGGCATAGACCAACAAGTCGATTCGCCGTATTCCTACTTCGGCGTGGCGCGAGCTGTAATGCACGATGTGGAAGATCCGCCAAAAGACGAACTCTCGCACATGGCCCGGCTCCTCGAGGGCGATTCCCCAGCGGATCAGGAAGCGCTGGCCGAGCGCTACCGGTCGATCATCCAAAAGTCGCTCGAACGTTGGGCCAACGGAAAAGCCACCGACGATGACGCGCGCTGGATTAGCTGGATGCTGGAGAAGCATCTGCTGACCAACTCAGCGAATCTCACACCAAAGCTACATGAGCTGACGGAAGAATACCGCTTCACCGACATGCGAATCACCGCTCCCAAAGTGTTTCATGGGATGGCGGATCTCGACCCCGGCTACAATTTCCCGGTGCTGCCGGCGGGCGACGCCACGCATCCGGGCAAAGTTAGTCCAGCGCGGATTTCTGCGCTTGCTCACTGGCGGCCAGGATGGCTTCCAGGTCTTCGGAAGCGGGCGGCGCGAGATCGCGGACCTGATCGTCAGCCCGTCGAATCCACTGACAGCGCGCGTAATGGCGAACCGGATCTGGTTGTATGTCTTTGGCCGCGGCATAGTCCCTACTGCCGATAACTTCGGAACATACGGAGAGCGCCCGTCGAATCCGGAGCTGCTCGACTACCTGGCATCGACATTCGTCCAAAACGGCTGGTCCATCAAAAAACAAATCCGCGCTCTAGTGTTGTCGCAGACGTTCCAACAATCGAGTAAACCATCCACCGAGGCCCAGACCGCCGACCCCCAGGACCGGCTGCTATCGCACTATCCGGTGCACCGTATAGAAGGCGAATCGATCCGTGACGGAATCCTGCGAGTCTCCGGGCGTCTCAACCCGGCAATGTACGGTCCAAGCGTGCAACCGCACCGCGAGGAACCGAAGGACTACCGAAAGCTGCATCAAGGACCGCTCGATGGAGACGGCCGGCGAAGCGTCTACATCAAAGTGACCCGTCACGAAGGCTCGCGTTTTCTCGAGACGTTCGATTTTCCGAATCCAACCGTCGCGCGCGGCAACCGCGACACGACGAACGTACCCACGCAGGCGCTGGCGCTATTGAACGATTCGTTTGTGATCCAGCAGGCCGGTTTCTGGGCCGACCGGCTGATCGCGCAGGAAGCTCCAACCGTGGAAGCGCGGCTCGATACCATGTTTCGCAGCGCGCTAGGACGGTTGCCGGATGAGGCCGAACGCGCGCGGTTCAGCGGCTTGACGAAGGAACTGGCGAGCCTGCACAAAACGGCGCCCGAGAAGCTGATGACGAGTCACGACGTCTGGACCGACGTGGCGCATGAGATTTTCAATCTGAAGGAGTTCATATACCTGCGATGAAAAACTGTCCCGGTTGTGCGGATAAGCCACTCTCGCGGCGCGACGCGCTGAAGTTCGCCTCGAACGGCTTCGGTCTAATGGCGCTCTCGGCCTTGATGGCCGACGCGGCCTACGCAGGTCCGGCGACCGCGGCCCATCCGGCGGCGAAAGTAAAGAACGTTATTTTCTGCTTCATGCCCGGCGGCGTTTCGCACGTCGACACGTTCGATCCGAAACCAAAGCTGACGGAAATGGACGGAAAAAGCTTCGATGGTTTCTACCAAGTGGGTGCGAAAAAGGAAACCAATCGCAAGTGGGTCGGAAGTCCGTGGAAGTTCGCGCAGCATGGCCAATCCGGAATTTGGATCAGCGAATTGTTTCCGCATATCGCAACATGCGCCGACGACCTGACAATCATCCGGTCGATGGTATCCGGATTCCCGCTGCACCCGCGCGCGAACCTGCTGATGCACACAGGCCGGAACATCGGTGGATATCCAAGTCTGGGATCGTGGGTCAATTACGCACTGGGCAGCGAAAACAAAAATTTACCGGGATACGTTCTGCTCCACGCCGGAGCGGTACCCCCAGGGGGCCTGGAGAATTTTTCCAACGGCTTTCTCCCGGCCACTTACCAAGCGACCGGAATGCAGGCAGAAGGCAAACCGGTAGTGAACATCGATCCAGCCGACAAGGACCCCAGAATACAGCGCGCCAAGCTCGACGTACTAGCGCAGGAGGACCGGCATTTTCTGGAATCGATCGGTCCGGACGACGGCGTCGAGAGCGCCATTCGCAATTACGAAATGGCGTACAAGATGCAATCCGTCGTCCCGGACGTCCTCGATCTGGACAAAGAAAGCGAGGCAACCAAGCAGCTTTATGGATTGGACGCGCCGGACAAAAACAAACGGCTCTACAGCACGCAATGCCTGCGAGCGCGGCGCCTGATCGAATCGGGAGTCCGATTCGTAGAGATCACCTGCCCGGAAGTACACGGCGGAAACAACGGGACCTGGGACCAGCATTCCGAGCTCAAAAAAGGGCACGAAGGAAACGCGAACATCACCGACCAGGGCGTGGCCGCGCTATTGAAAGATCTCAAGGCGAGAGGACTGCTGAAGGAGACGCTTGTAGTATGGGCAACGGAGTTTGGCCGGACGCCGCATGCCCCGAAACCAGATGGGCGCGACCACCACGAGACGGCATTTACGGTCTGGATGGCAGGCGGCGGTTTGAAGCCGGGACTGGTATACGGTGCGACTGACGAGATGGGCATGAAGTCGGTGGAAAACGTCACCGAAGTGTACGATCTGCACGCCACCATCCTGCAACTTCTAGGACTCGATCATAAGAAGCTGACGTATCGTTTTGGCGGGCGCGACGTAAGCCTGACGGATGTGCACGGCCACATCGTGGGCGATGTTTTGACGTGAGCAGGGAATAGTGTGGTTTATCCAGTTTGGCTCGCCGGTTTAGCGGTCTTGTTCATCTGTCTCGAACGGCTCTGGCCGCGGCGTCCGGATCAGCGATTGTTGCGCCGGGGCATTTGGAGCGACGTCGGCTATATTATTTTCAACAGCGAATTTCTCGGAATACTGATCGGGAATCTATCAATCCTGATCATCGCCCGGCTCGACCGCACCCTCGATCTGGCGCATCTCAAATCGGCTTTCTACATGGGTGCAATGGCGAAGGCTCCCGGCTGGGTGCAATTCGTCATTCTGCTGCTCGTTTTCGACTTCCTGCAATGGGCCATTCACAACCTGCTGCATCGCGTCGGTTGGCTCTGGGAGTTCCACAAAGTACATCACAGCATCGTGGATATGGATTGGATCGGAGATTGGCGGTTCCACTGGGTGGAAGTCGTGGTCTACCGTTCGCTGCTCTACATTCCGGCGGCGTTCTTCGGATTCCAGGGCGCGGTCATGTTCTGGGTCGGAATTGTGAACACCGCGATCGGGCACTTCGCCCACGCGAATCTAAAGTTCCATGTGGGCACGCTGAAGTACATGATCAACAGTCCGGAAATGCACATCTGGCACCACAACCATCCGGATTCCGGCCCAATCAACCGAAATTTCGGGATTACGCTAAGTATCTGGGACTGGGTATTCGGCACTGCGTACGTACCACCGCGCGACCCCGCCCGGTTGGGCTTCGAAGGCATCGAAACGTATCCGGTTCAACTCCCGGGTCAGTGGCTAGCGCCGTTCGTGAGTCTCTTCAAGCGTTGATAACTTTGACGCGGCCAACACAGTATCGATAACTTCCGCCTTCCGGTGCCTTAATGATGACGTTTTTCTAGCGCCTCAACAAGTTTTCTGGTCACGGCGTCGTCTGCATCACCTGAAACATGCGGAAGATCTCTGCTACAGAATCTGCAAACACGAGCCTCGATCTTGATTATTTCGGCGCAGAAAGGGCACTTTCGAGCGTTTCCTGACTGGAGTTGTTCCCGTTCGATCTGCTTCATATCAGCCTTGATTAACAACGAATGGGGTAAGGCGATGATAAACAGGGCTGCCCCATACACCCACCATGCAAGGAAATTCCGGCCCTTCGATTGTGCGACGAAGGCCGGGATCACGCCAATGCAAATCGCCATGAGTAGGAAGACCACTTAACGCTCCTGTTCTTTCTGGCCTTATTCAAGCGTTGATCGACGACCGCGTTCTATGCCATTGATCCGCACACCGGGTTGCGCTAATGGAAAAGTACTCGACAAACTTCCGGCGCAACGGGACCGGCAATCCTGACGGTTTCGCAGCGGTTGCAATCTTCTCCGCCAGCAATTCCACTTGTCTGGAGAACAACGACCGGCCCTGAACCACTTCGCCCTTTTGAACGGCATCCGAGATCACCTTGTCGTCGCGAGGAATCGTGAGCCGGACGGGAAACGTCACAATCTGCTCGATACTGGCGTTGGAAGGCGCACCGCGGCCGCCGGCGAGATTCACCAGCACCGACACACGCCCCTGCAGATGCAGGTTGCGCAGAGCGTCGGCCTTTCTGCGTGCCATGTGCAAGCCGGCCAAATCGGGAGTGCAGACGAGAAAAATCTCCGTGGCCTCCTGCAGCGTATGAATCTCGTGAGTATCAAGAGTGCTCGGCAGATCTACAAAGATGGTTTGATACTGCGTCCGCACGAACCGCAGCAGGGCTTCATACGAAGCCGGCCCAACCGGGCCGGAAGACTGATCCGGCGCCGACCCAAGAATATCCAGCGTCCCTCTTTGACAAACGAGTTTTTCCCACACGGACCTATCGAGAGTGGAAGCACGTTCCAACGCATCGAGAATGGATTTCGTACCGTCCAGTTTCAGCAGGAACGATGTGAGGCCCATCCTCAGATCGAGATCGAGAAGCAGCGTGCTCCAGTTGGACGAACGGGCGACGGCAGCGGCTGTGTGAATAGCCAGCGTGGTCGCTCCAGCTCCGGGCTTAGCCGGAATAAACGCGTAGATCTCGCCCGCTCCCAGCGCGCCGGCGACACGATTACGCTGCCTCACGGAACGGGTCAGCGTCCCCTGCGCCTGCCGCGGCAAGAACGGAACAGGCAGCGTTTCACGGATGCCGACTCGCATCAGTTTCAGCAATTCCTCCGGCGCCTGCTTGGCGCCCACGGCGACAACAGTGATCCGCGGGAACATGCGGTCAACCGAGTCGGCAAGGGCGATCGCGCGATCGGTATCGAAGAAGTCAAGGAAGAGAACGCAACTGCTTTCGTGCGGAATCTTGAGACTGTCCAGATTGCCCGGCTCGGGATATTGGGGAAGGCTCCATATTCCGTCGTACGGCGAACCGGTCAGCGCCGACTGAATCTCGTCTAGGACATCCTGCCGGGGCGAGATGATTCCAACAATCAGGTGTTTCTTCTCGATATTCAAGGTTTTCTCTCAGCGTCAATCTGAAATACGCGAAACTTGATCTCTAGTGTCCCAGCGGCACGGATTCTCTCTTACTTTCTTTGCTTTAACGCCTAAGATTTGTACCATTGAAACGCATGGAGCGACCGCGTACCGATGGGTAGAGTACTAAAGTTTTCGTTGATCCGCTTTTCGCCGATAACTACGGCAGCAACTCGACGCTCGCCACCGTGCGCGAACCCGTGCGTAGTTCATTGACAACCCTGCCGGCGGCGTTCACCTCCACCAGACGCCGTCCAGTATAGTCCGAGATGATCATTCCACCTTCCGGCAGGAGAACAAAGCCAGAGGGCCATCCGAACTGGACGTCCATCTTAGATCCGGCCAATGACCGAACCACTTTGCCGCTCGGGTCGATTTCGACGATCTCGCCGGGGTCCGACACGCTCACAACCGTGTTACCGTTCGCCAGACGGCGTCCCTGATAGAGCTTGCGGTTCACGCCATTCGGAGCCTGCCACGACCAGATGATTTTGCCACCCTGGTCGACTTCGATCAGCTTGCTTTCAGCTTCGATCGCAATGAGCGTGGTTCCCTGATCCGTGCGGTGGCTATTGCGGGAGCGCATGTTGGCAAGGGCGGGGTTCTCATACTTCCAAACAACGCGCTTATCCGGCGTGACTTCGATCACTCGGCCGAGTTTCGCATCGCCAATGAGCGTATTACCGTTTGCCAGCCGTTGGGCGGCCAGCGGATGATCGAGTTCACCGGAATACGTCCACACCACATTGTGATTGGCATCCAGTTCCTCGACCGTGTGCTTCGCGCCAATAGTGAAAAGCACGTGGCCGTTGGGCAGAGACTGAACGTCGTGCCCGCGCTCGTTCTTGACCGTCCAGAGTTCCTTGCCGGACGGCCATTCCATCGCCACGATTTCTCCCGCGGGGCCGTGGTCGCTGATGAGAATGTGGCGCGTAGCGGGCGCGGACTTGAGCCATTTATCCAGCCATCCGAAAGCGCGTTGGTCGGCGCGATCGGCGTCAGCGCCTTTGAAACCGTGGCCCGCGCCCGGAATGCTCTCGAGTTCGGCGGACGCGCCCACAGCGATCAGGCGCTCCATCAACCAGAGCGATTGCTCGTAAGCGACAAAGGTGTCCGCAGTCCCATGCAGAGCGAGGATAGGCGCGGCATTAGGAGTCACCCAGTTGAGCGGACTCGATCGCTGATGCGCTGCCCGGTTGTGTTCCAGGTCGCCGCCAAGAAAGAGCGGCAAAACTTCGGCGGCGTCCACACTCTTCGAATACGACTGGGTGAAATCGGTGGGACCGTAGTAATCGGCAACGCACTGCACAGCGCTGGAGAATTCGCGATTGGGTCCAGAGCCTTCAAACTCCGGAACGCCCGCGGTCAGGCCGAGAAATAGAACCAGGTGCCCACCAGCGCTACTCCCGAGGGCTCCGATATGTTCAGGATCGATGCCGTATTTCGCCGCGTTGGCGCGAAGAAAGCGGACGGCCGCTTTAGCGTCATGCACGGCCGCAGGAAACTGATTGCGTGGTGCAAGACGGTAACTGGCAGTGGCGGCGACGTACCCGCGCTGCGCCAGTTTGATAGCCATCGGCAGATAACTCTCGCGATTGCCACGGCGGAACCCTCCGCCGTGAATCAACAGCACGGCCGGCCGGATACCGGGTTCCTTCGGGCGCACGATATCCATGGCGACGCGCCCGCCCACATTCGAATATTCGATGTTAGCTTCATGGATCACATCCGCCGGCATAGCAGGAATCGTCTGAGAAAAAGCCAGCGGAACTAATCCGGCGGCGCAGATGATCGAAAGAACAGAAATCGAGGAGGGCATCGCGCTTGAGCTTATTTCATACGTAGCTTTATGTCAAAACCAGCAAATATTCAATACATACGATGTATGTATACGCACAAAGGTGAACGGATCGTGGTGCCGAAATTCAAGACGGAAGCGGACCTCGACCTCGCGCGCAAGCAGGCGGAAGAGAAGGGATTGCCGTACCAGACATACATCAAGTCGGTGCTGCATGAAGCGTTGATGAAACGAGAGCGGCACCCACCCGCTGATAGAATCGCAAATAGATGAATCCCATCCTCGCCTCCATCATAGAAATCGGAGTAGTCCCGGTAATCCGCACTTCCACCGCCGATTCGGCTATCAAGTCCATCCAAGCCATCCACCGCGGTGGCATCCTGGCCGCCGAAATCACCATGACCGTCCCCGGTGCCGTGCGCGCCCTGGAAAAAATCGCCGATGAATTCGGCAGCAAAATCATCCTCGGAGCAGGAACCGTTCTCGACCCCGAAACCGCCCGCATCTGCATGCTCGCCGGAGCCCAATTCTTCGTCACGCCAAACCTGAAACTAGCCACCATCGAAATAGTCAAGCGCTACTCGAAATTGATCTTCCCGGGAGCCCTCACACCCACCGAAGTGCTCACCGCCTGGGAAGCCGGCGCGGACGCCGTCAAAGTCTTCCCATGCGGAGCAGTCGGAGGAGCAAAATACATCAAAGCGTTGCGCGGCCCCTTCCCGCAAATCGAAATGATTCCCACCGGCGGAGTCAATCTCGAGACCGCCGGCGACTTCCTGAAAGCAGGAGCCTGCGCCGTAGCCGTCGGCGCGGAGTTGATCGACCCGAAAACTATCGCCGAAGGCAAATACGAAGTCTTCGAAGAACGCGCCCGCCAGTATCTGGCCGCCATCCGAAAAGCAAGAGGCGAACTGGCATCAGCAAAAAACGCCTAATAACTTTGCGGCTCAGCGCCTTTGCGTGACCCTGGTCGCCGGCGCCTCACTGAGCCACGGAATCGGACCTCGCGGGATTCGCTTCTCTCCCCCGATCCAAAAAGTTCTTCACCAGATCTTTAAGCCTTTGCAAACCTCTCCGCTGCGCCCGCAGCAATGGATTTGCTCCCATCGCCGCAAGAAGGAACCGCCAGCGAAGACCCACGCAATCTCCAAGATCAATCAAGAGTTGCTTATATTCCTTGCGTTCGGCGTCCGAAAATAACGGCGAATCGAGCCCGTCGGTAAATCCAATTGCCCAACGCATCCGATTCTGCTTCAAAATCTCCGTGGACCATCCTCGTTTCGTATAAGCAGGACTCAGAGTTTCGTCATAGACCTGAATTGTGGTCGTCACTTCAGCCATTTTTCTCCGCGCACGAAAGCCGCTCGAGTCGGTCCACACTCGATAGTTCGAGAGAACCTGCGGAGTATAGACATTGCCCCATCCAAGATCCGCTATCTTGACAAGCAAGTCCCAATCCTCTGAGAAGCGCATCCCGAATTTGAAATAATTCGCCGCCCGAACCGCTTCAGCGCGGTACATGATGTTGTTGGCCGCTACCCGCATGCCGGTCGCATTTTCCAGCAAGGAGGCTTCAGGTTCCTGATATTCGCCCCGCGGACGTATCCGCCGAATTCGATTCTTCTTGCCGTCACCGTCGATTTCGTAAGCATGGCAGTGGGCGAACCCCGCCTTCGGATGCTTCTCCATAAGGCCTGCCAATACCTGCACATAATCCTTTTCAATACGGTCGTCGGAATCCAGCCGGATGATGATTTCGGTTTTCGGTTGCGCCAGCAGCCAGCTATTGTTGCCTGCGACCCCGAGATTCTTTTCCTGTATGAAGAACTTGATATCCGGATACTTCTTCCGAAGACTCTCGATTACTTGTGGCGAACTGTCTGTACTGGCATCATCGGAAACCCAAATCTCCAAATTGGGGTACGATTGCGTCAAGACCGATTGGATAGCGCCCTCCAGATAGTGGCCCTGATTGAAACATCCGATACAGACAGCGATGCGAGGAAAATTCGGCATAGGCCTCGGTCACAATCTGCCGGCAAACTGTTCCCGCCAAATGAGCATATGCCATGATACCGCTCCCACCCGCTGATAGAATCGCAGCAGATAGATGAATCCCAGCCTCGCCTCCATCATAGAAATCGGAGTAGTCCCGGTAATCCGCACCTCCACCGCCGATTCGGCCATCAAGTCCATCCAAGCCATCCACCGCGGCGGCATCCGGGCCGCCGAGATCACCATGACCGTCCCCGGAGCCGTGCGCGCCCTGGAAAAAATCGCCGACGAATTCGGAGACAAAATTATCCTGGGAGCAGGGAAGCCGGCGCCGACGCCGTCAAGGTTTTCCCCTGCGGAGCAGTCGGAGGAGCAAAATACATCAAAGCGTTGCGCGGCCCCTTCCCGCAAATCGAAATGATCCCCACCGGCGGAGTCAATCTCGAAACCGCCGGCGACTTCCTGAAAGCTGGAGCCTGCGCCGTAGCGGTAGGCGCGGAGTTGATCGACGCGAAAACCATAGCCGAAGGCAGATACGAAGTCTTCGAAGAACGAGCCCGTCAATATCTGGCCTCCATCCAAAAAGCAAGAGGCGAACTGGCCACAGCCAAGACTGCATAAAAACAGCGTTTTTCTTTGCGGCTCTGCGCCTTGTCAAGGCAAAGTAGAAATGTCCTAATCCGAGCAAAGTAGAAATGTCCTATTTTGGTGGCTCGATACCGGAGGGGCTGTTAGGGTAAATAAGGCCGCAAGGGGTCGCGCCCAAGCGGAAGCCCAAGGCCGAGGCGACGGGGCTGGCTCCGTGACTGATCGGCAGAACAGGAACCCTCGAGTGATCCTCGGGGGTTTTTGTTTGCGCATCAGGATGGAGGAGTTTCGGAGCGGAGGCCTTGGGCAAGTTAATGCGATGAATCGCCGGGCGGTCCTTGCCCGGCGCTCCAGTTTGTTTTTCGACTTTGCGTTCAACTGGTCGCATTGGCAATCGTAATGGCCTTCCTCAAGCTGATCGAAGGTCCTTGAAAGAAGTTCTGCATCCAACGGCTTTTGCCATCGCGATTGAAATCTTTGCGCGACTGGGTGGTCTTCCGTTTGCGTTTTGGCGGTATCATCGGCAGCGCCGGCTCGCAGAGCGTGATGCTGACATAACGGCCTGCAAAGCGGACAGCAACCGATCCGTCTAGCCGAACTTCCACTCGGACCAGGCCTTTCCGCATTCCTGCGCGAATGCATTCGCGGTCGATCTTGTAAATCCGGCTCTCGAAACGAATCATATGATTGTTGATCTGGCGCTCCTCGACATGACTGAGGATGGCCGCCAGATCGTGGTCCTTACCGAGTGGCCGGTGCGCATCGGTAGTAGGGTTGGCGGCGATCACCGTCCGAGTCTCGTTCCACCACAGCAGGTATTCATTTTCCAGGTACGAGTTGGCTTCCTCCAAAGTGCAAGCCGCAGCCACGCGCAGCCCTTTCACCAGCCGGTCCTGCGCGGTCTCGAATTGGCGTTCCACCCGGCCCTTGGCTTGCGGGGAATGAGCCGGTATCCAGACAATGAGCAGTTCTTTCAATGCCCGGCCGATCTGGGTTGGCGGCATCTCCGGATGGTCTTTATCTTGACGCTGCTCTCCGCGCTTGGTCTTGATTGCCGTCTGAAACAATCCCGCCTTATCCGTATAAAAAGCTTGTGGCCGGCCGAACCGCTCCAGGTAGCCCTGCAATACGCGCATGTTTTCGGCGGTCGAATCGTGACGCACGAATCGCGCGTACAGCCGGCTGGTGGCATCGTCGATCATCGAAATCAGATAGAGTTTCTCACCTCTTCCCTCCAGCCAGTCATGTTCGCTGGTATCCCACTGCACCAATTCTCCGTAACAACTCCGCCGCTGCCTCCACTGGTGAATCGCTTTCACCCGCCGACGCCGTGAGTCCCATAGCCCGGCTTTTCCCATCCACTTCCGTAGCGTCTCTTTGCTCACCTCCAACTGATGTTTCTTTAGTAGGTATTCGCCCGCCAGCGTCGGCCCGAAGCCTTGATAAATCGCTTGAGACAGAATCTGAATCGCCCTCTCCTCGGTGGCCAGCTTGCGCTTGGACGGCTGCCCCCGCAGCGCATGGATCACCACCTTGTCGCCCTTCTGTTTCATCTTTCTCAGCAATCGGCGCACTTGGCGTTCCGTAATCCCAATCTCTTCGGCCGCCTCTCTTTGCGTGATCAACTTCTTCTTGGCCTTCTTCAATGCACCCAGCCGGTCCCGCTCGGCTTGCGTCATCAGTAGCTGTCCTCTGTCGTCCACCCTCCAGCATCGTCAATAGGACATTTCTACTTTGCTCAATTAGGACATTACTACTTTGCTGCGACATTGCGGCTCTGCGCCTTTGCGTGACACTTTCACTCACTGATACACTTGGAGATCAACCTATGGCACTCAGCAAGGATCTTTTGGAAATCTTGGTGTGCCCGCTCTGCAAGGCCGACCTGGAGCTCAAGCCGGACGAAAGCGGCTTGAAATGCACGCAGTGCAAGAGGGTATACCCCGTTCGCGACGACATTCCGGTAATGTTGATCGACGAAGCGAAGATCGAAGAGTAGTCCGTCGGCCCGTGGCATGGAAAATGCGCTCGAGAGCCTGTCCCCCGGGGCGCGCGTGGCGGTCATCCGCCTGCGCTCACTCGGCGACTGCGTCCTCACCACTCCCGCGTTGGAAATTCTCAAAACCGCCCGGCCCGATCTGCGCATCGCCGTCGTCGTAGAGGACCGTTTCGCTCCCGTTTTCGAAGGCAATCCGGACATCGACGAAATTCTGCCGCCCACCGTTCGCGCCGTGACCCGCTTCCGTCCCGAGCTAAGCCTCAACCTTCACGGCGGCACGCGCAGCATGCTGCTCACCGGAAGTTCCGCTGCCCGAATGCGCGCCGGCTTCGCCCACTTCCGGGGTTCCGGCATCTACAACATCCGGATTCCTACCGCCCAGCAGATCCTGGGCGTCGATCGCAAGGTACACACCGCGGAACATCTAGCCTCGGCCATGTTCTATCTCGGAGCAAAGAGAATCCCGATTCCAAGGGCCAGACTCTTCGCCGCCGCAAGGCCGCAACCGGGCCGATATGCCGTTATTCACCCGGTAGCAGCATCCCCGCACAAGATGTGGACCGCCGAAGGATTTCTCGAAGTAGCGCAGCACCTGCAAGACAATCACAGCCTCGAGCCAGTCTTCATAGCCGCCGCCGGCGAGGACCTCAGCCCGTTCGCCAAATACAACTGCATCACCGCCGCACCCCTGGCCGAAACGAAATCGCTCCTCCAAGGTGCAACCCTCTTCGTAGGAAACGACAGCGGCCCCGCACACATGGCCGCCGCCTTCGGAATCCCCGTGGTGGTGCTCTACGGAGCATCGGACCCAATCATCTGGGCCCCCTGGAAAGCAGAATCGGAAATCCTGGTCAACGCCGAAGCCATCGCGAATATCAAGCCAGCCGACGTGATCCAAGCCATCGCCAACGTGAGCGTGCGCCGATGAAAAGCATGGCGCGGCTGCTCCGCTATGCAAGCCCGTACTGGCTCCCGTTAATTCTCTCCGTCATCCTGATGGCCATAGCCGGCGCAGCCCACGCAATGATGGCCGTCCTAATAGGTCCCGTCTTCGATCGCGTGCTGAATCCGCACAGTCCCGACGCGCCCCTCGAATTATTCAAGCTCCCCATCTCAGGCCACCCTTTCTACCTCGGCCAGATCATGCCCGCCGCCATCAGCAACGTCTGGACCATGGTCGCCATCGCCATCCTCGCCGTCTTCCTCATCAAAGGCCTGGCCGACTATTGCGGCAACTATCTCGTAAACTACGTCGGAGTCTCCGCCGTCACCGACGTGCGCCAAACCGTCTTCGACAAAGTCCTCCGCCAGGACGCCCAGTTCTTCGAGACGCACTCCACCGGCCGCATCATGTCGTCCATCATGAACGACATCGAAAAAATTCAACTGGCCACATCCAGCATGCTCGCCGACTGGCTCCGCCAAAGCTTCACCGTCATCGGCCTGCTCTACGTCCTCCTGCAGAAGGACTGGCTCCTCGCACTGGTGAGCCTCACAGTGCTGCCCGTGGTCCTCGTTCCAACCATCCGCATCGGCAAACGCATCCGCCGCATCACCCGAGGCGCGCAGGACAACACCGCCGAGCTAAACGAAATCCTCCAGGAAACCATCAGCGGACAACAAGTCGTCAAATCATTCGTAACCGAAGAAAGCGAATCCCGCCGTTTCCACCAGGCCGCGCGGCGTCTCCGTGGCGCAAACCTCCGCTACGCCGCCCAACAAGCCCTGGCCTCGCCGTTGATCGAATTCTTCGGAGCCCTCACCATAGTCGGCCTCCTGTCACTACGCGCGAATAAAAATCAAAGCGGGCCAAATGACAACGGGCGAGTTCACCAGCTTCGTCATCGCCCTGCTCATGCTCTACGAGCCCGTCAAGCGCCTCACCGGCATTCACAACATCTTCCAGCAAGCGCTCGGCGCATCGCAAAAAGTCTTCGAATATCTCGACCGCGAAATTCTCGTGCGCGACAAGCCCAACGCCGCCACGCTCCCGCCTTTCAAAACCGCCATCAGCTACGAAGACATCACCTTCCGCTATCCCAACTCACCCGCCGGATTCACATTGAACGGCGTCAGTCTGAAAGTAAACGCCGGAGAAGTCGTGGCTCTAGTAGGTCCCAGCGGAGCCGGCAAGACAACCCTGGCAAACCTAACGCCGCGCTTCTACGACGTCATTTCCGGCTCCGTCCGCATAGACGGCATCGACATCCGCGACGTCAAAATTTCCTCGCTCCGCGATCAAATCGGCATGGTCGCTCAGGATACGTTCCTGTTCAACGACACAGTCACAAACAATATTCGATACGGCCGTCCTAACGCCACAATGGACGAAGTGCGCGCGGCTGCCCGCAACGCCCTGGCCGAAGAATTTATCCTCCGCATGCCACAAGGCTTCGACACCATCATCGGCGAGCGCGGAACCAAGCTCAGCGGAGGCCAGCGCCAGCGCATCGCCATAGCCCGCGCACTCCTGAAGAACGCCCCCATCCTGATCCTCGACGAAGCCACATCGCACCTCGACACCGAGTCCGAAATCCTCGTCCAACGCGCCCTGGCCAACCTCATCGAACACCGAACAGTCATAGTAATCGCCCACAGGCTCTCCACCATCCGGCGTGCCGATAAAATTGTAGTTCTCGATCGGGGGAAAATATCCGAAGTGGGTACGCACGAAGATCTAATCGGCCACGGTGGAATCTACCGCCGCCTGCACGAACTCCAATTCGTTGACGTAGACCCCGTCGTGAATCCATGAGTAATCCACGCGTTCGCAGCATGACCGGCTTCGCCCGCGTCCGCAAAACCATCGGCGACATCGAAGTGACCATCAGCCTGAAGAGCGTCAACCACCGCGGACTCGACCTGCACTTCCACATGAGTTCCGATCTGGACCCCTTCGAAAACTCCATCCGCAACGCCGCCAAGCGTCACATCAACCGGGGTCACGTCGACATCCGCATCTCCCTCACGCCCGTCGGCGGCCCCATCGTCCTCGACATCGACACCATCCGCCTGGAGAATTATTTCGCCGCGTTTCGACGCACCGCCCAGCAACACGGCCTCGATGAGCACCCCAACCTCAACACCGCCCTGCAAATCCCCGGCATGTTGAAGGATTTCCGCGAAATGGAACTGACCCCCGACTTCGAAGGCCCCCTAGTAGCCGCAGTAGAGGAGGCGTTCACCACCCTCAACCAGTTCCGCGAACGCGAAGGCGCCGATCTCGCACGAGTGCTACTCGACCGCAACGCGGCCATCCGTAAAACCGCGCTACGCATGGAAGAAATTCGCGGCGGAGCAGTCGCCGCCTATCACGCCCGCCTGAAAGAGCGTCTGGCCGAGTTGTTGAACGGAGCATCCATAGATCCGCAGCGTCTCGCCCAGGAAACCGCCATCCTGGCCGACCGCAGCGACATCGGCGAAGAGATGGCACGCCTGAAAATCCACTCCAACCAAGTCGAAGAGATCCTCAAAAACGAATCCGAAGCCGGCAAAAAACTCGACTTCCTGCTCCAGGAAATGAATCGCGAAAGCAACACAATCCTCTCCAAGACCTCCGGAATCGGCGAAACCGGCCTAGGCATCACCGAACTCGCGCTGGGCGCCAAATCGGACATCGAAAAGATCCGGGAACAGGCGCTCAACCTCGAATGACCACTGTCTTCATCATTTCCGCCCCCTCCGGATCGGGAAAATCAACGCTCGTCAGCAGGCTTCTGGCCATGGACCCCCACATCCTCTTTTCCGTCTCCTACACCACCAGAAAGCCTCGCGGACACGAAGTGGACGGCCAAAGCTACCACTTCATCGACCGAAAAGACTTCGAAGAGCGCCTGGCCCGGGGCGAGTTCATGGAGTGGGCAGAAGTATTTGGGAACTATTACGGCACCCACCGCGGAATCCTCGATCAGGCCATTAAAGAGGACAAAGACCTGATACTCGACATCGACGTTCAAGGTGCGAGACAATTAAGGGAGAGTATTCCAGAAGCCGTAACGGTTTTTATTCTCGCGCCCTCCCGTCAGATCCTGGAGAAGCGCTTGCGGCGCCGGTCTGAAGATGCTGAGCCGGTAATCCGGAGACGTCTCCTTGAGGCGGCCGAGGAAATCCGTAATTACGACAAGTACGATTATGTGCTCGTGAACGACGATCTGGAGCGATCAGTAGACACGCTGTCGGCCATTGTAAAAGCCGAACGTGTCCGGCGTATCAGGGTGGAAGAAAAGATTCATTCCATTCTGGCGTCATTTCAGCAGGAGAGTTGCAATGGTTAAATACGACGCCACACCGAGAAACATGAATTTCGCGATTCCGGACGACCCGGAAGTCAGCACCTACCGCTTCATCATCGTCGCGGCCAAACGAGCCCGCCAATTGCAAGCCGGCGCGCGTTCGTTCCTGCCCAGCACATCGAAGAAGCCCACCGTCGCGGCCATGGAAGAAGTCCGCCGGGGCTTGGTCAGCTATACCGACACCATGCGCGACGGAGTGCCCGAAGAAGAACCGATCGCTTAATTCCATGAACGTTGTACTCGGGGTCGGCGGCGGAATTGCCGCGTACAAAGCGGCCGAGTTGGCACGCGCGCTCCAGGAACGTGGCTGCACGGTCGAAGTCGTCATGACGGCGAGTGCGCTCGAGTTCATCCAGCCGCTGACCTTTGCCTCGCTCACCGGCCGAAAAGTCATCACCAGTCTGTTCGCCGGCCAGTCCGGAGAGGCAACGCTCTCCAGTGCCGTCGAACACATCCGTGTAGCGCAGGATAACGACGCGCTCGTAGTAGCGCCCGCCACCGCCGATCTTCTAGGAAAATTCGCCAACGGTCTGGCCAACGATTTTCTCACCACGCTCTATCTTGCTTTCACCGGCAAAGTCATTCTCGCGCCGGCCATGAACAACAACATGTGGAATCATCCGGCCGTGCAGCGAAATCTGGAAACGCTGCGCAGCCGGGGACACATCATCGTCGATCCCGACGAAGGCCTGCTAGCCTGCGGCTCCATCGGACCAGGCCGCCTCGCCGAACCCGATTACATCGCGCAAGATCGTCGTTTCGTCGCTCAAGACCAGGCAGGATCTCGAGGGCGAAACGGTAGTCGTCACCGCCGGACCAACCCAGGAACCCATCGATCCCGTACGCTACATCTCCAACCGCTCCAGCGGAAAAATGGGTTACGCGCTAGCCGAAGCGGCCGCCGCCCGAGGAGCGAAAGTCGTACTAATCTCCGGCCCTGTCCAACTCCCGTCACCACCGGGAGTAGAACTAATCCGAGTAAGAACCGCCCTCGAAATGCGCGCCGCCGTCATGGAAAGACTTCCCTCCGCGACGATAGTCATCAAAGCCGCCGCAGTCGCCGATTATCACGTAGCCAACGTCCCCGACCAAAAACTCAAAAAAACCGCCACCCGCCTCTCCCTCGAACTCGACCCCACGCCCGACATACTGGCCGAAGTAGGCCGCAAGAAAACAGATCAACTCCTAATCGGTTTCGCAGCCGAAACGCAAAATCTTCTGGAAGAAGCGCGCCGCAAGCTGAACACCAAGAACTGTGACATGGTCGTCGGCAATCTCGTCACCCACTCGAACGTCGGCTTCGAAGCGGACGACAACGAAGTGCTGCTCGTCATGAAATCCGGCGAATCCATACAACTCCCCAAAGCACCCAAGCGGAAAATCGCCGACCAGATCTACGACCAGGCACTCAAGGTCCGGCTAGCCATCCACGCCGCACAATCATGAACGGAGAAAACCTCCGCCAGTATCTCGAGTTCTATCAAGATCTCGGAGTCAAAGAACTATACAGGCAAAATGCGCCCTCCATCGCCGTGCCCCAACCAACCATCGCAGTTCCCGCGCCGTCCCCCGAAGCAGACACGCTCCTCAAAATCATCCACGACATCGGCGACTGCCACCGCTGCCGTCTCGGCGATACCCGAAACAAAATCGTCTTCGGAGTAGGCAACGAGCAAACCAAACTGGTCTTCATAGGAGAAGGTCCCGGAGCCGACGAGGACGCCCAGGGAATTCCCTTCGTCGGCCGAGCCGGTCAACTCCTCACGCAAATGATCGAAGGCACCGCCGCCAAGGAAGGCATCCCGCTCCTCCGCAAGGACATCTACATCTGCAACGTAGTCAAATGCCGCCCGCCGGAAAACCGCACACCCGAACCGGACGAAATGGAAATCTGCGGACAGTTCCTCGCTCGCCAACTCGAAGTCATCCATCCGAAAGCCATCTGCGCCCTCGGTTCCACCGCCGCCAAATACCTCCTCAAAACCAAAGACGGCGTCACCCGCCTGCGAGGCAAATGGCACAAGTGGCGCGACATTCCAGTGATGGTCACCTACCATCCGTCCTACCTCCTGCGGCCCTACAATCAAAACGCCAAGCGAGAGGCATGGGAAGATCTGAAAGCCACCCTCCACTATGTCTACGACTGATCGTGCCCAAGGAAGCCGCTTCATAACCTTCGAAGGCCCCGACGGTTCAGGCAAAACCACCCAGATGCACCTGCTGGCCGAACGCCTCCGAGCCATGGGCCGCGAAGTAATCGAAACCGTAGAACCCGGAGGAACCCGCATAGGCAGCGACATCCGAGGCATCCTCCTCGACTCCAAAAATCGAGAACTCTCCCCCACCGCGGAGTTACTCTTGTACTTCGCCAGCCGAGCCCAAAACGTAGACGAGCGAATCAATCCCGCCCTCGCCCGAGGAGCCATCGTCCTCTCCGACCGCTTCACCGACTCCACAATCGCCTACCAAGGAGCAGGCCGCAAACTAGGAAGAGAAGTCGTCATGACCGTCCACCAGATCGCCTGCCGAGGCCTCAATCCCGACCTGACAATCGTAATCGACATAGACTCCGAAACAGGCCTACAACGAGCCCACGCCCGCAATCGAAACCATCCAGGACAAAGACGAGCGCCGCCTCGACGAAGAAGCCATCGACTTCCACCGCCGGGTCCGCCAGGAATACCTCGACCTCGCCAGCCGCGAACCCAACCGCATCAAAGTCATAAACGGCAACGCCAACCCCGCCGAAGTGGCCGAAAGAGTATGGAAAGTGGTGCAAGCACTATGTTTGAAAACTTCTACGGAAACCAAGCCGCCGTAGCCACGCTAGAGCAAATGATCGCGCAACAGCGCATCCCGCAAACCATCCTCATCGCCGGACCCGAAGGCGTAGGCAAAGCCACGCTAGCCAGAAGATTCGCCGCCGCGCTAATAAACGACGCTGCCAAAATCGAAAAGGACGACCTAAGTCTCCCGGAAAACGCCACCGCCATCACCGACCGCGACAAATGGCCCTCCGACAAACGAGTCGACGACCCACTAGTCTTCGCCTCGCACCCGGACTTCCTCACCTTCCCGCCCGAAGGTCCGCTCCGCCAGCTTTCCATCTCGCAAATGCGCCTGCTAAAAGCAGCGAGCGCAATTCGCCCCGCTAAAAGGAAAACGCCGAATATTTCTAATCGACCGCATCGACCGAGCCAACGAGCAAGCCGCAAACTCCCTGCTGAAAACGCTGGAAGAGCCGCCCGCGTACCTCATCATCCTGATGACCGCCGAAAACGCGTACGATCTGCTCCCCACCATCCGCTCCCGCTCCGTCCCAATCTACCTGGGGCGCCTCGCACAAGAAGACATGGCAGCATTCGGAAAAGCCAGAAAGCTGGACAACATGGAGCGCCGCCTGTCACTGGCATCCGGAAGTCCCGGCTTGGCCCTATCTATCGATCTCGAAGTCTACGACAAAAGAAGAACCGCAATGTTGGCCCTGCTCCAAGTAGCCGCAAAGCGAGCCCCCTTCGCCAAATGGCTCAAATACTCGGAGACGCTGGGAGCAAGCAAAAGCGAAAAACTCGAATACTACCTGAACGTCCTCTACATACTGCTCGAAGACCTGTTGCTGCTGCAACAAGGAGGCGGACCCATCCGAAACACCGACATCGAAAAAGATCTGGCCGCCATCGCCCCCCACATCACCTTCCCCTGGATTCGCAAAGCCGTAAAGCAAGTCGACGACCTGACCGAACTCCTACGCCGCAACATCCAAAAATCAATCGCGCTGGACGCCCTGATCATGGAACTGCAGTCCCTCTAGAAATCGCCCGCCACGAAGACTACACTGGTAACTGGATGCTAAAGCCATGGCACTTGAAAAGGAACTCGAATGTTACAAGAGGAAGTTACCGGAACTGCTGAACGAACAAGGCAAGTATGTTCTAGTCGCCGGTGACGACTTCATCGGAGTCTTCGGAACCTACGAGGATGCCCTGAAGCAAGGCTACAATCTGTTCGGCCTCCAGCCGTTCTTCGTGCAACAAATACAACCTGTGGAGCAAACCCAATTCATCACTAGGCTATTCAACTTGGCGTGCCACACGTAACGGTCCAGATCGCTCCCGGAGGCCCGCTCCTCGATTTTCGTATCGGAGTCAGCCAAGCTCGAGCGCAAGCCCTTCAGCAGTCCGGGCTACCGATTCCACAGCCGCTTCAAATTCGCGGGTTGGTCGACACCGGCGCAAGTTGCTCCTGCGTAGATCCATCTGCGCTCCAGGGATTGGGGCTCACTCCCACCGGCCAATCGCCAATGCTGACACCCTCGACGGGCACCCAGCCACATTACGCCAATGTCTACGACGTCAGCCTCATTCTGGTGCATCCCGCACTTCAGCTAACGATGGGTAACGTAGCGGTGGCCGAATCGGAGTTGATGGTCCAAGGCATCCAGGCCCTCATAGGCAGGGACGTTTTAAAAAACTGCCTTCTCGTTTATGACGGCGCCTTGGGAGTATTTACTCTCAGCTTCTGACTCGACTAAGCGCTCTTCAGGAACTCCTCCACCGCAACATCCAAATCAATACCGCTAGACGCCCTGATCGTCGACCTCCAGTCTTTTTGAAAACAGAAAATAGGCGGCCCGCAAAAAAACTTCCCCGAGCCCGAAACGCATCTCAAAATTTCGTCACCAGCACATGAGCGCCTACGCTCGCGAGTCAAAGCCGGGGTAATCCCTCGCGCAAGGGAGCAAACCAAGCATGCCCATCAAATTTCCGAAACTTAGAGCCGGGTCAAATCAGAATCGGCCGATATGGCTGGAAGCCCGATCTGCCCGATCATCGTGATTTCTACTATGCAACGCCGCCCGCCACCGCAGCTGCGCTGCCGGCCAAAGTGGACCTCCGGTCGAAATGTCCTCCCGTTTACGATCAGGGGCAGCTTGGCAGTTGCACCGCCAATGCCATCGCCGGAGCCATTGAATTCGACCAGAAAAAGCAAGGGCTGCCCGAATTCACTCCCTCGCGGCTGTTCATCTATTACAACGAAAGAGTCCTTGAGACCACCCCGCCCTCCGTCGATGGCGGAGCCCAGATCCGCGATGGCATCAAGTCCGTGGCCGCGCAGGGCGTTTGCAAGGAGTCATCGTGGCCCTACAGCGACCAGAACAAGAACCCGAATACGTGCCCCGCTTGTAAATACGCAAAGAAGCCATCGGCGAAGTGTTTTAGCGAGGCGAAAAAGCACAAGATCAGTGTGTATCAGCGGCTGAATTCCGCGGTCATCAGCACTCTCAAGGGTTGCCTTGCCGGCGGATATCCGTTTGTTTTCGGATTCACCGTCTATGAGAGTTTCGAAAGCCAACAGGTGGCGAACACCGGAATCGTACCCATGCCCGCGTCGCAGGAAAAGGTAGTCGGCGGCCACGCAGTGTTAGCCGTCGGTTACGACGACGACACTCAGCAGTTCATCGTCCGGAATTCCTGGGGCGCCGACTGGGGCCTGAAAGGCTACTTCCTGATGCCGTACGGTTACCTCACCGACACGAGTCTCTCGGACGACTTTTGGACCATCCAGACCACCGCTTAGAGCTACGAGGCCGGCCGGACGCGGACGTGAAGGCTGAACCTTCGCGCCGGCGCCTTGCCGGCTTCCCAGGAACGGCGATACTGAAGTTCCAGCTCGGCCGTACCCGGTGCGAATGCCTCGAAACGGAAGTGCCGGACACCCGGCTTCCCGGGAGGGCCGCTCGCGCCTTCGATCGACGATCCCTGTTCGCGCAGAACCTTCTCCATCTCCTGCGCCGATTCCGCTGACATGATCCATTGGAAGCCGGTGGACGCATTTTCAGAGAGGCTGATCTCTAATGTCTCCCCGACGCGAAGATCTACCTGAGACCCGTTGAATCCCTCGTCAACTTGCACCATTTTGCGTGGCCGCGCGCATGCCGGGCAAATCCAAATCGCTCCGAGAATAAAGACGCAAGCCAATCTCACTGTTACACAGTCTATCCTCTCAAAAATGAAAACCGAGCAAAACCTCCAACTGATTCGCGGCCGTCCTCGACTTGTCGTATCGGCCCGAGCCAAACCCGGAACCGTCCTTCGCCCACCGCGTATAACGCAACACCGGATCCAACCGCACCGTCCCTGCCTGAGTCTCCACTCCCGCTCCCGCCGGTCGCCCCATACATGGATGGCGCAAATCCATTCGTGTTTCCCGACAACCGCAGCGACGGTCCACCCTCCACAAACGGTGCGATTTTCGACTCCGTCAACCGGTACCTGACCAGCACGGGAAACTGCCATGTGAGAACGGTAAACGGATTTCCGGAGATCCCCCCGTCCGGACCAGCTTCCTGCGTTACCGCGTGTAGAGGCCGGTATAAGCCGTCCACCTCGAGCGACAGCCGTTCCCGCAGTTCCACCTCCAAACTCAGCCCGGCAACGTAAGGCAGCGACTCAACCTGCGGAGACGCGAACTCTCCCAAGTGAAACCCACTCGTCAGACTCGCCCCTCCAAGCACCCCAAGCCATATCTTGCGCCCTGCCAGTCTTCTCGACACCGTGTCGGTCCGATAAGTAAAAGCGCTCAGCAATTCCACCTGATCCGGATTCGTCGGACGCAGCGGAAATCGCCCGTCAGACGCCCATCGCGTATACCGCACCACCGGCGCAAACCGGAATCTTCCCCAATTCATTTCCGCACCCAATCCCGCAGTGACCCCGTAGTTCGAGGGTTCCACCGCCTCCGGCTCCTGCCAAATCCGGAACGACGGCCCGAACTCCACAAACGGCTTCGCCCCCGAAACCGGAAGCGTATACTTCAGCAACACCGGAAACTCCCAGGTCTTCGCGTTGGCGAACTGAACTGTGCTTGACTGCCGGGTTCCATCCGAAAACAGACTGGTGACCACTTGAGTCGACCGCAAAGTCCGATGGAGGGCGCTCACATCCACGGAAAAATTCCGCGGCAGCGACAACTCCATCGCCGGTCCAGCAATGAAACTGTGCGACCGGGAAAAGACCACTACGTTGAGCAGATACTGCGTCAGACCCTCGCCCGCGATCGTGTAAGTATCGTTGGTCGAGTGAAGATCTTCTGTTAAATTCGTTCCACCAACAACACCAAACCGAAGCTGCTGACCGAAAGCGAAAGGCAGCCCTCCCGCGAAATGAATGATCAAGGATGTGACCATCAGTAGGGTACTTCGACGAACAAGCACGGGATGCCGTGTGCAATCGGAACACCAGGCTATCACGGCCTTCCCGGCAATCGGTTACGAGTCTAAATTCTGTGAACAGCCCTCACACCCGCGCCAGAAATCCACAGTCAAGCGCTCTTCAAGAACGACAGCAACTCGCGAAAATAAGGAACCTGATCGTCCCACATCGTGAAGTGGCTTCCCCGATCGCTGATCCACGCATGCGCATTCGGCATAGACGCCGCCATCCGGCGCAAATCGTCGTCCGACATCTCATCGTACTTAGCGCCCATCACGAAAGTCCGCGTCTTGATCCGCGAAAGATCCGCCCAACGTTCCCAGTTCTTAAACGTGCCCGTGACGACGAACTCATTAGGCCCCTGCATGTAGTTATAGATCTTCGGATTCAGATTTCGAAGCGCCCGCTCCACCGGCTCGGGCCAAGGGTTCAGCCTGCACAGGTGCCGCGTGTAAACCTGTTCCAGCATGACCTTCTCATATTCCGGCGCGTCGTAGTTCCCCGCCTTCTCGTATTTATCCAATATCGCGATCGCGTCTTTCGGAAGCGCCGCCCGCAACTCTGCGGCATGCTTTTGGTAGGCCTGTATACCCGCCGTCATATTCGAGATGATGAGTCCCTTCAAATGCTCCTGGTAAGCCAGCGCGTATTCGATCGCCAACATCCCGCCCCACGAGTGACCGAGAAGATAAAACTGCTCCAGCCCCAGGCCTTTTCTCACCGTCTCCACTTCATCGCGAAAGCGCTCGATGGTCCACAGCTTCGGATCGCCCGGCTTATCCGAGTTCGTAGAATCAAGTTGGTCGTAGTAATAAAATTCAATCCCGTTTTGCGGAACGAAAATCCTCGAAGCACTCAAAATAGGAATGATCGCCGCCCGGTCCCCCATGCAGCAACAGGACCTTGATCGGCGCATCGCCAACCTTCTTCGTCCACACGCGATAACCGCCGCCGATATCGACCATTCGCGAGCCGCCCGTCCGCACCCGTCCATCCGTAGGAAGAATGAGCTCAGCCCCCGTCCCCGCAGCGGGACGCGCCTCGCCGCTGCCAGTGGCCGCGTTAGCCTCCTGATGGGCCGTCACCAACTCGCAGGCTCCGGCATAGGTGGAACCGCCGAAACACAAGAGATGCTCGACTCCCGCGCCGAACACGAATCGTCAGCGACATCGAAGTCATCGGAATCCAACAGATCAACGAAGCCTACGATCGCCTGCTAAGAATAGACGTGAAATACCGCTTCGTCATCGACATGGCAACGCTCAAACAGTAAGGGCACCGTCTCACACGCACGCTGACCGGGCCGCGTCTTCGAAAGGACACGGCCCGTACAGACCGCAAACAGGAGCCATCGCGGCGCCCATGACCTCAGTTGGTCTAGTGCTTGTTGTCGTCGTAGTTGAGGGTCTGCTGACTCTCATCGAATCCCAGAACCATGCTGTAGTGCCCTTCACGCCCTGTCACGCACGCCAACGATACAAGCCAATCTCGAAGGCGCGGAAGGCCTTCATTCGCCAGAAGAGTGCGAACGGCGTGCCGATGAAGACGCGGAACTTCGTTTACTCGCAACTCCCATTGAGGTTCGTAATGTCCACGCTCCAGCATGTGGTTGGGACTAAACTGATTCGGCAAACAGTGACGATAGACACCGGACAAAACCGTGTAACGCGAGGCGTGCCCAGGCCGGCGGCTAAGAGCATACAAGGCGGGGCCGAAGGCTATTGATATGAGCGCACTCTGCGGAACACCTTCGAGCGCGATGGAAAGCGCCTCGGCTCCGATCGGGTACGACATCAATCGGGAGACCTTCGTTCTAAATGTATCGGAAACACCAGCGGTCAACCTCGTCGTCGCACGTGCTAGTCGTCGTATTCCACACCAAAAACTTCCCGCTCGATTTCTTTCCACTGCCTATGCGATCTGTCAGCGTCTGGCTCATTCTGGAACCTACTGATCATCTCCCGCAGGCGCCGCTCTCCGGTTTCACCCACACACGCGATCAACATCGGTGTCTCCGGGTCTCCAGTTCAAGAATCTCACAACTCAGAATCCGTCGCCCGATGAGCGCCATCCCACATGGCATGATTTCTAAGATGGAACCGACCCTCACGACCGATCCCGAACTCAAGCCGATTCTCGAAGAACTCGCCAACCGGGAACCAATCTTTCACCGGCCCGAACTAGGAACCACCAGAGCCGACTTCGAGACGATGACCGCGGCCGACTTCTGGGAAATCGGAGCGTCCGGCCGCCGCTACGGAAGAGCCTATATCCTCGAAGTTCTGGAAAAACGGCACTCCACGCCTCACGTCGACATATGGGAAACGTCGGGCTTCCATTGCCGAAGACTGGCTCACGACATTTACCTCCTAACCTATACGCTCCTGCAAGACGGCGAGCGCAAAACACGTCGATCCACCATCTGGCAGCGCACCTCCGAGGGCTGGAAGATTATTTTCCATCAAGGAACCATAGTTCAGGAACCCTAAAACCCAGTTCAAAAATCTCGCAACTCAATCTCCCCTGTTTACAACACCATCCCCAAAAGCGCCGCAGAACCCGCCACCCGGCATGCCAGAGTGTAATCGAGAAAGGCGGCGTTCGTGCCGCCTATTTGCATTTCTAGGAGGCACCACCATGGCAAACGCCACTCAAGTAGCACCGAAGACCGAAGACACCAAAGAATCGCTCCGCACCCCGCCGTCAAACACGGCCCCACCGCGAAGCTCTACGCCAACATCGTACTGCAAGGCGAAGACCAGGCCGCCTACAACCGCATGCTCCAGTCGTTGCTCGCCGAAGCAACGCTCGGCACCACCCAGGAAGCCATGCTCATCCAGGTCCTGGCGCAATCCTTCCGGAAAATGCAACGGGCAGCCAACATGGAAGCCGGAGCCCTCAATTCCGGCCTCGCCGCGGCGCAGCTCCAACTGAAGCTCTCGGAGAAACCAAAAAACGACAACGAACTGAGCGAGCAACTGGCATTCGTGCTCTGGGAATACGCCGGCAAGCTCGACACCGTCCGCCGTTACGCCAACGCCGCCGAGCGGGCCTTCTTCCGCGCCACGAAAGAACTGGCGCAACTCCGCAAAGCCGGCCCCCAAGAGCAAATTGGCTATGTTTCGCAAAACGCCGAAACGCCGGTCGAGCCAACCGAAGAACACAAGCCCGAAGCGCGCTACATCGCAACCCCGGAGCCCGAAAACGACCTTTTCTCAAACATGAACGAGAAAGAAGGGCTCGCCCTTCTGGAGGAACTCACCGCCCCGCCGCAGTCCAAATTCGATATCCGTTAGGCAGCCCGGCGTAACGCTTCCGCTTCGTCCACCGTCCTGCGATACGGTTTAAGGCCCAGCCACCAAAGCAGAGCCGAAATCAGGTACGCGCTCGTATTGCCAACCAGCAGCGAGTAGCGCAACATGCTGTCGTCATGAAAAACATGGTCTGTCAGCAGCGCAATCACGGTAGGTCCCGCGCCGATGCCAATCATGTTGACCACAAACAGGTACATGGCGCTCACCTGCGCCCGCATCTCATTCGGAACTACCTGTTGAATAGCCGCGGGAGCGACGCCATGAATCGCAGCCCCGACAAAGGCATACGGAACCAGCAGGGCGATCGCCAGCCCAGGGGACGGCATCAGCGGAAAAAGGATAACAATCGGCAGACTCAGCAAAGCGACGATGAAACCCAAACGAAAATGCGCATCGCGATAGCCACGCCGCGAGAGAACGCCGCAGAACCAGCCGCCGGCCAGAAGCCCCAGGCTGCTGAACACGGTCACCACGGAGCCAAACGCCAAACCCGCCTGGCCGGCGCTCCACCCATACGTGCGCATGAGAAAAGTCGGAATCCAGGCCGATCCGCCGGCGGCAACGAACGACATCAACCCCGTGCCGAGATGGTGGTAAGCAAACGTTGCACGATGTTCTTTGACATAAGCGAAAACCGCACCGATGGGCTCCCCGCCCGCCGCTTTCGTCTCCAGGCGCGCCGGTTCGCGGACAGTCCGGACCAGGGCCGCCACCAGCAGTCCCGGCAGTCCAACAACGAAGAAGGTGACCTGCCAGGAAAATATGGAAATCCCGATCAGCGGCAGCGTCACCACACCGCCGTTCACTGTATACGGCACGATGATCCCGCCAAGGACCATCGACAAGCCGATGCCAAAAAACATACCGACGCAATAAACGCTCAATGCCAGCGCCCGCCGCCGCGGAGGAAAATAGTCTGAAATAAGAGAATAGGCAGGTGGGGACAGAGCCGCTTCGCCCACGCCCACACCCACCCGCATCAGGAACATTTGCAGAAAGTTCGACGCCACTCCGCAACCTGTAGTGAAGAGGCTCCACAAAAGCACGCCGGCGCTAATAATGTTACGGCGCGACCGCGAATCGGCCACGCGGCCCACCGGAAACCCGAAGATCGTATAGAAGAGAGCAAAGCTGAATCCCATCAGCAAACTCATCTGGGTATCGCTGATGTGCAGGTCCCGCCGGATCGGAACCACCAGCAGACTTAGAATCTGGCGGTCGACATACGAGAACACATACGCGATGGCCAGAACTGCAACCGCATACCAAGCCCGGCGGGCAGATGGATAAACGGTTGCAGCAGCTTGAGAGGCGGCTTGCATGCCACGCAATTGTACCGTACCGTTCACCAAAGCGAGTTAACATAAACCCGAAATCCCCGTCCTTCTACACAGGAGTGAATGCAAATCGCGCCATTGCAATGCCCGGCACAATCCGGCACATTCAACCTGTAGCCAAGGAGGACGTGCAAGAGATCCCGGAAGTCGGAAACCTCGCCGCCGCCGCGCGCCAAGGCAACCACATGGCATTCTCGCGTCTGTACGACCGCTACGCCCGCATGGTCCACGGAATCCTGCTCGCTCGAGTACCGCGCTGTGAAGTCGACGACCTCGTCCAGGACGTCTTCCTCGCCGCCTGGCGCCGTCTGCCGTCACTCCGCGAGACCAATGCTTTTGGAGGCTGGCTCTGTATGATCGCCAGAAATCGCGCCACCGATTACCATCGGACCGCGCCCGCCATCACCAAACTGGAAGACGCCACGCTCCAGCAAAATCCGCCACCGCCGGAAGCGCTCGCCGTCCTCGACACCATCCGCCAACTCCCCGACGCCTATCGCGAAACACTGATTCTCCGCCTGGTAGAAGGAATGACGGCTCAGGAAATCTCAGACCGCGTCGGAATCACACCCGAATCCGTGCGAGTCAACTTGCACCGCGGAATGAAAATGCTCCGCGAACGGCTCGAACCCGAGGTGCGCGCATGAACGACGAATACCTCTGGAACAAATCAGGTGAGCCCGATCCCGAAATCCAAAGGCTCGAAGAACTGCTCGGCCATTTCCAACACACCCGGCCGTTGCAGCCCGTGCCTTACGAAAGCCACTGGAAACGTTACGCCGCAATCGCCGCCGCGCTCTTCCTGATCGCCGCCATCACCGCGACACTCCTGCTGACCAGAACCCGCCCAACCTGGAACGTCGCCCACATCCAAGGCACGCCGCAAATCGGTTCGCGCAAGATCACGGCGTCGGGAAAACTCGCCGTAGGAGAAGTGTTGGAAACCGACGGCCGCTCTCAGGCGAAGATCGATTCCGACGACGTCGGCGAGGTCACCATCGACCCCAACACGCGTCTGCGCCTGCTCGCCACCCGAACCGCCGAGCACCGCCTGTCGCTGGAGCACGGAGTGATTCACGCGTACATCTGGGCGCCGCCCGGACAATTCTTCGTCAACACACCATCGGCCACCGCCGTCGATCTAGGCTGCAAGTACACGCTCTCCGTCGACAGGTCCGGCAAGGGTCTGGTGAAAGTAGAAATGGGTTGGGTGGCCTTTGAAGCTCACGGCCGCGAATCATTCATCCCCGCCGGAGCCGCCTGCGAGACCAACCGCGAAACCGGCCCCGGGATTCCGTACTATCTCGACTCATCTCCGGCGTTCCAACAAGCGCTGAAGAACATGGACCTCACCACGACCCTCGCTGATGCGCGTCCACGAGACGCCATGACGCTATGGCACCTGCTGCCAAGAGTCTCGGACAGCACTCGCGAGCGGATCTACGATCGATTGGCCACCCTCGCCCCGCCGCCAAACGACGTAACACGCCCCGGCGTGCTAGCGCTCAATCACCCCATGCTCGACTCCTGGTGGAACTCGCTAGGCCTCGACGACGCCGACTGGTGGCGCAAATGGAAACGCGCGTGGCCTAATAACCCTTAGGCTTGTCGACAACGTTCAACAACGGCTGCCCAATCGAATAGCGCCGGATGTTCTCCGCAAACAGGTTCACCAGCCGAGTCTGCCGGTCCGGACTCCAACCCGACGTATGCGGAGTCATCACAACATTGGAGAACTCGAAAATCGGATGGTTCGGAGGCGGCGGTTCAATCGGAAACACATCCAGTCCCGCGCCCGCGATCCACTTCTCCTTCAAAGCCTTCACCAAAGCCATATCGTCATAGAGCTTGCCGCGTGAAAGAGCAATGAAGTATGCAGTCCGCTTCATACTCCGGAACACTTCTTCGTTGAACATGCCCTCCGTCTGAGGAGTATGCGGAGCCGCGCTCACCACCACATCTGCGCGAGGAATCATCTCCCGGAAATACGTCGGATCGTGCAGTTCGGCCACATACTCAGGCTTCGGAATCGGTTTGGCATCGGTAGCAATCACCGTCATGTCGAATCCATAGTGCGCCCGCCGAGCCATATTGCTGCCGATACCGCCCATAGCCACAATCGCCATAGTCTTGCCAACCAGTTCCACATGATCGGCCGATTTCACCGTACCCACCGGCCTCATCTGGTGCTTATAGAACTGCGGCATGTAGTAAGTAGTGATCCCGCGCGTCAGGCAAAGCAGCAGTCCCATGCCCGTCTCGGTGATGCCCGGAGCAAAGATCCGCGCCATGTTCGTCACCACCACCGGGCTCTTCCGGAACACCGGGTCCATGCCCTCCATGCCCGCGCCGCCCGCCTGAACCCACTTCAGCTTCGGTGCGTAGTCGAGATCGGCCCCGCCTACCGCGCCATAGGCCACATCCGCCTCCCGCAGGTTTCGCCGAAACTCCGCGGCATTGCTGGAGATCAACAGCTCCACCTTCACGCCATGCGCGGCGTTCTGAATTTTGTCGATTTCGTCCGGCGCAAATTCGTTCATCATCGCGATACGAATGCTACCGGCCGGCTTAGGGAGATTTGATTCATTGGTGGTCGATACCACCACCTGGGCGGCGGCGGCCACCGGGACACTTCCGAGAAAAGAACGTCGTGATACTGGCAAAACGGGTCTCCTTGATTGCATACAATAGCACCCGCGATTCAAACTGCGATAGAATCCTTTGTTCAAGGAGATCTCAAGATGAAGCGCCTGGCCTTATTCGTAGTTCTATCAGCGCTCGCACTCACCGCACAGACCAAAAAGATCCTGGTCATGGGCGGCGGCGACGCTATGGTGAAAGACCTGCAAAGCGCCTCCGACAAGGTTCGAGTCGTCGGAGTGACCAACGCGAACGTGATGCAGGAGATTACCGACGCCGACGCATTCGTCGGCGAGATCACACCCGAACAAGTCCGCGCCGGGAAGAAACTGAAGTGGGTCCAGATCATGAGCGCCGGCGCCGAGCGGGTCCTGTTCATGTCCGGCGGCAACGATCTCCGCGACAGCGACATCGTTCTTACCAACAACCGCATCGTGCAAGGACCGGAGATCGCCGACCACGCCTTCGCCATGCTGCTGATGCTCACTCGCCAACTCTACAAGCTGTACATGAACGACAAACAGGAGATCTGGCAACCCCAACCCTACGGCGGAATCGAACTGCGTGGGAAGACGGCCGTGGTCGTCGGAGTCGGCGGCATCGGCCAGCAGATCTCGCTACGAGCCTGGGCATTCGGTATGACAGTAATAGGAGTCGATCCGCAGGATTACCCCTTCAACCCCTACATCTCAAGAATCGTAAAGCCTGACCAGATCGACGACGTCATGCCGCTCGCCGATGTCGTCTTCATCTCCGCTCCCCACACCGAGCAGAGCCACAAGATGGTGGGCCCGCACCAATTCGACCTGATGAAACAGGGCGCATACTTCATCGCCGTCAGCCGGGGTGGCGTCTACGACCTTCCGTCGCTGGTGAAAGCCCTCGATGGTAGAAAGGTCGCCGGAGCTGGAGTCGACGTTACCGATCCTGAGCCGCTCCCCAAAGGCAACGCCCTCTGGAAATTCGACAACGTCATCGTCACGCCCCATATCGCCGGCCGCTCCGATCGCGATCGTGGACGCATGGTCGGGACAATCAAAGAGAACATCCAGCGCTTCGTCGACGGCAAGCCGCTGATCAACGTAGTGAACAAGCAGCGCGGATCGTAAGCTTACTTGCTGACCTGGATCGTTGACTCCGCGCCGAACTTCCGGTAGTTCCGGAAATCGATCGTGTTCCGTGAACAATAGGGCGTGCCCCGCTGGCACGCCAGGTTTTCCGAGTGGATAGGCAGCAGGAATGGCTCCGTGCCGCTGAGTTTCACGAAGTCGTACTCCGTCACCATCTCCACTTTGTCCAACGGAAAATCGGTAGGCAAGTTGCGCGCCTGCAATTCGATTCGCATCACATGGAAGGTTTCCCGGTCGATCCAGACCGTTCCACGGTAAGCCGGATCCATCGACTTCGTTTCCATGCTCACCCGCCAGCGGGAATGGGCCTTATCGACGTTGAAGTTGTAAACCAGCGACGGCCGGTTTGAGATCGTATCCACACCCGAAACTTTAAACTCCGCCGCTGTAGCCGGGTCAAACAAATCTCCCAGAACCGTGGCAAACTCACCCATCGACCACGAGCCCCCGATCTCCTGGAACGTCTTGTTTGTTGCTTTACCGTTCACTGCCATGTTGCGATAGCTTTCCTTTCCATCCAGATAGATCACTTCGCACGAGACCGTGTCGCGGGCTCTCCACTGCACTTTCATCGTCTCGCTCTCATACCGGGTTGTGAGCTGGTTGGCGATGTAGTTGGGAAGGCTCGCCAGATAGTCCGAGGCCACCTGCCGGGTCTTCTCGATCTTTTCGTCGCCAGTCGGCCTGGGCGGTGGAGCTTCAGCGTCCCTTCTGATGCTGGGCCTCGCAGGTCCGGTCACAGGCTCGGGCGAAGGTTCCGTGTCGGAGATGTCAGACGACGGCCGCGGTGCCGGCTTCCCTCGCTTCAATTTCGGAGGTCCCTGGCTATCAGCGCCTTGCATCGGACCATCCGGCACCACGCGCGTACGCGGACGATTGTCGTCCGGCTCTGGCTGTTGGTCGTTTTTTGGATCGTCGGCCTTTTGCGCCGCGGCAAAAAGGGCGCACGACAGGAATATTGCAACGGTACGGATTCGGAACACGTCAGCCATCTTGATGCGCTCCCCTCAATAAAAGAGTACAGTACTAAACTGAGAATATGCGAGGCCGCACCGCAGTCATCGTCGGGCTCAGCGCCCTTTGCTTCTTGGCGGCCCACGCTGCGATCAACCTCGGCGTCGAAGCGTATCCCGGGGAGGTGGAGCATCCCGAGTCGGTATTGCCCCCGGATGGAGATGTGAAAGCCGAGTGGGCGTTCGCCAAGCTCCGGTACGACAACTTCACCGGCGGCTTCGGCGGGTACGGCGGCTTCCGCGGATATCGAGGACGCCGTCGAAGCTGGGGCACCGACTCTCCGAAAGCCGAGCGATTCCTTGCGCAAGGCGTGCGCAGACTAACCCGCGTCGATGCGCGCTCAGTCGAAGAAGTCATAAACCTCGGCACCGACCAGGTTTACAACTGGCCATGGCTCTACGCCGTCGAAGTAGGACACTGGCAGCTATCCGACGCCGAGGCAAAGCAGCTTCGTGACTATCTGCTCCGGGGCGGCTTCTTCATGACCGACGATTTTCACGGCACGCGCGAGTGGGACGTCTTCACCCAGAGCATGCAGAAAGTCTTCCCCGACCGCCCCATCGTTGAGATCGAAGATAGCGACCAGATCTTTCACACCGTCTTCGACCTCCCTTCGGAGAAGCGCTTCCAGGTACCGGGCGCACAGTTCCTTCGCAGTGGCAATACCTACGAATACGACGGCTACATACCTCACTGGCGCGCCATCTACGACGACAAGGGCCGCATCATGGTGGCCATTCTCTTCAATCAGGATCACGGCGATGCCTGGGAATGGGCGGACATACCGGAGTATCCGGAGAAGTACACCTCGCAGGCCTATCGCATCGGCGTCAACTATCTGATCTACGCCATGACGCACTAGCCCACCGCGCGGGCTACCATGAATATATGAGTCGAGTTCTCGCTGCTTTTGTGGTTGCCCTTACTGCCGTGTCCTTCGTCGCTTGCTCCGATGCGCCCAAGGAAGTTGCCTTTCCCAAGGAACCCGAGAAGCCGCCGGAAGCAGTCACCGGACGGAAAGCCTTTTACGCCATGTATCCCATGGCCCGCATTTGGGCGTCCGATATCCAGGGTCTCCGCCTCAGCAGTATCCGGCTCGACAAATTTAAGGTAGAGGAGGGAAAGGCCGGCGCCTGGGAAGCCACTTTCGTTTCGCCAAGCCGTGCCAAACAGCGCTCCTACACCTATTCCGTAGTCGAAGCCGGCGGCAATCTTCACAAAGGTGTATTCGAGGGTTTCGAGGAAACCTTCGCCCCCACTTCCGGCAGCCCCGGCCCCTGGCCGATACAGGCGATGAAAATCGACTCCGATCAGGCATGGAAGATTGCGGCCGCCAAGAGCACGGGGTATATGGAGAAGTTCCCCAACAAGCCGATGTTCTTCCTGCTCGAAATGACCTCGCGCTCGCCCGATCTCGCGTGGCGAGTAGTCTGGGCCGATTCGGTTAGTACTAGCGATTACTCGGTCTATGTAGACGCTGTTACAGGAGAGTTTTTAGAAAAAATGCGGTAACTGTTACCGCCCCTCATAGCAAGAAAACGCCAAACGATTGAATCAGTTCGAAATCTCGATTGGCCAAATAATTGCTCTCTACTCATTTGGTAGGAGGGCTTTGCATGTTAAAGAGTATTATTTCGGCCGTGGGCGCATTCGCGCTAGTCAGTTTCGCCCAGGTCCCCAATCCGACTCAGTCCCCGTCGGGAGTAAGCACGAATCAAGTGGTTGTGAGCGATCACCAACCGCTTTTCAAAGTCACAGTCGTCTCGCGTACAACCAAGGCAATCAATTATCGCCACCGCAGCGGCTCAACAAAGGTTGATTTCCACGGCACGGCCCTGATGCCGCAAGCCAACGGTGAGGCTAGAGTCGAAAGCCGTCAAGGCGATATCCGGATCTCAGTCGAAGCCGAAAAGCTGATGCCCGCGTCGACGTTTGGAGGCGAGTATCTAACTTACGTGTTGTGGGCTGTCTCTCCTGAAGGACGTCCGGAAAACCTCGGTGAAATCCTTCTGAATGGAGGAGGCAAAACCAAGATCGAGGCCACTACGCAGCTACAGGCGTTCGGTCTCATCATCACTGCGGAACCCTATTTCGATGTTCCTCAACCAAGCGATGTCGTCGTCATGGAAAACATCGTCCGAACCGACACGCTCGGCAAGATCGAGGAGATCGATGCCAAGTACGAACTGATTCAGCGCGGTCAATACGTCTACAACATCGACCGCTCCCAGGTGACACCGATTCGACTCGATCCAAAAACACCTCTGGAGGTCTTCGAAGCCCGCAATGCAGTGCGCATCGCCCGCTGGAGCAAGGCGGACAAGTATGCCGATGACACATTCAGGAAATCGGAAACGCTGCTCCAACAATCGGAAGACTATCTGATTCGCAAGCAAACCAAGCCCAGTCAAATGATTGCCCGCGAAGCCGTGCAGACCGCTGAGAACGCGCGGATCATCTCGCTGAAGCGCCAGCAGGAAGAGGCCCTGGCAAACGAGCGCGAGGCCGCGGCGGCTCGCATTGCGAAGTCGAAGGCCGACGCCGACGAGGCTGCACGCCAGCAGGCGTTAGCCCAGCAACAGGCCCAATTGGAAGCGCAACGCCGCGCGCAAGCTGACAGCGAAAGGGCTGCGGCCGACCAGGCGAGGCTTCAGGCACAGAATGAACGCATGGCCGCGGACAGGGCGAAAGCCGAAGCCGAGGCAGCCAGCGCCGCGGCTCTGGCTCAGCAGCAGCTTGCGCAACAGGAAGCCGAACGGGCCCGATTGGCCACTACTCAGGCCCAGTCCGCCGCCGCCAAGGCCGAGGCCGATAAAGAGGCTCTACGCCAGCAGCTTCTTCAGCAGTTCAACCTCATCCTTGAGACTCGCGATACGGCGCGCGGCCTGGTGGTCAATATGTCCGACGTTCTTTTCGACACAGCCAAGTACGATCTGCGCCCAGGCGCTCGCGAGAAGCTTGCCCGGTTATCCGGTATCGTGCTCTCCCATCCGGGTTTGAGACTCGAAGTGGAAGGCCATACCGATAGCGTGGGCAGCGAGGAGTACAACCAGACGCTGTCCGAGCATCGAGCGGACTCCGTGCGCACATATCTAACCACGCAGGGCATTCCGTCTGATTCCGTGACCTCCAAGGGGTTCGGCAAAACCATGCCCGTCGCCACCAACGACACCTCTGCTGGACGCCAACAGAATCGTCGAGTGGAGATCGTCGTTTCAGGTGAAGTGATCGGAACCAAACTCTCCGACATTCGCACCGGCACCGGCGCCAACCGTTAAGCCAACTCCCTATACACCGCCCAGGTCTTCTCCACGGCCGAGTTCCAAGTGAACTCGGCCGCGCGCAGAAGACCTTTCTGCGTCAGGACGTCCCTCTCCTGTGGATCGGTCAGCCGCCGCATCGCATCCGTCAGAGCCCCGGTATCGAGAGGATCAATTAGCATCGCTGCGTCACCGGCAACTTCCGGTAGCGCCGAACGGTTCGACGTAATCACCGGCACGCCACGCGCCATCGCCTCCAGCACCGGCATGCCGAAACCCTCATCCAAAGACGGAAACGCGAAGATGCTGGCACGCGCGTAGAGTTGCTCCAGGTCAGCCTGACTCAAATAACCAGTCACCTCAATCCGATCGCGCGCACTGCTCGCTTCCACACGTTCCAGGATTTGCGCGGCGCCAAATCCACTGGAACCCGCCAGCACCAAACGCCAGTCCGCGGGCATCTGCTCGAATGCTTCCACTAATCGTGCTGTATTCTTCCTCTCTTGTATCGCTCCGACGTTCAGGACGATGTTCTCGCGCGGCACGCCGGCACTTGCGGCGGGCCAGTCGACACCGTGATGAATCACACGCAGCCGGCTCCGCTCCACTTTCAACAAAGCGGTAACCTGGTCCGCTGTAAATTGCGAAACAGCGATGATGAGGTCCGACCGTTCCGCCGCCTGGCGCGCCTGTTCTGAAAAGCGGGCGCGAAACTCCAGCGTGGAATACTCGCTTGTCATCACGAACAAGTCGTGAAACGTCGAAACTGCGCGCTTCACCCGCTTCTCGGGCAGGCGCTGGTTCAACCCGTGGAAGATGTCCGCGCTTGATGGCACGTGGAAGCGATCGTGAAGAAGGAAACGCCGGCAGTTCGCGGGCAACGTCTGCCGCATCGCTCGCGAGTAGCGGTGTGGCCTGTAACAGAAGAGGAACCGGCTCTCCGCGTGCGCAGCAGAGAGACCCGCCAGGATGTGGTTGGAATACACACCGACGCCGGAGAGCACGTCTCCAACGCTGTACGTGGCATCCAGGGCGATGAGCAAACCCCAGTCTAATGCTCGAGACCGTATTCCTTCAGCTTTCGATAAAGCGTCGTCCGTCCGATGCCCAGCAGAGCGGCCGCCGTGCCGCGATCGCCCTTCGTCGTACGCAGCGCCTCAAGAATGGCGCGCTTCTCCACTTCGGGCAATGGCAGAATCCCTGCATCCGCGGCGTGAGGAACCGGTGCAACGGGTTGCCGGCCGGTCGACATCGCCATAGTCATGCTCAATAGCTGAGGTCTTTCGGCGATCACGCGGTTTTGGATCATCGATGGCAGATCGGGCAGATGCAGCAGCGGCCCGCTATTGAGCGCCACCATGTGTTGAACGCAGTTCTCGAGCTCCCGCACATTTCCCGGCCATTCGTAGGCGAGCATCGCGTCCAGTGTCTCCTGGGTGAGCGAATGATTCCGGCCGTACCGGGCGAGGAAGTGTTGCAGAAGCGGAAGGATATCTTCCGTGCGCTCGCGCAACGGCGTCAACCGCACCGTAACTACATTGATGCGATAGAACAGGTCGCTGCGAAACGTTCCGCGTTCCACTTCCTTGGCAAGGTCCCGGTTTGTGGCCGCGATCACACGGAAGTCCACCTTCCTCGCGACGAGCGAGCCCACGGGCCGGAACTCTTTCTCCTGAAGGACGCGCAATAGTTTTACCTGCATGTCCAGCGGAAGTTCCCCAATCTCGTCGAGAAAGACCGTCCCTCCGTTCGCCATCTCGATCATGCCGAGCTTGTTGGCGAGCGCGCCGGTGAAAGCGCCTTTCGCGTGACCGAACAAGTCGCTTTCCATCAGCGGCGCAACCAGCGCCGAGCAATCCACGGTGACGAAAGGAGCGGCAGGGCTGGCGCTGTGAATGCAACGGGCAACCACTTCTTTGCCGGTACCGGTCTCGCCGAGGATCAGCACTGGCCAACGCGTCTTCGCCAGCTTCTCAATCTGCCGGTGAACCTGGCGCATACGAGGGGATTGCCCGATCAGCACGCGGGTAAAGTCCTGCGATTCACCGTTCATGTACTTAGGTAGTGGCTCCAGGGCGGGAAAAATCTCACTCGATCTCAGGTGGTACGCCATCTAAGCGGACAACGAACCCTTCGGTTCCATCCGCCTTCATCCTTTCCGCCAGTGCCTCCGCCTTCTCCGTCGAGTCTTCCCTGCCCACTAGTACTCGCCACAGCGTCGTGTTCGCCTGGCGTGGAGTAATCAGAGCGGCGCCGTAACGTTCCTTCATGGAGTCGCGTAACGATTGAGCCTTCTGCTTGTCCTGAAACGCTCCGATCTGGACGGCGAAGAGTTCTGGCTCGGGGACTGGCGGCACTGGAATAACCGCCGCGGCGGGCACTGGCGCCAATGGTGGAGGCGCGGGTAGTGGCGCGGGCAGCGGCACGGGTGGATGCGCAGGCGCGCGAATGATGGTGAGCGTCACGCGCGCGGTTCCGGGCCCAATCATATTGATCTGCTCCGCCGCGGCCCGCGACAGATCGATGATGCGCTTGTCAACAAACGGCCCGCGATCCTGAATGCGAACTTCTACCGTCTTGCCGTTATCCAGATTCTTCACACGCACCCAAGTCTCAAACGGAAGCGTGCGATGCGCAGCGGTGAGCTGGTTCATGTCGTAGATCTCGCCGTTGGCGGCGTGCCTTCCGTGGTACGGGATGCCGTACCAACTCGCGATGCCTGTCTCGCCCGCTCCGATGCGCGGCGTCTTCGCGGCATGAACTTTCTTGTGGCATCCGGCGGATAGGATCGCGAGCATCAAGACCAAAGAGGCGGACGCGAGAGTTCGTGGGACCGTCATCATTCGTGATGCTAGCGTGGTTCGCCGATGCGCGGCAATGTTCAAAACAGATCGCATCTTCTATGTAGACGCAAACCCTCGCTCGCGGGTAAAACAAAAGTAGGATCTCGCGTTTCGCATGCTCGAGAGGAGCCTCAATGCATTTTTTTCTTGACTTTATTCCCGTATCACTTTATATATGGATCACACTGCGATCTTTTACAGGTCGCAAATTTTGATGTTAGGGAGAATCACTCAATGAAGAACGCAACCAAGAAAGCCGCGAAAAAGGCCCCAGCGAAAAAGGCCCCGGCAAAGAAAAAGAAGTAGCTCACCTGTCCCGGATAGCGGGACATCAACATACAAAGTTCCCTCGCGGCCCCGAGAAATCGGGGCCGTTTTTCATTAGGAGTTCATCTTGTCATCAGAAACTGGAATCCGCCTCGGCTTCGACACATACTCGCTTCGAGCCTTTCACTGGAAGGCCGCAAAGCTCATCGACTACGCTGCTTCGCTTAAGCTCGATACCATTCAACTTTCCAGTCTCAAAGATTTCGAAAGCCTCGAACCGCCCTATTTGCAGGGCGTCAAAGACCAGGCGGCGCGTCTCGGCCTGGTGTTGGACGGCGGCATCGGATGCATCTGCCCCTCGTCGAAGAGCTGGAGCAACAAGGACGGCACGCCGCCCGAGTATCTATCGAAAGGACTCCGCGTGGCCAAGGCGATCGGCGCAACTTCGATGCGCTGCTACATGGGTTCGTCCGAAGATCGTCTCGGTCCGAAGCCCATTGAAGAACACATCGAGAACACGGTGAAAGCGTTGAAAGCCGTGCGCTCACTGTCATTGGACCTCGGCGTGAAGGTGGCGGTGGAGAATCACTCCGGCGACATGCAAGCGCGCGAGTTGAAAATGCTGATCGAAGATGCCGGGCGGGATTTCGTCGCCGCTAACCTCGACACCGGCAATCCGATGTGGGTAGTGGAAGATCCTTTTGTAACACTCGAGGTGCTCGGACCATATACAGCCACCACGCACATCCGGGATTCCATCGTCTTTGAACATCCGCGCGGAGCCGCCGCTCAGTGGGTCGCTCTCGGCGACGGCTCGATCGATTTCAAGAAGTTCGTCGCGCGTTTCCGTGAACTTTGTCCACAAGCAGCGATGCAGCTTGAAAATATTACCGGCCGCCCCCCGCGCCTGGTGCCTTATCTGGAGCCGAACTTCTGGAAGGCATTCCCCAAAGCGAACGGCGCCGAGTTCGCACGATTTGTCGCGTTGGCCAAGAGAGGCTATCCATTGATGGACGCGATGGTTGTCGAGGACGTTCCCGGAAAGCACGCGCCGGTGTATGACGATGCATTGCGCGAGCAGCAGCGCGTGGATCTGGAGCGCGGCCTCGAATACGCGAAGAACACTTTGGGAATCGGAATCCGCTGGCGTTCTTGAGACGCGATTGATACGATGACCTCACCATGAGTTCTTCCGCACAATCGGTCCCCGTGGACCAGCATGCAGCCTACGACAGAAAAAAGTTGTTCTTCGTCAGCGTTCTCGCGCTGGCGACATCGGGAATCGCCTTCGCCATTCGAAGCAACGTGGCAAGTGACTTGCAAACGATTTTCTTTGATCCGATCGACAGGCTGCGCTCGGCGGAGATGATGGGGTCGGTACTCGGCGTCGTATTCCTCGGCTTCGCGTTCACGATCGCCATCGGCAGCCCGATGCTCGATTATCTCGGCATGGGCCGGCTACTCGCGCTTTCCAGTGTTTGCTACATCGCGGGGCCGCTCATTGTGATTTTCGCGGACAAACTGGGGTCCGGGGCATCTCTATATAACGTCATCTGGGCGGGCATGCTCATCACCGGCATCGGACAGGGACTTGTGGAGACCGTCATCAACCCGCTCACGGCAACTCTTTACGCCGACGACAAAACGGCCAGGCTCAATACGCTACATGCGTGGTGGCCGGGGGGCATCATTCTGGGTGGGTTGATCGGCTTGGGGCTCGGCGCATTGAATCTCAACTGGCAGGTAAAACTCGGCGTCGTTCTTCTCCCGGCAGCCGTCTACGGACTCTTCTGCCTGACGCTGAAGTTCCCGCCGACCGAACGCGTTGCCTCAGGGGTGAGCGCCGGAAGCATGTTTAAAGAAGTGATGCGCCCGATGTTCATCGTCTGGTTCTGCTCCATGTTCCTGACCGCTGCTTCGGAACTCGCGCCGGGACAGTGGGTTGACTCCGCGCTCACGCGCACGGTCGGCATGCATGGCATCTGGTTGCTGATCTACGTCAGCGGGCTGATGTTCGTTATGCGGCACTTCGCGGGTCCAATGGCACATAAGCTTTCGCCGGTAGGACTCCTGTGGGTGTCGTGCCTGCTCGCTTCGGCGGGACTGCTGTTGTTAAGCGTGGCCAATTCGCCGATCACCGGCCTTCTCGCCGCGACAGTTTGGGGAACCGGCGTTTGTTACATGTGGCCGACCATGCTGGCGGCGGCATCCGAACGCTTCCCGCGCGGCGGCGCATTGCTGATGGGCCTGATGGGTACGGCCGGAACGTTATCCATCTACTTCGTACTCCCGGCGATGGGCAAGATTTTCGACACGGCGAAGATCGAAGCAGCCGGCGGCGATGCAGCGTTTCAGAAACTGGTTGGCGACGAGCTGAACCGGGTGTTGACCATCGCTTCGCAAACCTCGTTCCGCTATGTTGCTGCATTGCCGGCGATTCTGCTGATCGTCTTCGGTGCAATGTGGTTGTATGATCGCTCTAAGGGCGGTTTCAAACCGGAAAAGATCTAAGACGGCTTGCAAGAAGTTCCGTTTTCTGATGTTATTTAATCGCACTAACTATCCCATCCCAAGTTGGAGGAATTTATGGCATCGAATCGTGGAGTTGTCTACATGGGGCCCGGCAAGGTCGAGGTCCAGACGATTGACTTTCCCAAACTCGCGCTAGGTTCGCGCAAGTGTGAGCATGGCGTCATTCTGAAAGTTGTCACTACAAACATCTGCGGCAGCGACCAGCATATGGTCCGAGGCCGCACCACCGCGGAGCCGGGTCTTGTGCTCGGACACGAGATCACCGGCGAAGTTCTCGAAGCCGGCCGCGACGTTGAGTTCATCAAGAAGGGCGACCTCTGCTCGGTCCCGTTCAATATCGCCTGCGGACGCTGCCGCAATTGCAAGGAAGGTAAAACGGGTATCTGCCTCACGGTGAATCCCGCGCGCCCCGGCGCTGCTTACGGATACGTCGACATGGGTGGCTGGGTCGGTGGCCAGGCCGAGTACGTGATGGTGCCCTACGCCGATTTCAATCTGCTCAAGTTCCCGGATAAAGACCGTGCGATGGCCAAGATCCGTGACCTCACGTTGCTCTCGGACATCTTCCCCACCGGATATCACGGCGCGGTTACCGCGGGTGTTGGACCGGGATCAGTCGTCTATGTCGCCGGCGCGGGACCTGTCGGACTCGCGTGCGCGGCGGCGTGTCATCTGCTGGGCGCGGCGGTCGTCATCGTCGGCGACCTCATTCCCGAGCGCCTGGCCCAGGCCAAGAGCTTCGGCTGCGAGATCATCGATTTGAAAAAGACTGCTGCTCTCGGCGATCAGATTGCGCAGATCGTTGGAGTGCCTGAAGTCGACAACGCGGTCGATTGCGTCGGTTTCGAAGCGCGCGGCCACGGAGCGGACGCCGGAGTCGAGCGTCCGGCTACAGTGCTCAACTCACTGATGGAAGTGACGCGGGCGGGCGGCGCGATTGGAATCCCCGGTCTTTATGTAACGGGCGATCCGGGCGGAGTCGACGCCAACGCCAAGATCGGCAACCTGGGCATCCGCATCGGACTGGGTTGGGCGAAGTCGCACTCGTTCACCACCGGCCAGTGCCCGGTGATGAAATACAACCGTGCGCTCATGCAGGCGATCCTCTATGACAAGACACAGGTCGCCAAAGCCGTGAACGCGACGATTATTTCGCTCGATCAGGCGCCGCAGGGTTATGTCGATTTCGACAAAGGCGCGGCGAAGAAGTTCATCCTCGATCCACACAAGATGGTTGCTGCAGCTTAAAGAAGTACCGGGGCGGGTGGGTTTTTACCCTCTCGCCCCATCCCAACTGTCCCGGATGTGCTCCAGTCCCTGCACCGCAACTTCCTCTTCCTTCAAAAACAACGGCCGCCACAAATGGAGCGGCTGAATCAGGCTCGGAACGTTTAGTCCGAAAGCCTCGATGGTCAGCCACTTGTTGTAACCGCCGCGCCGCAGCGCCTGAAAAATGGACTGCGTGCAGGCGTGTCCGCGCCCAGGCACGCCACGATTGCTTTCCGAAATGTGGACGTGGCGGATCTGCTTGAATTCACGCGACCACGATTCGTGCGGCCGATCCTCTTCGATATTCGAGTGGTGGGTGTCGGCCAGAATGCCGACGTTCGGAAGGTCCACCTC
Organism: Bryobacteraceae bacterium; assembly: GCA_963770345.1. Classification (GTDB taxonomy): domain Bacteria; phylum Acidobacteriota; class Terriglobia; order Bryobacterales; family Bryobacteraceae; genus CAVYPH01. The sequence goes on along the minus strand of CAVYPH010000004.1, from coordinate 498,991 downwards.
TTTCACAAACCGGCCGGCCGACTCCATGGTATTCGTCAGAAACATCTCGAAGCGATTCAGCGGCTCGATGGCGAGATCGACATGCATGGTCGCTGCGTACTCACCAGCTTTGCGAATTACTTCGGCCGACCAACGCCATTCGTCCTTCGTGGCCCCCGCGCCCGTAAAGCGGCCGAGACCTTGATGGAACGGACCCACCAGGACATCACCGCCGAGATCGCGCGTCTTCTCGATGCAACTTTTCAATTGAGCCAGCGCCGCTTGCCGTAACTTCGGATCGGGACTCGACGGGTCGGCCTCGGCCGCGCTCAGAGCCACGAGGCAGCTTCGATGCATCTCAATGTCCTCGCAATACCTGCCGAGTGCCCGCGCATCGGCCTGTTCCATGGCCAACACCGGAAACTCCATGCCATCGAACCCCCATTTCTTGATCTGATCGAGGAGGGGCTTGTGGGCAACAGTCGGCTTGTCGGTCCACAACAGGAGATTGATTCCGATTTTCATGTCAGCCCCTTAGAAATTGAATTGGTCGATGTTCTGCGCGGTGAAGATCAACGGCGGCCCGAGCATCACTTCATCGCCGTTGACTTGCAGTATTCCCAATCGACCCGCCGTTAACTGTGTAATCCCAGTATGCAGCGTCCCGTTGCGCAGCGCTGCGCCGGCGGCGACCGTCAAGTAGCCGAGATTTTTCGTATTCCACAAGATGATCGAATCAATGACACCAGCGTGGACGAACGGTTTGCACATGTTCGGCAACGAGAGGCCGTTCACTTTCACGTCGCGCCGCCCGGATTGCTTGACCGCCTCGGCCGCTCCCGGAACAGCAGGCGCCGCGATCCCGGTGATCACCTTTACATTCGGATAAACGTTCAGAATCGTCTGCGTCTCGGAGAAGGCGCGGTCGCGATCGCCGTCGCTCGGCCGGACCACGGCCAGTTTCACGTTCGGATACTTTTCGGCGAGGCGCTGCTTCATGTACTTCATCCACTCATTCTGGTTCGCGGCGCTCAGCGAGGCCGTGACGATGGCGAATTCGCCTTTGCCGTGAAGGACCCGAGCCACTTCGTCGACGAGCGTGTTGCCGATGCCTTGCGGCGTGGCCTGATTGATGAAGAAATCGCGCGCATCCTTCTGCGCATCCGCGTCCCAGGTGAGCACCTTGATGCCTTTCGATCGCGCCTTCCGCAAGACCGTCGAAATGCCGGCCTGATTCTCCACGCTGACCGCGATGACGTCGACTCCCCGCGTGATCCAACCCTCAACTACTTCGTTTTGCTTGGCCGGATCGAGATCCGTCGGACCGTCCCACAAGAGCTCGACGTTCAGTTCCCGCGCCGCTTCTTCGGCGCCGATACGGCAACTCACGAAATAGGGATCGCCCTTGGCCTTCGGCATCATGGCTATCACCGTTTTCCGCTCGCTTGTTGCCGCAACCGGTTTTAGCGAGCGCACGAGCCACCAGTTGCTTCCGGCCACAATCAGCGCGCCGGCGATGATGACCGCGCTGAGTACGGCGACCTGAGAATTCTTCACTTCCGCCTCCTGCTGTTTCGATTGGAAAGAAATGCGGCCCGCGCCGATAGTAGCAATTAACAGCAGGCCAGTGAGAACGCCCGCCAATTCCGCCGGACCATCCGACAACCGCAGACCATTTTGCAACACCACGATCGCGGCCAGCCCGAGCAGCGTGCCGCGAATGGTGCCTCGTCCGCCGAAGATCGATGTACCGCCGAGGACCACGGCCGTAATCGACATCAACTCGTAGCCCGTGCCGGCGTCTGACTTCGCCTGCCCAAGATGCGCCACGTAGATGATGGCGGCGAGACTCGCGGTTAATCCTGAGAGCGTGTAGACCAGTTGCAGCCGCGCGCGAACGGGAACGCCGGCGTAACGCGCCCCCTCCTCGGAGAAACCGATTGCGGAGAGGCCACGCCCTATGACGGAGCGTTCCAGTAGCAGCCAGTAGGCAAGCGCCGCGATTGCGAAGATTACCAACTGCGGCGGCAGCACGCCCATCCAGAACCCTTGCCCAAGAAACAGAAAGGATGACGAAAAGCCCGTGTAGTTGCGAATGCCTTCCGTGAGTCCCTCGGCCAGACCGCGAAAGAGACTGAACGTGCCGAGGGTCACGATGAGGGGCAGCGTGCGGAGCCTTGTGATGAGAAACGCGTTGAGGAAACCACCCAGCGTCCCAAGGCACAGCGTCAGCAGGATGCTCCAGCCCACCGGCACTCCAGCATCGTGCCAGAGGGAGCCGAAGACGACGGCCGAGAGTCCCATCATGGAGCCGACGGAGAGATCGATGCCGCCGGTCACAATCACACACGTCTGTGCCAGAGCGAGGAGGCCGATTTCTACCGAAAGCCTGGCGATTTCGGCGGCGTTGGCGGTGGTAAAGAAGTTGGCAGCGGTGAATGCGAAGAATCCCAGTTCGATGGCCAGCAGAACAAGCAGCCGCCATTCCTGATTCGGAAACCAGCGGTCGAGCCGGGAGCGCGGATCAACGATTGGGGACGACACGCGCCCTCGCTTTCCCACGCGCATCCGCCACAACCGCCGCGAGAATGATCAATCCCTGAATCGCCTTTTCCCAAAACGCGTTGATGCCGGAGAACGTCAGCGCCGGACCGATGATGCCGAGCAGCAACACTCCGAGCAGTGTGCCGACGAGTGTGGCGCGCCCGCCGGTGATCGACGCCCCGCCTACCACGACCGCCGCGATGGTCTTCAACTCGACGCCCGCGCCTGCGTTGCTTTGGACTTCACTGAATCGGATAGCGTTGAGAGCGGCAGCCAGGCCCGTCAGCAGTCCCATCAGTACGAACACGGAGAATACGACACGGGCCGGCCGTATGCCCGCTAGCCGCGCTGCTTCCGGGTCTGAGCCGGTTGCGTAGAGTCCGCGTCCGGCCGGCAGATTTCCCAATGCCCACGCGGCCGCGAGGAATAGAAGCGCGGTTGTCAGCATGATGAGAATCTCACCGCTCGCCTGTCCAAAACCAGCCCATTGAAAAGACGGCGGAAGATTCTGCACCCATCGGCCTTCGGTGGTCCAGCGAAGCGCGTCACGCAACGCCACCATGGTGGCCAGCGTCACAACGATCGACGGGATGCCGACGCCCGCGACAAGCGCCGCATTCAGAACGCCCATGATGGCGCCTGCGAGCGTCCCGGCCAGTCCTGCGATGAGGATTGGCGCACCGGTTTGTGCAACCAAGCCGGTGACAACGGAAGCGATGGCGAACTGTGATCCCACCGAGATGTCGATTTGGCCGACAAGAATCACCATCGTCATGCCGATGGCGACAATCAGCACCGTGGTGTTGTTGATCAGGATCTGTTGGAGGTTGCGCGTGCCGTAGAACTGCGGAGCGGCGATGGCAACCGCAACGAGCACGGCGGCTAGCGCGATAGCCGTCGATATCTCGCGCCCGTACCGGCTCGTCATTGCGTTCCCTGCAACGCGAGAGCAAGTATCCGCTGCTGCGTCGCTTCCGCGCGATCGAGAACCGCGGCGATTGTTCCGTGGCTCATCACGGCAATGCGATCGCTCATGCCGAGGATTTCCGGCAATTCCGAGGAGATCATCACAATCGCCATGCCAGCGCCCGCGAGTTCGACCATCAGGCGATGCACTTCCGCTTTCGCGCCGATGTCGATGCCCTGCGTCGGCTCATCCAGAATCAAAATCTTCGGCGCGGTGGCCAGCCAGCGGCTCAACGCCACTTTCTGTTGATTGCCTCCGGACAGGCTACTGACCGGGGCGAAGATGGATGCCATCTTCGTGGAGAGCCGCGCCGCCAATTCCGACGCCGCCTCGCGCTCCAGTTGGAAATCAATCAGACCACCGCGGGCAAACCGGGCAAGACACGCCAACGACGTGTTCTCGCAAATCGGCATCGATGGGATTACGCCGTGGCGCTGACGGTCTTCCGGAACGTAGCCGAGGCCCAGACGGATCGCGTCGGCTGGGGAATCGATTGTCTCACTCCGGCCATGGAGAATAATCTCGCCTTGATCGGCGGGCGTCAATCCGAACAACATATTCGCCAGTTCTGTGCGGCCCGATCCCACCAATCCGGCGATGCCGAGAATTTCTCCGGCGCGCACTGCTGAGACTTACATTGCGAATCGCCGAAGCGCGGCAGCCGAGCCCGCGCGTCTCGAGAACCGTTTCGCCGATCGGCACTTCACTTTTCGGAAAGACGGCCGACAACTCGCGGCCCACCATCATGCGGATGAGCGTTGCGCGGTCGACGTCGGCGATTGCGCGGGTTTCAATAGAGCAGCCATCGCGAAGAACCGTCACACGATCGGCAATCTGCGGCAATTCCTCGAGACGATGCGAGATGTAAATGATCCCCGCGCCGCGCTGGCGCAATTCACGGACGGCGCGGAAGAGCGATTCCACCTCCTGGGCCGGCAGCGACGCCGTCGGCTCATCCATGATGACGATTTTTGCCTCCGCGCCGAGAGCGCAGGCGATTTCCACCATCTGCTGCTCGGGCATGGAAAGCGTGCGAACCTCGGCTTCCGGGTCGATGCGCGCGCCGATCTGCGCCAGCAGCGCCCGTGCACGCGCGCGTCGTGCTTTCCAGCGGATCGGCTTCCAGAGAGAACGGCCTTCGAGGCGCAGCGCGAGATTCTCGGCCACGGTGAGTTCCGGAAACAGCGCGGGATGTTGATAGATGGCCGCGATACCGAGTGCGCGTGCCCTGGCCGGCGTGTTGTGCTCGACCAACTGCCCCTCGACGTGCACACGTCCCGAATCGGGAGCAACGGCTCCAGTGAAAATTTTGATTAGCGTCGATTTACCGGCGCCGTTTTCGCCAACCAGCGCGTGGACTTCGCCTGCACGCAGTTCAAAGGAAACGCCGCGCAGAGCATGAACGCCTGCGTATGACTTGGAGACGCCATCCGCCTGCAGCAGCATACCTAGGCATAGCTCGTAATCGCCGAGATGTTCTTGTGACTGCGCGCTGCGGTGATCCGCTCCAGATATCCGCTCTGACGGAATGCGTCCATCGGATTCTCCGGCAGACCCTTCGAAAGCGCCCATTCGCGAATGGCCGGGCGCACATCGGTCGAGAACGCGTCCTTCAAGCAGTTCTCTGCGTCCACCAACTCGCATTTCCGCTGAAAGCCGGCGAGTTTCTTCAGATCCACCAACGCTGCCTTTGCAAACAGTTCCTGCGCTGTCTGCACAGACTGGATCATGGCTTCCATCTTGCCTTTCAAATTGTGACTCTGATCGATCATGTAAGCGATGTCCGCCGATTTCCCCGTCTCCCACTCGAACAGGCGGATCTCATGAAAAATCCGAAACACCTGGTAGGGATCGATGGAGCCGAGGGTCAAATCGTCGTCCGCGTACCGGCGATCGTTGAAGTGGAATCCACCGAGCATATCTTCTTGCCAGCAGCCAGGCCACAATCTGCTCGATGTTCTGCGCCTGATAGTGATGCCCTGTATCCACCAACACTTTCGCTTTGGGTCCGGCGGCGCGCGCCAGCAAAAGTGCCATGCCCCAATCCGCAATGTCGGTGTGATAGAAAGCAGGCTCGAACGGTTTGTATTCCACCAGCATTCGCTGGTTCTCCGAAAGACCGGCGTGCAGAGCGCGTAATCCCTCTTCGAACCATTTCCGGCGATGGCGAATATTCTGCGTGCCCGGATAGTTCGACCCATCGGCAAACCAAAGGGAAATGTCGCGGCTTCCCAGCCCGGTCGCGATGTTGGCGCTCTCGATTAAATGATCCACCGCCGCTTGCCGCGCGGCCGGATCCGGATTGCCGAGGGAGCCGTACTTGTAAATCTGATCCTGAAACACATTTGGATTGATGGAGCCGGCGCGTACCCCATATTGCTCCGCGAGACGCCGCACTTCGGCAACGCTGCCGACGCCTTGTGGAAAATCCCACAGCACGTGAAGCGCGACCACCGGACAAACTCCCGTCCAGTGATGCACCTGCCCGGCGTCGCTGAGCTTTTCCTCAATCGTCGCTGCCGCAGCGGGTTGGAGAAACTTGCCGAAGCGGGTCCCCGTGTTGGCGAAGCCCCACGACGGAAGTTCGATTTGAAAGGAGTCGAGCGCCGTAACAACTGCGTCCCGTTGGTGGTCTGTGACCATAAATAGATTCCCAAGTTGTATCACACCTTCTGAGCCATAAGTTGTTTTACGGTGCAGAACGCTGGAATGCCCTCAAGTTTGCCAGGCAAAACGAAAGCGATGAATTGTGATATGCTTTTCCGTCATGATAGAAGCCGCCGCGGAGCGTGATCCATATTTGATCCAGTCGGTCAGCCACGCCGCTGATGTCTTGAAGATTTTCGCGTCGCCAAACGAAGTCCTGCGGCTGCGCGATATCGTCGTTCGAACTTCACTGACCAAGGGAATCGTGTTCCGACTCCTCTACACGCTGGAGCTGAGCGGCCTGGTGGAGAAGGTGGGGAAGAATCAATACCGGTCGACCATCCAGCAGCGTCGCCAGCGAAAATTCAAATTAGGCTACGCGGCGCAAGGTACGGATTACTTATTCTCTCAGCAGGTCACGCGAAGCGTTCAGCTCGAAGCGGATCGCATGGAGAGCATCGAGTTGCTCGTGCTCGACAACAAATATAGTCCGAAGGTGGCGCAGCGGAACGCCGATCTCTTCATCAAAGAACGCGTCGATCTGGTGATGGAGTTTCAAACGGACGAACTGGTGGCTCCGATCATCTCGGCCAAATATCGCGAGTCCCGAATTCCGCTCATCGCCATTGAGATTCCGCATCCCGGAGCGATCTACTTCGGCGCCAACAACTACGAGGCGGGTCTGATCGGCGGACGCCATCTGGGACGTTGGGCGAAACAGAATTGGGAAGGGCAAGTGGACGAAATCATTCTGATGGAATTGCCGCGCGCCGGCATGGTGCCACGAGCACGGCTAACGGGAACGTTGGTCGGTATCCGCGAAATCCTTCCGCATCTGGAATCATGCCCGGTGGTCTACCTGGATGGCGATGGAAGGTTCGAGTCCAGTTGGAAAGTGGTGCGGAGTCATCTGCGGAAGACGCCCGCACAACGAACACTAATCAGCGGCATCAACGATCCGAGCGTCTTGGGCGCGCTGCGTGCTTTCGAAGAAGGAGGGAGATTGGAAGGGTGTGCCGCGGTGGGCCAGAACGCCTCGCCGGAAGGACGCGACGAATTGCGGCGGCCGACTTCAAGGTTCCTTGGTTCGGTGGCGTATTTTCCGGAAAAATACGGCGAAGGACTGGTGCGGCTCGCGCTGGACGTGTTGAACTACAAAGCCGTCCCGCCAGGCGTGTTTGTGGGCCATCAACTACTGAGTGCGAAGAACGTCGATCGCTTCTACTCAGAGGATGCGCTTCACTAAGGATCGGTGCGCTCATCGTCCGCGGCGTTTCCCGACAAAATCGTCACGAACGCTGCGATGACGAGGCAAATGGCTAACCACGCTTCAGGTTGCATGATCTATTAAAGCCTTGATAGAGATGCGAGTCGTTGCTGAATCGTAATATAAATGTTAAAAACATTAAGCGTAAAGCAACCGCCCTGGAATCATAGAGTTCAGTCTAAAACTGGCAAGATGAAGGGAAAACCTGTTATGCTAAAGGAGCCCGCTGAGTCGCGCCTAACTCGCCGTTGCGTGAGTGCGACGCCGACCCAAAAAGGGGAAATAAACATATGGCTTCTCGATCTCATACGACACAAAAGAAGCGCCAAAGAGAGCTGGCCCGCCTGGAGAAGGCCCAGGATAAAGCAGCCAGACGGGTTCAACGCAAACAAGAAGAACGGCCGGCCGGGGAAAGCGGACCTCCCATGGGCGAAGCTGAAGTTTGGGACACCGATTTTGAACCGGAATTGTCGCCGGGCCGTACCGCATAGCTTTAGAGATATAAACAGGTGCTACCGTCTTCCGTGAGCCCCATGGCTGGCGGCAACTGGCGGTAGCGCTTCTGGAACTGGTTCTACTTTCTTCGGACGAGCGTCCAAGGCTTTCTTAATTAGCAGTTCTTTCAGCTTTTGGAATTTGGGAGTGCCCGGCTTCGCCCCGGCGGCTTCCACCTGCTGATCGGTTACTTCCTGGGCCGTCAAAATATATTTCTGCAGGTAGTTTTTCAACCGGTCGTTTACCAGACGTTCGGTGGATTTCGTCAGCAGAAAGAGAATCAGCTCTCCAGGAGCCTTCGACACGGTTTGATAGACCAGCGACGGCTTCTGCAACTTGACCGATTTCAGCTCCTTCTCCAATTTCTTTGCGTGCGGCTCGAGCTTTTGCCACGCATCCACTTGCTTCTTGCTCAAGCCCAGACCCTTGACCAAAGCCGCGCGTTCCTTGGGCGTCAGCTTCTCGGCCAGGAAGTAGAACATCAGCGAAACATAATCGACCGGCAGTTCGATCCCGAATGGTAGAAGCTGGCGCGCCTTCTGCAGCTTGACAAGCCCGGCCAGATTCAGCTTGGGACCGGTGAGTATCGGAGAAACCAACGTCAGCAGCTTGGTTTCATCCAGAGCCTGCAAAATATCACCGACGCTCGGCTCGTTGGCGATAGCCTCCAACTCAGCTAGCAACTGGGCCGGCGTAATGTGCTTCTCCACCTCGGCCAGCCGCGCGTTCTCATACTGCAACTGCGTACGCTCAGCGATTTGATAGCCCATCCGCACCTTGAACCGGATCATGCGGAACAGCCGGATTGGACTGTCGTAGAGAGCATAATTCCCCACCGCCCGAAGTTCCTTGCGTTCCAGTTCCGCCAAACCGTTGGCCGGATCGAGCAATAGCCCGCGCGAGGCTTTGTTCAACGAAAGCGCTAGCGCATTCACCGTAAAATCGCGGCACTTGAGATCTTCGTAGATGGTCGAAGGCGTCACATGGGCTTTGCCGCCGGGCTTTGCGTAGCGCTCCTCATGGGCCATCCCCATCTGCACCGTGACGCCACCTGGAAAAAGCATTTCGGCCGACTTTCGGTTGTCATCAATTTCGACGATCTCCGCTTTCCCCTGCTTCTCAAGGTCCTTAGCCAGCTTGAGCGCATTGCCTTCGATGACGAAATCCAGATCACGAATTGGAAATCCCCCGAGCATGTCTCGAACCGCACCGCCGGTCAAATAGAGGCTGACGCCGGCTTGGACGGCCGCTAGCTGTACCTCCGCCAACGCCCGCGCCTGATCCGCGGTCAGGTGGTTTTCCAACATGAACATGTAATCGCTCATCGAAATGGCTCTCTCTCAAGCACGCGGATGGTGTTGATCCACGGTCTTTCGCAATCTGGATTTCAGTACGTGCGTATAGATCTGGGTTGTGGCAATGTCTGCGTGGCCGAGCATTATCTGCACACTGCGAAGGTCGGCGCCGCCTTCCAGTAAATGAGTGGCGAAGCTGTGCCGGATCACATGAGGCGTGAGCCGTTGCCAGATGCCCGCCTGCTTGCCGTAAATGGAAAGCTGTTTCCAAAAAGACTGCCGGGTCATGCACGATCCGCGCGCGGTGACAAACAGGTATTTACTGCCGCGCCCTTTGAGCAAAGCCGGCCGGCCTACCGCCAGGTACTCGGTGACCGCCCGTACTGCCGCTTTTCCGACGGGTACCATTCGTTCCTTGGAGCCCTTGCCCATCACTCGCACCACCCCGAGATCGAGGGTAAGTCCCGCCAATTCCACACGGCACAACTCGCTTACTCTCAGACCGGTGGCGTAGAGAAATTCCAGCATCGCGCGGTCCCGAAGGCCGGTAGGTTTGGCCGTATCCGGCGCCTGGACCAATTTGTTAACTTGTTCCAAATTAAGATATTTGGGAAGATTCTTCCACTGCCGGGGAAGTGGAATGGCACCCACCGGATCGGCCGCGATTTTGCCTTCCCGGAGCAGAAACTGATAGAACGTCCGCACAGTGGTTAGATGCCGCGCCACTGACCGGCTTGACAAACCAGCCTTATACAGGCTGCCGAGGTAACCGGCGATAATTTCAGGCGAACCAGTTGAATTGGCCGGACAGAAGCTCGCAAATCTCCCCAAATCAATAGCATATGAGGAAATCGTATTCGCCGCCAGACCCTTTTCCACCCGGCAGAAGTCGAGATACACGTCTACCCACACGCGGATCTGCGAGATCTCCCCCGACGGCGGCCCAGTTAGCACTGCGCCCCTGTGCATCGTGCCAATGATACAATAATCGCGTTTTTGTTTGGAACAAATAATGGCCTTCATGGTACCTTTGGAGGGCAAAGGACGCTTTTTGGCAGGCTCGACGAACAAGAAAGTCCTGATCCGCCGTTTTGATCGAGAACAACTCTCAGGATTCGTAAACCCTCTTACATTTTTGACGGATAAGGGCGTGGAGTTTCTCAACCTCAATGGAACGGTTGCGGTCATTCCATATATCGATGTCAAAAGCGTTCATTTCGTTAGAGAATTCGAGCCCACGCGCCAAGTTGAGCAGCAGGCCTTCCTGACTCGTCCGAAATTAGATGGTCTCTGGGTTCGGATGCGTTTTCGGGACGGCGATCTGCTGGAAGGGGTGTTGCCTAACAATCTTCTGCAGCTCGAGCATTTCGGCTTTACCGTCACCCCGCCGGACTACACTTATAATAATCAACGCCTGTTCATTCCCAAGGCGGCTTTGAAGGAAATCCAGGTGCTCGGCGTGGTCGGGAGCCCGCTGCGGGTCCCGCGCCGGAAATCCAAGGAAAAACCGCCTCAGGATCAAATCAAGTTGTTTGAATAATTGTGATAGATTCTGAAAGGAGAGCGCGGATGCGAAAAACGGTGTTGGCGATCTTAGCCTTCGGAGGTATGGCGGTTTGGGGACAAGCCCCAAAAGAAGCCTCCCCTAGCGCGGATAAGGCCGGCAAAGCTACCGCTTATTACCATTTCATGCTCGCTCACTTCTATTCCGAAATGGCCGGTACTTCTCGTGATCGCAACGGCGAGTACGCGGACAAAGCAACTGAGAACTACAAAGACGCCCTCAAAGCTGATCCGCACGCTCCCGACCCGGCCAAATATATGCCGCCCCTCTTCTACGTTCGACCCATTCCTGCGCCTCCGGCATCTCAAAATTCAAAGTAGCCACTGCCGGGTAAATTACTCGATATCAGTGGGATCGTTGAACAGAACCGTCAGTTTAATCGACCCATGTCGAAGCTGTGGATAACCGGCGGCCGTCCGATCGCCCGGATCGAGATTCGAGGCGTTATCATCAGGCGGGAACAGTACCAGCGTATCCAGAAATGCCAGTAGAGCACTCCGGTCGCCGGGCGCGGAATTTGCGAACAAATCCCGGGACTGCTGGGCTTCGCCGCCGTGCCGGAGAATGACTTCGGTGAGATTGATGCTGCGCCCGTCATGCCCATAAGGCCCACTCGTGGCGACGCCCCAAAGCGGACGGGTCATCATCAGTTTCTCCATCGTGCCGTCGTAGTTTCGCTCGTAGAAATTCGGTCCCAAGTCATGCCGCTTGAAATCCGTAAAGATATTCGTAACCAGGAACGGTTGCAGCATGGGCTTCTTGAGTGTTGGAAGACTAGCGACGTCCGTCGAGGTCTTTATGAGCGGCGTCGCGGTGGAAAATAAACCGTTCATGTTTCCTTTCTGCGGATCGTAGACTGTCTCGACATTGGCGACTCTGCGGTCGCGGTCGATCTGGAGGTCGGCCACGTGGCACGTCGAGCAACCGACCTGATCGAAGACGCTGCGGCCGTTCGCGGTCTGATCGGTCTGCTGGTAAATCGCCGGCGGGAAGTAATTCAGGAGGTAAAATTCCATGTAGTCGACCAACGATATGGCGACCTGATTTCTGGCGGGCATACCTACGGGGACCGGAGTTGGATCGGGAACAGGCGGGGTCTCCAACGTATCGAGCTTGCCATCGAGTACCATTCCAGCCGGAGTGACCATTCGACCTCCAAGACTGGCGGCCGTCAGCTCCGGATCAATCGCCTGGAGGCCCATCTCGTTGTTCCATGCGCCGACCACGAATTCCCGAATGGAGATGGTTTCGCCGTGCGCGAAGAAGGGCCGCACGCGCAGGTCGGGATCGACTCCTTCGACTTTGGAAAGATCCAGAGTGCCGTCGGGCTTGGCCGTAATCGAACCGTATTGAATACCCTTGCTGGTGAGGGGCACCGTTGCCGCGGCGCCACCCTGACGCGCCTGTGCGATGGCAGCGCTGCGCCACGCACGCAGTTCGGCGGTAATCTCATCCGCCAGCATCTCTTTCAACCCCAGACCGAAAAGATGCGGCGCATCACGGCTGTCCGGTCTCGTCACCACGTCGCCGCCCGATCCGGCCGATCCGCGAGGGCGGCCATGGCAGGCTGCGCAGCTATCCGTCGAGCCGGCTCCGATTCCAATATTGTTCGCGATGTCGCCTACGCCATTTCGAAGGTAGGGAGCCTCGCCGTCGAGTCTTTGAAACTTACGTTGAAATATTTGGCGGCCCCGGCGAATCGCACGGAAGGGATCACGAGCGATGATATAGGCGGACGAATTCGGGGTCATCACATCGCCCCGGCCGGCTCCTATTTCATCGGTCAGAGATTTACTGATCCCTTCGTTCGCCGCATTGGGCGCTTTCGTCTTATCGATCAGTTGACCAAAAGCAGTGATGGCGGTCATCGAAATAAAGGCCATCTGAAAGCAAAGTCGCGTTTTCTTCATGTCAATACCTTCTGTCTTCCCCCGCTATATGTAGCGGAATCCGGCCACAGAATTGGCGAAGTGCGTCTCTCACAAACGTGAAAGAATTTTCTTCGCCATCGCGATGCCCTTTGCCTTGCCATCGGTTATCTGGCTGAGCTCGAGAATGATTACGACATCGCCTTTCCGTACGCACAACATCGATTCCCCAATCCCCAGTGAGGCATCGTCTCCGAGGCCAGCAAGCTCCCCGGATGAACTCGTACCAGTCACAGCGCTCCCGAGAGCGTTGCCCATCTTGAATCCGGCGAGCCCCGCCGGGCCCGCATCGCGATCTACCGTGAAGGTGAAGTACGGCTCACCTCCCTCGGCATTGATCATGGTGCGCGAGTAGTTCTTCACCATATCGGCGATTGCCTTGTCGCTCGGAGGACCGTCTTTAGTGGCTTGAAGGGCTTTCAGGGACTCCTTCGTTTTCTCCGCGTCCTCTTCCACGGACCTCGGCTTGGCGAAGTAATCACAGTGTTCCCCGTCATGGTTCGCAGTCGGTTGAGAATTGGTTTTTATGATTTCGACTCCCAAAATCTCTGCGGCCTCCTCCTTCATCATTAATAAGCAACCATCCAATTTTTCTTTCCGTCCGTGTTCGCGGCTAGCGCTACCGGCAGCATTCGCGACGCTGCGCATGGCGCTCCCCACGCTTCCCTCGCCGGTCACCGACTCCACATTTTTTACTAGCCGATGTGCGGCGTAGTAGAGCCCGGCTGCCGACATAACGCCCAAGACCACCAGAATCGACAGCGCCATGACGCCGACCTTTATTAGTGAAATGCCCGAGCTCGCCGTTACAACCGGCGCCGGGACTGCGGCTGGTGCTGCGGAAGCTGTTGGTGCTCCACATTTAACGCAGAAAGCCGACGGTGGGGCGAGCGGGGTACCGCAATTTCTACAAAAACCTGGCATGATGGCTCCTTGGAAGATGACCTTCACACCAATAGCGGAATGGATGGGACCGTTAGCTCATTTTTTCGGCACCTCAAACTTAGCCAAGCCTTGTTCCAGTTCGTTGCGCAGTCCCTGGCCCAACGCATTACTTGCCGGAACAAGAATTAGGGCCTTGCGCTCGGTGCGAATTGCCGCCGGTGCATCGCCGTTCTGGAAGTAGGCCCAAGCCAGAGTATCGAGGATGATCGGGTCCGATTCCTTGGTCCCATGGGCGGCACGAAGAGCAAGGTCGAGCGCTTTGGCGGGCTGCTTCAGCGACGCAAAATCGGCTTTCACTAGTCCGTTCGCGTATTCATTCCACTCAAATGGTCCCGCGGCCGGTCTTTCGGCCACGGCGCGCTCGAGTTCCAACGCCTCGCTGGCTGCCTTCTCGGCATTCGCATTGTCGCCGATCTTTTTCATCTGGTCCGACATCTTCATCAACGCGAAGGCCAGGGCAAGCGGCGCTTTAGCGTCGGAAGGATCGATGGAGAGGAGCATTTGCATGGAGGCTACCGCTTTGGAGTAGGCCTCCATTGCTCCTGCGTGATCGTTCTGCGCCATGCGGGCGAGCGCGATATAGATTTGCGTGTAGGATGCCAGGCGGCGGTATTCGATATTATTCGGCTGCTCGGCGGCGAGCGTCTCATACAGACCGGTAGCTTTGCCGAGATAACGAAGGCTCTCCGGCAGTTCCTTCAGGTTGCGCAGAAGATTGCCGTATGTGGCCCAGGTGGAGGCCAGGACGCGCCGCACCGTCTTGTCGCCGGGAAGGGCCGCCGCGAATGGCTCCAGGTAGCCAGCGCTGGCGCTGCACGCTTCCCGGGCATGCAGAGCATCCCCTGACGCGGCAAGCACAATGCAGCGGCGATTTTGAATATACCCCATCACCTTCTGCGATTCCGCGTCGGAAGGATCGCGCTGTAATACTTTTTCCTGAATTTCGAAGGCGCGCTGGCAATCTTCCACGGCTTTCCCGGTTTCGCCGTGCAGGAAGTGGCCGTTGCTCACTTTCATCAGGCTGTAGGCCAGAGCGCGCTGGTCTCCGAGGGCTTGGCGCAACTGCAGAGCCTTGTTGTAACTCGCCAGAGCGCTGCCGTCCGTGGTGCTCAGTCCGATGGCATCGGTGAGAAGATCGCCGGTCTTTTCGTACGCGGTCGCAAGTTCGCCTTGCAGTTGTAAATCGTCTCCCGATTCCTTCGAAAGGACTTCGAGATACTGCTGCGCTTTCGACAGAACAAGCTTGCGCGCGCTGGCGGAGCCGGCCAGGTCGCGGATGCCATCGTGTAAATCGAAAAGCAGCGTTGTCGCCAGCGACCGGATATCGTCGAAGCGTTTCTCCGCCCGCAACCGCTCCACATCGGCCCGCTCACGCTGCTTTTCCGCTTCCGCCGTCTGCTGTTGCGCGCGCATTTGCTGGCTTTGCGCGAGCCGGCGCTGTACGTTGGCGATTCGCCTTTCCTGCTCGGCGCCGCGTTGTTCGCGGAGCGCCCAGCTCGCCTGCCTCACGCTCACAACAGTAGCGGCGATGAGCGAAAACAGAATGAGCGCGGCCGCGGTTACGGGAATCATGTGGCGGCGAAGAAATTTGGCCGCGCGGTAGCCCAGCCGGTCGCCCTGTGCAATCACCGGCCGCCCATCGCGATATCGCTCTATGTCCGATCGGAACTCCGCAACGGAAGAATATCTTCGGCCTGGATCTTTCTGGAGCGCCATCAGTACGATGTGATCGAGCTCACCTCTGAGTTCCCGCCGTAACTTCCTGAAATCAGATCCGCCGGACATGACGGCAGCACTTGGGCGGATTGGCTCCTGCTCGCAGACCGCTCGCATTACTTCATGAGGAGCGTCACCTGTACTCCGAATCGGGTGCAATCCAGCGAGTAATTCGTAGAGCAGCACGCCGAGTAAATAGACATCGGTGGCAGTAGTGATTGGCTTCCCCAGCACTTGCTCGGGACTGGCGTAGTCGGGCGTGAGAACCATCGCACTCGTGGCCGTCGTGGCCGATCGGGGGTCGCCCGGATCGGTCAACAGCTTAGCGATTCCGAAGTCCAGCAGCTTCACTTCGCCTTCGGGCGTCACCAGAATATTGCCCGGTTTCAGATCCCGGTGAACGATCAGATGGTCGTGTGCGTACTGCACGGCATCGCAGACGTGCAAGAAGAGATCGAGCCGGCGCGCGACGCCTAACCGGTGCTCGCGGCAGTAACGGTCTATGCGGACTCCGGCCACATACTCCATGACGAAATAGGGACGTCCGGTTTCCGTTGTGCCACCATCCAATATCCGCGCGATATTTGGATGATCGAGACCGGCCAGAATCTGGCGTTCCTGGCGAAATCGCTCGCGGAGACTTTCGGTGAGCAACTCCGCGCTAATCACCTTCACGGCAACGCGTTTACGGAAGGAACCGTCGATGCGAGTGGCTTCGTAGACCGTCCCCATACCGCCGCGGCCGAGTTCTTTGGCAATTTCGTAGGACCCGATGCGGTTTCCCGCAAGCTCCGGTTCGGCTTTTTCGGGCGCGAAGAACGTATGGAGATCCACCACCGGCTGCTCAATGAATCCGGTCCGCCTCTGGTGGGATTCGACGAGCTGTTCCACCTCGGAAACAAGAGCCGCATCCCGCTCCCGGGCCTCGCTCAAGATGGTCATGCGCTCGCCGGCTGGGAGGTCTACAACCGATTCAAATACCCGTCGAATCTGTTGCAGACGTTCCGGCGTCATGGGTACCTCATGATATCCTGCAAGCGCGTTAGCGGCTTCCCAGTGAGTTCCGAACCCAAACAAGTAGACGCGCTCCTGACTGCCTGGAGCACGGGTAACGAGGCGGCCGGGAAGGAACTGATGGTGGTCGTCTACCAGGAGCTTCGGCGTCTGGCCGGACACTATCTCCAGGCGGAACGGAGCGAACACACGCTGCAGCCGACAGCGCTGGTTCACGAACTATATTTGAAATTGTTCTCGTCTAAGCCCGTAGTGTTGCAGGATCGTGCCCACTTTCTTGCCGTCGCCGCGCGCCAGTTGCGGCATATTGTGGTGGACCACGCGCGAACCCGGCACGCGCAAAAGCGCGGCGGCAACGAGGAGAAAATCCACCTTCAGGATGCAGTGGAACCGGCGATTCCGGTGGACCACCGCGTGATTGAACTCGATCTGGCGCTTCGACGTTTAGAGCGCCTCGACGGCCGCGCCGCTCAAGTGGTGGAACTTCGTTTCTTCGGCGGGCTCACCGATCGCGAAGTTGGTACGGCGCTCGATATCTCACCTGCCACAGTGAAGCGGGACTGGGAGTTCGCGCGCTCATGGCTGCTGAAGGAGATGGGCTAACCGGCATGCACCGGTTCATGGGACTGTATCTCCTGTTGAGCAGCCGAATAGTTGACGCTAGCTTGCGTCGGCAGTGCCAACGAAGTTCCCGCAGCCTGTACTTCGTCCAGGATTGCCAGTAGAAGCTCTTGCTGCATCTGCAGAAATTCGTCGCCATCACGCGTCAACAGGTACACAAAGATCTCCAGATCCAGCGAGTATGTTCCCACGCCGACGAAACGTACCGGAAATGCGCCCGTCTCTACTTTCGGATGGCTGGTCAGGCTCTTTGTCAAGGAATCCAATAAAGTCCGAACTTGATCCGGCGTTGTATCTCGTCGCAGATTCAGCGTTAGGTGAAAGAGCATTTTGTCCCGCTTCGAATAATTTTCCAGCGTCATCGAAGAGAATTGCGAGTTCGGAACACTCACCACTGTACGGTCGGCCGTGCGCAGCCGCGTGGACCGCAGGCCAATGTCCTCTACAGTTCCAACGCGGTCGCCGAACTTACAAACGTCGCCGACAAATACGGGCCGATCGCTGATGACTGCGACTCCGCCGAACAGATTCTCAATGGTCTTTTGCGCGGCCAGAGCGATGGCCAGCCCGCCGACGCCGAGTCCGGCCATGATGGTGGTCGTGTTGTATCCCCAGGCGCTCAGAATCGCGGCAATCGCCAGAAGCAAAATGATCAGCTTGAAGACGCGGGATGCCAGAGGCAGCAGGGCGTACGAGAAATTCCGATTCTTTACTCCCATCATTGTGCGAACCCGGCCCATGGCCAGGTCCACGATTCCAGTACAGAACCAGAAAACCCCAGCGAAGAACAAGAATGCAAGTATGCGGTCCAAATAGAGCCTCAACAGAGCGGAAGGGGCGGCCCACTCCATCCCGGCGCGAAAGCCGGCCACCGACACCAGCAGGCGAAGGGGTCCATCGAAGACTTCGAGCCCCATTCGGTTCACCCTGGGCGCAACCCGCTTGGTTATCATCTCCGCCAGCCACAGCGTGAGGCGCGAAAGTATTTTAGATAACGAAGCGAGCGCTACGGCCAGCAACATCAGCGCGATCCATCGCCATATTGGCGTATCCATCAATTTCCAATTCACCAGGGGAGCCGGCAGATGTCTTTCAATGGGAAAATCGCTGAGCAGCGGCATGAGTTGCGGAATTAACTTGACACTATCGGCGGAAAAGAGCCAGACGGAAAGCCCTGATTGAAAGCTAACTCGCTCCAGTTGCAGGTCCACCCGCCGGCCGTTGATGTTGAAGGAATCGACATGCTCCCGGAATACTCCGCGCGGCCCCGGTCCGGAGCCCGCAGGATTATCGCTGAGCCCTCCGACATCGAACTGCACATCATAATCGAGAATCTGCGCAAACTGCTTAGCAAGTTGCGGGCCTTCCGTTAACCGCTGATCCGCCGGAAGTTGCCGCAGATCGAGATATCGCGCGGCTCTCTCATAATTCCGGGCGTGACAGGTCTCGAGGAACGAATAGACGGCGTTGCGTGGAGAATCGCGATTCAGTAAATCTTGCGGCTTTGGAGCGTTGTTATCGGGGGTCTGCGCGACGCCGGACAGGCAAAATAGAGCCAGCAGCAGCGGAAGAATGGCAAACGCACCAGGAAAAATCTTCTCGCCAGGATTTAGGGCAGGCGCTAAGCATCTGATTCCAAATCGGCCTTGAGTGTCCATCCTTTACCACACGGCACGTCGATTGCCAATAATCGGACGGCATCCGCGACGAGTTCCGGCTCGTCCAACATGATCCAATGTCCGCTACCGGCCGCCAGTACATCGTGGCGATTTGCCGACAATTGGGCCGCTCCTGCGAAGGGCGCTCCAGGAGCATTCGCGGCGGTCATTACGACCACAGGCAGATCGCCCAAATCGCAAGCCGCGGACATTTCCTCGGCGCTTGCGGGCAGAGCTTCGAAGTGTTGGGCCATGGCTTCGAAACTCTTCGGATTGGACCAGTGCGACGCCACCACCGGCCAGAGCTCGCGAGGAAGTTTTGCGATTTCGCCTGCGAGCCGATCCAGCACGCTCGCCCCGCTTCCGCCAGACGCCTTGGCTATCAGGCGCGGCAGAAATCGCGATCCATTCTGCACCATCGCGAGACAGAATCGTACGACTCCCGCACGAGCCAGCATCGCTCCACGGTGTGACAGCGTGATCCCCCGGCCCAGCATCTTTTTGAGCGGCGGAGCTATGGGGCACCATTCGCCTGGCCACAGTGCATCTACTAACACTAAGCCGGCAACTTCGCCCGGATACTGGGCAGCGTAGTGCCGCACGAGCATACCGCCGAAGGAATGTCCGACGAGGATGTAGGGCGGCGGAAGTCCCGCGCGCGACAGCATCGTATGGAGCTGCTCATTCATGCTCGTTAGCGATCGGGGCCCCTTGATTGGATCGCTGCAGCCGAGGCCGGAGCGATCGTAGCTCACTGTCCGCGCAAATTGGGCGACTCGCGGCTGAACCAACCGCCAACTGATGGATGTGGCGGCGATGCCTGACTCGAATACGACCGTTGGTCCAGCGTCACCGAGTTCGTATAGATGCAGTGAGTCGACTTTGCGTCCCGGCGGTGGAAAGCGGCGCGCGTCCACGCGCTCACCCAGCTTTTCGTAGAGAAACCCAGCGGCAGCGAGCAGAATCGGAACAACGAGGATCCACATCATGTCGTTAGATCGAAATCGCCAACTCGCCCGGAACGATCTTTCTAGTCCGGGGCAGAATTCCGCGCTTCGAAAGCGCGCCCACCATCGCCAGTACGCCGGCGAAGACAAGGAGCTTTACAACATCGGCCCATGGCGTGCGCGGCAGCACTTGCCACAGCACCCCGAGCAGGCTCTGCCCGATGACGACGGCCCACACCGTGCCGTAAAAGTACCGCCGTTCATCGCCTTCGCCCTTGGTGGAGGGTTTCACGCGCGGCAGTTTTCCGATGGCGCCGAGAAGCCAGATGCACCCCGCAAGCGGGAAGAAACCGTAGTGATAAATCTGCAGCATCCGCCATTTTCCGGCGATCAACGCCCAGGCGATGGCGACCAGGTTCAGAGATCCATAGGCGATCAATTCGCTCCACGCCAGGGTGTAGCAGATGCGCCGGTAAATCGGATTAGGCTTGTCCTCGGTAAAGCGAATGATGTAGGGCTCCGGTTCCACACCGGGCAATTTTCCGAAGAGTCCGGCAATGCCCGTCCCCACCATCACCACGCCGAGCCAAGTCAGGACATCGCGATCAAAGCCGCGCGTGAACAGGCGGAAAGTCATCCAGCCATTGGCGAGAAAAAACACCGAAATCCACAGTGGCCAGTGCGCGACCCGGTATTGAATGGTATTGCGTGCGCGCAGCTTGCGGCGATCCGCAAATTCAAGCTTAACGGCTTGGCCCATGGCTTTCATTATCGGACACGGAGCATTGGGCCAGGCGATTATTCCTTATGCATCACCGGAGGCAGCAGCATCGGCGAGCAACACGGCGTTTGTACCGGCGCAAATTCCATCAACTCCGCGCGCGTTAGATTCGGGTCATACAGGTTGAGCTGCCACTTTCCGTCTCGTCCCATCTTGGGAGGCTGCGGCAGTGGAGCTAACGCACGCTTGAGAACCGTCCTATAAGCCGGTTGAATTTCCGGGACTCCGAGAGCCAGATGATTCATCACACCGAGTGTCTTGGGCGTTGGGTTGTGCACGTTGAGCATGTACTCGAGCCAGTCGCTGCCTTCCGGCACACGCATATCCACCCAGTCTGCCTGATTGTCCGCCTTGCCGCCGTACCAGATTAGTTGGAATCCGAGGATATCTTTGAAGAGCGCGTCCGCGGCGGCACGGTCCTGCACAGTGAAGCCCACGTGGATGATTCGCTTCGACACCCGCGAATTGGGCAGGAGCTTGCCAAAATTGCGGCTGTGAAGAGAGCCCGGCATATATTGGACGAACTCGATAGTGTGACCATCGGCGTCCTTGATGGTGAAACTCAAATTACCATCGAGACCGGGCTTCACCGTGTCCGGCACTTTCCCGTTCCGGCTGGCCAGATAATCGCGTAGTTGTTGCGCGTTCGTTGTTTCGAAAGCGATATGCGCGAGGCGGTCTTGCGTTTCGCTCTTCAAATCGGGAAATACCTCGATGTACTGGTGGTCGTTGACCTTGAAGTAGGTCACCATGAGGCCGCCGCCGGGCTTGTCGAGACTGAAGTCCGCGTAACCAAGTGTATGCCCATAGAACTGGCGCGCCGCCGCCATATCGTTGGTCTCCAGACCAATGTGGGCCACGCCGGTGATGGGCGGGCGCTGCGGGGTGGTGGTCAGCGTCACGTTGGAAAATACCGCAGTCTCCAATGTCGTGGCCACATGCGAGCAAACACCGAGGCCGACGTACACGGAATCCTTCAGCGGTACAAATTCAACCGGGCCGAACGGCTTCAGTTCCTCGCCTGGCTTCCCGGCGTACATGGAGAACCGGGTTCCATGCTTCACGATACGCACGCGGGCAAGTCCGTCGACCTGCGTGGGAATCTGAAAACTTCGCTCACCTGCGTAACCACGGAACTGCAAGGATGTGAGTCCGTTTCCATGGTAGGCCGCATCTGCATAGGCCGACCCCGGATCGAGGCTCTGGCGGATCATGACCACAGCCTTCCGATGATTGGCCGCGCTGGCGCCGAGAAATTGCACATCGGCTGTCAGCGTCATGTCGCCGGACGCTTTCTTCCAGACGTAGTAAAACGCGTCGACGGCGTCCCAGATATTAGCGCCTCCGCCGGTGATTCGGTACTCGCCCGTAGCCGGATCGTAGTGCGCCTTGCATCCGGGCGGCGTGATTCCGACGCTTCCCTCATCGGTGAAGATGCCCAAGCCGTCGCCGCCATCATATAACTGCCGGCGCTGATGAAAAGGGCGGCGCATATGAATTGCTTGGTAATTAGAGCCACGCTGGTTCCCCTGTTCGCTAGCAAGCGTATCAAAGTGGCGCTGCGATGTCGCGGAGCACGCTGTAAACGGGCCAGAAGAATCCCCAGAACATGTTCGAGATGCCGAAGATTAGAAGCAGCGAGAAGAGTCCGAATTTCTGGCGGAATTGGAAGATCTTGACCGCATGCCGGTCCGGCACAACGAACAGCAGCATGCTAAAACCATCGAGCGGCGGAATGGGAAACAGGTTAAAGGTCCCCAGCACCAGGTTTAGAAAGAAAAACTGGCTCAGCAATATCGACAGCGGCTCGGCCAGCGTGCCCGACACCGGCGCCACCACTTGCCAATCCGGCATACGACCGTGAGCGGTGAAGAAGCCTAGGGCGATGCCGGTACGCATAGAAATTCCGGCCAACAAGGCGAGGGTGAAATTCGCCGCAGGTCCGGCCACCGCCATCCAAGCCGCGCGTTTCGGATACGCAATGGCCCAGCGGACATCGAACGGAGCGCTGGCGTAACCAAAAATTCCGATGCCTCCGCTTTTCAGGCTCAGCAGCAGGGTAATCAGCGGGAGCATCCCGAGTCCAAAAGGTTCTCGCCTTATGTGAGGGACGGGATTCAGATCCACCTGCCCGCCGTGATACGCCGTCAGGTCGCCACCCAGTTTGGCGGCTAAAGCGTGCGCAGCTTCGTGGCAAACGGTCGAAAACAGGAAGACGATGTAAGCAAATAGAGCAACGGCGAGCGCTTCATTTTCCATCTGCGTTCTTGATCTCGCCGACTTCGCGATCCAGCCTGCTCGCCAGAGGCTGCGTCTGTCCCGAATACTTGTTCTGCGGCTTCTTCGAATAGGGGACCGAAACCGGCGAGGAAAGCTGTTCAAACGTGAAGGAGCAGATGCGCATTCCCGCGTAAAGGGCCACCGGCATACGGCTGAGATTACTCAATTCGAGCGTGGCCTTGCCGCTCCAGCCTGGATCGAACAAACCGGCCGTGCCATGAACGATGATCCCGATGCGCCCAAGACTCGAGCGGCCTTCCAGCCGGCCGAGTGTTTCCGCATCGAGTTCCAAGGTCTCCTCGGTGATGGCGAGAACGAAGTCCCGCGGCTGCAGGATGAAGGGTTCCCCGGGTTCCACAATGACAGGACGCATCAGTCCGTCGAGCCCAGCTTTCGATTTCAAATCGATGAACGGGTGGCGGCTGTGTTCAAAGACATTGAACTCGTTGCCCAAGCGGAAATCGACCGAACAACTCCCGAACTGCTCCGGCGGCAAAGCAGGCGTTATCCTGATTTTGCCCAGCTCGATGTACCGCTTGATGTCAACGTCGGAAAGAACCATTCAGAAGGTCATCCTAGCAGGAAAGTGATGTAAGGAGTTGGTGGACGGCGGGGGGATCGAACCCCCGACCTCTGCATTGCGAACGCAGCGCTCTCCCAGCTGAGCTAGCCGCCCACGATCACTAGAATTTTAACACGGAGCCGCGCGATAGAATGGATTTTCGATGCCGAACCCACGTCTGAAGCACAACTCCTTGAAAAGATGCAGCGCGATTGGGACGAGCGCGCGCGCGAAAACGCCCGCTACTACGTCGCCACCGGGAAGGAGGACTGGACCGACGAAGAGTTCTTCGCCTCCGGCGAGCCAGACCGTAAAGGAAGAGATCCTCACCGACATGATCAACATCTGCCAGGGCAAGGATCCGAGGCAGATGCGTGTGCTCGAAATCGGATGCGGCGCCGGCCGCGTCACGCGCGCGCTTTCCGAGCTGTTCGGCGAGGTCCACGCCGTCGACGTCAGCGGCGAAATGGTGCAGCGAGGCCCGCCACGGCCTGGCCGACCGTCCCAACGCGTTCCTATACCAGAACAACGGCAAGGATCTGTCCGTCCTCGGCGACGGTGGAGTTCGATTTCGCATTCTCCACCATCGTCTTCCAGCATATTCCGAGCCGCGACGTGATCGAGATCGTACGTTCGCGAAGTGAACCGGCTGCTGCGACCAGGCGCTCTGTTCAAATTCCAGGTGCAGGGCGACAGCTCGCTTCAGACCTCCGCCTGAGGACACATGGCTCGGCGTTCCGTTCTCCGATGAGGACGCGGTGAGAATGGCCGAAGAACTGCGGATTCGAGCCGCGCCACCGGCACGGCGCCGGCGGGCAGTACTTCTGGCTGTGGTTTTTTAAAAAATAGGAAACTGCCGCGCCGTCAATCGGACGCCTGGGCCTCTCTTTGGTTGCGTCGCGTAGCCCAATACCGGGCCATGCGTAATGAGACCTGACGTCTCTCATCCGGCGGCATATTCTTCCTGCCTCGCCGGCCTTCCCTCACTGGAGTGTGGTTAGCCAACCCCTCCAATGTCGCAATTGCGCGATCGAGCTTTTCCCGCTCGTTTACCAATTCCTGGATCGCCTTCGTGAAGTCCATTTTTCTAAGAAATGACCTTCAAGAAGCGTACAGCAGAAATTTAAAAAAGAAATAGACCTATCGTACTAGAAACGGCGAATGGAGTACTAGTCGGAAATGATATCGTATAAACCGCGATGAACAGCACGATTCCGATAAGCAGCAGCGCGATACCAAGATAGAGGCCGAAAGCCTTCCACGGGAAGCGTTTATTCTCGCGCTTTAGCACGAGAAGATAACTGGCGAAGACCCCGAGAAAATACAGCATCACCATCGGGACCGCGAACAGCATGAGGTTAAACACATCGGGCGTAGGCGTGACGATGGCCGCGATGATCGTGATCGCGAGGATGGCGTACCGGGAATGCCGTAGCAGAAAACTAGGCGACGCGACGCGCAGCAGAGTCAGAAGAAAGACAAGGATCGGCAATTCAAACACAAGTCCGATGCCAAGAATAATGTTTACAAACAGATCGAAATACTCAACGATCGAAACAAAGGGCTGAACGCCGTCGCCAAAGCCGATTCCCAATAGAAAGGTCAGCCCAAACCGGAAAGCCACGAAGTAAGCAAACAATCCGCCGGTGATAAACAGACCCGCGGAAAAGATGACGAACGGCGCAGCGTACCGGCGTTCTTTCTTGTACAACCCCGGGGCGATGAACAACCACATTTGCCAGAGAATCCAAGGGGAAGCGACGAAGATGGAGCAAAGCAGCGGCAACTTCATCCAGATAATGGTGAAGCCGTCCATTGGAGAAAGCATGACCAGCGTGGGATTGGGAACTTTCAGTTCCTTTAACGCCGAGATCGCCGGCTCCGAGATGACCTTCCACAGTTGTTCGGAAAACGTAAGGCATATTACAAAGGCAACTACCAGCCCAATCACCATCATGATCAGGCGCTTACGCAGATCTTCCAGGTGCTCCATGAACGACATGCGGAGCATCCCGTCTTCCTCTTCATCTTCCGGATCCTTTGGAGGTGGAGGTGGAGGAGGCGGGGCCGGCGGCTTCGCCACGGCAGGAACGGAGGCGGGAGGAGGCACGACGTCAGCCGGACCCGTATTGACCTGATAGCCATACGGATCGTCATGACTCGCATACGGATCGTCGACCGTTGGGGAATAACTGACATTCCCGGCCTGGTCCGATGCGCCTCCGCCGGAGGGTATCTTCTCCGGCGGAGCTGTAGGTTCGCTATCGTGCGAGGACGCACCTGTCTTTTCGTCTTCCGGGGGCATGCCTTTTTTTGTATGGCTAAACTACGATTTCACCGGGTGGACATCGCCTTCCGCGGCTGGTGTGGCCGCTTCCGTATGTTCCGCTTCCGGATGAGTCGTGCTTGCTATCGAATCAGCGCCCTGTGGTGCGGATGCGCTTACTGAGGATTCACTTGAGGAGGAGTATCCGGACTCGGACCCATAGGCTCCCGAGTCGTAATACGAATCGTAGTTGTAGATCTCACTCGAGTACTTCTGAGTTTCATCCGTGATCGACTTTGTTTCCTTCTCGATGCTATTCATCTCGCGCTCGAACGTGTCTTTCAACTCGGCCGAAGCGCGCTTGAACTCCGCCATCGCCTTCCCGACAGTCTTGCCAAGTTCCGGCAGTTTCTTCGGGCCAAACAGCAATAGAGCGAGGACGAAGATAAAAATAGTTTCTGGAACACCCAGCGGACCCATCTTCCAGGCTCCTTGTTAGTGTGATACTGCATTCTCATGATAACCCACCTTCAGTTGCCGGTGGTGTTTCAAGCTTCAACCGAGTGGTCCTGTATTGGTTCAGCCTGGATGGAGGGGCAGCGGCCTTGGCTCACCGCCACCCGGCGAACCAAACGGCTCGGCGTAAGAGCAATGACCAGGTATGGACCTACTTTGTGACAGGAAAATACGAGGTACCTGAGATGCTCAGGTTAGAGGCGGCAAGACCCCTGCAAGCTTACTCGGTCTCAACATCCACATAATCTGGTCAATGCCCTCCTCCGATGCGCCGACTGTGACGAGCGCGACCACAGCACCGTCGCGAGAGATGAGGGCACATCCCTGACCGTTCGCCTCCACCACCGAAACCGTGACGCCCCTCCAAAAATGCGTCGCGACCGCGGAGATAAACCTTGCCACCCGCTCGCGACCGGTGATTGGCTTTCCGGCCGCACGCACCAGGCCACCGCCATCCGAATAGGAGACAACGTCAGACGCAAAAAGAGCCTCGAGCGGAGCAAGCTCGCCTTTCTGAGCGGCGGCGATGAACGTATCCAGGAGGCGGCGCTGCTCAACCGCGTCGACTCGCCTGCGACGTCCCTCTGCGATGTGCTTCCGCGCGCGGGTAACCAACTGTCGCGCATTGGCTTCGCTCACCTTCAGGATCTCTCCGATCTCATCGTACGGATAGTCGAAGGCTTCTCGAAGGATATACGCGGCTCGCTCGGTGGGAGCAAGTCTTTCGAGCAGCAGCAACACCGCGAACTCCAACGCCTCACCGCGTTGCGCTCCCAGTCCTGGATCGGCGCTGGTGTCCACTGGCTCCGGAAGCCAGATCCCGAAGTACGCTTCCCGCCGCGACCGCGCGGATTGGACCACGTTAATCGCTAATCGTGTCGTGATCGTAGCCAGGTAGGCGGGTGCGTCCTGGACTGCCTTGCGATCGGTGGACTGCC
Organism: Bryobacteraceae bacterium; assembly: GCA_963770345.1. Lineage (GTDB taxonomy): Bacteria > Acidobacteriota > Terriglobia > Bryobacterales > Bryobacteraceae > CAVYPH01. Next base: position 472,062 of record CAVYPH010000004.1, on the reverse strand, counting down.
ATCGCATCCACACGTCTTGCACCAGGTCCTCGGCTTCGGCCGCGCTTCCGAGCATTCGGTAAGCGATCCCGAAGAGACGAGGCCGCACACCGAAAAAAGCGCCGAGACCATCGTCTTGTGCGGTCTCCTCCATTAGGAAATTGTACTGCTTGCATGCCGCAAGCACGAACACCTCGCGGATCTTAGGAAAGACACGTCATCGGAATGCAACTGAACATTGTCACGAACGCGTGGGCTGTTCGGTCCTAGCGAGTGAGACCGGCAGCTTAGAAATGCGCCGGTAGAAAGGAAAGGACAATCATGAAAATCGTAGTAATTGGCGGTACTGGACTCATTGGATCGAAGCTTGTCAAAAAGCTTCGGGAGCATGGGCACGAAGCCGTGGCCGCATCGCCCAATACCGGCGTCAACAGCGTTACCGGCGAGGGACTCGCAGACGCGCTGAAAGGCGCCTCGGTGGTCGTCGATGTAACGAACTCCCCTTCATGGGAAGACGCGGCAGTGCTGAAGTTCTTCGAGACATCAACCCGTAACCTCCTCGCCTATGAAGCGGCCGCAGGCGTCGGACATCACGTTGCGTTGTCGGTCGTAGGAACGGAACGTCTCCTCGAAAGCGGCTTCTTCCGCGCAAAACTCGCTCAGGAGAACTTGATCAAAGCCTCCTCAATTCCCTACTCGATCGTCCGCGCGACGCAGTTCTTCGAGTTCGTAAAGCAGATCGCCGATTTTTCCACGGAGGGCAACCAGGTACGCCTGCCTCCGGCGCTCATCCAGCCTATGGCAGCCGATGATGTAGCCAGTGCACTGGCCAGAATCGCAACGAGCTCACCCGTGAATGGCACCGTTGAAATCGGGGGGCCGGAACAGTTTCGTCTGGATGAACTCGCCCGGCGGGACCTGGCTGCGCGCCAGGATCCGCGCGAGGTAATCTCTGACCCGCACGGCGCGCTACTACGGCATCCAGGTGAGCGAGAGGGCACTGGTTCCTGACGATAACGCGCGACTCGGCGAGACGCGTTTCGAAGACTGGCTCAATCAGTCTACAAAACAAGCCCCGAAGTCGGCTCGGCAGCCGGCGTAAGTACAGTGGAGGCACAGTTATGAAGAGCTCACGATGCATGTTATTGCTGGCATCTCTCATTGCCAGCACCCTGATCGCGCAGGACGCTCAGGTCACACCGCTCATGTCGAAAGATCTTGCAGACTTTCCCGGTAAGGAAGGTCTGATGATCACTGTGGTGTATCCTCCTGGCTCTTCGGATCCGATTCATCGGCACAACGCGCATGCATTTGTTTATGTGCTGGAAGGCTCCGTTGTGATGCAGGTGAAAGGCGGGAAAGAAATCACGCTCACGCCAGGCCAGAGTTTTTATGAAGGGCCCAACGATATTCATACCGTTGGCCGGAACGCAAGCACCACGAAACCAGCGAAGTTCATCGTGGTCCTGCTTAAGGACAAGGGGGCGCCGGTGCTGCTACCGGTAAACCCGGCATCAGCGAGCGTTTCTGCTTCGCCAAAACTCAATTCAGGAGAAAAGTAATGGCCACAATTAGAGTCGGGGACAGCACAACGATGGCTGACAAGGGGCACGCCTTGTCAGCCAGTCCACCTTGAGCCTAACTCCCCAAATGTGATGTACTCACATCTGTGAGAAATATTTGCTTCGCTCTGATACTCGCCCTTCCCCTGGCCGCCGAGGTCAAGGTCCAGAAAGGCGACAACCGCGTCGATGTCGAAATCGGCGGCAAGCCGTTCACCACATTCTATTTTGGGCCGGATACCACCAAGCCATATCTGCACCCGCTCCATTCCGCCTCCGGCAAAGTGATTACACGCCTTTACCCGATGGAAAAAGTCGAGGGAGAGAGCCGCGACCATCCCCATCACCGGGGGCTCTGGTTCACTCACGGCGATGTCAACGGTTGGGACTTCTGGGGAAATGAGCCCGGCGAAAAATCTCCGATGAAGGGCCTGGGTACCGTCGTTCTTGACAAAATCACCAAAGTTTCGAGTGGCAAAGATCACGGAACGATCGAAGCTACCTTCAAATGGCTCGACCCGGCGAAAAAGCAACTTATCACCGAGACTCGCACCATGACATTCTACGACGACCCGAATCTCCGCACGATTGATTTCGACATCGAACTCAAAGCGCTCGAAAAGGTCACGTTCGGCGACACCAAGGAAGGCACTTTCGCCATCCGCCTGGCGGACGCTCTGTCGGAAAAGAAAGGCGGTCTGATGACGAACGCCGAGGGCGCCAAAGGCATGAAGAACGTTTGGGGCAAACGCTCTCCGTGGGTCGACTATTCCGGTGAAATCGGCGGCGAGAAGGTGGGCATCGCGATTCTCGACAACCCCAAGAATCCCCGCCATCCCACTTGGTGGCACTCACGCGACTACGGGCTGTTCGCGGCGAATATTTTCGGGCTGCACGATTTTGACAACGACAAAACAAAAGACGGTTCATTCGTCGTTGAAGCGGGCAAAACGCGCGCGCTTCCGTTATCGCGTGATCATTCATCCGGGCGACACGGCCAGCGCCGACATCGGCAAAGCTTTCGCCGCCTACGCGAAGAAATAGTTCTACGGCAACGCCGAGGGCGGCCGGGAAATTCTGCCGCGCAGACGCTTCGTCGAAGATCACGTTGTTCTTGTCAAGGATCACACCGGTTGCCCGGTCGAGCGCCGTCCGCGCCTTTACATAGGCGCTCTTCGACGCCACCTCGGTGGATCGCGCCTGGGCCAAATAACTCTGGTATTGCACGATGAAAAAGCTGGTCGAAGCGCCGACTCGGAACTTCTCCTGTTCCATCTCAAGCGATTGCTCCTGGAGCATTCGCGACTGAACCGCGGCCTCATACGCCGCCCGTGAGCGCCGCACCGCGACCAGGGCGTCTTCCACTTCCAGCCGCGCCTGCTTGCGAAGTTGCTGCATGCGGATCTGCGATTGCCGGATCTGCAATTCATCGCGAGCGATGTCGGCCTGCGCAATACGATTGCGCACAGGAAGCGTCAATTGAATACCAACCGCATAGGTCGGGTAGTTGCGGCGGAAGATCTGACCGAGCAGATTCCCGTAACCACCGATGAAACCGGGGTCGGGCGGGCTCACGAATCCGCCAGTTGTGTTGCGCGAAGCCAACGGATTGGCGTCGCCGGCGAGACCGCTGTTCTGCATGACGCCCACCAGATCGAGTTCCGGTAACGCCGCGTTGCGGGACCCCTGCAATCCAATCTCGGAATTCACGATCTGCAGTTGGGCCTGCTCCAGATCCGGCCGGTTTTTAAATGCCGAAGCAACCAGATCCTGGACCGGTTCCACTGGATCTTTCTCAGGAATGACGATCGGATCGGTGGGCACAATGCGCGCCGAACTCAGCGCCTGCTCTTCCGTTCCTTTGCGAGTGAGGATATTTTTCAGAATCAACTCCTGCTCATCGATCAGCCCCTGAGAAGTCACCAGCGCCTGGCGGCTGATGGCGATCTGCGCCTGCGCCCGCGTCAGCTCGAGCGGAGCCTGGGTGCCGGTCTCCACGCCCGCCTTTGTGTCGTCATACAGTTTCTGAGCCAGCCGCAGCGCTTCTTCTTTCACACGCAGATCTTCGTTCAAGCTCACCAGATCGTCGTAAAGCCGCACCACGCCGTAAACAGTGGCGATCAGTTGCTGCCGGAACGCCAGACTAGTGATCTTTTCGTCGTTCCTGGCAATACGAATGAACCGCCGGTTCACCGACGGGCCGAACCCCCGCAACAACGGCTGCGTCACGTTGAGACCGAGGCTCCCTTGCGTGTACGGATTGTAGCTGCTGCGGATGGAGTTGAGCGATTGCGATTGGTTGTCCCAACCCAGGTTCACCAAGGTTCCGGCGCTGAACCCCTGCTGCCACCCGAAGTTGCCGACGGTGGTATCGGTAACGGACGCAGCAGTGCCGGACACGATCGAATTGTTCTGCGGCACCGTGGAGTGCGTCCAGTTGAGCTGACCGACAATAGCGGGATCGAACTGCGGCACGAGCGTTCCGGTCGACTGCGGAATCGTGCCAAAGACCGAGAGGCTCGTTTGATTCTCGTTGATCGCGGCCGTGTCTGAGAGATTGGAAGTGACCGATGAGCCAAACGTCGCTCCGCTGGTGGCCGTGGTCAGCAATGGATTCGACGCCGGTCCGCCAGTGCCGAGCGGAGTTTCGTTCACGGTCAATTGGAGTCCGCGCAGCAAGCCGCCGCCTTCCGCGCGGGTGGTATCTGTGCGGGCGATCGCGTTGCCGAAACGCTGCAGTTCGACATCCAGATTATTTTCGATGGTCAGCGCAATTGTATCCGCCAACGAAAGATAGAGCTTGCCTTCCCGCATCAGACTGTCGATCCGGGGCGAATCCTGATAATTGACGGGTGGAACCGCCTCCGGAACGTACGGGGCCTTGGTTCGATCCCACCAGCGGCCTTCCTCGCGCGGCGGCGTTTTTGGCGCGCCATTCTGCTGTGCATCAATGCTTGAGCAGGCCAGGAACACAAGTAGCGCTAAGAAAACTGTTCGTCTCATAATTCAATTCAACCGATGTTTGAATCTTATCGCCGTCACAGTTCGCAGCCGAACTGAGTGGCGTGCTATTACAATCGAAAGATCCGTATGACAAGACGAACGGCCATTCCTCTAACTCTCTTGACGCCGGGATTTCGCGCACGGGCGTTTGCCGCGAGCGAATTCTGGAACGACAAGAAATCCGAAGAGTGGTCGGATAAGGAGATTCAGCACCTGCTGACCCGTTCGCCGTGGGCGAAGGAGGTCACGGCTGTGTTCGATGGAAGCGGTCGGGGACCCATGCGCGGCGACGAAGGTGCGGCTGCAAGCCGATCGGGCCGTGGCCGTGATAGCAATAGCGGAATGATCGACGCCGGGCCATCCGGCGGTGGCGGCGGCGGTGGCCGGGGAAAGGGTGAAGGTGGCGGAATGGGCGAAGGCCTTGGCCAGGCCCCGCAAATCAAGGCTCTGGTTCGATGGGAAACAGCTTCGCCGGTAGCCGCTGCGAAACGGAAACCGCTTCCCAGTTCCGTCGAAGGCCAATACGTTGTCAGCGTCAGCGGAGTCCCCATGATGGGCGGTAGCGACCGTATACAGGAAATGGGGGAGCGGCTGAAAGAGACGACGATGCTCGAGCGAAAAGGCCGCGACCCGATCAATCCCACTAAAGTCACGGGCGGACGGGCGGAGGGAACCACCATGTGGATTTTCTTTTTCCCCCACGGTTCGCAACCGATCGACGCCGATGACAAAGAAGTTACGTTCAAAACCAAGATCGGTGCACTCGAAGTAAAGGCGAAGTTCGCATTGAAGGATATGAAGTACCAGGGGCAACTCGCGCTTTGACGTTCACAAAGTAGCCGCAACGTGCGACCCCTGCGGCGCGTCTCAGCAGTTTGCCCCGCGCTCTCCGTCTATTAGTGTTCCTTGGCCTGCTTGGACAAACTTGCGCAGGCGAGGTCACTTTTTACAAAGACATTCTCCCCATCCTGCAGAAGCGGTGCCAGAGTTGTCATCGTCCCGGTGAGATCGGCCCCATGCCGCTACTCACTTACCGTCAGGTGCGTCCGTGGGCTGCGGGGATCCGCGAGGCGGTCACCACGCGGAAGATGCCTCCCTGGTTCGAGGAGTCGAGTTCTCTGGAATTCGTAAACAATCCGTCTCTGGCTGCCGCGGAGATCAAGACGGTCCAATCCTGGGTCGATTCCGGCTCGGAGGAAGGCATTCCTACCGAAGCGCCGCCGAGTCCCAAATGGCCCAATGGGTGGAATATTCCATCGCCCGACGTAGTGATCGAAATGCCGAAACCGTTCGCAATACCGGCCAAGACCGAAGTCGACTACCAGTACATCATCCTGAAGCTGGGGTTCGCCGCGGATCGCTGGATACAAATGGCCGAGATCCGGCCGGGTGATCGAAGCGTGGTGCATCACGCCGTGCTCTACGTGCGCGAACCCGGCTCAGACTGGCTGCGCGACGTGCCCCCAGGCGTCATGTACGCACCGCCGCACGGCGACCGGGCCGCGAAGCGAAAGGCGGCCGGGACGACCGCCGATATCCTTGCCATCTACACTCCTGGAAGCCGTCCCGCGATGTTTCCGGCGGGCATGGGCAAGAAAATACCTGCCGGCGCCGACCTCGTACTGCAAATCCACTACACGGCGAGAGACAAAACGGTCGCGGACGTTTCGAGCATCGGACTCGTGATGTGCGCCGACCAGCCGAAAAAACGGGTGCTCACGCTGCAAATGGGGAATGACACGTTCGTGATACCGCCGGGCGACCGCAATTACCGCGTCGCCGTCTCCGGAACCATGCCGCGCGACGCGACGCTGTTGAGTCTCTTTCCACACATGCACCTGCGAGGCAGCGCGTTTGAATATCAGATCATCGGAGACGGCGGACGAGTCGAAACTCTGCTGCGAGTGAAGCCTTACGATTTCTACTGGCAGCTTTCCTACGAGCTACAAACGCCGAGGCTGCTGCGTGCGGGGACCAGGCTGCTATGGGTGGGTTACTTCGACAACTCGGCGGACAATCCAAAAAATCCCGACCCCACCGCGGAAGTTTCCTGGGGCGAACAGAGCCGCGAAGAGATGATGATCGGATTCTTCGACATCGCCGTGCCGGCCGAAATCGACAAGCAAACGTTCTTCGTGCGGCAGTGACCTAGTCGATATAACCAAGTCCCTTCAGCTTGCGGGCGATTTCCTCGTCCGATTCAGACTCCTCAAGAGAAGCAAGCTCTTTCTCGAGAACGTGTTCGATGAACTCCTGAGGCGAGCTATAGCCGCCTGCTTCGGCGCACTTTTTCACCTTCGCCCAAAGCTCTTTGTTTAGTTTGATTGCTGGTCCCAAGTTGTGTCTCCTTATTAAAAAACTACGCCAAAACGTTTCTTCAGCAGCAGCGCGGCCAGCATGGAGATGATGGTGAACCAGATCAGCCAATGCAACTCGATGCCAAACATTCTGACATTTCCATCCGGGTAGCGAACATCGATCCAATCGACGGAAGACGACTGAATCCTCGGCTCATCCGGATGCACCACGGAGCCGAGGACGGAATTCACCCGCAATCCCGGGACAAACCGAACGCCGCTGCCGGCTTCGATCCTTTTCTCGATCGTCTGTCCATCCACCTGGAAGCTGAGACTGCCGGAAACCGCTTCCGATGGCCGGATGCGCCAGCTGATCTGACCGTCATCAATCGCACGGACAGCCGGCGTTTCAACAGCGATGCCCTGCGGAGCATGCAACACGGGCGCCGGCGAGTCCGGATTCAGCGGAGGACGCATAGCCATGGTCACAATCGTCGCGCCTCCGACGGGCAGCGGCGTGCGGCCGAAGAACGATTCCAGATGAATCAGCAAGATGCTCAGCGGAATTGCCATCCAGACCGCGGGCATGAGCATCAGCCCCATGTACCTCATATTCCATGCGACAAGCGATTTCTGCGCGCTCCACACCACTGCCGGTTCCTCGCCGAAGACGCGGATCTCGAGTAGATGCGCCTGCACGCGCCGCTTCACCGCGCGGATTCTAGCCGGCTTCGAAGTCTTCTTGAACACCCAAAGCATGGCGATTCCCGCAAAAATGGAAATCACTGCGAGGCTTGTTCCACCCGGCGCCCATGCGAGCGCTGCGAAATAGCCGCGAAGAATCGAATTGATGATGCCGTTGAAAAAGTCCACTAGAACACCGAATGCCCGATCATTCCCGCGGTATTTCCGATGCCGAATTCACTCAAGATAGTTGATGTAATGTCGAAGAGCTGCGGATCGTCCGCGTGGATTTTCCGGTTGCTGAGCAGAACACCCGGGACCTCGTCAGAAGCCATGCAATGATCGCCGACCCAGGCTTCTGTATTGTCTTCAATCGCCTCTTTCGGGACCGCTCCCAGCGCCGTCTGCCACGACGCGCGATGTCCCCGCCGGTAGCCCACGAACAGATCCGGCGAGTACTTCAAATTGTGACCTTTGAATGCCGTGTCCGAGAAGTAAACTTTGTCCACTACGTTCTCCCCGGTTTTCGGATCCTTGAATGCCAACAACTTCTTCGCAATGTCGTCCAGGAGTTGCTCCTTCTCGGCGACATTCACGATGCCGCCCGATTCCCGGCCGTCCATGTTCAAGTAGAGGCCGTTCAAACCAAGCGCATAGGCTTGCGTCTTCGACCAATTGACGTGCGCAAACAGTTCTTCATCGCCGGGTTTGGCGCCATCTTCGAGCGTCAGATAACCTTCGCGCATCAGCCAGGTATTCAGGTGTACGGCCCGGTCAAATCGTGCGAACCCGTGGTCGGAAATCACCATGAACGTAGTGTCCGTCCCCGCCTTCGCCATCGCTTCTCCGATGGCCGTATCGACACCCTTGTAGATCTCCAGCAAATCGTCGTCATACTTGCCCCACAGCATGTGCGAATTCTGATCGACGCTGGAGAAGTAGTAGAACAACAACCCACTCGAGAAGCGCGCCAGTTCGTAGCGAAACATCTTCAGGCTGTCGGATAGCACCCGGTGACTCTGCGTCAGAAACTCGGCGCGGCTGAGAACCCCGGCTCGAAACGCCGCCGTTTCTTCCGGAATCCCTTGCGTGTAAAACGGGCCCACCGCCTCGGCCAGTTTCTGGCTCACCGTGGACGGCGTGGAGATCGGCAACTCTGGTTTCTCCGGATCGATGTTCACCGGGCTTACATAAACTCGCAGACGCGGATGCGCTTGCTGCAAGTAGATCCGAAACATTCCAGAGGCGCTCTTGACTCCCGGAATCAGCGGGAAACCGGCACGAATCCAATCCGACCACTCGCCTTGACGCAATACAATCTGTTCGCCGCCGGCATCGAAACGGGCGGCCGGAGCGGTTGGATCCACGTAGACCACGACATCCATCGAGGTCGCGGCGTTATCACGGCGCAGGCTGTTTTCGGGACCGTGGACCGCGAGAACCGCGCGCCCATTATTCATCTTGAGACTGACAATACGGCCGCCTGGAATAGTAGTTCGAGTCTCTGCCGGATCGTCGGTGTAAAACGAGAAAGTGCCTAGCGTTCCCTGCAGGTCAGGCGTTCCCATGCCCGAAAGCGATTCCTCTTCGCAGTCGGCAGGCGGGTAATTCGCGGGCATTCGGATAACCGTTGCAGAAATGCCGTGTTCACCCAGAGTCTGCCAGAACGCGCGCCCGGCCCGCTGCGTTCGAACGCTGCCAGAGTTAAGCGGAAGCACGTACGGCCCGATAGACAGCGTGCGAGTGGGCGCGGTGGTTTCGCTCATGGACGACATGGGAACTCTGGTGTGCGGATCGCGGTGGATGAAGTCGAAGATGCCGTGACCGCCGGGATCCATGCCAGTCGTCACGCTGGACCAGGCGACCGGACTTTGCGGCGGAATCGTCGTAGCGAGACGGCGAAAGTCCCCGGCTTTTCGCAGCCGGTTCAGATTCGGCAGGGAGTCCCAATGCGTCTCGAGGAATTCCGGGTCCATGCCGTCGATCCCCAGCACGATCATTTTCTTATTGCCTGCGGCGTAGGTCGTATGATGCGAGCAGCCGGCGAACGAGACAGCGAGTGCGGCAACTGCAATCCAGCGAATCAAGCGGCGGCCTCGCTAGCCACGCGTGCCCCCTCCGCGCGCAGAACGGCCTTGCCTTCCATATGCGAAGGTACTTTGATACCGAACAGTTCGAGCGCCGTCGGGGCCATGTCTTCGATGCCCGGATCCTCGGCGTCGATTTTGCGATTGGAGAACAGCACACCCGGCACAAGGTGCGGATCGACGCAGTGATCGCCGCTCCAGGCCTTCTTGTTGTCGTCGAATACCGCAGGGGTTACTTTGCCCACAGCGGCGTCCCACGACGCGCGGTAGCCGTCGGTGTAGCCGATGATCAGATCGGGCGCGGCATCGAGATACGGGCCTTTGTAAACCGAATCGCTCGGCCAAGCCTGACGAATTGCCACGCGGTTAAACTCTTCGTCCTTAAGACCGGAAAGCTTCTCGGCCAGTTCCTTCTTCAGCGCGGCAGCTTCGGCTCCGCGCGCAACGATGCCCTGCGCTTCCCTGCCCTTCTGGTTGATATAGACGCCTGCGAGTCCGAATGTATAAGCGCGCGTGCGGCTCCAATCGACATCGCGAAGATAATCGCGCCCCTGAGCTCCGTCCTTCAATGCGAGATAGCCATTCTGATGTAACCACGCGTTCAGGTTCACGCCTCGTTCAAACGAGGTGAACCCATGGTCGGAGAGCACGAACAGTACGGTCTGGTCGTCGGTATACGCCATGGCTTTGCCGACCAGGACATCGGCCCGCGCATACAAATCCTCGATGATGCCGCTATAATCGCCGCCGCGCTTCATATGGCGGAAGAACATATGCTGCACGCGGTCGGTAGTATCGAATACACAGGCCACCACGCCCCGGCGAGTCCGGTCCAACGCGCTGAGAAACATGGCTTCGCGCTCGCCGTAGATGAGATACGCCTGATCGAGAAATGCTGTTTCGTCGATCGCCTTTTCGTTCAGAGCCCAGGTGTCCTCCGCCATCCCAAGCGTGGCGTAAGCGCCGAGAAGCTTGGCCAGGTAGGTGGCGTAATACGTCGGATGCGAAATGGGCAGGGCTGGATTTTCCGGATCGATGTTGATCGGCGTCATGTAAAGCGACGGTTCAGGGCTCGACTCCGTCAACCGGAACCGGACGACGCCGTGCACCTTGATGTTCAGAGCCGCGCGGAAGTTCAGCGTGACCCAGTCTGTGTATTCGCCCTCGCGAAGATCGTGCCGCTCGCCGCCGATTTCGAGCGTAGCGCCGGACTTGCCGTCGAGCGTCAAGGTGAACGGGATCTTCAGCGCGCCCGCTCCCTCCACCATGTAGTCCTGCGGGCCTTCGATTTCGCCTTTACAGCGATTGCCTTCGCGGGAAAGCAGAAACCGGTTGCCGCCCTCCATCTGGCCGTCCACGTTCCTCGTGGTGAATAGCGCGAACGTGCCCTGAGTGCCCAGCAGATCCGGCGTACACATGGCCGAGAGCACGCGCCCATTGAACTTTTCCGGCGGAAACGTGATGGGAACTCGAAGAACGGTGGAAGCGATATGGTGCTCGCCCAGGATGCTCCAGAAGGTCTTGCTCTTGCGCCGCATCTCCACGATCGGCTTGCTCAGCGGAATGCGGTACTTGCCGATCTTCAGCATCCGCTTCGGATTGCGAACGCGCGTGGACGAGAGCTCCGGGCGGTAAGAGTTCAAGTTCCGGTTGAGGAAGTCGAACATGCTGTGCCGGGCCGGGTTCACGCCGGTTGCAAACGTCGACCAGGCCACCGGAGAAAGCGGCGGAAACGTGGTCCGCAGCCGGCGAAATCCACCCTGTTCCTGAAGCTTTTTCAAGTTCGGAAGCTTGCCGGCGGCCATGAACTTTTCGGTGAGCGATGGATCGAGTCCGTCCAGACCCAGAAAAATCAGCTTCTTGATCTTCGCGTGCTTGTATCCCTGAGCGCCCCGAATCAGCCGCCACACCATTCGGAACGGCCACGAAAGAATCGAGACCACGCTGAGGAAGAACCCGCCCAGCAGCGTGAGAAAGGAGCCGAGAAACGCGAATCCGGCGCCGGGGCCGATGTAAGCGAAATCGACAGACTTAGCGTGGTGAGGATGCCAAAGCGAAACAGCCGCGGCAACGATGAGAAGCCACCATTTCATCGAATCTTCCCTTCGAGAAACGGGACTTCAAAGACCTTTTCGTGATTGATGGGGCCGTGTCCGAAGTAGCCCATTTCGCCGAATAACTCGCCGTGGTCGGCGGTAATCGTGATGTATGTATTCTTAGGGACAATATCGAACAACTCTTCCACCACTTTGTCGCAATGTTGGACCGCGCGAACCTGGCGTTGCCGGAGTTGCTCCATCTTCTCGTCGTCGAAGAACTTGTCTTTGCTCTTGCGGAGCTTGCCGCCCACCATGTCGTCGCTGAAATGCTTGAAAACACCATGGACGCCGCTGATCCGGGGCCAGTTTTCCGCCGGTTCGTCCGGCAGGGCGTAGGGATAGTGTGTCTCACCGACGTTGAGCAGATAAAACGAGGGTTGGTCGAGAGAGAATTTCATCTGCTGGACCATCGCCCGCATGTCATTGTGGTGCTCCATCAGTTTGTACGAATCAAAACCATTGTTGAGGATCGTCTTCGGATTCAAAACCGGCAGCGACACCATCGCATTGGTTCGATAGCCCATCTTGTCCTTCAGGAACGACGGGAAATAAAGTTTCGGGATCAGCGACTTGAATTCGATGCCTTCGATGCCGAGCCGATCGGAGAACTTCAAGAAGTCCCGCTTGTAATACTCGGAGGCGAACACGTGTTTAGGACTGTTGTGCGGCAGCAACCCCATGAGCAGATTGTAGTGCGAAGGCGCGGTCCATGAGGCGTACGAGAAGCGGCGCTCCACCTTCCCCAATTTCTTCATGGTCTTAGGCCTGGCCCTGACGAAAGTGTCATAGCCGGCAACTGTCTAAGATCACGATAATGTAATTATTTTTCCCTGGCCGCGGTTCGTCCATCAATGCCAATCATAGCAGCTTGACGAAATCCTAGCACACAACAATGTGCTTTGTTTCGTTTAAGTTACAGACAGATTTAATTTCAAATACAACGGCTGCACGGACGTTTTCCGATGTTACACTGTCGCTGAAATGGAAACGAATTCAAGGAGTCTCTATCAGTCGCTTTACTTGGGTGCCATACAGGGAGCCGTGGCTTGGTCCGCATATGCCGTCGGTGAGTTCTTTGCCTCTTCAGTATTGTTCCGGCTCGTCCGGCCCTATGCTGTATTTACATCGTGGCATTGGCAGATGACCGCCTTGCTGATTGCCGGCTACCTGGGGGCTGGTCTCCTGGCCGGAGCGGCGGCAGGCCTGGCGATCAACCTGCTCATCCGCGGCACCAATGTCATCCGGAATTCCGATACGAGCCAGGTATTTGAATCGGCCGCAACTTTCTCCCTCGCCTTATGCTTCGGCCTGAACATGCTCGCGTGCACCGGGCGGCGTCTCGGGCAAGTGGCCGATGCTGGCGGTCGATCTCCTGATGCTTGTCTTACTGGCGGCGGCCATCCGGATCGAGTGAATGGTCTCGACGATTGGGTTTTCTGACGAATCCTTGGGTTGTGGCCGCATTACTCCTCGGATGCGGTGAAGCCTACTCAGATCATGCAGCTTGAGGTCTTCGCCCGGCAATCCGGCGCGAAGCTTGTTCTTTGGTCCGTGATGCTGGCTGTCGGCTGGTGGTGCTCGTGGCCGGGTCGATTCTCCTCGGGCGCTGGCTGCGTCCACGGCTGCAAAAGATCGATTTCGCGCTCGCTCCAAGCTGGCCGGCATTGGCGGCTGCGGTCGTCCTTATGGTCGGCTGTGTTTTGCTGGCGGGGATAGCGAAGGCTGAGCCTGAGAAGCCGAAAGCCCCGACCGCGGGCGATCCGGCGCAGCCGAATGTCGTGATCGTGGTTCTCGACACCGTGCGGGCCGACCACCTTGTCGCTCTACGGATACGACAAAGACACCACGCCGAACATGAAAAAGCTGGCCCATGATTCGGTTGTCTACAAACAGGCAATTGCGCCCTCCGACATGACGCTGTCGAGCCACGCCTCGCTATTCACGGGATTGTACGCGGGCTGGCATGGCGCTCACTGCGCACCGCCGGACGCGGCATACGGACGCGAATTGGCTGCAGGTGTTCCGACGCTGGCGGAGATGCTTTCCGCCAAAGGATACACGACTCTGGGTTCCGCCGCGAACCTGTACCTTCGCGCGGAATTCGGACTCCAGAGAGGCTTTGAGACCTTTCGGCTGAGCCGTCCGGTGCCGTTCTGGGCGCGGACGAGACCTGGTACATGCTGCGCCACGTGGTGAGGCGTGGCCTGAGCTTGTTCGTGGACACCGCGCAGTTCGATCGCCTGTACAACGACTCTGAGTCAATCAATCGCGAATTCTCTCGACCTGCTTAGCCAGCGGCCGGCCAGCAAGCCTTTCTTCGGTTTCCTGAACTACATGGACGCTCATTTTCCCTATATTCCGCCCGCCGCCGTACGACCGGTTGTTCCCTGGAAAGAATCTCCGGATGACGCAGGAGAAACTGCAGGACATCGAGGCGAAGGTGATTGACGGCCAGGAGATGCCGGAAGCCGATCTGGCGCATTGCGTTTCGCAGTATGACGGCGGAATCGCCTACATGGACGCGCAGGTCGGGCATCTGGTCGACTGGCTCAAGGAACGCGGGCTGTACGACAACACAATGATCGTGGTCACCGCCGACCACGGTGAAGCATTTGGAGAAAAGCATCTGGTGATGCACGGGAATTCCACCTATCAGAACCTGCTTCACGTCGGGCTTCTGATCAAATACCCGAAGAGCGCGCAGAAAGGCGTGGTGGAGAGTCCGGTGAGCCTGATCGACATCGCGCCGACGGTCCTCAACGTGGCCGGGTTTGAACCACCGAAAGGCACGCAAGGCTTAAACCTTTTAGACCCGGCCGCTACCGAACCCAGAGAGCTCTTCAGCGAATCGTTCGCCTGCCCTGTGATGCAGCCGAAAGACTGCACCGGCATCTGTACATCGAAGGCGGCGTTCAACTGGCCGAACAAGCTCATCACATCCACCACGGGAAGGTACGAGGTTTACAATCTGGCGCAGGATCCTAATGAAAATACGAATCTGGGAGGCCACACAGAAACCGGGCGCAAACTCGGAACGGAGCTGAGCCACTGGGTTCGAGCGATCCCGGCGCAAGCTCAACAGCAATTGAAGCTGGATAGCGAAGGTCTACGGCGATTGAAGTCGCTCGGCTACGTGCAAGGGACCCATTGACTGGGCTTTGATCCAGTTCGAGGCATCTTCAGGAGTTTTCACTTCGCCCTTTAGGACCGCCAGCAATAATTCACCGCTGAGAAAGGTATTAAACTTCTCATCGATAGTCGAACCTTCCGAGTGGCCGGCGAGTTTCAAGAGAAATGGAATCCGTATGTCCCACTTTCCATCGAGCGCTTCGGACACACGGTAACTGTGATCCGAGCTGATCAGGACCGTAGTGGAATCCCATACTCCGGCACTCTCCATAGTCCGGCGCAACTGGCCCAGCGTGAGATCTGTCAACGCCAGGCTATCGACGTATGCGCTAACCGGAGAGTTCTTGCGGCTAAACTGGCCCGTCTGGCGGTTGTAGGTGTGGGGAGCATGAGGAACAGGCAGGTGAATCAGAGTCAATTGAAAATTGCGATCGGCAACCGCGTGATTGGCGCGAGCCGCCATTGCCTTATAGGTGCGTATGTGGGCGAGCGTTGGAAGCGATTGACCGAACGGAGAAAACAAGTTCGTCTCCACCACGCTTCGAGCGATATTCGGCATCACCTCCGGCAGGGTCTCGCCCGTGGTCTGCGAAGCGGAGATTCCACCAACACTGTTGTACTGCATGGCCATGGGCCACCATTGGCAGGCGCTCACATCTCTGCCAATCACACGGCAGTAGGGATGATACCAGCCGACGATCGCACTATTGAAACCCGTCTGACGCACTTTTTGAAAGATGTTCGGCTCCTTCGACCACGGAACGAAATCGGCGCCCGGAGCATAGCGGATCATCAGCTCGCTGGTTCGAATGGGGTAGCTTTGATAAACGAGATGGCCCGTGTCCACCAGATAAGCAGGCATGGATATCGGAGTCTCCGGTCCAGGCGGCTGGGCATTCGCGGCGTACAGCGACTCGGCACGAAACCGATCGATCTCGGGCAGTTTCAGGTTAGGATCCCGATCGATGAAGGTCAATCTCTGATCCCATTCGTCGAAGATGATCCAGACGACCCGGGGAGCACCGGCGCTCACGGGCAGCAGCGGTGCGGAGGGTTCATCCTTGAAGGCGCTGTCGTCGTATTTGATGGCGTGCCAGGCAGCCTGAGCCAGCACCAACGGAACGAACGGAAACAGGATCAGAAAAATGGCGCACATGATGCGCGAAAGTATCTTGTCCCACAGCAGGATTGCCGTCAGACTGACAACCGCTATTCCAACCCCCAGTTCGATGACGCCTCTCTGGCCCAACACGATCAACATGCCGGAGCGGAGAAAGTCCCACTCGACAAAAACCTTGGAGAGCACCGCGCGGATGGCATTCAACGGAATTGCCAGCGAAAGAAGAAAGAGCCGGCGAACCCATTTCATGGCGGATTCACCGAACCTCGCACGGAGAAAATGGACACCGAGTCCCAGAGCGCAGCCGATCAAAAGAACATCAAGGATGGCGCCAACGAACTCGATGGGAGTCGGGGGGACCTTCATCCAGTAGGAGTAGCCCACTGTATAAGTGAGCATTTCCGACCAGACTCGAAGGAAGCAGAGGTTAACTAACGAGAGACCAATCGCGAGATCCCGGCCCATGGATTATTTTTTCCGCATGGCATACAGCCAGCGACTGGTTCCCTCTTCATGCTGCACCCGGATGATATCAAAGTAATGGCTGGCGAGGTTTTCGAAGACCGTGTTGTTGAGATCGCGATGTAACTCTTCGCGGCCGCGCACCAGCCGGCGGAACATGGAATCCTCCGGCGCAATGAATTCGATGACGGCGACGTTGCTGGTCAACTCGGACGCCATTTCCAGAATGTCCGGTAGTGGAATGCGTTCCGTAACCAGCATGTGATGGATGACCGCAAGCATCAGCACGCCATCGAAGGCTCCGCGCGCGCGTTCGAGGAACGACGGCCATTCCTGGTTGCGCCAGCCCATGCCAGGCGTGGGCCGGGTCAGATTGACCGCCAGCGGTTGGATGTCGAGCTTCATTGCCCGGGCCATGCGCCAGACATCGCCGAGAACCACCGGATCGTAATCGACACCCACGACTGAGGCGCCGCCGCGCGCCGCGATCGCGCTGAAATGGCCTGTGTTGCAGCCTACATCGAGCACGCGCCGGGGCTTAAATTCGCTAACTACGTCCGTTACAAACTTCTGCTTCGCGTCGAAGTGGGTGGCCGTGTAGTTGTTGTTGCTGCCCATGTAGCCGGACCAGGTGGATTTCTTTCCCGGCCGGGGGGCGAGCTTTTGCAACTGGCTGCGCAGGCCTTTGATCAGCGATGTGAGAATGTACTCGGCTTTCTCAGAATCGTCGAGAGTCTTCTTCTTGTAGATGCCGGTGGCGTCGGGATCGTGCTTGGCGCTCAGCCATTTTGGCATCGATACCAGCGAGAGAAAGGGAGGACGCATCTTCTGGCCGGGCGTCAGCCATTGATAGACGTCTTCCGGCTCCAGGCCATCGCGCCGGGTTGTCAGGATCTGGTCGAGCGAGAATCCAAAATGCTTATTGGCGATCAGAGGCAGGAGAAAGGTCCGGACGAACTGCGCGTATGGCAACCAGGTCGGATCGCCCGCGTCCCGCTTCTCGAAGGACAGCAGGTCGATGAACACGGGCTCGGGTCCGCGGAACAGAACATTGTAGGGCGTTGCATCCTTCAGGCCGAGGCCGTCTTTCAGCAACTCCTCTGCCAGGTCGAGCGTCAGCAGGCCGGCCGCGTGCAGCATCTCGGCGGGCCACTCATAAGGGAAGCTGGCGAACGAGATGCGCTCGTGTTCAAGGATGATGGAACCTTCAACGGTATCGAAAAGCGAGCGAATCTTGGGGTCTTGAAGCAGTTGCGCCCGGGCGGCGTCGTCGAGAACGGCTGACTGCACGACGCGGCCGTCTTCCATCGCTTTGCGGCCACGTTTGGAATCGAGAAACGCCAGTGCGTCAGCCTGGCCTGCGGGATTGACAATCCGCAGAACGCGTCCGTTGAGGACAAACAAACTCCCGGCTGGATCACGGAAGGAAGCGGCGAGTTGTGTGTGGGAAGATGATCGAGGCGGATTTCCGCTCACTCTTTCGGGTCCTTCTTAGGTTTCGGTTTGAACCAATTCGTGAACTTGCGTACGTAAAAGAAGGCACCAGTTACCGCGGCGGCGAGCATTTGGAGAATCATCGCGCCGGTCCCGGGATCGGTATAAGCGCTGGCTTGCTTCTCCGCACCAACCATCCAGACCAGGAGAATTGGTAAGCCTGCCAGACTTGCTCGAACCCACGACCGCAGCGTTTTTGGTGTCATTCTTTTCCTCCGAATACGACGTACCTTTCTATTGTGCCATTGCTCCCCCGGTCCGTCGAAATGTCGCCCGGCTACAGCGGCTACCGGATCTCGAAAAAATCCCTGCTATTGTTTGAAACCAATTCTTCTATATCTCTTCTTGACGCGTCTCTTTTCCTGTATGCTATTTGTGCGGATGAAGTGCGCTCCCGGTCCAGCACGTGCGTCCCGTCTATTTTTGGAGAGATAAGAGAGAATCAAATGAGCCTAATGCAGAAGGTTTCATCCAGCAGTGTGTTTGGATTCGTGGTGGCGTTATTATTCGCCGGAGCGAATCCGATTTCCGCGCAGACGTACACGCCGGGTTCGACCTCGGTTACGTTTACCATTCCCGCCGGCGGCCAACCCCAACAACAGGTAGTGTCGGTAACTTCAAACCCGACAGGGGCGCTCCTCAGCCCGAGCATCCAGTACTTCAACACGCCGGCCGCCGAATGGCTTACCGCCACGGCCACGCCGGCAACGACACCGGGAAACATTACACTAACCGCGAGTCCAGCTGGACTGACAAGCGGCCAACCCTATTCCGCCATTGTGAACGTCGCGCCGGGCGGGGCGAGCATTTTCGTCAGTCTGACGGTCGGTGGTAGCGGCACAGGATCCAACGGGACGCTCACAACCTCGGTCAGTTCGATCAATCTTTCATCCGTGAACGGATCGGCTCCAACACAGAGCGTTAGCATTGGAAGCAACAACGGCTCAACGTTCGCCATCTCCGTTTTTACCTCCACCACAACTGGATCGACGAATTGGCTGTCCGTCAGTCCAAACTCCGGACTAACCACTGGGTCGACGTTTTCAGTGATTGCCAGTCCCAACGGTCTCGCCAATGGAACGTACAACGGTACGATCACGGTCACCGGGAATGGTTCCACCTTAACAATTCCTGTCACTTTTGGCGTCAACACGAACACGGGGAGCGGCCTGATTCTAAGCACGTCGTCAATGAACTTCAGCTATCAGATTGGAGGCGCGAATCCGGCTCAGCAGTTCGTATCCATCACTACGCCCAATGCGAGTACCTACACGGCAATCAGCTCTTCTTCTACGAATTGGTTGTTGTTGAGTGGCAATCTTACGGGCTCGCAGTCGACGTTCGCAACCGGAAGCTCCGGTAGCACTTTGACCGTGTCGATAAACCCGTCCGGCCTCACCGCCACCAGCTACACCGGTACGATTACCGTTAGCGCCGGGGGCGCAACTCAAACGATCAATGTATTTCTCACTGCCAACTCCGGCACTGGGGCTGTGACCGCGTCTCCGAGTCAATTGACATTCACGTACTTTCCGGGGTCCAGTCTGCCGGTCAACCAAACGATCGCTCTGATCAGTAACACCGGTTCGACTATCACTTTCACCGCCACCCCTTCCTCGACTACCGGCTGGCTGCAAGTGACACCGACGTCCGGCTCGGTATTCTCCGGGAACAACGCCCTTACGGTGTCCGTCAGTCCGAGCGGTCTTGGTAATGGCAGCTACTCCGGCAGCATCCTGGTGAGTTCGTCGCTGGGCTCGGTGACTATTCCTGTACTGCTCAACGTCGGGACAGGCGGGGGAAGCAGCTCGATTGTGCTCAACCCGAATTCCCTTACGCTGCAGGGCCAGCTTGGAACGAACTTGTCGCCGATATCCATCTCGGTCACCAATCCATTCGGCACTACACAGCCTTTCACGGTTACCGCGGGTACGACCACTCCCACGGGTTGGTTCTCGGTGTCGAACACCAATGGAACTACACCTGGCTCCTTCAACGTCGTCCCTAACATCGGTTTCCTCACCGCAGGTATTTACTCAGGAACGGTCACCGTTACCAACACGGTAGACGGCACGAGCCAGACCCTGCAAATCACGCTGACTATCGGTGGCGGGACACTGACAGTGACTCCGACATCATTGAACTTTGCGCAGGCTGTCGGCGGCAGCGCTCCCGCCTCACAGACGCTTCAGATCGCTAACACAACGAGCGGCGCAACATACAGCGCAAGTTCGAACGCGAGTTGGCTGACGGTGAGTCCGACAAGCGGATCAACTCCCGCTACGTTGACGGTCGCGGTCAATAGCAGCGGCCTCTCCGCCAACAACTATACGGGAACGATCACGATTTTAGGCGGCTCATCGCCTGTGACCGTTCCGGTGAACTTCGCATACTCGGCGACGTCTACGCCCACAGCGACTCCAACGAGTCTGACTTTCAACTATCAGAATGGTGGAACAGCGCCGGCGACTCAGACGGTGAGTATCGGGAGCACGGGCGGCACAATCGCCTTCAGTGCCGCGGCTACTTCTACGGGTAACTGGCTGTCGGTGACTCCGACGAGCGGGTCCACTCCAGGCACGTTAACGGTGAGTGTGACTCCGACCGGTCTCATTGCAGGTAACTACCCGGGCACTATCACAGTAACCGGAACGCAGTCGAATCAAACCACGACGATTGCGGTTACGCTGAACGTGACCGGGGTGGCGGCGCCTGTACTCAACTCGCTGCTGAACGCCGGAAGCTTCCAGGCTGGGCCGGTGGCGCCGGGTGAAATCATTACGCTCAAGGGAGTGGGCATGGGCCCGGCTACCGGCGTCTCCGGAACTGTATCGGCGGCCGGCGCGCTAGTGACCAACGTATCGGGAGTCCGAGTGTTGTTCGACGGCATAGAGTCACCATTGCTCTATGTGCGAGCAGATCAGATCAATGCCATTGCGCCTTACGAGATCTTTGGGCGCGTGAACACTCAAATCAAGGTGGAATACCAGGGTGTGCAGTCGACCGCGCTGCAATTGAACGTGGCCGATACCGCGCCGGGCATCTTCACTCTCGACGCTTCGGGCAAGGGCCAGGGAGCCATTGTGAATCAGAACGGCACGGTGAACGGGCCCACCAACCCGGCGCCGATCGGGACGATTGTGTCGATTTATGCGACCGGTGAAGGCCAGACGAATCCGCCTGGTCAGGATGGCCGCATTATTTCGACCGACTTGCGTAAACCGCTGCAGAACGTTTCCGTGAAGATCGGCGGTGTCTCCGTTCCGGTTGTTTATGCCGGGTCGGCTCCGTCGTTGGTCTCGGGCGCTTTGCAGGTGAACGTCCGGCTGACGGGTGTCTCGTCGGGTACTACATTGCCGATAGAACTCGACATCGGCACCGGCGTGAGCCCGAGCGGCACGACGATCGCGGTTCAGTAACAGTATGAGCGCTGCAACACACGGCGCGGCACACGGGGCAACCCACGGAGCAATCCAGGCTGTGGACTCGAAGGAATGGGAACTTCGGGTCCACTTGGCCGCCGCTTACCGGATGATCGACCACTTCGGGTGGTCCGAGTTAATCTGGACACACACCACTGTACGGGTGCCCGGGCCCGAACACCACTTCCTGATCAATCCATATGGATTGCGATTCGACGAAGTAGGCGCTTCGAACCTGGTGAAGGTCGACATGGATGGCAACATCATCGGCGACCAAAGCCAGGAGATCAACCCGGCTGGATTTGTGATTCACAGCGCGATCCATATGACTCGGCCGGACGCACAATGCGTGATGCACACGCACACCGTGGCCGGGTCGGCGGTCGCGGCGCTTCAAGAGGGTCTGCTGCCGATCGGCATGCATGCCCTGGGATATTACGACCGCGTGGCGTATCACGATTTCGAGGGACCGAGCCTCGATCTGGACGAGCGCCGGCGGCTGGCGGCGAATCTGGGGGACAAAAATATCCTGATCCTCCGGACGCATGGTTTGTTGACCTGCGGCGAAACTGTGGCCCAGGCTTTTGTACGCATGTTTCGCCTGGAGCGGGCTTGCCAGATACAGCTTGCCGCGCAGAGCACCGGTTCCCAGTTGATTGTTCCGCCGAAGGAGGTTTGTGAACTGACTGCGGCGCGGAGTGACGATTTTTTGGCGGTCGAGGGTTCTAAAGGTTATAGCCGCGTGCCCAACCCGGAGTTTCTGGCTCTGATGCGCCTGATGGACCAGAAGGACCCGTCTTACCGGACGTGACTGACGATCACCGCGGTCAGATTCCAGACGACAAGTAGCGCAAAGAGCAGGTTGGCTCGAAACAGCAGACGCTTGCGGCCCATCCACCAGCAGTAAAAACCCAATAAGACCGCGCCGGATTTCACGGCGATAAGTCCGCCGAGCGGGCTGTGTCCGATTGCGAAGGCCATGCGAACGATCGGATTTGCCTCCTGCACTCCGGTCTGCAAGAAGGCGATCGTCGTCATCAAATCGAGAATCTGGAGGTATGAAAAGGCCAGGAGCAAGTTGATCATGGCGGAATTACCGTTGCACCGGGATTGCCAAACAAGGTTTACCCTTTGTTCCCACCAGCGGAGTTCCTGAGGCGGCGAGTGTAGATGGTTTATTTTGACGCACGCTGGAAAAATCTTCATCACGCGGCCCCCTTTGTGGACGGCAGGGCGGTGAGGTCTTCGAGGAAGGCGAGGGCTTGCTTTTCGTTCATGCCTGAGAGAGCTTGGAGGATGTTTTCGGGCTCGGCAGTTGTCATGCAGCGAGCGTCGGGTGTGTGTTCTTCGGCTGGTTGGACGGGCGTTTCGGCTATTTGCGAAACATAGCCAATTTGCTCTTGCGGGCCGGCCTTTCGGAGCTGGGCGAGTTCTTTGGTGGCGCGGAAGAAGCCGCGCTCGGCGGCGTTGACGTATCGGCGGACTTTGTCGAGCTTGCCGGAGTACTCCCAGAGCACGTATGCGAGTTGCTCGCCGCGTTCTTTGTCGTTTTTTGGCTTCTCCGGGAGTTTCAGTTGGATTTGCGCGGCCATTAGACCGGCGTTGAGGGCTCCGGCTTCGATGTTGGATGCTCGCTGCATTTTCCAAAAGGTTTGCGCCAGGACTTGGATGAGCATGGCTTCTTGGGTGGTGCCCAGGGTTGCTTCGGCGAGCAACGATTTGAGCATCTGGTCATAGGACGGCTGATCTTCGCCGTGCAGGACCACGTTGGTGTAGAGCGTGTTCGAGTAAAGGTTCGCGGTGAGGCCGTGTTTGACGGCTCGGGTGGCGTTTTCCTTGTTCGCTGCTACTTGTGCGGCGCTTGCCATGGGTGGTGCCTCCTATAAATGCAAATAGGCGGCACGAACGCCGCCTTTCTCGATTACACTCTGGCATGCCGGGTGGCGGGTTTCGGGGTGTGTTTATTGGAGGATGTTGAAAACAGGGGAGATTGAGTTGCGAGATTTCTGAACTGGGTTGGCCAGTTCGATGCCGCCGGATATAGTGAGATCCAAACAAAGGATTTGGTGGGACAAAGTTTACCTACTGCCGGGAATGCGCTGGCACGAAGAGATTGAACTAAACTGTAACGCAAGTCGGATAGTGCTCCCAATCTTGACTGCAGATTGGAAAAAAGCAGAAGGGACACGCTACGAAATCTATGGTGCCGAGCAAGTTATTCCTCTTCTGATGAGTGATCGTTGGGAAGACGTTGCAACGGCGCCGCTGCGGCCGAGAGCGTCGAAGGTGTCCGGCAGTCGTTTGTTGGACGATTGCGCTGGCACAACCCCCACCGCTGATGTTCAATCATGCCGGATGATCTTGCCGGCCTTCATGACAAATCGGACCCGTTGCAGTTCGGTGATATCGGTCAGCGGGTCGCCGGATACAGCGATCAGATCGGCGTACTTCCCCTTCTCAATTGATCCGATCCGGTCCTGCCAACCCATTGCTTCGGCATTGACTGTGGTTCCGGCCTGTATCGCTCTTGTGGTGGTTAGACCCGCGTGCTTCACCAGAAATTCGAACTCACTGGCCTGGGTTCCGTGAGGATTGGTGGAACCGTCGGTTCCGCCTCCCATCATGATCTTGAGTCCCTTCGTTGCGGCTGCCATGGACGCAGCCTTTTCGAAAATTGGGACGATCCTATATTTGCCGCCCGTATTCTTGTCATCCACATCGTTCATATACGGCTCTGTGTAGCGAACGAGGGTTGGATCGTAATAGATCCCTTTCGCGGTCATCATGTCGATCTGATCCTGATGCAAACCGAATCCGTGCTCGATGGTGTCGCAGCCGGCGACGATAGCATTTCTCTGACCCTCGCCGCCCAAGACGTGGCAAGCGGCCTTCTTGCCCAGATGGTGCGTCTCGTCAATCAGGGCCTGCAGGACTGGCAGCGGATATGTCACTTCGTATTCGTCCTGACCGATTGCTGTGAACGAGTAGTTTCCCGTCGGGAACAGCTTGATCCAATCCGCACCCCGCCTGATCTGCTCGCGCACTTCCGCGCGGGCTTCCTCAATCGTGTGAATCGGTGGGCGCGCAAGTGGATCGACGGGAGGAGACAGGTTCAGAGCAGACGCGCTCCATCCGATTCCGCGCGTGGCGACTTGATACCTGGGGCCGTCAAAGCGGCCATCGTTGATCGCATTGCGAACCTCGATGTCGGCATATCCGTTCCCGTGAGAACCCATATCGCGCGCCGATGTGAAACCTGCCCGCAGGTCCGCTATTCCGTTCTGCACGGCGATCAACAGGGCGACTTCCGCCGTCGTCTTTGGGCCACCTGAATTGAACATGTGCGAATGCCCGTCGATCAGGCCCGGCAGTACCGTCGACTGGCTGAGGTCAATCACCTGCGCCCCAGACGGAACTTGGACTTGAGATTCGGGACCCTCCTCGGTGATGCGCTCACCGGAGACAATCACCAGCCGCCGGTCTAACATCCTTCCGGTGTTGCTATCAAACAGGCGGCCAGCGCGCACGGCGAATAGTCGAGGAGCCGGTGGGCATTGATAGACGCCGCCGTCAGACATCACGCAGGGCGGCGTACCCGCCCCTCGCCAGGGAGCCGGCGGCACTTGCACTTGTGCCTGCAATAGAATCGGGAAAATCATAGCCAGGATACTATTGCGTTCCATAATTCTATCAACGATACACGATGATTTATCATCTTGCAACACATAGATTCTTAGTTCTGTTTGTCTTTGCCCTGCCGCTGCATGCTGCATTGTGGACGACTGAGGGCAACCAGCGCCGGTGTATGTTGGGACGATTTTGAGATCACCTATGCACGGGGGCAGGAAGGCCCCGGAAGGTTTAACGGCTGATCCCACTGCCCATGATTTCAGCCGTGCGTACCGTTGCGTCTATTAAACGATTCCAGTTCTTCTTTCCCAGCGCCTGCTGAAGGCCTTTCTGAGCCTCCTGCCAATAGGGGAGTACGCGGTTGTATTCCCGCTTTCCGGCTGGCGTTAGAGAAAGGCGCAGTTCGCGCCGGTCGGTTCCGGCCTCGGCGTGCAACCATCCTTTGCGGCGCTGGGGCGCTAGCGTTCTGGTGAGGGTCGTGCTGTCGAGCTCCAGCAATTCGGCCAGTTGTTTCTGGGAGATTCCCGGTGCTTGATTCAGAGCCTGTAACAGCGTGAACTGGGTAAGGCGCAAGCCGCTCGGGCGGAGCATGGTGTCGTAAAACTGGGTGACCACCCGGTCGGCCCGGTGGAGATTGGCGCAGGCGCATGGCAGCCGAACAGCCTTCTTTCCGGCGGAATTCATAGATACCTGTATCTACATCTATAGCACAAGTTTCCTGAAACTGTATAAGTGTATATACATCTGTTTAGATATGAACAATCTGGTAACTGATTACTTGCCACCTTATGTACTGACCGGATCCGTGGCGGTTATTGCCGCTGTGATCTTCGGCCTGCAACGCTCGCTCAGACTCGCCGGATGGGCCGCCGGAGAACGCAGACGCGCGATTTGGGGCGCTTCGGCGCTACTCGTGGCTTGGTTCCTGGCTGCGCTGTCGCTAACCTGGCTGGGGTTCTACCGGGGAACGCCCTCTCGCATTCCGACCATCCAATATGGTCTGTTTATTCCGATTGTGGCCGGCATCGCGCTCTTCCGGTGGTGGCCGTTGCTCAGGCGCATCGTCGAGTCAGTGCCGCAGAGGTGGATCGTGAGTATCCAGGCCTATCGAGTGCTCGGTCTGATCTTCCTTGTACTCTATGCGGGAGGACGGCTGCCGGGTGCGTTTGCGTTGCCTGCCGGCGTTGGCGACGTGATCACCGGACTGCTTGCCCCGGTCAGCGGCGCCGCGTATGCGCATGGGTCGCGGGGATCGGCCGGCAGGCTGCGAGCGTGGAATCTATTTGGGATTGGCGATTTGGTCGTGGCCGTAACGACCGGCCTCCTGACCTCACCCTCGCCGCTTCAGATGCTGGCGTTTGACCGGCCGAACGATCTCATCAGCGCGTTTCCCCTGGCTATGATTCCGGTTTTCCTGGTACCGCTCGCGGTGTTATTACACCTGGCATCTTTGGCGAAATTGGGCCAGACGGAGGCAGGGACGCGGGCGACGCCACGCCACAACTCTATTGGTCCTGAAATATATTCGAGTTAGTTAGAAATAGGGAACTCCACTAGCGCTGATCGACTCCAAGCCGAGGCCATAATCAGTCGTACCTTGCCGTCGCGTTTTTGCGATGGAAGAGTTTTTGCTGGAGGCGCTGAATGTCGGGCCAGAATTCGGGCAGAAGATTGCTCAGGAAGTTTCCCGAGATGCTGGTTACGAAGCGGGACCGGTTGACCGAAGGGTTCACGTCCGCACCGGGATAATAGGCGTTTGAAAGAGCGATTCCCATGCCTACCCCGAGCACGCCGGAAATGTTGAAGGCAGGGCGGCCGGAGTCCTGGCGCGTGATGAATTGGCGACTCACGGAGTACAGAACTCTTCGCCCGATGTTGTGCTCCGGGCCCATGCGATAGTACCTGGGATCCTGATGAAACAGCGGTGCAAGTATCGCAGTGGAGAAGAAATTCTGAGTGGCCATATCCGCCGTTGCTGCTCCGACGCGCTGAAAGTAGGCATTCCGTCCATGGCCATACTGCGGGATCGTATTCCCCGACTGGGACATCGCGGCTCCCAGTGCCGCCGAGGCAAATGTAAAAGGATCGATGGTTTCCTTGACAAAGAGCATCCATTTGTCTCGAACCCTGAGCGGGGCTACCGCCTGATGGGGGTCGGATATAGTGGTGAAATTGGGGATAATTCCCAGGATGTGGTCGCCGGAGATAGCTGGGGCCTCTGGGGCTACGGGAAGCCGGCGCGCCAGGAGCAACGACCGATTCACTCGGCACGGCGGTATTCGAACCGGTGACATCTTTGCTGTTACTGTTCACGCCTTCGATGGTGAAATTGTTGTTGCCCTCTTGCGCCTGGATGCGGCTGCCCATCACAGCTACCACGATCGCGCAGGCACATAATAGCCGGACCATAATATCGGCCCTCCCGCTGTACAGAACCCATGAATGCCTGAAAAAATTCCTAGAGCGCTGCAAATGGAAAGGCGGCAGAGGGAATAAGGCGGGTCCGTCTCAGGTATTCCAGGTTGACGCACGATGCAAACGGTTTCACGCAGGCTTCAAAAAGTGATCCGAAACATCGAGCAGAGGAAGGCTTGTTTTATGGCAATTCTATTTGCTACCCCACGACTATTCCTGATTTCCAAACGAGAGGCGGACCGCCCTCGTTTGGCGCGGACACCACCTGAACTTCCTTCCCCCAGGAGGTGTCCAACCTTTCCTAGAAGAAAAGAGGCTGGCCCACGCTCTTCACCTGAGAATGGGCCGACTCGGCCGGCTGCCTGACCGGCCATTGTTCAGGGCTAAAATTCGCTCCAGGAAGGAGGCACGATGACCCGATTGACTGTCACGCTCGCGGCGGCTGCGCTGTTCGCCAGTTCGGCGTATTTGGCTCAGAAACCGCTGGCGGGCGCCGACAGCGAGATCCGAGTAACTGCCAGGAAGTATGAGTTTTCCCCCAACGTGATCAGGGCAAGGAGAGGTGACCATATCAGGTTGGCCATTACAGCGGTCGACCGAAGTCACGGGTTCAAGCTGGAAGCCTTCCACATTAACCAGCAACTGCCAAAGGGCGAAGCCGTTACAGTGGAGTTCACTGCCGATCAGGCCGGAACATTCCTATTCGAATGCTCGCACTTCTGTGGATTAGGACACCAGAAAATGAAGGGCCAGTTGGTGGTGGAATAAGGCCATTAAACAGGGAACGAGTTGTGAGATTCTCGAATTAATCCTTATGGTGGAAGAGTTTTTTCTGGAGGTGTTGAATGTCAGGCCAGAACTCGGGAAGGAGATTGCCGAAGCAGTTCCCCGAGATACTTGTTACGAAGCGCGACCGGTTGACCGAAGCAGTCACGTCCACACTGGGATAGTAAGCATTCGAAAGAGCGATTCCCATGCCCATGCCAAGAATGCCGGAAACGTTGAAGGCAGAGCGTCCGGAGTCCTGCCGGGTAATGAATTGGCGGCTCACGGAGTATAGAACTCTGCGTGCGATGCTGTGCTCCGGACCCATGCGGTAATACCTGGGATCCTGGTGAAACAGCGGCGCGAGCACCGCGGTGGAGAAGAAATTCTGGGTGGCCATATCCGCCGTCGCCGCTCCCACACGCTGAAAGTAGGCACTCTTGCCATGGCCATACTGGGGCATTGTGTTCCCGCCCTGCGACATAGCCGCGCCCATTGCCGCCGAGGCGAACGTAAAGGGATCGACGGTTTCCTTCACGAAGAGCATCCATTTGTCTCGAACCTTAAGCGGGGCCACCACTTGATGGGGGTCGTTCACGGTGGTGAAGTTGGGGATGATTCCGAGGATACGGTCGTCGGAAATGGCCGGGGCAAGTGGAGTGACCACCGGCGGGGTTTCTGTGAAAGCGCCGTCAGATGAGTCGTTTACGGCCTGAGCCGCCAATGCGGCTGCCGAAAACACGAAGCAAATTGCGACCTGGCGCGCTCGCATCAATAGTGAGGCGCTCCAGAGGGGTGTGCGGTTACAAGATAAATAGGTTTTCCGTCAATGGCGGGGCGAGAAGGGGCCGGCAAAACGGCCAGCCCTTCCCTCCCGGAAGTGTCAGAACGAGTACTTCAAAGCCAACTGCACTTGCCGCATCGGAATCGCCGTGCCACTAATCACGCCGAAACCCTGATGAGCATTGGTTGACGGTTGACCGCTAAACGCCGCTCCGGCCAGAATGTTGCCATTCGGAGCCGTCCAGACCGGATGGTTCATCACGTTGAAGGCTTCGAACCGGAATTGCACGCTGTGGTTCTCTTTGTACGGCATCCGGAATTCCTTGTGTATGGCGAAATCGAGGCCGAAGATTCCCGGTCCGACGAGCGTGTTCCGTCCGACGTTGCCCCATGTTCCGGCCGGCTCCTCGACATAGGCGTTCGGATCGTACCAGCGGCTAGGCGTCGGACTGCTGACGTAGGGGTTTACGCCGGTGGCATTAGGACGGTCGTACCCGACACCCGTATTGGACCGGTCGACGCCGCCGATGGTGATCACCTGAGGCAATCCGCTCTGGACTGTCCAGAGACCCGTGGTCTGCCAGCCGCCGAGGAGAGCGTTGGCGACCGGGTTGCTGATGGCCATGGCACGGCCCTTGCCAAACGGCAGGTCGTAGATCACGGAAGTGACGAAGCGATTTCTGGTGTCGAACGACGAGAGGCCGCGTTCGCACTGGAGACAGTTGCTGTTCTGGGGATACAACGTATCGAAGCCTTGAACGCGCACGCCGCTGCTGTTGTCGATTGATTTCGCATACGTGTAGGACGTGATCACGGCGATACCGGCGCTGAAACGCTTGGTCAGCTTGACGCTGCCGGAATCGTAGTGGGCGTTCGAGCCGTCGTTGACCAACTGGATCACTCCGAAGGTCGAGAAGGGAGTGCGCGTTGCAAGAGCAGTTGCTCCGGGCTGAGGCTGGTTGGCGTCGCGGAAACCATACAAATGACGGCTGAGGGAACCGAGGTAGCCAAATTCGACGACCCAGTTGTTGCCAAATTGGCGTTGCACGTTCAGCAGGTATTCAAAGGTGTAAGGCGTGCGGTGCGAATAGGCATCGACGAAGGCAAACGGAGACGTGACTTGCGCCTTGGCGCCGCCCTGAATCGCCGCTAGCGCATTGCCCCAGTTAATATTCGAAACTCCGGCGACGGAGTTGACGACCCGGATGCGGCCGGCGATATTGCGCGCCATGTCGAAGACGGGGTTACCGGTGTCCTGGTTGTAGAACATCCCGATACCCGTGCGGACCACCCAGTTTGAGCTCGGCGAGTAGGCCACGCTGAAGCGGGGCGCGAAGTCCTTGAATTCGGTTTTCATCAGATTCTCGTTCAAAACCCCGTTACTGCAGACCGTGGTAATCTGCGGCCACTGGATTTTGATTCCGTTGTACACATCCGAGGCGCTGCAAGATCCCTGGCGCATGAACTGAGGATATTGATCGAGAGGCGCTGGCCCGCCGTACACGATGTGCGGCAAGTTGACGGTGAAGAGGTTTCCGAGCGAATCATGGAACGACGGCACCAATTCATAGCGCAGACCCATGGCCAAAGTGAGCTTCGGAGTGATCTTCCAGGTATCGTCCACGAAGGCGTGGAACTGGTTGCGTTGAAAGTCCGCGTTGGCTACCGCAACTGCCGCTTCGGATTGATACATGGTGCCGAGGAGGAAGTCGGCGAATGTGTCTCCACCTGTCAGCGTGGGGCTTACCGTGGAGTTTGCCTGGAATGTGAACTGGCCGCGGGCGAACTGATTCCCGACCTGGTTATAGTTCTGCCGTGTGAACTCGGCGCCGAAGCGGAACGTATGCTTACCATGGATCCACGAGATGTTGTCCATGAATTGCAAGGTGTTGTTGTTGTTGGCGTAAGGGCCCTCGGTGCTGTCGCCGATGGAGCTGTAACCAATCAACGTAACATTCGGAATACCCCACGTGACCGGGTCGCCGCCGGGAAAACCGGGAATGCCAATCTCGGTGACGACATCCTTGTTAAAGGCGAGAAGCGTACCGATGGAATTGAAGAACCGTGTGTATCCAAACCGCGCCTCGTTGACCAGGTTGGGCGTGATTGTGCGGGTATTGGAGCCCATGTACTGTTCGAAGTTCGTAAGGATCTTGGTGCCGTCGAGAGTCAGGCCTTCACTGGCTGAATTCTCGTCGCCCCAGCTATAGCGGCCGGACCATTGCGACTTCGACGACTCGACAAAATCCATCCGCAAGACGAACCCATCTCTATTGTTGGGGGATGAGTCCGACCGGACGTAGTTATTTGTCAGCGCGCCGTTGCCGGTGTTCGCGGGCGCATAGTATTTGAGGAGTTTCTGTGAGATCGGGTCGAAGCGGTTCGAGGGAATAATATTTCCCGGGAATGGCGTTTTGTTGGTGGGGTCGTAGATGGTTGTGTTTAGCCCGCTGAAATTGCCGGTGAACATGGCCGGCGTGGGCACGGAGAAGATGCTCTGAAAATTCTGTCTTCGCCGGAGCGCTTCGTAATTGGCCATGAAGAACAGCTTGTTTTGGCCGTTGAACAGCTTCGGAATTCGAATCGGACCGTCGAGCTCAAACCCGAAATCATTCCACTTGAAGGGCGACTTCGCCTGGTGATTCGAGGTGAACGAGTAAGGGGCCGCATCGAGCTTGTCGTTGCGTAGAAATTCGAACAGAGCGCCGTGATAGCTGTTACCGCCCGACTTGGTGAGCACATTGATTTGCGTCGCTTCGTGCCCGAATTCGGCCGGATAGACACCGATCTGGACCTTGAATTCCTGCAACGCGTCGATGGAGGGCAGCACGACATAGGTGTTAAAGTTCGGATCCGTGTTGGAAACTCCGTCGAGCGTGAAGTAGTCATACATGATGCGCTGGCCCGCCGCCGCGATCGATTGGTTGGCGCGGTCGCCGCCCTGACGCGAACCGGCTTGGCCGGCTGACGGTGAAAGCGTATTCACATTGGGCGACATCGCAACCAGATTCAGATAATTGCGTCCGTTGAGTGGAAGCTGAACAATGCCTTTGTTCTCGATGACGGTTCCGACAGTGCCGTTTTCAGCTTGAAGCTGGTCGGCGGCGGCTTCGACTTCGATGGATTCCGAAACCTGGCCGACTTGCAGCGTGAAATCGAGACGTACAGTCTGTTGCACTTGTACTTCGACGTTGTTGCTGGTGGCGACTTTGAAGCCGGCGTGTTCCGTCTTAATCTTGTAGGTTCCGGGGGGAAGGGACGGGAACGTGTAATCGCCCGAATCGGTGCTGACTGTGGACCGAAGCGCATTGGTGCTGATGTTGGTGAGCGTTATGGTTGCGGCCGGAACGGCGCCCCCGGAAGCATCACTCACACGTCCGGTAATCTCGCCAAACGTCTGGCCCAACGCTGGAATGGCTGAAAGCGCCAACAGCGATAAAAGTAATACCCCTACGACAAGGCAGGGGCGTCCCCTGCCTACCCTGTTACGATTCATACGTGGTTTGACCTCCTGAAAAAGCAAACTGGAGAGATTATATATAACTTTGCCCCCCGCAGTAAGCCCTTCCGCAAGAATTTGTACTGGGGATGCTGTAGCCGGGAGGGGATTAGGAAATGCCCTGCATGACAACGTGCGACGACCACAGAATCCTTACCGTGGATATCGCTTAGGTGAGCGAGGGAGCCCTGTGTCGGAGATGCGTATAAACCAGTTATCCTATCCAGATTCAATAGTTTAACGTGAAGTGGGTCGAGCCGGCCGAGGAGTCTTTTCCTGCCCCAAGGCTTCGTGTAGCAGCATTTTGATAAGCGTCTGGTATCCGATCCCTTTGGCGTTCGCCAACTGGTGAGCCTTCTGAAGATCGGCCGCAGGAATCCTGATATTTATCGATACTGTGCGTCCGGCGGCCGCAAGCGCTTTCAGCGCCTGTGGCGGAGTGCCGCGACGAAGAGTTTGGTTTTTCTCCGCCTGGTGAAGCTGTTCGTGTAGATGGTCGCGTCCCTCTTTGCCAGCCCACCAATCGGATTCATGTCCGCTCGAAGTGAAGTTCGGGATCTCATTGGCTTGAGCCTTTTGTTCGGTTTTGGTTTTTGTGCTCATGATAGTTTCGCCCTCAGCCGCAAGTACTCTTTACGATCTCTCACATCCATCTCATACGCGGTTACGATTCGCATGAGATCGCCGCGCTCCGTCCACACCACGACGAGAAAGCGTCCGGCATACGTTTCTCCAAACACTTTCCGTCTAATCTCGCCAGAGGCCCAATCGGGATGATCGTCCCAATGAATTGGGTCATTGAGAATCGCCTCTTCTGCCTCAATAGCTGAAACTCTATGGGAAGCGATCTTTCCCAGGTTGTCCGCATCCCATTCGAATCCACCTTCATCCATTGTAGAGACATTGTACCTACGTTGAGTGAACCAGTTCCGGCGAAACGCCTGCAAGAACATGCGGACCACGCTAGAATCATTACCGTGCGTATCCCTTGCGTGCTTGCAGCGGCGCTGGCCCTGATGGCTCATGCAGCGACCGTGCCGCCGCTTCGTCCCGTGGGATCCATTCTGCTTCCCGGTGTGCAGGGGCGCATCGATCATATGACCTGCGATCCGAAGGGCCAGCGATTGTTTGTCGCGGCGCTTGGGAACAACACGGTGGAGGTCATCGATCTGAAATCGGGCAAGGCGGCAAATTCGATCAAAGGGTTTCGAGCGCCGCAAGGGATCGCGTACGACGGCGCCTCGAACCGGCTAATCGTGGCTTCCAGGGACGACGGCACGATCAAGATTCTGGACGGTACATCGTTCGACGTGGTGGCGGCCATTACTAAAATCGGCAACGCGGACAACGTGCGTATCGACGCGGCGGCCAAGAACATCCTGGCCGGCTACGGAGACGGAACGTTGGGATTTTTCAAGTTGGATGGGAAGCAAATCGCCGAAGTGAAACTGGAAGGGCATCCGGAATCGTTTCAGCTCGAGAAAAAGGGGTCGCGTGTTTTCGTGAATGTACCCACCTCGCAGCACATTGCGGTCATCGATCGCGGGTCCAAGATGTCGGGCCGCACATGGGCGCTCCCTACAGACGATTCGGCGAACTACGCAATGGCTCTGGATGAAGCCGACCGCCGGCTATTCGTGGTGGTTCGCAAACCCCCTCGCATGCTGACGCTTGACACAGATTCCGGATTGCAGATGGATCAGCGCGACACGGTGGGCGATGTCGATGATATCTTTTACGACGGCGCACACAAGCGAATTTACATCAGCGGCGGCGATGGCCAAGTGGACGTGGTGCGGCAGACCGGCCCGGACTCGTATGAACCGATCGTGCGGATACCCACCGCGCCGGGAGCTCGTACATCTTTGTTCGTTCCGGAGTTGAATCGCTATTTCGTAGCTGCACCGCGCCGTGGGAACACTCCGGCGCAGATCTTTATCTTCGAAGTCAGCGCGAAGTAGCGGTCAACTGTTCTCGACGGGCAAGGTGATATTTTTCCAACTCCTGGTTCGCGCTGATGATGGCATCCAGCTCGGCGGCAATCGGTCCCACGCTCGCTCCCGGAATGGCAACATACAATTCGCCGTCGCCGAGTTCGGTGTAGATTCGATTACCGATGCATCCGGTGCTGGCGACGGTTCCGAGTTTCATCGCCATAGGAATA
This sequence comes from Bryobacteraceae bacterium, assembly GCA_963770345.1. Taxonomy (GTDB): domain Bacteria; phylum Acidobacteriota; class Terriglobia; order Bryobacterales; family Bryobacteraceae; genus CAVYPH01. Next base: position 437,468 of record CAVYPH010000004.1, on the reverse strand, counting down.
GCCATGCAGGTGGGGCGGGCAAGTAATGCCGTTTTCGCGGGCACACCCGCTCGCGTGGCGGCCTCGACGAGCAGCATCAGAGATCGTGAACCTCCAGCAATGACGACGACGTCCGGCGGGACCGGCGCATCCCCGAGTGGCGCGTAAACAATCACATTCGGAGTCCCGTCGAGGCGGCCGATTGCCGGAATCTCTTCCTCTTTGAGATAACCAACGCCCGTCATGACAGAAAGCACTTGCGGGAGCTCGGCAGCGCGGCTTTCGGGAAGCGGAATGTTGTGCGTGTACGCTCCGACCGGGCAATTGTAATGGTCGCCGGCGACTGTATAGAAGGCCGACCCATCAGCGGCCAGCCGCCAGAAAGTACACCCGGACGGGACGATTCCTTTGAACTTATCGACTCCAGCAGGGACCGCGTCCAGGATGGAAACGGAGACAGGCCGCCGGGTCAGACCAAGACCCTGAACGAGTTTAGACTCTATCTGCTGAAGATTCGACATGGAAGATCTTCATTGTAATTGTAAGCCGCGGCCACGGGTTTAGATTTTCGAGCCGGATAGAGTGTACTCTTCCACGACGCTGAGCAGGTGAGCCGAGTGAACCGGCTTGGAAATGTACGCGTTCATTCCGGCGGCCAGACAACCCTCGCGATCGCCGTGCATAGCGTGGGCAGTCATGGCAACAATCGGTAATTGACCCCACCGCGGGTCCTTCCGAATCAGGCGCGTGGTTTCCAACCCGTCGAGAATCGGCATCTGGACGTCCATCAGAACGAGTTGGAACGTATGCCGCTGCAAGGCTTCGATGGCTTCCTGTCCATTGCTGGTGATCTCCACCTTGAAACCGTGCTTGCGCAAAATGGAGGAGACCATTTTCTGATTCACCAGATTGTCTTCGACCACAAGGATGGTGCCCCGGTCGTCGGAGTGGAGCGCGGGTCCGGCGGAAATAGGACTCAGTTCCGGCACCGGCGGCTTTGGCACGGACGCAAGCTCGTAGGGGATATTCACGGTGAAACGGCTGCCTCGGCCGACTTCGCTCTCCACCGCGATCGTTCCGCCATGCATCGCCACCAATACCCGTGTGATCGCCAGTCCAAGGCCCGTACCGCCGAATCGCCGGTTAATGCTGGTATCCGCCTGAGTAAACTTCTCGAAGATGGTTTGCAGCTTGTCCAGCGGAATGCCCGTTCCGGTATCGATCACTTCAATACGAAGCGCGAATTTATCATCCACAATGCCGTGGCCGGACGCCTTCAGCAGAACGAAGCCTTGGGCTGTGAACTTGACTGCATTGCTCAACAGATTTGACAGGATTTGCCTCAACCGGAGCGGATCGCCAAGCATCTGTTCGGGCAAATCGTTGTCGATTTCCGAGCGCAGGCCAACGTCGCGCAGCATGGCGACGGCCGCCTGGGATTTGACCGCTTCGTCCAGTAACGGGCGGAGCGAGAAAGGTATTCGCTCCAGGGCCATTTTGCCCGCCTCGATCTTCGACAGGTCGAGAAGATCGTTGAGGATCGCCAGCAAAGAGTAGGCGCACGATTGCGCGGTTTCCATATGATCCCGCTGTTCGATGGAAAGCGGACTCTGCAAAACCAGATCCATCATGCCGAGGATGCCGTTCATGGGGGTGCGCAGTTCGTGCGAGATGTTGGCCAGAAATTCGCTCTTGGCCTGGCTGGCGGCGAGCGCCTTCTGCATCGCCACTTCCAGTTGCTGTGTGCGCTGCCGGATGCGCTCTTCGAGCATTTCCTGGTTTTGCAGCAGCTCGTTCTGCGTGGCCGCGAGCGCCTCGATCATCCGATTGAAACTCTCGCCCAAAAACTCGATTTCGTCACCGGTGTTGGAAACCTGAATCGGTTCCAGCCTGCCTTCCCGAACATTGGTGATGCCGGTTTGCAAAAGCGCCAGAGGCCGGGAGAGTAGCCGAATGGTCATTCGGGAGATGGCGCTGGCGACGAGCAGCAGAATTGCGAGGAGCAGGGCCCCCTTGGAGACGTTAAAATTGTCCTGGCGCAGGTCGTAGGCGACAAGGACCAACACTACCCAAAAAAGGAGCGCACTTGTGAAGATGGAGTACTTGGAAGCTAGCGAGCGATAATGGCGCTTCTTAGGCGGCACAAGATTTGTGGGGATTCCGTTTCCTATTATAGTCTTCGAGTATAGGATTATATTCGTACGAACCGCGAAAATACCTTATAGCGCCTGACCCCTTATTTAAGGGGGGACCTTACCTCCATGAGTCCTGTTATGCTGGTACGCGAGTGACGTCATCGTCCACGAGGCTGGCAACCTCCCTTTGCGGCATTCCGCTGCGGAACCCGGTGCTGGCAGCGTCGGGAACCTTCGCCTATGGTATTGAATTTGCGAGTGTTACCGATCTCGGAACGATCGGCGGGTTCGTAGTAAAAGGCATCTCGGCTGAGCCTATGAATGGCAATCGGCCGCCTCGGCTTTTTGAGACCGAAGCGGGCATGATGAACTCCATCGGGTTGCAGAACATAGGTGTTAAAGCCTTTATTCGAGACAAGATACCCCCACTGCGAGCGATCGAAACCCCTTACTTCGTCAATGTGTTTGGCTACGCGCCCGAAGATTACCAGGAAGTGGTCCGGGCTCTTGAGGACCACGAGGGCCCTGCGGGGTATGAACTGAACGTTTCGTGTCCAAATACCAAACATGGCGGCATCTTTTTTTCCAGCGATCCGGCGTTGCTGGCTGAAGTTGTGACCGGGATTACTAACATTACAAAGCGTCCGGTGATCGTGAAGCTTTCACCAAACGTGGCGAGGATCGAACCTCTGGCAAAAGCCTCGGAGGATTCGGGCGCGAGCGCGGTTTCGTTAGTGAACACTTTTGTCGCTCTGGCGGTCGACGTGCACACGCGCAGGCCCAGGATCGGCGCGGGCTTTGGCGGGCTATCGGGTCCGGCCATTAAGCCGATTGCGCTCCGAATGGTCTACGAGGCGTCGCGAGCCGTGAAGATCCCGGTGATTGGGCTGGGTGGCATTGCAAGCGGGGAGGATGCAGCGGAATTCCTGATTGCCGGGGCGACCGCTGTGGAAGTGGGCACAGCAAATTTCTGGGATCCCGGCGCAACAGCGCGCATTGCCCGGGAGTTGGATGAATTTCTGAAAGAGGAGAAAATCGCCAGCGTGCGAGACATCGTGGGCACGCTGCGCTTTGACGACAAATGAAGCTACCCATCGCAACCGAAAAGGCGCCCAAAGCAATCGGCCCGTATTCGCAGGCTATCGCGCATAATGGCGTCGTCTACTTGAGCGGACAGATTCCGCTCGACCCGTCTACCGGGCAGGTGGTTGAAGGAGACATCGCAGCACAGACGGAGCGAGTGCTGGAGAATCTGAAGGCGGTGCTGGAGGCGTCGGGTTCGTCGCTATCGCAAGTGCTCAAGACGACCGTGTTTCTCAAGAACATGGCTGACTTTCCAAAGATGAATGAAGTCTATGGGCGCTACTTCGTCGAAACGCCGCCTGCGCGGTCCACCGTGGAAGTAGCGCGCCTGCCTCGCGATGTTCAGGTGGAAATCGATTGCATCGCAATTGCTTGAACTACTGCTTCGCAACCTGAATAAATGGGATCGCCCCGCCGCCACTGTACTGCGGCAGTTTCCCGTCCCACTTGGAGATCGCCTGCTGCTGGACGTCGAGTTGACGCCAGGAGACAATCTGCTGCGTGATCGACTTCGTCATGAGGTCATTCGCACGCGCAGTGCCTTCGGCCGACGCGATCACCTTTTGCGCCTCGGCCCGAGCCGTTCTCAGCTCATTCTCCGCGCGGATTGCGTCCTGCGTGGCCTTCTGTTTCGCGTTGATCGCCTCCTGGACGCTTTCCGGCGGCCGCGGAGCGCCGATGAATCCGAACTGATCGAGGACGACTCCGATGGGTTCCATCGCCATGTTCAGTCGATCGCGTACTTCTTTGAGCATGGCTTCCTTGCCTGAGCCCATGATTTCGTCGCTACTGAAGTGGACCGACGATTCATTCAAAATGTCGCGCACAACGTCCCGCATGAAGCCGTGAGTAAAACGCTCCAGGTCGTCTGACCGGAACTTCACGTAGAATGCTGGAACTCTTGTCTCGACGAGGTGATAGGAAAACGAAATGTCACCTGTGAAGCCCATGCCTTCTTTTGAGTTGAAAGAGACCTCTTCGTTCTGCGGCCGGCCTTCGCCCATGCTCTTCGTCCACACGGCCCTTTGAACATACACGGGGTAGTCGAACACGGTTTTGCTCCAGGGGTTGTACCAGACCCGGCCGGTCTTGAGCGGAAAATCCGCCACGCCTTTCTGTGAGCCGTACTGGTTTACCACGATGCCCACATGTCCCGGCGGAATTGTTTTGGCGCAACCGGTGGCGAAAAACGACGTTCCGGCGATTGCGGCAATCAACAACATTATTCCGGAGCGATTCGAGCTTATCTTTATGCGGGTGAAGATCCACCGGCCGAGATAAGCGGCGGCAACGACAAAGACGATCAGGATGATCACACCCATCCATACTGCGAGGTCGCTTTGGGAACTGACTAACGACAGTCCCAAATTGAGCAAGGCGAACTCTACACAGACCAACGCCGATCCAACTGCGATCCTTAGGCCGAACATGGTTTATCACTCTCCACCGGTTGCAGATGAGAGTGCGGTGGCGAAGATGCACGGGTAAGTACTAGTCGGGCTGGATGTGCCGGATGGAGATGGAAATATAGGTGAGTTACTGCTGATCGAACAACGTCGAACGGCTTACACTTTCACCTTTGAAATACACGCCGGAAATGTGTTCCGTCGCTGAGATGTCCAGCAGCGGGTTGCCATCTACCAACAGCAGTGTCGCGTCGTAGCCCTTACGAATATAGCCGATACGCTGGTCGGCACGGAGGGCCTTGGCGGCGTTGGCTGTGGCGCCCGCCAGCGCAGCCTGGGCCGGGATTCCAGCCTTCACCCAGAGCTGCATTTCGCGGTGTATGGCCGGTCCGTGAACCACCATCATGTTTCCCGCGTCGGAGCCCGCCACTACCAGCACTCCGGCGCGATAGGCGCGCAGCAGATTGTCCTCCGCGATGCTCAAATCCACCGGATACTGCTTGAGCTTTGCCAACGACTTTTGCCCATCCGAACTTGCCAATTTCTGTTTGGTATTCTGCAGCACTTTGGGAGGAACCACCTGCGCCACCAGAGAACGATCGAGCAGGTCCGTTTTGCCCTCCTTCAGATCCTGAAAGGCTTCCATGACCGAAAGTGTCGGGTCGTAAGCGATTCCCTGCTTCGCCATCAAGACAAATATTTCGTCGGGAATTCGATCCCGTGCCGATCCATGCTCGATGCCGTTTACGTTGGCGGCGACCGCATCTTTCACATCGCGAGCTTCACCGGTGTGCACCGTGACCGGCAACCCATCGGCGTGAGCCTGCTGGGCAATTGCGTTCAGCAATGCGATGTCGAGCCGGTTAAACAGCAGGCCGGCCGCTCCGGCCTCGAGAACGGCCTTGATGGCATCGACGCCGCGGGCTTTGAGCGCGTCCACTTGCTGCTTCGCTTCGTCTGGAGTCTTAGGCAACCGGACGAACTGCCCTGCAGCCATCTGCTTCACGAATTCCGGGGCGTTGGCAAAGTATTCCGTGCCGTGTCCGCCTTCCGCGGTGAAGAGCGGGCCACAGACAAACAGTTCGGCGCCGAGTTTCTGGCCTTCGGCGAAACGCGCGCGCGCCTTGAGGATCTCGTCCAGAAAATCGCCGGTGCTTCGGACAGTCGTGACTCCACTGTAGAGATAAGCTTCGAGAGCGCGGTCGAGATTTTTCTTCGGATCGTAGTCCTTGTCGCTCTCCGGGATCACTCCTGGCGCGCCCAAGTGGACGTGTACATCGATCAATCCGGGAAGCAGCGTCTTGCCGCTTGCTTCAATCGCATCCGCATCGAGTGTCTTCGCTTCCGGCGCGGAACCTTCATAGATTTCGGCGATCTTACCGTCCTTCAGCAACACCGAGCCCGATTCGATCACGCGGTCGCCGGTGAAGATCCGCGCGTTGCGAATCATCCACGAGCGGTTGCGGCGTAGTTGACGCTCGTAAACCTTATTCTTCGCCAGATTCTCTTTGCTGTACGCCTGCCAGGTTCCGAGCACCAAAAAGGGCGCGAGCACGACGAGAATCCAGGCCTTTGCGCTGCGGGCGATTTTCTCTTCCTTCTCCCAGCGGAATAACTTGATGGAGACGAAGGTCCCGACCATGGTGGTAATCAACAGTGCGGCGGACGAAACCAGATTTTGCCCCAGTGATTCATTCCGCAGCATGATCCCTTGCATACCGGAAAACAGGTGCGATGCGGGCAGATATTGCGCCACGATCTGCGCGACGTTCGGCATGGCGGCCAGCGGAAAAGTGGCTCCGCTGAGGAACAACATCGGCATATACATCACTTGGATCAGGATGTTGCTTTCCGCTACCGAGTTCACTACCGCGGCCACAATGAGCCCGATGGCTCGCATGGCAAACGCTCCCAGCGTGACCAGAGCAAATAGGGAGAACAGGTGTTGCGGCAGTTCCATGTGGTAGCGGACACGGGCGATGGCGAGCATCAACGCAACCGATGGCAGATAGAGAACCCAGCCGGTGACCATGGATGCCACCAGAATCGGCGCGGGACTAATGGGAGCCACTTTGTAGCGCCGGAGAATGTTCGCTTCGCGCTCGGCCACCGCGCGGATTCCGGCGCCAAACAATCCGCTGCCGAGAATGCCGATCACCAGCACCATGGCGACAACCTGGGGCATGGTGCCGCTCTGAGAACCAAATGCGGATGCGAATCCAAAGAAGAAAATCAGCGGAAAAATGTAGTTGAAAAACAGGACCGCCTTTTCCCGTGCAGCCAGCCGCAGATTGATCCGGATCAACGCAAGGTAGGGTTTCATTCGCGCAGCTTCTTTCCTGTCAGCTCGATGAACACGTCTTCCAGGGTTGGCCGCTTCAGTTGTATATCCACGATTTCGATTCCCTGCGAATCGATCCAACGAACCAGTTCCACCAGCGTGTGCGTCGGTTTGCCGGACGAGACATTGAGCTTGGTTCGCTCATCGTTGAAGACGAGTTTCGCGCCGTTGAGGGCCATCGGGATTTCACCCGCCGGCATCGGCCGGTCGACGTGTAAATCGATTCGCGAAGTGCCGAGCGTCCTGGCTTGGATTTCCGCCGGCGTTCCCATCGCGATGATCTTGCCCTCGTCGACGATCGCTACACGGTCGCAGAGCCGCTCCGCTTCTTCGATGTAATGCGTGGTGATCAGTACCGTGCAGCGGGCCTCGCGCAGTTCCTGAATCAGCCGGTGAATTTCCAGACGCACCTGCGGATCGAGTCCGGTGGTCGGCTCGTCGAGAAAAACGAGTTGCGGATCATTCACCAATGCCAAGGCGAGCGCGACACGCTGTTTCTGGCCGCCGGAAAGTGTGCCGTAGAACGCGTCCCGCTTATCCCAGAGTTGAAGCCGCTTGAGGAGACGGTCGCGATCGGAGTTCTTCGAGTAGAAACTCGAAAACACTTCGAGCGCTTCGTGCACCTTGAGTTTTTCGGGTAAGTTCGTCGCTTGCAAGCAGACGCCGATGCTGTCCTTAATCGCCCGATTATTCACGCCCGGATCGAAGCCAAGGACCGAGACCTGGCCGCTAGTGCGCGGCCGTAGTCCTTCCAGAATTTCGACAGTGGTTGTTTTGCCCGCACCGTTCGGACCGAGGAGTCCAAAGACCTCGCCCGCTGCCACTTCGAAATCGAGCCCGCGAACTGCCTCGAACTCGCCGTATTTTTTGGTGAGACCTTGAACCGATATAACGGTGTCCATGCAGTTCTACTTTTTGAACTGTGTGAGGACGCCGATCGCTTCGCGGCAGAACGCCGGCAAATCTTCGGGTTTGCGGGAAGTGACCAGGTTACCGTCTACCACCACTTCGGCGTCGACCCATTCTCCTCCTGCATTCACGACGTCGTCCTTGATGGCAAAGAAGCTCGTCAGCTTGCGCCCCTTCAGCGTGCCGGTGGAGCAAAGCACCCAGGGACCATGGCAAATGGACGCCACCAGTTTGCCTTGTTGATCGATTTCGCGCACGAACTCGAGCGCTTTGGGATGCCGCCTGATGTGATCGGGCGCATAACCGCCCGGGATTACGACGCCATCGAAATCGGAGGACTGCGCCACCTCCCAGGAGATGTCGCACTTCACTGGATAGCCAAGTTTGCTCGGATACGTGTGGCCGGCGGCCGGGCCAACGGTTACGACTTCCGCTCCGGCTTCCTGGAGGCGGAACAGCGGGTACCAGACTTCCATTTCCTGGTAAAGCTGATCTACCAGCACCGCAATTTTCTTGCCGCTGAGTTCCATTCGGACCACCTTTCCCTTATTTCTGTACGCAACCCTATTGTATTTTGTTCCCGTAACGATTCGACGCTTCCAGCTTCTCGAAATATTCGAACACAATGCGCGCGGCGTCGGGTACGGGGTCTGTGCCGGGTTTTATGAACGTCGAGTTCACCGTCACAACGAAGGGATGTTTCTTCAGAAAGACAATAGCGGTCTCACAGCGCACGCCCGTAAGTTCCCCGGGTTTGGAGGCGACGTCGATGCTGTCGGGGATTACTTTGCGGATGTCGGCGTCCACCAATTTCAGAATTTCAATCATCTCGCGCGATGCCTCGGCGTCGACGGCTTTACCGCGATAAATCAGTTCCGCCAGACGCGCCATCTCGGAAGGCGTCGATATGTTTTCGCGATCTGCTTTCGATGACGCGGTATCGAGCATCTTGCGCTGCAGCCGCGTAGAGCGCATTCCCAACTCGTCCAAAGTGCGGTTCACGTTGTCGATTCCAACCATCGAAATACACTTGTTCGTCGCAGTGTTGTCGCTGGTTTCGATCATCGCCGTGATCAGCTCTTTCACACTGAGCGTGACTGGCCCGCTACGCAACAGCGCTTGCAGATGGCCGCTGCCGCCGACCGTCTCGGAGGGTTGGATCGTCACGCGGTCGGTCATCTTGAACTGACCGGCCCGCGCTGCTTTGAACATCTGGATCAGGATCGGAATCTTGATGGTGCTGGCGGTGGCGAATACAGTGCCGCTATGGAAGGAGAGAGTTTGTCCGGTAGCGAGGTCGATTGCGTACACGCCCAATACGCCGTCGATGGAATCGTTCAACGCGTGAATGCGGGTGAGCGTTTTCTCCTGAAGAAGCTGGATGGCGGAATGGTGATTCGCCAAATGCGGTCATGGCCGCAACAAAGACAAAAAACTTACGCAAGCAGACCCTTCACCACGTTCCCCGAAACATCCGTCAATCGGAAATGCCGTCCTTGAAACTTAAACGTAAGCCGCGTGTGATCCACGCCCAGACAATTCAGAATGGTCGCGTGCAAATCGTGAACGTCCACCGGATTCGAGGCGATGTTGTAGCTGAAGTCGTCCGTTTCGCCGTAGGTGATCCCGCCTTTGACTCCGCCTCCCGCCATCCACACCGAAAAACATCGCGGATGATGATCGCGTCCGTAATTGTCTGCCGTCAGAGTGCCCTGTGAGTAGACTGTGCGCCCGAATTCCCCGCCCCAGACCACCAGAGTGTCGTCCAACATTCCGCGCTGCTTTAAATCCTGAATCAGTGCGGCGGTCGGCTGGTCGGTCTGCAGGCACTGGCCGCGGATTTCCTTCGGCAGGTTGTTGTGCTGATCCCACCCGCGATGGAAAAGCTGGATAAATCGCACGCCGCGCTCGGCCAGACGGCGCGCCAGAATGCAGTTTGCCGCATAGCTCCCGGGCTTTCGCGAATCCGGGCCGTACATATCGAATATAGAGTCGGGTTCTTTCGAAAGATCCGCCAGTTCCGGAACCGATTTTTGCATCTTGTACGCCATTTCGTACTGCGAGATGCGCGTGGCGATCTCGGGGTCCTGGTAATCTTTCAACTCAATCTCATTCAGCTTGGATAAATCGTCAAGGAAGCGGCGCCGGGCTGTGTCGGAATAGCCGGGCGGATTCGAAAGGTAGAGCACCGGGTCGGCGCCCGACCGGAACTTCACGCCGGCGTATTTCGTTGGGATGAAACCACTGCCCCAGGCGCGATCGGCCAACGCCTGCGTGCCACCGTTGCCTTGTGAAACCATGACGACGAATGCCGGCAGATCCTGACTCTCGCAGCCTAGACCATAAGAGAGCCAGGCGCCGATGCTCGGACGCCCCGCAATCTGGAACCCGGTCTGAAAAAACGTAACGGCCGGATCGTGATTGATCGCGTCGGTTTTCAACGACCGGATGATCGCAATCTCGTCGGCGACCTTGCCCGTATGTGGCAGAAGTTCGCTCATCCAGGTGCCGCTCTTCCCATGTTGCGAGAACTGGAAGATTGACGGAGCAGTCGGAAACTTCGCTTGATAGGCCGTCATCCCAGTGAGCCGCTGACCGTTGCGTACGGAGTCCGGCAACTCGGCGCCGCGAACTTTGACGAGATTCGGCTTGTAGTCGAAAAGATCCAGTTGCGAAGGCGCGCCGTGCTGAAACAGATAGATGACTCGCTTCGCCTTCGGAGGAAAATGCGGCAGGCCGGGAAGCGCTCCCGTGGTGGCCTGCGCCTCGGGCGCCATCAGCGAACTAAGCGCCGCGACTCCGATGCCCGTGCTGGACAGGCCGAAGAAATGCCTGCGGGTTAATTGAAGTTTGCGTTGCTCAATCGGATCCATAGTTCATTCCTTCGAGATCGTCTCGTCCAAATTCAACAGCAGGCTGCCCACCGACGCGTAGGCGGCAAGCTGGCGCGCATCCATAGCCGGGGCCGGTTGCGAAGCGCCTTGGCTCAGGTACGCCTTTAGTTCATCAGGCTTGCCGGCGAAATAATCCAGATGATATTGCAAATTGTCGCGCAGAATCTGTGCCTCGGATGGCGACGGCTTGCGTCCGGTGGCGAGCATAAAACCGTAGCGCAATCGTGAATCGGCGTCCGCGCCGCCTTCTTTGATCATGCGCTGCCCAAGGAAACGGGCGGCTTCCACAAACGTCAGGTCGTTCATCAGATCGAGCGCCTGCAGCGGCGTGTTCGTCCGTGTCTCGCGAACAACGCAGGTCTCGCGATTGGCGGCGTCGAAATTCACCATCATCGGCGGCGCAACGGTTCGCTTCCAAAACGTGTACAGACTTCGGCGGTAAAGGTCATGACCCTGACTCGGCGTGTAATCCATGCCCTGCATGGTGATTTCTTTCCACAGCCCAGCCGGTTGATAGGGCTTCACCGACGGGCCTCCGAGTTTTTCATACAGCAGACCGGAAACCGCCAGCGCCTGATCGCGAATCATCTCCGCAGGCAGGCGGAATCGCGGCCCGCGCGCCATCAGACGGTTGTCGGGATCGCGTTGCTCCAATTCAGGAGTGGTTTTTGACGATTGGCGATACGCTGCGCTCATCACGATCAGCTTCTGCATCGCCTTCACATCCCAACCCGTACGAACGAACTCCGTCGCAAGCCAATCGAGAAGCTCAGGATGCGATGGCCATTCGCCCTGCGTGCCGAAATCCTCGATCGTCTTCACAATGCCCGTCCCGAAATACATCTGCCAGAAGCGATTCATCGTCACGCGCGCCAGCAGGGGATTACCCGGATCGATCAACCACTCGGCAAAACCGAGACGATTGTCCGGCACTCCAGCAGGCAATGGGGGCAGTACGGCCGGAACGCCCGGCGTCACTTTTTCGGCCGGGTGATCGTACGCGCCGCGAGTGAGCAGATGCGTTTCTTTCAACACAGGACTCTCGGCCATCACCATCACGGTGGGGAAGCTACGCTCGAGTTTTTCCTTCTCCTGACCGAGAGCCAGGAGACGCTTCCAGGCGTCCTGCAGTTCCGGGGTCGCGACATTCTCCAGAAAATACCAGCGCAGTTCGTCCTTCTCAATTCCGCTTCGCTGGAGTTCCGGTTTCCGCGCAATGTCGTTGAGCGACTCGCCGAGAGCCAGTACGGCGATCTCGCGTTCGCTCAGAACACGCGAATAGACGCGCGCGTCGTCAATCATCCCGTGGAAACGGCGTTCAGATCCCCAACCACCGCCGATGCGGAACGGATCCTTCACCTCATTGCCCGCATTGCGGAACGGCCGGTAGAGGTTATCCAGCAGCACCTTCACCTTGGCTGGTTTACCGTCGATAAAGATGTGCACACCGTCTGCGGTTCGCGATCCGGAATAGGTGACGGTGACGTTGTACCAATGCTTGGGCTCCAGGGTTTCTTCCGTCTCGACACGAATGGCATCACTGACCCACACGCTGGTGAGATTTACGTGAACCTTGCCCTGATCGAGATGCAATCCGTAACCCTTGCCCTTCGGGTCGTCCTTCATTCGCGAAATCAGGCTGCCATCGGGTGTGGATTCGGAATACATCCACGTCGACAGAGTAAAGCGGTCTTCGATATCGAACGGTGCCACGTCGCCTGCGTCAATCTCGGACTTTCCGTCGAACGCGACAGCGCGCCCCGTGCGGCCGGCTACGCGCGGAAGATTCACCTCCGCGGTGCTCAAGCCATAAACCTGTGCGACGTCCGGCGCCCAATAAACGGGATCGCCCTTAGCGATCTCGTGCTCCCAAGTCTTCTGTTCGTGGTGCTCAGAAGAGCCATGCTGCTGCAGAAACTCTTCCTCAAGCCTCATGCGGCTCTCCACACTCTTGAGAGCAGCCTGCTCCTCCGGAGTAGGCGCTGGAATCAACGGCGGCGAGTTTCCGTACTTCATAGCGCGGCCGAGTTCCGGCACATTGTTGAAATACGCAAACGTCTGGTAGAACTCTTTTTGCGTAAACGGATCGTATTTGTGATTGTGGCAACGCGCGCAACCGAGAGTGAGTCCAAGAAAAACAGCCGACGTGGTCTCGACGCGATCGACCACGTATTCGACGGCGTATTCCTCGGCAATCAACCCGTCTTCGGTATTCGCCCGGTGATTACGATTGAATCCGGTGGCGATCTTCTGTTGCAGGGTGGCGTTCGGCAGCATGTCGCCGGCGATCTGCTCCAGCGTGAACTGGTTGAAACGCTCGTTGCGATTGAATGCCGCAATCACCCAATCCCGCCAGGGCCACATCACGCGCTCGGCGTCGTACTGATAACCGTTAGTGTCGGCGTAACGCGCCCCGTCGAGCCAGCGCTCGGCCATCCGTTCGCCATAGCGGGGTGAAGCGAGCAGCCGGTCGACCACCTTCTCGTAAGCGTTCGGAGATTTGTCGTTCACAAACGCATCGATCTCCGCGGGAGTCGCCGGAAGTCCGGTAAGGTCGAGCGACACCCGCCGGATCAAAGTCTCCGGCGTGGCCGCGGCCGACGGCTTCAAACCCTCGCGTTCGAGGCGCTCAAGTATGAAGCGGTCGATGGAATTCTTCGGCCAGGCGGCATCCTTCACCTGCGGTTCGGGCCAGCGCTTGGGAGGAATGAATGACCAGTGCTTCTCCCATTTCGCGCCTTGCTCGATCCAGTTCCACAGCGTGTCCTGCTCTTTTTCCGTCAGTTTCAGCCCCGAATAGACAGGCGGCATCTTCATGCCCTTGTTGTCGGAGGTGATCCGCCGGATGAGTTCGCTGGCCGCGGGCTGGCCGTCTACAATTGCGTGGACATCTTTGCCGAGGTCCGCCTTGGCGGCGGCTTCGCTGTCCAAACGCAGAGGGATGTTTTTGTTCTTCGCGTCAGGGCCGTGACAAAGAAAACATTTGTCCGCCAGAATCGGCCGCACGTCGCGGTTGAACTCCAGCGGACGTTCCGCAGCCGGAAGAACGATTGAAAAAATGCCGAGCAGCGTGACAAGTCGCATGGCTGATTGGTGATCTCATTCTATTATGATCACGTTGTCTTGCCTGGCAAGGCGTGGCATGCGATCACGTCAAAGGTGTTCGGGGAGCCGGCCATGGTGGAAACCCGCAAGAGCATTTCGAAGTGGCGCGGCGAGCCGCTTGGATCCATTCCGCGGCTCTTCAGAGTCTGGGAAAACAGATCCAGATTCGTGGCAAGTTTTCCGGCCGCCTCGGTAGCTTCCGCGTTCGACCCCGCAATCAGGAGCACGTCGCCGCTCTGGTTGGGGTTGCCGATAAACGCGACGATGGCATACGCCTGGCCAGTCCCCCATCCTTCGGCAGTAGGGACATAGTCCGATTGTTCTCCACTCTGTGGACGCTTATTGTGGACAAATTCAGATCGCCGAATGTTATTGAATTCGAAGATGAAATCCAATTGATCGCGGAAAAGTTCAACCCATGGATTTGACCGCGGGCTGCCGAAAAGGATAAAACTGTCCTCGGTTTTGAAATCCACCAAACGGACGCTACGGGCCGTATGCGTATCGATTTGGTGGCTCGCCCCAGCCATCGGAAGATCGGCGATCTTGAGCGCCATCTCTGCGTCCACCGCCGCCACGTTCGTTCCGCGGAACGATACAGTTTGCATAATCCGCCGCATGTCCGGATTCAACAAAGTTGGATTAGGCCAATATTGCCGATTTGCATAATCGGAGAGAGATACGGTAAAGTTCAGAATTTTTTGCACTGTCACAATTTCCGGATCGCAAAAAATGATGTGCGTCGGACGGCCCTGCTGAATCAGAGCAGACCATGGCAGGACGCGCTTCGCCGACGAACGGGCAACCACTGAATAGTGCTGGCTCCAAATCCATGCGAACGCACAGAGCCCGAGACCGAGCGCAACCAACGCGGCCCGGCGCGGCACATTGGGCAACATGCGGGGCAACCTGAGACGCTTTCCGCGGTCGGGCTTCGGAACGACGGTCAATTCAGGACTGGCAACTGGCGCTGAGGGAATCTCAACGAGGGCGACGGGCAGCGGCTCGACCGTAGCCCTTCGAAGATCCGGAATGTAGGACCCAGGAGGAAGATCGACCCGGAATTCGGACGCGAAACCGGCCTCCGCATGGAACTGGGCGAGCCGTTTCCGCACATCCCAAGCGGTGACCCGAACGATCGCATCCTCACCAGTATCGTAAGACGGCGTCCGGCCGAATAACTCCACTCCAAGAGTGCGTTCCTTCAAATCGTCGAAGTGACCGTCCAACGCTCTATCAGTGATGTATTGAAGGAATTCCTGGCTGCGCCGGCTTCCCCTGAACGCGGGGCTCTCAATGATCCGCCGAACGTGGACTCTCAGCGCCTCGGCATGAGGAGCGATGTCATGGACTTTGGCAATCGCGGCCATGTGCTCAACTTGATTCGCTCTTCCCTGCATGGGGATCCGCCTTTAAAACGCGTAGCATATCACAGAATACCGCCCCTTTCGGCACGCGCCGGATCTAACGTATTCTCAATATGTTAGACAACCGTTAGAAAACATTTCTAACGTTGTTGGACGCCGATTTTCCCGCTATTGTCCAAACAGGTAATTTCACCGAGGTTCAGAAACAGGGGAGATCACAAAGTTTATGTCTCGTAAGTTTGCACTGTCACTCGCCACGTTTGCCTTCGCCATCGCAAATGCGTTTCTTTGTCAGGCCCAGGTCGAGCAAGCAACTGTCACGGGGATCGTCACCGATGGGTCTGGCGCAGCGATAGCAGGCGCGAAGGTGACCCTCACCAACACGGCAACTCAGGTCGCGGTTTCAACACAGACAAACAACCAGGGCAACTATTCGTTTCCGTTTGTCCCGCATGGAACCTATTCAGTCGTCGCCGAAAAAGAGGGCTTCTCCGCGGCGCGAGTAACGGATATCTCGCTTCGCGTCGGACTGGCGGCCACTATCAATCTGACTCTGGAGCCAGGAACTATCAAACAGGAGATTACCGTTACAGCGAACGCGGTACTCTTGGACCAGCAAACCTCGTCACAGGGCAATGTAGTGTCCAGCCAGCAGATCGTCCAACTGCCGCTGAATGGGAGGAATCCCTACGCACTGTTGACCCTGGCACCGGGTGTCACGCCCTCCGGCAACTCCGGCACCGGTCCGATCATCAGCGGCGGGCGCTCCAACACAAGCGGCGTTCTCTTCGATGGCCAGGAAACGCGCAACACGTCGACCAATGACATTGTATATACTCCGCCGCTGGAAACGGTGGCCGAATTCAAAGTGATCACCAATAATTTCTCCGCCGAATACGGCAGATCGGGTGGCGGGATTCTAACCGCCGCCGGACGAAGCGGGACAAACGAGATCAACGGCAGTGTTTATGAATACTTCCGCAACAACGTCCTGAACGCCAATGGCTGGACCAATAACAGAAACGGGTTGAGCCGTAATCCAGTTCGCCACAATGAATACGGTTTCGCCGTCGGCGGGCCTGTTCTCATCCCGAAGGTCTACAACGGGAAGAACCGGACGTTCTTCTTCTTCAACTTTGAACAAATCAAGGATCGAAGTCCGGACAATATTACCGGAACCGTTCCAACAGCCGCGCAGCGTACCGGCGATTTTTCGCAATTGCTGCCCGGCATAAAGATCTACGATCCGCTCACGACGGTCCCAGACCCGGCGAAACCCGGCAGTTACGTGCGGACCCCATTCCCTAATAATCAGATACCGGCCAACCGCATCAATCCGATCGCGCTGAGCATGCTGCAGTATTACCCGGCGGCGACTCTGCCCGGGATTACCAATAACTACGCCGTTTCAGCCACCCGCGCGGGCAACACGTCTAAATACTACGGACGAATTGACGAGAGCCTGAGCGAAAACAACAAGCTCTTCTTCCGTTACGGAATCACCTACAGCCCCGCGAACACACCCGGATACACAAGTCTCGCGCTGCCTGGCGAAGGAACGAATTGCAACGAAGGGAATGCAAATTCCACTCCGTGGGTAGCGGCCGTCAGCGATACTGCGACGTTCCGACCCAATCTCCTTGGGGAGTTTCGCCTAAGCTATACCCGGCAGTTGAACACGTGTGAACCTCGCAGCAACGGCTTCGATCTAACGACGCTAGGTCTCCCTGCCTATATCAAGAATGCGTCTCTCGATCAGCACTTCCCGCTCTTCGAAGTGACCGATTTCACGTCACTCGGACCGGCCCGCGCTTCGCATTACACGGACGCGGAAAACACTCCTGAGGCCCAGGCCCACATTACGTGGCTCAAGGGCTCGCATTCGGTGAAAGCCGGAATCGATTATCTGTTTCTCGCCTTCAACATATTTCGCCCCGACTACCCATCGGGCGATTTCCAGTTCACTCGCGCCTACACCCAGGGCCCCGATCCGAGCGCCGCAAACGCCGCGGGCGGCTGGGGATTGGCCACGTTCCTGCTCGGAGCGCCGACGGGCGGTAGTTTCACCGTCGGACCCTCCCTCGCGGCTTCGCAGAGAAGCTACAACATCTACGTGCAGGACGACTGGAAAGTCACACGGAATCTCACGGTCAATCTCGGAGCGCGTTGGGAATACCAGACCCCCTACAACGAACGCTATAATCACCTGGCGTTCTTCGACCCGAACGCGACCGACAGTATCACCGGCCTCAAAGGCGTGCTGAGTTTTGTGAACAGCTCTAATCGCTATCAAAGCAATCCGAATCAATCGGACATCGCGCCGCGCGTAGGTTTGGCTTATACCTTCATGCGGAACACGGTCTTTCGCGCCGGCTACGGAATCTTCTACCTGCCCGGCAGCGGCGGCATCGGAGCGAGTCCGGGAGATCTCGGAAGCGGCTCTCAGGCATCCACGCCAGTCTACCTCGGCCAAGCCCCGGCCGCACCGAATACACCGCCTCTCGGCGCTTCGATTTCCAATCCGTTTGTTACAGGCTTGCTGACCTATCCGAACACCCTGATCGGCAACGGAATCAGCGCGGTATTTCCGAATTGGGTCACGCCGCTCAATCAGCAGTGGAATGCCAGTTTCCAAAGAACGATCCTAAGCGATCTATTGGTGGAGGCCGCTTATCTCGGCAGCCGTGGCGAGCATATTTGGACAAATGTCGGCGCGGATGCGGCGGCTCCACAATATCTCGCGCTCGGGTCCCAACTGAACCAACTCGTCCCGAATCCTTTTTACGGAAAGATCACCAGCGGCAGTTTGAGCCCGGCGACGATCAAGGAATCGAGCCTTCTGATCCCATATCCTCAATACACGAGCATCAATAATATCCGCGGATCGGTGGGAGACTCCACATATCACGCGCTGACTCTTCGAGCGGACAAACGATTCGCGCACGGCTTGTTGTTTCAAACGAGCTACACATTCAGCAAGTTGATTGACGATGTGCAGGAGCGGTTCGGTGGGCGCTCGAGCTTCAACAATCCGTACAATTTCAAACTATCCCGGTCGCTCTCGGATCAGGATCGTTCGCAGATTTTTGTCGCCAATTTCGTCTATGAGCTGCCTGTCGGCACGGGCAAGCACTGGGCCGGCCACGGCGTGACCGGAAAGGTGATTGGCAACTGGCAGGTGAGCGGCATTTTGACGGCGGAGAATGGCCAGCCCGTTGTGATCACCGGGCCGAACAACACGCAGCTTCCGGGAATCGGCGCCTACGCGATGCGCCTTCACAATCCAAACCTGACGTCGGGACAGTCCATCAATCAATGGTTCGATACTACCGCGTTCACCTCCGCGCCCCTTTATTCGCTGGGGACCGACTCGCGTACCGAACCGAACCTGCGCAATCCCGGCATCTTTAATTTGGATCTCGGCCTGAGCCGTTACCAGCCAATCACTGAGAGGGTTAAGCTACAATTTCGCGCGGAGATGTTCAACTCCACCAACAAGGTGAACTTCAGCGCGCCGCAAGGCTCAGTGACAGCCACCAACTTCGGCCAGATCACGGCAGCAGCGGGAGGCCGCGCCGTGCAGTTAGCGTTACGGCTAACTTACTAACCAGTTTTCTTGGCGGCTTGGCGGCTTGGCGTGGAAATTCAAATCCATCCCTGCTTCCAGTAATACCCGATCTTCGCCGTCTCGATGACAAGGTCGACAAAAGCGCTCCACCGCGAAGTCCATCCGTTCCCGCGCTTAATCGCATCCGGGAACGGCCGGGGTTCCAGTTCCACGCCGATTTTCTGAAAGCATCGGAGCGCCCGGTACATGTGATAATCGCTGGTCAAAAGAACCTTCCGGCCCGGCAGTTTCTCCAGAATCGGTTTACTGAAGAGAGCATTTTCACGTGTACTCGCAGAACGGTTCTCGACGAGAATCGCGCCTGGCCGGGACGCCGTGAAATTTCAAATAATCCGCCATGAGATCGGCCACCGGCGTTTGCGGATCGCCACTGCCGCACAACAAAATGTACCGGAAGTGACCTGCGCGCCAAGCCCAAAGCGCATACGTAGCGCGCCAATAGCTGTTAGAGGCAAGAACACCCGGATCGAGAACCCCGCCGCCCAGCACCACCAGCACGTCGCCATTCGGATCGTTCCATTTTCCCGCCAGACTGGCTCCCCACCATTTGACTAGCGGTGTGGTGGAGACAACAACGAGCAGGGCGCCCAACAGCGCGAGCAGTACAATCGCCGCTCGGAAGATTTTCCTCAAGCGAGATATAACTGAACGACCTGGGTTACGTTCTTGCGCATGTCGAAACGCGATTCGACAATGCCCCGGCCGACGCGCCCCATGCGATTGCGTTCATGAGTATCGCGCAACAGAAACAGGATTCGATCCGCCATCGCGTCCGTATCGCCGCGATCCACCAGGAACCCACTGCTGCCTTCGCGGACAATTTCCGGAATGCCGCCGACGCGCGTGGCCACCATTGGCTTGGAATAGGCCATGCCTTCCG
This sequence comes from Bryobacteraceae bacterium, assembly GCA_963770345.1. Classification (GTDB taxonomy): domain Bacteria; phylum Acidobacteriota; class Terriglobia; order Bryobacterales; family Bryobacteraceae; genus CAVYPH01. The sequence goes on along the minus strand of CAVYPH010000004.1, from coordinate 417,741 downwards.
CGATCACCGCGCCAAATACTTCCTCCCACCGGGACATCTGGCAGACCACGTCGGCGGCCGCGTAGACTCCTTCGGCGAAAAGTTCCTCCACCCTCCCGGTCCATGTAACGTGTCCGGCGATGTTGAGGGACTCCGCGAGTTTCGTGTATTCCTTCCTGTGCTCGCCCTCGCCCGCGATCACGAATTGAACATTATTGTTCTCGTCGATGACGCGCCGCGCGGCACGCAACAAATCGGGGATCCCCTTCTCGGGAATGATCCAACTGACCTGTAAAACGATCTGGCGTCCCGGTGGAATCGCATATCGCCTGCGGAACGCATCACCGCAGTTGAGCGTTTCATCCACGAAGCCAAGGGGTACCGAGTTGTGGATTGTCTTGTAGCGGCCGGCCGGCAACAGGTCGCGTGTAACATTGCAACGATAACCGAATTCGCTCACGCAAATCACGGTTTCAAGCGGGCGATTCACCAGACGCATCACCTGCCGTTTCCACCATGGCGCACGCTCCGGCTTGAAACCTTCAGGCCGCGACCCATGGTCGGTAAACAGAATTCGCTGCGCGCCTGCCCAGTAGGCCATCCAGGAATACGGATTCAGAAAGCCCGTGTAATGAAAGTGAACCACGCGAGGAGAGTGTTTGCGCAGCACGCGCCGGAACTCACGAACGGCGTGCGGGCTGACCTTGAACGTGTCGGGAATCACTTCAAATTCGACGTTCTCCGCACTCAGGAACTCCCGGACATTGTCCGTAGGCGGACTCAAATAGGCGAGAACTACGCCCCAGTCTTTTTCCGCCAACTGGCGCGCAACCTCCAAAGCCCAGAACTCATTGCTACCCTTCCGGGTAGGCTCGGTCCCAAAGATGATGAGGGCCTTCGGCTTCAAAAGCAAGGCTCGTTATACTTGTGCATTGACTTCTCTGTCTATTGTAATTCCCGCCTTTAACGAGGAGAAACGTTTACCGTCAACGATGGATGCGGTGTTCGCGTTCCTGGCGGTGCGCGACTATGTCTTTAACGAATTGATCGTGGTCGATGATGGCTCGCGTGACGCTACGGCCGCCGTCGTCGAGCAGTACACGCGCGCCCATCCGCGCGTTCGGCTCTTGCGGAATCCCGGTAACCGCGGGAAAGGCTACGCCGTACGCCATGGCATGCTCGAAGCGAAAGGGGATTGGATTCTTTACACCGACGCCGATCTCTCGTCGCCAATTGAAGAGGTGGATAAACTCTTCGCCGCGGCCCGCGAGAAGAATGCGGCGGTGGCCATCGGGTCCCGAGCATTGCAAAGGCAACTGGTATCGGTGCATCAGGCGCCCGCCCGCGAACTCTCTGGCCGCGTGTTCAATCTGGTCATGCGGATGGTCACCGGACTTCCTTTTGCGGACACGCAATGCGGTTTTAAACTCTATCGCGCCGATGACGCACGCACAATCTTTCAGCGGCAGATTCTCGACGGTTTCAGCTTCGACGTAGAAGATCTTGTCATCGCCAAAGAGCTGGATATTCCCACGGTGGAAGTGCCTGTGCGCTGGGCCAACGTGGAAGGAACCAAGGTCAGCCTGGCCGCCGGAGTGAAATCGTTCGGCGATCTATGGAAGATTCGCGGAAATCGAATCGCGGGGCGCTATCGTTAAAATGATGACCGAAGATTTACGCCGGGTGCGCGAAGAAGTGGACCGGCTGATCGAAGAACAATCGTATTTACCGGCTGCGCGAAAACTCGCCGAGGGATGGAGGATGGATTCCAGTCCCGCGGGCGCTGGCTTTGTCGTTGCCCGGTGGGAACGTCTCCGCGGACATGTGCCAATGCTCCCGTACAGGTTGGCGATTCTGCGTTCGTTCACCGTGGAGCCGGCCGTGCCATTGCTCCGGGCGTCCGCATTTTCAGTTGGCATCGATCTCACCGTGCAACTCGGCGACTTCAATGCCTATGCGCAGGAATTGTTGGACGCCGGAAAGTTCGTTGTATCGATTTGAGCCGCAAGCCGTCATTCTGGCGGTGCAGTCCTACGAGCCGGATGCGTTGCGAACCTGGCTGAGCGTGTTTCGCGAGCGCAGCGCCGCTAACCTGATAATTCACACAATAGAAGCGCCGGCCGTCACACGGCAGGGAGTTCTCGATGCGCAGACGCAGGACGGCGAATGGGAGGCCGTGCAGCGGCTCAACGCGGAGTTGCGAAACATCGCGCGGGAATTCCGGGGCGTCTACGTCCTCGACTACGATGCGTTGGTCGCACGCCACGGACGGCAGAGTTGGCGCGACGAACGAAAGTGGTTGACCATGCGTATGCCGGTGGCGGCGCAGCAGTTGATCCATCTGGCGCAGGAATGGATGCGATTCCTGCATCCGCTCACCGGAAAACTGGCCAAGGTGCTCGTCACCGATCTCGACAACACCATGTGGGGCGGCGTCATCGGTGAAGACGGCATGGAAGGGATTCAACTCAGCGCGGAGTATCCCGGCGCCGCATACCAGGCGGTGCAGCAGGCGATGCTCGATTTTTATCAGCGCGGAATCCTGCTCGCGATCAGCAGCAAAAACAATCCTTCCGACGCGATGGAGGCCTTGGAAAAACATCCGGGCATGATCCTCCAACCGCGCCACTTCGGTGCACTGCGAATCAACTGGAACGACAAAGCGCAGAACCTGCGGGAGATTGCAGACGAGTTGAACGTCGGGATCGATTCGCTAGCGTTTCTCGACGACAATCCCGTAGAGCGCCAGCACGTCCGCGAACAGTTGCCGGAAGTCACGGTGATCGAACTGCCCGAGAATCCGATGGATTTCGCCCGCGCGCTGCGGGACTGCCCCGTTTTCGAGCGCCTGACGCTTTCCGACGAGGATGCGAAGCGCGGCGAATATTATGCCGCCGAGCGCGATCGCAAGAAAGCTGGAGCAGACCGCCAGTTCACCGGAGGAATTCTATCGTTCGCTGGAACAGGAGCTCGAAGTCCGGCGCGTAACTCCCATGACGCTAGCCCGCATCGCACAACTCACGCAGAAAACGAATCAGTTCAACACCACCACAAAGCGATACAGCGAACAGCAGATTCAGGCTATGGAACAGAATGCACATCGCGTGTATTCGCTGCGAGTGAAAGACCGGTACGCGGACAACGGTCTGGTTGGCGTCGCGATTCTTGCGGAGAAAGGCGAGGTCTGCGAGATCGATACGCTGCTGCTGAGCTGCCGCGTGATCGGCCGCACCGTAGAGACGGCGTTCCTGTCGAAACTCGCCGAAGAGGCCCGTACCGCGGGCGCGACGCGTTTGGAGGGCTGGTTCCTGCCGACTAAGAAAAATGCTCCGGCGAAGGATTTTTATGCGCAACATGGTTTCGAAGCTGCCGACCGAAACTCCGGAAGGCACGCGCTGGTCGTTCGATTTAAGCAAACCGGCTCCGTGCCCGGATTGGATTCGCTTCTTATGAACGTTCTCGATCAAGTGCGCTCCATTGCGGGCGATGTGTTGCACGTTCCAGTTGCCAAGCTCAGCGCTGACTCGACGCCAGAGTCGATTGAAAGCTGGGACTCAGTGCAGCATCTGAACCTGGTGCTCGCGCTGGAATCGCAATTCGGTATCGAGTTTGAACCCGAAGAAATCGACCAGATGAAAAGCATCGGCAAGATCGCGGCGCTGGTGGAACGTAAGCAGCAATGATTCGAATCGAGCCGTTCACTCTGGAGCGAAGGGCGGCGGTGCACGCGTTCAACCGGCGGATCGGACCGAGCGGGCTTCGATTATCCCGAAGAACCCGCGGAGGGCCACTTTCTCGCGATGGAAGAGGATGATGTGCGGGGTGGATATATTTTGCGCCGGCAGCAGTTTTTTTTTCGCGGCGAACCACGCGGAAGTGGCGCACTATCGGCTGCCGATTTCGGAAGGCATCGTCAACAAGGCGTATGCCACGCTGGGAATGCAATTGCTGCGGCATGCGCTGAAGCAGCAACCGATGCTTTATGCGCTCGGCATGGGCGGTATGCAAAATTCCCTTCCTCAGATGCTGAAAGCGATGGGCTGGGGCGTGTGGAGCGTACCGTTCTTTTATAAAGTGAATCATCCCGCGCGATTTCTACGCAACATACGTCCGCTCCGAAAATCTGCGGCACGGCGGATGCTGCTCGATCTCGCGGCGCTGAGCGGCGTGGGTTGGGTCGGACTGAAGTTCTTGCAGCGGCCCGTCGGCGAGGCGCGCCGGCTGCGAGTTGGCGTATTCGTTCACCCCTTGGGGAGACGACGTTTGGGATCAGGCCCAAGCGCAGTATCAAGCTATTGCCCAGCGCGATGCGGCTACACTCGATTCGTGGTACTCCGGAGAGCAATTGCGGATTCGCGTAGGATCGCAGGGGTGGGCTCTGGCTCTCGACACACAAATGCGCGGCGATCAATATTTTGGAGACATGCGGCTTGGCTCCATCGCGGACTGCATGGCTGCGCCCGGTGATGCGCCGGCGGTCATTCGAGCCGCAACCCGGTTTCTTGAGCAACGCGGCGTCGACCTGATCGTCTCCAATCAACTGCACCACGCCTGGCAGGACGCGCTGCGGTCGGCCGGCTTTCGCGAGGGACCATCGAATTTCGTCTTCGCCGCATCGAAGAAATTCGCCGAACTGATTTCCAATCCGGCCGAGGTCCATATGAATCGCGGCGACGGCGACGGGCCCATCCATTTATGAAAGCCTTCTCCATCATGTTTCACGACGTCGTTGAGAATGGCGAATGGGATTCCAGCGGCTTCCCAGGTCCCGCGGCGGCTGTATACAAACTCGAGAAGAGCATCTTTGCGCGGCATCTCGAGGCAATCCCGAAATCGGCGAAGGTCGCACGAGCGGATGGCGATTGGCGGCTAGGGAGCGACCCGGTTTTTCTCACGTTCGACGACGGCGGCGCGAGCTTCCTGCATCCGATCGCCGATCTCCTCGACGCGCAAGGATGGCCAGGCCATTTCTTTATCACGACGGAACGCGTCGGAACACCAGGCTTCCTGACAAAGAGCGGCCTCCGCGAATTACGAAAACGAGGGCACGTGGTCGGCAGCCATTCCTGCTCCCATCCCACGAGAATGTCGCAATGCCCGGTAGCTCAACTGCGGCAGGAGTGGACCGGCAGCGTGAATTTCCTACAGGATCTGCTAGGCGAACCGGTGCCCGTGGCATCGGTGCCCGGTGGTTACTACTCTCAGGCTGTCGGAGATACGGCGGTCGAAGCAGGCATCCGCGTACTCTTCAACTCGGAACCCACTTCAAACATCGGCGAAGTGAACGGCGCAGCGCTGCTCGGGCGTTACTTCGTGCAGCGCGGCATGCCTCCGGAAATCTCGGCATCGTTCGCCGGAGGGCCCTCAGGTCCGCGCTTAAAGCAGGCGGCCGTATGGCAGGCAAAGAAAATTGCCAAAGCGGCAGGCGGCGGATTCTATCTCAAAATACGCGAGAAAATGCTATCACGATAAATTCGGTCCGCGCTCGAGGATTCCTTCAAAGCAGCGCGAAACCGAGTCCCACGAGAAATTCGCCGCCACCATCTCCCAGGCATCGCCGGCGACGCGGAGGCGTTCGTCCTCATTCGTCAACAGCCGCAAACATTGCTCCGCGAACTCCTGCGCATCGTCGGCGATGCGGATGTCGTCCGGCGGATGCACGGTCAGCCCTTCGGCGCCAATCGTAGTGGATACGACGGGAACTCGAGCAGCCATCGATTCATAAATCTTCAAGCGAGTGCCGCCGCCGATCCGCAGAGGTACAACCGACACGCGAGACGCCCAGACAAACGGGCGAATATCCGGAACCGTGCCGCTGACGAGGATTTTCGGATCGTGCTTTGCGAGTGCGCTGATCTCCGCGGGCGGCGTGCGGCCAACAATCGCCAACGTCGTCTCCGGCCGCTTGGCTCGAATCAACGGCAAAATCTCGCGCACGAAATAAAGCATTCCGTCCACGTTCGGTAGCCAATCCATCGACCCGATGAAGACAAGATCCGTGGTCAGCGGAACATCTCGCGGCGGCGTGAAGTATTCCATATTCACGCCGGTCGGAATCTCCGATACGCGCGTCACGCCAAACAGATTTCTCATCTCATCCGCATCGATCTTCGAAACCGCTGCGATATGGCCGGCCTCGAGCGATACGCGCTTCTCATACGCAAACATGCGGTCGGCCTGGATCTTGAAATACCGGCGGCGCAGCGGATTTGTCGCGTGTTCCACATGGCGGCGCCAGATCACAGTCTCGACGTTGTGCTGGAAAAACACGGCCCGCGAAAGACGCGGGAAATACGCAGTCGGAGCAAGATGATCGACAACACCTTTATCAAAACCCTCTCGCTGGATCAGATCCTTCGAGAAAAGAGTTCATTCCAGGAGGATGAAAACGGCTCACCGCGAGCGGCACCGCGGAAACAAGACCCTTTACCAGTTGGGCCGCGAACGCCGGCGATCTCTTGTCGAGAATTCGAAACTTGTACGGGTAATTCTTCGTTGAATATTCACCCGCCCGTTGCGGACCCTCCGGGTGATCCGGGTTTGCAATCGCCACGTAGTGGATCTCGTGCCGCCTGTGAATGTGGCGCATCATCTCGAGGGTGCGGATCTGCCCGCCCTTCGTGGTGGGGTGCATGAAATTGGTATTGACCCAGAGGATCTTCAAGCAACGCCGGCCGTAGCGGGCGCCAGCAATCCTTCGTGACGGTCGCGCCGGCCAGTAATGTAGATGTCGCCCCACAGTTGCAAGTTGAGCAATCGCCAGATGCGGTCCGTCCCGTCTTCCTTGCCGCTCCGCTGCCGCTCCAGCAACGTCTCCAGAGCCGCGCGGTCGAAGTGTTGGCCCAACAATCCGTCGCGGTCGAGCAGAGTGGAAAAAATCGCGTCTGCCCGTGGATCGCGAAGCCAGTCGCGCAACGGTGTGGGGAAGCCCATCTTAGTCCGGTAGATAATATCGTGCGGCACCAGGTCTTCAATGGCCTTCTTCACAATGTATTTGCCTTCGCCGTTGCGAAGCTTCATATGATCCGGCACGCCCGCGGCAAATTCCACGAAGGTGTGATCGAGAAATGGCACGCGGCTCTCGATAGAAGCCGCCATGCTCATCTGGTCCTGCTTCATCAAAAGTTCAACAAGATAAGTCTTCTGATCGCTATAAAGCAGCCGCTGCAGAACGCGATCGCCGGGCGTTGAGTTCCAATAGCGGAGATAATTTTCGTACGCCGAAGTCTCGCTCGGAAAAGCGGAATAGAAATTATCCAGATAGAGCGATCGAAGATCCGTTGCACGCCCGAGAAAAGTGTGTTGCAGCTTGCGGCGGAGCGTGGAAGAAAGCAGAGACGTGGTCGCGATCTGATTGCGGACAAACCTTCGCAACCCCTCCGGAAGCACTCCGTACGGCCGCGCCCAGCGTTCGTTCATGGCATAGAACCGGTACCGGGCATACCCCGCAAACAGTTCGTCGCTGCCCTCTCCGGTCAGAACCACTTTCACTTGTTCGGCGGCAAGTTTCGAAACAAAGTAAAGCGAAACGCTCGACGGCCAGACAATCGGCTCGTCCTCGTGCCAGACGAGTGACGGCAGTGCATTGAAGAAATCATCCATCCCGATGACAACTTCATGGTGCTCGGTGCCGATGCGTTCCGCCACCTGCCGCGCATAGCCCAACTCGCTATATTCCGCCTCGCGGTAGCCGACGGCAAACGTCTTCACCGGACCGCTGGTGCTGCGCTTCATCAACGCGGCGATGGCACTGGAATCCACTCCGCCGGAAAGGAACATCCCCAGCGGTACGTCGCTCATCAACCGCATCCGGACTGTTTCTTCCAACCGGCGTCTGCACTCTGCAATCCATTCCTGGTCGCTGCGCTGGTCCGTTTCCGCAGGCCTCGGGACATCCCAATATTGCCGTATATCGAGTGCCGCCTCGTCCACACGCAAAGTGAGATGATGACCCGGCATCAATTTCCGGATGCCGCGAAACATGGTTCGCTCGTCGCTCACATAGCCGAACGACAGATACTCCGGCAGAACTGCTTCATCGAATTGCGGCGATACTTCCGGATGCTGCAGCAGCGCCTTAATTTCCGACGCGAAGACAAATCGCCGGCCATCCCAGTAGTAGTAGAACGGCTTGATCCCCAGGCGGTCGCGAACGCAGAAGAGCGTCTTCTTGTTCTTGTCCCAAATGGCATACGCGAACATGCCGCGGAACTGCTGCACGGAATCCGCGCCGTACTGCTCATACGCATGCAGAATAGTTTCCGTGTCGCAGTGCGTGCCGTAGCGGTGCCCCGCCTGCTCTAACGCCGGACGAAGCGACGCATGGTTAAAGATTTCGCCGTTATAGATAATGCGCAGACTACCGTCTTCGTTCGGCATCGGCTGGTGTCCGGAGGCCAGATCGATGATGCTCAGCCGGCGATGTCCAAGCGCCGCGTAATCGTCGGTGTAAAACCGGTTGTCGTCCGGACCCCGATGCGCAATGGCATCGGTCATACGTTTGAGAATCCCGCCCGTCCCGGAAGTGGGCCGGAGATTGACGAATCCGGCGAACCCACACATCGCCTTACGTCCTTTGCCAGCCGGCGTCTGCAAAACGGCGGCTTGCCGAAAGGGGTTGCACACGCTGCGCCGCGTGGTTACCGGCATAAACGTTCTGCGCGTCCTCAGAGGCCAGGTCCCTCATGGTCGTCACGTAGAGCGCCACCGTGAGTCCCGCCAGAGTGGGGAGCGTCGATTGATAAGCCACGGTGGCAAACGCGCTGGTAACGGCATACACAATCAGCGACATTCGCATGCAGAACGCGGTATTGGCCACACTTGCCCAGTATTTCGATTTGCGAACGCGCGTCAACTTGTGAACTTTGGTGGCCAGCCGAAGGCTCATGGAGATCAGCGCGACATACAGGATGAGGCCCGGCAAACCCATCTCGCTCGAAACGGTAGTGTACGAGTTGTGCGTCACCACGTCCGCCGTGTGAATTCCTTGCGCCATCATCTCCTGCTGATTGGCTTCGGAGAACATTCCCGGTCCAACGCCGAACAGGGGATGCTGCAAGGTCAACAGGAAACTGCGCTTGGCCAACTCCGTTCGAGCCGCGGAAGATGTGATCGCCGATTCCGACATCGCCGTGTCCTCGTTGGCGGCGAAAAAAGTAATATAACGGCTTCGCAAACCACTCGGCACGACAAACGCGCCGATCAGCAGAACCAACACGGCGGCCACAGCGATTACCAACTTGTCGCCACTGTTGGCGGCAAAGAAGACAAAGAGCAGCACGACCGCAAAACCGACTAACGCTCCACGCGAACCTGTCTTCGTGATGGTATACAACACCATCACCGCCAGGATCATCGGTGGGATCTTAAACAGCACGTTTTGCGTCGAGTTCTTCAGTACCAGCCAGATAAACGGCAAACCCAGAAGCAGCGTATTGGCCAAATCGTTCGGATTTTGAAACTTCCCCTCAGCCAGGAAGAGGCGGCCGGTATCCATATTTCCACGCAATAGCGCGACAATCGACAAAACCACTACGGCAAAGGCAATCGCGTAAATCGAACGAACAATTTGCCGATGAGTGTCGATTAGACCGGCAACATAGACAAAAGAAATGGCCGCTTTCAGGTAAAACTGGAAGAACGGAAAGCTTCCGCCTTTCCAGATGCTGAATGGAACGCAGATGCCCATCCACAGTGTGAACATCAGCAGTACCTTACCCACCGGGCTCTGAAGTGCGCGCTGAAAACCACCACTAAAAAGGCTGGCGGCCAGAACCAATGCCGTAACGATGAATGGTATTTCGAAAGACGACAGGATGACATCGAATAACCTGCTGTACATTACAAACAGGTACATCAGCAGCATCACGAATCCGACCTTTTGGAAAGCGTTGGCGGATTCAACGTGCCGTGGAAATGGCGTGGCCTGTGTCATGGTTCGCCCAAAGTCTACTCTAACACTCCGATTCTTTCGTATCGGAATGAGTACCGCGTTAGAGTAGTATTTTGTCTCGAATCTCTTCATCCGCCGCGAGCGATTCTCGCAACTGGCCACAACTCTACCTGGGCGTAGCGCTGACCACTATGGCGACTCTCATCCTTGAGCTGTCGCTCACCCGAATCTTCTCCGTGGTTTTCTACTATCACTTCGCGTTTCTGGCGATTTCAATCGCTCTTTTCGGACTCGGAGCGGGCGGAGTTTTTTCGTATGTTGTCGCAGCCCGTCCTGGCGGAGTTTTCCGGCGGCTCGGAGCGCTGGCCTCGGCCACCAGTCTGGCGGTCGTCGTTTCTCTAGTAGTCCTTCTAACGCGCACGGAACTCACGAACTTGACGCTGGTAGTGATCTATTTCACCAGCGCGCTCCCGTTTCTACTGGCCGGAACCATCGTTTCGCTGGCAATTTCCGAGACGATTGAACGCGTCGATCGCGTTTATTTCTCCGATCTGCTGGGCGCCGCGATCGGCTGCATGGCACTGGTACCGCTGCTACGCGTAATTGGAGGACCCAACACCGTCATCGCGGCGGGAGTGCTGTTCGCCGTCTCTTCGGCCATCTGGCTCAATCTGGCCGGCAGCATCCGCGGACGCGCGGCCAGTGTCGCCCTCGCGCTGGCACTCACTGTATTGATCGTTGTAAATGTGAACGGCAAGCGTCATCTGATCGACGTGAAGTATGCCAAAGGACACGCTCTCACCGGCGAGCAGTTCGTAAAGTGGAACGATTTTTCCCGCATCGCGCTCGCACTCGACAAGGATTCCGGCATGGAAAGCATCTTCATCGATGCCGACGCTCAGACCGGAATCGCCAACTTCGATTTCGCCCATCTCTCAGCCAATGAACAGTACGACCTGGCGTTCCAGGGACCCGGCTTTCCGTATCAGATCCGGCCTGCCGCCAAGACTCTGATTATCGGTCCCGGCGGAGGTTGGGACGTGGCCCGCGCGCTCGCCTCCGGCAGCAACGATATTACCGGCGTCGAAATTAATCCGATCATCGCCACCACCATCATGAGGCGCCAGTTCCCGGAACTCAGCCGCGGACTGTACCTGCGTCCCGACGTACATATCGAGGTGGAGGACGGACGCAGTTTCGTCCGCCGCAGCACTGAGAAATATCAAGTGCTGCAAGCCACACTGGTAGACACATGGGCGTCCACCGCCGCCGGCGCATTCGCACTATCCGAGAACAATCTCTACACCACCGACGCTTTCTACGATTACCTGAACCATCTCACCGATGACGGCATTCTGGCTTTCACACGCTGGGGATTCGACCCGCCCCGCGAATCGTTGCGTCTGCTCTCGCTGGCCAAAGTGGCGCTTGATCGTCTGGGCGAGCACGACCACCCCGCTCACTTCATGGTGGTTCGCGAGAACGCCCAGGATATTAAAGGATGGGGGGCGCGCGACACCGTGCTTGTCTCCCGCAAGGCGTTCACAACCGAGGACCTGGCACGCGCTCACTCGACCCTTCGCGAGTCGAAGATGCAAGCCGTTTATCTGCCGGACGAGAAACTCCCAAATCCATTCACGGAACTATTGAACGCGTCCGATCCCCAGGCCTTCTATCGCTCATATCAATATGATGTGTCGCCAGTCGGCGACGACCGCCCGTTTTTCTTCTACACCGTCCAACCGCGCGATCTGATCGAGTACTTCATGCACCCGAACGCCAGCGCGGACTACAAGATCAACCGTGCCGTCCCACTGCTCTTCGGCCTGATCGCCATCAGCATCGGCGCAACGGCGATCATTCTGCTGCTACCGCCGATGATGCTCGGAAGCCGGCTCCCGCGCGAAAAAGGAGTGCTGCGGTTCCTCTGGTATTTCGTTTTCATCGGTGCAGGTTACATTCTGATTCAAGTCGCGCTCATCCAAAAATTCGTGCTTCTGCTCGGGCACCCGACGTACGCGCTAACGGTGATTATCTTCTCGATGCTGATTTCGAGCGGCTTCGGCAGCTTCATGAGCCGGCGTTTTCTGAAAGGATCGGATACCCGTCTCGGCTGGGCGCTTCTCGGCGTCACGGCGCTGGTAACGGCTCTCGCCTTCCTCGCGCCGGTAGTCAACCAAGTCGGAATCCCCTGGCCGCTGCCCGTCAAAGTCGCGATTACGGTTCTGCTCATAGTCCCAGTCGGCTTCGCCATGGGCATGCCGTTCCCCACTGGACTCACCCGCCTGGAACACTTCCACAATCCGTCCGTCCGCTGGGCCTGGGCACTCAATGCAGCATCGAGCGTTCTCGGCTCAGCCAGCGCTATCTTTTTCGCCATTTATTTGGGATTGAGGGAGACGCTTCTGGTGGGTGGCTTGCTCTATCTTCTTGCTTTCGTGATTGTGAAGATGACGAAGCAACCGGAACGCGCTTTGAGCCCGCGGTAAATCGGGGCTGGCGGAGTTCTGGCGCGAAAATTTCCGTGCTAACGAACTCTAGCCCTCGGCGTCCAATCTATCGACGTCCGATGGGTACACCAAATCCGGATTTTTTGAAAGGCACACTGGATATGCTCGTCCTCAAGACGATCAGCCGCGGGCCGAACCATGGTTACGGCATTGCACAGCATATCCGGCGATTGTCGCAGGATGCTTTCAAGGTTGGCGAAGGGTCGCTCTACCCCGCCTTGCAGCGCTTGCTGGTGAGCGGCTGGGTACGGGCGGAATGGGGGATCACCGAGACCAATCGCAAGGCGCGGATTTACCGGATCACAGCATTGGGACGCAAGCAGCTTGCAGAAGAGGTCCGGGACTTCGATTTCCTGCTGGCCGCCATCGCCCGGGTGATGGAGGGCGTATGAAATTCTGGAACCGTTTTCGATTGAGGAGCCGGGGCCGCCGGCTCGAAGCGGAACTGAACGACGAAATGCGCCTGCATCGCGAGATGCTGCAGGAGCAGTTCATTCGAGAAGGCATGCCGCCCCATGACGCCGCCCAGGCCGCGGCGCGTCAGTTCGGGAACACATCCATCGCCGCCGAGTTCAGTCGCGATGCGTGGGCCTTTCCGCGAATCGACGCAATTCGGAAGGATCTCAAGTTCTCGCTGCGGCTCATGCTCCGGCATCCGTTGCTTACGGTCTCGGCGGTGCTGACCATCGCGCTGGGAGTCGGCGCCAACACCGCGGTCCTGAGCGTGCTGGAAACCGTGCTTCTCAATCCATTGGGGATGCACCACACCGCCGATGTAGTGGTTGCGCGCGTGAACATAGACAAACTGCACATGCGCCATGCCAGCGACTCCGGCGTGGAGTTTCGCGAGCTCCACTCGATGGACGACGCGTTCTCTGCGGTGGCAGCAATGGAAGGCCGCAACTGGACCTATCAGACAGGCGGCCAGGCCATTCGCCTGCTGGGCCGGGCGGTTACGCCGGAATTCTTCCAGGTCTTCGACACCGCACCCACATTGGGGCGATTCTTCACCCCGGAAGATCGTGAGAGCGTGGTGTTATCGCACGGCTTGTGGCAGGCGCAATTCGGCGGCGACCGCGCCGTGTTGGGGCGCACAGTGGTTCTGGACGATCTTCCCTATCGCGTCGTCGGGGTCGCACCCAAGGACTTCCGTTTCCCGGTGGATTCGGCTGCCTGGACGCCACTGATCCTTTCCCAGGAGCGTTTATCGAAGCGGGGCAACAATATGAACCTGCTGGTGCTCGCACACTTGCGGACGGGCGTCACCCAGAGGCAGGCCAGCGGACGCGTCGACCGTTATGTCGCGGGATTGAAAACCGCGCCCGGCGGAAGCGACCTGACGAAGATGGGTTACGGAATCGACGTGGAGCCATTCGCCGTCTATCTCGCGGGCTCTCTTCGAAATCCTTTGTGGCTGCTCTGGGCGGCCGCGCTCCTGATGCTTTTGACAGGCTGCGCCAACGTCGCGGGACTGCTTCTGACTCGCAGCGCGGGGCGCAGAAAAGAAATCGCGATCCGCCTCTCGCTGGGTGCGACGCCCTGGCAGATTGTGCGGCAGCTTCTGCTGGAGAGCCTGCTGCTGGGGGCATTCGGCGGTTTGTCCGGATTGGCCATGGCCGGCTTGGCAATTTCACTGGTGACGCGAATGCCCGTTCCCGGCAAGGAGCTACTGGCGCTAGTGTCGTTGGATGCAAGGATGCTGTTGTACGGCTTGGCGCTGGCTATGCTGAGTAGCTTTCTTTTCGGATTGCTACCGGCGGTGCAATTGCTTCGCGAGAGCCAGACGCCGGCAATGGCGCGCGCCCGCCGGCGCTGGTTCCAGGATATTTTCGTAACGGCCGAGGTGGGCTGCGCGTTACTGCTGGTGGCGGCCACCGGCCTTCTTCTGCGCAGTTTATGGAACGTGGAGCAGATTCAGCCGGGGTTTGATCCGCGTCACCTTACCACCGCTTATTTCACCAAGCCGAAAAACGATCCGGGATTCCAGGAACGCTTGCAGGCGAGGCTGCGAAACACCGCGGGTATCGAATCGGCGGCCCTCGTCTTCCCCGCGCCGTTCACCACGGGCGGACTGACGAGCAGCTTCATGATAAGAAACCGTGCGCACCTGCCGGGCGAGCCGGAGTGGCACGGAGAAGCGTACCTGATCACGCCCGAATATCTGCGCACGCTGCGGATTCCACTGTTCCAGGGCCGCGATCTGCTGGCATCGGACACAGCGCAGACGCCGGCCGTGTGTCTCATCGACCGCAGTATGGCGGAGCTTTTTTTCCCGGGTCACGATCCGATTGGCCAGCAGATCGCCATGTACAAAGGCTGGGCGCAGATTGTTGGAGTTGTAGGAACGATCCGCGCCGATGGATTGGAGGAGACGGCGCGGCCTGTGGTCTATTATTCCCTGGCGCAAGTTCCGTTCTTTCCGCAGACGGCGGCGGTTGTGCGGTCGGCGACGCCCGCCGGCAACATGATCCGCGACATTGTCAGGCAGACGAATGCGGCGGTCCCGGTTTTCGACGTGCAAACGATGGAAGAGCGTATCGGAGAATCGCTGGGAATCCGGCGGGTGCTGGCGTTGCTACTGGCGGTGTTCGGCGGGATCAGTTTGTTGCTGGCCATTACCGGAGTCTACGGTGTGATGGCGCAGGTAGTATCGGAGCGGACGCAGGAAGTAGGCATTCGCATGGCGCTCGGCGCCCCGCCGGTGGAGATCCTTCGGCAGTTCATCGTGCAAGAATTGCGCGCGGGAGGACTGGGCCTTGTGTTAGGAGCCGCAGCGACGGCTTATTTGCGGCGGTGGGCGGGCACGTTGTTATACCAGGTGCCACCGTTCGATTTGGCGACGCTTGCGATAGCGGCGGCGGGGGTTCTGGTTGTGTTGCTGTTAGCGGTGTCGGTGCCGGCCAGGCGAGCCGCCAGCCTCGACCCGCAAATGGCCTTACGGCATGAGTGAGGAATTGATGGGATCTGAAATCGACCGGCACAACCGGAGCAAGCCCGAGGCAGTAATCGCCGCAGCCGACGCGTCCACCTGCTTGCGGCTATCTCTCAAGGCCTGGAAATCCCACGGCGGAACACCGTCCGCCAACGAATGCGTGATGTAGTCATCGGCGCAAGCCTCGGCCGTTTCTAAAATCGCGGGCGCAGCCAGTCCGTCGATGGCCACGAAGTCACCTTAATACGTAAGCAATTGCCGAAAACCGCCCACGAGGCAGCTTCAAGCTTCCACGGGCTCCCAGCCTCGAGCGAGTTTTATGAACGCCTGCTCATGAACAGGCCAGTCGTGGAGGGTGGCCGGATCGAAGTCCGCTCCGTTGGGCCACACGAGCGTTTCGACCTCGGGATCGATGCGGACTTGATTGAACAACTCCGAGTTGCGCAGGGGACCATACAATTCTCCCGCAAGAACTGGCCGGAAGTCGATCGTCTGTTCAATATTGTCGTCAAAGCGAACACGGAGCGTGTACTCAGACACGATTTCGAACGAGCGAACTCGATAAATCGGATGACTCATGGAACAACCTATTTCAATGGCTCGATCGGCACGGGTTTCCGGCCTTCCTGCAACCGCTGCCAGTCGGCTACCAATTCAGCCTGATGCAACTCTGCCCAAGCCTCCACTAAGCGCCTTTGTTTCCTGGGCAACGAACCAGCAATCAACTCGATGGGATCAATGCCGAAGATCCCGATTTCGTCTTGGCAATACGCGTGAAAATGCGGCGTGTGATGTGGCGAGCCTGCTTCAGCAAACATACGACCAATGATCCCAAAAACCCGGCTGAGCTCCAGCACAGCCTAATTTTACATCGCGTACTGCGATGCTGGAAACCTCACCCGGCCATCTGGTGTAACACCGACTCCAACGCCTCGGCGAAAAAATAATCCCCCCACATCACCGACTCATTCACCGCAACATCTTTATGCAGATGATAAACGCCACCACGCAAAATCCCCTCCCATCCGTTGCAATCTTTACCAAGATGCGATTCGCACAAACTACGAAGAATCCGAATAGCCGTAGTCCAGTAAAAATGCCCCTTGATCGGATCTGAAATCAACCGGCACAACCGGAGCAACCCCGATGCCGTAATCGCCGCAGCCGACGTGTCCACCTGCTTGCGGCTATCCCCCAAAGCCTGAAAATCCCACGGCGGAACACCGTCCGCCAATGAATGCGTGATGTAGTAATCGGCGCAAGCCTCGGCCGTCTCTAAAAATCGCGGGTCCCGGCTATATTCAAAACAAATACTGAATCCATAAAGACTCCACGCCAGCCCGCGCGACCAGCACGAATCTCCCCGGAAGCCCTGTTGCGTGGTCTGTTTGAGAAATTCGCCCGTCTCCAAGTCGAAGATCCCTTCGTGCGCCGTCGACCCATCCCCGCGCACCAAAACACGCCGCGTAGTGAGCGAATGGCGAATTGCGATTTCCCGCAGCATCCGGTCGCCCGTCTCCCGAGCCGCATAAAAGATGATGCCCACGTTCATCATGATGTCGATGAACAGCGAGTTCTCCGCCACGAACGATCGCAAATATTGGCCCTTCTCCCGATAGCGCATGGCCAGCGTCTGCCCGGCCTGCACCAGCACATCGTTGAGCGAGGTTTCGTGCGTCGTCTGATACCAGCGGTAGTAGCTGGAGAGAAAAATGAATCCAAGGTCGTGTACGTCGCGATCGAATTTGCGCGGCTCCAGCGGCTTGGTGTAGTTGATGGCACGATCCATCCACCAATCGCTCTCCGGATTCCCCGGTCCAAGATGCTTGTGGAAGATCCACATCAGGCCGGGAAGGAAACCGTCGCACCAGTGCGTCCACGCCGGACCCTCGTGTATCCACTTGCCCCTCTTCGTATACATCGGATAGAGGTTCGGGTGCTTCTCGATCAGTTGGCGCACCTGGTGTTGCGCGAATTTCATCGAATCTTCGAAAAGCTGCCGGTCGGTTGCCAGTTCAAATTGAATCACTGTTTTGTTTTTTCCTCGGCGGCGGCTTCGGGCGCCGTTCGCCAAATCATTCCCAGCCCGCGCGCCAGTCTGAAATTGTCACCCTTCACGAAGACCACGCTGCCCAACGCCGGATCCAGTTCCGGATATTGCGTCCGAGTCCCAAATCGATTCGCGCCCGGCATCGTGACCATCCCATTCACCGAGACAATCTGGTCGAGCACCATATGGACTTTGGCCACCGCGCCGGGAAATTCCACTTCGTCAAAATCCATTCCCAAGACAAAGAATGGGCGTCCATTGTTCTGACGGCGCAACAACGTAACTCGCCCGTGAATGAGTGCCCCTTTCGGGATCATCACCACACCGTGCTGCTTCGACGGCCGATGGATCATCGCTGTCACCGGGTCGCCCACAGCCGCTGACTCCGAAGAAATCGGCGTCTCAAGATCCGCTTCGAGAATCAATCCGGACGGCAGCTCAATCACCTGCGCCGGCTTGGACATGTCCGCTGCCGCCGCTACCGGATCGCCAAACGAAATAACCGATTCGCCCTGATACTGGTGGCACGAACTGAACCGCGTTTTGTTCAAACTTTCGGCGTTCCACTGATCCACCATCTGCAACTCCGAGGCGGCCGGAAGCAGAAACGTTTCGCTGCCGATCTTCTCCCGCGAATACTCCACCGCGTCGCGCGCACGCATTACTTTCAGTTCCGGTGGAATATTTTCCGCCTCGACTTCCAACTGAATCAGATCGAGCGTGTTGGCGTCTACATAGAACGATCCATGGTAGCCGACAATCGCTTCCCGCGTGCCTGCCCGTAACATGTAGCCGCTCTTATTCTGTGGCACTTCGAACTTCCAGTGATAGACGCGGCGTCCGTCCCGATTCTCCTCGCCCTCGAAACTAAACGTAGGCGCTTTGGTTTCAAAGATGGTCTTCAGATGCAGCGCGAACGAACCGTTGCCAATAGCGCCGCCCGGCACCAGATCGCCGATTTCACGGTCTTCGAACTTCCTGGCTCCCGGCCACGCAAAAAGTTCCTTGCCGCTGACTAAAGCAACCTCCAGGCGCACCACATCGAGAAGTTCAAACTTGCGCGACTGCGGGCGGCGAACGCGCCGCTCGATCGTTTGCGTACAAGTGTAATCGGGAAGGCGGTTGAGGTTCGCCGTAGCCTTCAACCGTACCTGCCGCAGCAGCAAAGCATCGGATATTGGGGTGTCACCACCGGCCAGGAGGCACAAACAGAGTGCCCCAATCGCCGTTAGGGGCCGTTGCCACATTGCCCCTTATTATAGCGATGTAACGATCTGCTAAATTCGAGGGGTGCCCGCTGCCAAAGTCACTATCCTCAAGAATGGCCCTATCCGTATCGAGGGCGATTTCACTATCACCGATCCCGAAGGCGCCACCTTCGGCCTTGCTGGCCGAACCGTAATTTCACTGTGCCGATGTGGCAAGTCGAGTAACAAACCCTTCTGCGACGGAACGCATGGACGCGACGGGTTCATCTCCGAATGCCAAGCCCGCGAGTTGCCTCCGCCGAAACCCAAGGTCTGATGAATCTAAAATTTTTCGTTGTATTGGCGGCGTTTGTGTTCCCAGCCGCCGGCGCCGACTTGTCTCTCGTCATTCGCGACGCCAGCGGGGCCCCAATCGCCCAGGCGCAAGCCGTTGTCACACACATCGAAACGGGAATCGAGCGCCGCAGCCAAACTAATACCGATGGACTCTATCGCTTCGCCGCGTTGCCGGTAGGAAACTATAAAGTAAGAGTCGAAAAGGGAGGATTTTCACCGCGTCACCGGAGTCAACACGGCGTGGGGCACGGCCTTGGCGGCGCGCTCCACGTTCGGCCAATACACCTCGGCCGCGGACCCGCGCCAAGTCCAGCTCGCCGTGAAGATTTTCTTCTAAGGCTTGAAATCAAAACTCAGCGAAACCACCACCTTGTCGCCGTTTTGACCCAGGTCGCCGAATTTCCATTTCTTAGCCGCCGCCACCGCCGCGGCACTCAGTAAAGGGTTGCCGGAGATGATTCTTACGTCCTCTACGGCGCCATCAGCGCCGACCACAAGATCGATCTCTACTTTTCCCGTTACACGCATCTGCCGAGCAATCGCGGAATACTCAGGCCGTGGCTTATTCGTCGCCGCCCTCATGGCTAGAGCGGTGGGAATTCTTGTCTCTGCCTGCAGAAGAACCGTCCCAAACACAAACGTGACCGTCAAAATGACCGACTTCAGAAACATCCTGTACCTCCTCTGGTGCCGTGCGCTAAGACACCCTTATCGGAGCAAAGAAGGAGTTCGTGAGGTCTTTCCGTCGAGGACAGTCGATTTTTTTAGCTTCTCAAGTTCCCGCCGCGCAATGGCGCTCCAGGCACTCGAAGGATCAAGCTTCAAGTAGGTCCGCCAATGCCGGACGGCTTCCATCACCTGCCCGTTGCCCTGATACAGCAGCGCCAGGTTGTAGTACGCATCCGCGTAGGCCGGATTGAGCGCCACGGCCGCCAGATAATGATTCGTAGCCTTGCCGTAATCCGCTTTCTCATCGTAGAGATTGGCGATATTGAAATGCGCCAGCGCATAATCCGGATCGATTTCCAGCGCCGTCTTATAACAGTTCTCCGCCTTCGCCCACTCCCGGCCGCTGAAGTAAATGGTTCCCAGATTCACCAACGCTCCGGCCGACTTGGGATCCAGTTGCGCAGCCCTCTCATACGCCAGAATCACCTGGCTTACCGGCGCGCCCGTCTGCTCCAGTTCCAAGCCCTTCTGAAACCAGAACTCAGCCGATTCTTTCAGCGCCAGCTCTTCTTTTTCCTTCTCCTTCTTCTTTGCCGCCCCTGGAAACGCCAGCAGCCGCTTCAGTTCGTTGTGGTCGAAGTTGAAAAGCAGCTGGCCCGAAAGCGGCTCCATCTGCTGGCCCGACACCTCCACCCGGATGTTCTTGCCATCGCTCAGGATCTTCAATTCCGTCAACGGGTCGGTGATTCCGCCCACTTTTTTCCGCACCGCCGCCAGCGCCGCACGGATCTTCTTTGGTGGAATCTTGCTCTCTCGCAGCTTCATCAAAGCTTTGAGTGCAATTAGATCGGAAAAGGCGAAATCCTGCTTCTTGCGAATGAGATCGTGTTGTTCCCAGCCGGCCAGCTGCCGCTCGGTAATGCCAAGCATGCGCAGGACTTCCGGGCGCGTGTAGGCTTCCTTCGGAGCGGCGTCGGACACCGTTGGAATTGTAGCACGCAAATCCGGCGTAGGAAATCGCATGTTTCTGCGCTGCCTGAGCGTCGTAGCCTGACAAGCCCCGTATATGCAAATCAATTGCTCCAAGGGCGCTGGAGGGCAACTTGACATACAGGTTTACTAGCCGGATACTAGGATTGTTGTGCAACTGAGTGTCAAGAGCGTGTCGGCCGCCCGCCACAAACGGCTCGCCGATCTGCGGGAAGGCGAGCACGGCGTCATCGACCGTCTGGATCTTCCCGAAGATCTCGCCCGGCGGCTCATGGAACTCGGATTCCTGCCCGGCAACGCCATCACTGCCGCCCGTAGCGCCCCCGGTGGCGATCCACGCGTCTTCCGCGTCGACGGTTCCGAAATCGCCCTGCGCCGCGATACCGCCCGGCGCGTCTTTTTGCGAAGGTAGTCAATGAGCGACTGCCACGGCTGCCAATTTGAAGCATTACACACTGGCACGCAAGGACGGCATACCGTTGCTCTCGTCGGCCCTCCGAACTCCGGCAAATCGACGTTGTTCAATCGCCTCACCGGCCTGCGGCAAAAGGTTGCCAACTTTCCAGGCGTCACCGTCGAGCAGCACACCGGGCGCGCCAAGGTCAAAGCTCAGCGCGACGTCGTACTGATCGACCTTCCCGGCATCTACAGCCTGAAACCCTGCTCGGAAGATGAGCGGGTCACGCACGACGTCCTGACAGGCCGGATGCCAGGCACGACCAAACCGAACGCCATCTTATTGATTCTCGATTCCACCAATCTGGCGCGCCATCTCACGCTGGCAGTCCCGATTCTTAGCCTGAACATCCCCACGCTGGTGATTCTGAATATGGCTGACGATCTGCGCAGCCGGGCCGGCACCGTCGATCCAGCGGCGCTCGCCGCACAGCTAGGAGCCCCGGTGGCGCTGGTCAGTGCGTCTACCGGCGAGGGCGTCGACAAGGTACTCCGCTTTCTTGAAGGTACCGCCGCCGGCGATCACCGCCCGAACGCGCCGCTGATACAACTGCCTGTTATCCAGGACGTTCCCAAGTGCCGCCAATGGGCCATGCGCGTAGGCCAGGGATCGGCCTATCAAGCGCCCACGCCGTCCATCTGGACGCGCCGCCTGGATTCAGTATTCCTCCACCCCGTCTGGGGCATCGTCATGTTCGCCGTGGTGGTGGTCGCCGTGTTCCAGACCATCTTCAGCGGCGCTGCCCCGATAATGAATCTCGTGCAGAACGCCATCAGCTCCTCGGGCGTCAAGCTGGCGGCGGTCTTGCCGGACAACTTTATTCGTTCCCTGTTGATCGACGGCATCTGGAAGGGCGTCGGCTCCGTCATCGTCTTCCTGCCGCAGATCTTATTGCTCTTCCTGTTCATCGGAATTCTCGAAGACTCCGGCTATCTGGCCCGCGCCGCCCTCATCGCCGACCGCAGCATGAGGCGCGTCGGCCTTCAGGGAAAATCCTTCATCCCGCTGCTCTCGGCCTATGCCTGCGCGGTACCGGCAATCCTCTCTACCCGCACCATCGAAAACAAGCGCGACCGTATCGCCACCATCATGATCGCCCCGTTCATGACGTGCTCGGCCAGGCTTCCGGTCTACGCGCTGCTAATCGCCTCATTCATTCCGGAAAGACCGCTCCTGGGACGTTTTCTAGGCACCGGTGCGGCTACATTGCTCGGCCTTTACCTGCTCGGTTTTCTGGCAGCCTTCGGCACGGCCCGGATCTTGAAGTCGTCACTGCTGAAAAGCGATGGAACGCCGTTCGTTCTGGAAATGCCACCGTATCGCTGGCCAACTCTGCAAGGGCTGGCACTCCGTCTCTATGACCGCGCCAAAGTATTCCTCTACCGCGCCGGAACAGTCATCCTGCTAGTCACAGTGATCCTTTGGGCCACCGCCCATCTCCCGCTGCACAACGGCAAAGCGCCGGAAATCGGCGAAAGCTACGTCGGACAACTGGGCAAAACAGTAGAACCCGTAATCGCACCCCTGGGCTTCAACTGGAAAATCGGAGTCGGACTAATCAGCTCGCTGATCGCCCGCGAAGTGATCGTCAGTACGCTGGGAACTCTCTACGGCTCAGACGACAACTCACAATCCGTCCCGCTACAGCAGGCCCTGCAGAAGGACCTCTCCCTGGGCGGCGCCATTGCATTACTGATCTTCTTCGCTTTCGCCATGCAATGCATGTCGACCATAGCCGTAGTGCGCCGCGAGACCGGAGGCTGGAAATGGCCAGCCGCACAGTTCACCTATATGCTAGCCCTGGCCTACACCGGTGGCCTCACAGCCAACTATCTGTTGACGCACGCCGGGACCGGCGTCCTAGCCTGGCTAAAATAAAACAGGATTAGCATCTTGCAACCTAATGGTTGCATTTCATTCGGTGGCGCTGCTAATATGCAACTAAGAGGTTGCATATGAATACAGATCGCATCGAGAAAAAAATTCTACTCCGCGCCCCGCGAAAGCGAGTCTGGCGCGCCCTATCCGATTCCACCGAGTTCGGCCACTGGTTCGGCATGAAGTTCAATGGACCATTCGCACCAGGAGCGACCATGCACGGAATGATCGTCCCCACGAAGGTGAATGCCGAGGTCGCAAGTGCTCAGAAGAAATACGAAGGTACACCGTTCGACATCACGATCGAGCAGATGGACCCGGAACGGCTGTTCTCCTTCCGTTGGCATCCCGGCGCAGTCGAACCCGGCTTCGATTACTCGGCGGAACCCACGACGCTAATCGTCTTCGCTCTGGAGGAAGTAGAGAACGGCGTCATGCTGACCGTCACCGAGTCCGGCTTCGATCAAATCCCGCTCGAACGCCGCGCCAAGGCCTTCACCGCAAACGAGCAAGGTTGGACCATGGTGGTGAAGTTGATCGAGGATTACCTTGTCCAGGCACCGTAGCTCGAGAGCTCTGGAGCCAAGCGGTTCTGCACCGATTTTCGCGGCTCTAGGCGACGAGACCCGATTGCGGCTCGTCGCCCGCCTCTGCGACAGCGGGCCGATGTCCATCACGAGCCTAACCGCGGGCTCCAACGTCACGCGCCAGGCGATCGCCAAACACCTGCGCGTGATGGAAGACGCCGGTCTCGCCCACAGCACAAGACATGGGCGCGAGAGCGTTTGGCAATTGGACCAGCGCCGTCTCAAAGACGCGCGTCACTACCTCGACCTGATTTCAAAACAGTGGGACGACGCTCTCGGCCGGCTCCGCAAATTCGTCGAAGATTGAAAATGGAGAGTACAAATATCACGTATGTGATTTACATCGCCGCAACCCTCGAAAAGTTGTGGGAGGCTCTCACAGATCCGGAGGCACTCAAGAAAAACTGGGCCGGGAGTAGCGTCAAGACATGTTTAGAAACCGAACGGATCTTCCAAAGAGTTGCTCTGCGGTGTGAACAATTTTGCGCCATCGGAAGTGATGTACATATCGTCCTCGAGACGCACGCCGAATTCTCCTTGGAGATAGACGCCGGGTTCGTCGGACGTCGTCATGTTCGTCTGCAGCGGCTGGGTGTTGCCCTTCACGAGGTACGGCCATTCGTGGCCGTCCATGCCGATGCCATGACCCAGGCGGTGAGTGAAGTGCGCATAGCCAGGGCCGAAGCCCGCCTCGTCAATCACTTTGCGCGCGGCGGCATCCACCGCCTCGCAGGGAACTCCCGGTTTAGCTGCGTTGAGCGCGGCTAACTGGGCTTTGCGAACCGTGTCGAAGACGCGCTTCATCTTGTCAGCCGCTTTACCAACGACGAATGTGCGGCTGATGTCTGACTGGTAGCCTTCCACGACGCAGCCGTCGTCGATAAGAACGATGCTGCCTTCGCGGATGATCTGAGGCTTGAGCGAACCGTGGGGCAAAGCGGACCACGCGTCCACCTGGCAACTGGCGTGGCCGGGAAAGCCGGTTTGGCGGTAGCCAGCGGCGATGAGGTCGCTGAACTCGCTGTTCGTCATGCCGGGGCGGAGGGATTTCCAGGCAGCTTCGTAAACCTGCAGAGTGATGTCGTTTGCGAGCTGCATTAGCCTGAGTTCAGCGGGACTCTTGATGCTGCGGCAGCCTGCAGTGACCGGCGTGGCGCTGGTGAGTTCGATGCCTCGCGATGCATTTTTCGTCCCCCGCGAAGCGTTCCGGATTCCCTCCGAGAAGACGAAAGGGACTCGCTCCTCGATTCCCAGACGGCCCGTAATGACGCCCGCTTCGCGGAGGGCCTGGGCGACGAGCGCGTAAGGGTCGTTGTCCTCCTGCCAGGCCAGAACTCTCGATTCGCGGCCATCGGGCGCCTGGGTCATCTGTTCGCGCACGCGGCCCTCTTCGAACGCGGGGCAGACGTAGAACGGGTGGCCCTTTTGCGCGACGACGAAGGTGAAAAGCCGTTCGCTATTACCCCACCGGATGCCGGTGAAGTAATCGAGCGATGTTCCGCCCGCCAGCGCGATGGCGTCGATCTGGTTTGCTCGCATGAGGGATCGGGCGCGGTCGAGGCGCGATTCGCGTTCGGCGAGAGGGATCGGATGGGCCTCGGTGCGCCGGTTACGGAGAGCTGCGATCGCCGGCGGAAGTGCCACGGCGGCCGAGGCGGTAAGGAGGAACCGGCGGCGGGAGAGCATAGGATTGTTATCGCACGGGTGGCGCGGCTTTATTCATGCTGCAGGGCGATCACTGGATCGATACGTGACGCGCGGCGCGCGGGAACAAGGCACGCCAGCGCTGCTGCGGCCAGGAGAACAACAGACACTACAACGGCAGACACAGTATAGTCCGGCTGGAAGCCATAAAGCAGGTTAGTCATCAGGCGCGCCGCTACAACTGCCATCACCAGACCGATCGTGAGCCCGGCCAAAGTCAACCCCAGGCCACGTCTGCCAAACGAGAGCAATATGTCACGCGGCTGCGCGCCGAGCGCCATGCGGACTCCGATCTCATTCATGCGCTGCGTGACGGAGTAAGACAGCACTCCGTACAGCCCGAGCGACGCCAGCAACAGCGCAAGCAGGGCGAACGCGCCTAACAGCGCAGTGCTCTGCGACGGTGTGGACAACTGCCGGTCCACGATTTCTTCCATCGTCTGAACACGCGCGACGGGCTGATTGTTGTCGAGCGACCAGATCGCCTGCCGCACTGCCGAGACAATTGACGAGGGCTCAACGGCCGTACGAACAACAATGCCGCTAGGTTGGTCCCCCGTTTGGTCCGCTTGTTCGTGTACGCGATAGATTGTGGGCTTCATGCCTTCCGCCACTCCGCGGTCGCGAATCTCCTTCACGACTCCGACGATCGTGTACCAGTAGCCTTTTTCGTCGAGCCATCCAAACTTGACGTGCGCGCCGAGCGGCGAACGCCCACGGAAGTTGCGATTCGCAAAGGACTCGTTGACGATCGCCACTGGCGACGGAGACTTTTGATCGGGCGTGTCGAAGAATCGGCCTTCGCGCAGTTGCGCACCGACAGTGGCGAAGTAGCCGCGGCTCACTACCCGCGTCAGCGCCACCTGTTCGGGGAACCTGTCCGCAGACTGTCCCTGTAGTAGATAGAACGTCGCCTGGTCGGTGACGGTCAGCGGAATTCGTGAGATCGCGCCTGCGTTTAATACACCGGGAATGGCGCGTACTTTTTCCAACTCGGCATTGACGAAGGCCACTCGCCGGTCGAAGTCCTTATAGCGAAACAGCGGAGTCTCAAAAGTTAGCAGCTTGTCGCTCCGGATCCCAAGATCGAGTTGCCGCAGATGCTGAAACGTCTGCAGTAGCAGCCCCCCACACGTCAGCAGCGCGACAGCCAGAGCCGTCTCGACGACAATCAGCGAGTGCTGGAAAAAGTAGCTGCGCGCTCCAGTGCTACCGCGCCCGCCGTCGCGCAACCCATCCCGCAGAGCAGACCGCGACCCGCCAAGCGCGGGCGCCAGTCCGAACATAAATGCGGCTGCGATCGAAATTGCGGCGGAGAATGCCAGCGCGCGCCAGTCGAGAGTCAACCGCACGGCAGCCATTGTCTCCGGCACCAGCGTTTCCAGAAAACGCATCGCCGGGACAGCGAGCGCAAGTCCCGCGAGTGCTCCGAGGGCAGATAGCAGCAGACTTTCGACCAGGAATTGGGTAATCAATCTTCCACGGCCCGCGCCGAGCGCCGCGCGCACCGCCACTTCGCGGCTTCGCACTGCTCCGCGCGACAGCAGCAGATTCGCCAGATTGACACAGGCGATCAGCAGGACCGCAGCCGACGAGCATAGCAACACGATCAGCGCCGTCTCCGTCTTGCCCGCCAACTCTTCCCGCAAAGGTGTCACAATCACGGAGTGAGGGCCTCGAAAATCCTTCGCCGTCACCTGAAGACTCAATGCCTTCATCGATGCCCTCGCCTGCTCCGTGGTCACGCCGGGCTTCAACCGCGCAACGATGTGCGCACTGTGCCACGTGAAGTTCGTTCGCATCCAGGCAGGGAAGGAAGCCGGCATCCAGATGTCGATGTCGCGGGCGGGCAGGAAGTAGAACTCGCGCGGCATTACACCGATCACTTCATATGGATAGTCGTTCAGAGTGATCGTGCGCCCGATCACGCCGGGCGATCCGCCGAAGCGCCGCCGCCACAGACCATAGCTGATCACCGCTACGCGCACGCCTTTGACGTCTTCGTCTTCGGTAAAAACGCGCCCAAGCATCGGCCGCACGCCAAGGACGCTCCACAGATTCCAAGTGGCCTTGCGCGACGGAACCTGCTCAGGCTCGCCGTCGCCCGAGATGGTCGCCTCACCTGGCTGCGTGGCTGCGATATCAGTGAAAACGGTGTTATGACGCCGCCACTCGTACCATTCGGCAGGAGTGGAAAAGAGTTTCCCCAGATCATTGGACTTGCTCAGGTCGTCCCAGATCATCACCAGACGATCGGCATCGGCATAGGGCAGCGCGCGAATCAGCACCGCATCCACCGCGCTAAACATCGCCGTGTTCACGCCGATGCCGAGCGCCAGCGTCGCGATTGCGATTACTGAAAACACGGGATTGCGCCGGAGCTGGCGCAACCCGTAATGGATATCGCGTGTGAATTGTTCCAACAGCGGCCATCCCCACACTGCGCAGACATCTTCTTTGACCAGTGTTACGTTCCCGAATACTCGCCGTGCATCGCGCTCGCCCGACTCCGCCGCCTCCAGATCGAGGTGATTCCGGATCTCACGTTCGATGTCGGACTCGCGCTGCACCCGCGGCCATAGTCCAAACCTTTTAATGCGCTCCCAAATGCTCATATCAACTCTCCGCCGGTGCACGCACTCGCGCGATTGCGCTGACCAGTTGCTTCCACTTCGACTCTTCCTTCGCCAGTTGCTTCTTGCCGGCCGCCGTCAGCCGGTAGTACTTGAACTCGCGCTTGCCCTCGCCGCTCTCCCAAGCCGACGCCAGCCAGCCCTTTCGCTCCAGCCGGTGCAGGGCCGGATACAGCGATCCATGCTCCACTTGCAGCACATCCTCGGTGCTGCGCTGAATGTGCTTCGCAATCTGATGCCCGTGCGCCGGGCCCAGCAGCAGCGTCCGCAGAATCAGCATATCCAGCGTGCCCCGCAGAAGTTCGATCTTGCCGCGGACTTGCTTCATGGTCGATATTCTACCCGATTGGGTAGACTTTCTACCACCGAAAAGGTTAGCAAGGATCGCCGCTTAGAGCGTGGACCCACGTAGTGGAACCGGTCACGAATGGGCGCTTATCTGGCCAATCATGATGCCCGCGCGGCGTTAACTTCTCTGGAATGTGGCGCGTGCACAGACAGTTACGCGTCGATGTGCGGTGCTGCTCCCAAATTGGGAAACCCGCTTCTGTCTTAACTAAAGGAGCGGCAGTCCTCGGGGTTGGAACGGCGTAGAATGGTAGACAGGTTCGGTTGCTATGGATGTTCTTGTCGAGACGCTGAGTGCAAGATTGCGAGAATGGAAGCCGGAAACAGCCGCACAGGTGCGCGAGCGCGTCGCCGAAATAATTGGGCTGGCAGATCAGGATATCCTCGATCTGCAGCGGTCACGTTCGCTGGAGCAGGACGTTCTGGACATTCTGGATGCACCTTCATCCAGGTGAGATCTGGCTCGCAGATCTTGGCCTGGCAGCGAAGACACGACCGGTCGTTATCGTTTCGCATCTGGATCCTGCCCCGCCACGAGCGCTCGTAATTTACGTTCCTCTCACCACCCAGAACCGGAAGAGTTCGTATGAGGTGGAGCTCCCGCAGTTGGCATTTCTGAATGCAATCTCCTTTGCCAACGTCCAGGGGATCGCATCGATTCCGGAGACACGCCTGGAACGCAAAATTGGAGTGCTGCCGAAGGCGACGATGGCCGAAATACGACGGGCTCTACTGTTCGCTCTGGATTTGGACAATCCCCCAAAGTGAACCCTTTAAGGAATACCAGCAGTGACTTCTGCGGATTGGGCAAAATAACCGGCCAATGTCGCGAGTGAGGAATTGGCGGGTCAGCGACGCGGCAGTATTCTCTTTTTCGAATCGAAAACTGTCTTACCTCGGTGCGGGAATGGCGCCTAAGGCAACCACGGCGGCCCTTCGGGGAGCCCTTGCATTTGGAGCTCCTGCATGCGACAAGTGAGCCATCGGCACTCGGCGAGCATCATTTCTGGCTGAGCGGAAAACCCGGCAGAGATTGGCCGTATAAGAGCGTCACGCGTCCAAGTGGCTTCCGGCCATTCTCCGAAGGGTTTCCTAAGCGCTAGGCTAGGCGACAGGTGACCTTTCCGGTTCCCTTCAAGATTCCTCGCTACTCATAACGAACAAGGGCACCCGTCTGGCTGCAGGTCTAGTCTCTCCGATGCTATCCTGCAATTTGACCCAGACCATTGTTCGCTAACCGGCGCTCAAGACGCGCCGGCCCCGAAGACGTCTTCCACACCCCTACCCTACGTGTCTTTGTGGAGCGAACAAGCAATGAACTACTCTTCCGATTTAGTGTGCGCACGCGTGTGCGAAGCAGCCCAGGAACACTATTGCCTGCGATTTGAAGACGGCGCCGAATGCGACGCGGTGCCCGCGGGCGCCCTGCGTTGGAGCGCGGAACTGCCGGCGGTGGGGGACTGGGTCCGCGCCCGTCGCGCCGATGCCACTCTGGCGCTGATCGAGAACGTGGAGCCGCGCACCACCTGCATTTCGCGCCAACGCCCGGGCGGCGATGGCGAGCAGGTTTTGGCGGCGAATGTCGACCTGATTGCCATCGTGATGGGACTCGACGGTGACTACAACCTCCGGCGTCTCGAACGCTACCTCGTACTGGCCGCCGCAAGCGGCGCGGAGGCAATGGTGGCGTTGAACAAGATGGACGTCTGCGCGGAATGGCCGGCGCGCCTTGCCGATGTACGGGCCATAACGAGCAACGCAGCGGCACTGTCGGCGCACGAGTCCGTAGCGCCAATCGTTGAAGTTGTACGTGGACGTACCGTGGTGCTACTCGGCTCCTCGGGCGCGGGCAAGTCGACGATCGCCAACGCCTTGCTTGGCGAGTCTCGCCAAGCTACCCAGCCCGTGCGGGAATCCGACTCGCGCGGCCGCCACACGACGACACGCCGCATGCTCATCGAACTGCAGGACGGTGGCGCGCTGATCGACACACCTGGCCTACGTGAACTGGCCCTTTGGGCGGGACAGGACTCGGTCGACGATGTGTTTGCCGGCATCGCCGCGCTCGCGCGCCAGTGCCGGTTTCACGACTGCGCGCACGCGGGCGAGCCGGGCTGTGCGGTGTCCGCGGCGCTCAAAACCGGCGAACTCGAACCGGCGCGCTGGGCCAGCTACCAGAAGTTGCTGGCCGAAGCCCGCTACCATGAGCGCTCCGTGGATCAGCGTGCGGCTGCTGAAACGAAGCGCAAGTGGAAAGTGATCCATAAGGCCATTCGGCATCATCCCAAGTACAACCGGTGAGTTACGCAGACACCTCGGAAACGCCGATAGAGAACGATCAACGGCGCAGCGTTTATCGACCACAAGGGTGTTTAGGGCGTTACACGTCCGGGTGGGCGGACATTTCTGCGAATCGGAGGCGCTCACATACTCGATCGTCTAATAAAAGTGATCGTTTTCTTGGCTTATAGAACGCGCTCGTGCTTTAAACAGTCTCCGGCTACCGAAT
Source organism: Bryobacteraceae bacterium (assembly GCA_963770345.1). Taxonomy (GTDB): domain Bacteria; phylum Acidobacteriota; class Terriglobia; order Bryobacterales; family Bryobacteraceae; genus CAVYPH01. The sequence continues at coordinate 387,059 of CAVYPH010000004.1, read as the reverse complement.
AGAAATCGGAACAGCTACGCTCGACGAGCCTCCGACCGTTACCACAAGATTCGCCGCCGCCGAGGTCTGAAGGCCCGAAGGCAGAGCTACGTTAATTTGGAAGTATCCGGATTCGAGCGTGGGAGCCGATCCGGCGTAGAGAACCATGGCATTCGTTCCCCCGATAGTAACTGAGACCGGCAGAGTCAGAGTCGGAAGCGATGCAGTGATCGACCACAATCCCCCCGTTATTCCAAGAGGGTTCGTCACACCGCCGCCGGTTGCGTAGATCGTTATGAAACCGCCCGCGTTTGCCGGATTCGAGGGAGAATTCAGCGTCCCGTCGGAATTCGCGACGGCGAAAATCCCCGGCGCTGCCGTCGCGACAACCACCGGTGCCGATGCCGACGCCCCGGCCGGCGGACCACCATTGTAAATGACGACGACTTCAGTGGACGTTTGGCCGGCGATCTCCCACGGCACCTGCACGGTGACCTGTTGCGACTGCGCGGAGAACACCGGGGCGGCAATTCCGCCGAATGTGACCTGAGTGCCTCCCAACTGGTCCGCTGGTGCCTGACCCGATGCCACCGCGGCCGTCGCGGGACCAATCCCGTAACCACGGAGGGTGACGATCTCTCCCGGCGCGACCGTACCCGCCACACCGCTCGCCGCATTCTGCACCGTCAGCCACGGGAAAATGCTGATGACCGAAGTCGACTCCGCGAGCACAATCGCGCCGCTGGGAGCCACGGCGATCAGGGGAATCGCGCCGGTCTGCAACGGACCCGCGTAGGTGGCCCCTGCAAGCTCGCCCTCCGGTGTGAACTTCGCTACGTATGCGTTAGCGAGCGCTCCCTCAAAGTCCGATTGATATGCTCCCGACGAGGGCGCGAGAACCGCGGTCCCTGTAGCGCCGGCAACGAAGGCGCTGCCCGCGGAATCCAAAGCTAGATCCAATTTGTTCCCAGTCGGGACATACGTCGAGTAGATGAGGGCCGATCCGTCGGCGCTGAGGTGCGAAAGATAGCCTCCGGAAGACAGTTCCGCCCCACCCTGCGCCAACACATACGCGCCGCCTTGTGCATCCACTTTTATCGGCGACGCATAGTTCCGCGTGGCGCCGAGAAATGTGGAATAAACCAGGCCCGTTCCCTGCGGATTCAGCTTGGTCACGAACTCCATGTACTCCGCGCTCGGGAAGTAGGAGGTTTGAAATGCTTTGGGCGTGACCGAAAAATCGGCCGCCTGGGTGAACCCGGCGACGAAGGCATCGCCTGCCGCGTCGATGGCGATCCCTTGCGGAATAGTCAGTCCATTGCCGGACAGGTACGTTGCGTAGAGCAGCGCCGACCCGGAAGCGTTCAGCTTGGCGACCACACCTGAACCGTTTGGATACGACGGTGGCGTGGACTGAAACGCACCGGGCGTAGTTGGAAACGCCAAGGCCCCGGCGGTCGTGGTGGCGATGTAGACCTCGCCCGCGGGGTCGATCGCCATAGCCACGTACCGCCCTATCGCCAGCGCCGGTGGACTCAACGGAAGAAGGGTCGAATAGACAAGCGCAGTTGCCGACGAGTTGAGTCTAGCGACGAATCCGCCAGCCGCCAAGTTGGTGAACGCGGCGCCGGGCGTCACCGGAAATGTATCCGGCTGACTGACCGTATTTGGACCCGTGGTGCCGGCCAGGTATACGTTCCCGCTCGCGTCCACGCAAATCGCGCTCGCGCCTGTTTGGCTGCCGTTGCCGCCGAAGTAGGTCGCGAATAAAACGTTCCCCGCCGGGTCCAGCTTGATCACGAACGCATCCGTGCAAGGAAACATCAACGGGCCTCCTCTGGGGTTCGCGAGAACCTCGCAAATCCCGCCGCTGAACTGGGTTTGAAGCGCGCCCGCGGTCGCAGGAAAGGTCGTAGAGGTTGTTGAGCCGGTAAGGTATGTGTTTCCCGCCGCGTCCACCGCCATGGCCGCTACTGTGGTGTTGGCGGGGATAGTGTAGTTAGACGTCGGCTGATTTGCAGCGATCGCGCAGGGTGCAAGAAACAACAGAACATCGGTTGCCCGCATGACATAAAGTATAGGGCCCAGCTCAATAATCCGGTCTTATGCCCAAGTGGCCGTGTTGTCGGCTAACTACCGAAATGCCGCAGGTTGGACGGGGCGGTGGGACCGCAACGTTCGGGAACTCTCCAGGGACAATCTCGAGACTGCAGAGCAGGGTCAGCAACGGGCGTTTTACCCCCAGGTGCTCTGCCGGCGATAACCGGACGCTAGACGACTTCCACGTGGATTGGCATCCCAATACTGGCAACACGGGATTTTATCGGTAAAGCCACGCCCACTTGCCAGACCTGGTTCCCTCAAGTCGAATTGACCATTCGCCGGCGCGCAAATTATCACCCCGAGTACCGGCAATGTTCTCGGACCATCGCCTGTTAATGCGGCGCCTACATCAATGCGTCAGCGCGGCCACCACGCTGTTAGAAGTAACGCCGCCGAATAACACCTGCACGGTGGCCGCATCACCGGTGAGACCCGATGGCACGATCGCCACGATACTTGTGGGGCTGATGGAGATTAGCGTAGCCGCCACGCCGCCAATCAACAGTTGCGCGCCCGTTCCAAAACCAGAGCCTTGAACCACGATCGTCTCGCCGTCGAATATCGGATCGCTGAGATGGCTGGCGGAATCTTCGATCGCATCGATGCGCAGGGCGGGTGGGTCAGCGAGTGCGACGCTATTGACCCAGAGGTTCTGAGAAGGGGAGCCGGTCGATCCGCCGAGCACAACATTGCCATTTGCTCCGATCGCCAGTCCGCTTACTCCAAATCCTTCGTTGTCTCCGAATTCGCTCGAAAACAGCAGAGCGGAAAGATCTCCGGTGAGCTCGGCAACATAGCCGGTAATCGCACGCCCGAACCCCTGCACAAAGGGAGTTCGCGTAGGCAGAGAGCGCGGTGATGTGTAGCCGCCCAGGTAGACGTTGCCGGCCGCGTCGAGGGTGATCGCTTTGACGCCGTTGCCAAACGCTCCGCCAAAGTAGGTGCCGGCAAGAACACCGTGAAGCTGAGCGTCCATCTTCACGATTGCGGTTTGAGCGGCATTGGCGGCCGGTGCCAGGCCGGAATTGGACTGAAAGGCTCCGGGAGTGGCAAGAAATGGATTCGGACCAGTAGCCGCGGGGCCGGCGAGATAAAGACTGCCATCCCGGGCGAGAGCCATTGCCTGGGCATTCAGCCCCAGCGCGGCCGAGGCGATTAGTGACGTTCCGGTTGCGTTGAGAAGGAAGACGCTGTCGCTGCCGGCCCTCGTGGGGGCGCCGGCTACGTACGCGGAACCGTCAGGGGCGGCCGCGAGCGCGTTGGGGACCACCGGCGCTCCAAGATAGGTGGAGAAAATCAGCTCTGAACCTGTGGGATCGAACCGGGTCAGAAACGAATCATTGATAGCAAAGAACGAAAAAGATTGAGAGGGAGGGACACAGGCGCAGGAAGTTCGATATGCGCCGGGCGTTGTGACTAAACCTCCATACGAGAGTCCGGTGAGGTAGACGGAACCGGCACTATCCACGGCGATGGCGTTGGGCGGAGTTAGGGAATTGGAGAAGTAAGTTGCGTAGCCGACGGAGCCGTCCGGATTAAGTTTGAACAGGAAGGTGATGAAGGCGCCCCCACCGGATGGAGGCGGAACGGAGGATGAGTAAGCACCGGGCGTGGTGGGGAAATCGGTTGAGGAGGTGGTGCCGGTGACGTACACGCTGCCCGTGGGAGTCGACGGTCATCGCGGTTGCGGCATCGTCGCCGCTGCCACCGAAGTAAGTGGAATAGACGATGTTGCCCGAGGGATCGAGTTTGGTAACGAAGACGTCCGAACCGCCGGCGAGATGGTTCTGCACTGCGGCCTTCACCTGGAAATTTGGCGACCGTGTCGTACCCGCGAGGTAGATGTTCCCTTGAGCGTCGGTGCCAAGGCCCGCAAGCTGGTCCGATCCGGAGCCGTCGGCTTCAACGATCCACCGAAACGCGGGAAGGTTTTGGGCGAAGCACAGCGGCGCGAGGGCGAGGAAGGCGATGAGGGCTCGTAACATGCCTGCCATCAAATGATCGCACCTCAGCAAGGCGCCACGAAACCGGGTGACAACAATCTTTGACCGAATCTCTCCTGTTTGCAACAAATCCCCTTCCGGGCATATATCCGCATGCCAACATCGGCATAGGAGATAAAGAAATGGGTAGTGCAGCACAGATAGCAGCAAACAGAGAAAACGCCAAGCGTCCCCGAACACTGTCGGACGAAACGAAGGAATCGCTAAGAACCCGAGCCCTCAAACATGGGCTAACCAGCAAGCGAGACGTCGACACCGTACTCGAAGGCGAAGACAAACAGGAATTCCAAACCATCCTGAACGCCCTTCTCAGCGAGGCGACATTAGGCACCGCCCAGGAAATCCTGCTCATCAAAATGCAGGCCGAAAGCTTCTGGAAATCCCAGCGAGCCGCCCGCATGGAAGCAGGCGCAATGGACGCCAGCGTCCTCACTGCCCAACTCATGGACAAAGTTCCGCAGGAGGTGACGGAGGAAGGATACGGAGCAGTCCTCGCCGTCGCCTATCGCGAGGTCTCCAATTGGTTCGACAAACTGCGCCGCTACTCCACCACCGCCGAAAGGACGTTCTTCCGGGCCACCCGCGAATTGGCTATGATTCGCAAAGCCGGTCGGCAGGAAGAAATTGGCTATGTTTCGCAATCCGCTCAACCCGAAGAAAAACAGGAAGAAACAGCGGAGCCGGCCCCTGAAATTGGCTGTGATTCGCAATCAGCCCCGCCGGTCCTCAAATGCGCGGTCAGCCCTTCACAAACGCCAGCAGATCGCGATTCAGGCGCTCCATATGCGTAATAAACAAGCCGTGCGGCGCGCCCTCATACACCTTGAGCTCACTGCCAGGGATGAGTTTGGCCGTCCGGCGGCCGGTAAAATCCAAAGGTGCGCTGTGATCTCTATCGCCGTGAATGATCAAAGTAGGAGTGGCGATTTTGCGCATTTCGGGCCTGAAATCGGCCTCCGTATCGGTTCGATTCGCGTCTACCAAGGCTTTCAGCGACGCCTGAAGGGCCATCCTCACTGCCCACTGCACCATTTCCGGCGAAGTCTCAGGCAGAAAGAATGGCGGCGCGTTGTCGGCCAGCCACTTCGGAAAGTCCCGGCAGATTTGGGCGCGAAACGTGTCGAGCAAACTCTTGTCCACGCCGTCCGGATTGTCCTCAGTCTTGAGGATGAAAGGCAGCGACGGAGCAACAAGAAGAGCCCGGCTGACGCGCTTTGTGCCGTAGCGCGTCAGATAGCGCACCACCTCGCCTGCGCCCATCGAGTGGCCCACCAAAACGGCGTCGCGCAGATCCAACCGCTCCATCACCGACGCGAGATCGCCGGCCAGCGTGTCGTAATCGTATCCGCGCCCAGGGTCGCTCGAACGGCCATGACCCCGGCGGTCATAAGCGATACAACGAAAGCCCTGATTGGCGAGATGGATCATCTGGTATTGCCACATGTCGGAGTTGAGCGCCCATCCATGCAGGAAAACGACAGGCCTGCCCGTTCCCCAATCTTTGTGGAACAGAGTGGTTCGATCATTGGTCTCGATAAACGAGATCGGAGCAGCGCCGGCCGTAGCCGCCGCCGCGAATGCTGTGAGAAAATTTCGTCTTTGCATAACAGCATATTTCCACGAGTATCGCCGCAAGTCGATTACTTCGGAGGTAATGGAGCGTCCAACGGGCTTTGAGCTATCGTCGAGCTATGTCAGCCTCTCTGCAGCCCGTCGGTGGTCTGTTGCGCGAGTGGCGCCAGCGCCGGCATCTCAGCCAACTCGACCTTGCCTGCGAAGCCGAAATCTCCACCAGGCACTTGAGCTTTGTCGAAACCGGACGCGCATCGCCGAGCCGCGAAATGGTCCTGAATCTCGCCGAACGGCTGGAAGTTCCGTTGCGCGAACGCAATACTCTCCTGGTCGCGGCCGGATACGCACCGGTCTTTCCGGAAAGACCCCTCGACGATCCGGCGCTTCGGGCAGCACGGCGTGCAATCGATCTGGTGCTCGCAGGGCACGAGCCCTATCCGGCCCTGGCCATCGACCGCCATTGGACGCTGATCGCTTCAAACAAGGCGTTCCCGCCTCTGCTCGCGGGAGTCGCCCCCGCCCTGTTGCAACCGCCTGTGAATGTGCTCCGGCTCAGTTTGCACCCGGACGGAGTAGCGCCGCGCATCGCCAATCTGCGGGAATGGCGTTCGCATTTGTTGGACCGGCTGCGCCGTCAAATCGACATCGCCCCTGATCCAACGCTGTTGGAATTGATGAAAGAACTGCGCGAGTATCCAGTGCCAGAGGGAGCGGGAACCACCGATGGGACGATGGAATACGCCGGCGTAGTCGTACCCCTTCGTCTCATCAATGGGGGCAATACTCTCAGCTTCTTCAGCACAACGATGGTGTTTGGGACGCCCGTCGACGTCACATTGTCGGAACTGGCGCTCGAGTCTTTCTTTCCCGCCGACGCCGCGACGGCGGAAATCTTACATAACCGTCAGAACGTGTAACCGATCGACGCCGTCACCGTCCGGGGAGCAACAAAATGAGTGCCGCTAAAAGTGGAAAGGAAGTTGAACAGCGCGACCTTGTTGGTCAGATTCTCCACAGTAAATCGAAGCGTCACCCTCGGACCCGACTCCTTATGAAACAGGTTATCGGTGCCGATCCCGGCATTCAGCAGGTTCCGCGGTTTCACCCGGCTCGGATTATGATCGTCCTGTTCCTTGCCCGTCTGCGGCAGGTTCAGCACTGTCGATTGCCCTACTCCACTGCACGCCGTGATCGGATTCCCATAGGTCGCAAATGCTCCGTTGCACGAGAATCCAATGGCCACCTGTTGAGCGGCTGTGAGCGCCAGGGCCGCAGCCACATCCGGCACGCCGCTCACCACCAGGCCGCTGTCGTAGCGCCAGGTGAAGTCGATCCACTCGGCATTTTTCGGGCGCTGATAACGGAAGACCGCAGTCTGCTGATACGCCTGATCGTGGTCGATCCGGAAGACGCTTTCAGAAAACCCGCCCAGCGGAACGAGGCCGCCATTCTCCGGCGGGAAGTAGCGGGCGCGTGTATGGCCGAGCGTCATGTAGGCCTGGAATCCGTGAATATTGATGGTGCTCACGCGCGCCATCACGCCATCCAGCTTCGAGTTGTGCCACGCGATGGGAAACGTAATCGGAGTATTGAACAGAACGCTGAAATCGTAGGCGTTATGCGTGAACTTCCAGAAGTAATCGGCATCGATCACCACCCATTTCCCGATGCCCTGCTGGAAACCCGCGTTGAACTGGTTCCGGTTTCCAGGTTGAATCGCGGTCGATTGCGATCCGAACACATTGTTCGCCAACCCGCCCCCGCCGGTGCCGCTCGAGAGGATCAGGTTCTCGTTGAAGGGGGTTTCGAAGGTGCGGGCGTAAGCCACTCGCAGCACTGTATTCGAACCGGGGAGCAGATAGGAAAGCCCCAGCCGGGGCTGGATGCCGTTGGCCGTCGAAAGGCCGTTGTACTGATCGTCCCGCAGACCGGCGTTGATCGTCAGGTTGCCGAGCTTGATGGAATCGGTGAAGTAAAACGCATACTGATTGATGTTGTGTTTGCCGCGAAATTGGAACAACGAGCCGCCGCGCGTCAGGTCGTAAGGAATGATCCCCGGCTGCAGATTGGGGTTCCCCGTGTACCCCGGATTGATACTCCCACAACGGTCTGGATCGGTCACGCCCGGCAGCAGTAGACTGTCGCCGTTGGCATCCAGGCAAACGGGATTGTAAGCCGGATCGGTTATACCGAAAGCGAAGTTCTCCAACAGACGAGTCTGCTGGATTTGCGTGCCGAACTTCAGTTCGTGCCGGCCAAGTGAAACCGACAGGTCGGTCTTAACTCCGTAGTTCGTAAGGAAGCGCGTCTGCCTGGCCGTTGCAGGCGTATCGGCAAATGGATCCCCACTCGGATAATAGTTGAGCTGATCCCGCCGGACAAAAGGATTCACCGTCAGCAATGTGTGTGCATTAAATGTGTGCTGGTATCCCGGCGCGATACTCCAGGTTTGCACCCGCTGCCTCTGGTCCTGGCCCAACTGATCGAAGCTGTTCGGAACCTCGAACCAGTTACGCGCAACGAAAAGGTTCAAATGGACCGCGTCCAGCGGCGTAGGCTGAAAATCCAGCCGGTCGAGGATGCTCTCGTTGTTGCCGATATCGTGAATGGGCAGACGCTCGGGAGTGTCGAGAAAATGCCCCGATCGAACCCCGTTCACAGCCGTGAAGTTTCCGAACTTCGGCCCGCCGAACCCGAACGAAGCGTTGGCGCCCCAGGTTCCAAATGAACCCCACTGCGACTCGATTTCACCGAAGGGCTTCGTGGCCCCAAGGCCGGACCGCGTCGTCGCGTTGACAATCAGACTCGACTTGTCGCCATACTGTGCATCCGGCGAGCCCGAGATCAGCTCCATGCTCTGAAGCGCATTGGCAGGAATCTGAGTCGAGAAAACCTTGCTCTGCTGATCGCTGATTGGCTGCCCATCGATCACGAAGGTCGTCTGCGCATGATCGCCGAGCGGATGAAAGAACCCATTCGCGTCGGCCGCCACCGCTCCGGTGCTGTAAGTAATGGCCTGGCTCAACTGCCCGCCCGGATCGAAACTCGGAAGCTTCATGAAGCCGCTCCGATCCACGTCCTGATGCGCCGAAGGATCGCTTTCCACCTTGGCCCCGTTCGATTCCACAGTCACTACGGTGGATTCGGCCGCTACCGTCAAAGTGAAATTGGCCGTGATGGGCACCGCGGTGTGAACGTCCATCGTTTTCGTGGCCGGGCTAAAACCCGGCGCCGTTGTACTCAACTGATAGTTGCCGCGCGGAACGTTATTGAAGCGGAACGTGCCCGTGCTATCTGTTGCCGCTGTCTGCTGATAACCGGTGATGGGGTTCTTCAGTTGAGCGCTGGCATTGGCGATCACAGCGCCGGATGAATCGGAGACCACGCCGCTGATGGTACCGCTACTGATGGATTGCGAATACAAGGGAAGGCAGGCAAGCGCCGCCATCCCGATAAATTGGGATACGCGTATGAATTGCAAAGTCGGATCTCCTGATCAAATTAAGAAAGCAAACAACAACAGGGATAAACAGATCGACTAAGCAACAGGAGGCGCGCGGGAAGGACTATAGACAACAAGGTAATCGGCGGTGAATACTCGCTCAACCGGAACAAGCCTCCACTCGGCTATGCGCGGAGGCGAAACCCTTACGTTACTCGCTACCTGAAGAAGCGGAAGGTGGCCTGTGTGGCAGGCCGGGCAGCAGTGAGAATGGGCGTTCGAGTGACTATGTGGGTGGTCGAGGATCCCCTCATTCTGCAGAGCGGTAAAAGCGAGGAGAAGCAGCAGAACAAGACAGGTTCTGAGGGAGCGGCCGGAGGACAACAATGGACGCTGGGGTACGGTCACCGGACAGTTCTCTATGTTTACCGTATCACAGGGGGCCGCCTGCGAGCGAACTGTACGATTTCAATCACGATCCACCCGAGCACCAGAAATGCCGCTATCGGCAATGCCGCGATCATCAACCACCCCATCACGCCCAAAGTATAGAGCGCACCGCCGATCGAAACGCCGGCCAGATAGCAGGGGTGGACGCTGCCTTCATCCACCTTGCATCCCAGGCTGTTGGCTACCACGCTCGTAACCAACACGCCGGCCAGGGGCAGCATGCAGACGAGCAAACAAAACCCCATCATCCAGCGGAACAGCTTCATTTAGAACTTGGTTAGTTCCACCGCAAGCAAAGATCGCGAGCGCTCCCGATCCAACGGCGTCTGCGCCGGCCTGTACGACACTCCCGCTGCAATCACCATCGCGCCTTTCCCGGTCATAACAGCCGCGTTGCCGTGGATACGCTGATACACCGCCGGGTTGCTGCCAACTTTGTCGGCCTCAATTACGTCGCCCGGTTTCAGCGCAGCGCCGTAGCTCTTGACGTCGCCCGATCTTTTCATGAATTCCTGCGCCGCGGCCGCCGATTCAAATGAGTGGACTCGCACAACGGCGTTGGTGGCCGATCCGGCCGTCGTATAAATGCACAATGCGACGCTGACTCCCCCCAACCCTTTGGCGAGCATGAACTGATCGGCGGGGTAAGCCTTCGTGGTCTGAACCATGAGCGTCATATCCGCGGCGCCAATCGCTTTCGCAACCTCCTGGGGTGAAAGGACGGCGCACGCATCCTGGGCGGCCATTGCGCTTCCTGTCAGAAGAACCGCCGCGATAAACATCCTAGTGAAACTCAATCGTTTTCTCCTTTACCCCAATAGCGCAAAGGAGGGCGCGATTGGCTCAAATTCATCGCGAGGTGGGCTTCGCCGCCCATCTCTTCAAGTTCGGGATGTCCTTTGTGAACGACTTGGCTACGAAGCCGGGTACGTGCATCTGCTTCATCTTGCCCTGGACTTTCTCCACCATCTGGTCCACCGTCAGATCGGGCTCAGTATACTTCCCTTTCGCGTAGCAATGACTGCAATATTCGGTAGACTTGCTCCCATCCGCTTCCGTGCCGCCGCCTTTCTCGTCCTTTAAAAGGGGCATCCCGCAACTCTGGCAAAACGGTCCCTTGGGCCCAAACATACCAGGCAATTATACCGTTAAGAACCTACCGTAAGCTAACGCCTACACACTGCAATGGCGTAATTTTCCGGCGCACTCTAGATGCATGACACTCCAACTGCTCGCTCTTCTATTTCTGGCTACGACCTCCGTCGTGCCGGCCAGCGAGAACCTGGCTGAGAGCCTCAACAACATGGGTGCGCACTATCACGAGATGGGCCGGTACAAGGACGCCGAAAAGCTGTACCGTCAATCGCTGGATGCCTGGAAAGAGGTGCCCGGCGATCACTCGGCCAGCCTCGCGAAGCTGCACGGCAATCTGGGCGCACTCTTCCGCGCCACCGGCCGGTACGCAGAGGCAGAGAGGGAGTACGCGGAGTCTCTGCGCCTGGCCGAAACGCCGTTGACACTGAGCAATGCAGCCGAACTCTATCGCTCGGAAGGGAAATATGACGAAGCGGAGCGCTACGCGCGCAAGGCCGTCTCCGCGCCGGCGGATAACGACCGTCAGCGTGCCGATCGCTTGAACGTGTTGGGCGCTGTCCGGCGATCCCAGGGCCAGTTCGAGGACGCGCTTCAGATCTTCCGGCAGGAGCAGGAGTTAATCGAGAAATCGCTAGGCGCGGAGAACCCCATGATGGCGAATCCGCTGGGGAATATCGCTAGCATATACACCGCTCAGGGCCGCTACGGCGATGCTGAACCGCTAGCGCAGACCACGTTGGCATTATTGGAGAAGACGTACGGCCCGGAACACCCGAGAGTCGCGGTTGGACTAAACAATCTTGCGCAGGTGTACCGCCTGGAGCGGCGCTTTTCGGAAGCCGAACCCTTGTACCAAAGAGCCCTATCCATCTGGGAGAAGGCGATAGGTCCGGAGAACCCCGATTACGCGCGCGGGCTGGCGAATCTGGCCGGTTTCTACGAAGAGATAGGCCGCCAGAGCGCTGCATCGTCGCTTTATCTTCGCGCCTTGCCCGTCTTCGAAAAGAACCTTGGACCAAATCAGCCGGAGACTGTGAAGATCCGCATCGCGCTCGCCAAGACCTATGAGGCGCAAGGCCGCCGCAGTGAAGCACAGCGGCTCTACAAGAACACGTTTACGCCAAACCCATCCGCTGGAGCAAAGCAGTAAATCGCGGTTCCGAACGCAGCGGGTCATAGGCGGGGTGCGACCGCAGATTCGTCATCGCCAAAGCCCGTTGGTCGCATCCTGCTTCGAGATGGGTGAGTGCCTGATCGTACTCACCCAGGCCCACGTGCAGAAGCGCGAAGCTGGTGCACTGGATATAGTTCGTCTTCGCCATTTGAGTGAGCTGCGCGAGATGCTGGCGCGCCTTATCCGGTCTTCCGGAGAACGCATGGGCCTGCCCCAGCGCGGCGAGAATATTGGGAAGGTCTCCCGAGAGTGCTCGTCCCTTCTCGAGCATCTCAATACCCAGATCGTACATCCCTTTTTGTATATAAGCGCGGCCCATGGACGTGTAGGCTCTATAGAAATATGGGTCGAGCTCCAAGGTGTCGTGATAGTGCCGAATGGCGCCGTCGTAATCGCGCTGAAGCATGCACATGTAACCGATGCCTTCTCGAAGAATGGGAGACAGCGGATCCAGGTCGCTCGCAATCTCGACTTCGCGCATTGCTTCATCCATCATTCCGCGAATGGCCAGGTGATCGAGTCCAAACCAGTGGTGAGCCGTTACATAACTCGGATTCAGTGCAATCGCGCGCCGGAATCGCTGCTCGCCTTCCGCCCATTTCCAGTCGTAGAGCGACCGGATGAATGCAAGTGAAGTTTCAGCCTCTCCCAGCAGAGGGTCTATCTGCAAAGCCTTGAGCGCAGCCTTCTCCGCTTTCGGCAAGGCCTCCGCGGGGCGCACCAGGCCATAATCGGAGAGAAGCGAATAGGCGTCCGCGAGGCCCGCGTAAGCTGTCGCCGAATTCGGGTCGGCTTCAATGGCCTGTTCGAAGTAGCCGACGCTCCGGTAGAGTCCTTCGGTCGTGCGTTTGTTCCAATAGAACCGGCCCTTCAGATAGAGGTTGTACGCCTCCACGTTTCGCACTTGCCCGTGCTGGCCTGTCTTGCAGACCAGATTCGCCTTCAAGGTACGGACGATGGCCAGCGCGATCTCTTCCTGAATGGCGAACAGATCCTGCATCCGGCGGTCGAACGTTTCGGACCACAGATAGTATCCGGTCGCGGTGTCGACGAGTTGCGCCGTAATCCGCACCTGGTCGCCTGCGCTGCGAACGCTGCCAACCAGTATGTGACCTACTTTCAACTGCTGCCCCACTTCGTACGGGTCGGGATACTGGCCGCGGAGCTGTGCCGAGGAGTTCCAGGCGACAACGCGCAAGCCCTCCACTTTGGTCAGCAGATGGATCAACTCCTGCGTCAGGCCATCGCTGAAGTATTCGTTATCCTGCCCCGGACTAAGATTCGAAAACGGCAAGAGGGCGATGGTTGAATCCCTGGGCTCAGGCGCCGGTGCGGCCGCCTCGGCTTGTTCACTGCGCCGCTGGAACCTGGGAACGTAGCAACCCTTCGGGAATTCGATCACAACGTCGTCGCTCTTGCCCTCGCCTTCGTAGAACGAGGCAAGCTTGGACCGAAGACGCCGTGCCTCGACGCGGACCACGGGATCGAGCCGTGGATCGTAGGAGGCATTGCGGTCGAAGACTTCGGTGCCGAGCAGATATTCCTTCAGCTCGCCCGAGCGGCCGTTCAACGTATGTTCCACCGTGAACCGCAGGAAGCGGCTCATCCGTTCGGAGTTGGCGAAAGGAGCGCTTACAAGGATCTTCTCAAGCTCCTCTCGAACGTCGTCTACAGAGACACTTACAGGGTGTTGTACTCCACTTTGCTTTTGATGTTCCACGGAATTATCGAAGCTTGTGTGTTGAAATGTATTATACGCCCATGGCCGAAAGCTCCTTTGAATTCCTGACCCAGGCTCTGCGTGAGTCCGGCCCAAGCTGCGCATTTGATGTCTTGGCACGAAGGTTTCTCGCGGAGAAGAATTTTGCGGCTGTGTTTGAGACGCGAATGATGGCGAAACGTCACGAGTTGGCATTGCCGCTTGTGCAGATCGGTTCCCTCGACGACGTTCCCGCGGACAAGCGTCCCGAATACGAGAAGGCGTTCATGGCGGCAGCCCGGGAAGTTGGTTCGCTGTTTCTGGCCGAGGGCGACATTCCGCGCGCGTGGTCGTACTTTCGCGCGATCGGCGAGCCGGCGCCGGTGGCGGAAGCCATTGAGAAGCTCTCTTCCGATGACGTTACGGACGGCGCGATCGAAATCGCCCTGTACGAGCACGTCAATCCGAAGCGGGGCTTTGAATTTCTGCTGGCAAAGCATGGACTCTGCCGTGCCATCACGGTGTTTGGCCAGTATCAAGGCCGCGAGGCCCGCGCCGATTCACTCCGGCTGCTGGTCCGGACTTTGTATCACGACCTGGCCGAGAGCCTGAAGCGTACCGTAACGGAAGTGGAAGGCAAGGCTCCGGAGCGGACGGGCGTGAGGGATCTGATCACGGGCCGGGATTGGCTGTTTGAAGGGACTAACTACTACGTCGACACATCGCACCTGGCCTCGATTCTCCAGTACAGCCTGGAGTTGGAGGACGCCGAGGATCTGCGGCAGGCAATCGAGATGACCGAGTACGGCGACAAGCTCGCGCCGATGTTCCATTACAAGGGCGATCCGCCGTTCGAGAACATCTACGTCGACTACGGAATCTTCCTACGTGCGTTGGCCGGTGAGAATGCCGACGCTGCCATCGCGCATTTCCGAAAGAAGGCCAGCGATGCCGATCCGGAGGATCCGGCCGGCCCGGCCGCGGCGCAGATCCTGGTCATGCTGCTGGGGCGGCTGAAGCGATACAACGAAGCGATTGAAGTCTCGCTGGAATTTCTACAGGGGATAGAGCCGAATCAACTGGCGTGCCCTTCCGTGTTGCAGCTTTGCGAATTAGCAGGTGATTACTCGCGCATGATGCAGATTGCCGAAGAGAAAGGCGATCTGCTGAATTTTGCCGCAGGCGCCGTCGCTGCTACTTCGCCAGCGCCATCGCATTGAGATCGAGGACACCGTAATTGTGAAGGAAGACGATTACAACACCTATCAAAAGCAGGAAAGTGATGAATGCCGTTCCCCAACCTGAGGTGCGCTTGCGCTGCGCACTGCGCGCCTTCGCAAGTCTCTTACGCAGCTCCTCGCGGTAGACTGCATCTTCCATTATGTGAATGTCGTTGCCCGATCTAAGCATCGCTATAGTAGTTATCGGCGATTTCGCAAACAAACACAATGGAGAGTCCGTACAGGGTGTACTAGTCCAATGCCTCGTACCAATCTCAGAATCAGGCCCTAGGAAAACAGTTCGATTCAGCGTATCATTCGACCCTCATGATTGGTAAATTTCGGCATCATTCCGGTTTCCAATCACGCTATTTGCAACACGATCACGATTTGATCGTCTACTTTCCCCCGGGTTATGAAGCATCGAAGGAACGATACCCGGTGCTTTACCTACAGGACGGCCAGAACCTCTTCGACCCGGCTACGGCATTCTGCGGCCAGGAGTGGGGCGCCGACAAAACGGCGGATTCATTGATCTTAGGCAACGTAATTCAGCCGCTCATACTCGTCGGGATTTACAATGCCGGCCTTGCACGCGTGGATGAATACACGGCATACCAGGATCGCCGGAGCGGCCACGGCGGTAAAGCTCCACAATACGCAAGCATGATTGTTGAGGAATTAAAGCCGTTTATTGATGTAACTTATCGTACACTTCCAGATCGAATGAATACAGGAATTGGCGGCTCGTCACTCGGTGGAATTCTTTCTCTAACGGTAGGACTTTGGTACCCGGATATCATAGGAAAAATCGGAGTTATGTCGCCTTCGGTCTGGTGGGGAAACCGATCTATTTTGCAGACGGTGCGAAAAGCTATCGTCGATCAGCCGCCCGCGCGCCTCTGGCTCGACACGGGAACACAGGAAGGCGGGTACCCCGAAACAACAGTCAGAAACGCACGCCTTCTGCGTGATGCGCTGATACAAAAGGGGTGGCGCGAAGGCGTGGACCTGTCGTACGTCGAGGCGGAAGGCGCGGGGCACAACGAACGCGCGTGGGGCGAGCGGTTCGGGCCGATGTTGCAATTCCTGTTCCCTCAGAATCGTTAAACAAACCTTTACATTCGCTATACATTTCTTTGCGTCTGGATTAGTAGAAGGACAGCATACTAACATCAATGGAGAACGCCGTGAGAGAGCGTGTTATGGAAGCCGTCCCATCGTTGATCGCTGGTACGTTACTACTGGTGTTGGCAAACACCGGCGCGTTGGGCACACCACCGCCGGACTTCTCGCTGAAGGACACTGAAGGCGGCGTGCATTCGCCACGAGAATGGAAGTCGAAGCGCGCGATCGTCCTGGTGTTTGTGACCGTGGACTGTCCGATTACAAATAGCTACGTGCCGGAACTCAATCGCATTGGCGCGGATTACGCTCCGCGAGGCGTGGAGGTATTCGCCGTGCAAGGGGACGCGACGCAAAAGGCGGAAACCCTGCGCGGCTATGCGAAGGAATACGCATATTCTTTTCCGCTTCTGCTCGATCCGAATTTGACTCTGGCGAAATGGACGGGCGCGGCCACGATGCCGGAAGCGGCTATTCTCTCGCCGTCGGGCGAGGTAGTTTATCTCGGCCGTATCGACGACCGATATGTCGATTTTGGCAAGCAGCGGCCGCAGGCAAAACAACACGACCTGCGAGACGCTCTCAACGCGCTGCTCTCGGGAAAACCGGTTCCCGAGGCGAGGACGCGCGCATTGGGATGCGCCATCACCCAAAAGACTATATGAAATTGCCACTTCTCGCCCTTGTATCCTGCGTGGCGTTTGCCAATAGCATTCCAACCTTCAACAAAGACATCGCCCCAATCCTGTACCAGAACTGCGCATCCTGCCATCGGCCGGGTGAAGTGGCTCCGTTTCCGCTGTTGACTTACCAGGATGCGGTCAAACGCGCGGAACAACTCGCCGCTGTCACCAAGAGCCGGTACATGCCGCCCTGGAAAGCGGAACCCGGCGAGATCCGCTTCCGTGACGAGCGCCGGTTGACCGAGGCGCAGATTCGGCTGATCGGGGATTGGGCGAAGAACGGATCTCCGGAGGGCAATCCGAAGGAGAAACCGAAGCCTCCGCAGTTCGCGGACGGCTGGCAGATCGGAGAGCCGGATCAGGTGATCGCGGTTCCGGCCAAGTTTTCTGTGCCGGCGGATGGCCGCGATGCCTTCCGGTGTTTTGTGATTCCGATTGGCAATACTGAAGAGCGATACGCGAACAATGTGGAGTTCCGGCCGGGCAATCGCCGCGTGGTGCATCACGCGCTGCTCTATTTGGATACCAGCGGCGCGGCGCGCAGGATGGCTGCCTCGCAGGGCGGCGATAGCTACTCGTGCTTCGGGGGACCGGGCTTCTTGCCGACGGGCGGACTGGGAGGATGGGCTCCGGGTGCAAGTCCCACGCAACTGGCCGCCGGATTAGCTTACCCGATTCCGAAAGGCGCCGATCTCGTTGTGCAGGTTCACTATCATCCGGACGGAAAGCCGGAGGAGGATCAATCTTACATCGGCCTTAAGTTCAGTGCGAAACCCGAGCGAGCGTTGGCGACGATCTTGGTGGGGACCCGCAACATCGACATCCCTCCGGGCGACGCTCACTACGAGGTGAAACAGTCGATCACGGTGCCGATGGACGCCGAGGCTATCAGCATCGCGCCGCACGCGCACCTGATCTGCAAAGACATGAAGGTCGATGCGGAATTGCCTGACGGCACGGTGAAGCATCTGATCCATGTCCCCGACTGGGACTTCAATTGGCAGGGCTCTTACCGGTTCCAGGACCCGATATTGTTGCCGAAGGGCACACGGGTGAGCATCGATTACGTCTACGACAATTCGGCGAACAATCCGCACAACCCGAGCGACCCGCCGAAACGCGTTGTCCATGGCGAACAGACTACTAATGAGATGGGGCTCGCATTCGTGCAGGTGGCGCTTCCGAGCGAGGAAGCCCGCAACGAGTTCCGGCGTGCGATGAGAGCCCAACTGGTCAGGCAGTTTCTCAGCGCGGGTGGTTCCTCAGAACCGAAATAGCTTCTGGGAATTGATGCCGCGGATCTTCGCGCGGTCTTCGGCGCTGGTAAAGTCAAAAGCAGACTCGAGGAGCGCGCTTTCTTTCCGGAATTGCTCCATGTTCATGCCCAGTGTGCCCCAGATGATCCGGTCGGGTCCGAACGCGGCGTGAACTCGGCGCACAATCGAACGCAAATCTCCCTTTACATAAGTGGTTCCTGAATATTTCATGTAGGTGCGGGGTAGTTCGGAAAGCCGTAACACGGCGTCGTATTCCTCGGGCTTGCCTTGCGATGGACGGCCAAGATGGTCGAGGATCACAGGCATATCGGGGAATTGCGCCGCGACCTTGTGGATGAGCGGCGCATAGTACGGATTGAAGTGCATCTGGATGGCGATTCCGAGATCGTGCGCGGCCTTCCAGGTACGTTTCATTTCCGGTGACGACAAGTCCCGATCGCGAATCGGTCCGCTGTGAGTTGGATACTTCGCAGGATCGGCATTGGCGTGAATTCGAAAAGCGACGATGCGTCGCGGCATTTCCTTCAACAGCGCCGCCATGCGCGCGGGCGTGTCCGGAGCGATGGGATCAAACAGGCATGTGCCTTTGAAAAAGCCCTTCGACGGTTCGTGGTCGAAGCAATATTTCAGGTAGCGGTGGTCGTCCTGATAGGGCTCGGGGTGAACGATGACGGTGTGATCGATCTTCGCTTCGGCGGCGAACTTTACGTACGTCTCCAGAGGCGCGGCGGGCGGTTTGTAAGTCGCCATCGGATGATAGGGGACTTTCTGCGGATCGAAGAGGTGGACGTGAGAGTCGATCAGCGGCGAAGCGGCACGCAATACTGAGGCGCCGAGGGCTCCTAGGACAGGGAGGGGCAGTTGACGGCGGGTGAGTTCGGACATGAAAAGAGTTTACAGCGGCGGCTCAACGTTTTGGACGATCGGCGCGTATAGATTAGTGACGTGAGTGCAAACGAGGCCGCTCTGAACGCGGATGGGTTGACGCTATTGAGCCCGTTGGACGAAGGCACAGCTTTGCTTCGACGTGCGAAGGCGGGCGACCAGGAGGCGTTCGAAGAGATTGTGCGCCAGTATGAGCGCCAGGTGTTCCGCGTCGCGCTGCGGCTTCTCGGGAGCGTTGAGGACGCGCAGGATGCGTCGCAGGAAACGCTGCTTCGATTGCACCGGCATCTGGGCGGCATTGATGAACTGCAGTCGGGCGGCGCCTGGCTTTATCGGGTAACGGTGAATATCGCCCACGATATGCGGCGCAAGCGGCGGAAGATTGTTCCGCTGGCCGAGATGCCGTGCCGCGCCGAAGCCGAGGGCGCGGTCAGCCTGGAAGAACGGCGCGAACTGGTGAGCCGCGCGCTGTTGGATCTGCCGGAGAAGGAACGGGCGGCGATTGTGCTGCGCGATATCGAAGGACTCTCGACACGCGAGGTTGCGGCGATTTTGAATTCGTCGGAGGCGACGGTACGTTCGCAGATCTCGACGGGCCGGGTGAAGCTGAAGAAACTCGTCGACGAGTTGATGCGGAGTAGAAAATGAACTGCGCGGATTGGGAAGAACGGATTGCGCTGTATTCGAGCGGGGATCTTGCTCCGGTTGAGGTGGAGGGCCACCTCGCGAATTGTCCCGGATGCCGGTTGTTTTTGGAAGAGCTCGAGGCGAACGGGACGGCTTTGGCGATGTTGCGTGAGCAGCCGTTGATCGTCAGGAACAGGCCGGCGAAGATTCTCCGCTGGCTTCCGTATGCGGCTGCGATTGCTTTGGCCTTTGGAGCAGGTGAATTGTGGAAGCCGGAGACCGTGCCACCTCCGCCGGCAGTTCGGACGGCCGTGGACGCTCCGCGATTTGGACCGATGCCGAGGCCGGTGATTCGCGCGGTCAGACACGTGAAGAGACCTGAGAAGCATGAACCGATCGTTGTGAAGATGCTAACAGCTGATCCGGATGTGATTATTTACTGGGTAACGGACTAAAGAGGAGACATCGAAATGAAGAAGCTGGTGATGACGTTGATGTTGTGCGTGTGCGCATTCGCGCAGAATGGGCCGCCGAGAATCGTGGAATTGAAATATGTCAATGCGAACTCGCTCCCGATGTTCCTAGGTCATGCCTTTCAAGTCACCTTCAGTTCGATCGAGGGTTCGCGTAGAGTCATCATTACCGGGCAAAAAGAGAATGTAGACGCGGCCATAGAAGCCCTGAAGCAAATCGATGTCCCTCGAAAGAACGTCGATTTCTCCTTTCAGGTGCTCGACGCCATGACTCAGCCCGGAGAGGATAAGGTTCCGGCCGACCTCGAAGCCGTCGTAAAGCAACTGAGAAATAATTTCGTGTACAAGGGGTTTCGGCTGGTCGATACACTTCAATTGCGTTCGGAGGAAGGAATCAGCGGATCGGTTACCGGTGTGGTCCCAGGGACCGGGATTGGCCTCACCCTCTCGGTCGCATTCCGTTCGACTTCTATCACGAACGATACCAAGGGATTTGCTGTACACATCGACCATCTGTCCTTTTACGGCAGGAAGCCGACGAATGCCCGTGATGGGAAGGGAGACTGGGTTTACGTCCAGACGGGCATAGACACGAGCATCGATATCCCGGATGGCAAGAAAGTAGTCGTCGGCAAGGCCAACATGGACGGAGAAGCGGGAGCCTACTTCCTGATTGTCACGGCCAAGGTGGTCGACTAAAGCCCCAGCATGTCGAGCGCCGCTTGCAGTTCGCTGCGCGTATGACCGTCGCCGGTCCGCAGGGTCACGGCGATTCCCTTCTCGTAGATTTCGCGTGCCTCATCCGGACGTCCCAGCTTTTCGAGTGCCCGGCCACCGTGATAATAGCCAGCTGCGTAATCCGGACTTGCTGCCAGAAGTTCCCGGAATTCGACCACCGCCTGTTCCAAATCGCCGGTGTTTGCGTACTCGGTGGCCAAGCCATAACGCAGGAATGCGTTGCCGGGATCCTGGGCTACCAGCGTTTTCAACTTGTCCAAGCGGGAACTCATCCACACTCATGTTAATATACCGGCCATGTCGTGTCCGTATTTTTTTCCGGAGACACCTTGTTCGGACTCGATGAGCACGCCAGCCCGGGCGCCGCTCGGAGTTCTTCACAACGGGCTTTGCCTCGCCGATCCGGCCCACCCGCGTGCTCCCGGACGGGAATCGCTTTACGAGAGTTGCAACTTCGGTTACGGGCGGTCGCGCTGCCCGAGCTTTCCTCCGGATGCTGAAGCGGACGCGGTTCGCTTCACGCGTGCCGGTACCGAAATGCTGTACATTCTCGAAAAGGACTTCGCCCCGGTACGCTTCGGACGCATCGAAGAGCTCAACGACTTGATCATGCTCAGGCAAGCCGAGGTGTTCCAAAAGATATGAGTCACGATCTGACGCCGCGGCCCGTCAGCGATTCTCAATCGGAATACTCTGAAGTTGCGCTGCCGAACGATGCCAATACACTGGGCAATCTCCTGGGCGGACGGGTGATGCACCTGGTGGATCTGGCCGGCGCAATCGCCGCTATCCGGCACTCACGGCGGCCCGTGGTGACTGCTTCGGTCGATTACATGACGTTCCTGCATCCGGTGAAGATCGGGGACTTGATCCTGCTGAAATCGTCGGTCAACCGCGTGTTCCGGACCTCAATGGAGGTGGGTGTGAAGGTGTGGGTGGAGAACATGCGGACGGGAGTGCGGCGGCATACTTCGTCGGCCTACCTGACCTTCGTCGCGTTGGATGAAAAAGGCGACACAACGGCGGTTCCACCGGTGATTCCCGAGACGGACGAAGAGAAGGAGCGCTACGAAGACGCAGCTCTGCGGAGAAGCTACCGGCTGCAGCTAAAAGAGCGTGCCCGGGAAAGAAGTTCTACACGCCGCTGACGCAGAATATCGCGGCGCGCTCAGGCCTTGTACATGTACTTGATGTTGGGCTTAAATACCAGGAGATTCGGCCCTTCGTCGCGGTTAAATTTCAGACAGCACTTGTCATACCACTCGATGATGCCATGTAGCAGCTCGCCGTCCTTCATCACGATCACCATCGGCGTCTTACTTTGCATCTGCTTGACGTAATAGAAGTTCTCGGCGTTGGTTTGATCTGGTGGCGCTGCCTTCTTCACGCGCTTGGCGTTCAATGGCTCTCTGGAGTTCGTCATCGGCGGTCGAATGAGTCTACGTTTCCCGTCCTCCACAGGTTTCCTCTTTTATTTTGATCCCTTGCCAAGATATAAGTGCATTTTTGATCCAGGATGATGCAGGGGAGTTTGAAAGTATGGTTTATTAGTACCACAACGCGGCGGGGTTTCGCTATAGGGCAAATACGGGGGGAGGAAGCCCCCGGACGACGGAGGCTTCCGTTGTTGAATCGTTTATTCCTGGTCCTTCCTGATCACGATTTTCTCCGACATGATCTTGTCCATCGCACCTCCTGGTCCCGAACTCTTGTCAAAGGTGGTGACCTTGTAATCCGCGGGCACTTCGAAGAGCGAGGGTGAAGGCTCGGCCCGATCGATGTTCGTCAGTTGGTACGTAGTGGTACCCATGCGCGGATCGCTGTGAACAGACTTGACCAGCGTTTGTAATTCGGTGGAGTACCAGCGCTCGTCGACGATATCGATCGGTTGGTCGTTGCCGATTTGTCCGGCCGGAATGGTGATGGTGTTCTTTGTGCCCTCGGCTTGAACGCCATTGATCATCTGCGAGCCGAGAGACTCCTCCTTCGGCGGGCTCACTTTCGTGTTGAAGGTGGTTACGTGCGCACCGGACGCTTTGGCTTGCGCGATCATCTTTCGTGTGTCCGCTTCCATTTGCGCGTGCCTCAGCGCCGACGGCATTTCGATCCTGGTGGCTTCCTTGGCGCCGGAGTTCAGCGAGTAGTTGACGCCTGCGACGGGATCGTTGATTTGGACCATGACAGAAGAGGCCCCCTCGGTCGACCACGGGCCGATCGCTTGAAACGACTGTTCGCGCCGGGTTCTGCCTTGGCTATCGCGATACGTCTTGTTCGTCGTCTTGCGGGTGATGTGGTTTCCGTCGCCGAGCGTCTGGGTGGTCTCGGTGACGGCGTCGGCCGCATACGGCGCGCCGGTTACAGCTTTGCCGTTCATGCTCATTTCAAAAGAGATGAATTTGGCCTCGGACCCGGCGAATGCCATGCCCATGCCTCCCCCGCCTGGTACGCCTGCCACGGTTGTTCCCATCTGGCCGTAAACCATGTTGGGCCCGTCGGGTTGGCCGGCGGTTACGATTTCCAGGTGCCGCGGCGGTGGTTCCTGCGCGGTAAGCGTGACTGCAGCGGTTGCGGCGATCAAGATCCATTTATGATTCATGATTTCTTTCTCCTAAGTTTTAAAATTCAGTGGACGAAGCGAATCGCTCGTGCGATTCCGTCCTGACCCATCAGCACGTCGGCATCGATTCGTTCATTCGCGCGTTCCGGATTGAACGGCAGACCGACGGTTTGTAGCGAGTATCGAGGCAGCTTCACGCGTACGATGGCTGCGGAATCTTCGGCGCGGAAATCCGGCGCATACGGAATGGGGATAAAGTCCGTCCCGATTTCCCGTCGTGCTTGCTGTGCCGCTTGCGGCCGGGCTTGCGGCTTGCGGACCACGCGCCGGCGCGGCGCGGGAGTGGTGGCGACGGCTACTTGCGGTGGCGGCGGGACATTCTTCTCTGGGACGAGAACCGGGACTGCGGGCGATGTTTTCATGGCAACCGGCGGACGCTCGGGTTTTAGCGCCAGAGCGATCAAGAGTGAAGCCGCCACGCCTATACCGAGGCCAATCCACACGCGCCGCCTTCCCTTTTGCCGGTGATGGCGGCGAAACTCTCCCAACAGGGCCGATTCGAGCGACGCGGAAGGCGTCTCCGTTGCCGCCGATTCCCGCAAAGCACGTAATGTTTCATCAAGGTTCATGTCAGACATCTTTCAGACCTCGCGCGCAGCTTTTCCTCCAGCAGTGCCCGGCCGCGGCTTAGTCTTGACCGCACGGTACCCACAGGCACTCCTAGCACGCCGGCTGCTTCGGCGTATGGCAACTCCTGCAAATCGCAAAGTACGACCACTTCGCGGTAGTCGGCGGGGAGACTCAGGACTGCTTGCCGGACCGCCCCGATTGTTTCGGACCTGGTCAGATCTCCCATGATGGTCGCTTCCGCCGGATTATCTTCCAGCCCTACAAACCGGCGCTCCCGCTCGAGACAACGCAGGACGTGATTGCGCGCCACCCCATACAAGAATCCGGCCAGGGGACCACGCACCGGATCGAAAGCGTCCGGTTTGCGGATCAGCGCCATAAAAACTTCCTGCGTCACCTCTTCCGCCACGCCCGCACTGCCGCTCATGTGCAACGCGAAGCGATATAGCGGACCGTGCCTGCGGCGATACAGTTCCACGAACGCCGCCTCGTCGCCGGCGATTGCCAGGCGCAGCAGACTGTTGTCGCTTCGATCTTCGTCTGCTGTCCTCAAGTCCATATTGGTGGCGGTTATGCCTATACTTCGGACTCCCTGGCGGCAAAGTTCCAGAATCTGGCGCCTCTCAGGCGTGGAATAATAAGATTAGTCCTTTTCATGAACCATCGGATAGCAGTACTCCTTTCGCTATCGGCGCTAGTCGTGCCGAATTTGATGGGCGCAGTAGCGGAGCGCCCGAGAGCTGGGAAAACGGCGATCATGAAGTCTTCGGAAGTGAAGGCTGGAATGCAGGCAACGGCGTGGACCGTGTTCGAAGGCAAAGAACCGGAAGCTGTGCCTGTCGAGATCGTCGGCCTTTGGAAGAACGCGTGGGGGCCGCGGCAGGACATCATCGTCGGGAAGATGCACGGCAAAGCGGAGCGCACCAACGTCGCGCGCGGCATGAGCGGAAGCCCGGTATACGTCGATGGCAAGCTGATTGGAGCCGTATCGACGCAGATCGGTGCGTTTTCGCCTGACGCGGTCTGCGGCATCACTCCGATCGAGCTGATGCTCGAGATCAACGAATACGATCCGAGCCGGCCCAGCGATTCGAAAACCCCGGATAAGGGGCAGATGCGCGCCGAAGTGCAGATGCCTGGCGAGTTGCTTTCTCGTGTGATGGGCGCGGGATTGTCCATCGGAAACCAGCAGGCTCCGATCATGCGGCCGATTGAAACGCCTTTGACGTTTTCGGGATTTCAGGAAGATTCTCTGCGCCAGTTCGGACCGATTTTTCAGCAACTCGGCATTTCCGCGGTGCAGGGCGGCGCGAGCGGTGCGTTGCAGAGCGTGAAGCCGGCTGCTGATTGGAGAACGTCTCTGCAGCCCGGTGAATCCGTTGCGGGCGTGCTGGTGTCGGGCGATATGAGCGTGACGGGTCTTGGCACCGTTACGTACAACGATGGCAAGAGAGTGCTGGCATTCGGCCATCCCTTCTTCAATCTGGGTCCGGTGGAAATGCCCATGAGCAAGGGCGAAGTGTTGATGGTGCTCGCTTCGTCGTATCAGCCTACGAAAATTGCCAACGCTACCGAGATCGTCGGCGCGTTGAAGCAGGATCGCCATAGCGGGATCATGGGCGAGCTTGGCGCGACGGCCGAGATGGTGCCTGTGTCGGTAAGAGTGCGCACCTTCGGCGACCACGACAAGATCCGCAAAGAAAAAGACCTTCACTTCAATGTCTTCGTGCACGAAAAGTGGACGCCTTATCTCATGATGCTGACGCTCTTCAACTCGATCTCGGGGATGAACGATTTCGCCGAAGATGTGACCTACCGCCTGAGTGGAAAAGTGCAGCTCGGCGACAACAAACAGCTCTCGCTTTCGACGATGCAGGCGCCCAGCGATACGCCGATTCCAGCTCCGATGGTGCTGGCTGGATGGTGGGGCGACAAGTTCAATCGCTTGTACGGGAACTCCGTCAAGACTCCGGAACTGAAGAGCGTGGAAGCGACCATCGATCTGCTTCCCGAGCGGCGCGTGGCAACGCTGGAAAATGCCTGGGCGGCGGTGAATGAAGTGGAAGTGGGCAGCGAAATTCCCGTTCGCGTTTTCCTTCGTCCGTACCGCGGCGACACTATCGAGAAGGATTTCAAAGTGAAGATTCCGGCAGGCCTGCCGAAGGGCGAGCACCGTATTCTTTTGAGCGACGCGGAGACGCTCAACCGTATGCAGAGCTACGCCGCATCGGCCAACCGTTTTATCGACATTCCGGAAACGATTTCGGTCATCAACCAGGAACGCAGCAACAACCGTTTGTATGTGTCGCTGGTGCAGGGCCGGCGACTTTCTTTGAAGACGACAAAACACTGCCGAGTTTACCTGCCTCCGTCTTGAACGTGATGCAGTCGGGGCGCTCGGCTACTCATCCGTTCATCAGTTCGCCGGAGAGTCTGCATGAGGAGTTTTCCATACCGTTCGAACTGGTGGTGAGCGGAAGCCAGTCGCTCAAGTTCACTGTAAAGTAGGCCGACCGAATAATGCACAAACATACTGTTCTGTTTTTCGCCCTGTGGGCGCTTGCGCCGGCCTGCCGTGCGGTTGAAACCAAGACGTGGACTGAGAACGATCAGGCAGATTTCGAAAAGGGAACGCTCACCAAGCTCTCGCTGCGGAACGACGGGCGTTTGACGCTGGCGCCGGCTTTTAAAGAAATCGTCGACACTTCGATGCCGTACCTGTGGGCCCTGGCGCGCGATTCGAAGGGCAACTTGTACGCCGGCGGCGGCGGACCGGGCGGCACGCAGGCGAAATTGTTTGTGATCGATGCGGCTGGGAAGTCGAAGGTGCTGGCCGAATTGCCGGGCATGGAAATCCACAGCGTGGTGGTGAACGCTCACGACCAGGTGTTTGCCGCGACCGCGCCGGATGGTAAGGTCTACCGGATTGGGAGCGACGGCAAGCCGGATGTATTTTATGACCCGCACGCGAAGTACATCTGGGCGATGGCCTTCAACAGTAAGGGCGAATTGTTCGTGGCCACTGGCGACGAGGGAGAAATCCATAAGGTGGCGGCGGATGGAAAAGGGGCGGTTTTCTTTCGCACGGAAGAGACGCACGCGCGCTCGATGGCAATCGATGGCCAGGACAACCTAATCGTCGGAACGGAACCGAGCGGGTTGATTGTCCGCATCTCGACAAAGGCTGAAGGGTTTGTTTTGTATCAGGCGGCCAAGCGGGAGATCACGGCGGTTGCCGTTGCGCCCGATGGCGCGATCTACGCCGCGGGTGTCGGCAACAAGACACCCGGCGCGCCGCTGCCACCGTCGCCGGCCACGGTCGTGCCAGTTCCTCCGGCGAATGTCTCGGCTGGAGGACAACGTGGAGGCGCAGGGGCCAGTCCCGCAGGTGCACCGCCGCCCGCGGCTATTGCCGGGGGATCGGAAGTGTACCGGATTGAGAAAGATGGTGCTCCCCGCAAGGTGTGGGTCCAGGCGCAGGACCTGGTTTATGCGATCAGCTTCGATGGTGACGGCAAGCCGGTGATCGCGACCGGAAATAAGGGGAAAATCTACCGCATCGACTCGCCGCTGATTTCGACTCTGCTGGTCAACGCGCTTCCGACTCAGGTGACGAACCTGCTGGCAGCTCCGGGTGGAAAGATCTATGTGACCACTGGGAACGTTGGACGGCTCTATCAAATTGGACCGGAGCTTGAGAAACAGGGAACGTATGAGAGCTCGGCGTTCGATGCCGGATTTTTTTCGTATTGGGGCCGGTTGAGTTATCTCGGATCGGATGGAAATGGGCGCGTCACTTTCGAGACGCGTAGTGGGAACCTGGATCGTCCGCAGAAGAACTGGAGCGGTTGGGCCGCAGTGGAGACCGCGAGTGCTGCGCGCGTCGGGTCCCCGTCGGCGCAATTTATTCAATACCGGGCTACTCTTCGGTCATCCGGTAACGCTGCGCCGCCCGAAATCCTCGAGGTGGACGTCGCTTATCAGCAGAAGAATGTTGCGCCGGTGATTGAGGATATCGAGATCACTCCGCAGAATTATAAATTTCCGACTCCGGTTGTGCTTACGACGACGCCCTCCCAGAATCTGACACTGCCGGCTATGGGGCAGCATCGCAGGAATCCGAGTTTGGGTTCGGACGCTCTTTCGTCGCAGGCCATGACTTACGCCAAAGGCTATGCTGGCGCGCGTTGGGCGGCGAGTGATCCGAACGGGGACGAACTGGTGTACACGGTGGAAATCCGCGGCGTCAAAGAATCGACCTGGAAGTTGCTGCGGGAAAAGGTGAAGGAACGTTACATTAGCTTTGATTCGACGGCTTTCCCCGATGGGGAGTACAAGCTGCGCGTGACTGCGTCGGACGCACCGGCCAATCCCGCGGGAACGGAACTGAAGAATCAACTGGAGAGCGATCGAGTCGTGGTGGACAACACTCCGCCGCAGATCAGCGGGCTCAATGGGAGCCGCAGTGGCAACAAGATCACCGCGAGATGGACGGCGAAAGACGCTTTGAGCGAGATTCATAAAGCCGAGTACTCGCTGGATGGGAAAGACTGGATGCTGCTCGAGCCCACCACCCGGTTGTCGGATTCTTTGGAGCACGAGTATTTGCTAAACGTGGACGATGTGAGCCCAGGAGAGCATACGGTGGCTGTTCGCGTGGCAGATGAGTACGACAACCAGGCGGTGGAGAAGATTGTTGTGAGATGACGAGGCGCTGCGTCAGCGACGGACTGTTGTCCGCTTGGAGCGAGCAGTCGATGTCTACAGAAAGCTCAGTAGCGCCGCGTGTTCGTCGTCAAACGTAGCGATCACGGAATTGATGCGCGTAATCGATAAAACCTGCTTCACCTGCGTGTTAGGATGCAGCAGTTTGAACGCGCCCGCGTTTCGGATGGCGTGTGTGTAGCAGTTCATCAACATGCCGAGGCCCGCGCTGTCGATACGGCTCACTCTACTCAAATCGATCAGCACCTTGGTCTCGCTGTTACCCTGTATCACGCGTGCCAGCTCCGTCAGTTCCGAAGAATTACCGGTTAATTGCGTCGTCCCGGCGAAGCGGATCACGGTGATGTCGTTGCTCTGCGTCCTTTCAATGATGGGCCGCCCTGCGCCAAAAATCAGAAGCTCGGTTCCGCGTAGCTCTTCGAAGCAGTCCTCGCATGTCAAATAGTGATCTTCGAACTCGGTCTGCGCTTCCGGGTCTAGCCGTCTCAACAAATATGCCGCAGTGGTCCGGGCCCGGAAAACCTCGTCGTTATGATACTTCGAGCTCATGCAACTACCTCTTAGTGCCGGGAGGACCGCTGTTATTGCACGCCTCGCGATAAATTTGACGAAATCGCTCTTTAGCGCGGCACAGTACTACCCGGAAATTCGTATCACTCAAATGCGTCAAATCCAGAATTTGAGCCGTCGGACGTTCTTCTAAATAAAAGAGTTGCAGCACCTGGCGATCTCTTGGTGAAAGCTCCTGCATGACGGCGGCGATGGCGTCTCGCAACTCGAACAACTCCGGCTCGGATATCTTTTTCGCGGGCGGTTCCGGTGTCTCGGGCATGGGAATGTCGCGATATATTCTGCGCCTGTATTCATGGATCACATTCCGGCATATTCCGTTCAGGAACGCTCCGGCTGCTTCAGGAGTGCGGAGTCCGCCGGTCCGAACGGAATGGAGGTAGCGGCGAAGTGTTTCCTGCACTACATCTTCGTTATCCGGACAAGCAAAGCCGAGCTCATGGGCCACTCTGAAACGCAATTTCGGTCTCAGTTTCTCCAATTCCAAAGAATCCATTGGGGGGCTGTCCCGCTGCAAAAGTGTAACATAGGAGAACATTCTCAATTCGTTGCCATGGAAATCCCACCTTGTTAGTGCGGAAGATGGCCGGTTCGCTTCGTTATGAGCGCGCCGGGGGGAGTAATCAGCGATTCGCCATCAAGCGCCGGAATAGCCGGTCTTGATACTGTACCCACCCGGCCAGCCGTGACACGCGTTGCCCGATCTGCCCTCGCTGATCGGCGACAATATTGATCTCCTCCTCAGGGTCGCGCGACAGATCGTAGATCTCATATTGATCGCGGCTTGCGTTGTATAGGAATTTTATGTTTCCATCGCGATATCCGAAAAGATAGTCTGCCCACGGCGAAAAGAAGTAGGTGCGATTGGTCCGGTGATCACTGAAAAGCGACCGCCCCTGCCACTCCTCCGAGGCAGGCCTGCCGAGGATGTCCATAATCGTAGGCGCAATGTCAACGAGTCCTCCCACGATCGCATATCGCTGACCCTTGAACAGCTTGGAGTTAATCAGCATCAGCGGAACATGACAGTTCTCTTCGTAGATCCCGCCTGCGTGCGACAACTGATTGTGACGTCCGAAGGCTTCACCGTGGTCGCCGGCCACCACCACGAGAGTCTCGTCGGCGATGCCCGCCTTCTCCAGCGCTTGCATGAGGGTCGCGAAAGCTCTGTCGCCGACGTGTAGTGCGTTCAGATAGCGATTCAGCAGGTTTTCGTCCGTTCCGAACCGATGGAGAATCGAATCCGTGAAGTACGGATAGTGCGTCATGTTCGTCCAAAGCATTCCAAAAACCGGCCTCGCCGCCCGATGCTGTTGCTCGAGCCAGCCGGCCAACGATTCGGCTGTGGATATATCATCCGAACCGTTGAGGAAGGGCCATTTTTCGCTCCGGAAGATGGTGCGGCTATTCTTTCTCTGCGTGTAGTCCTCCACATGTTCGAAACCTCGTGCCTTCAGGAACTCGCCGGCGCTTTGAAAATTCAGATCGCCGCTACTGAAGAATCCCGTTGCATAGCCCTGGCGCCGCAAATCGCCTACGATCGAGGGAAGAGAGATGTCCGGCTTTTCCTCTGATTCCGACTTAAACGAGATCCAAGGATACGTCGAACAAAGAATCGAAAATAGAGACTTGTTCGTTGCTGGAGCGTGCGCATAGATGTTCTCGAATACCGCCGCCCGGCTCGCCCACCGGTCAAGATTGGGTGTCACGCCAAAGAGCGAGCCATAAGAACCCAAGTACTCGGCCGGCGTTGATTCCAGGACGAACAGAACTACGTTTTTAACGGCCGAATGCGCCGTGGGAAGGCGCGTGTAATCCGGGTGCGGCGCAAGCTCGGCTTGAAATCCTGTCGCCCGCATTGTAAAGAGCGCCGGTTGCCAGCTTGCCATTACCCAGGATTGCGCGAACTCATATACCGGGTTCGCCAGCTTGGCATACGGCCAACCATGCGTCTCCGCTTGCGCCTGGCCAAATACGGACCATACGAGCAGGGCGCCAACAAGTGAACCGGTTATGGCCAAGTCGGAAATCCCAAGGGCACGCATCCAGCCTTCGATCCACTTCCCCAAATAGATACTGATGAGCAGGTAGGCCAGCGCAACGGAAAAAATCGCCGCTATCATCCTCCATTGAAATGACGCTAATAAGGCTTCACGCGCATCAACGCTCCGTAAGAAATCGGAGTAGTATAGCCATTGATAGTTGAACGGACGGCCCAGTAGAGCGATCACACGCGTGTGTATGACGGCGACTACCAGGCACCCAGCAGTCAGAATCAAGAAAGAGCCATAGATGGGCAGCCCAACTGATCGCCTCTGCCGGAAAACAATTAGCAGGACGAGGAATCCGGTGGAAATCCCCGCCACGAATCCCGCGTCATAACTGCCTGCGGTACACAGCTTCAGCAAGTCCAGCGCGGGTTTCATCGTGGGCCAATCCGTGAACTGAGACTTGTAAAGGATCCAGCCGCGCGGCGCGAGCAGAGCGCATCCCAGTACTACCGCCGCAACACTCAGCCGCACGCCCCAAGGAATTGCGTCTGCTTCGGGAGTCTGATTGCCGGCGGGCATGTATAGAAGCCGAAGCCCCGTCCCCCGCACATTGTAGCGCGTGGGCGTTCGCGCCACCCGGCCTAGAGGGCAATAAGGTTATCGCTTAGCCGGAGTGTCACTGAGAGTCTTTCAACACCGCCCCAAGCATTGCCGGCACCACCCCTGCAAACCTGTGCTCCGGTTACGGTGTTGAATACGGCCCGAGCTATTCACCCCTAAGAACTTCGTGTGGTTAAACGCGTTGTAAGCCTCGAAGCGCAATTGGAAGCGCGCCCGCTCGTGGAAGACCGGGATGTTTTTAAAGACCGACATGTTGAAATTGCTAATCCCGGGCCCCCGGAAAACGTCTCTCGGGGCGGAAGATATGAAGTTGTTGGGGCTCCTATAATGTTTGTCAGACGTTCCAGATTCCTATCGTCATGCCCATCCTTAGACAAGAATATCAACTAGTGCGCGAAGACTTTGAGCTGCATCCGATCTGGCGATCCGTTCACGGCAGAGACGAATTGGAGGATTGGTATGGCGCTTGCGACGAAGCAACGTTTCGACCCTGGGACCAACCTTTGCCGGCGTCTCCCGTGGACGGACTGCTGCTGGTTGCGGCCGACATGCGACTGGCCGATGGGAAGGTTTATCCAGGCGCCTGCTACTGGACGCCTCAACAATTGCGGCCAAGCACGCGGCTAGCGTTTGAAGGACCGCCGGAAACCCAGATCGTCAGCGATCTGCAGCCGAGGATATTCCTAGGGAATGGTACGGTTCGCTTCTGGGAAGGTATCGTTTTTCCTGACGATAGCCGTCGGCGTTTCTATTCAGCCCTTGCCAAAAGACCGAGCAACATTTTCCCAATAACTCTTGTAGTTCCCCGTACACTCGTTGAGCGTGGAGAGAAGGGGTTGGTGCCGGGATTTTGCCGCCTACGTCGTGACGCCCGCCGCGTGACTATTGAGCAGACGATTCAAGAGATAGAAGGACCGGAATTGGCAAAGAAGCCAGCCATAAATCCGTTTGCCCTGGAACCCCTTCTCGAAGAGATTGCCGCATCTGCTCGAGAAGGAAGATTTGATGAGGCCCTGATTCGTGCCGAAAAAGTGATCTCGGACCACCCGAGAGACTCGAGATGTTGGGAAGCGCGATCGGTCATCCATGCGATGCGTAAGGACACTGAGGCGGCTCTCAAAGATGCAATCCAAGCCGTTGAATGCGGCCCTAGCGACCGGGATCTATACCCGGGCGTTTGCCGGTTCCAACTTAAGGTAGGAGACTTTGAGAGTTGCCTCCGATACAGCGATGCCGGTTTGGCTGCGCGATACGGGAGTTGGAATGCAAGAGCGATGTACGAATCGGAGCTTACGTTTTTGGGTGCCCGTTCTCTTTTCGAACTTGGCCGATATCAAGTCGCCCTGGACCGGCTCAGTCCTCTCGCTCCCCTCTTTGGAATGGGAAAGATAGGAGATCGGCTCATGACGAAAATGGAATTGATGAAGGCTTGCGAGGCTGCGCTCGCCGACGTGTGAGGAAGCCATGGGGAAGAACAAGAAGGGACAGCCGCTGCTCCGCTGTTGACGCTCAAAAGATGACGCGTAGCGAGGCCTGTCCCACTCGCGCGGTGCGCGCAGACGTCACATTCCCAAAGGCAGCATTGGTCTGTGCCCCGGTTACGGTGTTGAATACAGCCGAGCTGTTCACGCCGGAGAATTGCGTGTGGTTAAACGCGTTGTAGGCTTCGAAGCGCAACTGGAAGCGGGCCCGTTCGTGGAAGAGCGGGATGTTCTTGAAGATCGACATGTCAAAATTGTTGATCCCCGGTCCTCGGAAAACGTCTCTGGGCGCGTTGCCGGCGGTGCCTACCGCGGGTACGGCGAACACACTTGTGTTGAAGTATTGGGTCAAGGTGCGTTGGCCTTTCGGAAGAATCGGATTGGACAGAACTAACGGCCGCACGCCATCACCACCGCCGGGAATGTCCACGCCGTTCAGGGCGGTGAAACTGACCCCGGTGGGAGCTCCGCTGATAAACGACGCGATGCCGGAAAGCTGCCAGTGATCGGCGATCGCACCCACTACCGCATTCTTCAGCAGGGTGGTTGCCGCCGGGATGTCATACGTCCAGCTCACCTGCACGACGTGCGTCCGGTCGAAATCCGACTTGCCGTAATTCCAGATTTTGGTCGGCACAACGTCGGCCACGGCTGCGAAATCGTTGCTGACGTAATCCATGGATTTCGACCAGGTCCATGAGCTGCCTAATTGTAGGCCGCGTGCAAAACGGCGATTGATCTGAAGCTGCATGGAGTGGTAACTCGAATTGCTGGCGTACTCATCAATCTGAATGGTAGAGTAGCCGGAATAGGGCGCCAGGAATATGTCGGACAGCGGCTTGCCGGTTGTCGAATCGAGGCTAGACGGGAGGAAGTGCGCGCCATAGGGCAGCGTATTGATGTTGCGCTCCTGAAGCAAGTGGCGGCCCAGAGTCGCCACATAGGCGATGTCCAAGACGGTCTTGAAGCCGAGATCTCGTTGAATGCCGAAGCTGTAGGTGAAAACCGTCGGCACCTTGCCAGGCAACGACAAACCCGCTGTGGTGGAAGGCGACAAATTTCCAGAACTCTGAAGCAGAGTGCTGAAGGAGCCGTAGAAGTTGATCGGCGTGTACTGAATCGGTGGCGTTTGCGCCACGTCGAGCAGCAGAACGCGCTCGCGTTCGTTGTACACGATGCCGATGCCGCCGCGAATCGCGGTTTTTCCGTTGCCGAACAGGTCGTAGGCAAACCCGACGCGGGGTCCGAGCAAGATACCTTGATGGTTCATGAGCCCGCTGGGTACACCCGGTCCGCCTTCCTGAACCATCCCATTGGCCGTGTTGCCTGTGCCCGGAACGAACGCCCCGATGAGCAGAGCGGGCACGGTGGCTCCCGTCACCCGATCGACCCCGATGCGCTGTCCGCTCGCGTTTAGCGCCGGATAGTAGAGACGGGGCGCCTGCGCACTGCTGTACTTGTTGGGCTGGAAGCTGGATGCCTGGTTGCCCTTGTCCGTGTAAGGTGTGTACTAGGAGAATCGGATGCCGTAATCCAGCGTCAACCTTCGAGTGACCTTCCAGGTATCCTGCAAGAACCAGTCGAATGTAATGGCGCGGCCATTGGTTTCGACGCGCGTATTGCTTTCCTGATAGGAGCGGTACACGCCGAGAAGCGCATTCGAATAGGCGTAACGGCTATCCAGCGGGTTGTTGATGTCACTCGAAAAATCGAACTGTCCCCAATTGGTTCCGCGGTCGCCGCTGAAATACCTCGCGCGTTCAAAGTAGATTCCGGCTTTGAAGGTGTGAGTGCCCCAGACCTTCGTTATGTTGTTCGTCAGATCGAAGATGGTGTCGGCGCTCTTTGTAGGAAAGCGGCTATCCCAGGTCGTGCTCGCCGCATTCGTGATGCCGCCGAAGGACATCCATGGGATCAGGTTGAGTGCATTCAATTGCGGATAAAACTGCGGCAGGGTGATTCCCAGTGCCGTCTTGCTCACCTTCGCGAGAGATGCCTCGTCGTAGGGAAAGATGGATTGTACGCTGTGGTGCACGCCGAACGATGTCTCATTAACCAGAGTGGGGCTAAAGGTCCGAGTCACGTTCACCACGCCGCCATCGTCGGAGAACGTGTTCGTTGTCTTCAGTTCACCCCACGGCGCGCCGCTGCCACCGCCGCCGATGTTGTAGCCGGACTGTTTCAGCCGGAAATTGAGGCCGCGGACGTAGAGCCTGGTCTTGTCGTTGATGTTGTAGTCGACGCGGTAGACCTCGTCGAATCGCGTGGCTGGGATTACTTCCTGGAAGATGAAGTTGCCGTTGGCCTGCGTGGAGTTCGGCAGCGGAAATACTGAAAGCAGCTTTTGTCCGTTGGTGTCGATCCGGTTTGGGGGCACGATGTTCCCAGGGAATGGATTTCCTGAGAGAGGATCGCGAATGGACGTGGAGAGACCGGAGAAATCGTCGTTTCGTTGCGCCTGCGTAGGCACGTTCACCTGCACGATGTTTTGCGGAGTGCTGGTGGGAAGAATCTCCTGCGAGAAAAAGAAAAACAGCTTGTCCTTGTGAGGGTAGACCTTTGGAATGTATACAGGACCGCCAAAGTTGTATCCCCACGTGTTGAATCGATAGCGGGGAATCGGAGTTCCGGCCTTGTTGGCGAAGAAATTGTTGGCGTTGAATTCCTCGTTGCGCTTGTAGTAGTAGCCGCTGCCGTGGAGTTGATTCGATCCGGATTTGACAACAGCCTGAACCAGCACGCCCGCCGTACGGCCATACTCGGCCTGGTAGTTGTTCATGAGCACCTTCACCTCACCGACGGCATCCATGTTCACCGGAGTGGGTGTCGTTTGTGAGCTGCCGAGGTCGTTGTTCGTGACGCCGTCGATGGTTACGGAGGGATAGCTGATGCGCATGCCTTGCGCGTTGGGATAGGCGGCCCGGGTCCCGATGGCATCGACGTCGCCGGAAGCCGAGGGCACTACGCCCGGCAGCACGCGGAGCAGGGACAGGAAATCGCGCCCTCGTGCCATCAGCGTGCTCATTTGGTCTGTGGTCAGTAAGCCGGAGCGCTCATTGCTATTCACCTGGACCGGGGTGCCGGCGGCATCCACTGTCACCGATTCGGTGGTTTCCCCGAGCGGCAGTGTCAGATGGCCCGCTGAAAGCTTTTCGGCGGCCGTTATGTTGAGATTCTGCTTTTCAACGGTTTTGAAACCGGTCATCTTCGCGATCAATGTGTAGCGGCCGGGGAGTACGGCGGTGAAGACGAAATCGCCGGTGGCTCCGGTGGTCTGCGTTTGTTCCACGCCCGTGTCTTCGCTGCGAAGCGTGACCGTGGCGTTGACGACTGCCAGAGAGCTTGGGTCAACGACTGTTCCACTGATTGTGCCGCTGACGGTCTGCGCGGCCGCGGGCAGCAAAGCAAGGCCAATGAGCATCACGGCTAAGCAAAACTTAGACATCGTAGTCTCTCCTCACGCGGCGATTGTACGCGGGGCGCCCCTGAGCGGCCCAAGCACCGCAACTGTTTAAAGTTATAGCCGCCGGAGGGAATTCGGACCTTCAAAAGGTGTGCGTTGATTAAATTCCATGCTGCGGAATACAAGGGCGGGTGGGCGGTGGCTTCGCCGCTATCTAAAGGTGGTAGCGGCTGGCCCAGATTTTCCACGATGTGGAACTCGGCCGAAAGATTAGTGAGGCGGCGCCGTAATCCGGCGAATGCTCTCCATCCACTGCTCCCTTTCGAAGACTCTCTTCCAATCGGGTTGAAACAGGACTCGCTTTGCGTCGTCGATCGCTTTCAGTGCGCCATCGGAGAACGTCGCTCCCGGAAATAGCCGGAATACGATTCCGAGTTCCACCTTCAGATGGCCGAGCAGAAAGTCACGCGCCGCGGCCTCCGGAACGCCCCTGCGTACGGCTTCATCCATCGCCTCGCCTATGATCGTCAGGCATGTTCCCAGGACCGTTTCGGAAAGCACTGGCTCTAGAATCGCCATTTGTTCCGCGGTGCAACGATGCGCTTGCCCCACCGGCGCGTAGATGGTGCGCGCCATCAACTCGCCTGCCGCGTATGCATCTTCCGGGCCCTGCACCAGCCCGCAAACAATGTTCTGTTTGGCCGCTGTTCCGCCGAAGAAGTCCCGTTGGGCGGCGGGGTCGGTTTCCCATCCGAAAACCGAAGGATGGCAGGGGTGCGCCGCGAAGTATATGAGGTCGTCGCGTTTTGGCAGATCGCCCGCTAGCGGCGCGGCGATATCCAGAGCGATGAGCATTGTTCCCGGCTGGAATTTGGACTCGAGGGAGGCGGTCACCTCACGGATGCGGTTGTCCGGCAGAGCCAGAATCACGGTACCGCTTGCGGCGAGCGCCTGTTCAGCCGATACCGTTTTCAGTCCCCGCTCGGCAAGCGCCGCGCGTCCACGTTCGCTCACTTCCACGTACCGGACGTCCCAATCCGTCTTTCGAAGATTATCCGCGATCCGGCAGCCCATCTTGCCGCCCGCGCCCAGTAAAGTTATGGCCTTCATGTTCGTCCTTTCAGCACTTTTTCGAAGAAGTCGCTGCCCCCTACCTGTCCACCTTTGAGCACCAGTTCCAGGCCGTCCATCAAAGGATCGGTGGAATGCGCGCGGCACAGCGGTGCGCCCGGCGCCATGACGGCGGCGAAAGTCAGCGCATGGATACCGAGCTGGCTGGCCGCGTGACTGGCCGTGTCGCCTCCGGCAATCACGGCTCGGCGCACGCCGGTCCTGGAAACCAGTTCACGCAACACGGTTCCGAGATAACGCCCGAGGTCCTCGCCCGCGAGCGAGCCACCCAAATTGTGCGGACCCAGCGCCGAGTAAACGATCAGATTTCGCCCACCGGCGAGGACCTCTGCACCCTGGTTTAGCAGCTCATTTGCAGCGAGACCAGCGGTGTGAATGCCTACAAAACCAGTCTGCAGCGCACAGTTAATCTGCATTTCCGTCATAGGCGAGCAACTGCCGCTGACTACAATGATGCGATCGGCCGGTCGTGGTTCGGCAGGTGAAAATGACGCCGGGATGAGCCCTGCTTCGCGCCAGTGCAGGATGAGAGCGTGCGTCAGACCGGAGCTGCCGGCCACGAACGGATGCTCTGCGCGCTTGATCCACAACAACCTCCCGGTTTCGAGTGCGGACCGGTGGTTAAGACCATCGAACACGATGACCGTTGGATTGTTCAAGAGAATGCGCTCCATTGCCGCTGAGGCGTTTGCTCCGGTGAGCGCCAGGATGTCGAGAAGTTCGACGGCGTCGGGCCGTTGTTTTCCAAGATGGATACGGAGATCGCTCTCTTGCATCGGTGTGACGGGGTGACGCCGCATCGTTGGATGGCGGTCGATCCGGAATACCTCGTCGCCTCCGGCCGCTGCGAAAAGATTCCCGAAAAGAACGTACCGGCCGAGATGTGGCGCGGCGACGACCACCGGCACGCACCGGCCCTCGAACGCTTCACGGCCGATGCGCATCGCTACGCCGATGTTCCCGATTTGCGGAGAACTATCGAATGTTGAACAAACCTTGTACTGGCAAAGGGGCGCTCCGAGGGAACGAATCCATCGGAATTTCTCCGGCAGAAATCGCTCCATCCACTCAGGATTTCGGCTGCGGCTCTCTCCGGCGATGCCGATCGCCTGATACCCCGCGAACTGTTTGAGGTCGTGCGGGTCTGGCGTTCCGAGGAACAGGGCGGTGCGGACGCCATTGGCGGCTAACGCTTCCAGCGCGTCTGTAGAACCGGTGAAATCGTCACCATAGTAGGAGAACAGAAGTTTGTTCACGTCGACTCTCCGCAAGCAACAGAGTCGGACAGCGGGAGTACGCTCTCCTCTTTCCAAACCGCGCGGGCGGGGTTGATGAACGCAAAGAGGATCGCGCTGGCCATCACCATTGCCGCGATCACGCACAGCGGCGCGCGGTAGCCGCCCGTGGAGCGCACCAGATATCCAAACACCAGCGTACAGACGAAGCCGCCGGTCATTCCGGCTCCGTTCATCGCCCCGC
The DNA here is from genome assembly GCA_963770345.1 of Bryobacteraceae bacterium. Classification (GTDB taxonomy): domain Bacteria; phylum Acidobacteriota; class Terriglobia; order Bryobacterales; family Bryobacteraceae; genus CAVYPH01. The sequence goes on along the minus strand of CAVYPH010000004.1, from coordinate 347,926 downwards.
TCAGGACTCCCGCGTGCGCTCTCCCCAAGTCGATACAAAGCGACCAGGCGGCGGGAAGCATTAAATCGAGCACGCCGAGACCGAGGGCCGCGAGGACGGCCACTACCACCTTCTCCTTCGCAAAAGCCAAGGCGAAGATCAGCAGCGACGACACGGCAAGGCTCGAGGACGCCAGGCCGCAGCGTGCGATTTTGAGTCCAAAGCGCGAGGCGAGCTGGTCGCTGAGCCAGCCACCGGTCAAGTTACCGGCACAACCGCAAACGAACGGCAGCGCGGACGCGATACCCATTTCTCTTTCGGTGAATCCGCCTCCGCGCATCAGGTACGTCGGAAACCAGGAAAAATAAAACCAGGATCCCCATACGTAACACCAATACATCGCGATCAAGAGCCAAGCCTGGCGGCTGTGAAGCACGACGCGCCACATACCGTCGCGGGGCGTGGGCGGCGAGACAGGGCCGATTTCCGCCAATTCTGCGGCGGCGATACCCGGCTGCTCAGCCGGGCGGTCGTGAAACCAGCGCCGCCAAAGCAACGCCCAGATCAAACCCAAACTCGCGAACCCGCAGAACATGCCTCGCCAACCGACCGCGTGAAGCAGCGGAACCACGAGCAAAGGGGACAGCGCTCCGCCTACGCGGCTCGCAGCCCACACGGCGCCTTGGGCACGTGCCCGTTCGGACTTGGGGAACCAGCGGGCGATCGCACCAGAAGCATTGGGATAGGCGCCGGCCTCTCCCGCACCGAATAGAAACTGGGTCACCACCAGTTGAGAAAATCCGGTGACCGCGGCGGTCGCCCCCATGAACGCCGACCACCAGACGACGATGCGAGTGAGTACGCGCCGCTGCCCGAAGCGATCTCCCGACGCGCCCGACGGGATTTCAAAAAGTCCGTACGCCAACGCGAATGCGCCCAGCACCCATCCCCATTGTTCGGGCCGAATGTGCAACTCGTCCTGAATCCGGGGTCCGGCAACCGCGATGGAGAGGCGGTCGAGAAACGTGAGAATCGAAAGCGAAACCAGGAAGGCAAGAACGCCGCGGCGCTTTTTCAAATCGGCCTCAGTTCAAAACCGCGGCCTGCTCGGGAAACAAAATGGAGCGCGCCCGTTTGACGGCCAGTTCAGGACTAGCCAGGATGGGCACGCGGCTTGGATTTTCCGGCAACTGAGCCACCACCCGCGCCATCGAGGCTTGTGCGAGGACCACCACGTCCACTGCGGTCACCAGCCGTGTCAGCGAGTCTGACAGGATGCGATCGTGAGTTGCCGTGTCCCCGGAGAGCACCGCTTCGAACGCGCCCTCGCAGAGCACTTTCGTTATGTCCACGTCGCGGCTTGCGGCTATGGCCTTTTCCTCCAGCAGCGCGACGGTCGGTTCGAGCGTGGTCCGCAGGGTCGCGGCCACTCCGATCCGGTGACCGGTCCACACGGCTTGTTCGGCCATTGCTTCATCCACACGGATCACTGGAAAGTCGAACAACCGCGCAGCGATGGAAGCGGCGGGGCCGATGGAGGAGCAGGTCACCATCACGGCGTCCGCGCCGGCATCGCGCGCCGATTGGACCATGGCCAGTACGCGCCGTACGGTGGTCTTGGTCAGCTCCTGCGAACGGATCGTGTTCTTGATCAGGCTTTCGTCGACCATGTGGAATTGCTCCACGTCGGGCAACTCGTGCTTTGAGAGCCCTGTGAACAGGGGGATCAATACGTGACTGGTATGAATGTATGCGATCGTTATGCCCATGGAAACTTGTCCTCAAAATCTCTGAAGCGCGGCCCGCAAATTCGGATGCGTGGCTGCGTAGGTTTCTAGCGGAATGCCTTCGACGGCCGCCTGCCATGCTTCGTGCAAGCTGCGAACGCCGGCTTCGATTCCTCCCGGATGCGCCATGATCCCGCCGCCCGCGGCGTAGATCAGGTCCGTGCTGCCCAATCCGGCATACGTCGAGGGCGCCTGGCGCGCGGTCTGGCCGGAGGAAAATACCGGCATGATCTCGCAGCCTTTGCCCGGACCTTCAAACATCGGGCGCAGACACTGGCGGGCCGAGGCAACGACGGAATCGTCAGGCTCGCAAAATTTGTTGGCGATGCCGTTGGTATGTAGATGGTCGATTCCCGCCAGACGCCAGAGTTTTTGCCAGGCCACGAAGCTGACACCGATGGCGGGCGATCTGCCGAAAAGACCCCAGCCGTTGCGATGCCCGTGGATTGCGACTGCTGCGTGACGCCGCAACGCTACCAGCGCCGGTAAGCCGATGCTGTGGATGCTCACCATGACGCATGTGCCGCGGCACGCTACCACTTGATCGTGCCGCTGCAGCATCTCGTCGATTTCGCCCGTGATGTTGGCGGCGTACATCACCATTTTGCCGGTACGCTCGGCGTGGTCACGAAGTACGTCCATCACTGCTGTTAGCCGTTCCGCAAACGGGCAATGTGGCCCGTCCGCCTGCAATTCATCGTCTTTGATGAAATCGATTCCACCCTCGGCCAGCTTGCCGGCGAGCTCTGCGGTGGCTGCCGGGGTGAGACCTACGCTGGGTTTGATGATCGTGCCGATCAGCGGCCGGTCATATACGCCACTGAGACGCCGCGTTCCCGCCACGCCGAACTGCGGCCCGCAGTACCGGTTTAGAAACTCGGGAGGCAACTGGAGATCGAGCAGCCGTAGCCCGGAGAACGGGTTGAGTTCCCACAAATTCCCGGCGACAGTTGCCACGAGATTGGGTAGAGAGGGCCCCAGATTCGAAAGGGGCCACGACAGTTCCACTTCGGCGCGGCTATACACCGGCGGCGTGCTGTTGGGGGCGTATGCGCCGGGAAGCGAGGGCGTCGTGACCGGTTCCAACTCGCGAATGGATTCCACTCGCGCGCCGTGCTGCTCCCGCAATTCATCCGTCTCTCCCGGCACACGAGTAAACGTGCCGGTCGATTGCTCCCCGGCCATCGTCTCGGCTGCCTTCTCCAGCGGGAAAGCAGTCTCGATCCAATAGCGCGCTCGAATTCGGTGTTCCATCATGCCTCTGCCGTCCGGTGGAAGTAAACGCTATATGGTTCGCGTTGCACTTGATAGAACGGCCGCATTCGAACCTTCCCTGCGGTGGTTTGGCAATCGAACTCCAGCGGCTTGCCGGGCACGGAATCCATCTTTGCCAATGCCCCAGCGGTGGCGGCCAATCGCTCGCGCGGATTGACGGCGGCCAGCATCAACGGACCGCGCATCACGGCTACGATGTGTGGATTTTGCTGGTCGATGGGCACGGTGCGGAAAGAAAACGGCAGCGTCAGTTCGATCGTGTCACCCTTGCGCCAGCGTCGGCGAAGCGTGGCGAACGTGCCGCGCTCGGCGGCCTCTGAAACGGCTTTGCCATTCACCGAAAGTTGCGCCGGCCGGTCGAGCCACTTCGGAATTCGCAAATGGATCGCGCATTCGACCGGTGCTTCCGGTTCAACACGCACCTCGATCTGCTCGGACTCCGGGTACTCCGTCTCCTGGGTGAGCTTCACTCCGATGTTGTTCACCTTCCAACGCACTTCGCTTGCGGCGTATAGATTCAGGTAAATACCGCCGGCATCTTGGAAATACAAGTTGATCGGATAGTCGGCCACCGATTGAATCAGTGTCCCCGCGCAACAAGGCCACTTTCGCTTGTAGTAGGTTTTCTTTGCGCCGGCCTGGTAATCGGAGTAGTAGAAGTAACCGCCATCGTCATCCGGATCGAGCGCGCCCAGAATTGTGTTGAGTAGCACGCATTCGAGGCCATCGCCATAACGAGGCTCTCCTGTGAAGCTCGTCAGGTATCGCGCCAGCTTGGCGTGAGCATAGAAGCAGCACGGCGTTTCGAAATGGTCGCGCGTGCTAGTCAAACTGTCCGCGAGTTCACCGGACTGCGGCTTGACGAATGTTTCCTTCGGCGCCCATGCGCCCGACGCGTACTCCTGCGTCTGCTCGATCATGTTCCAGGCGTTGCGGATTGCCCGCAGGTATTTTTCGTCTCCCAGCAGTTCATACGCTTTTGCGCCGGAGCTCAGCGCAATCACGTGGCTATAGCCGTGCTTGCCCGGCAGGATATTCCTCCCTTCGCCTAGCGGATCAAAGAGCTCCTTGTCGAGCAGGTACAGCTTTGCCATATCGTAAAACCGCTTCTGGCCGGTGAGCTGATAGGTCTTGAAGAGGTTTTCGGGAAGGATGTAAGGCTCGTCGTAGGGGGCCTGTTTGGGACTGTCGGGCGTGCGATCGTAGGTGTGATCAGGAATGAACCGGATGGCCCCGTCAATTACGCGCGGCAGAAGAGTCCGGGCCTCATCAATGCCGGCGAGCGCGGCCGCATCCAGCAGACCGATCTCGTATTTGTCGAGGATATAGCAGGGCCAGGTCGTCGACCCCTTCGGACTTGCATACGGATTGCCGTCCTTTTCAAAAGTGTCCGCATAGCCTTGCACAAGACGCCGCGCTTTGGCCGCCGCTTCCGGATCGCCCGTATTGGCGTGAATGCGGGAGAGCCCCGAGATGAACTGCCCGATGAGATGTCCCGGAACAAAACCATCGGCGTCATACCAGCCGCCCATGTCCGCTCCCGGCGCTGATAGTCCGACGCGCTGGCGATAGACTTTGAGCAAGCGGTCTTCATCGAGCTTGAGGAAATGCTCATGCGTGCGCTGGTACATGGCGGCGAGCGGTCCACCGGTCAGGTTGACCTGCGAATAGGCGAACTCCTTCAGCCTCACGCGCCCGTCAGTGGTTTCCGCTGCCCGTCCGGAAACGGCGAACGCCGCCGCACTTCCCAGAAAGGTTCGCCGCGAGACAGTCATGGTCCACTCCATTTTTCCACGGCAGCGCACCTCCGCGCATAGAATCGCAGAAGGTGGTTCTTGATTCTGCATGGTGGAACCGTAATAATCGTGTGACATGAGATCAGGCTGAGCCGGGAGATAAGAACCACGCCGGCTGGATTCCACCATACGGAATCTGAAGGGGCGACTATGAATAGGGATGCAGGACACGTGCAGGCCGTCGTTCGGGCCTGCGACATCATCAAAGCCTTCAGACGCGAGGGCGAGGAATTGCAACTGGCGGACGTTACCGGTCGAACCCGCTTGAGCCGCACCACCGCCTTCCGCCTGCTGCAGAGCCTGGTACACGGCGGCTTGCTCGAACGGACTGCGCGGGGCGTCTACCGATGCCCGTTTCCTCCGGCGCCTGGCCGGCGCTACCGATTGGGGTTTGCCGCCCAAACTGATTCGGAATTCTCGCGCGGAGTCTCTGAAAGCCTGCATAGCGCCGCGACGAGGGAACGCGTCGATCTCATCATGGTGAACAACCGTTACAGCCCCAAGGAAGCGCTGCGCAACGCCGATTTGCTGGTCAAGGGCCGAGTCGATCTGGTGCTCGAATTTCAGACCTACGAACGAGTAGCCCCGATCATCGCCTCCAAATTTCTTGAGGCGCGGATTCCTGTGATCGCCATCGAAATTCCGCATCCTGGCGCGATTTATTTTGGCGCGAACAATTATCAGGCGGGCTTGATCGCAGGCCGCGCATTAGGCAGGTGGGCGAAAGAGAACTGGGATGGCGCGGTCGAGCAGGTCATGCTTCTCGAATTGCCGATTGCCGGTCCCCTGCCCGGCCTTCGCATTACCGGCATTCAGGACGGCCTGCGCGCCGAGCTGCCGCATATCGCCGACTCGCCAGTGTTGCATCTGGATGGCAAGGGGGATTTCGATCAGATTCTCTCCGTGGTGCGGCGCTCGGTGCACCGTTCTCCTCGACGCCGGACGTTGGTTGGCACGGTGAACGACATGTGCGCGTTGGCTGCGTTGCGGGCGTTCGAAGAAGCCGGTGCTGGACAGCTTTGCGCCGTTGTTGGACAGAACGCCATCCGCGAAGCCCGCAATGAACTGCGCCGCCCGGGCACGCGCCTTATTGGAACCGTCGCGTACTTTCCGGAGCGATATGGAGATGAATTAATGCCACTGGCATTGAACCTGCTCGAACACAAACCAGTGCCACCCGCGACCTTTGTTAAACACCAGCTCCTGACGCCCAAGAACGTAAACCTGATCTATCCGCTCGACCTGCCCGGCAATATGCCGTCGGCGGCGTTGAAGACGAGACCGGCGTGAAATTCTCAGCGCGCACCACGCGCCGCGGTTTTCTCGCTGCGGTCTGTTCCGCTGCGTCGGCCGCACAGAGTCCGGCCACGGCTTATCGGACACCCAACAAATACGGCAAGCTGGTGCTGGCGGCATCCACCGAGCCAGGCGCTTTCGATAGTCGAACTGTCGACTGCCCGTTTGTGTTTCACCATCGTGACCGCTTCTATATGACTTACGTGGGCTGGGATGGCACAGGCTATCAAACGGGGCTCGCTTCATCCGCGAATCTGGTCGATTGGCAAAAGGAGGGCTGCATTCTGCGCCGCGATCCGGCCTCTCCAGTGACTCGGTACAACATCGCGATGAACTGGATTCTGCGCGAGAACAAGCTGCGGTCCGAAGGCGAACTCAAAAAGGTTCGGGGGCGCTTCCTCGGCGTCTATCATGCCTATCCCAATGCGGGGCTCGAGGAAGGGCCCGCTGTGATAGGGCTCTGCTGGAGCAGCGACCTGATGCACTGGGAAATCGAGGCCCCATGCCTGCGTCCCGAAGACGGCGCCGATTGGGAAAATGGCGGCCTGTACAAACCCTGCCTCGTCCAGCACAACGGTACGTATTACCTGTTCTACAACGCAAAGACGAAAGGCGGTGGATGGCGTGAGCAGACCGGCGTTGCCACCTCCGCTGACTTAAAGAGCTGGAAGCGCTGGGAACAAAACCCTATCATCCCCACTGGCGCGCCGGGGAGTCCGGACGAGCGCTTCGCCAGCGACCCTTGCGTGCTGCTTGATGGCAAGCGTTGGGTCTTTTTCTACTATGGGTTCGACAGGAAAGGCAAAGCCCGCGACTTGCTGGCCCTGGGCGGCGACCCATTCCACGCGGTGAAGACGGACGAAATTCTTATCGATACCGGCGCACCCGGTTCGGTCGACTCGACGTTCGCGCACAAACCGGGCGTGGTCTTTCATCAGGGCGCGCTTTACCATTTCTACTGCGCCGTTTCCGGGAAGTGGCCCAATGAAGTACGCGGCATTTCGGTGGCACGGTCGCGGCCCTGGCCACCAGCCTAATTTAGAAGACCAGCTTCATCGATGCCTGCATGATGCGCGGATCAGACGCGGTGGTGATCTGCCCGAAAGTGCTGGATGAAATATTGGCAACCGGGCCGTTGAAGTTCGGGTGGTTCAGCGCGTTGAATGCTTCCACGCGTGCGCGGAGCGTCATCCACTCGCGCAGTTTGAACTAGCGGCTGAGCGCCAGATCGACGTCGAAATACCCGGGACCCCGCAGGCTGTTGTGACCCGCGTTCCCGAACGTACCGATCGCGTTGGCGGTGTAGAGATTCGGATTCACGTACTGATAGAGCAGGCCGTGACTCGCTCGGTATACATCGTGTTGGAGACTACATTGGGCCGGTCAAGGCCGACACCGGTCAGCGAATTGTCTTTTCCCGATACTCGGATTCACCGGCAATCCGCTCTGTGTAGCGCACCAGAGGCGCGATCGTTCCAGTTGCTGAGGAGATGCGGAAACCAGGCCGCCATGCCCGAACTGGCTGGAGTAGACGACGCTGGTGTTGAAGAGCTGTGGCACGTCGTAGGTGCAGGGCCGTAGTCGCCACGCACGTTGTTGGGGTTCTGGATCACGCCGGTGCCCAAAGAAGTAACCGGCGCGATACCCAGACACTTCGACCACGTGTAATTGGCGAGGAATGTGTAGTTGTGTGCGAAACGGTGCTCGATGGACGTCAGCAGAGCGTTGTAGTTGGCGCTGATGCCGTCGTCGGCGATGGTCATTTGCGGAATAGTACTGGCCGGCAGTGGGGTTTGCCAGGGACAGGACGCGCCTTGCCTGCGTGTTGCTGGTGGAAGAGCAGGGCTTGCCGGCGCAGGTGCCGGGGATGTAAACCGCCGGGTTGATTTCATTCCCGATCCACAAGTGAGACGTCTTGTTGCCCAGGTAAGAGACCGAAACTACCCAGTTGTCGCCGAACAGGTGCTGTACGCTGGCATTCCATTGCGTCACGTTCGGCGGATGGAGATTCGGAGGCAGAAAACACTTCCGCATTGGCCAGCGGGAAGGCGACATTCTTGCCCGGCGTCGGCAGCGGGAACGGATTGCCTCCCGGCACGGTCGCCCACGGATTGCTGAACTGGTAGGGGCCGGTGGTGAGGGTAACCTGAGGGCCGAAGGGCGGATTCTGAGCGACCATACGATAGGGAATGAAAGTGCCTACCGAGTCGTAGAGGAGTCGCCGCGCCGACGCGAAACGTCGTCTTGCCCTTGCCGTCCGGGTTGTAGACGAGGCCAAGGCGGGGAGAGAAATTTGCGAGCCTGTTGTCGGTGAAGGAGTTTGAGATCCCCGGGTCGCCGTAGAAGAGAGATCCGACCGGCGCATTCAGATAGACCTGACTGACCTGGTCTGCATTAAAAGCCGCCGGGGAAAACGTGCTGCCGCGGTTGAAGTGGTCGTAGACCGGCAGCATGGGCTCCCAGCGCAGGCCGACGTTGACCACCAGTTTGCGAGTCATGTGAAAGGTGTCCTGCACATAAAGCCCGAACATGGTCTGGCGAAGATCGTTGAGCTGCGGACCGCTCTGGCTGAAGGAATTCATCTTGCCCATCAGGAAGTCCAGCAGCGGATCGTTGCTGTACTGGCCCGGAAAAATTGAACACGCCGTCGTCCTGATAGTGGTTCTTCTGGACGTCCCGGGTTCTGATCAGGTCGACGCCGAAGGCAATCTGGTGTTTGCCGCGCAGAACATCCACGTCGTCGGCCACCTGGTAACTGGTGATGTTGAAAATCCCCAGCGCGCAGGTGCCGCAGCCGATGGCGAATCCGCCGTTGTTGACGGCCACCTGCAGGAAATCGCCGGTGCCCTGGTAGAGGTTCGTGGACTCCCAGCGACGCGGCGTTGACGCCGCTCGTGTTGGGACCGCGGTTGTCGCGCACGCGCCCGAAGCGTGAAATGGGCCGAGTTCACCGTGGTGGGATTGAGCGTGTAGGTATCGCCGAGAACGAACGTCTGGGCGCGCTCCACAGTTTCCCGATGTCGAGGTTACCAGAATGTCGTGAGGATCGAAGAATGCGGCGAGAGTGTAGTCGTCCAACAGATAGCGTCCGTAAATGGAGTGCTTGGAATTGATGATCCAGTCGACGCGGCCCACGTACTGGCTTTCATTGGATTGTACCGGGATGCCATAGGATGACTTTGCCGCAGGGGTTCGGCGTCTGGGGCAGGTACTTGGCGAGCGCGACCGACGCTGGATCGAAGCGGGTCGGGCGATCTGGTCGTTTGGCAGCGGGTGACCGGTGGTCGGATCGTTGATGACGCGAGTCACACCCTTGGCCTGGCAACCGGCGCCGTCGAGCGCGCTGAAGTCGCCCGAGAGCGCCGCGGCAGTGGGAACGAAGGCGGTGCTCGCGGATGGATCCTGGCGAATATCCGATTGCTGAAAGCCGCCGAAGAAGAACAGCTTGTCGCGGATGATCCTGCCGCCGAACGTGCCGCCGAACTGGTTCCTCTTCAGGCTGTCCTGCCTGGGCGCGAAATAGTTGATCGCGTTGACGTCCCCGTTGCGGAGGAATTCAAAGAGGTCGCCGTGCCATCGATTCGATCCGGATTTGGTGACCGCATTGACGACGCCGCCCGGATGCAGGCCGTTCCGGGCCGGCAGAGTGCTGGTCTCCACGCTGAACTCCGCCAGCGCATCGGGAAAGGGGAACGGCATATTCACGTTGGTAAAGCTGTCGTTGTTGTCGCCGCCGTCGAGCAGGTAATTGGTGGCGTCGCCCGCGCTGCCGGCGATCGAGATGGACTGCGAACTGAAGAAGCTCTTGCTGCCCGTGTTGGTTCCGTCGCTGTGATTGACGGCCGCGCCGGAGATCGTAATGAGCTGGGTCGGATCGCGGCCATTGAGCGGCAGGTCGACGATGCGCTGCTGATCGATCACCTGGGAAATGGTGTTCTGCTGCGTCTCCACCATGGCCGGCGTTGGCCTGCACCTCCACGCTTTCCGACACGGCGCCCACCTTCATCGTGACGTTGATCTGCAGCGTGGTCGTTGACTCTCAGAACAATTCCGTTCTGCACGTAGGTTTGAAAACCGGGAACGGTCGCTTCGAGCGTGTAGGCGCCGATCGGCAGGCTTGGGATGGTGTAGATGCCATCCGAGTTGGTGACGGCGTTGTAGACCGCGCCGGTATCCACTCCGGTCATCTTGATCTGCGCGCCACTCATCAAAGCGCCCTGCGCGTCCGCGACACGACCGGTCACGGATGCGATGGAGACTGCTTGCGCATGCATTGCCGGTACGCTTCCGAGCGCCACGAGCGTCAGGAGCAGACCAGCACTAACACTTCGCAATTTCTTGTTGGACATAACCACCCCAGGGGCTCCGCCTTGCCATCGTAACTACGATGGGGACCGCAAGCGGTTACATTGACATCAGCGATTGTACATCCAACTGCCTCCGTTGGAATACTCTTTTTTTCAATTTTTTCAGCCCGACCGGTTTCCGGCTCCGCTAACGCAACGAGATCACCGCGCCATCACGCGCGGGCAGAGTTAGTGTTATCTTCGGCCCATTGACAGTCATTTTCAGAGCTGTCCAAACATCAGTCGCGGAATGAAATTGGGGTCCGGGCGCCTCGACGGTGATTTCAGCGGTAGCCTCTTTTCGAGTAGGATTCGTCACCCAAATATAGTCTCCGCCTGGACCTGAATGGAGCCGCGCCTGCACGCTGGATGTGGTTGTCCGGAGGTGCGGCTCAGTATTTCCGAGCTTCAAAAGTCCTGCGAAGAACGCCTTGGCATCAGGAGAGTGGTGGAGATAGTAACCTGCCCCGGGAAACGTGCCGATCAGCAGCGTACGTCCTTTGCCGTGCTGGTTTTCGACAGCGGCAACGTGCCCGTTCTTGTAGTGGCCTGCCGACATGGCCGCCGGAAGTTTCATATTCCTGCAGGAAATAGCGGCCATTAGATCTCCTGGCCGTTTACCTTGAGGGTCAGTTTTTCCAGGAGGTCCGGAGTGAATTCCACGTAACGTTCCTTCGCGCCGAACACTTCGTCGAGTCCATAGTTTGGCTGCGTCGCACCGGCATGTCCGTGATCTCCGAAGTATGCGGGCAGTCCTTCGCTGATCAGCGTGCCGCCTTGCTCCACGTACGCTTTGAGCTTGTCGACGGTCTCCTTCTTCAACATCACGGGATAGGGCAGATAGACGATCTTGTACTGGGCCAATATCGTCGAGCGGAAACGAAATCCGCCTGAATGTTGGAATCGAAAAAGGCCTGATAGGCTCCGCGGATCGACTGCGCATAGAAATTCGTGTCGCCCTGCTGGACGTAGTTGAACAGTTCCGATTCGGGCGCGAACACGAGGCCGATGTCGCCCTTCACGGGATGCGACTTCCAGACCTCCGGGATGCGAATTGGCCCAGCGCGCGAACTTGCCGGCCATCTCGGCGCGCGGCGTGACCGAGCCATCCATAGCCGAACGGTCCGAAGGCGCCGAAAAGCGGACCATCGAGCAGCGGCCGCCAGCGAGGATACAGAATGCCGGTGGCGCCGCCCGCGCAGGAAACCAGATTCCAGAGGCGGACATCGTTCTCATCGGGAATGCGGCCGTCTTCGCGCGCGCGGCCGATCACCTGCGGCTGCATCCAGAGCGGTCCGGCTTCGGCCTCGGCATGCCAGAACGGTTTGCCGCGCGATCCGCCGCGCACCAGGTCGACGGCCTGGAACTGTTTCCAGGGCTCATCGCCTTTTCGCGAGGCGACGAAGGTGAAGCCCCACGTGTCCACTTCCGCCGCCGAGCGCCATTCGTCGTGCGCACTCGACGGCAGCGACTCCAGCGTTCCGGCGACGCCATGGGCGATCACCAGGTGCTTGGGGTCGAGCTTGCGGAACAGCTCGGCGCGCCAGTGAAACAGCTCGAAGGCATTGTCGATGCGGAACTGCAGCCAGTCGAGGCTGTCGGAGTAGCCGCCGAAATTGGGCGGCGGCTCGACATCGTCCCAGGACGCATAGCTGTAGCGATTCCAGACCTTGCCGGCTTGCTCCACGCGTGTCCGTAGCGGGCGCGCAGCCACTCGCGCAGTTTGCGTTTGGTGGCGTCGCAATAGCAGTACATTTTTCTCGGACTGCCGCCACCGTAGGTGTTCTCGTTCCAGAGATCGTAGCCGAGCAGCGCCGGATGATTGCGATAGTGCTCGACCAGCGCGATGAGGAACTTTTCGGCGGCGGCGCGGACCTCGGGATTGTCGAGACACAGGCCGGGAAAGCCGCCGGTGGCGCTGCTGCCGCCGATGCTGCTGTTCACGATGCTGCCGTCGCTCGCGTGGAAGCGGGCATTCGGATATTTGTGGAACATCCATTCGGGCGCGGCGGTGATCGAATTCGGCGATCACGACCTTGATTCCGTTCTGCGCGGCGAGGTCCATCATGCGGTCGTAATCGCGCCAGTCGTATTTGCCCGGCGCCACTTCGATCGCCGACCACATGAACCAGTGGCGGAAGGTGTTCATGCCGATGCGCGCGGCGGTCTGGTGATCGCGCGCCCAATCCTGTTCGGGCGGATTCGATTTGCGGAAGTAGACGGCGCCGTAGGGGAAGACCGGGGCTCAATCTTCGGCGCTTGCCGCGGCTTGCAAGAAACGTGGCTGGCGAGCAAAACAGCGAGGATGCTCTTCATGATCGTCCTCAGAAGTACAGCTTCATTCCGAATTGGATCTGGCGGCCGGTGGCCGTGCCGCTCGAGAGCTTGCCAAACGATGGATTGTTGCGAGTTGCACGCGCTCCCGGGCGCGCCGATGCAGGTCAGCGTCGGGCTGTTGGCCGCCGGCAGGAAGAACGTCGGCGTGTTGGTGAAGTTGAACATCTCCGCGCGGAACTGCAGCATCGTATGCTCGGTGAATGATCGGTGTTCTTGAAGATCGAGAAGATCCGCGTTCCTCGATCCCGGACCGCGCGCCACGCGGCGGGCAGAGTTGCCGAATTCCTGGATGGGCGCGCCGGTGGTGCTGGGCATGGTCCCCGGCACGGTGAATGCCGCCGGATTGAAGTAGGCGTCGACGCTCGCGTTGCTCAACACCATGGACTGTCCGGTGACGCGATCGGCAACATTGAAGGTGTTGAAGATCGGCGGCAGCACGTTGGTGCGGATGTCGCGTTGGAAAGCCGCCGCGCAAGCGAGACGATCGTATTGATCTGCCATCCGCCGACGATCTTCCCGATGGGACCTCCCTGCGAGAGCCACGGTTTCCCTGGCCCGAACGGCAGTTCGTAAGCGGCGCTGCCGGAAAAGATCTGCGGCACGTCGATCGGCGCATACGAGCGCTCGCGGGCGATGTTGTAGGTATCCATCGCGACGCTGGTGCCGCCGTTCTGCGAGTAGGCATCCGGTCCGGCTCCGCCCGATTCCAGGTTCTTCTGGATCGTGTAGTTCACCAGCAAGCGCCAGCCCTTTGGTGTAGCGCTTCTCCAGGCGGAAGTTGACCGAGTTGTAGTTGTTCGATAGCGGTGGAGAATGTCGGAATCACGGTGCCGTTGATGTAGGGGAACGGGCGGTTGGCCTGCTTGTTAGTTGCCGGTCAGCGCCTGGGCAAACGGAATCTGGTTCTCGTTGATGAACAGCGAAGAAAGATCGCGCCCGAGCGCTCCGCTGTAGGAAGTCTCGAGCAGGATCGAGGACGGTCAGCTGGTACTGAATGTCGAAATTGAACTGGTGCAGCATGGGATCGCGCGAATCGTGGAAACCCGGCCGAGCGGATGGTTCCGACGAACGGATTGGCAGCGGTAAACGATGCCAGCGATGGATCGGTGGGGAGCAACCTTGATCGGCGTGTTGATGGTGTAGGGCGGCGCAACGGTCTGGGTGGCCGATACGCTGGGGAGCGAGACCACCGGCACGTTCGGCAGATTGCCGGAGAACTGCGTTACCTGCTGGTTCTGATCACGCTCGCCGTAGAACAGTCCGTAGCCGCCGCGCAGCACGAGCTTGGAAGTCGCCTGCCAGGCGAACCCGGCGCGCGGGCCCCAAGTTGTTGTGATCGCCGTCGACGATGGCGCGGGAATAGCCGTTCTTGCCCGGCAGCGCGTATTGTCCGTTCTGAATATTGAAGAGGCTGCCGAGATCGCGCGCGTCCACCGGCTGCGTGAAGAGCTCGTAGCGCAGGCCCAGGTTCAACGTCAGACTGCGGGTGATCTTCCAATCGTCCTGCACGAAGCCGCCGACGTAGATGCTGCGCTGGCGTCCCCAGTCGAGCATCGGCGTGCCCTGGATGAAGCTCGGGATAGCCCAGCAGGAAGTCGGCGAAGGCAGACCGGAGCCGGGCGAGTTGGAACTCGACGTGAAGGTGGCGCCGTAGATTTCCTGGCCGAAGAAAGGGCGTGCCTTTGACCGTGTCGAAGCGTTCGCGGCGGATGTCCGCGCCGAATTTGAAGGCGTGCTTGCCGTGCGTCCAACTCAGATTGTCGGCCCACTGGAAGCGATTCTCGACGTTCAGGTTCGGATCGCCGCCGCCCCATCCCGAGAACTCCGAGGTGCCGGAGAGCTGTCCCGAATAGTTGAACGCGATGCTTGGGAAAGCCGAGAATCGGCGCGGGAAAGAGCGCCACATTGTGCTCTTGCGCGAAGGCGGCGCCGTCCTGGCCGGTGCCCGTAGATGCTGCCGTTGTGGCGCACGTAGCCGAAGCGGAACTCGTTGACCAGAGTCGGCGAAAAGATGTGAATGTCGGAAAGCACGCCCTGCGCGGCGTTGTCGATGGAGGAAGTGCCGCCGCCGATGAAGCCCGGGAAAGCTGCCGACCGCGGGCTTCGAATTCTCGCCGATGGAGAAGCGCGCATAGAAATTGTTGTTCGCGGAGAGAGTCTGGTCGACGCGGATATCGCCCTGGTCGGTGTTCGAGAACTGCCTTGGTTGATAGAAGAAGTTGCGTGCGAGCGCACCGGCGGCTCCGAAATTGGGAAGCGGGACCAGACCTGCAATCGCAGTCGAAGACGCATTTAATCGGTTCTGCGGAATGATGTTGCCGACAAAGGGATCGCCGATGACCAGCCCAGTGGGCCCGAGGCGCCTGCTGGCCGGATCGTAGATGATGGTTTTCACGCTTGAGAAATCGCCGGAGCGCAGGGCGGCGGGCGGCACGTCGGTGATCGAACTGCCCGCGGCCGTATTCTGGCGTGTTCCCTGGTAGTCGGCAAAGAAGAACGTGCGATTGCGGCCGTTGTAGATTTTCGGAATCACCACCGGTCCGCCGATGGCGAATCCGAACTGATTCTGATGGAACGGCGCGCGCGGCTGACCGGCAGCATTGGTGAAGAAATTGTTGGCGTCCAGTACGTTGTTGCGGAGGAACTCGAATAGTGTTCCGTGGAATTGATTGGTACCGGTCTTGATGGTGGCGTTCACTACTGCCCCCGCGGAGTGGCCGAACTCGGCGGAAAAGGTGCTCGTCTTCACCTTGAACTCCTGCACGGCATCCACTGAAGGCACAAAGGCGATGCCGTTGCGGCCGATCGAACCGGCATTTGAAACCGTGTTGTTGTCGACGCCGTCGAGCGTCACTTCATTGGCCGAGAACCGTGCCGCCGCCGGCGATGAAGGGTAGATTCGATCCCATGCCGAACATCGGCGTAGTGTTGCCCGAGAGCAGGCCGAGCGCGAACGGATTCCGCCCGTTCAGAGGAAGATCGATGATCTGCTTGTTTGCGATTACCTGGCCCAAGGAAGAAGTCGCGGAATCGACCAGCGGGGCGGCGCCAGTCACCTCGATAGTTTCGGTAGACGATCCAACTTCAAGCTTGATCCGGAGATTCACTGTTTGATCGACCTGCAACGTGATGCCGCTCAGAGTCTTCGTCTTGAATCCACCGGCCGTGGAGGTCACGGAGTAACCGCCGGGCTGCAGAAACGGAACGTTAAATTCGCCGCTTCCATTCGTGCGTGTGGAGCGAGCCTCGCCCGTCGCCGTCTGTTTGACGATCACCTCGGCATTAGGGACGACGGCGCCGGTCGCATCTTCCACAACGCCCACGACCGTCCCGGTGGATACTTGCGCCCAAGCGGCGGACAAGCTTAGAAGCAAAAATATCGATAATTTAACGCATGCAGACATGGCAGTTACTCCCTTTGCTAGTATTCCTGAATGGCGGAAAAACGAAACGACTTCGCTGAAGCAAATGGTATATTGGTCTGACCACTGTGTCAAGAGGATCAATGGGGCACAGCACAACGGCACGGCGCGTTACGCCGATCACGCGCACTACACTGACTGAATCTACGTTCGACCAACTCATCTCCTACGTTGTGAAAGGTGAGTGGAAGGCGGGCGATCGGATCCCGCCGGAACGGGAACTCTGCCAGCAACTGGGCATCGCGCGAACGTCGCTACGCGAAGCGTTGAAGGCGATGGAGCTGGTCGGAATGCTCGACAGCCGCGTGGGCGACGGGACGTTTGTCTGTCCGCGTTCGGAATTCCTGTCGCGTCCGCTTGCTGTGGGCTTTCACCGGCACGGACCACGCCGAACTGCGCGACATCATGGAAGCGCGGATGTTGCTGGAGCAGGATTTGGCGGGTCTGGCGGCCGAACGCGCGACCAATGAAGAAATGGAGAAGGTGGGAAACGCTGTGCAGATGATGCGCGATAGCATCGCCGCGGACGATTCCATCCTGGAAGCAGACATGGCCTTCCACCTCGCCATCGCCGATGCCGCTCACAACGAAGTGCTGCGCAATGCAGTCCAGTTGCTCAGAAACCTCATGCGCCAGTGGATTTATCTCAAGCTTCTGATCCCTGACGTGCCAACCAAAGTCTTGAAGCGGCATGAGGCGATTTATTCGGCCATCTGCCGGCGCGATCCTGAGGCGGCGCGCGTAGCCATGCGGAAGCATCTGGATGAGACGGCGGCGCTTGTCTTCAAGATCGTGGAACAGAAGAGGGAGCCGAAGAAAAAGAAGCACCGGTGAAGTTGACAGATTGGTCGGACCAATATACCATTGACCCGTGAAACGCCATGCTTTGATTCTTCTCTTACTCGTTCTCTATCTTGCCAACAGCGCGACCGCGGCCGTCACCGCTGCACTGTTCTACGATCGGAACTCACCGCAAGCCTCTTTCGCGGCATCGGAAATTCGCAAGGCGTATACCGCCGCGGGTCAAAGCGTAGTTGAGTCGGCGTTGGATCGGCTGACCAGTACTGTATCTCCAATTCGTATCGCCATTGCAGCCGACGCTTCCCAATCGGCACGTCTCTCGTCGTCTCTCGGTATCAATCCCCTGAAGGCCTCGACTTCGCAATCGTACGCAATCCGGCGGCAGCTCAAAGATGGAAACACAATTTTCGCGGTTCTAGGTGCGGATGCCACCGGTGCAATGTATGGAGGCCTCGATATTGCCGAGGCGGTCAAATTAGGGACTCTCGACTCGCTCGCCGATTCCGACCATGCGCCGCACATCGAGCGGCGGGGAATCAAGTTTAACGTCCCGCTGGACGCGCGCACGCCCAGTTATTCGGACAACAACTACGTCGCACAGCAGAATATCGCCGAGATGTGGAGCTTCGATTTTTGGAAAGACTTTATCGACGAAATGGCGCGGCATCGTTACAACGTCTTGTCGCTATGGAACCTGCACCCGTTTCCTTCGCTCGTAAAAGTTCCTGAGTACCCCGACATCGCATTGAACGACGTGAAGCGAACGCTGGTGCCCATGGACGATACTTTCTCGCTCAATGGGACCGACATGGTGCGTCCCGATATTCTGGCGAAGCTCGAGACGTTAAAGAAACTGCCGATCGAGGGCAAGATCGCCTTTTGGCGTGGCGTGATGCAGTACGCGCACGATCGCGGCATCGAGGTGTACTGGTTCACCTGGAACATTTTCACCTGGGGTGCGGAGGGCAAGTACGGAATCACGTCGAAGCAGGACAATCCGAAGACAATCGATTACTTTCGGGCGTCTGTCCGGGAGCTGGTGCTGACCTATCCCCTTCTGGACGGGATCGGCATTACAGCCGGGGAGCACATGGAGAATCGAACGGATCAGTTTTCCAAAGAAAAATGGCTCTGGAATACATACGGGCGTGGGATCATGGATGCGCGAAAGCTGCAGCCGGAACGCCGGGTCCGGTTGATTCACCGCTATCATCAATCGCTCGACAGCGAGATCATGGACGCTTGGAAAGACTATCCGGACACGTTCGAGATGAGCTTCAAATATGCCATCGCACATATGTACTCCATTACCAATCCACCCTTCATCCAGCCTGCTCTTCCGGCCATTACGAAGGAGCACCGGACGTGGCTCACGGTGCGCGACGACGATATCTACAGTTTCCGCTGGGGCAACCCGCAGTTCGCGCGCGAATTCATCCGCAACATGCCGGGACAGGATAAGATGGCGGGCTTTTATATGGGACCTGACGGCACGGTATGGGGCCGCGAGTTCATCAGCACCGAACCGGAGAAGCCCCGCGAACTGATCATCAGCAAGCGCTGGTTTTCTTTTATGCTGTGGGGGCGCTTGAGCTATGATCCGGATCTTCCCGACGCGTTGTTTGAACGCACCATTGCGAAACGATTCCCGGAAGTCGCGCCTGCGAAAATGATGCAGGCCTGGGCGGAAGCGTCGAAGGTTTTTCCGGAGATCACGCGTTTTTTCTGGGGCGACATCGATGCGCGATGGTTCCCCGAGGCCTGTCTGAGCCACCCTAGGGCTGCTCAAGGCTTTTATACAGTTCAGCATTTTGTTGAGGGGCACACGATGCCCGGCAGTGGCGTGCTCAGCATCACGGAATGGAGGCGGCGTAAGCTGGCCGGTACGGCGATGGACGCGGTGACACCGCTCCAAGTGGCAGATGCGTTGGCGCAATCCACCGGCAAGACACTGGCAATGCTGGCGGATCTCCGGTCAATGCAGGGTGCGAACAAAGAGTTGCGACTGACTCTCGGCGATCTGGAAGCGATGGCGTATTTAGGAAACTATTATTCGGCGAAGATTCGCGGCGCTGTGGATTTGGCTTTGTTTGATAAGAGTGGAAAGACGGCCGACCGTGAATCCGCGATTAAGAATTTGCAAGCGGCGTTGGAGTATTGGAAGCGCTATGCGCGCGCGTACACGGTTCAGTATAAGCAGCCGCTGCTTTACAACCGTGTCGGTGTGGTAGACATCCCGGCGCTGATTTCCAAGGTGGAGCAGGACATCGCGATCGCTCGTCTATGGGTGCCGGGGACTGTACCGGATACGCTCAAGCCTCCGCCGGCCGATACACCGTTCCGCAATTGAATTTCGACCGCACGAACCTACCTGCCGGCAGCCCCATGTTCGCTGGGGCGTTTCAAGGCCATGATTTGAACCTTGAGCATCGCCCGCGTGATGGAAATCTCGCGGGCGATGCGTTGCATAAATTGTTAGCGGTGGCCTCCGCGATGTTCCCAGTTTCCTGAGCGGCCTTCGTGATGGCCGCCACCTCGGAATTCATATCGGCCTGGTGCCGAATACCGGTAGCTATACCGGGGAGCCAGAGCACGTCCTTGATAGCGGTATTCGTTGCGCACATATCCACGATCGAAATGTGATCGACCGCCGCCCCAGAACCCTCCGAAGAACCGTCCGCCGGAGTACCGTGGAGCCACCCAATACCCGCCAGCGTACGGCGGACGCGCCCAATATCCGCCTACCCAGGTGTACCTTCCCCCAAGGAAGTTCCAATATCCGTCCACCCAGTAGTAACCAGGGCCTGGCTCGGGAGGGCGTTGGTAGGCGTAATTTGGCGCCGGCGGAGGCGTCGGAGCATAGACGCCCTCGGGGTTGCCGTTGAAGTTAGGGTCCCCGTTCTGAGGGCCGTAGCCCGGGTCGCCGGCGTATTGGCCGTTATCGTTGTACTGGCCATTTCCATACTGCGGGTTATAGTTCGGGTCACCCTGATAGGGAGCATTCTGCTGCGGGTATTGCTGCGGGTATTGCTGACCGAACATAGCAGCTTCCAATCCTCCCGCCAGCACCACAATTGCGATCCAGTTGCGTTTCATTATTTTTCTCCTTCCGAAATGCCCTTTTGGGACCAACTCGAACGCCTTGGGAGAGTGCATTTAGCTGGCCGAATCTAAGTTTTTGAAAAATAATAACTGCCGGCGCCGGGAGGGTGGCTCGGATAAACCGGGCGGTGGTTTACAACCGTTTTTCGGGCCTGAAATCCTTATAAATCTTAATCTTACCGATCAATAGCTGCTTCGTCGCGTGTGCGGGGCAATTGCAACCAGGGGATGGGCTGCTTGCCTATTTTTAAGGCTTTCATTTAGTTTTCCTGTGTGTATACTGTTGCGGAGCCGCGGAGTTGTTTTATGATTCAGTCCAGAAAAAACTTGAATCGCCGCCTCTTTGTTTCCGGTACGGGCACGCTCAGCAGTCTCGCCGCACTGTTCAGTGGCAGACCACTTAGGGCGGAGCCCAATGGCAAGTCCGCCGGCGAATCCGTCAAAGTCTATACGCGCCTCGGTTTACGGCCGATTATCAACGCCTCTGGCACGTACACTCACCTCGGAGGTTCCCTTCTACCACAGGAAGTAAAAGACGCGATGAACGCCGCGGCGCAGCACTACGTACCTATCCGCGACTTGACTGCAGCGGTGGGCGACCGCATATGAACCTGTATCGCATCGAAGGCGAGGGCCCCGATGCGAAACGGCATTTCCTCTGCTGGCAACCGACTTGCGTGCGTGGCCGGGATCCCAACCACGTTCCGGAAAACTTCGGTACACTGATTTTCGCGGGCACCGGCTTATGAATGAACTTACAAATCGACGCACAATGTTGAAGTGGGCCGGCGCGCTGCCGCTGTTCGGTTGGATCGCGGCGGATTCGCTGTGGCAAAGCGCGCGGGCCGCGGTGACCAAGTCGCCGCCTGGCAACATCTACACAAAAATTGGTGTTCGCCCGTTCATCAATGCGCGCGGCACGTGGACGTATCTGAGCGGCTCGCTGGAGCTACCCGAGGTGCGCGCGGCAAAGCAGGAAGCCTCGAAACATTTTGTCGATATCTTCGAACTGCAGCGTGCCGCCGGGAAGCGGCTCGCGGAGCTTTCGGGTGCCGAGTCAGGGATGGTGACTTCCGGCGCGGCCGGGGCAATCGCATCGGCCACGGCCGCCTGTATGGCGGGCACCGACCCGGCCAAAATCTGGCGCTTACCCGACACGGCCGGTCTCAAAAATGAAGTAATCATGTTCGGCGGCCGTAGCGCGTTTGACAGCGCGGTGCGATTGACGGGAGCCACGCTGGTGGTGACTCACACACATGAGGAGCTCCAGTCGGCGATCAATCCAAGAACCGCTATGATTTACACGACGGCACTCGGAGAGAGGCTGCAGAAGGCCAACACCATCGCAAAGGCTTCGAACGTCCCTTTGCTTTTGGATGACGCGGCGGGCATCCCACCAATCGAAAATTTAAAGGCGTACGCCAAGCTAAATCTCGACCTCTACTGCTTCAGTGGAGGCAAAGGGCTGGGTGGCCCGCAGTGTTCCGGTCTCCTGCTTGGACGCAAGGATCTGATTGAAGCCGCGCTTGCAAACACCAGTCCCTGGGAAGGCGCCATTTGCCGTGCCATGAAGGTCGGCAAAGAAGAGGTGATGGGTTGTCTGGCCGCCGTGGAGGCATGGAGCAAGATAGATCTCGAAGCCTTGAACCGGGAATGGGAGCGCCGGGTGAAGCGGATCGCGGCACTGGTAGAAACCGTCCAGGGCGTTACGACGCAGGTGACGATTCCTGAGGGCGGAAACCGCTATCCAACCTTGAGCGTGCATTGGGATGAGAAGGGCTGGAATTTCACGGTCTCCGATTGCGACAGGCAACTTAGGGAAGGCGATCCACGAATTGAAGTCCTGACGGCCTCGAATCCGAGTCTGGTGCCTGCGGTGACAGAAGGCGATCCGAAGACGCCACGCACGAATCGACTACAGATCATTTCGATGACGATGCAGCCGGGCGAAGAGCTGATCGTAGGGCGAAGGTTGCGTGAAATCCTGAATACTGCACGGAAGAGTGCGAAGTCTTAAAAGTTCAACCTGCCTCCGAACTGAAACGCGCGCGGACCACCCGTGCCGAAGATTTGCCGCGTCCGCTCGGCCGGTTGCCCGAAGCCCGTACCGGTGAGATTGTTGCTGTACGAATTCAGGTTTGCGTAGTTAAACAGATTAAAGACCTCGCCGAATACTTTTAGCTTTAGACGCTCAGTTCCCAGAGGAACATACTTCGTAATACGGAGATCCTGGGAATTGAAGTTGCGTCCGAAATCATAGTTGGCCGGCAGGGTCACCTTCGGAAATACCTGTCCCGGAATTGGTCCCGGTTTGCCGGCGTAGTTCTGGTTGTATTGATTGACCAGGTTCACCAGGTCGGACTTGCCGAGGCCCACATTGAATTGGTTATACCCCGAGCCGGGAAGCGGGAAGCCGTTGATGCCGCTTCCGGTAAGATCGATGCCGGGGATAAACGGTTGGAATGGAGTCCGGCTCTGGAATGAAGAGATGAACGAAGCCTGGAACCCCCAAGGGAAGTTGACGACGCCCGACACATTTAAAATGTGGTGCGGAGACACTTCGCCGTACGAAGCGAAGTAGTTGTTCAAATTGTAAATTCCTTCGCTCGTAGCGCCTCCATCGTACTGTGTATCGCTCAGTTGCTCGTTGCGTTGCAGTGCATAAGAGACAAGTAACTGATACCGTTTCGAGAAACGTTTGTCAGCTTTCACCAGCAGCCCTTTGTAAGTGCCACGGCCCTGGCTGAGTAACCCGGTGATGGGGCCGTTGGCGCACTGCGCGACAGGATTGACGGAATCGGCCGCACTGCAAACCGGCAATACCGGGCTGAGACTCTGGAACCGCTCCAGGTCGACCCCGAACATTTGGGTGTGGACAAAGTGCCGGTAAGCAAAGTCGGCGCTGACCACGAAATCGTTCGAGATCTGATGCTGCGCACCGATACTGAAATGCTCGGAGTAGGGAACGCGGAAGTTGTTGGCAATCAGATCTCCATTGGTTCCGTTGGTCGTCTTAAATACATTAATATTGCGAATCGTGAGGTCAGTGGCGGCAGGATCCTGATGGAGTTCCTGCGCAAGCAGCCCGCGCAAGGTCGGAAGCAGTTGTTGCGCCAGGGCGCCAGTGAACTTTGTAGGCGCGCTGGTGAACTGAATGGTCCCGGAGCCGATTGGATTGGGGAATATCGAGCCGGTTACGATCGGCCGCCCGGTTCCCAAAGGACCGAGAAAACCCCGTTCGATGAGGCGTTCCGTGATATCAATCGTGTCGTAGTAGATCCCGAAGCCGCCGCGGATCACCGTCTTACTGTTCTTCATCGGCGACCAGGTAAAGCCGAACGCGGGTGAGAAGTTCTTCGTCTGGTGGGCCGGCGGCGTCAGTCCACTCTGGCCGAAGATGGGCGTCAGAAATGACGGCTTGCTGAGATCGTAGTTGATCAGATTACTTTCATAAGAGTGCGCCAGTCCGAAGTTGATGGTCAGACGTTGCGACAACTTCCACGTGTCCTGGATATAGAGGTGAGTCCGATTGTTATGATCCGCCTTGTCGCGCTGGAATTGTGGCGGCTGACTTGTTTCCCCTACCGCGCGTCACCAGTTGGTAAAGGGGAAGACTCAGAATATCGGAAAGGGTGGTGTATGAATCCTTCAGCGGGATCTGCGAGCTCGCCGGAACCAGGGAGTTGTAATGCGCGACCTGCGACGGCGAATAGAGAATCAAATAGCCAGGCTCTAAGTAAGCATAAGTGCCCACTCCATACTGATACTCCCACTCACCTCCGAATTTGACCCGGTGTGAACCGTGCTGCCAGGTGCTGTTGTCCGACGTGATATAGCGGCGAAGCAGGCGGCTTTGCGGAGAGTTAGTGGTATTGCCGAACTGAAGGCCCGCACCAATGACCATTACCTGGGGACCGCCGAGCCCGAGGCACCCGGGGCATTGGGTAGCCGATGGTGGATGATTCTGGTTGTTCCAGAAGGTTTCTCCGAAGCGAAACTCGTTTACCAGATTACTCGTGAAAGCGCTGATTAACGAGAATGTTCCGGAATCGGAGAAATTAGTGTTCTCGGTCCAGTTGGAAGGCAGGGAGTTATCGGCACGCTGGCCCAGGCTATCGTTGCCGTCGTGCGAGTAGCGGAGAAAGGCGTTGTGCTTTTGACTGATGTGATAATCGATGCGCGCGTCGAACTGGTTGGCGTGGTAAGGCGCCCCGTAGACAGTGGCAAATGACTTAAACGTGGGATCAGCCGGATTGGCGCTGAATACGCCCTGTTGGTTAGCGTGCTCGTAGCTGGTGAAGAAAAACAGCTTGTCTTTCTTGATCGGGCCGCCGAACGTGAAGCCGGTCTGGCGCCGTGCGAAAAACGGATCGGGATTCAACGGGTCGCGGCGCAGCGCCGGATAGGCCGCGATATTGTGATCGCGGAAATAGAAGAAACCGGTTCCGTGAAAATCATTGGTCCCGCCGCGGGTAACGATATTGATAGCGCCGCCGGCCGCGATGCCGGTCGAGAGATCGAAGTTCACGGAGGAGATCTGGAACTCCTGCACAACCTCTTGCGAAAGATTCTGCGCCGTGCCCCCATTAATCGGGATCGTTCACAATCTCGCCGTCGACCGTGATGCGGGTCGTATCGGAGGAGCCGCCGAGCACCGAGACATCGAACTGCCGGTTGTACTGTCCTAGCGGCGTCGCGCTCGCCGACACTCCCGGCTGCAGGAAGGCGAGTTGCAAAAAGCTGCGCCCGTTGAGCGGCAGGTCCTCTATCTGTTGCCGATTGACGACGCCTTGTATCGCGTGACTGTCGTACTCGAGTTGGGCGGTCGCGGCTTCGACGTTGATCACCTCTTTGGTGGCGCCTACTTCCAGCGAGATATTAGCCGTGGTGGTCGCGCCGGTCTCAACTGTGGCATCGCGCACGGCTGTCCGGAAACCCGGCGCTTCGACTTTGACCTCGTA
The DNA here is from genome assembly GCA_963770345.1 of Bryobacteraceae bacterium. GTDB lineage: Bacteria > Acidobacteriota > Terriglobia > Bryobacterales > Bryobacteraceae > CAVYPH01. Next base: position 322,824 of record CAVYPH010000004.1, on the reverse strand, counting down.
CTGGCCGGCGAAAAGAGAAGGCGCGCTGAAATCCCCGGCTGCATCGGTAGTAAGGGCCCGGCGATTGGCCCGCTGCTTGTCCGTCACGGTGACACGTGCGGACTTGATGATCCCGCCACTGGGATCTGTAACCACACCGCTGATGCTGCCTACAGGAGCTTGCGCGATTGCTTGTATTGCTGCCGAGAATAAAAGCGCGGCGGTTGCGAAAAAGTTCTTTCTCACCCGTTTGTACCTCCGTCCTTCGGTGGCGTCGTAGCCACAGACCTCTCCCCAATAGACGCGATTCTTGCCAATCTTGAATATGGTGTCAACCGGTAGGGAGTTCGTTTCACTGATTGTTTTGCCGGTCTGTCTCCAACTTCAGTCCAGCAGTTCCAGCACCGTCTCGGCAGGTCTGCATGGCCGCACGCCTTTGGGCGTCTCCACTACCGGGCGATTCAGGAGCGCCGAATGCTCGGCGAGAAAGTCGATGAGTTGATCGTCCGACCACTTCGGATTGGCGAGATCCAGTGTGTCATAAAGCTTCTCCCTGGTACGAAGGAAATCCCGCACGCTTAAGCCGGAACGGCGGATGAATTCCGTCAGGTGTGTACGCGTGGGTGGCGTCTTGAGGTATTCGATGATTTCCGGCTCAATGCCCCGCTCTCGGATGAGCCCCAGCACCTTGCGTGAGGTGCCGCAGGCAGGATTGTGATAGAGAATGACGTCCAGGGAGGCCATGATTTCCAATCACTCGTCCCGAATCCTGAGCCGACCGAGCAGCCCGACAATGGCGACGCCAAAACACATGCCGCAGGCGATGAGGCCCAAGATATCAGAGCCGTGCGACGCTTCGATGCGCGGCTTGCCGAGGCTTGAAAACAGCGGCGCCAGCCCGAGCATCAAGAGAAACAAGCCCACAATTCGACTACGCTTTTGCATACGTTCTCCTCACGCTCACATTTCTCCAATTTACGGACGAGCTTCGTTAGTATAAGCTCGCGGCAGGCCGGTGAAAACGGGTATTGGTCCAACGCAGCACCAGCGAGGACGACACACGTGGCGCAGCCCCAAGGGTTCGCACTTTCCTCCTGCATACTTGTGATGCGCACGGCAATTCCGTTTCTGACTCCATGGCATTTGATCTTCTCCACGTAGCTGCCGGAATGGCGCGGCCAGTCCACTCCACGGACAGCCGTTCATTGTTTCACGAACTTTTGCACTTTCCCGTTAAGCTGCCCGACGTACACGTCTCCAGATTCAGCGCACGCAACACCGTGCGCCCCACCGACGTCGGCGGGCAATTCTCCCAAGGCTTTCCCTTCCAAATCTCGCAGAATCCCGCCTGTCCAGATTCGCTGGTCTTTCGTAATGCAGAGCGCGGAAACGCCTCCGATATCCGGCCACTGGTTCAGAAACCGCCCGTTTGAGTCAAAAACCTCTACTCGCCTATTGTCCCGATCAGTGACGTACACTCTCCCCTTCGCATCGACGACGATATTGTGGGGCAGTTGGAATTCGCCGGGACCCGATCCTCTGGTTCCCCACTGGAGGAGGTATTTGCCGTCGCGCGAGTATTTCACCACTCGGGGGTTCCCATAACCGTCGCTGACGTAGACGTCGCCATTTGCTGCGAATGCTACGTCGGTGGGCAGGTTGAAGTTGTGCGGGCCCAAGCCGGAGACTCCCTTTTGGCCGAGGCGCATGATCACGTTCCCTTGCGGGTTCATTTTGTAGATGACATGACCGGGAGCGTCGACCGCCCAGATGTTCCCCTCCGGATCCACGCGAACGGAGTGCGCGCCACAGGAATCGCAACCAGCCGGTCCATAGACGGCCGAATAGCCTGACCCACCTGAATCCCGGTCACCCGGAGCAATTGCAACGACCTTTCCTTCGCTGAACATCCCATCACCCCAGGACCGCACGAACTTGCCGCCGCTCTCGAATTCCAAGATCGGGTGAGCGCCGCGATGAAGCACCAGCGCATGGCCGCGCGCGTCGATGGCGACCCCGGGCGCCTGGATGAGATTCCATGGACCGGCGGGCGTACCGGCTGCACTGCGAGCTTCAGTCGGCCAATCCGGCACGAGCTTGTAACCCAGGCTCGGGACGTTGGAGCCGGGGTTGGGGGCGTTCGCCTGCTGGCAAAGAGCGACACCGAGAGAACTCAACACGAGCATTGCCGAACGACGGAGAGGCATACCATACTCCTTGTCTTTATTGAATTATCCGAGATTTCGAATGCTCGCGGAAGGAAGAAGGTTGGGCCGAAATTCATTCCTGTTAAACATTTGCGTCACAGCAGAACCACCTAAAAGAGGTGCTCTGATAAACTATTAACAGAGAGGTGTTTGAGGGTGCCACTTGTTCCTCCTTATATTGAAGCCCTGCGGCCCTATGAAGCCGGCCGGACAGCCGAATCCGTTCGCAAACAGTACGGGCTCAGCCGGGTGGCCAAGTTGGCTTCGAACGAGAATCCGCTGGGGACCTCGCCGCGGGCGATCGAGGCAATCCGGCGCTCTCTCGACGGGCTGAACTTCTACCCGAACGGCGGCATCGACTTGCGCGAGGTTCTGGCGCGCGAGTTCGAAGTCAAAGTGGATAACGTGATCGCCGGCAGCGGGTCGGAAGGCATCATGTCCAATATCGTTCGCGCATTCCTCTGCGATGACGACGAGGTGCTCACCACCGAAGCAGCCTTCCTCGGTTTCCAGGTGTTGGCGCGTTCGCGCGGAACAAAATACCGGACCGTGCCCTACCATGACTGGCATTACGACCTGCCGGCGCTTGCAGAACAGATCAATTCCCATACCAAGATCGTCTACCTCGCCAACCCGAACAATCCAACGGGCACGATTTTCACCCGGCAGCAGTTCGACGATTTTTACCGGCACGTCCCGGAGCGCGTACTGATCATTCTCGACGAAGCCTACTTCGAGTACGCGAATCACAATCCGCGGTATCCCGATTCCATGCACTACCGATACGACAATGTCATCACGCTGCGCACGTTCTCGAAGGTTTACGGGCTGGCAGGCGTGCGAATCGGGTACGGGTTTGCGCATGAGGAATTGATCCGTAACCTGCTCAAGGTGAAGTTGCCGTTCGAGCCTTCGGCGCCCGCCGCAGGCCGCCGGTATCGCCGCTCTATCAGATCGTGAGTTTCTGCATCGCTCGCTCGAACTGAATTCGCGGGCGCTGCGGTGTCTCACATCCGGTCTCGAGGAGATTGGGATCACTGTGGTGCCTTCGCAGGCGAATTTCGTCATGGCCGTCTTGCCGTTTGAGGCGGAGGCATCCCGCATTTTCGAGGAGTTAATGGCGCAAGGAGTGGTGGTCCGGCCGCTGAAGGCTTTCGGCCTACCCAACTGCCTGCGCATTTCCACGGGCACCGACGAAGACAATTGCCTTTGCATCGAAGCATTCAGGAGAAGTTATGCCGCAATTGCTGGAACAAACTACGCCGGTTGAGAAGGACTTCCTTCCTCTCAACGGCACCGATCATGTTGAATTTTACGTTGGTAACGCGCGGCAGTCCGCGCACTTTTATCGCTCCGCCTTCGGGTTCCGCCTGGTTGCCTACCGCGGTCCGGAGACCGGGATGCGCGATCTTGCGTCCTACGTGCTGGTGCAGGATAAGATCCGCCTGGTATTGACCACGCCGCTTACCCCGGACCATCCGATTTCCGACCATATCCGGCGGCACGGAGACGGCGTGCATGACATCGCGCTTTGGGTGGACGACGCGGAGGCCGCATGGCGCGAGACCACCAGGCGCGGCGCGCGGAGCATGCGCGAGCCGGAGACCCTGCGCGATGAGAGCGGCGAGGTGCGCCTTGCCGCGATCGCCACCTATGGCGACACCATTCACACCTTTGTCGAACGTGCGAATTATAGCGGGGCGTTCCTGCCGGGTTTTCGCGCAGTGGAAGGCGACGATCTCGTCGCACGGCCGGTTGGGTTGATACATATCGATCACATCGTGGGCAACGTCGGCTGGGGCGAGATGAATCGCTGGGTCGATTTCTATCGCGACGTGATGGGATTCCGTTTGTTCCGGCATTTCGACGACAAGGACATCAGCACGGAATACTCGGCACTCATGTCCAAGGTGATGTCGAACGGCAATGAGCGGGTGAAGTTCCCTCTCAACGAACCGGCGCAGGGCAAGCGGAAATCGCAAATCGAGGAGTACCTCGACTTCTATCACGGACCCGGCGTGCAGCACATCGCATTGGCGACGGATGATATCATCGACACCGTATCGAAGCTCCGGCGGCAGGGTGTGGAATTCTTGCGCGTGCCCTCGACATATTACGATGACCTGATGGCGCGGACAGGGCCGATCGACGAGCCCGTCTCCGCACTGCGCGATTTAGGCATTCTCGTCGATCGGGATGACGAAGGCTACATGTTGCAGATCTTCACCCGTCCTGTAGAAGATCGGCCCACGGTGTTTTTCGAAGTGATTCAACGCAAGGGGAGCCGCAGTTTCGGCAAAGGCAACTTTAAGGCGCTGTTCGAGGCGATCGAGCGTGAACAGGCGCTCCGCGGAAATCTGTGAAGGAGGATTATGTATCCACTCAAGAAAGGCACGTTCGCGCGACAGGCGCACGTTGCTCTTCCGGAAGGCACTTACGAGGAGGAGCACGGACGCAAGGGGTTCTACGGCAAGAGTGCGCATCTCTATCACGCGCATCCCCCGACCGGCTGGATCCGGTTTGAAGGCAAACTGCGGCCGCATTGCTTCGATCTGAACCGTCTGGAACCTTCGGATTTTTGCAACCGCAAAGGATGCCCCGCGGCTGTGTTGGGAAATCAGGACGTAAAGCTGTATGTGTCCCGGCGTCGCGAAGCGATGCCGTTCTATTACCGCAACGCGGACGGTGACGAACTGATCTTCGTGCATCGCGGCACCGGTATCATTGAAACGGATTTCGGTCCGCTGCGTTTCGAGAAGGGTGACTACATCGTGATACCGCGGGCCGTTACCTACCGGGTAGTGCCGGAGACCAATGATAATTTCTTTCTGATTATCCAGTCGCGCACGGAGTTCGGCCCTCCGGAAAAAGGGCTCATCGGGCAGCACGCATTGTACGATCCGGCGGTGGTCACGACGCCCGAGCCGGACCCCCATCTCGACGACGCCGGCGCTTCGCATGGGGAGTGGGAAATCCGCATCAAGGCGGAGGACGAGCTTTCGACAGTAGTGTATCCGTTCAACCCGCTCGACGTGGTCGGGTGGAAGGGAGATCTCACGGTGTGGAAGATTAACATGCGTGATATCCGGCCGATCATGAGCCATCGCGGACACCTTCCGCCGAGCGCCCACACCACCTTTGTCACCGAGGGCGCGGTGGTGTGCAGCTTTCTGCCGCGGCCGCTCGAACAGGACGAGGATGCCATGCGCGTGCCGTTCTTCCATCGCAATAGCGATTACGACGAGTTCATCTTTTACCATGACGGCGACTTCTTCAGCCGCGACAACATCAAGGCGGGGATGGCGACCCTGCACCCGCGCGGCATCCACCACGGACCGCATCCCAAGGCGCTGCTCAACCAGAAGAAGAAAACCCACACCGACGAATCCGCGGTGATGCTCGATGGGTTGAATCCGATCCACGTGCTGCCCGCGGGCGAGCAGGTGGAGTGGAAAGAGTATTGGGCGAGTTGGTCGGAGAAAAAATAATTGAGCGCCATCTGGAAACCCACGCGGGAATGGATTGAGAAGACCAATGTCTGGCGCTTCATGCAGCGCCTGGGGTTCGACGATCGGGAGGCGTTCCTGCGTTTTTCAGTAGACGAGCCGGAGCGATTCTGGCACGAGCTGATGAGCGAAATGGACGTCCAGTGGTTCGAGCCTTACCACCAGGTGATGGATGTGAGCCGCGGGCCGGAGTGGGCGCAGTGGTTCGTGGGCGGCCGCCTCAACATCGCGCACAATTGCCTGGACCGTTGGGCGGAATCCGGACGCGTTGCCTGTATCTGGGAAGGCGAAAGCGGCGAGACGCGGAACCTCACGTTCCGGGAATTGCGCGACGAAGCGAACCGGGTGGCCAACGGACTGGTCGCGCTCGGACTGGAGCCGGGTGACCGTGTAGCTGTCTGCATGCCGATGGTTCCTGAGATCCTATCGATCCTCTACGGATGCTTCAAAGCCGGCATGACAGTGGTGCCGATCTTTGCCGGATTCGGCGCCGGGGCCATCGCCGCGCGGATCGAAGATAGCGGTGCGCGGCTGCTGTTCACAACCGACCATATGACGCGGCGCGGGAAACGGCTCCCGCTGGCGGAGAAAATTCCGGCCGGCATAAAAATAATCAGCGTAAGCGAGTGGGGCGAATTCCTGGCCGCGCAGCCGGCGTCGTTCGCCACCACCTCGCTCGATTCGGAGCACCGGGCGCTCATTCTCTACACCTCCGGCACCACCGGAAAGCCGAAGGGCGTCGTCCACACTCACGCGGGCTGCCTCGCGCAAATGGGTAAAGAGATCTGGCTTGGCTTCGACCATCAGCTCGACGAGCGCTTCTTCTGGCTTTCCGATCTTGGCTGGATGATGGGGCCGTGGACCATCCTCGGAAATCACCTGTTCGGAGGCACGATTTTCTTCTACGACGGCGCGCCCGATTATCCTACGCCAATGCGTCTGTGGGAGATGATCGGCCGCCACCGGATCACCACCTTCGGCGTCTCACCGACAGCGATCCGGATGCTCGTCAAGGGCAATGAGGAACTGCCGCCGATGCCGTCGCTGCGCATCCTCGGCTCGACGGGCGAACCGTGGGACGAGAAGTCGTGGCTCAGTTATTTCGATCAGGTCGGCGGCGGACGGTGCCCGATCATCAACATCTCGGGCGGCACGGAGATTGTAGGCAGCTTCCTTTTCCCGTTGCCGATTCAGGAGCTCAAGCCTTGTAGCGTGGGAGCACCAGCGCCCGGAATGGCAACGGAAGTGGTGGATGAGAACGGCGTTCCAGTGCGCGGCCGCATGGGCTACCTGGTGTGCACCAAGCCCTCGCCCTCGATGACGCGCGGCATCTGGAACGATGCGCAGCGATACCTCGACACCTACTGGTCGCGCTTTCCGGGTATGTGGTATCACGGCGACTGGGCCACCGTGGACGAAGACGGCCACTGGTTCGTGCACGGCCGCGCGGATGAATCGATGAACGTAGCGGGAAGGAAGGTGGGACCGGCAGAGGTGGAGGAAGCCATGATGCGGCATCCCGGCGTTGCGGAGGCGGCGGTCATCGGAGTTCCGGACGGGTTGAAGGGAGAAGCCATCGTGGGGTACGCGGTGCTGCGTGCGGGTGCGGAGGTGGACGGGGCGGCCGTTTGCGCCACCGTGGTGAACGAACTGGGTCCGACTTTCCGGCCGCGTGAAGTGGTGATCACCGGGGAATTGCCGAAGACGCAGAGCGGGAAGATCGTGCGGCGCCTGTTACGCCAGAAGTACCTCGGCGAGGGGTTGGGCGATCTTTCCACGGTGTCGAATCCCGGGGCTTTGACTTAATGATGGTCCAGTCGATGCGGGCGTTGCTCGCCAACCTGATCGATTACGCCGGACTGTACCCGCCAGCGGCGCTGCCCTTACCGGAGGTGATCGCCAACTACGAGCGTTATCTCCTCTCGCCGGAAGCGTGGATGCTGAACCGGTTGGTGTTGCCCATAGAAAGGCTCAGTGAAGTCTCGCTCGGCGCGAAGTGGCGCGTAACACTGCTGGTAGATGGGGAACCGGGTCCGCTCGCGCCTGCAAGTGGAGACGCTCGAGACGAAGACCGGCAGGCGGCTCTCGCTTCCGACCTACTGTGAGGTACCGCTGGACCAGGTACAAGACGCGTATGCCAAGATTCGCACCGCCACTCCGTCATCGGAGAATTTGGCGGAGTTTCTGTGTACGGCAGCGGCCCGCCGTTTGCCGTTCAAAGCCACCGCGGGACTCCACCATCCGATTCGCTCGGATATGCATGGCTTCCTCAACGTGTTTATAGGAGCGGCATTTGCCTGGTCAGGTATGGATCTTGCGACGGTAACTCGTTTACTGAACGAGACCGATCCACAGGCTTTCGAGTTTCGAAACGACGGTCTGCGGTGGCGGGATTCGTGGGTTTCAACGCCCGAAGTGGAGCAGCTCGCGCCGCGATTTCGCGCACAGTTTCGGTTCGTGTTCGTTCGAGGAGCCGATTAATCGACCTGCGGACTCTAGGCCTGATGGAATGATTGACCGCACTCATGACGCGGAATTGAAGAGTTGGGTGGAGTCGGCCAATGCACCGGGCTGCGAGTTTCCGATTCAGAATTTGCCCTACGCAACCTTTCGGCGAATAGGCGATGAAGGGGTCAGCCTCGGAGTCGCTATCGGCAACCAGGTTCTGGATGCCACCGAAGCATTCGGCATTGGCTCCATGCAGGACGTGATGGCGATGCCGCGCGAAAGCCGGGTGCGATTGCGGCAACGGATCAGCGACTTCCTCGCGATGCACACACCAGGCGCTGACAGGTTTGTGAGTCCGATGTCCCGCGTCGAGTTGCTGCTGCCCTGCCCGATCGGAGACTACACCGATTTCTATGCCTCCATCCATCACGCAACAAATGTGGGCCGGATGTTTCGGCCGGACAACCCGCTGTTCCCGAATTATAAATGGATGCCGATTGCCTACCACGGGCGCAGTTCGTCGATCGTGGTGAGCGGGACAGAGGTTCGCCGTCCGTGCGGACAGATCGTGGAGAATCCAGCGGGGCCTCCGGTCTATGCGCCGAGCAGGCTGCTCGACTATGAACTGGAAGTCGGAGCGTTTCTGGGACCCGGCAACACGATGGGGGAGCCGATCCCGATCGCGGAAGCGGAAGAGCATCTGTTTGGAGTTTGCCTGCTGAACGATTGGTCTGCGCGGGACATCCAAACGTGGGAGTATCAGCCGCTCGGGCCGTTCCTCGCCAAGAACTTCGCAACCTCGATCTCGCCTTGGGTGGTGACGCGAGAAGCGCTGGAGCCATTCCGGTGCACCGTGCCCCAACGTGCGGCCGAGGACCCTGAAGCGCTGCCGCACCTGCGCGTGACCGGTGGGGCGTACCGAATCAAGCTGGAGGTCTGGCTCCGCTCGGCGAAGATGGTGGAGCCGACGCTCGTGAGCCAAAGCGATTTTTCCACCCTGTACTGGACTCTGGGGCAGATGATCACGCACCACACCTCGAACGGCTGCCCGATCCGCGCGGGCGACTTGATCGGCAGCGGAACGGTATCAGGGCCCGAAAAGCACAACCGCGGCTGTCTCCTGGAAATCACGTCGCGCGGCATCGAACCGCTCGAGCTGCCAACCGGGGAGACCCGGCGGTTCCTTGAGGACGGCGATGAAGTGATCCTGCGCGGGTGGTGCGAGGAGTCCGGATTTCGCGGGATTGGTTTGGGCGAGTGCCGCGGTGTGATCATGCCGGCACTTCGGCCAAAACCAGAGGCGCTATCCGTACAATCAACAATCGCGCGAAATCAGACGTAAGCCGCCGGCTACCGTGCCCCCAGGTGGGCCTTCTTCCCGAGCTTGACCAGCGCCGCGACCAATTCGGGATCGCTCAATTCAAAAAGCGCGGCATAGATCTCGGTGCCTTCATTCGCTGCGGTCGCCAATTGCGCTAGCAAGGCTTGGCGCAGGTCGCCCGACGGAAGATCGACCACAGTAAGAAGGACAGCGATTGGCGCGAAGGCATCCGGGCGACCAAACATTGCGATTTCGGAAACGGCCATCGCGGCGAAAGTGGATTCCATCTCTGATCAATTAGGAGTAATCTTCGGCTATGGCTACTACTGTGAAGCCGTGCGAGGAATGGATCCGTTGGGATGGAAACATCGAATCCAAAATCGTCGAGCATTTCAAGGTCTTGTGCTCGAAATGTAATTCCGATTACGTAAGCGTGGAGGTCAGCTTCAGCACTGACAACCCGCCCTATTGCGCAGTGCTGTTACACTGCTTGAACTGCAGGAGCAGGGAAGTGATATTCAATGTAGTGGATTGAGAGTTCTACGCACATTTGTGGACTAAGCGCGGAGGCCGCTCCTAACGGAATTCCTCTTGCAACCGCTCCAACTCGCTCGCTCCAGGGCAGAGCTTTTCGTAAGCTAGCCTCGAGAGCGGAGTCTCAGACGTCTGGTTCATCTCATGCAGGTCAGCCACCGTCTCGTCTAAAAACAACAGTCCCGTCACCATCTCGCCCTTACCTTGGTGTTCGTGCAGGTAGTCGAACACCGCTCGCCGGTCTGTCGGGTCATAGTCCGGTGGAACTACCGTGAAGCGCACAACAGAGCCGTCGTGCATCGTCACGCTCGCTGCGCCATTCTGCCCGATATGAGCTACGATCTCACTGGCGGGTGGAACGAAATCCGTTTCGGTCGCCTTCAGTTGGCGCTTGCGGGAATACAGGTAACTCTTGGTCGAGCCCGCATGATCGTTGAAGGTCACGCAGGGCGAAATGATATCCACCAATGCGAAACCGCGGTGCGCCACCGCGGCTTTCAATATTGGCACGAGTTGCTCTTTGTCTCCGGAAAAACTTCTCGCGAGGAAGGTGGCTCCGATACTCAGGCCGAGCATTATGGGATCGATCGGAGCCATTCGATTTGGCTCGCCGCGCTTGCTCTTCGATCCGACATCGGCGGACGCGGAGAATTGGCCTTTGGTAAGGCCATACACTCCGTTGTTCTCGATGAGGTAAACCACTTTCACATTCCGCCGGATTGCGTGGCACATGTGGCCTAAACCGATGGAAAGCGAGTCGCCATCACCGGAGACGCCAATATAAACCAACTCGCGGTTCGCTGCGTTGGCTCCGGTGACAATCGGGGGCATGCGCCCATGCGCTGAGTTGAATCCGTGCGCGCCATTCACAAAGTAAGTCGGTGTTTTCGATGAGCAGCCGATCCCGCTCAGCTTCGCAATCATGTGAGGAGGAGTCGCCATCTCCCACAGCGCCCGGACGATTGCCGCAGTAATCGAGTCGTGCCCGCATCCGGCGCACAACGTCGACATTGCCCCCTCGTAGTCGCGGATCGTCAACCCAAGCGGGTTTCGCTGAAGGCTGGGGTGCGTGGCAATTGGTTTTGCGATAGATGGCATATCACTCCTGGATTTGCATGTCCTCTGAGATCTCGGCTCGGGGCGGAACATGGCCGTCCACGTTCTCCAGCGAGGCCGGATCTCGCAGCGCGCGCATAATCCCATCGACCACATGCCGGGCGCTCAGCGGGAACCCGCCGTAAACGAGCACAGACTGCAGTCTCTCCTTCGGTACGCGAGTTTCAAGCGTTAAAAGGGAGCGGAGTTGGGCGTCCCGGTTCTGCTCAACCACGAAGCAGCAGTCGTATTCGTCAAGGAATGCCTGCACGGTCTCGTCGAACGGGAACCCGCGTACCCGCATGGAATCGCCGACGATTCCGCGGTTCCCCAGCAGATCGAGTCCCTCGCGCACCGCCGGATCGCAGCCGCCGAGTGTTACTACCCCAAAGGATGCGCCAGGCCGTCTCCGGATCTCCGGAGGAGGCACAAACTGCGCTGCCGCTTTGTGCTTCTTCAAGAGGCGATCCATTACCTCCTGATACTCATCCGGAGTCTCCGTGTAGCCTCCGAACTTGTTGTGGCCGGAACCGCGCGTAAAGAAGGCTCCCTTCGGATGCACGCCGGGAAGAGTGCGTGCTGCTACATGGTTCTCGTCCTCGTTGAAGTAGCGTTGGAACTTCGCGATCTTTTCCAAATCCTCGGCGTTTAGCACACGGCCACGGTCAGGCTGGTAGGCATCGTCCCAAGTCAGGCGCGGTACCACCCAGTCGTTCATACCGATGTCGAGATCCGACAACAGGAAGACAGGAGTCTGGAAACGCTCAGCGAGATCGAACGACTTCACCGCGAACTCGAAGCACTCGGCCGGATTCGCAGGGAACAACAGAATATGCTTGGTGTCACCGTGCGAAGCATAGGCGCACGCCATCAGATCGCCCTGTTGAGTTCGTGTGGGCATGCCAGTGGAAGGCCCTACCCGTTCGACGTCGATCACCACTGCTGGAATCTCAGCATAATAAGCTAGGCCCAGCAGTTCGTTCATCAGCGAGATGCCAGGACCGGCGGTGGACGTAAATGCTCGCGCGCCATTCCAGGAAGCGCCGATCACCATTCCGATGGCAGCCAGTTCGTCTTCGGCCTGGATGATGATGTAATTATTCTTTCCTCTCTGCGGATCGCGGCGGTATTTCTCGCAAAACATCTTGAAGGCGTCCATTACGGAGGTGGAGGGCGTAATCGGATACCAAGCCGCTACGGTTGCGCCTGCATAGAGACACCCCAGCGCAGTTGCCGTGTTGCCATCAATCAAAATCTTGTCGCCGGTGGCGTTCATCTTTTCGAGATGGAAAGGAAGCGGACAATCGAAATGCTCCTTTGCGTATTGATAGCCGAGCCGCAGTGCCCGCAAATTCGATTCTCCAAGCGCCTTCTTGCCCGCGTATTTTTCAGCGAGCAACTCCTGAACAATATCCATGTCGATGTCGAGCACCGCGACGAGTGAGCCCGCATACGCGATGTTCTTCATCAGGATTCGCTCTCGCGGGTCCGCGAATGCCTGGTTGCACATCTGTGCCAGTGGAACTCCAAGGAAAGTAACATCGTCCCTGTTAAGCGAAGGATCGAGCGGCCAACTGGAGTCGTAAAGCAGGTAGCCGTTCGACCGCACCTCGCGAACATCGCGAGCATAGGTTTGCCCGTTCATTGCGACCATCAGATCGTAGTCGAGCGCACGGGCTGTGTAGCCGGCCTTGTTGACCCGAATCTCATACCAGGTTGGAAGTCCCTGGATATTCGACGGGAAGAGGTTCTTGCCGGAAACCGGGACGCCCATGCGAAACATGGCCTGCATCAGAAGGCCATTCGCGCTGGCGGACCCGGTTCCGTTGACGTTGGCCAGTTTGATGGCGAAATCGTTTATGCGGATATTGGTATTGGCAAGGGATCGCACATGGATGTTCCTGCGTAGGGAATGAGGAGCTCAAATTTTTGCATGTCCCAGGCTGCCGTGGGACAACGTTCAGCGCACAGCCCGCAATGTACGCAGACATCTTCGTCCTTGGCCATGATCCGTGCCGTGTGGGGCAGCGGCGCCGAGACGTAGACATCTTGTTGCCGATTAACGGCAGGCGCGGAGAGGCGGGAACGGAGAACTTCTTCGTCGCCGTTCGCCGTGATGGTCAGGCACTGCACCGGGCAAACGTCGATGCAGGCATCGCATTCGATGCAACGCGGCGCGACGAACGCAGTTTGGATGTCGCAGTTGAGGCAGCGCTGCACCTCGCGCGCCGTCTGTTCGGCGCTGAAGCCGAGTTCCACTTCGATGTTGAGTTGCTCGAAGCGCCGCGTCAGGTCGACGTGCGTCATTTTCTGGCGATGCGCGGGATTGTAATCGTTGGCGTAACTCCACTCGCTGATCCCCATCTTCTGGCTGATCAGGTTCATCCCATGCTGCGGACGATCCGTCAACGAGACGTGGCGGCAGTAATTGTGAAGCGAGATGGCGGCCCGGTGCGCATGCTCCACGGCCCAGATGATGTTCTTGGGTCCAAATGCCGAGTCGCCTCCGAAGAAGACTCCCGGCCTGGTGGATTCCATGGTCAGTTCATTGACCACGGGCACTTCCCATTTGTCGAATTGAATGCCGATGTCGCGCTCAATCCATGGGAACGCGTTCTCTTGTCCGATGGCGAGAATGACATCGTCGGCAGGGAGAAATATGGTGTCGATGGTGCGGGAGTGCTTGGCTCCGGCGTCCCATTCGAGGCGTTCAAATTCCATTCCTGTAAGCCGGCCATCCTCGATAACAAAGCGCTTGGGGGCGTGGTTGACGATGATCTCGACGCCCTCCTCCTCCGAGTCTTCAAGCTCCCACGGTGACGCTTTGAAAAAACCGCGCGGCCGGCGCGCCATTACTTTGATGGCCTTACCGCCGAGCCTGCACGACGAGCGGCAGCAGTCCATGGCTGTGTTTCCTACGCCGATGATCAGCACGTTGGCGCCGATCGAAGAGATGTGCCCGAAGGCGATCGATTCCAACCAGTCGATGCCGATATGGATCCTGTCGGTTTCATGCCGCCCTGGAAGATCGAGTTCTTTTCCTCGCGGTGCGCCACTGCCCACGAAGATGCCGTCGAAGCCTTCCTCCAGGAGAGCCTTCATGCTGGCGATGGGCGTGCTGTAACGAATGTCGACACCCATGTCGAGAATGATGTCGACCTCTTCCTCGAGTACGCGCTCCGGCAGCCGGAAGGCTGGAATGTTAGAGCGCATCAGCCCGCCTGGCTTATCGAGTTTTTCGAAAATCACTATCTCGTAGCCCAAGGGCAACAGGTCATTGGCTACCGCGAGCGAGGCCGGTCCCGCGCCGACGCAGGCGATGCGCTTGCCGTTCTTTTTCACCGGGATCTTCGGAAGCAGGTGTGCGATCTCGCCGCGGTGGTCGGCCGCAACGCGCTTCAGCCGGCAAATTGCAACGGGCTTTCCGTCCAGGCGTTCACGGCGGCAGGCAGGCTCGCACGGCCGGTCGCACGTTCGTCCGAGAATCGCCGGAAACACGTTCGACTCCCGATTGAGCATGTAAGCATCGGTAAAGCGGCCCTGCGCAATCAGGCGGATGTATTCCGGCACATTGGTGTGCGCCGGACAGGCCCACTGACAATCGACGACCTTGTGGAAGTAGTTCGGATTGCGGACATCTGTGGGTTCCATGAATTAAGACCTTCAGCGCTGCCGTCGTATTTACCCGGGTTTAATTGTACAACCGGACCACGCCGCGTGGGGACGCGTGGAATCAGGCTTGATGCCGCCCCCCCCGTAGCGGAGGCCAACAAATGCATGTATGATCTCTCTTTGACGGAGGGCCGGATGGCCATCATAGTCGGAATTCCGCGGGAAACCTTTCCCGGTGAGCGACGAGTTGCAGTCACACCTCGTGCCTGTCAGGCAATGCAGAAATCCGGCATCCATGCGATTGTGGAATACTCAGCCGGTGTTCAAGCCGGATTCCTCGATGAACATTACGCGGAGTCCGGCGCCCGTCTCGCGAACCGCCCCGATCTCTTCCAGGAGGCGGACGTCGTCATCCAGGTCCGATGCCTCGGCGCCAACCCTGAGGAGGGTCGTGCGGATTTGCCGCTACTCCGGCCCGGTCAAGCACTGGTGGGATTCGGCGAGCCGCTGACGGCCACGAAGGAGTGTTCAGAACTGGCCGCCGCCGGAGTATCGTTTCTTGCCATGGAGCTGATACCGCGGATCACGCGCGCGCAAAGCATGGATGTGCTGTCCTCTATGGCCACTGCCGCCGGATATCAAGCCGTCCTGCTCGCGGCCACCGCGCTTCCGAAAATGTTCCCGATGATGATGACCGCGGCCGGAACCATCACGCCTGCGAAAGTTTTTGTTCTTGGCGCCGGAGTGGCCGGACTTCAGGCAATCGCCACTGCCAAACGCCTGGGTGCCGTGGTCTGCGCCTACGACGTGCGCCCTGCTGTAAAGGAGCAAGTGGAAAGCGTGGGCGCCAAGTTCATCACGTTGGACGTGGAATCGAGCGCGGCCGAAGGCCAAGGCGGGTACGCCAAAGCGATGGACGAGGCGTTCTATCGGCGTCAACGCGAACTGCTCACCGACGTTCTCCGCAAGCAGGACGTCGTGATTACAACGGCCGCTGTGCCCGGACGGAAGGCGCCGATTTTGATTACAGCGGAGATGGCGGGCGCCATGATGCCCGGTTCGGTGATTGTCGATATCGCCGCTGAGCGCGGTGGCAACTGTGAGCTCACCCGTCCCGGAGAGACCATCGTTCATCAGGGCGTCGCCATTCTTGGGCCGCTGAATCTGCCATCCATGGTGCCGCGCGACGCCAGCCAGATGTTTTCGTCCAACGTTACCGCGTTCCTTCGCCTCCTGGTTCAGAATGGCGCCGTCACCCTCAACCTTGAGGACGAAATCATACGTGAGAGCCTCGTCGCGCACGGAAACAGGATTGTCCATCCACGCGTATGCGAGCTACTCGGTCTATCTTCGGTTTCCACTAATGGAAAGTTGGTCCAATCATGAAATCTTGGGAATTCGACTTATGGGTATTCATGCTCGCGGCTTTCTTGGGCTTTGAGCTCATCCGCCGGGTATCCCCTCTTCTACACACGCCACTCATGTCTTTGACGAACGCGATCTCGGCGATCTCCGTGGTTGGCGCTATCCTCATCACCGGCGAACGGGACGCTTCCACGCTGACCCGCACGCTGGGATTCATCGCCGTCCTCGCAGCCACTATCAACCTCGTCAGCGGTTATCTGATTACCGACCGCATGCTCAGGATGTTCAAAAAGCGGGGGCCGGACAAACAATGATGGAAGCCATCCTCCCGGCACTCTACATTCTGGCCGCTGCCAGCTTCATACTCGCCATCAAATGGATGAACTCGCCGGTTACGGCGCGCCGTGGAGTGTTCGTGGGCGAGGCAGGGATGCTTCTCGCCGTCGTCGGCACGCTGCTCCGTTTTGAGGTCGTCAATTATCAGTGGATCTTCATCGCTTTCTTTCTCGGCTCGGCTATTGGAGTTCCTCTCGCCTATCTCATGCCGATGACCGCCGTTCCCCAGCGGACCGCGATCTCTCACGCATTCGGCGCGCTTGCTTCGGCATTGATCGGAACAGCGGAATATTATCGCCAGACGCCTCACGGCTTCACCATGGGCGCTCTGGTGCTTGAGATGCTGCTCGGTTTCCTCACTTTCACTGCGAGTCTGATGGCTTTCGGAAAACTGCAGGAGGTGCTCCCAACCCGGCCCATTACTTTCAAGGGCCAGAACTTCGTTAATCTGGGTTTGTTCGTGCTGGCCGTTGTGACCGGCATTGCGCTCATCGTTTCCCCCGAACAGAGCGCGCTGTTTCCCATCTTCGTGTTGCTGTCTCTTCTATTCGGCATCATGCTCATCGTTCCAATCGGCGGCGCCGACATGCCTACCGTCATCGCGCTTCTGAACTCGTACGCGGGACTTTCGGCCAGCGCCATGGGATTCGCTCTGGACAACAAGCTCCTCATCGTCGCCGGCGCGCTGGACGGTTCGTCCGGATTCATCCTCGCGATCATCATGTGCCGCGCAATGAACCGTTCGTTTTCGAATGTACTGTTCGGCGCGTTCGGTCAACTCCAGACGACTGCGGAAAAAAGCGCCGCGCGCCCAGTGCGCTCAGCCAGCCCGGAAGAAGCAGCGGAGATACTCGATGCCGCTCGCACCGTGATTGTGATTCCGGGTTATGGCATGGCCGTAGCTCAAGCTCAGCACAAGTTGCGCGAGTTATTCGACACCCTCACCCGCCGGGGTATCGATATCCGTTTCGCGATTCACCCGGTAGCTGGCCGCATGCCGGGTCATATGAACGTATTGCTCGCGGAGGCGGACGTTCCTTACGATAAACTGTGCGAGATGGACGAGATCAACGGCGAATTTACGACAGCGGATGTCGCGCTTGTAATCGGAGCGAACGACGTCGTGAATCCGGCCGCACAGAACGACAAGAACAGCCCAATCGCCGGCATGCCGATTCTGGAGGCTTATAAGGCGCGCACGGTGATGGTGATCAAACGCAGCATGAATCCCGGTTTCGCCGGAATCGAGAACGAGCTTTACTACATGGAGAACACGCTGATGCTATTCGGCGACGCAAAATCATTCGTAGCCGGTATCGTCAAAGCGCTTGGTGCGCTCGCCCTGGCTTGATCACGCTCTTAATCGCTGTGCGCCGCCGAAGCGCTTCTTCCCGTCGTTGCGTTCTTCTCCGGCTGCTGTTCCGGCGAGCGCATGAGCTCGCTAGCTTGTAAGTTATTGAAAATAATTGGCTCCGCAAATGTGGGAGAGTTCGAATGGACTCTCATGAGAGGGCGGACTCCAGATGGTCGCAGATGGTATCAGATGGTAGGCTGTTGGAGTAATGTCCCTGCGCGCCTGCTAACGCCAGGCACTCGGGCAGATGTAGATCAATCCCACTCGTTGATTGTACTATCTATCTTAGATTCAATGGATTACAGCGAGGCTCGCTTGACGCTACGGCCCAACCTACGATGCCAAACATCTAGCAGGCAAACTAAAACGAAACGTAGCCGATCCAACATCTTGTTTATTCCCGTCCTACTGCGTCGGTTCGTTAGACGATGGGAAGAGTCTGCTGTTCTGCGTTTGGTGACCTCGGCTTATGCCACTCTTACATCAACATCCCACTTGCTAAAGACTATTAGACTGGTAGGTAGCCGCCAAGTTCCAGTGTTATGAACCAGGAGAAGAGCTGGACCCGGGATCCGGGGGGGCTACTCCTAAGGAGGGAGCGATGGCGGAAGACTACGACGAAAAAGGATTGGACGAAGTCCTGAAGCGCGGGCAGGAGGCGCTAGACCGGTTTCGAGAAGCTCGGTCCAGCCGAAAGCGATCCACCGAATTGCCCCAAGATGATGTGATTGAAGACCTGCGAAAGCAGTCCGCTGAGAGGTTCGCGCTGAATCAAAGGATTAAGGCTGATGTGCACGATCTGTTCATGAAGGTTGTAAGCTCCGGTCTGGAAAAGCAGCACGACTCCGAAGTTCCCGCGTCAAGCGACGTACCGACAACGCAGGTAAAAATAGCATCCAAGACCGGAGACTTGGAGCACCAAATCCCCGAATTCACGAATCGTGCATTATGGCTGAAAGATCGGATGCTTGAGCGCGGGTGGAGCAATACCGACTCCTCGAAATATCGCGGGCCGGACCGCAAGACCATTGAGAAGATTCTGAGGGGCGAAGCCGTCCGAAACGACATTCTAGAAAAGCTGGCGGACGCGCTATCGCACAGGTACGCGAAAGTAAGCGTACTCGACATCCCGCAGAGCTGATTTCCCCCCGATTCCCGTATTTTCCCCATCATTCCCGGGGAAACTCCCCGACTTTCCCACGCTTGGTGGGTGAATCTAAGGGTGTCCCAACTAGGGACAACTGAGGATCAAGAATGGCAGTAGTTCACAAAACGATTGAAGCGCTTCCGAACGAATATGATGTGGCGCTCCGCAGTCTTAGAAGACTCTATAGAAATCGAGCTTCTGGAAAAACGGGGCACTGTGATGCCAGCTAAACTGTCGACGGAAATCCAAATGTGGCCGATCGACAAGTTGGTCTTTTACGCGCGCAACCCGCGCAAGAACGATGCGGCCGTGGATCGCATGTGCGGCAGTATTCGAGAATTCGGGTTCAAGATTCCGTGTCTGGTGCGAAGTGACGGCGAAGTGATTGACGGCCATCTGCGCCTCAAAGCCGCGCGCAAGCTGGGCATTACGGACATCCCGGTCATCCTGTGCGACGAGTGGACGCCGGCGCAGGTCAAGGCCTTCCGGCTCCATGGTGAACCGGTCGGCTACGTGGGCGGACTGGGACGAGGAACTGCTGGCGCTCGAGTTGCTGGACCTCCAGACGTCGGACTTCGATCTCTCCCTGACGGGGTTCGACACCAAGGAGATCGATGACTCTCCTGCTGAACGACACCCCGGACGAGGATGCCGTGCCGCCGCTGCCCGATCACCCGGTTACCCGCGCCGGCGATCTGTGGCTTTGTGGTTCGCACCGGGTACTGTGCGGCGACGCGACCGACGCGGAAGCGGTGTCGCGGCTGCTGGGCGAACGCAAGCCGTTCCTGATGGTGACCGATCCTCCCTACGGAATTGAACTCGATTCCGAATGGCGCGACAGGGCCGGGCTGAACGGCCGCGGGCCTGCCGAGCCCAGCTACTTGAAACATCGGACGAAGGGACATCAGGAAACCACGATCTCCGGCGACACGCGCGCCGACTGGTCCGAGGCGTTCGCACTGGTTCCGAGTCTGCGAAGTGGGCTATGTGTGGCACGCATCGAAGTTCACCCGCGAGGTTCTCGATGGTTTGCTGCGGATCGGCTTTCTGCATCATCAGCAGATCATCTGGGACAAGGGGCGCACGGTGCTCACGAGAACGCACTACTGGTTCCAGCACGAGCCGTGCTGGTACGTCCGAAAGAAGAACGCTCCCTGGTACGGGAAGGCAGGCGAGAACTCGACGATCTGGAATTCGCCGTCGCCGAAGTTCATCATGGGCGGATCGGATGAGGAGAAATTCGATCATCCGACCCAGAAACCGGTCGAGCTGATGCGGAAGCCGATCCTGAATCACACGAAGCCCGGCGAACTGGTATACGAGCCGTTCCTCGGCAGCGGCACCACACTGGCCGCGGCGGAAGCGACCGGGCGCGTCTGTTACGGCCTGGAACTCGATCCCAAATACGTCGACGTCGTGGTCGAGCGCTGGCAGGGGTTGACCGGCAAGAAGGCGACGCTCGAAGGCGACGGCCGCACGTTTGACGCCATTCGACGCGGATCGAGTGAGGATGGCGGCATGAGGGGCCTGACGAAGAAAGCCGCCGGAGTGGAATCCGGCGGCGAAAGGGAAGAGGCTTTGCTCGGCTCAGGGTTGGAGGGAGTAGCTGCGCTCCCCGTCAGCGGTCTTGGAGGAAACAACCGTCAGGCTCATCTTCTTGCCCAGGGTGCCGGAGAGGAAGCCCCGTACGGAATGCGACTGCCAGCCAGTCGCCTTTATGATCTCCTTCAGGCTGGCGCCGCCGGGCCGTTTCAACAGATCGAGAATCTTTCCAGTCTTGGTGCCCGGGCGCGCACGGTTGCCCTTGCTTGTCGTCTTAAGCTTAGGTTCGGAAGTGGTGGTCCTCCGGGCCGGCTTGGCCTTCAACGGTGCGACACCGGGCTTCCGTGCGGGCTGAACCGCCGCCGGTTCGCCGAGGCTTTGAATGGCATTCCAGATTCGCGTAACAGCCGTCTTGCGATCTTTGAACTTCGTTACGACGGCCCCGCCGGGAAGGCTGTTCCAAATCTCTACCAGCCGGGCGGCAGGCCAATTGGCCGCGAGTGCGGCAAATGCGGCCTGGGTGGCGAAGCGTTCCGCCCCGGCTACCGTTTGCGCCTCTTGCGCGGTCGGATGTGCGGTGATGTTGTTGGTTTCAGTGTCAATCGTAAATGTCTTCATTCTTGTGGGTCCTTTCGCGGTAGTCACCGCGGTGACCACATTCATCACTCGGGTCGCGAGCACAAGCAAGCGAATTCAGCGGGAAATCCGGGGCTGGACAGGAAGGGCAATCGTCCGTAGCCCGCAGGCAAGTGCAGGAGTTGGAAGATGGTAGGTCACGGCTCAAAATTCGGGCGGAAGAAGGAAGAAGCGATCGCCGCCTTGCTGACCAATCGGAATATTGAAGAAGCCGCCCGTGCCGCCGGTATCGGGACTCAAACGCTGATCCGGTGGCTCAAGGTGCCCGAGTTCCAGCATGCCTACCGGGAGGCGCGGCGGGCAGTAGTTTCCCAATCGAACGCACGGTTGCAACACGCTTCCAGCGCCGCCGTATCGACGCTGTTGAAGATCATGGTAGATGCGAACGCCCCGGCAGCGGCCCGGGTGCGCGCGGCGGATCGCGTATTGGATCGTGCCAAGCAAGCAGGCGAAATCGAGGACATCGAAGTCCGGGTCGCTGCTCTGGAGCAAGCCGCAGAAATCGCGAAGCCGCCGGGGAGGTACTGAGGGAATCATATGCAGAATATGCGACGGCGGCTTCAGATGCTGGAACGGCTCCCTCAATTCCAACCCGCGCCGAGTCCGCTGGAACAGATCAGGAGCCTCGCGTTACGAACGTTGTCTGACGAGGATCTGGAGCTTCTACGGGCCAGGTCAGCGGAGCAGGCAGCTGAAAAGCCTCCCAGGGAACTATCGGAACCTGATGTAGCCGCATGCGCTGCGTGGGCAACCGCCCTGGAGACGGAGGCTCGGCGAATGGGATGGAAGTCCTGGGCTGAAGCTGAGCGGGCTGCGAGAAAAAGACCATGAAGGCCATCGCCAAGCGGCTACACCGGCTGGAAAAACGATTTGGATCGGAGGTCGAAAGCGAGGAGACATGGTTCTTGCGATCTCGTATTGATGCGGCACGCAAGCGTTGTGCATCGCAGCCGATTTCCTCAAGGAGCGTGGGCGAATGGAGCGGCATGAACATCGTCGCGATTCTGAACTCTGGGCGACAACGGGCTGCGATGGCGGGAGTGCCTGAGAGCAAGACATGAGAGGGAACAATTGACGAGAAACATGGCTCGCCGTCTTGAGCGGCTCGAAAGACGCATAGTGATGGCGAGTGACTCGTTCTCGGTAAAGATTAATTTCGTCTCGCCCACGAATGGGGTAACGAGCACTCTCGTGATGGAAGCCGGGAATCAGGTTTGGACAAGACTGCAAAGCGCACCGCATATCAATCCAATTCCCCGGCCTTGCCCACCCGGTCCATGATTTTCCGAAACATGGGACGCTGCTCGTCCCAATCGATCCGGCCGACAATGCGCCGCAGATTTCGCTCGTTGAGATTCCGGATGGGCGGCAGAAAAAGGATCTGTTCCTGAATGTCTGGAGCGAGATCGAGCAGCTTCATGATCTGGGTCATACGGGCCCGCGTCACCCGGCCGAGACGGGCCAGTTCCGCATAATCCCGAATCGTTTCGCCCCGCACCAGCCCATCAAACCGGATGGCCAGCGCCATGAGCCGTGCGATCCGGGGAATGGAGCGGTCAGACGCTTCGTCTTCGGATGGCTTTCGAAGGGACGAGAAAGTCTTGTTACCCCGCCTGCCCTGTCTGTCAACCAAAAAATCAAGCGCGTATGTGACCTCCTCATGGCCGGTCACGCCTGCCCCTCCTGCCCCGACTCCGGGGTCGCAGACGGATGGAACCGGATCGAGATTTGCTGAGCAGCCCCATCGTAGCCGACCCGCTCGACGATGGCTTGCATCTCCTCGACCTGCTGGGTGCGATCCAGCCGTTCCCACTCGGAGGCATCAAACATTCCGGGCTGCGCTTCCCTGACCCGCGCAAGGACGGATTCTTCGATTCCGTGCGCGGGAAGGGTTTTACCGGGACACGCTGCCCAACCCTTGCGTTGCGCGTTGAGGCACAAGTAATAGGGGTACTTGCGATCGTTCTTCCCCGAATAGGAGTACACCATCCGTGTCGCGCAGGTTTCGCAATAGAGCAATCCACTCAGCAGAGCCATGTGTTTGTTTCGCGCTCTGCCCCGCGCAAAGGTAGCGCGCTTTGTGATCAGATCCTGCACGCGTTCCCACGTACCGGGTGCGAGAATGGCGGCGTGTTCGCCCGGATAACGTTGCCCCTTGTGCCGGATCGAACCCGCGTACAGAACGTTCGTCAACAACCTCCGCAGCGAATTCAGCGCGAACGGGCCGCCCGAACGGAACTGGCCACTCTTACGCGTCCAGCTCTTGAGCCGCCAGCCCCGCCTATCGATTTCGGCCAGCGTCCGCAGGGCCGAACGATGTTCCTCGAACAGAGCAAAGATGGCCCGCACGCGTTCGGCCTCTTCTTCGTTCACGATCAACCTTCCACCACCTGGGTCTACGTCGTAGCCCAGCACCGGACATCCGCCTACCCACTTCCCTTTCCGCCGGGCAGCCGACATCTTGTCGCGGGTCCGTTCACCGATCAGTTCCCGCTCGAACTGCGCGAACGAAAGCAGGATGTTCAGCGTCAGCCGTCCGAGCGACGTGCTGGTGTTGAACTGCTGGGTGACCGCAACGAAGCTCACTTTGTGCTTCTCGAAGACGCTCAGCATCCGGGTGAAGTCGAGCAACGATCGGCTCAGACGGTCGACTTTATACACCACCACGCAATCCAACTCGCCCGCTTCGACGGCGTGGAGCAGCCTGGTCAGCGCAGGCCGCTCCATATTGGCGCCGGTGAAGCCGCCATCGTCATAGAACTCGGGCAGCGCGATCCATCCTTCGCGCCGCTGACTCTGAATGAAGGCTTCGGCGGCCTCGCGCTGCGCATCGAGCGAGTTAAATTCCTGCTCCAGGCCTTCTTCCGTCGATTTCCGCGTATAGATCGCGCAGCGGAGGCGAGAGATTGGCGGCTTCGGAACGTCTTGGTTATTTGTCCGCATGGGGCTGCTCCTTCCGCTCTCTGCTCGAAGGGCGTGTCAGCCCAAAGAATGCCAGGCCGTTCCAGCGGGTTCCCGTGACTGCAACGGCGACTGCGCTCAGCGATGGATAGGGGCGGTTCTCATAGCGAAATCCTTTCGCGAGGACCTCGACCAGAATGGTCCGTCCTTTCCATTTCCGGCTCAGCAAAGTGCCCGGCAGCGGCAAGCGGCTATCCTTATCCCGCCGGTTCCGGTCCCCCGGCGTCGTGTGCACGCGCTCGCCGCTTACGGTAAAGAAGTCGCGCGGTGCAACGATTCGCAAGTCAGCGTCCTGCGCAATCTGGTGCGCCCGCCCGCGTGCCCGTTCGGAGAGATCTCCTTCAGCCAATGCCTGGAGACGCCAGGCGATTCGCCGGAAGAGATGTTCCCGATGCCGGCATCGCGTTTCTTCCTGAAACACCGCCCGGTACTTCTCGCGCAGACCGGTAAGACTTGCCCGGCGCAGGCTCTCAATTTCCATCAATACCGCCCTCTCCACAGTTCTTTTCTCCTTTTGGTGGCTGTCAACCACAGTCACATGAACGCTCTTTGCCGACCCAGATGCAAGTGCAAAACAAACCAGAATTTACTTGCCCGTGCAGGCCGGGAGAGAGGTGAACGACGCGGTCGAAGCCTAAGGGGATTGCATTTGCTATCTTTGCCTCGTATCCCGAGCAAACATTGCCCGCGACTGGGCGCGAAATCCGTGGGACCTCATGCTTCCCCTTTATCGCCCGCTTGTCACCGACAGAATGACGAGCCCCAACGTCCAGCTTGGGAAAATGACCGTATATTGAAAATGAAGAACAACGGCGTCTACGGCGATGAATACAGGCCTATTGGATTCAGCAACTTCCGAAGCTCCCTTTTAACTTCACCTCTTAATGGAGTGGAAGATTGGTATGGGTTGCTTCCGCCGACGTCAACGAGGAACCTCAGCCAGCCTAATCAAGAGACGGGAGAACAGGTTTCCGAAGTAAGCATAGAGCAGGCCAATCCCGGCTCCAGCGTTAAAGGTGTACCGAATCTTGAAACCGGCTCCTTCTGCGTGAGCTTCTACGGCTGGAATGTCGCTGACCGCTTCATCCATGCGTGGCGGCGCGCGGGCTCCCTCACACCAAACCCGTTTAATTGCCCGCCAGCTTCATGGTAACGGCGGCGGCACGAAACTCTTGGATTGGACCCATGCTTCAAGCCACTCATCTCGCTTCGGTGAGAGAAATGCGGACAGCATACCTGGCTCGTCGGCGATCTTCCGAACCACCGTGCGAACAATCGCTTCCGTGTCGGCCATGCGGTCGTCGATCTCCGGTCCTTCGTCCCAGCGCCCGTGGATGATTTTCGACCTGGTGGCATAGCAAGCGTCCACCCTCTTGTACAAGTCTTGCTGATCTTTGGCGTTGTCAGCTAAGAAATATGAGATCCGTGAGCAAAGGCGTTCCGTTACTTTCCATGTTTTCGTTTCGGATGTGAACAGGGACTCCAGGCCCTGCCAGAAGAGCGGGTAGCGATAGTCCGCCGTGTAGGAGTTGAGCGCCGCCCAAGAGGCTCTCATCGCGGCCCACATTACGTTCTTGCGCGGGACCGTTGAAAGCGTTTCGAACAACTTTGCGGCTCTGATAAGATGTCGAAGTTCAACCGGATTTGCCTGATCCTTCGGATGGCAGTACAGCGGCCCGTCGCGTTCCGATTGCAAAATGACTGGTGGATCGAGAATACGTTGTTCGTCGAGGGTGGTGAGGGCGTGGAAACCAACCGTGAAGCAAACCATGGAAGGTTGGATCACCCACATCGCGAAGTTTGCGAGAATCGCAGATTGAAAGAGCAGATCCTGAATTCCACGCGGGCGCTGGCCGGTCCACTCCGGGTCGGGTTGCCCGATCGCGGGTGCTTCGTATTCGGCGACGAGCGCATGCCGAGCGTCGAGCGTCGATTGGCGATCATGTCGTGACAGGCCGCCGATGAACCCCTTGTCGTCCTTGAGCCACTGCGGGACCTGCTGCAGCACAAACTTCCTTCCGAATGGAATGTGCGCATTGCCACCAAGGTCGAGGTTGTGCAGCGGTACAACGGTGAAGGACATAACGGCATGCTACTACCTTTGAAGTCTTCCGACTGGGCGTTCCTGGCCGATAAAGCGACCTGCACTGCCACCAGATTGCGCCATACGAATTGGCGCGGAAGTTGCGCCTGTTCAATATCATACGGTACACTGCCTGCGTAGCTGCGCAATTAAATGTCACAGGCCCATATCGAAGATGCGAGCGTCGGATCAACGCTGGACGCAAACCTGCGCGTCCAGGTGGGTGCGTTCACGAAGGAAAATCAGGACTACTGGTCCTACCGGAAAAGCACGCCGAGGCAGCATTCGCACGGCTATTTTCAGTATCCGGCGATGATGGTCCCGGAGATGATCTCCGATCTTATCAAAACCATCATTGAAGTGACGCCATCAACGCGGGCTATTTACGATCCCTACGCAGGTTCTGGGACGGTGATGACCGAAGCGATGCTGCAGGGTCGCGATTTTCTTGCACGCGATGTGAACCCATTGGCCGTTCTGTTGTGCAAGGTTAAGCGCGGCCCGTTTTTCCCAGAGGCAATGCTCGAAAAAGCTGCTGAGCTGCGCGCGAGGATTAAGGCCGACAAGAAATGGCGAATTGAGATTTCCTTTGCCGGACGCAAGAAATGGTTCACACGTGACGCCGCAATCGAATTGAGCAAAGTTCGGCGTGGTATCCAAGCTGAGCCAAGCGTATGGGCGCGACGCTTTTTCTGGATTGCTCTTGCAGAAACAGTCCGGACCAGCAGCAATTCGAGAACATCGACGTTTAAGCTCCACATTCGACCAGAGGAAGAAATCAAGACGCGAGAACTGCGGCCAATCGAGACCTTCGCTTCTGTGCTGGAGGGTAATCTCGAAAGCTTAGAGGCGCTCACCAAAGAACTCCGCGAGCATAACCACCTGAACCAAGGCCATTACGATGGCAACATCGTGGTTGAGCATCACGATGCTCGGATTAAGCGGCCGGACGGAGACAGGCTATACGATCTTCTGGTGACGTCGCCACCCTACGGAGATAACGTGACAACCGTTCCGTACGGACAACATGCCTTCTTGCCGCTCCAATGGATCGAACTTTCTGACATTGATTCCAGCATTGATGCCGATTGCCTGAAGACGACTCACGAAATTGACCGGCGCAGCTTAGGCGCGGGTCTACGGGATGCCGCGAAGAATGCGACCGATCTGAAGACAAAGTCATCCTCCTTCGCGGCAACTATGGATCGACTAGCGAACGAACCATCGGACCGCGCGAACCGAGTTGCCGCGTTCATGCGAGACTTGGACGCGTCTTTGGAACCAATCGCGAGCATGCTGCGGAAGAACTCCTATTTAATTTGGACTGTCGGGAACCGAAGAGTCGCAAAAATGCCCGTGCCTCTGGATGCGATCCTCACGGAGTTGCTAGCCGTAATGAAGATCGTTCCAGTGGCCACCATCGCTCGTGCGATACCGACGAAACGAATGGCTGGCAAAAACAGCATCACGGCCACGATGGATAGAGAGTCGATTCTGGTATTCAGAAAAGACACCAAATAGAAGTCATTCGCCAAATGCTCAACAGCAGAGATCGCCGCGATGGAGGTGCTCGGTGAGCGAACCGATCTCCTTTGACGTTCATCCTTCTGTAATTTTCCAACTCGGTGCTGATTTGATTAGCGATGATGTCCAAGCGCTGATTGAACTAATCAAGAACTCCTATGACGCGAACGCTACGTATGCTCACGTTCAGGTCGATACGAGGGATTCCCCAGCAGTTGAGACTACAGAAAGTTTTTATCCGGACGCCAAAGGGTTCATAAAAATATCAGATGACGGCGAAGGGATGAATCTCGAGTCTCTTCGCAATGGCTGGTTTGTGGTATCGAATTCAGCGAAGCGACAATTGAAACAGTCCAAATCGGCCGCGAACGGGAAGAGGACGCCGCTCGGTGACAAAGGATTGGGGCGCCTCGGGTCGCAGCGCCTTGCCAAGAATCTCGAATTGTGGTCAGTGACCGCGACCGAGAAAATCGACCGTCATGTCGGGTTCTCGTGGGATGACTTTCGTGGCACGAACCGACTGACCGACGTTCCAATCAAGGGGCCGAAGGAAGAGAGAGCCACGCGGCGTTCCGGAACTACTCTGATTCTGTCGGACCTTACAGACCCAGAAAGATGGCAGGGCCCGGAAGCAAAGAAAGTGCTGGAGCAGCAATTCGCTGAACTGGTTTCGCCCTTCGAGGGGATCAGCGCCTTTGAGCTTCTCATCACCGTAGACGGAGTGAAATTGGATTTGGCCACAGTCGCAAAACGACTGCGGCAGCAAGCAGACTCGACCTTCTCGTTGGTTTTTGAAGGATCGAAAATGACGATGCAAGGCCGCGCAAAACTGCGTCAGCTTGAACCATCTGACAAGGAGCGCAAGGCTATTTTCGAAGAAGAAGTTCATGGCAACAATGGTGCCCAACTTCTTGAACAGCTCAAGACTGATGCTGAAGCGGAGAATTATCCATTTACCGTTAATGCATCTCCGTCGGCCGCATGGTTCATGGTTTTTCGCCAGACTCTTGCGCTCGACGACGTTGACAAGATTGCCGTAAACCTAGAACGCGAGCCCTTAAGCCCAGGGCCATTTCGGGCCGAGCTTGATTCATTCGATCTGAGCAAAGCTCCCGAAAGTGCGGCCTTCTCTAGCCTCAAAGAATTCCGTGGCCGGGTAAAAAACCTCTCGGGTGTGCGAGTCTACCGCGATGGGTTCGGTGTTCGAGTGGATCGGGACTTCCTGAAATTGAGTAAAGCGTGGACCGGAGGGGGGTCGTGGTATGGCCTGAAGCCTGCCAATACGATTGGATACATCGCGATTTCAGCGCGTGACAATGCGGATTTGGTTGAGACGACAGATCGTGAGGGATTTAAGAAGACTCCGCATTTTCAAAACTTCGAGACTCTACTACAGAAGTTTGTGAAATTCACGCACGACACTTTGGAGTTCGCGAGACGGGAGACAATCACTTACTGCGACAAGTTTGTTCATGAGTCGGCAAACGCTACGCCTACGATGTCTACCGAGGAGCTTGCCGCCAAAGTTGCCGGGTACTTCGAAGCAACATCCAGCCTTGGAGCAAAGGTTACGGGTCTTCGCGATTCCGTCGCTTTCGCGATGCGGAGAACCCAGGAAGCTTCTCAGTCTGTCAAACGGTCATCCAAGCTGAGTGAGGAGCAGAAAACGACCGCCTTGGGCATTCTCCAGCCGGTGGTTGACGAACTTGGCGGCGCGCAGATGGCGCTAACAGAGCTTGCGGGACTGATGGGCACGGTTCCGGAAATACGCAGCACTTATCAGCTTCTCTCCGGCCAAATGCAGCGCTTCACTCAGCGTTTAAGTGATGCTTATGAGACGATGAGTCTCGGTCTGACGGCAGAGGCCCTCGTTCATGAAATAAGCGTCATCGCGGATGGCCTCGCCGAGCGAGCGGCGGAACTCAAAAAGCACCTCGACAATCCTGCTCGACTCGAATCGAAGATAAAGGCTTTTGTGCGCCATGTCGATACATCTATTGCCGCGCTTCGTAAGCAACTGGGTCACCTTGATCCATCATTGAAATACGCGCGGGAACGCCGCGAGCCGATCGATATGCTGGAGTTCTGCGAGAGCCTGAAGTCATACCATGAATCAAGATGGCGCGAGGGCGATATCACGATGGAGATAACAGCACAGCCTGGGACGGATTTCGTCGTAAACATAAATCGGGGTAAGCTGACGCAGATTTTCGACAACCTCATCTTGAACAGCCAATACTGGCTGAGAGAAAGCATTCGGCGCGGGAAGAAGCCTCCGGGAACGATCAATATTGAGCTGAATACTCCAATCGTCCTTCTCTCAGACACCGGTCGTGGAATCGACCCCGGTGTCGCCGGGCGCATGTTCGAACCGTTCGTGACGACGCGGGAAGGCGGTCGCGGGCTGGGTCTGTTCATCGTTCGCGAACTCCTTGAATCTGAAGGTGGCGCTATCCGCCTTACACGGTCACGCAATAGCGCGGGTCGGCAATTCGAATTCGAACTCGACCTATCGGGGATGATAAATGACGCAAGCGAAAAGTGAGGCTTCACTCACCAAGCAATTGTTCGCTGCGGCGGGCATAGCGCGTGTCGTGTTTGTTGACGATCGTTTCGGAATATCTGCGGAAAGACTTCAAATCGAAGCTGATAAGCTTGAGCTGCCTGACTTGCAAACTTGTGGTGCATTTCCCTCAGTGAATTTCGAGGCAGACAATGAAGAGATCAAACGTAATGCTATTCGCAAGGTCATCGAGGACGCAAGCACCGCAGACCTGGATGTAATGTTCGACAGTGTTGCCGCGCTGACATACGCGTACACTGCAGCGGAAAAAGATCGCGATGCGCGGAAGTACTTCGAGACTGTCGTAGGCGATGCTGCTGAGACGAAATACCTAAGCCTGAAAGAATGGGAAAAGACGAAGGGGACGCTTCTAGCGGAGGCATCGGGGAAGCCAACGCTTTTCATTTTCGACGAGGACTTCACGCTTGAAGGTCAAAGTGCCACCCATGGGCGGCGGCTGATCGATGAGATTCACTTAGCCAATCCCACGTACAAATTTGTTTATGCCCTGCTGACTCACAACGCTTCGGACGACGCGACAGAGAAGGGACTTCATGAGAACATAGCTGCGGATTCGCCGGGAATCGCCGAGTACGTCTTGGTGTTTGCGAAAAACCGCCTCGCTGAAGGCGGCGATCAGTTCGCGGAACGCATGAAACAGTTGCTGCTGATGCGACTATTTCAGGCTCTCAAGCGTCGGCTCAAAGCCGAGACTGCGGAAGCCAGTCAGGACGCATTGGCAAAAATAGAAGGTCTCGGAATCGAGTCGTTCGAGCGGATCATTCTTGGCACATCTCGTATCGAGGGGGCATGGTCGCCCGATACCTTCGTGAGGGTGATAGGCGTTTACCAACAGCAGCAGATTATGCAGAACATTCGGAAAAATGTCGAACTGCATCAATTCGTCAGGAACATCGATCCCATCTGTGAAGTTAAGACCGCGATCAAAAATAGCGACGTAACGAAGGACGCACAGAGCCTTCAACATGATGAGATTTACGAGCGTGAAGATCGCATAAATCTGGTTCATCTCCCGATCGCTTCGGGGGATATCTTTAAAGATGAGGTAGGCGAGAAGTACGTTCTGCTCGCTCAGCCTTGTGATTTGATGGTGCGCAGCGATGGATACCGGCGAAAGGGAGATCGTGATAGCCGACAGATGGTGCCGCTCGCTTCACTGAAGCCGGTCGATTCGAAATTCAAGAAGCTCGCGCTGCCGAGCGATCAATACGAACTGCCTCACTACGATGTGCAGGATCGTTGGTCGGTTCGACTGAACGAGGTGTACTACCTGCCGATTTGGCTTCTGGACCTCGTGGTTCTGAATGATGATGGACGCTGTTCGTTGGCGGAAGGCGATGCAATGTCGCTGTTGCTCATTTCCCCGTGGGTGAAGCGACAACCAATACTTGCGGAAAGAGCGAGTAGTGTCACGAAAGCCTATGCACAGACAACCGATGCGTCCATTGATAAGACGGTCCTAGTGCAAAGTTACTGCCGTATTCCCATGGGTTCGCCGTTCGTTGCCGAGATCACAACAACTGCAGAGAATGTTCCAAAGCTTTCGCTGAAATTAACGCGCGTCGGTAGGATCGCGGAACAGTATGCCACGGCATTACTGATTGACCATGCCGCCTATATGGCAAGGCCGCTCACCCTCACGACTTAACGCGCCTACCGAGCTAGGCGTGCCCCTCGTCTTGACCTGGACGGCGCCTGCTTGTCAGGTCCAAGGCAAGCGGACTTTCACAGTTTCTTACACATACACAGTTGCTGGGGCGAATAAGATTTAAGTCTCAATGGCTTAAGGCATACTCGATCAGACTTAAAAACCTTCCTGTTTAATAACTTCTAAAATCAGATATCAGCAATATCAATGACTTACTTAAAGATTGACTTGTTCGCGGGACCAAAATAGACTTTCACAAGTCTTACACAAACTGACACAGGTTCGAAGAATGGAAGACAGCGAACGGAAAACAGAACATCACGTGCTCATGGGCGGCGTTCACGTATACAAACGCGAGAACAGCCGCTGCTGGCAGTGTTCGACGTATCGCAACGGAAGGAACTGGAGGAGAGCACGGGCGAAGAGAGTCTCTCGCACGCCAAGGACTTCGCCGAGGACTGGTATCTCGAACTCAAAGGCAGACACCGCGCCGGCACGCTGAAGGAGGGAAAACTGTTTCGGGCCGCCGCTGGTCAATTTCTACGAGAGTATGAGGTCCTCACACAGGATATCGCGCAAGGTGAGCAGCAGGAGATCCGGCAAGCCGTCCAACTGGGCCTGCCCGTCATTATCGGTGAGCCGATTCGCATTTTGTATGTGCAGATGGATGGGACGGGCGTACCGGTGGTGAAGAAGAGACGGAGGGGCGGAAAGGTAAGACCGACGGCCAACCGGCACACACGCGTGAAGTCAAGCGGGGATGCGTATTCACCCAGACCACGTGGGATCAGGAGGGCTATGCCATCCGCGATCCCGATTCGACCACCTACACCAGCGCCATCGAGACCGCCGAGAATTTGGAAAGCGAATTTACGTGGAAGCCTGGAAGCGCGGCTGGAGCCGAGCACAAAAGAAAGTCGTCATAGGCGACGGGGCAGAATGGATCTGGAATCTTACCGATCAGCATTTTCCTGGCGCCGTGCAGATCGTCGACCTTTATCACGCGCGCCAGCACCTCTGGGAGTTGGCTCGCAGGCTGCACCCCAACGACCCGTTGAGCCAGAAAGCCTGGATGAAAGTCCACCAAAAGCGTCTGCTCGACAAGGGGAAAATCGAAAAGCTGGTTCTCTCGCTGCGCTCCACCGAATCAACTAACGCGGAAGTTCTGGAAAAACTTCGCACCGAAGCGGACTACTTTGAGCGAAATGCCAAACGCATGCGCTACCCAAAGTTCCGCCGTCAGCATCTCTTCGTCGGCTCTGGTGTTTTCGAAGCGGGTTGCAAGACGGTGATCGGCTCTCTGGCTCGAAAAGTCCGGCATGTTCTGGACCGTCCGAGGCGCAAACGCGATCATCGCTCTACGATGCTGCCACCTCAACGGCCGCTTTGAGGATTACTGGGAGGCACGCCGAGCCGCTCGACATTCACTTCTATGTCGCCCACCCTTCAGCAATCTGCCGGCAAACGAAACGCCCCTCGGACCGGCTCGGCGACCATTCGCTGGGAGATTTGTCCGAAATTCTCAGCGACACACTGCCGTGCTTCGAAAACCACAACAAGAAAGCCGCTCAGCAGAAGCGCAGTCGGCTTAAGGGAATAGGCGGAATGAGGTAGATCGCCCTGAGTTGTTCATGGCCTTCGTCGCACGTATGGCAAGAGCTTCATCTTCACCGCCGAGAACGTCCGAACCACAATGAAGAGTTCGTAATTCTCCTGGCTCTTGCAACCCGAGGCGGTCTGGCTCCGCTTGGGATTCGTTCAAGTCAACAACGATTGTCTGAAGCTCTCGAAGGAGTTTCAGTCCGGCTGCATCGCTTTCTCCTGATCCTCAATGGCCTGTTTTAGACGCCCACCCAATAGCTTGTGAACGATCCCGCCGTTGTTGCGTTCGATCAGTTCTCGGGTGAGCACGGTTTGCGGTCCGGCCCCGATATTTCGACGGGTCGGTATTGCTCCACCCGGTGCCGGCACCGCGTTTCTTCCTGAAACACGTCCCGATACTTCTCGCGCAGATCCGTCAAACTCGCCCTGCGCAGGTTCTCAATTTCCATCAATACCGCAGTGCGATTTGTCGAGGCGCCTCTCGTCGAAGCGCGCGAACGCACTGCTACTGAAAAGGTCTGGTCGGTTTCCGGCGGTTGGGCCAGTCCTTCTTAAATTGATGGACGGATGCGACGACAGCGCAAGGGCATGCCGCACCAATCAGGAGTAGTCCTTTGCCCCGCTCCAAGATCGCCAAATCCTTGGCCCCCAAATTTCTCGCACCAGCGGTGCGAGTTTTCCGTCCTTCACGTAGGCCCTAAGTTGAGTCATTCTTGTCGGAAAGCGGCATATAACGAGCTAGAAGCGGCGAATGGGCTCCGAAGCTGTGCAACGTCTGGTGGCTTCACTCCTGCGACTTACTACAACCCAGCAACTGAAGCTAAAGCGTTGCAACTGCAGCGGTACCGCCAAAATAACGGAGGGCCGCTGGCTGAGGCCAGCGCTCGCCAGGCAGTTTAAGTTTGTGGAGTGGACGGAGGTGAACGACCTTGGGTACACCAAGTTCATTGCGCTGCGGGATGATAGGAAGGCAAAAGAAGTGCGACGAGAGAATTCCTAATTGAGTCTGATTCTGCCCGACAATATCGTCCGCATCCCAAGGTTGCGCTTTGACGCCTTGGCAGGTTACAGCCGGCAGCCAACCGCCGAAGTGTTCGCAGGCGAACTGGCTTGGTATGAGCACAAGAACGCACCAATTCTCGGAGTGCTTATCATCGACATTACGGACGAGGATTTCGGCGGAATCATAATTGGACGCGACGAAGGGCGAAGGTTCAGATGCGTCGATGTCGTCGGATTCGATGACTCGCCGGAGGGGGCCGAAAAACGGCTGATCGCCAGCCTTGAAGATTGGGCCAAACGCTCTCCCGCCGACATGGAGCAAGGTGGCAGACAATACCCATTCGTTGACATATTCAAGCCGATTGTCGCTCCGTCTAAACTAGATACCGCCTTCGCGAGGCTGCTCGATGCGGAAGGTTTCTCATGCAAGAGGGCTCATCGAGGCGATGATGCCCTACTTCGAGGACGTCGATGGCAACTTTATCGAGCAATTCCAAAGCACCGGTTTCGATTCCCGCTTCTGGGAACTCTATCTCTTCGCGCTGCTGACGGAAGGCACTTATGTATTCGACCGGCAGTATCAAGCGCCGGACTTCATGTGCCGTGGTATTTCACAGCATATATTCGTCGAGGCGGTGACTGTAAACCCGACGAGGCAAGGCAACATCATCACGGAGCCGCCAGTTCCCGAGGAGAACGACGCGCTTATCGCCTATTTCAAGCAATACATGCCCATCAAATGGGGTAGTGCGCTCACGAGCAAATTGCGCAAGGAATATTGGAATCTGCCGCACGTCGAAGGAAACCCGATCGTGCTTGCAATTCAGGATTTCCACTGTCCACGATCGATGATATTACCCACTCGACGTTAATCCCATATCTCTACGGGATGGAATTTGCGGCTTTCTACCATGCGGAAGGCGTGCTGCACGTGGACGGAACAAGAATCCATGAACACCGCTGGGGCGACAAGCGCATCGAATCCGGTTTCTTCTACCTGCCAAACGCGGAGATGATCAGCGCGGTCATCCAGAATCCGACGGCGACGATTTCCAAGTTCAACCGCATGGGACGACTGGCGGGTTTCGGAAGCAAAGCGGTGCGCATGTTGCGGGCAGGAATGGCATATAATCCTTCACCGCATGCGGCGCTTCCGATGAAATATTTTCGTGATGTTGACAGCCCCGGATACCGCGAGACGTGGAGCGAGGGTCTGAACGTATTCCACAATCCGAATGCACGCTTTCCGGTTGACGACAACTTCTTCCCTCAGTGCATGAATCACCGCCTCCGGGACAACCAGATTGTTCATTCGATTCCGGAGTTTCATCCGTTCACAGCCGAGACGGTGATCATGAGCCCGCAGCGTATCGAGCGCTGATCAGATGCGACTAGCAGGATGATGAAAAACACGGTTTGAGAGTTACGAGCAAAACAAGAAAACGTCTATATGTTTCGACGCCATGCGAGGACTCGATAAACAACAGAGTGCGATGTTCAGCTACATAGCGCCGGAACAACGGGTGCCGGCGGAGCATCCATTGCGGCCGATCCGGAAGATGACGGATGAGGTATTGCAGGGACTGTCGCGAAAATTCACCGAGATTTACGCAGCGACCGGACGGCCGTCGATCGCGCCGGAGAAGTTGCTGCGGGCGCTGCTATTGCAGGTGCTGTACACGGTTCGCAGTGAGCGGTTGCTCATGGAACAGTTGGAATACAACCTGTTGTTCCGGTGGTTCGTTGGGCTGAACATGGATGAGCCGGTGTGGGTGGCGACAGTATTCAGCAAGAACCGGGACCGACTGCTGGAAGGCGACATCGCGGAGAGATTTTTCGACGGCGTACTGGGGCAGGCGCGGGAAGCGGACTTGTTATCGGACGAGCACTTCAGTGTGGATGGAACGCTGATCGAAGCCTGGGCCAGTCAGAAAAGCTTCCAGCGGAAAGATGGCGGAGAGGTGCCACCGCCTGACGATCCAGGCAATCCGACGGTGGACTTCCACGGCGAGAAGCGGAGCAATGATACGCATGAGTCGACTACCGATGCCGATGCCCGACTAGCGCGCAAGAGCGGCGGCCACGAGGCGAAACTGGCCTACTGCGGCAACGTGGTGATCGAGAATCGCAACGGGTTGGTGGTGGATACGGAACTGCTGCAGTGCAACGGAACGGCCGAACGGGATGCCGCGATGCTGATGGCGGAACGAATGGACGGCGATGAGCGGGTGACGCTGGCCGCTGACAAAGGATACGACACGAAAGACTTCGTGAAGGAGATGCGGCACCTGAAGGTGACGCCGCACGTGTCGCAGAATGATCGGCGTCGGGGCGGGAGTGCGATTGATGGCCGCACGACGCGACACGACGGTTACAAAATCAGCCAACGAAAACGGAAGCGGATTGAGGAAGTATTTGGCTGGCTGAAGACGGTGGGAGCGCTGCGCAAAACGCGGCACCGCGGGTTATTCAAAGTGGGGTGGGTGTTCACGTTCGCGGCCGCTGCTTACAACCTGGTGCGCATGCGAAACCTGCTGTCCCCGGCGGTTCAAGAAGTATAAGTCCGGGGAGAAGTGTGTCCGAACGCCTGAAAACAGGGCGTTCGGGCACTAATCGAGAGACGCAGGTCAGCAAAACACATTCTTTAAAGACCGTGAGAGAGAAGGAGTCGCTCGGTCGGCCCATTTTTCAGCAACCTGCTAGGCCTTTAACGGCAATTCCGCGCCCCGACCGCCGCAGGACTCTATACCGTCCCTGACGAAGCGAAGAAAGACGATAAGCACGTCTGCCGCATGGTTGGCTGTTATGGGCCGGGGGACTCGCTCGGAAACGTGTGGGCTTGCCCGACCTGATCACCACCACCAAGCTTAAGCGTTTCGCTTATCAAGAGGAGTACCGTTTCGCCTACATCGCCACGGACGCATTTACGTTCCAAAGCTGCATCTACCAACTCGTTGACCGCAGGGCAAAGCCGCTGCCAAAGCCGAGGAACATCACCACGAGACTCTGCCGGTAGGTGATTTGCAGGACATCTGCAAGCTGCACGAGTTCTGATCGTCGTTTTCGCTCCCGCTTGCTGATGCTGCTGGGATGCCGATTCGGTAAAATGGGGTGAATACTTTAAGAGGAGGTTCGCCTATGCGCGCAACCGTTCGCTGTTCCGGTTCAACCGTCGAACGATTCCCACGCACCGAAGAAACCGTGGTGGCATGTGAACATCAGCGCCAACGATTTCAAGCAAGGCTATCTACGACGCCCTCAAATTCACGCTCTACACTCTCGTCACCGCCTTCGGCGGCACCCGACTGTTTCAGGCTTCAGTCACCAAAGTCCATACATCGCCCTCACCGCGTTGGGTCTGTTTCTCATCGCGCGCATGGTGTGGCCGCGCCGCCGAAAGGGGAACCGTCCGAGACCATCGTGTACAGGCTGCTTCAGCAGGATTGCGCAGCGCTTCTCAACCGTTACAAGCCGCTAATGTTCGATCACCGGCTGGAATCACGGCTCCCGCTGAGCCCTTCGTCATGGCCCAACTTCGGGCAACCCTTCGACTACATCCATTTTTCGCTCGCTTCCAATAGCAGGATGTTCGATGAATTTGTGCTCAAGATGCGCTCACTCTGGCAGGACATGCAGCGTGCCGACGACCTGAAACTTTTTGCCCTTGGCGACTACTCCCGCATGGATGAAGTGGTTGATGCTCTTCAAGAAGCAGCTCAGGTTCTGAAAGAACTCCAAGCCGCGCGCTAGCGACGGCCACACTACCTGATCCCGAGGAGCCGCATAAGTTTTTGGGTGGACTGCGTCCGAAGAAAAACGGCGGAGGCTACCATGCCGGCTCCTCAACGAGTGGTTCGCGACGCGAAGCAATCTGCGACCATTTTGGCGAAGCTGGTTCCAGACCAGTTCGCGCACTGCTGGGCAGCACTGCCAAATGAGACAATCAGACTGGTTTGCTTGACGGTCATTTCAGTCAGTACGCTCGCTCCTTCAGTCACTGTACATTGGCACTGCGAGTTTCGAGCGTAGTGCATCGCGAGCCCTTCGGTGTTCCGGACGGTGCTATAACGTGAGCGCGTTATGGATGCGGCGCGCAACATCAGCGTCGTCGAGATATCCGGCGATACCGTGCCGGTTGTTTGTCCGATTGTGCACGTTCGTTTTATTTTCAATTGCAGGAGTGGCAGGGCTGAGGGGAAACGACCCTGGATCGAGCGGGTATAAAGCAACAATATCACGTTCATCCATGGCGTTAAACCAAGCGGAGACGCATTCGGGACAACGCGTGGGCGCGAAACTCTTGAGCGTTTTGCGAATCTCCCCGACGGCAAGCGGTGATCCCAGCGTAACGAAGAGCGGGACTTTCCATCCACGGAGATGGCCCTCGCGCCGGAGCAGATTGTAGGAGACAACTGTACCTAGTGAATGGCTGACCACGATTGTTTCAGTGCCGGGCGTGATGGCTTTGAGAATACCGTCTTCGATCTGTTGTCGAATCGCTGAGTTCTTTAGATACTGATAGACGTCGTGCGTGAACAGGGCAATGCTGGTGCCGCTGCCGTGTGGGACGTAGCGGTCGATGGCCTTCAGGATGCTGTGGACCCACTCCCAGTTCTGTGGTCCTCTTCGGAGAACCTCCTCACCACCTACTTCCGCGATTTGTGCGTCGGTGACCCCTGCCTTGGCCTGAATCTCACTCATGATTGCCCGGGTGAAACCGATCTCGTCATCGGCGATGGCATTTCCGCGAATGATAACCTGGGCCGCGGTATCGGCCGGGCGCCGTCGACGAGATCGGAGAGCGTATCACCGTAGAACGGAAAACGCACGTCCTTCTCGGCGATCGGAAGTTTAACGTTGATTTTGGCAAGCCCCTCTCCGAGTGAGTCGAGCCATTCGGCCTTTAACGCGACGGAGTCTTTGTGCTCCTGCGAGCGTCCATGCAACAAAAGTAACTGCCGGTTCATATCACCTCCCCAGACTCAAGAGCCCGTCTCAGCATGTCTAGCCCTTCTGCATCAAAGAGCGACCAAACGGATTCACGCATCGTTCGCTCTATCCCATTCAGCGCAGGATGGAGCTGGATTTTGTTGGCGTTGAGCAACGCCCAGCCCTGCGAAAATAGCGGCACGAATGGAACAATGCTGGACTGTCTGCCCGCGGTCCCACCGATCAACCCCTTCCCGAGAAGAGCGAGATCGAACAGGACGACACCGAGATCCTGGCGCATATAGCTTGCCATCTCACGAATCCTTTCGATCAGCTGAAGGTCATGGTAGGCGTAAGCTGCATAGACTGCCAAAGTCGGGTCGACACCTTTTGAGTACTGCATCCGGCGAGCGATACTAGCGGAATCGGTAGCGGTGAGCCGGAAACGCCCGTGCTGGGTTGCCGCAGCGGCGACAGCGCGCAACGTACGCACTTCGGGGGCGCGGAACGCGTACTCCTGCCAGCGAGGTGTGTTGGCGGAGGGTTCGTAGGAGACGTCCGCGATCTCGCCGCTCTCAACGGTGATGGCTCCCACAAAGCCAGCGATGGCCGGGATCACGCTCCCGACGTTTCCTTCGAACCGGAGAAGTACGCTGGCGGCCGGACGGTTTGAGCTGATGCGGAGAAGATCTCCTCCGGAGCCAAGCAACTCAGCCCGCACAGAGGGGGCAAAAAAGTATGTCAGACGCGCTCCGCGGATCTTGAAGCCACATTCAGTCTCAAAATGATCGGGCCCGAACGGAGCGGCGATTTGTTCGGTCGTGCTGGCTATTTCATTGGCTCCGGAAAACGCCGGAGACTTCACCCCGGCGAGCGCGTCCTCGAGACGCTGTGGGTCGTAGCCAACAACGGACCGGACGAGTTTGGCAGTTACGCTCCGGAGGTTCTGCGGTGCCTCGGCCGGTGTCCCTCCGCGGAAACCGGGCGCGGGTAGGGGAAGAGTTACGAGTCTCGAGACCCAGTTCGGGTGGGCAGTCAGGATCGCGTCGGGGTTCTGATTGACCTTGTGTTGCAGCCCCATCCCCGCGACGCGGACGGGGAGTTCGCGTTCGAGATACTCCTGCAACCTAACTGGCTTGACGTAGTGCGCGGTATCGGCAGGATCATCAGCACGTTCCAACACATCAGTGCGTCGGCCTTTCAGTGCGTCAAGCAGAGCGTCAGTGTAAAGCGCGCAGAAATTACCGGCGGCCACAGCGGGATCCTTAATTTCGGCGGCAGTCTTGCCGAGAAGGCAGGCGAAGAACTGGTCCACCGGCCTCGCTCTATCACTGGTTCCGTCATTAGGGAAAATGTCCACGCCGCGAACGTTCTGCGCTTGGATGCCTTCGGCAGCGATGCGGCATGCATCGGAAATGAACACGATGTGGCGGATGCCGCAGTATCGAGCCAGCTCGACGCTGCCGGATACGTTGACGGCTGCACTTGTCTTAACCGGAGCGTCCGTCAGCAACCAGTGCTCGTTACGGTTGATATTGACACCGTGCCCTGCAAAGTAGATTATCAACTGATCCACGCCGGGTCCGTCGATGATTTCTTTGATGGCGTCGTAGATGCGATCCGGCGTTACCTTAGTACCCCCCTCATCGATGACCAGTTTGGCGTGAGTACGGTCTGGCATGCCTTGGGCGAGCGCCCATTGGTACACGCGCCTTGCCCCGGATGAAGCATCGTTGAGGCGTCGAAGATTGCCAGTCTGATCGACGCCGATGAACACTCCCGCTCGTTCCATTCCCTTGTTTTAACCCTCGTATGCAGCCGCTAATCTACACGCCGCTTCAGATCCCACGATAGACAAAGGACAATAATACGCGACTCGGCATTAGAAACAAAGAGGCCTCCAACTCTAAGGCCTGGAAGCGAACAAACACTAGTCATCGTCTTACCACTGTTCCGACTCAATTTCAAAGTCATCCAGGAGAGACCTGCCATCTGCCTGTGAAGGGGCGTCGGTCAATGGTGCTCACCTGCCGACGGGGTCGGCGGGTCGCCTCTAACTAGTCGTCTCCTGGGAAGGTGATGTCATTGGCTTCTTTGTCAATTCCTCCAAAAGCCGATTGGCACCAACGTGTTTAGGATCAAACGACAAGGCCATATTCGTTATTGAAAGCGCACTGGAAATATTATTCAGGTTGCGCATGGCCACTGCATGCGCGTAATGCCGTTCAGCTAAGGCCTTATGAACCGATCGGTCTGTTTGATCGTGATTGTGGGCGCACTTCAGAATGGTGATCGCCGCATCGTACTCTTCAGGACGGTCTAAAGCGAGGCCAGCATCCGCGTGGATCTTCATCATCTTAGAGAACACGTCGGGATCGCCAGGTGCCATCTGGTAAGCTTGGTGCGACATCTTGACTGCCTCAGCAAAGCGTGCCGTGTTAATCATCGCCTGAGCTTGCTGGATTAGGGTTCGGGGCAGTGTGAGGGATTCTTCCTCCTGAAGCGCAGCTATGAAAGCATTGATCTCCTGAATGAGCACGTTGACTACGTGAGCGGCTTCCGCGCGTTTGCCATCGTGCGCCAATCTTCTTGCGAGGCCCACACTCATGTCTTGAGGATCGACTGCCGACCCTATCGGGGTCGCGTCCGCGACAGGTTTTGTGCTTGTCGTTGCAGTCGGAGCTGACGGGTTGATCTCAGCGGGAGTTTCATTCACCGCAATCACTTCTGCGAGTTCACTATCGGTCTCAGAACTAGGGGTCGCCCATAGCTTGGCGGGAGGAAGTTCTGCAGCTACTTCCGGAACGCCGCGTACCGACAACGGCGGCTCCGCTCCGAGACGCTGCTCAGCAGCTTGATATGCTTGAAGCGCGGCGCCAGCAGCAACCAGGTATGTATCCGCACGCCGCAGCCTAGCTTGAAATGCGCCCCTCACAATATCGAGTACAGGAGAGTTTATCGCCACGCTGCCAACTAACAAAAGCACATCTAGGTCCGCTAATGTCAACTCGTTTTGTTCCAGGACTCCGTGGATCGAGTCGAGCGCATTTCGTAGCAGTCGATCTACTTTGGCTGAGAGCGCACGGGCGGTGAACCGCACCATCACAGGATGTTCAAGCCCAGTCATTTCAGGAATCAACGTCAGAGTTACTTCGGGATTCTCGCCTAGTGTGGTGCGCACGTTCTCCGCAAGCCGTCGGAACTCCAACCAATGGACAAATGTGAATTGTTTGAGACCGAGAAAAACCTTGTGCTTTCTCAGCGCGAGAACTACCGCTTCCATGATCATCGCGTCCAGCAGTTCTCCGGAAAGTCCAGCGACCGTCTCCGACGCGACAACCCGACAACGATCTTTGGTTAACCGCAACAGCGAGAAGTCGCACCCTCCGTACCCGATATCCAAAACAAGAGCTGTAGTCTTATCACGATTGCTGTGATAACCTAACGCAGCGAGCAGTACAACGGTCCACGAGAGCGACGTCCTCAAAACCAGCCGCCTGAGCACACTCCAAAAGTGCTTTCCGGCCGTTCTGCCGAAGCGTTGCTGGCACTGCCAGGACGGTGGAACCAATGTTCCTGCCGGCGAATTCGGCGATATCCTGCCGAAGGAGTGTTAGCGCCTGCTTCGTGAGAGAGTCCGGAGTTCCAGTGGTTTCGGCCTTCTCATACGAACTGTGCACACCTACGCGCTGAACGAAGGTTGGGAATGATACGCCGCTGCCCACCTTCTGCACGATGGAAGGGAACCCAACGCCCAGACTGGATATGCTCCCGAGAGAGTCGAAATAGATCATAGGTCCGCCCAGCCGTGGTGACACCGGCAACTTGCAGAGTTTGGCGTCGTGTACGAACGTGGTCTTAAGATCTAGTTCACCGCAATCAATCCCAACCACAACCTTGTCATTCATGTCACGCTCCGGTTTCCCGTAAAAGGCCCTTGAAGTCTTGTCGGTCTTGGACATCCTGCACTGTCGACTTTTTCGCCATAATCTGCGCGACCGCCAGACGTAAGCGGGCATTCAGCGCCTCAATCTTGACCTTATCGTTCCTTGCGAACGCGGTTCGCAGCTGAGCTACGCCTTGAGCGAGCTGCTGAGTGATTTCGGGCGAAGCCGCCTGCATCGCTCGTTCGGCGATGAAGAGCTGGCTGGCGGTTCCCGACCCGAGGATCTTATTATGG
This sequence comes from Bryobacteraceae bacterium, assembly GCA_963770345.1. GTDB lineage: Bacteria > Acidobacteriota > Terriglobia > Bryobacterales > Bryobacteraceae > CAVYPH01. Next base: position 279,229 of record CAVYPH010000004.1, on the reverse strand, counting down.
AGAAGCAGGGTAGCGCGCTTGCCCTCCACTTGGTTCGCGTTTTCCAGTGCCCTTTCCCCTTGGGCCATGGCCTCTTTTAGTTCGATCTGGTCCGCTTCCTCCATGTAGTCGCCATAAGTCCCTAAGAAATGCTTCCCCGCGCGAAGGGCGGGTTGCAGCTCTTCGCGCCAATCTTCCATCAAGTTCTCGCCGTCTTGGGCCTGCACAACCCTGCCGCGGTCTCGTTCGAGCGTTTGTTCGATCGCCATGTCCGTTCCAAGAACTCGAACCTTGACGGTCAAAACTCGATTGCGGTCGTAGTTGAAAGAGACCTCGATCGACGTCGAGGTCGCGATACCTTGGGGCAAAGGGAATTCGATGATGCCCTGCTGAGTGTTGAGGCTCGCCATCTCATTTTGGCCCTCGTAGACCGGTACGCGAATAAGCTTTTGATTGTCCTCAGTTGGCGTGAAAATCCTTTTCATCGGCTCGGGCAGCGGATAGGCGGTTCCTTTGGGAATGATGTGCACGAACTTGTCCGCGTTCTGACCCTTCACCGCGGCGATGCCAAGGTGCATCGGGGTCACCTCCATCACTGCTGCCCCGTGCTTCTCGGCAGACGGCCCTTCTTCTTTTAGCTCGAAAGAGTCGGCCAGAATTGCTGCACCCAGAGCAACGCACTCCATGGGATTCACGTGCCGCTTTACTTTCTCACGACCGAACAGATCCGCCACGGCGTCCTGCACTAATGGAACAGCCGTTGTTCCGCCAACCATCAGCACCGCAGTGATGTCGCTGGCGGTCAGATTCTGTTGGCGAAGAGCCTTGCGCACCAATTCGACCGTCCTTTCCACCATGGGACGGATAGCGTTTTCAAAGTCGGCGCGCTGGATTCCGAGCTCAATATCGACCTGTTCGCCGCCTGGAGCCTTGGCAATCAAAGGAGCGAAGATATCGACGCTCTGCTGGACGGTGAGGGCAATTTTTGCCTTTTCGGCTTCCTCCTTAGCTTTTCCGAGGAACTTTTTGTCTTCCGACGGGTCGAAGCCATAGGTTTCTTTTACCCACTCAATCATGCGGGCAATGATCGTCTGATCGAAGTCGTCTCCACCCAGCCAATTGTCTCCCTCGATTTCGAGCACTTGGAATTGTCCACCGACCATCTGAATGATGGAAATGTCAAATGTCCCGCCTCCGAAATCGTAGACCAGAACCCGATGCCGCTCAGCTTCCTTGCCGAGGCCGAAGAAGACGGCGGCAGCGGTGGGCTCGTCAATGATTTTCAAGACCTTCAAGCCAGCCTGATCACCTGCCTTTCTAGTTGCTTCCCGCTGGCGCTCCTCGAAGTAGGCTGGCACGGTGATCACCGCATGGGTTACCGTATCTCCAAGGGCCTGCTCAGCGTCGCCCCGCACTTGCTTGAGGATCAGAGCGGAAATGTCGACTGGCGAGCAGGATCGGCCACCGAGGAGAACCTTGACTCCTTGGTCGGGGGAATCCTTAGGAGGCGGCTCGGCCAAGCTATAGTTGACTCGCTTACGGACCTCCTCGACCCGCTTTTCACCGTATACCGCACCCATCAAGCGCTTGATTGAGAAAATGGTTTCCTCGGGTGAACGAGCGGCGTAAGACCGAGCTTGACGACCGACCACGATCTCGCCTTCCTCAGACCTAAGCTTGCGAACAAAGCTCACCACGGAAGGCGTCAGCGCCTCTCCCGCCCGCGTGGGAAGCACTTTTATTTCTTTACCGCCGACCGCCGCCAGCGAGTTCGTCGTTCCGAGGTCAATTCCAATCGCTTTCACGTGGCTTCTCCTTCCTTCAATCTGTCGTCGCCTGACAGCGACCCTCGCCGCTTGAAACAGTTACCTTCGCACGCCGCAGCAGGCGGTTGTTCCAGAGATATCCGGAAAGCGATTCTCCCACAACCACGTCGGCATCTTCAGGCGATGTCGTCGAGATTGCCGCCACTTCGTGGCGATCAAGATCCAGCTTGCTTCCCGTGTCGTTCATCGGCGTCACGCCAGCCTTCCCCAGTACCTGCAGCGCTTTGCGAGTCGTAACGGAAACAGAGCGAAGCGGAACCTGTGGATGGCCGCTCTCGACCAACTCTCGGCAGTGGGCCTCAAGAGATTGTAGCGAATCGACCACTTCCAGAAATCCCAGCAGGAGATCTGTCATCTCTTTCCGTTGTTTTTCTTCTTGTGCGGCCGTCATGGCGGTAAAATCCATCGCGGCCAGAAGCCGCCCCGCGTCTCCAAAGAGCTCGTCTTTAGCCATTTTCGTCACCCCAAAGTGCTTCTTCGTCAAGGACAACCGGCCCTATGTCCAAAGGTCTTAGTACCAGTGTCTGTGGATCGACCTTGGCGGGCAGAGGTGGAGGCCCAGGATCCGGAATATCGGGAAATATAATATCTCGTGCAAAATCAGGAGGCCCGTCCGCAAGGCGAAGGAAATCTGGCAACTGCAAGGGCAGCTCTAAATCCCAGAGTGTTGATTCGAGCAGCTTGTCGTCTTCAGCACGAAGCTGGTACATGCAGAAATCGAGAACCAGGCGCTGTTCCACGTGCCTGAGTTGGTCCCATGCCTCCCGGTCCTCTCGCACTGACCTCCCTGCCGCCATTAAGTCGAAGAACGCATCATTGATTTCCCGTACGCTCGACGAGGCTCCGATGCTTGGTCCGCCAATCTCTTTCAGGCGCTCGGTGAGCCACTTGTAAGGAAACCCCACAAGGCCTTGTAAGTGCGGATCTGGATACAGCGGCATCTTCATTCCCCCCAGTTAGAGTCGAGTGACCCCGCGTCGATATAAGCTTTGATATCGCTCAGGACTTCCGCATTTGGAAAACGTTCGAAAGCCTCTCGCGCGATGCGGCGGATCTCTTCTGGTGACTCAGCCGAATCTCTGACGTGGGTCATCCAGGAACGGTAACAATATGCCATCCGGTAGCCCACCTCTTCGTTGGCCGGGTTCGCATTCAGGATCTCACCATAAATTGCGATCGCCTCTGCGAACTCTTTTTGCGCTTCTTTCACCATTGCTTCAACAACTCGTCGCTCGTACGAATCTTCGACTTCTTCCGGCATAGGCCGCATATCCCCGAGCAGGCCTGACAGTGTTCCGGATCCCTTCCCACGTACAAATTCGCGTAGCTCGTTGAGCCACTGGGCGCACGCAACCAAATCGCTATTGCCAGGAAACTTCTGCTCTCCTTCCGCAAGCAGTTGCTCGATTTCTTCAATTAGCGCTTCGGCTGCTTGCCTTTGGCCCCGCATATAGAGTTCCCGAGCGAAGTGCATACTCGCCTTACAGAACACTTCGATTGCGCGCAGGGATTGCGGTGCAAGGCTGTAAGCAAAACTGGCATCCTGGCGCGCCGCTTCTTCATTGTTGTATTCATTGGAGAGATGGACAGCCCGCTGCAGTAACGCGCCCACTAAGGAGTACTTCACCGAGTCTTCTACGTCATCCCAGCCCTCGGCGCGAATAGATTGGAGTAGCTCCACGGCGTCGTTCAGAGCGTCCAGCTGCCGCTCGCCCTCTGTCGCGAGCAGGAAGCTGGTCCGTCCGACAGCAACGCGGCGGATCTCAGACAGCAACTCTGCCGTCTTCTCATGCCTGTGGGCTAGTCGCACACTTGCTTTCCAGTGATTCACCGCTCTCTTGATGTCAGATGGAAAGCCGGACACGGCTTCAAGAGCGGACTTGCACTGGGCCTTGACCATCAAGTCATCTGCGGCTCTCACCAACAGATCGGCCCCCCAGTCAAGCTTCGAGAACGCCGGATTGGCATCGGTGAAACATGGACAATCAGCGGCTGCCGTTGTCGGATGGTCTTTTGAGACCTGGACGCGGCACCGTTTGTCGCCTTGCTTCAGCACATCGCAGTGTGGACTTTCAAGCGTGGCGATTGCACTCCCGTACCGTCCCTCGTCAAATAGGGCACACGCCTCGGCAAGCTCGGAAAAGTACCCGCATACCCTCTGCTGCCATCCGCTCTCTAGAACCTCGTTTGGCGCAAAGCTGGCAGTCCACCGCGCCAAGGCATCCAGCAGACCCAGACTGCGGGCACCCATCATTCCTACAACGGCGCCTCCCTCGATGCCCTCGCCGATTGGAATGCCCTTCCCGGCCTGTACGGAACGGGCCGCGTTGAACTCCGCCTGAAACACTGTGTCGATCCCAGGCCAGATGTCAGTGGCCGATTTGATCTGATCGAACCAGAATCGCTGAAGGCGGAGACGAACATTTTGGATCTGCTCGCTATTGACAGGCGCGTTATAGCAACTTCGGCGGCCCGCCCACCACCTGTGCCAGAAGCGATCATCGGCAAAAACGGCCGCCCAGCCGATAATGAGCCATTGCCAAGCGGCAGCCAGATCCTGGTAGTCGCCTGCATTCGATTCCAGCCAATGAATCTGAGCGGCGGCCGCAAGACCCAGATGGTGTAGGGTAATGGCGTCGCCGGAATGCGCGCACGCCTCGGCAAGGAAGGTCTTGATTGCTTGATCGTAGTTCTGTAAGAGGACCAGGAAAACGCCGGAATCTTCTTGAAGTTCGGTCACCACTTCCTGCGTGGTCATCCCTGGGTCCTTACCTTCTTCTATTGAGCAGACCCGTTCGGCCAGCGCGCGTGCACGCGCCGCATCCCGCACTGTATAGAGCGCGAAATCGATCGCCAGTCGGTTTTCCACGATGCGGAGGCCGTCCCACGCTGCTCGCTCCACCTGGCTCATTCCGCCCTCCTTGCTCTGCACTGAAAACCCGGCCTCTCCAGACTCCGACATGGTGCTCGACGGGAAGACGCCCCATTTGCCAAAAATCTTATAGGGGCTTTCCTTGCCTTCCCATGCTATGCCCGCCTCGCACACGTAGGGACCTGCCGCCATAGCCTCCAGAACCGGAACAACCTTCCTAGCCCACAAGCACCAACGGATCCATGACCGGGCGCGTGGTCCTTTCTCCCTCAGAGTTAGAGCTTCCAGCAACCGCTTAGCCTCAGGCCAGTTACGAGCCTGAGCACTTTCGATAACCTCGATCCATGCACGGGACAGCTGTGACATCTCGCCGGAGTTCTGATATTCGCCGAGAGCGTCGAAATGCACTTTGGCCTGAGTAAAAAAACCACGACCATAGAACTGCATTCCTTTTTGATAATCGGCAACGCGGCCGCCCTCTTCGATAAATCTTCGTACCTGTATCAATCCGGGGACACTGAGAGGCGTCGTCTCAGCGTTTTCGAACACCGCCTTGTGGTCGGCTGCTCGCCGCCCCATCCCCTCGCGAATCGATCTCACCAATAGTTCCCATCCATCAGGTTCAAAAAGGTCTACCCAATGGAAGATGCGGAGGCTCTTCGGGGGATCACAGGCTTCCAGGCGCACCGGAATCAAATATATGGCGGCTTCAAACTTCTCCCGCCATACGTTCAAGGCAAACTCTGTCTCTTCCCGCGTAACCCCTTCGCTGCTGACGGATTTCGACGAGAGACAGGTCAAAACAAAATCTGAAGATCGGATCGCTTTAGCGATGCTGGTTCGCCAGTTTTCTCCTGCAAGGAGGTCTTCGGTGTCCATCCAAGGCCGAAACCCCGCACTAGACAAGCGTTTGTAGAGTTTAGCTACCGCCCCTTTGTCTTCTCGCGAATAGCTGACAAAAATGCGGGGGCGGGGTGGCTCGGGAGGAGCCGAGTGCGCCTCTTCTATACGGAGGAGGGACTCTAGCTCTTCGCCAAGCTCACTGATCCTCGTTGAATCGCTCGACTCCACAGCTTCCATCGCCCTTACTCCGATTCCTGCGACACGCCGGACGGATTCGAGATTTGGTGGAGCCTCCTCGGGGAGCAGACGTTCCAGAATCGTCAGTGCGCGTCTAAAGTCCCCCCCCGTCATGGCGTCGATCACTCTTCCCATTTCCCTGGCGACGACCTTCCTTTTCTCCAGCACCCTCTGCTGCCGGGTGCCTCTTAAATCTAAGTGCTCGGCGGCTTCGCGAGATTTGGACCAGTCCCCACTATTCCAAATGTCAGTAAGGTCCCGCATTTCATTCCAGGCGTTGCGTTCAGCAGCGGCCTTCGCGTGAAAAAAACTGATATCGATTAGCTCCGAAGTGCCGATCCGCTCGGAGATCTGCACCGCCAACGCGAAATCCTCTTTCGCGAAGGCCCTTGTTGCCGCAATCGCGATTACAACTTCGTCGGGGACGCCACTGTCGTTTGGTTTATCATCGTCCAGGGCTTCATGCGAGAAGCCAGATGCCAATTCCAACAGATTTGAGAACGGCTCCGCCAGGCTTTCCGAATCCCCCAGTTTAGCCAGCTCCTGAACATGCAGCCACTGTTCCACAAAGCGTTCGCAATCGCCGGCTTTCCGCGCAAGCTCTTCCGCGACGGCACGAATATTCTGATCATGGGCGTGCTGTTCGCCCAGGAGCATCGCGATAGTTCTCGCGGTCTCCCAATTTCCAACCCGAAGCTGCCCCTTTGCATGCGCAAGCAGTTCCCCAGCTGGCAGCTTGAGGCCGAATAGATCTCCGTCGGGGGTGCCCAGATACAAAACTGGGGTCGCCCACTCCGGAGAGCCGATAATCCTCCGCCGGAGATGCATACGGGTGGAGGTCATGGCCTCGTCAACGGGTCGTCCCATGGCTAACTGGCCGTAGAAATGTCTCAAGAATTCCGTGGCGGCAGCATCCGTTATCTGGTACTGCATAGCAACCACCGCCGGTATGCCGATGCTGGCGATGCCCGTCGCCACTGCTGAGAACAGTTCAACGCCGTCACCCGCATTGCCGAGACAAGCATTCAATGTGACCAGCCGCAAAGATGGGATCCGGGCTAATTCACCGTGTAACACTTCTCCAGAGACAGGGTCCGAACAACCGCGTCGGTCCTCAAGCATAATCCGACCTTCGTGAGTCTTCTGGTCATAATGGCCATGACCGATAAAATGCAGTACGTGGGGCTCCCGGTAAACAGAGGTTTCAATCAGCTGATGCAGAGTGGCACGGCCGTTCAGGGTGAACAATTGGATGCCAGGCAACTTCAAAGCGACTTCAAGGTTGCTCATCTCGGGGCGTGAATAGATTTTGGGCAGATCCGTCGGGCTGGCTACTACGACGAGTATACGAAGGGGGGGCTCGATGGCGTTAGGCTTTTGCGCCAAACCCTGTCCCAAAGAACGGACGATTGTCAAACCTCCGAAAAGAGCAAGATGTTGCCTGATAGGCGCTTCCGCCCAATACATGGCCTCAAATGGGTACGCCCCGAGGTGCTGGTTTCCCTGCGCGATCCAAATCCGGATACGCAGTCCTTGTTGCGCATAGCGAGCGTCGTCGTATCTTTTTCGAAATGCCTCCAGAATTTTGCCGCGCAATAAGGAATTAAAGATCTCAGTCCCGTGTGCCTTCAACATGACATCAGCTTCGTTTGCTGGGACATGTCGAAAAGTTGCGGTATTCGATGTCCTGCTTGCTTCGAGTTCAACCTTCATGCGGAGAAGTTCGAGCTCAGTTACCGTGAATGGTACGGAGACGGCTTCCGTAATCGGAATGCCGTGTGCATCTACGGCGGAAACGAGAAGTTTGTCTCCGAACGATCCGAGAGTCAGATTGAAATCTCTGAATACCATACAAATCTCTCGGCTAATCGCCCACGTTTCCCATTCTGCGAAGGATCAATATCATTGCCTTGTCCTGCTTTAAGGACGGGCTATCAGGGTCAAAACGAAAAGCCCGCTCGATTCCCGACAGCGCATCGTCAAAACGCCTCTGCTCGACCATCGAAGCTGCGTATGTGCGGGCGATGTTCGTGAAGGCCTCTCGGCTCTCCTCGCCGGGCAGCAGTTCGAGAGCGCGTTCAAGATCCTCCATCGCTCCAATCAAATCGTGTTTATTTGCCTTTTCGATCCCCTGGTTATGATACAGAATCGCCATACGCCGCGCACCGCCGCTCGTCTCGGCCATCATGGCGGTCAAGACGTCTTCCGGTCTGCTCCGCCCTTACCGGCCCGCATACTGACCATGGCGAGTTCGGCTCTTACTTGCAGCAGTGTCTGACGAAGCTCGTCGTTATGGGGGTCCCCTCGTAGATCCACCTCCGTAACCTCCACTGCTTCTCGCAGAAGGCCACACGATTCCTCGGCTCTCTCCTCGGCTGAACTCGCAGCCTTTGAGCGCAAGGCTGTCACTAGATTCAAATTGATGTAGTTGGAATAGGGATTCAGTTGGCGAGCTCGCCGAAGGTCGTTAACCGCCGCATCCCACTGGTCGCTATTCCCCGCCTTGACTCCACGCCTCGCATACGCGATTGACAGTTCTCCCTGGAGATCACGGTCGCCGCAAAACTCGTCCACGCTCTCCAGAAGCCTCACGGCTGAATCGAACTGATCCCTGTCCTGCAGCACGTTGCTTCTGCCGAGCGCAAGCTGGCGAATCCTCGTCGCAACACCGTCGCGATGCTCACCTGGCGTAGCCAGTTGTACCGCTTCACGCCAGCGTTCGATGCCCACCTGCATGCGGTCGCCGATCGAGGCTACTTCCAAGCCACCAAATTCCGTAAGTAACCCTGTTTCGAATTCGAGAGCGAACGCTCGGAATTTCCTTGTTCCATTCTTACCCGAGAAGGCCGGATTGCAGGCAGCGAAATTCATACGATTTTGCCCGCACACCTCCCGGAGGGTTCCATTGCAGAGATCGCTTCTGGAGAGAACTGCACACACAGATCCTGGGCCACTGAGCCGGCGAATGGCTTCCTCTAGGCGGCCCTCTCGTTGAAGAACGACAGCGAAACGCAGCGCGGAAAAAAGCCGACCGAGTTCAGTCTTCACTGAGGCATCGACACCTTCGTCATTCTTACTCACTGCTTCCAGTAGGTCTTTCAAAAATGAACTGGCAGAACCGCCTTCGAACTCCGGAAGCCCAAATCGCTTCACCTTTAGCCCCTCGTAGAAGCTGTTAAACCTCGGTGTGAGCCCGGTGAAATGCACATATGTGGCCCCTGCCCAAATGCGGGTTCTCGATCGCTTGGCGGCTTTGAATCCGCCGACTGCCCCAAGTGCTTTTGCGCCCCGCAGTTCCGCGCGAAGTAGGAGTGCCAGGGATAAGAGTAGATCGGCAGTCTCCGCTCGCCCGGCTGCCCTCATTTCCTCCTCGCACTTTACAAAAAGTGATTCGTAGAGATTCAGTATCCCGCCTTCAAGTGATGGAAGAGCTTGTTCGGACGTTCCGATCTGATAGATCGATTCGCGGTGCTCAATCCACTCGCGCAAGTAGGCATCGTGGGCGAGACAGACACATACATAACCGATTGATCGCTGCCAGTGGGTGATGCCTTCGATGACCTTGGCAGCCGCAACAAAGCGGGCACCTTCAGACAGATGAAAAACCGCGAGGTTGTGGCAGGTGCGAGGATCTGCAGGCCCAACCGCAGCGGCATGTTTGTCGAGCCAGACTCAGAGCTTCCTCCCGGTCGTCCGCCAGCAAGCAGACGCGAATCAACTTTTCTTCCGCTCCGCGGAAGCAACTCAACGGTCCAGCGTCATCCGGCCATAACTGGATTGCCGCGAGCAACGCGTGGAAGGCTGCTTGGTTCTGGCCAGCAGCAACGTGTTGCTGGCTCTCTCGAAGCCGTATCCACCCAAGCAAACGGCTCGCTGTCGGAAGCACCCAATCAGCGGGAGCGAGAGTACATACTGCATGAGCGGCCGCGCTGTAGTCGCCCTTTTGCGCGTACGCCACAGCTTGATAGTAAGAGACTTCTGCGCTGTTAGGAGACATCTGCAAAAGATCGTCGGACTTGCCAGCCTGAAGAAGGATGGCGGCCTTGAGCCCCAACTCAGCCTCGTCGAAAGCCACCTGGTCGAGCTCCCCCGCAGCTCGGAGCCAGTCGCCAGCCGACGCGGCCTGCGCGATCCGTAATCGGGCAACCCGCTGTTCGACGGAATCCAAGTCCCGCAGGTACCGGGAACACACGTCCGGTTCGCCATTGTGTAGTGCACAGCGCGCGAGCTGGAATGTGGCCTCAGGCCCGATTCCGTTCAATACCAGATCCCTAGAGAGGGTATGAAAGGCGCCCCGATAATCGCCCACTGTGCTCTGGACTAATCCTTGTAACAGAGTTAGATGGCGGTATTGCACGTTTGTGGGCAGAAAGCTCTTCAGGCGAGAAATAGCATCGAGGCACTTTTCTGATGACAGCGTCCCGGATCGCAACTCGTCGATCGCATTTCGCACTAGTGCTGCGACTACGGTTCGACTGAGCTCCTCCGCCCCGCCGGTATTGGCCAGTAACAGATCAGCATCCTCCACTATTTTCGCGTCCTCTCCGCGACGATACAGATCGACACAGTAGTGCAGAGCACAATTGCCAGCTGCCTGAACCAATTCGACCTGGGGATTGGGCACGTTGTGCCAGTATTCGAGCGCTTCGCGTAGTTGCCCAGCAGCCAAGCAGGCGTTGCCGAGAACCATCCAGTAAGTTTCGTCCCGGCGCGCCTCTGGGATTACCTGAAGTGCTGCTATTCCGCCGGCAACACCGGGGTTTTCGGCAACAATTGCAACAATCCGATTTGCTGACTGCGCGCCAACCTTCACGTCGTCGACCACTGAACTGAAAAATATCAGCGCTTCGGACGACTGCCCGTCCATCTCACCGGCGGCGGCCCTAAGAATAACCCAGCGTGTGTCGCGTTCAGCCGCGCGCTTCTTCAACCAATTAACCGTGTCTGCTTTCTGTCCGCTGTTTAGAAGAGCCTCCGCATAACACAAAGCATGTTCCTCTGGTAATGATCCGAGACGTTCCGCCGTTCGATAGTCCTTCACTGCGGAGACAGGGTCGCCTAAACAACGCAACACGTGACCCCGCAAAAGCAACGTGCCTCTACAGGATCGAACTTCCATGAGTGAATCAAGATGCCGCCTCGATTCGACAAATTGGCCGTCTTTCGCTAAGACGTAGGCCAACAGCCGATGCGTTTGGTGGTTTGCGGGTTCCAGGACGTGCGCGCGATCCAGACAGACAATCGCCCGCTTCCAATCGTCCTGAGATACGGCAACCCTGCCGAGGTGTTCGTGAGCCCAAGCCAAGGTCTCTTTCTTGGAAATGACGTGTTCGTTCCATTTCCTTGATGCGTCGCTGCTTGCCCGACTTCGCAAGTCTGGCTGGGAAATCTCCTTGAGACGGAGCAGATTTTGACGCAACCGATCTGGCGAATCACCTTCCGACGCTTGCGAGAGGTAATCGAGATAGACACGCCGGGCCGCCGGACTCTCTTCTCCCGCCTGTAGCAGGGCGGGCGCTAGAAAGCGTAAGGATTCTAGTTCGTAGGAACCATACTCGTGTGCTGTCAGCATCGCTGCGGTCGCATCAGCCGAAGACCCGAGTGAGTTGTGGATTTTCCCTTTGAGCAGCCACGCCTCTCCAGCATGCGTGCGCATCGCGACCTCTCGAGGCAGTCTCTGCAATGCACGGTCAACTGCGCGCAACGCCTGTTCGTAATCTCCGCCCGCAGACCTTCGACGAGCGATGCGTAATAACATTCCTGTCGGCAACAGGAAGAGCGGCAGGAGATTCGCGATGGACTCAACAAACCACATTAGTCTCTCTCAAGGGTTCTTACTCGTCACTCGACTCCGCGAAACCGAGAATCTCCTCCACCAGTCTGGAACAACGATGTGCATTCTTTCTGATCCAGTCGGTGCGCGCAAGGATGGCCCTAAGGACGGAGCTCTCCCGGAACTCTGCTTCATTCGCCCGCGCGATCGTCAAAATGCTCAAGAGGACCTGGCACAAGGTCACCTCAACCTCATTCCTGGGAACTGCCATGACCTCGGATCGCCGATGCACAAATTCCACCCATACCGTTAAGAACTCATCCCTCAGCTGTGGTTCAAAATCCGCCCATGCTTCAATCAACTTTCCAAGCTCAAGCTCGCCGCCAATCCCTGAAGCAGGAAGGGATTCCAGAACCTGTTTCAGAATGGCTGGCGTCATGCCTTTTCCTTTTAGGACCAACTCCAAGACGGGAGTCGTCAGGTCAGGAAAGAGCAACAAGCCTTTTAGTGTCTCGACTCCTTCCTTGCGGAAGCTGCTGCTCCAATCAAGATGGTAGAAGAACTGCTTGGCAGCATTGGACATGGCAGGTGAAGCCGTGCCGTGGTTCAGAGGCTGATTTGCGAATTCCGATAAAAGAGATTCCAGATTCGAGCCAGTGACGGCTGAAAACGACACGGGAAGTCGTGCCGCCACCGCCCGGATCTCCTGCCACCGCTTGCTTGCTTCTTGGAGGTACTGACGCCCGCTCTTCTCGTCCCCCGAGCGGATCACCAAGATCGCCAGTTTTTCTTCAACGAACGCCAACTCGCGCAGCAAACTCAGTTTTTGCGCGAGAACGATTTCAGCCGGATCTCCTACTTCAGCCGTGCCACTGAGGAGGAAGGCATGCCCAGGCATATCGGGCGGAGAGTCCGGGCCACTTGGTACCAGTATCAGTCCGTCCAGATCTTCATCATCCCTCCGATTTGTAATGTAATAGGCCGTTTCCTTCGGGCTCGTGTCCAGTAAAGCTAGTGCAAAGTGGAGATCGGAATGAGCGCGCCGAAGTAATTCCGTACCCTGGCTGCTCGCATAGGCGTGCGAACGTATCCGAAGAACGTCCGAACCAAATAGTCTCGCAGGCATTGCCGCGTTGCCAAGCTCTGACACTTTCCTGCTGAAATCGGATATATAGTTTCGGAATGTGGACTCACTGTTCAATTCAGGCTCTGGCTTCATTCCCAAGATGCGGCATAGGAAGTGCCACGCGGAGTCTGCCAATACGAAAGAATTCTCATTTTCGACGGTTAGTGCCGCCTGCGCGCTCGTATGGAAGAGAATCGCCGCGCTCCACCAAGCGGGTTCGTCGCGGAACTGATCTGCGAAGTGGTCGCGGCTATAGAGGACCCGTCCAACAACAAATTCACACAATTCACCCAGATCGGAAGCCTGTGAAGATCCCCTCGCACCAGCGAACCACTCCACAAACTCATTCGTGGCGAGATCTCTCTTCGCTGGCTCTTCCTTAAACGTTCCGCTGAGCAGCAAGTCGTCTAGCTCTTGCCAGTTCATCATAAGTCCTCAGAAAGGCACGATACTGCTTGAGCGCGTGGTCGAGCTCGCAGAGCGCTCGCTTGTGACATATGGTAGTCAAATCCCTGTGCAGGTGATACCATTGGCCGCCCATTCTCATCACGGGCTCCACTAGGCCAACTTGATAGAAACGACTGAACCACTCTTGGGCCTTCGCAATTTGTTCACCGTGAAGATTCCATTGGATCAGCTCTAACGGGAAAGCGCCTCGCAGGGACGCCAGGCAACAGTTCCACATGAATTCTGGCGGCGCCTCCTGAAAAGCTTCACGAATTTTATTGGCACGATTTATCGCCGCCGTCTTGGATTGTTTCGAATACTGCTCATATACTTTCTCGATGAATGTATCTGCGGCTGATTCAACGAGGTGGACATTTGTCATGTGTTGAAATCTATAGAACTCAGGCCTAGGTCTGTCTCCCAAAACGGCCAAACTCATGGGAAGTTTCGATTTCTCGTTCGGACCCGATATGCGCCGAAAGGGGTTACCAGCCATCGCTTCGGAGAGGAACTTGAGAAAGTGTTCGTCGTTAAGTCCGTATCCGAGATAGAGGAAGTGATGAGTGGCAAGAATCGCGGTAAGCCAGCGAGCAAGATGGGGACGTCCCTGAGCAAAAGTCTCGTACTGCGACCGTGTGAATACCAAAAAAGCCTCATAACGCCTGTCGGTGAGAACCTCACGAACGCAGCCATGGGGCTTCACGACGCTCACGTCAGCGGAGCCAAGCCGTTGCATATCTTCGTCTATAACCACCTTCACCGCGTCTTTCCAGATATTCTGATAGGCGTGCTCCATTAACTCATCACAATTGGTCGTGATGACGGTACGAAAGGGAAGGCGTGCTGCGACGTGATGGCCATTCCGAGGTTTCGCACTGCCGAATTGCTCGACAATAAAGCGACCCAAGCCTCCGCTCGCGTTCTGGCCGAATTTTTCCTCAAGCGCATCGGAGAGCGTCTCGGAGTCAGAGTTCAGAATTTTTAGCAGGTCGTTGGTCGACGGAACGCCGATCCCTGTCCCGTCGCCGTCGCTCCTAGCCGAAAACGCTGCTCCCAAGAATAGGATGCATCCATCCTCATTCAGCCATCCGCAGACCGTTTCAACGCCCGCTTCGAGCGTCATTTTTTGGTTGGTCCCCATGAACATCCTCCTGGAGCTCACGCTGTACCGCCCCCGTGCTGCCACCGAACCACGGGCTTACGTTGATGGATGGAAGGGCATCAGGCCGGGCATTTTACGATGTGTGGTGCCGAACGCGCCTCCAACGGCATTTCGCCCACGATTAACCTGAATCAACCATCTGTTGAGCGTACATAATATCGCAATTCGTAGGCCCAAAGTTCCTTTGGAGAAGCTGAGCGGCTTCCGGTTCGGGACTTCGTGGGCATCGAATTCGCTCAGGAGTTGACCGCCAAGAAATATGGGAGGCGAAAGAGCTTGGCCCAGGCGCGCAGCGCGTTCGCCTGATAGCGGGGAATAGTTGTGTGGTCAACCCAGAAGGTATTGCTGATGCCAACGTTGACCGTCGGATGCTGTAACATCGACGCGAGCACCGGGAAGACGAGCATCTGCTCGTAACAAATCAGTACCGCAGCGCGCTGGTGACCGATGACCAGAACGCCAGGCCTGCCGAGACGAACGGGCACGCTGCTTCTGTTAAAGGGGCGCCACATTCCGACTGGAACCGGTACGCGCTGGTAAAACGTACCCGATTCAGCGCCCACCACCAGCATCGTGTTGTCGATTGGCTCTGGACGCGGTTTGATCGACGCATTCGAAATCACACCCCCGTACATGGGAGGCGGCGATTGCAGATCAGTCTGCTTGAGTACCTTGATGGCGGCACCGAAATCGTATGACCGCAAGTCGATCTCGCGCTCGAACTGGGCAAAGGACAGCAGTATATTCAGCGTCAGTCGACCCAGGGACGAGTTCGTGTTGAACTGCTGCGTGACCGAGACGAAGCAGACACCGTGCTTCTCGAACAACTCCATCATCTTGGAAAAGTCGATCAGTGAACGGCTCAGGCGATCAACTTTGTAGACGACTACGCAGTCGACCTTGCGGGCCTCGATGTCGGCCAGCAATTGCTTCACGCCGGGACGTTCGATGTTCGCGCCGGTGTATCCGCCGTCGCTGTACTCGTTGGGGACCAGGGTCCATCCCGCGTGTCGCTGACTGAGAATGTACGCCTCGCCAGCCTCTCTCTGCGCATCGAGCGAGTTGAACTCCTGGTTCAGTCCCTCGTCCGTCGACTTGCGCGTGTAAATCGCGCATCGGACGGGCTTCGGCGCAAGGGCAACATTATTCGTAGCTGCCACGCTTCCTCCCTGGCTTGCCGCCCAGCCCAAAAAACGCGAACCCGTTCCACGGCGTGCCAGTAGCGTGGCGTACGGCGGAACTGAGGGAACGGTGAATTTGGCCGTCGTACTCGAACCCTTCCTTCCGAACGCGAACGACGATATCCTTACCCCACCCCGGTAGCGTCGTACCAGTTCGGTGCCGGGCATCGGGAGCCGCGGGTCCTCGGTGGGCGCGACGCGCGTCTCGATTATTCGGCTCTCATCCAGTTCCACTTTCAGGAAATTCCTCGGCGCCCGAATCCGCAGGTCTGCGTCATCGGCAATCTCCAGTGCGCGACGTCGCGCGCGTTCCGAGAGGCCGCCCAGTTCCAGTTAACCAAACATGCACCCCTCGACGGAGACGCCGAGAAGGCTACTTTGAAAGCCGAGGCGCGCGGCCCTTTGGGTGAGCCGGGAAGCAGTAGTGGTCTTCGGGAGAGGCTGTGGATTTACGAGTATTGGCCATTTCGCGAACATTCCAGTCACTCCGCAGCTAACCACGAGGGCGAGAGATTCGTATAAAAATAATTTGGCTCCTCAGGTAGGATTCGAACCTACAACCCTTCGGTTAACAGCCGAATGCTCTACCATTGAGCTACTGAGGAGTGCTGGCGGGTTCATTGTTATTACAGCAAACCCGCCCTGTTTCTGTCAACGATCTTCGGCTACCAGCGCGGCTCGCGGCGCTGACGTCCACCGCCGTGTCCGCCGCCACCGCCGCCGCGATTTCCACCGCCGCCGCTACCCCCGCCACCACGGTATCCGCCGCCACCGCCGCCACCACCGAAACCACCACGCTCGGTCTTCGGGCGCGCTTCGTTTACGTTGAGTGCCCGGCCGTTTAGGTCGGCGCCGTTGAGTGCCGCGATGGCCCGGTCTGCTTCGTCTGAATTCGTCATCTCAACGAAAGCGAATCCGCGTGATCGGCCCGTATCGCGATCTGTCATGATGCTAACGCGCTGCACAGCTCCATGCGATTCAAATAGCGAACGCAGTGAATCCTCGGTCGCCCCAAAATCCAGGTTGCCGACAAATATGTTCTTCAAGGTATCTCCTTACCATGTTAAAGCTGGGCTACTCGTAGCAGACTAAAGGCAGAAATAAAGAGTGGCTTTAACCAGACTTCACAGGACTTCTATATCATAGCCCTAAAGTAATCCCCCGTGGGGGTTAGGGTTTTTTGGCTAGTAGGTCCGCGGCCGGCGGCAGGTCCGCGGCGTTCCAGCCTCCGCCAAGCGCCTTGATCAACTGGACGCTGGCGGTCATCCGCCTGGTTTGAATCTGCACCGCGGTACTCTCATCGCCAAGGGCCAGATTCTGGGCCGTGATGACTTCCAAATACGTTGTGATCCCTCCTTTATAGCGGTTGTTCGCCAACTCCAACGATCGCTCGGCGGACTTCACCGCCGCGGCCTGCTCTCTCGATTCCCGCTCCAGAATTCGCAACGCCGCGAGGCTGTCTTCCACTTCCTGGAAGGCCGTCAACACGCTCTGGCGGTAGGTAGCAACCGTGCCATCGTATTGCGCCTGAACCTGTTCGCTGACCGCTTTGCGGCGGCCTCCATCAAATAACGTTTGCACCAGCGTCGGGCCGATCGACCAGAATCGGCTCGGCCAGGTGAACCACTCGATGAAGCTCGAGCTCTCAAGACCGGCTGATGCGCTGAGGGTCACGGTGGGATAAAAGGCAGCCTTCGCCACTCCAATTTCTGCGTTTGCCGCAGCCACCAGACGCTCGGAAGCGGCGATATCCGGACGGCGCTCCAGGAGGGTGGATGGGAGTAGTCCGGGGATAACTGGCGGGGCTACTGCAAGAGGGGCCTCGGAAATCGTGAGATCCGAAGGCGATTTGCCTGTCAGAATCGCTATCGCATGCTCAAATTGCGCACGTGCGATTTGGGTATCGGTTGCCTGGGCTTGGACCGTCTCCATTTGCGTGCGAGCCTGTACCACGTCCACTTGCGAGACGACGCCTTGGTTATAGCGATTGATGGTGAGCTGCAGGGCCTTGTCGTAAGCTTCGACCGTGGAATCCAGCAATTTCTTTTCGGCGTCGAGTCCGTGGAGTTGGAAGTAATCGGCTGCCAGGTCGGCGTGTAAAGTAAGCCGCATTGTTTCGAGTTCTGCCGCCGTCGCTTGCGCGTTGGCCACGCTCGCGTCGATTGTGCTTTTCACCCGGCCCCAGATATCAGCTTCGTAGGAGAAATTGAACGGTATTTGCCAATCGGACTGCGTCCCGACCGTGAATCCTCGTCCGATGCCGCGGTTGGCCGACTGATGAGAACCAGTGGTCAATACCCCGCCGGTAACAGTTGGATAACGGTCTGCGCGTGCGATGTGGACGGCGGCTCGCGCGGCCCGGAACTGCGCCTCGGCTTGAACAAGATTCTGATTGGAGACGTTGACCTGCTCTTCGAGAGCATTCAGTTGCGGATCCTTGAAGATCTCCCACCACTTTCCGCGAAAAGTCTCGTCGTTGGGCGTGGCAAGCTTCCAACCTTCGTGCTCTTTGAAGTCGGGCGGCGGCTCTTCCTTGTAGGTTGCCGGCGCCTGTGCCGACGGTCTGGCATATTTCGGGCCTACGGCACAGCCGGCGAGCATCAGACCTAGACATGCGGTAAGGACTGGGGCGAAATTACTCCGGGGAAGGATTGAATACCTCCCGGTAGAGCCATGGTTCGATGTACTCGGGACAATTAACCAATTCGACATTCCTATTCCTTTGGATGACCAGGAAGTGCAACGCATGTGGATCGAGCAGGGTGACTTCACTGAGGTCGATCTGCACTTGTTGATGATTCTGGCGCGCTGCGTCCAGCGTTCGCTCGAGCTCGCCGAGGGAATCTTCGCTCACGCTTCCGGCAAGAGCAAGGGTCACGGGGCCGGCGGGATCGATTCGAGTGGCGATCTTCAGCATAGCTAGTCTCCGTAGACCTCAGGAACTCCAGCCACGTGGCGGCGTCTGAAGCGGCTGCGGAGGCGCTCCAGGCGGAGGCGCATGCGGTCCATGTAAAGATAGACAACCGGTGTTGTGTAGAGCGTTAGAAGCTGGCTGAAAATCAGACCACCTACAATGGCGATGCCGAGAGGCCGCCGCATTTCCGCTCCGGTGCCGTGGCCGAGCGCCAACGGCATACCACCAAGGAGAGATGCCATGGTGGTCATGACGATGGGCCGGAAGCGGAGCATGCACGCCTGGAAGATAGCCTTTTCAGGACTCAATTCGTCCCGGCGCTCGGCCTCGAGCGCGAAGTCGATCATCATAATTGCGTTCTTCTTGACAATACCGATCAGCAGGATGATGCCGATCAGCGAGATGACGTTCAGCTCATTCTTGGTGGCCAACAGCGCGAGCAGCGCACCGACGCCAGCGGAAGGCAGCGTGGAGAGAATCGTGATGGGGTGGATGAGGCTCTCGTACAGGATGCCAAGCACAATATAGACTGTGACGATAGCGGCGGCAATCAGGATCGGCTCGTTGGCGAGAGATTCCTGATATGCCTGGGCTGTTCCCTGAAAACTGCCGTGAATAGTGGCCGGCAGACCGATCTCGCGCTCCGCATCGTCGATGGCGGTGACCGCGTCGCCGAGCGCCGTGCCAACCGGAGTATTGAACGAGATGGTGACGGCGGGAAACTGTCCCTGATGGTTCACCGAGAGCGGAGTCGTGGTGGACGCGTAGTGAGTGAACGCGCTCAAAGGAACCTGCTGGTCGGTCGTCGAACGAACATAGATGTATTTAAGACCATCCGGATTCTTCCAGAATCGCGGCTCGACTTCCATCACCACGTGGTATTGGTTCAGTTGCGTGTACATGGTGGAGACCTGGCGCTGGCCGAACGCGTCGTACAGCGTATCGTCGATCATCTGCGTGGAGATGCCAAGGCGCGAGGCGGTGGCGCGGTCGATTACGAGTGAAGCTTGCAGTCCTTTATCCTGCTGGTCGGTGTTGACGTCGGCAATTTCCGGCAGTGAGCGCATCTTCCGGAAGACGAGGGGCGCCCAGTAGTTCAGATCCTTGACGTTGTCGCCTTGGAGTGTGTATTGGTACTGCGCGCCGCCTGAGCGGCCTCCGATCCGCAAGTCTTGGGTGCCCTGCAGGAAAAGACTGACGCCGGGGACACGAACCAGCTTGGGACGAAGGCGCGCAATCACTTCGTCGGCGGTGACTTTGCGCTGATCATTCGGCTTCAGCGCAATGAACATACGGCCGGTGTTGAGAGCTCCGCCGCCACCTGGACCGCCACCACCCATAAACGCATTCAGGGTATCGACGTCCGGATCCTGCATTACGATGTTGAGCATTTCCACCGTGTGCCGCTGCATTGCCTCGAATGATGTGGATTGGTCGCCTTGCAGGTTGCCGGCTAAACGGCCGGTATCCTGCTGCGGGAAAAATCCTTTGGGAATGGCGGCGTAGAGGTAAACCGTGAAAACAACGGTGGAAAGGGTAACCATCAAGGTGAGAAATTGATGGCGCAACACATAGGCCAGACTCCTCTCATATCCAAGCCGCAGCAAGTCGAAGCCTTTGTCGCTGGCGCGATAGAGGAAATTATGTTTTTCACCTTCTTTGTGCGGGTGGAGCAACCGGGCACACATCATGGCCGTAGTGGTCAGCGAGATGACCAGCGAGATGAGAATAGCAACGGAAAGCGTGACCGCGAATTCACGAAACAAGCGGCCGACGATGCCGCCCATCATCAGAATCGGGATGAAGACGGCGATCAGCGAAACGGTGATGGAGACCACTGTAAACCCGATCTCCTTTGCGCCGCGCAAGGCGGCTTGCATCGCCGTCATGCCCTGCTCCAGATAGCGGGTTATGTTTTCGATGACGACAATCGCGTCGTCGACAACGAAGCCGGTAGCGATGGTGAGCGCCATCAGCGAGAGGTTGTCGATGCTGTAGCCCATGATATACATGACGCCGAACGTACCGACGAGTGAAACCGGAACGGCAACGCTTGGGATCAAAGTCGTGCGCACATCGCGCAGGAAAACGAAAACGACGAGGATGACGAGGCAGATGGAGATGGTCAACGATGTCTGGACGTCGCTCACCGAGGCGCGAATGGTGGTGGTCCGGTCCATGACCACCTTCGTGTGAATGGATTGCGGCATGGAAGCTTCCAACTGCGGAAGCAATGCGAGCACGCGGTCGACAGTCTCAATGATGTTCGCACCGGGCTGGCGGAAGATGACAACCACGATGGAGGGCTTGGTGTTCACGTAGCCGGCCGTGCGGATATCTTCGACGGAGTCCGAGACCTTGGCGAAATCGGAGATGCGAACGGGAGCGTTGTTCTTATAGGCCAGTACGAGCGGTTCGTAATCCTTTGCCTCAAGCAGTTGGTCGGTGGTGCCGATGGACCAGGCACGGTCGGCATTGCTGAGCTCGCCTTTCGGGCGATTGGCATTTGAGGCGGCGAGCATGGGACGGACGTCTTCGAGGTTCAGCCCAAGATTGTTCAGCAGCGTGGGATTCACATCGACTCGAACGGCGGGCAACGAACTGCCGCCGATGAAAACCTGTCCGACGCCCTTCACCTGCGCGAGTTTCTGCTGAAGAATGGTGGAGGCTGCGTCATAGACCTTCCCGATCCGCATGGTATCGGAGGTGAGGCCGAGCATGAGGATGGGCGAGTCGGCGGGATTGACCTTGCGGTACGTCGGGTTGCTCGGAAGGTTGGCGGGAAGCTGGCCTCGAGCCGCGTTGATGGCGGCCTGCACGTCGCGCGCCGCGGCGTCGATGTTCCGGTTGAGGTCGAATTGCAGGATGATACTCGTCGAGCCGATGAAGCTCGTCGAGGTCATCTCGTTGACGCCGGCGATGCGGCCGAACTGGCGCTCGAGCGGCGTTGCCACAGAAGACGCCATCGTTTCCGGGCTGGCGCCGGGCAGTGCGGCGGAAACCTGGACGGTGGGGAATTCCACCTGCGGCAGCGGCGAAGTGGGGATGAACTGATAGGCGATGACGCCGGACATAGCCAGCGCAACTGTCAGGAGTGTGGTGGCGGCGGGACGGCGGATAAACGGGGCCGATATGCTCATATTCCCTCTGCGATTTGCGGACTGACGAGGACTCCGCTCGCTCCCCGTCTGGTTACGCGCCTGGCCAGACGATCGAAGGCGAGGTAGATGACCGGCGTGGTGTAGAGCGTCAGGAGTTGGCTGAAGATAAGGCCGCCGACAATGGTGATCCCGAGAGGCTTGCGCAACTCCGATCCCACTCCGGTACCGAGGGCCAGCGGAACACCGCCCAGGAGAGCCGCCATCGTTGTCATGATGATGGGGCGGAAGCGGAGCAGACAGGCCTGGTAGATGGCGTCGAGCGGTTCTTTGTTTTCGTTGCGCTCGGCATCGAGGGCGAAGTCGATCATCATGATCGCGTTCTTTTCGACAATACCGATCAGCAGGACGATACCGATTAGCGCAATGACGCTGAAGTCGGTGTGGCAGATCATGAGCGCGAGGAGCGCGCCGACGCCGGCCGACGGTAGCGTGGAGAGGATGGTGATCGGGTGGATGTAACTCTCGTAGAGAACGCCGAGCACAATGTAGACGGTGATCAGAGCCGCGAGGATCAGGATGGGCTCGTTGGCCAGCGATGCCTGGAATGCTTCCGCGGTTCCCTGAAAGCCGCCCTGGATGCTGGGAGGTAGCCCGACTTCTTTCTTAGCGTTATTGATAGCGACCACCGCATCGCCAAGCGATGTGTTCGGCGCCAGATTGAACGACACGGTAGTGACCGGAAACTGTCCCTGGTGATTTACAGTGAGCGGCGAGTTGACCGGCTGAAAGGTGGTGAAGGCGCTGAGGGGCACTTCCCCGCCCGGCGTTCCAGGAACACCCATGTTGGTGCGGATATAGATGTTCTTGAGATCGTCCGGACGCTGCTGCAGCGTGGGATCAACTTCGAGGACCACTCGGTATTGGTTGAGCTGGGTGAACATGATCGAGATTTGGCGCTGGCCAAAAGCGTCGTACAGCGTGTTGTCGATCATCTGCGGCGTGATGCCGAAGCGTGATGCGGTGTTGCGGTCGATCACGAGGCGAGCTTGCAATCCTCCATTCTGCTGATCGCTGGCCACGTCGCGAAGCTCGGGCAGGGATTGCAGTTTGGTCATGAATTGTGGAACCCAAGTGGCCAGCTCTTTCGCGTCGGCGTCCTCGAGACTGTACTGGAACTGCGTCCGGCTGACTCGATCCTCGACGGTGAGATCCTGTACAGGCTGCATGAAGAGAGTGATGCCGTGGACGTGCGCGAGTTCGGGTTGCAGACGGCGAATGATATCGCTAGCGTTGATCTTGCGCTCCTCTAGAGGTTTGAGATTGATCTGAATGCGGCCGCTGTTGATGGTGGGGTTGGTGCCGTCGATGCCGATAAAGGAAGACAGGCTTTCGACGGCAGGGTCTTGCAGGATCACTTTCGCCAGCGCCTGTTGGCGGCCGGCCATACTCGGGAACGAGACCGTTTGCGCGGCCTCGGAGACACCGAGAATGACGCCGGTATCCTGAACCGGGAAGAAGCCTTTCGGAATAATCATGAACAGGGACGATGGTAGCGACGAGGGTAGCGAACGCGACGAGCAGCGTGAAGGGCTGATGGCGGAGAACGACCCGAAGCGTGCGTCCGTAGAACGCGATGATGGACTGGAACGCGTGCTCCGACATGCGATAGAGGCGGCCCTGCTGCGCTTCCGGCGTATGCTTCAGAAGGCGTGCGCACATCATCGGCGTCAAGGTCAATGAGACGAAGGCGGAGATCAGAATTGTGACGCTGAGCGTGATGGCGAATTCGCGGAACAGGCGGCCGACGATATCGCCCATGAAGAGCAGCGGAATCAGCACGGCAATCAGCGAAACGGTCAGAGAGAGAATGGTGAATCCGATCTGCTCCGAGCCTCGAAGGGCGGCTTGCATGGGCGGAACGCCTTCCTCGATATAGCGCGCGATGTTCTCGATCATGACGATGGCGTCGTCGACGACAAAGCCGGTGGAGATGGTGAGCGCCATCAGCGTGA
The DNA here is from genome assembly GCA_963770345.1 of Bryobacteraceae bacterium. Classification (GTDB taxonomy): domain Bacteria; phylum Acidobacteriota; class Terriglobia; order Bryobacterales; family Bryobacteraceae; genus CAVYPH01. The sequence goes on along the minus strand of CAVYPH010000004.1, from coordinate 255,756 downwards.
GGTTGTTCAAGCTGTAGCCCATCAGGTACATGACGCCGAAAGTTCCCACCAACGATAGGGGCACAGCGACGCTGGGAATGATGGTGGCGGCGACGTTGCGGAGGAACATGAAAATGACCATGACCACCAGGCCGATGGTGAGCATGAGCGAAAACTGGACGTCGGCGACGGAAGCACGGATGGTGGTGGTGCGGTCGGTGAGAATGGCGATGTCGATGGAGGATGGAAGCGAGGCGCGCAGTTGGGGCAACAGCTTCTTGACGCGATCGACGACGTCGATGATATTGGCGCCGGGCTGGCGCTGGATGTTCAGGATCACGGCCGGCGCGTCGTTCATCCAGGCGGCCTGTTTTACGTTCTCGGTATCGTCGATGGAATTCGCCACGTCCGAGAGATGCACAGGCGCGCCGTTCCGGTAAGAGATGACGAGCGGACTGTAGTCGGCGCTGGTGAGGAGCTGGTCGTTAGCGCCGATCGTATACGACTGGCGCATTCCATCGAAGGTTCCTTTCGCCTGATTGACGTTGGCCGCGGCGATGGCTGCGCGCAGGTCCTCGAGGTTCAGGCCGTAGGAGGAAAGCGCATTGGGATTGGCCTGGATGCGGACGGCCGGCTTCTGTCCGCCACTGATGCTGACGAGGCCGACGCCGGGCAACTGGGAAATCTTCTGCGCCAGGCGAGTGTCGGCGAAGTCTTCGACCTTAGTGAGCGGGAGCGCCTTGGAGGTGAGGGCGAGCGTGAGGATGGGCGTGTCGGCCGGATTGGTCTTGCTGTAGATGGGCGGGTTGGGAAGATCCAGGGGCAGGAAGTTCGTGGCGGCGTTGATGGCGGCCTGCACCTGCTGTTCCGCGACGTCGATATTAAGGTCGAGCGTGAACTGCATGGTGATGAGCGAGCTTCCATTGGAACTGGTGGAAGTCATCTGATTGAGACCGGGCACCTGTCCGAACTGCCGCTCCAGCGGCGCGGTGACGGAAGACGCCATTACGTCGGGGCTTGCTCCGGGGTAGAACGTGAGCACCTGGATGGTGGGGTAGTCGACCTGCGGCAGCGCGGAGACCGGCAACTGGCGATAAGCCACTCCGCCGACCAGCAGGATACCCACCATAAGCAGCGCAGTGGCGACGGGCCTCTCGATAAACGGGCTCGAAATACTCATGCGTCAGCTCTTGGCTCCCGCACCGGCGGGTTTGGCGTTGACCTTGGTTCCCGGCTGCAGCTTGTCGACTCCATCGATTACGACCTTCTCTCCGGCTGCCAGACCGCGGTCGACGGCCGCTTCGTCGGCCTCAGTGATGGTGGTAACGATGTCGCGAGCTTCCACTGTGTTGTCGGGCTTTACGACATAGACAAAGGTGGACTGGGTACTGCGTTGGATGGCGGCGGTGGGGATGACGATGGCGCCATGCCGGGTGTCGACGAGCAGCCGCGCGTTGACGAATTGATTCGGAAACAGGGAATTATCGGTGTTTGGAAAGACTGCCTTGAACCGGACGGTACCGGTGGTCTGATCGATCTGATTGTCGATGGTGACCAGGTTCCCGGTGGCGAGCTTGTTCTTGAGGTCGCGGTCGTAGGCATCGACCCGGAGAGTGACGCCGGCGCGCGTCTTCTTGAGGACCTGCGGCAGGCTGTCCTGCGGGATGTTGAAGATAAGGGCGATGGGTTGGAGCTGCGTGATGACGACGAGGCCATTGGCGTCGGAGGCGTGAACCATGTTGCCCTGATCGACGAGGCGAAGACCGATTCTGCCGGTGAGCGGCGCGGTGATGTGGGAGTAAAAGAGCTGCAACTTGACGTTGTTGATCGCTGCTTCGTCGCTTCGAATGACGCCTTCGAACTGATGGACGGCGGCGAGCTGGGTATCGAGCTGTTGTTTGGGAATGGAGTCCTGGGCCAGGAGAACTTTGTAGCGTTCGAGGTCGACCTGGGCGTTCTTGAGTTGCGCTTCGTCGCGGGCTCGCTGTCCTTCCGCCTGCTCGAGCTGGACCTGGTAGGGACGGGGGTCGATTTCAGCGAGGAGGTCGCCTTCTTTGACGAGCTGGCCTTCCTCGAAGGCGATCTTGACGAGTTGTCCGTCGACTCGAGTGCGGACGGTGACGGTATTGAAGGCGGTGATGGTGCCTAAGCCGTTGAGGTAGACCGGCATTTCGCCTCTCTTGGCCGGGGATATGAGGACCGGGACGGTGCCTCCGCCTTTTGATTTCTTGCCCGCGATGGGCGCCTGGCCCTTGCCGAGCCCCATGCGGACGGTGACGAAATATCCGGCGACGCAGGCGAGACAGAGGACGATGAGCCAGATCCAACCTCGCTTTTTGGGTGGAGAGATGGGTTGCTTGGGCGTAAGTGTAGTGTTCACGGGCTCGGCGGTTGTCATGTTATTGCTTCCAGTCCGAGTGTCGCGCGGGAGCGGGGGTGGGCGCACCTGCCGTTTGGCATAGTGTAAAGGTTGTAGCGGGTTTTTTCACGCCAAGCCCTCGGAGCCGCAAAGAGATTATTGCTGCTAGGTTTGGTGGAGGATTTTGCTCAACTTTTGGCTCCTCTGCCGTCGGGCCGACTCAATTTTTGAGTTCGCGTGTGCGATTTCGGTTTTGGAGCGGGGTTTTGACGGCCCGTTGTGGCGCAACGCGTTTGGACAATTGCTCTCCCAGCGGGCCAATTTTGGGTGCGCTCAAGCGCACCTCCGATCCGCTGGTTTATCACCACACGGTGATGTTGATGAAGGGAATATATTATTGTCCTTGTGCGGGGCGCTGGAACTGGCCGGAGGGGCGGTGAGTTTGTCCAAAAAGTCGAACGCTTCGGCTTCGGACATGGTTTCGAGCTTCTCGGCGGAGGCAAAAGAGCTCAGGCCATCGAGTTGCGAGCCGGGCCGGGCGGCGGGATTCTGTAACGGCGGGGCTGGTTGCGAAACACAGCCAATTTCAGGGGGCGGTTCCGCTGTTTGTTCCGTGGTTTCTTCGTGTTTGGCGTTCTGCGAAACATAGCCAATTTCTTCCTGCGGGCCCTCTTTGCGAATCATAGCCAATTCGCGGGTGGCCCGGAAGAAGGTCCTTTCGGCGGTGGTGGAGTAGCGGCGGAGTTTGTCGAACCAGGGGGACGCCTCGCGATAGGCGACGGCGAGGACCGCTCCGTATCCTTCCTCAGTCACCTGCTGCGGAACTTTGTCCATGAATTGCGCCGTGAGGACGCTGGCGTCCATTGCGCCTGCTTCCATGCGGGCGGCTCGCTGGGATTTCCAGAAGCTTTCGGCCTGCATTTTGATGAGCAGGATTTCCTGAGCGGTGCCTAACGTCGCTTCGCTGAGCAGGGCGTTCAGGATTGTTTCGAATTCCTGTTTGTCTTCGCCTTCGAGTACGGTGTCGAGGTCTCGTTTGCTGGTTAGCCCGTGTTTTAGGGCTCGGGTTCTAAGGGATTCCTTCGTTTCGTCCGAGAGTGTTCGGGGACGCTTGGCGTTTTCTCTGTTCGCCGCTACTTGTGCTGCGCTTGCCATTTTGTTGCTCCTCTGGAAAGTGCCCTTAGTCGAGCTTGGGCTTTCTTTCTATGTTTAAGTTGGCATGCGGGGCGGCGGGTTTAGCCGATTTTGGAGGATCGGTGTTGCAAACAGGGGAGATTTGGGTGCCGATTTTTGTCACCGTCTTGCAGAACTCCGCGAGATGGCGGGGTTGCGATTGTCCGGAGATCAGAGGTGTCTTGTCCTTCGCGGACAATGCGGTTCGGATCAATTTTCAGTAACGGCTACGCGCGGGACATGGGCTGGAAGATGGAGAATGCCGCGCCCTGTGGATCGGCGAGAACGGCGAAGCGTCCGATACCTTCCATGGTGCTCGGCTCCATGTAAGTAGCTCCGCCGAGTTGCTTGGCTTTCGCCGTCGAGGCGTCGCAATCCGATACGAGGAAATACGAGAGCCAGTGGGGCGGCGTGTTGGGATCGCGATATTTGGCGGGTGGAATGCCTCCGATGAATTCTTTTCCGTTCTGAATGTGCAGATAACCGGAGGTATCGTTTTCGCCAGCGGAGATGGTCCAGCCGAACAAATCCGAGTAGAACTGTTTGGCGCGATCGACATCGGACGTGCTGAGATCGGCCCAGCAGAGGGTGCCGTCGACTCCGGTGATGCCGATGCCGATGTGGGTCAGGGGCTGCCAGATGGAGAAGATGGCCCCCGTAGGATCCTTGATGACGGACATTCGCCCGAAGCTGTAGACGTCGAATGGCGGGGCGAGGACCGTGGCGCCGAGTTCGCCGGCTTTCTTGGCGGCATCGTCGGCGCTGTCGACACAGATGTAGAGCATCCAGTGGGGCGGAATTTTTTGCGCGCGGTCGTCGGGGCGCATGGAGTAGGCGGCTGCGGCGTTGCGGCCGTCCAGGGTGAACATCGTGTAGAAATCCGACGGACCCATGGGGAAGTCGGTGGCCGACCATCCGAAGAGGGAACCGTAGAAGGTTTTGGCGGCGGGTTGGTCCGTGGTCGCCAGTTCGATCCAGCAGAACGAGCCGGGTGCGTGCTTATCGATATGTGGCATTCGGGAAGTATACCGCGACGGCGGAGGCTAAAAACGGCTACTTCAACGTCCCCGGATGGTCACTTCGGTAAAATCTAAATGGTAGTCGAAAGAGGTGTGTCGGTTATGACCGCGCTGTTAACCAAGAACAAAATGCTGGAAGATGCAGGGTACGGCTACAGCTTCGAACGCCAGATGTACATCAATCGAAGGACCAAGAAGGCCTTTAGCATCGAGTTTGTTGAGGATCAGAGCGAAGACAAGATTCGAGAGCGCATCGACGCGGCCAAAGAGGGAGAAACGTGGCAGTTCAATTTCAACGCTGAGCCGTCCGACTCGGTTAAGCGTCAACTCGAGAAAATACTTGGCTGTTGACCGAGCGCCGTACTACCGGCTGATCGGCTGACCGGCAACGACGATGAGGGCCACCAGAAGAACGGCGCTAAGCGCAGCCCACGCAATACCGAAGGCTCGGTACTGCCATGCGAGAAATGGCGAGGCGCGAACCAGATCGGGATTGCGGGTCATGAGATTCCATCGGGCCCACCACTGGTCTCTCCATTCGGCACGGTAGTCGCGCGGGTCGCCGCCATTCAATCTGTTGAACCACTGGACACACCAGACTGGATCCCTGGCTGTGCGAATTCCAACGTACAGCCCGCACAGGAGCAGCGCCGCCGCCATCGCGATCACCAGTGCTTTGGCAATGACCTCCATATCTGAGATTCTACTTGGAGGCATTCGGGGCGCTGTTCAGAGCCACTTTTTCGTGGCCCACAGCTTGACTCCTGCTTCGGTCAGGCGCTTTAGTTCGGCGAGCAGTTCGGGGTCCGGGCCGGTCTTGAAGTTGAAGCAGGTCTTGCCCTGCATTCGCTTTTTCAGCGCCGGTGAGATGCTCTCCGTGAGCGTGGAGCACATGTAGAGCGGCATCAGGTGGAAGCTGGCGTATTTCTTGCCCAGACGCACGGAGCCGAAGTACATCGGTTGGCCTTTGTGCTGCGGGTAAGGCGATGGGGATTTCGTCAACAAGGTGTACTCGATGGGGGTGTCCGTTTTCACCGCCAGGCGCTTTGCATACCTGGCGAGGACGGGCTTCAAGACTTCGAACGCGGCGGCGAAATCGGCGGGCATGAAACAGTTTAACTTTTTTTGGTAACCGAACCAGCGGGCGAGCGTATTATGGGTTAGCATTTCACCCAACGCTATGTTAGCTTCTGACGAAAAGAATCGCCTCGCACTTTTGCAGGGAACACTCGACGTTCTCATTCTCCGTATCCTCGCGTTCGGATCGCAACATGGACAGGGAATTGCCCGGGCCATTCAGTTGAACTCCGACGATGTGCTGCTGGTGGATCATGGCGCTCTATATCCGGCGTTGCAACGGCTGGAGACGCAGCAATGGATCAGCGCGGAGTGGGGCGTGTCGTCAAATAACCGCAGGGCGCGGTTCTACACGCTGACAGCTAAGGGGCGCAAGCATCTGACGCAGGAAACTGGCCGATGGCGCAAGCTGGCGGCGGCGATGGCGCGGATTCTCGATCTGGAAAAACTCGAAACTCGGGAGGGCTGAATTATGTTCGACCGCCGGCGCCGGCCGCAATCCGATTTCTCGCAGGAACTTCAGGCGCATCTCGAATTAGAGGTGGATCGCCTTCGAGCCGAGGGGCTGAGCGAAGACGAAGCTTATCGCGCGGCAAGACGAAATCTTGGGAACCTTACAAATGCCGGGGAGCGCTTCTATGAGTCGAGCCGGTGGGTTTGGCTCGAGCATTTGTGGCAGGATACTCGGCAAGCGGTCCGGCGACTGGGGAAGGCTCCCGCATTTACAATTACCGCGGCGCTTACTTTGGCTCTCGGGATTGGAGCGACCACTTCGATCTTCACTCTGGTGCATGCGGTTCTGCTGAAATCGCTTCCGGTATCGAACCCCGCTCAGTTGTATCGCCTCGGCCGGGAGACTCATTGCTGTGTTTGGGGCGGGTACAGCCAGGGCGTTGAATTTTCAATTGTCGCCTACGGACTCTATCAGCATTTTCGCGACAACACGAAGGGCTTCGAAGAACTGGCGGCGTTTCAGGCTGGCTCGACACTTCTCGGTGTGCGACGGGCGCATAGCGCGAATGCGGCGGAAACGTACGTTGGTGAATTTGTATCGGGGAACTACTTCGCGATGTTCGGCGTGAACGCTTACGCCGGGCGTGCGCTGACGGCGGCTGACGATCAGCCTGGCGCTCCGCCCGCTGCCGTGATGAGCTATCGCGTGTGGGAGCAGAAATACGCGCTTGATCCATCGGTGATTGGCAGTGTGTTCAGTGTGAACGACAAGCCCTTCACGATTGCCGGCATTGCCCCGCCGGGTTTCTTCGGTGACACACTGCGCACCGATCCGCCCGATTTCTTTCTGCCGCTGGCGATGGAACCTCTGGTACAGGGAAATGTCTCGATGCTCCAACAGAGTAACTTGCACTGGCTGGATTTGATCGGCCGCGTACGGGCGGGCTCGAACGTCTCGTCCATCGAGGCGCAGATGCGGGTGGAGCTGCAGCAGTGGCTGCGGGCGCACGTGGGCGATATGGATCCGGTGGATAGGACGAGATTGCCGAAGCAAACGCTCTATCTGAGTCCGGGCGGGTCTGGAATTACCAGTATGCGCGAGGTGTATGAGCACTGGCTGCAGATCCTGATGATGGTGTCGGGTTTCGTATTGTTGATTGTCTGTGCGAATATGGCGAACCTGATGCTGGTGCGCGGGATGGAGCGGCGGCAACAGACATCGCTGAGTATGGCGTTGGGCGCGCGTCCGGGACGGCTTATATTTCAGGCGCTGACGGAAAGTGTTTTGCTTTCGTTGCTGGGAGGCGCGGCGGGGCTGGCAGTTGCGTTTGCGGGGACGCGGCTGATTCTGCACTATGCGTTTCAAAGCCTGACGGCTTCGCCTATCAGCGCGTCGCCGTCGATTCCGGTGCTACTTTTCGCGTTTGGAATTTCGCTGCTGACTGGAATCGCGTTTGGCACCGCTCCAGCCTGGATGGCGACGCGGGCCGATCCGGTGGAAGCGCTTCGAGGCGCCAACCGATCGACGCGCCAGGCGGGTTCGCTTCCGCGTAAGACGCTGGTGATCGTGCAGGCGGCGCTGTCGCTGGTGCTACTGTTCGCGTCGGGATTGCTTACCAAGGCATTGAGCAAGTTGGAGCATCAGGATTTCGGTTTCGAACAAAGCGGGCGCACAGTGGTGAAGATCGATCCGTTGCTTGCCAGTTACAAGCCCCAGCAGTTGGAGCTGCTCCACCGGCGCATCGAGGATTCGCTGAGAAGTATTCCAGGCGTGCTGTCGGTCGCTTCCTCGATGTATTCGCCGCTGAGCGGGGACAGTTGGAACGACCGTATTTTCGTGGAAGGCCGCCCGGCGCCTGCAACGATAGAGGAAAACCTCTCTCACTTTGTTCGTGTCACGGCCGGATACTTTGAGACGATCGGTAATCGCATTGTGAAGGGCCGGCCGATCTCGGAACAGGACACGGCGCCTTCGCCGCACGTGGCCGTGATCAACGAGGCATTCGCGCGAAAGTTCTTCAAGAATGAAAATCCGATCGGGAAGCATTTCGGCAGGACCGAGCTCAGGGCCGCGGGGGACTACGAGGTTGTGGGTGTTGTGAAGGACGCGCGGTATGTTCCTTATGAAATGCAAAAGCCTGTTGGCCCGTTTTTCTTCCTGCCAGAATCGCAGTCCTCGGTATTTTCGACCGAGTCGTTCAATATGGGCGAGGCGCGATCACATTACCTGCACGATGTCGTGGTTCGGATGCAACCTGGTGTGAAGTTGCAAGAGGCGCAGGTACGCAGTGCGATCGCGAGTGTGGATCCGAATTTGCCGGTGATTCGAATCAAAGGCCTGAGCGAGCAGGTGGCTGGTAATTTTGGCCAGCAGCGGCTGATTGCGCGGCTCACTTCGCTGTTCGGAATTCTGGCGCTGGTGCTGGCATCGATCGGACTTTATGGCGTGACGGCGTATAACGTTGGCAGCCGCACGAATGAGATTGGTGTGCGCATGGCGCTGGGCGCAGATCGCGGGAACGTGCTCCGGCTGATCCTGCGCGGGGCTCTGGTTCAGATTTCGTTGGGACTGCTTTTGGGTATCGGGCTGGCTCTCGCTGCGGGCCGGTTTCTGGGGAGCCAGCTTTATGGAATCAACCAGTACGATCCGATGATTATTGCGGTGGCGATGTCGGTGCTGGGCATTTCGGCTTTGGTTGCGGCGCTGATTCCGGCGTTCCGGGCGAGTTCGATTTCTCCGCTGCAGGCTCTTCGGGCAGAGTGATTATTTTGGCGGTGGGGTTGCGTATGCTCCCGCCGGCATGGCTGGATTTGCTTTTAGTTTCTGCAGGCCGGCGTAGGCTTGCTGGACTTCGTCCGGGAAGGTTGGAATCATCGCGGTGATCTTGGCCATGATATCCGCGACGATTTGTGGATTTGCCGCGGCTACGTCGTAGCTTTCATCCGGATCGTTGGCGAGATTGTAGAGTTCAGGATGGGGCAGAAGGTAGCTGTGCCGTGCCGCCGGGAGGCGCGGGTGTGTAAGCGGCGGTATTGTGCCGTGCGATGTGGAGTTTCCAGTTCATCGAGCGGGCGCATTGGAGATCCCAATTGTCGAAATAGAGCAGCGGCGGACGTTCGATGGATTGCTGTTGGCCCGTTAGAAGGGGCCAGATGTCGATGCCGTCGAGCGGCTTTGCGGGCAGCGTTCCGCCGCATAGTTTGGCTACGGTGGGGAAGATGTCGAGCATGGAGGCCAGTGCATTCGAGACTCGTCCGGGGCGAATTTTTCCGGGCCACCTGGCGATGAACGGTTCTCGAACTCCTCCTTCGTAGGTGGTGTTTTTGCGGCCTCGGAGCTTGCCTGGGCTTCCCTGATACCAGGGCCCGTTGTCGCTCGAGAACATCACCAGCGTGTTGCTTTCGAGTCCATTCTTTTTTAGCGCTTTCAGCACTTCGCCTACGCTCCAATCCAGCTCTTGTATTACGTCTCCGTACAACCCCTCCTGTGATTTCCCCCGGAACCTGGGCGAGGCTCCGAGCGGGATGTGCGGGTATGTGTGTGGCATGTAGAGGAAGAACGGCGATGACTTTGAATCCTCTATGAACTTTACTGCCTGTTCGGTGTAGCGCGGCGTTAGGGTATCGAGATCGGCAGTCTCTTCAACTACCTCGGTGTTGTGTAACAGGACGCGGGGATTCATGTCGTTGCTGTAAGGAATGCCGAAGTACTCGTCGAATCCGCGGTGCGTTGGCAGATACTGTTCGGGGCGTCCGAGGTGCCATTTTCCGATGCACATTGTTTTGTACTGGCGGGCTTTGAGCATGTTGGCCATGGTGGTTTCGTCGAGGTTCAAACCGCCTTGATCCTGGGGAAAGAAAACTCGAGGAACGCCGACGCGTGTGGGGTAGCGGCCGGTGAGGAGCGCGGCCCGGGATGGCGAGCAGACTGGATCGGCGGAACAGAAATTTGTGAATCGAACGCCTTCCGCCGCCATACGGTCGAGGTTTGGCGTTTGGATGCGGGAGCCGTAAGAACCGAGGTCGCCGTAGCCAAGGTCGTCGCAGAGAATGAAGACGATGTTTGGTGGTTTTGCGGCGGCTCCGAATGTTTGCGATGTTATCGCGGCGGTGGTGGCAGTGATAAATTGACGTCTAGTCACGCGAGTATTATGACGTATGGAAAATGAACTGACGGGCCGGACGGTGGAACTCCTGCTGAATGCGGCGTTGGGTCATCCTATGTCGACGGCGATGTATGAGGGGCTTTGCGCCGGCAGCGCTCAGTCTTTGGTGCGCGGCGTGGTGGTCTGCTATGCGCCGACTCTGGATGTACTTCGACGGGCCGCAGCGGAAGGGAAAACTCTCATCATCAGCCGCGAACATCCTTTTTTCCTGCACGGCGGTTTGAACTACCCTTACACGACGGGCGGGCTTGAGGCGGCCTTGAAGGACGATCCGGTGGTGGCGGCGAAGCGGGAGATTATTACCGCTAACAAGATGATGGTTTATCGATTTGGGGCCGCCTGGGATGAATTCAGGCCGCAGGCGCAGTCGTTGGCGTTGGCTCGGGCGTTGGGTTTCGCCGCGGTTGTGACGCCGGCCGGCAACCGATCGCGTGGTGTTGTTTGCGATGTCCCACGAACGACGCTTCCAGTGTTGGCTCAAACTGCCGCCGATCGATTGAAGGCGTTGTCACCTCGCATCGTTGGCGATCCCACCGCCAGTGTTACGCGGATTGCGGTGCTGGCTGGTGAGACTGATCCGAAGCAGGCGCTCTCTCAGCTTCTGGCCGATCCGAGGATTGATGGGATCGTTACGGGCGGGGGCGGGGTTGTGGACGAGGTGGATGGCGCGATTTCTTATTTTCAGGATGTGATTGCTTCCGGGCGCAAGATTGCGATGCTGGCTATTGGTTACGGGCCTTCCGAGAATCCGGGGGTGGGGGAAATGGCGCGGTGGATGCGGGCGGTTTTGCCGGATCTCACTGTTGATTGGTGGCCGGTGATAGACCCGAGTTGGATTCCCAGATGAATAACGAAATCACGCGGCGCGGCTTTGCTTGTTGGCTTGGATCAGCGTTGGCTGTTGGTGCGGCCGAGGGCGCCATCACTGCTGCCCAGGTAGTTGAGCGGATCAAGAAGAAATTGTCGGAGGAGGGTGTGGTTTGGAGGCCGTCCAATTTCGACGGATTTCACCTGGGTGATCCTGAGACTCGTGTTACCGGTATTGCCACGACGTTTCAGCCGACTTTCAGTGTTCTTCGGCGTGCGGCCGCGGCGGGGAAGAATTTCGTCGTGTGTCATGAATCCACTTATTGGGATGGATTCGATCCGCTGGTGGTGATGCGGAACGATCCGGTGTGCCAGGCGAAGATCCGGTTCGGCGAGGAAAACAAGATGGTCGTTTGGAGGATACATGACCATTGGCACCGGCGAACACCTGACCCGATTTTTATGGGGCTGGCTAAGAAATTGGATTGGGTTACTTACTATACAGCTGATGTCCGGCCACGACACTATACGATTCCGGAGATGTCGTTGGAGGACGTAGCGCGTCATATTCAGCGCAGGCTTGGCACGAAGAATGTGGTTGTGGTTGGTGACCGCGAACTTCGAGTGAAGACTGTCGGGGATTGCGCTCATGTGCTGGCGTCGGTGCTTCCCTCTTTACAGCGCTTCGATGTTGCGTTGGTGGGGGAGACTCCGCAGCACGACACGTTTGAATATGTGCGGGATGCGATGAGCCTTGGATTGAAGAAGGGGCTGGTGATGATTTCGCACGAGGGGCTTGAGGAATGGGGGATGGAGGCCTGCGCCGAGTGGCTGAAGCCCCTGGCGCCGGAAGTGCCGGTGGAGTGGGTATCGTCCGGCGATCCGTTCCAGGTTCCGGCGATTCGGAAGTTTGGATAGTATAGCGTTATGCCAATCGAAGTTCGTCTGCAATCAACCGATCCGGCACGGCCAAACGAGGAGCTGCTGCGTCAGATCCTCGCACGTCAGAATGATCTTGCCGACTTCTTGCGGGAAGAAGAACCTACAGTTACTGGCGTGAAGGTCGAACCTCCGGCCGGCTTTCCCACCGGGCTGGAAGCTTTTGCAATCGCGGTGGCGGTTGCCTTTGCCACGGGCGTCGCGACGGGTGTCGCGAAGGGCGCGGGAGCCGAGGTAGGGAAAGCTATCGGCGCGGAGGCCGGCAAGCGGATCGGGGTGCGAATCCGTTTGTGGATCAATAAAAGGTTTCCGGATGTGATCGTGGAGGAAGTTTCGGAGAAGTAATTCTTGGCCCCGCACACGCCCGCGAGTCTCTTTCCCGGCGATCCCAGAGTGGACGGCTCGGAGATCAAGTTTCGTGCGGTCTGCGCATTGGGGTGCGAGCTTCTTGGACATTTCGCCGAGTTGCGCTCGATCTGCGACGTTTTGCCGGACGGATTGGACGCCGTGCATTGGATCGATCACATTGAAGGGGGTGCGATCGACGATTTTACCGCGCGGGATGCTGGGAATTGGCCCTCGACGGTCAGCAGCGCTCTTTCGTACCTGACTACGAAGGCTAAAGTTAAGAGTTTCCCCGCGCTGGTGGCGTTTTTTCAAAAGTTGGCCGGGTGTGTGACCGGGGCAAAGGCGTTAGACCCCGCTTCTCAACTGTCGGCTCTCAACGTGCGTGGTTTCACTCTGGCGGCGCAGATGATCGCCGATCCCGACTGGTCGACAGATCTTGTCCGATCGAGGTGGAACAGGCCGTGTGCACACGGGTGGGAGTTCCGCGCGGATACCGCGGGGAATTTTCAACCAGTCACCGCGATGGATAAGAAGCTGATCGAGCTCCGGGTGAACACCGGAAAATTCGATCTTAAGAATTCTCTCCTGTTCTATCTAACCCTGGAATTTCAGATGATGCACGAGTATATTTCCCATTTGCTTCCTGTCTGGAACTCGGGGAATGCTTTGGAGGAGGAGTTTCTGCTCGCGATGATGTTTTTGTACTACCGCGAGCGCGGGCCGCGCAACGGACTTGTGTCGCTGGTACGGGAGGCCGATGAGAGAAGGGCGGACAGGCATCGGCCGGTACGCCAGTTCATCAAGGACGAGCTCGCTCCGGGGCAAGAGCAGAGGCTGACGCAGTTGCTGCTGGAGTTGGCCGTGCTCGAGGAAAGCGAGATGAAAGCGGCCGAGAAGCGGCATTTGCTGGCGCTGCTGAAGAAGGCGCCTTTGCAGGAGGACGCGCAGTTGAGGCGGTCGATTCAAAGTTGGATTCTGGAGGAAAATGCGCTTGGCCTTTACCAGAGACTGCGAACTGCCTTGGGATGAACAGCTAGTGTTATCAATAAGTTATGGGATTGCAGCGTTGACAATTGAGCCGGAATGAGTTATCTTAGTTTTGTAAGATAAGTTGGTTTGAACAGTCATGGCAACCCGCAACGTTCGTCCCCGTGTTTTGACGGCCATTAACGACCTGGGCACCTTTACCATCTCCGAGCTTTGCCGCGCGGCTGGTTTGGCGGACCGGAACCAGGCGTATTCTCAACTTGACAGGCTGAAGAAGCGGGGTTTTGTGGAGGAGAAAACGCTGCCGCCATCCGGTTCGCATGCGCCTCTCAAACAGTACTCGCTTGTCTCCGATGCAGGCATACGGTCGGAGTTTGCGGCGGAACTGACGGCGTACCGGCCGTCGGCGCCAGATTGGTCTGAATCGGGACTGGCGCGAGCCGCTCTAGAAGAGGCGAAGGAAGGTCTGGAGAAGATCGAGCAATCCCTTGCTGAGATGGAAGGGATGCGAGGAAAGGAAGCGGAGGAGCGGCTTGCCGCTTTGGATACCGAGTTTGAGACTGCATGGACCAACATTGCCACGGCTGAACTGGAGTACGGCGAGGTTGCGAGCAAGGAAAAGACGCCCTCCCATCCAGTGGTCCGTATTGCAGAGCGATGGCGGGAGGCCGATGCAAAGCGTAAGGAATTAAAAACGGCCCTGGAAGAATCGTCCGTGACGGTAGACTGGGCGCCGATGCTGCGAACAACCGCCAGAGCGCTCAACCAATTGATTTCGGCAAATCATGCTTCTTTAAGCAGCCGCAGCCGAATGGAAATTCTGATCAGGAAGATTTCCCGCAGTCTGAACGATGAAAATCGCGCGCAGGTGGAGGTGTTGCTCGACGAAATTCGAGCCGACCACAAGTACCCATTCGCTCCCGTGTTCCGGCACGCTTTGCGAAGCGGAGACGCGAAGGTTCTTTTCGATGTCGTTCACATTCTCAAGAACGTGGATCTGGCCTGGTGGAAGTATAACGAGGCGAATACCTGCTATTTGAAAACCTCCACGCTTCGAACCAAGATTTGGCTGGCAGCTTATGAAGCCTTGCGCGAGCAGATTTTGTTCCGGCGGGAAATGCAGTTCAAAGTTTACTCTTATGCGCTCGAGAGCCTGACCAAAGACATCTATCTGGATGTAACGAAGGATCAGTGTGTATCGTTGGTGAGTCCGCGCGAAATCGGCTTTCTAGGCGTTTCCGAGATAGTGCGGTCGACTTTAATTATTGAAAGTGGAAACATGTTGAAGCCGTTGGATTGCACGTTTCTGAATCCGAACGATTCGCTCTATGCTTATGGGCCGATCGCCAACGATGTTGCATGCTGGCAGGGCGCGCCGGACTTGCGAGTGGCCGCGTGCCTGGGGATGTGGGGGCTTCCTTTAGACGGTAAACTGTCGAAGATTACTAAGCCTTTGAAGAACAATCGAGGTCTGTTAATCATGCAGGGGGAAGTGCCGGGTCTTACCGGCGACGCCGCCACGATACTGAAGGCCGAAAAAATTGGGGAATGCGTCCATGGTTAAAGGGACTCCGGAATTGGCCAACGCTCCCGGAGTGTGTCACTCACTTATAGGTGGAGGCGACGCTGAAGGAGACGGTTCCGATCGCCTGGCCGATATCAATCCCTGTGGCTGAAAGCGATGAGTAAATGTCGTTCTGCAACGCCGTACCTCCGCTGCCGGCCGGCAACGCCGACAGAATATACGAAGGTACAGTAAACTGCCCGGCGTCCACCGGAGCGAGACACATATATTCTCCAGTCACTCGCGAAGCGGCTGGAGTGGTGGTCGTTGTAGAGGTACCGCTGATGAAGACGTAAGTGCCCGCATTGCCGCCGGTCCAGTTCACCGTCAGTCCCTGTGTTCTGTCGATCGTGACCGCCGCACTCTGATTGGTCCAGGAGATTGGCGAGCTCGTGAAGGTGATTGTAGACGTGAACGGACCGACGTCCGCACCGCCGGAACCCTTGAAGGTGAAAGCTCCACCTGATTGAGGAATCGCGCCAGCAGGTAACGTCGCGAAAAATGCGCCCTTGATGCCCAACTGCGAAGCCAGCGTTACGGCGAGCCCGGAGGGGCCGTTAAGAGTAATGACGCCAGGGTCGAGACCGGTAATGCTGCCTATGGTCGCAGGTTGGAGGTTGTTCGCGACGCATCCTCCCGGCGAGACGGAAGTGTTGGGTGAGTAGATTCCCGTGTATTTCTCGAAAGCTGCGTCCGCACTATTGCTGATGCTCCGAGTGCCGCCGCTGCCCGGCGTATTCGTGAGAATCAGACCTACCAACCCGGCCCGGAGGGTCTGTCCTCCAGACGGGGCGATCTGGGTTCCCGTCAGTCCGGTTAGCGCATCGATGCACGCGCCGCCTCCGCTGTTAATCGGAAGCGTCGCGATGTTGCTCACGACGCCTCCGGCCACCGCTGCCAGTGAAATCCAGCAGCCGTTGGGAACAGACTGCGGTATGGTCAAATTGATCTGATTCACGCCCGGGTACGGCGACGCGCCTTGATAGAGGATGGTGGCAGGGGCCCCTCCGATGTAAATCTGCAATGGAGTATTCACGCTGTGCGGCGTCAACGTGTAGGTGGTATCGCTGTCGGCGGGGTCGGCTCCGAGTCCCGTGGTCCAGAGCACGATCGTCTCACCTGGCGAGCCGGAGTTGGTATACGTGAGGATCGCTCCGGTAACGGCGTCGGTGGCAACTCCCGAGTTGGTGTAGTAGGTGTTGATTCCCAGCGCACTTGGTACAACCTGGATTGGCGCGGCATTGCTGGCGACGCCTTTGTAGGTCACGGAGAGCGTCCCGGCGCCGACCGGAGTGGCTGCGGGAAGAACAGCGGCGAGTTGTGTGGGACTCGTGTAATAGAGCGCAGGGTGGGTGGTGACGTTGTTTACCGTCACTGAAATGCTGGCTCCGTTTAGCGTGAGCGGAATGCCGGAACCTTGACTGGACTGAAGAACCAGGTCGGCTGGGTCGGCGAGACCACTTCCTTTGACGACGAACAGACTACTTGGCGCGATGCCGGAATTCGGGAAACCTGCGGGAATCAGGCTGGAGTTGTTCAGGACGGCCGTGATGGTAGGGCCGGTGGGCACGGCGGCGATGAAGGTGGTGAATTGAAGCGTAATAGCCCCGCCACTGTTCGCGGTGACCAATACTTTCGCCACGTTCCCCCCGTTGGTGTACACGGCCAACAACGCATCGACCGGGAGCTTGCTGGACGGGATTGGGGCCGCTGAGGAGAGGATCTTGAAACCCTTCAAAACGTCTCCGGACAGACCGTTGAACGCTAACGATCCAGTGAGGGGGGAAATGTAGACCGTCGCTTTGCCCTGCGGGATGAGGCTGCTGGCGCTCCACTGGAGGTCGCCGCCGGAACTGACGGCCGCGCCGGTGTCCATATTCAGGATCGTATTGTTTTGAAGAGTTGTGGTTCCACTCACGTCCGCCAAGATCGCGACTGGAAACGCGAAGGCCATAAGAGCCACGGCGATACGCCGGCACAGAGATTGCGTCATTTGCTGAAGTCCTTGAGAGGTCACCGTATTCTATCTCAATATTTGCGAGTAGAGCGGCGTGCGTTGTTGCGCCTGGCAAACGGAGCGAATCGCTGGCCGCAGATAAACGCGAATGAACGCCGATAATGCGTACGCCAGATCGCGTAGAGGCAAATGGAGCGAATCAGTTTGGCGGATTCGTCTGGCTGTAGTCGCTGTGGAGACTAGATACAGCTCAAGAGCTCTTGCGCCGGCGAATCTGTGGGATGCTGCTTCATATGAGATTCGTCTCTATTTGCTCGATCTTTGCCACCGCCCTTTTCGCTAGCGACGCTTACCCTCCGCCTCGCTTCACCGATCCCGAGAGAGTCCGGAAGCTTGAGTCGGCGCTGCCGGAGGTCGATCAGATCTTTAGCCGCTTCGCCTCCGACAAAAAGATTCCCGGCTTGGTGTGGGGCGTTGTCATCGATGGGCGGCTCGCGCATGTCGAATCGGTTGGTGTCCAGGATCGCTCGTCGAACGCGCCCGTCACGGCCGGCACCGTGTTTCGCATTGCGTCGATGACGAAGAGCTTTACCGCTCTCGCTATTCTCAAGCTGCGCGATGAGGGTAAGCTTTCGCTCGAAGACCCGGTTTCGAAGTGGATTCCCGAATTCGCGCGGATGGAACTGCCGACGCGCGATACCGCTCCGCTGCGAATCCGCCAACTGATGAGCCACAGCTCGGGTTTTCCGGAGGACAATCCATGGGGCGACCAGCAACTGAGTGTCAGCGACGCCGATCTGACGGCCTGGCTGCGCCGCGGAATTCCGTTTTCCACGCCGCCTGGCACTCGATACGAATATTCGAACTATGCTTTTGGTCTGTTGGGCCGCGTTGTGACGAAGGCCTCGGGCATGCCGTATGAGAAGTATGTCCGCGCGGAGATTCTGGCGAAGCTTCACATGGACGCTTCTACTTTCGAGTTCTCTCAGGCTCCGGCTAACCATCGAGCGGTGGGCTATCGGCTGCAGCCGGATGGAACCTATCTTGAGGAGGCTCCGCTTCCGCATGGCGTTTTCGGTTCCATGGGTGGGCTGCTGACGACGGCTACGGACCTTGGAAGGTACGTCGGGTTCCACCTTGCCGCCTGGCCTGCGCGCGACGATGTGGATGATGGGCCTGTTCGCCGGAGTTCCGTGCGCGAGATGAGCCACTTGTGGACTCCTTCGAATCTGACGGTGGGGCGGCCCGGTGGCGTACTTACGGCCTCCGAGAGCGGATACGGTTATGGACTACGCATCAGCTCCGATTGCCGCTTCGAACACATCGTTGGTCATGGTGGCGGACTGCCCGGCTTTGGTTCGTACATGAGCTGGCTCCCGGACTACGGCGTTGGGATGTTTGCCATGGCCAATCTGACCTATGCCGGACCGGCCGAGCCCATCAGCCGAGCTTGGGATGTCCTGTTGAAGACCGGTGGACTGCGGAAACTGGAACTGCCCACTGCGCCGATTCTGTCTCAGATGCGCGAACATATTGTGAATCTCTGGAAACAGTGGGACGATGCCGAGGCGAAACAGATCGCGGCTATGAACCTGTTTCTGGATGCTCCGGTGGCCCAGCGGCGGGCCGATATCCGGCGGCTGAAGGAGGAAGTTGGCGAGTGTAGCGCGGTGGGTCCGGTGATGCCGGAGAACTGGCTTCGGGGTCAGTTCAATATGACTTGTGAGAAAGGCACGGTCGGAGTATTCTTCACGCTTGCGCCGACTCAGCCGCCTGGGGTGCAGCATCTTGTCTTTCGCAAGGTGGATTCGGACAGTATCAGGTTGGGTGCTCCGACAGGCGCGCCGGCGGGGGTCGTCTGTTCCGAATAGCCTTGCACATTCCTTGCTAGTGCTCCGTCATCCTAGTCAGGATGAATCGCATTGTGGTTTTGGCCGTTATTTTATCGGCCGCTGCCGTGGCGCAACGCCCACAATTCGATATCGCTTCTATCAAGATGTATCCGCCGGGCGCTTCCCGGCCGCCCGGTGGCAATAACGGCTTCAAAACCGCGCCCGATGGCGTATCTGCGCGATACACGCGGTTTTGGGCCGCACTCGCATGGGCTTATGACGTTCCCGGAAGCGTGTTCGGACCAGACTGGGTGACCGACGATCGATTCGATATCCTAGCCAAAGCCGCAGGACCGGTTCCGGAATCCGAGCTTAAGCTTATGGTTCAGACCCTTTTGGAGAATCGCTTCCAACTTAAGCTCCATCGGGAAATGCGGGAGTTGCCGGTGGGCGTGATGGAGATCGCTAAGGGCGGCGTGAAGAATCTCCCGGCTATCCAGACTCCAGACGCTGAGAGATACGAACCCGCGGATGGCGTGATCGTTTTCCGCAATGGGACGCTGGCAAAGTTCGCGGCCCTCTTGGGAAACAGTCCGCCATACGGAGTCCGCGAAAAAGTGCTGGACCGGACGGGGCTCGAAGGAAGGTTCGATGTAGTGTTGAACGTGAGGGGTTTCGATCCCGGTGATCCGGCTTTCGCCGGCAACTACGACGAAATGCAGAGCGCTGCGTTTGCGTTTGTGTCGAGTGCGCTTGAGCGGCAATATGGCTTGAAATTGTCGCATCGCAAGGTGGCCTTGGAGTGCCTGGTGGTTGATCGTGGGAACAGAGTGCCTAGCGAGAACTAAGCTCGCGCGGTCTTTAGTGCGGACTTCAGGTTGTTCTGCGCGATCAACTGTTCCACCTGCGAAGCGTATGTAGGACTGGTGGCGTAGCGCTTTGCGATCGCCTCGATGTAGGCGTCAAGATTTCTGTCGGACTGGTACTGCTTTGTGGCTTGGCGATAGAACAGACCTTGTAGAAGCATTTCGGCGTGACGCTGGAAGGCCGCGGTTAGCGATGGGAACCTGGCGAACCAGTCTTTCACGCGGTATTGTGTCCGCTTGCCGGTTTTGTTTGGTATTCCGTTCTTTACTACCGCTGCGGCCGTACGGCCATCTTCCAACGCCAGGAATTCTTCCAGTTCGGCGGGTGTAAACCACTCGGCGGTATCGAGCAACTGCCGGCCTGGTGCGCCTTCGTAGTCCTTAATGCCGAACGGATTGGCACCGGGCGCAAATTCGAGCCAGCCGCTTTCTAGGATGCATTGCGCGGCGCTGAGTTCTGCCGGGATTCCGCTGGTGAATTCCGTGGCTACGGCGGCGGTGGCGATCTTTTGGAGATTCCGGGCGCGGTCGGCCGCTGTTAGTGGCATTGACGGATTATACGCGGAATGAGAGGGTTTGCTGGTTGGCGACCGGTACGAACGCATGCTTACGCATGGCGGCTCGGCTCGGGGTGTTTCGGCGTGTGGTGGGTTGGTGCGTTTAAAAATCGATCATTAGTTCGTCGGGATAACACCAGCCCCAGTTCTCGCCTGGCTCAAGCGAACGGACGATGGGGTGCTTGGTGGCGCGATTGTGCTTGGTGGCGTGTTTGTTTTTCGATGAATCGCAACAGCCGACGTGGCCGCAGGACAGGCATAGGCGGAGGTGAACCCAGGTGTCGCCTATCTTGAGACACTCTTCGCAGCCGCGAGTGTGCGGTTTGACGTCCTTGATCTGGTCGAGATGCGAACACTGCTTCATGATGACGATCCTCCTTGAGTTTTAGCGAACGGCAGCCGGACTTGGAAACGCGTGTCGCCGGGACGCGATTCGAAGCGGACGTCGCCGCGGTGATTTTGCACGATACGGTAGACGGTGTCGAGTCCCAGGCCGAGCCCTTCGCCGACAGTTTTGGTGGTGAAAAACGGTTCGAAGATGCGATTCTGCTTCTCGGCTGGAATACCTGGGCCGTTGTCGCCGATTTCCACCATCACGCGCTCGAGTTCATGCACGGTGCGGATGTGCAACTCGCCCTTGCCGTTCATGGCGTCGACGGCGTTCTGGATGAGGTTGGTCCAGACCTGGTTCAGTTCGCTGCCGTGAGCGCAGACTTTCGGCAGGTCGCGGTCGTATTCGCGCGTAATATTAATTCCATTCTTTAACTGGTGGCGCAGAATGATCAGCGTGTTTTCGAGGCCCTTATGGATGTCGACCTCCTGCTCGGGCATCTGGTCCATGTACGAATATTCTTTGATGGCGCGAACGAGCTCGGAGATGCGGGACGCGGCGTGCTCGATTTCTTCGACCAGGCGAGAGGCTGTGAATGAGGCGGACAGGCGCGTGATGACATCGTTGAGAGCATCGGCCGGCATATGAGAAGCGACATTCTCGAGCATCCCCAGATCAACTCCGGCTTCGACTAGATTTGACACGAGCGACCACGCATTGGCGACGCCGTGACGCTCAAGCCAGCCGCCGATTTCTTCTTCGCGATCACTCTTGTCGAGCGGGTCGAGCGGCGCGGAAATCTGCTGTTTGCTCATCCGCTCGCCCCAGTCGTTTTCCAATTGCGCGAGGAAAAGACGCTGCTCCGCCGAAAGCGAGCGCTTGTTCATACGCAGGTGCGCGGCACGGAGGGCCGCTACCGATTCACGGAGGATTTCAGCGCCACGCTGCACGGCGGAGGCCGGATTGTTCAATTCATGCGCGAGTCCGGCTGACAGCTTACCGAGGGCTGTCAGTTTATCGCGCTGCACATCGGCTTTGGTACCCTCGCGGACGCGGTCGGACATGACATTCACGAGACGCTGCCCGAGCTCGGGAATTTTGTAGAGCATCTCAGGAAAGAGCTCCTTCGGGAGCGTGGCCAGACGGGTATGTAAACCGGCGCGGCCGGTGGACGGGTAGTGGGTCAGGCGGGAGTACGGCAACATCCCGGTGATCTGTCCGGCGTGCCCGATGTAAATCCGAGTGTCGCCCGCCCATTCGGCGCGGACCTCGCCTTCGAGGATGATCGCCATCTGGTCGGCCGGAGCGCCTTCGGCGAAAATAATCTCTCCGGGCGAATACGCCGTCACAGTCATGTGGGCAGCGAGCCATTCGAGGTTCTCTTCGGCGAGATCTTCGAGATTTTTGATTTTTCGGAGTTCTTCGACGAGGGATTTCGTGATGCTGGAGGTTTCGATCATGTCAGACCTTGCTCAAGTATTGGTGGACGAATTGGATGGCTATGGATCCTTCGCCGACACCCGAGGCAACTCTTTTTACGGACCCGTGGCGCACGTCGCCGACCGCGAAAATACCGGGCACGCTGGTTTCGAGCAATCCAGGATCCCGATCGAGCGGCCAGCCCTTGGGCCGTTTCCCGTCTTTCATCAGGTCGGCGCCGGTGAGGATGAAGCCGTTGCTATCGCGCTCGACTACGCCGTCGAGCCAGGTTGTTTTCGGTTGAGCTCCGATGAAGATGAACAGGGCCGATGCGGGGACGGTGTCGTTCGTGCCTGTCTTGTCGCAATGAATGGTGATGGACTCCAGCCGATCCTCGCCATGGACTTCGGCGACGCAGCTATTGCATTCTACCTGTATGTTAGCGGTCTGCGCGATCTCATCGATGAGGTACTTCGACATGGAGGCGGCCAGCGATTCGCCGCGAACCAGCATCACTACCCGTCGGGCGAATCGCGCGAAATGTAGCGCTGCCTGTCCTGCTGAGTTGGCTCCTCCTACGATGTAGACGTCTTCGTCGCGGCAGGAAACGGCTTCGGTGGAACCTGCGCCGTAGTAGACACCCGCGCCGGTGAGGCGATCCATACCGGGGACGTTGAGTTTGCGCCACTGGACGCCGGTGGCGATGAGCAGGACGTGGCAGGAGAGTTCGATCCCGTCAGACAGTTTGACGTATCGATACGGGCCATCGACGCGAAGGCTGACGGCTTCCTGCGGCGATAGGATTTCTGCTCCGAAGCGGCGCGCTTGCGTGACGGCGCGGCGTGCGAGATCGCTTCCGGCGAGGCCGGTGGGAAAGCCGAGGTAATTCTCGATTAATGCGCTCAAGCCGGCCTGTCCGCCTGGCGCTTCGCGTTCGACCATGACGGTGTGCAGGCCCTCCGACGCTCCGTAGACCGCGGCGGCCAAGCCGGAGGGGCCGGCTCCGACGATGGCGACGTCGTAGAAATCGGTGTCGGCGTGAGTGCGCAGCCCGATGCGGTCGGCCAGTTGAGCCGTGGTGGGTTCGGCGAGTTGGGTGCCGTCCGGGAATAGAACGACGGGAAGTTTTGACGCTTCGGGGCCCAGGCCTTCGAGAAGACGCCGGATCTCGGCGTCGCGGCCGGCCGATTCGACGTCGAGCCACTGGTATGGGACGTGGTTGCGGGAGAGAAACTCGCGCAGCTCGTACGAACGCGGCGACCACCGCATGCCAAGCACGCGAACCCCTTCGAATGGCGGGAGGAAGGAGGACTGCCAGTCATCGAGAAGGTCGTCGACTACAGGGTACAGATTTTGCTCAGGCGGGTCCCAGGGCTTGAGGAGATAATGATGCAGCTTGACTTCATTGATGGCCCGGATGGCGGCGTCCGTGTCGGCGTATGCAGTCAACAGGACGCGTTTTGGCTGTGGAAAGAGCCGTATTGCCTGGGATAGAAATTCGACGCCGTTCATCTGCGGCATGCGGTGGTCTACGAGCAAGAGGGCGACGGGGTCGTTGCGTTTTTGGATACGGTGAAGCAGGTCGAGCGCGGCCTGACCGGAGTTTGCGGACATAATCCGGTAGTTCTCGCTGTAACGCTTTCGTAAATCCCGTTCGATGGACTTCAGAACATCGGGATCATCGTCAACTGTGAGGATTACTGGTTTTGCCATGAGGTTCTATCTGTCTTAAGAATAGGTTAGATGCAACTGGCGGCCAAAGGAAACTGCCAAATTGGGTGGGTTGGGCGTTTTGCTATTTCTTCCCGAGTCCAACTACCAACAACTTAGCGAGATCCGCGATCATGAGCAGACCCGGGTTATCCGGAGTCCAATTCGCGGTTGGCATTCCGTCCACGGTGATAGCCATGGCGATGCGGCCGCCTGGGGAATAGACGATGCCGGCATCGGATCGTAACGCGTCGAGCGCTCCTGTTTTGTTTGCCACGGGCAGATTGCCTATCCTCCGGCGGATGCCGCCGTTGTCCTGACAACGTTTTAGGATGGCGATCATTTCTTTGGAGGCTTCCGGGCTGACCAATTCGCCGCGCTCCAGTTTCTCTAGAATGGTCACCATGTCACGAGGGGAGGAAACGCCCAGGCCGTACTTCTTGTTCTCCGGGAGCTTGCCGGCTTCCGATGTTCCTTCGACCACTTCATCCCGGAGGATTTTCCGCAACGACCGTGTGGTTTTTATTCCGATGCTATCGAGATAGGCGTTTACGGTGTTGGCGGTGAATCGCTCCAGGATCATGTTGGTCGCTGTATTGTCGCTTAAGACGATCATCAGGTGCAGGACGTCGCGGATGGGGAGCTGGACGCCGTCCGAAAATTCGCTGGCGAGCACGCCGGAACCGGAGACTTTTTCTTTGTGGGCAATTGTCAGCGGCTCGGTCCATTCGGCTTTGTGATGCTCTACGGCGTCGAATACGGCCGTCATGATGGGGAGCTTGATGGTGCTGGCGGTTCTTACTGGATCGGTTTCATGAATGCCGGCTGTCGCTCCGGTGTCGAGATTTTTGGCGTAGAGTGTGACGGTTCCTTGAAAGCCCGCGATTCTTGTTTTTAATTGTTGGTCCAGGGGCGTCTGGGCTGGGACGACTGACGCGCAGATGAGAAGGGCCAGGACTCGTGCGAGCCATCTATGAGACATGGACCTAATGGTAACGTGGCAGACGCTAGCCACGTTAGACTAGTGTCCCGTCTAACGTAACGCTTGCTTACGCGCGCGGCTCGGAACGGAGCATTGATTTGAAGCCGCGACCTTCGGGGAGTTGCTGTCAAATATGAGATAAGACATCACATTAGATTAGGAACTTGGTGGGCGGGTGGCCGGCTTTGCGCCCAACGCGGTTAGCAACAACTGACCGTCCGGGCTGCCCAGACCTGTGCAGGCATCCCATCCAGGGCTGGCCGTGTACGCGCCGTTATTTCCCGATGTGATGTCGTGAAGGGCCTTACTTTTGGCGGCTGCGGCATAGAGCGCCGTATTCAAAAAGCCGACGGGCTTTCCACGTTGTTGATTCATCAACGCGATCAATGCGGCCCACAACGGTGCTACGGCACTGGTCCCTCCGAACACAGCGCTCTTGCCATCCACTCTGATCTGATAGCCTGTGGCCGGATCGGCATCACCTGAAACATCAGGAACGCCGCGTCCTTTCAAATGCGGAGGGTTCGCCGACACCGGTACGTTTACGCTCGCCTGGTATGCAGGGACGGGGAATGTCGCGCTGACGCCTCCGCCGCTGGCGCCATTGCCCGCGCCTTGGTTCCATACAACTTCCTTCGAGATTTTGTTCTTGGACGACTCCAGCCGTGTGCCACCGCAGGCCAGAACGTGAGGGCTCGATGCGGGGAAGTCTACGTGGGCCGCGCCATCGGTCACACCATCGGCGGACCCGTCGTCGCCAGACGCACAGCACACCGTTACTCCGAGGACACCAGCGTCCTGGAAGGCCTGGTCGAAGGCAGTCAACGATTGCGCGGTCCACGACGATTCCGGCCCGCCCCAACTGATGGATACGACCGAGGGCTTGCGTACATTGTCGTGCAATGCCGTGGTGATGGCATCAAGGAAGCCTTGATCGGTGTTCGGTGCGAAGTACACTGCGATCCTTGCGCCTGGGGCGATGGCTCCTACGATTTCAATATCGAGCAGCACTTCCCCATCGGCGCTGTTGGGGTCGCCCACAGGCTGATTCTGCCCGCCGTCGACCGAAACGGCCGTTACGCTGGGGGTTGTCTTGATTCCGAGGCCGCTGAAATAAGTCTTCAGATCGGAGGAGCGGAATCCGCCGCCCAGTTCGATGATGGCGACAGTCTGCCCTGAGCCGTTGCCGGTAGCCGGATAGTCGTATAGCTTGGAGACGGCGATTGGCGTATAAGATGTGTCGCCTGCGGCTTTCGGACCGATCCGCGCCGTTAGCCGGCGAAAATGAGCCTTGGCTTGGGGACGCTCGTCCAATCCGAACACACCGGCGACGATCTCCGCCAGATCGCTTGGTATGTAAAGCATTCCGACGCGCCCGCGGAACAATCCGTTGGGGCTCTGAAATAGCAAAAGCTCCGTCGCGAAGGCCTCGTTCATATTGGCGACGGTTCCCGCCAGCACTATACTGCGCCGCGCCAAATCCACTTCGATCACGGTCAAATCGTTGTCGCTGGCGAATTCTTCTACGGGCGCGACGTCCGCCGGGTCCGCGCCGAAACGGAGGGCAAACTCCTCGCGTGTCAGAGTTTCGGATCCCGGATCGGGGAGGTTGGGGTTCCGCCGCCGCAAGAGAACGGTGACAGTGATGAGGGAGTTTGGATCCGGGGTTCCGATGGTCTGCGAGTTAGGCGCCATGTGACGCTCGCTTCCTCGCAGTGCAACTTTTTCTACCGCCATTAGGCTCCTCCGCTGGGATGTGGCTGAGCTGTCGGCTATAGAATATCATTGACCGAATCGATCCCCCCGCGCCCGGCCCCAGTTCGATATAATTCAACCCGAAGCCACTTATATGAAAAAGCGCTGCGCCTTCTTTGCGATGCTATGCGTGTTGCCTTTCGCGCAGGCCGAACCGGTTAGCTATGCGCGACAGATTCGGCCGATTTTGAACCGCCAGTGCATTGGTTGCCATCAGCCTGCGAGCAAGCAATCAGATCTGGAATTGACCACCTTTGACGGACTGCAAAAGGGCGGTAAGAAGGGCGCTGCTTTCGTTCCGGGCAAGCCGGATGAGAGCGTCTTGATAGGCTATTTGACGGGCAAATCCACTCCGCAGATGCCCTTTGGCGGACGTCCTCTGCCGCCGGAACAGATTGATCTGATTAAGCAGTGGATTTCCGAGGGCGCTAAGAACGATTCGCCTTCGGAGGGCCTGTCCACGGCGAAGCGGACCACTACTGTCTATCACGCGCCTCCTTTGATTACGGCTATCGCTTATTCTCCGGACGGTAAGCTGCTGGCGGTTTCGGGTTATCGTGAAGTGCTTTTGCATGACGGAAATGGCGGTGGATTGTTGGCGCGTCTGCCGGGTCTTTCGCAGCGGGTGCATTCGGTGCAATTCACTCCCGATGGCAAGACTCTGGTGGCTGTTGGTGGCGATCCGGGGCGGTTGGGTGAGGTTCAGATCTGGGATGTGGCGACTCGGAAACAGCGGAAGTCGGTGATTCTGACCAACGATACGTTGTCGGGCGCTTCGATTTCGCCAGATGGTACGAGGCTTGTGTTTTGCAGCCCGGATAAATCGATTCGGCTGATGGATCTTTCTACGGGTGAAGTGATTCGCAAGATGGATCATCACGAGGATTGGGTTTTTGCGGCGGTGTTTGGGATCGATGGTAAACGAATTGTGTCGGTTGGCCGGGATCGAGCGGCTAAGTTGATTGACGCGAATACGGGCGCGTTTGTTGAGAATGTGAATTTGCTGAAGGAGCCTCTTACGGCGATTGCCCGGCATCCCAAGAAAGATTGGGTATTGATTGGCGGGCAGGAGCGCGTTCCGTATCTGTATCGGATGGACCGGCCACGTGCGATGCGTATTGCCGATGATTCGACTTTGATCCGCAAGTTTGAGAAACAGGATGGTCCGATTCTTTCTGTGGCCATTAGCAACGACGCTCAATATGTGGCGGTGGGGGCTGAGGTTGGGGATGTCCATATTTACAAACTCGATACTGGCGAACTGGTGGGTACTTGCCGCGGGCAACAGGGCGGCGTGAATGCTGTGGTCTTCGAACCGGATAGCAAGCGCCTAGTGACTGGTGGGTTCGATGGTACTGTACGCATTTTCGAGTTGAACGGAAATTTGGCGAAGGGATTTGTTCCGGTGCCGGTGGAGAAGCAGGAGGTGGCCAGTGCTCGGTAAGAGTTTGATTGGGGTGCTCGTTGCCGCCTCGTGTGCTTTTGCGGGGCCTGTGATTCGGGATTTGCAGCCACATGGGGCTCAGCGTGGCACTGTGGTGAAACTTCGGTTGATTGGCGATGGATTGACTGCGGCGTCGAAAATTCAGACCTCGATTCCGGGGAGTGTGGCGCGGTTGGTGGGACCGAATTCCGAGTTGGCGTTTCTGGTGGAGTTGAAGAAGGATGCGCAGCCTGGGCTTTATCCGCTGCGGATTGTGAACGAAGACGGAATTTCCAACTTGATGCTGTTTTCGGTGGGTGTGTTTCCGGAAATTCAGGAGGAGGATGCGGAGGAAGCTTTGCACACTCCGGTGGTGGTGAACGGAACTCTGAAAGCCGCCGAGATTGATTCTTATAATTTCAATGCGAAGGCCGGCGAGAAGCTGGTGTTTGAAGTCGAGGCTCGGCGAGTGGGCTCGGCTATCGATCCGAATATTGAGATCTTGGATCGCTCCGGGAAAGAGATTGCGAGGAACGAGGATGCTTCGGGATTGGGCGTCGATTCGCGGGTGGAGGTTACTTTTCCGAAGGCTGGGATGTATCAGGTGAAGATTCGGGACGCACGATATAGCGATCAGACGCAGAATTTTTATCGACTTAAGATTGGAGCGTTCCACTTTGCCGATGCGATTTTTCCGCTTGGCGGGAAGCGTGGTGAACAGGTGGAGTTCACTTTGAGCGGCGGCAATCTGGCTGCGCCTGTGAAGGTGACGGAGAAGCTTGATGCGAAGGGTCCGTATCAGTTTGTGGGTCTGCCGGGCTCGGCGGCATTGCCTTTGGTGGTGGCGGTGGACGATCAGCCGGACGCGACTGAATTGAAGGCGGGCGGAATTGTGAATGGGCGGTTGGCGAAGCCGGGCGAAACCGGGCGGTACAAGATGGCCGTGAAGCCGGGTCAGCAATGGGTGATCGACTTGACGGCGGCTTCGCTAGGGACCTCGCAGCTCGATGCGATGCTGACCGTGTTGGACGAAAAAGGTAAGAAGATCGCTTCGCGGGACGATATTGCGAACGCGGATCCAGCGCTGCCGTTTACGGTGCCGGAGAAGGTTAACGAGATCACCGTGATGGTCGAGGATGTTTTGGGGCGGGGCGGGCCGGCGTTTGGATATCGCTTGCAGGCGCGGCAGGGACCGCCGGATTTTGTGGCGGAGATCGTGTCGCCCTACGTGAATGTCCCGGCTGGGGGCACGGCGCAGGTGGTGGTGAATGTGCAGCGGCGCGGCTATGATGGTCCGCTGCGTGTGGTGATTCCGAATCTTCCGGAAGGATTCCAGTTGGGTGGTGGGCACGTACCTTCGGAAGCAGCGGCGCAGAGTCCGTTTACGGAAGGCATGGGGTACAAGTCGGCTCGAACGGTGCTAACGATTACTGCTGCTCCGAATGCGAAAACGGATGCGCTTGAACTGACTGTGCTGGCCGAAGCCGATACGCCTGGCGGTAAGGTTCGGAGTTACGCGCAAGGGCCGGGAATCGTGACGGGAGTGGTTGGCGATCGGCAGCGGCCGTTTACGGCTGCCTGGCTGGGAATGCGGCTTCCGATGGCGGTTTCAAAACCTCTTCCGGTGAATTTGACGGTTCCTGTTCAGGAGATCCGCATCTCTCAAGGCTTCGAATACCAACTGAGCTACAACGTCAAAAAACGTGGACCGATGAAGATGGATAAGGTTAAGGATTCGATGGCGGGCAACGTTGGCAATATGCGCGTGCTGGCGGGCGAGCCGGGGAAGAATCCAGACACGGGTTCCGTGCTGTTGGCGCCGAATTTCGCTACTCCGGTGACCGTGTTCGATATGTTATTCGCTTCTCAGGTGGAGATTGACGGGAAGATGGTCCCCGTTGTGGCGCCGGCAGTCGCAGTGGAGATTGTGCCGGGTTACGATGTGCAGGTCGCGTCGACGGCACTGGCTTTGGCTCCGAAGGGCAAGATGGAGATTCATGGCACGGTTTATCGTGAGCCGACGTTTGAAGGTGATTTGGTGAAGGTACAGGCGGAAGACCTGCCCGATAATGTGAAGTGTACTCCAGTGGAAATTCCTGGCAATGAACGAGCCTTTACGATGACTTGTGAGGCTCAGAACGCGCAGCCCGGAACCTATGACGTCCGCATCACTTCGGTGGCGCCGGGCGTGGGTCGAAAATCGAAGGACGACTACAAGATTCAGGACGTGAATGCGAAGTTGACCGTCCGCGAGACAGAGCGAGCAGCGAGGTAGAGATGAAACTGAGAAATTCAGCGTTAGGCTGGGGCGAAAACAGTATCACGCCAAGGCGCCAAGGCCGCAAAGAAAAGGTTGTGATCCGGGCTGTGGTTTGTTCGCTCCTTATGGTGGTTCCGGCCTTTTCGGCGGTTACCTGGGTGAAAGACGTGCAGCCGATTATGAGCAAGACGGGATGCACTTCGGGCCCGTGCCATGGCGGCGCTAAGGGGAAGAACGGTTTTAAGCTCTCGCTTCGCGGCTATGATCCGGAGTTCGATTACCGTGCGGTGGTGAACGATCTTTCGGGACGGCGGATTAATCGCGTGGAGCCGGACCAGAGCTTGATCATTCTGAAGCCGACGCAAGGGTTGCCGCATGGTGGCGGCGTTCGGTTCGAGGCGGATTCGGTTTTTTATAAGACGATGCTGCAGTGGTTGAGCGAGGGCGCTGTGTTTGGCGATCCGGTGTCGGCTCAGGTGACGAAGCTTGATGTGGAGCCGCCGGAAATCTTCCAGGAGAAGCCGGGTGGAACCAGCCAACTGAAAGTGACGGCTCATTACGCGGATGGTTCGGTGCGGAATGTAACTACTCTGGCTCAATATAACAGCAGCGTTACTTCGGTGGCCGAGGCGGCCGATTCAGGTGAAGTGAAGACGCTTCGTAAGGGCGAATCGGCTGTGCTGGTGCGGTATGAAGGGCAGTTAAAGGTGGTGAATGTAACGGCTCTCTCAGAACGCGCGGGCTTTGCTTGGAAGCCAGTCCCGGAATATAGCTTTATCGACAAGTTTGTCGATGCAAAATTGAAACGCCTGCACCTTTTGCCATCCGAAGTGGCGGGGGATGCGGAATTTCTTCGCCGGGTATCCGTGGACCTGATTGGGCTGCCTCCTACTCCGGAGGAAACTCGTGCGTTCGTCGCGGATAAGACAGACTCGCGGAAGAAGCGCGAGGCGATGGTGGATAAGTTGATGGCGCGGCCGGAATTTGTGAATGAGTGGGCCGTGAAGTGGAGCGATTTGCTGCAGGTGAATCGCACGAAGCTCGGTGATAAGGGCATGTGGGCTTTCCGCGACTGGATTCGCGAATCGCTGGCCGAGAACAAGCCCTACGACAAGATGGTGCGCGAATTGGTGACGGCGCATGGCAGCACGTTCCAGAATCCTCCGGCGAATTTCCTTCGCTTTACTAAAGAACCGAAAGTGGCGATGGAAACTACGACGCAGTTGTTTATGGGCGTTCGTATGGTGTGCGCGCAGTGCCACGATCATCCGTTTGAGAAGTGGACGCAGAACCAGTACTACAGTCTGGCGGCGTTTTTCGGGAATGTGGGTTTGAAGCCGGGCATGGATAGCGAGGAAGAGATCGTCTACGACAAGCGGGAAGATACGGAGATTCATCATCCGAAAGACGGACGCGTGATGCCGGCGAAGTTCCTGTTTGAGGTCGACAATTTTGTGCCTCGCGAGCAGCAGCTTCGCGATAGTTTGGCGGATTGGCTCACCGCGCGGGACAATCCGCTGTTTGCGAAGGCTATGGCGAACCGGATGTGGAGCTATTTTTTTGGCCACGGCATTATCGATCCGGTGGATGATATCCGGGCTAGCAATCCCCCGATCAACGAGCCTTTGCTCGATGCTTTGACGAAGGATTTTCTGGAGAGTAAATACGATTTGCATCATCTGATCCGGACGATCGTCAATTCGCGCGCTTATCAGCTTAGCTTCAAGACGAATGAGTGGAATGCCGAGGATGAACTGAATTTCTCGCATTTTCTGGCGCGGCGTTTGTCGGCGGAACAGTTGTTCGACGCGGTGAATGTCGCGACGGGCTTGGAATCGCACTTCAAAGGCGTTCCGGATGAGGCGAAGGCGCAGGACTTCCCCGATCCACATGTCGGTCAGGGCGGATTCCTGGATGTGTTTGGGCGTCCGGAGCGGCAGACGAGCTGCGAATGTGAGCGGCGTAGCGATGTGAGCCTGGTGCAGGCGCTGAATCTGCTGAATGGGTCGATGATCGCCGATGGAATCGCGAGTCCGGAGGGGCGAATTGCGAAATTGATTCTGGCGGGCAAGACGGATAAACAGATTGTGGAAGAGCTGTATCTCGCGGCGCTGAGCCGTCCGCCTTCCGGAACTGAATTGGACTTGGGCCAGACGTATTTGGCCAAGGGCGGGAGCCGGACAGAGCGCGCGCAGGATCTGCTTTGGGCTTTGCTGAACAGCAACGGTTTTTTGTTTAACCGGTAGGCTTCCAGTAATCGGATTGGTCGGTGCTGTTCGGATCGCGGCGTTCCATGAACCGCTCCGGACGGTTTAGCTCGATGAAGCCGTGACGGCGGTACACTTCGTGTGCGTCCTTGGTCGCCAGGAGCCAGCGGCGGAAGCCCTGCAGATCGGGATGCGCGAGAACGCATTCCGTTAGCCATGTTCCGAGGCCCTGCCCTTGTTCGGCGGGAAGTATGAAGACATCGGCGAGCCAGCCGAACGTTGCGTAATCGGTGACGACGCGAGCGAAACCCACCTGCTTGTCCGCTTTGTAGACTCCGAAGGGGAGCGAGTTGTCGACGGACTTCCGAATCAGCTCTAGTGGACGATTGATGGCCCAATAGGTCTGCTTGCTGAGGAATTCGTGCATGAGGTCGAAGTCGAGTCGCGAGCGATCGGTGGAGACGAGATAATCGCCGCGGCTCCATTCGTGTGACATTCTGCCAGTGTATCAACTGATAAAATTAACGTATGCGTTGTGTTGGAATAATCGCGATCTGCGTGTTGAGTCCGCTGTTTGGACAGGCGCCCGCGGGAGCCCCTGCGCCGCCACCGGAAGTAGACAAGGCGTTGCGAGCCCGGGTCCAGGAATTTTATCAGGACTTTGTAGACGCTAAGTTTCGTAAGGCGGACTCGTTGGTGGCGGAGGACAGTAAGGACTACTTCTTCGCCATGGAGAAGCTCCCTTTTAAGGGATTCGAGGGACCGAAGAGTATTGTGTACTCCGCCGATTTCCAGAAAGCGGACGTGATCATGACGGTCGATACGGAGTTGCGGAGTCCGCGGCTGGGCTCGATGCACGTCCGGCCCGACCACGCCTCCACGTGGAAGGTGGTCGACGGTCAATGGTATTGGTATCACGTGAAGCCTACGTTCATCGATACACCGTTCGGAAGGCGAATACTCCCGAAGGATTACGACGAAAATAACAAGGATAATCTTCATGCGCTAGTCGCCGGCGATGGGGCGAAGCCTCCGGGGTTCCACATGGTGACGCCGGAAGAGTTGGCGGCACAGATCAAGGTGGATAAGCAGAGCATTATGCTGAGCAGCTTCCAGGACTCGACGGAGAGCGTGACCGTTTCGAATTCGCTTCCGGGTCCGGTGACGGTGGAAGTTCGCTGCCCGGCGATGATGGGATTGACGATTGAGCCGATGAAGAAAGATCTGAAGTCGGGCGAGAGCGTGACGATCGTGTTCCGGTACTCTCCTTCAACAAAGGAACCCAAGTCGACTTTGAAAGCGATGATTCATGTGGATCCATTGAGCCAAAACTCACCGCTGACGATCCAATTTGCCGTTCCGCGTCCGGTCAGACCGGCCGGCACCGCTAACTGAGAGGGTTTGGCGGATAGCTTGCATCGTTGACGCGTGGAGGTAACGGCTCGATGGTGCAATCAGTTCAGCGGGCAATGGTAGGCAAGATGCGGCAGGCGATATTGCCGCGTCCTGCAAGTTTATCAAACAAAATAGCTTCGTCTTCGCAGGCGAAACCGTTTGTGAGCGAGTTGGGTAAGGCTCTGGCGACGGCGGCCAGTCAGGCTACGCCGGGGGCGAGTCCCAATTGGGCACAATTGAGTGCCAATGTGGGAATCGCGAATAGTCTGGTGCCTCGCACGGGTCTCCCAGCGAGCGCGGCGCTGGCGCCAATCCAACCAGTGGATCTGCGGGACGGTGCGCCGGTGGCGACTGGTCAGGTGACGGCGAGCGGCGCTCCGTTGATTACGCCCTCGGCGACACCGATGCAGAATCAGTGGGGTTACACGGGCGCGGCGGCGACGAATCCGTATTTCACCACGCCAAGTAACCCGCTGCAGCCGGGATATGTGACGGGCTTTGCTAACTGGTACAGTCCGATCAACGTGACTGGCACGAGCAACGCTCCGGGCGGGGGCGCCTACACCATGAATGGCTCGTACGGCACCACGCAAGAGGGCGCGCAAGAGGCGCTACGGCTGGTGCAGACCTACGCTCCTGGCGCGACGATAGCGAGTAACCGATTCGGCTCAGAAGGCGGGCCCTATCAGGCGGACGCCGCTTGCAATGAGATTCAGTTGCCGAATGGCAGACAGATCAATGCAGGCTTGATTCTGAACGACTATTACAACGGCGGACAGGGTGTGACGACAATGTCCGATCAACGGCTACAGTTGGATGTACAACAGAGCGGATAAGGGGCGGGTAGATGACAGCCCGCCCCTTTCCGGTTTAGTTTGTGATGGCAATGCTCGAGGTGTTCGAGTATATCTTGGTTCCGTCTGGCGCCGTCGCGGCAAACGAGAGATTGATTGCGTTTCCGGTGGGTGTGCCGGCCGGAATCTGCAGATCGATGGTGTAGACACCGATCGCCCCAGGTAACGTCGCGGCGCCGATGAATGTAGCGCCTGAGTTATTCACACCGGCGATGATGGGTGCGATTACGTTTTGGCCCGGGATGCCGGCGCGGTTCGTTCCCACTGCGGGCGTGGTCTGTCCGAGTCCGGTCATATAAGCCCGGATGGTTTCGCCGAGATGCGCAGGATTAGACGGAGAGATGTAGCTGCCATCCGACCGAGTGACTACGGCATACTTGCGGCCGGTGGAGTCGACCGTTTCGAAGATACCGGGTTGTACGGCAAAGACCGGCACCCCGGCAAGGGTCCCGACACCACCATTCACATGTATGGTGACGGTTGCGAGACCCGGAGACAGTTCGAAGGGCGCTTGGATCGCGACGCTTTGCTGTCCGTTGACGTTGGCTACGTAGTAGATGGGGGCCTGGACTCCGCTGATGTTGACATCAACGCCGGCCAGAGTGGTTGGAAGCTGACCAAACAGAGCCGGAGGATTCACGATCCCTTGGACCGTTGGCGCGATACCTGGAGCTGTGATGACGACGACCGCGCCGATAGCGATGCCCGGCGCGAAGCTCGCGCCGTTCTGGAAGCTGCCTTGTGTGAGTACAGGTCCAGGGAGAATCGATGTCAGAGTAAACGTGGTGGTGAAGTTCCCGACGGTGGCTGTGACTGTCGAGTTTCCGGCCGAAGCGCCTGCGGTTACTTTGACTGACGCCGTTCCACTCGTGTCAGTTGTGGCCGAAGTGGCTGAGAGTGTTCCAGCGCCGCTGATGCTGAAAGTAATGGTAGCGCCCGACACGGGATTACCGGAGGTGTCGGTCAGTTTGACCACCAGCGGTTGCGGGAACGGAGTACTGATTACCGTGGTTTGATTGTTCCCGGACACCGCGGTGACGGCTCCGAAATTGGCGTTGATGGTAGCGGTGAACTGGCCTGTCGCGGTACCGGCAGTCAGTTTGATGGTGGCCGTTCCCGGGTTGCTGCCGAGAGTGACCGTATTCGAAACCATCCCGCTGGAATCAGTTGTGCCGGAGGGGCTAGCGAAGGTAACGGCGCCCGCAGGTGTCACCGTGTAATTGACAGTGACTCCCGTCAGGACATTGCCGGACGCGTCAGTTACTTTAGCCACGAGGGGCAGCGGCAATTTCTGATTGACGTTTCCAGCCTGCTTGTCGCCACTCACGGCGGTGATAGTCCCGGGCGCGCCGGGAGTGACCATCAGAGTTAGAGGCAACTGATTGTTGGCTGAGCCGACAGTGACACTGAGCACCGCATTGCCAACCTGCCCACCTACAACGAGATCGCAAGTGGCAAGGCCAGTAGCGTCCGTAAGAACAGCGTTGCCCGTGCCGGCAGAGGCACATGTTGCAGTTGGTCCCTGACTGGGAGTCAGCCCGGTGGAGGCGACCAGGGCTACGTTCGGGATGGGCGTGCCGGAGGAGGGTCCTCCGGTGGCAGTGACGCTTACTTGAATCGCACCTTTTAGGGTTTGGCCGACCTGCGCGGTAATTACACGGCCGGTGCCAGGAGCTGGAACGGTTTCCTGAACCGTCGGATCCGGGGAGAAACCACCTTGGTTAGTGGTGCCAAGGTAAACAGTTTCGATGAAATTGACGTTCAGGCCGTTATAAGTTGCGGTGACCGTGTTTGCGATGAACGATTGGCCGCTGGCAGAACTAGCGAGGAATCCGACGCCGGCCTGACCGGTCGCATCAGTAGTACACGTCGCGGTGGAGCCAGTGGAGGCACAAGTTCCGAGAGTTAAAGCTTGAGCGGACTGAAGAAGCAGGGCTCCGCTGCCTTGAGTGATGGTGAAAGTCACCGTGGCTCCGGCAATTGGCTTATTGCTGGTATCGGTGACGATAACCGCCATCAGGTCATTTGCCTGGAAAAATTCCCGCATGTATTGGCCAGTGCCGCTGACGATGGCGATGCCTCCTTGCGGCTGGGTACCGGTGCCGGTCCCCGTTCCGGTGCCTGTGCCGGTACCGGTCACGATCACATTCAGGTTAAACGTGGCGGTGGCGGCGCCAGCAAGGGCCGTGACAGTGAGCGTGGTGGCGGTACTGGTCGGCGCGCTGATAGCAACCGTCGCATACCCGTCGGCGTTGGTGGGAACGTTGGAATTTTGGATGCTGGCAGTCGGCTCGCTGGATGTGAACGAGACTGGCGTGTTGTAAACCGGCCGTCCCTGGCTATCCAGCACTCGTACAACGAGAGGCGTGTATGGCTGGCCAGTGTTGACGGACTGCTTGTCGTTGTAGGTCAAGATGGTGGCCGGTGTGCCGGTACCGGCGGACGAAGTGAAGTTTAGCGGTCCTGGAGCTGCGGCAAGCCCTGATGGCTTGACAGTCAGATTCCCGTTTGGCGTCAGGTCCACTTGAGAGATTGAGTTACTCGTGGTTACGTACAAAAAATGGGGACTGGGCGCTTCGTTGGAGCCGATCATGCCCAAGACTCCCTGGAAGGTGCCGTTGCCAAACGTCGCTTCCGACCCGCCAACAGCGGGAATCGTGATTTGGAATATTTTCTGCGAATTCGAATCGTGGACGTAAGCGCTAGAGTTGCCGGCTATCACGATCGAATCGAATTTGAAGTTCGCGGTGGGAGAGTTTCCAGGCAGAGTGGCGGTTACCTGCTTAGTTGTGAGATCCACCAAAATGAGTGAGGTGCTTCCGCTGATCGGCTGGTCGTTTGACAACAGTGCATAATGTCCGTCGGGCGTGAAGAAGAGCTTGTTGGGGTAGGCTGTCACATCAATCTCGCCGCTTTGCTGCATAGTGACTGGATTCACTTGAAATATGCGGTTGATTGCCGATACATAAAGGGTTCCGTTCGGTGAGATGGAAACATAGGAACTCGAACCGGCGAACGGAAAACTGAGATTGGTCGAGACATTGCCGACAAGATCGATTGCAGTCACTTGCTGGAGAGTTTTACTGAGTACGAAGGCTCGAGTCGAATCCTGGCTGATAACTAAGTCCGTAGGGTTTCCCGCGCCGATGCCGCCTGGCGTCAGATCGGTGTCGGTGCTGGTGTCAATTAAATGAACGCCTCCGGCGAGAACAACCAAACGCTTGCCATCCGGGGTCAGCGCTGCCGCGTCCGCATTCACTCCAAAATTGAAGCGGCCTGTCACCGTCGGGTTGAAGTTCTGATCGAGAACGATGACGGTATTCGACGTGGATCTTGATATTACGTAATACTTGTTGCCCGCAAGATTAGATATAACGAGAAAAGGCGCGGGCGCCGCGCCAAAACTTCCGATTGGGCTGAAGTTATCTGCATTATAAACCTGCACGCTCGTCCCGCCGGCTGGGGGCAGCACGAATACGCTTCTCGTTTGGGCAGAGAGAGTTCCAAGGAACGCGGCCAGGCACAAAAATGCAGGAACCAAGCGCTTGTAAATGAACATGCACACCTCTTGTATTGGAGTGGACGCGGAGGTACCACTGGTAGTGTATCACCAATGTGTTTCAGGGGGGAACAGGAAGCGGGGTAAGAAATAAAAAAAGAGGGGAGCGAACTCCCCTCTTTTTCACAGCTAAGTTACCAGGTTACTGGCCCAACGTTTCGCTTGTGGAACCTCTGCTCGCGACAGGTGCGTCGAGGATGAGCGCGAGGTAACCTTCAGCAAGCTTCTGAGCACCGACGTCCGTGATGAACGCGAAGCCATGAGCATACTGGAAGGCGCACTGAGCGATGATGTAGCCTTCGAAGCCCGGGGTTGCCGGGATGCCGCCACTGGTGGTGGAGAGCAGCCAGATCAACTCGGTGCCAGGAGCGACAACAGGGCTGGTGACTTTGGCCGGAGCCGCGCCACCATTAGTGTTGCCGTAGTAGTTCAGGATGCAAGCGCCAGTCTGGGTCGAGGTGCCGAACGGATCCTGCGACGTGTTAGCGATCGCGAGACCAGTATCGAAGCCTGCCTGATTGACAACGAACGGGAAGAGCAGGTTCGTAGAGCAAGCATTGATGGTAAAGGCAGTCCCGCTAATCGGCGAGGCGATGAAGCGGGGGAGCGGAGCCGAGGAGCTCTGCGTGATGACAGTGCTGATCGGAGCAAAGCTACCAGTGACGGTGGCAGTGCCGAGACCAGGAACGTTGGTGGACGTATTGGATGTGAAAGCTACCACGACCGGGATGTCGATGTTCTCCGAAGATTGCGGGTTGGAGTTCATGACTTCGTAGACCGCGACACCCGCGCCACCAGTGATGGCGACCGGGGCAAGCGCCTCAGGACCGGCGGTTGCAGTAGAGGTCGCGCTAACTGCGCTGAAGGCACCAGCGCCGTTGGCATCGGTGCTAACGAGGCGAACGCGGCTTGTCGCGCCGCTCGTAGGCGTTGTGCCGGAGATTTCGTACGTGCCGACGAAAATCTGGGCGCCGGCAGGAACGTTGGCGAAGTTCAGGAACAGACGGGTGCCAGTGTCAGCCAGACCCGCGGTGTTCAATCCGTTCGTGGAGGTGGTCAAAGCACCACCCGCCGCGCCAGCATAGAAGCCGGTTTCGGTAAAGTATTGGCCACCTGGGCACTGAGTTGCGCCAGCGTTGCAAAGACCACCGACGTTGTCCTGATTAATGGGCGTTGGGGAAGCATCAGCCGACGCGCCCAAGGCAGTGTTTCTGCGTTTGAATGCAGTTGCGAAGCCTTCACTGAACCTCGCGATGAACGAGATACCGTTATTCAGAGCCTTCGTATTGTCGCCCGAAATGTCTTTGTTGTTGTTCACGCATTGCAAGAACGTAATACCAGTGGTGGTACCAGAGTTATCAGGCTTGCGCAGCGAGAAGTTGAGACCCTTCGAAACATACGCAACGGTCTGGGACGGGTTGTTCAACGGCAACGCCTGCTGAGGCACGATCGAGATGAACATCGTGATCTGGGTCGGGATCAGCGTGGACGAGGTGCCGAGCTGGCTGGCATTCGCACGGACGTTGGTGATGCGGAGGGTACGGGTTCCGTTCGTTCCCGGAGGATCGACAGGTACACCGAGCCAAGTCACCGAGTTCGCGCCAGAAGTACGGGCTTGGTACACGTTCGGTACGCCGCCACTCTTGAAGTTCACACCTGTACCAGCGCCGCTTCCGGTGATGTTGCAAATACCAATGCAGGGAATCAGGTTGGCCGGTGTTGGATCATCAATGATAATGAGCGCTTCACTGTACGTGCTGCTCGAATCGAGACGGCTCGTAATATTCGTATTCAAGAAAACCTGAATGTTGACCGCGGGAACGGCTTGGCCGGCTGGTGTTGCTATACCGCCGGTGCAGTTCAGGACAACATCACCAGTTAGTTCGGCTATGCCTTCAGCACGAACCAGTGGCGTAGCGCCAGCGTTTGAAACGCAGCTCAAAGCCGGCGTGATCTGTGCACTAGCCGTTACTGCGGAGCCTATAAAAAAAGCTGCCACGGCTAGAGCAGGAAACCACTTGCGAAAATCTACCATTTCCTTCTCCTTGTGAAGTTTCTAATTTGAATTGACGGAAGTTCTTTTTTCAACCTGAGCCTCAAACTTGCTCTCACAAGCTCAAACTCTTGTTGTCGACTTCTCATTCTTCTTTATCTGTGCTCGCGGGATTCGTACAGATGAACGCCGCTCTAACCCTTAGACGCAGTCAGAATATTGATAACACTATCCCCAAGACAAGTCAAGTCTAAAATGTTCGCCAAGTATGTCTTAGGTTATCTTTCAGTGTACGGTACAGGCCCTGATTACAACACGCTGGCGGCCTGAACGTCAAGATTTTTCGGTTAAACGGCATTTTAGCTCACTGAATTGAGATTTCCACAGGTGCACTGACGACATTTCCCTGCTGGACAGATAAAGACACCGCGAGGTCCGGCGGCAGGTCTGCGGGGACCGCCACGTTTACCTGATAGAGGCCTACAAACCCGGGCGCCAATCCGGCGAAACTGGGCGAAGCTGTGCGGCTGCCGAATTTGACGGTAACCGGAACCACTGTTGTCGACAGCGGCTGCCCGGACGATACTGCTCCAAATCCTGTGCCGAATACTACAATTATGTTTGCTCGACGCGCGGGGTTCACGGGCTGATTAATGGTTCCGTCCTGGTTCAAAATTGCGCCTCTAGTGGTGTCTGACGAGGGCAGTCCGAGCAGCGTGGGCGCAAGCCGGAAGATTTGAGGCGCTACGCTTTGAATACCGATTTGCTGATCGGCTGTTCCGAACGGCGAAACGATCCGAAGTACCTGATTTCCTGGTGGTAAGTCCAGCGGAATCACTGCATTGACTTGAAATGGAAGCGCCAGGAGAACCTGGGAGGCTTCGCCGTTGATCTGCACGGACGTGGTCCCCCCCGCCTTGGCAAGACCACTGCCGAAAATCGAAATAAGACCGCCTGGAGCGACGTCGGGGCTGAAAGCCGCCGCGTTGACGACGCCACTGGATGCGAAGCTGAGATCCTGCGCCGTCACGACGAGTTGCTCGGTTGGGCGATTAGCTTTAAAAGAGGATTGACCAGATCCGGAAAGATCAAATTTCGATCCCAACGGCCCGAGATCTGTAACGGAACCGGCGAACACGCCCGACCCGGTCAGATCGATCTGATATGCGGACTGCGCGCCATCGCAGTATCGCTGCGAGATAGCCGCGGCTGGGACGGACGATCCATCGCCAAGCGCGATGGCGTCCGGATAGGTCAATGTGACACCGCACGCGCCTGCTTGCGAGTTAACGGCGAGAGTGGCATTCGCGGTTGTAATGAGGAAGCCGGTGGGGCTGGGAGTGCGTGCCAGCAGACGGGCAGCACCGCTCAGCGTGCCTTTCCACTGGACGCTGCCGATGGTGAATCCATTTAGATAGTCCGCGAGCGATGCCCGGTTGAAGGCGGGATTCGGATCATGTATCAGAACCGATCCGTCGGACCCGACTCCCATGGCGACAACGAAATGCGCTCCAGCGGGCACATTGTTGGCGGTGAGGGTTAGGGCGACGAGAACGGGTGTTCCTTGCGCGATGAAATCACGCATGGCGGATGGGTCGGGCGTCTCCGGCGACACATCCAGGGCGCCTCCGGCGAAGTCGGTCAGCCGCCAAAGATTGACGAACTGCTCTTTCGACTGCGTGGGCGAGATGAAACCGTCGCAAATCTGATTGCCCTGGACGTCAAAATTGCAATCCGCGGTGAGGAAGGTATTAAGGATAGCGGGGTCGCCCAAACCGTTTGGCATCGGCACATCACCCCGCTGCTGGTAGTAGCGGATGATTGCCGCCGCAGCGGTCAGCATGGCGCCCTTCTGCGCGATGGTGGCTGTCCCACTGCCGATGGTGGCCGTTCCTGATTGGACGAGTTTCGGATAGTTGACGAGAGACACCTGCGCGGACTTTGCACTGAACGTGGCTACCTGGCCGGCCGCACTAGCTGTGGCAAGCGAAATTCCTTCCGAGGGCGGCAGCCGGAACTGCACTGTAGCTTGGCCCGGTAGAGTCGGTGACCGCGGTGGCGGTCGAAACCTGGGCGCCGGGTGAAGCCGCAAATCGCACTGAGATGCCGGGTAGAGGATTTCCACTGGGATCGCGGACGGCGATCACTAGAGCCTGAGGGAGCAATGCCCCTGGAACGCCCGTTTGAGCGTCGCCATTCACCTTCACTAGCTGCGCCTGCAGATTCGCTGTGGATTGTATGGTGTAGCTGCTCTGCGCGCTGGCCGATGCATTGGAGGTGTCCACGGCTCGCACGGTGATGGTGCCTGGGGATGCGCTGGCCGGCACAAAGAGATCCCAGAAATATGATCCGGTGGTGGTGGGGACTAGAAAGTCGGGCTGTCCGGTGAGCGAAACGCGGATTGTGGCTCCGTTGGCAAATCCACCGATGACTACGCGAACGCGGCTTCCGGCGAGCACCGCACCTGGTACGGCTGTAATGGATGGAGTTCGCGCGTGAACTGTGAGTTTGGCTTGTGTATCGCCCGGGGTGTACTCCAGGTACCCGCCTTCAAACTCCTGATGGTGGAGGCCGGAGACTACATACTCGTCGGTGGTGGGAAGACCCAGTTGTCCACGAGATCCGCTGAGAGTGGTGTATTGCGCGAGAATCAAGCCGGTGACGAAATAGACTTTCGATACCTGAGTGCCCGAAGCCGCGAAATACATCGCTCCACCTTTGAAGGCTTGCGACTGGCCGGGCGTTCCGCTAAACGTGACAAAGGCGTCGAGACCAGCCGTGGGCTGCCCGGCGGGTCCTGCTTCATAGCCCTGAAGCGCCCACTTTTGGAGAATGGGGGCGGCTACGACGAGGGGCGGTATTCCGGCGATGCCTCCGT
This sequence comes from Bryobacteraceae bacterium, assembly GCA_963770345.1. Lineage (GTDB taxonomy): Bacteria > Acidobacteriota > Terriglobia > Bryobacterales > Bryobacteraceae > CAVYPH01. Next base: position 212,907 of record CAVYPH010000004.1, on the reverse strand, counting down.
TCTGGAAAAGCTGACGGCCTGTGAACGCCGAATCGTAAACCGCGTCGGAGGTTGGATATCCGAGACTGCCGGACGGCCCTCCGAGCTGGTTGTATTCCGCCAGAATGCCGCCGGTGACTACATAGGCCGCGGGAGTCCGATCGGAAACGGCGACCAGGTAACGAACGGTGGATGCCGGATCGGCCGGTTGAAGATCCTGGACATAACCGGCGCCGGCTCGGCGGACCGGGGTAGCGGCGGGCGTTTTCACAACCAGACGGTTGCGCGTGACGGCATCCTGAAAGAGCTGTGTAATGGCGGCGGTTGGCGCACCCTCTCCAACCTGGCAGCAGGGCGCTTTGACGAAAAACGTGATGGCCGGGCTGATCTTGCCCTCACTTACGGCGGTGACCTTGGCTGTTCCACCGCCCACTGCTGTGAGCGTCGCCGATGCGCCCGTACTTTGAACGCTGACGACATGGCTGTTGGTGGAAACAAATGTGATGGCGCGTCCGATCAATTGCTGGCCCGTGGCGGAATAAGTATTCACCTGAACGTTCAGAGTGTCGCCAAGATTCATCTGGACTGTGGACCCACCGGAAGTGATGGAAAGCGCGCCTACCGGAAACAGGATGACTGGCGAGCCGCCGGGTGCATATTGAATCGTCCCGCCTTCAAATGACTGCTGGTGCGTTCCGTTGGAAAGCGTGACTTCATCGTTGGTTGGGAATCCGAGTGACCCGCTGTAGCCGCCGTTCTGAGTGTAAAGGTCGTAAATCGGCTCTTTCACCGCCGCGAGCTTTCCGACAAGCAATCCAGCGGTGATATTGAAAATCGCGCCTTGCTCAAAGGTTTGAATGGTGGCGATGGACGCGCTGGCGGCTCCCGATACCAGGCTGGCGGTGGAATTGCTGGTGGCTGCGCCCATGGCGTTGATCCCGCCAAGGCCGAGCCACTTGCTATAAAAAGGATCGACGGCGGAAAAATTCTGACCGCTGTTCACTCCGGCCGTGTAAGCGAAGAGCGCAGAGGGCTTGTCGAAAAACTGGTATTGACAGGTCTGGTCCGGGCAAGTCCCGGTGTCCATCGTGGGATACCCGGCGGTTGTTTGAGTAATCACCTGATAGTACGCATACATCGCAGCGAATATCTGGAAGACGTCGCTGCCGTCGCCAGGTTGGGTGTTCGTATTCGCCTTCACCAGCGCGAGTTTGACTCCGCTGTCCTTAGCCGCGTCGTTAAATTCCTGGATGAGACCGGTGGTGCCGAACTTTTTTACATTGGCGATGGGGGGTAGGGAGAGTTGGACGTAAAAAGTGTTACGGAAATAGGCGGCGAGGAAGCTCCGGCGGATGGAGTCGGTAGGCGCACCGGTTCCCACGTCGGAAGTGGTGGATTGACCAAATGCGGCGCAGCAGGCAAAAGCAAGAACACAAACGACGGGCGGGCTCTTCATCCGGTGTTGGCTATTGTACTAGGAACCCTACCGAAGGCTGCCGAGTTGCGTGAAGGCCGGGACGCAGCTATTGCCCGCTCTACTTTTCCTCGTCCCTGAGTACTTTCCGGGTGTTCTTTAACTCATTCTTCAACTCATCGCTCGCGTCGACCATCTGGGTGGCGTCGTAGATGACGCGCGGCCTCATGAAGATGATGAGCTCGGTGCGTTTCTTGCTGTAGGATTTGGTGCCAAAGGCGTAGCCTAAAATGGGGATCCGATGCAACAGAGGGAAACCGTTGCTGTCCCAGCTAACGGTTTCGTTGATAATCCCGCCGATAGCGATCGTATCTCCGTCCTGCATGGTCACCTGGGTTTGGACGGAGCGTTTGGAGAACGAAGGCGAGTCGATCCCACTGGCGACTGGCGAGGCTTCAGGCGCGCTCACTTCCTGATTGATCACCAATGTGACAATTCCGCTCGCGCTTATGCGCGCCAGGATGCTAAGCGTGACGCCCGAATTCCGGTTCTGCACCTGATTGGCGAACAGCGACGTGCCCGAGCTTTGAAGGCCGGTTCCAACGGTCGCAGTCAGCGTAGGAACTTCATCGCCGACGTTGATGGACGCAGCAATGCTGTCGGTGGCAATAATGCTAGGCGCTGAAATCACTTTGGATCGGCTTTGGCCCTCGGCAGAGGTTAGGAAAGCTAAGAACTCCCGGCTTTGCCCGATTAGCGCTCCAACAGAGAGACTCACACCCAATGGCGACCCGGCCAGACTGCCGAGCAAGTTTCTGGAATCGACCGCCGGGGTATTCTTTGAGCCCTGCTGGCCAAGATAGTAGGAGACTCCGTTCGAAAGAGTGCCGGACAGATCGACTTCATAGATCCGTGCATCAATCAGCACCTGGCGCGGCGCGACATCGATGTCTTTCAGCAGCTTCAAAATGCTGGCGTATTGCTGCGGCGAAGCCTGAATCAGAATCGTGTTGTCGTTGGGATTGGGCACGATGCGAGGCATGTTCATTGCGAAGGCGGCCGCTGAACCCTGCAGGTAATTTCCAGTCTGGTCGGTTCCGGGGGTTGCAGTGCCGGGCGTTCCTGTACCGGGAGCCTGCTGAAAAACTGAGGGCGAGATCGCGGCGCCAGGTCCATTCCCGTAGGGGCTGAAGAAGTTGTTGCCGCCATTGTAGGCGTTCATGCCACCGCCGCCGCCGTAGATACCGCCGCCAACTCCTCCCAATCCACCACCGCCATAGGAACCCGCGCCCGTTCCGTACGGGCCTCCGGGCAAGCCTGCGCCGGGAAAGGGATTGTACCCGCCGCCACCTCCGCCGAACCCGCCACCGCCATAGCCGCCGTAGAGTTGCATGATGGCTCCGGCGATCAGCTCGGCGCGGCCGTATTTCACGCGGTACACGTAGTTGTCAATGGACCCCGCAGTGATCTTCACGGGAACGTCGAGCTTCTTGATCCATTTCGCGATCTCGTCGAAAACGCCCGGGCTGGGCGCGACGGCGACGATTGTATTAATACGGTCGATGGGCAGGAATTTCACTGGCGCGTTCTTTTCGGCCAGCGAAATCGATTTGATGATGGCGTCGAGTTCCTTGGCTAGATCGCTTGGCCGGGCGTCTTTCACTTCGAAGAGACGGACTCGCTGTGCGGCGAATTCGTTGCTGTCGAAAATGGACGTCAGTTCCATGAGGCGGTGCATGCTGCGGCGGCTGTCGAGCACGAACAGCAGATTGGCCGGGGCGTACGCGGTGATGGTGGCGCCTTCGCTGAGAAACGGTTTCAGCAAGGCGGCCATGTCGGCGACGGCGGCGTATTTCAGGAAGATGAGATTCAACATCGGCCGGTCGTCTTCCGGGATGTCCTTGGCGTTGACTTCCGGTTTCAACGGGAGGCCTTGAATTGCGTTTATCGGAACGATGCGGTAGATGTCGCCTTCCTGAACCATGGCCGCTCCATTAATGCGCAGGATGAGATCGAGCAGCGACCGGATATCGAGATTCTTTGTCTCGCCGTAGGTGTTGATGGTGACGGAACCGGTGACTCCCTTGTCGATGATGTAGTTGATTTTGAGTTGACGCGCGAGAATGTCGATCACCTCGGTAAGCGACGCGTTCTGCATGCTGCCCATGGTGACTGGGGTCGCTTGCGGAGCGGGCGCCGGGGCGGCCTGGGGCGGTGGCGCAGCGGCAGGGGCCTGAGCGGGCGCCGCCGCGGGCGCTTGAGCTGGCGGCGCCGCAGCCGGGGCCTGAGCGGGCGCCGCCGCGGGTGCTTGCGCGGGCGGCGTTGCTGCAGGCGCCGGAGCTGGCGCAGGCTGCGTTACCGGAGTTTGGCCGGGCAGCGGCGCTGGAGGCCTCGCGGGTTGCTGTGCTAAGAGTCCACTGGCTAACCCGGCGATCAAAAGCCTCGAGGTGATCTTGACCATTCTCATTCTCTATTCCTGGGATTTCGGCGAATCTTGTTTCTGGCCGCTTTGATGAAGCCAGATGGCGCGCTCGTCGTCGTTCAAGTCGGTCTTTTTCTTCGTCCACTTCTGCCGGCCGAAGGGCGTATCGCGCCCGAACTCAACACTGTCGCCGCGTTCGACGGCAGTAAAACCTGCCGCGGCGGGTGGGAGGGCGGAGGACGTTGACGCGGTGCCGGCGTCGACTTTCGTTACGCCGAACGGCGTCTTGATGTAGTTCCAGAGGTGCCCTTGCGCATCCGCCTTTTGCCACGTGCTGTCGTTGATTCGCACGGCATCGGATGGGACCTCGGTGTCCTTCACGGGCGCGGGAGTGGCGGCAGGCGCAGGCGCGGGCTTAGAAGCTTTCGATGCGGCGGTTGTCTTAGGGGCTTGCTTCCTGCCGGCCTTGGGTGCCGGTTTGTCCGGCTGGGCGTCATCCGCCCAGGCACTCCCGCAGAGAATTACGGCCAAACAAAAAATTGAGAAATGTTTCATATAGACTCCTGATTGCGCAAACATCACTTCACTGCTTCCCAGCGGCAGGCCGCGCCGAACGGCGTAGGCGAGGACACCTTTTTGTAGCCGTCGGCAATCGTGCCGGCGGGTGAATTGTCACCCGGCTGGCAGGCCTTAATACCCTCTCCCATCGAGACGGCGCTGGGTTTCGCTTCGGCGGGGGGAGGTGGAGGCGGCGCCTGAGCGGGCTTCGATGCAACCGGAGCCGCGGGCGCCTGCTGAGCGGCGGCTGCTGCCATCTTATCCACCAGTTCATCCAGCCGCTTCAAAACTTTCTTTTCCTTCCATTGAAAAAGAACCTCTCTATTATTGACGGCCAAAAGTTTGAAAGAGCCGATGGTGTCGTTCAAGTGATAGCCTTTTTGCTTGCCGCCGGCTTTTTCCGCCATCATCACTGTGGGTCCTCCGCCAAAATCCATGTACCCGTAATAGAACGGGAGGGGCGGCATCTCCTCCGGCGGGGGTGGCTTGGGCGGTTCGATGAAGACGTTTGGATTTCGGTCCTTGGCAAAGAGCATCTGGCTGGCGACGTCCGCGTATTTGGCCGGCGCAACGGGGAGGACCTTCGGTGCGGGCTGGATCACAGGCGGCGCAGCTACCGGAATCCTTCTCCGCAGCACCTCCTCTTCATAAACCTTTTCGTCGTGCCAGCGGCGGCGTAGCTCGAGGCCGGCCAGGACAATCAAGACCAGAAGCAGCAAGTTAAGCAGAAGGAGTTTATGCTTCAAAACGCCACTCCCTTCTTCTCGGCCGGGATCAACTTGCGCGGAACCACGCCATGAAGCGTGAGCCGCACCGGCATCATCTTGTCTTTCTGGTTGGTGCTTCCGATTCGTACATCGGAAGTGGAGATGATCTCTTTCTGACTGGTGAGATCGGAGAGAAAGTTTACCAGTTGTTCGATATGGCAGTCGAAGGAAACGGAGACGGAGACTTGGCCGTAATCGTCGCTCAGCCTGCCAATTTCGCCCATTTCACTGCTGCGCATTTCAATCGGCGGGGTCTGGGCCTTGCCCACCCGGCTCAGGATTTGCAGCACATCGGCTTGCGCCTCGTGCGGGGTGCCGGCCTGGATCACACCCTTCTCGCGCTCGGCCAGCTCGAGTCTTACTTTCTTCAACGCTTCTTCACGGCCCGGCGCCAGTGCGGCAGTCTCGCGCAATTTCTCCAGACGCTTTTCGGCCATCGGGATCGAATCGGTGACACTCACCACTTGGGTGGTGGTTGCGCCCGGCGTCAGCAGGTAATAGCCGAGGACAAACACCAGCGAAACTCCGAGGAGCATGATGAGGCGCTTTTCGCGCTCGGAGAGGCTCATTTGGGCACCTTGCGCCGCGCCCGAATGCTGAAGATCTCCGAACTGGCGGCGCGTGTCGGCGACATGGCAAATTGAGAATTCTCGAACATCGACGAACTGTCGATTACGCGCAGAAGTGCGGCCGCCTGCTCCGTCTCTCCACTTACGGTAATGCCGTCGAGCTGGACGTCGAGCGCGGTGAGCCATGTGGGAGGCGGAAGCAGCCTGGTGAGCTCTCCCAACGCATCCAGATTCGACGCAGTGTGTTTGCGGAACTCATCGAGGAGCTTTGTGCGGGCGCGTGTTCTGGCGATTTCACGATCGATCGCGTCGACTCGTTGAGCTTGCGGCGCGATGCGCTTCGCCTCGTTCTGGATGGAATTAAGATAGCGCCTTTTCTCGTAGCTCGATTCGGCCAGCAACCCGGCGAGAAGAAGCACCAGTGCAGCGGCTAGCACCATGGTGGGAATCAGACGAATGCGCGAACTGGATTGACGGTGCTCGGGCGGTAGCAGATTGACCGAAAGCGACGGCCACGGCAGCGCGCTGGCGATGGCAGTGGCGTAGGGCATCGCGTGCTCGCCGAACGTTTCGCTCGATGGATCGTGATTCGGCGGAAAGACCGCCGGCTTGGGTAAAATCTGTTCGACGGAAACCGGGACGGAGGCAGGATCCAAACGTAATTCGGAGATAGCCTGCGCGATAGCGCGATCGTTTGCGCGATCGAAGCTGGCGGAGAAAATCGGCCGGGCTTCGCTCTCGCCGTAAATCTCCACGTCGCCGTTGACGGCGTGCAGCGCGAGAAAACCCTGGGACGGCGCTGCGCTTAGCGTGCGTAAGGCGGAATAAACCGCAACCGCCGAGAACGTGAACGATGCGACTTTGATGCCGGCTTCGGCGAAGAGATTCCAGTAGTAGTCGACAACCTCGCGCCGTGTGATGCCGACGAGTACGGAGGGCGTTTTGCCGACTCGCGCAAAGCTGAAAGCGACATCTTCCTCCGGGAACGGATGGAGCGAATCGATCTGCAGGGCGACGGCTGAAGTAAGATCGTCGTCCGATACTCCGGGCAGATGAATCTGGCGGACTAAAACATCGCGCCGGGGAAGCAGCACGGTGGCGGCGATGTGGCTGCAACTGAGTTCTTTGAGGAAGGTGAGCAATTCCCCGCCCCATTCGGCGGCGGGCCTGGTGGTATAGCCGAGCACGTTCGCCGAGCCGAGCACCGCGATACCGTTGGGACGTACGCGCGCGATGGTGACCTGTAATTCCTGCGGGCCGATCTCGATGCCGACACCGGTGCCGACTGCGAGCCACTTTCGAAAATCAGTAGTTGTCATACCACCGGAGAGTTTCGACTGGCGGGAAAAATCCAGATTCGCGAAGCTTGATGACGGCCCCAACGGTGCGGCGCAAATCGGAAAACCGGCCATCGGGGAGGCGAATCTGGGCCGTGGAGCGAAGAGTGTAAACCGTATTGCCACCTATTGCGAGGCGTCCCGAGGCGGGTCCGGCGGGAATGGTGGACTGTAACTCCCCTGAATTTCGAAAGGGCGCGGTGCGACGCCGATCGACGATCGCGGCGATGGACTGGGGAGGCACACCGATGGTGGCCAGAACGGCGGGCTCGGCGGTATTCGCATCCACCGGGCCCACCCCGTTGTAAACGGAAACACAACTCCGCAGGCCGGGCACTGGTATCAGCCGGCCTTGCGAATCGCGCGTAAAGCTTCCGTAAAACAACTCTGGCGTCATTCCCTTCACAAGGAGTAGTTCTTCTAACTCTTCAAAAGACGCGTGGCGTGCACGAAAAGACGGAGAGACGGTTGAATAAAATTGATCGAAAGGACCGGGCGGGCCGGGAGTGCGCCAATCGACTATTGCGGCGACGATTTCCTGGGCTTTCTCAGGAGGTGCGCCGAGGTTTATGAGGAGCGACATCAGCTCGGCCGGAGGCGCTTGATTCAGGCTGAGTTTGGCAGTTTCCGGGATCACTTCCACCACTGCGGCGCCGGTTGGGAACTGGAAGTAGAGGCGTGCCATGCCCCGGTCGTAAAACATAGGAGAGCCGTCGGGACGCCGGTATTGCGGGCCCCAAAAAATGTAGTTGGTGGCGCGGTCCACTCCACCTGCCGCGAGGTAGTAGGCGCGGAGGCCTTCGCTTGAGGTGGCGGTGCGTTCGGTTTCGCCGCGGACGGAGTTCGCGACGGTGAATGCTATGGCCGAAAGGGCGGCGGTGAGCCAGAGAACTGCGAGAAGCGCTCCGCCTTTTCGATTGCTGTTCATCAGTCGCCGTACTTCATCAGCGGATCTCGATTGACGCGGATGGGCGCGGTGAAATCGAGTAGCTGCAACTTGGACGGGTCGGGGGTGAGCGGCCCCATCTCCACGTGGATGGCTGCGGGCGGGCGCTGCTTGTGCCAGCTTGTGCTCCACTTCTCGGTAAGTTCCGCCTGATTTCCTTTTTCCTCTTTGTAATTGAACCGGCAGTAGGCCAGCTTGTCAGCGAGGACGAATGAGAAATTTCCTATTGCCACCGGGCGGAAGGAAGGCATGATTCCGTCGGCAAGCGGATCGGAATGCGTGCCGGCGCAGATCGCGCCGGTGGACGGTGGTCCCGTGTAGAGAATTTCGTTGACGATGAGCCGCACGCCGATGCCTTGCTCGCCGCTGACAACTTGAAACTCCAGAATTCGTGGATAGCCGCGCGCGGCTTCCTGCAGTGAGTAGCTGGAAACAAAGCGGAGCGTGGTGGGTTCGCCCTGGAAGAATGGCAGCGTGGTGATGGGTCCGCTGGGCGAGCGGCAATCCGCTTTCGCAGGCATGAAGCCGGCCAGTTGCGCGGAGAAAACTTTTTCGACTCCCATTATGCGCCGGTTGGTTTGCAGTCTGTCCTGGGATTTGTCCATCGCGCTGAGGCCGATTCGGATGGCGAATAACATGCTTACGGAGAGCAGGCTTAGGAGGGCCATGGCGACGAGAAGTTCCATTAGCGTTATGCCGGATTCGGGGCATCGCTTGCTTACGCGCGCGGCTCGGAAGCGTTGGTCGTCACAGAAGCGTTGGTCGTCAAAGAAGCGCTGGTCCCTAAAGAAGCATTGGTCGTCAAAGAGGTGCTGGCCGTCAAAGAAGCGTTGATTCAGAGCCGCGATCGTTAGGGAGTCGTTGCGCGTCATTGTGGAATGCCTCCGGCTCCGAAATCGTTGGGGCCCAGGATCGTTCGACGGTAGCCGTCCAGCACTAGACTCTTGCGGAGATCGCCGCTCATCCACCACACTTCCAGTTGGACGCGATCGACCGCATAAAAGCCGGGCGCCGGGTGCGGGACGCTTTCGAACATAGTCACGTTGGCGCGCCAGCCTGCTACCAGTCCGGCACTCTGCGTCTGCGGCCAGGTGCCCTGAAGCGGCGTATTGCGCGGGAGTTTTTTGGCTACCAGCAAGTCGTCCATTTTGCTGCGGGCCAGGAGTTCGGCGCGGTCGTAGTCGGTCAGTCTCGAGGCATTGCGGAGGGACGTCGAGAGCGCCGAGAGCAAGCCGGTCACTGCGATGGCCATGATGGTGGTCGCAACCAGGACTTCGAGAATGGTGAAGCCACGTCTGTTCACTGCGGCCTCTCGATGACCGGCGAACCGGTGATAGGGTCGACGCGGACGAAGCGACGATCGCCCCGCCTGTTGGTGAGCTCGATACCGAAGCGCGGAACCGTTCCACCAGGGAAAATCATGTAATCGCGGACGGGCGGTTGCTCTTCCTGTCCAGGGATCTCAGGTAGGATTCGGGCGATATTCACCCCTTGCGGCATTTCCAGAGTGCGAAGAAACTTGGGATCGACGGAGCGCATCGTCAGGGTGTTTTCAGCTCTCGATACGATGATTTCGACGATCAGTTGCTGGCGGTCGGCACGATTAAGACCGCTGTTCAGGAAGCTGACGATGGAGTTCGCCGCTTGATTGACGCGGAGCGAATCGATGCCCGACGTCACGGATGGGAAGCTGATGGCCGCGATGAGACCGATGATTGTGACAACCACCATCAGTTCGATGAGCGTGACTCCGGATTGCGACCGCGACCTCACCTACTGGCTCTTCCAGCTGAAGATATCCGCGTTTGTGCCGTCACCGCCCGGCTGGCCGTCGGCGCCGAGCGAACTGATGTCCGGTTCGTCGCCGTGGTCGCCGGGATATTTATAAATGTAGGCATGCGCCCACGGGTCGTTCGGAACATCCTGCGGCAGGTAGGGACCATTCCACTGCGTCAGACCCTCAGGACGAACCCGCAGCGCATTCAGTCCCATTTCGGTTGTCGGGAAGGTGCTTGTGTCGAGCTTGTACATTCCGAGCGCTGTACTGAATTGCTGCATCTGGCTGCGCGCCGCGGTCACTTTGGCTGCGTCCGCGCGTCCGAGGAGTTTCGGAGCGACGATCGCCGCGAATAGCGCGATGATCGTGACCACGACAAGCATTTCGATCAGCGTCACACCGGCTTGCGTACTTCTTCTGTTTCGCTTTTTCATAGTTACACCGCCACATCGTTAATGCTGGTGATTGCCAGCAGAATACTCAAGATTAATGCTCCCACGATAATGCCCATGATGAGAATCACGAGCGGTTCGAAGAGTGAGGTAAACCGCCGTATGGCCACGCGCGTATCGTTCTCGTAAATGGTTGCCATCTGCGAAAACATGGAATCCAGGCGCCCGGTTTCTTCTCCGACGCTCATCAGATGCGCGGCCAGCGGTGGAAATTCGCCTGAACGGCGGAGGGGTCCGGCGAGACCTTCGCCTCGCTTCACGCCTTGCATCACGGGCTGCAATGAATTGGAAATTTTCTTGTTGTTGAGCGTACCGCCGGCGATCGCAATGGACTGCACCAGCGGCACGCTGTTGGCTACGAGCGTGCTCATGGCGCGGGCGAATCGGGCGGTCTCGGCTTTTAGCAGCGCATCGCCCAAAACGGGGACCTTGAGCCGGAGGGTATCGAACCAGAGCCGTCCGCCGGGCGTGCGGACGTAGGCTTGTATTGCCAGGAACGCTACGGCCAGCGCCGCTGCCAGGGCCGGGCCGTATGTCTTCAGCATTCGGCTCGCCTCGAGCATCATCTTAGTCGGCAATGGCATGGCGATTCGCGACTGTTCAAAAATTGAGGCGAAGCGCGGGACTACGAACGTGAGTAAGAACAGGATGGACGCCGTGCCGACCGTCGCCAGCAGGGCAGGATACACGAGCGAGGAGACGATGTAGTTCCTCAGATCGTCGCGCGTGTTTTCGAATTCGGCCAAGCGCTCGAACACCGCGGCCAGCGATCCGCCGGCTTCTCCTGCGCGGACCATGTTGATGTAGAGTTCGGAGAAGTAGGCGGGATGCGTGGCCAGACTTTCGGCCAGCGATTTGCCGCCCTTCAATACCCGGAGAACATCCTGGATGATGAGTTGGAAGCTGGGCCGCTCTGTCAGTTCGGTGGTGATGCTGAGCGCGCGGTCGAGCGGCACTCCCGCGTTCAATAGCGTGGATAGCCCTTGGGTGAAGAAAAGCACATCGCGGCGGCGGCCTTTGTGGAAGACCGGTAGTTTCAGGTCGAGACCTTTCTTCTGCTGCAGGCCGACATAAACGGGCGTCAGCCCCTGGCGGCGAAGCTCCTGCGCAACCCACTTTTCGGTTTCGGCCGTGAGCGTGCCACTACGGGCCTTCCCATCCGAGGTAACCGCTTTGAAGTGGTAGGCAGCCATTTTAGAACTCTTGCGTTACTCGCATCACTTCCTGCGCCGTGGTGACGCCGTGGCGAACCTTCATCCATCCGTCTTCGCGCAGATTGCGCATACCGTTGCGGCGCGCGGATTTGGTCAACTCCACCGCGTCGTCGTTGGCCACGATTTTCTTGCGCATTTCTTCGTTCAGCTCCATCAATTCAAAGATGCCCATGCGGCCTTTGAACCCGGTGCCGAAGCAGCGGTCGCAACCGGCTCCGCGGAAAGTTTCGATCATGTCGGCTTCCGGCGTCAAATGGCGTTCGGCTGGCACACGGCAGTTCGGGCAGATTACCCGGACCAACCGCTGCGCCAACACGGCGACCAGCGACGATGAGATCAGGTAGTTCTCGACGCCCATGTCGGTGAGGCGCGTGACCGCACTGGGAGCGTCGTTGGTGTGGAGCGTGGAAAAAACGAAGTGCCCGGTGAGCGCTGCGCGAATGGCGACGTCCGCCGTTTCCCGATCGCGAATTTCTCCGACCATGATGACGTCGGGGTCTTGACGAACAATGTGCCGCAGTCCCTTGGCGAAGGTGAGTTCGATCTGCGGATTTACGTGAAGCTGATTGATGCCGTCCATCTGATACTCGACCGGGTCTTCGATGGTGATGATCTTTTTGTCCGCCTGGTTGAGCCGCTTCAGCGCCGAGTAGAGCGTCGTCGATTTGCCGCTGCCGGTTGGCCCGGTGACCAGAAAGATTCCGTGCGGCATCGAGGTGTAGTGCTCCATGCGCGCCAGCATGTGATCGTCGAATCCGAGCTTGCGCAGATCGTAAAAATCGCCGGCGGATCGGTCAAGCAGTCGCATGACTACGCTCTCACCGAACAGCGTCGGCAGGGTCGAAACGCGCAAGTCTACGTCGCGGCCTAGCGTCTTGATCTTGATACGGCCGTCCTGCGGCATGCGCCGTTCGGCGATGTTGAGACGCGCCATCAACTTCACGCGGGATATGATGGCGGCTTTCATTTCGCGCGGCGGCGATTCCTGCTGATAGAGCACGCCGTCCACTCGATAACGGACGCGAAATTCCTTCTCGAACGGCTCGATGTGGATGTCGCTGGCCCGCTTTTCGACCGCTTGGGCGATCATGGCGTTCAACATGCGGATAACCGGCGCCTCGCTGGCCATGTCGCGCAGATGTTCGAGATTGTCCGACGCTTCTGCCGCATCCGCTTCGTACGTTGTAGACGAGGCGCCCTGGGCCTGCGCTCCATAGTGCCGGTCCACTGAATCGAGAATCTCTTGTTCGATGGCGAGTACCGGTTCGACCTTTAACCCGGTAGAGGACCGCACGGCAGCGATCGTCTCGAAATCGAGCGGATCGGCCATCGCCAGAGTGAGAGTGGAATCGTTCAGCGCGAGCGGAAACACGCGCGACTGGCGGAGGAAGCGCGCCGACAGTTTTTCCGTTTCGGGCGAAACGGCCGGGGGACCCTCGATGCTGACTAGTGGAACGTTGAGCTGATCGGACAGTGCGGCCAGCAGATCGCGCATGGCCACAAATCCAAGATCGATGAGGATCTTGCCGATCTTTTCACCGCGTTCCTTCTGTAGCTCCAGGGCGCGGTCGAGATCATCCTGTGTGATCTGCTCCCGCGCAATGAGCATTTCTCCGATGCGCATCAATTAAGCTCTTGGACCTTCAACCCTCCGGCGTCGAGCGCGGCCGGATTGCCCTTGGCCGCTTCCATCAGGACCTTCTTCGGCGCCTGCATGACGATCTGGCGCGGAAGACCGCCCGATTCTTCCCATTGCTGATAGATCAATGTCACACCGATGGCGATGTTTTCCGTTGGAGGAACGCCATCGAGCGATCCGGCGGAATCGATGAGTATCTGCCGCATCGCCTGCCTTAGCACCGGCAACCGCTGTTCTTTCTCGTGCTTCAATTTCAGCAATTCATCCTGGGTAAATTTCGGCCGAAACGGCGAAAAGTTTGTGGCAACCAGGTTCAGTTCCACGGCGAACATGACGCCATAACCATCGACATACAATCCGCGCGATCCGCCCACCAGATAGAACGGAGAGTCTATGCGCAGCCTCATGATGCGGTTGTCGAGGCTGTCTTCCATGGCGGCAACGCTGGCCCGCGTCAGGCGAGGCGGAGGAATGCTCGCTCCAAAAGCGAATGAGCTAAGAAGGAGCAGAGTAGCGAGTTTCATTGTCCGCTCCTATCCAAAGAAGCGCGCTGCGTCATATACGGGTCCACGCTTCGCCGTAGATCTCTGTAGCTCGCAGCCACCGAAAGCATGTCCGCCCTGTAGTCGAATTGCAGTTTCTTCTGCTGTTCGGCGACTTTTTGAATCTCGGCTTTCTGACGTACTTCGCTCGCGGCGACGATCGCCTCCACGCGGTTAGCTACTTCTCTTTCGATTTTGGCCTCATCGAATTGGGCCGGTGGCGCGGCTGTCTGCATCACGATCGGCCGGTACACATACCCGTGAGCCACTATCGCCACCGACAGGAGTGCCGCCGATGCGAAACCCACGCGCCCCGAACTCCACATCCGCTGCCACCATGTCGGCTCGAAAACCTTGTCCGAGACAAACGCGATCCGCCGCGGCGGCTCTTCTTCGCGCACCGACATCAACGCGCGCTGCGTCACGTCGAGAGAATCCAGTTCTTCGCGGCATCGTGTGCAGTCGGCCAAATGTAAATCCACAGTGCGGCGATCGCCCGAAGACAACTCGCCGAATAAATAATCTTTTAAATCAAAAGGTGAACAGCTCATTCCACGCCTCGCATCTGTACAGGTGCTACCGAAGCCAGGGATTCCTTCAAGAGGTCGAGCGCCGTGTAGAGCCGCGACTTCACGGTCGACACCGGGCATTCCAGAATCTCGGCCATTTCCTCGAATTTAAATCCCTGGTAGATCTTCAAAACCACCGCTTCGCGTTGATCTTCGTTTAGTTTCGACATCGCTCGCTCCACCGCCAGCCCGACCTCGAGCGGCAGCAGGCGGCTTCGCCCCAGACTCTCCGCGGTTTCCGGCGGTAACTCCGCATCCGGCCGGCGTTTCCTGAGCAGCGAGTACGCTTCGTTGTGAGCGATGCGGTACAGCCACGGCGAAAACCGGGACGGATCCTCGAGCCTGGAAAGGTTCTGGTAGGCCTTCAGAAAAACGTCCTGACTCAAGTCCATGGCGTCTTCCCTATCCCTCACTAACCGCAACAAATAATTGAAGATACGCCTGTCCCAACGCGAGACGAGAAGATTGTAAGCCTCCACATCGCCTCGCCGCGCTTTCAAAATTAAATCGCGGTCCTCGACCTCACGGAAGATCAACTAATCGGCTCCGTATAACTGTACAGACGGCGGCCGGACGCAAAAAGACGGCCGCAATACCTTTACTGTAGCGGGATTTGGTTTACGGTTGTGCTGCGTGCTCGTGCGTCGCCAAGGTAGCTCCGACCTCGAATTGACTTAACGTCCGTTTTTCTGTACATTAAACGGCTATACGGATCATGTTTATGGACGTTAAAGGTACACCCATCCCCGTAATACGCACCCTCCGAAAGCTGGGGCACGATATTCGCGATGCCCGGCGGCGGCGGCGGCTACCCGTCGCAATCCTGGCGCAGCGGGCCTCCATCAGTAGGACAACCCTAAGCAAAATCGAGAAGGGTGACGCCGGCGTCTCACTCGGCACTTATGCCACCGTGCTCTTCATCATGGGCATGGCCGATCGACTGGCCGACGTGGCGGATCCGAGACACGATGCGGTCGGGCTTGAGCTTGAAGAGGAACACTTACCGGAACGTATCCGGCTTTCGCGCGGACGAAAGCCCATCAAACCGGAAAGCACGGGTGCGAAGTGATGGACAAGAGCGTTCTCGTGTACGTCGACCTCCAAGGCACCCCCCACTTCGCCGGACGGCTGTGGACGCGGATGCGAAGGGACAGGGAGAGCGCCACCTTTGAATACGACAAGATGTGGCTCGCTAATCCGGATCGGTTCTCCCTCGAGCCGGCCTTGAAGCTCGGGCCGGGTCCTTTTCACACGCCTTCCGACAAACCTTTATTCGGCGCCATTGGCGACTCCGCGCCCGATCGTTGGGGACGGGTTTTGATACGGCGGGCCGAGCGGCGGCGCGCGGAGCGTCAGGGAGAGACTCCGCGCACGGTCAGGGAAATCGACTACCTGCTCATGGTCGATGATGAAGCGCGCCCGGGTGCGCTTCGCTTTGCCGAGCGGGAAGGGGGACCGTTTCTAGCGGGGCACGGACCAGCCAAGATCCCGCCGCTAATCGAACTGCCACGGCTGCTTTCAGCGGCCGAGCATGTCGTAGGCGATACCGATACGGATGAGGACTTGCGCCTGTTGCTTGCACCCGGCTCATCGCTCGGCGGCGCCCGGCCAAAAGCATCGGTCCGGGATCGCGACGGTCATCTGGCGATCGCCAAGTTTCCTAATAAGGGGGATGAGGTGAATACGGTCCTTTGGGAGGCTGTCGCTCTAACGCTTGCGTCGAAAGCCGGTATACCTGTGCCCGCATGGCGTCTTGAAACTGCCGCCGAAAAGTCTGTCCTTCTGCTGCGCCGTTTTGATCGGGAACAAGGAATGCGGCTGCCATTCTTATCGGCGATGAGTATGCTCGACGCCAAAGACAACGATACACGCAGTTACCTCGAATTCGTGGATGTCCTCCGCCAGCACGGCGCGGCGCCGAAGGAAGACATGCGTGCGTTGTGGCGCCGGATTGTATTCAGCATCCTGATTTCAAATACGGACGATCATCTGCGCAATCACGGCTTTCTGTGGGCCGGTACCGCTGGATGGCGCTTGTCTCCGGCTTATGACCTCAATCCCGTTCCGGCCGACATCAAGCCGCGCGTTCTTACCACGGCCATCGATCTTGATGACGGGACGGCTTCGCTCAAATTAGCGCTCCGAGTGGCCGGCTATTTCGAATTGGGCGAGGGCGAGGCACATAAGATCGCAGGGCAGGTAGGGCAGGCGGTTGCCACGTGGCGCCGCGTGGCGAAGAAACTCGGTCTCGCTCCGGTTGAAATCGACCGCATGGCGTCGGCATTCGAGCATGAGGATCTGAAGGCTGCGCGAGGGCTTGTTTCACCTCTGCAAGCGGCGAAGAATTGATGTCCGGGTCTTACTGCACGTCGTAGCCCTTCACGCGCCGTACCCAAATGTTTCTATAGCGAACGTACGTCCC
This sequence comes from Bryobacteraceae bacterium, assembly GCA_963770345.1. GTDB lineage: Bacteria > Acidobacteriota > Terriglobia > Bryobacterales > Bryobacteraceae > CAVYPH01. Next base: position 196,300 of record CAVYPH010000004.1, on the reverse strand, counting down.
GTGATTTTGCAGGCCTAGCGGTTCCTCGGCGCCGTGCGCTGTGTAGACTGCGACGGCGCGGTGCACCATGGTGCCAAGGACCTCCTGATGATCGTGCAGCAGCACTCCATTATGGAAGACCGTGGCATACGCAGGCTTTATCAGTTTGCCGCCTTCGAACTTCGGCGCAACCCAGGCGATGTCGTAGGTTTGCCACTTGCCAGGCGGCCGTGACGCGTTCACCAGCGGTGGCCACTGGCCGTAGAGCGCACCGGCCTGACCGTCGGCGTAGGTTACGTTGCCGTAGGAATCGAGCACCTGGACCTCGTAGCGATTCATGATCAGAATTCCGCTGTTGCCGCGCTCCTGACTGTCGCCCCGGACCACGCTGGGCGTTGCCCATTCGACGTGGATCTGGCAATCGCCGAACTTTTCCTTGGACGCGAGTTCGCCGCTGCCGGGGATAACTTCCATATAGCCGTTCTCGACCTTCCAGGCCGGAGCTACCTCCTGGCCTTTCAACGTGGCCGTCCAGTGCGATAGATCTTTGCCGTCGAAAAGAACCACGGCGTCAGAGGGAGGATCGCCGGGGTTCATTCCAGGGGTCACCATCGGCGGGCGCGGACGATCGATATCGTGTACGCGCCATTTCTGGCCGGGGAGAACTGGTGTGTCCGAATATCCGATGGCTGCGTGTTTCTTAGCTTCTTGGGCCAGGCCGAGCGTTGCCGCAAGTGCGAGAGCGGGTAGATAGGGTGTGATTTTGCTGAACGTCATTCCGCAGTCAGATTATCAAATGACGTGGACGCGGGGCTAAGGACCACAGGGCCAAATGGGCTGAGCGATCCGCGGAGCCGCCGATGACAACGGCTCGTGACCAGGGGCGGCAAGAGTTATGCCACTCCCCACGGATTGATTGTGGCGACTCCGATTCCCTCAAAATCTCGCGTATTTCGGGTAATGATGGTTAGATCGTAGGCAAGCGCGGTCGCCGTAATCAATGAATCGACTGTGGGCAGAGGCCTTCCTGCACGCGCTCCCTGCACCACAAGCGATGCCCAACGACCGGCCACCTGACGATCGACCGGAAGTACGCGACCGTAAAACCACGCTTCCAGGTCTTGCTTGAGCCATTCTTCAAGCTGGAAGCGTCGCTTGCCTTCGGCGAGCAGTTCGATCCCTTTTTGAATCTCCGCCAGCGTGATGACGCTCATGTACTGGGTTTGGCGATCGGTTGTCTCAAGCCAGCGCTTGACGCCAGCGTCGGGGCCTCCCGACCGGTTGTACTCGGATAGAACATTCGTATCTATCAGGAAACCGCTCATCCAAGATCAACTTGGCGCGGATAGTCTTTGGGTCTGTCCAGGTCGAGATTGGCTCCAGCAAAGGGAGAATTGAGGAGAAGATCGGAAAGGTTATCGAACCGCTTATGAATTGGACGCGGCTCGGCAGCGTCGGGCAATCCCGCTTCCCTGGCGACGAGTTCCTGAAGGTACTCGTCCAGCGATACCCCGCGAGCCTGCGCACGCGCGATCAGACCTTTTTCGATTTCAGGGTTGAGGCTCAAGGTCACGTTCATGAGTGCGGCTCCTTCTTCTTCCACAGTAACGGATATGCGGCTCTCTGTCACGAAGGCAGAGTTCCGGAATGAGAGGTGTTAGCCAACCTGTCTGACTTCTACGTGATTGTAGACTTCCTTGGTCTGTTCCGACGACGCGAAGTCGAGCCCGGGGAGCTTCGCCGACGCGGTGCCGGCGGCCACAGCCCATCGCACGGCGTCGCGAAAATCGTTCTTGCGGGACATGGCCCAGAGAAACGCCGCTGCCAGCGCATCTCCGGCGCCAATTGGACAGATGGCATCGATGCGGGGCGGGACGACCTCGACCATTCCCGCGGAGTCTTTGGCCACTGCGCCACGGCTGCCCAACGATAGCAACACGGACTCCGCGCCCATGGCGTGTATTTTGTCCGCCGCGTCGAAGAAGTGGGTACGCGTGATCAGTGCACGGTTCAATAACCTTTCGGCTTCCTGCTGATTTGGCGTGACCGTGGTTGGTCCCGCCTCGACGCCGTGCAGCAGTGGTTCCCCGTCGGCATCGAGCAGCGTGCTTACGCTGTGTTTCTTCGCTATCTTAATCAACTGGCTGTAGAATGTCGGCGGAACTCCCGGGGGCAGGCTGCCGCAGAGCATGAGCCAGTCCGCTTTCTTTACGTGGCCTTCCACTACTTTCATGATTTCCGCCAGCTCCGCCTTTTCGATCCGGGGACCGAATTCGTTGAGCTTAATGGTGAGGCCCTGACGATCGGAGACCGTCATGTTGACACGGATTTCCTGCTTGATGCGGATCACTTCGACCGGGAATCCGCTGGCCAGCAGGAGCTTTTCGAACTTCTTTCCGGCCGTTCCGCCAAACGGCGCGATGGCCAGTGTCTTGCCGCCGAATGCGTGAATTACCCGCGAGGCGTTGATGCCGCGGCCGCCGGCGGACAGGCCGCTCGAAGAGGATGTAGGCTCGATCTTCGAAGACGAGGCGGTCGACGGAGACGTTCCGGTCCAGCGCCGGATTGATGGTGAGCGTAACGATCAACTTGTTAGTGTACCGGATACACTGAGAGTTGCCCCAACAATTGCAACCACGCGCCTATCTGGCCCTGTTTGCAGTGTGGTTCTTCTGGGGAACGACCTACCTCGCTATCCGGATCGCGCTCGAGGGTTTTCCGCCACTCATGCTCCTCGCTGCTCGCTTCCTGCTCTCGGGAAGCATCATGCTGATCGGCGTCCGGTTCCTGAAAATCGAAATGCCGGCGGGCCGCGAATTCTGGTTAACGGCGCTGTTCGGCATCATTCTGCTGGGCGGCGGAAATGGCGCTCTGGTGATCGCCGAACAGACCGTCCCAAGCGGTCTGGCTGCTTTGCTGGTGACCACGTCGCCGTTCTTCATGGTCGGCTTCGATGCCGTTTTTCCTGGCGGTGAGCGCTTGCATCTTCCGACCCTGATCGGCATCATCGTCGGATTTTGCGGAGTAGGTTTGCTCGTCCTGCCCAACGGATTCGCAGCGGGCATCGACCGACGCATCCTGCCTGGTGTGCTTCTCCTCGAAGGGGGTTGTGTTTCGTGGTGCCTTGGGGCGCATTTGCAGAAGCGGCTGGTAACGAAAGCTCATCCAGTTGTCAGCGGAGCGCTGCAGCAGCTTGCCACCGGTTTGTTCTTCCTGTTCCCTGCGCTGGGGATGAAGGAGCATCCGGTGAGGTGGAGTGCGCACAGCACTTTGGCTTTGCTGTACCTGGTTACATTCGGCTCCATTGTCGGCTACAGCGCGTTCATCTATGCGCTCCAGCACTTGCCAATAGCCATCGTGTCTACGTATAACTATGTGAACCCGATCGTCGCGATATTCCTAGGCTGGCTGTTCTACCGCGAACCGCTTGGCTGGAGGGAGTTCGCGGCGATGGGGATTATCTTTTTCGGTGTCGCCATCGTCAGATGGACCACACATAAGAAGATCTGAGCTATTCCTTTTCCAGAACCTTGGCTCCCAGAGCGCCGCCGACGGCGGGAATGGCCGTGAGGCAGATGAACAGACCCACCAGAATGACAAGCACCACTGTGGCGATGCTCGCAGGACTGGCGAATACCTGCTGGAACTGCGCCGCCAACTCCGGAGAACCGCTTTGGTTGGCCATCTCTGTGAATACTTGCGCCAGTCCTTTCTCAGCGGCGATTCCTACGACGCCAATGGTGAACAGCACCGTTGAAATCACGAAGCAGAAAATGCCTGTGATCCATCCCATTTGAGCGCCGCCGCGGATGCTGAGCGAATTACCGGTTCGGCGGGTATATAGGTATGCGGCAAAGAATCCACCGCCCAGTAGCAGTACTAATCGCCAGACCACCACCAAAGGCGCGGGCATGGGAAATACGGACAGGAAGTTGATCAAAAAGGCGCTTAACGCTGAGACGCGAACCGCCATAGAGTTGTGAAAGTCCACTCGCAACGGCTGCGCCGGCGCCGCTACCTGTGGTGAGGGCAACGGCGGTGGTTCCACCGTTTCAAAGAGCGGTTCGTCGTACTGCGGCTTGCCACACTTATGGCAGAAACGCGCGTCGGGTGGCAATTCAACGCCACATGTACAATATGCTGCCACGACTCCAGTGTCCCACAATGTCTTCCGTACCGGCATCGCATGAGATAATTCTTCACTTGATGGAAAATCTCAATTTGATCGTGATCTCACCGCCGAATGCGCGGTATCTTTCGTTGCTGGAGAAATTGCCGCCATCCACGCGGATCACCGTCGGACGGACTCCGGAAGCGTTTGAAACCGCGGCGGTGGACGCCGATGTCGTGATGAACGGAATGAACGTGGGCGACACGCTCAAGCGGATATGGAAGGATCTGGTCAAGGTGAAATGGGTGCATTCCCTCTCTGCCGGGCTCGATGCGACTTTGTTTCCCGAACTGGTGGAGAGCCATGTACCGATCACGAACTCGCGGGGCATCTTCAAGCGTTCGCTGGCCGAGTTCGCCATCGGCGGAATGCTATTTTTCGCTAAGGATTTCCGCCGGATGCTGAGAAATCAGGCAGCGGCCCGGTGGGAACAGTTCGATATAGAGGAACTGGAAGGCCGGACACTTGGCGTCTTCGGCTACGGCGAGATTGGCCGCGCCACGGCTGCGAAAGCTCACGCATTGGGCATGAAGGTCCTGGCTACGCGCCGCCGTCCCGAGTTGTCGAAAGATGATCCCATCGTCGACAAGTTCTACTCAATCGACCAGCGGTTGGAATTGATTGCCGCTTCCGACTACGTTGTGGCCGCTGCTCCACTCACGCCGGAGACGAAAGCGATTCTCAGCGACCGCGAATTCGGCGCGATGAAGCCGACCGGTGTATTCATCAATGTTGGAAGGGGGCCGGTGGTGGATGAGGCGGCTCTCATTCGAGTCCTGCAAGCAGGGAAGATTCGCGGCGCCGCGCTCGACGTATTTGAAGTGGAGCCGCTGCCGGAATCAAGCCCTCTCTGGAAACTGGAAAACGTTCTGCTTTCGCCGCACTGTTCCGACCATACGTCCACTTGGCTGGAAGAAGCGATGCAGTTTTTCGTCGACAATTTCGAGCGGTTCGCCGAGGGCCGTCCGCTGGAGAACGTGACAGACAAGCGAGCCGGTTATTAGATGGTTACGTTGGAGGATATCCGGGCTGCCGCGCGGCGCATCGAACCTATTGCACATCGCACACCGGTGATGACTTCGCATCTGGTGGACCGCGCGGCCGGACTTAGTGCGTTCTTCAAATGTGAAAACCTGCAGCGCGGGGGAGCGTTCAAGATTCGCGGCGCGGCGAATTTTCTGTTCTCCATTCCAGCCGGAGAAATAGGCCGGGGTGTGGTCGCTTTCTCCTCCGGCAATCATGCGCAGGCGGTTGCGATCGCCGCCGCGCATTTGGGCACGAAGGCGACGTTGGTGATGCCGTCCGACGCGCCGCGATCAAAAGTCGAAGCGACAAAGGCGTATGGGGCGACGATCGTCACGTACGATCGTTTGCGCGACGACCGCGAAGCGATTGGCCGGAAAATCGCTGGGGAAACTGGTGCGACGCTGGTGCCGCCGTTCGATCATGAGTGGATCGTCGCTGGGCAAGGGACAGCAGCGTTGGAATTGCTGGAGCAGGCGCCGGAACTGGATGCTTTGGTCGTGTGCATCGGCGGCGGTGGATTGCTGGCCGGATCCCTGATCGCCGCGAAAGCGCTTCGTCCGGACATACGTGTCTTCGGTGTAGAACCCGAACTTGGCAATGACTTCTACCTCTCGCGAAAGGCGGGCAAGCGGGTGGAAATCCCGCCGCCCGAGACGATCGCCGACGGATTGCGATCGCCCAAGCCCGGCGCGATTACATTCCCAATCGTGAACGAACTTGTCGAGGACATTCTGCTGGTTACTGAGGACGAAATTCTCAGCACGATGGAACTTATCAAGACCCGCATGAAACTCGTCGTGGAGCCCAGCGGCGCCGTGAGCGCGGCGGCGGTGCTGGCGCACAAACTGCCGCCTGGAATTCGGCGCGCCGGTGTCATTCTATCGGGCGGAAATATCTAGACGCTTCTCGGATTCAGGCAATCGCTACTTCTTCTGGACGCAGAACCTGGATGCCGGGATAACGGGAAAACCCAGATTTATCGAAGGTGAGAATGGCGGTGAGTCCATGCGTTTGCATCGCCGCAACTAGCCGGGCGTCGTGCGCAGGCTTGCCCGAAACCCGGTGTTGGATCACGAGAGCTTCCCAGGCGGGATAGATGGCAGGCGTCTCCGGCAACAAGAGAAATATACTTTTTATTCGCGCCAGTTCGGTCGCGGCAGTATCCGGAGTCATGCCCAGGCCGTTCTGATCAACGGGACGTGTAGCTACAACCCACAGCTCCACGAGATTCTGAGGAACAATATGGAGTTCCCTACCCTGCGCGGTCAGGGCTTTGATTGCGGCGCGAACGGTTTCGCGCTGCCGATGGAGCGGTTGCAGGGTGCGAAGCAACGCGCTGGTATCTACAAGCACGCGCTAAATCCGGTCTGGGTAGATGCTATCGCGGCTCATGGCCTCGTCGGAGAGCACGGGCGTGTTGGGATCATGGCTGTCTACCCAGATATCGAATTGCCGAGCCCATTCTCTCGGGTTTGTCTTTTGCAGATGAGCAATAGAGGCTGGCTCTACATGCTGTTCGGCAATCTGCTCTAGCCAGCGTTCAACCGTTAGCCCGTGGGCTTCGGCCTGAGCCTTGAGCGCTGCCACTTTTTCATCCGAGAGTTCAATGGTCAGGTTCATACTGCGAATCCCTTTTTAAGCATAAGCGATTTCTTTCAGATCTCGTCCGGAATCGCGCCTGCGGTAGTGATCATCGCGGAATAGTTCACAGTGACCTTCGATTTCGCCGGTATCCAGCGGAACCCGGGTATTCCGAACAGCGATCCGCGATCGATCATCTGACGGCGCGACTCGGGCATTGGCGATGCTCCGAACTCCATTCCGCGCGTCATTGTTTTGCCACCCCATGGCAGACCCGTACGCGAATGGTTTTCCTCCCAGATGCCGAGCCATGGAAAATCGGTGCGCTTCCATTTGTAACCGAACAGCACATGGCTCTCCGGCGACCAGGCGACGAAAAACGCCTCTTCGCGGTGCGGATCCATCATGTGCGTGGTGAAACCTGCAGACGATTCCGCGCTCGTGTAGGTGCGCAAATCCTCCGTCCCGCCTTTCTTGAGTGGCACTAGCGGCCAGTCGAAAATCGCGCCTGTTTTGAAGCGGCTGTCTCCGAACTCGGACTCGAAAACTTTTGATTTCGTTCCGGGAGCACGCACCTGCGTTTTGCCCCTGGCTAGAAAAGGCGGACCGAGCGTCACATGTTGCGTCCAGGCGATGGGCCTGTCTAGCGCCGCGAGGTTTTCCACTGTCTCCGAGATATGGATCGTCTTTCCGTCCGCGTCCAAGCGGATGTTACGCGTGAAATTGAGCTGCGCAGCGTGGGCGGTGGTGCTTGCAGTCGAGGGTACGGTCCGTCGCTCTGAAATCGACCAGGCCGCGACAGACGCTTCGCCGTGTACTGTCATTCCCGCCGCAGCTTCTTCCGGAGATGGACCGCCGAAAAGATCGAGAGCCACGTTGTGCCCCATGATGCCGCACAATAATTTGCTCTCGGCGTCGGCTCCATACTCCGGATGTTTTTCCGGATGCGCCGCGTCACAAAGGGACGGCTCCATCGATGCCCACGGCGGTGTCCAGAGTGGGTTTATGCCAGTGCCCTTATGCAGAATCTCGGCGATGTGTCCACCCTCTACGAGTACAGTGACCCGGACCTGATCGTTTTCAATTTGTACCGCGCGCCGATTTCGATACTTCGTCTCGCTCATCGATATGTAGCATATCGAATCTTACAAGTAAGCGCCCGCAAAACGGAGCCTGGGTCGCGGACTCGCACGGGCGTTCGCTTGCGAATATTGAGGGCCGCGACCGGCCCTTTGCGGGCTAGCTGCTCCGGCGGCGCTCAGCCACGATAGTGATCTCCATGTCGCGCGCCATGCTCACGATCTTATGGAGATCGCTATTGCGGCCGAAGTCGGTCCAGTTTCTCCGCTCCGGGCGACCCATGAAAATCTGTGTGACGTGATGATCGCGTGCGAAATTCACCACGGCGCTCGGCATGTCCTCGCCCTCCAGGATCTTGGTTTCGATGCGAAGATTTCGGCTGAACTCGAGGTGCTTCTCCACCATGTCACGATCCATCCCTTGAATACCGCTCAACGAGCCATCTTGAGTGAAGTAGACGGCGAGACACGGCGCTCTCAGGTAGTCCGCCACGCGCTTGGCTCGGCGGATCACAATTGCCGTAGAAGGGCGTTCGTCGATGCAGACGAGAACGCAATCCTTGCGGTCCGTTTGGGCTGGACCGCCGAATACGGTGGGCACCGGATTCGGACCCGCGGATTCCTGCAGATCGGATATCCGGTCTTCGATTTCATGCGCGGTGTGCCGCATGGCGATCTCACGGAGCGCGTTCAAATTCGGTTCGGTGAAAAAGCTGTCGAGCGCTTTGTGTGCCTTCTCCGTCGAATACACCACTCCACGCTCCAGCCGGTGCCGCAACGCGCGCGCGGTCACGTCGACGAAGACGATCTCGTCCGCCTCGTCGACCATCCAGTCCGGTACAGTCTCCCGGACCCTGACGCCCGTGATCTGGAGTATCTGATCGTTCAGACTCTCCAGATGCTGAATGTTCAGCGAACTATACACGTCGATCCCGGCTTCGAGCAGAATCATGACGTCCTGCCAGCGTTTTTGCCGCTCCGAGCCCGGCACGTTCGTATGGGCTAGTTCGTCGACGAGACAGACCGCCGGGTGTCGGCGCAGGATCGCATCCGTGTCCATGTCCTCGAAGCTAGATCCGCGATACGAACTCGTGCGGCGCGGAACCGTTTCGAGCCCGACGGTCTTCTCCATGGTGTCTTTGCGGCCGTGTGGCTCGAAGTAGCCGATGACCACGTCGACACCCTTGCGCCGGAGTTCCTGGCCCGCCTCAAGCATCTGATATGTCTTGCCGACTCCGGCCGCGTAGCCGAGGAAGATCTTATGTTTTCCCTTCATGCGGGGGCATCGTGGGGGAAGATTCGGACATCCATTGATTCCGCGGCCTGGATCAATTTGTCGAGCGGGCTGTCGAAGAAGAGATCCCGCCACCTGCTTCGCATACTGTGCCCAACGAAGATCTGCGTCACATGCTGGGCTCGGGCAAATTCCAGGACCGTGGCGGCGAAGTCCTCTGCCTCCACCACATGCGTTTTCCCGCCAACATTGCCGGCGTAGCTTAGATACCGCTCCAGCAGTTCTTCGTCTTTCCCAGGGAGCCGCTCCTGCCGGACGTTGAGGACCAGAATTTCACAATGAAAACGATCCGCAATGCGGCGCGCGGTATCGAGCATTCGCTTCACGTTACTCCGCGGCGTGATGCAGACCAGGATCTTTTCCTGGCTACCCAGGAATACTTCTCCGCTTTCCACAACTTCCGCCGCCAGAAGAAGCGCTAGTTCGCGGAGCTCTAGCAACGGGCGGGTGTCGGCCGCGCCGTCCTGCGGGGGAGCATCGATCACTACTATTTCATCCGCGGTCCGTACGAACTTCTCTGGAACGGTCTCGGTCCGCCGCCTGCCAGTGATTCGTTCGACGGCGTCCTGTTGTTCGGCGATGTGCTGCAGGTTGATGGCGGTTACGACTGTTATTCCGGCATCGAGAAGGTCCTGCACATCTTCCCAGCGCTCGGCGTGGCGGCTTCCCGGAGGGTTGTGATATGCCAACTCGTCGACGAGACAAACCTGAGGGTGCCGGGCGAGGATCGCGTCGACTTCGAGAGCTCCGTCCGACGGAATGACCTCCAATTTCTCCAGCAATTTTTGAACATCAGGCGGTTGGTTCGATTGGATCAACCCGACAACCACGTCTTGACCGCGCTCTTTGCGGCGGCGGCCTTCATCGAGGAGACGAAACGATTTGCCGACGCGTGAGGCGTAGCCGAGAAAAAGCTTCAGCCGGCCCCGGTGGCTGTAGCGGTCAGCACCTTTGAGCCGGCGAAGCAGTTCTTCTGGGTCAGGACGTCGGTCCTGCGGTGTGGCCATATCAGCGGGGCATGGGATGCAAGTGATCCAAGTCCAGATTCAATTTCAGCACATTTACCCGAGGCTCGCCGAGAAAACCGAGTTGCCGCCCTTCGATATGGGTCATCACCAGACTCTCTACCGCGTCGCGGGACACGCCGCGAGCTTTCGCAACGCGGGGCGCCTGCGCCAAGGCCGAGGCGGGACTGAGATCCGGATCGAACCCACTGGCCGACGTCGTGAGCAGATCGGACGGGATCGGGCCGGTGAAATCCGGATTTTCCTTGCGGAATTTCTCAGTGTCGGCCTTAATTCGATCCGCCAGCTTTTGACTCGTGGGACCCAGATTCGTGCCGCCGGAATTCGAAGCGTCGTAGCCGTCACCGGCGGCTGAGGGCCGTCCCTGGAAGTATTCGGATTTGGTGAACTTCTGGCCAATCAATTCGGAGCCGATCACTTTTCCGTTCACTTCAATCAAACTGCCGTTCGCCTGGTGCGGAAAGATCGCTTTGGCGAGTCCGGTGACGAGCGCGGGATACAACGCGCCGGTTAAGACCGTCAACACTAAGGTGACCCGGACTGCAGGCATCAGATGATTCAACATATAGTTTCTCCTTACGCAAGGTGCAGCACGCCCAGCAATTTATCGATCAGCCAAATACCCGGAAATGGGGCGATAACTCCACCCACTCCGTAGATCAAGAGATTCCGCCGCAACAATGCGGCGGCACTCGTTGGCCTATATTTCACGCCGCGCAGCGCAAGCGGAATCAGCGCAATGATGATTAGGGCGTTGAAGATCACCGCCGCCAGAATTGCGCTCTCGGAGCTGTGCAGACCCATGACATTGAGCTTCGCGATCGCCGGGTAAGTGACCATGAACATAGCCGGCAGGATCGCGAAATACTTCGCTACGTCATTGGCTATGGAAAACGTGGTGAGTGCGCCGCGCGTCATCAAGAGCTGCTTACCGATAGCGACCACTTCGATCAGCTTCGTCGGGTTGCTGTCGAGATCCACCATATTGCCGGCCTCTTTCGCGGCCATGGTGCCGGTATTCATGGCCAACCCGACGTCGGCTTGCGCCAGCGCCGGAGCGTCGTTGGTTCCATCACCTGTCATCGCCACCAGCCGCCCGCCCGCCTGCTCGCGTTTGATCAGGTCCATTTTGTCTTTGGGCGTTGCCTGCGCCAGAAAGTCGTCGACGCCGGCTTCGGAGGCGATCGAAGCTGCGGTGAGCGGGTTATCGCCGGTGATCATCACGGTGCGAATGCCCATGGTGCGAAGTTGTTCGAAGCGCTCCTTCATTCCGCCCTTCACGATGTCTTTCAGATGAATGACTCCGAGCACTTTGGGGCCGTCCGCTACAACGAGCGGAGTACCGCCGTTGCGCGAAATCTGGTCGGTGATTTCGGTCAGCTTCTCCGGAGCGCGGCCGCCTTGCTCGCGTACGAAGTCAACCACCGCGCTGGTGGCGCCCTTGCGGACGCTTCTGCCGTCGATATCGACGCCGCTCATTCGGGTCTGCGCCGAGAACGCGATGAAGTGCGCTTCGTGCTCGGATACTTCCCGCCCGCGTAGGCCGTACTTCTCCTTGGCCAGCACGACGATGGAACGGCCTTCCGGCGTCTCGTCGGCGAGACTCGAAAGCTGGGCCGCGTCGGCCAACATTTGTTCGGAAGCGCCATCGACTGTGATGAATTCCACCGCCTGGCGGTTGCCAAGCGTGATGGTGCCGGTCTTGTCGAGCAGCAGAGTGTTGACGTCGCCTGCCGCCTCGACGGCTTTGCCGCTCATGGCGAGCACATTGTGCTGCATCACGCGATCCATTCCTGCAATTCCGATGGCGGAGAGCAGACCGCCGATTGTGGTGGGGATCAGGCAGACGAGTAGCGAAATGAGCACCGTAATGCTCGGGGCTCGACCCGCTCCGGCTGACGCGACGCTATAGGCCGCGAACGGCTGCAGCGTCACAACGGCGAGTAGAAATACCAACGTGAGGCCGGAGATCACGATGTTCAACGCGATCTCGTTCGGGGTCTTCTGGCGTTGCGCGCCTTCCACCAGCGCGATCATGCGATCCAAAAAGGTCTCGCCCGGATTCGACGTGATTTGAATGTGGATGCAATCCGAGAGAACTTTCGTGCCGCCGGTGACCGCGCTGCGGTCCCCGCCCGATTCGCGGATTACCGGCGCGCTCTCACCCGTGATTGCCGATTCGTCCACGCTGGCAATTCCGTCGATGACTTCACCGTCACCCGGAATCGTTTCACCCGCTTCGCAGACAACCGTGTCGCCGCGGCGAAGTTGGCTCGCCGCGACTGTGTCGATCTGGCTGCCGTTCCTCAGAATACGGGCGACCGTCTCTGTTTTGGTCTTGCGCAGCGTGTCGGCTTGGGCCTTGCCGCGGCCTTCCGCCATCGCTTCCGCGAAATTTGCGAATAACACCGTGAACCAGAGCCAAAGAGTGATCTGGAAAGTGAAGCCGAGATCCGGAGCTTGTGCGATCGCGTCCCGCAGCGTGATTGCGGTGGTGACGGCCGCGCCGATTTCCACCACGAACATGACGGGGTTCTTCATCATCGTCTTCGGATTGAGCTTGACGATGGAATCCCAAAGCGCCCGTTTCACAATCGACGAATCAAACAACGGCTTGGAGCGCCGGCGATGGGATGGCAATAAGGTGATAGCCGCGGATTCTTCTTGTATGGTCGCGTTCATATTCAACTCCAGATACTAAGTGTCAAAAGGGAAAACAGCTTGTGATCCTGCATCAGGAAATGCTCGACAATTGGACCGAGCGCGAGCGCCGGGAAGTACGTCAAGGCGCCCACGATGATTACGACGCCCACGAGCAAGCCAACGAAGAGCGGGCCGTTTGTTGGAAGCGTCCCGGCCGATGCAGGAATGAGTTTTTTCTTCGCCAGGCTTCCGGCGACTGCAAGAAGCGGGATGATCATGAGGAAACGGCCGATCAGCATGGCGAAGCCCATCGTTGTATTCATGTACGGCGTATTGGCGTTGATTCCCGCGAAGGCGCTGCCGTTGTTTCCAGTCGCGCTGCTGTAGGCGTAGAGAAGTTCAGCAAGCCCGTGGGGGCCGCTGTTGTTCAGGTTCGCAGTAATCGGCCCAGGCGAATTCCACCAGGCATTTTTCGCGAACGTGATCACCGAGCCCGCCCCGGCAAAGAGCAGAATACTGGCCGCCAGGACGAGCACGGCCAACATCACCATCTTGACTTCCTTCTGCTCGATCTTCTTGCCGAGATACTCTGGCGTTCTACCTACCATCAAACCAGCAATGAAAACCGACAAGATGGCGAACATCAGCATGCCGTAGAGACCGGCGCCGACTCCTCCGAAGATGATTTCGCCCAACTCGATGTTCACCAGCGGAACGAGTCCTCCAATGGGAGTGAAACTCTCGTGCCAGGAGTTGATAGCGCCGCAACTCGCGTCAGTGGTAATGACGGCGAAGAGCGAAGAGTTTGTGATGCCGAACCGGTTTTCTTTGCCTTCCATATTGCCGCCCGGCTGTGTCGCGGTTGCCTGATTCTCGAGACCGAAGCCTGTGAGAATGGGATTTCCGCTTTGCTCAAAGTGGTAAGTGATGAACACGCCGGCGAGGAAGATGATGCTCATGGCGGCAAACAGCGCCCAGCCTTGCTTGGTGTCCTTCACCATCTTGCCGAACGTGTAAGTAAGTCCGGCCGGAATGATGAAGATCATTAGCATCTGTACAAAATTCGAGAGCGGCGTTGGATTCTCAAAAGGATGCGCCGAGTTCGCGTTGAAAAACCCGCCGCCGTTGGTGCCGAGCATCTTGATGGCTTCCTGCGACGCAACCGGTCCCTGTGCGATTAGTTGCTTGCCGCCTTCGAGCGTCGCCACCTGCGTGTAAGAGCTCAGGTTCTGGATCACGCCTTGTGAACAAAGGAACAAAGCGCCGATGAGCGAGAGCGGAAGCAGGATATAGAGTGTGGCCCGAATGATGTCCACCCAGAAGTTGCCGATCTTGTCCACGGAGTGCCGCGAGAAACCGCGTACCAGTGCAATAGCGATGGCGATGCCGACGGCAGCCGACGTGAAGTTGTGCGTGGCCAATCCCACCATTTGGGTGAGGTAACTCATGGTGGTTTCGGGAACGTACGACTGCCAGTTAGTATTCGTGGCGAAAGAAACGGCGGTGTTAAAGGCGAGATCGGGCGTCATCGCCACGGCGCCTTGCGCTGCGTGGGCGGTGCCAAAACCCTGCGGGTTGAACGGCAGAAATCCTTGGATGCGCTGAATCAGATAGGTGAGCAGCACTCCGGCCAGCGCGAACATCAGCATCGCGCCGGCGTATTGCGTCCAGCGTTGCTCCTGCTCCGGATTAATTCCGCAGAGCTTGTAGAGCGCTCCTTCCAACCGGAATTTCATGCGACCGTCGAAGACTCGCGCCATGTAGATGCCCATCGGCTTGGTCAGCGCCAACAGAACCAGGAAGTAAACCGCAATTTGAAGCAATCCGTTCGAAGTCATTTCAGTTGCTCCTCAAAATTTTTCCGGCCGAAGCAGTGCATAAACCAAGTACACTGCGATGGCCAACGACAGAATTCCAGCAATCAAAGTTTCCATTGTTTCCCTCTACAATCGGTCGCAACCCTTTACATAGGCCCAGCTCAAAACAAAGAAGATCGTGGCCAGCAAGACAAAGAACAGATCCAACATTTCAAACCTCCTTTAAACCTTCACCAACGCAACGCTGTGACCGGACGCTGATAGCGATCGAGCCAGTTTTTCTTCCGCTGTCCGCCACCAGTGCTTCTTCGTAGCGATTACCCCGATCGAATCCTTGGGCATATATCTTTCGATCACATTCTTGTCGCGCGCAAAGATCAATTTCACTTCCACAGGCACGGGGCTGGCCGCCGCAACCGCTTGGAGCCCGCGATTCAGGTGTTCCCAACACACATCCGGCTCGGTCAGGGATAACGGATAGGGAACGATATGCACGTCGAGCAACGTTATTTTCGCTTCCAGGCTGGTGGCGAGTTCCGCTGCTTTTGAGAGCGCGGTTTTGGTCAATTCGTCAGTTGTGTACGGGACAACTACGCTCAGTTGGGCGCCAAGCTTTTTTGTTTGCTGCTTAAGAACCACTGTTGCCGGTTTCATACAATCCCAGCGTAGAAGTTAAAGCCTTAAGAAGTCGTTAACAAACGATGAGGATTCTCTTATGGCTCTTCGGGCGCGGCAAAGCGGTATCCGACCCACGGTTCGGTGAGGATGTATTTCGGCTTAGCGGGATTCGCTTCAATCTTCTTCCTCAGATGATTGATAAAGACACGGAGGTAGTCTGTTTCGTCGCCATAATCCGGTCCCCATACGGCTTGCAAGAGCTCGCGGTGCGGGACGGGCTTGCCGCCTTGCAGGACCAGATAGCGCAACAGATCGAATTCTTTGGGCGTTAGCCGCACACTCTTTCCGCTTACTCGAAGCCGGCGCGTCTCGAAATCTATTTCGAGATCCTTCAATGCGATTGGCGGCGGTCCGTTTTCGGGCGAAGAAGGGGCTCTCCGCAGAGCCGCGCGAATGCGAGCCTGCAGTTCCTGCATGCTGAATGGCTTGGTGACGTAATCATCTGCGCCCGCATCCAGAGCGTCCACTTTCTCCTTCTCGGAGTTGCGGACGGTCAGGATGATGATCGGCACATCGGAACCGGAGCGCATTGCCCGGCAGGTTTCGAGCCCGCCCATTCCTGGCATGTTGAGATCGAGCAAAACGAGATCCGGCATGAAGCCACGGAACTGCTCCAGGCCTTCTTCACCGGTTCGCGCTTCTTCAATCTGATAGCCGGTGCCAGTCAACGTGGCTCGCATCATGCGCCGGATCTGCGGCTCGTCGTCAACAACCAGAATCTTGGCGCCACTCATGCGACAGGCTCTCCCTTATGGATGGGCAAAGAGAAGTTGAATACCGAACCACTGCCCGGTTGGCTTGAAACCCAGATTCTTCCGCCGTGCGCTTCCACGATTCCTTTGGCGATCGACAGGCCTAGTCCGGTTCCAGCCACATAGCTCCGTTGTTCCTGTCCGCGATAGAACTTTTCAAAGATACGATCCTGTTCGCTTTCATTGATGCCACAACCGTGATCGGCGATGCTGACTACGATCTTTTCATTCTCCACCCGAGCGGAAATTGCAAGCTCCGATCCGGCGGGGGAATATTTGACGGCGTTGTCCAGAAGCTGCCGGATTACCTGCTGTATGAATTCGAAGTCGACGTCGGCCGGCGGCAGCGTGCCAGGAATTTGAAGTTCCATGGGCCGATCCTTGAGCACGCCGTCCATACCCTTCAGAACAGCCGCGACGATGTCACCAATCTGATGGGGGCCGCGCTCCGGATGGAGCTTTGCGGCTTCGATGCGCGCCATTTCAAGGACCTCGACAACAAGGCGATTCAGCCGGTCGGCTTCCTCGTTGGCGATGGTGAGCAGTTCGTGCTCCTCAGCATCGCGTTCCCTCGAGAGGAGATGCGTAACGGCGCCCTTGATCGATGTGAGCGGCGTCTTCAAGTCGTGCGCCAGGGCATCGAGCAAGGTCGATTTCAAGACTTCACTCTGACGCGAGGCTTCTGCGCGGTTCGCATCCTCGATCGATCGGGCCCGCTCCAAACCGATGGCCGCGAGATAAGCGATCGCATTCAGAGCCGCGGCTGAGAGGGTGGATCCGAAGAAGGCCAGGCTACCAATGGAGGCGCCGCCCAAACGCACCGGGACGATTACCAGTTGCCGCTCCTTATCTGTATGGAAATCCTGTTGATCCGCGACTGCACGCAGTTGTTCGACAGGGATGGAATAGCTTTCGTCGCCCGACCGGAAGACGGCATCTTCATAGGCGCTGAAAAAAGCCGCCGCGGGCAGATCGAAGATCTGAATGATTTGACTGACGATCTCTCTTGCGGTTGCATGGAGGCTCCCGCTGAGGAGCATCGCCTGGCCGAGCGCGTAGAGGCGTTCCACCTCACGCCGGCGGGCCTCGGCTTCGGCGGTCCTGCGCTTGGCTCGGACGGAGAGCTGACTGGCCGTGATGGCTGTCACAAGAAACGCGATGAGAGCGACCCAGTTTTGCGGATCAACTACGGTGAAGGTGAGAATGGGCGGAAGAAAGTAGTAGTTGAATCCGAGAACCGCTACGACGGAAGCAACGAGGGCTTCCGGTAAACCCCAGGCGGTGGCGATGCCGAGGATTGCGAGCAGCAGGCTCAGCGCTACGGTCGTATTGTTCGCGGCAAGTATCTTGAAGCAGACGAAGATGATGGCGCCGACCATCCCGATAGAGGCGAGAATTCGCAGCGTGAGTCGAATTGCCGGAGTGCGGAGCAAGTGAGTATGTTCCTATTCGGTATACCATCGAAGGGATGCGATGGGCACTCTATCTACTCTTTCTGGCGCCGTTCTGGGAAACGAAACCGGCAGCCGAATGGTCCGCCGGAGAAGTCCAGCAGATGTTCCGTTCCTCGCCGTGGGCGCAGGTGGCGGTCCCGCAGTCGGATACAGGTGGGGAGAAGGATGTTTATGTCTATCTAGGATCCGCCCGGCCGATGCGCGACGCGGAGGAACAGAGGTGGAAGCAGGGTAAGAAAGAGCCGGATGCCGTGGCCGAGGAGTACCGGGCGTGGATGACGGCCAATGCCGGAAAATACATTGTGTTGACCGTGGAAGCGCCGAAGTCGATGGAGTTTTCGGAAGGCGACGAAGTGAAAGTGATGCAGAAGGAGACTTCGCTGCGGGTAGATAAACGCCGGTACAAGTTGGCGATGTATTTTCCGCCATCCTCCAGCGACGACCGGCTGCGCTTCGCATTCCCGCGCGAGATTTCGGCTAAGGATAAGAAGCTGAGATTTGAGTTTTATGTGCCGTCAATCCGCGGGCAGTTCCGGGAAGCGGAATTCAACCTGATGGACCTGAAATATAAGGGACAGCCGGAGTTTTAGGCGGCTGCGAGACTCTTGATGCGCCCGACGATCCGGGACTTATAGCGTGCAGCGGTATTTTTCTTGATGATGCCCCACTTGGCGGCGCGATCGATGAGCGAAAACGTCTTCGGCAACGCGGCCTCGGCGGCCTTGGGATCCTTCGCGGCGATTAAGCGCCGGATGGTGCGGACCTGGTGGCGCATCCGCGTTTTGCGAAGCCGATTGACCGCTGTTTTCCGCTCGGTCTGGCGCACCCGTTTGAGGGATGAAACTGTATTAGCCATGTAGCTGTGAAATCCTAACCTTTTTGCAAAATTGTGCCAGATAGCAGGATAGCATAACTCCAGCCGGGGGTATGTTTTCCGGCATCACTACTCGGAGGTAGAATGGAAACCACAGTAAGATCAGCGGGAGAATCGGATGAAAGCCGTTTTCTCAGTGGCGTCGGTACTCGCGTACGCCTTCGCACTGAATGCGCAAATCACTGCCACACTTAACCGCTTACCCGACGGCGTGGACGAAGTCAGGATCCGGAACAATTCTGCAATCAGTCTGGTAGCATTCGTTGTCACCGTGAAGCAGGTGCCTCTGAGCGAAGCCGGCAGCAGCGCGCCCTTCGTGGTGTATTCCGATCCGTTGATTGAGCCTGCGGCGAAGCCGCTTCTATCGAAGGAAGAGCGAGTGGTGATGACGCGCGGTTTTCGGGACCGTTCCGGCAAACACTTGCGCCTTTTGGACGAACCGATAGCCACTGCGGGAATTTTAGCTGACGGATCCACAACCGGCGACGCGGCTTTGCTTGTCCGGTTGATGTTGCGCCGGAACAATATGCTGTTGGCGGTGGAGACGGCGATTGAAACGCTATCCGATGCCGGCAGACGCAACGTCCCCCGGGATCAACTGATTGCGCAGTTCAGGAAAATGGCTGATTCCTTAAACCACTGGTACGTTCCTCCTGAACAACAGGTCGGACGTGGTCTTTATCAATCGATCGCGGGAAAACTGATGAATTTGCCTGAAGTGCAGGCAGGAGCTCCATTTCCGCCGTCTACCTTCGTGGAGCAAGAAACTGCTCCGTTGAGGCAGCGGCGCGTGACACTGTTGGAATCGGAACCCAGCCTGGCGGATGCGACCCTCATCGAAAGGTAGGCCGGTCAACGCCTTTCGTACTACTTATTTTTCCTGACGAGTCCCTGCGACACAATTTGGCGCGAGCAGCAGTCCATCTAGAGATAGTATGCGCCTGAGCTCTCGTTTGATTGCTTCGCTAGTCCTCGGCCTTACGCTTGTTTCCCTTTTGTTCGCCGTCTATCAGGTGGAAGCGGAAAACCGAAACAAGCGGAACGAATTGAAACGACGCGCCCAAACCCTTGCGGAGAGTCTGCAGGAAGCCGTTGAGCCGCTTCTGGAAAAAGGCTCGCAAGTGAAGCTTCACCAGATCGTTGAGAAATTCGGTAGCCGGCAGGGTTTGGCTGGAGTGGTTATTTACGGCAAGGACGGAAAGCCGCTCTTCATGACTTCGGCTCTCGCCGAGCGGTTCGGCCGCGAAGCGCCACCGCTGGATAAATCAGTAATCCAGGGCACGAATTGGGAAAATTTCTTTCAGCTTGGCGAAACCGAGATGCTGGTATACGCTGTGCCGCTGCGCAGCGGCGACCGTATAGCGGGAGCGCTGGCGGTGTTCGACGACGCCACGTATATTCAGGCGCAGAATGCCGAGGTGTGGCGGGACACGTTCATCCGGGTTCTCGTGCAAATGTTCGTGGTGGCCGCGATCACCATTCTTATTATTCGCTGGAGCATGGTCCGGCCGATCACGCGGATGACGCAGTGGATGAAGGATCTGCGAGCCGGTAAAGAGGTAACCCATCCGGAACTCATGGCTGAGGGAGTGCTTCAGCCGCTCACAAACGAAGTCACCTATCTGGCGACAAGCCTCATACAGGCCCGCGCTTCGGCCGAGAAGGAGGCACGGCTGCGTGAGGCCGGCGAATCCCTGTGGACCGCGGAGCGGCTTCGGGTTTCGTTGCAAGGCACGCTTGCCGGCAGCCGTTTGTTTGTGGTTTCCAATCGCGAGCCTTACCAACAGTCCTTCCGCGGGAGTTCCGTAGAGACCATTGTGCCCGCCAGTGGATTGGTTACAGCGATGGAGCCGATCCTCTGCGCGTCCGATGGAACCTGGATCGCGCACGGCGCCGGCGATGCGGATCGCTCGACCGTGGACGAGCGGGACAGATTGCGTGTGCCGCCAGAAGAACCGAAGTACACGCTCCGGCGCGTATGGCTGACCAAAGAAGAGGAAGAGGGATATTACTACGGCTTCGCCAACGAAGGTCTCTGGCCGCTCTGTCATATTGCGCATACGCGGCCAATTTTTCGCGCGGAGGATTGGCTGTACTACCAGGAGGTCAATCATAAATTCGCTGAAGCCGTACTGGAAGAAATTGCAGGAGAGAAAAACCCGATAGTTTTGGTTCAGGACTACCACTTCGCACTACTTCCGCAATTCATCAAGCAGAAACGCCCGGATGCGCGGGTTGCGATCTTCTGGCACATTCCCTGGCCGAATCCCGAAGCGTTTGGGATCTGCCCATGGCAGCACGACCTGCTGGATGGCCTCCTGGGCGCGGACCTCATTGGTTTCCACATCCAATCGCATTGCCGAAACTTCCTGGAGACTGTCGATCGAGCTCTTGAGTCGCGAATCGAATGGGAACGAATGACAGTGAATCGGGGCGGCCATTTGACGCTTGTCCAGCCGTTTCCGATTAGCGTGGATCCTCAGGAAGGCCGGGATTCCACGAACAGGACTGATTCCATCTACCTTGAACGTGCGGCGCTGCTCCGGCGCTTGGATACGCGAGCCGGCTTCCTGGGCATTGGCGTGGATCGTCTGGACTATACCAAGGGAATTCCGGAGCGCTTGCGGGGTATCGAACGCTTCCTGGAGCGGCACTCGGGGTATATCGGGCGCTTTACGTTCGTACAGATCGGCGCACCTACGCGGACGCGAATTAACCGCTACCAAGACTTGATTGCCGAAGTGGACGCCGAAGTCGAGCGCATCAATCGCCAGTTTCAGACAGAGGGGTGGAAGCCTATCATTTTCTTCAAACGACACCACAGTCACAAAGAGATCGAGCCGTTTTACCATGCTGCCGACGTCTGCTTCGTGACATCGCTGCACGATGGCATGAATCTTGTGGCGAAAGAATTCATCGCCAGCCGGAGCGACGGAGGAGGAGCGGTGATCCTCAGCCGTTTTGCGGGCGCCTCGCAGGAATTGCCGGATGCGCTAATTGTAAATCCGTACGACACCGATCAGGTTGCCGAAGCGCTCCGCATGGCGCTGGAGATGAGCCCGGAAGAAAGAAGAGGGCGCATGAAGAGGATGAGGCGCGCAGTGAAGGAGAACAACATCTACACGTGGGCGGCACACTTAATCAGCGCGGTATCCGAAATCCGCCTCGAGATGCCCGAGAGCGTCAAGACACCAGCCGTCTCGGCCAAGATAATAACGATGAGTGCAAAATGAAGAACCGAATGGAATTGACGCGCCCTCTCTTCGACCACTTGTCCGAAGTTGCTTGGCGCGTGCGGGGAGCCGGCCACGTATTTCTGTTCCTGGATTTTGACGGGACACTCGCACCTATTGTGGAAGAACCCGGTGCGGCGGCGATGCCGGCGGAAACTCGGGAATTGCTTGTCCGGCTCGCTGACAGCCGTGACTTTTCTGTGGCAATTATCAGTGGCCGCGCGCTGGCAGACGTGCAAGAGCGGGTAGGACTCGGGGGATTGATTTACGCCGGCAATCACGGTTTAGCGATTTGCGGTCCAGGGCTGAGTTTTGTCGAGCGGGCGGCCGCGCGGCGAGCGGTTGAGCTTCAAAAACTTTCGCTCGATCTCGTAATGCGTCTGTGCCACATTCCGGGAGTCAACGTAGAGAACAATGGGCTGTCGGCCAGCGTTCATTATCGAAAGGCCCCGGAAGGCGCTCGGGAAGAGATTCGCCGGATCGTCGATCAAATGACCGCTTCCAAGGGTGATCTTTTTCGCGTCACGGACGGGCTCATGGTTTTCGAAATCAGGCCTCAGGTGGATTGGAACAAGGGTAGCGCCGCGCGGTGGATCCTGACAGCCTCGCAAAGGCCTGACGCCCTGCCTATGTACGTGGGCGACGATGTGACCGACGAAGACGCGTTCTCGGCGCTGCCGGGGGGCATCACGGTGAAGGTTGGACAGACTGCCGGGACATCCGCAAAATATCATCTGGATTTTCAGGACGAAGTGCCGGAGTTTCTGAGTTGGCTCGCCGAGTTAGAGAAGACGGCCGAATGAGCAGATGGCCTCGGCCTCAGTGATGGTCGACGCGCGGCGCGATTTCGCGCTGGCGTAATTCACGAATCAACCGCTTCAGCCCTTCGATCACTACATCCACGAAGCGCTTGCCTTTCTCGGCGGTGGCTTTGGTGGGGTCTCCGGAAGTGCCCGTCCGCGAATAGCGGCTGAAGAACTCCTGGAAGAATATCGGCGACGGGGCCTGCAGGTCCCAGTAGAAAAATTCAGAGCGCTGCACCGGCATGTCCTTCTCGGCTTTGTCCATTTGCACAAGGTGCGGGCAGAGATGGAGCAGCACCGACGTCTCCAGCTCGCAGCCGTGGGCCATTCCGCCCGGAAAGTCGCTCTCGCGGAGTTCCTTGATCAACTCCTTGGGGATGAGACTCCACCAGGGGGCCATCGCACAGATCGCGGCCGAATGGTTGGTGATGTTGCGCGCGGCGATGTCAAGGAATGGCACGTTACTGCCGTGACCGTTGACTAACAGGATCTTGCGGAAACCGTGGTGAGCCAGGCTCTTTCCGATGTCGCTGACGTATTTGATGAATGTGTCGCCTTCGACGGCTATCGTGCCTGGAAAGTCCAAGTGGTGTTCATTGAACGCATACTGCACAGACGGCAGCAAGACGGCTTCAGTCGGTATTTGCTCCACGGCGCGGCGCGACATCTCGGTGGCCGTGATTACGTCCGTGAGCAACGGAAGATGCGGGCCATGTTGCTCGATGGTACCGACCGGTAATACTGCGACTCGATTCCCCGCGACGGCTTCGCGAATTTCGGGCCAGGTGAACTCTTCGTACTTGTATTTCATAGTTTTTTATCCAACACGAAATTTCGCGATCGCTTCTTCGTTCAAGTCGATACCGAGGCCCGGCTCTTGCGGAATATCCAGGTATCCGTCCTTGGCGCGGAGTTTCTGCCTGGTGACCGATTCGCGCAGGTTCGTTTCCTCTTCGGTCACAAACTCGCAGATCAGCGCATTGGGAATTGAATTCAGCCAGTGCAGTGCGGCCGTCACATTGATGTATGTAGTAAATCCGTGGTTGGCGACAGGAAGACCGCGATCCCAGGCCAATGCGGCGATTTTCATCGCTTCGGTGAAGCCGCCGCAACGCGTCAGATCGACTTGCACAACGTCGATGCGGCCGCGGTCCATCAGATCGATAAACGATTGCCGGTTACTTTCCTCTTCGCCAGCCGCTATGCGCACGGGAGTCGCCTCGGCAAGCCGGCGGTAGCCCTCGTAATCGTCAGGACGAAGCGGTTCCTCCAGCCAGAAAATATTGTGCTCGGAGAATTTGATGGCGCGCTGCAACGCAGTTTTCGAGTCCCATACGAGACCCGCATCGATCAACAGATCGGGTTCGGCGCCGAGGCCTTTTCGCGCTTCGCGGACGAGCCCGATGTCTGTTTTTTCGTCTTGGCCCATCGGGTCCCAACCGAACTTCACCGCGCTGAATCCCTTGTCGCTCAAACGACGCGCGAGTTCGCCGGTCTCTTTCGGCGTGGGTCCGAAAAGCGTGCTGGCGTAACAGCGAATCTTCTGGTGAAAACCGCCTCCGAGGAGCTTCCAGACAGGCATTCCGAGGGCTTTTCCCTTGATGTCCCAGAGCGCCATATCGATACCGCTCATGGCGTGCAGACCGACTCCGCGGCGGCCCCCGTAGATATTGCCGCGGTACATCTTGTGCCAGATCTTTTCAGTCTCGAAGGGATCTTCGCCCACGACCAGACTGGCCAAACCAGCCGCAGTGGTATGCGAGAAGGGACCTTCGATGATGCCTTTCGCTCCTAGCGGATTAGAATCAACCTCGCCGATACCGGTGATTCCAGCATCGGTCTCTACTCTTATAATCAGTGCGTCCTGGCCGCTATCGCATTGGAACTTTACTTCGGGCTGGCGCAGGTAGATTGCTTCGACTCGTGTGATCTTCATAAACGCCGATTATATCGTTGACGAAACACGATACACTTCGGCGGTCTCGGCGACACAAAACCAGATCTGCTTGTCGCGGATGGTCATACCATGAGCGGTCTGGACGAGGCCGTCCACCATGGGTTCTAGGGGCGGCAGCATGATCTGTTTCGAGATCCTGCCGTCCTGGCGATTCATTCTGAAGAAGGACCGGTAGATGCTCTCAGTACACCAGAGCTCGCCGTTGGGATCCCAGCCTACACCGTGCGGGCGCACGCCGGGCGCAGGAAAACTGCGGATGACGGAGCCGTCTTCCGGGTTCATTACGTAGATGGTGGCGGCAGGAGGCACCGCGACGAACAGCTCGCCGCGTGAGAATTCCATTCCGTGCGCTCCGGTGGCGGCGGGATGCGCACTACGCGGTGGCCACTTGACGACTCCGGCTCCGGGCGTCGGGAATTGCTTGAGAGTCTTGCCGGTGTGCGCGTCGACTTTTAGAATAAGCCGGTTGTAGGTGGAGGCGATCCAGATGGCCGAGCCATCGAAGGTGATACCGCTTCCGCGATCGGACTCCGTTGCCAGATCGCGAATCACTTTGCCGTCCGAGTAGGAGACGAGCGAGGCGTGGTTGGTCTTCTGATCGAGAATCCAGAGGCCTTCCGGCGTTGCCTGGAGGCCATTGGGCTGCGGTCCGGGCGTTTTGAACAATCGTTCGACCCGGCCGGCTACGGTGGTTGGAAAAGTAGCGGCGGCGACTCCGGCGGCTTGTGTGGAGATCGAGGCGGGTAGGCCCAGGCCTGCTATTTGCAACCATTTTCTGCGAGGGAGTCTCATGACTGGGGATTCTATCAAAACTGTTGGGCCACGAATTAACACGCATTCACACGAATTCTATTCCAGGGTTATTGGCCTGTCGAAGACCACGTCGAACGAGGTTCCCCGGTGGAGCTCCACTTCTCGTCCTCTCGTGAGGAGCGCGGTCGCGATTCCTACTCCGGTGCCAATCCCGGCTCCGATGCCTGCCCCTTTCCAGCTTCGGTCGGCCAATCCTCCGATGGAAGCTCCGCTGCCCGCCAGGATGGCGATTTGTTTGGTATCCTGACCTTTTGTTCCGCCTTGTTTCAATATGTTTTCGCGGCTATCTACTGTCTGTCCTGTATCGTTGCCGTCGACCGAACTTACGTGGGGCGAAATCTTGAAGACTTTGCCATCGGATAGCGTGAGCGTATCGATGCGAATACCTAATTGAGGCCGGCCCGAGACCTTACCGCTCCGTTTGGACAGCGTGACGATGCCCTGCACATAGCTGCCGACGGGAACGATGATTTTGCCTTCCGCAGTGACGGGGCTTTCCGTGCGCATATAGGCGTAGTCGCCTTCGTGGGCTGTACGTGTGTTAATGCTGTTCTCCATTCGGAGGAGGAGATGCGCGCCTTGAGGGATAACGGCGGCGAGTGCGCCGAGGCAACCGAATGCGATGAGAAGCGTCATTCTCATCATGGCCAGACTCCTAGTCGATGTTACCAAAAATGTCAGCCAACAGACTTCTCTTGTTTGGATACTGGCGTGCTACGAGTGTCTGAAGCAATAGATGAAACAGAATCCTATTTCCAAAGTGGAACAGACTAAGCCTTCTCCTCTGTCGGATTTGAAAGCCGGTGGACCCGGGACTTCATCGAAGCGTTGGTTGTGGATATTAGCCTTAGTCATTCTGGGCCTTATCGGCGGTTATATCTATTACAACCGCAACGCAACGGCCAATCCCACGCCTAACTCCGGCGCGAAAGCCGGGAAGAAGGGAGGCGCGGGAGGCCGGCAGGCGGAAATGCAAGTGGTCGCCGTAAAGTCATCCAAAGGTAATATTGGCGTCTATTTCACCGCGCTGGGGACAGTCACTCCTGTATATACCGTAGATGTAAAAAGTCGCGTGGATGGTCAGTTAATGCACGTTTACTACACGGAGGGGCAACTCGTTCAGGAAGGCGCACCTTTGGTGGATCTGGATCCACGTCCATTCCAGGCAGAATTGACACAGTACGAAGGCACCCTGATGAAGGACCAGGCCGCTGCTCGAGAATGCTCGTCTCGACGTGAAGCGGTACGAGACGCTGATCGCCAAGAAAGCCGTCCCGGAGCAGACGCTGGCTACCCAGAAAGCGACGGTCGCTCAGGATGAAGGTATTGTAAGAACCGATCAAGGTCTAATCGAAAGCGTAAAACTGAACATCGCCTATTGCCATATCACGGCGCCTATCACTGGCCGCTTGGGGTTGAGATTGATCGATCCAGGCAATTATGTACAGGCAGCTTCGACCACACCGTTGGCGGTGATTACTCAGGTACAACCGATTAGCGTGATCTTCACGCTGGCCGAAGACCAGATTCCAACTGTGCTGCAAAAAACTCACGGCGGACAGCGATTGAACGTCGAGGCGTTTGACCGGGCGATGAAGATCAAGCTGGGCACCGGCTACTTGACGACTCTCGACAACCAAATCGATCAGACGACGGGGACATTGAAACTCAGAGCGATTCTGGACAACAAGCAGGGGATGCTGGTGGCGAATCAGTTCGTAAACGCCAAATTGCTGGTTGAGACCAAGAAGGGCGTGACGCTGCTGACGAGCGCGGCCATCCAGCGAAACTCGCAAAATACTTACGTTTATGTTGTCAAGCCGGATAAAACAGCAACGATTCGCAACGTCACGCTGGGAACGACGGATGGCGTCGAAACAGAGATTACATCCGGTCTCGAACCGGGAGAAACCGTGGTCATGAGCGGCGTGGATACTTTGCAAGAGGGGAGTAAGGTCAACCCGCAAATCAGCGGCGAGAAAGCGCCTGGGTCGAAGTAATGAATCCCTCGCGCACATTTATTCTTCGGCCCGTGGCGACCACGTTGCTGATGGTTGCGATCCTGCTGGCGGGAGTCGTGGCATACCGGCAGCTACCCGTTTCGGCGCTGCCGGAAGTGGACTACCCGACCATTCAGGTGACCACGTTTTATCCGGGTGCGAGTCCGGATGTGATGGCGACTTCCGTGACCGCGCCATTGGAGCGGCAGTTCGGCCAGGTCCCCGGTCTGCAACAAATGACCTCGACCAGCTCCGATGGAGCCTCGGTCATTACACTTCAATTCAACCTCAGTCTGGACATCGATGTAGCCGAACAGGAAGTGCAGCAGTCGATCAATGCCGCGGGGACTTACCTACCGGCTGATCTACCCAATCCACCGATTTACAGCAAAACCAATCCCGCCGATACGCCGATTCTTACTCTGGCTCTCACATCTAAGGATCTGGCGCTCTCAAGAGTTGAGGATTTGGCGGACACGCGGCTGGCGCCAAAAATCTCACAGTTGCCCGGCGTTGGTTTAGTCAGCATCAGCGGCGGCCAGAAACCGGCGGTTCGCATTCGCGCAAATCCGACCAGCCTGGCGTCGTACGGTTTCAATCTGGAAGATCTTCGCACGGCGATTACGGCCGCGAACGTTAACCAGGCCAAGGGCAACTTCGACGGACCTCATCAGTCGTTTCAAATCGGTTCGAACGATCAATTGCTCTCGAGTGCCGATTACGCACCGTTGATCATCGCCTATCGAAATGGAGCGCCGGTGAAATTGACCGACGTCGCCTACGTCGAGGACGATACGGAAAACGCCCGTCAAGCAGCATGGATGAATTCCGTGCCCGCGGTGATCGTGAATATACAGCGGCAGCCGGGCGCAAACATTATCTCCGTGGTGGACCGGATCAAGACGTTGCTGCCGCAATTGACGAGCACGCTTCCGGCGTCGATCCAGGTGAGTATTCTGACGGATCGAACCAACACCATTCGCGCCTCGGTGGAAGACGTCGAATTTGAATTAATGCTCACCATCTCACTAGTGGTCCTGGTGATTTTTCTGTTCCTGCGGAATGTTTACGCCACCATCATCCCCAGCATCGCCGTGCCGCTTTCGCTGGTCGGAACTTTCGGCGTGATGTACATGCTCGGCTACAGCTTGAATAACCTCACGCTGATGGCGTTGACCATTTCCACCGGCTTCGTAGTGGACGACGCGATCGTGATGATCGAGAATATTTCCCGTTTCATTGAAGAAGGCATGAAGCCGTTGGAGGCCGCCCTCAAGGGGTCCGCGCAGATCGGTTTTACGATTGTCTCGCTGACGATTTCGTTGATTGCCGTGCTGATTCCGCTGTTGTTCATGGGCGATATCGTCGGGCGGCTTTTCCGGGAATTCGCCATCACCCTGAGCGTCACCATCCTGGTGTCCGCGGTGGTCTCTCTTACGCTGACACCGATGATGTGCGCCAAGCTCCTGAAGCACACGCCCGAGGGTCAGCAAGGGTGGTTCTATCGCGTCTCGGAACGAGGGTTCGAACGGGTGATCGCGTTCTACGGCAAGACGTTGCAATGGGTATTACGATTTCAGACCTTGACTCTTCTCGTTGCGGTGGCGACGCTGGCTCTTACCATTGTCCTGTTCATGGTGATCCCGAAAGGATTTTTCCCCGTTCAGGACACGGGTGTCATCCAGGGCGTTTCGGAATCCGCGCAAACCGTGTCGTTTGGAGAGATGTCGAGCCGGCAGCAGGAATTGGTGAAAGTGATTTCGCGCGATCCCGCAGTCGATAGTCTTTCGTCGTTCATTGGCGTCGACGGTACGAATCTGACTCTGAACAGCGGGCGGATTCAAATCAATCTGAAGCCGCTGGCGCAGCGGAAGATTTCCGCGACCGCAGTCATCGACCGTCTGGGAAAGGAATTGTCGCAGGTTACCGGCATCCGGCTCTATATGCAGCCGGTTCAGGATCTGACAATTGAGGACAGGGTGAGCCGGACGCAATACCAGTACACGCTGGAAGATCCCAGTGCGCCGGAATTGAACACCTGGGCGCCGCGTCTGTTGGATGCACTTCGAAAGCTTCCGGAACTGAACGAAGTGGCCAGCGATCAACAGGACCAAGGCCTTCAGGCGAAGCTGGTGGTGGATCGCGCGACGGCGTCGCGATTCGGCATTACCCCCG
This sequence comes from Bryobacteraceae bacterium, assembly GCA_963770345.1. Taxonomy (GTDB): domain Bacteria; phylum Acidobacteriota; class Terriglobia; order Bryobacterales; family Bryobacteraceae; genus CAVYPH01. The sequence continues at coordinate 166,946 of CAVYPH010000004.1, read as the reverse complement.
CGTCGGTGGATCAGACGCTCTACGACGCGTACGGACAACGTCAGGTCTCCACTATGTTCACCCAGTTGAATCAATATCACGTGGTAATGGAGCTGCAACCTGGGTTTCAACAAGACCCGCTAAATCTCCGCTCTCTCTTCATTCGCTCGGCGACGGGCTCGGCCAATTCGGGACTGGTGACGGGATCCGCAGGTGGCACTGGATCTGGAAGCAGCTCAGGATCTGGAAGCAGCTCAGGATCTGGAGGCAGCACGGCATCGAGCGGGACTATATCGTCCTCGTTAGGTGGATCGTCTTCGTCGGCGTCCAGCCAAGTCTTCGGAGCAGGGGCGAGCTCTTCTTCCGTTTTTTCCACGTCGGGCAACCAGATCCCTCTTAGCGCTTTCACGCACGTGGAAATGCATTCCGTTCCGATCACGATCAGTCACCAGGGACAGTTTCCGGTAGTAACGTTGTCGTTCAATCTGGCGCCAAATGTGTCGTTGGGTGACGCGATCAAAGCGGTGAATAAGACGAAAGACGTATCGGGACTGCCGCCGAGTATCCAAACCCAATTTCAAGGAACCGCGGCGGCTTTCGAGAACTCGCTTTCGAATGAATGGATCCTGATTCTGGCCGCCCTGGTGACCGTCTACATTGTTCTCGGCGTGCTTTACGAGAGTTTCATTCATCCCATCACGATTCTCTCGACGCTGCCGTCGGCCGGCGTGGGCGCGCTGTTGGCGCTCTTCATCTGCCGTACAGATTTCAGCGTCATCGCACTCATTGGAATCGTGCTGCTCATAGGCATTGTGAAGAAGAACGCCATCATGATGATCGATTTCGCCCTGGAAGCTGAGCGTAAGGAGGGCAAGGAGCCGTTGGACGCGATTTATCAGGCGTGCCTGTTGCGCTTTCGTCCCATCATGATGACCACCATGGCGGCCCTGCTCGGCGGCGTGCCGCTCGCTCTGGGAACGGGCGTGGGATCGGAATTGCGCCGGCCCCTCGGCATCACGATTGTTGGCGGGCTCATTTTCAGCCAACTATTGACGCTCTATACGACACCGGTGATTTATCTCTTCTTCGACCGGCTGGCGCGCCGGTTCTCCCATCGTCCTGCAAGCGCGGCTGGAGGTGAGCCGCTACCAGCGGAATCAGTATGAACGTCTCCGAACCATTCATCAAGAGACCAGTCGCGACGACGCTGCTGACGATCGCGATCGCTCTGGCAGGAGCAGTTGCTTTCCGCTTACTTCCCGTGTCGCCGCTGCCGCAGGTGGATTTTCCAACGATTTCAGTGAGTGCCGGACTGCCGGGAGCCAGTCCGGAAACCATGGCGTCGTCGGTGGCAACGCCGCTCGAACGCCAGTTTGGCCGAATTGCAGGCATCACGGAAATGACGTCGTCCAGTTCCCTCGGCAGCGCCAGCGTTACTCTGCAATTCGATCTGAACCGGGACATCGATTCGGCCGCCCGGGATGTACAGGCTGCCATCAACGCCGCGCGTGGTTATCTGCCATCGAATCTTCCCAACAATCCCTCCTACCGGAAGGTGAACCCCGCCGACTCGCCCATCATGATCATCGCCCTGACGTCCAAAGTTCTGACGAAGGGCCAGATGTACGACGCTGCCTCCACCATTCTGGCTCAGAAGCTGTCGCAAATGACCGGCGTAGGGCAGGTGACTGTGGGGGGAAGCGCACTTCCCGGAGTGCGGGTCGAGCTCAATCCGATGGCGCTGAACAAGTATGGAATCGGACTCGAACAAGTGCGGACGGTTCTGGGCGCGGCCAACGCGAATGTTCCCAAAGGCCACTTTTCCGACAGCCAGCGTACCTGGGAGGTAGGCGCCAACGATCAGATTTACAAAGCGGTCGATTATGAACCGCTCCTCATCACCTACAAGAACGGAAGCGCGGTACGAGTGGGGGATGTCGCAAGGGTCGTCGATTCGGTGGAGGATCTTCGGACCGCCGGGTATGACAACGGTTTGCCCGCCGTGCTGGTGATCGTATTCCGGCAACCGGGCGCCAACATTATCGATACGGTGGATCTCATTCGGGCGCAGTTGACGCAGTTAAAAGCAGCTATCCCGCAGGCCATCGACCTAGCCGTGGCCATGGACCGCACCACAACTATCCGCGCCTCCGTACGCGACGTGGAGCGAACTCTTGTCATCTCAGTCGGTCTGGTAATTCTCGTCGTTTTCTTCTTCCTGAGAGATGGACGGACTACGCTCATTCCGAGTGTCGCCGTCCCGGTGTCGTTGATCGGAACGTTTGGAGTAATGTACCTGCTTGGCTACAGCCTCGACAATCTGTCCTTGATGGCGCTCACCATCTCCACTGGCTTCGTGGTGGACGACGCGATCGTAGTGATCGAAAACATTACACGTTATCTCGAGGCGGGCATGGCTCCTATGGAGGCTTCGCTGAGGGGCGCTAAAGAAATTGGCTACACAGTGCTGACGATCAGTGTTTCGCTGGTAGCCGTCTTCATACCGCTGCTGCTGATGGGCGGAATTGTGGGGCGCTTATTTCACGAATTCGCCGTCACACTCTCTATTGCCATCCTTGTTTCCATGGTGGTCTCGCTCACTACGACTCCCATGATGTGTGCTCATCTGCTCAAGGAGCACAAGGCTCACGGGTGGCTCTACGAGAAGAGCGAAAAGGCGTTCAACTGGGTTGTCGCGCAATATGGACGAACGTTGGTGCTGGTACTTCGGCATCCGGCAATCACACTGCTGATTCTTTTGGCGACGATCGGGCTGAACGTTTATTTATTTATTCGCGTGCCCAAGGGGTTCTTTCCGCAACAGGACAACGGCAGTTTGCAGGGCGCTATTCGGGCCGATCAGGACACTTCGTTTCAAACGATGGACAAACTGGTACAGCGAATGGTGGGAATCGTTAAGTCGGATCCGGCCATCTATCACGTCGACGCATTCACAGGAGGCGGGAGCCTGAATACGGCTCGCATGTTCATCAACCTGAAGCCGCTGGAAGAGCGTAAAGTTTCGGCCGACCAGATTATCACCCGATTGCGGCCGAAACTGGCGCGGGTACCGGGCGCCACGCTCTTCCTCCAGGCGGGACAGGATCTACGCATCGGAGGGCGAAGCGGCAATGCTCAGTATCAATATTCGCTGCAAGGGGACAACCTGGCGGATCTGGTCAAATTCGCTCCCTTGATGCTGGCTCGGCTCCAGAAGATTCCTCTTATTGCGGACGCCAATAGCGATCAACAGGATCGCGGATTGCAGGCGATGGTTTTGTACGACCGGGCGACCGCGGCGCGATTTTCCATCTCTCCGCAGTTAATCGACGATACGCTGTACGACGTGTTTGGCCAGCGCCAGGTCTCTACCATGTACGCGTCGCTCAATCAATATCACGTGGTGATGGAAGCCGCTCCGGAATATCTGCAGAATCCGGAAATCCTGAATGAGGTCTATGTGCAATCTCCGAGTGGAGAACGAGTCCCGTTGAACGCGTTCAGTCACTTCGCAGTGGACAACGCCCCACTGTCCGTCACTCACCAGGGTCTTTACCCGGCCATCACCATATCCTTCAATCTGCGTCCTGGAGTTGCGTTGGGGACTGCGGTGGACGCAATCGAAGAAGCGGGCATGCAGATCGGTTTGCCATCCACGATCCACACGATGTTCGCTGGTACCGCGCAGGCCTATCAGGATTCACTAAGAAGCGAGCCGTTTCTGATTGCCGCGGCGCTAGCGACCGTTTACATCGTGCTCGGAGTACTTTATGAAAGCTACATCCATCCGATCACGATCATTTCGACGCTGCCGTCGGCGGGAGTGGGTGCGCTGCTGGCTCTGCTGCTCTTCAAAATCGACCTGAGCATTATCGCCATGATCGGGATCATTCTCCTGATCGGAATCGTGAAGAAGAACGCGATCATGATGGTGGACTTCGCCATCGCCGCCGAACGCAATGAGGGGAAGACTTCGATTGACGCCATTTATGAGGCGTGCCTGCTGCGCTTCCGGCCCATCCTGATGACTACCGCGGCTGCGATGCTGGGCGCGGTTCCCCTGGCCCTCGGGACGGGAACGGGGTCGGAGCTTCGGCGGCCGCTAGGGATCACAATCATCGGCGGGTTGATTGTGAGCCAGTTGCTGACGTTGTACACGACACCGGTGGTCTACCTTTATCTGGATACTCTCCATCGCTGGTGGGTGGAGCGGTTCGAGCCGGACAAACCGGGCGGATTGGTTGAGTCGGAAGTATGAATTTATTCATGAGATCGAAGATTTGGCTAGTGGCGGCTGCGCTCTTCCTGGGCGGATGCATGGTGGGGCCGCAATACAAAAAGCCGGCTGCGCCTGCTTCCCCGGCTTTCAAAGAGCAACCACCGGCCAGTTATAAAGAGGATAAGAACTGGAAGCAGGCACAACCCAACGACGGAGTTCTGCGCGGGAAATGGTGGGAAATGTACAACGACTCCGTGCTTAACGCGTTGGAAGAAGAGGTAAGCATTTCAAATCAGAATGTACTGATGTTTGAGGCCAAATATTTCCAGGCGCGGGATGCTGTGAAGATCGCCCGGGCCGCTCTGTTTCCTACGGTGTCGACAAGCCCGGCGATTACCAGGTCCGGGTCCGGGGGCGGAAACTCGAACAACGCGACCACCCAGACTGGTAGTTTCTCGCGGTCAGGCACGTCATACGATTTGCCATTCAGCCTGTCGTACACGGTGGACATTTGGGGAAGTATTCGGCGCACGGTGAACGCCAATGTAGCGCTGGCACAAGCAAGCGCCGCGCAACTCGAAACTGCCCGGCTTTCCTATCAGTCGGAACTGGCCCAGGACTATTTCTCGTTGCATGGAGTGGATGGAGATCAGGATTTGCTCGAACGAACCGTCAAGGATTATGAGCAGTTTCTCGATCTGACCAAAGCTCGTTTCGATGCGGGCATTGCGTCGGATTCGGACGTGGCGCAAGCGGAAGCCCAACTGGAGGGTGCTCGCGCGGCACTCATTGAACTCGGCACGGCGCGAGCTCAGTTCGAACATGCGATCGCGGTCCTCACCGGGAAACCGCCCGCTTCTCTGGAAATTGCGGCGAGCGTGCTCACCACGCCGCCCCCACCCGTTCCGGTGGGAGTTCCGTCAACGCTTCTCGAACGAAGGCCCGATATCGCGGAGTTCGAAAGACAAATGGCGGCGGCGAACGAACAAATCGGAATCGCCACAGCGGCGTTCTACCCGACCGTCACACTGGGCGCTTCGGCGGGGTTGAGCAGCTCGAGCTTCACGAATTGGTTCACGTGGCCCAGCCGGTTCTGGTCGGTTGGCCCTCAGTTGGCCGAGACCTTGTTCGACGCTGGGAGACGCCGCGCTACCGTGGCGGAGGCACAGCATGCTTATGATGCCACCGTGGCCAACTATCGCCAAACTGTGCTGACCGCTTTTCAGCAAGTGGAGGATTCCTTAGTCGCGTTGCGCGTTCTCGAGGATGAAGCGGCGGCCGAGGACAAAGCTGTGAAGGCGGCAGAGCGTTCACTGAGCGTCTCGACGGAACAATACAAAGCGGGAACAGCGGACTATCTCCAGGTGCTCACCGCGCAGAATGTTGCGTACAGCGATCAAAGGGCGGCGATCGATATCCTGACGCGGCGGATGACGTCGAGCGTGTTATTAATCGAGGCACTGGGCGGGGGCTGGAATTTATCGACATTGCCGTCCAGAGATCAGATCATTCCGGGTAAGTGATTAGCCGGTTACCGGAAGCGGCGATTTCGCAGTACGCGATCTCAGGATCGAACCAATCCATACTGCGGGCGGATAGAGAAGTAACAAAACGATAGCGAACCAGTGTGGGATGGTACGCCAAAGAGCCGCCTGAGAAGCAATGCCGGCGATCTCGCCGCCTATGATGAGCACCAGCGTGGCATTCCGGCAACGGTCGCGCGCGATCACGCAACAGAGATACCCTCCCACGACCGAATAGAGAGTGTCAGTTGCCAGGCTGACAACGAAGTAAAGAAGCGGAGGCACCTCCAGCGTCGCAAACCCTGGAATAGTTGCCGCGAGCACTTTGTCCGTAGTCACTACCAACAGTCCAATCGCGACGTAGCCAACAATAGCGGCAACGATGATTCGTCCCATGCTTCCTCCGATTCTGAAAGTATATCGATTTCGGTTTAGTCAAGCTGGTATATACTCTTACCGTTAACAGGGAGCAAGGCCCTCCACCGACCATGATGAACAGACGACATTTCCTCGAAATCGCCGCGGCAGCCGCAGCTCTACCCAGGCTCTCGGCCCAATCCGAATTCCCGTGGGGCGGACCCGTTCTTGACGTCCATCTCCATCCGCGCCGCGCGCCCGATACCTGCTTCGCGCACATTGAAGGGAGCGGCGTTACGAAGGCCGTCCTGCTCACCAATATTAGGGATCAGGACAAGGTCGAAAGGGGAAATAGCCGCCCATCCGGACCGTTTCGTATGGTTCGCGGCGACTGACCCGAGCCAGCCCGGCGGCGTGGAACAGATCCGAAAAGCGATAGAAGGCGGCGCTATCGGAATCGGTGAAGTGAAGACCCACCTGACGGCGGATTCAAAAGACATGCACCGCCTGTATGACCTGGCGGCTGAAATGAATGTGCCGATCACAATTCATTTTCAGGAAGTGATCCACTTCCCGGGCGAGGGCAACTTCAACGAAGGCTACCGTAATTTCGACAAGATCCTCAAAGCGCACCGTAAGACCACGTTCATCGGGCACGCCGACTTCTTTTGGGCAAACATCAGCGCTGATGTACCGATGGACCAAGGGTACCCGGACAGTAAGGTGAAGCCCGGTGGCTTGACGGACAAATGGTTGTCCGATTATCCGAATCTATATGCGGATATGTCGGCCAACTCCGGCAACAACGCGCTGAGCCGCGATCCGGATTTCATGCGCGGCTTCATCGTCCGCCATCAGAACAAACTCATGTTCGGCTGCGATTGCAGTTGCAAGGATGGTCACGGCACCGGCGGGAGCCCAATCCTGGCGCGTTTGAAAGGAAAATGCGTCGCCCGCGACACCCTGGAACTCGCCAAGGGCCTCACCACCCCTGAAGTATTCCGCAAAATCACTTGGGAGAATGGAATCAAGCTGCTCAAGATTCCGACCTGAGCGCTGACTAGAACCAGGAGGACCAAATGATCCAGGTGCGAGTGAACGGCAAGGCCGCTACTTTCGATGGCGACCCGGAGATGCCACTGCTTTGGTATCTGCGGGACGAACTCCAACTAACCGGAACAAAGTTTGGCTGTGGCGTTGGAATGTGCGGCGCCTGCACAGTGCATGTGAACGGGGAAGCCGCCCGAGCTTGTTTGACGCCCATGAAGGCCGCCGCGGGAAAAACCGTCACCACCATTGAAGGGCTGGCCACAAACGGCGATCATCCGCTGCAGAAAGCGTGGAAGGCTTCGAACGTCCCACAGTGCGGATATTGCCAGAGCGGACAGATCATGCAAGCGGCGGCGATGCTGAAGAAAGTCCCGAAACCCACGGACAAAGATATTGATACGAACATGCAAGGCAACATCTGCCGATGCGGCACCTATCAACGGATTCGGCAGGCCATCAAGCTGGCAGCGGGGGTGAAGTCATGATCGAACTTATCGACGTGTCGCGCCGCCGTTTTCTGGAGCAGATCTTTTCGACCGGAGCGTTGGTGATAGCCGCGCCCTTGACGCCGGCGTTCGGGCAGAGTGCAAAGACGTGGCAGCCCAGCGTGTATCTCGGCATTGAACCGAACGGCGACGTCAAGATTGTGGCTCACCGTTCGGAGATGGGAACCGGCGCCCGTACCTGTCTGCCGATGATTGTCGCCGATGAACTGGAAGCGGATTGGAAAAGGGTGACGATCGTACAAGCGCTAGGCGATGCGAAGTACGGATCGCAGAACACAGACGGGTCGTGTTCCGTGCGCGATTTCTACGATGCGATGCGAACGGCCGGCGCGGGCGCTCGAACCATGTTGGAGCAGGCAGCGGCAAGCAAGTGGGGAGTGGCGCAGGAAGAATGCCAGGGCAAGAATCATTTCGTAGTGCATTCGAAGAGTAATCGAAAGCTTTCGTATGGCGAACTGGTGCCGTTGACATCGTCCGCCACGGCACCCACTCAGAGCGCCGTGCGATTCAAAACACCCAGTGAGTTTCGCTACATCGGCAAGGAAATCCCGCTCACGGACCTGAACGACATCGTGACGGGAAAAGGCACGTTTGGAATTGATGCACGTATGCCGGGAATGGTTTACGCAGCGATTGCGCGGCCTCCGGTGATGGACAGCGGTATCAAGAGCGTGGATGACTCGGCGGCGAAACAGGTGAAAGGCGTTCAGCAGGTGCTCACGCTCGAGCTGGCGAAGCCACCGTGCGAATTCAAAGCAATGGGAGGCGTTGCGGTGCTGGCCGATAGCACCTGGGCGGCTCTGCAAGGCCGCAAGAATCTGAAGGTGGAGTGGACGCCGAGCGAGCACAGCAAGTACGAATCGAGCGCGTATAAGAAGGAGTTGCTCGGCACGGCACGGAAGCCGGGCCGTGTTGCGCGCGAGATCGGCAATGTGGATGCCGAGTTCGCGAAGGGCGGAAAGATCCTGCGAGGCGTCGTACTACACGCCCATGCTGGCCCACGCGCCAATGGAGCCGCCTGCCGCGGTTGCAGAGTTTAAAGACGGCAAGGTGGTGACATGGGCAAATACACAGAATCCACAGGCCGTGCAGGATACCGTGGCGAAGGCCTTGGGTATTCCCAAGGAGAACGTTGCTTGCCACGTCACGCTGCTGGGAGGGGGATTCGGAAGAAAATCGAAACCGGATTACGTCGCTGAAGCCGCATTGCTGTCCAGGCAATCGGGTAAGCCAGTAAAAATCGTCTGGAGCCGCGAAGACGATATGCAGTTCGATTATTTCCACTCGCCCGCCGGACTTTACCTGAAGGCCGCCATTGACGACCAGGGCCATCCCACGGCATGGCTTCAGCGCACTGTGTTTCCTCCTATCGCAATGCAGAACAATCCGAACGAAGAATACGGCGGGTTCCAACTCGGTATGGGATGGACCGATATTCCGTACCGGCTATCGAACCTTCGCGTTGAGAACGGACCGGCGAAGGCGCACATGAGGATCGGATGGCTGCGTTCGGTGGCGAACATTTATCACGCGTTCGGAGTTCAGTCGTTTACAGACGAACTGGCCGCCGGGTCAGGACGAGACCGCGTGGAGTATCTGTTGCAATTGATTGGCGAGCCTCGAGTGGTCGATTTTGCGAAGGAGGGAATGAAGCAGCCGGGTCCCGGCAATCCGAAGTTCCCTTTCGACACCGCACGGCTTCGAAACGTGATCGATCTGGTGGCGCAGAAGTCCGGGTGGGCGAACAAGAAGTCCGGCGCGGGACACGGGTTCGGCATCGCGGCGCATCGTAGTTTTCTCAGCTACATCGCGACGGTCGTGGAAGTTGAAGTGACGCCCGGCGGAGAAATAAGGATTCCACAGGTTCATATTGCGGTGGATGCGGGCCGTGTGATCAATCCGGATCGGGTACGGGCGCAGTTTGAAGGCGCGGCTGTTTTTGGAACCAGCATCGCTCTGATGAGCGAGACGACCGCAGCGGCCGGACGCATCCAGCAGACGAACTTCAATACCTATCAGGTTGCAAGAATCAATCAGGCTCCCATGATGACGAATGTTCATTTAGTGAACAGCGACGCCCCACCGGCAGGCGTGGGAGAACCCGGAGTGCCCCCGATTCCGCCGGCAATCTGCAATGCGATCTTCGCGGCTACCGGCAAGAGAATTCGCGATTTACCAATCAAGAAGCAGTTAGGGTGAACACATGAACTGGACACGCAGGGATCTTCTGAAAGCGGCGCTGGCGATGCCGGCCTCCTCGTTTTTTGGACACTACCGGGCTTTGTCCGAGCCTCACGCAAACGCGGTCAAAATCACCGGCATCAAGACCATGGGGCTCGACAACCTTGGCGATGGATGTCTGATTAAGATTGAGACCGACGCGGGGCTCGCGGGCTACGGAGAGGCGGGCATCCCTTCGCACGCAGCGCGCGACCGCATTGAAATGATGCAGGGCCAGCTTGTAGGGCAGGATCCGCTGGCCATCGAGCGCCATTTCTACATGATGACCGCGACCCAGTATTCGTTCATCGCCCATATACCGACCATCAGCGGCATCGACATTGCGCTGTGGGATCTGGCCGGCAAGATTACCGGTCTGCCGATTTACAGACTGCTGGGCGGACCGCTGCGAACGCAAATCCCCGTATACTCGCACGGCGGCCCGGCCAATGTGCTCGACAAGGCCGAGTGCCGCGCGTGGGCCGAAAAGGTGAAAGCCGCGCCGGAAGGCTTTAAGGCATTTAAGTTCGGCGGGTTCGGTAGAGCTCCGGGCCAAGGCCAAGGTCAGGGCCCGGGCCGGGGCGGCGGGCGTGCGTCCGGACCCTTCCACGCGACCATGGACGGCTGGGAATTCCGCCAGGTGGCCAAGGGCTATGCGAACTTGCGCGAGGCGCTGGGCGACGACATCGACATTGCGATGCACTGCACCGGCGAATTCGATACCAGGAGCGCGATCGGGCTGTGCAAGGCTATCGAGCCGATCGATCCTTTGTGGATTGAAGATCCGCTCACTGTTCGTTATTCCGAGGCATGGCTCGAACTGAAGAGATCGACGCGCGTGCCGCTTCTGGCCGGGGAGAAAGTCGAGATGGTGGAGGGATTCCGCCCTTATCTCGACAATCAGGTGCTGGATATGATTCACCCCGACGTGGCCTACTCCGGCGGAATCACGGGATGCAGAAAAATCGCCGATTACGCTGCGCTCACCCGGACGCCGGTGGGGATGCACAGCGGCCCCTGCTCGATGATTCGCTTCTATGCGTCGATGCATCTGGGCGCGAGTATCCAGAATTTCTTCAAAGTAGAAAACGCCTTGGGCGCGTTTCGCGGAAACAAAGAAAAGATGGTGGCCGGCAAGGAACCGGCTGTCCGGAATGCCACTTTTCCTGTTCCCGAGGGTCCCGGCCTGGGTTTGGAACTGAATCAGGATTGGCTCAAGGCGCACGTGGCTAAGGGCGATGAGTGGTGGGGTTGATGGCACTGAATCATGATTAACGGCGCGCACGTTCTCCTGTATAGCGACGACCCGGAGGCGGATCGCGCGTTCTTTCGCGACGTGCTGAAGTTTCGTTCGGTGGATGTCGGCCGCGGCTGGCTGATTTTTGCGCTGCCTCCGGCGGAAGCGGCACTTCACCCCTCCAGCGGCGATAACCGGCAACTTCATGGAGGGCGTAGCCTGCTTGGCGCGGCGCTTTACCTCATGTGCGACGATTTGCATTCGCTCGTCGAGTCATTGAAGGCGAAGAATGTCAGTTGCACGGAGATTGGTGAGGAGCAGTGGGGAATTAAAACGACTATTCGATTGCCCAGCGGCGGGGAGATCGGCCTTTACCAGCCGAAGCATCAGACGGCGTTCTGATTAAACCGGCTGCCCAGTCTAAGAAATTCGATCGGCAAAGCGGTGTGGCCGGTCTCGCACAGATCTGCGAGAGCCTCGGCGATCACCGGTGCGAACTTGAAGCCATGCCCTGAGAAGCCGGCCGCAATCCAGACATTCTCAACGTTGGGGTGACGATCGACGATGAAATGTTCATCGGGCGTCATGGTGTATAGGCAGGTGGCCGCACGCCGGACGCATGCCCGGCCGTCCCCGAACGGATTGGTCAGTCCCCGCAGATACTTTGACGCACAATGCACCATGGGCGCCAAGTCTTCCGTGCCCACCGGCGCGACGGGAACGGACGGGTCGGGCACGGAGAGTCCCTCATCCCAGTGGATCGCCAGTTTGACGCCTTGGCCGGCAATACTGGGAAAGCCGTAAAAGAAACGATCCGCAAAGGCAAATACCGGGAAATCCTCGGAATCGAAATATTGAGATTCGGCGGGATCAAACCACGCCAACGTTTTGCGCCGGACTACCAAGGGTAGACGGAGATCGCTCAGAACCGTAGCCGCCCAAGCGCCGGCCGTGATGACGAGACGCGCGGTTTCGATCGTCCCAGTGGCGGTCTCGACGAGAATGCGGCCACCCCGCTCGCTCCACCCCGTTGCCGCCTCGTTAAGGAACAAGTGAGCGCCGTTTCGTGCGCAGGCTGAAAGCGCACCTTCGATGGACGCATTCACGTCCACCCATCCTGCCGCGGGTTCGAACAGACCTACGTATTCCTCGGGTGGCGCGAATGCCGGATATCGGCTGCGAATTTCGTTAGGAGTGAGAGCCTCAACGTCAAGCCGGTGTGTTCTGGCGCTGGTGCGGATTCCTGCAATCAAAGACTCATCCGGAGGACCCATGCTAAGCATTCCGGTTCTGGTAAGCAGAGTCTTTCCGAAGTCCAGGCTGTGTTGGTCCCACAGGTGTCCGGCTCGCTGTGCCAGCGGAACGTAATCCGGATGTTCGGCGTAGGCAATCCGAAAAATCCGCGTGTCGCCGGAATGACTTCCCCGGCCATGCGGCGGCGAGAACCGATCCAAACCAGCCACCCGCAGACCACGCCTGGCTAGCTCGAAGCAGGTGAATGAGCCCATTGTACCCAGACCCAGCACGGTGACGTCGAAGGTTTGCATGCTTCTCTTAGGAAACCACGAGTCACGTGCCTCGGTGTCAATGTATTGATTAGCTAGAGTTTTCCCTAGTTGTCCATCAACCGGGCTATCTATACGCTAGGTCATGCTTAAGTGTCTGACCGACAGGGCGCCCTCAAGAACCACCTTGCAGGACGCGGCCGCCAGGTAAGACGATGGGTCGTAATCTCCCAACATTCGGACAGGTCCCGCATCGGCGCTACGGCCACCGAGATGCTGTCGGTGAATTAAATCCGAGCCGGCATTTCAAAGAATTTCGGGACGGCGGGAAGAAGGGCATGAGCATTGTCCTCATCGAATGCAGCCGGCCGGACGAACGCTGGCTTCGGATCTTACTGGATGAGCTTCGTCTGGACTACCAACTTCTGCATTACGCAACCGGCGTGGCGGCGCTCGAAGCGGCTCATAATTGGGAGGACGTTGACTTGGCGGTCGTCGGACTGCCGCTGCAGGCTTTCGATCCTCCCGATACGATGGATGGGATTCGTCAGTGGTGCGACTGTCCGATCCTTCTGATTGGTTCGACGGCCCCTGCCGAAGCGCAAAGACATGCGGTTCGCTGGTATTTCAGAAAGCCAATCGATATCGTCGAATTAGGCGGCGTCATCAGCGAAATCGATCTGCCTTAACTTGGGTCTGCGTTTGCCGATGATGCGGAGCGTACCATTGTCCCCCACCAAATGGACTGAGTCTGGTGAAAACCGGACCCAACGGTGAAACATTCTTTTCATGAACGTTTCTTGCAGCATCCTCAATCCAAGGCGGGTTGTACGGGACGCGTTCCCCCACGTCGGACCACCGGCATACGAGACGGTCGGTCTCCGTTTCCCATGATGTTTTCATTGCGCTCACCGGGTGCTCGCCAGCGCTCCAAGCCCAGAGTATGGCAAATTGCGCGATCTGTCTAGCCATACTGTAGACCCACTCGTCGACTTCCGGCAGCACAACCAAAAATCGAATCATCGGTAGTGGTCCCATGTTGCCTAGGACCACTACCGAACCATCTGGCCCGCGTAGATTTAACAGCAACCGCTCGTGGGCTTGTTGCGTTGGACGATAGTTAACCAACACCTCCATAGGACACTACCCCAACGTGGGTAGTGTCCTACGGTTGTGTTGGTCGTGAGCTTAGCGTTTGCCTTGTTGCTGTTTCAAGAGTAGAAGCGTCGCGACTTCGTCCAACTGGTCGGGCGAGAGTTTACCGAGCGCTTCCGTTATCTTGCCCTCAAATACACTTCGGTTGAGAAGCGTAACGAATTCCTCAGCATCAAAGGGGCGCTCCCGTTGGGTGCGCGTAGCACTGGATTGCATTTGCGTCTCCGTGTCTGTTCAGGGGAGGAACGTTAAGATTATATTTCACGGAAACAACGCTTTCAATACGCTCTTCATGGTTTCCCTGATGTTCACCCGAACTGCATAATTAACCAACACAACCGTAGGACACTACCCTCCGCGGGGTAGTGGTCCCACGTTGTGTTGGTCTGGTGAAACGTAAGCATTACCTTCTGGGCATGAAGGCTGCAAATACCGGCCTGAGCGCATCCTGCGCGACACGAACGTGATCTGAGTGATTAAGGAAGATGCTCCCATCGGGCCGGACCGAAAATAACAAGTCCGCAGTGGTCATATCGTAAGACGTACTTACTGCACGTGGTACCGACTGCCGCCGAAGTTGTATGACATTCCTATTTTCGAGAAATCGCAATTCTAGCGTCATGGTAGGAAAACTCTCTTTGTAGACCGTAACGCACGCAGAACTTCGTTCGCAACGAAGCACATTCTCGCCATTTGCCGCATTGAATTCATCGACATCAGCCTCTATCTGTCCCGCCAACCGATCGAAAATTATCGGCGCTTCCGTCTTAATGATCTCGCCGACACGGATCGACCAATCCCGCTCTTTTTGGAGCCTTTCCTTTTCGTCAGCGATGCGTTTTGCCTCGTCCGCAGCCCATCCCATCGTGGTAGTTCCTCCTTTACGGTTAACGTTCCGCTGGAATCACGGAAGCGTCTTTTCCATCGCCTCTAATAACGCCCGGAGGCTCGCCACTAGATTTCTTTTAATACCAGAATCAAAGCGAACATGGGCGAATACTACCTCGCCATCACTACCGATCCCTACGGGTAGCGAGATCTCCTCAGCCCTTCTGGTGATGGTTTTAGCGGGTGGAGGCGCATCCACGGCCCCGACGCCACCTAAGGCTTTTAACTCCGGTGTAGTTGTAGGCACCTCCCTAGTATACTCTGACCCATCGACGCCTACAAGTTCTAAATTTTCTCGATAGACTCCGAGGACCTCTTCCGCCGTCTTGGGTAGAAAGCCTTTTTTAATAAGTGTATGGCGAAGGTTGCCTTCGCTGGGCAGCGTGTCGCCAAACTGCGCATGAAGCTCTTCAAATAGACTCGGCTTGAGCATCATGCGCCTTGCTACCTCTGTTCGCTCTTTTGAAACCGGCAGCTCAAAATATGCGACAGCGTCGTCGCTGATCCGCAATCCATCTCCGGCTGGCTCAATGAGCCCATACTGCCGCAGTGCACCAATAGCACTCAAGGATGCTCCGCTGATACTCGTATATCCGAGATCCTCAGCTATCACCCTCTTATCTGCGGGATGAGTGTGCTCGACCTCATACACCTTACGCGCCTTATTGGCCGCATCCTCAAACGTGATTTGTGGGCAGTTCGGGCTTCTTAGCTTTGCCATTTTAACTCCAATATCTGAAGTTTAGCAGGTTAACTAGAGGGCGTCAAGATCAAGTTAACTTTATTCTTGACTAACCTTTTCTGTGTGGTAAAATCAGTTATGGTGATTGAGAAACAGACTGCCGAAAAGCAGAAGGCCCAAAGCGTTGATCCCGCTTTGGGCCTTATCTCAATCGAAGGAGGTTTCCATTATGGAACCGCCGACCACGTAAGTACTGTAATACACGTAGTTGTAAAGGAAACCCCGGTCAGTGTTGAAGCACCGACCGGGGCTAGAACTGCACAGCCGAAGCCGCACAGGTCCGACAACCTCATTATGTGGCTTTTGGCTGTGGAACTCAAGGAGAGATTCCACAGTGACCTGCCACTCTTGCCTAACCAATTGCGCCAAAGCTGGAAAACGCGCGGACGGACTACAGCGGTACCGTTGTGCTCAGTGCGGCAAAACCTTCAGTGACCGCGTAGAGCACGAAAACCTTTTCGGTCACAAGCAGGCCGTGGATGATCGCATTGCGCTCTTGGCGCTCAAGTTGCTTGTGGAAGGAAACAGCATCCGCAGTACTGAGCGGATTACCGGCCTCGATAAGAAGACCATCATGAAGCTCCTGGTTTCCGCTGGCGAACGTTGCCAGGTTCTCATGGAAACCCAGATCCGCAACGTTCCGGTAGCCGATGTGCAATGTGACGAGATATGGGGATATGTCTTCAAGAAAGAATCGAAGCGCTTCTACGGCGACAAAAACTTTCATCAGATCGGTGATGCTTGGACGTTTATTGGCATCGAACGGAACACCAAACTGGTGCTGGCCTTCGAACTCGGCAAGCGGAACACTCAGAGCGCGTCTCGCTTCATGTCGAAAATCGCGGTTGCCGCCGGAGCGGAAGGCTTTCAGTTGACCACTGACGGTTTCGCGCCCTACAGTTTATGCCGTAGGAACTCAGTTAGACGGTCGATGTGATTATGCTCAGCTAATCAAAACGTATGCCTCTGCGACGCCTGAAGAGCAACGCCGTTACAGCCCTGGTCACGTAATCGACTCGAAGGCAGTCAGAGTCTTTGGAAGCCCGGATCGGGAGCGGATTTGCACCTCACACATCGGACGCCAGAACGGATCGCTTCGCCAGTGGTGCAAAAGACTCACCAGATTGACCTATGCGTTCAGCAAGAAGTGGGATCATCTGAAGGCAGCGTTGGCGTTGCACTTCGCGTTCTACAACTTTTGCCGGGTTCACCGCAGCGTCAAGGCTACGCCTGCGATGGCTGCTGGCATTACGGATAGGGTGTGGGTATTAGCAGAATTGCTTAGATAGTCGTCCATTTACAATGCGTTGCAGCGAAATGTTACCTTCCCAACTACGCTGACCAAAAAGGGGGCTAAGGTTCTCAAATAAAAATAAGTGTCTTACCCTGCTTGCTTTTGCTCCTCTCCGCGTCATACTCTATGTGGGACAGGCAGTCACCACATGTGTACCTGTAGTGGAGGCCAAGATGGCAGAACCTAGACGAGCAATGAACAGGGCAATCACAGTAAAAACACACCACGATCTGACACAGGTTACGGAAACGCAGTTGCGGGAGAACTGCGTGGAAATCTTGCGCGACGCTGACCATGGTATTCAGACAGCCGTCGTTTCTCAGGATGGGAGGGTCATGGCGGTCGTTGGCCTCAATGGCATTCGTTATCTACCCGATCCTGATCCTGATCCACTAGATGAGATTGTGGATTTGGTCCTTGATGCTTCACGTAGTGGAGCATAAGTCATACTTATGCCCGGCGTTCCGGTGCCGCCCGGCTATATCCGGCCCGATCCAGAGCCAGGCCCTCACTTACCGGTCCTTAAAAAATCAAAACTATGTACGCACAATGATGGCGTGGGGCACGCCTATCCTTCATTGGCCGATTATGTCGAGTACTATGTGGCCCAAGGCCTTGTTAATGATCTAGACGACTTAGTCCAGAATTATGGCCACCTCATCGCCGAAGTTGTATTCAACTGGATTAGCACAGCCCAGGTTGGATGCGTTTTCGCGGCTAAACTAGCGCGGAAGCCGCGCGAAAATAGGTGGCTTCCGATTGTCCAATTAGGGGCGTTAGCGGAGGGGAACCGCTTGGGTTCCCTGCTAAGCATGCAGCTAGATGTGGCAAGTCGTAGCCACGAGGCCGCAGCGCTTATCTTCCCAGACATAACCACTCAAGACGGTATCGTGGCGCTAGTTAATGCGCTGTGCGATGACCCATCGGGCCGATGGTATCGGACAGATGAAAGTGTTGACGCCAACGAATCTGCCCCCATGAGTTTGATTGGATTGCGGTGGGTACTCACGGAGGACAAAAGCGTGAATCTTGTATTGGGATTCGCGCCTCTTGAAACGATGCCTTTGACTCGTCAAGCTCCATTCACGACTCTATTTTTGCGAATCGTTGATGAGAAGCGAACACCGTCACAACGGGAGGATGGCAGGATTCAGGTACATCTAGCCGACCTGGATTCGACATACCATCCCCAGGAAAGACACGATAAAATTTGGGATCTAACTAAACAGATGCGGGCCAATCAGGTGGAACTTCATATGACCACGGCGGCGCGCGCGCGTAACCTTTTCAGTATTCCCAGAGGCAGCAAAAAGGCTCTGCAACGCGCGATTGGTAATATTAGAAAAAGGCATCTAGGCCCCCCCGGTCTGAATATTTAACCAACACAACCTAGGACCACTACCCTCCGCGGGGTATGTTATATTTATTCATAGAGGTGAATAAATATTCTTACCGGGATCGTTGGATTTCGAGGCTACAGCGGCATAGAACTCATTCGGATTCTGGACCGGCACGCCCATTCAGAACCCGTCCTGATGGAGCATCGCAGCGATTCCGAGGACCGCCCCCGTCCGCGCGGGGATGCCGGCCACCGGCGCATGCCTTGCACGTTTGAAGCTGCCATGGACGCGAAACTCGACGTGGTGTTTCTTGCGACGCAGCCCGAAGTCTCGATGAATCTCACGCCCGGATTTCTCGAGGCCGGCGCGAAAGTGATCGACCTGAGCGGCGCCTATCGGCTGCGCACGCCGGAAAATTACAAACGTTGGTACAAAGCAGATCACGAGCAGCCGGTGTTACTCGCGGAAGCCGCCTACGGCCTGCCTGAGTTCTATCGTGAGCAAATCAAGAGTGCGCGGCTGGTCTCGAATCCAGGATGCTACCCGACAGCGGCCAATCTTGCGATTCGTCCGTTAATGCAAGCCGGCCTGGTGGATCGCGCAGCGGGTATTGTTTGCGATGCCAAGTCGGGCGTAAGCGGCGCGGGCCGCAAACCAAGTTTGAAAACGAGTTTCTGCGAAGTGACGGAGAACTTTTCCGTCTATTCGATTCTGGATCATCGTCATGTGCCGGAAGTGCTTCAGAACTCAAACCTGGAGGAAGCGGAGTTCAGCTTTACGGCGCATCTG
This sequence comes from Bryobacteraceae bacterium, assembly GCA_963770345.1. Taxonomy (GTDB): domain Bacteria; phylum Acidobacteriota; class Terriglobia; order Bryobacterales; family Bryobacteraceae; genus CAVYPH01. The sequence continues at coordinate 148,142 of CAVYPH010000004.1, read as the reverse complement.
CTTCCCATTGAACGCGGGATTCTGGAGACAATCTATTTCCGCGCCGCCAAGGACACGTCGGCAACGGAGATCGTCGACACCTACGAGAAGTTCTATCGTGGCTCGCCGTTTGTCCGCTTGTACGATGCAGGAGTGGTCCCCAATCTGCACGCCGTTCAGCACACGAATTTCTGCGATATCGGCGTGAAGTACGACGCTGCCACGCGCCGGACGGTGGTTGTGAGCGTGCTCGACAACCTGGTGAAGGGCGCGGCCGGGCAGGCTGTTCAAAATATGAACATCGTCCTCGGGTTCCCTGAGCACGAGGGTTTGCTGTGAAGATTTTGGTGAAGTTGGGCGGCACGCTGCTCGATTCGGCGGAGTCGCGAAACCGGTTGGCGAACGAACTTTGCGAGGTTCAGCGGAGCGGTGTCGAACTGGTTGTAGTGCACGGCGGCGGTAAGCAGATGACGAGATTTCTGGATGAGCGCGGCATCGAGAGTAAATTCGTTCGTGGACTCCGCGTGACGACACCGGACGTGATTGACGCTGTTTTGAAGGTGTTCGCCGGTACGGTGAATCACGTACTGGTGTCGGCATTTGTCGCCGCGGGAGCCGGTGCGGTTGGTCTGACCGGAATCGATGCGGGTCTGACCAAGGCGGAGCAGATGGATCCGGCGCTGGGATTTGTGGGCCGTCCCACCGGCACCAATCCCGCGCTTCTAAATTACCTCACGATCGGGGGCTATCTGCCCGTGGTTGCATGCGTGGCGGGCGATGGCGCGGGCAATATTTATAATGTCAATGCAGACCAGATGGCCGTGTCGTGCGCGCTCGGATTCAAGGCGGACCGGTTGCTGTTTCTGACGGATGTGGACGGCGTCCGGGGAGCGGACAGCAATGTTCTCCCGTCCGTGACGATTTCCGGCTGCCAGCAATTGATCGCCAGCGGCGTCGCGACGGGTGGAATGGAAGCGAAACTAAACTCGGCGTGCGACGCGCTGCTCGGGGGGATCGGCGGCGTGTTCATCGCGCCGGGCGGAGTGCCCGGGGCAACCGCGAAGTTGCTGAGCGGCGATAATATTGGGACACGTGTCCGGGCTCAATAGTCATGCGTAACGTCTTATACACCGAGCCGGCCAATGAAAGCCTGGAGTTATCCGAGCCGGTACAGGTGCGCAAAGCCACGATGTCCGACATTCAGCCGTTGCTACAGCTGATCAACTCCTATGCGGCAAAGGGAATAATGCTGCCGCGAACGGAATTCGAGATGTCGGAGAATATTCGCGACTTCATGCTGGCATTTGCAGGCGACCGCCTGGTGGGGTGTGGCGCGCTTCATTTCTATAGCCCGACGAGCGGTGAAATCCGGTCACTGGCAGTCCATCCAGCCGCCAAGACCCGGGGCATTGGCCGAATCGTGGTGGAGACGTTGCTTGGGGAAGCGCGCAAATTCGGCCTGCATTCGGTCTTCGCGTTCACGTACGTCGAAAAGTTTTTTAAGCGGCTTGGATTTGAGGAAGTCGAGCGCGGCGAACTCCCTCTGAAGGCTTGGAAAGATTGTTTGCGCTGTCCGAAGTTTCAGGCGTGTGATGAAATTGCCGTAGTGAAATACCTGATGCCCCCTAATGAGCGGCCCTCCTTCCCGCACATAGGGGAAGGCGCGAATATGCCGTTTCCAATCCTGAAACATTGACCACCCTGAACGGTTTCGCCGAATAACTTCTTTATTCGACGCCAGTTGCCTCGATTGAAGCCTTACCTGCCCAAGAGTTTTAATAATCATCGAAAAATTATCGAAAAAAAGATGAGAGAAATATCTCGTAAGCAACACTATAGGACTGTATACTTGGTGTGCTTAGCCAAGAATGATTCGTGAATCCGACGGATTGAAATCTTCGGGAGGCAAGTATGAGAGCGCAGACCATTGAAGTACGCCAATCTCAGGGCCGGGTCCTTTGCTGCACGATTTTCCGCTCCGGCGGGAAGAAGTTGCTGGCAAAGGGACACCTCCTAAATGATGAAGATGTCAGGCTGCTCGAAACCGAGGGGTTGCAGGAAGTGTGGGTGACGCAACTCGAGGATGGCGAAGTGGGAGAAGACGAAGCCGTCTCGATGATTTCGAGTGAAATGTGCTGTGGGGCGGTCGAAATCCGGCTTGCAGCGGGTGGACGGGCGAATTTGTTCGCCACCGAAAGCTCGTGCGTCCTGGTCGACGACGAACTATTGAAGCAAATCAACTGTACGGCCAGCGTCGCCATCGCAACCGTTTCGAATTTCAGCTATGCGGTGGCGGGCCAACGTATTGCCACGGTGAAGAGCGCGCCCTTCGCAGTCCCACGGGAGCAACTGGAGGCTGTGGTCTCCATTCTCAGAGAACGCGGGCCGATATTGCAGGCGCGGCCGATCCGCAAGCCGGCGGTGAGCGTTCTTTATACCGATGTGGTGAGTGGCGATCGCGCGCGGCTGCTCTTTGAGAGCATCATGCGCCAACGTCTGGAGCGATTCGGAGTGCCGGCAAGCTTCGCGACGGCGGCGGTCGAGGACGAAGCAAGCGTGACCAGAGCGTTGCACAATGTGATTCGAACGCGGCCAACCGTCGTGCTGGTTGCGTCGACGACATCGCCGGCCGGGCCTGAGGATGTAGTCGGCCGGTCTCTTTCGGCGCTGGGCTGCCACCTGGAAAGATTTCTAGCGCCCGTTGAACCGGGCAATTTGATGATGGTCAATTACAAGGACGACATCCCGATTGTTTCCGCGCCGGGTTGCTTTCGCTCCGCCAAGCCAAATGTGGTAGATTTGATTCTTCCAGCAATGTTGGCTCGTTATAGGGTTTCAGGATGGGAGATAGCCTGCCTTGGCCACGGCGGCCTTTTGGCATAGTTAACGATTTTTTTTATAATCTCCTCCACTACCACACGTCGCACCTCCGAGCGACATGTGGGTGCTCAAGCCGGGCACCTGACCAGTGCCCGGCTCTTTTTTGGATCGGGGCTCACTTTAAGATGTGAATTCGAAAGGGTTGAACCGCCAGAGTTTTCGCACACCTTGACAACCAGCCACGCGTAGCGAAATGCTGGAATTGAATGAAGATCACCCAGGTCCGGGCTTTTCTGTTGTCCTCCCCTTTTCAGCAACCCCTCCACTTCTCGTACTACGGCGGCGATCGGGTGATTACGAAACGCGATGCGATGTTCATTCGCGTGGAAACCGACAACGGCGTCGTAGGCTTTGCTCCCGGACAAGCCAGCGAACGGGCGAAGCAGGCAATCGACACGGCCATCGCGCCATTCCTCACTGGACGTACGCTGGCCGATCCCGATGCGCTGCGAATTCTGTTTCTGCAAGGTCCCGGCAAAGACGACGAGTATCTGACCAAGATGTATTGCTCGGTCGAAGTTGCGCTCAATGATGTTATGGGCAAAGCGCTCGGAGTTCCTTTGAGCGAGCTGATCGGCGGCCGGGTACGCGACCGTATCCGTTTGTACGGCAGCGGGGGTATGTATATGCCGCCGGAAAAATACGCCGATGAAGCCGAGGCGATTGCGGAGTTGGGATTCCGTGCATATAAGATGAGGCCAGGCCTCGGCCCCGATCAAGACGTCGAGACCGTACGGCAGATGCGGGAGAGGGTGGGCCCGGACCTCGAATTGATGGTGGACGCGCATACCTGGTGGCGAATGGGCGACAAGAGCTACGATCAGAAAACGGTGGAGCGTGTCGCCGGTGAGATGGCTGAATATGACATCGCCTGGCTCGAAGAGCCGTTGCCACCGGACGACCACGACGCCTACCAGAGGTTAAAGCAGGCCGGCCATGTTCCCATCGCGAGCGGCGAGCACGAATCGAGCGACGACGGTTTCATGGATCTGATCCTGGAAGAATGCGTCGACTATGTGCAAATGGACGTGACATGCCAGGGCGGGTATCCGACGGCCCGCCGCATCCTGCCCGAAATTGCCAAGAGCGGCTTGGCCTTCGCTTTCCATAGTTGGGGCACCGCGCTCGAAGTTCTTGTGGCCGCGCACCTCGGGGTGTGCTGGCCGGAGACCGTGACGGCGTGGTTGGAATACCCCTGTTATTCCACGCCGGAGAAAGAGCTCATGTATGCGTTTCCCTTGGCGGCGGATATCTTGAAGGAGCCGTTGGAACTCGATCAAGGCGATCTGATTGTTCCGCGCAAGCCCGGGCTCGGCATCGAAGTGGACGAAAGCGTGATCGATAAATATCCGTGGATTCCAGGGCCGTGGTCGACGTTCACGATGCACTCCCCAAGACAAACCTGGGCGGTGACCGGCGATCATAGCGTCCGCTGGGCCGATCAGTAGCCATGTTGGCGGCTACCGGCGGAATCGTCGCGAGTGCGGCGGGGATATTGGCTTATGGCGTGCGTGGGCGGTCCTCGTCGATGTTCGGGCCCTCCGTTTATCGCGGGCGGAGGGATGGGAACAATATCGCGATCACGTTCGACGATGGACCAACTCCGGCGACTGTACAGATTCTGGACATTCTGGCCCGATACAACGTGAAGGCGACGTTTTTTCAGTGTGGGATACAAGTCGGGCGGCACTCTGAGATTGCCCGGGCGGTTCATGCGGCGGGACACGAGATCGGAAATCATTCTGCGACGCACCCGCTTCTCTCGTTGCAATCGCCGAAATTCATTTTCGACGAGTTGCGGTCGGCGCAGGAAGCGATTGGAGAGGCCGTTGGCGTGGCGCCGGTTCTGTTTCGCGCACCTTACGGCGTCCGATGGTTCGGCCTTCGCGAAGCGCAGCGAAGACTCAATCTTCTCGGTGTGATGTGGACGGTGCTTGGCCGGGACTGGGCGCTCCCTCATGATGCAATTGAGCGCCGCATTCTTGGCAACCGGCAAAGTGGTGATATTATCTGCCTGCATGATGGCCGCGAAACGCAAAGTGCGCCCGACATCCGAAATACAATTGAGGCAGTAAGCGGGGCTGTACCGGTTCTGCTGGACCGGGGCTTTCATTTTCAAACAGTGAGCGAGCTTCTATGTCAGACGAACTGATGCAGCGCGTGATCCGTGTCATCGCGGCGACGCAGCATATCCCGGTAGACTCCATCGAGCCTGACAGCACGTTTGAAAAGCTGAAGATCGATTCGCTCGACGGCATTAACATCCTTTTCGCGCTGGAAGGAGAGTTTCAGATCAACATTCCGGACGATGAGGCGAAGAACATTCGGACGGTCAGGGAATTGGCTGAAGGCGTGGAGAAATTGATCGCCGGTGCGTGAGACCGCCGCCCGTCGTGTAGTGGTCACCGGGATTGGTGTGGTTTCGGCGATCGGTCTCGATTGCAAATCCTTCTGGGAATCGCTTGGCCGCGGGACGTTCGGGAATCCGCCCCATCACATTAGTGGACGTATCGGCCTTCCGTTTTCAGAACGGCGCCGAGGTTCCCGGCTACGATCCGGCGCGGTATTTCGACGAAAAGCAGGCGGGATTTCTTGATCGCTTCGCACAATTCGCCGTGATCGCGGCACGGGAAGCGGTGAAGGAATCCGGCGTGACGTTCGCCGAACCTTCGCGCACGGCGATTGTTACGGGTTCGTGCGTCGGCGGGCAGTCGTCGATGGACAACGAATTCGTCGAGGTCTACCGGAAGGGCTCGTCTCGTGTGAATCCGTTGACGATCGCGCGCGTGATGGGCAACAGCGGTGCAAGCCACATCTCGATGGAGTTCGGAATCACCGGACCGGCGTACACGGTGTCGACGGCTTGCTCGTCGGCGAATCACGCGATCGGTCAGGCGTTTCATCTGCTGCGAAGCGGTCAGGTAGACACGGCAATCGCGGGCGGGAGCGAGGCGGTTTTCAGTTTTGGTTTTCTGAAATCCTGGGAGGCGATGCGCGTGGTTGCACCGGATACCTGCCGGCCGTTTTCGAAGGATCGAAAAGGGCTGATTCTAGGTGAGGGCGCGGCGATGCTGGTGCTGGAAACGCTAGACGCCGCTCGTGCGCGTGGCGCGCGGATTCACGGTGAAATTGTGGGGTTCGGGATGTCGTCCGATGCGCATCACATCACTCATCCTTCGGCCGAGGGAGCCACGCGCGCGATGCGGGCGGCCATCGCGGATAGTGGGATCGCAGCGGAAGCTTTCGGGCACATCAATGCTCACGGCACCGGCACCCAGGTGAACGATTCAACGGAAACCGCGGCGATTCGACGGACGTTCGGCGTCCACGCGGAGAAACTCGCGGTGAACTCGACGAAATCGATGCACGGTCACGCGCTCGGCGCCGCCGGGGCGCTCGAAGCAGCAGCAAGCATTCTCGCTCTCGAGTACGGCCTGATCCCCCCGACGGCGAATTTCAACGAGCGCGATTCGTCGTGCGATCTCGATGTCGTAGTGGGTCAGGCTCGAGCGCTGCAAGCAGAATGTGCTCTTTCGAATTCGTTTGCATTCGGAGGGCTGAACGCCGTGCTGGCCTTCAGATCCCGAGCCGCTCTTTGAGTTCCTTCACTCGGTTGTGAGTATTTCTCCTCACGCACAGATTAAACGTGAGTAGGCGGCCGGGAGCCAGAATCCGGATGAGTTGCCGAATTAGTCGGCGAACGGTTGTTATGATGCGATGAGTCTGAATGCGGTGGGTTCCTACAATCTCAATGTTGCTGGTTTCCCTGATCAGCTACATTGACAGGAACACGCTGGCGTTACTTGCGCCGACCATCCTCAAGGAAACGGGACTCTCCGGAGAGCAATACGGCTACATCATCTCCGCATTCTCGATCATGTATATGATCGGCAATCCGGTTTGGGGAATTCTGCTGGACCGGTTCGGGTTGCGCTTGGGAATGACCGCCGCTGTCTCATTTTGGACGGTGGCCTCGGCGGCGCATGCGTTCGCAGGCGGATTGTTCAGCTTCGCGGCGGCGAGAGCGGTACTCGGATTCGGTGAAGGCGCAACGTTTCCCGGCGGCATGCGGACCGCTGTACAGACGCTTCCTCCGGAGAGCCATTCACGGGGCATCGCCGTCTCATATAGCGGCGGCTCGCTGGGCGCAGTGCTGACACCGATCATCGTCACACCGATCGCAGCACACTGGGGTTGGCGGGGAGCGTTCTGGTTTACCGGTTTCGTCGGCTTGTGCTGGCTGATTGTGTGGCGAAAGATCAGCCGTGGGATTCCGCCGAAGCCGCAGATGTCCACTTCGAGCGGAGTGCGTCCGAGAGTCGGGGACGGCCGGGTGTGGGCATTCATGGCGGCGTATGCGTTTGGGGCGTTACCTCTCGGATTCGTCCTTTACAGTGCGTCGATTTATCTGGCGAAAGCGCGCGGGTTGCCGCAGCTTACCATCGGCGAATTACTGTGGATTCCGCCGCTCGGATGGGAGGTTGGTTATTTCTTCTGGGGCTGGATTTCGGACCGGTACCGCGCGGCCCGTCCGTCAATGTTTCCGCTGCTGATGGTGCTCAGTCTTCCGCTGGCGTTGGCCCCACGAATACCTCAATTACCATTGCTGATGTTTGAACTGTTCTTCGCGATGTTTGTAGCATCGGGATTTGTGATTCTATCGATTGCCGATGCGACGGAGGTATTTTCAGCCGACCACTCGGGTCTCATCGCCGGACTCGGGGCAGGATCGTGGTCGGCGGCGGTGGCGTTGGTGATGCCGATGTTTGGGCGGTTGTTCGATCAACAAAGATATGACACAGCGTTTGCGGTAGCGGCGGTGTTTCCGATTGCGGGTTATGGAGTCTGGCGGGCGTTCCGCTAGGAGCCTGTCCGAGTAATCGACAAGTTCGCGGGTACGAATGGAACAGAACCGGTACATAATGTTTTATGCCAAAGGGCTACCGAACCTACCTGCCGGAGCAAGACCTACTGTTACCGCCAAGTTTGCGCCAATGGCTTCCTGACAATCATTTGGTGTACTTCGTCAGCGATGTGGTGGACCAACTCGATCTCTCAGCCATGCACGCGGTGTATGAGGAGGAGAAGCGAGGGCAACCGCCGTACGATCCACTACTGATGACGAAGTTGTTGGTGTACGGCTACTGCACGGGAGTGTTCAGCTCGCGGAGGATTCAGAAGCGGTTGCAGGAGGACATTCCGTTCAAAGTGTTGACGGCGGGCAATGAACCGGACTTCCGGACGATCTCGGACTTTCGCAAGATCCACATCGAGACGCTACAGAATTTGTTCGAACAGGTCTTGGCGATGGCGCTGGAGTGTGGGGCGATCAAGCTGGGCCGGGTATCGCTGGACGGGACGAAGTTGAAAGCCAACGCCAGCAAACACAAGGCAATGAGCTACAGCCGGATGAAAGAAAAACAACAGCAACTCAAGGAAGAAGTGAAGCAGTTGCTGGAGCAGGCCGCGGCCGCCGACGAGCAAGAAGACCGGCAGTACGGAAGCAAGCGGGGCGACGAGTTGCCGGAAGAACTGCGGCGGCGCGAGACCCGGTTGGCCAAGATCAAGCAGGCCAAGAAAGTCGTCGAGCAACGGGCGCGGGATAAAGCAGCCGAAGAAGGCAAGAACGTGGAAGAGGCCAAGCTGGCCAAGCCGGACGATCAGGATCAATACAACTTCACCGACCCGGAGTCGCGCATCATGAAGGGCGGCGATGGATTCGTGCAGGGCTACAATGCGCAAGCGGCTGTGGAGCCGACCTTGCTGCTGATCGTCGGGCAAACGGTGACAGAAGCAGCCAATGACAAGAAGCAACTGAAGCCGATGGTGGAACTCATCGAACAACAGTCGGGGCAGCGTCCGGAAGCGATTCTGGCCGACAACGGATATTGCTCGGAGGAGAACCTGGATTACTTGGAATCGGCTGGTCAGCCGGAGCGTAAGGTCGAGGGGTTCATCGCGACAGGCAAGCAAAAGCATGGCGAGCATCGCGTCCCCGCCAAGCGAGGTCCATTGCCGAAAGACGCGATGAGGGTGGACCGGATGAAGCAGAAGCTGAAGACCAAGGTGGGCAAAGCTGTCTACGCAGCTCGCAAGTGTGTTGTAGAACCGGTGTTCGGGCAGATCAAGCAGGCACGTGGATTCCGCCAATTCTTGCTACGCGGAAAAGAGAAAGTGAAAGGTGAGTGGGCGCTGGTGTGCCTGACGCATAACATTTTACGGCTGCACGCGACGATGCAGTATTGACGAGGGGCATCAGGGAATGATTTTCGCTCAAACTTACACCTCCAAGCGGTCCTGGAGCAACATCGGCCGCCGCGACGTCAACCCTGGCTGGCTAGCGAAGATTTCATGCTACCCAAGCGCATGGTTTCTAAGCGCTTCACGTCGCTTTACTCGGACAGGCTCCTAGTACTTACTTGCATAAATCAGAGTAACGACGCTTTGGTGCCGACGGAAGCACTACCGCCTTGGTCCATTCGAAAGGCGTAGCCGTTGCTGTATACGCTCGCACGAATCGATCGATGGCCTGGCGCAGTTGGCCGACGGCGGTGCAACTGAGATTCTTCAACGCCTGGCGACTCAGGATGCTGAACCATACTTCCACCATGTTCAACCACGATGAGTACGTCGGGATAAAGTGGAAGCGCACCTTGGGATGCCGCGCCAGCCAGCGGTCGTGCTTGGGCTTGTGCGTGTTGAGATTATCCAGAATCACGTGGATCTCCTGGTCGGGGTGTCCGGCGATCACATCATTCATGAAATCGAGAAACTCCCTCCGCCGCCGTCGGGGATAATGACCGACCTGTACCTGTCCGGTGGCCACTTCCAGGGCAGCAAACAACGTACTCGTGCCGTGACGTTTGTAGCAGTGGCTGAACCCATTCAAGGCCTTTCCATTAGGCAGCCGCAGCCAACCCTGTGCTCTTTCCAGCACCTGGATATGCGGTTTCTCATCCACGCACAAGACGATGGCGTTTTCCGGCGGACTCAGGTACAAACCCACTACATCGGCCGCTTTCGGCCCGAACTCCGGATCTGTGGAGATACACCAACTGCGTCGGCGCTGGAGCTGGATCTTGTGCTTGCGCAACACTCGCCACACCTGATCATCGCTCACGTCGCCCAGCGATTGAGCCAGTAGTCGGCCATTCCACTGGCTGTATCCCTCCGGCGGGTCGCTATCCAGCAGAACCAGAATCCTCTTCTCAGCTTGATCATCGTACGTCTTGGGCTTGCCCGATCGCGGGGCGTCCTGCAATCCAGCCAGACGATCACGGCTGAACCGCTGTCTCCACTTGGAGACACGAGCCAACCGTGTCTTCAGCCGGCGGGCGATTTCACGGGCCGAGAGGCCCTCTGCGGCCAATAGAATCACGCGTGACCGCTCGACCATTCGATGCTCTCCCGCACTGGAACGGGACCACTCCGTCAGGGCCGCCCGCTCCTCATCGGAGAGAAGAATGCGCGTTGCAGCTTGGGGCATAGCCCATTCTGCAATGTTCCTCTAATTAATGCAAGTAAATACTAGCCGGGGTAGCGACTGGCCCACAAATACAACAGCGTACCGAGGCAGATGGCCACTCCGTGGGGCATGCTAGTGGCTTTGGAACTGTCGATGTCCACTTCTTCGCGCGTGGCGTGAGGGGACCGAAGGTGGGCGAATTCCTTCAGAATATGGCCGATGTTACTGAATGTCCGGCCGAATCCTCCCCGCATCAGCAACATGATCAACGCGACGAATCCACCGATAATCGAGGTCAGAATGAAGATCGAAAACCAATTTTGCGCACCCACAATCGAGCCGACCGCGGCCATCAATTTCAAGTCGCCGCCGCCCATAGCATGGATCATATAGAAGAACATGTAGACGCCCGTGGCCAGGGCGAAACCGAAACCCGCGGTGCGCAGGCCAACCCACCCTGAATAATATAAGTTGAGGGCGAAGCCCACCGCCATGCCTCCCAGTACGAGCCAATTGGGAATCGTTCTGGAGCGAATGTCGGTGATGGCGGCGATGATTACCAAGGCCGCCAGGATTACCTGCAACTGCAACGGAATCAGTGTCATCGTGGCCGGAGACCCAATTATAGCCCGCGGGCATCTGTTACAGTGGAGGAGTCCCACCGTGATTCCCTTCCTTTTAGTTTTCACGCTTGTAGCGGCCTCCAGCGCCGTGTTTGGCGCATGGCTGACGAGCGTCCCGGAAATCTCGCGGAAAGTTGTCCCATTCAGTGGCGTAGTGTTGATTCTGCTGTCGCTGTTCTGGGTACTGCCGGAATTGATTTCAAGCTTTGGATGGGCCGCCGGCCTGGGTCTGATGACCGGCGGATTCGCGCTTTTGCTGGTGATCGACCGGTATGTCTATGCGGTCTGTCCAGTCTGCGCCCATACGCACGACCACGATTTGTGCAGCAACTCGCTGCACGGATTTGAGACACCGCTGATCGCCGCTGCGATGCTTCATGGCCTGTTCGATGGCTGGGCTCTGGCAGCAGGACAGAACGGCGGCGCGGGAGCACTCGGATCGGCGATTTCGATGGGTGTTGCGATCCACAAACTTCCCGAAGGTCTGGCCATGGGAGTGATTTTGCGAGCTGCAATGAAATCGCGTTCCCGCGCAATGATCTGGGCAGTATTGACCCAGTCCGTATTGCTGGTGGGCGCCGCGATGGAAGCCGCGATGTCCCCTTATTTGGGCAATTGGTGGGTGTCGGTGCTCTTGGCTCTGGGTGGCGGGACATTTTTGTATCTTGGATTTCATGCGGTGCATGGAGAGTGGAAGCAGCGGTTTGGCGCCCAGGCAGGCGCGCATACGCATTAAGATCGCCCGCTACTGCTCTTCGCCGAGGAACGTACTCCTGGCCAGTAGCCGCCGTTGAAAGGAGTACAATGAAGCGTATCGACTTGTGAATCCTGCCGATAAAACGTAAGTTCCCGCTTTGGACGTATTTGCTCTCTCCGGATGCCTTCAGGGACATACTTGATCATCGAGAGAGCGAGGTTGCGTGGCATCACTCACCGAGTTGTCGACAGTAATTGACAAGCGGGAACTTGAGATCGTATCGAGGTGGCTCGAGTTTCAATTCGCCGGAGGACGAAGGATGTCCAAGCCGGAGCAGAAGGAAGCAGATCGGCAGTCCCGGGAGTTTCTCGGGAGCCTGCAAGCGGCCTTGCAACGGGGCGGCACGGAAGACATTGGCGGCGCTGAGTGGATTACCGTCCGGGAATTCCTGACAGATTTTTCGGCTACTCGTGCGAAGAACGGTTACTCGCCTTCCGAGACCGCTTCGATGATCTTTTCGCTCAAGGAATCCCTCTTCTTCGCGCTTCGAGAGGAGTATGCGGCGGATGCTTTGGCCCTTGGAGATGCGGTGTGGACAGCGACCAAATTGCTGGACAACCTCGGCCTCTTCACTATGGAGGCATTCCAAAAGAGCCGCGAAGAAATCATTTCGCGCCAGCAGCAGGAGTTGCTGGAACTATCGACGCCCGTCGTCCGGTTGTGGGACAACGTGCTTGCTCTGCCGTTGATCGGAACGCTCGATAGCGCCCGGACGCAGGTGGTGATGGAGAATCTTCTCGAGGCAATCGTAGAGACTCGTTCCGATTTCGCCATCATTGACATCACGGGTGTCCCGGTGGTCGACACACTGGTCGCCCAGCACCTGCTGAAGACGGTGGCGGCTGCACGGTTGATGGGCGCTGATTGTTTCATCAGTGGAATCCGGCCTCAGATTGCGCAAACAATTATTCATCTTGGCGTCGATCTCACCGGCGTCACCACAAAGGCGACACTGGCGGATGCCTTCGCACTGGCGTTGCGCCGCAGCGGGAATCTCGTGGTGCGCGAGGACAAGACGAAACCTGCTCCGGTGAAATAAAACGTGGACCGCATACCAATTCTGAAAATGGGCGCGTATCTGCTTGTCACCATTCAGGTGGACATGCACGATCGCCTCGCGCTTACCCTGCAGGACGATCTCACGATGCAGATCGTAAAGCATAGAGCCCGCGGAGTACTAATCGATATTTCCGGTCTGGAGATGGTCGACTCCTTCATCGGACGCATGCTGGGGACAATCGCATCGATGGCGCGCTTGCTCGACGCCGAGACAGTGGTTGTCGGCATGCAGCCCCCGGTCGCCATCACACTCGTAGAGCTTGGACTCTCCTTGAACGGCGTCCGCACGGCCCTCGACGTGGATAAGGGCATGAGGGCGCTTCAGGCTGCCCTCGGCGAGGCGGGACAAGACTCCAATGAGAGTTTTGAGATCTGAACTACTCGAAGTTCGAGGTCCCCACGATGTTGTTGCCCTGCGCCTGGCGGTCCGCAAGAGTGCGATCTCGCTCGGATTTGGGTTGGTTGACCAAACGAAAATAGTCACCGCCTCCAGCGAACTGGCGCGAAACACGCTGGACTACGGTGGTGGGGGAACGGTGGACATGGAAGTCGTCGAACACGAGAAGAAATGCGGGCTCCGCCTCATTTTCCTCGATCAGGGCTCAGGCATTCCAGACATTGAACTGGCCTTGACCGATGGCTACACTTCCGGGGACGGCTTGGGACTGGGATTGGGCGGCGCAAAGCGCCTCTCGCATGAATTTGAAATCTCTTCGAAACCCGGCGAGGGCACACGAGTCTCAATCTTGAGGTGGAAGTAGCAGGTGGCCGAGTCGACCCGAATTCCCGTGGAAGACATCAGCCAAACGGCGGGAGCTCGCAGAACTGCGCGAAAAATGGCGGCCGGGATAGGATTCGACTCCATCCGAACCGAACAGATCGCAATCGTGGTGACCGAGGCCTGCACAAATATTTTGAAGCATGCCGGCCGGGGCGAGATTTTGCTGAATTCGAAGAACGAACAGGAAAGCGGTGCTTCGTTCGAAATGATTGCTCTGGATCGAGGTCCGGGCATGGCAAATCTGGAACAGTGTCTGGTGGATGGTTATAGCACCGGAGCCTCTCAAGGGGTCGGGCTGGGAGCTATTGTGCGGCTGTCAGCCGCGTCGGATTTTTACTCCCTTCCAGGAAAGGGAACCGCGATTCTGGCTCGATGGGCACCTTCAACTGGTGAGGAACGCTCGCCTTCCATGCAACTTGGAGTGGTGAACGTGAGCAAGCCGGGGCAGGAGGTTTGCGGGGACTCCTGGGGAGCAGAAAGAAGGGATGACTACTTTGCAGTGATGGTGGCTGACGGCCTCGGGCACGGCGTTGAGGCCAGAACCGCGTCGTTAGAGGCCATACGGATGCTTCACACCAATCCCGAATTCTCGCCGAAGATGCTTCTTGAGCGCACGCATCAGGCGCTCCGCGGCACGCGCGGCGCGGCCGTTTCCATCGCCCGGGTGGATTACGAGAGAGGCGAAGTTTCGTTCGCCGGTCTGGGCAACGTTTCCGCCCAGATCTACTCAGGTTCACAGGGATGTCAGCACCTGGTGTCGATGAATGGAACGGCTGGGCATCATAGCCATCGGCTGCAGGAGTTCAGTTACCCCTGGCCTGTAAATGGATCGCTGGTTTTTCATTCGGACGGTCTCTTGACCGGTACGGGCCTGGCAGGCTACCCGGGGCTGGCTTTGCACGACCCATCGCTCATCGCCGGCGTGCTGTATCGCGACTTCTCGCGCGGCCACGACGACTCTACCGTGGTGATTGCAAAGACAGCATAAATGAGCCTGCACATACTCTCGCTGACCATACACTACGAGCACGACACGGTCGCGGCGCGTCAACGGGCTCGCCAGATCGCCGGTCTTCTGGGATTCAATGCGCAAGACCAGACTCGAATCTCCACGGCGGTATCGGAGATAGCGCGCAATGCGTTCAACTACGCGCAGGGTGGACGCGTAGAATACCTGCTGGAGGGCGTGGCCCCGCCGCAGTTGTTCGTCGTAAAAATCGCCGATTCCGGACCCGGCATTCACGATCTGGACAGCATACTCGAAGGGCGATACAAGTCGCGAACGGGAATGGGACTCGGCATTATCGGAACCCGGCGGATTATGGATCAGGTCCAAATTGAATCCGTGCCCGGTGAAGGCACGACGGTTTGGCTAAAGAAACTGCTTCCAAAGCGTGCGCCTTTGGTGTGCGAGAGAAATCTTACGCGAATTGTTGCCACTCTGCAGCGAGAACGGCTCCAGGACGCTTTTCATGAGTTGCGGCATCAAAACCAGGAATTGCTCTCGGCGATGGAAGAGATCCGGACACGTGGGATCGAGCTGACACGGCTAAACGGGGAATTGGAAGATACCAACCGGGGCGTCGTGGCCCTGTACGCGGAACTCGACGAGAAAGCGGACTACCTCCGACGGGCAGATGAGCTAAAGTCGCGGTTCTTGTCCAACATGAGCCACGAATTCCGGTCGCCGTTGAACTCGATTCTCGCGCTGAGCGGACTGTTGCGCGATCGTGTCGACGGAGATCTGACGCCGGAGCAGGATCAGCAGGTTGGGTTCATCCGGACGGCTGCCCAGGATCTGCTGGAACTGGTCAACGACTTATTGGACATTGCCAAAGTGGAAGCCGGCAAGTTGGAAGCGAAGCCGGTGGACTTTGACCCGGCAAACCTCTTCGCGGCTTTGCGTGGAATGCTCCGGCCGCTGCTGCTCAACCAATCCGTCGACCTCATATTTGAGGATGTCTCCCACATTCCGGCCATTTATTCGGATGAGGCGAAAGTGTCGCAAATTCTTCGGAATTTCATCTCGAACGCGCTCAAATTTACCGAACAGGGAGAAGTTCGCGTTTCCGGGGCGCTGAGGGACGGCGGATTTGTGGATTTTTTCGTTTCCGATACGGGCATCGGAATCGCGCCGGAGAATCAGGGCTTGATCTTCGACGATTTCGCCCAAGTCGATAATCCGATTCAGAGGCGAGTCAAGGGAACGGGACTCGGCCTTCCGTTGTCCAGGAAGCTTGCCGCGCTGCTCGGCGGGCACGTAGAGGTGGAGAGCCGGTTGGGCGTTGGCTCGACGTTTTCTGTACGGATACCAGTCCGGTATCGGGATTCCTCAGGCCAAGACAAAGTTCCGGCAGTGGAAGAGACCGCTGATGCAGCGGGCTTGCCGGTTCTCATCGTCGAAGACAGCCCCGAGATGATGGCGGCGTACAAGAGCCTTCTGAAGGGGTCCGGCTATCAAGCGGTGCCTGCCTCCACATCGCGGGAGGCGGAGCAGCTTCTCGAAAAGATTCGTCCGGCCGCAATCGTGCTGGATGTCCTCTTGCGTTCGGAGGATACCTGGGCTCTCATGGCCAGGCTCAAGGCGGACGGACGCACCAAAAGCATCCCTATCCTGGTCATCAGCGCCGTCGAGGATCAGGCAAAGGGATATCATCTGGGAGTCGACGAATATCTAGTCAAACCCGTTGAGCCTACGGTGATGATCGAGCGGTTGAATTCGCTGATAAATCAACAATTGTTGAGACATATCGTAATCATCGATGACGATGAGAAGGATCGATACCTACTAAAGCAGCACCTGAAGGGTGTCTGCGCCGTGATCACCGAAGCATCGACCGGTGAGGAAGGGATTCGCCGTGTACGCGACGAGAAGCCGGAGGCCGTATTGCTCGATCTCGAGATGCCGGACATGACAGGGTTCGAGGTGCTTCGCGAACTCAAATCCGAACCCTCGACAATGGATGTTCCAGTTGTGATCTGTACGTCTTTCGTTCTCAGCGAAGCGCAATATAGTCAATTGATGGAACAAGCGACTGCAATTGTGAAGAAAGAAACCCTTGGCCGTCCGGACACCGCGGAGACGCTCCGCCGGACGCTGAAAGGAGTGGAACGGCGTTTGCCCGCCGTGTGAGATCGATATGGATTTACTAACGCGGCCAATTCTGATCGTCGATGACTACCCGCCCGGACTCTACGCCCGGACGAAGGTGCTGCGGCAGGCTGGATTTTCGGTGCTGCAGTCCGCGACAGGCGCCGAAGCGCTGAAAATAGTGGACGAGCACAGTCCAGCCCTGATACTTCTCGATGTGAATCTGCCCGACATCAGCGGCTTCGAGGTTTGCCAGCGCGTCAAGAAAAACCCCAAGACGGCCCATACGACCGTCGTACACGTCTCGGCTTCGAACACGCAGACCGACCACCAGGTTCGCGGATTGGATTCCGGTGCGGACTGTTATCTCGTCGAACCGGTCGACCCCACGGTTCTCGTCGCCACTATTAAGGCATTTCTGCGGGCGCGCACCGCGGAAGACTCTCTTCGGCAATCCAATGAGGAGTTGGAACGCTTCGCGTATTTTGTCGCTCACGAGTTGAACGAACCCCTGCGAACAATCGCGACGCATACGCAGTTGTTGCAACGGAAGCTCACCGGCGTATCCGATCCGACCATCTCCGAGTGTGTTCAGTTTGTGGTGGATGGCGCGCTCAACATGCGATCTTTCATCGACGACATCCTCCGTTACTCCCAGGCCACGCATGTCTCGAGCGATATGCGTGTCATCTCATTGGAAGTGATTCTCAGTCAGGTGATCACTCATCTCGGCACATCCATTCAAAGCAGCGGCGCGAGAATAACATCCGATCCTTTGCCCACTCTGGCAGCCGATCCGAGAATCGAGCATGTTTTTCAGAACCTGATCAGCAACGCGATCAAATACCGGCGGAAGGATGTCGCTCCCGAAATACACATCTCAGCGCGGCAAGAAGGCGATGCCTGGATTATCGCCGTGAGGGACAACGGGATCGGCATCAAGGCGGAATATCAGCAGAGAATCTTCCAGGCCTTCCGAAGGCTCCATGGAAAAGAGATTTCCGGAAATGGTATCGGCCTGGCGTTATGTCAAAAGGTGATCGAGGCTCGCGGAGGAAGGATTTGGGTCGATTCGGAACCGGGCGCCGGATCTACGTTCTATTTCACGCTTCCACACCAGCGGGCCACGTCGTCCGCCGGGTAAAGCAATGCATTGACAACTCCATCGGTTTCCCGCGTGGCCTGATAATGAGAAGAGAAGCGGGCCAGGAAGGCGTCATGACCTAGCTGACTTCCCCTTACTTTAGTGTTTTTGCCATGAGCCGAGCTACCCGCTCCGATTGCTCATCCGACAGCTTTTGAATCTGTTCCATCAACCTTCCTTCGAATACGCCCCGGTTGAGAAGCTCCACAAACTCTTCGGCATCAAACGGGCGGTCTAGGTGGTGTCTTAGGTCAGACAGATTAGCCATGCCCGTAATTCGGACATTTGCGGTCTTTACACTACTGGTGTTTTCCCCAGGGCCACTACTCCTGACCCAACGCTCGGATCATGCTTTGTGAGCGAAGGGTGGCGGGGCTTGGGGCTAAGCGTTACGATGCTTCCCCAAAACTCGTAACACATTTCAATGAACCGAAGGAATTGACTCAGTTCATGCGGCTTACGAATGAAGCAATTCCCATTGAGCGCATAAACAGCACGGACCAATTCTGGATCGTCTGAGCCAGATGAAACCACAATTGGAATGTGCATCAACTGGGGAGTGGACTTAATCTCCCGCAAAACATCCAGACCTGAGATTGTCGGTAACGAGAGGTCTAGAAAAATTAGATCGGGGAGCTTGTGTCCTTCATATTTTCCCTCGTTGCGTACATACATCAACGCATCTTCCCCATCTTTGACGTAGAACAGTCCACTCGTGAGTCCAGCTGCCTTGAACCCCTCAACCATCAAAAATTTGTCGGCATCGTTGTTTTCGACGACCAGAATGGTAATCTCCCTATCGGGTTGTGACATGAGATTTCCTCTGTCGGAGAAAGAGGAAACCACAGACGATGTGGAGGTGCTCTTTGGGCGGCACCGCAAGCATAGCAGATTTCAACCACGCATGTAGTCGCAGTCTTATCTAACACAAGATGAGCCTGAAGCGATTAGGAATGGGCATGCTGGGAATTGATCGTCAGCATGAAAGAAGAAAAGCCGCTGAGCCTGGGGCAGGTCCGGGCGTTTTTAGAGGCAAGCGAAGAGATTCGATTTGAAGGCCGGAATCGGAAGGAGATTTACTACTGGGTCAAGCAGACGTTGATTGAGCAGCAATACCAGGTCCAAGGGAAAGCGGAGAAAGGGCTGCTGAGAAGCTACGCGGCCAAGATGACGGGCTTGAGCCGTGTGCAGGTGACGCGGCTGATCGGGCAGTATGTGGGTACCGGAGAGGTCGAGGAAAGGGTGTACCGCAGACGCCGCTTTCCGAGCTTGTACACACGAAGAGATATTGAGTTGCTGGCGGAGGTGGATGAAGCCCATGAAACGCTCAGCGGGCCAGCGACGCAGAAGATCCTGTACCGGGAGTATCACGAGTATGGGGGTAGCAAATATGAGCGGTTGGCGCGCATCTCAATGGCGCACATTTACAACCTGCGCAAGAGTGGGACGTATCGCAAACGCCGGGTCGCCTATCAGGCAACGCGACCAACCAAGGTGAGCATTGGGGAGAGACGGAAGCCGGACCCGCAGGGCAGGCCGGGATACCTGCGAGTGGACACGGTACATCAGGGTGACCTGGACGGAATCAAAGGCGTGTATCACATCAATGCAGTCGATGAGGTGACGCAATGGCAAGTGGTGGGAGCGGCGGCGCAGATCAGTGAGGCGTGGTTATTACCCGTACTGGAAGGGCTGATGGAGCAGTTTCCGTTTCGCATCCGGGGCTTTCATTCCGACAACGGTAGCGAGTTCATCAACCATACGGTGGCCAAACTGCTGAACAAGCTTCTGGCCGAACAGACGAAATCGAGGCCGAGGCGTTGCAACGATAACGCGTTAGCCGAGGGCAAGAACGGAGCGGTGGTGAGAAAGCACATGGGCTACGGACACATTGAAGCGAGGCACGCCGAAGCGATCAATGACTTCTACCGGGAGCACTTCAATCCGTACTTAAACTTTCACCGGCCGTGCGGAGTGCCAGAAATAGTGACGGGCGCCAAGGGTAAACAGCGAAGAATCTATCGCTGGTACGCCACGCCGTGGGAGATTCTGCGTCAGCTCCCGGATATGGCGCGGCACCTGAAGGCGGATCTGACAGTGGAGGAGTTGAACAGGAAAGCAGAACAGCCAGTGACACGGCCGTTGCCAGAAAGATGCAGCAGGAGAAGCAGAAACTGTTCGCCAGTTTTGGCCGGAGACGGAGCGCATGAAGAAAGACAGCAAGGACTGTGGAGATGACGGGCTATGGAAAACGAGGAAAACCGAAAGCAGGTTTTCCATCGTTTCCCACAGCCCTTGGAAATCGCTACGCGATTCCCACATTCCCACAGTCCCGGCGACGACGCGTGGAAAAGTGGAAATCCAAAAGCAGGATTCCCACTTTCCCAACGCGGCTCATGGTCCTTTACAAAACTTAGAAAGGGAGGATTCCCCTGACCGCCAGATTCTTTGTCGTTCACGCTCATCCTTGGATTAGAATATGCTGTCGCAGCCCTTTGTCCCAGCTACACCCGAACTGGATTCACCAAAGAAGTATCCACCGGGCCAGAGGCCGGACCACCCGCGCCGGCCGCAGGCATCGCGAGATTCGAGCTGACGATTCTGCCCATCAGCGTGTACGCGCGTTGGAACGTCTGCAAGTGAGCCTGCATCGCCTCGCGGGCCTTGACCGCGTTTCGATCGGCGATACTCGCGAAGATCGTTTCATGCTGGACGATTGCGTTCTCCCGCAGACCGGGCAACTCTTGCGATTTCATGATCCATTCGATCAACACGCCGCGGATGTCCATGAGCAAATGCCGCAGTACGTTGTTTTTGGCGCACGTTGCAATCGCCATATGAAACTCGAGATCGAGTTCAATGAACGGCCGCTCTTCACCCGCCAGGCTGCGCCGCGACCGTTCCAATAGATCCCGCAGCAGATCCAGGTCCGCCGGCTCCGCTCGCTCGGCGGCCATGGCGGCGAGTTCCGTTTCCAGCACCATCCGGGTCTCACAAACATCGGCCAGATCTTTTTCCGTCTTCAGCAGTCCCCGCGCGAGAATCCGCTCCAGGAGCCCGGGCGAGGTCTGCGCCACGTAGGTTCCATCGCCCGCGCGCATTCGGACCATGCCTATAAACGCCAGCGACTTCAGAGCCTCCCGCAGAGTGGAACGGCCGATCGCCAACGCGCGGCAAAGTTCTCCCTCCGCGGGCAGCTTCTCGCCAACCCGCCAGCGTCCATCGCAAATCATCCCCGCCAGTTGAAGAGCGACTTGTTCGCCCACAGTCACACGGGAAACTGGTTTCAGCCTGTCCATAAGAGAAGTCGATTCGCTCTTGACAACGGAGCCAAAAGAAAATATAGTCCTTATCTGATCTTATTGCAAGACAGTAAATCAGGTTGTCTGATGTTTCACAGATGGACCTGACGGGGGTTGGGGGAAACACTACATGAAAGCCATGAAGCTTTTTGCACTACTCCTATTGGCGGCGTCAGCCTGCGTCGCCCAGGTCCAGGCGGGCAGAATCGTAGGGACGGTGACCGATCCAAACAAAGCGATTGTCCCGAACGCGACCGTCGCAATCACCAACATCGCAACGAACCAGATACAAACTCTCACCACCAATGGCGTTGGCGACTTTGTCCTGACGCCCGCAAACCCGGGCGTTTATCGCGTCGAGGTCTCGGCAAAGGGCTTCGGCACGGCGGCCATCAGCAACGTGGAAGTGATTGTCGGCCAGTCTGCCCGAGTGGACGTGACGCTACGAATCGGCGAGGTCTCGCAAACGATCGAAATCTCGGGTTCTGTACCGCTCCTCAACATGGATTCAGGCACACTGGGGCAGGAAATCACCAACAAACAGATTGTCGATCTCCCGTTGAACGGCCGCAGCTTCTACGAACTGGCCAGGCTGGCTCCGGGCGCGACCCTCCTGCCAGGAACGGGAAATCTGCTCCGCATCCGGGCGAATTACGAATCCGGCACGTCGATCAGCGGCGTTCGAGGTACTCAGACATCGTTCTTTCTGGACGGCGTCGACACCACGGACCACCACCAGGGTGGAACGTTGATTCAGGCGTCGATTGACGCATTGGACGAATTCCAGATTCAGCAAAGCGAATACAGCGCGGAGTATCGCAACGCCGGTGGAGTCCTGAACGGAACCACCAAGTCTGGCGCGAACGCCTTTCACGGTGTCCTTTTCGAATTCCTCCGCAACGACAAGCTCGATTCCCGGAACTTCTTTGCGCTTCAGCGCGACGTGCTCAAACGCAATCAGTTCGGCGGCAGCATCGGCGGTCCGCTTTCCATCCCCAAACTCTATAACGGCAAGAACCGGACGTTCTTCTTCATAAACTACGAGGGCATGCGCCAGCGCGCAGGCCAGGTGTTCAATAACATCGTGCCGACGGTAGCCCAGAAGTCCGGCGACTTCAGTGCGGCTGGATTGAACACCATCTACGACCCGACGAACGCTGCGCCGTTTCCCGGAAACAAGATTCCAGCCAACCGGATGTCTCCGCAGGCGCAATTCTTCGCCAAGTACATTCCGGATCCGAATTCCGGAAACCGCGCGATCTTCGCCCCATCCCAGAAGCTGGATCAGGATCAGTTCACCATTCGCGTGGACCAGACGATTACCAGCAACGAGCGTGCCTTCGTGCGCTGGAGTTTCATAAATTACCAGGAGAACGATCCCAACGCATTCCCTGCCCTCGGATATGCCTCTCTGAACACTCGCGGACAAAACATCGTAGGCGCATTGATCAGCAATCTGACACCGTCGGTCATCAACGAGGCGCGGTTTAGCTACCTGCCGAATGCAATCGACTTGCAGGCGTTTCTGCAAGGAACCAATTTCTACGCGCAGGCCGGAGTTCCGGGCTTCGAAGACACGGGGCACCGTCCAGGTGTGGCCGGATCGTTTCCCGATTTTTCGTGGAGCGGCTATGCGTCGCTGAGCGGATCGACTTTCGACCAGCGCCCTAAGACACAGGATCTGAAGGTAACGGAATTCAACGACAGCCTGACGTGGGTGAAAGGCCGCCATATCTTCAAATTCGGCGGCCAGTTCCGGCATTGGGTTCCGTTGTTCACAGACAGCGGTGTGTATGAAGGACAGTGGACTTTCAACGGCAGCCTGACGCAGAACACCGCCAAACCGGCCGGCACGGGCGACGCGTTCGCGGACTTCGTTTTAGGCACGCCATT
This sequence comes from Bryobacteraceae bacterium, assembly GCA_963770345.1. Lineage (GTDB taxonomy): Bacteria > Acidobacteriota > Terriglobia > Bryobacterales > Bryobacteraceae > CAVYPH01. Next base: position 125,168 of record CAVYPH010000004.1, on the reverse strand, counting down.
CTCAGTCGGGCGCAACTTCGCCGCGGACACCTTCGGAGGGCTTGCCAACTACTGGCACTTCTATGCGCAGGACGATTACAAGGTAAACGACCGCCTTACACTGAACATTGGTCTGCGCTACGAGTATTCTCCGTGGCTCGACGGTTACAAAGGGCAGGTGGGAACATTCCTGCCGAAATCCGCCAAGCCGATCGCGGTGCAGGCAATCGACCAGAACGCACAGTTTGCCTTCGCCACGGCAAATGCCCTTTTCGGGAACCTCGTTCAGACGTGCAGCCAGGCGGGAATCGCGGCCAATTGCACCGCCACCGATAACACGCAGTTCGCACCGCGCCTCGGATTCGCGTGGCGTCCCTTCGACGACAAGACGGTGATACGCGGCGGCTACGGAATTTTCTACGAAGTGGAAAGCAGCGGCAATCGCGTGAATCACAACATGGTTCCATACACTCTTAGCGAAACCGTTTTTAACGACGGTCAGAGAACCATGGCGAATTTCTTCACCGGACGTCCGATTGGCGGCGCAACCACCGCCCCGAGCCTCGCTGGCGGATATCCAAATATGCCGATGGGATACGACCAGCACTGGAGCTTTGGCGTACAGCGTCAATTGCCGTTCAATTCCGTGGTCGAAGTGAATTACGTGGCCAATCGCGGCGTGAACTTGTATGAGGGCAACCCGATTAACGATCCACCAGCGGGTTCCGGCGCTATTCAAGCCAGGAGGCCCTACCCGATATTCGGCGGCATCACCTACAACGGCCAGGACAACTCGACAATCTACAATGCGCTCCAGGCGAAGTTCGAAAAGCGCACTTCCGGAGGGTTGTGGTATCTGGTCTCGTACACCTGGTCGAAGAGCATCGGTGTCTCGAACACGCCTGCGGTGGGCGGCGACTATGCATACGAACGCGGTCTCAACGCATTCGATATTCCGCAGAATCTTACGGCCAGCGTAGGCTATGAGCTACCGGTCGGCAGGGGAAAGAAGTTCCTTTCGAACGCGAACCTGTTCACCTCGGGCTTACTGGGTGGCTGGCAGGTGCAGAGTATTGTGGTCCTGCGTAGCGGGCGGCCTTTTACGCCGACCGTTTCACGCGACGTCTCGAACACAGGTATCGGCGGCCAGCGGCCCAATCGGATTGGCTCCGGCGTGCTCAGTAATCCCACGGTCAGTGCGTGGTTCGATAAGACAGCGTTTACCGTACCGGCTAACTTCACCTACGGCAACTCCGGTGTGAACATCCTGCGCGAAGGAACCTTCAAGAACATGGACCTCTCGCTGTTCAAGCAGTTCCAAATCAACGAAAGGACGCGGCTTCAGTTCCGCGCTGAGGCATTCAATCTGACGAATACACCGAGTTTCTCTGCGCCTGGCACTAATATCGACGTGGCCTCGGGCGGTGTGGTGACGTCGACCATCAGCGCTCCGCGAAACATCCAATTCGCGCTGAAACTTTACTTCTAAACCATGCGCCTGATTTCTCTTCTCCTGCTGGCCGCGGCTTCCGGGCTCGCGCAGAATACCGTCACCATTCGTGTCAACGCCGCGGAAACGGCCGGCGCGTTCAAGCCGATCTACGGATATTTCGGCTACGACGAGCCGAACTACACCTACGCCCCGAACGGCCGCAAACTCGTAGGCGAACTGGCTGCGCTGAGCAGTGGGCCGGTTTACATTCGCACTCACTTCATGCTCGCAACGGGAGACGGCACGCCCGGCCTGAAGTTCGGATCGACCAACGCTTATACCGAAGACGCCTCAGGTAAACCGGTTTACGATTGGACCATCACCGACCGGATCTTCGACACCTACTTGCAGGCGGGCGCAAAGCCGTTCGTCGAAATCGGATTCATGCCGCAAGCACTTTCGGTGAAGCCCGATCCGTATCATCCAACCTGGATACCGGGCGGAAAGAACGACCAATACAGCATCGGCTGGTCGTATCCTCCCAAGGATTACGCCAAGTGGGGAGAGCTGGTGAATCAGTGGGTCCGGCACGCGATGCAGAAGTACGGCCGCAAGGAAGCCGCATCGTGGTATTGGGAAGTGTGGAACGAGCCTGACATCAGCTATTGGCACGGAACTCCAGAGGAATACGACAAGCTCTACGACTACGCGGCCGACGGCGTGAAGCGGGCGATGCCGGAAGCGATGGTCGGTGGACCTGCTTCGACCGGTCCGTCGAACGAGCGTGCGGCCAAGTTCCTTCGTCAGTTTCTGGAGCACTGTTCATCGGGAAAGAATTCCGCTACCGGCGCGACGGGTGCGCCGCTCGACTTCATCACTTATCACGCCAAAGGCCGGCCGTCTGTTGTCGAAGGCCACGTGCGCATGGGCATCTCGAAAAACGCCGAAGACGTAAACAAAGGATTCGAGATCGTCAATGCGTTTCCGAAATTCCGCAGCCTGCCCATCGTGCTCAGCGAGTCCGACCCGGAAGGTTGCGCGGCCTGCTCGGCGCGCGTCTATCCGCAGAACGCATATCGCAACGGCTCGCTCTACGCCTCGTACACGGCGGTCATGATGAAGAACATTTTCGAACTGGCGGATAGCGCGAAGACCAACATGGCGGGCATGCTGACGTGGGCGTTCGAATTCGAAGACCAGCCTTACTTCGATGGCTTCCGCACCCTGGCAACCAACGGCATAGACAAACCCGTGCTTAATTTTTTCCGCATGGCCGGATTGATGCACGGCAATCGCGTGAAGACGGAGAGCAGCGGGCAAATACCGCTCAAGTCGATATTGACGGATGGAGTGCGCGCCAACCCGGACGTAGACGCGTTCGCGGTTCGTTCGGATCGCGAGATCTCAGTGCTGGCGTGGAATTATCACGACGACGATCTAGCCGCGCCGGACGCCAACGTGCAGCTCGACATCGCCGGCGTTCCCGATGCAGCCAGACGCGTGCTGATCCACCACTATCGAATTGACGCGACGCACAGCAACGCGTGGACAGCGTGGAAAATGATGGGTTCGCCACAGCATCCCAACCCCGAGCAGTACGCCGCCCTCGAAGCGGCGGGACAGTTGCAGCAACTTGATTCACCGCGGTGGATTGACATCAAGGGAGGGCAGACAAAGTTGAACATCATGCTCCCGCGTCAAGGCGTCTCGCTTATTCAACTGAGTTGGTAATGGCGCGCTGGCAGATCGCCTTCCTGATATCCTGCGCCATCGCCATTAGTTATTTCGACCGCCAGACATTGCCGGTCGCGATAGCGGCGATCCAGCGGGACATCCCGATGTCAAACACCGATTACTCGGCGCTGCAATCGGCGTTTCTTCTTGCCTATGCGTTGATGTATGCCGGCGGCGGACGGTTCATCGATGTTGTGGGCACCCGGACAGGGTTCGCGGCAGTGATGGTGTGGTGGTCGCTGGCCTGCGCCGGGCACGGACTGGCGACAGGTTTCGGATTTCTCGCCGCCAGCCGGTTTCTATTGGGCATGGGCGAGGGCGGCGCCTTTCCCGCTGCAACGAAAGCCGTCGCGGCATGGTTCCCGGCACACGAACGCGCAACCGCAATGGGCATCATCAATGCGGGAACGGCAGCGGGGGCGGTACTCGCTCCTCCGGCCATCGCGGCCATCATTTTGAATTTGAACTGGCATTGGGTCTTCTTCGTCTCGGGCCTGATCGGCATTATCTGGACCGGGTGGTGGCTCAGTACGTATCACGAACCCGTCCGTTCCGCGCAGGCGTCCAAAGCCGAAGCACCGGTTGCGTGGTCGCATTTGCTTGCCCTGCGCCAGGTGTGGGGACTCGTCGGCGCCAAGTTTCTCAGCGACGCGGCCTGGTATTTCTACCTTTTCTGGCTGCCGAAATACCTTTACGATGTGCGCGGCTTCGACACCAAGCGAGTCGGCTATTACGCGTGGATCCCGTACGCGGCTTCCGGCGCCGGCAGTGTGATCGGCGGATGGTTCTCCAGTTGGCTGCTCCGGCGGAATCGGTCTCTCACGTTCTCCCGAAGGCTGGCACTCGGGCTGAGCGCTGCTGTAATGCCGGCCATTCTGTTCGTAACGCACGTTCGCGTGGAGTTGGCGATCGTCATCTTCAGCATTGCGTTTTTCGGCCAGCAATCCTGGTCCACGCTGGTGATGATCCTCCCAACGGACCTCTTTCCCAACCGCGTCGTCGGTTCCGTGGCCGGCTTGGTCGGATTCGGCGGCGCGATGGGAGGCTTAGTGTTTGGTCTAGCTGCCGGACGGCTGTTGGACGGAGGCTACGGCTACGGAACCGTCTTCGCCCTGGCCGGATCGCTGCATGTGATCGCATTCTGCATTATTCTCCTGGCCGTGCCCAAAGTGGAGCGTATCATTTTATGAAAATTACGGACATCCGAACTCGCGTAGTCGAGTGGCGAGGAGAGACGGTTCCTCCTCAACCGCATTTCTGCACCAATCCGATGGATCTGCTGACGCTGCCGAACGACTCGATGGCCGGCTTCCGTTTCTACGGATGGCTCATCGTCGAAATCTTCACCGATTCCGGGCACGTCGGTATCGGCAACGCGGCGCTCTCTCCGCGGCTAACCAAACATGCCATCGATACGTACCTCAAGCCGCTGTTGATCGGAAAGGATCCGTGGGACACCGAATTCCTCTGGCAGTTGATGTACCGGCAGACGATGGCATTCGGTCGCAAGGGAATCGGCATGGTGGCCATCAGCGCCGTCGATATCGCTATCTGGGATGTTCTTGGCAAAGCCGCCGGGCAGCCCGTTTTTCGCCTGTTGGGCGGCAGAACGAAACCCAAGATTCCTGTATACGCGAGCCGGTTATACAGCCAGCCGCTAGCGGCTCTGGCGGCGGAAGCACAGGACTACAAGGATCAGGGCTATCGCGCCATGAAACTGCGATTCGGTTGGGGGCCAACGGATGGCGCCGCCGGAATGGAGCGCAATCTGGAACTGGTGCGGACGGTACGGGAAACGGTCGGCTGACGAAATCGATGTGATGGCGGACGCCTACATGGGTTGGACTCTCGACTACGCGCGCAGAATGGTTCCGCTCCTCGAGCCGTTCCGCCTGCGCTGGCTCGAAGAGCCTGTCATTCCGGACGACATCCACGGCTACGCAGCGCTGAAGGCCCTCGGCCGCGTTCCGATCGCCGGCGGTGAACACGAATTCACGCTGGCCGGATTCCGCGAAATGCTGGAAGCCAAGGCAGTCGATTACATCCAGTTCGACACCAATCGCGTGGGCGGAATCACGCAAGCGCGGAAGATCGCCGCGCTGGCCGAGGCGCATTCGGTCCCGGTGATCCCGCATGCCGGACAGATGCACAACTTCCACGTTGTGATGGCGAGCTACAACTCACCGATGGCGGAGTTTTTCCCAGCCACCGATGTCGAGATCGGCAATGAATTGTTTTACTTTATCTTCGAAGGCGAGCCCAAGGCAGTGGACGGCAAGATCGATCTCAGCGACGATGTTCCAGGCTTGGGATTGCGGGTGAAAGAGGAGGCGCTCGACTGGTTCGACGTCATCGAAAAGCCGTTCGACTAACCCAGGAACTGATGGTAAATCCGGCGAAAATATCCATCAGTCATGCCCGCAATATAATCGCAAACCTGACGGTGGATGGGTTCTCCCGAGTCGAGATAACCGGCGGGAAGCCGCGCGGGGTCCTGGATGAAGAACTCGAACAACTCGGCAATGCGGGCAGCGGATTCTTCGCGGTCATCCGTCAGCGGCTGGGAAAAATAGACACGCGACCGCAGGAAGCTCTTGAGTTGCATGTTCAGCTCCCGCAGGCCCGGCGTGAACACCACCAGACGGCGCGGAAAGCAGCGAACGTCCTCCACGGTCTGCACACCGGCGTCTTGCGCGGCGGCTGCGGTACCTTCCACCAGTCCGGTCACCAGCAAATCGATGGCGGCACGTAGCGCTTCGAGAAACTTCATCCGCTCCGTCGCACCGGCGAACTGTGTTTCCACAATTTCGGTGATCCCGGCGAACAACGGCACGTCAGCGGCCAGTTCTTCAACAGTGAAGAGTTGCGCGGAGAACACATCGTCCAGATCGGCAGTGTTGTAGGCGATTTCGTCCGCAAGGTCGATCAGTTGGGCTTCGAGCGGCGGCCGGAATCCTGGAAGATATTCGTCAAAAGCGGGGTTCTCCCCAGGCTCGAAATCGCGGGAATGCTTGACGATGCCTTCCCGGACTTCAAAAGTGAGATTAAGGCCCGGAAAGCGCGCGTATCGCTGCTCGAAGATTTCCACGATGCGGAGCGCATGCAGATTATGGTCGAAACGGTCGTTAAACCGGCGCATCTGCCTGTCGAGCTCGTCTTCGCCGGCGTGGGCGAAGGGCGGGTGGCCGATATCGTGGGCAAGGGCCAGCGCTTCGGTGAGCTGTTCGTTCAGACCCAGTGTCGCGGCAAGCGTGCGAGAAATTTGCGCGACCTCGATGGTGTGGGTCAGCCGGTTGCGGAAGTGATCCGAAGTCCCAGCCGCAAACACCTGGGTCTTGTCTTCCAGGCGCCGGAATGCGCGCGCGTGGATGATGCGATCCCGATCGCGCTGGAAATCATCCCGGTAAGGGTGGGCGGGCTCGGGGTAGCGGCGCCCTCTCGATTGTGCGACCGGAAACCGCAGGCGCGAAAGATCAGCGCGTTGCGACACCCTGGTTAGTGGGCCGCTGGCGCCGACTGTCCGATCTCGGCATAGGCTGTAAGAGCCATGCGGCTCACGGCCGAGCGCTCGGTGCGAAGTGGCTCAAGCAGTTTCCGTGCCTCGTCCGGCTTGGTGCGGCTGATCGCACGGGCCAATTCGATAGTTGCCTGTTCCTTGGAAACCATGATGGTTGGGTGCGCCATCAGATCCCGGAGAATCTTTTCCGCCTCCCCGGTGTTGCCCTGCACTTCGTAGAGCTGGGCAAGTGAGAGCCTGGTTTGCGAGACGACATCGTCATAACCGGAATCGAGGTTGGCCTTCCAAAATTTCTCGGCTTCAGTTGCTCTGCCCGCGTCAGCCTCCACCACTCCGAGGTAGAAACGTGCAATGGCGCCTTCTTTCTTACTGGGGTACTTGTTCAGGATATCGGTGAAGGCCTTGGTGGCCGCCTGATCCTTCTCTGCTTGCGCGGGGAAAGATACGACGTAAGCGCTCGAATCGGATGCAGCTCCGACGGCAGCCTCCTGGATTCGCATTGCAGACTGCAGTTCGGCCTCTCGCTCTGTCTTGGAGTGTTCCGAGTAAGCGTAAATCCCGCCGATCAGCAGCAGTACGGCTACGGCCACACCGCCCCACTTGATCAGCTCGCCGCGATGGCTGGATGCGACTTCAAGGCCATGCTGCACTTCCAGTGCAAACTTGTCCTGTTTGAGTTCCTTGCGGTGTATTCTGTCCACGAAATCCTCTGAACTTCTTATATGTTACCGCATTCGTTCGTTAGGAAACCGAAGTCAGGTCTCTGTGGATGGCGAATTTCACCAGCCCAGCCACGTCGTAGATATCGAGCTTGCGCATCAGACTGGCCCGGTAAGTATCCACCGTTTTCGGGCTAAGATCGAGCCGCGCCGCGATCTCCTTAGCGCGTATCCCATCCACCAGAAGCGAAAAAACCTGGTATTCGCGCGAACTCAGAGAGTCCAGCGGGTCCGTGTTTTCGGTATTGCGTTGGGAGAGAAAGAGCTTCTCGATTTCAAATTCCGGTGAAAAGTAGATTCCACCCAGGGCGATCTGGTTCAATGTCTCAAATAACATGAGTGTCGATGCCGACTTCGGAAGAAACCCGCTGGCTCCATTTCGAAGCGCTTCGAGCACCAATTTACGATCCGCTTTCTGAGACAGAATTATGGTGCGCGTCGGAAAGCCGGATTCTTTTACCTTTCGTACGATCTCCAAAGAGAATAATCGAGGAAGATTCAAGTCGAGGATCGCGATATCGGGCCGCCTCGCCTCAATTTCACTCAATGCGGTGACACCGTCGCCACATTGGCAGCAGACACGATATGCTCCGCCTGATTCGCAAAGCATCGCGAGTCCTTCGCGGACCAGGCTGGATTCATCAGCCAGGAGGATAGTAGTTCGATTCCGTTCATCCATAAGCACTTGGACCGGAAGTGGATGTGGCTAAACCACGATCCAACTCGGTCAACACCTACAGAGTGGGAATCAGTCGGGATTTTTCTCGGATAGACTCAAAAAACTTTACTGGAAGCTTCGAACAGCCGCAGCTTCGTCGTCGAATACCTCAAAAACAGTGTAAAGCTTGGTGATTTGGAGCAGATCGTGAACTCTCTTGGTGAGGTTCAACAGCTTAAGTTCGCCACCTTGATTGGTGACGGTGGTAAAACCTGACACCAGTTCGCCAATTCCGGAACTGTCGATGTAGGAAACGTTAGCGAGATTCAGCAGAATCTTCTTCTGGCCTTTCCCGATCATCTGGCGCAGGTCCTCGCGAAGCATGCTGGAACCTTCTCCCAGTGTAATGCGGCCCACGGCGTCAACTACGGTTACGTCACCCACCTGGCGGGTCGTCAAATTAACACTCACGGCTTAGAACCTCCCTCCCAAAAACTTGTTCCTACTAATTATTCTTAAGGTACTTTACCATCTTCACTTGAGTGCCGAGCGGCGGCACGCGCTTCATCTGGAACTCATCCACAAACGCTTCCATAAGGAGAAGGCCCCGGCCGGATTGCCGCAGCAGATTCTCCTCAGCCAGTGGATCGGGCAGCGTTGTCCGCTCGAATCCTTCACCCTCGTCCGTAATCACCACGGATATGCTGTCCACGCCGTGCTGCACGTTGAGGTGAACTTTTTTCTTTAGATTGTATCGGTTGCCATGAACCACGGCGTTCACCATGGCTTCCCGGACCGCCATGCCAAGATCATGCAGATCATCTTCATTGAAGCCAACTTCCGCAGCCGTTTGCCTGACGAGGGCTTCGGCGCTGTCAACACTGTCTAAAGTGGAGTCGAGAAGCTGTTCCAAGGTTTCCGTATGCTTGGCTCTTCCTGTTGTCGATTCGACACCACGCCATGCGGGCCGCAGTGAAGTTGCTTAGTCAAGGTAGAATACTGGAGCGTCGAAAGTCAAGCGGGGAGAGCCGTGACCACGATTCCAACGTCAATCCTAATCGCTTTTCCCGCCACGTGGACGTTGGCCTTGGTACTCGTATACGCGCTCCGCCGGCCATGGCGGAAACTCGCTGAGGTATACGGCTTCGAAGGCGAACTCCCGGCGCAATTCCGCGCGCGATTCGCCTCCGGCCGTATCGGCTGGCTTCGATACCGCGGAGCCATTAGACGTTCGCGGGCTGCAAGCTCGGGGCGGGACCAGTGATCCCGCCCCAATTTAGAACTAGTAGCGATAATGATCCGGCTTGTACGGGCCCTCAACAGCCACGCCCAGATATTCGGCCTGCTTCGCACTCAAAGTGGTCAACTTCACGCCGATTTTCTCCAGATGCAGGCGTGCCACTTCTTCATCCAGCTTCTTGGGCAGCGTGTACACACCGACCTTGTACACGTCCTTGTTCTTCCACAGATCGAGCTGAGCCAGCGTCTGATTCGCGAAACTGTTACTCATCACAAAGCTGGGGTGGCCCGTCGCGCAACCGAGATTCACCAGGCGTCCTTCGGCCAGCATGAAGATCGAGTGGCCATCCGGGAACGTATACATGTCGACTTGCGGTTTGATGGTGAGCTTTTTCACGCCAGGCGCTTCATTGAGGCGGTCTACCTGGATTTCGTTGTCGAAGTGCCCGATATTGCAGACAATTGCCTGATCCTTCATGCGGGCCATGTGCTCGAACGTAATAATGTCGCAGTTGCCGGTGCATGTCACGTAAATGTCACCGCGGCCGAGCGTGTCTTCGATGGTGGTCACTTCATAACCTTCCATCGCCGCCTGTAGCGCGTTGATAGGATCGATCTCCGTCACAATGACGCGAGCGCCGAACCCTCGGAGCGAATGCGCGGAACCCTTGCCGACATCGCCATAGCCGCAAATCACAGCCACTTTGCCGGCCACCATCACATCCGTCGCGCGCTTGATACCGTCCGACAGCGATTCACGGCATCCATAAAGATTGTCGAACTTCGACTTGGTCACCGAATCGTTCACGTTAAGCGCCGGCACCAACAGCTTGCCCTCTTTCTCCATCTTGTATAAGCGATGGACGCCCGTCGTGGTCTCTTCCGAGACGCCGCGCCACGCCTTCACAATGTCGCGAAAACGCGTCGGGTTTTCCGCGTGGATGCTCTTCAGCAGATACTTGATTACCTGCTCTTCATGGTTCGAAGACGGAGTATTGACCCAGTCTGAGCCCTCTTCCAGATCGAACCCTTTGTGGATGAACAGCGTGACATCGCCGCCATCGTCTACGACAAGCTGCGGACCCTTGCCGCCCGGAAAACTCATCGCCTGATTCGTGCACCACCAGTATTCTTCCAGCGACTCGCCCTTCCAGGCAAAAACCGGGACGCCCGCCGCCGCGATTGCCGCCGCGGCATGGTCCTGAGTCGAGAAAATGTTGCAGCTCGCCCACCGCACGTCCGCGCCAAGGTCGACCAGTGTTTCGATCAAGACCGCAGTCTGAATGGTCATGTGAAGCGAGCCCGTGATCCGAACTCCCGCCAGCGGCCGTTCAGGCGCATACTTCCGGCGGATGGACATCAGCCCCGGCATTTCCTGCTCAGCAACGGAAATTTCTTTGCGGCCCCAATCGGCCAGCGAAATGTCTGCCACCTTATATTCGGTGGCGGTGTGGTGCAAAGTTAAGGTTTCCATAATTTTAATATCGAAATATCTTGATATGTTGATAGAATAGTAGAAAGCGACGATGGCGTCAATACTAAAATCTCTCCGCGTGGCATCCGATCCCCTCCGTCTACGCATCATTCTGCTGCTGGAACGCGAGGAGCTTTCCGTGGCCGAATTGCAGGAGATCCTCTCACTCGGCCAAAGCACTATCTCCACCCATTTGGGGCAACTCAAGCAGGTGGGCATCGTCGAGGACCGCCGGACTGGCAAGAACATTCTCTATCGTTTGAAACAGTTACGAGGAGGAGAGACCCAAGGTTTGCAGCAATTAATCGCCCTCCTGCGCCATGGAATGAAGGAGATCCCGGAAGCTGAAAACGACGACGAAGCGCTGAAACTTGTCCTGGCAAAACGAACCGAAAAGATGCGCACCTACTTCGACGGGCTGGCCGGGCGATTCGGGCGTGAGTACGTTCCCGGCCGGTCCTGGCAGGGTGTCGCTGAGATGCTTTTGCGATTGCTGCCGCCGATGACCATCGCTGATTTGGGAGCCGGCGAAGGAACGCTGTCACAGCTTCTGGCCCAGCGGGCGGTCCACGTCATCGCGGTCGACAATTCCGAGAAGATGGTCGAGTTCGGTTCCGAAGTGGCCGGCAGGAACGCTGTCCACAACCTCGAATACCGGCGAGGCGATCTCGAGAGCCTTCCGATCGGCGATGCGGAGGTAGACTTGGCGCTCTTCAGCCAGTCGCTTCACCACGCGCAGCACCCCGAGCGTGCCATTCAGGAGGCGCATCGCATCCTGAAACCCGGAGGCCGAATCGCGGTGTTAGATCTGATGAAGCACACCTGGGACGAAGCCCGCGAGCTCTACGCCGACGTCTGGCTCGGCTTCAAAGAAGTGGAACTCCGAGGCTTTCTCGCCGAGGCCGGGTTTCGCCAGATTTCGAGTTCGGTTGTCCATCGCGACACCGAACCGCCAAAGTTCGAGACGATTCTGGTGATGGGCGAGAAATAGACTAAGCCAGGCCGATTCATCGGAATGGCGGGCCATTCTCAGTTAGCGCCGACCAGCAGGCGAATTTGTTCATTCGCATCGTCCGCACATTCTGCTCGCATTGACACGGACAGCGAGTTCAATTCAATCAGGCGTCGGACCGCGAGCTCCCGGCAGAACGAACAAGGCCCCTTTTCATAGAGCGAACCCAACATGCGGAGCTCAATACCGGGCTCCGGGTGACGTTCCCAAAAACGCATGAGATTCATACCCATATGGTGGCGTGTGTCCCGATCCAACTCGCTCTCAAACCAGCTCAGCACAAGCTCATGATCATCGGGTTTCCAGTTCTGACCGATCATCGCGATTGCTACTCGACGACCCGCGAGGCGATTCTGAACGAGCCGAAAGGCGACCTGACGGACGGAAGGATGGGTGATCTGGGCAAGAGCGACCGCCGCAGCATAGGTGAGATCTTCGTTAACAGAAGACGATAGGTCCAGCAGCAGGCACGGATCCAGTGGGAAGGGCCTTCGCGAGAAAATCCTCAAATGTTTGATTTGTTCTTCCGAAACCTGAGCTGCTACCAAGCCGTCCGCGGCACGTTTTATGTCGTCAGTGTTTGCCCGCTCACCCCACGCGCGGAGCTGGATAGAATGCAAGCTGAATAGCTTCGGCCTCAACTGCTCATAGCTCAGCGCCATGATTTCTTTCCACGTCTCAGTTCCGCTGCGATTGCTTGCCCCATCCGCCATCGCTCTTAACCGATATGCCTCAATTCTGAGATCTGCAGATCCGGCCTCGCGCAAGGCCGCCGCGGCCTCCTGCTCACCGCAGATCTCGACGGCCTGCCACCATAGCAAACCCTCATCCACTTCGTCAGGCTTGGATATTAGCAGCGCCCCGATTTTCGCCGCCACAAAAAGGAATCCCTTCAGACCGCCCATCCGAATGAAATCGATGGCGATAGCTTCTCCCATCTTCGGCCCCGGCTCGAAACTCTCGTAGATGACGTGCCTTGCATGTTCGTCTCCCTCGAAGGACATGTATGTGGCAAAGTGAAAACGCTGAACAGCATCCCAATCGTCTCCACTTCCCGGCAATGCCTTGAGGACTTCATCGCAATAGAACTGCCGATCTGGCATGAGATTCACCAGTTCGAGCATGTAACCCGCTCGAGTGCCTTCACTCTGCGGGTCTGCGGAGTAACAGTGCAGGCAAGCGTCAAGAATCACATCCCGGAACGGTTGGACATCATTGTTGCGGGCGTAAATAATCGCCTTCCCCAACCCGGACTGCACCAGTTCTTGAAACTCGTTCTTGTCCATTGGGAATGCCTACCACTTCCTTTCCTGACCATCAAAGGAGGTGCCGATCGCTTCCCAAAGCGGCGACAGGGCGGACGGCGAGATTACCAATTTTCCCTCTTCGACCCGGAGTTCGACGGTATCGCTGAGTCCGCACTTCTCAATCAAATGCCTGGGAATCCGGATGCCCTTCGAGTTTCCAATCTTGATGAGAGGGACGATCATATCGCTACTTTCGCACAAACAACAACGATCGGCCAATCACCACAGGCTCGCCCACACCCTTGAACTTCGCACGCTGCTCCGGACCGTCTCCACAACCTAAGCACAGCACAACGCAGACATCCGGTTCGCCTCCCTGCCGGTAACGCACCGACGCATTCGTCACGCCCACATGCTCGAACCGGATTCGCAGATTTGCGTCCCGCAAGAGCGCCTCGTACGGATACTCCAGCGGAAAAGTCTTATCGTCGATACCCACCCTTTCACACCCGCTCTGAAGCGTCCGCCGCACCGCCTCGATGTACTCGCCCTTGTTTCCGTAAACAGTCATGTCTGCAAAGTAGCCGTCCTCGCGCGTGATCTTCAGAATGCTCCGCGGACCCTTCAACGGACGAATCCAGTTCTCCAGCAGATAAGGCCGGGTATTGTTCAGAAGAAACAAGCACACCAACAGCTGAAGCCAAATCCACTCCAGTCTCTCCAAAACCAGTCCGCTCACCACAGCCGCCATGACGAACAGCGGCAGTAGCATCCGCGTCATGTAAGGCTGCCACTTCAGATATCCACAGAAAAGCAGGTAACCGGCGACAATGCCGCCAAACAACCAGAGCCAGTCCCACTTCCGCCAAAACACCAAGGCAACGCCGCTTGCAGCGAACAGCAACAGATGCCAGCGATTGTTTGCGTTCGTCTCGTGATTCGCATTCACCGGCGGTCCAAATTGCCCGTCCTGCCAAGTGGTGCGCCGATCGTTCGGATCGATTCCCAATGCCCGATGAACTCGCAGCACCGCGTTGTATACCCCGTGATTCCAGGCTTCGCTACGCATACCGACGCCTTCCGAAAGATGACGCAGCGCGTTCGAAGTCATCGCCGCCAAGCTGAGCGGCTCATTCTGCCAGCGGTACGTCGCATCCCCCAGGGCCGAGTCAAACCCCAAAATCGAGCCGCTCAACGAGTAGTTCCGCCAATACAGGGGCCCGTTGATCGCCGCCACGCAGAGGGCCACATAGAGAACGACCGCAGGCAGCGCTCTCACCAACCGCGCGCGTTCCCGCCACGCCACCGGGCCTAGTGCTCCGGCCAGAAAAGCGGGTGCAAACAAATACGCAGTACCCTTGGTGAACAACGCGAGCGCCAGCGCCGCGCTCATCCACCGCCATTCGAACCGTAGAGCAAAGTAAACCATCGCCGCCAGCCAAAGCGCCAGGTAGGCTTCATTTTTCGCACCCGAAGCCTGCAGAATGCCGTTCGGCAGCGTCGCGCAAACCAAAGCAGCCATCACCTGTCCGCGCGGGGTCGCGCCCATCTCCCTGGCGATCAACGAAACTACGGCAGCGCTGCCAAAGAATCCGAGGAACTGGATCAGATTCGCGTATCGGTCCGATCCGGAAAGCACCCACGTCTGCAGCATCGTGTATTCCGCCATCGGCTGCAGCATGATCTGGTTGTAGTAATGCGTCGGAAAGAATGCCACACTCCCGTTCTGAGCCCAGAACAAAACACGCGGCAAATGATAGGCCATCACGTCCGTACTGTTCGGCACACTCTTGAGAGCAATGAACAACACGACGCCTGCGATCGGAGCGGTTGCCGCAAGCACCGCCCAATGAGGCCATTCTCCGCCGCGCGGATGAATCCAGATCGCCGCAAGGCACACCAACAGCCAGCCCACAAACAGCGGCCACATCCGAATGGCATGGAACGCGCTGAGTACCTCGGTGAGAGTGACAACGCAAACGCCAAACACCACCATCCCGCGAATAAATCCAAACGCTCGCCACAGGACAATCAGCGCCGCCAGCAGGACCAGAACGAGCACGCCTCATTTTATGCGTGGCCCCTTGTTACTCTGAAGCGTGCGGATTCTCCTCTTCAGCGGAAAGGGCGGAGTGGGTAAGACCAGCCTTGCCGCCGCAACCGGCCTGCGACTTGCCCAAATGCGGAAGCGCACGCTGGTGATGAGCGTCGACCCGGCGCACAGCCTCGCCGATTCCTTCGATCTCGCATCCGACCTCTTTCACGCCGGCACCGGAGATCCGCATTCGATCAACGAGTTCCTCGACGTGCAAGAGGTCAACATCCAGCAGGAGATCAAGCGCCACTGGCGCGAGATTTCCTCCTACATCACCGGCATTCTGCGTACCACGGGAATCAGCGGCGTCGAAGCGGATGAACTCGCAATTTTCCCCGGCATGGAAGAACTGAGCGCGATGATGTACGTAAATCAATACCGGCGCGAAGGCCGCTACGAAGTATTGATTCTCGATTGCGCTCCCACCGCCGAATCCATGCGGTTTGTCAGCATGCCAACCACGCTCGACTGGTACATGAAGCACGTGTTCCCATTCCACCGGACCATGCTCAAAGCGGTCAGGCCCGTCGCCAATCGCCTCTCACCGGTCGAACTGCCGGCCGACTCTTACTTCTCAAACGTCCTCGATATTTTCCAGAAAATCGAAGGGATCGACACGCTTCTCGAGAATCCGCAGATCACCAGCGTGCGCCTCGTCACGAACCCCGAAAAAATGGTGCTCCGCGAAACCCAGCGGGCGTATGTATACTTCTCGCTCCATGGCCTGACCGTCGACGGCATTCTCGTCAATCGAGTTTTGCCCGAAGCGGTGAGTGACGTATTTTTCACCGAATGGCGCTTATCGCAACAGAAGATCCTCGAAGAAATGGATGGCTACTTCGCACCCATCAAACCCAAGCGCATCCCGCTGCTGCATCAGGAAGTGCTCGGCGCCGCGCGTTTGGAACAGGTCGCCAATCTGCTATATCCTGAGGGCGAGGATCCGTCGGCCGTTACTCAGTTGGAACGGCCATACCAGTTCGAGAAAGTCGACGGAAAGTATCAAGTCCGCCTGAACATGCCATTCGCCGCGAAGAGCGAGATAGGTCTGTTCAAAAAAGGGGACGAGTTAGTGATAGAAATTGGGACACTCCGCCGGCATATCGGCCTACCCACGTCGATGGCGGCACTTCTGCCCGCTAAAGCGCGGTTAGAGAATAGGACCCTCATAATAGAAATGAAGGAGGCCTCATGAACGAACAGCAAGCACCGGGAGCGCAGCAACAGTCAATCTGCGACGACGTCATCAACATTTTGCGGAAGCTGGGTCCGTCCGACCAGGTATTGGGTCATTTCCGCAACGCCCGCGTAGAGGTAATGAAAGGATTCCGCCAGATGATCGACGATCGCATCGCACGCACGGAGTCCGCCCATGCAAAGGGTACTCGCGTGTCAGTGGACTAATCTATAAACTATATGGCCGAACTCACGGAAGGCGCGAAGGCGCCCGCAATTAAGCTCCAAACCGACACGGAGGAGCAGTTCGATCTGGGCGCACTCAAGGGCAAGAACGTCGTGATCTATTTCTACCCGAAGGCCGACACGCCGGGCTGCACTGTCGAAGCCTGCGAGTTCCGCGACAACCATAAGAAAATCGATAAACTCGACACCATCGTAGTCGGCGTCTCGCCCGATGCGCCCAAGGCACTCGCCAAGTTCAAGCAGA
Source organism: Bryobacteraceae bacterium (assembly GCA_963770345.1). GTDB lineage: Bacteria > Acidobacteriota > Terriglobia > Bryobacterales > Bryobacteraceae > CAVYPH01. Next base: position 108,396 of record CAVYPH010000004.1, on the reverse strand, counting down.
AGTTCAACCTCAATTTCCCCCTGCTCGCCGACACCGATCACAAAGTGGCCGAAGCCTACGGCATCTGGGTGGAGAAGAGCATGTACGGAAAGAAATACATGGGCATCGAGCGGACCACTTTCGTCATCGGCAAAGACGGTAAGATCGCCAAGATCTTCCGCAAAGTGAAGCCGGCCGGCCACGCCGAAGAGATCCTGGAGGCAGTCGGAACGATCTAAATGGTGGCCGCACGCTGGTTGCTGTTTCTGCTATCGTTCGCAGCCTTCGCGCAGTCTTCCTTCCAGCAGGGCGAATTTCTTCGTATCACCGGAGAGGGCGCGGCCGCTGAACTCAAGGGTAAAACCATTCGCATTTTCCGCCAGCCGGACGGTAGTAATCTCGGCCTGATGCCGGCGGCCGTTCTCGACAAGCCCGGCACGTATCCGTTGACCATTCGAGACGCCACCGGAAAAGTGCTTCGCATCGAACAGGTCACAATCACCGATGCGCACTATCCGAGACAGAACATCGCCGCCACCAAGGCGATGAAGGAACTCACGCCGCTGCCTGGCGAAATGGAAGCCGTTCGCGCGCTCCAAACCACCGCCTCGGACAAGCGTTTCTGGGTCGAACCGTTTATCGCTCCCACCGGGCAGTGCATGAATTCCCGCTTCGGAGTCACGCGCTATCACAATGGCAAACCGACCGGAGCCTATCATCGCGGGCTCGACCTCCGTTCACCCATGGGCACGCCGGTGAAAGCAACGGCTGCGGGCGTGGTCCGGATCTCGAAAATGTACCGCCTTCACGGAGGCACCATCGGAATCGACCACGGGCAGGGAGTGACCTCGCTCTACATCCACATGTCGAAGCTCGCAGTGAATGAAGGCGCGCAAGTGGGTCAGGGCGACGTAGTGGGCTATGTCGGAGCCACGGGCTTCGCAACCGGCCCGCATTTGCACTGGCAAGTCTCGGTGAATGGCGTGCCTGTGAATCCGGATCAATGGCTCGGTGACGCCGCACCGAAAGCCTGCCACGAGCAACCCGCCAGTAACGGCATGCGGTAGACTGCCCGGTATGGTTGACAGACGCAAACTGATTGGATTGATGGGAGCATCGGCCTACGCGCAAACGAAAATGCCCACACGCGACCGTTTCCTGGGGGTTTGGAAGCTGATCAGTTGTGAGAGAACGTCTAAGGGCGGCAAAGTGGACTATCCCTACGGTGAAAAACCGGTCGGCAGAATTGCCTATGACCATGCTGGCCGGATGTCGGCTCAACTGATGCGTCCCGGCCGCCGTTCCACGGTTCCTCCCGGAGTTGGGTTGAGCAGCATTACCGTCAGCGCGGATGAGCTTCGCGAAACGGCCGCCGGCTTCCAATCCTACTTTGGAACTTTTGACCTTGATGAAGCTTCGAATACAGTTACCCACCATGTACAGGCATCGTTGGTTCCGAGTTGGGTTGGCACGGATCTGAAACGCACGTACAAATTCTCGTCCAATCGATTGGCGCTGAGGGCCGCATATCTAGGTGGTTTCATCGATTTGATTTGGGAGCGCGAACCGGATTGAGTCTCAATTGAACCTCCGCGCCATTTCCAACGACATTAAAGATGAATGGAAGCGAACCGCACTCGGGATGAATGGATTGCGCTCCGCTGCCAGGCGGGCGAACCGGGTGCCTTCGAAGAACTCGTCGCCACCATGGAGCGGCCGCTCCTCTACTACGCGACAAAGCTCACCGGGAAAGAGGAAACCGCGCTCGATGTTCTTCAGGAAGTTTGGATTCGTGCGTTTCGCGGACTGCGGAAGCTGAAGGACCCGGGAGCACTCCGGCCGTGGCTCTACACCATCGCTCATGCAATCGCGGTGGACGGAATCCGGCGTAACAGTTCCCGCGAGCGCGCCGAGGAACTCCATTCAGAAGCATTCCAAGAGGCCTGCGAACCGTCATTTTCGGAAGAGGATTCCGCCGCTGTGCATCGGGCTCTGGACGAACTCGAACCAGCGCAACGCGAAGTACTGACTCTGCATTTTCTCGAGGATTTCTCGCTGGCGGAGATCTCCAGCATCATCGGATGCCCCGAAGGGACAGTAAAATCCCGGCTGTTTTACGCCAGAAAAGCAATGAAGACGATCTTGTTACGAGGTGGTTATGGAAAATCCAAGTGAAAGCTTTCGGGACCGTTTGCTCTCGCATCTCCCTCAGCCTGCCAATCTGGCGGACTATCGGCGCGATGTCGCAACGATGCTCGAACAGAACGAAAAAAGCATTCGAAGGGAACGGGTCGCCGTGACCACGTTCTGGATTTTTTGCGCCGTCCTTTCGGCGCTTTATATGTGGTTCGATCCAAAGTCCGTCCAGACGCCGAAAGGCCCCTTCCTGGCATTGTTCATGTTTATGTGGGGCATGGCGGAGCTGTTGAAACACCGCATCAACGCATCCCGAATCGATCTTCTGAAGGAGATCAAACAGGTGCAGGTGCAGGTGTTGGAGCTTCATGATCTGGGGCGTAGGGGAGATGGGAAATGAGTGAGAGGTGCCTTGCCTGCCCGATGAAAAGCGCCGCCATTACTTCGTTGGCGACGCACGACCTTCCCGAAACAAGAAGTGGAGGTGCTGGTTTTTCCACAAAATTTCAACAACGATATCGGTGTACTTGATTGTATTCACAGGACATATTTCTGTGAAAAAGGGGGCAGCCGCACCGGTTGCGCGCTTGCGTAGAGCTAGCGTCGCTGCCCACAATTAGGCTGTCTCACGAGCGAGCAACATCGTCAACCGACAACGAAGAGCACACAAGCGACAATGCGCGGTCCTAAACGTAATGGGTATACTTTGTTTTAATGATGTGTGCGCACAGGACGATAAGACGACAATGAGCGGTCTCGTAACTGCAGACTTGTTTGCTGGCGCGGGTGGACTTTCGATCGGGTTTCGGCAGGCCGGGTACGAGATCGCGTTCGCCAACGATCAGTGCGTCGAGTACGGGCGCACGTATCAGCAAAATCATCCCGGTACTTGGTTCTCCGAAGGCCCAATCGAGCAACTGACCGCAAACGAGATCTTTCGCGCCACGGGCCTCTCCAAGAATGATGTTGACGTTCTCATCGGTGGACCGCCGTGCCAAGGATTCTCGATCAACGCCCCTCATCGCAGCACAGAAGACGACCGCAATCACTTGTTTGAACACTACGGGCGACTTGTCCTCGAAGGCTTGCGGCCCAAGGTCATCCTTATGGAGAATGTACCGGGACTGGTTTCTCTGGACCAAGGGCGGTTCATCAAGGCGATCTACGAGCTGTTTACAAAAGCGGGATACCGGATGAACCACATGATCCTCTGCGCTGCCCACTATGGCGTGCCCCAGGAGCGATGGCGTCTCATCCTTATCGGTACAATTCTACCCGGTGTGGAAATCACGTTTCCGGAGCCAACGCATCATGCACCGGTGCGCACCAATTTCACCGGCGGGCGTCAACTAACTTGGCTGCCAATGATTACCAATGGATCACGTCCACCGAGCCTCTTCGATAGCCTTCTGGCAAAACACACTACGGTGAGCGATGCCCTAAGCGATCTGCCGCCATTGCATATCGAGCAAGGCAGTGAGGAGACTACATACGTAAAAGCGCCAGAAACCCCATACCAACACAAGTTGCGCACCAACGCCACGGTGCTATACAACCACGTCGCGGGCAAACTCTCACGACAAAACATTGAACGCCTCAAACACGTCCCACCAGGTGGGAGTTGGCGCGACATCCCGCATGAACTTCTTCCGGCGGGCATGCAACGGGCGCGACGCAGCGACCATACGCGACGCTATGGACGCCTGGATCCGAACGGACTGAGCGGTACCGTCCTCACCAAGTGCGACCCGCACTGGGGGACATTCTTCCACTACGAGCAGGACCGCACGCTCACCGTTCGGGAGGCGGCACGGCTACAGTCCTTCCCTGATGAATACCGATTCGTCGGCAGCAGGGTATCTCAGTATGAACAAGTAGGGAACGCTGTCCCGCCCCTGCTTGCGAAGGCAATCGCGTCACACTTACGCAAGACCCTCTTCGACCGCTAGGCGCCTCAGGTTGTGGTCTACGATAAATGTCAATATCATACTCTCGTGGATCGACAGACGCCGGCACAACGCAGCGAGAACATGCGGCGCATCCGCAGCAAGGACTCTGCGCCCGAAATCCTCATAAGGCGCTTGGTGCACCGCATGGGGTACCGGTACCGCTTACACAACCATCAACTCCCCGGTCGCCCAGACCTCGTCTTTGCACAGCGCCGGAAAATTATCTTCGTGCATGGATGCTTCTGGCATGCGCACGCCAACTGCAGACTTGCGCACACGCCTGCATCGCACCAAGGATACTGGACCCCGAAACTCCGCCGCAATGTTGAACGTGATCACGAACATCAGCGCGCGCTACGTGCCTTTGGATGGGACGTGCTCGTGGTCTGGGAATGCGAGATCGCAGGAATGGATGCACTGCAAGAACGTATCAAGGGTTTCCTGAACTCTGAGCGAAGACAGAATGTTCAGGAGAGAAGTTGGGTCTTTGCCGACTAGAGGTCCGTCGGTATCTTAACGCGAATACGCTCTTCGAAAGTCTCAAGGCTTACGGGATACCCGCCCGTCAAGCCCTCCACGGCCCGTTCAAGCGTGGTCAGGCGCACAAAACCCGGTTCCAACACGGCGTTCCCTCCAATCTCGTTGTACCGCAGTACGAACCACGCGATGTCACAGTTGGAGACATGCTTGACCTCGTCCATTTTTCCAAGTGCACCAAAGAATCCCTCGTCGACCACAACTGCCATTTTCTTCCCCCACCGGCGCAAGCTCGGCACCTTGATCTGCAACTGAGGCATCAGACGTTTGGGACCACTGCTTCGATAGTCGGGTCGGCGGTGTCCAGCAGGAAATGGCATCAAAGTGCCTTGGTGATGCCGGAGCATGGTAAACTCCGCGCCCATACTCGCGCCAGAAAAATACACTGCCTGAATCTCAAGTGCGCACCATCTCATAGGGTCTGCGCTGGGATGCACCAGTACGTGATCGATTCTGCCAACATCGTCGGTTTCTCCCGCGTCCCCTTCTGCGCGATCATGCTCCAAGAACCCTACTTCACCCACGACCCGCGGTTTCGTCGTCAATAGTAGCTCTTCTCCAATCCACGAGAAGATGACGCCACGTTCCAGAAACCGGTTAGGGCAGGTCGCGCGAAGCATGCCGCGTTCCCCGCTTGCCACGACGACCTCGCCAGTCGCCGCTTCGCGGTGATACAAACGCAACGAGCACACACCACCGATCTTCGTGCACACCCCAGCGCCGACTGGCTCTGCGCGGAACGGGCATGACTGCGCTGGCCGCTGTTTAACCTCAAGGTTCTGTAGTTCAGCATATGTACGACGTTGATCCGGCGTCAATGTGATGTAGGAGTGACCGTACCATTCCCCGATGCCATATCGAAACTGAGCCTTCGCCGGTTGCTGTTTTGCCAATGTCTATGATCATATCCCGCCTCGTACTCAGCTCGCTACGTGGACATTACCCCACCTTCAATTCCGCCACCGTCGCCCCCGCACCACCCTCGCCCTGAGAAGCCTGATAAAACTTCTGCACATGCGGGCTCTTCGACAACAAATCCGCCACCGCCCGTTTCAAAACGCCCATCCCGTGCCCATGCACTATTCGCACGCGTTCCACCGAGGCCATGGCCGCGTGATCCAGAAATTTCTCCACCTCATCCATCGCTTCCTCGGCGCGCTTGCCGATCACGTTGATCTCCTGGTATGGAACATCCCAGCGCGGTCCCGGTTTGTAACTCACGCCCTTCGGCAACCCGGTTTCCGGCGCGTCCGGAAGCACTTCCTGGACATCCGCGCGGGACACCTTCATCTTCATCAGCCCCGCATCCACTTCGATCGTGTCCTCATCCAACAACCTCCGCACGCGAGCCGGCTGGCGGATGCCCTTCAGTAGAACCCGGCTCCCTTCCCGCAGTTCCAAACGCCTCGGTGGGGGAGCATCCGGATTGGCCGTTGAGAGTACCTGGGCCTCAAGATCTTCCTGGAACTCCCGCTTCGTCTTCGCCACCTTGCGGAGGGCCTGTTCGGCGGCTTTTTTCTGTACACCACTCTGCTCGATGTTCTCGATCGTCTGCCGCGCCTGCACGTCGAACTTCGCCGTAAGCTCCTCGAACTTTCGATCCACTTCGCGAAGCTTCGCCGATTCGCGCCGCTCCCATTCCGCCGCCAGCGATTGCTCCTTCGCTTTTGCCGCCGCCACTTTCTGCCGCAGTTCCGTCTCAAGCGCCGCATTCCGCTCCACGCCCTGATGAAGCTCGTTCAGGAAATGGGCGATATCCCGCTCCGTGGTGCTCATTGCCGCGCGCGCACGCTCAATCAGCCGCTGCGGCATTCCGAGCCGCGTGGCGATGTCCAATCCGGCGGACTTTCCCGGAGCGCCCAAACGCAAAACAAATGTCGGCTCCAATGTCGCCTCGTCAAACCCCATGGAACCGTTCAGCACACTCGCCGTGTTGGCGCCATAAACTTTCAAAGCCAGCAGGTGCGTGGACGCCAGCGTGAAGACGCGAAGCTCCCGGAAATGATCGAGTATCGCCACACCCAGGGCGCCGCCTTCTTCCGGATCGGTCGCCCGCCCCAGTTCGTCCAGAAGTATCAGCGAGTCCGGCGTGGCGTCTTCCACCATCTCTTTTACAGTTGCGATATGCGCAGAAAACGTACTCAGGCTCTGTTCGATCGATTGGTTGTCACCGATATCCGCTAGAACCTGATCGAAAACAGGAAACTCGGCTTCTTGCGCCGGGACAGGCAAGGCCGCGTGCGCCATCAACGCCAGCAGCCCCACGGTTTTCATCGTCACCGTCTTGCCGCCGGTATTTGGCCCGCTGATCAACAAAGTGTGCGTCTGGTCGTCAAGAGTCAGCGAAACTGGCACGATCGCCTTGCGCTGTTTTCGCAGCACATCCTCAAGAAGCGGGTGCCGCGCGTCTTTCAGATGAATTCGTTCCGAAAACTTCGGAATCACGCATCGAAATGCCACCGCGAACGCCGCCTTGGCGAACAGCAGATCGAGCGAGCTGATCACGTCGAGCGCATCGCGAATCGACGCCGCGTGGACACGCAACTTCTCCGAAAGATCGCGCAGAATGCGATAGATCTCGCGTAGCTCTTCCTCGGAAAGACGGACCAGCTCGTTATTCAGATCGATCGTTGCCAGCGGTTCCACAAACAGCGTCTGGCCGCTGCCGCTCGCGCCGTGAATGACGCCGTCCACTTTACGGCGCTGGCCAGCCACAACCGGCACCACAAAACGATCGTTCCGGACTGTTACGTATTCTTCCTGCAGCACACCTTCATCGCGATGCGCTTTCAGAAATTTTTCCAGCGATTCCTGAATCAGCCGTTGTTGTTTCTCTTTGTCGCGCCGGATGCGGTTCAGCGCCACGCTGGCGTGATCCGCAACCTGTCCATCCGGTTGAATCTTCCCCGTCAGATCCTTCAACAGCGGACGAAAATCAGCCAGTCCACTCACTCGCGCCGACAGACGCGGGGCTCCCTGCAACAAACTCCGGATCTGCGTCACGCGATCGAGCAGCATGGTCAGATCCGCGATTTCCCTTCCCTCGAGGACCGCACCTTCAATCCGAAGTTTCTGCACGGCCATGGTGCAATCGGCCAAGCCGGTCAACGGTGGTTTCGAATCCTCGCGAAGCAGGCCCATCGCCTCCGCCGTCTCAGCCAGCGACTGTTCCAATTGCGCGCGATCGGAGCACGGCTCCACTTTCTCCAGCTCCAGGCGGCCTAGCGGACCGGCAATGAAGCACCCAACCAACTGCTTGAGTTGCTCGAATTCCAGTAATTCCGAACTGGAGTGCTTCATCGGCGTGGCCTCATTGCATATGCCTTCTCGATCACGGTGAGTGTTCCCTCGGTCAGCCGCAATCCACGCAGATTCTCGCGCGGGATCCATTCCACGCGGCTGGCGTCGTCGGCCGCGCCAAGCGTGCCGCCTGTGACGCGGCAAAGATAATCGATCAACACATAGTGGTATTCCGTTCGCCCATCGGCATCCGGCATGATCCGTTCAAAAATCTCCACCACTTGCATCGGCTCAATTGTCAGCCCGGTTTCTTCCAGGATCTCGCGCTTCACGGCGTCACGCAGTGTTTCGCCGGTCTCCACCGCGCCGCCGGGCAGCGACCAATACCCTTTCAGAGGTTCATTGCCCCGTTCCACCAGCAGGATTCTGTCGTCTTCGAGAATGATCAGCGCGCCCACACCCAACACCGGACGCTCCGGGTAGCGGCGGCTAATACTGCACAGCTCCTTTAACATCGAGCCGGATGCGGTAGACCGAAGTCCGGGCGGTGATGTAGAGCGTTTTCAGGTCGGCATCGCCGAACGCGCAATTGGACGGCGCCTCCCCGAGAGGAATCGTATGAATCAATTTGCCCTCAGGCGAGTAGATTGCAAGGCCCTTCGCCGCAACATACAGATTGCCCTTTTCATCCACCTTGATACCGTCCGGTACGCCGTCGATGTTCGAGATGAGCACGCGTTCGTTGCTGGCCGAGCCGTCTTTTCCAATGTCGTAAGCCCGCACGCTTCGCTCGTCGGAATTGCCCACATAGAGGATCTTTCCCGAAGCCGAAAACGCGATGCCGTTCGGACGTCCCGCGGGTTTCGCGACCAATTCAATCTCACCCTTTGGCGAAATGTGATAGACGCCGTAGAAATCCAGCTCACGGTGGTCCGACTGCTCAGCAAACGCGGGATCGGTAAAGTAAACGTCTCCCCGCTTGCTGACCACAATGTCATTCGGCGCGTTGAATTTCTTACCCTGCCACTTGTCCGCCAGCACTTCGATTTTGCCCTTCTTATCCGTGCGCGTCACCCGCCGCAAGCGGCTCTCACATGAATACAGTCGTCCTTTGTCGTCGAACGCGTTACCGCTGGTTCCGTTGGACTCCTCGCGAAACACACTGACGCCCTCACCCGGCGTCAGCTTCATAATCTTGTTACTGGGAACATCGCTGAAGAGCAGAAAGCCTTCATGAGACCAGACGGCTCCCTCTGCAAACTTCATTCCCGCGGCGGCTTTTTCAATGGAAATCTCGTCGAAGTTCTGGGCCTGTGCCGACAGGGCCGCGATCAGCGCAAAGGCATAGATCTTGAGCATCGGTACTGCCAGAATAGCTCAATCTCTAAATCGGTCCCTACTTCTCCACTCCGAGTTCGTTATTCACCGCAAAGACGCCCGGGACGCCTTTGGCCCGGATACCGGCGACATTCTTGTCACCCTCATTTGCGACCACGCCGACCAGCGTCACATTCCCGTTCTTTACGATGATGTGAATCGGCGGAACGGCCTGCATGGCGTAGCGATTCAATTGCGGTGCGCCAAAGATCGCTCTGTAGGTTGCCGCGCGGATCCGGTCGTCCATCGGAGACAGCGGCAGCACCTCGATGTTGTTGATCACCTTCTCAACGCCTTCAATCCTCTTCACTACGTTCTCAGCGTCCGATTTCAGCGTCGGCCGCGTCACTTGGCCCATCAGCGTCACGGTGTATCCATCCACCTTGTACGCCAGGTTGTCGAAGACACCATAGTAAGGAAGCATCACAAGTTCGTGGCGCACTTCTCTGACCAGGCTTGTACGCCCCTTGTCATCGGCGGGTGACGCCAACGAAGCTCCCGCTAGCAGAACCGCAAGACTCAAACCAAGCAGATTTTTCATTGAAATCCCTCCCCACCGTTTGATGCGCTGACGTACAAAACGTTGCGCCACAATAATGTACGTGAACTCGGCCTGCATCGGATAGGGCTACGGCAAATAGATGCTGGATGCAGTGGACAAAAGATTCTATACTGTTAGGGTCGAGTTGGCCCTGTAGAAGCTAAGGGCCGAATTGGTTTGTTGTAAACTCCGCGCCAGAGCTGACTTATTTTGGGGAAAGGGTCCCTGGCGCGGAGGCGACTTGCTTTATTGATATGACGAACGAGTTTGCTCGACGTTTTGTTCCGCAAAGTAAATTTTTTGTGAACACCCACCACCACCGCGTTGGCGCTTAGTCGTGATCGAAAGCGTTGGGCTTCAGCACGGCGGTCATACCACCAATGGCCTCCAGCCCGCGAATCACAATCGATACTGCGTAGTAGTAAGGGATTGCGTAGATCGGGATCCCCAGATCCCGCCGGTTGGAAACGATCCGCCACAAGTCAAACCGAACCCTCGCGGCAAACATACCGAGAGGGACCAACGGGCCCAGGCGCAGGTATCGGGATCCACTCAGCATGCCCGGCCCGGAAATACGGAACAGATTGATCGAGTCGAACCCGCGCTCGATGTGTTTGCGGATGAATCCCGTTCCCCGATAGTCGTTGCCATGTCCCGCGAACACTTGAGGATCGTAGACCATGTTGTAGTTCGCAAGCTGGAGTTGCCGCCACAGCAGAAGACAAGCGCCATTGCGCCGGGCACGCTCATCCAACCGGTTTTCTAGAACAACATTTCTACGGAAGCCGACATTGTTGAGATTGAACGAAAAGGTTTTCCCGCTGGGATCGGCCTGGACGTGACCGAAATCAAAAACGGAAAACGTCTTGGCGAAAGGATACCCTTGGCGGTAACGCGTCTTGCCGGCCACAACATCAACCCCGGCCGGGAGAGCCGCGTTCATTTGTTCGAGCCAGTCGACCGACGGGATGCAGTCTCCATCAATAAGCGCAAAAATCTCGCCGCGAGCCACATCGAAGCCGTGATTCTTCATGGAGAAGTAAGTGCCCCGCTTAACTAACTCCGTCCCTACCTCCGGATACTTGAGCTTGACGAACGCAGCCAAACGCTCGCTAACCTCGTCTAGCACCACAAGAATTTCCGTGCGGCTCTTCGGATAAGACTGCTCGCGCAAACGGTCGAGGACTGCGCTTAGCTGAGTCTCGGCCTCATTGGGCGGATACTCATGACAGACGGTAAATGTCTCCACGATTACAGAAATCATCGGCGCGATTCCGGCCGCCGATTCTGGCTGGGTTGCGGGCGCTTCCCGTCCGGTTGCGAATTTGGGCATTTTGCGAGCCAAATTATTTAGACGTTTGCCGATTATAGCATTCCGGCTGTGAGTAAGGGCTCACGCTCAAGTATACTTATATGAAATACGGGTAAAATGTACGAATGATTCGCGGCGCTCGGCGTTCCCCGGAAGGCGCCGTTTAGTGGAAGAGCACCTGCCCACCCGGCAAGTGCCTGGGCAATGAATCCACCTCCCATCTTTATTGTCGGATCGCCTCGCAGCGGAACCACCTTACTGCGCAACCTGCTCAACCGCCACCCGAGAATCGCTATCTGCCGCGAGACTCAGTTCAACCATTACATCTACTCGCGCCGCAAAGCATTCGGAGACCTCCGCAACGAGACCAACAGGCGTCGATTGGTGAAGGAATATCTCGCCACCAGCCGCATGCGCCGGTCGGGAATCGAAACCGCCGGACTCGAGGAAAGACTCCTTCGTGATGGGACCAGCTACGCCTCCCTCTTCGCGGCCCTACTGGTGCATTTCGCGGAGTCGGAAGGAAAGCAGCGCTGTGGCGAGAAGACCCCGCAGCACGCGTTACTAACGGAAACGTTATGTGAATGGTATCCCGGCGCGTCGATTATCCATCTTGTGCGGGATCCGCGGGAAGTAGTGGCATCGCTGCAGCGCGTACCCTGGGCTTCCAATAGCGTCGTGGTCAACACAAGGACCTGGATTCAGTGCAACCTGGCGGCCCGCAAATCCAGCCACCGGCCGGAGTACCTGATGGTTCGGTATCAGGACCTGGTGAGCCGGCCTGAAGAGGAATTGGTGAGAATTTGCGGCCACTTGCACGAAGATTATTCACCTTCCATGCTAGTGCCCGACGAACGGCCTATTGCATACAGCTCGTGGTCGCAGAGAGCCAAAGCGGCGGTAACCTCGGAACGGCTGGGCAAGTGGCAGGAGCAGCTTACACAGCAAGATGTGGAACTCATCGAGTGGGTCGCCGGACCTCACCTTGAATCGTTTGGATACGCGCGTTCGGCAGCGTCACCTTCGTTGCCGGTCATCGCTCGTGGTCTGAGTTTTGGCGTCTTCGATTCAGTCTGGCGAAGACTTCTATACTTTCCGGCGGTTTTCTATTACATTCTTCGTCCCACCAAAATTGGCAAAGAGGAATCTTGGGTATATCGGCGGATTCGGAAAAAGGAACGCCTGCCATCCAGCCCCAAAAAGGTCGATGAAGTTCCATGAAGCTATAGCAGATCAGTCGCGGCTCGATACGAGGGCCGCGCGATAACGTTCCCCGACGCGGGCCACACCGTGTTGAACAAAGAACGAGTGCTGCCAGCCGAACCTGCTTCGCAGTACCCGCGTGGCCAGAGCCCTCGTTGGAGGCCAGAGGCTCAGGTCTTCCAGTAGATCGAGCATCCGCCGTCGCCAGGATCGGGCCACCGTCACCGTGCGGCCGGGCCCGCCTTTCTTGATCTGGCCGAATAGATGCCTTGGGACGCCGGCTTCTTCAGCGATACGGCGCGCGATCGGACGGTCGTATGCGCCGCCGATCGACCAGGGACGCATGGATTCCGACACACTAAGAGCCTGGAGGACTGGCGCATGAATTCGGCCGCTGTAGGAGAGTGGAAAATGGATGAAACCGGTCTTGAGCCGAAACTCCCCGAGTGCCGATCCACCGAGTATCCTTCTGATGGGCATCTGCAAGAGAGGTAACCCGCGTTCGTCAGGAAAACCTCGGCGGCGAAAGGGGCGGACTAACGGTCCCCATTTGAAGCCGTCCCAGCCGGATAACAGCAAGGCGCCCACTAGTTGATCTTCCATAAGAACGAAGCTTGGATCGCCGCATCTTGGATCGATGTAGAACTCGTCATCGCGGTTCTGCGGCAGTCTGTCATAATCCCATCGTTCATATTCCTTAACGCTGAGTCCGAGGCGTGTGCCGATCTCTGTCCCGCTGTCGTCGACGTATCCACAACCTCGGCCGGCGCTCTTGCGAAATGTGACGGCCTCCCTGCAGCCGGCCCGAGCCGCTAGAGCGGAAATAGCGGTGGTGTCATATCCCTGCGAGATCATTGTCACCATCCGATACGTCTGTCCGCGCGCTGCATCGTTGGCGTTCGCGGCGGTATCGGCGAGTGTGCGTTCCAAAAACGCAACGTAGTCGTGGTAGTCGCGGGGAGGTGGAGGCTGAGGTTTTTCGATTCGTTTGACGGTGAGATCCGGAGTCACCAACAGGTTGCAGTAGTCATGCAGTTCGGCAACTTGCGGCCCGAGAAGACGGATTTGCTTCCTCGTGACCCGGATTCCGGCGCGGAAGAAGTCGCGAAAATCCAAAAAATAATGCCGATAGTGAGGGTCGAGTTGCTGGCCCGCCAACACTAGCAGGAAAGGCAGCGAGTTGGAGACGAATAGCTCGGCGCCGGCCCGGAAGCAGTGGAGCCGTTCATACATATGGCTCGGCGACACAAACATGACTCCTTCCCCAGTGACCCGTGCGCCGGAGCCAAGCATGGTCCACGCTTGATCGAAGCGGCACAACTCAAAGGGTCCGTCCCAGGCGCCCTCGAAGAAACAGTCGTCGCGAATCTCGACACATTCCCCGTGCAGCACCTCTATGCTCCATGGATCTCTACGCAGGTGAGCAGCCCAGGCGAGACGCGGAAGATCCTTGATGAGTCTAAAGTCTAATCTCAACGAGTCCGCCAAACTAGCGTCATTTTAGCGCGCGCATCCGTTGGGCAGCGTCAATTGTCCGGCCATCAATCGCCGCGCGATACCGTTGCATAATTCGTTCCACGCCCCGTTGGACAAAGAACGAGTGTTGCCAACCAAATCTACTGCGGACTAACCGGGTGAATAGTGCTCGAGTTGGCGCCCACAGGGTCAAGTCTTCCAGCAAATCGATCGTGCGGCGCCGCAGAGATCGGGCAACGATCGGCTTGCGCCCGGGACCGCCCTTCTTGATCTGGCCGAACAGGTGCCTGGGGACGCCGGCTTGTTCCGTGATACGGCGCGCAATCGGACAATCGTAGGAGCCGCCGATAGACCACGGCCGCATCTCTTCGGACACGCTGAGAGCCTGCAGGACCGGCGCGTGAATTCTGCCACTATAGGAAAGCGGGAAATGAAGGAAACCAGTCTTGAGTCGAAACTCGCCGAGTGCCGACCCACCAAGTAGTTTTCTAGTAGCGGCTACATAAAGCGGTTGCCCACGGTCTTCAGGAAAACCCCGGCGGCGGAGGGGGACGGCCGACGGTCCCCAATAAAATCCGCCCCGGCCAGACAACAGCAGAGCGCCTACCAGTTGACCTTCCATAGGAACCAGGTGTGGATCTCCGCCTCTCGGATCGATGTAAAACTCGTCGTCCCGATTCTCTGGCAGTTTGTCATAATCCCATCGTTCATATTCCGTGACGCTAAGTCCCAGGTGGGCGCCGATGGCTGTCCCGCTATCATCGAGGTATCCGTAACCGCCTCCCGCGCTCTTACGGTATGTGACCGCCTCCCGGCATCCGGCTCGGCTCGCCAGGGCGGAAACGGCGGTGGAGTCGTATCCCTGCGAGAGCATAGTTACCATCCGATATGTGACTTCACGCGACGGATGATTGGCGTTCGCGGCAACATCGGCGAGCGTACGTTCCAGAAATGCGACGTAGTCCTGGTAATCCCGCGGAGGTGGGGACTGAGGTTTCTCGAGTCGCGTAATGGTCAGGTCCGGAGTCACCTCTAGGTTGCAGCAGTCATGCAGTTCGACAACGTGCGGCCCGAGAAGACGGAGCTGTTTCTTTGTGACGCTGATGCCGGCCCGATGGAAGTCGCGGAAATCCAGAAAATAGTGGGGGTAGTCGGGATCGAGCCGCTGTCCTGCCAATGCCAGGAGGAAAGGAAGCGAATTGGAGACGAATAGTTCGCCGCCGGTGCGAAAGGAATGAAGCCTTTCGTACATGTAGCTGGGCGTCGCGAACACGACTCCGTCCCCGGTAACGCGGCCGCCCGACCCAGTCAGGGTCCAAGCCTGGTCAAAAAGGTACGATTCAAACGGCCCGTCCCACGCGCCCTCAAAGAAGCAATCCTTTCGAGTCTCCACCCACGGTCCGTGCAGGACCTCCATGCTCCATGGATCTTTTCGTAGGTGAGCAACCCAGGCGAGACGCGGCAGATCGCCGATAAGTCTGAACTCCAATCTCATGCCGCCAAAAACTTCCTCCAGGACTCCTCCTCGCCATCTGCGTCGAATTTCCGCCAATATCGGTGAAACTCCTCCAAATGCGAATCCCGCTGGCTCTTGAGCTGGTTGATTGCTTTCGCCGGCCCATCCGTCTGCTTCAGCAACTTCACTCCCGCGACGCAATCGTTCATCTCACCTAGGTGGCGTTGCAATTTGCGTAAGGAATCCAATCGTTTCTCCAATTCCTTTCCATACACCGGCCGGAATAACTCTAGCGTGTAACGGAACTCCTTAGCGGCCAGCCGGAACTTGTGCAACTGTTTCCAGGAACGCTTACTCTCCGTCGCTTTCCGTCCCTCCTGAAAGAACGCCTTTGCCAGACGTGGCATCTTCGTCTGCAGATTCTCCTGGAGTGTCAGGCGGTCTTTCCATTTCAATTTCATTGCGCTGGAATCCCCAATCCCGTCCGCCAGCGCTTGGAAATGCCCGCGTCCAACAGCGGTTTGATCGATACCAGAAGTTCTTTCTTGAGCTCGGTTCGTTGTCGACGAAACGGGTCCAGGGCGACGCCCGAGTCCGCCAGCTTCTCGATGAGAACGTCGCAATCCCGCAGGCCCCCGGATGCTTTAATGACGGCGCGCAATTCCTCCTCAACGCCCTCCCGCACCTCTTCCGGCAAATACTGCGAGAACGTTTTCAGAGCTTGCAGCAGGCGGCGGATGGAAACGCGGAGCCCGTGGATCGCCTCCGCGTTGCGCATTCGGGCGGTGTTGTGCAACTCCGTGATGGTGCTTTCCACCAGACCGGAGACCTGATGCATGGCGTAATCGCGCATGCCCGTGGACAGGCGCCTCATACGTTCCGCCGGCTCATTGCGAACTCCACCGAGTGATTATAGACTGACCGGAATGCCGCGGCGGCAAGTTCTGCGGCCCATATATTCAAGTCTACATTGGCGCTACGGGTAACAAGTCCCACCGTCGTCGTGTTGCCATTGCTTTGAAACCGGAGACTCTCTACTTTTTGTTCCTGATCGGAATCCAGCCCGTCGGCGACCCGCAACAGCGGAATCAAAAACAGCAGCACGTGCTTATCTTCCGGGCTCAGCGTTTGAAATGACTGGTGACGCGGCGCGGGCATGCCCTTTCGATGGAACCGGCACAACATGGAAATCAACATTCGTTCGTGATCGTTGAATCCCGGCAAGTCGGAGTTCTGGACGATATAAGCCGAATGCTTATGATGGCCGGTGGCGCTGATGAAATGGCCCACGTCCAGCAGATAAGCCGCCGCCTCCAGCAGCTTGCCGTTTTCCGGAGCGAGTTGGTGCAGAGGCTGAAATCCATCAAACAGCGCATGCGCCAACGCCGCAACTTTTCGTGCATGCTTCAGCGAAACGCCAAAGCGCCTGGCCGTCGACTGCAGATAGAGAGCTTGCTCGCACGCCAGGTGAATTTTTTCCCGCCCCACTCCCCGCGCCGCCAGATCGGCGATAATCCCGTCGCGCACCCCGGCGTTCGAATAGTAAACAGCCGGCAATTGGAATGTTTCCAGAACACGCAGCAGGACGGCTGCACCAGGGATGATAATCTCCGCACGCCGTGGTCCGATTCCGTTAATCTTTCTACGTTCCGCCAGATTGAGTGCGGCAACGGTCTTGAAGAACTTTCGGACCTGCGGCGTTGTGGCTCTCAAGCGGGACGCCTCGTCGCGTCGAACCCTTGGAATGCGATTGATGGTAGACACGATTGCCGCGGCGGTCGCCGAGGTCCCAATGGCACGATCAAAGGGCCTCACACCGACCTTGCGGACGGCTGCGTCCAATTTTTCATCGATGAACAACATCATCCGCTGTAGTTGACCAGTTTCCGGTGGATCGGATTTCATGAAAACCTCGGTCAAACGCAAGGCTCCCAGCGGCCGCGAGATGCCCGCTTCCATCGTTCCTTGATCGCCCGAAATGATTTCGGCGCTGCCTCCCCCGATGTCGACGATGAGAATCCGCTGCTTGGGATGCGGCCATTGGCTTTGCACGCCGAGATGGATCAAGCGCGCTTCCTCCAGCCCGGAAATGATTTCAATCGGCGTTCGCGCCGCCTGCGAAGCTCGCCGGACAAACTCCTCCTGATTGTTAGCATCACGCACGGCCGATGTGGCTACAGCCCGCACGCCCACTACGTCCAGCCGTTGATAGGTTCCCGCCATCCGGGCCAGCACCTCGCACACGAAGGTGATTGCCTCCTCGCTGATGCGGCCTTCGCGGAATACGCTCGAGCCGAGCCGGGTCACTTCCCGCTCGGACGCCAGAATACGCGGTCGTGCGCCGGCAATCACTTCTGCCGCCTCCATGCGGATGGAGTTGCTTCCGATGTCGATTGCAGCGTAGCGAGGCACCGACTTCTATCGTATAGCTGGGCCCTTCAGGAAACCAAAAAATCGCCTGATTTGATCCGCTTCGTTTCGTCCACAGGTGGCCGGTAGACGTAGACCCAGACGCGTGTTGTCTGGCCCGAATCGAGTCGCGCGTCCGTCAGAACCCGCTGGTATTCGGCTCCTTCATACTCATCGAGTTCGGCCAATGTCAGAGCCGGTTCGCGCAGACGGTAGATTTCTCCGGTCACGTGGTCGTCACGGTTATCGGAAAGGATCAATCCAGGATAGTTGCTGATTTGGTACAGGCGTCCCTGAACGGTCGCGGCCCCCAGGAATTCCGCCTGCTGCCGAAGCATCTGCGCATGTTTATTCTGAGAGAAACTGCGAAGGGTGCCGTACACGAGGAGATGAGGTTCTATACGAAACTCTTGGGGTGGCTGGGGGGGTTCGAACCCTCGGCCACCGGAACCACAATCCGGAGAATGGGGTACGCGATCATGCATTCTACTTCTTTCGCTTCCAGTTTACCCAAGCCTATGCCTCTACTTTCCCCTGCTATCCGCCTCGTTTGGGCACAGCAATCTGTCCTCACGTCTGGCTGGAGCGGATTATGAGTTCAGAACTGCGACAGGAAAGTGCCACTTCCTTTAAGAGCGCGGGTAACATTCTCAGGCACACATACCCGACGCTAATACAGGCCGGTCAAGTTTCGCGGCTGCGCCATCCCGAGCTCTCGAAACGAAAACTTCGCCAGGCGGAGACGATCCGACTAGTTACTTTCCCACTTAAAATTCGGAAAGCCGGCACGGACGCATCGGTCCAGTCGGGGCCAACTTTCCCTGCCGGCGTGGGAAGCGTGGGAAGCGGAAACAAAAGGGGGTTCGGAATCGGTTTCAGTGTTGGGTTTGCGGGCAGGAGCGGGAAGAGGGGTATCGCTGTAACGATACTTTTACCGAGAGCGATCTCGCTCAGCCAGGTGGGTCCCGATATGAATGAGGTTGTCGGCGATCACCGCGAGTCCGACCCAGCGACGGATGCCGTCCGAC
The DNA here is from genome assembly GCA_963770345.1 of Bryobacteraceae bacterium. Classification (GTDB taxonomy): domain Bacteria; phylum Acidobacteriota; class Terriglobia; order Bryobacterales; family Bryobacteraceae; genus CAVYPH01. The sequence continues at coordinate 89,753 of CAVYPH010000004.1, read as the reverse complement.
CCTTTATAGAGTGAGCGCCGCATCCCGTGCCGGCGCTTGAGCACGCTGATGCGGCCTTCGCAGCCGGTACGCCACTTCTGAAGCTCTTTAAACCAACGTTGCTTCTGCCGCTGCTTGCGAGCCGGGCTTTGGGGGGCTTGGAATCGACACCCGGCTGACTCGCATTTGTTCGGCCTTGGATTCGTTAGCGGCGGAGAAGAATCCTGGGTCCGCCGCTACGCGTTCGGGAGCCCGGCCGAACTGTTCGACATGTTGCTCCAGACATCCTTCCAGCAAAGTGGAATCGGACGTGGCGCTGTTCGATCTCGTGAGCGGCTGGGCCGACGCCTCATATACGCTCTCCATCCAGTCCAACAAGAATTTTGAGTCCAGCTCGAATCCCCGCCATTATACTCCGTGGAAAGACTCCGGGAACACACGAAGTGGCCCGACACAGCAAATGGCGGCTACAGGAAGGAGCAATAAAATGAAGAACAAATATCTCGTTGTACTTGCAGTCGCGCTCACATGCGCCGGAAGCAACGGCTGGGCTCAATCCGTACAATCAACCGTGACGGCCAGTTACAACGGGTATCCGATCACGATCCTTCCGGACTATTACGATGTCATATCGGTGGCCTTCATCAGCGTGCCTCGTGCTCTAAAGATCACCAAAGTGACCGCGAGGGTGCAGATCGCTTATCCGGAGGTAGGCGACCTTAATTTGTTCCTCTACTCGCCGGACGGCACTCGAACCAAGCTCCTGGAACACAACTGCGGCAGTTTAACGAACGTGGACGCGACTTTCGACGATGCGGCGCCAGCTCGCTTCAGCGAAACTTGCCCGGTCGGAGGGAGTGGCGCTTCGTACCGTGCCAATGAGCCGCTTTCGAACTTCAACTCGGCTGACAGCTCGATTGGTACCTGGACATTGGCCGTTGAAAACAATTCAAGCGATTCGCGGGCCGGGCGCCTCAACGACGTCACGTTGACGATAACAGGAACCAATCAGGCCCAGCCGTACTTTCGTCCTGACCAGGTGTTGAACTCAGCGAATCTCCGCAGTGGCGCCGTTGCGCCCGGACAGGTGGTATCGATCTCCGGGTCGGCGTTGGGACCAGATGTCCCCGTTCTCACTCCCGCCGGCGCCTGGCCGACATCACTCGCTGACGTACGGGTGAATGTGAATGGCGCGGACGTGCCGATTCGCTACGCGTCGTCCACACGGCTCGACGTTCAGATGCCCTTCAATCTGACTGGTGGGACCGCCAACATCAGGGTTACATATGGTTCGAATGTCAGCGGTACGGTCAGCGTTCCGATAACTACTACGTACCCTGGTCTCTTTGCGCTTCAAAGCGGAGGTACCGGTCAGGCTAAGGCGGCGAATCAGGATGGAACGGCCAATAGCATCGCGAATGCCGCCGCGAAGGGCTCGGTAATTTCCGTTTACGGCATCGGGCTGGGAATTGTCGACCCACCAGTAGCGGCAGGGCAGGTACCGCCTACGAGTTCACTCTCGCGAGTGACCAATGCGGTGGCTGCGAGCATCGGAGGCGTTCCCGCACCCGTCACCTTCGCAGGGCTGGCTCCAGGAATTCCCGGCCTTTACCAGATCAATATCCAAGTGCCGGATGCGGTTCCCAGCGGCAGTCAGGAAGTAGTTGTATCGAATGCGGGCAATGCCAGCCAAAACGGACTCAGTGTCCGGATTCGCTAACGGTACGCCGACGTGCCGATATATTCGGAGCGATTGGTGGCTACGGCTGCCGATCTACCGGACGATCTTGACCCCAATCTGAATCAGGCGCGGCGTTCTTGGCAGGCTCGGCGGCGTCCAACGCCGAAAGCGCAATAGTCGCCATGAAAGCCGTACACTTACTGCCGCGCGACTGCGTTCATTCACTTTTGCGCTTCCGGACTTGCGCTTTTCCCGCATCGCGTTGCTCTCTCTGCTTGAGGATCAGAGTGTAGGCGACGTAGTACTCATAAATGTTGCTGACATACTGCACGGTTTCGCGGCCCGATCCGCTCCGAGGCGACTTGCTCGACGTTGCCGAACCACACGTTGGGATCGAGGCCCCTCTTTTCCGTCTCGAGCCGAAGGGTTTTCAGGCGTCCCGGCCCGGCGTTGTAGACCGCAAACGTCATCAGGCCCTTGTTCAGATTGTCCATCGGCTCGTTCGCAAAGTATTGGTCCATCATGAACCGCATGTATTTCACGCCAGCCTGGATGTTGGGCTCGATCTGGGTGATGTCGCCGACCTTGAGTTCCTTACCGGTTGCCGGCATGACCTGCATCACGCCGATGGTGCCAACCGGGCTTTTGACGTCGTGGTCCAGTGTGGACTCCTGGTAGCCCTGCGCCGCCATGAGCACGTAATCGATGTTGTATTGCTTACCGTACTTCTAGACTAACGCAACTTTGGGACTCACACCCCTCCCGCTGGTCGGCCTCGAAATTCAAAACCAATTCAAAAAAGGAGACTCGGCGGCCGGATCGCTCCGCTCCCGCCTCCAGGCTCATTCTTCAATGAGAATATGCTCAGAGCCCCCAAAAATAGCTTCGGCGCGAAAACTGCGCTTGCATGCGGCTGAAGAACGGGTCAAACTCGTATTTACCATGGGGGGTAAAGAAATATTTCATGAATTCCAAGAAACAACGGCCGACGATCAAGAATGTAGCCGAGCGGGCTGGTGTGAGTGTAGCCAGCGTTTCACGGGTCATGACCGGTAGCGCCCCGGTAGATCTCAGCGTGGAGGAACGGGTGCGGAAGGCCGCGGAAACCCTCGGCTTCGATCTGGCGCGGCGCCGGCCACGCACGATGGCGCTGCTGCTGGGAAATCGCGAGATCCTGCACGAATATCACTCCCATGTGCTGAGCGGCGCGGAGGCGTATTGCTCCGCGCACGATTACATGATGCTGTTTCTGCCGTTGCGGTACGAGCCCGAGGTGCCCTGGAACAAACAGGTGCTGCCCAAGGCGCTACAGCGCCATGACTTGGTGAGTGGCTTTATCCTGGCAGGCACCAACTACCCCAACCTCCTGCGGTGGATCGCGGAGCGGCGGAGTCCGTATGCCGTGCTCGGAGACAACGTCGTGGGGGAGTGGAACGCCAATGCGTGCGATGTGGTGTGGTCCGACGATGTGCAGGGCGCTTTCGAGATGACGCAATATCTCCAAGCGCTCGGACACCGGGATATCTGGTACGTGGGCAACCGAAGGCTCCCGTGGTTCCAGCGGCGCTTCATCGGTTATGCAAAGGCGATGGCGGAGGCGCGCCTGGAGCCGCGCGCGAGCGAGTTCGACGTGAGCGCCGTCGACGAGATGGGCTACCTGGGAACCAAGGCCATACTGGGAGCCAATCAGCCGGTGACCGCAATTTTCGCGGCCGGAGATCTGGTGGCTGAAGGCGTATACCGTGCACTGCGGGACCGCGGCGTGAGGGTGCCGGACGAGTTGAGTGTGGCGGGGTTCAACGACATCGAAGCGCCTGTGATGCATCCACCGCTAACAACAGTGCGGCAGTTTCCCGAACAGGTGGGGAGGCACTTAGCGCAGATGGTGATCAATCGGATTGAACGGCCCGATCTCGTTCCACAGCAGGCCTTGATTCCGACGCAGTTGATCAAGCGGGAATCCTGTCGGGCGTTACAAGAGGCGCGGATTGCAAGAATATTTTCATAGAAACCATGAAATTTATTTGACAGGCCTGGCACGCAGTGACAAAATAAACGCACGACGCCATGCCCCTAGATACGATTTCCCGGCGCGAACTGCTGGCCCAGGCGAGCGTTCCCGCGCTGACTGTGGGTTCCCGGCGCTTTGTTAAAGGCATCTGCGCCGCATTGTTCCCGCCCGGCGTATCGTATGTGGACTGCATGAAGCAGGCGAGGAATGCCGGGTTCGATGCGGTGGAGTTGCGTTTGGGAGCGAATGGTGTGCCGCTCGACTGTTCTCAGGAGGCGGCTCGCCGCGTGGGGGATGCCGCCGCGGAAATGGGCCTCGAGATCGCCAGCCTATGGGCGCTGACTCCGAGTTCGCCATCGTTGGCCAGCCCCAACCGATCTGTCAGCGAACAGGCTAAGGCCTGTGTGCGCAAAGCCATTGAACTTGCGCCGGCGCTGCGTTGCGGAGCGATTCTGGTCACACCGGCGGTGCTCGGGCACGGACCGGTGATGGAGACTAACTCTGACGACGCCTGGACTCGGGCCACAGCGGCTTTCCGTGAGTTTCTCGCCGAGGCGGCACGCAATCGGGTGCTGCTTACGCCGGAAAATGTGTGGAGCCGGTTTCTGGTGAGCCCTCGTGACATGCGGGCCTTCGTCGATCAGTTTCGCAGCGAGTGGATCGCAGTGCATTTTGACGTCGGTAACATTCTGCAATATGGTTATCCGGAGGATTGGATTGCCGGCCTCGGTCCGCGCATCCGGCGTCTGCATCTGAAAGACTACAAACTCGCCCGTCGAGCCGGACCGGGCGGATTCGTGCCGTTGCTGGAAGGTGATGTGCCGTGGAACAGCGTCATGGCGGCGCTTACCAGAACGGGCTATCGCGGTTATGTTTCGGCCGAAACCGCGTTCGATTCCTCCGATCCGGACGCGCTGCGCAAGGTATCGCGTGCCATGGACGTTATTCTCGGGATGGCATAGATGGCCGGCGCGACTTACGTTGGGTTCATCACGATATTGACGGCAGCCGCGGCTTGGACGGCATCCGGCGCGGAATTGCCGAAAGCGGATCCGGCACTCGAGGTCCAGCAACTACAGACCTCGCCGGGTCCGGAGTACGCCCAGACCAATCGCAAGTTTCAAGGCATTCCTGGTATTGAGCGGGCGAGGAACGGCCGCTTGTGGGCCGTTTGGTATGCGGGCGATACCCGGGAGGGTCCGCAAAACTATGTACTGCTCGCAACCAGCGGCGACGATGGCAAGACTTGGTCTGACGCGCGGCTGGTGATCGATCCACCCGGCTTTGTGCGCGCATTCGACGCCTGTCTATGGCATGACCCGCAGGGCCGCTTATGGCTCTTCTGGACGCAAGCGGCCGGACACTGGGATGGCCGTGGCGGAGTGTGGGCGGCAGTTACAGACAATTCCGGTTCGGAGCATCCGCACTGGTCGAAGCCGCGCCGGATTGCCGACGGCGTATTAATGAACAAGCCGATCGCGCTGCAGAGTGGCGAATGGCTCTTGCCGATCGCGATCTGGACCAAACCCTCAAATCTGGCCTTCATCAACACACGTGACCGATTGCACCTTTCAGACGATCAGGTGCGCTCCCTCAGTCACGATTTTGAAGACGCACGGGGTCTCGCCGTATTCTCTTCGGCAGATCGCGGAGAAACATTTACGTTGCGCGGACGCGCGGGCTTTCCAGCGGACGACCTGCCGACCGAGCATATGCTTATCGAGCGCCGAGACGGCAGCATTTGGATGTTGGCGCGTACGCGCTACGGAATCGGTTCGACGATCTCCACCGATGGCGGCCGCACTTGGAGCACGCCCGCTCACTCCAACATCGCCCAACCGTCGACCCGATTTTTTATCCGCCGCCTGCGATCCGGGCGGTTGTTGCTGGTCAAGCACACGCCCGCGAACGGCAAAGACCGCTCCGATCTCATGGCCTATGTTTCCGACGACGACGGCGACACCTGGAAGGGCGCGCTGGCGATCGACGAACGGAAGAACGTTTCCTATCCGGACGGGACTGAGTCGCCGGACGGCAAGCTTTACGTGATCTACGACCGCGAGCGGTTCACTGCGCGGGAGATCCTGATGGCTACGTTTCGCGAAGACGACGTACTGGCCGCAAAGCCTGTGAGCGCTGATACAAAGCTGCGGGTAATTGTAAGTAAGGCGGGTCAGCCATGACGCGCCGGGAGTTTGTCGCGGTGGCCTCGTTGCCGGGGCTCAGTTGGGCCGCAGCGCGTGAGAGACAAGCGACTGTTCGGCCCTTAGTGAAGTGCGGCACAGCAGCGGCTAACATCTCGGTTCCACAGTTCCGGATCTATCGCATGCTGCGCGTGCAGTGGGTAACGGCATGAAGAAATTTGGCGCAATCGCGCTAGCGGTGGCTGCAATGACTGCGATGGCTCAGCCCCCGGCGTTGGAGGGCACAGGCTGGCGGTCATTGCTTCCGGCCCATGGCTTGGCGGGGTGGCACGCTTCGGGCAGTCAGGCAAACACCTGGTACCGGGCGGCCGATGTTCGTTTGAAGACAGGGGGCAAGCACGATCTGCTCGAAGGCAGTGGTGGCCCCGGGGCACTGCTGATCAATGGTCCGGATGGGCGAACGACGCAGCTTGTGACTGACGAGCGATTCGGCGATTTCGAGTTGTACCTCGAATTCCTGATTCCGGCGAAATCGAACTCGGGCATATATGTTCACGGCTTGTATGAGGTGCAAATTCTAGACAGCTACGGCGTAGCGCATCCGGGTGTACATGACTGTGGCGCTATTTACGAGCGCTGGATTGACGGCAAGGGCGTGGGCGGAACCGCGCCGGCGGTGAACGCGAGCCGCGCCCCGGGCGAGTGGCAGTCTATGCACATCTGGTTTCGCGCGCCGTCGTTTGACGCAAATGGAAACAAAACCGCGCCAGCACATTTTGTGAAGGTCGAATTAAACGGCGTGGAGATACAGCGGGATGTGGACGCGCCGGGGCCGACTCGGGCGGGGCTCGAGATTCCGGAAGCGCCGCGGAATCCGATCATGCTGCAGGGCGATCACGGACCGGTAGCATTCCGGAACATACGCGCGAGGGAGCTGAAGCGGTAATGGAAGGCAGCACAAAAAACAAACCGGAACGACGCGATTTCCTGAAAGCCTCGGCACAGGTGCTGGGCGGAGCAGTGGCGAGTGGTTTTCCGGCCGTGATCTCCGGGCAAACCGTATCGGGTGCTATCAAAGTTGGACTGGTCGGCTGCGGCGGACGCGGGACCGGCGCCGCGGCACAAGCGCTGGCGGCGGACGATCAGGCGGAACTTACGGCACTCGCGGACGTGGATCGCGGGCAGATAGCGAACTCCATCGCGGCATTGAAGAAATTGCACAAGATTAGTGACCGTGTGAAAGTGGATGAACGGAATTGGTTCCTCGGCACCCAGGCGTACCAGCAGTTAATCGAGAGCGGCGTGGATGTCGTGGTGCTAGCGACACCGCCGGGATTTCGTCCGCTCCATCTAGCCGCCTGCGTGGCGGGGAACAAGCACATCTTTTGCGAGAAGCCGGCGGCGGTCGATGCGTTCGGCGTTCGCTCCGTGCTCGAAAGTACCCAGAAAGCTAGTGAGAAGAGCCTATCGCTGGTCGCGGGCTTTTGCTGGCGCTATAACAATATGCTCCAGGAGACGATGCGCCAAATCCATGAAGGCGTGATCGGCAAAATGGTCGCCTATTACGCGACTTACTACACCAATCCGCTCAAGGTGATGCCGCCCGAAAGTGCACGCCCGCCCGGCGTGAGCGACATGGAGTGGCAGATTCGCAACTGGTACAACTTTGTGTGGCTTAGCGGTGACAGCCTGGTAGAGCAGGCCGTGCACAGCGCGGACAAAATCGCGTGGGCAATGCGGGATGAAGCACCCGTCAGCTGCGTAGGGATTGGCGGGCGCGTGATTCCGGCCGAGGGCGGCAACATCTACGATCACTTCGAAGTGAATTACCTGTACCCAAACGGCGCGCGCGCATTTCTAGCGAGCCGGCAGATCGAAGGATGTTACAACGAAAACTCCGATTATGTGCTTGGCTCGGATGGCACAGCGACGTTCGGCCGCGGTCCGATTGCTCGAATTGCCGGTAAAACCAATTGGGCGTGGGCGGGACAGACATACAACATGTACCAACGGGAACACGACGTGTTGTTCGCGGCGATCCGCCAGGGCAAGCCGGTGAACGATGGCAAGCGCCTGGCGACGAGTACTATGCTCGCGATCATGGGCCGCATGGCCGCTTATACCGGCCAGCAGGTGAGTTGGGAACAGGCGTTCAATTCACAAGAAAAACTGTTCCCCGACCAGGTGGACTGGAAGGGAAGTTTTCCGGTGCGCCCGCGCGCCATGCCTGGAATCACCAAGCTGGTTTAGAACGCGCGCGCATAACCGGAAACGGCCGTAGATCACTGAGGAATTTTCGAACAAGAGGGCGAGGAGGTCGTATGGTGGTTCGCAAGCTTATCTGCATGGTGCTGCTGGGCGGAGCGCTGGCGACGCTTTTTGTTCCTGCCGCTCGCGCGCAGGCAACCTTTGGAAGCATTACTGGAGTGGTCACGGACCAAAGCGGCGCGCTTGTCCCGAAAGCCGCGGTCACTATACGCAATCAGGATACGGGTTTCACGCGAAGTGTGACCAGCAGCTCGCGCGGTGAATACGAAGTGACTCACCTCAATACGGGCACTTACACGATAACCGCCGAAGCGGCAGGGTTCCGGAAATTTGAACATACGAACCTGGTGCTGGAATCGCTGCAGACGGCGCGCATCGACGTGGTACTCGAACTGGGTTCGTCCACATCTGAGGTGACGGTGAGCGCGGGGACGCCGGTAATCGAAACAGATTCTCCGGTGATTTCCGATTTGAAAACGTCACGAGACCTGATGGATCTGCCACTCAACACGCTGAACACGGTGCTGCTAAACGATTTTCTTTTTTTCACGCCGACTGGTTATCAATCGGCGGGATCCAAATTCGAGATGGGTGGAGCCAGAGCAACGCAGCTTTATTACAACATCGACGGTATCAGTGCGAACTCGCCGGCTTTTGGTGTACAAAACTCCGCTGTAGAACCTTCAGTAGATTCGATCGCCGAGATGAAGTTCAACATGGTGGAGAACAAGGCCGAGTATTCGATGGTGACGAACGTCATCGCGATCACCAAGTCCGGGCAGAAGACGTTTCACGGCCGGTTGTTCGAGCAGAATACCAATACGGCTCTGACCGCTCGCTCTTTTTTCGCCCCTACAGTAGGGCAGAACATCATCAACGATTTCGGCGCGTCGTTGGGCGGTCCGATCAAACGCAACAAGGTATTCTTTTTTGGAACCTACGAAGGATTCCGCCAGCGTGTCCCCGCGGTTTTTACGCCGAGCGTTCCCACGGACCTGATGCGCAACGGCGACTTTTCCCAGTTACTCACCGGAACATCGCCGACCATCATAAAAAATCCTTACAGCGGAGCTCCATTTCCGAATAACGTAATTCCCCAAAGCATGCTGGATGCCGCCGCCTTGAAATGGCAGCAGCTTTTCTTTCCGGCGGCCAATTTCGGTCCTCCAAATCTGACTGTGTCGAATTTCCGGGGCTCGGCGCCGCAACAGACCACGCAGGACAAAGGCGACGGGCGGCTGGATTATTACTTCTCTCCACAACATACTGTCTATGGCCGCTTCAGCTATTCGCGGCTGCAGCCGCATGCAATCGATAGCGGAGTTCCACCTCAATATGCGGGCTATCGCATCAATGTGCGCACAGGGTTGCTGGCTGCGCTTTCGGATACATGGACGATATCACCCCAATTGATCAATGAGTTCAAAGTGGGCTTTACACGCGGAGCTAATCCGCGCGAGGGCGAGTTGAGCGGCCAGACCCTGGTAAATGAATTGGGAATTCAGGGAATCCCGCTGCAGCCAGAGAGTATTCATAACATTCCAAGCGTTTCAATCACAAACTTCCAGAACATTTTTCAGGTGGCAGGCGAGGTTCCGGCCGAGAACACATTTCAGGGAATCGATCAGGTGACTTATATTCGCGGCGGCCACACATTCAAGGCAGGAATGGAGTACCGGCCGCAGCAATCGAACGATTTCGTGTATCCCTCGTTCGGATCCTTTACCTTCAGCAACCGCTTCAGCGGCTATTCGTACTCCGATTTTCTGCTGGGGCTGCCCCAGGCTACGTCGCTCACCTATGCGCGCCCGTCGAAGGCGACCCGGTACTGGTTTCTGAGCGGATTCCTGCAAGACGATTGGAAGGTATCGGGAAAGCTGACGCTGAGCTATGGCCTGCGCTACGAATACGATAAGGCGCCTGTCGATACATTCGACACGGTTTCCAATTTCGACACGCGCACCGGAAGCATCGTCGTCCCGAATCAGACGGTGCTGAGCAAGAACCTCAACCCGCTGTTTCCGGCGCAGATTCCGATCATTACAGCATCACAGGCAGGCTTCCCCGAGCGCTCGTTGCGCGAATCGTCGACAACAGATCTGCAGCCTCGCTTCGGTTTCGCGTATCGGCCGTTCTCGAATAACAAAACGGTTATCCGGGGTGGTTACGGCATCTATTACGACGAATTGGCCGGAGACCTGGCTTCGACGGTGCTGTACGGTGGTCCCTTCGGATTGACTCAAAGCTTCACGAATTCGATCACCGGAACTTCTCCGCTGCTGACATTCGAGCGGCCGTTTCTTGGCGCGGGCACGGTGGGGGCGGTCAACATGACCGCAACGAGTCTGCACATGGCGGATCCCCGCGTTCAGCAATTGAATCTGACTGTAGAGCGAAGCCTGACCAACAGCATGGGTTTGCGGCTGTCCTATATCCGGACGCTCTCGACTCAGCTTGTCTATGGAACCAATATTAATCAACCTGTAGCGAGCACGGTGCCATTCAACCAGAATCGCAGGCCATATCCGCTGTACAACAACATCACGCTATATCAGAACGGCGGTACGCAATCGTACAATGCGCTATCCGCCGAAGTGCGCCAGCATTTCACGCGCGGCATTCAGTTTGAATCGGCCTGGACCTGGGCGAAGAATTTGACGGACGACGACGACTCGGGCGGCCTGACGGAAGGCGGCTATACGATCGAGAACAGCTACAACCGCGTGCGTCAGCGCGGCAATGCGCTGTATAGCCCGCGACATCGCATCTATGGCACGGTCATCTGGGAAATTCCCGTGGGTAAAAACCGGCGATTCATGAACCGTCCGGGCTTTGCCGACTGGATCCTGGGAGGTTGGCAATTAAGCGCCACGTATGACTGGCAGACCGGTGATTTTCTGACACCCTCATACTCCGGTGTCGACGCCTCGAACACCAACACAATCGGCGGAATTCCGGATCGCATCGCAGATGGCAATCTGCCGGCAAACCAACGCTCGCTGACTCGCTGGTTTGATCCAACGGCCTTCGTGGCTCCGCCCAATGGCCGCTTCGGGAATTCGGGAACGGGCATTCTTGTGGGACCGCGGCGGCAAGCCGGGAATGTAGGATTGTTCAAGAGCTTCCATCCCACGGAGAAAACGACCTTCCGCCTGCAGGGAACCTTCACCAATGTGCTGAATCATCCCAACTTCGCCGATCCAAATTTAAATATCTCGGTTCCGGCGGCGGCGGCGAGGATCACAGCGGTGCAGACCAGGGATTTCGGCGGCCCGCGAGCCGGCGTGATTGCAGCATTTTTTAATTTCTAACGCCTTATGTCGAACACTTTCAACAGACGTCATTTCATCGGAGCAGCGGCGAGCGCGGCAATCCTGCCGCAGGCTTCCGCGGCCACCGAGGGACGGTATCTGGCGGCGGCCCGCCAGTACCTGGATACTATGATTGACAAGGGAACCGACCGGTACGGCGCTAAGAACACGCCGCTGTTCTGCCTGTCGCTAGATCCGGAGAAGCACATGCCGCCGCGCGCGCCGGAGAAGGTAGATTGGAATTACCGGCGCAGCTTCGAGTACCTGTACCGCGATTTCGGTTATTACTGGAAAAGCCACTTGCATAGCTGCGGTCCGATTTACGACCAAGGCATCATTCGCGCTCTCTATGGCCTAAGCAGCGCCAGTCATAACCCTAAGTACGCACATGCGGCGGACTCTTATTTGGACTTTCTGCTGACCAATATGGTGAGCGAACAGACCGGTCATTTCGGCTGGGGAGAACACATGTTTTACAACGTGTTCACCGACTACCTGATTGGCGGTGCTTTCACGGTCCGGGCAAACAGGGATTTCTCGTTCAACCACGAACTTGAACGTTGGACTACGATCTATGACTTGACGTGGCCGAAGAGTCCGCCGAAGACGCTCGCAGAGATTGACGCTATCTACGAATACAAGATCCACGATCCGAAGACCTTTATCAATAACCGGCATTCCGATTATTACTCAGGACGGAAAACGAGCGATACGTTGACCTTCGTCAAGCACTCCGGCCTGTTCACGCACGCGTTTACCTTCGCTTACGTCAAGAGTGGCGAGCCAAAGTACAAAGACTGGGCCAGAAAGGCAGCGGACCTGTTCTGGGGTTATCGCGATCCGCGGACGAACTTGGTGCGCAGCAGCGTGCAGCGCAAGGACGAACCTGTGGCGGTCGCAGAATTAGCGTTGCTGGTGTTGTTTCTGCTCCGCGCCTACCAATTGGATCCCGACCAGATATATCTCGATCGTTCTGTAGCGTATCTGCGCGGATTCCAAAAGTATTTCAAACACGACGACCAGGGACACTATCGGGACGTGGTGGGTACCGATGGGATCGATCAGAAGCCGGGGCAGTTTGCGGAATTATGGGAAGGGCCGCTGCGGATGGCGAAGTCGGCCGTACTCGCCTATTCGCTGTCGGGCGATGCGGACCTTCTCGCGCTGGCCGATGACATCGCGAGCCGGATCAGGCCCGAGATGAAGTTCAACACCATTATTCAGCGCTCGATGATCTCGGACGAGGTAGAGGCGCGCGCGGTTGCGCTAAGCACGCTACTCGATCTTTATGAGGTGACTGCCGACCGGAAACATCTCGGTAGGGCACGAGAGTTGGCCGACGACGCCATCCACCGATTTCTCTACCGTGGGCTGTTCGTGAGTCAGATGCAATTGTATCCGGAGGGCGACAAGTCGGTATTTGTCAAGATTTATGACGGCCGGACGGCGCCCGGCTACCTGGCGCTCAATCTAATCCGGTTGCAACAACACAGCGATGCTACTGAAGCGGGACAGTTCCGAAAGGTCGAGCGGCTGGATCGCATTTATGACTAAACGGAAGTACAGGTGGTCTCCCAGCAGAAAATCGACTCGCCTGTATTTCTTGCGACTCATTGAGCCGCCGGGGTCTGGAACGTTCCGGCACTTTGCACCACGCTGATGTCCCGATATATTGGTTGAAGGTTTTGGTAGATGACGTTAGGCAGACGAACCTTTGTTGGCGCAGCCTTGGCGGCAACGCTCCGCGCTGCGGATAAGCCGCCCATCAATATTGGGTTCCTGGGTGCAAGTTATTCGCACGCGGAAGGCAAACTGAGCGTTCTGCGTGAATCGCCCGATTTCCGGCTCGTTGGAATCTGCGAGACCGACCCTGAAGTGGCCGGCAAAGTCCGGGCGCTCCGCATCCCGCTGCTTTCTCGCGATGAAGTGCTACACGACAGCCGTATTCAGGTGATCGCAGTCGAGTCACCGGTGCGCGACCATGCCCGGGATGGACGTGCGGCACTCGAGGCCGGAAAGCATTTGCACCTGGAGAAGGCCCCATCCGACAGCTTTCCCGCTTTTCAGGAGATCGTCAACCTGGCGCGACAGAGGAACCTGTTACTGCAAGTCGGGTATATGTGGCGCTACCACGAAGGCATTAATAAGGTTCTTGAGGCGGCACGCGAAGGTTGGCTCGGACCGGTATACCTGGTGAAGGCAACCATCTCCAATCAACTGGCGCCGAACCGCCGCGCCGATTGGAGCGAATTTCCGGGCGGTATCATGTTCGAACTGGGAGGACACGTGATCGATCCGGCGGTGCGGCTGATGGGACGTCCGCGCAAGGTCACGCCTGTTCTGCATACGGATGGCGGCTCCGACAAACTGAAGGACAACACCGTCGCAATCCTCGAGTGGGATCGGGCCATCGGAATCATACAATCAGCCACCATGCAGCCGGACTCCTCACGTTTCCGCGCCTTCGAAGTACACGGCGTCAACGGCAGCGCGATCGTGAACCCGATTGAGCCTCCTTCGCTCCTGATCGATCTCCATAGACCTGCCGGACCGTATAAAGCAGGGCCGCAGCCGGTATCCTTACCTCCATATCGCCGCTTCGTCGATGATTTCGCCGAACTCGCTGCTGCAGTCCGGGGAGAACGTAAACTGCGGGTGACTCCGGACGAGGACCTGATCGTGGAAGAGACGCTGTTGAAGAGCAGCGGAATGGCTTGAGCACTGCGATGAAGACCAGGCCAAAATCGCGGACATGGATCGCGCCGGGAGAAAATGGAGAAGTTCTTTGAAGGCAAGAAGAGTTTGGGCACAAAGCCAAAGTTTGGGCACAGAGGCTATAAGTGAGAATCAAGCTAACTGAAAGATAAAAGAAAAGAAACTGGGGTGGCTGGAGGGGTTCGAACCCTCGGCCACCGGAACCACAATCCGGCGCTCTACCAGCTGAGCTACAGCCACCGTGTTCTCTTTTACTCTATCACGCTCGACTAAGAGAACTTCGCTGCGACGTCGGCCAGACCGCCAATCACTTGCGAGATCGGGTCGCCCCGGAAACCACATGCGGCGAGACCAAGAGCGATATTGCCGTAATTGGTCGGCAGCCCATCCAGCTTATCCTTGGTGCTCTTCTTGCGCCATGCCTCTAATCCGGCCAGGCCCGATTTCCCTTTGCCGGCCATTCCCGCGAATGCCATCAGCACTGGCAGTTCGTAGGAATTGTCCGCCTGCGAGATCCGCTCGAACTGGAAACCGATCCCGTTCCTGACAGCGGTTTCGGAAGTGTTTCCGCTGTTTGACTGCGGAAACACAAGGAAGCTCACGAAGAAATTGTTGTCCGGCGTGACACCGGGGGCCTTTTTGGGGCCGCCTAAATCGCGAAACAACTTGTATGAGCACTCGCCAAGCGCCTCGGCCTGCTCCCCCTTGGTTCCGCCCATGTCGGCGAAGTAGAAGCTGCTCTGCCGCGGCTGATTGTGCCGGATCGCCACTCCGAAGTCTTTGAGTTGCACCCCGCCGATCTTTTTCAAATTCCCCGACAAAGCGCCGAACGAAACCGAGGAAGCGTCGGTATAGCTCGACTGTTCGAATATCGAACCATGGTGGTGCGGTGTCGCCGAAATGTAGTAGCCTTTTGTGGCGCCCGTCTTCTGCACCACGGGACATCGGCCCTTGCTATCCGGATAACGCGTGTCCAACTGTAGATGATAGAAATCCTTCACCAGCGGCCCTTTGCTGCCAATGGTGAACGATTCATAAGAGTCGTCGTTGAAGTCCTGCGTATGCGCCTCCGGATGAATGGCGAGGAGGCCATAGTACCAACGCTTGTAGCCCGCATTCCACAAATTATCCAGGGTGACTTTCTCTCCAGGCGGCCCATAGGCATCGGCCGCGCCGTCATAGTCGATGTTGACGTGGCATGTATAAAGCAGCGCCGAAACGCCGGGTGGACCCGTGATCTTGGTCACCTCCACGTTGTCGAAATCCTTGCCGTTGTGCCATTTCCCACCTAGTGGTTTGAAGTCGAGATTAGCCAACTGATTGTTCTCCGTAAAGGAAAAGTGTGACGAATGCCCCTAGCGTTTCAGTCCAGCTTTCAGCCAAAGCTGGTCCACACGAGTCTGCACCTCGGGCGACATCTTAATCACATCCGGCCAGGGCCGCGTGAACCCTTCGCCTGGCCACTTCTTCGTGGCATCGACACCCATCTTCGATCCGTAATTCACCAGGCGGCTCGAATGATCGAGTGAATCCACCGGCCCCATTACAAATTGAATATCGCGCTCCGGATCGATGTTGTTCAGCGCCTTCCAGGCCACTTCGCTCACGTTCTGAACGTCGACATCCTCATCCACCACGACGATGCACTTGCTGAACATCGCCTGCCCGAGGCCCCAAATCGCGTGCATCACCTTCCGCGCGTGCCCGGGATACGATTTCCTGATCGAAATCAGGATCAGATTGTGAAAAATTCCCTCGGCGGGCATGCATACGTCGCGAACCTCCGGCAACTGCATCCGCATCAACGGCAAAAATATGCGCTCGATCGCCTTACCCATGTAGAAATCCTCCATAGGTGGCGGCCCGACAATCGTTGTCGCATAAATCGGATCTTTTCGCTGCGTTACACAAGTGATGTGGAAGACCGGATATTCGTCCGCAAGTGAATAGAATCCCGTATGGTCGCCGAAAGGCCCTTCCGTGCGCATCTCGCCCAGTTCGAGATACCCTTCCAATACGATCTCTGCGTTCGCCGGCACTTCAATCTCCGACATCTCGCACTTCACCATCTCCACCGGCTTCCCGCGAAGAAACCCGGCGATCATCATCTCGTCCAGATCCGGCGGAAGCGGCAGAATAGCCGAATACATCGTCGCCGGATCGGAGCCAATCGCCACCGCGACATCCATGCGTTTCTTGCCTGCCGCAATCAGCCGCCGGTGATGTTCCGCGCCCTGTTTATGCGTCTGCCAGTGCATCCCCGTTGTGCGGTCGTCGTAGACCTGAAGCCGGTACATCCCACAGTTCCGCTTGCCCGTGTCCGGATTCTTCGAAAACACCAGCGGCAGCGTAATGAAACGGCCGCCATCCTGCGGCCAACAGTGCAGAATCGGATAGTCGCTAAGCGCGAAGCCGTCTTTCTTCACTACTTCCTTACACGGACCATCGGCAACGATCTTCGGGAAAAACGCGCCGATTTCCGCCAGCTTCGGCAGCATCTTCAGCTTGTTGAGCAACCCCTGCGGCATGCGCATCTCGAGGAATTCCGTGATGCGCTGGGCCACTTCGTCCACCGAGTCGACTTCGAGCGCGATCTCCATCCGCTTGTTGCTGGCGAACGCGTTGATCAACACCGGAACGCTGCTGCCCTTCGGCTTTTCGAAAAGAAATGCCGGACCGCCGTGCTTCACCGAGCGGTCGGCGAATTCAGTGATTTCCAGATGCGGATCAACTTCAAATGGGATACGCTTCAATTCACCGGCTTTTTCCAGCGCGCGAACAAACTCGCGCAGATCGTTATAGGCCATAGAGGGTAGTCGTTTTATTATGAGTCAAATGGTACAACGAGTCGCATTTGTGAGCGGCGCAAGCCGCGGCATCGGAAGGGCCTGCGCAGTTTTGCTCGCCAGAGCAGGCCACCGCGTGATTCTCGCCGCGCGAAATCTGGAGAAGCTCGACACCATCGCCGCCGAACTTCGCGCCAACGGACACGAGGCGTTCACCGTCGAACTCGATCTCGCATCTCACGAATCCATCAAGGCGGCGTTCGCCAAAGCCGTGCAGTCTGCGGGCCCCATCGAGATCCTCGTCAACAACGCCGGAATCACGAAAGATGCCCTGGCTCTTCGAATGAAAAAGGAAGATTGGGACACCGTAATCGACACCAACCTGACTGGCTCCTTTCTCGCCACCCAGCAAGTGCTACACGGCATGATGAGAGAACGCTGGGGCCGGATTGTAAATATCACGTCGGTAGTAGGCGAAGCCGGCAACGCCGGACAATCCAACTACTCCGCCTCGAAGGCCGGACTGATCGGGCTCACCAAATCGCTGGCGCAGGAAATGTCCAGCCGCGGCATCACGGTAAACGCGGTCGCCCCCGGATTCATCGAGACCGATATGACCGGAGTACTCTCGCCCGAACTGAAAGAGAAGGTGCTCGCCGGCATCCCGCTTAAACGTATGGGTACGCCCGACGACGTTGCCGCCGCCGTAGCATTCCTGGCCAGCGAAGAAGCCGGGTACATCACCGGTCATGTGCTAGACGTGAACGGCGGAATGTACATGTGACCTGCGGCGCCAAGTATGATCAATGGTATGCCAACGGTCCACAGGAGCGAAGCAGAAGTCGCCCGCGACATTCAAGAAGGCATCGACGCCCAGCGCGAGCCATGGTACCCACCCTCGTCGGATTAGTTCTCGACTCCAGCGTGTTGATCGCCGCCGAGCGCCGGAAGCTGACCGCTGTCGAAGCCATCGAGAACGTGCGAAAGACTATCGGCGAATTGCCCGTTGCGATGTCCTCGCTTACCGTCGCCGAAATCGGCCACGGGATTTATCGTGCCAATACGCCCGAGCTCAGGTAGCGCCGCCGCGCCTTCCTGGACGATCTAAAAGCTACAGTTCCCTTCTACCCCGTGACCGGCGCCACAGCCGAGATCATCGCGCGAGTCGGTGGGGAGCAGGCGGCAAAGGGCATCCACATTCCACTAGCTGATCTAATAATCGGGGCATGCGCACTGGAATTGGGATATGTTCTCGGTACCGGCAATGCCCGCGACTTCAGCCGCATCCCTGGCTTGAAACTCGTCGCTCTTTAGGCCATCGATATACTCAACACGCGCAGTGCATGCCGTCCGGTTCGCGCATCTCCGTTGCGCGCATTGACACCCGGGGTTCGAATTGACTATACATGGAACACACCTCGTACAGCCGATGTCCTGAAGACCAGTGACGAGGAACAGCCGCAACACAAAAGGAAAGGTAGTCCAATGACTGTTAGCAGAAGGCGATTACTCCAGTCTGTCGCGCTCACCGCCGGGTACATCGCACCGGCTGGGGCAGCAGAATCCACACTCACCTTGGATGTTCTTCGTGACGTGTCCACGGCTCATGGGACCAATTTGAGCGACGATCGGCTTCGGGTCATCAAGCCCGCCCTCGAACACAATCTTCCCCAGTTGCGGGAACTCCGTGGCTTGGAAATCGACGACGCCGTCGCTCCAACTCAAGGCATCCTGGGCCGATGAGCCATGGCTGCTTCTGAAATCTGCTTCAAGTCCGTTGCCGAGTTGGCGCCGCTGCTCAAGGCGCGCAAGCTTTCACCGGTAGACGTCGTGCGCGCTTTTCTGGATCGAATCGAAGCGGTCAATCCGAAGGTGAATGCCTTCATCACGGTCACCGGCGAGCAGGCCCTCGAGCAGGCGCGCAAGGCGGAACGAGACATCGCCGCCGGCCATTACCGCGGACCGCTTCACGGCGTTCCATATGCCCCCAAGGACCTATTTGCGACCAAGGGAATCCGCACCACCAACGGCTCGAAGGCGACTGCCAGCTGGATCCCGGACCACGAGTCCACCGTCACCGCGCGCCTCAACCAGGCAGGCGCCATCCTGATCGGTAAGCTGAACCTTCTCGAGTTCGCAATGGGGAGCGGGCAGAACGGACTGATTGGACCGGCCCGCAATCCCTGGGACCTCCGCTATTCTCCATCAGGCTCCTCGAGCGGTTCCGGTGCGGCTCTGGCTGCCAACATGGTTCCTTTGACAATGGGAAGCGACACCGGAGGCTCCATTCGTGGTCCCGCCAAAAGTTGCGGCATCGTGGGTCTGAAGCCGACTTACGGGCGAATCAGCCTCTTCGGCGTAACGACGCTCAGTTGGACACTCGATCATGCGGGGCCGATGGCCAGAACCGTAGCCGACGTCGCATGCATGCTGCAAGGCATAGCTGGTGCGGACCCTAAGGACCGCACTGCGGCCGCTACCCCGGTTCCGGATTACAACAAAGCGCTCAGCGGGAATGTCAAAGGGTTGCGCATCGGTGTCCCAACCGAGTACTTTTTCGAGCACGTCCACGCCGACACAGAGGCCGCCCTCCGCCGGGCCCTCGCGCTGTTGAAGGAACAGGGCGCCGTGTTGGTGGATGTCAAAGTGCGCGACGCAGCTCTTTGCGGCGACGCATCGTCGATCATTCTCGGTTCCGAGTCCGCCGCATACCACGAGAAAAGGCTCAAAGAGCACGGAGATCTGCTCGAGCCGCTGGTTCGCGAGCGCCTGGAAGTCGCGACATTCTATTCCGCCGTTGATTACATCAAGGCTCTACGCCTGCGCACACTCCTCATGGAGGAAATGCAGCGAGTCTTCCAGACCTGCGACGTGTTGATGCTTCCAGCGGGCAATGCGGCGCCCAAACTCGACGCTGAAATCGTGGGTACCGATGCCCCTTCCGATCCGCCGCCGCAGCCGCGCCCGGATTCCTTTAACATCGCCAACGTCACCGGGATTCCCGCCATTGTGCTGCCTTGTGGTTTCACAGCCGGCCCTCCGTCGCTCCCGTTAGGCATTCAGTTCTGCGCCAAACCTTTCGATGAAGCGACGCTCTTCCGGGTCGGCCACGCCTATCAACTGGCAACCGACTGGCATACGCGCAGACCTCGGCTCGATGGCTGACACAGGAGAACGAACTTATGAATTTCGCCATGTCGCGACGAAGAATGATCCAAGGAATCGGCGCCGCCGCACTGTCGCCCTCCGCCATGTTGAGCGCCGCGCTTCGTTCCGAAGGCCGCGACACGCCGAAGCTCTGCATGAACATCTCGCTGGCCAACCTGAACGACGCCGGCATGCGTCGAATCAAGCAACTCGGTGTTGACAATGTGTTGCTGGCCGACTCTCCGCCGATTCCCTGGGACGAAGCCACCATCCGCTCGATCATGGAAAAACTCAAAGCCGGCGGCCTCACCCTCGGGAACATGATGATCCCTTGGATGAGCCCGGCTGGAACGGCCAACGCGTCCTTTGCCAGCGCGATCTATGGCCGGCCCGGGCGCGACGAGGAGATTGAGAAAGTCCGGCAATCCGTTCGCGCCGCCGGACGCGCCGGTCTCCCAGTGGTGGAATACAACTTCTATGCTCACCGCATCACAGAGGGCTATTCAACGGAGCCCGGCCGGGGCGGCGCCGGCATGAGTCATTTCAACTACGATCGCGTTAAGGACCTGCCTCCGCGCCCCGAAGAGGGCGCTCATAGTCTCGATGAGATGTGGACAAACCTGACCTATTTCGTCAAGGCAGTAATTCCCGTCGCGGAAGAATCGAACGTGCGAATGGCGCTCCATCCGAACGACCCGCCACCGCCTATCAGCCGTGGATCCGGCCAGCCCATGGGCAGTTTGGAAGGATGGAAGCGGCTGATCGATATCGTGCCGAGCAAATCCAACGGAATCACATTTGACTGCGGAGTGACGAGGGAGCTGGGCCAGGATCCGGTGGAAGTCTGCCGCTATTTTGGATCGCGCGACCGCATCAACCATGTGCATTACCGCAACGTGATTACCGAAGTGCCGAGGGAGAAATACACTGAAGTCTTCCCGGACAACGGTGAGGTGGACATGCTGGCGGTGATGAAAGAGCTGGTGCGTCAGAAGTATCCACGCCTGGTATATCCTGAGCATCCGCGCGTGCTTGATGCGGATCGCGACCAGCCCAAGAGCGGGTCGTACACCGGTTGGGTCTACAACGTCGCATATGCGAGAGCGATGCTCCAAGCGGCCCTGGCACAGCAATAGAATTAGGGCAACATGAACAGACGCGATCTTCTTAAGCTTCCCCTCGCCGCACCACTTCTCGGGAGCGCTGTGGCGGCTCATGCACCCATCGACGAGTTCGATCCCACGAACATCAAAATATCGCATCGCGTGAGTATTCGTGTTTCAGACGACGACCTGCTATTTCTCAAACAGATCGGCTTGCGCTACTTTCGCGCCGAGATTCCGCTCGACGCATCGCTGGACGAGATCACGCAAGCCCGAGACCGATTCGCGCGTTTCGGTCTCTCCATGTATCATTGCGCCCACTATGCTCACCAGTCGCCCGATATCCTTCTCGGTCTGCCCGGCCCCAAGCGCGATCGGGATATCGACACCTGCCGCAAGGTAATCCGGCATCTTGGCAAGCTTGGCGTGTCCGTAGCGGTTCTCGACTGGTTACCCGCCAACACATTCACTACCGCGATGGTTGAAAGGCGCGGCTATCAGACGCGCGAATTTGATCTCGCCGCTTTCCGATCGAAAGTGGAAAAGCGCCGCTTCGAACGTGAGTATTCGGAGGATGAAGTTTGGAATGCCTTCGTCTACTATCTGAAGGCTGTGCTCCCCGTTGCTGAAGAAGCGAACGTGAGGCTGGCCATGCACCCTTCGGACCCGCCGGTCATCGAGAAGATGAACGGAGTCGGCCGGATCTTCCGTAACTATGACGGCTACCGCCGCGCGGAGGAACTCGCCGGCAACAGCAAGCACTGGGGCGTGCGCTTATGCGTAGGCACCTGGTCGGAAGGCGGGGATCAGATGGGGAAAAGTGTGCTCGAGATGATCGACGATTTCGGCCGGCGGGGCAAAATCTTCGATATCGATTTCCGCAACGTGACATCACCGCTCCCGGTCTTTCGGGAAACTCTTCCCGACGAAGGCTATGTGAATCTGTACCAGGTGATGAAGGCGCTACGTGAAGTCCGCTACGCCGGTCCGATGGTGCCAGACCACGTCCCTGCCCTTGCCGGCGACACTGGCCTGAACCGCGCAGGGACGGCATATTGTATTTCCTACATGCGCTCCTTGTTGAAAAGAGCCAATGAGGAAGCCGGGTAAAGCACCTACCAAAGTAACCGGAATCCCAGGCGGAGCTGGCGCTGATCCTGCTCCGCGGCTGTGATCTGCATGAAGCTCGCGCTGTTCGCATTCGCATTTGGCGCGTCGAAATGCGGCGTGTTGAGAGAGTTGTATGCGTCGGCGTGGAACTCCAGCCCCAACCACTCTCGAAGTTGGAACTTCCGGAAGACGCTGAGATCCATGTTGACCCAACCCGGGCTTCGCAAAATATTCGGGCCGGTGTTTCCAAAGCGCGGCTGGTTCACCGGAACAAAGGCCGTCGGGTCGTAATAATATTGCCCCGGCCCGGTACCGCCGATCTTCTGCACATTGGTCTTCACCTGATCCGCGGTTTGCGTGTTATCCGGGGCGTTGAGCGCCGCCCCCGAAGCGGTCACAGTAAATGGCTTCCCGGAGATCGCCGACAGGACGCCGTTGATTTGCCAACCCCCGAAGATCCATTTCGCTGCGCCATTGGTGGCGTACTTCTTCCCCTGACCGAAAGGCAGCTCGTACATGGCCGCTATCTGAAGGTTTTGCGGAATGTCAAAACCGGCTACTGCGCGATTGCGCTTCAGATCCGGCAAATAGTTGAACAAGACCTGGGCCCACCCATCATCATCGGTGGAGTCGATGGTTTTGGAATACGTGTATGCTCCCTTCAGAGTCAAGCCGTCCGCCATCCGGCGATTGACCGATACCTGCAAGCCGTTGTAGTGCGAGCTCAGGTACCCGTTCCATGCCCATGTGATCGCCGAGCGCCCAAACAGAGAATAGAGCGGTTGACCTGCCGTGCCTCCCCCAGGAACGCCGGCATTAACATCGAGGTCCGCGAATAAATGCACCGACTGCGTGCCGACGTACCCGACCGATGTCAGCAGATGCCACGGCAACTCCCGCTCGATGATGAAATTCCAGGACTCCGTATAACCTCTCTTGAGCTCATTCCCGGAGATGTATCTCACCTGTGCGGTAGCCGGCACCGGCAGAGATGCCTGGGTTTCGTCGGGAGCGGGAATCGCTGGAATTCCCTGCGTGATCGATTGGAACGGAGCGAACGAGTTGGCCGAGGTAAAGAGGCTGGAAACGGTGAGCGGATAGAAACCACGCAAAGGTCTGGCCAGCGGCATCGGGTCGATCGTAATCCCGAACCCGCTTCGGATCACTGTCGAGTTTCCCCACGCGATAGGCAAGCCCGACTCGCGGGGCGAACAGCTTGTGGCTGGTGGAGATGTTCAGATCCCGCGGGTTTCCGCCCACGCCCCCGAGTGCAATCAGGTTCGTGCTCGGGTTGTATTCCTCAATGCCGCCGCGGCCTGCCCGGGTCATCAGCGGATAGAGCTCGTACCGCACTCCGATCGAGAGCGTGAGCCGCGGCGTGATCTGCCAGCGGTCGCGCACGTACCATGCAAAATCATAGTTGTACGAAGTGAACGGCTCGTATTGGAGAGTCTCTTTATCCGTCTGCGGCAATCCCAGGAGGAACGCCGCATACGCGTTGTATTGGGTCAACGAAGGCCCGCCTTTCAGACCGGTGATGCCGCCGGTAAAGTCAAACTGCCCCTGCGGCCCGCCACCACCTCCACCATCCGGCTCGTAGAAGTTCATTTTGTGCCGGACCCCTTCAAACCCAAAGCGGATATCGTGCTTCGACTTGGTCCAACCGAAATTCTGCGAGGTGGTGAAAGTGTCCTGGTGGTAGAAGTACGGCCGGGTGTCGGTATCACCGCCCAATTGCGCGTAGCTCGCTCCAGCGTCGATGACGAACTGAGGCGCTCCGCTGTTGCGGACGTCGTTGTTGCCGCCATTGGTGCCTGGAATGCCCAATGTGGTGAGTGGGGTCGATTTGCCGTAGTCGAGGCCGGTCACACTGGCGCCCATGCGCGTGTAACCGATCAAACCGTCCCAAACAAATGTAGGCGAAAATGTTTTCGTGTGGCCGATGGTCGCGACCTGGGTCAGGACGTCCGAGACGCCGATGTTGCTGCCCTGGCAAAGCGGCACTCCACCGGCCGCCCCCAGACCGCCGACGCACGCCGTTGTGGCGGGCATGATGCTGTACTTCGCCCAGATCGAATGGGTGTCGTTGCGATTCCAGTTGACCTTCACGTCGTAGTTATCCCGAGTCAGTGACTGTGGCGCCGCGTTGGTGTAGTTCCCAACCAGGCCGGGCAGGTTTGGCAACGGTACCAGAGACTGAATTTTTTGCGTAATCGCACTCTGCCGGTTTTGGGGAATGATATTGCCCGCGAACGGAGTCCGCCCGGTTCCGTCCGTGTTGCCGGTTAGAGGATCGTAAATTGTCGCCTTGTAGGCGCTGAAATCGCCCGTACGTTGATCGGCCGTGGCGACAGTCATCAGGGCGTTGTAACCGAGTCGCTCCCTGTTCCCCTCCCAGCCTCCGAAGAAGAACAGCTTGTTCTTCTTGATGGGCCCGCCCAGCGTCACTCCATCGATGTTGTCGTTGGTCTCGGGCTTCTTCGCGGTGTTGAAAACGTTCTTCGCCTGCATCACGGCGTTGTTGTTGAACGCAAACGCGGAGCCGTGCAGTTGATTGGTGCCCGATTTGGTGACTACCGTCACCTCCGCGCCACCCGCCAGCCCCTGCTCGGCGTCGAAATTGTTGGTGGAGATATTCACCGTCTCGATGGTTTCCGCCGGCGGGACATACGCCGCATGATGGGGTAGCCACAGATAAATGCTCAGCGCGCCGTCGATGCGCGTCGCATTGTTGTTCCGGTTCACGCCGTTGATATTCGTGCTGAGCGCGCGCTCGGGTGAAACCTGGATGCTGTTTTGCAGCACACCTGGAGTGGCCCCGGGCACCAGGTTGATCAAGCTCTGATAGTTGCGGTAGTGCGGCAGCGGGAGATTCTGAATTACGTCTGAATTCAGATCGGTGTGGATGTCCGTTTTGTCGGTTTGGAGCGCGAGCGCCGAGGCCTGCACCGTGACGTTCTCCGTTACTTGCCCGAGCTGCAGCGTAATGTCCTCGCGCCGGACCGTGTTCACCGTTACCTGCAGACCCGTTTGGGTATAACCGCGGAAACCCTTTGCTGAAACCTTCAACTCATAGCTGCCCTCCAAGACGTTCACGAGCGAGTAGACCCCGGAGGAACTTGTAGTCGTAGTCAGCGTCTGGCCAGTGCCCGTATTGGTGGCAGTCACAGTAGCGCCCGGTACAACGGCGCCGGTTGCATCCTGTATTGTGCCTACGATTGACCCGTACAGTACCTGTGCCCGAACTCGCGGCGCAGCCACCGTAAGAAGAAAGACGAGCAGAACAACAATAGAGCTGTTACGTAAGGAACCGTTCGTCATAACAGTAATGCCCCCTATTTATGCCTCGATTTTTAGAGTCAAATTCTTTTGCCGTCAAACCATAGAGAGGAGTACTACGTTGATCGCGGGGCGGGCTCAGGCGCGCAAAACTTACGGTGAACGTCGAGCTGAGTCGCTCGACACTAACGTGGACGCCTGTGCGTCTGTTTCGCGGCCGGCGCGCTTGACCGCCGCCGATCTTCAGCCATTCTCGCACGGCTGAATCTCCTCGAGCGGGTGCAGATTGTGTTGCTAATGTCAGCGGCTGCGGGGAGGATCGGCGATTCCTGCTACCTTTGACCGGGAAAACGGTAGATCGCGGTTCGGGCCGGGGTTCTTCAAGGAGAAGTTGACCTCTCCGTTCCAGGTGTTTTCGAAGAAAGAAAAGGCCTTTACTGGAATTTGGCTTTGTTCTGGTGCAGGCGCCTTTTCGGGGGCGCTTTGCGGATTGCCAGGCTTTCTGGCGGCGATGAGTTCGCGGTGCGCGCGATGGTAGGAGCGTTCGAGGGACTGGATGTGGCGATGCGCGCGGTTGAGTTTCCTGAATTGATCGTCATCGTCGAATGGGTTTACGTCGGCCGGGCAGTCGTCGAGGATGAGCATTTCCCACATGTGCAGACGGCGCAGGCGCCAGGCCGCACCGGCCAGCTCCCGGACGAGAAACTTTTCATGCACCGTGACGGGTTTGAATTCGGCTTCGAATTGGTCGATTTGACTTTGGTATTCGGTTAGGCTTTCTCCTTTGATGAACGGGTTCTTGGAGGTGGCTCCGTGGGTGGTCGCGTTGGCGGAGACGGCGGTCTTGCCGGCTTCGGTCCGGGGACCGGTGGAGTGCTTCGCGTTGGCTTGATTGGCCAGGATTTGAGATTGCGTCGACATTGTGTTGCTCCTCGAATTGAAATGAAAAAGGCGAGCACGGCGGCTCGCCTCTTTCTGATTGGAGTGTACTCCTGGGGGGTCAAAATCAGGGGAGGGAAGAGGGGACGAAATAGGGTTGCATGTTGTTGCGGCTAAGGGAGAAAATTCTTTTGAAGATTTTTGTCACTGTATACCGGCCAATCGGCAAAAGTGGGACGGCTGCCAGGAGCGCCGGCCAGCGTGGTGTA
This sequence comes from Bryobacteraceae bacterium, assembly GCA_963770345.1. Classification (GTDB taxonomy): domain Bacteria; phylum Acidobacteriota; class Terriglobia; order Bryobacterales; family Bryobacteraceae; genus CAVYPH01. The sequence goes on along the minus strand of CAVYPH010000004.1, from coordinate 63,071 downwards.
GCCCGGAAACGTAGCCACAGCCAGCGCGCAACCTGCTAGACGCGCCCTGGTCACAGTGCCTCTGCGACGACTATGGTGAGATCGTCTTCCTGCTCATGAATCGATACCGTGTCCATTAGAGTATTCGCAAACGCCGCGGGCTCTGAGTTGGCCTGTGCGGCTGCGAATTCCCGGAGGCGCACCGGGCCAAAAGGCTCGCCATCGGAAACGGTGGCTTCGATGATTCCGTCGGTGTAGAGCAGCAGTCGGTCGCCGGGTTCGAACGGCGCGATGGCATTCGTGTAGGACGCTTTCCGGAACGGTCCGAGAATAAGGCCGTTCTCGGCGAGTTCCAGCACCTCGCCCGATGCTCTCCGTGCAAGGATAACGGGCGGGTGTCCCGCGCCGGCATGAGTGATGGTGTGGGCCTCGAGGTGAATGTGGACGCAGACGGCCGTGACGAACTGCCCGTCGAGCACGCCGTTCAGGATCTTGTTGAGCGCCGTGAGAATTGCCGCTGGATCGGTGGCATTATCGGCCTGCAGTGCGAACGCGACCTTCAGCATGGATGCGATGAGCGCCGCGGGCACGCCGTGGCCGGAGACGTCGGCGACGAGTACCGTGAGACTCCGCTCGTCGATCCGGAGAAAGTCGTAGAAGTCTCCGGCCACTGCGGTCATCGGCCGGTAACATGCGGCGAGGCGAAGACCGGGAAGTTCAGGCAGAGTACGGGGAAGGATCGAAGTCTGGATGCGGCGTGCCGTTGCGAGTTCGCCCTCAATTTCGGCGAGCTTCCGTTCGCGTGAGATGGCGCGTTGCGCCGCAGTATAGACGAGGCCGGCGATGAGCACCAGAAAGCCGAGAGGTTCGATGTTGTGTCCGGCGGGACGGAATCCGAGGTTGTTGGCCAGCGCGACGAGGAGGAACGAGAAAATGGAATAGCGAAGCGCCGGTGGCAGTGAAGTGCCGGCGCGGGTGAGGAGCAGAGGCGCAAACGTGAGAGCGGTGCCCCCGATGATGAGAATACTGTTGACCTGCCCTAACAAGTTCGAGTAGCCGTCCAAGGACCCTGCCAGGATCGCGACCGGTGCAAACACGATCTGCACCCAGAGCCAGATCTGAATCGAAGATTTCCAGCCCCGGCCAAGCAGCTCACGGACGAAGAGCACGTAAGGAATCGGAATCAAATAGGTGATCACGGCGATGGGCATGCGGAGTGAGGGCACGCCGAATGCAATGCGCACGAGGTCGTTTTCCCAGAACAGCCGGAGACCGTAGAGCATAGTGAAGATGCCGATCCAGAGCAGCAAGCGATCACGCGAACGGAGCAGCGACAAGCCGAGCGCGGTGAGCCCTGCGGCGACGCAAATTGAGGCAACGACAAGGTAAGGCTGCCAGAACGCGAGGGCGGAGCGCAGTTGATCGTAAGGTATGGGGGGCATTTATCGCTTCGTTCATTATGATGTGTTCCGTGGGATCGATCGCCGGCGTCGTATCAACGAGCGGGGCTATACTGGCGTCATATAGTCGCGGAGGTACGGCGTGACGATAATGCGGTCTGTACTGGTGGTGGCAGCGGCAGCGCTGCTGGCGGCCACGGTTCCACATAGCGGGAATGCGGCCGGCCCGTTCGACACCAAGCTGACCCGAGACCGGCAGATCCTGCAGGCGCTTAACCGATTGACGTTTGGCCCGCGGCCGGGCGACGTGGAAGAGGTTCGCCACATGGGGCTGGAGAAATGGATCGCGCTCCAACTCCATCCGGACCGGATTCCGGAGAACCCGCTGCTCGAAGCCAAGCTGAAGCCTCTCGAAACGCTGCATCTGGATTCGGCCGAAGTCCTGAAGCGATACTACCCATTGTTTCCACCCGGGTTTGTCAGACCCCCTCGGCTCCACGGAGCTGTTGCCGAGGCGACCAGCTGCGGAAGACGATGAATGGCACGGCGGAGGAACGAAAGGCATCGTTTCTGGCGATGAGTCCGGAAAAGCGGGCGCAAGTGCTGGGCGTCGTAGGGCCAAACGTGTTGGAAGGATTGCCGGAGCTGCAGCAGGAAGCCAAAATGTTGCGGCAGAAACAACAGGACGAGCGGACCAAAGAGATGCGCAAGCTGCGTCCGCCGCTGAACGAACTGCTGACGCCGGAGCAGATTCGAGCGGCGCACGGCACGCTCGAACAACGCGAGGCACTGTTCAAGTCACTCGACGCCACCAAGCGGCTACAGGTGGCTGGGGCGCTGCCACCAACGGCGCTGGCGGATTTTCCAGAACTGCGGCGGATGGTAGCGCTTTCGCGGACGCCGCGGCAGGTGCCGATGGCGGACTTGCGCGAGGCCAAAATCTACCGGGCGCTGTATTCGAACCGGCAACTGGAAGAAGTGCTGACCGATTTCTGGTTTAACCACTTCAATGTGTTCGAGGGCAAGGGCCAAGCAGGAGCAGGCAACTTTGGCCAGCTACGAAAACGATGCGATTCGCCCGCACGTGCTGGGGCATTTCAAAGACCTGTTGCTGGCAACGGCGCGGCATCCCGCCATGCTGCATTATCTGGACAATTGGACATCCCTGGCTGAGGACTTGTTTCAGGTGGGGCCGTTCGCGCCGGGGCCGTTCGGCGGTCCGTCGTTCCCGTTCCGGCAGGCGCACGGGTTGAACGAAAACTACGGTCGAGAGCTGATGGAACTGCACACGCTGGGCGTGAATGGCGGCTACACGCAGGCGGACGTGATCGCGGTGGCGCGGTGTTTCACCGGATGGACGATCCGGCAGCCGAACACGAAACCGGAATTTGCGTTCGCCGCATTCATGCACGACAGCCGGCGAGAAGATTGTTCTGGGCCACCGGATCGCTGCGGGCGGCGAGGAACAAGATGGCCTGCAGGTGATCGGTATACTGGCGCGCCATCCTTCTACCGCCAGATTTATTTCGAAGGCGCTGGCACAACGCTTCGTGGCCGACGATCCGCCGCAATCGCTGGTGGACAAGATGGTGAAAACGTTTCTCAAGACGGATGGCGATCTGCGGGCGGTGATGGAGACGATGTTGACGTCGCGCGAATTCCTCTCGGAAGGGGCTTGGCAGGCGAAGATGAAGTCGCCGCTTGAGGCGGTGGTGAGCGCGGTGCGCGCTGCCGGTGGCGACACGACCGACAGTTTCGAGTTGGTGCGACAGGTGGCGGACATGGGCGAACCACTGTACGGAAAAGTTGAGCCGGCCGGTTACAAGGATACGGCGGAAACGTGGCTCAGCACGGCGAGCGTGATGGCCCGGATCAGTTTCGGTAATGCGCTTGCCAGAGGGCAGGTTCCAGGAGTGAAGGTCGATGCCTCGGCGCGATTCGGCGAAGAAGATGCTCCGTCGATCGCGCACGATCTGCTGAATCGCGACGCGTCGCCACAGACGCTGGGGGCGATTGCGAAGGGTTTAGAGAGCAAACAGGCGAGCCCGCAACTGATCATGGGTCTGGTGATCAGCTCGCCGGAATTCCAGAGGAGGTGACGCTTGTTGACGCGACGCTTTTTTGTGAAGGGCTCGTCGCTGGTGATGGCCGGGGCGGGCGCGGTTCCTTTTTGGCTTGGACGCGCGGCGGCGCGCGACTCAGGGTAAACGAAAAATCCTGGTGGCGATTTTCCAACGCGGTGCGGCTGACGGATTGAACACGGTCGTGCCGTTCGCGGAAAAACGGTATGCGGAGTTGCGCCCGGTGATCGGAGTGGCATCGCCCGGGAAGCCGAATGGCGCGATCGACCTGGACGGACGTTTTGGACTGCATCCTCAACTCGCACCGTTGAAGGCGCTGTGGGACAAGGAACAACTGGCGATCGTCGAAGCGGCGGGTTCGCCCGATCCGACGCGCTCGCACTTCGACGCGCAGGACTACATGGAATCCGGCACGCCGGGAGTGAAGGGCGACGGCTGGCTGAATCGCGCGCTGGGGCCGCGCACGGGGGAGACTTCGCCCTTGCGTGCTATTTCGATGGGAGCGCAGTTGCCGCGCACACTGCGGGGCGACCGCTCGGCAATTGCCGTGGCCGATATGCAGCAGTACCGGATGAATGACGACACCGCATCGATTCTGGAGAGCATGTACGCGACCTCTAAGGACAAACAATTGGAGGGCGCCGGTAAGGATGCGTTCGCGGCCATGAAGATGATCCGGACGCTGAGCAGTGGCGTGTACACGCCCGCGAACGGGGCGCAATACGTTGCGGGTGGGGAACTGGGCCGCAGCCTGCAACAAGTGGCGCGCCTCATCAAAGCCGATGCCGGTGTGGAGGCGGCGTTCGCGGAAATCGGCGGCTGGGATCATCATCAGAACGAGCCACAGCAGATGTCGAACCTGTTGCGGCAGTTTGCGTCCGCGCTATCGGCGTTCTGCCAGGATATGGGCGACCGGATGGAAGACATCGTGATCGTAACGATGTCGGAATTCGGCCGCACCGCACAGGAAAACGGCGACAGCGGGACGGACCATGGACATGGCGGCCTGATGATGGTGCTGGGCGGGCCGGTTCGCGGCGGCAAGGTTTACGGCAAGTGGCCGGGACTTGAACGGGAACAGCTTTACGAAGGACGCGATTTGGCGGTGACTACGGATTTCCGCGCGGTGCTGAGCGAACTCGTCGGCGGCCATCTTGGCCAGAAGAATCTCGCGCAGGTGTTTCCGGGCTATCGACTCGGCGAACCGCTGGGCTTGCTTCGCGCGGCGGGCAATGGAAATGCAACCATCGCCTAAAAATGGATCTTAAGAGCTTCCTGTTCGCGAAGGGAAACTGGTTTTCAGGGCATCCTGAAGGGTTTTCGTTGAACATCCGCGGCGCCTTCGGTGAGCGTGACTGTCTGGTCAGCGGAGACTTGCTTCCACTCCTGGACGGCGCCATTGGGCCAGCGGACCCGAATGCGATCTACTATTGAGGCGTCACCTAGACCGAAGTGCAGTGTAAGGTCGTTCTGCGAGAGATAGCTATCGCCGCTCCGCACTTCATCGATCTGCGTGCGCCCTCCGGCGGTCACTTCGACTCTCGCGCCGATCGCGCTGCGATTTGACTTTGTGCCGATCAGCCGAATCCGCACAGCGTGTCCGCGCGTGCCGGTATTTTTCAACAAACCCGGCGGCTCGTTCGTATTCACGATTACGATCTCCGGATGTCCGTCGCCGTCCAGATCTCCGGTCGCGAGGCCGCGGGCTGGCCGGAGTGTCGCGAGCGCCGGGCCCGCCTGGGAAGTGACGTCAGTAAAGCGTCCATTGCCGAGGTTTCGATAGATCAGCGTCTTCTGCCGGTACTTGTCGCCGAGGGACGCGCGATCCACCTCGGGATAGATATGTCCGTTGGCCAGGATGAGATCTTTCCAGCCGTCCTCGTCGAAGTCCACGAACGCGATCCCCCAGCCGAGCAGATGATTGGCGGCAAGACCGGCGCGCATGGAGACATCGCTGAAAAACTTCCCGTTTTCGTTCCGGTACAGTGACGGCAAATCGCCTGAGAAATTGGTCTTCGCGATGTCCAGCGTTCCGTTGCCGTCGAAGTCCGCTACCGCGACGCCCATTCCGGATTGCAGTTGGCCGTCGAAATTGTACGCGACGCCCGCTTCCACGCCGCGCTCTTCGAATGTTCCATCGTGGTTGTTGTGAAAGAGAAGGCTGGGCGTCTGGTCGCATGCGACATAAATGTCCGGCCAACCGTCGTTATCGAAATCGGCGGAGATCACGCCGAGCCCATATCTGCCGCCGGGCTTGAGTATTCCGGCGCGTTCGGAAACGTCGGTGAACGTTCCATCGCCGTTGTTGTGATAGAGAACGTTGTGGCCCGTCGGCAGCCCGCGCGGTCCGCAGGCCACGGCGATTCCCAGCCACTGGCAAAATGCGTTGGTGCCTGGCTTTGGCGTTGCGTTCATGTCAAGATCCACGTAATTTGCGACGAAGAGATCGAGCAGGCCATCGCGGTCGTAATCCAGAAATGAGCAGCCGGCGCCGTAGCGCGTTCCTGTGACCGGGAGTCCGGCTTTTGCTGTTACGTCTTCAAATCGTCCGGCCCTTGTGTTTCGGTATAGAACATTGTGACCGTAATATGTCACGAGCAGATCGGGATGGCCGTCGTTATCGTAGTCGCCAACGCAGACGCCCTGGCCCCATCCTTCGATATTGAACCCGGCTTGGCGCGAGACATCGGTGAAATGGCCTTTCCCATCGTTATGGTAAAGCTGCGATGTCAGGGGCGGCGCACCTTTCGGGCGGTCTAGCGTTGTTCCGTTGACGATGAAAACATCGTTCGCATCGTCGCCGTCGTAGTCGAAGATGGCAACACCAGATCCCGTTGCTTCCACGATGTATTGCTTTTTGTCGCGGCCTCCGGACGTGTTGCGAACCTTCAGACCAGCCGAATCCGCGATATCCACGAATCGGATGGCGAAAGTACTCGACAAAAGCGCCGCCGCTCCGAAAAGCAGGAGGAATACCCTCATGGCTGCGATAGCTTCCGGTGCAATTCGCGCTCGGCGCGTGCCTCCGCTGCCTTGCCTGCCTGATCGTAGAGTCGCGCCAGGTGGTAGTGCGCAACAGGATCATTCGGATCCAGCTCAATGCTCCGCCGCATTTCACGAATCGCTTCCTCCAAACGTTGGGGGCCGCCCGAGCCCTCCAGGAGAACGCCAAGATCGAAGTGCGAATCGGGAAACGCGGCGTTCAGCGCGATAGACCTTCGCAGAAGCGTCTCAGCTTGCGCCGGATCGTCGATTGCGAACGTCTTGGCGTATAGAAAGCTGCTGAGGTAATTGTCGGGGGCCTTCTTGGCGAACGCGGCGAACACGGCGCGAATCTTTGGGAGCTTGGCTTCCGCCTGGTCGAACATACGGCCCAGGAAAACATAAGGCTGCTCGGGACTGGGATCGAGTTCGATCGTACGGAGGAATGCGTCGATCGCTTCAGGAAAGCGGCGGAGGCCGTAATAGGCGACGCCGGTGGCGAGTTCCAATTGAACGCTCTCCGGAAAAATCTTCCGGCCGGCTCCGAGCGCCTCCAGTGCGGAATTGAAATTTTGCTGCTTAAAACAAAGTTGGGCGATCTCCAGATAGTAGCTCTCGTTATTGGCGTCCTGGCGGATGGCGGACCACAACAGATCGGCGGCCTTGTGGTTATTTCCGGTCTCGGAATAGTAGAACGCCAAGCCGTGAAGCAGTGCTGGATCCTTTGTCAGCGCTTCGGCCCGTTGAGCCGCCGCTTGCGCTTCGGCCGGTTTGTTTGTCTTCCAGTAGGTCTGAGCCAATGCGAGCCAGACCCGGGGATTGACCGGTTGAAGTTTCGACGCCGACTCGAGCCTCGCTTGCGCAACATCCAGATTGCCTTCTTTCAGAGCAATCAGGCCGGTGCGAAAATCTGTATCAAATGAATCGGCGAAGAGGAGTAAGAGCAACCACAACATGGGTCGGGCGGGAGAGGAAAGCGTATCCTCTCCCGTGCAGTCCAGTGTAGAACACTGGAAAAGAGCTTAAAACTGCAAACGCAACATGAACTGGATGTGGCGCTCGCTGGCTGCCTGAGTGGTGAATATCTTGCCGAAATTTCCGTTACCACCCACCGCCTTGCTGTCGCCGAAGCTGGCGTCGGGCAAGCCGAACTGGGGTGTATTCGCAAGATTGAAGCTCTCGGCCCGGAACTGCATTTTGAATCTCTCGGTGATGGGGAAGTCCTTGAATATCGAGAAATCGAGAGCCCGGGTGGGTGGGCCAGTCTGGCTCTGCAGGCCCAGATTGCCACCCGTCAAGGATGCCGGGGCTGTGAAGTTAGCAATGTCGAACCAGAGGTTGGGACTACGGCCTGACGGCGGCGCGGCATTGGGATTCGCGGTCACGTCCGGCACGCATCTGTTCCACACACCCTGGCACGAAGCTGAAATCGTGTAGGGTTGGCCGGTTCGCAAACTCAACAGGCCGTTCATGTGCCAGTTGCCGATCATGGCGTCCGCAAGCCGGTTCATCCCTGATGCGAACGTCTTGCCTCTCCCGAACGGGACATCGTAGTTAAACCCGCTCGTGAAGTTGTGCCGGATGTCCCATGCGGCGCTGGAGTACCCGGTTGCGTAGTTGGTCAAATCCTTTGGGCCAAAGTTCGTGGAGCCGCTTAATGGCGTACTGCTGTTGGCCAGCGTATGGCTCCACACGTATGTGGTCTGGAACTGCAGGCCGTGCGAGAACCGTTTCTCCAGCTTCGCCGAGAGGGCATTGTAGTTGCCGTAACCGAATGACGAAGTCATCGACAAGCCGTTACCGATAGAAGCGCAAGTCGCGCAGGGCGGCAGAATGATGCGCTGCGTTTCAGTAGTGATGGCTGAATTGGTGGTGCCGATGTTTACCGGCGGATCCGCATTCCACAGGATCACCTGGTGCGCCTGGTGATTTCCCTCGTAACCGGTCTCAAGAGCCATGTTGAAGGGCAGCTCACGCTGTACGATGAAATTCCACTTGTCCACAACGGGGTTGCGGAAATCCGACTGGACACCGCGGAACGAAACGGGCGCCGGCAGCGTGAAGACGTTCAACGGGTAGCCGCCCGTGAGTCCACCCGGCATGTAATTACAACCCGTGCATTCAGGCTGTGAAATTCCGATGAAGCTGCTGATACCACTTAAGCGCGCCAGTTGGACAGTCTCGTTAAACGGCACGCCTTCCCCGCGGTTCGGACTGCCACCTTGATTTTCCTCGCCGCCGAAGAACATACCAAAGCCGACACGCACTACCGTCTTCTCGCCGACGCGGTAGGCTATTCCGATGCGCGGACCGAAATCCCACTTGTCCCAGGGGACTAACGTGCTGGGCACGTTGCCGCGGTCAACTTTGATACTCGGAAACGCTGTGGCGAAGTTCGGAGGGAGTGGGGCGTCTTGATTCGGGCCCTTGGGGATATAGAGAGTCTGGGTCTGGATATCGAAGTTGGCTTGGCGGGCAAATCGCTCGTCGATCGGCGAGAACAGCTCGTATCGCAAACCAATGTTGACGGTCAACCTCGAATTCACCTTCCAGTCCTCCTGGCCATAGAACGCCCAAGCGCTCTTCTGCGAGGAGACGAAATTCGTGGTCGCAATCGCGCTATTATCGATCTGCCCCAGGAGCGCGGAAGCGATCGGGTCGCCCGTTACGCTATTGAACTGAGCGCCGTTTGTTCCTTTGGCAGTTGACGGGAACGCGGTTTCGTTTTGGTTGTAAACGAGGTTCCCGTGAGGATCGGGGACCTGGAAGAACGGGAACTTGACCGGCCGGAATTCGGCGCCGAACTTAAAGGAGTGCGCGCCCTTGGTAATCGCTACGTTCTGAATAAAGTCCCATACGTTATTGAATTCCTTGGTGGGAATCCAGTCGTTGGCGCCAATTTGAGAATAGATGGCGCTGTTGCTGTTGTTGTTGAACGATGTCTGAGGAAGCCCGCCGTTGTTAGCGGTGGCGCCGGTCGGGTTGTAGCCACCGATTCCCATTTGCGTAAACAAGTCGGCCGATGGGTTGCCGCCGATGCGCGACGTCACCAAACGTGTGAAGCCAACGCGGGTTTCCGTAAGCAGCGAAGCGTTCCATACACGCGTATAGCTCATTTGCGCGTTGCGGGACAGATCAATTTCGCCGGCACCCTGGAAAACCGATCCATCGACCGGACCAGGGAATGGAATTCCCGAGGTCTTCGAAGTGTTCGACCAGCTGATTGACCCGAAAAGACTATCTTTGTCGCTCAGGTGGTAATCGACTCGTCCGTCTCCCTGATCGGTAACCAAACCACCGGGCGTGACGGTGTAGAAGTCGTTCGTGGGAAAGGTTCCGGTCTTGATCGGCTGGTTCGTAGCCGGGTAGAGATTCATGATCTTGAAGGCAGCCGGGTCCATACGATTGAGAGGTATGATGTTCCCCGCGAAGGGAGTCCGCGACACCGGGACGCCGCTGCTGTTATACACGGTCGATTTCGGATCGTAGATGGCGCCCTGTTGCACGGAGAGTCCGGAGGCCGGGTCAACTCCTACCGAAGCCCCCAGTTCGCTCGAAAAATCGCCTTGCCTCATCGCCGCCGTTGGAATCGTGTAAAACTGACCGTAACCCAAGCCAGGGACAGCGCCACCCGAGGTCGCGATTCGGGTGCCCTGATAGTCGCCGAAAATGAAGAGTTTGTTTTTCAGGATGGGACCACCGGCGGTCCCGCCAAATTGATTCTGCACGAAAGCGCCGCGCTTAACGCCGGCGAAATTGTTTTCCCAGCGATTGGCGTCGAGGTCTTTGTTCTGCAGGATTTCAAACAGGGAGCCATGGAGTTGGTTGCTACCGGATTTGAGATTGACGTTCACCACTCCGCCCGCGGCGCGCCCATATTCGGCGTTGTAGCCGTTGGTCAAAACGGTCATCTCAGCGATGGCTTCCACCGAAGGGCCGATCGCATACGCGGTCTGATTCAGAAAGTCGATGGTGTTGATGTTGTTGTCGACTCCATTCAGCAGAAAGTTGTTCTGCCCGTTCGACCGCACGCCGTTCGCCGAAAACCCGCCATTCGCGCCGTCGCGCGCGCCCTGCTCTGCAGGAACGACGCCGACAGCAAGCCGCGCCAGATACGCGAAATTGCGCTGTCCACCGAGCGGAATCTCACTCATCGCCTTGGCGTTGATCGACGCGCCGAGTTGTGTGCTCTCGGTTTGCAGAAGGGGCGCCGCCGCCGCGACTTCCACCGTTTGGGTCGAATCACCGACGGTCAAGTTGATGTTGACGGCCACGCGTTCGCCAGCAGTGAGCAAGACGCTCTGTTGCTCGGCCTTCTTGAAACCGGCCGCCGAGACTGTAATGGAGTAAGTGGAAGGCTTCAACGCCGGGCGTACGAATTCGCCTGCGTTGTTGGTTTGCAGTTCGTAAACCAAGCCCGTTGCGGCCTCGGTTATGATCACGCGCGCGCCAACGATGACGCCGCCGGATGAGTCAGAAACGGTCCCGACGAGTGTTCCAAGATCGCGTTGCGCGAAAATGCCAGTCGTAGCCGCGAAAAACACTACACCCATGAAAAGAACAAGCCGGTTCATATATTCCCCTGCCGCTCGAAAGTCAGAACGTGGTTGATGACAGCGCTTTCAAACGCTACCCCGTCATCAATGCTTTCGGTAGAATATAACCGGTCAATTCCGGAGTCAAGGGGTATTTACGAATGTTTCAAAGATAGTATTGACTGTAATTGATATTACAACTTTATCGTGCATTCGCAGGACCGGATCTCGGTATAGAATGGGGGTCACATGAACCGCCGTCACTTTTTTGGCGCTGCCGCGTCTATTGCTTGGCTCCGGGGGGCGGATACAAAACCGAAACTGCTGCTACCCAGCGATCAACCCGACAATTTCAATTTCCGGCTCATGTGGTACAACCCGGTTCCACCAATCAACCAGGACACTTACCGGCTGCGGGTTGGCGGGCTTGTGGAAAGGCCTCAAACGCTTGCAGTGACAGATCTTCGGCGTTTTCCGCATGTGAATCAAGACTCGCGAATGAAATGCGTGCAGTGCTGGTCGTCGCGTGCAACCTGGGGAGGTTTTCGGGTTGCATCGCTGTTGGATTTAGTCAAGCCTCGAGAGGGTGCGAAGGCAGTTCGATTCGATTGCGCTGACAAGTGGTATGAGTACTTCAGCATCGAAGATCTTCTGTCTCCGCGAGTCCTGCTGGCTATGGACATGGCCGGTGCGCCCCTTGCCGATCGTCACGGTGCGCCGCTGCGGCTCATCGACCCCTCGCGCTACGGTTATAAATCGGCGAAGCTGATCACAGCGATTACATTTGTAGCCGAGGGAAAGGGAAGTATGGCGTGCGATATTGCATCGTTTTATTCGGCCTCTGGAGAGATATTGGCCGGATACGATCACCCGCTCGACATAGGACCAAAAGAGAAGCGTAAGATTAAGGGCGGCGAAATTACGGAGTACTGATGGCGGAGATTTCCAAGCGGCGATTCCTCCAACTTGCAGGGCTGTCGCTCGCGGGGCGAATCTCTCCTCAGGTTGCGCAAGCTGATCCTCTACAGCGGCCGCAGCGAGTCATCATCGTGACGTTCGGCGGAGGCGTGCGGTACTCCGAGACGTTTGCACCGGAAGGTCTGCGGAACATCCCCCGATTGGCCGAGATGCGGCCGCACGGATTTTTTTACCAGAGCTGCAGCAACTCGGGTGTACTCTCGCACTTCAACTCCACTGCAAGCATCATCAGCGGGAACTGGCAGCGAGTGGACGATTTTGGTTTTCAGCCTCCGGCCAGTCCGACTCTGTTCGAATATCACCAGAAGCAAGCCGGCGCGGGTCCGAGTCATGCCTGGGTGGTTGCGACGAACAAGAGTTTCGCGCAGATCGCTCCCCAGGGGGCCAACGTTGTATTGCCGAAACAACTTCTTCTCGATGCCGTTCGCGACATTGTGAACAAGCCTTCGGGCGAAGGGGTCGCGGACCGCGAGAATGTTCAGCGGCGGCTGGAGAGTCTGCTGAGCGAAGGATACGAGGGCGTCGGTTGGACGATTTTCAAAGCCGGACGCCAGCTCGATCGTCACGTGCATGAAACGCTGACACGGGCGCTGGTTGAGTATATTAACGGTCCCGAAGCGCCGTCGTCGGGTGATGAACTTACGTTCTTCATGACGCGGGAGATCATGCGCGAATTTGCGCCACGGCTGATTCTGGTGAACTTCTGGGACATGGACGTCGCGCATTGGGGATCGTACTCGCTCTACCTTCAGGCGATCACCAGAACCGATCGGCTTACCGGAATGCTTTGGGATGAAATCCAGAGCAACAAGAGTTACAAAGACAAGACCACGATGCTGGTGCTGCCGGAACTCGGACGCGATGGCGATCAGAACACCGCGAATGGGTTTCTCAATCACCGCAGCGGCGATCCGTCGTGCCGCCGCATGTGGATGCTGGCGATGGGCGTGGGCGCCGCACCGGGCGAGACCGAGCGGCCGGTGCAGCATGTGGACGTGATGGCCACGGCCGCGGAATTACTTGGAATGAAGGTGAGTGACATCTCCGGGAAACCGCTGAAGGAGATTGTTGGCTGATGGCCGGCAATCCCAAAGTCTCGCCGCTACTGCAGGGCTTGATCGACAAAGGTTTGTTTGATCAGCTCCCACCGACGTTTTCAACTTTCTTCTACGATCAGATCAAGGATTGGGACCTGCTGTTTCCCGCCGAGCACAGCTATCATGAGCGCCTTTTTGGATTGATCGACCGCTCCGATCCGGTTCTGGTGAATTCCCTGTTCGCCCCCGTTCGTGCGGCGGAAGCCAAGATGGGCGTGACCCCGAAGAGCTGGCCGAAGCGGGAGTTTACTCTCGACCAGGTTGATTTCCTGAACCGGTCGCCTCACTATCCGGAGTGGCGGAAAGCAATCAGTGATGTGTTTGGCCGGCTCGACCCGGTGCTCGACGCAGAAGTTTCTCGAGCCGGGCACGCACGGCTTGTCGTGGTTACATCGCCAGACGAACTGCCGGTTGGTCCGGACCGGATGTGGCTGCGAATCCTGGAGCACGGGAAGCGGGTGCCCGTAGAGCCCGGCGCGTTTCGCTTCGACTTCGCGACCAACACCGCGTATGACACGTGGACCATACGCGCGGAAGGACCGATGCCCGAAAAACAAGGTTCCGCGGTGCATCTCAGCTACGAGGCGTTGAAGCCTTACCGGACGCGGCTGATGTCTGAAGTGCGGCACATTGTCGAGGCGGAACAGATTCGCGGACCGCGCCAGCTTGGTGTCCGTCTGAAGCAGTTAAAGATGCAATCGGGCGAGAGCGGTCTGGCTGGCGATCCGGTGCTCGCCGAGTTTACGAGATCGGTGCTTCTGAATGGCAATGGCACTTTGCTCATCAACAATACGTTCGTTGAGTGGGCATCCGTGCAGGCAGTGCGGCGCGCGCGGCCCTCGCTCGCTTTCATCTCTTTCGGGGTTCGCAACAAAGTGAAGCCGTTCAGCAGCCTGCTGATCTACTCGGACCAGGACACGGCGAGCCCGGTTTCGACACAGCGGGACATGCTCGGCACGTACGTTGATCTCGAGATCTTTTATCAATACATTTGGCAGGAGTTCGAGAAATATGCGGAATACCGGCGCAACACTGCGTACGTCTTTGTGGCCGAAGGGATGGATGAACTGATGGTGATCGCGCCGTCTGACTTTCCGTTGATGGAAGCGCGCGGGCCGGTTCATCCGGAGCGTGTGTCGGCGGTCTGCCGGGAATGGATGGGGCTGCGAATCGCCGACATTGATGTCGACCATTCGACACGATGCGTCCATGCGTAAAATCCAGTCCGTTGAAAAGCCTACAAATTGACGTTGCCGAGCTTGGCATAAAGATTGCATGTAGCGTGATGGTCGATAGTAACGGTGCGGGCATTTAACAATGCTGAAACACGTATGGCTACTGACGTTCACGTTCTTTGCCGCCTGGGTTGTGCCGAGTCCGGCGGAGGACTCTGCCGGCGTACTCGCCCACATCCTCGGGGATAAGGGCATCATCAGTCCTTCGGATGTTGCCTCGGTGGAAGCCGCGGCACCGGAGCGTCAAGTACAGCTCCTTGCGTCAATCCTCGAAGGAAAGGGTCTCCTTAACCGAACTGATCTGGCTAAGTTGACGGCGCCTTCCAAGGGTCCGGCGGCGCCTGAGCGCGACCTTAATCCGCAAGTTGCGAGCAGTGCAAAGACTCACACCGAAAAGGATCCACCTGCGGTCACGTCACAGAACAAATTCCCAGTCACCGTATATGGCACACTACTGCTGAATTCGTTTTTTGACACTTCTACAACTAATATTCAAGACATCCCACTCTTCACCGGAAAAAACGGCGCCGACGCGCTCGGCGATGACAAGAGTTTCGGCATGACGGTGAGGCAGAGCCGGTTCGGCTTGAACTATCAGGGTCCCAAAGTTGGAGACGCGCAAATCAGCGGGCAGTTCGAATTCGACCTGCTGGGAGGGAAGGCCGCCTTTGCCAATGGCATCAATATGGACCTGTTTCGCCTGCGCCTGGCGCTCGGTCGTCTCGACTGGCAGAACTTTTCGCTGGTTACCGGGCAGGATTGGTCTATTTTTGCGCCGCTCAATCCAACGACTCTCGCTGAGTTCGCCATTCCCGGCTTCTCCGCTTCTGGTAACCCGTGGATCCGCATGCCGCAAGTGCGCGCCGACTTCCGCCATTCCTATTCCGATTCCACTCAGGTGACGGTTCAGTTGGCCGCGATCGATCCGGATATGGGCGATTATCAGACGACCGCGTTTTCAAGCGGGCGCACGCCAGGTATCGGGGAGCGAGGGCGGGCGCCCGGAGCGGAAGCTCGCCTGGCTCTGACGACGCGTGATGCGGATCGTAACTTTACCGTCGGACTCAGCGGCCACTATGCTCGCGGAAAGAACGCCGGGACTATCGGAACGGCGAATGTTCAGACCGGAGTGGATTCCTGGGGTATCGCCTTGGATTACACGCTTCCTGTTTTAAAGTGGCTCAAGCTGACGGGTGAGGCCTATGAAGGGCGGGCGCTTGGCATATTTAGCGTCGATTCCGGCGAGGGCGTATTGCCGGTTGGGACCGTGGGCCAGCATGGAGTCGAGTCCCGTGGGGGCTGGTCGCAGGCGCAATTCGATCTAAATCCGAAGTGGCAGGTCAATCTGGCATATGGAATCGACATTCCCAATTTGTCCCAGCTTCGTGCGGGCGATCGCGGCAAGAACCAGACCTACATGGGCAACCTCATGTACAAGTTCTCTCCGTCTGTGACGTTTGCGTGGGAGTGGCGCCGGTTCCTTACGAACTTCAAAGATCAACCATCCGCTAACAACAAGGGTGATCAGGCCAACATGGCGGTGGCATATACGTTCTAGTCAACGCGAAGGCGAACGCTTGACACGGATCGATCATGGGAATTCAATGAAAAGAATAGGAGCCTACCAAGTGGAAACCACTCGAAGAAGGTTCTTCAAAATCGGAGCCGGAGGCATCGTGGCTTCCGTCCTCGGCTTCGATTTGAAACCCGCATACGCGCAGTCGAGAGAACTGAAAATCGCCCGGACAACGGAGACGCGCTCAACCTGCCCATATTGCTCGGTAAGCTGCGGCGTCATTATCCACACGCTGGGCGATAAAGCCAAGAACGTCACGGCTCAGGTGGTGCATGTCGAAGGTGACCCCGACCACCCGATCAACCGTGGCACGCTGTGCCCGAAAGGTTCGTCGCTGATGCAGGACATTTTGAACGAGCGGCGATTGTTGAAGCCGCAAGTCCGGCGGCCGGGGTCGGATCATTGGGAAGACATTCCCTGGGACCAGGCATTTAACGAAATCGCGCGGCACATCAAGAGGACGCGCGACGACACCTTCGTCACCACAGACGCGCAGGGCCGCACGGTCAATCGCTGCGAGAGCATCGCCTGGAATGGTGGGTGCACCGATACCAATGAGTTCAACTACCTCGTCGTAAAGACGATGCGTAGTCTCGGCGTTACATTTATTGAAAATCAGGCCAGGGTTTGACACGGTCCAACGGTCTCCAGTTTGGGGCCCACGTTTGGACGCGGTGCGATGACGAATGGCTGGGTGGACATCAAGAACACCGACATGATGTTGATCATGGGCGGAAATCCGGCTGAGAATCACCCTTGCGGTTTCAAGTGGCCGGTGGAAGCGAAGCGCCAGCGCAACGCGAAGATGATTGTGGTCGATCCGCGGTTCACTCGGACCGCGGCCGTGGCCGATATGTTCCTGCAAATCCGCGCGGGCGCTGATATCGCCTTCCTCGGAGGCATGATCCACTACGCGCTGGAGAATCAGCGCATCGCCAAGGAATACCTGGTGAACTTCACAAATGCCTCGTTTATCGTGGAGGACGGTTTCAAGCTGCCGGAGGACGGGCTGTATTCGGGATTCCATGCTGCGACGCAGAGTTACGACCGGTCAAGTTGGAACTATGAGGCTGCAGGCGGCGGAATGGGTGCGGGTGACTCTTCAGAACACGGTCACCTTAGTGAGGGTGCGGTCCCAATTACTGGCGGAGGAGGACGTACTGCGGCTCTTCCCTCGATGCCGCCTAACGTGGCTTATGACGTCACACTCGAGCACCCCCGGTCGGTCTATCAACTTCTGAAGCGGCAGTATTCGCGCTACACGCCGGAGATGGTGGAGCGCATCACCGGAATTCCGAAGGACGACTTTCTGAAAGCCGCCGATCTTTTCACGTCCGTCCGGAAAGATGGCGATACGAAAAAGGTCGGGACTATTATCTACGCCGTCGGCTGGACGCAGCACAGCTTCGGCACGCAAATTATCCGCACGGCTGCAATGCTTCAGTTGTTGCTCGGGAACGTAGGTCGTGCCGGAGGCGGTGTGAACGCGCTGCGCGGGCATTCGAATATTCAAGGCGCGACCGACGTCGCAGGTATCTTCGACAATCTTCCGGGCTATTTGAAAGTCCCTACGCCGGAGGACAAGGACTTTTCGGCTTGGATGACGCGTATTACTCCAAAGGCGTCCAAGCCTGGTCAGTGGGATTCCTGGAACTATTGGTCCAACACTCCTAAGTTTGCCGTGTCGTTTCTCAAAGCGATGTATGGCGACTCGGCCACGAAAGAAAACGGCTGGTGTTTCGATTACCTTCCCAAGGTGGATCGCGAATACTCCTGGACTCATATCTGGGATGACATGTACAAGGGAAAGGTCAAAGGCCTGATGGCGTTCGGCATGAACTCTGTGGCGATCGGGCCGAATTCGCAAAAGAACATCGATGCTTTGAAAAAGGCCGAGTTCCTGGTTGTCTGCGATATTTATCCGGAAGAGACCAGCGATTTTTGGCGAGCACCCGGCATCACGGCCGACGAGACGAAAAATATCAAGACCGAAGTCTACCGCTTGCCCGGGGCGGGATTCGCGGAGAAGGACGGCACATTCGTAAACTCGGCGCGGTGGCTCCAATGGAAATGGACGGCCGTCCCTCCGCCGGGCGATGCCAAGCTGGATCAGGAAATTCTCTCGCGCATATTTTTGAAGGTCCGCGAACTTTATCGGAAGGAAGGGGGCAAGTTCCCCGACCCGATTCTGAATCTGACCTGGAATTACACGATTCCGGAGAATCCGTCGCTGTCCGATGTGGCGAAGGAACTCAACGGCCGCGCGCTTGCGGACGTCGAGGATAAGGCCGCGGGCCAGACCATGAAAGCGGGCCAGCAATTACCTGGCTATTCCTGGCTGCGTGACGATGGGTCGACGCTGTCGGGCAATTGGATCTGGTGCGGCTCCTGGACCGAAGCCGGCGCTTTGACGCAGCGCCGCGACCCGCAAGATCCATCAGGACTCGGTATCCATCCGAATTGGGCATGGTCCTGGCCGATGAACCGGCGCGTCCTTTACAATCGTGCGTCGTGCGACGTGTCCGGCAAGCCCTGGGACCCCGATCGTAAACAGATCTGGTGGAACGAAGCGCAAAAGAAATGGGTGGGCAACGATGTTCCCGACTTCAAGCCCGACTCGCCGCCGAAGGATCATATGGGGCCGTTCATCATGAACGCGGAAGGCGTGGGACGGATATTTGCTCCGCTGGCGGCGTTTGCGGATGGGCCTTTTCCGGAATTTTATGAGCCGACTGAAAGCCCGATCGGGAACCCTCTTCACCCGCAGCGCTCGCAGAATCCCGTAGTGAAGAGATACAGCACTCCGATGGATAAATACGGCAGTCCCGAAGAAGGGTTCACCATCGTTTGCACAACCTACCGTTTAACGGAGCATTATCATTTCTGGACCAAGAACAACCCGATGAACGTTCAACTGGTCCCCGAACCGTTCGTCGAGATTCCGATGGAATTGGCGGCCGATCTCGGCATTAAAGGCGGCGACAAGGTAAAAGTGAGCAGTGCGCGCGGCAGCTACGAAGCCAAGGCCATGGTCACGCACCGCATCCGCCCCATGACCATCGATGGGAAGAAGGTGTATCAGATTGGCATTCCCATTCATTTCGGTTATCGCGGAATTCAGGAGGATGCCGGCAAGACGTCACGCTCCCTGACCAACTCGCTTTCGCCAACGGTAACCGATCCGAATGCCTACACGCCCGAATTCAAGGGCTTTCTGGTCAAGCTGGAGAAAGCCTGATGAGCAACGGACCGCTGCAGATCAAAGCTATTTCCGGGCATGCCGGACCGGTGCCCGGACACGACGCCTCGCGCGATTACGACGTCTGCAAGCTCGTCGACGTGACAACGTGCATCGGCTGCAAGGCGTGCGAGGTCGCCTGTCTCGAATGGAACGGTTATCCGTTTCGTGAGACGCTCTTCGACAACACGTATCAAACCATGCCGGATCTGGAGTGGAACTATTACAACCTGATCCGCTTCAACGAACATGTCGCGGATAACGGCACGCTCAGTTGGCTGATGCGCAAAGACCAGTGCATGCATTGCGCCGACCCTGGTTGCCTGCGCGCCTGTCCGGCCGATGGAGCGATTGTTCAGTACGCCAACGGCATCGTCGATTTCCAGCAGGAATACTGCATCGGCTGTCAGTATTGCGTCAGCGGCTGCCCGTTCAATATTCCTAAGTTCAATCACGAGACGAAGAAAGTTCACAAGTGCACGCTTTGCTCGGATCGTGTCGGCGCGGGTCTGGAACCGGCTTGCATCAAAGCTTGCCCTACGGGCTGCCTCCATTTCGGCAGCAAAGATGACATGAAGGATATTGCTGAGAAGCGCGCGAAGCAGTTGCGCGAGAACACAGCCCACACCAATGCGGGTGTTTATGATCCACAAGGCGTCGGCGGCACCCATGTCATTTATGTTCTCCACGACATCGAGCATCCGGAGGCATACGGCGGTCTGCCGAAAGACCCGCGCGTTCCTCTGCTGGTCCGGCTCTGGAAGGGTCCGTTAAAGTGGCTGGGGAACTTGGCTATGGTTGGAGGAGTTTTGGGAGTTTTCGTGCATTACCTGCGCTTCGGACCGAAGGAGGCCGAGGACAAAGATGCGAAGAAGGAAGGCGGCCAATGAGCGACGATTCCGTAATTCAGCGCTACCCCTTCCACGAACGGCTCTGCCACTGGCTCAGCGCGTTGACATACGTGTACTGCCTTTCGACGGGATTGGCATTCTACACGCCGTATCTGTTCTGGATCGCCGTCGCGCTGGGGGGCGGACCGGCCTCGCGTTTCTGGCATCCTGTCGCGGGCCTGGTTTTTTTTGCGGCCGCTTTGTGGATGCATCATATCTGGCGCCGTGATATGAACATCACTGCCGCCGACCAGCGCTGGTTGGGTAGTGTGAGAAATTACGTCACGAACCGCGACGACCTCGTTCCGCTTCAGCATCGCTTTAATGCCGGACAGAAGCTGTTCTACTGGGTGATGTTCTATGGCACGATTTTGCTGGTGGTTTCGGGACTCCTGATGTGGTTTCCGGAACTCATCGCATTTCGTTATGGCTGGATTCGGCCGATGGCGGTGATCCTTCATGAGTGTGCGGCGCTCATCACCATTGGGGCGTTTATTATTCACGTCTACATGAGCCTTTTCCTGGTCCCGGGGAGTGTCGGGGCCATGGTGCGCGGCTACGTTCCCGCGGTGTGGGCGAAGGTGCATCACCGTCTTTGGTACGACCAGGTGGAAGGCCGTCCGACCTCAAACAAATGAGGGCGGCATTCGACAAGAGAATCGCCCGCGCAACGAAGCTGGCCGAAAGCCGCCCGGAGGCGCGTGATTTTCTGAAATATTACGTCAAGTTAGCGCAGTTTCAGGAACCCGTTTTCGAAGAATTGAGTCTGAAAGAGGAAACCAGCGTCAGGGTCTTGATTCGCTACTTCCCTGCTTTGCTCGAGTTTGTGAGTAGAAGCGGGCCCGATCCGCTCATCGATTTCGCCCAGCGGCATCTGCAGAGCACAGAAGCGCGGGAACAGCTGCTTCTGAAGTCTTGGGAGGGCGGCGGCGCGGACGCGTTTGAAGAACCCGGCGAGGGGTCGTTTTTTGCGCGAGTGCTCCTTCAGCCCTTTGCCGAATCTCTAGCCAATCGCGGTCATATGGATCTCCAGCGGGGCGAATCAACCTGTCCGTTTTGCAACGCCAGGCCGGTGGTTGCGGTTCTTCAGGGCGAAGGGGATGGAGCGAAGCGTTGGTTACTCTGCTCCATCTGTTCGACGGAATGGCCATTTCGGCGCGTAGTTTGCCCAAACTGCGGTGAGCGGGAGAAGGACAAACTCCCAATCTATACGGCCGACGGGCTCGATCACGTGCGCATCGAAGCTTGCGATGCCTGTAAGACGTACATCAAGTCCGTGGATCTCACCAAGGATGGCTTGGCAGTACCGGTCGTCGACGAACTCGCAACAGTTACGCTGAACATTTGGGCTGACGAACACGGATATACGAAGTTGGAATCCAATCTGTTGGGTTTCTAGTCAGATAATTCTGGGTCTACAAAATGCGCGGCTCGTGCTACGATGCCGCTAGGTGGTCCTCTTCACGGAGGCGCCGTTATGCCCGGGAGTCGGGATAGCGGAACCTTCCAGTCTTCAACCGGCGTCGCTCCGAATCGTAATTCTTATTCCAGCGTACGAACCGGCTACAGGTTTGCCCGCTCTTGTCCGCGAGTTGGCTATTTCCCCGACCATTCAGGCCGTGGTGGTCGTCAATGACGGAAGCACCGCGGCATCGAAGGAGACCTTCCAGAGTCTCGAGACGATTGCCGGAGTCCACGTCCTGCGTCATGCGGTGAATCTCGGCAAGGGCGCGGCATTGAAGTCCGGATTGAATTTCATAGCCTGTGCCTTTCCCGACGCTGCCGGGATTGTCACCGCGGACGCGGATGGACAGCATCTGGCCGGGGATATTCTTCGGGCGGCCGATGCGCTCGCTGCTAACCAGGACGAACTCGTCCTCGGCGCACGGTCCTTCGATACCGAGGTACCCTGGCGCAGCATGGCCGGGAACATGCTCGCCCGGTGGATTATGCAGGCGGCCGTGGGACAGAAGCTCGGCGATACGCAAACCGGGTTGCGCGGTATCCCCATGGCTTTTGTGCCACAGCTCCTGCGCTTGAAAACCTCCGGCTACGATTTTGAGCTCGATATGCTGCTGGCCTGCGGCCGTGGCGCCAGACAAATCCGGGAAGTTCCGATCTCGACTGTTTACATCGACGGCAACCGCTCTTCGCATTTCAATCCGCTGCTGGATTCGATGCGAATCTACTTTCTCTTCATACGGTTCGCTGCGATTTCGTTGTTGACTGCCGGGTTGGACAATCTGGTCTTCTTGCTGGCGCTGTGGATGGGTACGAACATCATCTTGTGCCAGTCGGTGAGCCGTCTGACTGCGGGCACATTCAACTACTACGCCAACCGGCGCGGCGTGTTTCATTCGAGGACGAGGAACCGGGTCGCAATCCCCAGGTATTGGCTCTCCGTTCTGGTGTCAGGCGTTTTCAGTTACACGCTAATTCACACCATCATGGCGAGGACGGGGAGCGGCGTTGTTCCCGCCAAGATTGGGGCGGAAGCCATTCTGTTCCTTTTTAACTTCGTCATTCAGCGAAGTTTTGTTTTCCCGGCGGGCGGGAAACTCAAGTAGATCTTGCAAATTGCGCGACTTGTGTTACTATGCCCGTTAGTGATCCTCATCACGGAGGAGCCGCCATGCCCGGTAGCTGGGATGGCGAAACCTTTCAATGTTCAACCGGCGCCACCCCGAAACATAATTCCGATTTCAGCGTCCGAACAGAGAAGCGCCGCGTTTCCAAAGGAAGGGAAGCTCAAGGAGGGCGCACGATGACGGAAGCCACCGATTGGAATCTGTATTACAGAAAGAGTCCCGTTACCGCACATCTTACTCGGCCAATCCTGTTCGGCCGGGTGCTGGCGCTGATGCAGAGATACTCGCTACCGAACCCTACCCTGGCCGAGTTGGGCGGCGCCGGGAGCCGGGTCCTCGATCAGGTCCTCCATACGCTGGAGCCCAGAGAGTATCACGTCATCGACAACAACCAATATGGGCTCGATCAGCTCCAAAACCGCATCCATGACGACCCGAGGGTGAAATTCTGGAATCGCAGCGTCCTCAAGCTGGATTTGCCATTGCAACTCGACACAGTGTTCAGCCTGGGACTGATTGAACATTTCGACGAAGAGGGAACCCGCGAGGCCGTCCAGGCGCATTTGCGGCTGCTCAAGCCGGGGGGCATTGCGATCATTTC
Source organism: Bryobacteraceae bacterium (assembly GCA_963770345.1). Taxonomy (GTDB): domain Bacteria; phylum Acidobacteriota; class Terriglobia; order Bryobacterales; family Bryobacteraceae; genus CAVYPH01. The sequence goes on along the minus strand of CAVYPH010000004.1, from coordinate 39,891 downwards.
GTTCCCGACTCCGACGCTGTTATATCGGGCGACTCGCGGAGTCGCGGAAGTCACGGGCCAGTGGATTTTCCATGATGAACGCCCGTTGTGGCCGGTTGAAGTAAAAGCGGCCATTAACGGGGACGCGGATTGGGTTGAAGACAAGTTGGTCTGGCCGATCATGCTGACCCAGACGCTATCGGTGATTCGCAAGCGCGGCGCGAATGCGTGAGTCCGTTCGCGTGCGTTCCGGTGCGTCGAGACGCCCTGTCGTCATGCCGGCCAGCATTTCCGCCAAGGCTACGCAGAGCAAACGTTACCTGGTGTCCGCCGTGATCCTGCTGGCCGTCTGCGTGGCCTACGCCAACCACTTTGGCAATTCATTTCACTTCGACGATTTTCACTCCGTGGTTAACAATACGGCGATCCAGAGTCTGGCGAACATCCCGCACTTTATAACCGACGTGAAGACGTCCAGCATCCTGCCGTCCAACCGCGCCTGGCGTCCGCTGGTGACGACCTCATTCGCCATCGACTACTGGATTGGCGGAGGACTGAAGCCTTGGGCGTTTCACGCTACCACTTTCCTGCTCTATCTCCTTCAGATAGCGGTGATGTTCGCGCTGTTGGAGCGGCTGTTCGACATGGCGCGGCCCGGACAAGGAAACCGAATGGCCGCTGCTTTCGGCGCCGCCTGTTACGGGCTGCACCCGGTTTGCGCCGAGACGATCAACTACGTAAGCCAGCGGGCCGAATTGTATTCGACGCTCGGAGTGGTCGCGGCGCTTTACATCTACATCGTGCGTCCCGAGTGGCGCCGCTATGGTGTCTACCTGATACCGTTCGCTGCGGCTTTGCTTTCGAAGGCGCCGGCGCTGGTCTTTCCCGCACTGCTGTTTGCTTACCTGTACCTGTTTGAGGATCGCCAAGCCGGTCGCGCCTTCCGATCCATTTTGCCTTCGTTGGCCGTGACTCTGATTCTTGCCGGGCTGCAAGTGAGAATGACGCCGCCAACCTTTACTCCAGGCGCAGCGTCACCCTCCGGTTACCGTCTTACGCAGCCTTACGTGGCGCTGCGTTACTTCGAAAGCTTCTTCCTTCCGGTAAGGCTAAGCGCGGACACCGATCTGGGACCAGTTTCCAGCGCCCTTCAACCGGAAGCGCTTGCCGGATTCATATTCTTGGCCGCACTTCTGGCAGCGGCCCTTTTCTGTTCCCGGAAAAGGTTGACCGCGCCGATCGCGTTCGGATTGTGGTGGTTTGTCCTGGCTCTCCTGCCAACCGCGTTATTTGCGCTAGCGGAGGTTGAGAACGATCATCGGATGTTTTTTCCATTCGTAGGACTCGCGATGAGCGTCGCTTGGGCGCTTGCGCTGGCGGTCGAAAAGACGCCCCGGCGGATCGTGATCCCATTCGCTGTCGTGTTGCTTGCAACTTTCGCCTATGGAACCAACAGTCGTAACGCGGTGTGGAGGGACGAGGCATCACTCTGGCACGATGTCACCCTGAAGAGTCCTCTGAACGGCAGGGGCCTGATGAATTATGGCTTGACGCTAATGGCCGCGGGCGATAATCCGGGCGCGCTCGATTATTTCCAGAGGGCGCACGTTTATACGCCGAACTACCATGTGCTGGAAATCAATCTCGGCATAGTGACGGGCGAGCTCCACCGGGATATGGAAGCGGAAGAACACTTCCAACGAGCGATGGCGCTTGCTCCCCAGGACTCTTTGCCGTATTTCTACTACGGGCGCTGGCTCGATTCCCGAGGGCGCATTCAAGAGGGATTGAACCAGGCATTGACCGCCAATCGGCTGAATCCGAGTAATCCTGACGCGCGAAACCTGATTGATGCCATCCTGCCGCGGATGAAGAGCGCTAACGAAGATCTGGCGCGATTGGAAAGCCTGGCTGAAGCGCAACCCACTGCTGAGAATTATTTGAACCTCTCGCTTCGCTACGACCGGCTGGGACGGTACAGCGACTGCATCCGCGCAGCGCGGGAAGCCTTGAAGCGCAAACCGGATTATGCGGAGGCATACAACAACATCGCCGCCGGATACGAATCGCTTGGAGACTGGGATGAAGCGATTCGAGCGGCCCGAGAGGCGCTTCGCATTCGGCCCGATTTCGAACTCGCACGCAACAATCTGGCGTGGTCGGAGCAGCAGAAAATGCATCAACTTAAACCGCCGTCCAAATAATTCATTATTCGGCGATAATCAACGCATGAGATCAGCGCTCGCCATAATACTTTTCGCATCCCTAGCCGCCGCCGAATCGAAGCCGACGCCCGCCGAGGCTAAGAAATTCCTCGACGAAGCCAACGAACGGGAGCTCAGCCTGACCAACGAAGCCGGCCGCGCCGCCTGGATACAATCGAACTTCATCACCGACGACACCGAAACGCTGGCCGCCCTCGCCAACGAGCGCCAGATTGCCGCCTCCGTCGAATTTGCCAAGAGAGCGACTCGCTTCGACAAGCTCAAACTACAGCCCGACATGGCCCGGCAGATGAAACTGCTCAAGCTCTCACTCACGCTGGCCGCTCCATCAAACGCCAAGGAGCGCGAAGAGCTCACCAAGCTCGCAGCGTCGCTCGAGGGAACATACGGTAAAGGCAAATATTGCCCGGCCGGCGTAAGCGGATCAATCCAAGTGCCTCGATCTCGAGGACATCACCAAAATCACCACCAACAGCCGCGATCCAAAACAGCTCCTCGACATCTGGACCGGCTGGCGCACCATCTCGCCGCCCATGAAAAAGGATTACGCGCGCCTCGTGGAACTGGCCAACAAGGGCGCGCGTGAACTCGGCTTCAAGGATACCGGCGCCATGTGGCGCGAGAAGTACGACATGGCCCCCGATGATTTCTCGAAGGAACTCGACCGCATCTGGGAGCAGGTGAGGCCGCTCTATCTTTCGCTCCACGCCTACGTCCGCAGCCGCCTACGTGAAAAATACGGCGACATTGTGCCCGCCAACGGGCCTATTCCCGCTCATCTCCTGGGCAATCCCTGGGCGCAGGAGTGGGACAACATTTATCCGCTGGTCGCACCGCCTGACGCCGATCCCGGCTACGATCTCACGGCAATCCTGAAAACGCGCAACACCGACGCGATCCAGATGGTCAAATACGGCGAGGCCTTTTTCACCTCTCTCTGGTTCGCCCCGCTCCCCGATACTTTCTGGAAGCGATCGCTGTTCGTCAAGCCGCGCGACCGTGACGTCGTCTGCCACGCGAGCGCGTGGGATGTGGATAACGACGTGGATCTGCGCATCAAGATGTGCATCGACATCACCGACGAGGACTTCCGCACTATTCATCACGAACTTGGGCATAACTTCTATCAGCGCGCCTACAACAAGCTGCCGATGCTGTTCCGGGATAGCGCTAATGACGGTTTCCACGAGGCAATCGGCGACACCATCGCCCTCTCCATCACGCCCGAATATCTGAAAAAACTCGGCTTCATCAAAGAGGTCCCCGACACTTCCAAGGACATCGGTCTGCTCCTCAAGAAAGCTCTGGAAAAAGTGGCATTCCTGCCCTTCGGACTGCTCATCGACGAGTGGCGTTGGAAAGTCTTCAGCGGAGAGGTGACGCCCGAAAACTACAATAAAGCGTGGTGGGATCTGGTGCTCAAGTATCAGGGAATCGCTCCACCGGTCGCCCGCACGGAACAGGACTTCGATCCTGGAGCGAAATACCACGTACCCGGAAACGTGCCGTACATGCGCTATTTCCTTGCCGACATTTTGCAGTTTCAGTTCCACCGCGCATTGGCGAAAACGGCCGGTTGCACGAGCCCGTTGAATCGCTGCTCCATCTACGGAAATAAAACCGCCGGCGACAAACTGAACTCCATGCTCGCACTGGGACAAAGCCGTCCATGGCAGGATGCGCTGGAGGAACTCACCGGTCAGAGGCAGATGGATGCATCCGCCATCGTCGACTACTTCGCGCCGCTCCAAAAATGGCTCGACCAGCAAAATCAGGGCAAGCCGGTCGGCTGGTAACTGACCGGCCGTCAAATACCGCATAATGGTAGTGGGTGTGCGGTGAATGGCTAGGGGCTGGGAAAGTAAGTCCGTGGAATCTCAGATGGAATCCGCGGAAGCAAGAAAGCAAAAGAAACCCGGAGAAATACTGACTCCGGAACAGCAGGGGATTTTGAGAGAACGCGGGCTTCTCGAGCTCTCGCGCGTGCGTCTCCAACATCAAATTGCGGAAAGCACCCACGTCCGCTATCGCCTGATTCTCACGCGCGCCCTGGAAGACGTCGATCGAAAACTGGCCGAACTCAGTAGCGTCTCAATTCGCCCGCGCGATCGGAACCGTAAGCGACCCGATTGAGCCCGACGTCGTGTCTCTGGCCACGATACGCAAAGTGGATGCCTGCGCCGCCCTTGGCCTGATCCGCGCACACGCCATCAATGATCGAACCCAGTTTCTCTTTGAAGATCCGGGGCCGAATCCACACAAGAAACACACTCGAACGAATTCGGGCAGGAGAGCCTGACGATCGGTTGTCTTGTCATATCGCCGGTCGTGGGTAATATGCCCATGTGCCCATATTTATGTTCTTGGCATTTATGGTTTTGGCTGTTGGTTTTGGCTTGACGCTCGGACTAATGTGGGCTATGCTCCCCATAGCTGGCTATAGGTAGAGGATGCGCAAGCATAGCAATGATCGCCTGCAGGGAACACTCGACATGCTTGTGCTGAAGGCCTTGGCTTCGCAGGGTCGTATGCATGGTTACGCTGTCACTCTGCGGATCGAAGAGATTTCCGCGAGCGTTCTCCGTCTGGAAGAAGGCTCTCTTTATCCCGCTCTCCACCGAATGACGCAGTCGGGCTGGCTTCGAGCCGAGTGGGGCGCTTCAGAAAACAACCGTCGCGCGCGCTACTACTCGATCACTCCATCCGGGCGCAAGCAGTTGGCTGAGGAAGAGCAGAACTGGGCGCAGTTGACCGAAGCCGTGACCCGCGTGCTTCGTTTCGTTTAGAAGGATGCCGATCTGAGCTGGTGGAATCGAGTCTCGAACCTGCTGCGCCGTGAGGATCTGGGTAGGGAACTCGATGAGGAACTGCAGTTTCACATCGATGCGCGTGTCCGTGACAACCTCAAGGCAGGCATGACGAAGGAAGCAGCTCGACGCGATGCCAGACGGCGCTTCGGCAATTGGACCTTGGCAAAAGAAAAGACGCAAGAAATGAACATCATCGTGGCTATCCAAACGGTGGGTCAGGACCTCCGTTACGCCCTCCGCAGTCTGGGCAAGTCCCCTGGGTTTACGGCATTGGCTGTTCTGGCGATGGCGCTCGGCATCGGAGCCAACACCGCGGTCTTCACGGTGGTAAACGGGGTGCTCTTGCGCCCGCTGCCTCTTGTCCAACCAGAGCGGCTGTTCCTGATCTCCTACCAGCCGCGCCCTGGCCCTGGTGTTATTGCCGGTGGACCTAGCCTGTCGAACCACGACTATCTCGAATTCCAGCGGTGGACCCGCGCCTTTGAGCGCGTCACGGCTTTTGTCCAGGATCAGGTCACCATGACCGGAGCGGAAGACGCCGTTCGCTTGCCGGCGGGGCGCGTCACATCGAGTTTCTTTCCGGCTCTGCGTGTAAGTCCGGCAATGGGCAGAACTTTCGCCGCCCAGGAAGAGGAACGGGGCTCCCCAGGTGTCGCGGTGCTTAGCGAGGGACTCTGGCGCAGCCGTTTTGCGGCGGATCCGAACATCCTGGGAAAGCCCATCACGGTGGACGGGATCAAACGTAGCGTGATTGGCGTCATGCCGGCTGGGTTCGCGTTTCCAGGCGACGCTCAATTGTGGTTGCCTCTGGCGGTCGGAGCGGACCCGTCGGGGAACTCCTTTTTCCCGTACGCCTTCGGGCGATTGCGGCCGTCGGTTACTCAGCGGCAGGCGCAGGCGGAACTGGAGGCCCTGGCCCCGCAGTTACCCTGGCAACATCTGATGGCGGCGGTCGGCGCGCCGACTAGGAACGGTTGGGTCGCCGAGATTCTCCCGCTCCAGGACCTGTTCGTCGGCCAGATTCGGAAATCGCTTCTGATCTTCATGGGAGCAGTCGCCTTCGTGTTGTTGATCGCGTCCGCCAATGTGGCCAATCTGCTGCTGATGAAAGGATCGCTGCGCCGCCAGGAGATGGCAGTGCGCACGGCGCTGGGGGCGCCGCGGAGCCGGCTGATTCGACAGTTGCTGACCGAGAGCGCGATGCTATCGCTCGGCGGCGCCATAGCAGGATTATTGTTAGCGATTCTTGGAGTCCGCGCTCTGCTTGCACTCGCGCCGGCCGGAATCATTCCCCGCGTCGCAGAGATCAACTTGGATGCCAGGGTAATCGGTTTCGCTCTAGGGCTTGGGGCTGTCACCGGAATTCTGTTTGGCTTACTGCCGGCAGTCCAGGCAACAGGCCGGGAGTTGCGTACTTTTCTCAGTCACGCCGGGCGCGCCGTAACCGGCCGCGGTGAAGGCTTGCGTAGTGTCCTGGTTGTCTCCGAAATTGCCTTGACACTCGTGTTGCTCACCGGCGCCGGCCTGTTGCTCAAGAGCTTTCTGCGGTTGCGCGCGGTGGATCCTGGTTTTCGCGCAGAAAACGTTCTAACCATGACGGTCGATCTTCCGGAATCCCTGTACAATACTACGGTCACCATTCAGGCATTTCACGCACGCACTCTGGAAAAGCTATCAAACCTGCCTGGAGTATTGGCGGCAGGCGCAGTCAACTTTCTTCCCCTCAATGGCGCTGATGTGGGGGCTCTTTCATCTCTATGACGGGCGACCAACGCCGCCTGGCTACATGGTGGATAAGCCCGCCGTGAGTTCGGAATACTTCCGGGCGATGGGAATCCCGTTGCTGAGCGGCAGAGCTTTTAGCGACCAGGACAACTCTACCGCTCCGGCGTGTCGCGATCATCAGCCGGAGTGTGGCGCGAACCTTCTGGCCAGGTGGCGATGCCCTCGGACAGCGCATTACCCTGGAAGACCACCCCAAGTCCGGGAATGAGGACTGGCTCACGATTATCGGGGTGGTGGATGACGTGAGGCAAAGGAGTCTGACGGAGAAGGCACATCCGGCCATCTATCAACCTTACGCACAGGTGAAGAAGCCACTCTTTCTCAGCCCATGACCTTCGCTATACGCACCGCTGCTCAACCAGCGAGTATGGCGACTGCCATGCGCGGCGTTCTGCGGGAAGTGGACAGGAATCAGCCGCCGCAATCGATCACAACCATGACGGATCTGGTCGCGACAACCATCGCGGAGCCACAGTTTCAGACCCGCCTGATTGCGATCTTATCGATGCTCGCTCTCCTTTTAGCGGCAATCGGTGTGTACGGCGTTCTGGCCTGCGCGGTAGCCGAACGGACGCGCGAAATCGGAATTCGCATGGCGTTAGGCGCGGAGAAGAGCGACATCACTCGCATGGTCTTGAGGCGCAGTCTGCTTCTGGTGACTGTTGGCGTAGTCACTCGGAGTAGCAGGCGCTTTGGCCGTCACTCGCGTCCTCGCAAGGTTCCTATTCGAAGTGAAGCCCACCGACCTTCCTACGTTCCTTGTGGTAGCCGCGTTACTCGCGGCTGTCGCGCTCCTCGCCGGCTTGCTGCCTGCGCAACGCGCCACCAGAGTGGATCCTCTTATCGCTTTGAGGTGGGAATAGTGTTGGCGCCGCGCCCGAAGGCAAGGGCGAATCGGCGGCATAATGGTCTGAGCAGGCAGCAGCGTCTCGATTACCGCCCAAATCGATTTCGCGTGCGAAGGGCCATCCAACCCACGAAGAGGTGCAGTATGAAGCGCAAATCTAGATGGCGATGTGATCCTGCGGCTAGACCTGTTCCAGAAACTTCACCACTTGTTTTCGCGCGTAGGTCTGGTCCTCCCATTTGGTGTTCAGCGAATCGAGCAACAGGACCGTCACACTAGCCGGAACTCCGGTTCGCTCCTGCAGACGGTTTGAAAATATATTCGGCGGCAGCTTTGCCGGCGGCGACGCTAATTTGTCCGAGGACTCCATCGAAAAGAATGCGATTTGTTGCGGCTTTCCCTTTTCGGAAACGGTAAAGTCCTCTTTTTTCAAATCCGAAATTGGCTCACCCTTATGGTCGTGAACCACCACGTTCACCTGCACCAGCCGCGTGGTCGATTTGAATACTACCGGCGGCTGCGAAGGCTGCGGAGTTTGCGCGTAAATCGCGGCAAACGAAAAGCCAAGCGCGGCCATTTGTCTAATCATGGCTCAATTCCTTTGCATCCTATGCTGTCAAACCCGGTCTGGTGCGGAAAGTCCCGGACCGGTTGCGGCATTGGGTATACTTCCGACGTACGCCTATGAAAACGCATACCGTCGTCCACACTTTCCTCGGCGCCTCGCTCGCCGTGTCGTCCCTTGCCGTTCTGAGTTGCGGAGGGGCGTCGCATTATCACGATGTAACCGAGAGCTACTACCTCGTCGCGAGCAATAACAAGGTCTCCTACTGGCAGACGGCGGCCGCCGGCCTCGCCAAAGCCGCCGCGCAAATGGACGTGAAGGCCGAAATGGTTGGCTCCCCAACGTACGACCCGAAGGTGGAACACGAAGAGTTTCAGCGCATCATCGCCAAGAAACCGTCCGGCATTCTCGTCTCCGTCTCCGATGTTAGCGTGATAGCACCGGACATCGACGCCGCCATCGCGCAGGGCATTCCGGTAATCACGATGGATTCCGACGCGCCCGCCAGCAAGCGCCTCCTCTTCATCGGCACCAATAATTACGACGCCGGCAAGATGGGCGGCCAACTGCTGGTGAAACTCCTCAACGGAAAGGGCACGGTCGTCGTTTTCAGCATTCCGGAGCAGGAAAATCTGCAGGAGAGATTACGCGGCTACAAGAGCGTGCTGGAAACGAATCCTGGTGTCAAAATCGCCGAGGTGATCGACTCCCGGGGCGCGGCCGCCACAACCTTTGACAAGACCACCGAGATCATCGAGAAGGGTAAAGTGAAACCCGATGCCTTCGTCTGCCTGGAGTCGGTTTCCTGTGCTGAAGTCGCCGATGTGCTCGAGCGCAAGAATGTAACGGGCAAGGTCATCGTCGCCATGGACACTGATCCGAGGACACTTCAGTTCGTTCAGAAAGGATTGATCTCGGCCACCATAGCCCAGAAGCCTTTCACCATGGCCTATTACGGGGTGAAAATTCTGGACGACCTGGTGCACCACAAACTGCAAACCCTGACGGCGAACTTCGCGCAGGATTCGTTCTCGCCAATTCCTACGCGCGTGGATACGGGAGCCACGCTGATCGACAAGAGCAATGTGGACGGATTCCTGAAAGCCCAACAAGACGCAAACACGAGCCACTAATTCGCAGCCCACAAAACGGATCGGGTCGATGCCACGGATTAGTTCTTTGGGTGCGTCTGGAACCAGGCAAAGATATCCGCCACATTAGGCACAAAAGCGCCGGGATGGTCGCCGCCTGCAATCTCTTTGTATTGGATCTCGATTCCGAGCTTCTTCGCGGCGTCCACCATGTCGCGCGAGTTCTTCACCGGCACCACCGTGTCGGCGGATCCGTGGACTACAAATTCCGGAATCCGCCGGATCTTCTCCAATCCCGCCGGATCTCCGCCGCCTGAAACGGGGGCCAGCGCCGCGAACACATCCGGGTGATTCATGGCAATACTCCACGTTCCATAGCCGCCCATCGAGTGGCCCATCAAATAGATCCGTTTGCCGTCGACGCGAAACTGCCGCCGAACGTCCGCCAGAACGTCCATCACATCCTGCTCCGCTGTGCCGGTGTACATGCTAGTGGTTTCCCGCCCCTTCGGACAGACCACCAGGTAACCAAACTGCTCCGCCGACTGCTGCAGAACGTTGGAACGGTACGCTTCAAAGAGGGTATTTTCGTCGCCGCCCATTCCGTGCAGCGCAATTACCAGCGGAATATCTTTCTTGCCGTCGTACTTGGACGGAATATAAAGCCGGTACGGCTGCAGTGTCCCATCCACTTTCGACCGGTATGCCAGATGCATATCGCCATGCCCCTGCTGCACGGGATCATTTCCGTGCTCCAATGCATCCAGCATCCCGTTCGCCGAGTCGAACTCCTTCCGGAAGTTCACGAACTTCGAATCCACACCGCTCGAATCGACCAGGTGGTACAGGCCCGCAACATACAAGACTGTCAAGAATGCACTTCCAGTCTTGGCTTCCGCATTCAGTTTCTCGGCCCGCTGCCGGAGCGCCTCGGCCCGGCTTTCCACACCGCTTTGCAACCGGATGGCTACCTGCCCCTCCAGTAGAACGGGCGCCGTTGTGGCAAGCTTCAACTCGAAACCATAGAAATTCTCGTTCCTGATCGGTGGAACTTGAAACTCTCCGGTCCACGGTAATTTTTGAAGATCGATCGGCTCCCACTTCTTGATCGGTGCGTACAACTCGCCTGGCTCCACGCTTTTCAGAAACGCCTGCGCCGGCACTTTCTCCGTGAACTCACCCTCGTGTGGAAATTTTTCCGACACAGTGACATGTACTGTCTTGCCGGGCTCCCACATGATGTGATCCAACGTCACTTCGAGACCCAGACTGAGCGACGTGGCGGGCGTCCACTCCATGCCCTGCAGTATCGCCATCCCATGAGTGATATACCGAAGCGCGTTGCGATAATCACCGGCTTTTTCGGCGGTTTTCGCCTGTTGTTCCAGCCGGTCCAATTCTGACTTCTGAGCCGGCGAAATTCCAGGCCGCGACGCGATTGTCGCTTGATAGGTAGCGAAACTTCGCCGAACCTCCCCGGCGTCCGGGCCGGGACTGGCGGAAAGAACGGCCGCGAACAATATTAATGGGCGGAGAATTCTAACTGTGTTGACGAACATTTAGTACCCACTATTCTAGGCGCTCTGTCCGTTGCCTCAGATCGCTTCCCGCGGGTTGAGGATCGTAACGCCTAGGTCTTCGTAGTCCCTGACGTTGCGCGTCACTAGAACCAAGTCGTGCTTGACGGCTGCAAGGATGGCATCGACGACGGGGCGTGGCCGGCCTTTTGCCTTCGATTGCGCGGCGAGATAGCCCCAATCGTCAACACGCTCACAAAAACGCGGTTCTTGGACTGGCGAAGAAAACTTTCTACTTTTTGCTCGGGCGAAGGCCTGGTCAGTTCGGAAAGGATATTCGTATCGACAAGATAACCCGGTGAACTAAACCGCTACGCGGTAAGCTCTGCGAGTGAAGGGAGGGGAGGAGATTGCGGTAGAGAGAGTTGTTGGAGGGGGCTCGATGAGAAAGACTGGATGAGGTTATTCGCGATAGCCGATCCAAGATTTCAAGGAGCCCACACAAATGACGCCGCTACGCCGACGCATGCTCGAAGACATGCAGTTGCGCAACTTCGCTTCCGAGACGCAACGCAACTACATCCATCACATTAAAGGACTGGGACAGTTTTATCAAACCAGCCCGGAGCAACTGGACCTGGAGGACATCCGGGACTACCAGCTGCATTTGCTGAACGAGAGACAACAGTCGCCGCAGACGGTGAATCAGTTCGTCTCGGCGGCGAAATTTCTGTACCAGGTGACGCTGGAGACCGTGTGGCCGGAAAAGGCTCTGCCACGGGTTCGCGTGCCGGATAAGCTTCCGGTGGTGCTCAGCCCGGCCGAAGTGGATGCCTTCTTCCAACAGGTTGGAACTCTACGCCACCGGGCCGCCTTGATGACGGCCTATGGGGCCGGGTTGCGTGTCTCGGAAGTGGTGCGGGTGAAGGTATCCGATATCGATTCGGAACGCAGGCTGATCCGAGTCGAGCAAGGCAAGGGAAAGAGAGACCGGTACGCCATGCTGTCGCCGCGACTGCTCGAAGTGATGCGGGCCTGGTGGCAAGTCGAGCGGCCGCGGGACTGGCTGTTTCCCGGCCGCCGTCCGGGCCGCCACATGGATGCGGCCACGCTGCAGTTGGTCTGCCGGCAAGCGGCCGCGCTGGCAGGCATCGCCAAGCGGGTGAGGGTCCACACGCTGCGGCACAGCTTCGCCACCCATCTGCTGGATAGCGGTGTGGATTTACGTATCATCCAGGAGATGCTTGGGCACACCCGCATCGATACCACCGCCCGGTACGCCCAAGTCTCGCCGCGCCGCGTGGCCGCCACCAAGAGCCCACTCGACCAACTCGGCCGGAAGCCCAGCCGGGCGAAGAGGTAATGTTGTTTGTCCCGGCCGGCTTTCGAGCTGGCCGACATTTTCCGGCGTGACGCTCCGGCTTACCGCCAGAGCCATCGATTGCTGCAGGAGCAAGAGCGGGCCATCGATGCCATCATGGAATGCCGCACGGCAGCATTGGGCGGCCACGTCGAGGAATGCGGCCAGTGTGCTCACTCTCGCATCTCGTACAACTCGTGCCGGAACCGTCACTGCCCGAAGTGCCAATCGCTGGCGCGAGCCAAGTGGGTGGAAGCACGAAAGGCCGAACTGTTGCCGGTGGAATACTTTCACCTCGTCTTCACCCTGCCGGAACAGATTGCCCGAATCGCGTTTTACAACCGCAGAGCCGTTTACGACATCCTGTTCCGCGCCACCGCGCAAACGCTCCAGACCATCGCCGGCGACCCCCGGCATCTCGGGGCATCCATCGGTTTCTTTGCCGTGCTCCATACCTGGGGACAAAATCTTCTCCATCATCCTCATTTGCACTGCGTGGTGCCGGGCGGCGGTCTTTCCCCGGACGGCCGGCATTGGGTGTCTTGTCCATCCGGCTTCTTTCTCTCAGTCCGGGTGCTGTCGCGTCTGTTCCGCCGCTTATTCCTCCAACAGCTCCAGACTGCATTCCAAAAAGGAAAACTCCGTTTCTTCGGAGAGCTGGAATCGTTGCACGCGCCCGATCGATTCGACGCCTATCTGGCTCCTCTCACCATCGCCGAATGGGTAGTCTACGCCAAGCCGCCGTTCGGCGGCCCGCGCCAGGTGATCGAATATCTTGGCCGCTATACTCATCGCGTGGCGCTGTCCAACCAACGTCTGCTCGATGTGAAAAACGGCCAGGTGACGTTCCAGTGGAAGGACTATCGTTCCAAGGACAACCAGAAGTCGCGGGTGATGACGCTAGAAGCAGAGGAGTTCATCCGGCGTTTTCTGTTGCACGTGCTGCCGCGGGGTTTTCAGCGCATCCGGTTTTTCGGCTGGCTGGCCAACTGCCATCGCCAGGCACGGCTGACACTCTGCCGCCTGCTTACCACGCCTCTCAACGACCTGCTGCCGAATCCCGCTGACTACCATAACCGGCCTCAGATGCCGGCGGATTCCTCGCGGCTCTGTCCGGTCTGCGGCCAGGGCGAGATGATCCGTGTTCTCGTCGTGGCTCCCTCGTGGCGCTTCCCCGACTCCTCATGAGCCAGCCAGTGAGAACAACGCTTCACCCGCACGCTGCTGTCCAGCAGCGCAGCGGAGAGTCTCGTCCCGGAGCTTCTCATTCCGTATTCTTCCGTCGCAGGATCGTGCGGCCACGCCGCTGTTTCGGAGAAATTCACGACGTTGGCCCCACCCGCCGCCCGCAAATCCTCAGCAAGTTCCGCTGCCGGCGCACCAGCGCCATCCATCCACATCAAGCAAAACCCATAGCGGCTGCGAACGACCTTCCGCCGACGGGCGCAGCGGTCTAGTTCACCGAACGGTTGCATCAGCCGGCGGCTCGTCCACTCCTCCGCCCCAGCCACCTTCTTGTCCGCCGGCAGAAGCAACCTTCTCAGTCACAACGGGATATCTCTGCCACTGTCCTGATCGCGCTCAAAAGTTATGTCGAGGCCGCGAAACGGGGATTTTGCAAAAAGGTCGGCCAAGTTGTCCACTTGTTTATGGACAGGCTTCTTCGCTGTAGTCAATGAGTGCAGAGCACGCACTGCCTGATCCACCGCCTCTTCGGTCGAACGCGCGCCACCGGCTTCGATCACCTCAGAGAGGAGGCGTGTCTGTTCGTCATTGAGAGTGATGGTCATGCCCGGTCAATCCCCCGAAATATTCACCAATTCGCGTCCAGGCACCGGCGAGTTCGCTGCCACCACCGCAGCCTCCTCCGCCGAAAACTCCGTCGTCTTCGAGTGGATATTCATCGAGCAGAATTTCGGTCCGCACATCGAGCAGAAGTGTGCGTCCTTGAAACCTTCTTCGGGAAGCGTCTCATCGTGCATCGAGCGGGCGGTTTCCGGATCGAGCGACAGCGCGAACTGCTGGTTCCAGTCGAAGTTGTAGCGCGCGCGCGATAATGCGTCGTCGCGATCCCTCGCCCCCGGACGATGCCGCGCGATATCGGCTGCATGGGCCGCAATCCTATAGGCGATCAAACCCTGCTTCACGTCTTCCTTATTCGGCAACCCCAGATGTTCCTTGGGTGTCACGTAGCAGAGCATCGAAGCGCCGTACCAACCGATCATCGCCGCGCCGATCGCCGACGTGATGTGGTCGTACCCAGGCGCGAAATCCGTCACCAGCGGCCCAAGCGTGTAGAAAGGAGCCTCGTGGCACATCTCCACTTCTTTCTCCACCTGAAGCTGGATCTGGTCCATGGGAATGTGCCCGGGACCTTCTATCATCACCTGCACGTCGTAATTCCAGGCGATCTTCGTCAACTCGCCCAACGTCTTCAGCTCGGCAAACTGTGCGGCGTCGCTCGCGTCCGCCAGACGACCCCGGCCGTAGACCATCGCCCAACGAGAAACTGACGTCGTGCTTCTGGAAAATCTTGCAGATGTCCTCAAACCGTTCGTAGAGGAAGTTCTGCTTATGGTTCTTGACCATCCACTCAGCGAGAATCGATCCGCCGCGGCTTACGATGCCGGTAATACGCTTCGCCGCCAGGGGGACATATTGGACCAGCACGCCGGCATGGATCGTCATGTAATCGACGCCTTGCTCAGCCTGTTCTTCAATCACCTCGAGCATCACGCTGGCAGTCAGATCTTCCACGCGGCGCACGCGAGTCAAAGCTTCATAAATCGGAACGGTACCGATCGGAATCGGCGATGCCGCGATGATGGCTTTGCGAATAGCGGGAATGTCTCCGCCGGTCGAGAGATCCATCACCGTATCGGCTCCATACTTCACCGAATACTGAAGTTTCTCCAGTTCCTGATCGATATTCGAAGTGGTTGCCGAGTTGCCGATGTTCGAGTTGATCTTGCACGTAGATGCCACGCCGATGCACATGGGCTCCAGCGAAGCATGGTGGATGTTGGCCGGGATAATCATGCGTCCCCGCGCAACTTCGTCCCGAATTGTCGCCGCCGGAAGCTTCTCCCGCCGGGCAATGTAGTCCATTTCGCCGGTGATCTGACCCTTGCGGGCGTAGTACATCTGTGTGCGGATCGGATCCTGCTTCCGCGATTTTACCCATTCACTCCGCATCGTGGTTACCTAACGCGATTATCCCACATGGGCATAAAACCATCCGATAAACTGAACTCTACTCCATGATCAACCGCCGCCAATTCCTCACCCTGCTGACGACAACACCACTGATCGCGCAAAACCCGCCGGCTCCGCCCGACCTCGAATGGCACGACGCCAAAGGGCTCACCGTAGAAGGCCTGGGCTACACCGACCTGAAATCTCCGTACGACCGTCTCCCTGCCAGAGCCGAAAACGTCGTGCGCCAGGTCGTCTGGGATCTCAGCCGCGATTCCTCCGGAGTCCTGGTGCGTTTCACGGCCGCCACCACTGCGATCCACGCGCGATGGACACTGACCAACCAGAACCTCGCCGCACCCACCATCACCGCGACCGCTTCCAGTGGTCTCGATCTCTATGCCAAGACCGACGCGGGCCGCTGGCACTGGCTAGGCATCGGCAGTCCCACGAATTTTCCGGAAAACACCGCCGTGCTCGCCCCCGCTCTGCCGCCCGCGCAACGCGAATACATGGTCTACCTGCCCCTGCGCAACGGCGTCACTTCTCTGGAAATAGGCGTGCCTAAGGGAACTGCCATCAACCGCGGACCGGCGCGGCCCGCCGGATCGAAGTCGATCGTGTTCTACGGCACGTCCATCACGCACGGCATCTCCGCCTCGCGTGCCGGTATGACCCACGTCGCCATGCTCGGCCGCATGTTCAATCGCGAAGTCATCAATCTCGGCTTCTCGGGCAACGGCCGCATGGAGCCCGAAGTCACAAAATTCGTTGCTGAACTCGACCCCGCCGTCTTCGTTCTGGACTGCCTGCCGAACATGACCGCCAAGGACATCAACGAGCGCGCCGAGACCTGCGTCACCACGCTTCGCGCCGCCCGCCCCAAGACGCCAATCCTGTTAGTGGAAGACCGAAACTACGCCGATGATTTCCTGAACGCCGCCCGGCGTGAAAGGAATGAGACGAATCACGCCGCCATGCGCGCCGTCTATGCCAAACTGCAGCACGATAAGGTTCCGTATCTGCACTATCTCAAGGCTGATAACCTGCTCGGCAGCGACGGCGAAGCGACGATCGACGGTTCCCATCCGACGGACCTCGGCTTCCAGCGTCAAGCTGCGGAATTTCAAAAGGCGCTCCGCAAGGTTCTGAAGTAAGCGACACATCGAAGCTGGCGGCCCGGTCAATAGATTCCCTGACCTGGCCATATTTGACACAATGTGCCAATTGAAGTATTTTCAGATATGGCTAACCGTACGACGGTGAACATTTCAATCACTCCTGAACTCGATTCCTTCCTTCAGAGTCGAGTCAAGTCCGGACGTTACCAAACCACGAGCGAGGTGGTTCGGGAAGCTCTGCGACTCCTGCAGGATCAGGAGACCGAACGGGAAGAAGCTTTTCAGCAACTCAAAGCTAAACTCGAACGAGGAGCCGGTCAGGCCGCGGCTGGTGAACTGATTGATGGCGATGAGGTGTTTGATGAACTCCGCGAACTAATCGAGGAACGCAGACGTTCCAAGCGGGAAAGCTGTCCGTTCTTGAAGCGGCGCTTCCTTCTTACGCCGGAAGCGAAAGCGGACTTCCGCGAAATCCTGCTCGACATAGCCGACGACAACCCGGACATCGCCGAACGCCTGCGGTCCGAAATATATGAGGCGCTTCAGCAATTGGGCCGGTCGCCAGGCATCGGACACTATCACGAGGAGTTTCTCGACCGTCGCTATCGGTTCTGGAACTTCTATTCTTATGTCGTCTGCTACGTCTGGGAGCTGAAACCGATCCAGATTATCGCTATTGTTCACGGGGCCAGAAACCTTGTTTCGTTTCTCGGCTCTCGGGTGAGTTGAGCGCGTCATCGAGAACTCCTAATGCGTTTACCAGGAACTTCCGATTCCAAAGAGGATGGCAAAGGATCGGAAACGTTCACCGGAAAAGCCCTCAGCACTTCGCCGGTGTTTGGGGTGTCTTCCGCAAATATTCACATTAATCGGCGCGCTTGTGGTCGGTTTCATCCTGATCAGGCTGTTGCTGATGCCGTGGGCTTATCATATCGGCGGTCAGTCGTTCCCCAGCACGCAATGGACGGGCTTTGGCCGTCTCCATTCCAACGCGGGCCAAGACTCCGGCTTGTATATCCAAATTGAAGGTACCATTTGGTCGACACAAAGGCGTTCGCTCAAGTGGGAGCTGAATCCCAGCTACACAGGTACCGCTTCGTTGTGCGGACCGAAGGGTGAGAGGTTCATGTTGGATCTGTCCGGTGGTGCGCCGCGATCATCCAGGCGGTGGCTCAGCACCAACGGGACAAAAGTCTTGTTTAGTCTGGATCCACCGCAAGGCAGTCCAGATTCGATGGATCTCGACCTTCGTGGCGAATGGAAGGGATCTGATCTGGTTGTCGAAGATCGAAAGCCGGGACAACACGGCGAAGCGACGCTCAAACCAGGCTCCTACAGCGAATTTCAAAAGCTCTGCGACGCTCTGAAATAAGGCGCATTTTGGTACGCTGGAGGTGTGACCCTGTACTATCGGCTTTCGACGGCAGTGTCCCTGGCCGTGGACTCCATCCGCGCCCATAAGCTGCGCAGCTTTCTGACGCTGCTCGGAATCATCATCGGGGTCGCCAGTGTAATTCTGGTAGGCTCGGCGATCGACGGGCTCGGCGCGTACGCTGAGGGCATCACAGCGAAGGCCTTCGGATCGGACAGTTTCCTCGTCGCACAAGTGGCTTCCGTCGGACGTCTGACGCGCAAACAGCTCGCTGACAAGCAGCGCCGGAACAAACGCATCCGCCTCGAGGACATCACATATCTCCGATCGGTGACCGGCGACTCCATCATCTACAGCCCATACGCCCAGAGAGTTGACGATGTGAAGGGCGACAACCAAACGTACGAGGGCGCTAACATCCTCGGGATCTCCAGCACTCTTCCCGATATGCGCGACATTCCTCTGATCGACGGCCGATTCTTCACTGAAACGGAAGAGCGGCTGCGGAGGCCGGTGGCCGTGATCGGCGAAGACATCCGCGCGATGCTTTTTCCCGCCTTGTCGCCGATTGGCCGCACCATCCGCGTGTCCGGAATCGCATTCACCGTCATCGGACTCCTGGAGAAACAGGGTTCGTCGTTTGGCCGCAGTTTGGACAATCCTGTATACATCCCCATCACGGTGTACAACGAGATGTACAGTCTGCAGCGCGGCACGGCCGTCTTCGGTAAGGGACGCCCTGGTCTGAATCTCACGATGGATGAATCGTTAGATATCACGCGAGCCGCTTTGCGCGGTCATTTTCACACGGCGCCAGGAAAAGACGACAACTTCGACGTGCTGACTCCCGATTCCGTGCGCGCGTTCGTGGATCAGATTCTGGGAATCATCGCGGCCATCGTAGTACCCGTAACGGCCATTTCACTCGTCGTGGGCGGCATCGTCGTAATGAATATCATGCTGGTGAGTGTGACGGAGCGCACGCGCGAGATCGGGATACGCAAGAGCCTCGGCGCGCGGTACGCCGACATCATGTTGCAGTTCCTCACCGAGTCGGTGCTGCTGTCCATCGCCGGAGGATTGATCGGCGTCGCGTTTGGGACGTTCGTTGCCTTCGCACTCTCGGCGGCTTTCGGCACCACTCTGAAGGTGACAGCTCCGTATGTTCTGTTGTCGGTGTTCGTGTCCAGTGCGGTGGGCATCATCTCGGGATGGTATCCGGCGAAGAGGGCGGCGGGAATGGATCCCGTCGTAGCGTTGCGAGCCGAATGACGTCGCCGATGCGCATCAGTCCGAAGCAGACGCTCGGAATGGCCATGGACGCTGTGTGGGCGCACAAGTTCCGCTCGGGGCTGACGATTCTTGGCATCGTAATCGGAATCACGACGGTGGTGACGGTGGCCTCGCTGCTGACGGGCCTGCGGAAAGGGATCGTCGATTTTTTTCAGGAGTTCGGACCGGATAATATTTTCATCGCCAGAACAAGCGGCGATCCAAGCGGCCAGGGCGCGCTGCCGAAAGAATTAAAACGGCGGACGATCCTACCGGAGTATGCGGATTATCTGAAAACCGTCTGCCGCACGCTTGAGGATGTTGGAGTCAGCGTATTTATCATTCCAACGCCGGGAAACTTCCTCAACGTGAAAGTTCCAGGGTATGAATCGGACAACATCACTCTGGTGGGCGCCTCGCCTAACCTCTTCGTAATCTCGCCGCGTGAAATGCAGGAAGGACGCATCTTCACGAAGGAGGAGGCCGGGCGCGGGCAACGGTTGGCGGTGCTCGGGTCAAGCATCGCCGATGCGCTCTTTCCGGTGGGAGTGAAAGTTGGGCGGACGGTGTTTATCGACGGCGCCGAATATACGGTGGCGGGCGTGTTCGCGCCGGCAAAAGGCGGCTTCTTCGGGGAGAACGGCCTGGACAAGCAGATTGTGATTCCGTTCGAAACCGCTCGGCTGCGCTATCCGCAATCGACTGCATTTTTCATCACGGCGCAGGCGCGGCAAGGCCAGCGCGACGATGCGATCGAAGAAATCCGGTCGGCTCTCAGGAGACTGCGCCACACTCCGAAGAAGGCTGAGGACGATTTCACCATCTCGACGGCGGACTCCATCATTCAAAACTTCGACAAGATCACCGGCATGATTGTGTTGATCTCGATCGCGATTTCCGCGTTGGGGCTTTTGGTGGGCGGCATCGGCGTCATGAACATCATGCTGGTGAGCGTGACGGAGCGGACCCGCGAGATCGGAATTCGCAAGGCGATCGGGGCCCGGCGAGGAGATATCGTTCTACAGTTTTTGAGCGAGGCGGTAGCTCTGACAGGCGCCGGCGGTCTGATCGGAATTGTGTTTTCGATTCTGGTGACGCTGCTGGTCGGGGTGATTTTTCCGTGCGTTGCATGCAGAGGTACCGGGCTGGGCCGTCGTTACAGGATTCACGGTGTCCGTTGCGATCGGTGTATTCTTCGGCGTGTGGCCGGCAGTTCAGGCATCGCGATTGGATCCGGTTGAGGCTTTGCGGTACGAGTGAAGACTATTTGGGAACGTCCGCATCCAGCCGTTCCTGTTTCACCGGTTGCAAGCGCATCTCCTGATACACCTGCTTAAGCTGCGCCTTCATGTCCTTCAGCCGTTGGAATTCCGCCAATTCTTTCCGCGCGTCGGCGCTCCGTCCCAGGCCCCGGTAAACCAGGGAAAGCCTATAGTGGGTTACCGCATTGAATGGCTCCAACTGGGCCGCGCGTTCCAGCAGCGGCCGCGCCTTTTCAGGCTGGTTCATCGATAACAGGATTTTTGCCAATCCAAGATTGGCATCGGCGTCATTCGGTTGCAATTCCAAAGCGCGGGAATAGTGCGCGGAAGCATCCTTCAAGTCGGATCGCTGCGAGGCAATCTCGCCAAGCCGGCACTCCGACTTTTCATCGAAAGGATTATCCGCCAAAGCGGCCTTGTATTCTTTTTCCACCTCCTCCTGGTCCGCCGGAGGCGTGGCGCTACTCAACATTTCAGCCAGCTCGAAATGAAGTCCCGGCAGCGCCGGGTCGATCTTCAGTGCTTCGCGGTACTTCTCGATCGCGCCTTCGTTGTTTCCCTGCCTGGCCATCTCTTGCGCCATCATCTGGTGGGCGCGGGCGGATTTAGGAGCAATCATGGTGACACTCAGCAAGCTCTCATCAGCCAGATCCGAATAGATCCGATGCGCAGTGTACAGGATGTCGACATCGGCTGGCCGGAGTTGGCGGAGGATGTTCACCACGCCTGCGGCTTTGTCCAAATCGCCCGCTCCATAGTAGATTTCGATCAACTCCATCCCGGTTTGCACACGGAGCTTTTCTTCCTGTAACCGCGGGAACGATTGTTCCAGATCCGCCTGGGCGCCAGTGGTTTGACCAATCCGCTTTTCGCACATTCCGAGCAGAGCCTGAATCTTCCACAACCCGGGCTTCAACTTCAATGCTGCACGAAGCTGCGGAGCCGCTTTCGCGTAGTCGCCCTGGAAAAACAGCATGACGCCCAGATTGCCGCGGACGTCGACATTGTTCGGGTCCAACTCCAGAATCGCGCTGAATTCACGCGCAGCCAAATTGGGTTGGTTCGTTCTTAGAAATTCCTGCGCTTGCCGGCTATGGGAATCGATCTGCTGTTGCTTCGTGAGGTTGGATTGGGAGAAGGCCGCAGTGAGGAAAATGCCCGCGTAAATGACTGCCTCAAACTTCATACGCATAGCTTACAGGGGACGGCTGCCCTACACTCAGCCGTCCCCGTAAACCTGTCAGAAGGACAATCGTGCCCCAAGTTGTAGCGCACGGCCATTGATGCTGGTCGTGGTGATCTTGCCCGCGCTCGCGCCCCCGATGGATGCGTTCGGATTGCCGAAGCTGGGGTGATTGATGGCGTTCGTGGCATCAAACCGAAGTTGCAGTTGGCCGCGTTCCCATTTCGGAAAACGCATATTCTTGCCAAGTGAAAAATCGATGTCCGATTGGCGAGGTCCGCGCAAAATATTCCTTCCAGCATTTCCAAAGGTAAAAGAAGCCGGTTGGGCGAACGCAGCGGGATCAAACCACAGCGTAGTGGAAGGACTCGCGAGACTTGGATTGCCGACCACGTTCGGGAACCAGTTTCCCGCCTGTGATCCGCTATTATTGGACCCGCTCATCGTAGGCGTAAAAACGTTGCCGCTCTGGGCGATAAACGTGGACGAAACCTGCCACCCACCGATGATCGCGTCGAGGACTCCGCGTTGGTCCAGGAACTTTTTGCCTTTGCCGACGGGCAACTCGTAAACGACATCCCCCTTGAAGTTCTGTGGAATGTCGAAATTTGAAAGCGAATAGTTGGCTAGCGGGCTGTACGATCGCTGGTAGACCTGCGTGCCGCCTCGTCCGCCCCAACCCGCGGAATCCATATCGGACAGCATCTTCGACCACACGTAGTTGAGGTCAAAGCTAAACCCGGAGGTAAAGCGCTTTCTCAACGACAGTTGCATGGAATCGTAGTTGGAAATCGCGTTGAAGGTGTTGCCGCTGAGAGCAAGGAACTGCGGATAAGGACGCTTCGATTGCGCATCGCCGGGTCCCAGTTTGTTCTCCGGCACCTGGTTGACGTCCACCGGGAACGGGAGATCTGCCCCGTGGCTGCCGACATACGCCGCCTCCACAACCATACTCCTAAACTCCCGCTGAACACTGAGCGACCACTGGTAGTTCTTCGCCACAGGTGTCTTCTGTGGAATGTAGTTCGCAGTATGCCCGTTCAACGCCCCAGCGCCCTTGGGAGCCGCGACATAGTTCAAAGCCGGATTCGCATCCGAGAGCACGAACAGCGGCTGCACCTGATCCGAATTATTTAGTGACCCGGTGCTGTTTGTTCCGAAGCCCATCGCGCCGCCCGAATAAGTATCGATGCTCCACGGGTAGCTGTAAATGCCGAAGCCGCCTCGCACCGCCCAGTTTCTGCCAGGGGACCAGGCGACACCGACGCGGGGCAGGAACAGGTTGACCGTGTTCTCCAGCGCCGAGCGGCCGTTGTCGCCGCCGAACCACATTGCGCCAGGGGTGTTGGTAATTGGATTCGTGATGGTAGGATCGAAGACTCCCAAGCGATTCTTGACTTCGGTCCATCCACGCTGCATCTGATAACGAAGGCCCAGGTTGATGGTGAGATTCGGCAGCACTTTGAAATCGTCCTGGACAAAAACCTGCGGACTCTTCTGGCGGCCGCCGGTGATGGGTGTGTTGTTAGCGCTCCACGACTGAACCTGGCCCAGCAGGAAGTCCGCGTAGCCTAGCCCACTGTTGCCATCGAAAGGAGTCTTTTTCGTGAAGTCTCCACTGAAGTTGAACTTGGCAGATTGAATATTGCCCCACGGCGTGGAGTTATCCTGCAGTGCGAGGATTTCTCCGCCGAAATGGAGGATGTGCCGGCCACGAATCATGGTCACGACATCCGACGGTTGGAAGCTGCTCTCCGCGTAGATGGCATTGGGACCCGCGACGAACCAAGTGGTACTCCCGCCGACCGGGCCCCCAATCGTAGTGTCCGGAAAAATGTCGGCCTTGGCGTACTGGAGGCCTATTTTGGCCGGATATCCGCCGCCGACCGTATTCGGAACGAACCAATTCCCCTGGCGGGTGAACGCGAACCGGGCTTCGTTTACAATGTTGGGGCTGATGGTCCAGGTGTCGGAGACCTGAGCGTTCCAACTGCCCACGTCGCCGATGTAGCAATTTACCGGGCACGTCGGGTTGTTACTGACAGCAGGATTATCCCGCTCAGTAATTGAGAACGTAAGGCGGTTGGAATCGGAAATGTTGTAGTCCAGCCTGCCGAAGAATTTCTTGAATGGTGAAGAGCCCGGAACCGAGCCCTGCCAGTTGTTGGCAACCCCAAGTGATGTCGGAACGGGCAGGAAGGCCTGCATCTTCACGGCCACCGGATCGAGACGATTTGTGGGAATGATGTTGCCGGGAAACGGCGTGCGGATCTGCTGCCCGTTTACCGTCGCCAGCGTCTTAGGATCGTAAATTGCGTTCTTGAACGCCGGGTCGGAGAAGTCTCCGGCTCTTGCTCCGACGGTCGGATATGTGTTGATTGGAAACGTAAGCGACTTGTTTACGATCTGGTCGTAGTTAAAATAGACGAACAGCTTATTGTGCTGGATCGGACCGCCAATCGATGCGCCGAAATTGTCATACCGCTTGAAACCTACACTGGGATTGAAGAAACTCCGGGCGTTGAAGAAATCGTTCTGAAGGTATTCGTACCCGGAGCCGTGGAACTGGTTCGTCCCGCCCTTGCTGATCTGGTTGAAAACAGCGCCACCGATGCCGTACTGCGCGGAGAACGACGACGTCTGGATCTGGACCTCAGCGACCGTTTCGAAAATCGAAGAGTCGAAATTTGCACTGTGCGGCAACGTGGTGGAACCGCCATCAGCGAGGTAATTAGAGTAATAGGGCAGGTTTCCATTGATCGCCAGGGCGCCGCTTGCGGACGCGGCTCCCGCCGCACCAGGGAGAAGCTTCACAAAGTTCTGCCAGTCCTGGCCCACGTTGGGCAACTGCGCCATGCTATCCGCTCGAAGCGTGGCCGACTGTTCGCCGGTTTCCGTCTTCAGTAGCGGAGCCTCGGCCGTAACCTGGACGAGTTGCTGAGAATTTCCCAGACTCAATTGTGCGTCGACGGACATCACACCCACGTCCAACGTGATTCCATCGCGCACCAGGTTTCCAAACCCGGTTTTGCCGAAAGTGATCTTGTACTTTCCTGGCAGTACCGACACAGCGTCGTAAATCCCCGCTTCGTTGGTGAGGATCTCCTTCGATACGCCATTTTCGACGTTCAGAATGGTGACATTGGCGGCCGGAATGACGGCGCCGGTCGCATCGCTAACGGTACCGCGAATGTCGGCGGAATTTGTGCTTTGCGCGTTGACGATGGCCGTCGCGCACAAAACCAGCAGCGCTCCCGCGAGCGCCGCGGCTAACCTGTGTTTTTGAATTGATTGCATTTCCGAACCCCTTCCCCTCGACGAGTACTCAAGGCCGCTTTCCATGGCGTTTCCTTGGTAGTAATGCATGTGCAGACCCCTACAGCGAATAGTGCTAGGGCATCCTGACACCGCCAGCGCGAGATCACAAGATCCATACGGTAACGACAAGTTCATGAACCTCGATTTATCTTTGTTTCAATGATTTACGGAATACGAACAGTAACGTTAACGCGGCGTATCGATGCGCGTTGATACGGCCCTGATACGGCGACAAGAGAGCAAACTGGTTGTATGCTGGAAACTCGTGACCCGGCGCAGTGCGTTTCCACTAATCGGCGCTAGCCCATTCCTGCTCCAGGCTCAAGGCACGGCCACACGCGTCGTAAAACCCACTCCGCGGGGCAAACCGTCGGGTATCCCGTTTCTTGCTCAATTCACCGACATCGCGGAAGCTGCCGGCCTTCGTGCACCGACCATCTACGGCGGCATCGACCGGAAGGATTTCATCGTCGAGACAATGGGCTGCGGCTGCGCGTTCCTCGACTACGATAACGACGGTTGGCTCGACATTTTCGTCCTTTGCGGCACCCGCTTCGGGACTACTCCGGAAGGCGCAACAAACCGGCTGTACAAGAACAATCGGGACGGGACATTCTCCGATGTCACGGAAAAGGCCGGCCTGCTTCGAACGGGCTGGCCTTCCGGCGTCTGCGTCGGGGACTACGACAACGACGGATTTGAAGACCTGTTCATCACCTACTGGGGCGAAAATGCGCTCTACCACAACAACGGGAATGGCACGTTTACCGACGTGACGAAAAAGGCCGGCGTGGGACGGAATCGAACAGGCTGGGGCGCGGGCTGCACCTGGCTCGACTACGACCGCGACGGCAAACTCGATCTTTTCGTCTCCAACTACCTCGATTTCGATCTCAGCCGCACGCCGAAACCCGGTCAGAACGAGAACTGCATGTTCAAGAACGTCCGGGTGAACTGTGGCCCTCGCGGATTGCCCACCGGTCTCCATTCGCTCTTTCGCAACAATGGAGACGGTACCTTCACCGACGTCACCGAGCCGTCGGGAATCGCAAAACTTAAAGGGCATTACGGTCTCACGCCAGTCGCGGCCGACTTCGATGGCGATGGCTGGCCGGATATCTTCGTCGCCTGCGACACCAGCCCCAGCCTCCTGTTGATGAACAACCACGACGGCACCTTTCGCGAGGAGGGCGTCGAGCGCGGAGCCGGTCTCAATGATGATGGCGTCGAACAAGCTGGTATGGGGGTCGGCATCGGAGACTACGACCTCGACGGGCACCTCGATCTCTTCAAGGGACACTTCACCGGCGACACGAACGATCTCTACCATAACGACGGCCAGGGCAATTTCAGCGACGTCACGCTGAGTTCCGGCCTCGGCGTGGAAACACGCTATACGGGTTGGGGCGCGGGCATTGCCGATCTCGACAACGATGGCTATCCGGACCTGTTTCTCGTTACCGGCAGCGTGTATCCGGAGATCGAAGGGAAAGTGCCCGGCTATCCGTACAAGACGGCCAGAGTGATTTTCCGCAATCTTGGCAACGGGAAATTCGAAGAATTGATCGAGAACGCCGGGCCTGGTGTTGCAGCCGTGCACTCCAGCCGCGGATGCGCTTTCGGCGACTTCGACAACGACGGCGATCTCGACATCCTGATCGTCAACTTGAACGAACCACCGTCACTGCTGCGCAACGACATTACGGGGGATCGCCGCTGGCTGAAGGTGAAACTGATCGGCACGCGGTCCAATCGAAGTGCCATCGGAGCCAGAGTGATAGCCCGCTACGATGGCAAACAGCAGGTTCAAGAAGTAGTCAGCCAGTCGAGCTACTTCTCCACCAACGATCGCCGCCTGCATTTCGGTCTTGGAAAAGCTCCGGCTGCCGCCCTCGAAATCCGCTGGCCCGCAGGCACGAAGCAGACGTTTTCAAAACTCGAAGCGAACCAACTCTACATCATCCGCGAGGCTTCACCCAATGCAGAACGAGCCCCATGGCCGGGCCGCTGATTACCAGAAATGCGCAGTCAGCACGCGAGGCGGACCGTAATTGCCGTTGATCACCTTGGTGGCAATTACGATTTGAACGTTCTTGCGAGGCCAGTTGTCCGGCGCCTGCGCGGCGATCGCTTCCATGTACGCAGGATTGCTCAGAAACTCACCGGCCGCCATAGTCCCGTAGCCCGTCAGACCGCCGGCCAGCACCACCATCCGCTCCGTGATCGGGTCCAATACCCGTGAAATCAGCGCGAAGTCCTCACTGAGTTTCAAGTACGGCATCGAATAGTTCACCGCGTGGCTCTTGTCCGTCGGATTCTGCCGGTCTTTCAGCCAGAAGATATTGTTGTCGCGTTCGAAACTGAAGCGCTGCGGTCCCATGAGCCGCATGCTCCAGTCGTTGTTGAACGCCCCGATGAGAACAACGGGACCGTTGCGCAAATCCTCGAACGTGGTGAAACTCTCTCCACGGATGTGATACGTTTTTCCTTTCGCCTGCAGCAAACCAGTCAGCCTTCCAAGCGTCATAACATCGGGAATCGCGACATTTTGACTGCCCATGTAATAAAGCTGGAACAAAGTAGTGTCGGATGCCGTTGTCGCCTGTGTGGGCATCGCGGAGGACTGTGGCTCGGTGACGGAAGCGCCGATGAATGGCCGCTGTCCGACGCACAACAGAACCGGACTGGACGAATCGAGAACAGGCCCCCAGAGCCGGTCCAGCGCATCGCGCGGCGTCCAGGGTTTGAGCAGGACAACCGAAATAACAAGCACCGGAATCGCAATGGCCACTGTTGTAAGAAGTATCGTCCGGCGCTGACGCGGTGGCGCGGCCAGAACCGGTAAAGGAGGCGGAGCGGAGACAGGTTTCTCGACCGGCACCCGAAACTCGGGGGCGTACGAACCCAACGGGAGATCGATTCGGAGTTGACCCTCGTGACTGGGGTCCTGATAATACTGAGCCAGCCGTTTCCGGATTTCGGCCGCCGTCGTTCGCACCACCGGGTCGAGGTTCGTGTCGTAGTCCGGTTCGCGCCCGAATACCTCAACTCCGAGCGTTCGTTCCTTCAGTTCGCCTGGGTGCCCATCCAAAGTGCGTTCGACGACGTAGCGCAAAAGGTTTGGATACCGTTTGCTGTTCTTGAATAGCGGGTTCGCAAGAATCCGTTCCAGCTCGGCCAGGATTGCGTGCCGCTTCTCTTCGGTCTCGTAGGAGCGAGGGATAGCCACGTGGATCCCGATCTCTTCTGAAGCTTTTTCGCGCGACGTAACAACCACCCCCAGACTAGGGCGATTGTATCACCGGCGGACGGCCAGCGAGTCGAGTAGCTCTCGCACCGGACGTACGGCGGTCAGCCGAACCTCCGCAATCGGTTGCTTCATCCCATCGAGAACGGCTATCTGTTCCTTGATCCAGTTCTCGGGGACAGGCTTGCCGCCTTGGAGATAGTCGAGCGCCTTCAGACCAATGCCTCCGAGCGCCGCCAAGTTCTGCGAAAGGGGAATGGCTTCCTCGAGCAGGAAATTGCCATGCGCAAGCTTGAGGAATGGCGCGTGATTCTGGCTCCACAAAGTGCAGAGTGTGCGAAGCTCGGCCTGGTCCGGATGGCGCGGTAATTCACTTTCAGGATGTGCCGTGTCGACCAGGCGGTTCAACGGAACGAAGCTGGTGTAGCGGTGCGTATCGCGACGGCGCTGAATTTCGGCGGGTTCCACCGCGTCGGCCAAAATTCTCACTGGACCAGACGGCTGCCCTCCAGCCAGGCGATCGAGCATCGGAGCGTAGTTGGCACGGTGTTTCACGCCTTCCCATTCCAACTTTCGGCTCACAAGCTCGAGCCGCGCGTACATGGATTCGACATCCTTCCCTTCCTGGGGCGACCAGAAGCGCTCTGCGATCGCCCCCATACGCGGCCAGATGCGTGAGTCGACGGTCTCTTCATCGACATATTCCACCCACATGCAAGCCTCTCCGCCGAGGATTCGCTGGGCCAGTTTTTCGTCCAGATCCTTGGCTGCCCCCTCCAGCGGATCGATACCGTAGTGGTACCTGGTGGGGCGAATCAGGTCGAGATAGTAGCCGAAAGAAAGAAGCCCGCGGTATCCCTTGCCGGCGGCGTCGGCAAGCGACTGCTGCCCGCGCCACGACTGTATGACCGTGTCCGGAGCCAGACCCGGGGCCAGAACCTCATCCCAGCCGATCATCGTCTTGCCGTGCTTCTTCAGGATCTCCTGCACCCGCCGATTGAAGTAAGCCTGGAGTTCATGACTGGAATTGATGCCGTGAGTCTTTTCAAAATCCTGAATCACCGGCGATTGCTTCCAGTGCGTGTCCTTCACCTCGTCTCCACCAATGTGGAAGTAGGGATCGGGAAACAGCGCGGTCATTTCAGCCAGAAAATCTTCGAGAAACTTGTACGTCTCCTCGCGAGTGGGGTCGATGGTCGCTTCGAAGATACCCCATTTGCGCTCGATTTGATATGGAATCTTCGCGCTGGCCAACTCCGGATACCCGGTGAACCAGCTAGTGGCGTGGCCCGGGATATCGAATTCGGGAACGACGCGAATGCCTCGATCGCGAGCGTATTCGATGATGTGCCGGATGTCCGTCTGCGTGTAGAAATTGCCATCAGAGCCAAATTCCTGCAGGCGCGGGAAGCGCTTGCTCTCGACGCGGAATCCCTGATCGTCGGAAAGATGCCAGTGGAGGACGTTGAGCTTCACCGACGCCATTGCATCCAGGTTGCGCTCGATCATCGGTACCGGCATCCAGTGGCGGGAAGCATCGATCATCAGACCTCGCCACGGAAAACGTGGGTGGTCGTCGATCGCGACTGCTGCCACCTGATAGCCCGCTGGTCCCGGAACGATGAGTTGGGCGAATGTAGCCAAGCCTCGTAGCGCGCCGGTGGTTGTGGGTGCGGTCAGGTGGGCACCGCCAGCCGCAACGTCGAGCCTGTAGGACTCGTCTTCACCTAACGTGACGTTGCTCGGACCGCCGTCTCTTGTCTCGACAGTCAGCGTGGAGATCGTCGCCTTCTCAGGGGTAAAGGGAATCCCCGTCTCGCGCCCGACGCGCGCGACAAAACGCCGCACCCCCGCTTCCAAGCGCGGATCGGTGTGTCCAACGACGGTGACGCGGAATAAGGAATCGATGGGAAGCTTGCCATCCTGGGGAGCCGCTCTCACGGGCAAGGGCATCAATGCCGGATCCGCGCCCGCGGCAATAGGAAATACAGAGAGGATGAAGAGGGCACGAAACATGTCCGTACCCTCTATTCAACCACTAAACTTCAACGGATATCGAGACGAAAAAGAACCGTATCCGGGTGATCGTGGCGCCAGCGCCAGTACTGCTGCTGTTGCGAGCCGCGCACGCGATTCCAATCGCGATACTGCATGTGCCGCTCTTCCACGTATTTGTGATACGCCTGATTTTCGTGGTCGTTCCACTGGTGATAATCTTTGTGCGACTTGTCGTAATAGCGCTTGTCGTGATGATCGTCGGCCATCAACGCAAGAGGAGTGAGTAGCATCGTCCCCATCAGCAGTGCGCCTAAGCAGTTTTTCATTTGGTTGTGCTCCTGGTATTAATCAGTGCACGCGGGAAGCCGTTACACCATCTATCACTTAGGAGGATTTCGAGCCCACAAACGGCAAATCTTACCGGAAGGAAAGGATGAAGAGGGTACGAAACACGACCGTACCCTCATACAACCATTAAACTTTAGTGGATATCGAGGCGGAAAAGCACGCTGTCTGGGTGTTCGTGACGCCAGCGCCAGTACTCACGCTGTTCAACCTCGCGCCTTCGATCCCAATCGCGATACTCCATGTGCCGTTCCTCCAGGTATTTGCGATAGGCACGATCTTCCCTCTCGTTCCATTCGTGGTAGTCTTTGTGGTCTTTGTCGTAATAGCGCCTTTCGTGGTGTTCGTCAGCGTTTATCACAAGCGGCGTGAGCAACGCCGTCCCTAATAGGAGTGCGCTTAGGTAGTTTTTCATTCTAAATTCCCTCCTGACTCCGTTAGTTGCACGTAGGAACCCATTGCAAAACTGTTTTTTTAAAATCAAGCGGTTACAGGAATCCGGGCTGTTCGGATGGCAAATCTTACCGGGGATATCGTAAGAGACCCTTCCTTTTTGAAAATTAGAGGCGTACAATTCGGGCTGTAAGAGAGGAGCGCATCTATGTTTGATAGCCTCGAAGAACAAATCAAGAAAGACGACGATCGGGAAGTATCGCGAACCGAGCGCATCATACGGTGGACCGCCGTCGGGATCATTACCGTTCTGGTGTTCGGCGGCCTCTACTACGGCGTCCATCTCGTTCGGATAGCCTAGTTTGGGACTAACCGAATCGGGTGCTCCACTGGACTGATGGAGCGCATCACCTGTCTTCACCGTCACTGCGTAATTTGGATTGGCGGCGTTATAGGTGCCGAGAAGGGCTTCCAGGCCTTTGTGTCTGTACAGTTTGGAGTTCGCGAGGTACGATGCCACCATGTGAATGCCTGCCTGTACGGAAGGAAAACGAGTGTGGCACGAATCCCAGCCGAGTACGTTGTTGTTTGGTAGTCTTTTCCACCCCCGGACTCTACAATTGAGATACTCGGCAGCAATCTCCAATCAAGATCGTTCCGATCAGCCGCGATGATGAAGTCCGCGGTGTGACGGGCTATGGGGCAAGCCCGCCCTGTGAGAAACTCATTCAAAACGACGTAGCGCGGATCCGATTTTACTTCACTAACATTCTTCGTTTCAAGGGGTTGCATCGCAACAGGGCTGATGAGGAAACCGGCGCAGACAATAATACCTTGGGAAACAATTGTTCTCATGCTTGTTTTCTCCTCTGACCTAATGGACTTACTCGACGCTAGTACTGAGACAGGCTATTTACTAGATTGAAAACTACTATTAGCGGAACAACATGCTTTGTATTATACCAATCGATGAGCGAAGCTTGAGAGTTGGACCCCTACGCTTCGTTCCGCTCCCGTGACTTTAGATTTCTGCTGATTGGAAATGGGCTATCGGCATTCGGCTTGCAAATGCTGTCCCTGGCCGTGAGCTGGGATCTCTACGTCCAAACCCGGTCGCCAATCGTCCTGGGAAACATCGGACTGGTTCAGGTCGCGCCATTTCTTTTCTTCGCTCTGGCCGCCGGACATTTTGCCGACCGCGTCGACCGCCGGCACATTCTGCTGCTTACTCAGACTCTCTTGATCGGTTCGTGCGCCATTCTGTCGTTTGGCGCGAAGTCGGTACCTCTGATTTACACCTGCCTCTTCCTCACCGCGACGGCCCGGGCCTTTCAGGGGCCGGCGCGCCAGGCGATGGTGCCGCACGTCGTGCCTGCACGAGGCGCTTGGCAACGCCATCACCTGGAACAGCAGCGCGTTCGAAATTGCCAACGTCAGTGGTCCCGGCGCTAGCCGGCTTGCTGCTGGCTTCCATGGGGAGCCGGACGGTCTACCTGGTGCAGCTATTCCTGGCAGTCGTGACGCTGATCTGCTTTGAACGCCTTAGTATCCGTCTCGATCATGGCCGCGAAATACCGCCCGGGGGCAAGGCACTTCTGGAGGGGGTTCGATTCGTCCGGCAGAACAAGCTGATCCTGCCGGCGATGTCGCTGGACATGTTCGCCGTGCTCTTCGGAGGCGCCACCGCTTTATTGCCTATTTTCGCCATCGAGATACTCCACGTGGGTGCGCGAGGGTTTGGGTGGCTTCGGGCCGCGCCGTCCATTGGAGCCGTTTCCATGGCGATTCTGCTTGCCCATACGCACCGGAATCGCAAAACGGGCCGCGTCCTGCTGTGGTCGGTGGCAGGTTTCGGCCTGGCGACGGTGGTGTTCGGATTCTCCCGTTCCTACTGGTTGTCGTTCGCCGCGCTAGCGCTGATCGGGGCGACGGACAACATTAGCGTGGTGCTCAGGCAATCGCTGCTGCAGATGAATACACCCGACCATCTGCGCGGCCGCGTGCTGGCCGTGAACAACATTTTCATCAGTTGTTCCAATCAGTTAGGAGCTGTGGAATCGGGTTGGACGGCAGCTTGGTTCGGAACGGTGGGGAGTGTGGTGGGAGGCGGCTTGGCGACAATCGCGATTGTCGCCGCGTTTGCCGCCAAGTCAGCCGCACTTCGAAAATGGAGATTGTAAGGCTGGTCTAGGTTGTCGACCGCTTAGCCGTGATTTCACGTTCGCCGCGCGGAGTGGTCATCTTGAGCTTCAATTCGTCACCGGACACTTTCCCGGTGTAGTTGATTTTGATGGCATTACCGTCGCGTTCGAAATTGACAACAAACGAAATGTTATCGCCGTCGACTTTCCCTTCCGAGATTTCGCGTTCGCCCATCGGGCTGCCAATGGTACCCGTCAGTTTGGCGCCGTCGGTCTTAAACGTGTAGGTAGAGGTGCGGGTTTCCCCATCCGGGGTCTTCATCTCGGCGGTCCACTTACCATTTACATCCGCGGCCAGCGCTGCTGTGGAAAACAGGCTCATGACGACCGCGAAAATCAGAAACACGTGAAGCTTCATAGTTAAGTCCTCTCTGGGATTGGGGTTATTGATGCGCAGGAAATAGGATGACTTTCAGAGTGCAAAGGTTACAGCACTTGCTGTATATCCAATTCAGGTACCGCGGCCACCTGTCCTTTCACCAACGAGCGGAACACCAGATACGCCGCGGGATGAAGAAATCCCATAACAATGAAGATCGCGTCGTACGAAAAATGTTGAACCACGAATCCGGTTAGCGACGTGAAAAGCGCGCCACCCAGTCCATTGCCGAACGCGGCGATTCCCGACACAGACCCCACTACCTGGCGCGGATAGAGGTCGTTGGTGAGCGTCACCAGGTTCGTTTTCCAGGCCATGTGGCTGAAGGTCACCAGGCTGATCAGGGCCAAGCGCGAGTTCGGTCGATGGAGTGAATGCAATGACAATACTCAGCGGCATCACCATCGCAAACGGAAGCATGCCGGCCGAACGTGCTTTCAATACCGGCCAATTCCTCTTGATCAGATAGCCCGACACCAGCCCTCCGAAGACGGAACCAAGATCGGCGGAAAGGTAAGGCAACCACGCCAGCATGCCCATCTGGACCATGGTGAAACCACGCTGGTCCACGAGGTATTTGGGTAGCCAGAATAGATAGAACCACCAGACTGGATCGGAGAGGAACCGCGCGAAGAAGAGTCCCCAGGTCTGGCGAATTTTGAGCAGATCGACCCACTTCATGCGGTCGCCTTCGGGGGTCTTCGTATCGTCCCGCCGGATCAAAGCCAATTCACTCGGCCGTGATGAGCGGATGTTCCTCAGGCACCCGGTAGAGCAGTAGCCAGCCGATCATCCACACGAGGCCCATGCACCCGGTGATGAAAAACGCCGCGCGCCATCCCCAACGGAGATACAGCCAGACCACTAGCGGCGCGGCGATAATAGCGCCGACGGCCGCTCCGGCATTCACAAGTCCGCTGACAAAGGCCCGTTCCTTCGCCGGATACCACTCGGAAGTCGCCTTGCTCGCGGCCATGAAGTTCCCGGGTTCGCCCAGACCCAGCAGCAGACGAAAAGCTCCAAGTCCGAAGCCGCTGCCGGCGAACGCATGCAGCATGTTGCTCACCGACCACCAGATCATGAACACGCTGAGACTCAGGCGAGTGCCCCATCTATCGACAATCACTCCGGAGACAACGTACATCAGCGTGTAGGCGTACAGAAATGCCTGCAGAATGTTGGAATATTCAATGGGCGAAAGATGCAGTTCCTTCGTGAGCACCGGCGCGACAATCGAAAGCGCCTGGCGGTCGACGTAATTGATGACCGTGGCGGTGAACAGAAGCGCGGCGATGTACCAACGAAGATGCGGAATCTTCATGAGGTGGTCCGCTGTGATCAGACTTCAGCGGAAACGGCTTTGGAAACGTCCGCACTCGAGTTCGACCAGCAGCGAAGAAATTCCAGTTCCTTCAGACTATCAGCGTCGAGCGACGCCGTGGGATGACGGACGCGTGCGCTGCGAATGATTCCCGCGGCGACCAGATTGTGCTTCATCGCCGAAACGCCGAGTCCGGGTTGCAACTGAAAGCGGACGAGCGGGAGCGCCTGCGTAAAGATGCTCCATGCGCCGCTGAGATCGTTCGCTTCGAGCCGGTTCCAGACTTGTACAAACATCGCGATCATGTCGCTGCCGGGCATCACTCCACGCGCGCCGCGCCGGATTTCCTCGATCATGAATTGTCCATTGAGTCCGGCGAAAATGGTGAGCCCTCCGGTTTTCACCAGTGCGGTCACCTTCGGGGGTGTTGGCGGCGCTTCCACTTTGACGTATTCGACGTGGGCGATCTCTTTGCTCATGCGCACAAGCAGCGCGGACGGCATGGGACTGCGGTCAGCAGCGGCGCGTCCTGCACCATGATGGGAATGTTCACGGCCCTGCTGATCGCGTCGAAGTAATGCATGAGTCCATCGCCATCGGTCTTCAAATAATACGGGGGGAGCACCATCAGCGCATCGGCGCCGGAATCCTCCGCCTCTTTGCTGAGCTGCACCGCGGCATCGGTTCCGGTGTGTCCGCTGCTGACAACCAACGGTATCCGCCCGTTGACTTCCCGGCGGACCAATTTCAGAATGCTGCTCCGCTCCTCGCCCAATAGCGCATACCCCTCGCTCGCATTGCCGAACAGACCGAGCCCGTGCGCCCCCTGCTCCATGAGGTGATGGACGAGACGCGCCTGGCTGTCGAGATCGAGCGTTCCGTCGTCATGGAACGTGGTGCTCAGAATCGGGAAGATACCTTCTAGCTTTTCGGTGGCCTTCATGCGGTAACCAATCGACAGTATGTCACACCTTTAGGATAAAAAATTTCAGATGTCACGCCGGGGGCCGATGGCATACTGAAAGCCTATGAAAGCAGTCCTGCAAAGAGTCTTGAGCGCCAGGGTGGAGGTGGACGGGAAAATTGCCGGTTCCATCGCCGGCGGGCTGCTGGTTCTGCTGGGAATCGAACAGGCGGACACGGAACGGGACGCCGATTGGCTCGTGAACAAAATCGTCGATCTCCGGATCTTCGACGACGAAGCGGGCAAAATGAATCTCAGCACGCGTGATATTGGAGGCGAGTTGCTGATCGTCTCGCAGTTCACACTCTACGGCGATTGCCGCAAGGGACGCAGGCCAAGCTTCGACCGGGCGGCGCGGCCTGAAGTTGCATCGAAACTCTACGGCTACTTTGTGGAGCAGGCCCGTGTAACGGGACTACGCGTGGAGACCGGAGTCTTCCAGGCCGCCATGCAGGTTCATTTGGTGAATGATGGGCCGGTAACGCTGATCTGCGAATCGAAATGAACCTAACCCCGCTCGAAATCGAGTTCTGAGTATAGGCGGATGGAAGCCGCCGCCGAAGCGATGCTCTATCTGAAGCGTCCTCACGGAGAAATTCGCAAAGTGTTTAGCTGTGCTGCCACAGGGCAACGGAGGCCACAACTGGAAACCTGGCTTGAAGTTCAACTGGAAGCGCGATTTGCAGGAAGAATCGTGCCGATCGACGCCGCAAATTGGCGATCGTTGGGGTTTGCTCGCTACGGAGGCAAAACGAAAAGGAAAGGCCTTGCCGATATAATCGCCGGGTTGTTGGCAGCCACCCCGCATCATCACAATCTGACAGTCGTCTCGCGTAATACAAGCGACTTTACCAACACGCCAGTACAGGTCGTAAATCCATGGGAAGGGTGACATCCAGAAAACTACCCACGACTACCTTAACCGGGCACGCTTTTGAGCTTAGCGGGGTACTGGGCTAACCGCGTAGTTCATGAGGTTTTGGATTATTCCCCGAAATCTCGTTCCTCTATATACTTGAATTCTGGATAAGCTTCGTCGCCACAAGATTTGATTAAATCGAAGTTATCTTGGAGGTTAGGTGTCTTCAGTCGCAGTCGTGCCCGAATTTTTGGCCGAATCCCCGCATGAATTCGTCCCTCCGACCCCGGAGTCAATCGAAGACACAGGATTAGCGCCATCCTTAATCGAACAGCTTATTTTCAAGCTTCTATATTTCCGGGGCGAGGTATGCGGCGGCGATCTCGCCGCCGCGATGGGCCTACCTTATAGCCTGATCGAGCACATGATAGAGTCGCTGCGGCGCGCGCAACTCGTCCAAGTGAAGCGCTCGCTGGGGGTGGGGACGATCTCGGCGCAGTTTGCACTGACGGAAGCCGGGCGCGTGCACGCACGTGACCATATCACGCACAACCAGTACGCCGGACCCGCGCCCGTTCCACTCTCTCAATACGCCCGCATGGTCCGCAGGCAACGCCGCGCGTCTGGATGGCTCACGGAAGAGAATCTCGCCTACGCATACCGGCGCATGGTGGTAAGCGAAGATATTCTGGAGCAGGTCGGCCCCGCCGTCAGTTCCGGGAATTCTTTCCTGATTTATGGCTTGCCAGGAAACGGGAAAACCTATCTGGCAGAGGCCTTGGCTCACCTCGATCCCTCACCCGTATTCCTGCCCTATGCAATCGAATGCCAGGGAATGATTATCCAGGTTTTCGATCCGATTTATCACCATCTCATAGAAGAGGAAGAGCCGTCGCTGATGTTCAGCGGACCGTCGTTCGACCGGCGTTGGTTCAAGTGCCGGCGCCCTTTCATTGTGAGCGGCGGCGAGCTGTCGCTGGAAATGCTGGATCTGAGCTTCAACGAAACTTCGAAAGTTTACGACGCGCCGTTTCAAGTGAAGGCGAACAACGGAATTTATCTAATCGACGACTTCGGACGGCAAAAGGCGACGCCAGTAGAGATTCTGAACCGATGGATTGTTCCGATGGAACGCAGGGTCGACTATCTGACTCTTCGAAGCGGCGGCAAGATCACGGTGCCCTTTGAATCTTTCTGGTGTTCTCGACGAACTTGCGGCCAGAGAATCTCGGCGACGAAGCATTTCTGCGCCGAATTCAATACAAGATGCTGATGCGTGGCCCCAGCCGCGAAGAATTCCTGCAGATTTTTCGTTCCTTCTGCGATTCAAAGAATCTACACAGCGAGCCGGATCTGGTGGGAGTGTTTTGTCGACAAATACTACGCCCAGACAGGCCGCGGTTTTCGCCGCTGCCATCCGCGCGATGTGATCTCGCATGCGATCGACCTGATCGGGTTCAAGAACCTGCCGTACGAGTTGACCGAAGGCGTGTTGGATCGCGCATTTAAGAGTTGCTTTGTTTCCGGCCAAGAATTCGAATAGATCGGCCGGTACCCCGAATCCAGTATCCGTTGAAAGTCCGGCGAAACGTCAGCTACCCTTGAAACAGCCCTATGGGAGAACTCAGCCGAATTGGCGTGGCCATCGATTCCGACCTTCTGAACAAATTCGACGAGTACATCGCCAAGCGTGGATACACAAATCGTTCCGAAGCCTTCCGCGATCTGATTCGCGACGAACTGATCGAAACCTGGGACTCCCCGGACAGCCAAGTGGTCGGAACCGTCACGCTCGTCTACGATCACCATGTGCGCATGCTCAACGAAAAGCTAACCGACATGCAGCATGCGGCCACCACCACGTACTCTCGAGCTCTCCACTCCACCTCGACCACGACAACTGTCTCGAGGTGCTCGTCGTGAAAGGTTCGTCCAGCGCAGTGAAAAAAATCGCGGATGCGCTCACCAGCACCAAGGGAGTCAAGCACGGTCGTTCACAATCACCACTTCCGGAGCCGATCTTTGATCGTTGGCACCGGAATTGACCTGGCCGAAGTCCCCCGCGCGAAGGCCTCCATCGGGCGCTTTGGCGCGAGCTTCATCGACCGCATCTACACCCCACGGCGAAATCGCCTACGTGGAGCGGAAAGCGAACCGGTTCGAGCGCTACGCCGCGCGCTTCGCGGCTAAGGAAGCCGGCATGAAGGCGATCGGCACGGGATGGCACCGCGGTGTGCGCTGGAAGGACTTCGAGGTGACCAACCTACCCTCTGGCCGTCCGACTCTGCGGTTGCACGGGGAAGCGAAAGTGATCGCGGAACAGATCGGGGTGAAGGCCATCAGCTCGTCTCTCACACACCCGCCGAGACGGGCATGGCGTTTGTGGTGTTCGAGGGATAGCTCACGGCAGCATGAGTTGCCGGCCGGACCAACTGAATCGGCTTCGCAATCGAAGAGAGCCCTCCGGATGCGGCGACGGGTTCAGAAACTCGTACACGCGGATCGCGCCTTTCTCGACCTGGATCGGACGATCGCATGGGAAATTCCGCGCGCAGGCGTAGCGCCGCTGATCCATTCCAAGGTGTCAGAGGCGGCGGCCGTGCCCGTCCTCGCGATCACAACGCGAGAAATTCCGAAGCGATGGAGGAACTCCTCGTTGACCGAAGACGCGGGCAGTTTGCCTCCGCGGATGACGGTTGTCTGAAGGGCAGGGCCTGGCGGCGCGTACTTCGGCGATGAACGAACCGTTGTTTGGTCCGAAGCAGACGATACGTTGGACGCCAGAACTGACGGCAGCCTTCGCGGCCTCGTCCAAACCGTGAAGGTACTGGGGCGGTTGGTTGACATGTAGCGCGAAAAATAAAGACGGCAAGAACGACAGGAATCGCGGAGGAGATTTTCGCCCACGCCGAGAGTGTAAGCACGATCAGAGGCGGGTAGCAAAAATACAAGTACCGCGGGTCCCACGCGTCCACCAATAGAGGCAGCGAAAATGCTGCGATCGCCCATGCGATGTACAAATTGACGGCGGTATCACCCTCACCTCGCAGCCGCCGATAGATATGGAAAGCGATCGCCAGAGCCAATAGGGCAGCCGGCGGAGCCCACAAATCTTGAGCATGGTTTGCAAATAGAACAGAGCATGATGGATCGGTATATCGGGCCATCGCCGGTTCTCCCAGGTGC
Source organism: Bryobacteraceae bacterium (assembly GCA_963770345.1). Taxonomy (GTDB): domain Bacteria; phylum Acidobacteriota; class Terriglobia; order Bryobacterales; family Bryobacteraceae; genus CAVYPH01. The sequence goes on along the minus strand of CAVYPH010000004.1, from coordinate 96 downwards.
TGACCTGATCGATGTGAGAACGGGTAATCCATGCAAGCAGCGCGGAGAATACAAGCACGATGGCGGTGGACACCCAGATTGTCCGGCGGCGTAACG
>CAVYPH010000003.1:0-208282 GCA_963770345.1 Bryobacteraceae bacterium | reverse complement strand
CAAATGTAATCGGCAACGTGGCTAGTCGGATCGATTGTCCTTAGGAAAATTCTATGGCGATGTATATGTACCGCGCAGTCCGCATTCTCATCACAGAACTTCTTTTGCTTGTGAGTGTACCGGCTCAGCAAGCTCCCGCGAAGCGGCCTCACCTGGCTATCGAACAAGCAAAGCGGTTAGTGATCTCGGCGCTTGAAGAAAACCGTGCGACCAAGCTGCAAAAATTCAACCTTGAGTTGATGAAGAACTCTCTAGACCCAACCTTCTATTTTTTTGAAGCTACCTGGAGCAATGCAAAAGGCGGGAGCAATATCATTGGTCACTATGCCGTCGATCCCCAAACGGGAGACGTCTGGAGTGGTATTGTTTGCGATAAGATTACGTCCCCATCTCTCCGACGACTCCAACGTTCGATACAGAGCCGCTTGGGTATCACGCCAAGTACATATCGAAAATTAAGGAGACCCGGGCCAATGTGCGATGAAGATGAATTCAAGCCGTAATCGCAAGAAAGCGGCCAGTACCTTCTCAAAACGGTCCCCCCAACCGTCTCGTCCCCCAAATACTCGGAACCCGCAACCGCGACCGCCAACAAGCCAGAGCCGTAGCCAAAACCAAATCGTCATGAGACCCGCTCCGCCAAGCCTCAAAATTCTCATGCCCACTCACACTCACCTTCACCCGCATCTCGCGCAACTCTGTCACCAGCACATCCCCTGCCCGCAGTCCCGACGCAATCCGCAATTCGTCTTTCTGAAACATCAACTGCAGACCCGTCACCAAGTCGCGTTTCGGAACCCGCCAATCCCCATTCGATGCCCGCGTCACCTCATCTGCCCCCGTAATCGTCACCGCCACCAAAGGTCTGCGCAGCCCGGCCTCGCGCAGCAAATCCACCACCGGAGCGCCCACACCCGTAGCATCCACCACCAACGTGCATTGCCCATACCTCTCAACATCCGCAATCAAGTCGCAAACAATTCTCACGACGTCGGGATAAGAAGTGCCCAATTCCACCCGATCCAGGTGCCGCAGATACGATCGTGTCTCGTGCACAAACTCCCACGTCACCCAATCCCGCTCCGGCAGCCGGATATCCGTCCGCTCCACCACCGCAATCGCCGTATGATCCCGCGTCTGCCCCAAATCCACCCCAATAAAATATTCACGAACGCTCATCGCCGCCGAATGTCCAGCGGCTTCACTTCATCGGTAAAAGCCCGCTGAATCATCTCCTCAGTAAATAAAGCCCCTTCCATTTCCAGAAATTCACACAGATATTCCTGCCGGAACCACCGCTCGCCCATCGCCCGCCGCTCCTCCGCCAAAAACGCCCCCGGAATCCGCTCGCACTCGGTCGCCAGCACCATGATCCGCTCCCAACCCTCGCCGCCATCCGACCATTCCTCCCAAAAGAACCCCCGCCGCCCATTCGGAGTGCTCATCATCAGCAAATCGCCATCGCCCACCGCCAGCATCGGACGCACCGCCCGGTACATCTCATCGGAAACACGCGAAGCCTCATCAATCAACAGCAGCGAGACCTTCGAAAACCCGCGAACCGTCGCCTCCCGGCCCGGCAAGGCCACCAACCGCGACCCATTCGGAAGCAACAGCGAACTCTCGTTGTCCCCATCGCCGCGAGCACGAATTCCCAGCCGCTGGACGAACTCCGCCGCCTTCCGAAGAAACTCCGCCGACTGCCGGGCCGTAGGAGACACCAGCAAAGTCAAAGAATTCGGAAAAAAGTAAGCCTGATGAACCGCCTTAGCCGCCGTAACGGTCGATTTCCCCCACTGCCGCGTACAATTGACCAACCCGCGCCGAACCCGCCGCCCCAACAACTCCGCCTGAAGCAAATCCGGAAAGAAACCCAACCGCTCCCGCGCAAAACTGACCGCATCCACGAACTCACACACCTCCGGCACAACCCGAAACACAACCGACCAAACCGGCACAGAGCCGGCAACCATAGTTAATCTCACACCCAAGGCTAATGACCACCAAAGCCACCTGAAGCCCCAAAACGCGCAGTGCCCATGAAAACAACCCAAATAGAGATCAAAGAAAACAGTGATTGCGTTTCTTTATTCGCGTTTATGAGCGTCCATTCGCGGCGATCACAAAAATCTTCCCCGTTGTTATCAACCACTTAATCCAAAGAATTTTCTATTCCCGGCCACCACCATGTATTCTCCAGTCAGGAGTAACAAAATGAAGTCCAAGGCAAGAGTAGAAGCCGGTCGCCGCAACGGCCTCCTGGCAAGAGGAAAGAAGTCCGAGGAAGCGCGCCAGAAATGCGCTTTGAACTCCGTCAAACATGGTCTGACGGCCCAGACCCTCGTCTTCGCCAACGAAAGCAAAGAGCGATTCGAAGCCATGCGCCAGTTTTATTACGAAGAATGGCAGCCGGAATCCGAATACGAAGCCAGTCTGGTCGACCTCATGGTTACTAACCACTGGCGCATCCACCGGACCATGTGCGTCGAAAAAGAAACAATCGACCTTCGCCAGGCCCGCATGGAACACTCCGGCGAACTCAAGAAGGAATTCGACATCATCCCCGAACCCGTCCGTCTCGCCATCGCCTACGAGAAAGAAACCAACGGACCAAACACGCTGGATAAAATCGGCCGCTACGAAGCCCGCTTTTCCCGTTCCTTGTTGAAGTACACCCGCGCACTCCTCGACTACCGCGAGCGAAAAAACACATTTTTGCCAAACGAAGGTAACGAACCCGCCAACCAACGCTGATCCTGCCGACTATGATGGGAATGACCACATGACCACCATCTCGCCCGGCTCCATAGTCGACTCGCGCGACACGTCTCTGTACGACGTCCGGACCAAAGCGCCCGGGCCCAAAGGCTCGCTCCCCATCACCGCCGAAATGCTGCTCACCAAGCCGTCCGGCGACCTCTTCGGTCTCACGCAGGACGTCGGAATGGGCTGGGATCCCAAGCGCCTGGGCGGCCCGGAAGTCTTGCTGCTCTCAACTCACGGCGGCATACGAGCGGCCGACGGCACCCCCATCGCACTCGGCTATCACACAGGTCACTGGGAAGTCGGCCTGCTCATGGAAGCAGCCGCTCACGAACTGAAATCGCTCGGCGCCACGCCATTCGCCGGCTATTGCACCGATCCCTGCGACGGCCGCACACAAGGCACCACCGGTATGTTCGATAGCCTCGCCTATCGGAACGACGCGGCAATCGTATTCCGCCGCCTCATCCGCTCTCTCCCCACGCGCCGGGCCGTGATCGGAGTCGCCACCTGCGACAAAGGTCTCCCCGCGATGATGCTCGCGCTGGCAGGCATGCACGATTTGCCCTGTGTGCTGGTTCCCGGAGGCGTTTCGCTCCTGGCCGAAGAAAGCGAAGACTTGGGCCGCGTCCAGACCATCGGAGCACGCTTCGCCCACGGCCAGATTACCCTCGAAGAGGCCGCCGATATGGGCTGCCGCGCCTGTGGTTCACCCGGCGGAGGCTGCCAGTTCCTCGGCACCGCCGCCACCGCCCAGGTAGTGGCCGAAGCCCTCGGGATGACCCTGACGCACGCGGCGCTGGCCCCTTCCGGACATCCTATATGGACCGACATGGCCCGCCGCTCGGCCAGAGCCGCCCTTCATCTCGATGCGCGCGGCCTAAAGATGAAGGACGTCCTGACTGACGATGCAATTCACAACGCGATGGTAGTGCACGCGGCGTTCGGAGGATCGACGAACCTCATTCTCCACCTGCCGGCCGCCGCCCATGCCGCAGGGCTTCGCCGTCCCACGGCGGACGATTGGGCCCGAATCAATCGCCAGGTGCCGCGCATCGTCGACGCGCTCCCCAACGGTCCGCGCAACCATCCCACGGTGCAAGTGTTCCAGGCCGGCGGAGTGCCCGAAGTGATGCTCCATTTGCGCCGGGCCGGTTTGCTGCGAACCAATGCCCTCACCGTTTCTGGTGACACACTCGACAAAATGCTCGACTGGTGGGAGGGCTCGGAACGGCGCGCCATTCTGCGGCAACGCCTCACCGAACGGGACGGAGTGGATCCAAACGACGTCATTATGGATTTCGATTCCGGGGCCAGGCGCGGCCTGACTTCAACCGTCTGCTTCCCGCACGGCAATCTCGCGCCGAAAGGTTCGGTCATCAAGAGCACGGCCATCGACCCCAGCGTGGTGGGAGCCGACGGAGTCTATCGAAAAACAGGTCCTGCACGGGTGTTTCTCACCGAAACCGCCGCAATTGCCGCCATCAAGTCGAATAAGATCAAGGCCGGCGACGTTCTGGTGATCATCTGCCGGGGTCCCATGGGCTCGGGCATGGAGGAAACCTACCAGGTGACCTCCGCCCTGAAACATCTTCCGTTCGGAAAACATGTATCCGTGGTCACAGATGCCAGATTTAGCGGAGTCTCCACCGGAGCCTGTATCGGCCATGTCTCACCGGAAGCGTTAGCCGGTGGGCCGGTAGGAAAGCTGATCGATGGCGATCTGATCGAAATTGTGGTTGACCGGAACAGCCTCGAGGGCTCGGTCAATCTCGTTGGCCATGGTAGCGAAAGTTGGGGATCGGAGCAGGGAAGCCAAATTCTGGCGTCCCGCCCTTTGCGTTCCGACCTGACAGCCGATCCGAATCTTCCAGATGATACGAAATTGTGGGCTGCCTTACAAGAAGTCAGCGGCGGTACTTGGGGCGGCTGCGTTTACGATGTGGATTCGATTTTACGGACACTTGAGGGGGAAGAAAAATCCCCTAGGTGGCCATGGCATAGTACCGGCCGTGCAAACGAGATCAAAAGTACTACGGAATCGTGGTCTACTCCAGGTTTTTCTTAGGTTTATCGCATTTTTTGCCTTGACTCGCGTCCCCGATACACTGTACATTATTTAGAGGTCGAATTTGTCAAGCGGCCCTTCGGAGGATTTTGCAGATGAAGAAACTTCTATTGGCGGCGTTGGTGCTCGGCGTAAGCACCACTATGTTCGGCGCGGTATCGTGCATACCTATCAATAATATTTCCAACGAGACCAACCCTTGCCTGGCAGGGAATTTGCTCTTCTCCAATTTTTCGGAAACACATCTTCAAGGTGTTAACAGCTTCGGTCCAACGGCCGTTCAGGCGATCACTTTTCCGATTTCGGGAAACGTGCTGTTCTCTATCAATCCGAACCAGGGAAACGCAAACGAGATTCAGGAGGGTGCTCTTGTCTTCGTAGTAACAGGCTTTGATCCCAGCGCGCTGATTTTTGGCGTCTCCAGCGGCAACGGCGGAAATTCTAACACTGACGTACATTCGGTGGTTTGCACCGGTACGGTCAACGTAGTAACTGGAGTTTGCACGGGCGGTGCGGGCGCGACGCTGCTGGATTTTCATACAGCAGGTGGTATTGCGACTCCTACCCAATTCTTTACACCCCAGTCCACGGTCACTGTTTGGAGAGATTCTCTGACTCCTGCGGGGTCGGCGATGACGGGCGGCAGTTTTGATCTTCAATCGTCTCCGGAACCAATCGCAATGTTGCTGGCAGGATCAGGTTTGGCTCTTGTTGGTTTGCTCCGCCGCCGGCGCAGAGTATAAAACAAACGGCTAGTGAAATGAATCGGGGGATTCAATAGCAATGAAAAAATTCTTGATGATCGCGTTAGCAGTAGCGGCAACCAGTAGCTTAGCCGGCGCGGCGACTCTTTGTACCAGCCCTACCGTCCAGAACATAGACGTAAACACTCCGGGCTTTGTCTGCGACCTCGGGCCGTACGAATTCAGCAATTTTCTTTGGACAGACGCAGCGCTCAACGGCGGTGGTCCCGTAGTAATTACAAACGCCATCACGGGACCGAACAGCGTTTATTCGCTGGTCTTCGCCCCTAATCTTGGTGCATCGGTCGTTGAGGATCTTCACCTTACGTTCCTCGTGAGCAGCATCAACGGTATCGCATCTGTGTATCAGACTGCTCTCTCGGCGACGGGTACTGGCTCAGGCTCCCACGTGGAAGAGCGCGGTTGCACAGTGCCAATCCCCCAGTTGACCGGCACTTGCGCAGGGACTTCGCTCTACGACTATACTGCTTTTGCAGGCCAGACCATCAATCTCACGCCGCTCGCGGCTAACGCTGGCGTCAGTACTTTGTACATCTTTAAAAATATCAATAGCGATCCAAGGGGCTCGCTGACATCCTTCACCGAGTCGTTCCAGGCACCCGAGCCCGCCACCATGGGGATGTTCGGCGCCGCACTGCTCGGCTTAGGCCTCTTCCGTCGCCGACGCTAAGATTTCGGAAAATAACTACCACTTCCTCTTAGTAGAGGCCAGGAGCTAACCCTCCTGGCCTCTTCCTTTTTGTAGGTCACCGATCTTTGCTGCGATAATAAGGACATCCCATGGAATTGAACGAAGTTGACCTCAAGAAGACTGTAAACTTGCCGCGCACGGACTTCCCCATGAAGGCCAATCTGCCGCAGGCCGAACCCAAATTGCTGGAGCGTTGGGCCAAGTCGGATCTCTACGGCAAGATCCGCCAATCGCGCGCCGGCCGCCCAAAATACATCCTTCACGATGGTCCTCCGTACGCCAACGGCAATCTTCATCTCGGTCACGCACTGAACAAGATCCTCAAAGACCTCGTCGTCAAATCGAAGTCGATGGCCGGTTTCGATTCCCCCTATTTACCAGGCTGGGACTGTCACGGACTTCCCATCGAAATCAAAGTCGACAACGAACTCGGGTCGAAAAAGGCGAAGATGTCCGTCGCCGAAATCCGCCAGGCCTGCCGCAAGTACGCCCAGAAATATGTAAACCTCCAGCGCGAAGGTTTCAAGCGGCTAGGCATCTTCGGCGATTGGGAAAACGCCTATCTGACGATGAGCGCCAAATATCAGTCGGTCATCGCCGGCGCGTTTGTCGACTTCCTCGACCAGGGCTACGTCTACAAAGGACTCAAGCCGGTCAACTGGTGCATCCGCGATCGCACAGCGCTGGCCGAAGCTGAAGTCGAGTACGAGGATCACACCAGCCCCTCAATCTGGGTTCGGTTCGCACTCGCATCCGATCCCGCGCAGATCGATCGCGCGCTCGCCGGCAAGCAGGTTTACGGTCTCATCTGGACCACCACGCCCTGGACGATCCCGGCCAACATGGCCATCGCCTTCCATCCGAAATTCGAGTATTCCCTCGTCGAAGTAGAAGGCGGCGTTTACATCGTGGCGACTGAATTGTTGAAGACGACCGCGGAAAACCTCGGTTGGGAAAACTATCGCACCATCGTCACCGTAACTGGCCAGCAGCTCGAAGGCTCGGTGTTCCGCCATCCGTTCCTGGAGCGCGATTCGCTCGGTATCCTCGGCGATCACGTCACGCTGGAGCAGGGAACTGGCGCGGTCCACACCGCTCCAGGTCACGGGCACGAGGATTACGTGGTGGCGATGAAGTACAGCATCCCTACCTACTGTCCCGTCGATGGCGGCGGCCGCTTCTATCGTGCCGAAGGTGCGGCGGGCTACCTTCCGGACGAACTGATGGGCAAGACAGTTTGGGAAGGCAACCCAATCGTCATTGAAATACTCAAGTCCAACGGAGCTCTGCTCGGTCTAAAGAAGCTCGACCACAGCTATCCGCACTGCTGGCGCTGTCACCAACCGACAATCTTCCGCGCGACTGAACAGTGGTTCATCGGCATGGAGCGCAACGATCTGCGCCAGCGCGCGCTAAAGGCCATTCGCAATGTGAAGTGGCTGCCCACATGGGGTGAAGAACGCATTTATAACATGGTTGCCGACCGCCCGGACTGGTGTATCTCCCGTCAGCGCGTGTGGGGCGTGCCGATCGTAATCTTCTATTGCGACGGTTGCCGCGAACCCGTCACGGATCGAGCGATCCTCGATAATGTGGTCAAGCTTTTCGCCGAACATACCGCCGATATCTGGTACGAGCGGTCTGCTGCCGAACTCATGCCCGCCGGCACGAAGTGTGCCAAATGCGGAGGCACGGAGTTCTCCAAGGAGAAAGACATTCTCGACGTGTGGTTCGACTCCGGCTCCAGTCATCTCGCCGTGCTTGGCCATTCCGGCGAACTACCGTGGCCCTCCGACATCTATCTCGAAGGCGGCGATCAGTACCGCGGTTGGTTCCACAGCTCTCTCCTGATCGGTGTTGCGCTCAAAGGCAGCGCGCCTTATCGCGAAACCGCCACCAGCGGCTGGACGCTCGACGCCGAAGGCCGAGCGATGTCGAAATCGGCCGGCAACGGCATCGAACCGGATGACATCGTCAAGAAGTTTGGTGCGGATCTGGTGCGCCTCTGGGTCGCCTCGGTTGAGTTTACCGAGGACGTTCGCCTTTCCGAAACCATCTTGCAGCGGTTGAGCGAAGCCTATCGCAAACTGCGCAATACGTTCCGCTTCGCGTTGGGCAATCTCGGCGACTTCGATCCGGCAGCCGATGCGCTGCCAGCAAGCGAGCTGCTTGAAGTGGACCGCTGGATTCTGCTACAGACCGAAGAGCTGGTGCGCAAGTGCCGCCAGTGGTTTGACGAATACTCGTTCCACAAGGTCTATCACGCGGTCTACGATTTCGCCACGACCGACCTGAGCGCCGTATACTTCGACATCTGCAAGGACCGGCTCTACACCGCGGGGTCGTCGTCGCGCCTCCGGCGCAGCGCGCAAACGGCGATCTACCGGATCAACTATGCGCTGGTGCGCCTGCTGGCGCCCATTCTCACTTTCACGTCGGAAGAAGTATGGTCGAATGCGAAGCTGCCGCAAGGCGCGCCAGACAGCGTTCACCTCGCATTATTCCCCGAGCCGGAGGAGCTGGCCGGCGATTTTACCGATGCGGATCGCGATCGTGCCGCCGGCTGGCATCGTCTCATGGAAGTCCGCGAGCAAGTGCTCAAGAGCCTGGAAGCGGCTCGCCAGGAAAAGTTCATCGGAGCGCCGCTCGAAGCGCATGTACACATCACCGCCAACGGAGACGTCTATCCATTGCTGGCGAAATACCTGGATGACCTTCCGGGTTTGTTCATCGTTTCGCAAGTCGCGCTGGAAAACCGGGCCAACGAGGAAATGTCGATTCGTGTCACTCGCGCTGATGGTCCTAAATGCGAGCGCTGTTGGAAGTACACGGGCGATATCGGGTCGGACAGTCGATTCCCCACCATCTGCGCTCCCTGTGCCGGCGTCGTGGGCGCGGGCATTGGAGAATGATGGCCTGATGGCGACTGCATCGCAACGCCTCTGGTCGCTCGCGTTAGCGGGCATGGTGTTCCTGCTCGATCGCCTGACGAAGGTGCTGATCGAGCGGAATGTCTCGCTCTGGGACACGCTGCACGTGATACCGGGCTTCTTCAACATCGTTCATACCAAGAATCGCGGCGCTGCCTTCGGAATGTTCTCTGAAAGCACCAGCGAGTTCCGCACCATCGCGCTGATCGGTGTTTCGCTGTTGGTGCTGATCTTCGTTGCATTTTTGCTGATGCGGCCGGCTCGCGGCGGCTTCTCGGGCTCGTGGTTCACCATCATCGGATTGTCGCTGGTCCTCGGCGGCGCGATGGGCAACATTTACGACCGCATTGTCAGCGGCCAAGTCACCGACTTCCTGGAATTTTATCTGGGTGAATACCATTTCGCCGCATTCAACATCGCCGACAGTTCCATCACCATTGGCGCGGGCCTGCTGTTGCTCGACATGTGGCTGTCCCGGAATCAGACGGTGAATACCTGATGTATCCCAAATTCTTCAGCTACGGCGACTTCTTCCTGCCCACCTACGGCCTGATGGTGGCCCTGGCGTTCCTGACGGCGCTCTGGCTCGTTGGCCGGCTGGCGAAGAGGGTGGGATTGAATCAGGAAACGGTGCTGAATCTCGGGATCTACTGTGCGTTGGCCGGGATGCTGGGCGGCAAGCTGGCGATGTTCGCGTTCGACTGGCAAGTCTACTGGAACGATCCGAAACAGATCTTCTCCAAGGAGACTTTGCAGGCCATGGGGGTCTACCAGGGCGGTCTGCTGCTGGCGTTGATAGTAGCCACGTTCTATATCCGCGCGAAACATCTCCCGCCATTGCTGACGTTCGACGTCTTCGCGCCGGGCATCGCGCTAGGCCACGCCATCGGCAGGATCGGCTGCTTCGCCGCCGGCTGTTGCTGGGGCAAGGAGTGCGATCGTGCGTGGGCCGTCACGTTCCGCAATCCGGATGCGCATGAACTCACCGGCGTTCCCCTCAATGTTCCGCTACATCCGACACAGCTCTACGAGTCGCTGGCCGAGTTCGTCATTTTTTGGATTCTGTATACACGGTTCGCCCGCCCGCATCGGGACGGCGCGATTATTGGGCTGTACCTGATCCTCTATTCATCGGTCCGTTTTGTAGTGGAGTTCTTCCGCAACCATGAGCAGGCGCTGACCATCGGCCTATCGCTCACCCAGTGGATCTCCATCGGGACGCTGCTGCTGGGAATCTGGCTCATGTTCAACCGGCCGAGGCAAACAGCCGTAGCGTGACGAGCAAAGAACTACCGCGTGTACCCAACCGAAATTGGTTGCATGGTGAACAACCCGCCCACGTAGGGTGAGAAAAGATTGAAGCTGCAGTTGGAAACGCTGATAACTGAAATGTTCACATCCGGGGTCGATGTGGACGTGCGAGTGACGGAAACGGGGTTAGTGCTGGCTGCCGCATTTGTGCAAAACGAACCGAGAACGGATGGACTGGCCGGAACTGTTGTCTGTCCATACACGACCAGGTTTTGGATGTCGGTCATCCGTGGCCGAGGGCGTCATAGACGCATAGCGGGCGGCGGCCCGCACGCGCTCGACCATGCCCTGGTGCATGAAAACCGCCTGGCCGAAGTCAAATGCGCCGATCACCATAAATATGAACGCGCCGAAGACGAGGGCAGATTCCACGAGATTGCTGCCCCGCCTGTCTCTGAAGATTTTTTGAACTTGCATCTGAGTCCTCCCTACGGACATGCAGTCGCCGCCGGATCGCTGACTGTGGCCCAACGGCCGGTGTACGGCATCATGGCCTGAGGCTTATTGGTGAGCCTGGTGCTGCCCATTACTCCATTCAGCGTGTAGCTGTTGATCATTACCGTGACCTGGGACGGCGTACCGCTGCTGGCTGCCATGTTCACGACAATATTGCCGGTACCGAGCCCCGGAAGAAGCGACTTGGTACCACCGTTCGGGTTTCCATAAATCGCCATGTTCTTGATGCGGGTTGCATAGCAGGAACTGATATTGCTCCCCGATGCCGCGGTCGATGGAAAGGCTTCCTGGCCCCCATATATGGCTGCTTCGTGCACGGCAGTCTCCAGGAGGCTGTACTGATAAAAAGAGTAGCCGTATTGGAAAATTCCGGTGAAAGCAAAGACCATCACCATTGCGCCAAGCGCGAATTCTATAGCGGCGCTCCCTTTCTCGGAACTTTTGCGACGGCCAGTCCGGACTGCGGGGCTCACTGGATTAACCTCACCTGGTAGACGCCCGGCCCATTGGGATTGAGGGTCTGGTCGTTAGGACTGTCCTTCACCTGTGTACCGATGTACTCGCCGCAGAAACTCTGCGTGCCGTTGGACGGCAAAGTCGCCGCCGGTAACAGGAAAAAAGGAGCATAGCCCATCACGAGATTTGCGTTCGGATCGTTGCTTGTATACGTGTGGCCGTTTGCGGTGAACGTACATACGCCGGCGCAGATGATGGGCACTGTGATCACACGTCTCCCGTTCCCTGTGTAATCCGCGTAAGTAGCGGAAGTCTGGTCGGTGTCCTGCTGGATTCTAGCGATCATATTGGTGTTGACCGCCGTTCGGCTCTCACCACCGTTCAGCGGGGCATTGTCGCCGGGGACTAGCGCGCTGTGCTCGTAATCACCGAGGATCTGCGCCACGACATCGCTCGTGCTGTTAATGAGAGACGGCGCAGTGGGTCCATTGCTATAATGCCCCGGGATACCGTCATAGTAACCGTGAAGCGAATTCCAGTTCGCGTTCGGATTGCTATTCGACGCGGTACTGATCATCGCGGCTGTATCATTCGCGCAACTGCCGTGACTCGGATTGCTACCCCATTCGAGGGAGTAGAAGCCACCCACGGTGTAACCGAAATTGGCGGCGGTAGGCGAAGCGGCGATCGGCGCCAGCGGAAACAAACCGGTTCCGGTGATCGGCACCTGGTTCGCGATCGCCACGGCGGGTACCGCAGTCGTGGTCTGCTGAACCAGAATCGGGAGGAAGTAGAGATTAACTGCCGGAGTTGCGGTCACCCTCGCGAACGTAGAGGCCGGCGCGCCCGGACCAAAGGGGCCGGTTTGCGCGGTCGAATAATCTAGAACGACATTTGATGTGGTGAATGCCGTATTACCCAAGCCGTACCGGTTCGCATTGAACGCCACCAATTGTGCGGTCGTCATGATCCCGCCGGATGTGCCATTCATGCGCAAAGCCGCCTCGACTGCGCCGGCGTCCGCGTAGGTCTGGGCCTCGTTCTTGGCGATATACATCCGGCCAACATCTAGCGCCAGCCCCATTATGCCGAACAGCGCGAAGGCTGTAAGGCCCATCATCACGAGAACAAAGCCACGTTGACGATAAATGCGTCTCGATATCCTGATCATGTAGCACTCCTGAAATACATCCTAAAGTAAAAATTCGTATTTCGACCTCTTAGACTGCCCTGACTTTAGTAGGAGAACCTGAGTTTTATTCTCTGAGGCACAGCATGGTACTGTTCCGGTACTAAGGTTATAAGCAGCCTCAGTAGTTCGACCTGATTCCTAAGGTGTTTTCCTGGTTTTGGTACTATTCTCGGGTTCTTCCACCTACTGCACCGAATAACCCGCGACAATCCGCCGCATCGTGAACAAACCCCCGACGTTGGGCGAAAACATTCGGTATGTGTAGCCGGAGATTACAACCTGCCGTTGTTGCACGTCCGCAGTATGAACATCGTTCACTGAAATGTACTCGGGTCGCAATCCATACATTGGCGGCCCGCCGGACTGGTCGTACATGACAACCTTCCTGATCTCTTCGCCGGTGGCAGCGGTGTGCACGGCCGCGTATCTGGCGCCCAATCGGGCCCGCTCAACCAGGCTCTCGTGGAGAAACAGAAACTGCCCGAAATCGAAGATGCCCACCAACAGAAAGATGAACGCCCCGAAGACAAAGGCCGCTTCGAGCAACTCGCTGCCGCGCGTGTCCTTTCTCATGAGCAGCCTCCGTCCTTGGTCCATCGGCCTAAGTACGGCATCGTCACCTGGGGTTTGTTCACCAGCGAATACGAATGGAGCACCGCATTCATGACATAGCTGCCGATGCCCACCGTTACCGTGGAAGGCGTGCCGTTGCTGAAGTTCATCGTCACGGAAACGTTGGCTGCGGTGAGCCCGGGAAGCACGGGTTGCGATCCGTCATTCGGGTTGCCGGACACCGCGACATTCCGGACCCTCTCCGCGAAGCATTCCGGCAGGTTGGCGGTGCTTCCGGGATAGCTTTCGAGCGCCGCATATTGGGCCGCCGCCCGGACCGCGCTCTCCAGCGTGTTGTAGAGGTAAAAGCTATATCCGAACTGGAAAATACCAGTGAATAGCCCGACCAGGAACACGGCACCCAGGGCGAATTCGACGAGCGCGCTTCCTCTTTGGCGTCTCACTCCACCAACCTCACCTTCGGCGCCTGGCTTGCTACCGCCACCCCTGGCACGACCACCGATTTTTGCGGAACTACGATCGGCAGGAAGTAGAGCGCGGCCGCCGGGTTCGCGGTGACGCGGACGAAGTTCACTCCCGATGCGGAACTCTGCGCGGCTTCGGGCGCGAGCCACGGTCCTGCCTCCGTCTTCGCGTATTCCAGCGCGACGTTTGTCGCGTCGAACTCACGGCTACCAAGGTCGTATCGATTCGGGTTCATCGCGAGCAACTGCGACTGTGTCAGGATGCCGGCCGATGTGCCATTCAACTGCCTGGCGGCCATTAAAGCGCCGGCGTCGGCGTATGCCTGCGCCTCATTCTTCACGACATACATGCGTCCGATGTCCAGCGTGAGTCCCATGATGGCAACCAGCGCGACAGCCGACACCGCCATCATGACGAGGACAAAGCCTCGCCGCCCGTTCGAGTCTGCTATCCTGGAAGTTCCCAAAAACATGGCCAAAGTCTTCCCGTTCCAACCCTACCGTTACACTCCGAAAGCCGGAGATATCAACGACTTAGTTACTCAACCTTACGACAAGATTACTCCCGGCATGCAGAAGCACTATCTGATGCAGAGCCCTTACAATCTGGTCCGCGTCATCCTGGGCGAACGCCTCGATAGCGACACGGAAACTGAGAACGTCTATACCCGCGCCTCGAAGCATTTCCGCGACTGGATCTCAGAAGGAATCCTCGAAAAGGACGCGGAACCGGGCTTCTTTGCCTATTTTCAGGAATTTACCGTCCCCTTTAGCGGAGAAAAACTGACCCGCAAGGGTTTTATCGGCCTTGGAGCGGTAGAAGATTACAGCGCCAAGGTGGTTCACCGCCACGAGCAGACGTTGTCGGGCCCGAAGAAGGACCGGCGCTCGGTTCTGGAGCATACGCGGGCTCATTTCGGACAGATTTTCATGTTGTACCCCGATCCGGAGTGCCGGATTGATGCGATTCTCGACCAGGCTGCGAAATCCGCTCCCGTAGCCGAGGTGCGCGACGAGCATGACACGGTACATCGCCTTTACAAGATCAGCCACCCTTCTCAGATCGCCGAAATTCAACAGCTCATGAGCGATAAGAAGCTGTTGATCGCCGATGGCCATCACCGCTACGAGACGTCGATGGCGTTTAAGGCCGACCATCCTGAGTTGGCGGACGCCGGGAATGTGATGATGACCTTCGTCAATATGTACTCGCCCGGTCTGCGGATATTGGCCACGCACCGCGTTCTGAATAATTTGACGGATTTTGAACCGGCTAGATTCTTCGCCAGCGCGAAGAAGGATTTCAAAGTCGAAAAGCTGGATTCAATCGAGGGATTAAAGGCTATTTTTGAAAAGCCCGAGCCCGAAAAAATCCGCATCGGCGTGGTGACGGCCGACGGGGTTTATCTGCTGGAGCGCGAGCGGAAAGGTGCGCTCGACGTCCGGGTTCTGCACGAGAACATACTGGAAGGCCATCTCGGGATCAGCGCCGACGACGTGCGCGAGGAAAAGCACATCCACTACGTACGCGGCATCGATCCGGCGGTGGCAGCGGTGGACAGCGGTACGGCCCAGGTTGCATTTCTACTGGAGCCGACGGCAATCCAGCAGGTGGCGGACACGTCGTTTTCCGGCGGAGTAATGCCGCAAAAGTCGACCGATTTCTATCCGAAAATGCTGACCGGGCTGACGATTTATCGTCTGGAAAAGTGAAGCCCGATTGCTACGATGACAGCCGCAGCACAAAGCTGGCGATCGCGCTGAATGCAGTTCCCAACTGCCCCGGGCCGGTTACATAGATGTAGTTTCCAGACGGCTGAGTCCGGTCAAAGATATCGGACTGCTGGGTGTTGGCCATGTGCTGAAGAAATTGGTCCGGCGCCGCGTCCGTGGCACCTCCAAGACCGATACAAAAGACAATGATCGGCACCGTGTTGGTTTCGGCCGTCCCACCAGTTGGCGTGATCACTGTCGCTTGCCTGGCGCGGCTGGCCGCCGATTCTGCCGCGTTCATCGAGGCTAAATCGATATTGTTATCATAAAGCCCGCAGGCGCCCCCGCCGCAAGTCCCGGGAGAATAATGATCAAGCAATGGCTTCCCGATATATGGGCCGCTAAGAATATTCAAGATATTCGCACCCGGTGCGGTAGTCCAGTATCCGCTGGTTGAGTTCCCGTAAGTGTCAGTCGACGGAATATAGGCCACGTCCTCATGGACCCTGTCATCATTCGCAAAATTATAGTCTGCCGGGTTCGCCGTGCTGTTGTTGAAAGCGCACCCTGAACCAGTAACGCGGAGTCCGTCGTCGTGGTTGGTGTTATTTTGTGACTGAGCGGTAAGAATTCCGTGCTGGTGCTCATTGTTCCGGGCTATTCCGCCAGTAATGCTTCTGACGCCGCCGACCGTGATGTAACCACTTGTGCAACCGCTAGCGGGAAAACCGGTAAAAAATGGTTGCGTCACAGTTGTTCCAACGATGCCGGCGTTGCTGCCGGTACTGTTCGAGTATGACGGGGTTACCGCGGTCGCGATCGGCCAATCCGCTGTGAGCCCGTTTGGTTGACCATCAGTAAAGAACACAATTGCATTGATCGCACCCGGCTGGTGCAGCCTATCGAGCATCAGCTTGGCCTGCGTAATTCCCTGAGCCGACCCCGTATTTCCATTACAACTGATGGCTCCAAGCGCAGCATTGAGGGTGACGCCACCGACGGCAACCGTATAGTCTTGCACTCCGGTCGCTGGTAGGGGATAGCCGACATAGTACGATAACCCAAAAACCACCAGCGCCAAATTGTCCCTGCCCGGCGTGAAACTAAGGAGGAAGTTTTGCGCCGCGGCTTTCATCTGCTCGCACGAGCTGCCCGCACCTGACCCCATCGAGCCCGATTTATCGAGTACCAGCACTAGATTGACATCGCGGCGGGAGGCCGCGGCGCTCACCCTGATCGTCTGTGTGTTGGTCAAGAGGCGAAGGAAGATCGTTGGAACAGTGGCCTGCGCCGAAACTCTCACCGTGCGTATGTTTGCGACCGACGTATCCACGCTAGTGGACGGAACGCTCGTGTTCGCAAACAGCCACCCATTAGGCATGTTCGCGTTGAAATAAGCGGTCGAGATATCCGCGGCAGTGGGGCCTGAGCCGCCGCCACGGCCTAGAGACCGAGCTGTTGCCAGGGCGGCGGCATCGGCGGCGGCCGAGAGCTTTACTTGAACGCCATACATCATTCCGACGTCCACGGCCAAGCCGACGACCGACATTACGCCGAGAACCATCAGTGTGCTCAGCAGCACGGCGATTCCACGGCTTTGTGCTCTCTTCGGGCCGAGTGTGTTGATAAAAGTCCCCATATCGTCTCCAAACCGCCTAAAACACTACTCTCGAGTAATTGGCGCCGTTGGCCAGGCCCAAGGTACTCACGCCGACGATGCCCAGATTGGGCGCAGTCATATAGACTTCAGCCACATACGCAACAGCATTCGCAGGCAGGCCTGTAAAGGTACCTACCGCCGGAACCAGAACAAACTGCGAAGACGTGTCGCTTGAATCGGTCAATGGATGTTTCGTGTTTCCGTGAGTGTCCAAATCCGTGCTGTCAGGGTTACCCAGGACACTTGAAAACAAGCCGGTGTTGCCGAAAGCAACCCGGTTCAGGATTACATCGCTGCCCGCGTTCGCGCACCCTGAGCAGTCACCGTCCGTTGTGAGCACGTGACGGATTTGAGTGAAGTAGATCACTGTGTTGATACCGCTCCCGGTGAGAACCATTCCCTGGACGAGAGATGCCGAGGGTGGCGTACCTCCTCCAGTCAGCAAGTTGGTGTAACCCGCGGTGCTGAAGTCGGCGCCTTTGGCGTACATGTGGCCAAGATCACGAGCGGTCTGGATTACCTGAAGCGTCCGCGTCAAGCTCAAACCCACGGCCATGGTTCCAATGAACAACATGCTCCAAAACCACAAAACGATGGCAAACTCTACCATCGAGTTTCCACGTTCGCCCCGTTGTCCGGGCTTGTTGATAACCGGTCGCTTCATCTGCCTTGCCTCCATTTCCTTACCTGGTGGGACAAACGCCAAGCGGGCAGCCTTCCATAATGTCGGCTGACGCCACATTGATCGACAGGGCATTGGTTCCGCCCCGCGTGTTTCCAAATGAGTTCGTTCCCGGCAACATCCAGAGCCATGAATAGCCGGTCACGCTAACTTTGACCATGTTGCCGCCGGCGTTACTGTTGGTGCCAGTCACTGTTTGCCAGGTGTTGCTGGCTTCGTCAAAGGCGTAGTAATTTACCGTGATATTGGCATCGGGAACGCTATTGAGGAGACCGAGAGCATTTGCTCGCACCACCCCGCGAACGGACGCGTCCTGTCCCAGCGTGGTAGGCGGAGATCCCGGAATGGTCGTGACCTGACCTGTAACCGCGTAACGAACTCCCTGCCGGGCCGCATAGCCCAAGGTGTCCATAATGAAGATGGCTAAGGAGAAATCCATTATGGCCAACAAAAGCATCAACAGCGGAACAACCATCAGCGCGGTTTCCACCGCCGCCTGACCGCCCTGCGAACGACGCCGAAATGGCGAACGGGGGATGGACATAATGAACCTGTGCCCATCTAGAGTACTTCTTAGTATTAACGTTTGGTATCAGGGAGCTTTTTTAGACTTGGCAGGTAATTTACCTTAGCCTCAAAGGCGTCCGGCATGGGCCGCAGGTTCTAAAGGGTGGTGTTGAGACGCCGCTTATCGGACGGGTCCGTGCGAATGGGCGTCATTTTTCGCCAGTTTCTACTCGCCGATAACCCTCGGGAAGGTGACGAGCCAGATCGCGGCCGTCGTGAAGGATGCGAGAATGTGGATCACATTCAGACCATCGCGGCGGCGGTAGATAACGAAGTGCCTGGGATTCTGCACAACCCCCAGCTCTGTGCGAGCCCGTTCGCGGCTGAAGCTCAAATGGTATGTCCTGACGCCCTTTGTAGTTCTCTTCTTTCCTGCGAGCCGGGGCGTTCCAGATCGGTCTCAATATCATGAAGGGCCGCATCTCGTCCGAATTTAGTCTCGCTCCATTTCAGAATTTCTCGGAGGTCGCGGCGGGCTTCCGGTGAAAGGACTGCTTTGTGATGATCGCGCTTCTTACGCACGCTTGCGCTCGGCGGCTATCTCGACGGAAACTTCCTCTCCGATCTGATGAACGTAGGCTGCGAGATCGTCCATGGTTTCAAATTCGATTCCTTCGCCGCGTTCGATAGAATCGGTCGCTTCCTTGGCGGCTGCGCGCAGCCATTCGAGCTTTGCTTGATCTTCCAGCTCGCGCTGCTCCAGCAGCCGAAGGCCCTCTCGCACCAATTCGCTCGCGTTGCTGAATCGGTCGGATGTGATACCGGCTTCGATGAAGCGGTCCAAATGTTCCGTCAGGTTTACGTTGCGGGTTGGCATGATGCGGTCTTCTTCCTTCTACACTAACAGGACTGGCAATTATTGCCAAACTGCCCTATAGAAACCTATAGAAACCTGCGCCAGTTGTAATATTACATGATACACTGGCCATTGGAGAGATATGGAAGTGAAGCTACAGCACTGGCGAGCTCGCAACAACTTGACCCAGCTCGACGCGGCATGCTTGCTCGGCGTGTCGCAAACCTACCTGTCGCTGCTTGAGAATGGCGCGAGGCCTCTGACGGCAAAGCTGCATAATCGCCTGAAGGCGGTCCATCAGACTCATCGCGTGGGTTCGACTGACGAACGATTCCGGGCGCACCTTAGTGCGCTGGGCTATCCGGGCTTTGCGCACGTCACTCCGGCAGGATTGAAATCCGGTCCCAGTGCCTTGTTGTTGTCAGTTCTCGCACGGCCTGATGTGGATTCGCGGGTTGTTGAGGCGCTGCCGTGGCTGGTCCGGCAGTATGCCAGTCAACTGGACCTGGATTGGCTGGTCCGTCAGGCCAAGCTCCAGAATCTGCAAAACCGAATGGGGTTCCTCCTTCGGACGGCAGGATTCGAAACCCCCGAGCTTTCAACGGCAGTTGACGAACTAGCGCAGGCACGCCTGCTGCGCGAAGCTACTCTCTGCTGGGATTCCATGCCCGTGGCCACTCGCGAGTGGATTCGCCTGAATCGATCTCCTTTGGCCGAGTACTGGAATGTCGTAACCACGCTTCGCCCAGAGACTCCCGGCCATGCCGGCTGAGCGGCCCGCGGAACCATGGCTCTCGTTTCTCACTGAGTTGGACGCTCAACTCGAGGAAACTACCGACTTCCATTGCATTGGCGGCTTCGTAATAAGTCAGCATTACGGATTCAGGACAGAGACTTCGGACCTCGACATTCTGCGCGTGATTCCCCATGAGGCCGCAGACCGCGCCATCCAACTCGCGGGCAAAGGATCGGCCCTCCATCGGAAGTATCGGGTGTACCTCGACCATGTCAGGGTGGCTAACTATCCGGAGAGCTATGAGAGTTCGCTTGGTCCGCGTATTTCCAATCTGGTCCAACGTTCGTCTTTGGGTTCTCGAGCCGCACGACTTGGCCCTGACAAAACTGGAGCGCAGCATCGAGCGCGACATCCGTGACGTGATCTTCGTTTTGAGACTGAGTTGGAACCCTACATCACTGGTCGAACTCCAACCTGGCACCGAACGACACTCACGATGTGGATCGATGCCTGTTGGCCGGCATGACCCGGCATGATCTCTGTTTGTGTTCTGCGAAGTCCCCATCCCGCTATAATCTGAGGAGATAGCCCTCTCGATGCGCAAGCGCATTATCTACGGCGGCGGTGCCGGCCTGCTGGCCATCCTGGTGACGCTGGTTGTTTGCCTGGCTTCCATCAGTTCGGCTGATTTTACGCCTGCCAGTTCCGCTCAAACGTATGCGCTGCTTGCCGTTTCGACGGTCATTTTCCTCCTTACCGTAGCGCTGGCGTTCATGCTGGTGAAGAACTTCGTGAAGCTCTACGTCGAGCGTCACCGGAGCCGCGAAGGGTCGCGTATCCGGACTAAGTTCGTGCTCGGGGCGCTCGCGCTGAGCGCTACACCTGTTGTTTTCCAATTCATTTTCAGTTATGTCGTCCTAAGCCACAATCTGAATAAGTGGTTTAGTAGTCCGGCCGACGTCATCACGCGGAACTACATCACGCTGGGCCGTGCCATTGAACAGCAGAATTTCGATAAGGCGCGTGCGTTGGCCGGCTGGCTGGCTACCTTGCCGGAGGTTCAGGTTGGCGCCGCGTCGCCCGCTATTGCGCAGATTTGCACGGATCGGGGTATCGCCCAACTGGTCCTGATGAAGCCGGGCGGCTCGAGGACGCTGCTGTGCGGCAATAACGCCAGACCGCTGGGCAAACCGACGGTGGCGGAGGCGCAGACCCCGGCGGGCAAGCTTTTGGTGTATGTTCCTCTACCCATCGATCTGGCCAGAACCTCCGGCGATATTGAGACCGCGGTCGCCCGGTACAACGATCTGGTGGAAAGCCGCAAGGAAACGCGATTCGCCTACCTCGAGCTGTTGATCCTGATTACGCTTTTTGTGCTGTTCGTCGCGGTGTGGATCGCGCTGTTCTACGCCAAGCTGATTATTGTTCCCATCTCGGCTCTGCTTGGGGCGGCGCAACAGGTGCGTGGCGGGAATCTGGGCTATCGCGTGCGTGTGAGCGCGATCGACGAACTCGACAGCCTGGTTCGCGCCTTCAATGAAATGACGCAGGATCTGGAGACCAACAGCCGCGAACTGGAGAATCGGCGGCGCTTTACGGAAGCGATCCTCGAGAGCATTCCGACCGGGGTTGTTTCGCTCTCCTCCGATGGCCGCATTCAGAAAGTGAACCGCGCGTTAAAGGCCATGCTAGGCACGGAGCGCGTGGAGCGTGCCGCGCGGCTCGATGACCTGCTGCCGCCTGAAGATGCACGGGAGATCCGCTACCTGATGAATCGGGCGCGCCGCACTGGTATCGCCGGCACGCAACTTGAGTTGAAGAACGAGCATCGATTCGTTCACCTGTCTGTGACGGTGGCTTCGCTCGAGGATAAAGTGACTTCCGGCTATGTGCTGGTGGTGGAGGATACCAGCGATCTGCTCCGGGCCCAGAAAGCCGCGGCCTGGCACGAAGTCGCGCGGCGTATCGCGCACGAGATCAAGAATCCGCTGACTCCCATCGCGCTGTGCGCGGAACGTATCGGACGCCAGCTTGCGCGCGGGATTACGCTGGACACGCCGCGCATCCTGGAGGAATGCTCGGCGACCATTGCTTCAGAAGTGGAATCGCTGAAGACGCTGGTGGACGAGTTTGCCCAGTTTGCGCGGTTCCCGGCGGCGCAGCCGGTCCCCTCGGATCTGAACGAGATTGTGGAAGGGGCGCTGGCGGTGTTTAACGGTCGGCTCGACGGAATTGAGATCCACAAGGACCTGGCGCTGAATTTGCCCCAGGTGAATGTGGATCGGGAACAATTCAAGCGTGTAGTGGTGAACCTTGTGGACAACGCTGCGGAGGCGATGCAGAATTCGCACGTGCGCGGACTATCCATTCTGACCGCGACGCATTCTCCGGAGATGGTGGAACTGGTGGTGGCCGATACCGGGTGCGGCGTTTCCCCGGAAGACAAGGAAAAACTGTTTTTGCCGTACTTTTCGACCAAAGGCCGTGGGACCGGACTGGGGCTGGCCATCGTGAACCACATTCTTGCCGATCACAACGCGCACATTCGGGTGGAAGACAATCTGCCCAGCGGCGCGCGTTTCGTGGTCGAGCTGGCGACGCTCACTCCCTCCGATCCGGAAGTCCATCCGGCCGAGCTCCACGCATGAAATTGGCGCGCGTTCTGATCGTCGACGACGAGCCCGGCATCCGGACCTCGCTATCCGGAGTTTTAGAGGACGAGGGTTACGAGGTGGACGCGGTCGCGGATGGTGAGTTGTGTCTGGCCCGGGTGGCGGTTCAGAACTACGACGTAGTCCTGTTGGATGTGTGGCTGCCTGGCATCGATGGCATGGCCACCCTGGCGCGCATCCAGGAGATCCCGTTCGGGGAGCGCCCGATGGTGGTGATGATCTCCGGGCACGGGAATATCGAGACGGCGGTGAAGGCGACCAAGCTCGGCGCGTTCGATTTTCTCGAGAAGCCGCTCACCATCGAGAAGGTCACGGTGTTGGTGAAAAACGCGATTCAGCAGCGCCGGCTGGAGATCGAGAATCAGCGCTTCAAGAACGACCGCGCCCGGCCTGAGATCATCGGCGAGAGCGTCCCGGTGAAGGCATTGCGGCAGCAACTGGCGTTGATGGCGGCGACGAACGGGCGGGTGCTCATTTTCGGCGAAAGCGGCACGGGCAAGGAGTTGGTGGCGCATGCGATTCACGAAGGGAGTCCGCGGGTGAGTGAGCCGTTTGTGGAAGTGAATTGCGCGGCGATTCCGGAAGATCTGATTGAAAGTGAGCTGTTTGGCCATCGAAAGGGGAGTTTCGCCGGAGCGACCGAGGACAAGATTGGAAAGTTCCGGAAGGCCGACAACGGCACTCTGTTTCTGGATGAAGTCGGCGATATGAGTCTTAAAACGCAGGCCAAAGTGCTGCGCGCTCTTGAGGAGCAGCGTCTCGAGCCTGTGGGCGCCAGCGAATCGCTGGCGGTGGACGTTCGCGTGGTGGCGGCGACGAATAAGAATCTGGAGGACGAGATTGCGCGCGGGAATTTTCGCGAGGACTTGTTCTATCGGCTGAACGTGATTCCGTTTTATGTACCGCCGCTGCGGGAGCGCGTGGAGGACATTCCGCTGCTCGCCGACCATTTCCTTCGCGAATTCACTACTGCTTATGGGCGTAAGTCCAAGGAGTTGACGGCGGAGGCTTATCGGATGCTGCAGGAGTATTCGTGGCCGGGAAATGTACGGGAGTTGAAGAACCTGATGGAACGCATCGTGATTATGAATCCTCAGGTTCGGGTGGATGCCCGGCATATCCCGCTGAACTCCCCTCGGCGCATTAGTGCTGCGCGGCCTTTGGAGAAATTTGGAAGTCTGCAGGAGGTACGGGAGGCGGCGGAGCGGGAATATATTTTGAAGAAGCTGGACGAGACTCAGGGTAACGTGACTCGGACGGCGGAGTTGCTTGGGCTGGAACGGAGTAATTTGTATCGAAAAATGAAGTCGCTGGGTATTGCTCCGAAAGAGAGTTGAGGGCGTGGTTCAGTGTTGTCCGGAAGGTGGATTTGACGGTGCGCATGCTTACGCATGGCGGGTCGGATGCTTGCGCATGGCGGGTCGGATGGTTGCGCGTGGCGGGGTCGGATGGTTGCGCGCGGCGGTCGGATGATGCGCGTGGCGAGTCGGATGGCTGTGCATGGCGGTCGGGTGATTACGCATGGCGGGGTCGGATGGTTATGCATGGCGGGGTCGGATGGTTTTTATTCCAGCGCTAGTTTTTTGGATACCAGTTTCATTTGGTTGAACTTGAATTCCAGGACTGTTTCGGGTTTTTCGTCGTCCATCCAGATGCATTCGATCGGGCCGAATATAGTAGTTAGCTCGTCCCGTGTGCAGGTTGGTAGATAGACTCGCAACACGCGCGGGTCGTAGTACCGGAAGACCATGGGGGCGCCGCTTGGGTCGCGCACGATTAGGAATTCTCGAAGATGGCGTCTCAACCTGTCGATGCCCCCATCGCATTTCAGAAAAATTCCCCAGTTGTTACCCCAAGCATGCTTGAGAAGGAGCCGTGTGTCGCTATAGCCGTAGTCGAGGTGCACCAGGTATGGCGCGGCGATCTCCAGGGCCGAAGGCAGAGTTCCGCTGTAGAGGCAGGAATACTGCAGGTGACAGTCCAGTAGCATTGGGAAGACGCGCGGATCGCGCGCGCCATCGACAATCATCCATACATTGCGCCTGAAGCCTTGTGGCCAGAAACACTTTTCCAACCGGCTGAGCCGTTCGTCGTTCATCACTTAGTCCGGGCCGCCGACCGCGGCCGATTCACTGCGTTCATTGCGGGCAAAACGGTGCCCCCTGCGCCGCCGCCGCAATCAATGCGGACGCCTGGGCGTTCAATTGGGTGCCGGGAGGAAAGGTCGGCGGATCGTAAGCCGGCGGTTTGGATGAGCCCGATTTCGCGGGATTCCTTTCCGACAGTGGGAACGGAACCGGCTTTGGGGGCGGTGGGGCAACGAGGGTAGTGGAAGTTGTGGGCTCGGGCGGGGCATGAACATGGAGGCGTCCGGAAACCATCAGGTCGGTGCATTGTTCGATTACGTCTTCATCCGTCATCCCGGAAAGCTGCCAGGAACCGTATCGCGCCACCAGACTACGGAGGGCGTTCATCTTCAGAGCGTCGTCCCGGAAGCGTTGGAGCCATTGACGAGCCGTGAATCGATCTCGCAGACCAAAGACGAGATCGGCATTCTGGCAGTCTTGCTTGTCGCAAAACTTCCAGTCGTAGGAACGAAGCGGGAACATGGTGCTCTGCTAATTTTACGTTAAAGAGCGCGCGGGACCGAAATCCCGCGCTCGTTTCGCTACTGGAATACAACTCCGCTCTTCGTGCTGGTCGCCGAAGCGCTGGCGAACGCCAGATCCACACCTGGCGCGTTGAACTGAACCGGATTCGTGTAGTTGCCGACCGACAGTGACGATGTTGAGATGTTTATGCCGCCGGCGCTGATCACCGTACTCGGTGGGAGCGCCAGAAGGACCGCCGACGGAACATGGAACGTGTGGGCCGAGACGGGCGCCGAGCAAATGAAGATTCCCCCTACTGCCGGAGACGTCTGGATGGATGCGCCGGTGATCTGGGCATACGTGTTCGCATCTCCTCCCGTCCAGTTAACATCTACGCCCTGCGTGCGCTGGATCGTCGTAATACTATCGATGTTCGACCACACCAGCGGGGCCGCGACGGAGATTTGCGCGGTGAAGGCGCCTACATCGGGGCCGCCGCTACCGTTATCGAACTTGAACGTGCCGCCGCTATCGGGAATGAAAAGCGGAAGCGCGGAGGCCCCGGAGCCGCCCCCCAAAATAGCGAAGTATAATCCGCTCTGGAGCGGCATCGATTTAGTTCCGGTTGGTCCATTGACGTTGATCGAAGGGCCGGCGTTTAGTTGAGTCGGCGTAATTGGATTGGTTATGGTGGCGCTGCTGCCGCTGTAGGTGTACACAACGCAACTTCCAATCGACGCCTGCTGGCCAAAGGCGGAAGTAGCGGCAAACTGCGTTGCGGTGTACTTGTAAAACGCGCCGCTTCCGCCATCCGTGGTGGAGTTGCCTCCGATGGTGGTGCCGCCGATCGTGATCGGGGGCGATACGATAGTCGTCTTGGAAATGTTTACGAAACCAAGGCTGAACGTGCCCTTGGCGAGCAGCGTCTGCAGGGCGGAATTGGTGACGCCGGTGGTGACCACGTCCGAGCAAACGCGGCCCGTCGAGGCCACTGGAATCGTGCTGAAGTTGCTGACGTAACTCCCGGTCACGACCACCACTGAAACGCTACAGCCGGTGACACCAGCAGGCACTACGACGTTAATCTGGTCGAGGGCGGGGAACTGCGACCGGCCGTGATAGGCGACAGCCGCCTTTACGCCGCCGATGTCCACTTCGATTGGAATGTTGGTCAGATCCGTCTGTACCTGGGCCACGGTCTCGTCGCCGGTTACCGGGCCGAGGCCGGTTCCCCAAAGGATGATCGTGTCTCCTGGATTCGCCGCCGCCGCCGCGCCGAGATAGGCATTTCCGTTGTTCGCGTCAAATACCGCTCCCGGACCGGAGCCCGCTCCATTGAGCGTCAGCATCCCAAAAGCGCTTTGGACAACCTTTACAGAGGCCGTCGCGCTGGTCTGGCCGTTGTTCGTAACGGTGATCGTTCCAGTTCCAACCGGCGTCTTCGATGGCAAAATCGCATCGATCTGTCCCGGTGAAAGGAAGTAGATGGGACATGCCACTGTTGAACCGCTCACGGTGACGTTAACGGTGACGCCGCTCAATGTGGTCTGTAGAGGAACGGATTGCAAACTCGTCGTCGTGTTCGCCAGACCTGATCCGTAGATGACAAAGATAGATCCCTGCGCGATGCCGTAGTTTGGCAATCCTGGCAGGATGTTGCCGTAGTTGTTCACCAGCGCCGTAACCTTCGGCTGTGCGGCTGCGGTTGCGACGACGAAGGCGCCCAGCGCACATAGTTTCAAGAACGATTTCATTTATCTTGCCTCCTGGGTATAAAGCTATACGTGCGCTTCTGCGCGCAGACGTTTCATCCGGGCTTCTTTTTTGGCTTCATGGACAGTGGGCAGTATAACAAGAAGAAGTACTTTTTCGCTCACGGTCCACCTTATCTTTCGGCTCAGGCTCTTGAGGGTTTAAGCTGGTTGGTTACCGGAGGAACTTTGAAGACGCTTAACTGTCTGAGTATTTTGCTGGCAATGTCGCTGCCGGTTGTGTTCGCGCAGCCGGTAATAGTCGGTGGCGGCATCAGGAATGCTGCTAGCAACGCACTTGACGGACTGCCCAATTCGGGGATCGCACAGGGTTCATATTTTACGATCTATGGATCGAAGCTCGGACCGGATACGACGGCGGGGACGATATATTCGGGTCCGCTGCCGTTTCAAACAAGTCTCGCCGGGTCGAGCGTAAAGATCACAGTGAGTGGAGTTAGCACTGATGCGGCAATCTACTTCACGCGCGCCGATCAGATCAATGCGATTCTTCCCTCCAGCACGCCTGTCGGCACTGGTACGCTTACGGTCACTTACAATGGACAGACCAGCGCGCCGGCGACGATCCACGTCGTTGCCACTGCCTTCGGTATCTATACCCTGAATTCCAACGGCGCCGGACCAGGCATCTTCTCAAATTTCAATTCCGCTACGGACCAGCCGTTGAATTTGTTGAATAGCTCAGCCCATCCCGGCCAGTACGTGATCCTTTGGGGCAACGGACTGGGACCGGTGAACCCGGCAAACGAGTTTGGTGCGCCGCAGCCGGGCGATCTCAAGCTTCCTGTGCAACTGTGGGTTGGCGGGAAATCGGCGACCGTCACCTATGCCGGCCGTTCCGGATGTTGTATCGCGGAAGATCAGATCGTCTTCATTGTGCCGAATGACGTGCCGCTCGGTTGCCATGTTCCGGTTGCGGTGCAGGTGGGCAATGTCGTGAGCAACTACGCGACACTTGCCGTGGCTGCGTCCGGCACCACGTGTTCCGACGCAGTCTCGTTATCCGGCGATCAAATCACGAAAGCGCAGACGGCTGGTTCATTTACTCAGGGCCTGATTACGCTCAACCGCATTAACGCGAAGGTGGCTTTTGGGGGGCTGGGCAGTCTTTCGGTGATTTCCGATCAGGGCACTGCCAGCTTCGGGCGTTACACTGCGGCGCAGTTGCTCTCCGCGTCGTATCCCGTGGGTTTCGTTTCCACTGTCGGCGTGTGCAATGTTTTCACCTTCCAAGGCACCAACGTGCAGTTTCCCACCGATGCGGTCCAATCCGCCAAGTTGGATGGAGGGGCGGCGATCAACATCTCCGGCCCGAATGGCGCTAAGCAGATGGCGAAGCAGCCTACCGGCGGGTACTCCGCTCTGCTCGGTGGAATCGATTTGAATAATCCGTTCGGTGCTTCCAGCGCCGGCTATCTTGACCCCGGCCCATACACGCTCGACAACGGAACGGGTGGCACGGCGGTTGGTCCTTTTAAGGCTACAATTACGCTGGGTCAACCCGTGGCCTGGACGAACGCGACGGGTATTACGAATGTGGATCGCACCAAACCGCTGCAACTCAATTGGACCGGCGGCGATCCGAACGGCTACGTGGCCGCTTTTGGTCTCTCTTCGACGACCAATGCGAGCGTGGGCTTCTTCTGCAGCGCCAAGCCTTCCGATGGCTCCGTTACGATTCCGCCTACGGTGCTGCTTAGCCTGCCGCTGTCAACGGGTGGGTACCTGGGGGTCCTCGGGGCGTCCGGCAACACTCCGTTTACAGCTACCGGAATCGATTCCGGTACGGTCGTCGTTACCAGCACGAACGCGCAGACTGTGGCTTACCAGTGAGTTTCTGGGCCGCGACGCACTCGGGATATCCGTTCCGGAAGAAATACACTCCGTCGATCTCCGCTGGCAGGTTCGTGATCCGCCTCCCGCGGGCGCCTTCCTTGCACGTGCCCAACGCAAGGCGGGACACGCGTCCCCAGATGCGTAGATTATGTTCTAGCGTCCCGGCGAAGAACAGCAGCAAACCAGCGGCCGCGATGGCTCGTTGCGTCTCTCCGGAGATTCCCTCCAGCAGCACCGCCAAAAAGATCGCGAAACCGGCAACGGGTAGATAGAGAATTCTCGAGCCAAGGAAATCGCGTCCGATCAGACCTCGGGACAACACGGGTAGTAATAGCACCACCACCAGTCCGATGGCACACCACAAACGCCGGCGGTCTGTTCGTGTGAATGCCAGAATTGCCGCCGGTGCGAAGACGAATAATAGCGCGACGGGAGGCTGTTCGCTCCAGTTGATTGGAAACAACATCAGCGCCCAGGCGCGCCACAGAAGTGTGTGTACTATCAAAACCGCATTCAGGTTCCAAATCTCGGGTCGTCCGGTGACTGGATCGAGGTAGCCGCCCATTCCGCCTTGCAACCACCATCGGAGTATGAATGCGGCGGTCGTGACGACGCTGACCGCTGCGAGAGGGAGACTGTTGGATCGAAGAGGGCGTCTGGAGATGACCAGGAACAGCATCGCTGTTATGGGAAAACAATACGTCGATTCCTTCGAGAATAATGCAAGCGGGAGAGTCAACAGACACCCGGCGATTGAAGCCGCGCGCCGGCCGTCGCAATATCGAAGAAACAGAACGGATGCGTAGAGGAAAAAGAAGGTGGCCTGCCGGTCGTAATGTGCGCCCATCCAACTCACTGCCTCGACACGCGAACCGTGAATCGCAAAGACTGCGGCCGCTACCAGCGCCGCCGGATCGGCTATGTGGAGCCGGCGTGCCAGCATCCAGATCAGCACGCAGTTGATCAAGTGGAGAAGCAATCCCGTTGCGTGCCAGATCAGCGGGTTGGTTCCCGCCCACAGCGCTTCGGCGGCGATCGCCAGATCCGCGGCCGGACGATAGAAACTGTCGCCGCTGGAGTGTGACAGATCAACTCGAATCGTATCGGCGCGTAGTGGATTCGCCGCCAGCCAATAGTCGTCCGATAGCAATGGAAACGATAACGATGGCCAAAAGCAGCCCACGCTTACGAGCAAGACAACTGCAAGCCATCTCCAACCCATGCGTCGTTCGAGAGTCCGATTAGTGGGCGCACAACACGAGCTCCGCACGGCGGTCATGCCAAGTAAGGAAATCGCGATGGCGCTCTCCACATTCAGTGGGGAGTGCATTCTACCTACACAGATCCGCGAGCACGACAAATCAGGGAAATTATTTTAAACTTGTCTAAACGTTATGAAACTGGGAAAGAAGCCGGCCAAACTCGATTCGAGAACGCTCACGTTTAGGAAATATTTGCCTCCGCGCACTCTTCCGCCTCCGCCGAGCAACGAGAAGTGGATCAGGAAGGTGGCAAGCTGGCCGATGATGCTCAACGACAAGCTTGGAGATTGCACCTGCGCCACGGCCGGGCACATGATCGAGCAGTGGACAGCCTTCGCCGGCGACGCGTTCACGCCGGCCGATCAACAGATTCTTGAGGCTTATGAAGCAATCAGCGGATATAAGGCGGGCGATCACGCCACCGACCACGGCGCGCATATTCTGGATGTGTTGAACTACTGGCGGAAGACCGGCATCGCGGGTCACAAAATTCTCGGTTATGTATCGGTGGAACCGAAGAATCATACGCAGGTCATGGATTCGGTTGTGCTCTTCGGCAACTGCTTTGTAGGATTCCAGTTACCGCTGAGTACCGAGACACAGACGCACTGGGCGGTGCCCGAGGGCGGCGCAAAAGGCAACGGTGCGCGCGGTTCCAGGGGTGGTCATGCGGTTCCGATCATTGGTTACGACACGGACGGCTTGATGGGCGTCACGTGGGGGCACCTGGCGCGGATGACTTGGGGGTTCTTCGATGAATATTGCGACGAAGCCTTCGCGGTACTCAGCCACGACTGGATCAGCAACGTAACCAAACTATCGCCCAGCGATTTCGATCTGCATGCACTCCGGGCCGATCTCCACCATATCGACGCGAAGCGGCACGCAGCATCAACCGGCGCAAACGCTTCCGTACAATAGCTGTTGTGCTCCTGGCTCTCGACGCTGGCAATACTAACATTACGATCGGCATTTTTGAAGGCCGCAAACTGACGGCGCGGTGGCGTCTGCGCACAGTCCACGAGCAGACAGCCGACGAGTGGGGCATCCTGATGCGGAATCTATTCGCGCTGAACTCGCTCGATTTGACAGCCATCGATGGAGTGATCATCGCCAGCGTTGTTCCTCCGCTCGATTCCAATCTGGCCGCGATGTCGGAACGCTATTTCCATCGTGCGCCGATGTTCGTCAATTCTGAAACCGACACCGGAGTCACAATCCGGTACGATAACCCGCAACAAGTGGGTGCGGATCGCATTGTGAACGCTGTGGCCGCGTCGCTCAAGTATGGCGGTCCCTGTGTAGTGGTGGACCTCGGCACGGCGATCACGTTCGACGTTGTTTCGTGGGATCGCGAATACCTCGGGGGCATCATTTGCCCTGGCATTGGCATCGCGATCGCCGGGTTGTTCAGCAAGACGGCCAACTTGCCGATGGTCGAATTCCGCGCGCCGGACCGGCTGATCGGGACCAATACCGTTGGGGCCATCCAGTCGGGGCTTTATTACGGCTCGATCGGGATGATCGATGGCATTCTGGAGCACCTGATCGCGGAGCTGGGACCGAAGACTTCGACTGTCGCAACGGGCGGTCAGGCTGAGCTGATTATTCGCGGATCGCGGTTTGTCAAAGTGATGGACGCGGACCTGACGCTCGAAGGCCTGCAGATCATTTGGGAACGGAACAACTGACGGTGAGCGGTCCGGAACGTTGGAACTACTTCAACTACTTCACCGAAATCGAGGAGCATTTTCAGCGCGCCCGCGGGTCCAGTCTCTTTCTGCTTTCACCGCTTGATTGGGCGCTGATCGAAACATGGAAGGACGGCGGCATTCCGCTGGAGGCGGTCTTGCGGGGCATCGACGCTGCTTTCGAGAAGTGGCACGCGCGTAAGAAGAAGCTGCAACAAGTGAACTCGATTGCATATTGCGCGCAAGCCGTGTACCGGGAGGCGCAAATCATGGCCGGGGGGGCGCCGGCGCGCAAACCGGTTGAGGCGCCTTTCACGGTGGAGGAACTTCGAGCGTTTCTGGAGTCGAACGTCGCGGCGCTGCGCGGGAAGCCGGGAATGGAAGAGGTTACGGAGTCTCTGCAGCGGATTGCGGAAGCGGTGGAAATTCAAATCGTGAATCTGGAAGAGCTTGAGCAGCGTTTAACTGCGTTGGAAGACAAGATGAAAGCGATTGTGCGGACCACGCAATCGGACGAGGACCTTTTTGAGGCACGGCGGGAACTGGATGCCACTTTGCGCCCGTATCGGGGGAAAATGACCGCCGATCAGCTGGCCATGCTGGAAAAACAATACTTAGACCGGAATTTGTTGGAAAGAGCAGCTCTTCCGCGGCTCAGCCTGTTCTACTTGTGGTGAGCAGAAGATCTCGCAACCCGGAAGGGCTATTTTGCATCTTTATTAGTGGGAAGCAGCTAGGTGAATGGTTGCTTCCTGCTCTGAGCTCGTTAATCTCCTTGTGGAGTGACGTGCCGAACGGTGGGTGTCTTCCTCCGAGCGCCCACCGTTTTTTTCATCCGCCAAGCCCTCCGGATCAGGTTCGCTATCATACACGAGGTATGCGCAAGATCCTTTTGTTTTGCGCCTGGTCCCTGGCATTTGCCCAGGATCGGCAGGCGGAAGTTCTGGCTGAATTTCGGGATCTTCTGGCAATCCCCAATGTCGCTGCGGATAAGCTGAACATCGAGCGGAATGCCGAAGCTGTTCGCCATCTGATGGAGCGGCGTGGGATCCGGGTGAAATTTCTCAGGACTCCGGGCGCGCCGCCGGTAGTCTATGGGGAGATCGTGGTTGCCGGCGCAAGACGCACACTGATTTTCTACGGACACTACGACGGCCAACCGGTGGACGCGAAGCAGTGGGCCGGCGGCGACCCGTTCCTTCCCGTGCTGCGTTCGGCCTCACTGGAGAAAGACGGCCGGGTATTGCCGTGGCCGCGGCCGGGCGACAAGATTGATCCGGAATGGAGAATTTACGGACGGTCGTCGTCGGATGACAAGGCTCCGATTATTGCGCTGATGGCGGCGCTTGATCGGGCAAAACCGGCGTCGAATATTAAGTTTTTCTTTGAGGGCGAAGAAGAGGCATCCTCGCCACATCTGGAGCAGATCGTGCGCGAGAACGCGGCGCTGCTTGCTGGTGACGTCTGGCTGATCTGCGATGGTCCGGTGAGCCAGAACCGCCAGCAGCAGATTTATTTTGGCGCTCGTGGCGTGACCGGATTGGACATAACGGTATACGGGGCGCGCCGCGAATTGCATAGCGGGCATTACGGGAACTGGGCGCCGAATCCGGCTATGATGTTGGCGCGATTGCTGGCGTCGATGAAGGATGACGACGGGCGGGTGCTAGTGGACGGATTTTATGACGGCATCGTGGCGCTGAGCGATTCGGAACGAAAGGCGCTGGCTGGCTCGCCTGATATTGATTCAGAACTTAAGCGCGAACTTTGGCTGGCTCGGACGGAGGGCTCGGGGCGGAAGCTGAATGAGTTGATTAACGAGCCGTCGCTGAATGTGCGTGGTTTGGAGAGCGTTGCGGTTGGGAAGCAGGCGCGGAATGTGGTGCCGGCGTTGGCCACTGCATCGATTGATTTGCGGCTCGTGAAGGGGATCGACTGGCACGTTCAGGCTGAGCGGGTGATTCGGCACATTGAGAAGCAAGGGTATTTTGTGACGAAGGATGAGCCGGATGAAGGGATGCGCCGGCAGTATCCGAAGATTGCTCGGGTAATTGTTGAGCCGGGTTATAACGCTGTTCGGACGTCGATGGATTTGCCGATTTCCCGTGATGTTGTGAAGGCTGTCGAAGGGGTGCGTGGACCGGTGGTGCTGATGCCTACGCTTGGCGGGAGTGTTCCGCTTTGGGTGTTTGAGGGAGTGATGAAGACTCCGATGATTGGGGTCCCGATCGTCAACCATGATAATAACCAGCATAGTTTTAATGAGAATTCGCGGTTGCAGAATCTTTGGGATGGGATTGGGACGATGCAGGCGTTGTTGACGATGCGGTAGGGGGTTGGTTTTCGCGGTTGTACATCAGTTTTGTTGTACAACTAGGCTGTTGTACGACGACCCCGCAAGCGTGTCTATCTTTATCGTAAAGTGCAGTAACGAGCTGCTCGATTAGTGGGGGCTGCATCCATATAAGAAAGCAAGATCCCGATTATTCGAACGCTTCGCTGGCGGCCAAACCGCCCACGATCTCGCGTAGCGACCGCGCTCCACCAAGATGACAAAACAAGAGCGCGATGAACTGGCTCCAACTCGTCATTCCCTTGGCGTGCTTCTCGGTCTGATGTTTTCGGACGGCGCTTTCAAAAATGCTTCGCGGAATGAATCGCAAAATCTGGTTGAAAATGCTGCATACTCTTCCCATGCGGGTAATCCTCTCTTGTTGGTTGTTGGCACTTCCGACTCTACCCGGATCGCTCGCCCTGCTTTTTCTTTTGCCGCCATCTCATCGTCTCAGGCAGCTTCAAATCGTTTTGGACAATAGTGCTTTGAAGGCAACATGTTTTTTGCGGTGTTCTTTGAAACTATCTGTTCTACGGGCGTGCCGCCGCCGGGAGGCGAGGTGGAAAGGTCTCCTGCTCGATCACATAACCGATAACGGCGTAGCCATTAAGCCTGCGCTCGTACATCCTGGCCAGCATCAGAACGTAATTGTCCACATAATCGTAGACCTGCACAAATCGCTTGTTGTCGTGAAGACGATGCAATCGGCCCACATACTGTTGCAGCGTGCCCTTCCAGGAGATCGGCATGGCCAAAAATAGCGTGTCGAGACGCGCATCGTCAAACCCTTCTCCGATATAACTTCCCGTCGCCAGAATCACTCGCGATTCGTTTTCGGGCACTGCCGCCAAGGCTGCCGCTATTTCCCGACGCTGCTTTTTTCCCATGCCGCCCTTCAAAACGAAGACATGCTTAGCAACACAGGCAAGCTTGGTTGCGAAATACTGGAGATGCTCTGTCCGGCCGGTCAGGAGCAGCGGGCAACGCCCCGATTCTATGGCGCGAACGATGTCGTTGGCGATCATCTCGTTACGTGGTACATCATTCACGAGGGCGGCGTAGATGTCCTGAATCGTGACCTCGGTGAGTTCCGGCGCCATTCGAAATTCTGTGTGGCGGGGAGTGACCTTGTGCTCGAATGGCGTCGTTTCGGTCATCGTCCTAGCGCTCATACTGAACCGCACGGGGCCACACTGCATATAAATAATCGGGTGGTGCCCGTCCTTACGCGTCGGCGTGGCCGTCAAACCGACTACATACTTGGCCTTCACCTGCCTCATCACCTGTTCGAACGTGAAAGCGGATATGTGGTGACACTCATCGACGATCACTTGGCCGTACTCAGCCACGAAGTCCTTCACCTCGTCTTTTCGGTACAGACTTTGGATGACGGCGACATCTACGCAACCCGTCCGGTCCATTTTGCCACCGCCGATATGCCCGATCAATTTGGTGGGTAAATCCAAGAACATCCCAAGGCGCTCCTGCCACTGATCGAGCAACTGCTGCCGGTGAACCACGACCAGAGTGTTAACCTTGCGTTTGGCGATCAGCCATGCCGCTACGGCGGTTTTTCCGAATGCCGTCGGAGCGCAGAGGATGCCTTCGTCGTGGGCGGTGATCTTCGCGACGCCCTCCTCCTGGAACGGACGAAGCTGACCCTGGAACTCCGCCTCAATCGCCGTGCCCGCGCACCGTTCGTCCCGAACTACCGGCCGGATCTTGTGCGCTTCGAGAAGAGCTAGGGTTTCCGTCAGACATCCACGCGGCACAGCGATATGCTGGCCAAATTCCTGGCCGCGTGTAATCACACGCGGCTTGTCGTAGGTGGAGAGCCGCATGGCCTGGGCCTTATAGAACTCCGGGTTCTGAAAGGCGGCCAGCCGGAGAAGCCGATTCAGCATAGCTGGTGGCAGATCCTTACTTTCCACGTAAACAAGATTCGCGCGAACGATCTGAACAGTCTTCGGCAGCGGTCCTTCGATCAACCGCTCTCTGCGCTTGCGGGAAGGTGGCAAGGTCCACGGATCTTGTGCACTCTCATCATCGGCGACGCTCATCTGGACGCCGATGAGGTCGCCTTTGCGCTGAGCTTCAGCGACAATCTCCTCGGCGGTGTCGGCCGGCATTCGCCGGATCGTCGCAAGAAACTGCCATTGGTCGGGGTAGGGTCGGAATCCGGCGTCAATGAATACGCTGTTGTCCTGCTTACGCGGCACCCGCTGTAACGGCAGTGCAATCAGGTTCCCGAACCCTCCCTTGGGCATCGTGTCCTGGTTGGGGAAAAAGCGATCATAGGAATCAAGTCCGACCTGATGCCTACGCTCCATGGTTCGCGTGAGCAGCACGCACCCGAGTTTGCGCGCGGTGATCGCCGGCAACGCGCACTCAAAGAAGATCCAAATGTGGCCGCCTTTTCCCGAACGAGAACGTTCCAAGGCCGCGGGCACGTTCAATTCCCGGCACGTCTCCAGGAAAGCCAGGGAGTCATACTCCCACGTCGTCTTGTCGAAGTCTGCCGCGAGAAACCAGCACGTTTCATCTGGCAGGAGAGCGTACACCCCGATGGTTTCCTTGCCCAAGAGGTGGTCCTCGATGACGGCATCGGTCAGCGGAAGAAACTTCCGGGTCTCCTGGTCTACTCTCTTTCGATCCTCCGGACGGCTCTTGTTGATAGCCTTCCAGTCCTTTACGACCGCCGGCATATATCCGTGCCTGCCATCGGCATTCTCCCATCGCCGCGCGTAGACATCTTCTCTCCCGCGAAACAGGCTTCGAAACAATGCGAGTCTCTGTCTGGCCCGCTCCTCCTTATCCACCGGTGGCGCCAGCTCGACAGTTTTGGTTGGAGGTGGATTCTCTGGCGGGAGTTGCGGAATCGGAATGCTGTGAACCGCCAGAAGCCGCCGCAGGCGAGCATTCTCCTCGCGGAGACGAACATTTTCCTGCTCAGGAGGCTCGAATGGAAGAGAGTCTGAACCGTTCTCGGTCATACCGCATTTACCGCTCTATGGGCCGTGCCAGCACTTCTTCGACGAACTCCCGAACCCCCGCAAACACCGCGGCGACATCAGCCGGGAGCCCGCATTCCTCCGCCAGGGCTTGAAACGGGATCTGCCAATCCGCTGGCGGCGGAACCAAACTCGCCAAGTCGTGTGTTCCTCTTCTCTCAAAGGTCAGGCGCAAAGCTTCCAGAATGCGCCGCTTGTCCAGCTCGCCTGATCCGATTAAAAGAGCCAGATCCACCAAGTCCTTCACCCTGCTGTTTGCCGCGTTCCGCGGGAGCGTGTAGGCATGAATCTTCTCGGCGAACTGTTGTTCGCGAGTGATCATCAGGACGCGCGACGATTCGATGCCGGCGAATCCCAGCCAGTCCCGGCACATGATTGTTTCCAGCGGTCGCATGACCACGTCACCAACGCCCGCGTCCAGATGGAATCGGGCGAAGATCCGTTCGTCCATTCGAGCTTCGACGGGATAGCGGGCGCCGCCGTACGGCGCCGCGGTCAAATCCATCGCCGCTGGCCCGACCGCGAACTCGAACCAGTCACCGAGAGAGATATCAGTCGCGCTCTGAAGCATTGCCCGGATAACCTGGTTCGTGTCACCAGCCCCCGCCGTTGTTTCCACTCGCTGCACCGTCAGGTCAATGTCCACCGTTGATCGAGCCGCCTTGAAGCGCAACTCCAACGCATAGCCGCCCTTCAGAACCCAGGGCGCCGATTCTTCCCGGAACAGTCTTGCCAGCAGGCGGTCAAATGATACCTGTCGCCTGAGGCGGTTGGGGTCGATCTGATCAGTCAGAGATGCCCTCTTCAGGCGTTCTTCAAGAGCCCTTCGGAACGCTCCCGCCGTCGCATATGTTCTGGGTGACGGCATTATGCAGCTCGCCGCAGGACTTCCTCAACGAATTTGCGGGCCGGTCCGCTCATTCGCGCATTCCGAACCTGTTGGCGGGTGACAAGGCCACGATCGACGGCCTGCGTAAGCGCCTGGCGGATGAAGTTCCGTTCGACCGTACCTGCTTCGATCAGATCGAGAACCGCCCGCAGAGGGCGAGTGAACTTGAAGCCCTGAGCAGTTTGTACATCACTCTCGGGTAGGTCGGCGTAGTGCAGCACGAGGATGCCGGGGATCTCGCTGTTGCGGCGGAAATCGATAGGCACGGTCATGTGGAGCTTCGACGGATTCAGATCTGACAGATCGTAGAGGCTGAGCGCCGTATGGTGGCTGTATACACCCTCGACTTCCTCATTGCGGTTCCGGGACCACAGCGCCCAAAGGACAAGTTCGGGCCGGTCTGTCGTTGGGAACAGTGTGAGTCGATAGATACCGCGATGCTCACGAATCCAGTTCCCGACCTGGACGTGGTACGGATGTGTGTTTTCGGCGAATCCGGCGGCCTTGGCCTGCTTCGTGGTGAAGAAGCCCTGCTGCTGCTCGGCGATCTCAAAGAGCCGCCGAGATGCTTCGCGGTGAGATTGGGCCATAACACAATACTACAACTTTCTTGATAATAACTCAACAAAGGCAGCCTCCTTTGGACATCGAAGCCTCACGTCCCACTGCCGCGCGGACCTGCGGCAGCTTTATCGTCTAGAACTGCACTTCCGACAAAGTTATGCTTTCAGTCAACCTCCACGAATGCGGCTGGTCATGTGCGTCCACAGGGATTTTCGCCGTGCAGCCCGGCAAGTTTATGCTTTAAAAGCAGCAAGATTATCGTTTATGGCACACAGGCGCTGTTGAAGATCCCGTAGCGCAGTCGCTACAGCACCAACATTGCAGCGCGTTCGGCCAGACCGTTCGGCGTGATCCCGCCGATCTCCACTTCGCTCAATCCCCGGGCGGCGCGTGGTGTGGCTAGTTGTACTCGCAGGTAATTTGACGTGACTGCGGACATCCTGTCCTCCAGCGTCACCGCCGGCAGGCGTCTGCCGACCATACTCTGACGAAATTCGAGATTCTTCGTCGCTGCGAGCGCCTTCAACACTCGCCCTCGATGCCGGCGGACTTCGACGGGGACCTGATCGGCGCGTTGAGCCGCCGGAGTGCCGGGCCTTTCTGAGTAGGGGAAAATATGGAGATACGTGAATGGTAGACTTTCGATGAACCCGTGCGTTTCTTCGAATTCCGCCTCGGTCTCACCCGGAAATCCCACCATTACGTCGGCTCCAATTGCAGCGTCCGGCATCCAGTCGCGCGCTTTTCGGATGCGGTCCTCATAATGGCGCGGCCGGTACTTCCGGTGCATCCGCCGCAATACGGTGTCTGAACCGGATTGCAGCGGGGCGTGAACGTGCTTGGCGATGCGCGGCGATTCGGCGATCAATCCGATTAGATCGTCGGAGAAATCCATTGGCTCTACCGAACTTAGGCGGATCAGGCGGATTCCGGTTTCGGCCAGTATGCGGCGAAGCAGGCCTGGCAGGCGGATGTCGCTGCCGGGTTCGCGGCCCCAGCGGCCGAGATTGATCCCGGTTAGCACGACCTCACTGAAATTTGCGCTGAGCGTTCGGATCTGCTCGATCACCTGATCGGCCGGGGCGCTTCGGCTGCGGCCGCGGACGAACGGGATAATGCAGAACGAGCAGCGGTTGTTGCAGCCATCCTGAATCTTCAGATTTGGACGCGAGCGGTCGCCGGCAGGGTCTGCGACTGGCGAGGCCAGGAATTCATGTTCAGCGAAGATATCGCCCACGTGAATTTCACCGTGGAACGGGGCGGACGGCTCAGCCAGCAGCCCGGCTAGCTGCGTTTTGTGAGAATTTCCGACGACCATCGCGACTCCTGGCAGCGCGGCGATCTCGTCCGGAGCGCGCTGGGCGTAGCAGCCGGTGACAACGATCCGCGCGTCAGGGTTTTCCCGATGAACGCGGCGGATTACCTGACGGATCTCATCGTCCGCCGCTGCTGTTACGGTACAGGTGTTCAATATGACGAACTCTGGCGCGTCCGCCGGCGCAAATCCTTGTTGGAGGAGTTGGGATTCGAGCGCGGCGCCGTCCGCCTGGGAAGCACGGCAACCGAAATTCTGGATGGCGAAAGTAGCCACTGTGTCT
The DNA here is from genome assembly GCA_963770345.1 of Bryobacteraceae bacterium. Lineage (GTDB taxonomy): Bacteria > Acidobacteriota > Terriglobia > Bryobacterales > Bryobacteraceae > CAVYPH01. Next base: position 168,239 of record CAVYPH010000003.1, on the reverse strand, counting down.
CTATTATGACGGTTGTGGGTGGTCGGAATCTTCTGAGATGTAGACAGGCCAGCGGAGGGCCGATGGAAGGCTTGTATGTCAACAGACCGCCTTCTCACGCAGGAAGAAATTGATAACGTATTCCGCAACGTGCGCGAGGCGTCGAAAGACGATGACATCTCCAAACGTGCCAAGCCATATGACTTCCGGCGGCCGGATCGAATCGCGAAGGATCAAATGCGCGCGATTCACCTGCTACACGAGAACTTCGCGCGAAGTCTGGCTTCGAGTTTGTCAGCCTATTTGCGGGCTTACGTAACCGTAAATCTGGTGTCTGTTGAGCAGATTTCGTTCCGTGAATTCATCCAGTGCCTTCCGTCGCCTACCTGCATCGTTTCCTTGGGCATGAAACCGTATGAAGGGAACGCCGTACTCGAATTGAACCCACAACTGGTTTTTCCTATCCTCGAGATGCTGCTGGGTGGGAACGCCAAAACACCCTCCAAGGTATCCCGGGAGATCACGGAAATCGAGCAGAGTATCATTGAGACTCTTCTCCGCATCATTCTGCAGAATCTGAAGACTGCGTGGCATGCGGTCACCCAACTGGATTTCAGCGTCACCAGTTACGAGACTGAACCTGCACTCCTGCAAATCCTTTCTCCTTCCGAAGCTCTGGTGGCCATCGGAATGGAAGTAAGGGTCGGGGAGAACTCGGGAATGATGAACGTGGGGATTCCCTCAATCGTTGTGAAGATGCTGCGGCAGAAGTTTGATCAGCAATGGAGCGTCCGGAAGACCGAACACACCGAAGGAGAGACGGCTCGCATGTTGAAGCTGATCAAGCCGGCGATGATGAGACTGGATGCGAGGCTAGAGGGAACGATGCTTTCGGTTGAGGACATGCTACAACTCGAAAAGGGCGATGTACTGAAGCTCGACACTACGATCGATAAGCCATTGGATCTGGTGATTAACGGAGTGCTCAAGTTCCGCGGGCAGATCTTCGGCATGGGGATGAAGAAGGCATTCGGGCTGGAGGAAGCCTATAAAGTATGAGAAAATAATGGTTTGTTCCTGACTTTTCTTATCTCCGCGTGCGTTGCGTTGGCGCTATTATTCGGGATCGCGGAAGGGCAAACCACCCCACAGACGCCGCCGCTGCAGAAGAAGCCGCAAACCCTCCAAAAGAAAGCCACGATTACTCCCCACAAGACAGGCAGCCCCTCGACTGCGAAAAAGGGCACGCAAACAGCTACGGCCCGGACACATCGACCGGTGGCTGCGGTGCGGCAGGTCCGGCAGCAGACTCCGTCAGCTCAGCGGTACTCGGAAATCCAACAGGCGCTGGCGGATAAAGGGTATTACAAGGGGCCGGTGAATGGTCAGTGGGGGCCGGACTCAGTCGAGTCGTTGAAGCGGTTTCAGAGCGACCAGAAACTGGAATCAGACGGAAAACTCGGATCCTTATCTCTGATTGCATTGGGATTAGGACCCCAGCACACCGCCAGTGCCCAGGTTCCCACCGGTGGCAAACCGTCAACCGAATCTTCAGCACCGCCTACAACACAATCGCCAGGACAATCTCAAGTACCGCCCCCAGGACCATAGAAATGATCATAGGCGTTCCGAAGGAAGTGAAGGACCACGAGACGCGCGTTGGGCTGGTTCCGGGTGGCGCTCAGGCACTGACGGAAGCAGGGCATCAGGTACTGGTGCAGGCAGGCGCCGGGACAGACAGTTCGCTGCCGGACGCCGACTATGCGCACGCCGGGGCGGAAATCGTTTCTACAGCCGGCGAGGTATGGAAGCGCGCCGAACTGGTGGTGAAGGTCAAAGAGCCGCAGCATTCGGAGTATGATTTTTTGCGTCCCGGTCTGATGCTCTTCACCTATCTCCACCTGGCTCCGCTACCCGAGCTGACCGACCGGCTCCTTGGGGCTAAAGTCAATGCGATAGCCTATGAGACCATCCGCGAATCCGATAACTCACTTCCCCTGTTGACGCCAATGAGTGAAGTAGCAGGGCGTATGTCGGTGCAGGTGGGTGCTCAATATCTGGAGGCGCCCAACGGCGGCCGGGGTATCCTGCTAGGCGGCGTGCCCGGGGTCGCACCTGCCAATGTGGTCATCCTCGGCGGCGGCATTGTCGGCCACAACGCGGCGCGGATGGCTTGTGGCTTGGGTGCGCACGTGACCATTATCGACAAGAACCTCGATCGTTTGCGCGCCCTGGATGATATTTACAACAGCCAAATAGTGACGCTGGCATCGAATGCCTGGACCATTCGGGAGGTGCTCAAGCACGCTGATCTGGTGGTGGGCGCGGTGCTCATTCCTGGGGCATCTGCACCGAAGCTGGTGCGCCGCGACATGATTCGGATTATGAAACCTGGTGCGGTCGTGGTGGACGTCGCGATCGATCAAGGTGGATGTTTTGAGACATCTCATGCGACCACCCACACCGATCCGACCTATTTTGTAGACGGAGTGCTTCACTATTGCGTCTCGAACATGCCCGCGGCTGTTCCGCACACCTCCACTTTCGCCTTAACCAACGCGACGTTTCCGTATTTGCTGCAACTGGCGAATAAAGGACTGGAACGCGCTTGCGAAGAGAATCTTGCGATTCGCGAGGGTGTTAACACCTACCTCGGAAGCGTGACCTATCCGGCTGTGGCGGAATCGCAGGGTAAGGCGTGGAAAGAACTCAGCGCAGTCATGTAATTTATACTGAAGTGGATCTTGGATACCGAAGCACAGCAGCGGCACGGCCGTGTTTTAGCGCTTGACTTAGGGAAGCGCCGGATCGGACTGGCCATCAGTGACGAACTGGGCATTACCGCGCAAGGGCTGGATACTTTGCAGCGCACCAATATCCGCGAAGATCTTCTTTACCTCTCCCAACTGGCCATCGATAAGAAGGCGACTTTGATTTTGATGGGCCATCCCATTCACATGAGCGGCCGTGAAGGAAGGCAGGTGGAATACACGAAGGACTTCGCCGAGCGGCTGGCGGAGCAAACCGGACTGCCGATGAAATTCTGGGACGAGCGTCTCACTTCCGTTGAGGCCGGGCGCGTTCTGCGGTCAAGCGGCATTAGCATTGAAAAGCGTGCACGGGCGGTGGATAAGCTGTCGGCCGTGCTGTTACTTGAAAGCTATCTCGATTCTCTTTCTTACTCATGCTCCGAGTAATCAGCCGGCTGTTTCTCATCGCTTTGCTGCTGATTGCCGCTGCTGGAGGCTATCTCGCCTATCAATTGCAGGTTCCCTACGCCGGTTTTAAGAATGAAGTCTTTGTGGACATTCCCGCCGGCACACCCACTCGCGGTATGGCTCGGATGCTCGAGGACGCGGGTGTAATTCGACATCAGTGGCAATTCCTTGCGGCACGCGCCATCCACAGAGGACAGGTTTTGCAAGCTGGCGAATACCGGTTTGCGGAGCCCGCGTCGGTGTGGACTGTCATTCAACGCATCATCCGTGGCGACATCTTCTACTATGAACTGACTATTCCGGAAGGAAGCAATCAGTTCGATGTGGGCGCCGCGCTAGAGAACCTGGGAGTCATGAAGGCGCAGGATTTCCTGAAAGTCTGCGCGGATTCCGAATTGGTTAAAGATCTCGATCCTGCAGCGCCCTCGCTGGAAGGATATCTTTTCCCGGCCACTTACCGTCTAACGCGCCATACCGAGCCGCGGCAGTTCGCCAGGGATATGATCGCCCGCTTTCGCCGCGCCTGGAAAGAACTGGCGCATCCCGAAGCGGATCCTCACTACACGGTGACTCTCGCGTCGCTGGTGGAAAAAGAAGCGGCCGTGCCCGCCGACCGTCCAGACATCGCCTCTGTTTTCGCGAACCGTCTGGAGCGCGGCATGACGCTCGACTGCGATCCCACCACTATCTACGCGGCGATATTGGAAAATCGATATCGGGGCACGATTCACCGGTCCGATCTGCAGAGCTTGAACGAATACAACACTTACAAGCACGCGGGGTTGCCTCCGGGTCCGATCGCCAACCCCGGACTCGACTCGCTCAAGGCGGCGCTTGCGCCGGCGGACACCGACTACCTCTATTTTGTTGCGAAGCCCGATGGCTCGGGCAGCCATCAATTCTCCAGTAGTCTGGAGCAGCACAACAAAGCGGTACAGGCCTATCGCGATGGGCACAAAAAGTGAGTCGAGAAAAGCGCGTTTGGCTGCTTACCTGAATGAGGTTCAGGCAGAGCGAATCGACGAGAAGGTGTGGCAGGCGCTCCTGCAGCGTCTGGCGCCCGTATCCGAAGGTTATTTGCGCAAGCTTGTGCGTGCAACCGGCCTTCCGATGGCTCCGATGGTCTCAGGCGTGGTTCAAGATTCGCTCGATCATCTTGCCACCAGTCTGGTGGCGCTCGAAGCGGAGTACGAAGGGTCTGACGCCGAACGAAGGCGCACGGTTCGGAAGCTGGTGATCACCGCCAAGGACCACGCGGTGTTCGCGTTGAAACGCATGTCGCCAGACGACGAGCGCCGGCACGTGAAAGAAGAAATGCTGTTATGGATGAGGACGTGGCTCGAGAATCCTTCCGTGTTTTCAACCTGGCTGGCGTTGCGGCAGGGACGCGGAAAGTCAGGACCCAGCTAACACCGGCAGCAATTCCGGCTTCTCGTCTTCTTCCGCGGCATCCAGATTCAAGTGGCGCAAATCGAGCAGGCGTTGGGGTTCGATGTTGCCCATTGCGGAGAGCATGCTTTCTTTCAACCGTGGATGCTCCTGTTCCAATTCGCGAAAAATATCGCGCAGAGAGCGCCGCACCGTGCCCGTCTTCTGAGAGCATCCGCACGGAATGACAGGCGCGCCAAGCGACGCCGAGTATTCGCGTGTAATCTCCTCGCTAACGTAGACCAGCGGGCGAATGAGACGAAATTCCTTCTTGCGTGAGAACGTCACCGCCGGAAGCGAACTGAGGCGCCCTGTAAACATCACGTTTCGCAGCAGGGATTCACAGAAATCGTCTGCTGTATGGCCAAGGGCGATTACATTTGCGCCGATGCTGCGCGCGATATCGTAGACTGCGCGCCGGCGGAACCGGCTACACATGTCACAGCCGTGATCGGGAATCTCTTCCAGCAGCCTCATGGAAGGGCCGTCGGTGATATAAGTCCAATCGACTCCTCGAGCCTTCAGATAATCGCCGAAAGGCGCGATGGGTGCGAGGAACTTGCCTTGCTCCACGGTGAATGCGCACAACGAGAAGTTAATCGGCGCGCGTTTCTGAAGCAGGGTGAGAGCTTCGAGCAGGGTCACCGAATCTTTGCCGCCAGACAGCCCAACGGCCACACGATCGCCTTCGCGAATCATGCGAAATCGGGTGACGGCTTCGCCGACCTTGTGCAGCAGTATTTTTTCCAGATCCAAGGCCTATTATATTCGCTGCTACACGACGTCCGGGAAACTCTTCCTCAATTTGTGAAACCACGCGTATCCGGCCACGCAAACCACTGCTGAGAGAATCCACAATTTCCAGAGCGAGTGAAATTCGGGAGGCTGGTTGTAAAGGAAAATCGACCTATACCCGCGGACCAGCGTATAGATCGGATTTTTGCCGAGGATCACCAGGGACGCCTGGGGCAATTTTGTTTCCGGGAAGCAAATCGGAGTAATGAAGAACCAGAGCGTCAACAGGAAGCTGATAATTTGGCTGAGATCACGCATGTAGACGCCCAACGCGGCGAGAAACCAACTTACGCCGAGCGTGAAGAGGAGCTGAGGGATCAGCAAGACCGGAAGCCAGAGCACGGCTGCGGGAATTCCCTGGCGGATCAGTAAAAGCGCGACAAGAAAGATGGACAACGTGAACGCTTCCGTCACCAGGGCGGCGAAAACCTGGTTGACCGGCAGGGTCTCCACTGGGAAAACGAGTTTCTTGACGAAGTTGCGATACTCCAAAATCACATAGGGTGCGCGCCCGGCCGCTTCGCTGAACGGTAGCCACGGCAGCATGCCGGCCAGGAAGTAAAGGGCGAATTCGGTGCGGCTGGTGTGAGGATCAACGAGCACGACGCCGAAGACAAAGAAGTATGTGGCCATCAACAGCAGCGGGTTTAGAACGGTCCAGAGTACATCGCCGAAGCTGCCGCGATAGCGCGATAGAATGTCGCGGCGGACCATGGAACGAATCAGGCTCCGATTCTGCCAGATACTCAAAAAGGGCAATGTGAACGCCTTACCAACTCCACGCCAGAAGTTGCGCCGCTGCAGTGATCCCAGCGTCGTGACCGCCGTTTCCAATAGTTTGGCGCGAGTGTGTTCGACATAGGCGTCGACCAGCAGAAACGATGCGCCTTTCTGATAAAACCATCCGCTGCCCGCATGAACGGGCGAAATGTAGATGTGATACCGGCCTTTTTCCGGCGGCAGCGTCAGATCCAGCTCCACGTCCTCGGTCTCGGCCGGCCCGAGGTCTTTTTTTAAAGTGACCCAGTCTCCTTCCGCGATGAACGTGCCTGTTTCCGGGTCGAAAATCTGCCAGCCGAGTGAATAGCCGTCGTCGCGTTTCCAGGTTTCGTTGGAATGATTCACCAGACGGAAGCGGGAAGTGATAATCCGCGTCGATTCGTTTATGGAGAACTCGGGTTGTTCAAACGCTACGCGCATCGGGGCCGCTTAGCCGGCATAGAGCCAAACCGGATAACGCTCGCGAATGGGCCCTTCCTTTACGCCAACTGCATAGATGCCATCGCCGCGGAGGTGCGCCAGTAGCAGGTAATGCTCCAGCAGATGCTTCACCCAGTTGTGTTCGGGTTTGGGTTCGTCGAGGAACTCTCCGGTTTCGAGCAATTCGATATGGAAACCGGCATCGCGTAAAAGATGTTGCACTTCACGCGGTGCGTATTCGCGATTGTGGCGGGCCTCGGGCTCTTCGCCTTCCTTGGCCGGCCGGATGTAGGCGGGAAAGAAACCTGGATGATAACCCTGCAAAATACCAGCGATCGCACGGAGTGAAACGATGTTCGGCGTAGTCAGAACGAGATGTCCTCCGGGCCGGGTGATCCGGTTGATCTCGGCCATCATGTGCATGGGATCGTTCGGAAGATGCTCGAGCAACTCGCAGCAGAGTACCGTGGCGAAGTATTCGTCGGGATAAGGGAACCGGTCGCGCTCGGCATCGAACAATTCGACGTCACACTCGAAAGTCTCCCCGCCTGCAGAAGACACCGATTTGTGTTCGACTTTGCCTGCAGGTCCATAGTAGCAACCGCGTACTTCACCGTACCCGAGTTTCGTTTTGAGCGACGGCGTTATCTGCAGATACGATCCCATCTCGAGAATGCGATCGTTCGGTCCGCCCGGCGGCGTGATGGAAAGGGTTTTTGTGAGACGAGTGATGTGCGTGTTCACATAATCGTGCCCGCCACTATTCGCCGCCCAGCCGAGAATGTATTCCGGTTCGACGGCAGGGGGCGGCTCGACGCGCGCCGCATCCGTCTCCGCCTCGCCGGCAACAGGGCGTGCTCGCGGCTGCTGCCACTCTCGCCCTTCGGCAACTGCTTCGAGAAAACTCACATATCGCTCGGCGACAAGGTCCCAGTTGCACTCCTGGCTTACCCAACGGCGCGCCCGTTGACCCATTGCCTGGCGAAGATCCTGACGCTCTACCAACAAACTCAAATATTCGAATAGAACATTTTCTTCGCTGGCGTCCACCGGGACCTTCATGCAGATCTCATCCGGATATTCCGCGAACGATCCGATATTTGAGACCAGCACTGCCTTGCCCAATCCAAGCGAGCGAAGCAGAGTACCGGAGCTCTCACCTACCGTCGGGAAGCGCAGATTCAGCACAATGTCGCAAGCGGCGATGTAGCCTACAAAATCCTCGATAGGTGTGAAACCGAGCACTCGTACGTTGGCGTTGAGGCCGAGGGAATCGATGAGGGACGCGACCGGAAATTCGGCATGCGCCTCGCCTACGAGAATCATCTTCGCGCGAGGGTCCACGCGCACCAGGCGGCGGAACGCGCGCAGAGATTCCGCGATGCGCTTGTAGGGTTTGAGAAATCCGAAGACGCCGACGATTACAGCGGATTCATCTACGCCGAGCCGCTGGCGGTAGCCCATGCGATCCGCATCGGGAATCCAGGCCCCGTGCGGGATCACCGCAACCGGTCCGTTGAATCCGGCTGCGCGCACCGATTGCTCCACGCAATGACTGTGCACAACGACACCGAGCGCACTGCCAAGAATCCGGCGTAGCATCGGGACGCCTTCATAGTCGGGCCCGCGCTCGAGTGTGCGCACCCGATTGACGGCATAGGCGAGCGCGTCGGCGCCCGCGTCGTGCTCCACTTCCCGCAGGTATGCGTCCCAATCGTTCCGGCGAATGGTGATATCGGTGATCAGGTGATGCAGGTTGGCCTCATGCATCACCACAACGCCGGGTTTCACCAATGCCTGCTCATAGGCGAAAGCGTGATGAGCGTTGTTGCCAATCTGATAAACGGGGATGTCGAACTCGGTTGCGCGAAACCCGTTTGTACCGGTTTCGAAGACCGTCACATCGGCCTGACGCCGCAACGACTCCAGCAGGGCGGAAGAGTAGTCCGCGATGCCACTCTTAGCGGGCGGCATCGGAGAAAAAAACGCAATTCGCATTCGTTTTAGCGGACGAGCTCCATGCTGAATGAGCCCATGGCAAAAGGAACCCGTACCATCACCGGAGTCCGAGTGGCATCGTGCGCGAAAAACATTTCGACCGTATTCTGTGAATTCGGGCCCTTGATAGTGGCCAGCACACAATCGGCTACAACGGGTGCGTCCGATACGCGAATGGTCTGCGTGCCTTTGAATTCGACGCGCGTTTCGTATGGGGAACCGTAGAAAACCTTCTCGATTTGGGGGATACGGCCGTGCGCGAGCTCATTGCGCAAGAAGAATAAGAACGTCAAAGCGTCCTTGGGGCATTGCGAAGTAGTCAGTTCGGTTTTGCCGCCGCCATTGGCCGTGGTGCGCGTGGCTGTGAGCGCGGAGGATTGGAACTCCGTGTTTTCCTTGGCCGTCTTCGGGCCGTGAGTGAAGGACTTGTCTAGCCGGAAGGAACAATAACCAGGATTCGCGGAAGCCTTGGCATGCTCTTCAATAGGAAAGCCCGGCAACGAAGCGTTCAACGTGAATCCAAAGGATAAGCCCGTTCCGTCGCTGCTCGATACCAGCTCCGCTTCGCCAAGGCTCAGACTGCTTGGCCAATTGATGCTGTAGCGTAAGGTTTCCGACTTGGAAGCCGCCTTCTCAGCAGCCAGCGCGCGCACGTTCGGCGACACGCTTGCTACGCGTGCGGGTCCGTCCGATGTGGCTGAGGTTTGCGCGAACAGCGAAGCGGCGGTGAGGAAGAGCGTTAGTCGAATCATGGTCGTGAAATAGGCACCGCCCGCCGCGCCTGGACTGCTGCGGCAGCTTTGCCTCCTGCTACTTCATAATAGACGTCGAGAGTCTTTCGTGCAGTACGATCCCACGTAAATAATGACGCGCGATGTTGCGCTAGCCGTTCCATACGGGTCCGAAGTTCCGGATCGAGCACTATGTCACGCATTGCGCGCACCATTTCTTCTGTCGAATTCGGATCAAAAAGGAGCGCGGTGGCAGTAGCAACCTCCGGCATAGCCGAGGAATTGGAACAGGCGACGGCGCGGCCGCAAGCCATGGCTTCCAGGATCGGCAAGCCGAATCCCTCGTAGAAGGAGGGAAACACGAACAAATCGCAAGCGTTGTACAGAAGCAGAAGATCGTCGTCGTTGACGAAGCCGGTGAAGTGAATGCGATCCGCCACTGACGAGTTCTTCGCGGCTTTCACTACGTGATCGGAAAACCAGGTTTTCTGCCCGACGATCGCCAGACGGTGCGGCAATTGTGGATGAGTCCGAATTAACTCTTCAAAAGCGTGAATTAAGCCGATCTGATTCTTGCGCGGCTGCAAGTCGCCCACGGTGAGGATGAACGGCGATGGGATCTTGAATCGCGACTCGACTTTACCCGCGGCGAGCTCCCGTGCGATGGGATGGAAGGAGGAGGATACGGCGATCGGAACGACAATGATCTTCGAATCGTCGAGATCATATGCCCTGGCAATCGCCTGGCGTGAAAACTCACTGGGAGTCAATACTTTGGCTGCGCGTTCCACGGTCTGCTTCACCGTGATACGCAGTTGCATGCGCCGCGAGCGCGGGAAATATTCCGGATGCTCCAGAAAACTGACGTCGTGAACGCTGACTACGACGGGAACGGGACAGCCAAGCGGCGCCGTGTATTGCACGTGAATCAAATCCGGCTTGTCGCGCCGCAATTGGCGCGAAAGATCCAGGCCGAGACGTAGGAAGGAATTCCTGGAAACATAGCGCTGCGTGAATCTCGAGGGCACCACTCTGGCGACCTCTGCGCTATGTGCGCACAAGTATGCGATAAATTCCGAGGTGCGGTCCAAACCCGCGAATCCATGGAGCAGATTCCGGATGTAAACCTCGTTCCCCGTTAGGTGCCGCCCAATGGCGTGAGCATCAACAGAAAAGCGCATGCACCGTACCAGTATAGAGGGTATATGGTTTCCAAATTTGGAAGCCGCTTTCTACTACTAGACGTAACGGAACCCCGTAATACGACATTGTTTCTAAGAACACGGATTGAGTCCCCCTAGTCGCGGTGTCCTGACGCCCAATTCAACTGCTGTAGCACACCGGATACTATTAAAGGCATGGCATTTCGCGGCGTTGACTACATGCTGATCGACGCTCAATTCAGTGTGCAGGAACTCCTGGTCCGGCAGACGGCGCGCCGGTTCGTTGACGAACGGCTAGCCCCCCTCATTCGCGACTGCTACCGGGAAGACCGGTTTCCGAGCGAAATTATTCCGGAATTGGGAGAACTGGGTTTTCTGGGGGCCAACCTCGAAGGTTACGGTTGCGCCGGCATGAGCAACGTGGAATACGGGCTCATTATGCAGGAAGTTGAGCGCTGCGATTCGGGCATACGAAGCTTCATTTCCGTCCAGGGCGCGCTGGTAATGTATCCGATTCTCACCTATGGGTCGGAAGAGCAGAAAGAGCGCTGGCTACCCGAACTACAGGCGGGCCGCGCCATCGGCTGCTTCGGACTTACCGAGCCGGGATTCGGGTCGAACCCGGCGGGCATGCTGACAAAGGCGCGCAGGGACGGTGGCGACTGGGTTCTCAACGGCGAGAAAACCTGGATCACCAACGGTTCGGTGGCGGCGGTTTCCGTGGTCTGGGCCAGAACGGAGGAGGGAATTCGCGGATTTCTGGTGGAGAAGGGAACTCCGGGGTTCACCGCCAGTGACATTCACGGAAAGATGTCGATGCGGGCTTCCGTGACCTCGAGCCTGTCGTTCAGCGACTGCCGAATTCCGGCCGCCGCCGTGCTTCCAGGCGCCAAAGGACTGAAAGGTCCACTGTCGTGTTTGACGCAAGCGCGCTACGGCATCGGGTGGGGTACAATCGGCGCGGCCATGGATTGTTACGAAACCGCCCGCCAATATTCCACAGTACGCAAACAGTTTGAGGACCGTCCGATTGCCAGCCACCAGCTGGTACAGGAAAAACTCGCCTGGATGATTACTGAAATCACCAAGGCGCAGCTCCTCGCCCTGCACGCCGGCCGATTGAAGGACGCAGGGAAACTGGATGCGGCGCACGTCTCCATGCTGAAGCGGAACAACGCGGCGATGGCGCTCGATTGCGCCCGATTGAGCCGGGATCTACTCGGCGCCAACGGCATTACTGAGGAATATCCAGTCATGCGGCATTTGTGTAATCTCGAAACCGTAAAAACCTACGAAGGAACGGATCACATTCACGCGCTAGTCATTGGCGAGCGGGTGACCGGGATTCCGGCGTACAAGTAGGAGATGACACAAAGCCCTCTCGCCAAAGATTTTCTCGCGTCCTGGGTAGTGTTTCTGGTCGCACTGCCGTTGTGCATGGGCATCGCGATCGCGTCCGGAATGCCGCCCGCTTCCGGCATCATCACCGGAATTCTCGGCGGCATCCTTGTCGGCGCTCTCTCGGGCTCGCCGATGCAGGTGAGCGGTCCGGCCGCCGGCCTGGCTGTCATTGTTTTTCAGCTCGTCCGCGATCATGGGTTCGAGGCGATTGGGCCGATCCTGATGATGGCCGGCGTTTTGCAGATGGTGGCCGGAAAATTCAAGCTGGGACGCTGGTTCCGGGCCATGTCCCCAGCCGTTGTTTACGGCATGCTTTCGGGAATCGGGATCCTACTCATCGGTGGCCAGTTCTATGTGATGCTCGACGACAAACCGCGCCAGACCGGGCTCGACAATCTGGTTGGGATGCCGGGTGCGATGCTCCACGACATCACCGGCGATCACAGATATGCCGCGGCGCTAGGCGTGTTGACCATTGCGGTGTTCGTAAGCTGGAACGTTTTCCGGCCAAAAAAACTGAAGTTGGTTCCCGGCGCTTTGATCGCTGTGATCGTTGCCACCATCGTCGCCGCCATTTGGAAATTTCCGGTTCATCATGTCGAGGTTCCCGGCAATCTTCTGAACGCCATTCAGCTTCCGACGGCAGCCGGCCTCTCGGAGTTCAGGCATTCGTACATGTTGATTTCGGCTGTCGCCATGGCATTTGTCGCCAGCGCCGAAACGCTGCTTTCCGCTTCCGCTGTCGACCGGCTCCATACCGGACCTCGGGCTGACTACGATCGCGAACTTTTCGCTCAGGGTGTGGGCAACACGCTATGCGGTTTTCTCGGTGGCTTACCGATGACGGGCGTCATCGTTCGCAGCTCCACCAACGTCCAGGCGGGCGCGATGACGCGGCTTTCGGCGATTCTTCATGGCGTCTGGCTCTTGGCTTTCGTTGTGGTCTTGCCGGGTCTGCTGAGCATGGTGCCGACGGCAAGCCTGGCGGCGATCCTCGTCTGTACCGGCTTCAAACTCATCGAATGGGACAACGTGAAGGCGCTTTCCAGATATGGACGCATTCCGATTGCGATCTACGCGGCCACCGTGATCGGGATTGTGGCGGCGGACCTGCTCACCGGAGTCATCATCGGGTTAATTCTTTCGTTGATGAAGCTGCTTTATAAGATCTCTCAGATCACGGTGCGTTTCGAACTGGATCGCGAATACCACGAGGCGCATTTGCACATTGAGGGAGCGGCCACTTTCCTCAATATTCCGGAGCTGGCGTCGATTCTCGATCAGATCCCGCTCGGAACGGCGCTGCACGTTCACACGGCCGAACTCATGTATATCGATCACGCGTGTCTCGACCTGCTGACCACGTGGTCGGAACAGCAGCGGGCGACTGGCGGGAGATTAATAGTGGAGTGGGAGCATCTGATGGCCCGGTTCCAGCGCCAGCGGGTGAACTTTTCGGAGTTTGATCCTTATATTGATTGAGCCCGGGGCTGCACGCTAACGCCTCGCTTGACAGTCGATGCATAGAACCCTACGCTCCAAAGCATGGAAGTAAGTTTGACCCAGGATCAGGAGGCGTTCATCCGTCAGGCCATCGACAGTGGCCGGTTCCACCGCCAGGAAGATGCGGTGCACGAAGCCTTGTGTCTGTGGGAAGGACGCGAGCGCAGGCGTGCGGAATTTCTAGCTACCCTTGATGATGCCAAAGCCTCTCTTGCATGCAGCGAAGGCCGAACGATCACGCAGGAATCCATGCGGGAGCTTGCCGGGGATGTGAAGCGCGACGCGGTCTTGCACGCCTCACCGCCGAGCAACAAACTGCGCGCTGATGGCGCACCGCGTTGCGCCGCGAGCCGCCGATGATCTGGACGACATCTGGTATTACATCGCTCGAGAAAGCGGCAGCGTTGACGTTGCCAACCGGTTGATCGATTCGATCACCGACAGGGTTTTTCTTCTCTCCAACCATCCTTACCTGGGCCGCGCCCGCGACCATGCACGGAGGTCGCGATATTGAAGCGCTGTTCGGGCGTTAGGGAGGAGCCAATCGCCCATCAAAAAAGGTAATCATCGCGGCGGTTGCCGTCGGCGCTTTTCCGACCCGGGACCAATCATGGGGGGACCTTGCCCGTCGCCGGCGAAATTTAATGTCACGTCCACTATGTGTGTTTTCGCGTCGATGTTCGTCGATGATTTCGTCTTGCCGAGGTTGTCGAACATCCCGTCCGCGCGAATGCGGCTGAGAAAGTAGTCGGGATAGTCGGGGTTAAACGGATCGCCTTCTTTAATTGCCCACATCTTTCGGATCTGCGGTTCGCTGAGAAGATCCAGGCCCTGGATGTCCACCTTGCCAAACGTATATTTTGGTCCCGTTTTCACGTGGACTATTACGTTGACAATCAGATTCTTGTCGTCGATCTTGCGCTCCGTTTCAGCCAAGACGTCCAGATAGCCGGTGCGGTGGATCGAGTCGCGAATGCGATTGACGCTAAGCTGAATCTCATCGAAATTAGCCACTTCCTTGAGCTTGAATTTTCCTTCGGCGACCAATGCTTCGGGATCGCGCCCACCCACCACGTCCACCTTGCCTAGTTTGTAGACCGGGCCTTCGTCCACGGTCACCTTTACCACCAGCCCCTTCACATCCTTCGCGGGTTCGGCTTCCAGTTTCGGAAACTTCACCCGGATACGGCCCTGCACTTCGTAGACTGGGCGGACGGAGTTGTCGAGAAGTTGCTGGAAGTGCTCTTGCGTATAAACGGCGCCGATGGCGACACTCGAAATCGCCTTCTGCAATATCGGAGTCGTAATCACCTTATTGCCGGTGAATTTTACTTCCGCTACCGAGGGCAGATCCGATGGTTGGATGAAGACCTGTAGTTCGCCGATGCGCTCGGCCGATACTTTGGCCACGATCGCTTGCCCCTTGCCGCTGGTCCTGGCGAGATAGTCCGCGACGTGGGTTGCGTACCTGTCGAGAACCGGTTGGGTCCCTGGAATCTTGTCGTCAAACAGGGGCTCCTGCTGGCGTAGGTATTTGCGCAGCAACGCTTCATCGGCCGGGATATCCAGAAAGCGGTAAGGAAACACTTGCCCAACTTCCGTTACCTGAAATACCGCGTCGTAGCCGCCTTGCGGCGACGGATTGAACTGGTATCCCACGGTTTCAAAAGCTCCGCTGGCAACCAGCCGGTCGCGTGCCGCATCGAATTCCGTTTTGCCCGCTACCTGGCCTACCTTGAGACCGGCGACCACCAGGATTCTGTCGGACGGATACATCTTGTTGCCGTCTACTTTGAGGCTCGCGATGGGCCATGCAGAGGCCGGTTCGGCCTTTTGGGCGGGCGGAGGCGTGGGAGCGGGCGCACTTTTCCGCTTGCGTGGAGTCTGGCCGTCCGAAGGCAGCGCCCAAAAGAGCAGAAGAAGCAGAATTATGGGCATGTCTCGATTTTAGACGTCCCTGAAGGCACGCTAGTGTACTGTCACGATTGCTCCGGCTGGTCGAAATCAGGCAGCACTACACGGCACACCCAAAAGTCGTAGATGCTTCTCATGATGCCGTAGATCTCATCGAGAGTTCCCGGTTTTCGGACGTACGAATTCGCGCCCAGTTCATATGCCGCGGTGACATCGCGTTCCGAATTCGACGACGTTAGCACCATCACGGGAATCCGTTTCAAATTTGGATCGCCCTTAACCTCGCGAAGTACTTCCAGCCCATCTTTCTTGGGCAGGTTTAAATCCAGGAGTACCAACGACGGCCTGGCTGCCACAGAATACTTTCCGCGGCGTTTTAGATAATCGATGGCTGCTTCGCCATCGGATACGACGTTCAATTGGTATTTTGAACCGAAAACGGAGAGCCCCTCTCTCACGAGCCGCACGTCTGCCGCATTGTCTTCGACAAGCAGGAGCTCTAAATGCCCTCCCGCATGAACAGCGCTCATTTGTCTACAACCCTTTCCCAATCCCCGTATTCTTCTATTGTAGCCAACGCTTATATTTGCAGGTAGCTAATAAATCAAAAAAGTACCAATATATTTAATGGTATTTTTGCTTGGATTCGGGTGGTGCGTATCAGGTGGCGAAATACGGAGGTCTGAGCGGCCCGCCCTTCCGCTATTCCCGTCCCTGCGGTATACTGAAGTTGTCGAACCACTGTAGTGCGCGCAAGCGCACTTTTTTATTGGTGGAAGACGTTTGTTGGAGTTCACATGGCGCAAAGCGGCAAAGAGGCGCTCGCACAGCGGGTTAAGGAGATCGCCGCCCGGGTCTGCGAGCCCGAGGGAATCGAGCTTGTCGAAGCCAACGTAGTTGGCGGCGGCAGCGCGCGCTTGGTTCGCATCTACATAGATAAGCCCGCCGGCGTGTCGCATGCCGACTGTGAGTTCGTCTCTCATCAGGTGGGCACTATATTCGATGTGGAGGATGTAATTCCAGGCGGCTCGTATCACCTGGAAGTCAGTTCGCCGGGTGTAGAGCGGAAGCTGACGAAACCTGCGGATTTTCAGCGCTTTCTCGGCCAAAAAGCCAAGGTTGTTTTGCGCGAGCCTGTGGAGAATCAGCGAAGTTGGATTGGTAAGCTGGCAGCGTTCAACGGCGAAGTTGTGACGCTCGAGCCTGTGGCGGGTAAGCAGATCCAGTTTGCGCTCGACCAGGTAGAGAAGGCGAATTTGAAGTTCGAGTGGTAGCGCACGAGACCACGTTCCACCGGGAAATCAACGAAAAGTGAGGGATACCAGATTGGGATCGATCTTTGAGTCCATCGAAATATTGAGCAAGGAGAAGGGCATTGATCCGCAGGTGGTCATCACCGCGGTCAAGGACGCAATGCTGGTCGCGGCCCGGAAACAGTTCAAGACGAACGAGGATCTGGTCGCCGAGGTTAATGACAAGGCGAATCTTATCCAAATCTACGCGTTGAAAAAAGTGGTCGAAACAGTGGCGGATCCTCTGAACGAGCTCACCCTCGAACAGGGACGCGCTCTCGATCCGCTAGTCGAGGTAGGCGGCGAAATCCGTATTCCCAAAGCGACCGAATCGCTGGGCCGTATTTCGGCCCAGACCGCCAAACAGGTAATTCTGCAAAAAGTCCGTGAAGCGGAGCGGGAGACCATCTACTCGGAATACAATGACCGCGTCGGTGAGTTAGTGAATTGTGTAGTTAAGCGCATCGAAGGCCAGGATCTTGTCTGCGATCTGGGCAAGACCGAAGCGAGGCTCCCCAAGAAAGAGCAGTCCAAGCTCGAAAGCTTTAGCGTTGGCGAACGTATCCGTTGTGTCATCAAAAGTGTTGAAAAAGCCGGTAAGAACGCGGGCGTGATACTTTCCCGCGCGGCGCCTGAACTGGTGGCCCGCCTATTCGAGCAGGAAGTTCCCGAGATATACGACAACACTGTGGTCATCAAAGGATGCGCCCGCGAAGCTGGAGAGCGCACCAAGATTGCCGTTCTGAGCCGCGACCGCGACGTGGATTGCGTTGGCGCCTGCGTCGGCATGAAGGGCATGCGTGTGCAGTCGATTATTCGTGAGTTGCGCGGTGAGAAGATCGACATCATTGAATTTTCGGAAGAGCCGGTAGTATTCGCCACGCACGCGTTGAGCCCGGCCAAAATCAGCCGCGTTTCGATTGTTGCGGGCGCCGATCATCATATGGAAGTCATTGTCGACGATACGCAACTCTCGCTGGCCATAGGCAAGAAAGGGCAGAATGTTCGCCTGGCGGCGAAACTGTTGGGTTGGAAGATCGACATTAAGAGCGAGGAAGAAAAACGGCAGGAAGTAGAGACGCAGATGGCCGCTCTGGTAGTCCCAGGCGCGCCCGTTTCTGTACTCATGGAACACGGATTGCCGGAAAAAGTGGTCGAGAAGTTGATTGAAGGCGGTATCGCAACAGTGGAAAAACTCGGCGCAATGACGCCGGAGGAATTAGAAGAAATACCGGGTATCGGTCCTAAGATGGTTGAAAAAATACAGGACGCCGTGGTCAGCTATTACGGCCAATTCGAAGACCAGATGGATGCGCCGCAACCGGCCGAAGCCGGATCGGCGGCTCCTGTGGAAGCCGCAGGAGAAGCAATCGGCGAGCCAGCCGCCGCGTTACAAAGAGAAGCCTCCGGCGAGTTGGTAGCGGGAAATGATGAGAAAACCTTGGAAGAGGAACCCGCACATCCCATTGAGTCTGATACCATAAAGGACGCGGAATAGGTTCTTGTCGTCCGGGAGTAATCAAGAAAGGAGGCTTTGCGTACACAAGACAGGACTGTCTTGATTTGTAGTTTCTCTTTATGAAAAAAATCCGAATCAACGAGTTGGCGCGTGAGTTGGAAGTCAAGCCCAACAGGATACTGGAGATGTTGCCCGAGCTTGGCGTCGTCGAAAAGAAGACCCACTCCAGCTCGATCGACGAAGATGTCGCCAACATCGTGAAGCAGCGCCTGATTGGCTCGCCGGACTCCGATTTCTCGCCTGACGACGAAGATCTGGACGATGGGGACTCTACGGCCACCGAAATAGCCGCGGCTGAAACTTCCAAGACGGAACCATTTGTTTCAACGCCCGAGGTTACCGGGCCTGCGGAACCGGCGGCTGTAGCCGAACCTGTTGCACCGCCCGTGCGGCCGGCTTCTCCAATTCGTCCTCCACTCGGATCCCCGCGCGAAGTGCACCATGCCGCTCCTGGATCCCCAATAGCTGCTCCACCGCCGTCCGTGGTTCCCTCCATTCCGATTCCTCCGTCCGCGGCTTCCGCGGCTGCTCACGCTATTCAGGCTCCTGCCGCTCCTCCAGCTCCGGCTCCTGGGTCCCCAGTACCTGCGCATCCGGTTCCTGCCGCGCCGGCCCCCGGCCCTACGCCTGGCAATCCGGTTCGTCCGGTTCTGCAAGGACGGAATGTGCCGATTTACCGGCCGGGCCAAGTGATTTCGGGCCCGCGTCAGCCGCTTCCGCCGGAATCGAAATCAACTGTCGCCCCTGGCACGCCGTTGCCGCCACCTTCGCGGCCCCCGGCGCCCCGGCCACCCGGACCCCGGATGCCGGCAGCACCGCCGAGCATCGCCATTCCGTCCACGAGCGCAGCCGCCACAGCCACCGCCGGCGCAGCACGCACCGGCTCATCCGCAACGGCCTTCGCTCGTTGGTCAGCCTGCGGCACGTCCTGTTGTACCGCCGCGCGCCGACCTGGTGGCCAGGTTAACGCAGACGAAACCGTCGCCAACACCCGGAGCCCCGGCGCCAAGGCCGGGAGCCCCCTCGCGTCCGGCAAGCCCTACTCCCGGGCAACCGATTTATCGTGGTCCCATTCGTCCCGGTCAACCGCTTATGCGCGGTCCGGGAGTGCCCGGAGCCCCTGGCCCGGGCGGTCCGAATCGAGGCGCGGTCCGCCGTCCGATGCATCCTACAACGATGCGGGTCGGACTGGAGCCGGCCGTTCCACTTCCGGTGGATACGCAGCGCCGTGGCCAGTACAAACCGTCGAACCGTGCCGGAGCGCCGGATCGCCGCCGCGATCTGGAAGAGGGAAATTTCCGGCAGCCGATGCGGCGCAGCGAACAGCCGCTCGCGCCTCCGCCGATCGATCGCGAAATTACAATTTCGGAAGGCATCACGGTTAAAGAGATTTCCGAAAAACTCGGTATTAAAGCCAACCTGGTGATCAAGAAATTGGTCGACCGCAAGATTTTCGCTACCATTAACCAAAGCCTTGACGTAAAGATGGCCGAAGATATCTCGCGCGAGTTTGGCGCCTCCATCAATCAGGTTAGTTTCGAGCAAGAGTCCACCCACGAAGTACAGTTGGCGGAGGTGGAGAAGGACCTCGTTCGGCGGGCGCCGGTGATTACGGTCATGGGACACGTCGATCACGGAAAGACCTCGTTGCTCGACGCAATTCGCAACGCCAACGTCGCCGGACGCGAAGCCGGTGGAATCACTCAACACATCGGCGCTTACGACATCACGAAGAACGGCCGCAAGATCGTCTTCATCGATACTCCCGGTCACGAAGCGTTCACGCGAATGCGCGCTCGCGGCGCCAAAGTCACGGACATTGTGGTGCTGGTGGTGGCGGCGGACGACGGCGTCATGCCGCAGACCGTCGAAGCCATCAATCATGCAAAAGCGGCGAAAGTACCGATCATCGTCGCCATCAACAAAATCGACAAGCCGGATGCCCAGCCGGATCGAATCAAGCAGCAACTGACCGATTACGGTCTGTTGGCCGAGGACTGGGGCGGCGATGTCGTCATGGTCCCCGTATCGGCCAAGAGCAAAGTAAATCTCGATCTCTTGTTGGAAATGATTTTGCTGGTTTCCGACATCGGCGATTACAAAGCCAATCTCACCAGGCCCGCCATGGGCACGGTGCTCGAAGCGGAGCTGGATCGAGGACGCGGCCCGGTGGCCACGGTATTGGTGCAGAACGGCACGCTGCGAGTCGGCGAGTTCTTCATCTGCGGCCAGGTATTCGGTAAGGTCCGCGCTATGTTCAACTCCCTGGGTGAACCGGTCAAGGAAGCGGAGCCGTCCACTCCGGTGGAAGTCCTGGGTCTGGACGCGCTGCCGGAAGTCGGCGACAGCTTCCAGGTAGTGAGCGACACTGCGAAGGCAAAGCAGATCGTCATGTATCGCGAGTCCAGGGCTCGCGAGAAATCGATGCAGAAGGGCGCCCGTATGACGCTCGAGCAGATGCACGAGAAATTCAAAGAGGGTGATATCAAGGAATTGAATATCATTCTCAAAACGGATGTCAGCGGTACCGCCGAAGTTCTGGCCGAAATGCTCGAAAAGCTTTCCACCGACAAGGTGAGAATCCGCGTTCTGCACAAGAACGTCGGTGCAATTACCGAGACGGACGTCCTGCTGGCTTCGGCATCGAACGCCATCATCATCGGATTCAATGTCCGGCCGGAACGCATTGCAGCTTCCGTCGCCGAGAAAGAAAAAGTCGACATCCGGCTGCACTCGATCATCTACGAACTCACGGACCAGATGAAGAAGGCGATGACTGGAATGCTCGAGCCCGTCTTCAAGGAAGTATTCAAGGGCCGGGTGTCCGTTCGCGACGTGTTCAAGATTACCAAAGTCGGAATGGTGGCCGGCTGTCATGGTCACCGAAGGCAGTGTTGCCCGCAACAATCAGGTGCGGGTATTCCGCGACAATGTTCTGGTCCATACGGGCAAAATCGAGAGCCTACGCCGCTTTAAGGACGACGTCAGCGAAGTAAAACAAGGCTTCGAGTGTGGTGTGACAATCGCTAATTATTCCGACGTGAAACCAGGCGACGAACTCGAAATCTTCGTCTCGGAACGCATGGCCGCGGAGTTATAACCCGGAAATGCCGGCTATCGGCGTTTTGACAATTGAATTAAGGCTCGACGATTCCCACTCGCTGAAGGATAAGCGCCACGTGGTGAAGAGCCTTAAAGACCGCCTCCGGCACAAATTCAATGTGTCCGTGGCCGAGATCGATTTCCAGGACCTCTGGCAGCGCGCGCTGGTAGCGGCTGTTACGGTCTCGAGCGATCATGGGAACGCCGAGGCGATTCTGCAGTCCGTGGAAAACGAAGCCGCTTCATTGCTCGGCCGCGCGATGGTTTCCGCCAACGTGGAGTGGATCGAATGAACAGGGTTACTCGCTAACGCCATGGATCCCCGACGCTCCGGACGCCTCACTGAAGCGATCCGCACGGAACTCGAAGAAATTATCTGCTACGAGATGAACGACCCCCGCATTGATGCCCAAGGAGTTAGCGAGGTCATCGTTTCGCCGGACGGCCACCGGGCCATCATTCGGGTCACTTTGACCACCAGCGCTGAAAAACAACTCGCCACTATCGAAGCTCTCGAGCATGCGCGGCAATATCTGCGGTCCGAACTTGGCCGCCGTTTGGACATCTTCCGGGTCCCGGATCTTCATTTTGAATCAGCCATTTCCGCCTCCCTTCAACCCCGTTTATCGAAACTTTTGAAGCGAGTGAAGAAAGGCCGCCCTCGCGAATGAGACCGAGCCGAAAAAAAACAGGTCTGACCAAACGCTTTGTGATATTTTTGTTGTTGGTGGCTCTGGCCGCAGTTAGGCCGGCAGCGTCGGCAAGTCCGGAAATCCTGCGTTTTGAGGACAGTATGGACGCGATGGGGGCCACGTACTCGGTTATTCTGTACGCCGCTGACCGCGAGAAGACGCTAGGTGTAATCAATCTTGCGTTTGACGAGGTAAAGCGGCTCGATGAGTTGCTTTCCAACTACCGGCCGGCCAGCGAATGGAGCCAGGTCAATCGCTTCGCCGCGGAACGCCCGGTAAAGGTTTCGAAAGAGCTGTTCGATTTGTTGGCTGCCTGTGCGGACTACAGCCGCGAAAGTGATGGGGCATTCGACATTACCGTGGGACCCCTGATGAAAGTCTGGGGCTTCTATAAAGGATCGGGTCATCTGCCTCAAAGGGCGGAGATCCAGGGCGCGGAAGAAAAGGTAGGTTACAGGAACCTGATTCTCGACCCTAAGGAGCAGACGGTGCGGTTCCGCCGGCCCGGGGTGGAGATCGATCCTGGGGGGATTGGGAAAGGTTATGCAGTCGACCGGATGGTTGCCGTTCTTAAGCAGTATGGCATCACGTCCGGATTGGTGAACGGTGGTGGGAGCAGCATCTACGCCATCGGCGCGCCGCCGAACGAGCCGCGGGGTTGGAGCATTAGCATCCGCCACCCGCGGGACGAAAACGAGACCGTGGAGCAAGTGTTCTTAAAAGACGAATCGATGTCGACGTCCGGCAGTTATGAAAAATTTTTCCGCGCCGAAGGGCGGATCTGGAGTCACATTATGGATCCGCGGACCGGTTATCCGGCGCAGGGAATATTGTCCGATTCCGTAATTGCGCCGCGCACGATCGACAGCGAGGCGTGGAGCAAACCCTTCTTTATCGACGGGCTCAAGAAAGGCCGCCAGTGGGCGGCGCAATTTAAACCCAAAGGATTTCGCGTGTATCTCTGCGAAGACAGACCGGAGTTGTCATGCGCGTGGCTTCAATGAATAGCAGATTTCTCGACGCTTGCCGCCGGCGTCCCACCGACGTTCGGCCCGTCTGGTTTATGCGGCAGGCCGGCAGGTATTTAAAACCCTATCGGGATATCCGGGCGCATCATTCGATTCTCGAAATCTGCAAGCGTCCCGACCTGGCCGCCCAGGTTACGCTGCAGCCCGTTGAGATTCTCGATGTCGATGCGGCAATTATTTTCGCTGACATCCTTTTGCCTGTCGAGCCGATGGGTCTGAAGCTCGAGTTCCTGCAGAACGAAGGGCCGCGGATTGACAATCCGGTGCGCACCTCGTCCGACGTGGACTCGCTTTCCATCTCGAACACGGACGAACTCGGCTACGTCGGCGAATCGATCCAACTGGTGACCAAGTCGCTTGGCAGCCGCGTTCCGGTAATCGGATTTGTCGGTGCGCCATTCACTCTTGCCAGCTACATGATCGAGGGCGGCGCTTCCAAGACTTTCCTGCGCACCAAGCAGATGATGTACCGCGACGAAACGCTCTGGCGGCGCTTGATGGGGAAACTCGTCGACGTGCTTGGGTCGTTCGCCATCATGCAGGTCTCGGCCGGCGCACGCGCCATTCAGGTATTTGATAGTTGGGTCGGCGCGCTTGGACCGGACGACTACGTGCGCTACGTGGCGCCTTATTCGCGCGCGTTGATCGAACGCATTCGTTCGACCGGCGTTCCGGTAATTCACTTCGGGACCGGAGCCGCTGGCTTCTTCCGCGAACTTCACGCTGCCGGAGGCGATGTCATGGGCGTCGACTGGCGCATCAACATCGATCAGGCCTGGACCGACATCAGCTATCGTTCCGCTGTCCAGGGTAACCTCGATCCTGCGGCGCTGTTCGCCCCGCTTCCCGAACTCAAGGCGCGCGTTCACGAACTGCTGAAGAGGACTGGGACGCGTCCCGGCCACATCTTTAATCTCGGCCACGGCATTCTGCCGGAAACACCGGTGGACAACGTAAAGGCCGTGGTGCAGATGGTGCGGGACTTCAAACCTTAGGGTTATTCTTCGTCTGGCTCACGTAACGCGATCGCTCCTGAGTTCAGATGTGGCCGGGGCCTGACAGGAGCGCATACCGATGCAGTAGGCTCATCGGACTCCGGCGGTTCATCGAGCGGCGATTCCAATTCAACCAACGCCGTCAGGGAAATGCCGAGAGTGATAATAGTAGAGAAGATCCTTCTATGGCAGCTGCACTGGAACCAATGCTCATGACGGTGGACCAGTACCGCCAACTGCCGGCCACCCCCGGATCCCTTCAAGAACTTCATTGGGGACAGGTAATCACTTTGACGCGGCCGAAAGCTCCGCACATAAAGCTGCAGTCGCGCCTGGTAAGGCTGCTTCGACCAAAGGCCGAACATCTGGGCTACGTCGAGTCCGAAGTTCCATTCAGGGCGCTTCCTGAGTATGATCTTCGAGCGGCCGATGTCGCATTCATTGGACGCGAAAGATGGGATTCCATTGGGGAAGGTGATCTGGCGGGCTCTCCCGAGATCGTCATCGAAGTTCTCTCTCCTTCCAATAACGCGGCGGCCTTGAAGGAACTCGCTGCTCTTTGCCTCACCACCGGAGCGGAGGAATTTTGGATCGTCGATCGCAATCGAAAGACCGTCAGCGTAACGCGGCAAGCCGGGGGCACAATTATCTATACGATCGAACATTCGATCCCCCTTCTGCTATTCAATTCCGTCTTAAGCGTCGCGGAAATATTCGGGTAAGTTCAAAACCCTTAGACAATTTTCCCGGTTCGATACTAATAACGCCTTAGATTCTCCGTCTGTACCTGCAGAGGAGAAACATGAAGCACAAGTTCGGACCGGGCCTTTTGTTGTTAATGGCGGCAACGCCTTGGTGCCATGCTACGACTATCAACTTCGATAACGTCGGGTCACCAACTGCGCTGTCGAATCAATATGCGGCGCAGGGCGTGATATTCAACCAGATCGAAGCGACCGCCCAATTCGCCACCAGTGTCGTACTGGTCTCTTCGCCAAATTACGCTACTCCGTTTTATTTCGGCACCGGCCCCGGAACAATCTCATTCGTCGATCCTTCCAACCCTTCCAACGGCGCCTACGCGGATAGTGTGACCATCACGTTAAATGGTTATAACAACGTCGGCGGCTGGTTTAGTGGAGCCAGCATTGACGCGATCGATCCGCTCGGCAACGTGATCGCCGGTCAGACGCAGACCATCGCCCCCACCAACGGTACGAACACGTCCAATACAAGTGTCACCTTCACCGGACAAATTCAAGCGTTGCGCTTCACCAATATTCCAAACCCAAGCGGTCTCGGAATTTTCCCGTTCGACGACCTGACGTTCGGTGTTCTGACGCCGGTCCCCGAGCCATCGATGTTTGGAATCTTAGGTTTGACGACATTCTCCGTTTGGATAGCCAGGCGCCGCAGCGTTCGCCCCTAGCGGAGATGCCAGCGCGCAGCGCGGAGGGGCTGCACGCTGGCTCTGTTTGACCCTGATGCAGAATAGTTAGAGTGCTTCCCATCGTTATCGTAGGCGGCGGAATCTCCGGCCTCGCCACCGCCTATTACCTCGGCAAGGCTGGCCTTCCCGTCCGCCTGATTGAAAAGGAGCCGAGGCTCGGTGGTTTTCTCCAAACGGAAACCATTGAAGGTTGTACCGTCGAACTGGGGCCCGATAGCTTTATCAATTCCAAACCCTGGGCGCGTGAACTCATCGAGGAACTGGGCCTTGGAGATCAGATCATCGGCTCCAACGATCATCTTCGCGCCACGTATATCTGGAAGCACGGCCGTTTTGTCCCCATGCCGGAAGGTCTGACGCTTATGGCGCCGGCTCGCCTCGGCCCTATTCTGCGCACTGAGCTTCTCGGCTGGGGGAGCAAGATTCGCATGGCCCATGACTACCTCCGCCGCCCGAAGAAACGCGATGGGGAGGACTTCTCGGTGGCCGCCCTCGTGCGCCGCCATTATGGCGACGAAGTTGTCGACTACCTCGCTGAACCGCTACTCGCTGGAGTCTACGGCGGCGACGTCACTGAACTCAGCGCCGCTAGCGTGATCCCGAAGTTTGTGGAGTGGGAGAACAAATACGGCAGCTTGACGCGTGGCGCGATGAAAGACGCCCCGAACTCGTCCGGCCCCCTTTTTGGCACACTCAAGAACGGATTCGGCCAGCTCGTCGACGAACTGGTGCGCCAGACAAAAGCAGAATTCATCCAGGGCTCCGTCGAGAAGATTGAGCAGGGCTACCGCGTTCGCGTCAACGGTGATTGGATCGAGACCCGCGATTTGGTGGTCGCCTGCAAACCGGAACTCGTGCTGCCGAATCTGTTCCCACCCATGACGTACAGCTCGTGCACTGTGGTCGCCCTGATCTATCGGCGGAGCGATGTTCCGCATCCGCTCAACGGCTTCGGCTTCCTGGTTCCCAAACGTGAACGCAAAAGCATCTCCGCCTGCACCTGGGTCGGAACTAAATTCAAGTACCGTGTTCCGGATGATAGGGTGCTGTTACGCTGTTTCACCGGCAGCACCAGGGACGTCGCCGCCGAAATGCGCGAAAAAATGGGGATCACGGCGGAACCGCTCGCACGCAAGGATGTCCCATGGCCCGCCTCCATGCCGCAATACACGGTCGGCCATGGCGACCGCATCGATCTGGTGGAAGACATGCTCAAGGATTTGCGTGGACTTCACCTGGTGGGCAACGCATATCGTGGCATTGGCATCCCCGATTGCGTCCGTATGGCCAAGCAGGTGGCCGGAAAGATCATCGCTACTTGTGCATGACGACGTAAGCCACGCCTGGACTCACTTGTAAGTAGTCGATACCATACGGCAGCGCGAATGGACGATTGATCTTCGCCTCGGGATAGCGCGGCATCAGATAATTGTCGATCAGAAAATCCAGCGCGGCGCCTTCGATTGGGACGCCGGACACTTCGACGCGCTCCAAGAAAACCGTGGCGGTCCCGCCGGCCGACCGGATGCGGGTTCTGACCACGACATCCCGCTCACCGGCCAGCAGCGTAGCCATCATCCAGCCCGGAGCCTTGCCGTCAGCCGTCCGAAGCTTGCCGAAGTCAATCATGGCGTGCCCCACGGCAACATTGTTCCCGACTAGTTCGACGGTTGGATTGCGAATGCCTTGCGGTGCAATCGCCGGCAGTTCGAATTGCGCGTAGGCGTTCAGTTCGCTCGCGGGCAGAGTAACACGGGTTCCGGGTTTCACCCGGTTCTGCTCGATGGCGTCGAATTTGCGTTGGATGCTGAGGTAGTCGGTGCGGGAAGCGAGGAGAAGCGGAACGACGACTGCGAGTAGGGGCATTCGCCTCATGTTTCAATTGTACCGGTAAGGCCGACTCATCGGCCAATGAATTCGCGCTCGCCTAGGTTATCTTGCGTGGAGTGGTGCTAACCACAGCAATCCACCGTCCAGTTGCGAAGATGCATAGTCAATATGAATCACTCGGCGATGCACCGCTTTCGATGCGGCGGAGGAAGCGTGCAGGAGAAGAGGTCTCATCAAGACCACATCCCCGCTCCGCACGATACAGGAAACGGAAGCGAGCGAGCTCTGTTACCTCAAGATTTCTTCTGCCATGAGTCGGCCCATTGTGTGTGTGCCGGGAAGGACACGCAAGGCGCCGTTGGACTCATCGCAATCGTCAAGGTGGATTCGGACGGACAACATCTTCTCCAGAATCGATATCGGTGGCTGAACGTGACAAACGCCGGCCTTTATCGTCCACGGCCCGTAGCCAGGCACCGCCGCTCGAGACGCTACGCAGATGGTTAGATCTTGGTGCCAAGGCACGAGCCAGTTTGCCGTGCCGGTCTTGTCGAAGAGCGTGCCCCGGACCGGGAAAGCAGGCTTCCCAAGATTTTCTTCTACGATTGACTGTAGCTTGCCCGAATGAGCTAATTCGTTGATCTTCGGCGACAGATGGAGCAGATTGCGGACAGCGTAGACGCCGCCGCGGCGACGGACCGCATTGTTCCCATCAATTTTTGATGTAGCGTCGATCAGGCATCCAATTTCCTGCTGTTGGAAAACTCCCGGCAAGATCGCAAAACCATCCTGTCGGAAGCTTCGTATGCCGTGAACCACGTTCATTGCCAATGTCTTCACAACATACGCCAGCGAACTTCTAAGGCGGATGAACTAAGCCAGCTCCTTCGCCTTGGCCAAAGCCGCTTCATAATTCGGATGATTCGCCACTTCCTTCACATACTCCACATACCGAATCACACCCTCTTTATCCAAAACAAAAATCGCCCGGCTCAAAATGCGGAGTTCTTTGATCAACGTGCCGTAGTGCTCGCCGAACGAGCCGGAACGGTGATCCGAAAGCATTTTCACATTGTCCACACCAAAAGCTCCGGACCAACGCTTCATGGCGAACGGCAGATCCATGCTCACGGTGTAGATCTCAATGCCCGGCAAACTGTCGGTCTCTTCATCGAACCGCTTTGTCTGCGCGTCGCAGACCGGAGTATCCAGTGACGGAACGACACTGAAAATGCGCACGGTCTTCCCCGTGCTGGCGAGGTGAAATGGCTGAAGACCCGCATCGACCACATCGAAGTCGGGGGCTTTGTCTCCCGCCTTCAATTCGGGGCCGATCAGAGTCATGGACTTACCTTGCAGCGTTGTTGCTCCAACTCGTTCTTCAGTAGACATGGTCATTATTTTAGCAACCCGTTTAAGTTGTCTAGGTTAGTCACAGGTAACTGGCACGTAAAATTTTCGCAAACATATGCGGCTGTCTTCCCGCCGGCGGGTTTCATCTCGTGCAGCGCGGGATTCAGCGATCGGATTTCGTCGCCATCCACCAGCAACAGAGCGTGCCACGGGAGGAAGCGAGCACGTATCGCCTCCAGCATCGCCCTCGTTTCGGGCGCGTCCGCCGATCCGGCCAGCACAATCTGTTTTGGCGGAGTCAGGGAATACATCACGGCGACCATCATCTGCGGCACGCCTGACGGTGTGGTCTTCACCCGGCTGCCAAACGCATCCAATGTTTTCGATGCCAGTTCGCCATACCGCTCACTTCCGGTGAGGTGAGCCATCCGCAGCAGATTCAACGCGGCGATCGAGTTGCCGGAAGGCTCTGCGCCGTCGTAATCCTCTTTCATGCGGATCACCAGGCTCTCGTCTCCAGCGGCTGAACTGAAGAATCCTCCATCCTCAAGATCGACAAACAGCTCAATCATGCGGTCGGTTAGCGTCCGCGCCGCCTTCAGGTACTGAAACTCGAACGACGCCTCATAAAGATCAAGCAACGCCTGCGCGAAAAATGCATAATCGTCCAGAAAACCTGCGATGCCCGCTTCGCCGTCGCGAAATCGCCGCAGCAGCGTTGTTCCATTGAACATCTCTGCCAGAATGAAGTCAGCCCCGCGCCGCGCTGCCGACAGATAACGCTCATCGCCCAGAACCTGCGCACCCTTGGCGAATGCAGAGATCATGAGGCCATTCCACGCCGTCAGAATTTTATCGTCCAGATGCGGCCGGACCCGTTTGTTGCGCTCCGCCAGCAGTTTCTTGTTTGCTTCCTCAATTTCCGGGCCAACTCCACCTTCCTTCGCAACAAAGAGAATATTTTTGCCGGTGAATTCCCCGTGTGGATCTTCATCCACGTTGCCTCGTTCACGGACGCCGTAGTGTTGGGCAAACTTAGAAGTCAGCGGTTCTCCCAGGATGCTCTTGATCTCGCCGTACCGCCAGACATAAAACGCGCCTTCACTCTTTTCGTCCGGTTTGGCACGGTCCACGACGCTATCCGCATCTTCGGCGCAATAAAATCCGCCGTCTGCATGGGTCATGTCCCGCAACACGTAATCGAAAATGGTCCGCGCAACGTTTGCCAACTCAGCATCCCCGGAAATCTGAAAGCCTTCCAGATATGAAATAGCAAGCTGAGCCTGGTCGTACAGCATTTTCTCGAAGTGCGGCACGAACCACCGGTCATCGACCGAATAGCGATGAAATCCGCCAGCAAGCTGGTCGTTCATACCACCGCGCGCCATAGCTCTCAATGTGAACAAGACCATCTCCGCTGCTTCTTCGTTCTTTGCGAAAATCGAATACCGGAGCAGGAAGTTGTGAGTTACTGCGCGAGGGAACTTGGGTGCACTGCCAAAGCCGCCGTGCCGTGAATCGAATGAACGCCGATATTGATAGAACCCCGAATCGAGAAGCGGCCTGTCGAAATTTGTGTGCGACTCAGCGGCCACTCGACCGTAGGTCTGAAGCTGCCTCACCACATCTTCGCTCGATTCGACAATTCGGGCGCGATCCTCTTTCCATGCACGCGCCAGGGACGCCAGTATGTTAGGGAAGCCGGGCCGGCCATAGCGAGTGTCGGGTGGAAAATAGGTCCCGCCGAAGAAAGGTTTCAGATCTGGTGTGAGGAACACCGACATCGGCCACCCGCCGCCCCCGGTACTCGCTTGCACAAACGCCATGTAAATGCGATCCACATCGGGTCGCTCTTCGCGATCAACTTTAATCGATACAAAATCCGCGTTCAAAATAGCGGCAATCTCGGCGGATTCAAACGATTCGCGCTCCATCACGTGGCACCAGTGGCAGGTGGAATAACCGATGGAGAGAAAAATCGGTTTGTCTTCGAGGCGCGCCTTTTCGAAAGCCCCACTCCCCCAGGCATGCCAATCCACCGGATTGTGCGCATGTTGAAGCAGGTAAGGGCTTTTTTCGCTGATGAGTTTGTTCATGAGTGGGGGCTGTATTTTCATCCTACACTGGAATCGATGGAGCACCTGGACGATCTCAAGGACTTTCTTCGTATTCCAAGCATCAGCACCGATCCCGCCCACCAACCCGACATTCTGCGCGCAGCGCGATTCGTCGCTGAACAACTCCGCGCCGGGGGTATGCACAATGTCGAGTTGATCGTAGGCGACGGCAACCCGCTCGTCTACGGCGATTGGCTCGCCGCGCCCGGCAAGCCGACGCTGCTCATGTACGGTCACTACGACGTGCAGCCGCCCGATCCGCTCGACGAGTGGCTCTCGCCCCCTTTCGAACCCGAGATACGCGGTGACAACATCTACGCCCGTGGCGCGGCCGACGACAAAGGGCTAACGCTGATTCTCATTAAGGCAGTCGCCGGACTACTGAAGAAGCGCGGTTCGCTCCCGGTCAATATCCGCTTTCTGATCGAAGGCGAAGAGGAAGTCGGCGGCGAGCACATCGAACGATACGTTTCTTCGAAACCTGCACGGCTGCGCGCGGACGCTGCGATCATATGTGATACCGAAATGTTCGCTCCCGAGTTGCCGACCATCTGCGTTGGCCTCCGCGGCATCATCTACGGAGAACTCGTTGTGCAGGGAGCGGAGCAGGATCTTCATTCTGGTGTTTATGGCGGGGCCGCACCCAACCCCATTCAGGCAATCGCTGAAATTCTGTGCTCTCTGAAGGATCGCGATGGCCACATCCGCATCCCCGGTTTCCACGATCGCATAGTGCCTCCGAGCGACAAAGAACGCGCAGCCTGGGCCCGCCTGCCATTCCACGAGAAGGAGTATCTGCACCAGGAAATGAAGGCGATTGCGCTCGTCGGCGAGCCGGAGTACCCGTTATTCGAACGCCTTTGGGCCCGCCCCACATTGGAGGTTCACGGAATTCGCGGCGGCTTTGTCGGAGAAGGCGCGAAGACGGTAATTCCGGCCCGCGCCGTGGCGAAAATCAGCACCAGGCTCGTGGCCGATCAACGGCCCGGCGAAGCCGTTGGACAGATTCAAGCTGCCGTTGCGGCCGCATGCCCGCGCGGAGTTAGAGCCGAATTCAAAGCCATCCACAGCGCTCCCCCATCGCTTGTGAATCCGGATAATCGATTCATCAAGGCCGCGGCAGATGCTATGACTGCGGTGTTCGGGAACGAAACCGTCTACACGCGATCCGGCGGCTCTATCCCCATCGTCGGTTTGTTTGAGCGCAGCCTCGGCATCCCCAGCGTCATGATGGGATTCGGTCTGCCCGACGACAATCTCCACGCACCGAACGAGAAGCTCTATCTTCCGAATTTCTTTCGTGGCATTGAAGCAGTGGAAAAATACCTGGAGATGCTGGGCTAATGGCACGCGGCTACAGAACTGAACACGACACCATGGGCGACATGCAGGTGCCCGAGGACGCGCTCTACGGAGCGCAGACGCAGCGCGCGGTGGAGAACTTTCCTATCAGCAATCTCCGGCTGCAACGCCCGTTCATTAAAGCGCTCGGCCTCATCAAATCGTGCGCCGCGGTTGCAAACGCGAAGCTCGGCAGTCTCGACCCTCCCATCGCAGCGCGAATCAAGGGAGCTGCCGATCGTGTGGCTGACGGCCACTACGACAGCCAGTTCGTGGTCGACGTCTTCCAAACGGGCAGCGGTACGTCCACCAACATGAACGCCAACGAGATCATCGCCCATCTCGCCCAGGCGCATCCCAACAACCACGTCAACCTCGGGCAATCGAGCAACGACGTGTTTCCCAGTGCCATGCACATCGCCGCCGTCGAGTTGATCGAGCACGATCTCGCGCCCGCCATGCGCCAGTTGCATAAAGGTTTGGAGCAGAAAGCAGGGCAGTTCGCCGGCGTCATCAAAATTGGCCGCACGCACTTGCAGGACGCAGTCCCCATGCGGCTGGGGCAGGAGTTCAGCGGCTACGCGGCCCAAGTGGCAAATTGCCTGGAGCGCGTTGAACTTACCATTCCCGGACTTTCAGAACTTCCGCTCGGCGGAACCGCGGTCGGAACGGGATTGAACGCACCGCCGGGCTTTGCAGCGGCCGTGATTGAACTGATTTCCCACGCGGTGCACCACCAGTTTCGCGAAGCCGGCAATCATTTCGAGGCGCAAGCCTCAAAGGACGCGGTCTGTTTTCTCAGCGGAGCGCTCAAGACCTGCGCCGTCAGTCTCACTAAGATCGCCAACGACATTCGCCTGCTGGGATCGGGCCCCCGTTGCGGTATTGGTGAATTGAAGCTGCCGCCCACCCAGCCGGGATCGAGCATCATGCCCGGCAAAGTGAATCCGGTGATCGCCGAGAGTGTCCTAATGGCCTGCGCGCAAGTGGTCGGCCACGACGCGACGATCGCCTGGTGCTGCGCCGCAGGAAATTTCGAATTGAACGTCATGATGCCGGTGATGGCCTACAATCTCATCGAATCCATCCAGTTGCTGGCCGCCGTCAGCCGCAACTTGGAAGAAAAGTGCATTCGCGGTCTTGAGGCCGATGAGGATCGTACCACCGCCTTCGTCGAACAGTCGCTGGCCATGGCGACGGTCCTCGCTCCAAGGCTCGGCTACGAAAAAGCGGCGGAAATCGCCAAGGAGGCATACGCTTCCAACCGCACCATTCGCGAGGTCGCGCGGGAACGAAGCGGACTCCCGGAACAAGAGCTGAACGGGCTCCTCGATCCCGCTACACAAACCGGCGCACCGTAGGCCATACTGAGTCTGATGACAGTTGAAATTGACGGCGTCACCTTACATTTGGCGCATCCCGACGATCTGCCCATGAAGTGGGTCGGCCAGGAAGAAGTGATGCGGCAGTTGCTGGCTGCCTGGATGATAGTCGACCCGCAGGACCTGCCGATGAATCCGCGCTTGCTCGGCAAACCCGGGGTAGGGAAGACCACTCTGGCCTATGCCGCCGCCAAGCGTCTGGGCCGCGAGGTTTACATCATTCAAGCCACCATCGATACTCGCCCGGAAGATTTACTGGTCACACCCGTGATCGAAGGTGAAGGTAGACTCCGCTACGTGGCCTCGCCGTTGGTGACGGCCATGATTTGCGGCGGCGTGGCGATCCTCGACGAAGGCAATCGCATGAGCGAGAAAAGCTGGGCGAGTCTCGCGCCTCTTCTCGACAATCGGCGCTACGCCGAGTCCATCGTCGCCGGC
The DNA here is from genome assembly GCA_963770345.1 of Bryobacteraceae bacterium. Lineage (GTDB taxonomy): Bacteria > Acidobacteriota > Terriglobia > Bryobacterales > Bryobacteraceae > CAVYPH01. Next base: position 134,370 of record CAVYPH010000003.1, on the reverse strand, counting down.
ATCAAGATCAAAGCGCACCCGGAATTTCGAATGGTCGCTACTATGAACGACGACGCATCCACGTTCGACCTGCCCGAGTACATCCACTCGCGCCTGCAACCGCAAATCATGCTCGACTTTCCGGAACGCGAAGAGGAATATCTCATCCTCAAAGCGAATTTGCCCTTCGGCGATGAAGACGTTCTACAATACGTCACGGACTTTCTGCAGCACGCCCATGCCGCCGACGAGCGCTACACCGTTCGCGATGGAATCAACATGGCCCGTTTTGCCATGAAGCTGGCCAGTGACGGATCCATGAACAGCGACGAATCCATGGGCCTGGCCATCCGGCAGACACTCGGTGATGAAGCGGCGCGCTATGCCCCCCGGCGCTGATCCAAGCAGTCTCATCCGGGGTTCGTTTCACTATTTTCCTGTGCTACCGGGCCGTCTGGAATTTGCCACGGAGGTGCGGCGAACCATTTTGCGCGAGCGTCCCGAAGTGATCGCCGTGGAACTCCCCATGTCGCTCGAGTCCGCCTATGAGAAGGCCATCCATCGGTTCCCTCAGATAACCGTCATCATCTACCCCGAAGAGTCGGCTGACGACGAGGACCGCGCCGTCTACGTGCCCGTTGAACCTGCCGATCCTTTTGTCGAGGCAGTCCGCACCGCAAAGGAAATTGGCGCGCAGATCGTCTTTATCGAACCTGACTTAGCGCCGCGCCCGCACTTGGCCGATCTGGCTCCTGACCCTTATTCGATCCACTTCACCGGCTACGAAAAGTTCGTGGAACTCTACCGGCTTCATCCGCGCCACCGCACCAGCGAAATCGAAGCGCACGCGCGTGGAATCGCCTGGAAGTTGCAGGGTGCCGACCCCTCGGCTCGTACTCTCGTCGTCACATCGCTGAACCTTGTGGATGCGGTCCTTGACGCCATCGAGATCCCGCAGGATGCTCCCGGAAACCCGCAACCGAAACGCGCCGTGGAACTGGTGAACCCGCATCCGGACTGCCTTGCCGAGATCCTGGTTGAATACCCTTGGCTACAGCACCGCTACGAAGAGGTACGCAGGGTCGTGCCGCAAATCGAGCGGCCTAGAGTACAACTCGAAGTGCTCCGCCATGCCGAGACGACCTACGGGCAAAATACCGGTGAGCAGATCGTCCATTGGCAGCGCCAGCTCATGGCTCGATACACGCGGAACCTCGCCCTCACCAACAACGAACTCGTGGCGAGTGTGTTCGATCTTGCGGTCGCAGCACGGTCGATCGTCGACGATAACTACGGCTGGGAGGTCTGGGAGTCGGCCAACCGCTATCCGGCCCAGCGCGTGAATAGCGATCTCGAAACCGTGAACATATCCGGTGAAGAAGTGTGGCTGAACTCCAAGCGATTGCGCCTCCGCCGACGTCTGCCGCGATTTAAACAACGAGTTCGCCCCAGCGCTCTGAAGCGCCGCAAGAAGGAACAGCGCGAGGGGGAATGGGCCGAAGAACTTAACGGCAATTCCATCTGCTCCTACCCGCCCGAGGATCTGGTGGTGGAAAACTACGGCCGCTTCCTGAAGGCGAAAGCAAAGAGCATACTCTCCGACGAGCGGGAGCGCGTGGAACCGTTCACGACATCGCTTCTCGACGGCATCGATATCCGCGAGACCATCCGGAACTGGCACGAAAAGAAAATCTATGTCCGCCATCGAGAGCGCGTTACGGGTGAGGTCGGTTCCGTCGTTGTAATTTTCGACGAGGATCGCCAGGACAAGTACGCCTATCTCACCACCTGGCTCGGAGAGCACCAAAACGAATCGGATATGGCATTCTACGCCACATACCCGTTCGAGCACATCGTGGGGCCGGGAATCGGGCGAGCCGAATACGGCGGATTTCTTATGTCTCTGCCGCCGCGCCGAATGTTCGACGTCTGGGCCGATCCCGATTACGACATGGCCGAGACCAAAGCGGAGCGCCTGCTGATGGCCGGCATCGATTATTCCGTCGGGAAGCTGGTCGTTTATGCTGCCGCCCGGCCGCCGCGATCCATTTTCCGGTCCATGGCCGCGCGCCTGGGTCAAAAAATCCTGTACATTCCCCTCGGGCAGCTTTCTCCGACGCAACTCAAGAAGATTCGTGTGGTTCACGTGCTCGATGGCCATGAGCGGCGGTCAGCCGCGAAGGACTATGTGTGGTAAAGCTCTCCGCATGTTAGATTGAAAGCTTCCAGTTGTGGACATATAGCCGTGCCTGTTCTTGCACCGATTCCGACCACATCCAGAATGTGGAACGCCAGTCAGATGATGATCGGCCTCACCGGCCTGATTGCAATACTTTACTATGGCCGTGCGTTTTGCGTAACGATGGTGATTTCCGTCATCATCACGTTTATCCTCGATCCGTTTGTACACTTTTTCATGAAGCTGAAGCTCCCGCGAGGGGTCGCAAGTTTCGTGGTCTGCACCATTGCTCTTCTACTCTTTTACCTACTGGGTTTGGGCGTGTACACCGAGGTCGCCAGCTTCGCCGACGATCTTCCTTCCTATAGTCTGCGGGCAAATACGCTGGTGGATAGCGTTGCCGATCGCATGGATCAGATGGAGCAGAACGCCTACAAGCTTCTGATCCCGAAACGGCTCCAGGAGCGCGAGCGCGGTCAGCAGGCCGATGTTCAACAACAGGCGCCGCAGGCGAAGCTTCCGCGCCGCACCAAGGCCAAACCGGCGCCGGAACCTCCTGCGCCCGGACTACCCGGACCTGCTTCCGTCCAGGAAGTTCACATTCGTCAGGATCGCACTTCGATTCTGTCGTATCTGTACACCTATGTGAGCTCGTATTACAACGTGCTGCTCATGCTGTCATTCGTTCCGTTCCTTGTTTACTTCATGTTGAGCTGGCGCGATCATGTGCGAAGAAGCTTTCTCACTCTGTTCGACGGCGGTGACCGCGTGGTGGCCGGCCGCAGCTGGCACGCGATCGCCGACATGGCGCGCGCATACGTGTTCGGAAACTTCCTGCTCGGTCTTCTGCTTGCCACCGCAAGCAGTGTCTGCTTCTGGTCGTGGCACCTTCCATATTGGGCTGTGGTCGGCCCTGTAAGCGGCTTTCTCAGTCTGGTTCCGTATGTTGGGTTGCCCTTGGCGATGGTTCCGCCGTTGCTCGCAGCGCTGGCAACATATGATCGGGCGACGCCATTTCTCATCATCGCCGCCGAAGTTGGCTTCCTCCATCTGCTCGCTTTGAATCTGCTCTATCCCAAAATCGTCGGCGCTCGCGTCCACTTAAATCCGCTGGCCGTCACTGTCGCGCTCATGTTCTGGGGCACGGTGTGGGGCGGGATCGGCCTGATTCTGGCCATCCCGGTAACGGCGGCTCTGAAAGCTGTGTTCGATCACGTTGACAACATGCAGCCGTACGGCCGCCTACTCGGTGACTAGGTATATACTGCTCGTAGCGGGGAAGGGTTGTGGTCGGTCCCCGCATACCCCGCGGGAAGAATACTCATGTGGATTGTCCGGCTAGCTCTTAGTCGCCCGTATACGTTCGTCGTCATGGCCATTCTGATCGCCATCCTCGGCGGTTCCGCAATTGTCACGATGCCAGTGGACATTTTCCCGTACATCGACATCCCTATCGTGAGCGTGCTCTGGGTGTACAACGGCCTATCTCCGGAGGAGATGGAGAAGCGCGTCATGACCAATTTCGAGCGCAGCCTGACCTCGAACGTGAACGACATCGAGCACATCGAATCGCAAGCGTATAACGGTTACGCGGTCGTCAGGATCTACTTTCATCCGAATGTGAAAGTCGACATGGCCGTCGCGCAGGTCTCGGCGACAATGAATACCGCGCTCCGCCAGATGCCGCCTGGAATGTTTCCCGCCAACGTTCTGAAGTACGACGCCGCGAGTGTGCCCATTCTCCAGCTCGGTCTTTCCAGCAAGACTCTGCGCGAGCAGGAAATATTCGACATCGGGAATAGCTTTATCCGCACTCCGCTCGGCACTGTCCAGGGCGCTTCCGTCTCTTATCCGTTTGGGGGCAAACAGCGCGCGGTGATGGTGGACCTGAACCTCGACCAGCTTTACGCCAATCAGCTCTCGCCAATCGATGTCTCGAACGCGCTAAACCTGCAGAACCTCATTCTCCCCGCGGGCACGGCAAAGCTGGCGCAGACTGAATATCAAGTCAGAGTCAACAGCAGTCCGATCTTGCTTGACGATCTGAACAATCTGCCAGTTAAAACGGTGAATGGCGCTACCGTCTACATCAAAGACGTGGCCCAGGTTCACGACGGTTTCCAAGTGCAGAACAACATCGTTCGCACCAACGGATCACGGGGTGTTCTCATCACCATCACTCGGAATGGGAATGCTTCCACGCTCTCCATCGTCAACGCCGTGAAGGCCGCTCTTCCCAGGATTCTCGCGAATGTTTCGCCCGAGCTGAAAGTTGTCACGCTCGCGGATCAATCGGTCTTCGTGCGAGCTTCCATTCAGGGTGTCGTACGCGAGGGGCTCATCGCCGCCTTTCTGACGGGCACCATGATCCTGCTGTTCCTAGGAAGTTGGCGCAGCACTCTCATCGTCTGTATCTCGATTCCGCTCTCCATCCTTACTTCGCTTTGTATCCTGAGTCTCTTGGGACAGACCATCAACGTAATGACGCTCGGCGGCTTGGCCCTGGCCGTTGGGATCCTGGTGGATGACGCCACGGTCGAGATCGAGAACACACACCGGAACATTGCCATGCGGAAGCCTCTGGTCCGCGCGGTCCTCGATGGCGCATCACAGATCGCCGTTCCAACATTTGTCGCAACTATCTCGATCTGTATTGTTTTCGTCCCGGTGTTGCTGCTCACTGGAACAGCCAGGTATCTGTTTACGCCGCTGGCCATGGCGGTTGTCTTCGCCATGCTCGCTTCTTATCTTTTGTCTCGTACGCTCGTCCCGACGATGATGGCCTACCTGCTTCAATCCGAGGCTGACTTGTACCACGAGAGAGCTGGCGGCGGAGCCACAGGCGGCACAGACATTTTTTGGCGCGCACATCATTTATTTAACATCCTGTTTGAGAAGCTGCGATACCGTTACATGGGTCTGCTCGATTGGGCGCTGTCGCATCGCGGGCGGGTCCTTACGGTGTTCATGGGGATTTCCATCGCGTCGCTAGGGTTGGCATGGCTGGTGGGCGAAGATTTCTTCCCTAATGTCGATTCGGGCCAGATGCGCCTTCACGCGCGTGCGCCCGCAGGCACCCGCATCGAGCAGACTGAGGTACGCTTCGCCGCCCTGGAGCGCGAGATCCGCGACGTGATACCTCCCGCAGAGATCGACATGCTGATCGATAACATCGGGATCCCGAACAGTTGGCCGAGTATCGCGCAGGGCGACATCCCCACCATCTCCAGCGCCGATGGCGAGATCCTGATTTCGCTCAACAAGGAAAAGCACGGCCCCACACGAGATTACGAAGTCTTACTTCGCAAGCGCCTGCGACGGAAGTTCCCAGACATGACCTTCTTTTTTCAGCCTGCGAATATCACCAGCCAGATTGTGAATTTCGGCATTCCGGCACCGATCGATTTGCAGGTGGTCGGGCGGGACGCAGACGCCAATTTCAAGGTTGCTGAGAAGCTGGCAGAAAGGATCGGGCGCATTCCTGGAGCGGCCGATGTCCACGTCCACCAAGTGAACGACCAGCCGGAAATTCGCCTCAACGTAGATCGCGTAAAAGCGTCACAGTTGGGTTTGACGCAACGCGATGTCACAAGCAGCATGTTGATCTCTCTTAGCGGCAGCAACACCGTCGCGCCAAACTATTGGATGAATTGGTCGAACGGCGTCAATTACAGCATCGGGGTGCAAACGCCTCAATACCGTCTCAATTCGCTTGATGCCTTGCTCCGCACGCCGATATCCGTGTCGACCAACGTGGTCAACAGCACGACGCAGGGTTCGCAAGCGGGTGCATCCGCGGCAGGAAATGCTTCCATTGGCACGTCTCCGAATGGCTCCTCACAGGCATACGGAAATCCCGGCGCCATGCCCGGCAGCACGCAGCTTTTGTCGAATCTGGTAACGGTGCAACGGGACTACACGCCGGTAATCGTCAACCACTACAACGTCTGGCCTGTGTTTGACGTGTACGCTAATGTGGACCGTCGGGATCTGGGCGGCGTGGGTTCGGAAGTGGAGAAAATTATGCGCGAGGAGGAGCCTCACCTTCCGCGCGGCACAACCTTCACTCTGCGTGGACAAATCGAGACGATGCAATCATCGTTCTTCCGTCTGGGATTGGGCATGATCTTCGCTGTCGTTCTGGTCTACTTGCTGATGACGGTGAACTTCCAATCGTGGCTCGACCCGTTCATCATTCTAACGGCTCTTCCCGGCGCGATTGCAGGTATCTTGTGGATGCTGTTCGTCACAGGCACCACTTTAAGCGTGCCTTCGTTAATGGGGTCCATCATGTGCATCGGTGTCGCCACGGCCAACAGTATTCTGATGGTCACCTTCGCCAATGACGAGCGGGAAATGGTGCCTTCCGCACGAGAGGCGATGCTCTCCGCCGGCTACGCGCGGGTTCGGCCTGTGCTGATGACGGCGACGGCTATGATTCTCGGTATGCTTCCAATGTCGCTCGGCCTTGGTGAGGGTGGAGAGCAGAATGCGCCCCTCGGCCGGGCTGTGATTGGGGGACTGATGTTCGCAACCGTCACTACGCTATTTGTTGTCCCAATTATTTATAGCTACCTGCGGACCAAACCTCCGGTGGATCATGAGCGCAGACTCCAAGAGCAGCAGCGGGGCGGGGCATTGAATTTCTGATGGGACATATCGATCCGGCAACCAGCATGGAAGAAGAGAGATTGCGGAGGGAGAATCAAGACCTCAAGCGGCAGATCCAGGAACTCAAGACCCCGAGTCATGAAGGACCCCCAACCCAACGGTGGCATCCGTCTGGCGCCGCGATTTGGGCGATCTTTCTGCTCGTGATTCTAGCCATTGTCGTCGCTTTTTTTGCCGGATATATTCCCCTTCAGAAACGAAAGGCAACCATTCTGACAGAGGCCCACGACCAGGACATGGCCTTGCCGCGCGTAGATGTGATCGAGGTCGGACGCTCATCAAACAAGAGTGAGTTGGAACTGCCGGGCAATATCCAGGCAATCACCGAAGCGCCCATCCTTGCCCGCGCCGATGGCTACATCAAACGCCGGATGGTCGACATCGGCGATCGCGTCCAAGCTGGTCAGCCCGTGGCCGAAATTGAAGCGCCGGAAATGGACGAACAGGTTCGCCAATCCAAAGCGAACTTGCAGGAGGCACAGGGCGCGCTCGACCAGGCGCTGGCAAACTACCAGCAGGGCAAAACAGATTTGGAATTGGCGCGCACTACGGCGGAGCGCTGGACCACTCTGGCAGCCCGGGGCGCGGTCTCAAAACAGGAAAACGATCAATATCAGGCCCAGTATCAATCGCGGGTCTCGAGCCTGCAGTCGCTTGAGAAAGCGATCGCCGCCCAACGAGGCAATGTTGCCGCGGCGGAAGCTAACGTCGCCCGCCTGGAGAGAATGCAGAGCTACCTGCTGGTGAAAGCTCCTTTCAGTGGGGTTATCACTTTGCGCAATGTGGACGTCGGGGCGCTGGTAAATGCGGGTAGCACTCTTCTATACCGCGTCGCGCAGACCGGAACGCTTCGCGCCTATGTAAACGTACCGCAGATCAGCGCCAATTCCATCAGGCCCGGCCAACCGGCGCAATTGAGCGTTTCAAACCTGCCGGGACGTCACTTCGCCGGCACCGTTGTGCGCACCGCGAACTCGCTCGATCCCACCAGCCGCACACTGCTAGTGGAGGTGCAGGTGCCCAATGGCGAAGGCGTGCTCTTCCCCGGCATGTACACCCAAGTCGAATTCAGTACCGCTCGAACGAACCCGCCATTGCTGATCCCGAGCGACGCACTCATCGTGAGCGCCGGCGGCAACAACGTGGCAGTCGTCCGCGCGGACCATACCGTGCATCTCCAGAAAATCGAAATCGGCCGTGACTATGGCGACCGCCTCGAAGTGATCAGCGGCCTGCGGGAAGGCGACACAATTATCCCGAATCCTGGCGATGCCGGCCGCGAAGGTCTGAAAGTCGATCCGGTTCCCCTTCCGTCAAAATAACTTATGTATCTGTAAGCGCCGCGACCTCAGCAATCCACGCCGTTTAAAATCCGGCGTTGCACAACATACTTGCAAACTTTCGCACTGATCCCTCGTCCAACCATTCGTAATCCTTTCCGGTTGAACTTCTACTGGAGTAGAATGCTTTCTATCTGACATGGGAACAAAGCGAACCGCTCAAACGCCGACGGAAATCCTCCAAGGAACGCTCGATATGCTGATTTTACAGACGTTAGCGATAGGACCCGCCCACGGTCACACGATCGCGCATGTCATTGGACGCCGTTCGGAAGAAGTTCTACAGGTAGAGCATGGATCGCTCTATCCCGCGCTGCACCGGCTGGAGGATCGCGGCTGGATCGCCTCGTTCTGGGGTACTTCAGAGAATAACCGGAAAGCACGATACTACCGGCTGACAGCCACAGGCCGCCGGCAATTGACCGCCGAGTTGAGCCGCTGGGAGCGGGTCGTGCGAGCCGTCAACCAGGTGCTACGGCCAGTGGAGGAGCACGAATGAGTTGGCGGCGTTTTCTCCGGCGCGACTGGTGGGACGTTGAGCGGACCCGTGAGATTGAGGCTTACCTCGATATCGAAACCAGCGAGAACATCGCCCGCGGCATGACGCCCGCCGAGGCAGTTAACGCGGCGCGCCGCAAGTTGGGCAATCCCACTTTAATTCGAGAGGACATATACCGTATGAACACGGTTCAATGGATTGACAGTACATACCAGGATCTCCGGCATGGTCTGCGCTTGCTTCGGCTGAACCCCGGATTCTTTGCCGTTGCCGGGCTCTCGCTTGTGCTGGGAATTGGCGCCAACACGGCCATTTTTCAACTGCTGGATGCCGTCCGGCTGCGCATGCTGCCCGTGGCGCATCCGGAAAACCTGGCGGAACTGAAGATTGCAAAGAACGACCATTGCTGCTCGGGGATGTTCGCGGATCGGCGGCCAAATTTCACCTATCCCCAGTGGCAGCAGATTCGCGATCATCAGCAATCGTTCTCCAGTATCTTCGCCTGGGGTGACCGCCGATTCAACCTTGCCGGAAACGGCGAGGTTCAGTATGCCGAGGGGCTCTGGGTGACGGGCGAATTCTTTCGAACGCTCAGTGTAACTCCACTGGTGGGGCGGTTGATCGCCAGCGAGGATGATCGATCTGGTTGTGGCTCGCCGGGAGTCGTTATCAGCTACTCTTTCTGGCAAAAACACTTCGGTGGAGACCCGCAAATCGCGGGAAAAGAAATCTTTTTGGAAGGCCGTCATTTTCCAGTGTTGGGCGTAACGCCGGCGAGCTTTTCCGGTGTGGAAGTTGGCCGGAACTTTGATGTAGCTATTCCAGCCTGCGCGGAGCCGCTGATCGATAGCGAAGACCCTCACATCCCACAGCGGGATCATTGGTGGCTGGCCATCATGGGGCGTCTCAAACCTGGTTTCAGCCTTGACCAGGCCACTGCTCAGGTCGGCGCTATGTCCCCTGCGGTGTTCGAAAGCACAGTGCCTCCGAAATACAGACCGGACGAGGCGAAATATTATGCTGCGTATAAGCTGAGCGCGGTGCCCGCGGGGTCCGGCGTATCTTCGCTTCGTGGCGATTACGAAAAACCGTTGTACCTGTTGCTGGCGATCGCTGGTCTCGTGTTGGTGATTGCCTGCGCGAATCTGGCCAACCTGATGCTTGCCCGCGCCAGTACACGCCAACGGGAAATTGCGGTTCGCCTGGCTATCGGAGCAGATCGCGGCCGCTTGATCCGCCAGATGCTCGCGGAAAGTTTGCTGCTGGCTGCGGCCGGCGTCGTGGGCGGCGTTGTTGTGTCGCAGGCGCTCAGCCACTACCTTGTCTCATTTCTGAATTTGTATCTCGACCTTTACACTGACTGGCGTATCCTCGCGTTTACTGCAGCGACGGGTGTACTGACCTGTATTCTTTTTGGTCTCTATCCCGCTTTCTATGCCACGCGCATCACTCCCGCCGATGCGATGAAAACTACGGGCCGCGGACTAACCTCGAATCGGGAGAAGTTCGGATTCCGGCGCGCGCTTGTCGTCAGCCAGGTTTCGCTTTCGCTGGTGCTGCTGGCCGGCGCTCTTCTGTTTGTCCGGAGCCTGCGCAACCTGGTGACGCTTGACGCCGGGTTTCAAGAAAATGGACTGCTCATCACCAACGTGGATATCTCGCGCTCCAAGTTCAAACTCGAACGCCGCGCCGTGTACTATCGGGATCTTCTCGAAACGGTGCGCCATGCGCCGGGCGTGGACGACGCCGCCACCGCAGCAATCGTGCCGGTCAGTGGTTCGGGCTGGAATCACACGATTGAGATCCTCGACCGGTCGAAGCAGGAGAACATCGTGCCGTGGTTCAACCGCATCACCCCGTCGTACTTCAAGACCATGGACACGCCTTTGGTGGCGGGCCGGATTTTCGACGATCGGGACACAATCGCTTCGCCCGAGGTAGCCATCGTCAACGAAGAGTTCCGCAGGAAGTACCTTAGCGGCGCAAATCCTCTCGGCAGACAGTTTCGCCTGGTGGTGGGGCCCGGTGAGCCGCAACATCTTTACCAGATCGTGGGGCTCGTAAGAAACTCCAAGTACCAGAGCTTGCGCGACGATTTTGTGCCTATTGTGTTCGTTGCCGCAGCTCAAGAGAAGGATCCTGGACTCGGCGTAAATATGATCGTCCGTTCCAGAGCTCCGCTTGGCAGCTTGATGCCGGATTTAAAAAGGGCAATCCTCAGTGTGAATCCTGTTGCGTCGATCGAGTTCAAGGTTTTCAAGACCACGGTCCGTGAGTCGCTTCTGCGGGAACGCCTCATGGCCATTCTCTCGGGATGTTTTGGTTTCCTGGCGGCAATCCTGGCCACGGCCGGGCTTTACGGCGTCATTTCGTACATGGTGGCGCGTCGCCGGAATGAGATTGGCATACGGGTAGCTCTCGGCGCTAATCGCGGGAGCATTTTGCGGCTCGTGCTGCGGGAGGCCGGCATTCTGCTGTTGGCTGGACTGGTGATCGGGACTGGACTTTCCATCGCCGCCGCCCAGACTGCCGGTTCGCTGTTGTATGGATTGCAGCCGTCCGATCCCGTCACCATCGAACTCGCTGTTGCGCTGTTGGCAGTGGTCGCGCTCGCGGCGAGTCTGATTCCCGCGCTACGGGCGTCGCGCCTGAATCCGATGGTTGCTCTTCGGGAGGAGTGACTGTTTCTCCGAAGAGCGCTTCCTTACTGGCGCGGCCCGGAACGGGGCGTAATTAGCGGACTCATCAGCTTTCGCGGTTCGGTGGTGCGCTTGGCGAATTGAGCGGACCGCTCATAAATTTCCGCAGCACTTTGCAGAGCGGAATCCGCATCAGTGTATTTACGCTTTCCCACTAGAGCCTTACCGATGGCTTGGCCATATGAGATTTCGACTGCCTAACCGCAACATTCCTCTTCGGGATTCCAGTTTTGTCAAAGTATGGTCCTCCGAAATTATGGGTGGCAGCATCATCCGGATTCGAAATCACCGCCTACTCAGGGATGCGCATTCATCCGGAGAAATGAATCATGTTTTTTTCTGGTGCGGTGGCGAGAACAGCCGCGCTGTTACAATACCCTCATGACCCTCGAAGAATTAGAAAGGGAGTATGTTACGCTCCGCCAGCAGGCAGAAGCTGTGCGGAGCTATCTTTGACGCGCCCGCCAAGAAAGCTGAGCTAGCCAAGACCGAAGAACTGATCAGCACCCCCGATTTTTGGAATCAGCAGGAACGAAGCCAAAAAGTAATGCAGGACCGGAAGCGCCTCGAAGAGAGTATCTCTCACGACAAGCGAATCGCCGGACTCACCTCCGACCTCGACACGCTCTTCGAATTGATGCGCGAAGGCGAAAGCGTTGGTCCCGATATCGAGCGGGAAATGAATGACTTTTCCGGGGAGTTGGAAGTACTCCAGACGGGAATGTTGCTCTCCGGGCCGAACGATTCGAAGCCCGCGATCGTTACGATTCATCCCGGGGCCGGCGGCACTGAAAGCCAGGATTGGGCGGAAATGCTGCTCCGGTTGTACCTGCGTTGGGCCGAGCGAAACGGATTCGAAACCGTTGTGACCGACCGCCTGGAAGGGGACGGTGCCGGTATCAAATCGGTGACGTTCGAAGTGAACGGCGAAAACGCGTATGGGTTGCTGCAGTCGGAAATCGGTGTGCATCGCTTAGTGCGCATCTCGCCGTTCGATTCGGCCGCGCGACGTCACACATCGTTTGCGTCGGTGTTCGTCTATCCGCAGATCGACGACGAGATCAAGATCGATATTAAACCGGAAGAGCTCCGGGTGGATACTTTTCGGGCGGGCGGGGCGGGCGGTCAGCACGTCAATCGAACCGATTCAGCCGTCCGCATGACGCACATCCCCACAGGCCTCGTTGTCCAGTGCCAGAATGAGCGATCGCAGCATAAGAATCGCGCCAGCGCCCTGAAGCAGATGCGCGCCAAGCTTTACGAATTCGAGCTGGATAAGAAGAAAGAGGAGGAACGCAAGGTCGAGGATACGAAACTGGAAATCAACTTTGGTAGTCAGATCCGCAGTTATGTTCTGGCGCCTTACCGGTTGATCAAAGACAATCGCACCAAACTCTCTATCGGAGATGTGGACCGGGTTCTTGACGGAGACCTTTCGGAACTCATTCACGCCTTCCTGGTGTGGAAACGCACGGGGAAAACTGCCGGCGACGACAAGGATGTCGAGTAAAGACATCGAGCGGGCGGCGGAAATCCTGCGGCGGGGAGGGCTCGTCGCTTTCCCAACTGAGACAGTCTACGGGTTAGGAGCAAACGCGCTCGACCCGGCAGCGGTCGAACGGATCTACGTTGCGAAAGGACGGCCCGCGACGAGTCCGCTCATCGTGCATGTGGATTCCCTAGAGATGGCTCGATCCCTGGTCCTCGATTGGCCCACGGAAGCCGGGATCCTGACTGGAAAATTCTGGCCTGGCGCTTTGACACTGGTTCTGAAAAAGCATCCGAAAGTTCCCGATCGAGTTACCGCTGGTCTGGATACCGTCGGCCTGCGGATGCCATCGCATCCTACGGCGCTGTCTCTCATTAAAGCTGCGGGACTCCCTATCGCCGCCCCCAGCGCGAACCTTTTCACCCAACTCTCTGCCACCACCGCCGAACATGTGCGCCGAAGCCTGGGCGATCTCGTTGACATGATTCTCGATGGCGGGCCGGCCACTGTAGGAATCGAATCAACGGTGGTATCGTTGGCGGGTCCGGTGCCGATTCTGCTGCGTCCCGGAATGATCTCGCAGACCGCGCTTGAATCATTTATCGGGCCCATTGATCAGGCTCCCGCGATCGCGGGTTCACAAGCCTCCCCGGGACTCCATCCGCGCCACTACCGGCCTCGTACGCCGCTGTTTCTGGGGCCGCCACCCGATCGCGGCAAAGGCGCGTATCTCTGGATTCACCAGCCACTCCCCGCTGCACGAGCGATCGCTATGCCGCATGAGGCATCGGACTACGGCGCACACCTCTACGAATTGCTCCACCAGTTGGACACTGAAGGATTGGACTATATTGCAGTAGAGCCCCCGCCGGCTGAGCCATCCTGGGCGGGCATCCTCGACCGCTTGCAACGCGCGGCGGAAAACCGATGATCAAGTTGATTGAAACAATCAATCGCACCGAATGCGTGGAACCTACGCTCTGGTGGCTTGGGCGCGCGGGGTTCGCGGTGAAGTATTTCTCGATCGTCTTCTATATCGACCCGTGGCTGCGTCCGGGGATAGACGCCAGCGAAATCACGAACGCCGATATGCTACTCCGAACGCATTTTTCAGCGGATGCCGAAGATCCCACGAAGCTGATTCTCGAAGCATCGCCGCGAGCCAAAGTTATCGTCCACAAAGACTCCGCGGAGTCTCTGAAAGCCTCGGGCGTCGGCTTTCACCGCATGACCACGACGGACGCTGGCCTGCGCGTCGAGTATTTCAAGAGCGGTGCGTATGGCCGCGTCTATTCAGTGCCCGCCAGGCCCAACGGTCTCGGCTACCTGATCCGCTTCGGCCAGTGTACGATCTATCATCCTGGCGCATCGACGCTCTACGAGGGGTTGGCAGAGCAGCTCAAACCGTACAATGTGACCGTCGCGCTCCTGCCCATCGGAGAAAAGGGGTTCACTCCGTCCGAGGCCGCCTCGATCGAAGCGAACTGGTTGGTCCCGATGAATTGCGATCCGGAAACGATCGATCGCTTTACAAACCACTTGCTCGGCCACCACCCCACGCGACGGTTCAAGATTTTCAAACCGGAAGAATCATGGACCATCCCTGGGAACGGCTGAAATAAACGTTGGACCATTCGTCTCAGGTGCATCCGTTTATTACTCGTCTTCGTACTAAGTATAGGTACTAGCGAGAGCCCAGGGCCGCGTGTCTTTCGGCAGTGAAGCGCCTCTAGCGCAGGCCCCAAGGCTCCCTCTTACATCGTAAGATAGTCGCGCGAATTACCAAATCCCGCAAACGCGCGTTTCGGCTGGGTATTTTGAATGAAGTCCAGCACTTGCTTGTGGGTATAGTAACTCACCTCGGTCTAATGGACTATTACCAAACATCGCGTATAATCGCCAAGTGTCTTCTTCGACTGGCCGCGTGCGCTGGTGGGTTCTCGCTCTACTTTTTTTGGCCACTACGATCAACTATCTGGATCGTATCGTTTTCGCTGTCCTCATTCCGGTCATCCGCGGTGAGATGCATCTCTCCAATGAGGAATACGGGTTCATCACTGGTGCCTTTCAGATCGCTTATACCGTAGGTTTTCTCGTCCAGGGCAAGCTGATCGACCGCTTGGGCACCCGCATTGGATATGCGCTTGCCGCTGGCTGGTGGTCGCTGGCCGCCGGTCTGACTGCGTTTGCCACTTCGGCGGTTTCGCTCAGCTTCTGGCGCGCGATGCTCGGCTTCGGAGAAGCGGGAAATTTTCCCGCCGCCATCAAGGCGGTAACTGAGTGGTTCCCTAAGAAGGACCGCGCGTTTGCGACCGGTATTTTCAACTCGGGCAGCAACGTCGCAGCCATGGCCGGACCCCCGCTGTTAGCCTGGGGCGTCACGCGCTTCGGATGGCGTTCGTGCTTCGTTATCACCGCATCCATCGGCTTCGTTTGGGTCGTTTTGTGGTGGTTCACTCAGCCTGAACCTCCCGAGCAAGACGCCGATGCCCTGGAGATCTCCATCAGTTGGCGGCAAGCGTTGACGTATCGCGAGACTCTGGGTTTCGCGCTGGCGAAATTCTTCACCGATCCAGTCTGGTGGTTCTACCTTTATTGGTTGCCGCCCTATCTATACGACGTGCGCAAGTTTGATTTGAAGCAAATCGGTTGGGCGCTCCCGCTGATCTATTGGATGGCCAGCATCGGCAGCGTTTCCGGCGGCTGGCTCTCTCGATATTTCATGCAGCGGGGATGGCCGGCAGGTAAGGCGCGCAAAACTGCGATGGCAGTTTTCGCCTGTTGCATGCCGATCGCCGCTGTATCGGTGCTTGTCCCGAATCCGATGATTGCCATTGGCCTCGCAAGCTTGGCGACGTTCGCGCATCAGGGCTGGTCGGCCAATCTCTATACGACTGCCTCTGACGTATTTCCGAAGAATGCGATCGCGTCGGTGACGGGCATTGGCGGCTGTCTCGGTGGATTCGGAGGCTTCCTCTTTTCTGCCATCATTCCGGGATTCGTCGTTCAGAACTTCGGCTATTCTCCGGTCTTTCTATCTATGGGTTGCTTTCATCTCATTGGTCTATTCTGTGTCAGCCGCTTTATGGGAGACCTTGAGCCTGTTTCGGCCCGGCCCGCGCCCGCCGGAGCTCTCGTTTGACAGTTCGCCATAGGGTGCTGGGCATGACCGTCGCTCTAGCATTCATCACCTACCTCGATCGAGTGTGCATCGCAATCGCTGCGCCGAATATCATGCGCGAGCTCTCCCTTTCTACCGTGCAGATGAGCTACGTCTTCAGCGCCTTCACTGTCGCTTATGGAATTTTCGAAATACCGACCGGGTGGTGGGGCGATCGCGTGGGTACCCGGCGAGTTCTTACTCGCATCGTGCTTTGGTGGTCGACATTCACAGCGGCAACGGCGGGGGCCTGGAACTACGGCTCACTGCTGACCGTTCGCTTCCTTTTTGGGATCGGCGAGGCGGGCGCATGGCCGAACGCGGCGAAGACTTTCTCGCGATGGTTCCCAATCTCCGAGCGCGGCACGGCGCAAGGAATTTTCTTCATGGGAGCGCATCTCGGCGGCGGCATCACGCCATTTGTGGTCCGGTGGTTGATGGATCGCTTCTCCTGGCGTTTGGTGTTCCCGATATTCGCTGCTGTTGGATTCGTGTGGTCCGCTGCGTGGTACACGTGGTTTCGAGACACTCCAGCCGAACATCCGTCCATCAAGCCCGAGGAACTGGCGAAAATCGAAGCGGGCAGGGAAGCCGTACCCGCTGCGCAAAATCATGGCTTTGTATTTAACTCCAGCATTCTTGCGCTCTGCGTGATGTACTTCACTCAAAGTTACGGTTTCTATTTCATCATCACTTGGCTACCCACGTATTTGGAAAAACAAAAAGGCCTATCCTCGAACGCCCTCAGCCTGTTCTCCGGACTCCCTTTGCTGCTCAGCATCGGCGCCGATCTCTTCGGAGGGCTCTCCACCGACCGGGTGAGCCGCCGCTTCGGGTTGCGCGCCGGACGTTGCGTCGTGGGCGGACTGGCGCTTCTGGCGGCTGGTATTTTCATGATCGTGGGCACCGCGACACCCCAGCCTTGGATTGCCGGAGTACTGATCGCGATGGCGGGGGCGAGCGCCAACTTTCCCCTGGGCGCGGCGTGGGGTGCGTGCCTGGATATCGCCGGCCCGCGTGCAGGGGTTGTCGGCGGAACGATGAACACCGCCGGACAGGTGGGGGGAGCTCTCAGCCCCGTTGTTTTCGCTTATCTCACCAGAAATGCCGTCGACTGGTCGGCACCGCTCTACATTATTGGCGGTTTGTATTTGGTAGGAGCGCTGGCCTGGTTCTGGGTGCATCCGGAACGGCCCGCGTGATTAGTTCAACGCGGGCTGCTGGGCTGCTGTGTAGCCAAAGGTCAAGGAGTCGGTGCGCGTCTTGTCCCAGTCGCGGAGAACGAAGCCGTGTCCCTCGAAGAAGGACCGGATGCGTGACGAATCCCACTTCAGGATGTCCTCGAGGATCGGTACGAGCACACTCAAAGCGTCGTCGCTCAAGACAGTTCGAGCTGCAATCTGAGTGATGAACTTGTTTTCCGAGACCGCGATGGTGAGGCCGTCGAGACGATTGACGTGCATCATGACGTGCACGTCGGAACTGCCGTCACCCACATACACCACGCGGTCATGACTGACCAGCAAATTGGCTCGCAGTTCGTCGAGCACGGCCACCTTTCCGTAGCCGGCCGGCACGCGGAGGATCGATTGAATTTCGCCGCTGGATGGATCGTAGTGGAACCGCGTTCCAAAGATGTGATCGGCCGGAACGATGCCTTCGAGCGCGGATTGGATCACTTCCTGCGGAGCGGCGGAAAGTACGTAGAACGAGAACCGGTGGCCGTCGATCTCTTCGACAAGTTGCGAGAGCAAGCGAATATTTTGCTTCAGGCGGATGCGTTTACCGACTTCCACCAAGTGCTCCTTTCGCACTCGGCGGTATTCCGGATCGTGTAAGAGCAAGTAAGCCAGTTCTCCGCCTTGGTGCACCAGATGAATCTTTGACAGACCGCTGATTCTTTCGGCAAAACCTGAAACTCCGAGCAACTCACTCAAAACAATTCCCGAGTCTTTGAAACTGAGAGTCTGATCGAAATCGCTAACCAATAGATATTCTTTTCGTCTAGTTTCCCGATCTTCCTGCATGTATATACCTCCTGGAGTCTTCAAAGCTGTTATGTCAGGTGTTGTTTTCCACTCTTGACAAGGAGTAGAGCGCCGCCGCGACAACAATTACGTTAGCGACCACGACAGGGAGGGCGCGAAGAGTCAATCCGTATACTATCCAGAGACAGGCCGCTGCAGCCTGTATCCATCGAAGCGTTGCGGGGCGGCGAAAGAAGTAAGAAGTAGAAAAGACCGCTGTTGCCACCCAACCTATTGCCTCCAGCATCGAGAAAAACTCCTCCGTATAGTGATGGATGAGCGATCCGGCATAAAAGTTGCCATGCCAAGCGTTAAAGCTGTAATATCAGGACATGGCGCGACGCGAATTTAGCGCAGAACCCCACGCTCCCAAATACCAGCAAGTCTTCGAGAGCTTGTCGCGCGATATTCTTTCCGGCAAGTATCAACCGGGGCAGAAATTCCCTAGCGAAGCGGCGTTGGTACAGCAGTTCGGAACATCACGGATCACCATCGGACACGCGCTTCGAGACCTGACTCAGCGCGGACTAGTGGAGCGGATTGCCGGCTCCGGAACTTATGTGCGGCACTCTCGCACTACCGAAAGCAGTCTCCTCTTTGGGCTGCTGATTCCGGACCTTGGCCGAACGGAGATCTTCGAACCGATATGCCGTGGGATTGCGGCCGCACCGCACGCGAGCCGGCACGCGCTGCTTTGGGGACACACGTCTCCGGACCATGCGTCGGCTGAAGAACAGGCTTTGGAACTCTGCGGTCAATACATTGAGAGAAGAGTGTCCGGCGTGTTTTTCGCTCCCATTGAAACGGGAGCCAGGGTACAGGAAACAAATCTGAAAGTGGTGTCGCAACTCGAGCGCGCGCGAATCCCGATTGTTTTGCTCGACCGGTGCGTGATGCCATATCCGCAGCGCAGCGATCACGATTTGGTGGGCATCGATAATCGGCGGGCGGGTTACATGGCCACGGATCATCTGTTGAAACTCGGGGTTCGGCGGATTGGGTTTGTGGCCTTCTCCGGTGGCGCGCCCACCCTCGAGGCGCGCATTGCCGGTTTTCGTGAGGCGCTTCTGGCGAATGGCGTGGCGCTCCATCGCGGTCCCGTTTGCCGCCTGGATGCCATCACGGAAGCGAGCGTCCGTCAGTTGCTGGGGAACAAGGAAGATGGGAGTGCGTTTGTTTGTGCCAACGATCGCACTGCCGGGCAGTTGATGCAGGTTCTACTGGCGTTGGGATGTCGCATCCCGAAGGATGTGCGAATTGTCGGAATCGATGACGTTGAATACGCCAGTCTACTGACGGTCCCTTTGACGACTGTTCATCAGCCCTGCCGTGCGATTGGAGAGGCGGCGATGGCAGCGATGCTGGATCGGGTGGAGCGGCCGAATATGTTTGTCCGGGACATTCTGGTGGAGTGCCGCCTGGTGATCCGCGAATCGTGCGGTCACCAACACCAAAGAGACCGCATGTCTTGATCTCCGTCGCGAACTTCGGCGCCGATACGATGCCGCCGGCGGCGGATCAGCGTCTGGCGCACGAAATATACAAGGAACTGACCCGTTTACCCGCATGTGATGACGGAGTATTCTGTACAGATGCGGACCCGATTACTCCTTTTTATCGGCGTTGCCCTGACGGTCCAAGCCCAATACGACCCGCTGGACGTGCTCCGCCGCGTCAGTCACAACGTGATGGAAACGATCGACCGGATGCCGAAATATGTGTGTACGCAGACCATCGATCGGTCTGAGTACCGATTGAACGGCGCTTTTAGAGCTGATTCGTGCGATGGCCTCGCAGCAGAAAAAAAGAGAGGGCACCTGAAGCGCCGCCTCGCCGCTTCCGATCGCTTGCGGTTTGATGTCGCGATCGGCGTCAGCCACGAGGTATTCGGAGTGAGCAACGAGATGTATTCCTGGGCCGGCGATCATCAGTTTCACGATCGCGGTCTGTTGGACCTTGTGCGTCAAGGCGCCATTTCAACCGGAACATTTTCATCTTTCCTTGTGTCGCTCTTTGAACAGGATCGGGCGAGCTTTTCGTACAATGGCGATCGCACGGTAGATGGCCGCTCACTGTCCGAATACGGATTTCGAGTCCCGCTCGAAAAGAGCAACTATGTGTTTCGGTACGGGAGTGAACGGACGGAAGTACTGACCGCGTACGATGGCACATTTCTCGCCGATCCGAAGACACTCGATCTTGTTCACCTTACAGTGCGCCAGAGCTTGCCCGCGGGAACGGGCGCTTGTGAGGCCACCCATACCATGGACTATGGCCGGGTGACGATCGGCAGCGCTAACTTTCTCATGGCGAAGGAAGCCGATCTCGATATTCTGAGTCTCAATGGCGAAATGGAAAACCGGATCGCTTATTCGGCTTGCCATGAGTTTGTGGGTCAGTCGACCTTGTCATTCGGGCCAGCACCAGCGGCGGGCGGATCACGGCCTAAAGATGATTCGGCAAGCCGCGCCTTCACCCTGCCACCGGATCTAAAGTTTGAGTTAGCGTTCATTGAACCCATCGACACTGCCGTTGCGGCGGGAGGTGATCTGATCAAGGCCAAACTAGTTACTCCGATACGCGACCAATCGTCCACCATTTTGGTTCCGGCAGGGTCTGTGGTCAAAGGTCACATGATTGAGGTCAAGCGTTTCTATACGCTTAAGTCGTTAACGATCGACGTTAGACTTGAGACTGTGGATGTCAAGGGGATATCGAGACCATTGAAGGCTAGGGCAGACTCCGAAGTTAAGAGGTTCGCCATAGAGACCGGCTCTCGCCTTTCCCAGCGCGTGGAGCTAGGAACTCTAGGCTCGTCACAAGATCGCGAGGTGGCCGTTTTCAAGTTTCATGATGTCGACCCAAAGTACGTAGTCAAGAGCGGCCTGCGGTCTAAATGGGTAACGTTCGAACCGTGAGCATGTACTTCACTCGCCGTCTGTCAATGAGTTAGCGCTTCCCTGCAACAAAGTATGTGTCAGAATTCTTGTCTCTACGTCCAACACAGGGAGGTTGATCCTTTGCATGCGTATTGCTGTGAGCTTGACTCTCCTGGTTACAGGACTTCCCTGTTTTGCGGCCGAATCGGATGCACTGGCCATTTCCGCCAACATCCAGGCCAGGCATCTCCCTTTCGGCACTGTTATTGATCCGGTTTTCGCTTCGGCGACGAGCGACCAGATTACGGGCTACTCGCGTTGCGGCGACTCGGCGCTTTGGACCGGCCATTATCTCGCGGCGGAAGCTTTTCGTTACAGGGTGACTCAATCAGCAGACGCGTTGGCGAATGCACAGAAAGCTATCGCCGGATTGAAGTCGCTGGTCGACGTCACGGGCAATAACCTGTTGGCTCGATGCATCGTAGCGCAAGATTCGCCATACGCCGCGGGTCTCCGGCAGGAAGAGACGGCCAACGGGATTTACAAGAACGGTCCCTGGTTTTGGGTCGGTAACGTGTCGCGCGACCAATTCGCGGGCGCGGTGTTTGGGCTTGCGGTCGCTTACGACATGATCGACGATCCTACGATCAAGGCTTCTATCAGCGATCTGCTGACTCGCGTCATCGAATATCCGCGAGGGCACGACTGGAAAATTCCTGAACCGGATGGCAGCACCAATCTGGACTTCATCGTGCGTTCGGATTACATAAACGCATTCCTGGGGATAGCGCGTCATGTGAACCCCAGCCGTTTTGCCGGCAACACGTTCGAGGAGAACGTTCTGCTGGCGGTGCCGATCGGCACTCCCATCGCGGTAGACACGGTCAACGACGACAATTATTTTAAGTTCAACCTGGACTACATCAATTTCTATAATCTGGTTCGTCTGAATCCGAACCAAGGGAGCACGGCTTCCCGAAGTGCATACAACGCTCTGCGCAGCCACACGGCCTCGCATCTGAACGCGTTCTTCGACGTCATTGACCGGGGTTTGAACGGGCCGAACGCAGCCCGCGATGCGGAAACATCGATGCTCCTCGATCAATGGCTTCAGAGGCCGCGCCGGGACCCGACTGTCGACCTGACCTCGAAGGTCACGGTGTGCGGCTCGCAGGCATGCCAACCGATCCCGGTTCCGCTGCGTGTCCCGACCGACTTCCTGTGGCAAAGGAGTCCGTTCCAACTCACCGGCGGCGCGCAGGGAACTGTTGAGACAGCGGGAATCGACTATATATTGCCCTATTGGATGGCGCGCTACTACGGCGTGGGCGCGTCGTTTGTCGTGCAATCGGCGGCCGCAGGCTCACTGATCGTGGCGCCGGAATCGATCGCTTCTATATTCGGCTCGAATCTCGCCAGCCAGACCGCGCAGGCCGGTTCGCAGCCACTGCCGATGACGCTCGGCGGAATCACGGTGGGGATCAAAGACGCGGCCGGCAAGCAGTATACGGCGCCTCTAATTTACGTTTCGCCTGGACAAATCAATTTTGAAGTTAACCCGGGCATCGCGCCGGGTGTGGCAACGTTTACGGTCACGAACGGGAGTACGAATCTGAGCGCCACGGCCAGCGTGCAAAACGTTGCGCCTACTCTGTTCAGCATGAACGGGAACGGGAGCGGTGTGGCTGCGGCGACGGCGCTCCAGGTGCAGGCGGGGAATCCACAGCTTCAGGGGCCGGTTCAAGTGTTTCAGTGTGGCGATTCGGGTTGCACTGCCACGCCGATCGCCCTCGGCGTGGATACGCCCATCTATCTGAGTCTCTACGGTACGGGGATTCGGAATCTGAGTTCGGTTTCAAACGTCACGGTAACGATCAATTCGATCAGCGTGCCCGTACAGTATGCGGGACCGCAGCCGAGCTTCGCGGGACTGGACCAGGTGAACGTGCTTCTACCGCTGAACCTGAGGGGAGCCGGGGAAGTGCCGGTGGTGTTGACGGTGGACGGCCAGTCGTCGAACGCGGTAACGGTTAATATTCAGTGAACTGTTGGTAGCCGAAGGTTGTCATCGCTCCGTTTGCTCGCGCGGCGATGTCTTCGGCGACCTCGCGCGGCAGTTCCCGGCAGTATGAGCGGACTGGAGAAGTCAGAAACTCACGCGCTACGTTTGCGTGATGCGGAACGTCCTGGTACAGGCCGGCACGGGTGCTTGGGTCGAGCATCTTGGATTGGAACGGCACTCCGAGAAAGTCAGTGATGCGTGTGAGGGTGCGCTCGGGGTCGGCGATGAGATCCTCGTAGCGAACGCAGAGGTACCGCTCGGGCGCGTCGCAGAACATATTCCGGAGCATCATGTTTGTGGAAGACCAGATGCCGGGAAATTCGGATCGGAGTTGGTTCTCTGGAATCCACTTCAAGCGATGCGTCGAAAGGTATACGTCACGCGGGTCTCTAACCAGGTGGACGACGCGGATATGGGACCGGAAAAGACGGCATCTCGCGAAGTCGGCCAGGTAACCGATGTCGTTGGGCGACCGGTCGCCCGCAATCACTTTGCCGGCGTTCCGAGCCACGACTTTATAGACCGCGCCCACCACGCCGGCCGCGGTGTATTCGCAGCTCTCCAGCGCCTCCACCAAGTCTTGGTAGGGAGCGTAGGGCGCCAAGCTGTGATCAAAGCGTTCCGTGCTGACGATGAGATCGGCCAGGAGTCTCCTGGCTGCTTCGGAGTCAGGCATCCTCTTGCAGAGGACAGAAACCGGTACGATGAAATCGGTTTCCTGTGGGACGACTATGTAGTCGTTCACGTTTAACACAGAGCCGAGAAGCGTATTTCCGGAGCGTGGATACCCTAATAAAAGAAACATTTTCCGCGAATCAGACGACTGTTCGAGGATTAAGATCTCAATTTGTAGTAAGCCCGCGCCGGGAGAAAAAGTTGCGCTCTATCTTTTGGACTTTTTTACTAGTCTTACGCGCTTGGGTTTTCGCGTCACCGCAGCGGCTGCAAACGCATCGTCGACGACCTGTGCTTGCTCCTGCTCATGTCGCTTGGTAGTGCCCGCCGCCGGGCTTGCGCTCTCGGGCCGGCCTGCGTACCGCAGCGTCCGCCGGGTGAGATCGAGCAGCGGCTGCAGGTTTTCCTGTATAAAGCGCCACGGACCCATGTTCCGAGGCTCTTCCTGCACCCAATAAATCTCGGTCCAGGGACCGTATTGGGCGAATAGTTCCTGCAATTTGTCCTGCGGGAACGGATATAACTGCTCCATTCGCAGTATGGCGACGTGATCTGCCGCACGCTTTTCGCGTCCTTCGGCCAGATCGTAGTAGATCTTGCCCGAACACAGCAGCACGCGCTTTATGTTCGCGGCGGGCGCCGGATCGGGGATCACGACCTGGAAATATCCGGTGGTGAGATCTTCGAGGCGCGAAACCGCCTTCGGATTCCGCAACATGCTTTTCGGGGTAAACAGGATCAGCGGTTTGCGGATCGGCTTGCCGTCGGGACCGCGCATCTGCCGCCGGAGGATATGGAAGTATTGCGCGGGCGTGGTGCAATTCGCCACCTGCATATTGTTTTCCGCGCAGAGTTGGAGGAAGCGCTCGATGCGCGCGCTGGAATGCTCCGGCCCCTGTCCTTCGTAGCCATGCGGCAACAGCAGAACCAGGCCCGAAGGCTGGCCCCACTTGTTTTCCGCCGACGAAAGGAACTGGTCGAGAATGATCTGCGCGCCATTGACGAAATCGCCGAACTGGCCTTCCCAGAGAACCAGCGTGTTCGGATCGGTCAAGCTGAAGCCGAACTCGAAGCCCATGGCGGCGTATTCGCTGAGAAAACTGTCCCACACTTCAAAGGGCGCCTGGTTCGGTGCGATGTGTTGGAGCGGGACGTACTTGTGGCCGTCTTCGTGGTCGTAGAATGTGGCGTGCCGCGTGCTGAAGGTGCCACGGCCGGAATCCTGCCCGCTCAGCCGGACCGGAGTCCCTTCCGCCACCAGGCTCCCGAATGCCATCGCCTCGCCTGCCGCCCAGTTAAAGTTATTTCCTGAAAGAATTTTCCTACGGTGCTCAACGACGTCCGCCAGTTTCGGATGCAGATGAAAGTCCTCCGGAAACGTCGTGATTCCTTGGACGACCTGCTCGGCCAGCGCCGGGCTGATGGCCGTATTGGTCTTCACGATTTCGAGCGGCGTGCCATGCTCTTCCTGCAACTCGTAGGTCTCGGCGTTTTGTTTAGCGAGGTTGTAGGCGTCGGTCATCCGGGCCACAACCTTCTTCTTCGACTCGTCGATATCGGCCTTGGTGAGTACGCGTTCCTCCGTCAGCCGTGCGGAATAGAGTGCGATTACCGAAGGATGCTTGGCAATCTGTTTATACATCACCGGCTGCGTGTAACTTGGATCGTCGCCCTCGTTGTGGCCAAGCCGGCGATAACAGATCAAATCGATCACCACGTCGCGCTTGAATTTCTGCCGGAAATCGAACGCCAGCCGCGTGACACGGACGACTGCTTCCGGATCGTCGCCATTCACGTGGAAGATTGGCGCTTGAATGCACCGGGCGATGTCGGAGGCGTAGGTGCCGGATCGTCCGTCATTCGGATTCGTCGTGAAGCCGATCTGGTTGTTAACGATGAGGTGAATGGTGCCGCCGGTGGCGTATCCTTCAAGCTGCGAAAGATTCAGCGTCTCGGCCACCACGCCCTGACCCGCAAAGGCCGCGTCACCGTGAATCAAAATCGGCATGATCCGCGCACGGTCTTTGTCGCCGCTGCGATCCTGCCGGGCCCGGACAATTCCTTCCACTACGGGATCCACGGCTTCCAGATGGCTCGGGTTGAACGCCATCGAGATGGTGACGCATTTGCCTTCGGTGGTGGTGCGCACACAACTGGCACCCAAGTGGTACTTGACATCGCCGGACCCGTACATGTTCGCGCTGGCATCCGGCGCTTCTTCAAAATCCGAAAAGACTTGAGCCAGCGGCTTACCGACGATGGTAGCCAGAACGCTCAACCGGCCGCGATGCGCCATGCCTAGCTCGATGTCCGTTACGCCATTTGCACCGGCACGCTCCAGAATCTCGTCCAGAACGGTGATCGACGCCTCGCCGCCTTCAATGGAAAACCGCTTCTTGCCCAGAAATTTCCGTTGGATGAAATGCTCGAATTCTTCCGCTTCAATCAGGTGATTGAGAATCCGGACGCGCGTCGCCTTGTCGAGCGGTTCATTGTTCAGCGTCGCTTCCATGCCGTGGCGGAGCCACTCCACCTGATCGGCGAATTGGAGATAGGTGTACTGGACCGCAACTTTTTCGCAGTATGTCTGCCGCAGCTCGGCGATCAGACTCCGCAGCGTCATGCCGCCTTGCGAAGCCAGCGGGCGATCGAGATCCGCATCGGTCAGTCCGTAGTTTGCGGGGTCCAAATCCGGTTGCGGATCACGCTTGGATCCCAATGGATCGAGATCGGCCACGAGGTGCCCGCGCACGCGATACGCGTCCATTAAGAAGGCAGCAGCGGACTCCTTCAGCGCATCGGCCTTCGAGATGGCGGCTCCCGCTGGCTGTACACCAGCCTGGGGTGCTGGGATCTCCATAGCCGGTAAGCTGAGGACCTCTTCCGGTTCCGGCCTGATATTGAGATCTTCAGCGATCTGATCGTAAAACTCGTCTTCGCCGCTGAGCAGCCCTTCCAGCCTGCCGAGGAAGCGGCCCGATTCCGCGCCTTGAATGATGCGGTGATCGTAGGTGCAAGTGACCGTCATCACTTTGCTCAAACCGAGCTGCGATTTTGCGGCTTCGCTCACGGTCCGGTATTCGGCCGGATAATCCATTGCGCCGGTGGCGATAATCGCGCCTTGTCCGGCCATCAGCCGCGGGACGGAAGCAACGGTGCCTACGGTGCCCGGATTCGTCAGTGAAATGGTGGTCCCCTGGAAGTCCGGCATCTGCAATTTGCCATTTCGGGCACGCGCCACGACGTCGTCGAATGCGTTGAGATACTGGGCGAAATTCATGGACGCGGCATTTTTGATGTTCGGGACCATTAACGACGATCCGCCGTCCTTGCCCTTCACATCCACCGCAATACCGATGTTCACTGGCTTCCGGACCAGCTTGACGGGTCCGCCGTTCTGCTCCGCGAACGCGTTGTTCAGATTGGGCATTTCGGAGACGGCGCGAACGATGGCCCAGGAAATCAGGTGAGTGTAGGAAACTTTGCTTTGGCCCGCGACGACCCGCGCATCATTGATGTACGCTCGCTTCAGTTCCAGCGTCTTTACAGGAAGGACGCGCTGCGATGTCGCCGTGGGCACCGTCAGGCTCTGCGTCATGTTCTCGACGATCCTGGCCGCAACTCCGCGCAGAGGCTGAGTTTCTTCTGACGGACCGGCCACCGTTGGCGGGGCGGCGGCCGGCAATGCCGCGGCAACCGGAGGGTGGCCGTTGGATCCGTTAACCGACTTCGGCACGGCGGTTGAGCCGTTCGTTTCAAAGACCCGCTTCCAGGTGTCGTCTACGTTTTTCTTGTCGTGGAGGTAATTCTGGTAGAGCTCTTCTTCGAGCCAGCTATTTATACCGAACGAGGGTTCTGTTGGTTCAGACATGCAGGTGCACTAGCCTTTATGATACCCAACCGGTTGCCTGTTCCGTGATCCAGCCGGTTGCCAGCGACGAGGCTCCAGACGACGCCAATTCCGCTTCTCCGGTGATGGCGCTGACGAAATTTTCCAGGCAAGGATAATGGAGGTTTGCGGGCGCCGGAACCTTTTCTTTTCCACCGGGATACACCAGCAGGGGTCCGTTCAATGGTGTGAGATCGATTTCCCCCTCAGTACCTCGGATGCGGAACTCGTCCCGTTGGACTCTGGAATGCCATCGGACGTCGACAATTCCGCGGACGCCGGAGTCGTATTCGATCATGACTGTAGCGTTGTCCTCGACCTCGGTTTTGTGGATGAGATTCGACAGGTGGCCGCTCACGCGTATGGGTTTGCCGAAGAAATAGTTTAGTAGATCGAGACGGTGGGAGGCTATGTCGTATAACGGGCCACCGCCGGCGACGGAGCGATTGAACCTCCAGCCTCGTTCGCCAGCTTCCGGTTGGACCCAATCGTGACAGGTCAGTTCTGCGATGGCCGGGGTTCCGATTGCGCCTGCGGCTATGAGCTGTTTGGCCCGGAGGACCTTTGGATACATGCGCCGGTAATAGGCGATGCCCAGGGTTCGGCCGGTCTCCTCGCTTACGCGCTGCATTTCGCAGGCTTCGGCGTAATTCATGGCCGTTGGCTTTTCGCAGAGGACGTGCTTGCCGGCCCGGAGGGCGGCGATGGTTTGGGGCGCGTGGAGGACGACTGGCGTGGCTATGTAGACGAGATCGATGGCTGGATCGGCTACCGCGGTTTCGAAATCGGTCCAGACTTTTACTCCGTAACCTTGGACGGTTTGGGGGTTCCGGCTGACGAGACCGTAGAGCTTGCTGCGAGGTTCCTTTAAGATTGCCGGGATTACTCGCTTTCGGGCAATGTCGCCGATGCCGGCTACCAGCCAATTGAACTGTTTTGTCATTGTTGTCCTATTATCGCGGTGATTTGATGGTTGTTGCGGGTTTGGGTTCGTGCGTGCGAATTGGCTTGAGAAAGCCCGGAGTTTTGGGTTCTTCCGAAAATACAATTTACGGTCTCCATTTTTCAATCACTTGGGGAGTGAGCCTTTCGGGCGCCCCGGTCGGCAGCGTTGGGACGTCTTCTCCTCCAGTGGTACCGAAACAGCGTAGCGCGGAACCGAAATACCCAGTTTGCCGAGCCGGCGGATGTGGTGGCGGATCATGCGCTGCCTCTGCCGGTCGTCGAGCGGCGGTGCTTGCCGGTCCTGGAATGGCTGCTGCGTGCGCAATACCTCGTAAACAAGCTCCAGTAACGTGTGCGCTACAGCGACCACGGCCGGAGCTTTCTTTCCCCCCGATTTGCTGGTGATGCGCCAGAACTTCTCTTTGATAAAACAGTTCTTCTTGGCCGCCGCCGCCCAGCCGCATTCGGTCAGCGCGCAGCGCAACCAGGGGTTGCCTCCCGTCGTGTGGCTGCTCTTGTTCTTCCCTGCGCTGCGGTTGTTGCCTGGACACAGCCCAGCCCAAGAGCTGAGGTGCTTGCTGGAGGGAAACTGCTCCATCTCCGCCCCCGTCTCGGCCAGAATTGCCGCTGCGCTGCGGTCCTGGATACCCGGCACCGTCTGCAGCAGTTGCCATTGCCGATCCAGGCCCGCCTCGCTGATCTGGGTGGCGATGTCACGGTCCATCTCCCCGATCTGCTCTTCCAGAAACTCCAGATGCTTCAGGCTGTAGCCGATCATCTTCCGGTGATGATCGCTCATCCGATGCCCTTCCAGTGCCTGGATGATCCCGGGAATCTTCTTCTTCGCGCTACGCTTGGCCAACTGGGCGATCTCCTCGGGCCGGGCCTTGCCTTCCAGCAACGCATCCAGCATCAGTTGCCCGGAGACACCGAAAACGTCTGACAGCACGTTGCCCAGTTTCACGTTGGCGTCCTCCAGCACCTTCTGCACCCGATTCTTCTCGGCGGTGGCGTCGCCCAACAGCCGCTTGCGTCTGCGGGTCAGGTCACGCAACTCCCGGATCGGCCGCGGCGGAATAAAACTGGGGTGGATCATGGCGTGGCGCAGCAGATGCGCCAGCCACCAACCATCTTTGTCATCCGTCTTGTGCCCCTTGCGGTTCTTCACTTCCTGCGGATTGGCCAGGTAAACCTGCACGCTCTCCTCCAGCACATTGAAAACCGGCTTCCAGTAAGAACCGGTGGATTCCATGACCACGTGCGTGATTTCTTCCTGCTTCAGCCAATCGCGCAAACTTTCCAGTTCCGAGATAGTAGTGCCGAAGCGCCGCTTGACCACGCGTGGTTCTCCGTCCAATGGGCCTATCATCACGCAAACCGCCAGGAACATCTTCCCCACGTCGATCCCGGCGCATCGCTCTACGGCCGCGCTAATCATCGTTGTTCTCCTTTCCGGCAGAAGAACAGCCGACATCTTCAGGGATATCTTCTTCCTCGGCTCGACTGCTCCATTCGGGGATCCAACATGTCAGCCTGGCCAGTTTCGTGCTCGGCTCCAACGGCTCCATTACCCAAACC
Source organism: Bryobacteraceae bacterium (assembly GCA_963770345.1). Classification (GTDB taxonomy): domain Bacteria; phylum Acidobacteriota; class Terriglobia; order Bryobacterales; family Bryobacteraceae; genus CAVYPH01. The sequence continues at coordinate 104,299 of CAVYPH010000003.1, read as the reverse complement.
GGCCGCCTTCTTCCGCCTGTTCCTCAATCTCGCATATTTTCATTGCCGGGGATGAGTGGATCTCACTCATGGGCGGTTTCGTGCGTGCGAAATATGGCTTTCGGGGCTCTGGGTTTGGGTTCGTGCGTGCGAAATCCTGATTCGTGATGTCTCGACGGTGGGTTCGCTCGTGTGAATTGGCTTGTTGCCGGGCGATGTTTGGGTTCGTGCGTGCGAAATCCCGATTCTTGACGCCTCGACGGTGGGTTCGGGCGTGTAAATTGGCTGGTTGCGGTGTTTGGCTTTGCCCGTGTACTTTTGGGATGTTTTCAAGCTTGATTTGGGTTCGGTGGCGGCGGATTCTGATGGCTGTGCGTGAAAAGAGTCCGGGCGCGCAGGTTAATGGCGATTGTCGCCGGCCGCCATTCCCGCCTCGTTGCCGTTGGACCGATAGCTGGTTCTTCATCCTGTCTCTAGCTTAGTCGGGTGCGATCGTGCTGCCTTCCGGCAGATCATCAAGCTATTGATTCCGTGGGATGTGTCTTCGATTCTGGGCTGTGATCGACTTGCTGAACCTACCGAAAGCGGGCTTGGAAAGGGTGCTTCGGGATGTGTCAAGAGTTTTGTGTAAACGGCGCCTCGGTTGAGCTGAAATTCAGTTGTGTAAGCGACTGGATAAAACTGAACGCGTTCGTGATGATGGAGCTATCCGGGCTTGTGGAATCAAGCTGCTCTTTTATTATTTGCCTCGTCAGAGAATTCTGTGGGTCACTGAATACGTAGAATACGTGCGAATGGCGCCGGGAAGGGCGGCTCGCGCGCCCGGCGAATCCGATGCCGGATAGTGAGGCTTCGGCTTTTGTGTTCGAGCCAGTTGCCTTTCGAATCAGTTTGCCCTCCCCGGTAAACGCTACGCCGTCAGGGGGGACCGAGCCTGGTATCCAGCCTGTATCAGCAACGGGCGTGATACGTCAAGTTGACGAGAGCGGGACTTGAACTTCAAGACGACATGCGCCTAACCTTTGCCAAGCACGCCGGGATGGCAGCGAATCCACCCTTACTTTGCCAGTTCAGCGATCAGCCAGGCCCTCGCCATTTTCCAATCACGCATCACGCTTTGACCCGAAATTTTCAGGACTTCTGCCGTTTCCTCTACGGTGAGGCCGCCGAAAAAGCGGAGCACAATCACCTCCGCCTTGCGCGGATCCACCTTTGCGAGCACTTCGAGCGCATCGTCGATTGCGACCATCTCGCGGTCCCTTGACGAGGAAGCGAGTTCCGGGGCGTCGTCGAGATTCAAGCGTAAGGCTGCTCCGCCATGTTTCTCAGCCCCTTTAGCGCGTGCCCGGTCCACCAGGATGCGTCGCATCATATTGGCGGAAACCGCGAAGAAGTGCGCTTTATCCTTCCAATCCACATCGTTCGCATCCACCAGTTTGAGAAATACCTCGTGCACCAGCGCGGTGGCTTGCAGCGTGTTCCCGGCGTTTTCCCGCCGCATGTATTTGCCGGCCATGCGGCGCAATTCGACATAGACCTTGGGCGTCAGTTCGCCTAAAGCCTCCTGATCGCCACCACTCCATGCCTTCAACAACTGTGTGACCGAGGCGTCCATAGGCTTTGGATTCTAGCATCCCCAAAAATATATTTTCGGCGCGTTATAGTTCTGCCCGCGGTTTTCCGCTTACGAGGTGAACGAAAGAATTGAGGGATGCGGACCCGGATGCAGGCCGCTCCCATGCCTTAAGGAGGCTCAATATGAACACACGAAATTTTCGCAATGCGCTGGCTTTGCCCGCTCTGATCGCCGTGGGGCTGCTCGGGAATACGGCGCCGATACGCGCCCAGCCGATGGTACTCCAACACCCCGTTGGCTCGTGGCTCTTTACGGTGACGATCCCGGTAGACGACAATCCGGCGGATAACATCGTATTTCAAGGCGTGGAGACCTACATCATGGACGGCGGCTACATTGAGACCGATCAGCTCTCGTTTTCGCCCACCTTGGGCCTTTCCACTCCCTCGCATGGATCCTGGGCGAGCACGGGCGGTTCGGATTTCCTGATGACCTACCTCAACTTCACCTTCGACAGCACCGGCACGGCGCAGGGAAAGGGGCTGGTTCGTCAGACGGCGACCATCGGCAAGGACAAGAAATCCTATAGCGGCAGTGGCGACTTCAGCTATTTCGATCCCACCGGGAAGGTGGTCCTGGCCGGGACTTTCACGGTGACCGCCACGCGGATCGAGGTGCAGGCGCCCGCTGCCTCCACCGCCGCAACTCAACTTGCGGAGCAGCTGGAAAATCTCCGCGGGCTCCGCGGCCTGAAACGTTAACTGCCAAATCCTGAACGGACACGAGGCGGGCGCGGCGAGAGTCGCGCCCGCCTCGTTTTGCGTCCGGAGCAATTGAGGTATGCGCTACCATTGTCATTTGCTCTGCAATCTCGATGACTCCGGACCACTGGCAGGCAATCGAAGCGCTCTATCACGCGGCACTGCAGCTCACCGGCGAACCCCGTTCCGAGTTGTTGCGCCGGGCTGACCCGAAAGTTCGGAGCACAGTGGAAGCGATGCTAGCGCAGGAAGCCAGCGCCGTGCTGGATCGACCAGCCTGGGAACAGGCCGACGCTTCCATCGAAGCGCGTCCGTTCGAACTCGCCGCCGGCGTCAAGCTCGGCCCGTATGAGGTGGTCTCCGTCATCGGGTCCGGCGGCATGGGGAAGGTTTACCGGGCCAAAGATGCCCGGCTGAATCGCGATGTGGCGATCAAAGCGTCCGCCGCCCAGTTCAGCCAGCGTTTTGAAAGCGAAGCCAAGACCATCGCGGCCCTGAATCATCCAAATATCTGCCAGATTTACGACGTGGGCCCGAATTACCTGGTCATGGAACTGGTGGATGGCGGGCCCATCGTTTCCCCTGACCAACCGCACCCGCTGGCAGCGGACGAGGCAGTGCGGCTCGCCGTGCAGATTGCCGCCGCGCTCGAAGCCGCGCACTCCAAGGGCATCATTCATCGCGATCTCAAGCCGGCGAACATTCTGGCAACCGGCGGCTTGGTCAAATTGCTGGACTTCGGCCTGGCGAAACAAAGCGCGCCCAGCTCGACCGACGATCATACGCAAACCATCGGCCTGACCAACGCCGGGATGATCATCGGCACTCCGGCCTACATGTCTCCCGAGCAGGCGGAAGGTAAGAGCGCGGATGAGCGCTCCGACATCTTTTCATTCGGCGTGGTGTTTTACGAAATGCTCGCCGGCCGCCGGGCCTTTACGGGAGGCAGCCCCGCGGCGATCCTGGGCGCGGTGGTGCACAAGGAGCCCGAGCCGCTGGATGCGCCGCCCGCACTTGTCGCGATTGTTCGCAAGTGTCTCGCGAAATCGCCGGATGCCCGTTTTCAGACCGCGACGGAGCTTCGCCTGGCTCTGGAAGCGGCTTCCACCGAAGCCACCTCTCCCCTCAACCGTCGCACGCTTGCGGCCATCGCCGGTCTGCTCGTCGTCGCCGGGCTGGCGCTATTCTTCTTCCTCAGAACGCCTCCCGTCGAGGGTGAGATCAACTCCATCGCCGTTCTCCCTCTGGATATCAAGAGCACCGACCCCGAGGCCGAATACATTTCCGATGGAATCACGGAAAGCGTCAACAACAGCCTGGCCGGGCTGCCGGGGCTCAAGGTCGTCCCGCATAGTGTCGCCCTCCGATATAAAGGGAAGTCCGCGGAGATCCAAAAAGTTGGTGCGGCGCTGGGCGTGCAGGTGGTGTTGACCGGGCGGATCGTGCAGCGGGGCGAGGACCTCACCGTCGCCGTGGAGCTCGATGATATTGGCAAAGGGAAACAGTTATGGGGCGATCGGTACAATCGCAAGGTAGCCGATTTGCTGGCGATCCAAAGCGAAATCGCACGCGAGGTTTCGCATCGCCTGCGCAGCCATCTTTCTACCGACGACCAGCAGAAGCTGACGAGGGGCTCCACCGAGAATTCCGAAGCCTATCAGCTCTACCTCAAGGCTAAGTACCACACCAGCAAGTTCACCAAAGACGAGTTTCGAAAGGGGATCGATTATTTCAATCAGGCCCTGGCAAAGGATCCGAATTATGGCTTGGCATACAGTGGCATGGCCTACTATTACATCCTGCAGGACGATTGGTATCTGGCGCCGAACGAATCGGCATCCCGAGCTAAGGCAGCCGCACGGAAGGCGCTCGAAAATCGACGATGCGAATGCCGATGCGCACCTGGCGCTGGCCATGGAATCGCACTGGTATGAGTGGGACTGGGCGGCCGCGGACAGGGAGTTCAAACGCGCGCTGGAGCTAGGCCCTAACAATGGGGATGCCTACGGGCTTTATGCCTGGTACCTGGCGGCGATGGGGCGAAAGGATGAGGCAATCGCTACTGCGGCGCAGGGGCAACGCGTGGACCCTCTTTCGTTGTTGGGGAATTTTGGACCAGGGTCGATTTCGGTCTTCACGCGGCAGTGGGGCCTGGCGACACAGCAACTGCGCGGCGCAATCGATCTGGACGCCACCTACTGGCTGGACCACATCTTCTTGGGCCGCGCGTACGAACAACAAAACAAAATGCCGGACGCCTTCGCCGCCTTTGAGAACGCGAGGAAGTTGGATCAGGACCACGCGGAAATCTGGTCCGCACTGGGACACGCCTACGCGGTCTCGGGCAATCAGGCGGAAGCCCGGAAAGTGCTGGACCGGTTGCAGGATCCCAAGGCCCTCAGCTACGTAGCGCCCTATAACGTCGCAATCGTCTACGCGGGCCTGGGGAATCGCGATCAAACCTTCGCCTGGCTCGATCGAGCTTACAAACAGCGATCGTATTACCTGCCCGTTTACCTCACCACGGATGCGCGACTTGACGGCCTACACGGCGATCCCCGCTTTCTTGACCTGCGGCGGCGCATCGGACTGCCTGAGTAACTTAGGTTGTGGTGTATGAGTGACCACGGATCACTCCCACCTTATCGCACAGAGTTTACCTAATGCTTTGTGGGCGCCGCACCTGCAAGATTGGGCGACAGGATCACTCAGGGACGAATGGGAAATCCTGACGAAGAGTAAGCGTCAATTATCGGAGGCATTTATGAACACCTGTAGGCAGGTCTTTTGGCGATACGATGAGGTGGTGCTGGCCCCCGCCGAATTTGAACTTCTTGTCGAAAACGCCCTGCGGCGTATTCCGTTGCGCTTCCGCCGACGCATGAAGAACGTTGCCATCATGATCGAGAAAGAACCGCCCCAACCTGGTTTGCTTGGACTGTATCAAGGCCGTCCGCTGACCAACCGCTCGGTTTTCGATGGGTTCACCATGCCCGACAAGATCACGATTTTCCAGGGTCCGCACGAGCGGTTATCGCGGACGCGGGCGGAGCTGGAGCAAATGGTGTTCGACACGGTTTGGCACGAAATCGCGCACTATTTCGGGATGAACGAACGACAGGTGCGCCGAGCGGAACATCGCAGGAAGAATTAGCCAGCCCGGGGCGCCGCTGATCAGATGTCCGGCATGCAGTGATTTCGCCGCGAATTCCACGAATGACCCGCGGCACATTCGGAGGTCCTGATATGTCCGGTTACCCCAATCTATCTCTCGGTGCCGCCCGCCGATCCGCAAGCGTATAGCCGGATAATCGGACCAGGGCAATGCGCTGCCCCCGGAATTCCCGCTTGGCAAATACTTCGCCGTCACTCGCGGTGATCGGATTCGCACGCCCACTTTCCGGTAACCGCGTTTCCCGAGCGCGAGCCGCTAAACGCCCGGCCAGCTACACAGGAGTAATCTCCAGCCGGACACGCCGACTGGAATCCTGATGCGGGCGCAGGCTGTTGTGCCGGGTTGCGCTCGATTTGCGCCGGGTGCGGCACAGTGACGGATTACTACGCTACGCTTCTTCCTTCGGCTAGTATCAAACCGCTTTACAGTTACACCGTCCTGTTTCGGTACCCGCAGTACCCTCCTGACCGGATGTGCGCCAGAATCACGCTCGGGCATGCATTTATGCCGACTAAACCGCTTAACCTGAGGGAATGGACTGGATTTCCTCTCCCGAGGCTTGGATCGCGCTGCTTACCCTGACGGTTCTCGAGATCGTGCTCGGGATCGACAATATCGTTTTCATCAGTATCCTGGCGAGCAAACTTCCGCTCAACCAGCAGGCCCGCGCGCGCACTAGTGGCCTCGCGCTGGCTATGATTACGCGGATTCTGCTGTTACTGTCGCTCACATGGATCATGCGCCTCACGGCCCCTCTCTTCGTCGTTTTGGAGCACGAGTTTTCGGGCCGGGATCTGATTCTCTTAGTAGGGGGCATTTTCTTGATTTGGAAGAGCACGCACGAGATTCACGAGCGTCTGGAAGGTGAATCCGAGTCCGAACGGGCTGCTCGCGGCGCTGTGACGATGGGGGGCGTACTGGTGCAGATTGCGCTGCTCGATCTCGTTTTTTCGCTCGATTCGGTGATCACTGCGGTCGGGATGGCGAACCAGGTCGCGGTCATGATCGTCGCTATTATGCTCGCCGTGGGCTTTATGATGTTCGCAGCAAGGCTGATCAGCGCTTTCGTGGAACGGCATCCCACGGTAAAGATGCTGGCGCTCAGTTTCCTGTTGCTCATCGGCGTGACGTTGATTGCGGAAGGGTTTGGCCAGCATATCTCGAAAGGGTACGTGTATTTTGCCATGGCGTTTTCGGTATTTGTGGAATCGCTAAATCTGCGAGCCAGGAAAGGGCGCGGCACGGCGTCTGCGCCCCACTCCGGGCCCCGCCGCCCGCTTGTATGAATCGACCATAATCCGCGAAGGTTTGAGTGGCCTTCTGGATGGTCTGTAGTGCCCGAAGAGTCCGGTTACCGGAAAGTGCGATCGAGATCCCGAATCAACTGCGGCAACATAGATCCTGCCTGGCCGCCCAGTATAGAGGAAACCGGCGTGCGCGTAGACGAATCCCGGGGAGCGGTTGCAGTGTTGACCAGAGGCGAAGACGTAGAGATCTACTTATCGGGGGGATAAGATCGGCAATGCGTCTTCCCTATGCCCGCTTGAAAGTCTCGCGCAGCCTGGCGAGCACGACCTTGTGTTCGCCAGGCTGCATCATCCAGACCGAGATCCTCAACTGCCGGTCGCCAAAACCGGAGACGGCGATGGGAGGGTCGCCTTGCATTAGCTTCCGGGTCACGTCGTTCGCCGTCATCGGACAGGCAGCTTCCGTCCATTTCACCAGCACGTGCGGCACATGATTCGCGATGGGCGGCATGTAGCGTTCCGTCGTCAGCCCGTCGATCCCCGCTAACCCATCGCGGATCTCCGCGACACGCGTTTCCAATTCTTTCATTTCACCGTCGAGGTCCGCCTTGAGATATCGCTCCAGGGCCGCCAGCAGTCCGATCATCTCTTCTTTGCCGACCTTCATGCCGCGGCCGATGCTTCCGTAAGGGTTGAATCCGGGCAGGGCCGCCGCAATCAGGTCTTTGCGTCCCATCAAGATCCCGGAACACTGCGGCCCGCGAATCGCTTTCCCTCCCGAAAATGCCACCAGGTCGAACCCCTCCTTCTGATACTGGAACAGCCGCTCTTTCGGCGACGCATCTGAGGCTGCGTCATTGAAAGTGGGCACGCCGCGCCGTTTGCCCACTTCAATCCACTCCTGCCGCGTAATCTTCCCCTCGGGTTCATTCTCGTTGTAGAAGAACATCATCGCGGTGCGCTCGTTGATGGCCCGCTCCAGTTCTTCCTTCGTCTCTACCCAAACGATCCTGGTACCAACCAACAGCATCTGCTGCTCGTAGCCGCCGCGGTGCGTCTTCTGCTGCACAATCTCGTTCTTCATTCCGGCGGTGTCCGGCAGGCGCTTCAGTTTCTCCGGGTCCCCCTGGGCGACACAGGCGACCGTGCCCATGGTGATGGCCGAGGCGCAGCCGCTGGTCACCATGGCCGCCTCCGCCCCGAGCAACTCCGCGATCCTCGCCCCAACCTTTGCCTGTAATTCGATTAACGGCACAAAGCATCGCGCAGCGTCTTCCATCGCCCGGGCGACTTCCGGGTGCATCAGCGACCCACCTAAGACAGTCACGACGCCCACTCCGTTAATGACGGGCCGTATGCCGAGCCGGGCATACACGTCAGGCGCCGGCGTGGTGGCCGCGGGTGCATTCAACGCCCCGGCGGCCGCTGCCGCTATCGTTGCCGACACCAGAAATCCACGGCGGCTAGTTTCGTTTTCCATGATTCCTCCTGTCATTTGCGGCGATTCCGCAACCGTCCGCTCGATCTTGTTCCATCCCACCAAGGTTCGCCCTGTGACTTATAGTCTCCCAGTTTTTCCCAACTCTCGCGCGTGCGTCCATTCGTATCGTAGATCACCAATCCGTCGCGCAGTGTCAATTCATTCAAAAATCGGCGCGTGCCTCGCATGCCCGCGCCCCATGAGTCCACAAATCCGAAGTCTCCCTGCTCCACCCGCAGTACGGCGATATCCGCCGCGGCGCCCACGGATAAATTACCGAGATCCTCGCGCTTGATGACACGCGCGGCGTTCCACGTGGACCGGTAGATTACATCGTCCACCGGCATGCCCAGATTCAGGAACTTTGACATGACGTCCAACATGTCCTTCATGCCGGCGTTCAAACTCCCTCCGTGCACGTCGGTCGATATGGTGTCCGGCGGAAAGCCCTGCTTCAGCGCCGGCCCGGCCACTTTGAATTCAAATGCGGCCCCGCCGTGGCCGACGTCAAAGAGCACGCCGCGCTTGCGTGCCTCACGCAGATACGGCAGCAGCCGTCCCTTCTCATCGAAGAATGGCACCGGAGCGTAGAAGGCATGCGTGTAGATGTCGCCGGGACGCAGTTTCTTCAAGACCAGATCCTGAAATGGCCGCTCGGGACGGAAATCGCCAAAATCGACCATCACGGGGATGTTCGCGATCGTACCGGCTTGTACACCGCGTTCGACAGGAATCCAGTCGGGGCCGCGGTAGTGCGCTACTTTGATCCCCACGATTACATCCTTGTTCGCGATGGCCATGTTCGCAGCCGCCTTAACGTCCATGTCGTTTAGGTCTTGCTCTTTGTCGTCGCCCGGCATCCCCAGGCCGTTAATATTCAGGAAAACCAGCACGCGCGTGCGCGACCGATCCACTATCGTGCGCCGGAATTCCGCGAAATTAACCCGCCCGGAAGATCCGGCGTCGACCACGGTGGTGACGCCGACTCGCTGCGCGAATGAGTCCGGGTGGATGCTCGAGTCCCCGCCCGCGAGCATGTGGCCATTGGTGCCGGAGAACACGTGGGCATGGATGTCGATCAAACCTGGCACGACGTACAGCCCCGTGACCTGGACAGTTTTGCGGGCCTGTGTTGGCGGAATCGACGCTGCTACGGCTGCTATCCTGCCGTCTTTGATGGCCACATCGCGCGCATCGTTGATTCGGTTCTTCGGGTCGATGACGTGGCCGCCCTTGAGCAAAAGATCGTATGTTGGCTGTCCCCACAGCGCGCCGCAGCCGAATAGGAAAAAAAGCAATCGCATTGGGCTTAATTATCATATGCCCAAAATTCCGGCTCGAGGTCTACTGTGTTTCTCTGCGGGTTCACCAATTTAACGCAGTCGGGTTCGCGAAGGCCGTGTGGACGCCGAACGCCTAAAGACGGGTGACTGCGCTTGCGGGGGTGGTTGATAAGTCCCGGTAAACGCTTCCTAGGCGCGAACTTCGCCTATCGGCTGAACCCGCCGCACTCGGATTTCCTTCTCGCGCTTACGGGTCTGGGCGATATCATAGGCGGATTGCATCCTCATGAGGGTGTCCATCTTTACGCCGAAGGCTTTTTCGATGCGTAAAGCCATGACCCCGGACAAGTTGGCTTTGCCGTTGAGCAAACTGGACAGCGCGGGGCGGGAAACCCGAAGCGCGGCGGCGGCAGCCGTGACGGATAGCCCGGCGGGTTCGATGATCTCCGTGCGGATGAAATCTCCAGGATGGGGCGGATTCTTCATCGGCATGACGTTTGCTCCAATGCTCTAGTGGTAGTCTTCTAAATTCAAGTCGCAGATTCTACGGTCCGCGGCATCGATACGAAACGTTAAGCGCCGGTTGTGAGTGACGCTCAAACTCCACGTACCCTTGCGGTCGCCGTCAGCGTGTGCACTTTCCAACTCGCAAGCGATCGCAGTTCCTCCGGGTCTTCCATATTTTCAAGAAATGCGAGGATCTTTCGCAACTTGTCCATCGTGTCGGGTGGCACGCCTCTGGCGCTATAGAGGGGCGGTTATCAGAACTTATTGCCTCCGCCTGGCTTGATCGGAAAGGACGATTCGGAAGAAGATAGCCCAATCCCCGCTCCAATCCCGTTCAACGCTGTACTTCAGCCGCACAACATCAGGGCCAAGCGCTTGTTTAATTTCGTCGACAATCTCGTCAAGTTGCGCGGGCCGCCCGAACGCCCTGGGGAGGTAGATAACTCGTTATCGCGCGTTCTGAATGCCCACAGATTTGTTCTACTGCCGCAGAGCGCGCGTCCAATTTAGCACTACCGTCGCCGCGGCAACTCCGTTCTCGCCTGCCGGCGCTTCCATTAAAAAGCGCTGGCCATCGCGGGTTACGGCGAGGCGCGACGATGGGCTGTCGAAGTGCGCGCCGAATAGCGATTGAGGAACGCCGATCTCGAGGTTCGCTCCAGCCTTCACTGTTACGGCGGTGATCCTGCTGTCGGGCGAAACGTAGAATAGTTCCTTGCCGTCGCGGCGCCAGATTGCCAGCGAGCCGCCGTTGTTGGAGATCTGCCATTGGCCGTCGCTTGGCGTGATGGTGTTGCCGTTCATCGCGAATCGCCTTGCGTAGACCTCGGTCCGTCCGGATTCATCGGAGGAATACGTGATCCATTTTCCATCCGGTGAGAAACTCCCGTTCCGTTCGCCGGTTCCCTTTTGCAGCAGCGGAACCGGTTTCGCGCCGGCGCCGGAAAGCGGCAAGATCCAGATACTGAAACCTGTCTTCGGATCCAACTGCGTGTAGAGCAAGAAGCGGCCGTCGGGAGAAACGTCGGTTGGATACTTGTTAAAACCCGATGTCAGCAGCAACTCTTCCTGGCCCGCGCCGTTGGTGGCCTTTTGAAACAAGTCGTACGCGCCGTTCCGGTTGGATGCGAACAGAATCCGGCTGTCGTCGGCCGACCACAACGGGAACAGTTTGAAACTCTTGTCGAAGGTGAATCGATACGATGTGCCGCGCGCCAGTTCAATGATGTGGATATCGCCGCTTGTGGACGAGCCCACCTCGCTGACTACGACTCGCTTCTCATCGGAGGAAAACCGCGGCACCCCTCCCAGGCCCGATTCTCCCAATGTCCCGAGACGCTTGCCGGTGCGGTCGAACCAGGTGAGTTGCGACTGGTCGCCGCCGCTCGTATCGTAGACCAGAACGCCATTGGACGACGCGGTGAAGCGTGCGAATTGTTGAAGCGCTCCGCGCGCGCCCATTTGTTCCACAATCGGGGTCGCTTCGCCAGTGAGGCGCAGTTTGTGTTCATCGAACGGTTGGGCCATCAGAGTTCCATTGCGGACGAAGAGGAGAAACCCTTCGTTTGCCGGTCCTGGCGCGTAGACTGCGTTCGAATCGTCGTTTAACAGCGCAACACGGTCATTCGAGTCCAAAGATCCGAGATAGATAGCGGTGTTCTCCCGATGTGAACTGAAAACGGTGTAGATGTAGTGGCGTCCGTCCGGTAGGAATTGAGGCCAGCGATGGGTCAGCTCGTATTTGGACCGGTCGAGGCTGGTGAGCGCCTTGGCCTCTCCGCCGGCGGATGAAACACGAAACAGCACCGTGAACGTGCTGGAGAAGATGATGGTTCCGTCGGAGCTCCAAGTCGCGCCGAGAATCTGAGGGGCGGCGACGGTGGTAATGGTCTGCTGCTGCCCGCCTGAGGCGCTGATTTTCTTTAGTTTCTGATTGGCGAAGAAACCGACAGACCGGCTATCGGGGGACCAGAACGGAAAGGACGCGCCATCGCTGTCGGCCACCGGTTGGGCGGTCAGCGAATCGAGCGGGCGAATCCAAAGCTGAATCCTTCCGGCGGGATTGGCGGCCGTGAATGCGAGGGTCTTCCCGTCTGGAGAAATGGCGATGCTTTCGAATACGCGTTTCGCCGGAGGCAGTAAGGGCAGACGGACTAGGGGCGCTTCGGGTGGAGACTCGCGAACGTGCAGGAACGAGACGGCCACCAAGGCGGCCAGGAGCGCGCCGGCGATGGCCCATGGAAGGAGACTGCGGCGGGGAGGCCCAACTGTAGCGACGGCTGGCGGCGCTTCTTGGGCGGGCGGACTGGAGATCGCCTCGTCGATGGCGATCCGCGCTTCCCCGATGTCGCGCAGACGGCGTTGCTGGTCTTTGTCGATGCATCGGCGCAGGAGCTTGCGTATGACGTCTGGTGAGGTGGGCGGGAGGCGTGAGAAGTCCGGCTCGCGCATGATCACGGCGGCCAGAATTTCGGACGGTGTTTCGCCCGCGTACATCTGGGCGCCCGTCAACATTTCGACCAGCACTACTCCGAACGCCCAGATGTCGGTGCGGCGGTCGACTGGCTTGCCTTTTGCCTGCTCCGGACTCATATAGGCTGCGGTGCCCATGATCATGCCGGCTACGGTGGCGCGCATTGTCAGCGTTGGCGACGAGCCCTGCATTCCGCCCGAGCTTTCACCCGTCAGCGCCTTCGCCAGGCCGAAATCGAGAACCTTTACGCGGCCTTCTGGCGTGATCTTGATGTTGGCCGGTTTCAGATCGCGATGGACCACGCCGCGTTCGTGCGCGTATTCCAACGCTTCGGCGATTTGTTTCGCGATTGGCAGCGCTTCTTCGATCGGGATCGCGCCTATTGCGATGCGTTCCTCCAGCGTGGAGCCACCCACCAATTCCATCACCAGTGCGCGATCTTCGACGCCGTAGATGCCGGCGATGTTCGGATGATTTAGAGATGCGAGTATTTGAGCTTCGCGCTGAAAACGCGCCATCCGTTCGTTGTCCTGCGCGAAGCTTTCGGGGATTACTTTGATTGCGACATCGCGGCCGAGCTTTGTGTCGGTGGCGCGGTACACCTCACCCATGCCGCCGACGCCGATGGGCGCAGCAATTTCGTAGATGCCCAAACGAGTGCCCGAGGCGAGTGGCATGAAGACGGTTACGTAATTCTACTTGACATGCAGTACTGTATAGCATACAGTGTGTGTAGGACAGCATATGTCGTACGGTAATCGCCGATGAATGCCGATCTCTTCGAAAATGTTCGCCTGGAATTACGCCGCGGCTCGCTGATTGTCGCGGTATTGGCTCAGTTGCGGACGGAGCATTATGGTTACGCGCTACGAAAGGCGTTGTCGGACCAAGGGATGGAGATCGACGAAAACACGCTTTATCCGTTGCTGCGGCGGTTGGAAAGTCAAGGCTTGCTGATCAGCCAGTGGCGGGAAGAGGAGAAGCGCAATAAACGTTTCTACCGTCTCTCCGCCGACGGCAGGCTGATGCTGAAACAACTGTTGGACGAATGGCAAAATATCAATTCTTCACTGAACCGTATTGTTAATAAGGAGGCCGCCCGTGGAACTTCTCGATCGCTACTTGCAAGCAGTTAGATTTTGGCTGCCGAAGACTCAGAGGCAGGACGTTTCGGCGGAATTGTTGGAGGACATCCGGTCGCAGATCGATGAGCGGGAGGCGGAACTCGGTCACACTCTGAGCGAGGCCGACCTGGAGGTGATCCTCAAGCGTTGGGGAAGTCCGATTCTGGTCGCGCAGCGGTATCTGCCGAGGGAGTGTTTGATTGGCCCGGCGTTGTTTCCGATTTACAAATTGGTGCTGAAGTCGGCGCTCTTTTATTACCTGCTGCCGTGGCTATTGGTCTGGATCTGTATTACCGCCTTCGATTCGGGATATCGCGCCACGCAAGTGGGTGTTTCGGTGGTGGCTGCATTGAAGTCGCTCTGGGTTACGAGCGTTTGTGGGTTCGCGTTCATTACGATTGCGTTCGCGGTGCTGGACAAGGTTCAAAGCAAAACCGGGTTCCTTGAAAAATGGGATCCGCGAAAACTTCCGCCACTGCGTAACCCAGCGGAGATATCGCGGTGCAACTCCGTTGCCGAAATGGCGTGGTTCGTTTTTCTCGCTCTGTGGTGGATGGATGTGGTACGGTTTCCTGCGATTCCGGGAATCCATGTTGCGCTTGCGCCCGCGCTGATGAATGGTTTTCGTTGGCCCGTGTTGCTGCTCATGGTGGCGTCTGCTGCGATGGCTGTTATCAATACGCTGCGGCCCTGGTGGACGAGCGGGCGCGCCGGCCTTCGATTGGCGATCGATGGTTTTGGCATTCTTCTCGTTGTCATGCTTCTCAATGCGGGGCCGTGGGCAGAAGTTACTTCCGCGGCCGCGAATGCCGGTGACGTGGCGCGATGGATCAATCTGAATGTGGGGCTTCTCTTACTGATCTACGTGGTGAGTTTTCTGTTCAGGGCTGTTCAGGATATCCTTCGAGCAGCGGGTCGAAGGCCGTTATTTATCGGTGAGCGCCGCAACGCCGGGTAGTTCGATTCCCGATAGGAATTCCAGCGAAGCGCCGCCGCCCGTCGACACGTGCGAAATCTTGTCGCTGAGGCCCGCGGTCTTTATCGCCTTCTCCGAGTCGCCGCCGCCCACGACAGAGATTGCTCCCGATGCAGCTACGGCCTTGGCTAGCGCCATTGTCCCGACGTCGAACGGCGGCATTTCGAAGACGCCCATGGGTCCGTTCCAGATGATGGTTTTTGAACCGGCTATCACTTTCTCGTACGTAGCAATTGTCTCCGGGCCGATGTCGAGCGCCATCCAGCCATCCGGAATCCGACTGACCACTTTGTTCTCCGCGCCCGGTTTGAACTCGGTGGCAACTACGTGATCTGTGGGCAGCAGCAGCTTGTTGCCCGCTTGCGACATCAGTTGTCTGGCCAGATCGAGCTTGTCCTCCTCGACTAGAGATTTGCCGGTGGGCTCGCCCTTCGCCTTGAGAAATGTGTAGGCCATCGCGCCGCCGATGAGCAGCTTGTCCACGACCTTCATCAGATTCTGGATCACTTCGATTTTGTCCGAGACCTTCGCGCCGCCTAGAATCGCCACACAGGGCCGTTCGGGATTCGTCGTGGCTTTGCCTAGATATTCAAGCTCTTTATCCATCAGCAGCCCGGCGGCGGCCTTCGGTACAAACGCGATCATGCCAACGGTGGAAGCGTGCGCACGATGCGCGGAACCGAAGGCGTCGTTCACATATAGGTCGCATAGAGCCGCGAGTTTTTTTGAGAACTCCGGATCGTTCTTCTCTTCTTCGGCATGATAGCGGAGATTTTCCAGCAACAGCACTTCACCCGGGGCCGGCTTCGTCGCTTCCACTTCCGGTCCGATGCAATCCGGCGCCATCTTGACCGGTTTACCGAGTAATTCTTCCAACTTCTTCGCCACTGGCTTCAGGCTCATCTCGGGATTTCGTTTGCCCTTCGGACGGCCAAGGTGGCTGGCAAGGATCAGGCCGGCGCCGTGCTCGAGAGCGTACTTGATTGTCGGTAATGACGCGCGAATGCGCTTGTCGCTGGTAATTTCCTGTCCTCCGGAAGCGAGGGGAACGTTAAAATCGACGCGGATGAACACACGCTTATCTTTCAGATCGAGATCGCGAATCGACAATTTGGCCATTGGGGATGTGGTTTAAAACTCTGATCGTAGCACGTCGAAAAATATGCGAATCCCTTTCAGAAATTCTGCCACCGGGATGCGTTCTTCGTCGCTGTGCAGCGTGGCCATGATCGACGCATCGAGCACCATTGGAGTCAACCCATAGGCGATCATTCCGCGGCTGCGAGTGTTCACCGAGTCGGTCCCAAACGGTACTAGAATTGGCGTCACCAACGCATCGGGATGATGTTTGCGCGCCGCGGCGGCGATGGCAGCGAACAGCGGTGTGTGGCTGTTGCTGGCACCAGGATCGGGGTTTTCGGCAACGCGTTCGACCGTCACGCGCGGGTCGTTGATGCGAGCTCTCATATCGGAGACAAATTCGTCCGAGTTGACGCCCGGCAGCAGACGGCAATCGAGAGTCGCTTCGGCGCTCGAAGGAATCACGTTCACTTTCGGCGGATTGCCCACGCCCGATGTCAGCGTAGTGAGCGAAATGGTATTGCCCTGAATCGCGGCGGTGAACTTGTTCTTCGCCATCTCGCCAAGATTTCGCTGCATCTCCGCCACAACCTCGTTCGGTTTGTTTGAAGGCGGCATCGCCATTGCTTTTTCGATTGCATGCAGAAGGATCAGATTCGCGTTGTCAGGAATCGGTTGTGAACCATGCGCGGCCGTCCCCTTTGCCCGCAATTTCAACCATGCAATCTGCTTCTCGCCCACGGTAATTCCGAAGACAAGCTTGTTGGGGGCCAGCAGATCGGGCGAGACAACGCCGCCCTCGTCCAGCACGTATTCGGCGTCGATCTCACTGAAGTGGTGCTCCAACATCCAGCGAATGCCCCAGATTCCGCTCGATTCTTCATCCGCGGTCGAAAGCATCACGATGTCTCGCGCAGGCACGATGCCGGCCTGTTTGAGCGCGGCCAGCGCCATCATCTGCTGCACGCCGATGCCCTTCATGTCGAGCGATCCGCGTCCCCAGATCCATCCGTCTTTGATCAAACCGCCGAAGGGGTCGACGCTCCACGCCTTGCGATCTACCGGGACCACGTCCATGTGATTCAGTAAGAGCAGCGGCTTCTTTGTGTGATCGCGCCCGGCGAGACGAGTCACCAGATTCGTTTGCCCATCCGGACCGCTTGGATAGAGGGTGACATTGAACCCATCCTTTTCCATTTCGGCCTTGATGAGCGCCGCCGACACGTGGGTATCGGCGGGCGGATCTATGGTCGCCACACGAATGTAGCGCTGCAACATATCCAGCGCGCGTTCGTTCAGCGCGTCCCAATTCGGTTCGGCGCCAAATGCAGTCGACAACAGCAAGAATGCAAGCAGAGGTCTCATTTTTCAAATTCCGGAAGATTGGATATGTTTGGATTCAAACCCGCCGTCGCATATGCCTCCAAAAGCGCACCCGCGGCAGGTCCGTAAATTGGTTCGATCACTCGCGCTCCGTCTTCTAATTCCATTAACATGCGGAATCGTTCCTGGAGCGGGCCACTACGGAAGACTCCGCCGATACAAGCTACCTGCACGGGCGTGCGTGTCTCGAAAAGCCGCCTGCGGACGGCTGTCGCATAGGTGACGAGTTGTTGCGCGGCATTCATCAGAAGACCATGCGCCACGGCGTCGCCAGCCTGTGCGGCCTGGTCGACGAGGCGTGAGTACGATGCAATTTGCGGTCGCGAATAGTCGGTTGTATAGAAGCGGTGCAGCAGGTCGTTCGCATCCGCGGCGCCCGTCTCTTCGAGCAGCAGGCGGCGCAAATCGGTGACGGGTCCCCAACCTTCCTCGTAGCGCAGCGCGGCGCGGACGGCTTGCCGTGTGAGATCGAATCCTCCACCCTCGTCGCCGTAGATATATCCCCAACCTCCGGCACGTTGGAGCCGGCGCTCCGCATTTCGGCCGTAGGCGATGGACCCTGTGCCGGCGACCGCGATGATGCCGGGTCCGCCCGCCATCGCACCGGCCAGGGCGATTACTCCGTCGTCAGTGACGGTCATCTGCCGCGCGCGCAGGATTTCGTTAAGGAGCTCTTTCTTGTCGGCCGGTCCTCCGCTGAAACCGAACGACGCCGATTCGAATTCAACGCCTGCGGGATCCACGCCTGCCTCTTTGATGCAACCGGTAATCGCGTTGATGAACTTTGGCCGGCCGTCTGGACCTTTCACGTGATTGCAAGGGCCGCCGCGGCCGTAGCCGACCACGTGCCCGGTTTCATCGCCTATTAGCGCCGTGGTGCTTGATTGTCCGCCGTCGATCCCGAGAAACAGTTTCAATGTTCACTCCGCTTGGTACAGCTTGGCGGCTCCTTTTGCATCCACCAACCGTAGGCCCCACAAGGCCGTGAAATCCTCGAAGTCAGACGCCCGCAAATCTTCGTCGTGAACCAGAATATATTCCACGCCGAGGCGTTTCACTTCCTCGACAGCGGCGCGGCGAAGCCCGGTGAATCGGGGCAAATCGGTTTCCGCCGGTGCGCCGCCCAACGGTTTCCAGGCGCCTGAGCTGTCGAGCATTTCCAGTTTCAATCGTACTTGGTATTGATCGCGGGCACACTCCAGCCGAACGAAATCGATGGTTTCGGGCCGTCCGAAATCCACCTCTACAAACATGCCCGGCCCGATGGCTTCGCGGCTGCTCCAGCGTGTTATCGGACTGTTATCGAATGCGTATTGCACGTCCCAGGGATTCGGATGCGCGCGCAGCCGCCACGTTGGTTGGCGCGGAAGCTCGTGCTCGTGGGAGTAAATCCGAAACTCGGAAATACTGAAAATGTCGCTGCCATGTGGAGTCGTTTGGACAACACGGATCTTGCGTGCCGTTACGGGTGGAAAATGAAAGTCGAGACCGTGAGTCGGCTGAAAGTCGCGCATCAAAGGCGTCCAGAGCATTTCCCGAATGGTGCGGCTTAGCGTCGTCTGAAAACCGACCATCACGTCGCGGCTGGTATAGGCGTCGGCCACCACGCTGCCGAAAGCGAACACCTTCTTACCGGCGGGCACGTTGATCTCGACCATCCGTGCGTAGACGTACGGCGGATAGCGTTCAGCCAGAAACTTCTCCTCCTTCACGATGCGCAACGCCGGACGAATGGGAAACTTATCCAACCTCCACGCATACTGGTCGCAATATTGCCGGAGTCCCGCGGGCCAGCTCGCCAGCGCGTGAAACAGCACGATGGTCACGGCGGCGCCCGGAGCGTTTCGAAACGCCAGGGCCAATGCCATCCACCAGAACGGCAGCGGCGGAATGAGAAATCGCGTCCCCATGTTCAGCGGAAAGGTCAGACTGAACAGAACCGCCGGAATCAGCAGTTGACGCCCGGCCTGCCAGCGCAGCGCGAGCAATGAGAAGGGCAGCAGCAAGAACACGGGCCCGATCAATCCGCCTAAGTGCGAACCATGCACTGCGAGCTCCAGCGGAATTTGCGCGTACGACGGACCGTCATATGCGGCCATATCGCTTCTGTATTCGGCCTCTGCGTCCGGATGGCGATATCGATTCGGAAAGAGCTTATTGGCGAAGGGCGCAAAAGGATTCTGCACCAGTACTATGTTTTTGATCATCCACGGCGCTACCATCGCGGCGGCGCAAAGCGTCAGTGGAACCAGCGCCCGGCGCGACTTCAGCGCGACGAATACAAAAGCGTAGATCAAAGCGATCCCGATTGTGTACTTCACGGCGTAAGCAAAGCCTGCCAGCAGCCCGGCGATTATTATCAACCCGCTTCGCCGGCTTTCCGCCCATATCTGCAAGACGTAAAACAGCACAAACAACACGCTGGCCGCGGCCACATCGTTGTAGGCACTAGTTCCGTCGATTCCTACCACCGGCGAGGCAAACATCAGTAGAGCCGCCACCACGCCCATGGGACCAAAGCCGAACCTCCGTGCGTAGCAGATCATAGCGAGCGGGAGAATAGCGAGAAATGAGAGATGAACCATTGCCGCGGACGAGTGGCGTCCGAACGCGAAAGCAAACAGAAACAACATCTCAACGCCCTGCGAGAGGTTCGCGTACATGGTCGTTACGATGCGATGGAAACCGTGTTCGCGGAGATATCTCGCAACCAATCCCAGATGATAGGAACTTCCGTCCGGACTGAATTCCGGGGCCATCGCGTTGCAGAAATACAGAAAGCCGAAGGCCGCGTAGACTACCAGGAAGAGAATTCGCCAAGGGCGGGGAAGCGCCGGCAGCGATTCTGCCAAATCCGGCCGAAGCCGCCATGCTGCCGCGATGGCCGCTAATCCGACTACCAGAAACACGCCCTTGCGAGCTAGTCCACAGGCGCAAAACAGAAACACCAGGGTGCTGAGAAGCGCACTACCGGTTAGGAACGCGAAAATCCGCCTCTCTTCCCGATACAGCTTCCCCAGATCGAGCCGCGACAGCAACAACTGACCCATCGAGTAAGCCGTTGCGCAAGTGAACGCAACGCCGAACAGGATGTACACAGCATGCGGCATCTATTCGACGAAGCCGATAGCGGTAAGAATAAATCCGAACGGAACTTTGTCTTCAGCGGCGATCCACATCTTGTCGATCTGCATCGCCACGATATTTTCGGTCTTTGGATGAAGCCAATCAGGGGGAACGGGCTTTTCCAGATGCTGGAAACCTGGTGTCTTATAAGTTGTCTTGTCCAACAGATGATCGTTGATGTTGACCGAGATCGTCACCGGACCGGTGTCCTTCATGGTGAGTTCCGGGATCGTGAAATCCATACTGAACTTCTGATTTTTCGCCGATTGCACTACAAACATCAGCGTTGGATTCTGTTTCGTCCAGCGCCACGTTCCGCCGTTGAGCCTGGAGTCGACATCGCGAATAAACTGCGCCGGCGCATCCGGAGAATTCATCCGGATGAACGGTTTGATGGTCAACGGATCTTCTACGCTTAGGGGCTTTCTTTGCTCAGCGGGCGCATAGGCGTCCTGTATGCCGACGCATCCGGTCAGACACAGACACAACGCAGCCAATGCACTACACCGCATTCTCGTTCTTATCCTTCGCGTAGCAAATCGGATCGAGCAGGCACTCGTTGCACTTGGGCTTCCGGGCGATACAGAGCTTCCGGCCATGATGGATTACCTGATGCGAAAACAGAATCCAGCGGTCCTGCGGGATGATCTTCATCAGGTCCTGTTCAATCTTAACGGGATCCGTCTGTTTGGTGAGGTCCAAGCGATGGGAAATCCGCGCGACGTGCGTATCCACCACTACGCCCGAAGCGATCCCATAGGCTACGCCGAGCACGACATTCGAGGTCTTGCGGGCGGCACCGGGAATGGTCAGCATTTCGTCCATCGTCCTGGGAATCTGGCCTTTAAAATCCCCCAAGATCTTCTTCGCCGCGCCGATCACGCTCTTCGCTTTGTTGTTGAAAAACCCGGTCGACTTGATATCCTGCGCCAACTCGGCTTGGCTCACCGCGGCGAAATCGCGAATCGTTGGATACTTCTTGAACAACCCCGGCGTTACTTTGTTCACGCGGTCGTCGGTACACTGCGCCGATAAAATCGTTGCCACCAGTAGTTCCCACGCTGTCTTATGATGGAGCGCGCAGGTGACGTTGGGGTAGAGCGTATCGAGACCGCGCAGGACCTGTTGAATCCGCTCTTTGCGTTCAGCGGCGTTCTTCGGCCGCGGCACTTTGGATCTCGGAGTAACGGCCATTTTGTGATCTACGATGATAGCATTGCGCGATAAACTGATCCTTGCCGCCGCTATCCTTATTGCGTTCGGCGGATGCCTTTTCGCGGGCTTCGCGTTCGACGATTATTCCATTTTTTCCGACCCTGCTGTAACTGGGCAGGCGGGCTGGGCCGATGTCTGGAGTCTGGCGCGAACGCGGCCTCTCACCTATTTCACCTTCTGGTTGAATTACCAGCTTGCCGGGCAGACGGCATGGACGTATCACGCGGTGAATCTCGCCCTTCATCTGGCTTGTGTCCTGCTTCTGCTCGACGTTCTGAAGCGATTGATGCCGGCTCCCGCCGCGCTTATGGCCACGGTGCTTTTCGCTCTGCACCCCATCCAGTCGGAACCTGTCGATTACGTTTTCGCCCGAAGCACTTTGCTCTCAGCTTTGTTTTGCATCCTGGCCTTGCGCTCTTGGACCAGAGGAAATCATTGGTGGGCCGTCGTGTGGTTCGCGGTCGCGTTGGCCGCTAAAGAAGAGTGGGTCGCGGTGCCCATTTTTCTACTGCTTCTCTATCTTTCCATCTCACGAAACCGCCGCGAATTGAAACCTATCGGCGTCATGATCCTGCTCGCCCTTATTGCGGGAGTTCATGTCCTTTACGCGACAACGCAGACTCCCGGCGCACGGGCGGGCTTCGCCGCTGGTATTACGCCGGTCGAATATCTTGGCACACAAGGCTACGTGATTATTCGATACCTGCGATTGCTGGTAGCGCCGATTGGATTCACGGTCGACCCGCAAGTCTCCGCTAATGCGAACTGGTGGGCCTGGCTCGCATTGATTGCACTTGGAGCCGTGTCTCTCAGGTGGTTCACTCGTGCTCGCGCAGGCTTTTGGTTCCTTGCTGGAGTAATACTACTGCTGCCAAGTTCGTCCATTCTTCCCGCTGCCGATCTGGCTGCCGACCGGCGCATGTACTTACCGATGATCGGCTTCGGATCGGCCGTGGCATTAGTGCTCGTTCGCTATCGCACGGTGTTCTATGCAGTGTGCGGCGTCTTGCTCGTAGTCACCATCACGCGCACTTACGTTTGGCAGAGCGAAGCCCGTCTCTGGACCGAAGCCGTCGAGCGCTCTCCGAACAAAGTCCGTCCTAAACTGCAACTGGCGCGGGTGGTTGATCCATCTAGAGCAGTCGCCCTGCTCGAGGACGCTAAGAGAATTGCGCCAGACGATGCGGCCATCGCATCCGAACTTGGGAGGGTCTATCTGGTGTCAGGCGCGCCGGAAAAAGCGCTGACGGAATTTGGTAGGGCATTGGCGCTCTCGCCGAATGACCCACGCGCATTCACAAATCGGGGTGTTGCTCTGTTGATGATGCACCAGGGCGATGCCGCCCGGCAGGATTTCACGCGCGCGCTCAGCCTTGATCCGTGTCTGGCTGAGGCTCGCGACAACGCCTCCCGCGTGGGCATTACGCTACCACCATGCGAACCCACACGTTGAACTACGCGCATCACGGCGCCGAAGTGATGTTGAATTCGGATTTCAGAAACTGCCAGTCCGGCAACTCGTAGCCTTTCAACGAACTCTTCACGATAGACTGCATATCCTTCGATTCGAACGGTCCTATCGCCGGCACCTTCACCGGCACATCAACGAGCGCCTTGTCCGCAGCCTTGACGGTGACAGTCATTTCCAATTCCGGGAGATCCGCCGCTGAATGATTCACCACTACGAAATGCACATGTAGCTGCTGCTTCGCGTCTTCGTTTACGCGCAGGCCGGAGATTTCCAGAAACTTCGCCAACGGATGTGTACCTCTTGGCGCGCCGCCAGCCGGCAGGGAGGACATTGGTGCGGCTGTAGTGTCAGACGACGCCGTCGCCGCTCCCGGTTTCTTGCTTGGAAGGATGTAGATGTACAACACGGCCAGAACGGCGCCAATCCCCACGAGCGCCAGGATCGCCACCAACCAACTCGGCAAGCCTTTCCTCGGTCCGGACTGCGGCGCTTGCGCATAGGCGGCGCCGCCGAACATCGGAGCAGCGGCCACCTGAGCAGCGGCGGGCTGAGGCGGCGGAGGTGCGGGCGGCGGAGGAGCATACGCCGGCGCAGCATACACAGGGGCCGGGGCCGGAGGCGGAGCGGGTGGAGCAGCAGTAAACGTGGCAGTCGCCCAGGGCAAAGTCGGCGCGGCGGGCGGCGGAGGAGGCGGAGGTGGTGGTGCCTGATAAACCGGAGGCTGCGGCGGTGCTTGGTAGGCGGGCGGTGGAGGCGGCGCCTGATAAACCGGTGGCGGCGGGGGCTGGGGCTGCAAGGGATCTTGCCTCTGCGCCTCCATCTGCCGGCAATTCGGACAGTCGCTATAGGCTGGAGGAACTTCTCTCCCGCATTTTGGGCAAATCCACGTGAACATGTACTTTTACTCTATCCAATCCAGGTTGACTTTTGATATCTTCGTGGACACTACTATTATGGCGTCCAAAGTTTACGATGTGGTTGTTGTCGGCTCCGGGGCCGGCGGTGGAACCCTCTCGGCGCATCTCGCGCAGGCTGGCGTTGATGTCGCGGTTGTCGAGGGCGGACCCAAGGTCAATACGCGAACCGACTTCAACACGCACGCCATGCCGTTCGAGTTTCCGAACCGTCATATCCCGACCATGAAACCGGGCAAAGAGGGCTACGATACCGAACGCTCGCGCGGCGTCGGCGGGAAAACAATGCTCTGGAACGCTGTTGCCTGGCGCTTCAGCCAGCGTGATTTTAAGGGCAAGACGTTTGAAGGCGCGGGAGAAGATTGGCCTGTCGACTACAAGGACATGGCGCCGTACTACGAGAAAATCGAGCGGGAAGTCGGTGTTTGCGGCAATCTCGATCATCTCGAAGATCTTCCAGACGGCGTGTTTCTTCCTCCGGTTCCAATGAAATGCAGTGATGTGCTCATTCAGCGCGGAGCGGCCAAGCTCGGTCTCAAAATTATCCACGTACGGAAGTCCACGTTGAGCCGCCCGACGGCCACGCGGCCGGCCTGTCACTTCTGCGGAAACTGCATGTCCGGTTGCGACGTCGCCGCCAAGTACAATTCCGCCGACGTTCACATGATTCCCGCTCTGAAGACCGGGCATCTGGAAATCTTTCCTAATTCCGTTGTCGCCGAGGTGCTCGTTTCTCCGGAGAACCGCGTTACCGGCGTCCGGTACATGGACCGCACTACGAAGCAGCCAGGCGAGGTGCGCGGCCGCGTGGTGGTTGTGGCGTGCGCGTGCGTGCAAAGCGTTGCGCTGCTCATGATGTCTAAATCCCGGCTCTACCCGGATGGACTGGCGAATTCGAGCGGCCACCTTGGTAAGGATTTCATTCCGCACATGACCGGGGGCGTGGACGCGTTTCTCAAGCCGCTCATCGGCACGCGCGCGAATCATGATGAAGGTTTTCTTGACCATGCGTATCTGCCTTCGTTCATGCACACCCGAAAGAAGGACTACGCGCGGAGTTTCGGAGCCCAATTCGGTTATCAGAATCGGCGTTCGGTTGGATGGTCGCGACAGCTTCCGGGATTCGGCAAGGACTACAAGCGATCGGTCTCGGAGCGATTCCCCGCCTATGTTACGTTCTCGCCTTATGGCGAAAAAATTCCCGATGCGCGAAACTTTATCGATCTGGATTGGGAGAAGAAGGACGCGTTCGGTCTCCCGCTGGCCCGGCGCCACGTCGTGTGGACGGACAACGACATGAAGATCTTTCGCGACATGCAGAATTGGTCGAAACAGATTCTCGAATCCGCGGGCAGTGAGATTCTCAACGTCAGCGATTCTCCGGCCACGAACCACGAACTCGGCGGGTGCCGTATGGGCGAGGATCCGAAGAGGTCGGTGCTCAACCGGTATTGCCAGAGCCACGACGTCAAGAATCTCTTCGTAGTGGATGGGAGTGCGTTTCCGTCTGCCTCGGAGAAGAACCCGACGCACACGATCATGGCGCTGGCCGCGCGCACGGCTGACTACATTGGCGATCAGTTGAAAAAAGGAGCGCTTTAATGGCACGGCGAAGAGAGGCACTTAAGATCATCGGCGCCATCAGCGCCACTTGCGCGTTTCCGTTCGCGTCGACGGAACTTTACGGCCAACACCAGCATCCCGCGCCGGGCAAACAGGCCGCGCCTGAGGGCCCGCCCTACTTCTCTCCCGCTGATGGGGCTTTGGTCTCCCGCATCGCCGAGTTGATCATCCCGGAAACGAGCACTCCTGGCGCGGTGGGTGCGGGTGTGCCGGCGTATATCGATTTCGTGGTGCGCGGCGAACCGCAGCATCAGAAAGTATTCTCCGCCGGTCTTGAATATCTGCGCGGCGAGTCCCAGCGAAAACATCGAAAGGATTTTCTGGCGCTGTCGGAGAAACAACAGGTAGCGATCCTTCAACCGTTGAGCGACGCGGTGGATGCAGGCAATCTGAAGGGTCCTGGAGCTACTTTCTTTCGAGCGATGAAGAGCATGACTGCCGATGGTTACTTCACTTCACGCGCGGGAATGGTGGAGGAACTTGGGTTTGAAGGCGGCAGCGTGCTGGCCGAGTTTCCGGTGTGCGATATTCCTGAACACTAATCCGCGCGGACAGCATCAATAACCTAGATCATGGAATACAAAACACTGGGCGATACCGGCCTCCTTGTGTCGACTCTCTGTCTCGGAACCATGACCTTTCACGGCGGACAGGGAATCTGGAAAACTATCGGCAGCGTCGACCAGAAAGGCGCCGATGAGCTGATCAAAGCGTCCATCGACGCTGGTATCAACTTCTTCGATACAGCCGACGTGTACTCGGATGGCGAAAGCGAAAAGATCCTCGGTCAATCTTTCAAGAACCTGAACATTGCCCGCAAAGATGTTGTCGTCGCCACGAAAGTCTTCGGCAGAGTAGGACCCGGCCGCAACGACGTGGGTGCTTCACGCGGACACATTATGGACGCGGTCGAAGCGAGCCTCCGCCGCCTTCAGACCAGCCACATTGACCTCTACCAGATCCACGGTAACGACTCTGTTACGCCGATCGAAGAGACGCTCCGCGCCCTCGACGATCTGGTGAAGCAGGGCAAAGTTCGTTACATCGGCTGTTCGAATTGGCAAGCGTGGAAGATCGCCAAGGCACTCGCAATCTCGCAGTTCCGGAACCTTGCCCGGTTTGACACTCTGCAGGCTTACTACTCGATCGCCGGACGCGACCTCGAACGTGATCTGGTCCCTTTGCTCGAGGCGGAGAAGACCGGTCTGCTGGTCTGGAGCCCGCTGGCTGGAGGGCTGCTGTCCGGGAAATTCAGCCGTGAAAACCAGAAGCCTGAGGGAT
This sequence comes from Bryobacteraceae bacterium, assembly GCA_963770345.1. Classification (GTDB taxonomy): domain Bacteria; phylum Acidobacteriota; class Terriglobia; order Bryobacterales; family Bryobacteraceae; genus CAVYPH01. Next base: position 77,625 of record CAVYPH010000003.1, on the reverse strand, counting down.
CCCGCCGGTCGGAATTCGACTTTCCGATCGTTGATAAAGAGCGCGCGTGGAAAATCCTTGAGGCCATGGCTCCCGTCGCCAAAGCACACGATTGCAGCCCGGCCCGCATCGCCCTTGCTTGGCTGCTCACTAAGCCGGTGGTCACGTCGGTTATTATCGGGGCCAAGCGCCTTGATCAACTCCAGGACAACCTCGCGGCAGTGGACCTTCGTCTCAGTGGGGAAGAGATTAAGCAGCTGGATGATGTGAGCGCATTGCCGCCTGAGTACCCAGGCTGGATGTTGCCGTTCCAGGGTGCCAACCGGTTGAAGCCCGTTCCCCGGCCCTGAGTTTTAGTTCAGGCGGATCGTCACCTTACATGGCGCGGTCTTGCAAAAACATTCTGGTGTGTTCCCGGTGTGAATGCTCTGGAGCCGTGCGTTCTTGAGCTGACGCGTGGTATCTGCTTTTTCGTCCGGATTGGAGAAATCGCTTTCAAGACTTCGTGGATAGGATTCGAAAGAGATTCCTGTGGCCGAGGCGTGGAAGATCAGGCTGCCCTCTGCGCCGCCTTCCATCGAGTACTTGATGACCAAGGTGCAGCCGTTGCAGGCGCTTGATGGCGGAAATCCGGCGAACCCGGTTGTTTCGATTGCCGATGGTTTGCGTTCCGGGAGTTCGATGCGGCGGTCGTTCGATTCGTTCTTGCGAAATTCGTAGCGGGGTGTGTTTAGTTGAAGTATCGGCGTAGGTCCTCCGAGGTCGGCGATGAGAATTGCTGCTTCGGCTTGGGAGCCTCCGCGAATTCCTTTGCAGGATGTTAGAAGAATGGTGAATGACAGCGTGGTTAATATGAAACTGTTGGATCGCATTGCGGCTTTATTAGATTAGCGGTTTCCGGGGCGCCGTTGGTTGTGGGGTTTCCCGTCTTGCGTGCGCGGGCGAAAACCGGCGGCGTCGCGCATATAATGAGGCAATCGTCATGTCCAAATTCCGCGTTGGTGTAACCCCGGATTTTTATATAGATGCCCCCGGCCTCTTTGAACACGTTCTTGAAGCACAACTCGGGCCGGAAGGCATTGAATGGGGACCCATGCCCGATCAGCCCGGAAAAGTGGCTACGCCGGAAGCGCTCGATCAGTTCGATGCCATCTTTGCGTTGGCTCTCAAGTTCACTCCAGAAAGCGTGCGGGGGTTGAAGCGCCTCGCTCTGGTTGCCCGATGGGGCGTGGGCTACGACATGATCGACACCAAGGCTTTGACCGAAGCCGGCGTCGCACTTGGTATTGCGCCGAACGGCGTGCGCCGTCCGGTGGCCGAGGCGATTCTTACATTCATCCTTGCGCTCACTACGCAACTGTTCGCTAAAGACAAATTGTTGCGCTCCGGTAAATGGCGGGCCGGGCTCGAGCTCGGCCGAAACCTCAAGGGGCGGGTTCTTGGGTCTATCGGCTGCGGCAATATCGCTCAGGAAATGTTCCGTATCGTGCAGTCGCTGGGCTTCGGCCGCCTCATCGCTTACGACCCGTATGTGTCGGCGGAGCAGGTGAAATCGCTCAATGTCGAACTCGTCTCCATGGACGAAGTGTTCCGGCAGAGTGACTTTGTTGCGATTAACACCTTGCTTAACGACTCCACGCGCGGTCTGGTCGGAGAGACGCAACTCCGTGCCATGAAGCCGGATGCTTACTTGATCAATACTGCCCGCGGTCCGATTATTCAGGAACAGGTGCTCGTTCGGGCGCTGCGCGAACGTTGGATCGCCGGCGCAGGTCTCGATGTCTTTGAAACTGAACCACTGCCCCTCGACAGTCCTCTGCGGGACCTCGACAATGTGATTCTCACACCGCACGGCCTGGCATGGACCGAAGAAATCGCCCGGGACAACGCGCTTGACGCCTGCCAGAACATTCTGGCTGTCTCGCGCGGTGAACTGCCACCTGCGCTGGTGAACCGCGACGTCGCTGACCGGCCGGCTTTCCGGGCGAAACTGGCAGCCTTCCAAACTCGTCCAACAAAGTAATAAGATGTTCCGCGCCTTTTCCATCCTCCTCATCGTCGCCCTCACTGCCACCGCTGCCAATGTTCGCCTCTACCTGAAAGACGGCTCTTACCACCTGGTCCGCGAATATCAGAAGCTGGCCGATCGCGTCCGGTACTACAGCGTCGAACGCGCCGACTGGGAAGAGATCCCTCTCGAAATGGTGGATTTCAAAAAGACTGAGGATGAAATCACCGCGAAAGAGGAGAAGATAAAGCAGCAAACCAAGGCCTACGACGAAGAATCGAAAGCCATTCGCGAAGAGCGTGCGGAAATTGCCCGTGTCCCCATGGAGAACGGCGTCTACTTCAAAGAGGGCAACGCCATGAAGCTTTTGAAACAGGCCGAACCGAAGACAGTAAGTAACAAGCGCCGCACCGTCCTGAAGGTGTTGAGCCCACTCCCGGTGCTATCCGGCAAAGCCACCATCGAACTCGACGGTCCTAACTCCCAATTCTCCGTTCGCGAGGAGCGTCCGGAATTTTACTTCCGCCCGAACTACGAAGAGCGATTCGCCATCTTCCGTCTCACGCCTGCAAAGGCTGCACGCGTCGTTCAAAAATGGGACATCGTTCCGCTTACGCATGAAATCGTCGAGCAGTCGGATGAGGTGGAAATCTTTCGGCGACAACTGGCCGATGGGCTCTATAAGATCTGGCCGACCAAGCCAATCGAACCCGGCGAGTACGCGGTGGTGGAATTCACCGCCGGCAAGGGAAATATTCAGGTCTGGGATTTCGCGGTCGCGCGCCGCTGAGGCACCAGAATTTCCAACTCGTCCAAGGTGCGCGGCCAATCCCCTTTCATTAATCGCGAGAGACTTCTGTCCGCCAGAACCTTTCCTCCCGTCTGGCAACGCACGCAATAGTTCGTCTCATTGTCCGCGTATCGTATGCGTTGAACTTTCGCGCCACAGCGGGGACACGGTAGCTTATATCTCCCGTGTACCGCCATCTCCTTGCGGAATGCCGTGACTTTCTCGGGAAAACCGTCGCCCGTTTCCAGGCGAAGGCGATCCACCCATTCGGCCAGCGTTTCTTTTGTGGCTGCGAACAGACGCTCCACTTCCTCTGGCTTCAGTTTTTGCGTCAGGGTAATCGGGGACAACATCGCGCGATGCAGAATCTCGTCCGAGTAGGCGTTCCCGATGCCGCTGAAGAGCCGGGGATCAGTCAACGCGCGTTTCAAGGTGTGGTTGCCCGCGATTAACGCCGCCGCAAATTCCTCGAGCGTTGCATCCATTACTTCGAGCCCGCCTGGATCGAGCGCCAGTAGACCCTCTTCACCCGCGACAACGTGCAAGGATGCTCTCCGCTTCGAGCCAGCTTCGGTGAGCAGCAGACTCCCGTCTGCAAAATCGAACGCTGCCAGCGAACCTTTCCTGGCCAGCTTCACTCCCGGCTTGGCCCAGTGCAGCCTCCCCGCGATCATCAGATGCAGCACCAGCCAGATGTCTTGCTCGAGCCCGATGGCGATTCGCTTCCCGATACGCCGCAAGCGCTGCACGCGTTTGCCCTCAGCGGCCTGCAACGGTGGATCGATCGTTCGCAATAGAAACGGGCTGGACACACGCACATGTTCGAGCGTCCGGCCGACCACACGCCGCTCCAGCGCCTCGATGTAGACCGTGATGTCGGGTAGTTCCGGCATCTATTTCATGAATTGCCGCGCGGAGAACATGACCACTCCGAGAAAGAACAGAAGGCTTAACGTGATCACTACCTGACGCCGCTCCGGCGAAACGGTTCCAGCCACAATATTCGGCGGATCACGCAGATCGATTTTCAGCGAAACATCGGTGGTCCGTCCGCTCTCCAAACGATTGTCCAAGAGCAGCACGTAATCGCCGGGCTCGTCGATTTCAAAGTGTAGTTTTCCAGTGGTCTGAAAGCCGGTGGAGGCCAGCGGATGATAGCTTCGGCCCTGGTTAAAGCGCTCCGCGTCGTGCCGGGTGACGAGAATCGCCTCCACCCGTGCCGTGTCTCCATCGACAGTGTAAGAGCATTCGACGGTGGTGCCCGGCTTGTCGACTTTCACTTCGATAGCACGCCAGGAGGACGGTTGCACGGGGACAACGCTGTCCACCAACACCGCCAGAAGGGCGAGTACGATCATCTGCTTTCAGTGTAGGCGAACGATAGAATAAAACCAATGAACGAACTCCCAATGTGGAAGACAGCCGTCAGTGGTGTGTCGGCAGTTCTGGTCGGATTGCTCTTCGTCGTCGCGGGAGTCTGGAAGCTTACTGAACCCTACACCGCCGCTACATTGATGATGCAGGCAAAAGTCTGGCCGGCCTTCGGTTTGCCTTGCGCGATTGGGTTCGGGACGGCGGAAACATTCGCCGGATTGATGCTGTTTTTTCCACGATTCCGGCGCTGGGGTGGATGGCTCACGGCTGCGCTGCTGGTCGTCTTCATGGGCTATATCGGCATCAACTACAGCACGTTGCGTGGGGCGGAATGCAGTTGCTTCCCGTGGCTCAAGCGCACCATTGGACCGGGTTTCTTCGCCGGCGACGGAGCGATGCTGCTTCTGGCGGTCCTGGCGGCCATTTGGGCGCGGCGTGCGGAAAATCTGCGAGGTGCCGCGATTCTTCTGAGTTCCATTGTGATCTTCGCCGCGACATCTTTCGGGATTACCTACTCGCATCAGACCGGTCTCAAGGCGCCGGACAGTATTACCGTCGACGGCAAACCGTACTCGCTCCAAAGCGGAAAGATTTTCCTGTTCTTCTTTGACCCAGAGTGCTCGCACTGCGAGGCCGCTGCTAAGCAAATGTCCACCTTCACCTGGAAAGCCACGCAGGTGATTGCCATTCCTACCCGTATGCCTCGATTCGGCCAGGACTTTCTGAACGACACGAAGCTTAAAGCCAAGCTCTCCAATGACCTTGACCTTCTGAAGAAAACCTTCAGTTTCGTCGCCGGGCCCTATGGCGTGGCGCTGGAGAATGGCCGTCAAAAAAAGGCTTTCATTAGCTTCGACGAGAAGGAACCGAGGGAAGGTTTGAAGCAACTCGGCTTCATCGAGTAGCTCTGGACTGTTGGCTCGGGGGTTGTCCAAATCGCAGGTGTTCGAGCGTCATTGTAACGGCGGAGCGTGAGACAGTCTTCAACTGTTGCTCTGACCTTAGGAGGCGTGAAGTGCGAACACTGTTGACCGGTCTTGCGTTCGGTGAGTCGCCGCGTTGGCACGAGGACCGTCTGTGGTTCTGCAACTGGGGTATGCAAGAGATCGTTGCTGTCGATCTCGACGGCACGAGCGAGGTGGTCCTTCGCGTGCCGACCACCATTCCGTTTAGCATCGACTGGCTACCCGATGGGCGCCTGCTGGTCGTCTCCGGGCGCGAGGGGCTTCTCCTGCGTAGGGAACCCGACGGGTCGCTGGTGACCCATGCCGACCTGAGCGCCCTCACTGACCGCGGCTGGAACGAGATTGTCGTCGATGGGCGTGGCAACGCCTACGTCAACGGCGGCGGCTTTGATCTTCTGGCTGGTGAGGCGTTCGCTCCCGGAATCGTCGCTCTGGTCACGCCCGATGGCTCGGCTCGGCAGGTGGCCGATGGCATCGCCTTCCCCAACGGGATGGCCGTTACTCCCGACAACTCGACGTTGATCGTCGCCGAGTCGTATGGCAAGAGGCTCACGGCTTTCGACATCGGCGCGGACGGGAGTCTGTCGAACCGGCGGGTGTGGGCCGCTCTCGGTGGCGGCGTTCCCGACGGCATCTGCATCGACGCCGACAACGCCGTCTGGTACGGAGACGTTCCGAACAAGTGTTGCGTGCGCGTCCGCGAAGGTGGTGAGGTGCTGCAGATGATTCATCTTGACCGCGGCTGCTTCGCTTGTATGCTCGGAGGCGCGGACGAGAGAACGTTGTTCCTGATGGCGGCGGAGTGGCATGGTCTTGCGAAGATGGCTGATGGGGCACGAACGGGTCAGGTGCTCATCGTCGAGGCGCCTGCACCGGGTGCCGGGTGGCCTTAAAAAAACGGAGAATATCCTGGCGCGGTTGTCCAAATCGCATGGGGTTCGAGCGTCATTGTGGTGGCGGAGGACATGACCGCCGACAACTATTACGGAGATTCCAAATGAAATACATTCTGATGGACTATGTGAACGAGGCCGGCTGGCCCGCAACTGACAAAGGCCGAGCAAGGAACATTGGTTGGGAGCCTACGTCGCATACATTGAGGCCATGAAGAAGGCGGGTGTCCTGACGGGCAGCACCGGCCTGCAGCCCACCTCGACTGCGACGACCGTGCGGGTCGCGAACGGCAAGACGCAGGTGCTGGACGGCCCCTATGCCGACTCGAAGGAGCAGCTCGGCGGCTTCCATATCATCGACGTGCCCGATCTCGATGCCGCGCTTTCGTGGGCAGCCCGCTGTCCGACCGCACTTCACGGTGTCGTCGAGGTGCGTCCGATCATGGACATAGTCTGCCGATGAGCGGAACTCGGAGCCTGCATAAACGGTTACCACAAGGAGAAGACACTGTGAGGAAATTAATCGTTTTCAATCACGTGACGCTGGATGGTTACTTCGCCGACGCGAACGGCGACATGAGCTGGGCCCACACGAATAAGGAAGATGCGGAGTGGAATGCATTTGTGGCCAGGGAACGCCAGTGGCGGAGGCGAGCTTTTGTTCGGCAGGATTACCTATGAGCTGATGGCAAGCTACTGGCCGACGCCGCATCGCGATGCAGAATAATCCTGTGGTGGCCGAAGGAATGAATCAAGCTGCCGAAGGTCGTGTTTTCGAGAACGCTGGACAAGGCGTCGTGGAACAACACGAAGCTGGTGAAGGGCGACATGGCGGCGGAAGTACGCAAGATGAAGAAAGAGCCGGGAGAGGGCATGGCGATCCTGGGAAGCGGCAGCATTGTTTCGCAATTGGCGCAGGAGGGTTTGATCGATGAATACCAGATCGTGGTGAATCCCATCGTTCTCGGCAAGGGGAGGACGATGTTCGACGGCATCAAAGAGAAGCTGAACCTGAAGCTGACGAAGACGCGGGCCTTCGGCAATGGGAACGTCCTGCTGTGCTACGAGCCGGCGGTGTGAACGTATGAACTCCGGCGAAGGCGACGCGCAGGCGCGTAGCACGGCGGACGCGGTCGCGCGTCGCAGCTACGGCAAGCTCGTCGCCTTTCTCGCGGCGCGCACGCGGGATGTGGCGGCCGCCGAAGACGCGCTGTCGGAGGCGTTCGCTTCGGCGCTGGCGGATTGGCCGCGGAATGGCTGTCCGTCGAATCCGGAAGCGTGGCTGCTGACCGTCGCCCGGCGAAAGAGTGATCGATGTGCGCCCGGCGACGACGCCGACACGAGATTGCGGCCGAGCAGTTGCAGCTCCTGGCGGAAGGGCTGGACGCTGCGGCGACGGACGCGGAGATCCCGGACCATCGTCTCGCGTTGATGTTCGCCTGCGCGCATCCGGCCATCGAGGCCGGCGTTCGCGCGCCGTTGATTCTGCAGGTGGTGCTCGGGCTGGATGCGAAGACGATCGCCTCGGCGTTCCTCACGTCTCCGGCGGCCATGGGTAAGCGGCTCGTCCGTGCCAAGGACAAGATCCGGCAGGCCGGCATTCCGTTTAGCGTCCCGGAGCGCGAGGAGCTTCCGGGACGGCTCGACACCGTGCTGGACGCCATCTACGCGGCCTTCGCGGAAGGCTGGACCGACCCTGGCGGGACCGATGTCGTCCGCCGCGATCTCACCGAGGAAGCCATGTTTCTGGCCAGGCTCGTGACCGAGCTGCTGCCGGAGGAGCCGGAGGCGCTGGGTCTGCTTGCGCTCATGCTTCACGCGGAAGCCCGGCGTCGCGCGCGGCGCAGGGAGGATGGCGAGTACGTGCCGCTCGCCGAGCAGGATCCGGCGTTGTGGGATTCGCAGATGATCGCTGAGGCCGAGGCGCTGCTCCGGCGCGCGAGTGCTCTGGGCTCCATTGGCCGCTATCAGTTGGAAGGCGCGTTGCAGTCGGCGCACGTCTATCGCTGCCGCACGGGTCACGCCAACTGGGCCGAGGTGGTGCAGCTCTACGACGCGCTGTTCGCGCTCGCCGGCTCGCCGGTGGTCGCGATCAATCGCGCTCTGGCGATCGCGGAGGTGCATGGGCGCCGGCGCCGCTCTCGAGGCGATGCAAGAAGTCGGCCGCCGATGTCGCGGCTCGCCGAATACCAGCCCTACTGGGCTGCGCGCGCGGAGCTGCTGGCCAAGACGGGCGCGCTTGACGAAGCCCGGCGCGCGTACGAGATCGCGATCGGTCTCGAGCGCGACCCCGCGGTCCGCCGCTTCCTGCAACGGCGTCAGTCGGCGTTGCCGGTTTGATCGTATTGCGATCTGCTGAAATTTCGCTGCTAACTGTATCTTGGAAGAACGTCTACCCAGGAGCAACAATATGCCGAAGGAACCCACGGAGCGAATCGTACTGTTGCAGGGCACGCTGGATATGCTGATTTTGCGCACGCTGCTGTTTGGACCGGCCCACGGGCATCAGATCGCGAAGCACATTCAACGAACTACCGACGACCTGCTACAGATCGAGCACGGGTCGCTGTACCCGGCCCTGCATCGTCTTGAACGCAAGGGTTGGCTCGCGGCGAAGTGGGAACCGGCCGCAAAGGATCAAAAGCGCGAATTCAAATATTATCGCCTCACGCCGGCAGGCAAGAAGCAGCTTGCCGCCGAAGAATCGAGATGGAAGCAAATGGCGGGCGCGATCGCCCGGGTCATGTGGCCGGCTGAAGAGGGCTGACATGCGCTGGTGGCGGCGGAAAGAACGCGAGCAAGATCTGGAGCGCGAACTGCGTGCGGATTTGGAGTTGGAGGCCGCTGAACAGCAAGCGAATGGTCTGTCCGCGGATGACGCCCGGCACGCGGCTCTGCGTGCCTTCGCATCGGTCACGCGGGCTTCGGAAAGCTTTTTAAAATCGTCTCTGGTCACGGGGAAATATGAAGATAGCAGAAAGAACGCCCGCCAGGCACCGAGGGGTTCGCGTGATGAAGTAGGGTATTAATTCAGTGTGTACTGGAACCGGGCGCCGGTCCGGATTCGGATGGCGTCGGCGACTTCGTAGACGAGGATTCTGCCGTCATCGCAGGACAGCGTTGTGCGGGCGACTCGCAGAAGAGCGTCGACGATCTCATCCGTCCGCTCGGACGATGCTAGTATTTCCAGCTTTACTCTCGGCGTATCGAGGCAATACTCGGCCCCGCGATAGCGGGCCCTCCGCCCCGGCAAAGTACCGTGGTCCATGACTTCGGAAATCATCGTTATTTCGACACCCAGGTCTTCCAGGGTGGCTTTCACGTCGTCCAGCTTGAAAGGTTGAATCACCACTTCGATTTTCACCATGCCTTGCGGCCTCCATGCCGAACGTATTCGGAAAGGCGTGAAGAAGTCGTTGAGAAGGCATGAGGATTTCATAAAGATTCATTCGAGCGCGCTCGCATGATCGCCAGGATATGGACGCTGCGGTCACTGTAGCGTTCGGCGATTGAGACTACGAGCCTCAGATTAGACTCGATGAGTTGCACCTTGGCGGCCTCCGCTTCCGGCCCGGCCCGCTCGATTGCTTTGGCCAACTCGATCTCGCTGGCGCTCGTGAGCTTTGGCACCCTGCACACCTCGCGCAGATACGCGTTGACCGGGTCGCCGCTGAAGTCCTGTTTGTCCCCATTCCCAGCGTCCCGCTCGAAATTGATCTTCGGCTCCTCTTTCCGGGCATCTATGAGCTGTTTCAGGCGGGCGGCTCGGTGGTTGATCGGCATGGTACGTCTACCCCAAGTTTGCGCTTCACCCTCCTCAAACGCTATTTTTAAAGTGTACCCATACGATGCTAAAAACCAAGGCAGATGTATCCGAGGACCTAAATCCTCAAGAGACAGCCGAGTGGCTGGAGTCGCTCGATGAAATCATCGACCAGGGAGGGCCCGACCGGGCTGCCTACCTGCTGAAGCGGCTTGAAGATCGCGCAACCGAATTCGGAGTGGAAGCTCCGGTCACGCTCAACACCCGCTACCGGAACACGATTTCCTACGAAGAAGAACTTCCGTATCCTGGCGACCGCGAAATCGAGCGGCGGATCAAGAATTGGATTCGCTGGAATGCGCTGGCTATGGTCACGCGGGCGAATAAATACGATGACAATATCGGCGGCCACATCGCCACCTATGCGTCGCTGGCGACCCTTACCGAGGTTGGGCAAAATCATTTCTTCCACGGGTCTCACGGCGATCAGCCGGGCGATCTGATCTACTATCAGGGCCATGCGTCGCCCGGTATGTATGCCCGCGCGTTTCTGGAAGGGCGCCTGAACGAAAAGCACCTGGAAAACTTTCGCCATGAACTTCGCGAGCATCCAGGCTTGTCGTCTTATCCGCACCCTTGGCTGATGCCGGATTTCTGGCAGTTTCCGACTGTGTCGATGGGTCTCGGCCCGATCAACGCTATCTACCAGGCGCGCTTTATGCGCTACCTGGAAAATCGTGGCATCATTCCGAAGACGGATCGCAAAATCTGGGGATTCCTGGGCGACGGCGAGACTGACGAACCGGAAAGCCTGGGCGCCATTACGCTCGGATCGCGCGAGAAGCTCGACAATCTGATTTTCGTCGTCAATTGCAATCTGCAGCGGCTGGATGGTCCCGTGCGCGGGAACGGCAGCATTGTCCGGGAACTGGAAGCCTTGTTCCGCGGTGCGGGCTGGAATGTGATTAAGGTCCTGTGGGGCTCCAGTTGGGATGAGCTCTTCGCCCGCGATCACAACGGCCTTCTTCAGAAGCGAATGGAAGAGTGCGTGGACGGCGAATATCAGGCGTTCAAGGCAAAGGGCGGCGCTTACGTACGCAAGAACTTCTTCGGGAAGTATCCCGAACTGTTGGCAATGGTCGCCGACAAATCGGACGAGGAACTGGGCGCGCTACGGCGCGGCGGTCATGACCCCGTCAAAGTCTATAACGCCTTCAAACGGGCCGTTGAACACAAAGGCTCGCCGTCGGTGATTCTGGCCAAGACGGTAAAAGGCTACGGCATGGGTAAGGCCGGCGAGGGATTGAACGTCGCCCACCAGCAGAAGAAACTGACCGGCGATCAGGTGAAGTACTTCTGTAGCCGCTTCGAACTCAATATGCCGGAGGAGAACGTCGAACATCTCGACTTCTACCGGCCGCCGGAAGATAGCGCTGAGCTGAAGTACATGAAGGAGCGCCTGGAGGCGATGGGTGGGTCATTGCCGGCGCGCCATCTTAGGCCGATCGATTTGAAGGCTCCTCCGATGGAGACCTTTGCAGATTCGCTCAAAGGATCGGGTACGCACGCGGTCTCGACTACTACCGCGTTTGTCGCTATCCTGCGTGCGCTTCTGAAGAACGCGGATTTGAAGAAGTACATTGTCCCGATCATTCCCGACGAAGCGCGGACCTTCGGTATGGATTCGATGTTCCCGCAGATCGGGATCTACGCCAGTCAGGGCCAGTTGTACGAGCCGGTCGACCGCGACGTGCTCATGTACTACAAGGAAGCCAAAGAGGGTCAGATTCTGGAAGAAGGAATTACCGAGGCGGGGTCCATGGCCAGTTTCACCGCCGCGGGAACCGCCTACGCAAACTACGGCGTACCGACGATTCCGTTCTTCGTTTACTATTCGATGTTCGGTTTCCAGCGGATCGGCGATCTGATTTGGGCGTTCGGCGACTCGCGTGGAAAAGGATTCCTGATGGGTGGAACGGCTGGCCGGACCACGCTCCTTGGTGAAGGTCTTCAGCATCAGGACGGGCACAGCCTGGTGCTTTCGAGCACGTTTCCCACCTGCCACAGTTACGATCCTGCCTACGCTTATGAAATCGCGGTGATCGTGCAGGACGGTATTCGGCGCATGTATCAGGAGATGGAAGACCGCTTCTACTACCTGACGATTTGTAATGAAAACTACACTCAGCCGGCGATGCCTGAAGGTGTCCAGGAAGGGATTCTGCGGGGGATTTACAAATTCAAGGCGGCGGACGGTGCTCCGGCTGTCCACCTTTTTGGTAGTGGGCCTATTTTCAATGAAGCGTTGCGGGCGCAGCAGATCCTGGCGGAGAAGTATGGGGTTCAGGCGGATGTCTGGAGCGTTACCAGTTACAACGAACTTCGCCGCGATGCGATGGTGGTGGACCGTTGGAACCGGCTGCACCCGGATCAGCCGGCGAAGACGCCTTATCTTGTGGAGGCGCTGAAGGGCGCGACGGAACCGATTATTGCGGCTACCGACTTCATGAAGGCTGTGCCGGATCAGATTGCTCCGTGGTTGCCGGGCCGCATGGTGAGTCTCGGGACCGATGGGTTTGGCCGAAGCGATAACCGTTTTCACCTCAGGCGTCACTTTGAGAATGATGCGGAATCGATTGTGAGTGCGGCACTTGCACGGTTGTCTCGGGATGGGAAATTCGACGCCGCGAAAGCGGCTGCGGCGATTCGGGAACTTGGTATCGATCCGGAAAAGAGAGACGCCGCGACCGCTTAATGCTGCATTTTACTGAAAGCGACGTCCGGCGGCTACTGCCGATGGACGTCGCTGTGGACGCGATGCGCTCCTGCTTCTCGGCGTTGAGCCGCGGGGAAGCTCAGAATCAACCGCGCCGCCGCTTGTTCCTCAAGACTGGTGCGGTGCTCCATTCGCTGGCTGGGGCCTTCGGGAAATACTTCGGAACGAAGATATATTCTACGCATCCCAAGTTCGGGGCCCACTTTACATTTTTTCTGTATGCCGCTGAAACTGGGGAACCTTTGGCGCAGTTTGAAGCCAATTACCTAGGCCAGATCCGTACGGGTGCTGCTAGTGGTCTGGCGGTTGACCTGCTTTCTCCGAAGGATGTTGGTGTTCTCGCGGTAATTGGTTCGGGCTTTCAGGCGCAAAGCCAACTCGATGCAATGCGTGCCGTGCGATCCTTCAAGAAGATTCGAGTTTGGAGCCGTGATCCCGATCAAACGCCGGGCTTTTGCCGAGGCCAACGGGATCGAAGCTGTTGCCACGGCGGAGCAGGCTGTCCGCGGTGCGGATGTTATTACGACGGCGACCTCTTCGAAGGACCCCGTTCTTGAGTCCGCTTGGGTGGAGGAGCATGCGGTCATTGCGGCGATGGGTTCCAATCAACCGCAGCGGCGGGAGCTACCGGCCGACTTGATTCACCGGGCGAAGATGGTGGTAGTGGACGACAAAGAGCAGGCGAAGATCGAGGCGGGCGATTTGATTATGGCCGATGTCGACTGGAACCAGGTTGTGGAATTATCCGCGATCCGAGGTGCTGCGTCCGGCCTCGCTATTTTCAAATCAATTGGATTGGGTGTGGAGGACGTCGCCGCAGCGGCAGCAGTTTACGAACGCGCTTCGATTATTCCTGCGCGGTGATCTGTTGTTCGTTTTCGCGCCAGGCGCTAATTTTCAGACGGCGGCAAACCCAACAGAGCTGTTCGGTAGAGTTCGGAGCCGAGTCGGCGTCGCAGATGACACAGCGCAGTACCGGGCGCACCTGCTCTCCCTTCAAAGCCAATTTGGCTTTCTCAAGGAGGTCCTTGTCGACTATCACGGGTTCCGCCGGTACGCTTTTGCGTTTCATTAGTTACTATTATGCAGCCTGATCGTACCTTAACACAAACCCGGCGTCAATAGACGATCCGCATCGCGGGCAGCGCTGACCCGGAGTCACCTTCGCTTGGCGGCCCTTGTGCGTGATCATAACGTCCACGTTGTGAGTGCATGCGGGGCAATGAGCCTGCCCGTGTACTTCGTAAATTTTCACTTGCGTGTTGGTTGGTTTCATCGTCCGTTCTCCTAACTCTACTCATCCGGTAAGACGCTACTTTGTTCCAATTGGATTCCGAATATTTGTAAAGAGATCGTCAAGTCTTTGCGATTAACGCACAGAGACAGACGCGACGGCGGGCGCCAACACGCCGTGGAACTTGAATGTAAAGACCACGCCCAGCCGTCCGCTCACATTCAGTACCGGTACTTGAACACTCACTTGCGTGACGCCTGCCACCAGCGTAGGCGATCGTGGCGTTAGCGTACTGGGTCTGAAGGCGCGGAAATCCTCCGAACGGGGGTGTCACGAGTGCGGAGCCGTTCTCGAACAGTGCTGTGATTTGCGCTGTCGATTGCGGTTTTGTTTGACGCCGTGCCGTCTCCGCTCCTGTACGTACAAAGCGGGCAAATGAACGATCGTTTGTGTCGCCGGTGACGTAGATATTTCCTGCCGGATCCACGGCCAGCGCGGTGACCGAGGTCTGTGTGTGTCCGAGTGAAGTAGAAAACAGGACCTTGGAACCATCGGCGCTCAATTTGGCCAAGTAACCTTGCGCGTCGCTGGTAGACCCACCCACATAAGTTTCGCCTTTCCCGTTTACGGCGATGGTTTTGATCGGCGAGATTTGCAGCGCCGCCGACCAGATCACTTTACCGGTTGCCGAATCGAGCTTGTTGACGAACGAGCGCGTGCCGGTTTGATCCGCATAGCCGGCGACATAAGAGTTACCGGATGTGTCCACGGCAATCGCCGTGCTTGTCATGGACGGCTGGCCGATTGGCGCGGAGTACACGACCGCCATTAGCGCCAGGATCAGCATCGGCGAGCTAAAGGCACGTCCAAGGCCATTTCTACAAACCGTTGTAAATCACGTCCGGCCGCTGGGAGCGGCGTGGAATTGTGCCACAATAGTCCGCACAAGTGACTCCGAAAACTCTCTCCGCGTTGGCCACCGTGGTCCTCGTTGCCTCAGTGTACGGACTTTTCTTTGTGCATTCTTTGTTGGGTACTGGACCCGTCAGCCGTTGGTATTCAGGTGGCCGCTCTTATGCTGATGGTCTGGGCTCGACTCACGTTTGGGCTGCGGAGTTTTCACTTTACCGCTAACCCTACGGAGGGCGAACTGGTCACGTCCGGTCCGTTCCGTTACGTGCGCAATCCTATTTATGCCGCTGTGCTGCTCTTCACTTGGACGGGTGTCGCGACGAATTTCACGTTGGCCAGCGCACTGCTGGGCTTGCTCGTCCTGGCGATGCTTTTGGTCCGCATCTTGTGCGAGGAGGGCGAACTCCGGGCGCACTATCCGGAATACGCGGACTACGCCCGCACGACGAAACGCCTGGTTCCGTTCCTATTCCTGTTGTTGGTTTGCACGCATCTTGCGGCGCAACCTGTGACTACATTGCGGTCTCAGACGCGCGTGGTGCAGATTAACGTGGTGGTGAAAGATTCCAAGGGGCGGAGTGTGGGGGATCTTTCGCAGCAGGACTTTTTGGTTACCGATGCCCACAAGCCACGTGCGATTCAGATCTTCAGCGTCGAACGCGGCGAGGATGTGCGGCAGACGCTTCCTCCGGTGCCGGCGGCCCACAACATCTTTTCGAATCGGGCTCCGGCGATTGCGGAAGCCGGCCGTGTCATCGCCCTCGTGCTGGACGGCAACAATACGACATTCGATGATTTTGCATCCGCGCGGCTGCGGATCATCGATCTGGTTGGCAAACTTAAATCCGGCGACCGCGTGGCGATTTATGTTCTCCACTTGGGCCTTAAGATCTTGCAGGATTACACATCCGATCACGAACGGCTGCTCAGGAGTATCACGGCCTACAGCCCCCCGGCCCTAACGCCGCGCGCGCCGATAACGCAGAGGCCCCCGCGCTCCAACATTGCCGGAATGTCGAAAGTGGAAGAAGTAAGCGACGAACTGACGGCTGACATGAACCCGGAGGAAACAGCGTTCAAGGTGCGCATACGCGCGGAGGATACAATTGCAGCGTTTCGCGCGATCTCCGATCATATGGCGATTCTGCCGGGACGGAAGAGCGTCATCTGGATATCGGGCGGGTTCTCGTGGCGGCAACTGGCTACCTCGTCGGGGCCGTCGTTCGATGCGGCAGCGGTGGCGATGAACGATGCTAACGTGGCCTTGTACGCGGTGGATGCGCGCCCTTTACCGTATAGCACCGAGACCAACATCGCCACGATGAAGCGATTCGCGGAGGCGACGGGAGGCAAAGCTTACTACCATCGCAACGACATTGATAAGGCAATTTTGGAGGCGATGGAAGACTTGCAGGTTTCTTATACGTTGGGGTTCTATCTTTCTGACGACGAGCAGGACGGGAAATTCCACCCGTTGAAGGTCAGTGTGAACCGGCGTGGTCTCGAGCTGCGTTACCGGCGCGGGTATTTTTCGGGTGCGGACTCCAGCGCTGAGGCGATGAAAAAGAATAAGCCGCTCGAGGCCGAATTACTGAATCCGTTGGACTCGACAGCTGTTGGGATTGATGCACGCGTTGAGATTGTGGCGGACGGTTCGAGTAAGAAAATTCTTATTGGGCTGGCGGTTGATCCTCGAAGCGTGACGCTGAAACATTCTGGAGATGCCTGGACGGGAAAAATCGAGCAGATGTATGTCGAACGGGCCGAAGATGGCGTTGTGCTGGCGAAGATCTCCGATTCGACGCAATTTCAGGTTACGGAAAAAACGCGGGCGCGGTATGAGGCTGGGGAAGCGGTGTTTCCGGCGTCCGTTCGTCTTGTGGACGGCGCGGTGAAGCTGCATATTATCGTGCGGGATGCTGAGTCGGGGCGGACCGGCTCGCTGACTGTGCCGCTGCGTTATTGAAGAACCACGAGTTCCCGATATCCGCTGGGCACGAAGAGGCTGCCCTCCGTGGTGCCTTCCGGGGCTATGCGTTTTAATTCAGCGTTCAATTGTGACGGGGTCGTTTTCCCCGCAAGTATGGACTCGAAGGCTCGCGTGACTTGGCGGACCTGGTCGGCCGATTCGTGGACGAACTCCAAGCGGAAATGCGTTATTCCGGCGCGGCGCCACGCTTCAAAATGACTGCTTGCTTCCTGGGCCTCTGCTCCGAAGACTGTGTTGCGGCATCCCACATCCGCCATTACCGGGTGTGCGCGGCCGGTGTGATCCCGCAGGGCTACTTTGTGTTTCTCGCAAGGCCGGCCGCAGTCGCGGTAGCTTGTTCCGGTGGAAAGGAACCGGCAGAACACGCAGTGCTCCGTGTGAAACACCGGCAGGTGATGATAAGCCACTACCTCGATCTTTTCTGGTCCCGCCTGGCGCGCGAGTTCTGCAATCTGGTCGGCGTTCAGGTCGTGGGTTGGCGTTATGCGCTCGAGTCCGAGTTCCAAATACATTTCTGCCGTCAACGAATTTGCGGCGTTCAAACTGAAGTCGCCGATCAGGGGCGAATGCCGCAGCTCTCGAAGCGCGTGAAGCATTCCGCTCGACCTCACTAACAATGTGCAATCGAGGCTCAAGAGAAAATTCAGGATTCGGGCCTCGCCTGGTTTCAGTACGCGCGGGCTGGCTGCGCGGGCTACGATGCCGCTTGATTTTACGCGCTCCACTGAAGGACGCAGTCCGTAGAGGTCGAGATAGTCGAGCGTTATGCTGGCAGGGCGCAAAGCAAGAGCCTCGTCGAGTTGCTCGGGAGTCCGTACGAGAAGGTGCAATTCTGGCGTGCCTTGTGAAGGCGGCGCGATTTTCTTTGTAGCCGGGAGCACTGGGTGGTGGACCGGCATCACTCGTGGAGAGCCTTGGATTTGCTGCAACTGCTCCACGGCTTCACGGCGTAATTGGTTCAACACGGACACCGGAACGAAGGGCGACCCGGTGACTTCGAGCGTGACATCGGCCAATTCGTATGGCGTGTTTCCCAATCGCCCCAATTGATCGCGGAGGCCTTCCAACGACACGGCTCGCTTTTGCGCCGGCCCGAGCGGTTCCGCCGATTGCACTGTCGCTCGTGTCTCGGGGTGCTTGACCAGCGACCATTCGGCGATGAGCGGGGCACCTTCCGCGGCTGTGACTTTCACCTGTATAGGTTGCCGGGCGATGGGCACTGCAGATTCCAATATCGGTTTTACAATGCGGTCGAGTTCGGGATCGTGTGTTCGCCAAACCAGATCGCCGGGACGAATCCGCGCCCAACGAATAGCTCCATTGCCGAAGCGTAGTTCGAGTCCGCCGTCGAGGCCGGGGAGCGCTTCGTAGACGCGACCGCCTTCCTCGGGCTCGCCGGGGCTGCGCCAATCGGCGGCATCGAACACCACTCCGTCTCCTGCTTTTAGTGGCGCGATCTGGTGCGCGCCGGTTGTCTCGATCAGTACGCGGTCCGTTTGCACGTCGATCACGCGGCCCATACGAACGCCGCGATGCCGGGGAGCCCTTCCATTCACCACTGTCTGATGATTGGTTCCGCTGGTGAAAAATGGACCGAGGCCACGGGAATATACTTGCTCGAGCTGTAATTCCTCGCGCGCGTCGATGCTCAGGTGCCGCCCGGACCCAGCCTCGTCGACAGCCTTTCGATAGGCTTGCGTGGTGAGCGCGACGTAATCAGCGTCTTTGTAGCGGCCTTCGATTTTCAATGCCGCCACACCCATCGCGACGATTTCCGGGACCTGACGCAGTGCGTATAGATCACCGGGCGACAGCAGATACCGCGCGTCGGCCAGAGGTTGGAGTTCGCCGTCCACCAGGAGTTCGTAGGGAAGCCGGCAGGCCTGCGCGCACTGTCCGCGATTCGCGCTCCGCCCGCCCCACGCTTCAGACGAAAAACACTGGCCGGAATAGGCGACGCACAACGCGCCGTGAACGAACATTTCGAGTTCGCATTCTGTCTTGGCGAGAATTGCGCGAATGTCTTCGAGCGATAATTCCCGTGCCAGTGTGACGCGGCTGACGCCGAAGCTTTGTGCCAACCGCACGCCTTCCACGTCGGTGATGCTCATTTGCGTGCTGGCGTGCAGTTCCATGTCCGGCACAATCTGGCGCGCCAGCCGCACTATGCCGTAATCCTGAACGATCATGGCGTCAACGCCGGCTTGTGCGATGGCCGCAATTGTACGCGCCGCTTCAGGGAGTTCGTGTTCGAAGACGAGAGTATTGAACGTGATGTAGCCGCGCACGCCGCGCTGATGCAAAGTACGCATGACGCCGGGCAATTCCGCCAGCGAGAACCCGACTTTCGCTCGGGCCGAGAAATGTTTCAGGCCGAAGTAGACCGCATCCGCACCTGCTTCGATGGCAGCGTGCAATTGCGGCCAATAACCGGCCGGACTCATGACTTCGGGCTTTCGCATCAACTACTATTGTCGCCCGCCAGACAATCGGCCACAGTGGTCTCGTCGGAATCGCCCGCGTCGAAGGCTTCCAGATCCAAATCCACGGCGCAGGCTGCTATCTCTTCGTCGCTTGCGCCGTGGTAGCAAAGCTCGCAGACTCCAATCTCTCCGCCGGCTCCTCTGACCGCAGGGCCAAATACCCGGCATGTCAGGGGGCGGGCGGAATACAGATCGCAGGTGCCGGTTTGGGGGTCGAGAACGGGACATGGCTCGTCGTCGGCGAGCTCGCGTTTCCTGGAGGCGACCTCGGCGGCCCGTGCCCGCACGCGCGCGGCCCGCTCTGGTTCGATGAGTTGCAAATCCGAGAGCCCATTGCGAAGCAGGAGCGCGTCCGAGTGGGTGATTGCAAAGTGACCGTGGCAACACGGCGTACAGCCCGGACGGCATACTACCCATTGGCCGCTTTTGCGGACGGCCTCAGCCATGGCTGTGTCGACGACTTGGATCAGCGCGCTGATTGTTTTGCTATCCACAATAGTTTGTCCAGGATTTTCCGCTCACGACACGCCGTTCGTTTCCCGATAGTAGCTATAACACATTTGTTGTCTGTTGGTTATCCTTCTTCAAGGTAAAGCCGGCCGTTTCGGGATGTAAAATTTCGGCACTTGTCAGAGAACATCCTTGCGCTATTGAAATCGTCGTGACAATATTGATGCCACTCGGGAGGCCTTCGATGAGCAGATCATCCACGTCGCTGGCGCTTGTCGCCGTTTTCAGTTTCGCAAGCATGGCTCTGGGGCAGAGTAACGGCTCCATTACCGGAACAATCAAAGATAGCAAAGGGGGCGTGATTCCGGACGCCACTATTACTGTGAGCGCTCCAGCCGAGGGCGTTCACCAGGCGGTGCAGACCAACGAGGTGGGAAACTTCGCGTTTCCCGAGCTTCCGCCCGGCACCTACTCGCTCACTGGTGAAAAACAGGGATTCAAGAAAGCGCAGAAGACCGACATCGTGCTTTCCCTCGCATCGAAGATCAACATGGGGGCGATTGTACTGGAGATCGGCAGCGTGGTGGAGACCATTACGGTTGTCGCCGACGCCGGGCAGCTACAGGTGCAATCCAGCTCAGGAGAGCGCTCGGAACTGGTCACGAACCGGCAGATTCGTGACCTGGCGCTGAATGGCCGGAACGTTGTGGATCTTTTCAAGACGATCCCGGGCGTCATTTCCAGTGGCGTGGTGGCGAACGCGGCTTCGACGGTTACTAATATCGTCGGCAATTTCAATATCAACGGCACACGCGCCTTGCAGCATGAGTACACGATCGACGGAGTGACGAACCTGAACCTGGGAAATAACACCGGTGCCCTGGTGTCGATCAATCCGGACGCTGTGGAAGAAGTGAAGGTACTGACATCGAATTATCAGGCTGAATATGGACGGGCGGGCGGCGGTTATATCGCTCTGACGACTCGCGGAGGCACCAACGAATTTCACGGAGGCGCACGCTATTTCCGCCGGCACGACAGCCTGAATGCCGATTCCTATTTCAACGATCTGCGAGGAGGGTCCGCGGCTGGATTTTCACGCCCGCTGTATCGCTACAACTACTACGGCTGGGATTTTGGCGGCCCTGTGTGGATTCCGAAAGTTTTTAACGGCAGAAACAAGGTCTTCTTTTTTATCAGCCAGGAGTATTACAGCCAACTGGTGCCGCAGGCATCGTCGGTGAACATCCTGGTTCCGACGACTGCGGAGCGTGGGGGCGATTTCTCACACTCGGTGGATGGCTCCGGCAAGCCGATCACAATTGCCGATCCAACAACGGGCTTGCCGTTTGCGGGCAACATCATTCCGGCGAACCGCATATATGGTCCGGGTGCGGCGGTCCTGAAATTCCTTCCCGCTCCCAATACGACAGCCGGTGGCTTTGGGTATAACTACACGTCTCAGGTGCCGAGCTCGTATCCCCGGCGCGAAACGATTATGCGCGGCGACTATCAGATTGACGCGAGTACTCGTTTGAGCGTCCGTTGGGTACACAACTACGACGACCAGCAGTTTGCGTACGGCACCACGACCGCGTCTTGGAACTGGCCGCTTGCTATCACGGACCGGCAGAATGGTCCGGGTAACGTTCAGACTGTTTCGCTGACGAAAAACTTTGGTCCAAGTTGGGTCAACGAGTTTATATTTGGCGTGGGACTGGGTGGAGTGACGATCGCTCCACAAGGCACGGCTGCCACGCGCGCGACTTCCGGCATTAACACGCCCCTCCTTTATCCGGACGCCAACACGAGCGGCCTGATACCCAGTCTTACGTTCGGTGGGATTGCCAGCGTGACGACGCCAGTCAATACCGCGGTGTTCGGAACGTTCGATCAGAATTTCCGCATCTATCAGTTCACCGACAACGTGAGCAAGATCTGGGGCAAACACCTATTCAAGGTTGGCGTTTATTTTCAGAGCGCGGCGAATGCGAGTAACTCGCAAAACACCGTGGAGAGCAACATCGATTTCACTGCCAGCGGAACCAATCCGTTGAACACGGGAAATCCGTTTTCGAACGCTTTACTGGGCGTTTATAACAGCTATAGCCAGCAAAGCGCGAAGGTGTATGCGTCGTATGTCTACAAGGAGCTTTCGTTTTATCTGCAGGACACGTGGAAGATTCATCCCCGTTTGACGTTGGACTTAGGCGCGCGATTCTCGTGGTATCAGCCCGTCCAAAACGGCGCCGGGCCCGAAGCGTATTTCAATCCGAGTGCGTTCGATCCTTCCAAAGCGCCTCGGCTCTACCGTCCCGTTTGCGTCGGTGCGTCCACGTGCGCTTCGAGCTCGGCAGCCTACCGCGCTTATGATCCGAGTACGACGGGACCTCTGACGATGGCCAATACGCAACCTGCGTTTTACGTGGGCAAGCTGGTTCCGAACTCCGGCAATCTCTATGACGGAATGTCGCTGACCACCAATGGATATCCGCCGGGCGGCGTCAAACCGCCGGTGATCCTGCCGCAACCGCGCGTTGGCCTGGCGTGGGACATCAACGGAAATCAGAAGACGGTAGTGCGAGGGGGTTTCGGGATCACGTTTGACCGGCCCGAGAGCTTCACCTCGTTTGCCGCTAACAATCCGCCCTACGTTTTGCAACCGACCCTTTCGAACGGTTACTTGAGCGACATCGTTCCGGGTGGGTCAGGCGCTTTGTCGCCTCTCACCGTATCCGGCGTGACGGAGAAAATGACGTTCCCGTCTGTCTACAGTTACAGCGTAGGTGTGCAGCGGAATATCGGACAGGGCACGATTGTGGACGTATCTTACGTGGGTTCACAATCGCGGCACAATCCGCGGCGGAACAATCTCAATACCCCGGCATACGGCGTGACGTTCACTGGCGCGGGACAGGATCCGACCAAGTACGCCAACGGAACGATTCCAGCCGTTGAGCCGTCGCTTCCATCCGTCTACTCCGCAGCGGGTGCGAGCTTCAGCGGCGCAAACGCGCTGGCAACCGATTTCCTGCGGCCGTATCAGGGCTTCAGCGATATCACGTATTACAGCTTCGACGGCAACTCGACTTACAACTCGCTGCAGGTGAGTCTGCACCGCCGCTTTGCAAAGAGCTTCACGACGGACGTGGCGTACACCTTTTCAAAGGTCACGACGACAGTTTCCGACGACAGCACTTACACGAATATTCTGAGTCCGCGCAAATACGATTACGGGCTAGCGACGTTCGACAGGCCCCATGCCTTCGTGTGGAATTTTGTCTGGGACCTCCCGGGACCGAGCCGTTTTCTGGGAGGAAACCGGATGGTCAGCGCCATCGCGGATAACTGGGAGATATCGGGAATTACGACGGTCAGTTCCGGTAATCCCACTGAACTGGTGTTGGCCATCAGCGGGCAGGATGCAGGAAACCGGCTGCTGGGCACTCCGACTGCGGGAAATCTTGCCGGGCAGCAGCCGCGTTTCACCGTCAACGGTAGTGCGCAGAGTGGCAGCACGATCAATCCCGGGGCATTCGTGGTTCCAGGAGTCAATCAAGTCGGCCCCTACTCCCGGTTTTATTTACGGAACCCGATTATCAACAATCAGGATCTTTCGCTGTTGAAGAATTTCCGGCTCAACAAAGAAGGCAAGATGTACCTGCAGCTCCGGCTGGAGGCATTCAACGTGTTCAACCATCCGCAGTTTTCGGGGTACAACCTGACGACCAATGTGACCAACGCGGCCGGCCAGACGGGCAGCGCGATTTTCAATAACTTCACCGGTTTGACGGTGACGAATAACCTGAGGCCTTCGGGCAGCACGGCGGTGCTGGGAACATACTTCGGCGAACATAGCGCGGCAAACGCAATGCGGGTGATCCAGTTGGCGGCGAAATTTTATTTCTGATCTCCAGCTTGCGTTGACTTACAATCGAAGCTGATTATGAGGCGAATCCTAATCGGCATTCTGTTGTTCTCGGCGGTGTGTCTTGCTCAAGGGCCGCGCATACTGATCATTACCGATCTCGAGGGTGTGGGCGGCGTCAACGATCCTGACGAGCAACTGCTCCCCGGACAACGGCGCTACATGGAGTCGCGCCACCTGCTCATTGGCGAGGTGAATGCGGCGGTGGAAGGAGCGCGCGCGGCCGGCGCGAGTGAGATTGTGATCTGGGACGGCCACGATGGCAGCCGTACGCTGTCGATAGACGAGATCCCGGCCGGCGCAAAGCTGCTGCAAGGCCGGCCTACTCCTGCCAATTACTACATGTCGGAAAAGCTCTACGACGGGATCATGTTTGTCGGGCAGCATCCCATGGCTGGGACAAAGAACGGCGTGCTGGCTCATTCGCAGAGCTTCAACGTCAAGCGCATTTCAATTAACGGCAAAGATGTGGGGGAGCTTGGCCAGTTGGCTGCGATCGCAGGATACTACGACATCCCGGTAATCATGCTGTCGGGAGACAAGACGGCGTGCGCGGAAATGGTGGACCTTCAGCCGAACGCTGTCACCGTCGCCGTGAAAGAGATGGCGGGTAAGAACTCCACGTTGAGTATTTCGCACGCGGATGCTAAGCGGCAGATTGAGGCGGCTGCGCGGAAAGCTGTGGCCAACGTTCGCGAGTACAAACCGTGGAAGATCGCTGGACCTGTGGAGCTGATTTTCGAGTTCCATCCGCAACCGCCGGCACAGCCGCAGATACGCACTGTGGTGTATCGGGGCAAGGATGTCCTGGAAGCGTTCGAGGCTTGGCTGGGGAAATCATAAGGATCGTTTCGTCTTCGGTGCCAGCAGTTTCCCGACAATCAACACTGCTGCCGCGAAAAACACCTGAACGCCGATTTCGACTGCGTGGGACGGTTCCACCAGTTTTTTGATCCACGGATCGGTAATCATCATGTCGCCTCCTACGCGGCCAAGAATCGCCGAGCCAAGGTAGATCAGGATCGGAAACCGGTCCAATAGCTTGGCGAGAAGGCCGCTAGTGAAAACGACAAATGGAATGCTCAGCCCGAGTCCAAAGATGAGCAGCGCAACGCTGCCCTTGGAGGCAGCGGCCACGGCGAGAATATTGTCCATTGACATCGTGACGTCGGCGACGAGGATGACCCACATGGCTCGCCACAGCGATTGCGCGGCCTGTTGCGTCGATTCATGCTTCGCGTTATCGGTGAGAAGCTTCACGGCGATCCATAGGATGAGTAGTCCACCGGCGAACTTGACGTAATGGATCCGGAGCAGCTGCGCGGCGAAAAACGTGAAGATAATTCGAAGCACTACCGCCGATCCGGCGCCCGCCAGAATTCCGATCCGGCGTTCCTTTGGCGGCAACGACTTCACCGCCATCGCGATCACCAGGGCGTTGTCACCCCCGAGCAGAATGTCGATGAGGACGATGGAAAACGCGTTGAAAAAGAACTCGGTGTTGAGATATTCCATGAAAATGGCGGGACCACTGGCAGGATAGCATTGGCCGCCGCCGGCTCCGTCAGTGGCTGGTGAAAAAAAACTAACGCCGGGCTTGAAAGCTGATCCGATGTAAAGCCGGACCTCTCGCATTACAATGGGCGGGATGCGAATTGTAATGCTGTTGCTCGCCGCTGTGGTTCTTCAGGCGCAGCCGAAGTCGGTCCTGCTGGAAGATTTAACCTGGACGGAGGTGCGGGAAGCGATCGCCTCGGGAAAAACCACGGCAATTTACTATTCCGGAAGTATCGAGCAGAATGGTCCCGGGATGGCTTTGGGGAAGCATGTTTTCATAGCTCGGTATGTGGCGCAACGAATCGCCGAGAAGTTGGGGAATGCGCTCGTTTATCCGACTATGCCGTTTGCGCCTACTGGCGACCCGGTGCTCAAGACCGGCCATATGAAATTCCCAGGTACGATCACGGTTTCTCCTCAGACGTTCGGACTGATTGCTCATGACGTGGCGGTCAGCGCAATCTCGGCCGGATTCAAGAATGTAGTTCTGATGAGCGATCATGGCGGCGAAGCACAGACCGAGTTGAAGAATGTCGCGGCTCGGCTGAATGCGCAATGGGCTCCTAAGGGGGCGCATGTTTACTACATTCCGGATTTGTATTTCAAGGAGAAAGATCAGGCGGCGAAGTATCTCACCGAACACAAGCTCACTGTGGATGAGCACGCGGGTGCGCACGATACGTCGCAGCTTATGTTTATAGACAAGGAACACCGTTGGATCAGAAAGGACAAACTCGTTAAGGGTGACGGTAAGAACGGTGTGAACGGCGATCCGACACAGGCCTCGCCCGAGCATGGCCAGGTATTCATTAATCTAAAGACGGACGACGCGGTCGCGCAAATCCGTCAACTGATCGCTGCCGGTGGCTTCGAGCCCTCGGAGGCCGTAGCGTGGCCGCGACCACTGCTCCCACGGTGGCGAGCGCGGCGAGCGTCCAGTAGACTTCCTGATATCCGGCGGCGAGGTTGCCTGCGGCTTTCGCCTTGTCCATGATTCCGGCGAAATATCCGGGCACGAAAAAGCCGCAGAGTCCCCAGGCGGAGACCAGCATTCCGTAATTTGCGCCCACATTCCTGGTGCCAAAATAATCTGCCGTGAATGAGGGCATCACGCCGAGAAATCCGCCGTAGCTGAAGGCCACCAGACATAGACCGATGAGGAGATCGTTGAACCCCGTTGCCGGACGAAGGAAGGCGATACAAGCCACGGCTGAGACCACGCACGGCCCGATGATTGCAGCTTTACGGCCGAGCTTGTCGGAAACGGTGCCCCATCCAAGTCTTCCGAGGCCGTTAAAAATACTCATCACTCCAAGGGCGGCTCCCGCCGACATGATTGCGGTGGCGGCGGCCATTTCCTTTAGCAACGGCGTCGCTTCTCCGATGGCGGTGAGTCCTACGGACGTTCCCAGGAAGTAGACGATCCAAAGCGCGTAGAACTGCCAGGTCGCTAAAATTTCGCGCGGCCCGGCTTCGATTGCTCCGGCGTGGGCGGCGGTGGACGGTGTCCAGTTTGGTGGCTTCCAGCCCGCGGGGGGAACGCGATATAGCTGCGCAGCTCCGGTCACGCCGATGTAGAACACGCCGCTTAAAATTAGAAACGTGCGCGGAATGGTGACGGCGAACTGGGCGGGGTCCGATCCGATTAGCGCTTCGAGCAGCGGCCCGAATAACAGCGGACCTAGACCGAAGCCCATCACTGCGAGGCCGACTATCATTCCCCTTTTATCGGGATACCACTTGATGCATGTCGCAATCGGCGTGACGTACGCGAAGCCTACGCCGAAGCCTGCGACGATTCCGTATGCGAAGACGAGGCCGGGCACGGTATCACCGATGAAGCTTGCCAGAAGACAGCCGGTTCCGATCAGCAGTCCGGCGACGCTTGCTACGATTCGGGGACCTTTGCGGTCCTGCCACAATCCTGCGAGGACCATGCCTGCGGCGAAGGCGAGTAGCGAGTACCTGTAGGGCGCGATGGTTTGCGCCTTCGACCATCCGTGGAGTTGCGCGAGGGGACCACGGAAAATGGACCAGGAATAGATGACGCCGAGCAGAACTTGCATGAAAACCGCGGCCGCGGCGTAACGCCATCGGCCGGTCATGCGAACACCCAGCGCGCCAGATCGCGATTGAACCGGAAGTCTGTGGTTGCGAGCTTCGCTTCTGCATTGTGGATCACGAGGGGGATATCCAACTCGTGCATCGATCCGTGGCTTCGGTATTCCGGCGGTAACGCCTCCGACTCCTTATCGAGCTCACCGAAAACGGTATCTTTGTCGCCCAGCACTATGAGGTCTCCAATGCGGCTTGCCATCAAATGAAAACGGCTTGCGGCTTCGCTACGAGTGAGCACTGCCTCTACGCCTTCGATGCCGGTGAGCACCTTGGCCACGGCGTCGGTGTCAGCGGGTTTTTTGCAGTACACCCACGACACTCCTCCATAACCTCGGTGGTGCTTCACGTATTTGTCGCGATCGACTGAGATGGCGATGCGAATCGGCGATCCGTGCTTTGCGCAGACCTTCTCGAGATCCCAACATCGCGACTTGTGGTTCATGCTGTGATCCGCTGTCAATAGGAAGGCAGCGTCGGGCGCGGCTGCGGCTGCTTCGCCGAGCAGTTGGTCCAACCGGGCGAGGTGTTCTTTCGATTCTGGCGCTTCTGGAGGCCACGTGTGCATTGGGTAGTCGGTTGTATGAATATACATGCATCCGAGATCGCGGCGCGTCTTCAGCAGATCGATCGCCGCGGTGAGCAGCCAGTAATTGATTTCGCGGCTATAGATGTTGGGTGCCGCGCCCAGGCGTTTCACCCAATCGGGAGTTGGAGTTTCGGCGGCCAGAATCACGTCTGCGCCCGGCGAGAGTAGCGTGGTGGTTTTTTTCTTGGATGAAAGCAGCGCCGACTTCACGCCGTACTTCTGCGCTCTCTGGAAGAGCGTGGGCGCCATCAACAGGTCTGCTGTCTCCATGTATTCTTCGTGGCCGGTGCGTTCGTCGAGATAGGAATTGCCGGTGATTCCGTGCCTGTCCGGCCATACGCCGCAGCAGATGGACGCGTTGTTGGTGTTTGTTACGGACGGCATGGTCCCTTGCACCATGCGGAATAACCCGTTCTTTCGCCAGCCGGCAAGCACCGGCATGGAACTTTGCTCAAGATACGGACGCCCGAATCCGTCGCACATCACTACGACGATTCGCTGTGGTGCGCGTGCGGCGAAAGCCGGCGCGCCAATCAATCCCGCACTCGAGGCTAAGAAATTTCGACGTGTCACGCTGAACAATAGCGATGTTATATCATGGCGATGCTATGAGCACTCTTGACCGTCGAGCATTCGCTAAATCCCTGTTGACTTCGTTTGCGGCAGCCTCCCTATCTTCCGCCGCGCCCACCAACGGAAAAGAGCAACACCTGCTTTACGCCGCCAGCCCGGGTCTGCGCAATTACGAAGAGTACGGCGGCGTCGGCGTGCTCGTTTACGACATCGACAACGGATACAAAGTGATGAAGCGCATTCCGACTTGGGAATACGAGAAGGGCCAGAAGTCCGATAACGTCAAAGGCATTTGCGCCAGTGCGAAAACGGGCCATATCTACGTCACCAACATCACCCGTATGATCTGCATTGAACCGATTACGGGCAAGAAGGTTTGGGACAAGACATACGAAGGCGGCTGCGACCGGCCGGCCATCACTCCGAATGGCAAGACGCTTTACGTGCCGCAGTTCGAAGGGCCGAAGTGGAACGTGGTGAATGCAGCCGACGGTGAAGTGATCACCACGCATCGAAACGAAATCCGCCTCGCACAACACCATTTGTTCCGTGGACGGCGCGTACGCTTATCTGGCGGGGATAAAATCCCCAGTGCTTTCCGTGGCCGATACCAAGACCAACAACGTTGTCAGGACCGTGGGGCCGTTCTTCAACTTCATTCGGCCATTCACTGTCAATGGCGCCAGCACGCTTGTGTTCGTAAATACCAACGGTCTGCTTGGATTTGAAGTGGGGGATCTGCACACAGGCAAGAAGCTGCATCACGTGGAAGTGGAAGGCTACAAGCAGGGTCCGGTGAAACGCCACGGCTGCCCTAGCCATGGAATCGCTTTGACTCACGATGAAAAGGAACTTTGGCTCGCTGATGGAGCGAACAACTGTCTTCACGTGTTCGACGCGACGGTGATGCCGCCCAAGCAGACGGTCACCATCCCGCTGCGCGACTTCCCGGGCTGGGTGAGCTTCAGCATCGATGGCAAATACTGTTACTCGTCCACGGGCGAGATTATCGATGCGAGTACAAAGAAGGTGGTCGCCACGTTGCAGGATGAAACCGGACGCCAGGTGCAGAGCGAGAAAATACTCGATCTGATGATCTCCAACGGTAAAGTCACTCAGGCCGGAAATCAATTCGGCGTTGGAATGAAGCGTTCGTGAATGCAGTCGTATTCCTTCTGCTGGCGTCTTTCTTCGACGCGCGGGTAGCGCCCATTCTCACCAAGCGCTGCCTGGGTTGCCACAACGACGAACTCAACGACGGCGACATCTCATTTCAAAACCGCGATACTCTGCTCAAGGGAGGGCCGCATGGTCCGGCGATTGTGCCCGGCGAGCCCGAACAGAGTTTCCTGATCCACGCGATCCGGCGGGAAGGGGATATCAAGATGCCTCCAGGGCCTAAGCTTCCCGATAAAGAGATCGCCATTCTGACAGATTGGATCAAGCGAGGAGCACCCTGGGGCAAGAAACTTCGTCCGTGAGCCCAGAGCCATTGGTTCGAATTGCCGCCGACTGGGATTGCTCGGCGCTATTACGGCAAACGCCGGGTGGCTTGGGAATCTGGGATGGAGTCCGGTTCACCATCGACCCAGTGCGTGAATGCGACTATCTCGTCGTACTCAACAACCGTCGAGCGGAGGGCGTGACGGTGAAATGCCCGCCTGCTAACGTTTGGTGCGTGATGCAGGAGCCTTATGTGCCGGAACTCTACGACTGGATGGTGGAGGGTCACGATTGTTATGGACGAGTGTTCACGCATCGTGTGCCAAATTCGGAATCGAAATATGTTCGCTCGCAACCGATGCTTCCGTGGCATGTGGAGAAGACTTACGACGAACTGGCGGCTGCCGGTCAGCCCGCGAAAACTCGTGGCGTTTCCTGGATCGCCAGCTTGCTCTCGTTCCTCCCTGGCCATCGAAACCGCTCACGGCTGCGCGAGTATCTGGTGGGGGAACACGCTGGATTGGTGGACATCTTCGGACGGGGCATTCGACCGCTGGACGACAAGTGGGATGGTTTAGCTCCCTACCGGTATTCTTTGGCGATCGAAAATGATATGCGCCCCGATTATTGGTCCGAGAAGATTGCCGATTGTTATTTGTCGTGGACTCTTCCGCTCTACGACGGTTGCACTAACATTGAAGACTATTTTCCGGCGGACTCGTTTATCAGAATTGATTCGAGCGATCCGCCATCGGTGGCGGCGCTTATTAAGGAGTTGCTTGCGGGCGCCGAATGGGAGAGGCGATTGCCGGCCATCGCCGAGGCGCGGCGAAAATGCTTGAACGAGTACCAGATATTTCCGTCAATCCGCGAGGCAGTGCGCCGGTACGGAGACGCGAGTGCGAAGCCGGAGATCGTCGACGTTCCGGGTTACCGGTGGACCCGATGGAAGCACCGGGCGCGTTATGTCGGTGGAAAAATCAGGCGCGGCGAATTAGGTGATGTCTCGAATGCGGTGGTCAACAAGATCCGCTATTGGCGGCGGTTATCCAAAGTCGGATTATGAGAGAAGAATCCGCTTGGCACCAGTTGGAATCCCGCTTTGTGAACCGTCATAACCGGCCATTCTTCCGGGCGGGGAATGTGCGTGATGCCTAGCGTGTACCAGAGAACTACGTCGGTGTTTTCAATGGGCCGGTTCTGGGCCGTCCATTTCGGCAGTCCGTCGTTTCCTTGACTTTGATTGACGTACGTTCCAGCGGCGTTCATCTGAGAAGCGTCGTACGGCGTCACCCAAAGATGTGCGTTGATGAAACCGGCTCGCTTTCGGATCCAGGAGTCCGGCGTGGCGTAAGGGACTGAGTTCTCGGCGGGGACCAGCATGTAGCCGACCGGCTCGCCAAGCGCATTCTTGCGCTCCTTATTGACGACTTTCCATTTTCGGGCGGCGGTGAGGTTGAGCTGCCGTTTAGCCTCTCCCTCTTTTTGCAAAACGGTCTCCTTCATGACGATGCCTTTGTGATAGGCATCGCCCGCGGGCGCCGTGTCCAATTCCACAACACTGTTGCTTTCGGCGCCATCGACGTCCATGTCGAGCCTGAAGTTGAAGAAGTGCTGGTGATGAACGGCCTCGAGATTTTCCGATACGCGGTGGCCGTGCTGCATGGCCGCGTGGTCCGTGGCGCGCGCTACGCCCTTGGTAATCATGATGCCGGTGAGCAGCACCTCCATCTCCAATCTGCCATCCTCATGAAATACCCAGTTGAAACCGTATTCGTAGTTTCCGGCAGTAATTATGCACGCGAGCACCAGCTCCTGCGCACGCCTCGATTCGGACCGGTCGTGCTGAAGGTCGGAGTAACGCCACAGAAGGCCGCCGTCGCGCACGTACAACGCCACCGCCCGCGATGATTTGTATGCTTTTCCCTGCTCGTCGGCGAAGACGGCATCGAGGACCGTCGCATTTCCGGGAACATCCTTGCCGCCGACGAGGGGTGTCAACGCCCGGCCCACGAACGCGTACTCGCCGGTGTCAAAAACATTCCGGAAATACCACGCCGGACCAGGGTCACCGTATGGGATAAACATTTCGGATAGCGAGCCGCGGTAAAGGATGGAACGTAATCTGCCCTGATCGAGATATCCAACGGTGTAGAGAACCAGACCTTCGCGAGGGTGTATTGCGTAGCGAAAGCGCCAGTTTCCCCACTCTACTTCCTGACCCTTCATCGTGAAGCCCGTGCCTTTGGGCTGAGTGATATCGAGCGGGGGTAGCGAACTCGCAGGGGCGTTTTCGAGATCGGCGTTGGCGGGCGCCAGGGGTACGACTCCGGTATCGAGGACGCGCTGAACCTTCCTGCTGGTGAGATCGACAAAGGCGACCACTCCTTCAATGGGGCGCATGAAGGCCGTCTTTGCGTCGCCGCGGTAACAGGAAACAGCGCGGGTCAAGCGGTGCCCCAGTTTGTCATCCGGCTCGCCGTGATAGCCGGCCGACCAGGCGTCCACCTGGACCTTTTCCAGATCGGTGATACCACGTTTGCGAATCGCTGCTTGCCACTCGGGACTCGAGCGGACCAACTTCTCGGTGAGTGCAAAATCATCGAACATGAGCGGCGGCTGAATGCCTTTCACCTCCGTCCACGAGACAACCCGGCGGCCAATGAGATCTACCACGCCCTCGAACGTTTGCTGCCTGGCTCGCTCGAAGACAATCACCGATGCTTCGCGCGGGCTGGATCGCAGATCTTTCTTGGCGGGCTCGCGCAAGACGAGCAGCGGGAAGCGGCTCTCGCCGGTAATCTTTCCCTCTGATCGCAGAATGGACACGGTCGCGGTGATTTCCTCGCGGCTCAGCGGGTCTAATGGATGAGCGGTGATGACAATCCCCGTCAGGAGCAAAACGCCGTATAGCCGCAGGTGAGTCATAGGTTCGACCATCCATCGTGGCACAACAGGTGGGACAACCCAAGCCGGGGTATGCGAACGCGGTAACATCTTCGAGGAGTTTCTTTCACCCATGCTGACTGACATGTTCGTCCTGAAGATTCCGATTCTTGAAAAGATTGTGCGTCCGATTCTGGTGTATGTGTTCCTGGTTCTGATGCTGCGCATATTTGGCAAGCGCGAGTTGGCTCAGCTCAATCCCTTTGATCTGGTGGTGTTGCTGTCGTTGTCGAACACGGTGCAAAATGCGATTATCGGCGACGATAATTCACTTGTTGGCGGGCTGGTTGGCGCCTTCTCGCTGCTTAGCATGAATTATCTGGTGATACGGTTCCTGTTCAAGCACCGGCGGCTGGATCAGATTGTGGAAGGGAATCCGACGGTGCTGATCGATAAAGGGAAAGTGCTTGATAAGAACCTGGCAAAGGAGTTGATGACCCAATCGGAACTCGCGACCATCGCACACCGGCAGGGGTTCCCGCATCTGCGCGATGTTGAACAATGCGTTCTGGAGCCAGGTGGTAATTTCCGCGTCGAAGGAAAGGAGCCAGGGGCGACGGACAAGCGGCATCAGGAGCTTCTGCAGCGACTAGATATCCTGGCCAAGAAACTCGAGACGCTGGAACAGAAGGCTGGTTTGTAAGAGAATATGGAGACCTATGGCAGAACTTGAGATTCATCACGAAGGGCACGAATCAGACCCGTTTGGCCGGACAGTGGGGGTGTTGGCGGCGATCATTGCCGTCTTTCTGGCCGCGGTTACTATTCAGTCACATCGCTCGCACACATCGGCTGTGATTCACCGGACCGACGCGAACGACAAATGGGCGTTCTATCAGGCCAAGAGTATCAAGAAGCATACGGTGGAAATTGCGGCGAAATCCATCCAGCTCCTTGCGCCGAAATCGGAAGCGGGGGAGAAACAAATGCAGAAGTACGAGCAGGAGGCTAAGCGTTATGAAAAAGAGGGCGAAGAGATTCAGGAACAGGCGAAGCAGTTTGAAGAGGTGACGGAGCAGGATGAGCAGCGTGCGCTCCGCTACGATTGGGGTGAGGGTTTACTGGAACTCGGCCTGGTTCTGTCGTCGCTCTATTTCATTGCCAAGAAGAAGCTTTTTCCCGTTATCGGAGTCACTTCGGCGGTCGCCGGCGCCCTGATCGCGGCCACTGCGTTGTTCATGAAATAGCTCGTCCTTTCAGTGGGGTCCCGGCGTACTGGTACGCTGAAGAGTTTAATGTCTGATCGAAAATTGCAAGTAATTCCACTTGGCGGACTGGGCGAGTTCGGCATGAACTCGATGGCCATCCGTTACGGTGATGACATAGTTGTTGTAGACGCGGGGATGATGTTTCCGGAAGCGGAGTTGCTTGGGGTAGATATCGTTACTCCCGATTTCGCTTATCTGGTGGAGCACAAGGAGAAGGTCCGTGCTTTGCTCCTCACCCACGGCCACGAAGACCATATTGGCGGCATTCCTTTCCTGCTATCCGCGCTGAATGTTCCTATTTACGGCACGGCGTTCACGCTGGCGCTGGTGGAACGGCGTCTCGACGAACACGAGATGACCAAGGAAGCGACGCTCAATACCGTTAAGCCGGGCGACAAGCTTACGATTGGACCGTTTCAAGTCGAATTCATCCGTGTAACGCATTCGATTGTGAGTTCGGTAGCGCTGGCCATCACAACCCCGCTCGGAGTGATTATCCATACGGGAGATTTTAAAGTCGATCCGACGCCGACCGATAACGAATTGTTCGACCTGCATACGTTGGCCGAATACGGAAAACGCGGCGTGCTGTTGCTGCTTTCCGATTCGACAAACGTTGACCGTTCCGGGTACACGGAGAGCGAGCGGGCGGTGCGGCCGCGCTTTGAGGACATCTTCAACCGGGCTGAGCGCCGCGTCATTGTCACATGCTTCAGTTCGTCAATCCACCGACTGCAACAGATTCTCGATGTTGCGGCGGAGTACGGGCGGAAGGTGGCGTTTCTTGGCCGCAGTATGAATTCAGTTACCGAGATTGCGCACAATTTCGGACTGTTGAGTATTCCGGACAACATTCTGCTACGGCCGCAGGACATTATGTCGTCGCTGCCGGCCAAAGTATGCGTAGTAGTTTCGGGTACGCAGGGCGAGCCGATGTCGGCCATGTCGCGCGTTGCGGTGGATAGCCACAAGAGCCTGTCGGTGGAACGCGGCGACACCGTTGTGCTGAGTTCGCGCATCATTCCAGGTAATGAAAAGGCGATCTACCGGATGATGGATCACGTTGCGCGGCGCGGCGCGCAACTGGTCTACGGGTCGATGAATCCGCCAGTCCATGTGTCCGGACACGCGAGTGTGGAAGAACTCAAACTGGTGTTGAACCTGGTTCGGCCGCGATTTTTTGTTCCGGTTCACGGCGAGTACCGGCAACTGTCAAAGCATGCGATGCTGGCATCTCATCTGCGGCATTTGGGTCTGGAAGATACGTTCGTGATGGAGACGGGCGATTCGCTCGAAATCGACAAGAAGGGCGCGCGGAAGGGTCCGCGGATCGCTGTGGGGCGCGTTTGCATCGACTCCGGATCGCTGGACGACATCGTCGACGATGTTGTGATCCGGGACCGGCGGCATCTCTCGGAAGATGGTTTTGTGTTGCCGATTATTGCCATCAATAAGCATTCGGGCAAGACGGAAGGAATACCGGAGATTGTTTCGCGAGGCTTCGTATCGATGGACGACAACGTCGAAATGATGAAAGAGGCGCGTCAGGTGGTGCTGAGGACGGTCGAAAATTCCAACACCGAGGAACGGACCGACCGGGGCGTGATGCAGGAGAAAATTCGCGCCGATCTGAAACGATTCCTGGTGAAGCAGACTTCGCGGCGTCCGTTCATCATGCCTGTAATTCTGGATGTGTGATTGTTGGCCGCGAATGGACGCTAATTCACGCGGATAAAAACGCCTTGAATCCCTCTTACCTGGAAGACGCTAGCGGGTATCGTGGATCTGCGGACGAGGTGTTTGTTCCTGATTCGGAGGATGAGTTGCAGGGGGTGCTCAGGCGCGCTCTCGCGACGAATACTCCGGTGACCATCGCCGGGGCGGGCACGGGATTGACCGGCGCGCGTGTTCCTCTTGGCGGGTGGGTGATCTCGATGGAGCGGTTCCGCAAAGTTGAGATTGAACATCGCCGGGCCGTGGTGGGACCGGGTTTGCTTCTTAAAGAATTGCAATCGGCCGCTGCTCCCTCTGGACAATTCTACGCTCCGGATCCTACGGAACATTCCGCTTCGCTTGGTGGCACTATTGCCACGAATGCCAGCGGATCGCGAAGTTTCCGGTGTGGTGACACTCGCCGGCATGTGCTGGGATTGCGGGTTGCTTTGATCGATGGCTCGGTACGGGAAATTCGTCGCGGAGACAAGATCGATTTTCCGGTTCCTGCTATTCCCCGGCCGGAGACAACGAAACACACCGCAGGTTATTTTTTGCAGCCGGATATGGACTGGGTAGACCTGTTTATCGGGTCGGAAGGCACGTTGGGAATCGTGACGGAGGCGGCGGTACGTCTGGTGAAAATGCCACGCGATCTGCTGGCCGGCGTGATTTTCTTTCCAGCGGACGGCCTGGCCTTGGAAGCCGTGGAGCAATGGCGATCGGTGAGCCGTCTGCGGATGCTCGAGTACCTGGATGCGGGATCTCTCCGTCTGCTGAGGAAGAAATACTCCGATGTTCCGGGGAACGCGGCTGCCGCACTCCTGGTCGAGCAGGAGATTTTGACTGAATCGGATGTGGACGATTGGGAACCGCGGCTGGAGAATTCGGGGGCTTTGGTGGAGAGGTCCTGGTTCGCGGCGGGCGATCACGACCGCGAACGTTTCCGCCAGTTCCGGCATTCCTTGCCGGAGGCTGTCAACACGACGGTGCGGCAGCGGAGTCTGCTGAAGATGGGAACCGATTTCGCGGTGCCGTTAGCTCGCAATAGAGAGATGATGGCTTTCTACCGGCATCGGCTGGAGGAAACATTTCCGGACCAATATGTGATCTTCGGGCATATCGGCGATGCTCACGTGCATGTGAACGTGTTGCCGAAGGATGGCGAAGAATCGGAACGTGCGAAGGCGCTTATCACTGAATTGGCGGCGAAAGTGGTATCGCTTGGTGGAACGGTGAGCGCCGAGCATGGGCTGGGCAAACGGAAGATCGATTTGTTGGGAATACAATACACGCCTGCTCAGATTGAGATGATGAAGGCGGTGAAACGACGTTTTGATCCGAAGTGGCTGTTAGGGCAGGGAACTCTGTTTCGGATATAGGTTACGCTGAAAGGAGACAGGACAACGGAACCGCTATGGTGGTAATTGAACTTTCCGACGAACAAGGTGCTGCGCTGAAAGCAAAAGCGGCGGCGCAGGGCCTCACATTGGAAGCTTGGCTTCAAAGACTCGCGACCGTCGAAGTACTCCGTCTCCGCAAGAATCGGTACAGCCTTTCCGAACTGATGGCGCTGTGCGATTTAAATGCCCCTCTCTCAGCGGAAGACAGTACCTGGCTGGACGTCCCCGCCGTTGGCCGCGAGGCCTAGAGGAGTGGAACGCGGCGACGTCTTCCACGTCGATTTAAACCCCATTCAAGGCCGTGAGCAGGCCGGCTCGCGCTACGTCCTGATCGTCTCCGCGAAGGCTTTCAATTTGCTCGGAACACCGCTTGTCTGCCCGATCACGCAAGGCGGGAATTTCGCCCGCCACGCCGGCTTTGCGGTGTCGTTGATTGGAGCCGGAACGCAGACCCAGGGCGTCATTCTCTGCAACCAGCCGCGTGTGCTCGACCTGCAGGCCCGCAAAGCACGGTTCATCGAAAAGGTTCCCGATTTCATCATCGATGAAGTGTTGGGGAAGCTTTCCACCCTGATTGAATAACGTTGAAACCATCTGGCCCCCGCCATCAAAACCACCGAAAGTCTTTAGCACTCTTTGGGATTTGCATGTGCCGAGACGTTCCCTGAGCGCTTAACTGAACGCTATTGGTCTTAAAGCAACTCCGGCCTAATGGTAGTGTATTCTTGCGCGAGACGGAAAACTTCCTCGAACGTCTTGGAGGTCTTCAGGCCACACTTCAGTTGCTCG
This sequence comes from Bryobacteraceae bacterium, assembly GCA_963770345.1. Classification (GTDB taxonomy): domain Bacteria; phylum Acidobacteriota; class Terriglobia; order Bryobacterales; family Bryobacteraceae; genus CAVYPH01. The sequence goes on along the minus strand of CAVYPH010000003.1, from coordinate 39,744 downwards.
AAGTTTATGGTGCCGGGGTTCCACTCGCGCAGCCTCGGCGGCCGTCCATCAAAAGATTCCACCAGGCGCTCTTTCAATTCATCAACTGAAACGACCGTGAGCTCGGTGTCGAAAACAAGTTCCACCTCAATTAGAGCGTTCGGATTCCAAAGAGCGCGCCAACGACTTAACCGCCCAACAGCAAGAGCGCGAGCCTCTTTGAGATGCCTTGACCAGCCGGCTGAATCGACAATTAAGCGATCGTTGTACAACCCTGCTGCCAGCAAAGTCTTCGGTGTCGTCTTGAGCTGATCCGAATCGCTCACCATCCAGACCCCGTCCTTGCGGAGCAAGATCGCCGGGTACACTATGTCCCAGTCCATCTCTTTGTCGAGACTGTAAGCTATTCCCAGGCGCGCTTGGGAACGCCCTTGTCGCGGTCCTTCACTCGATCGTAGACGTGCATGTCGCACACTGTCCCTAGACCCTCGTTGTAGAGGCTGGTGATATCGAGACTCTCTTTTACGTCTTCCTCAAAGTTGTGGAGCGCGCGAAGATGTTCTGCCTGCGCGGGTTCCCTGCGGCCGCTGGGCGTGAGAAAGAACTTCTGGTAACCGCCGTCAACCAGTTCACCGATTTCGTCACCGATCAAGATCCCGGCCTTGCCTATCAAAGGATGAGTTCCGGCGGCGTCCTTCACTAACGCGGCGCAGTTGTGCTTCACAATTCTGGCTTGGCCCGTGCCTGCGGGCAGCACTTGAAATCCGGATTGTTTCAGTTTCTGGAGGTGCTCGTCGAACGTGGTTAGGTGAACTTTCTCTCGGCGGAAGAACATGGTCTTTTTCCAGTATAAGGCAGTGTACAATCGCGGAGTGCCATATTTACTTTCGCTGGATGAGGGGACTACCAGCGCCCGGACTGCGTTGTACGACCAATGCGGAAAGCGCCTTGCAATGGAGTCCGATCCGATTCAATGCACTTATCCGCACCCTGGATGGGTAGAGCAGGACGCAGACGCCATCTGGCGTTCGCAAATCGACTCGGCGCGGCGGGTGCTCGGCAACTCCAAACACAAGATCGAAGCGCTGGGTATCACGAATCAACGGGAAACCACAATTGTGTGGGAGCGTGCCACGGGAAAGCCGATTGCTCCGGCGATCGTGTGGCAGTGCCGGCGTACCGCGGACTACTGCAACGAACTCGCAGCGTCGAGTGCCGCCGGTAGCGTCACGCGCAAGACGGGTCTGGTGATCGATGCCTATTTCTCGGCGAGCAAGATCCGGTGGATTCTGAATAACGTTGCCGAGGCCCGGTCGAGAGCACGCGACGGAGAATTGTTGTTTGGTAACGTCGACTCCTGGCTCATCTGGAAACTCACCAATGGGCGGGTTCACGCGACCGACTTCTCCAACGCATCGCGGACGATGCTGATGAATTTAGAGACCGGCCAGTGGGATGACGATTTGTTGAATCTCTTCGATGTGCCGCGGGCCATGCTGCCGAAGATCGTTGCATCGAGCGGTGTCGTTGGTACCGCTTCAGCGGAACATCTCGGTGACGAAATCTCCATCGCGGGAATCGCCGGCGATCAACAAGCGGCGCTGGCCGGGCAGGCTTGTTTTCGGGCCGGGCTTTCGAAGAATACTTACGGCACCGGCTGCTTCGCGCTGATGCACACGGGCGCGCGAATGCCTGTCTCGCAAAACAGGCTCCTGGCCACGCGCGCGGCTTCTACGGACGCAGAACCAGCGTTTGCAATTGAAGGCAGCATCTTCATTGCCGGCGCGGCCGTTCAGTGGTTGCGGGACAAACTGCAAATGCTCAACACCGCTCCCGAGTCGGAGGCGATCGCGGGCGCAGTCACCGATACGGGCGGCGTCTACGTGGTGCCGGCGTTTGTCGGATTGGGCGCGCCGCATTGGGATTCCAACGCGCGCGGGATGATCAGCGGAATGACGCTGGGAACAGAATGGGCGCACATCGTGCGGGCGACTCTCGAGAGTATCGCTTATCAGACTCGCGAACTGGTGGATGCGATGGAGTTAGACAGCGGAGCCCGGCTTAGCGAATTGAGAGTAGACGGCGGCGCGGCGGCGAATAATTTCCTGATGCAATTCCAGGCCGATATTCTGGGACGCCGCATTGTACGGCCGGCCGATACCGAAACTACTGCGCTCGGCGCGGCGTATCTGGCGGGACTAGCCGTCGGTGTGTGGAAAAACGTGGAAGAACTGGAAAGCTTTTGGGTGGTGGAACGCGCATTCGAACCTCAAATGGATGAGACACGGAGAGAGGAGCTGTATGGCGGCTGGAAGGCAGCCGTTCGCAGGGCGAGATCATAACGTAGTAAGTTAGTACCCAACATAGGTTAAGTCGCACCCAATCGTTCAAAACAGAAAAATAGTCTCAAAGGAGATTTATGAGATCGAAAGATCCGTGTGTTCGTCTTGCTGGCCTTCTGTTTCTCGCGCTGACGCCAGGTTCCGCGTTAGCCGCAACTAATTTCGTTCAAACCAACCTTGTATCCGACCAAGATGGGGTCGCTACAAACAAAGATGCGAACCTGGTGGGTACGTGGGGTATTGCCACTTCGACGGGGAGCCCATTCTGGGTTTCTAACACTTCGAATGGCACCAGTACGCTATACAACACTGCGGGCGTACCGAACGCCACGGTAGTAACAGTCCCGTCCGCGCCATCGAACAAGAACAAGATCGGCACGCCGACTGGCCAAGTGCAAAATCCGCTGGGTGTATTCGAAGTGGCTACAGGGAAAGTTCCGAGTTTCATTTTCGCCACGCTTGACGGCACAATTTCCGGTTGGAATAGCACGGTGGGCGACGGCAAGACCGCTGTCATCAAAGTGGATAACTCCGCCAGCGGCGCGAGTTACTTCGGACTGGGTATCGGCACCAGCAGCGCCGGTCCGACTCTCTACGCGGCCAATTTCTCCCAGGGGAGAATCGATACCTTCGACAGCAAATGGGCGCCGCTTACTCTTCCGGGCCGATTCCGCGACGCGGATCTCCCGGCCGGATATTCTCCCTCGAATATTCAACGCTTCGGCCATCGTTTGTATGTGACTTACAATCTACCGGATGGCCACGGCGCATTCGTCTATGGGCCCGGCAGAGGTTTTGTCAACGTCTATGACTTGGATGGCAACCTTCTGCAGCGCCTTATTCCGCAGAGCCCCGCGCTGAACGTACCGTGGGGGGTCGCCGTGGCTGGACCCAACTTCGGTGTGTTCAGCTACGCCGTGATCGTAGGTAACTTCGGAGATGGTACCATCAGCGCTTTCGATCCCATCACCGGCGACTATCTCGGCACGATGCAAGACGGCAAGGGTAACAACGTCGCCATTGACGGACTTTGGGGTTTGATCTTCGGCAACGGCGGTAATGGCGGCGATCCGACGACTCTCTATTTCGCCGCGGCTCCGGTGGGCGGCCAGCACGGACTCTTCGGCTCCCTGAAACCTGCTACTGATTCCAACGTTCCTTAGATATCGCTTACTGAGAAGGTGAGAAAAATTGCTCGGCGCTCGGGCGGAAGCAACAATTGGAAGCGATAAGAGGCACTACTCGATTTTGCCGCTGAAACCGGACTTGAAGGTGCCGCCCGCGAGGGCCCTTCTCTTGCTCTCCAGCAACCGCCCCGAAGCCGTTTTTCATGCGCCTCCGGATGCGTTACGCCCTCGCCGTCGCCACTACCGGCTTGCGCCAAATCAGCCGCACCCATTGCATGATGTTGTAGGTCAGGCAAGCCCACAACAGTTCGCTCCCCGCCTTCCCCAGACCGCGCACCCGAAACTTCCGCAGGCCTAATTTCTCTTTGATCCAGGCATTGGGAAATTCCGCCACCTCTCCACGCTTCTTGTAAATTGCCCGATACCCGGCCTCCTCCATCTTCTTACGAAATGCCGCTACATCCGCCTGCTCTTCCAAGCGAATCGACACCGTCCGTCCGCGCTCAGCTTTGTTGGGACAACACTGCGGTTGGTATCGGCAGACCCGGCAATCCACCCCTCGCGCCTGATACTGCTGGTAGAGATCTCCTCGCTTCTTGTTCCGCCGCAAACGCTCCAACTGGCGCCCCGCCAGGCACTCCAACCGATCCCCGTTGTCCAGGATGCGGAATGCCGACGGCGCGAACTCCCGAGCGATGCCCAGCGACTTCATCGCCGCCGCGCTCCTCTCGTTGGGGTCCGTCAAGGATCCCACTAAATCGATCTGCTGGGCCGCGCACTGCACGATGTTGTTCCGGTTCGTGTATCCGCCATCCACCACCACTTGTCCCGGCTTGTTCTCCAGATTCTTGACCACTTCCTCGATCGCCGGTAGCAGGCTTTGCGCATCGCTGCTGCACTGGCTCAGGTGCGCCCCCACGATGATTTTGTTCTCCGCATCGGTGCTGATCTGCACGTTGTAGCTGGGCGCAATCGCGTTGTCCCCATGTTTCATCAGCCGCGCTTGCGGCTCGTTGAGACTCACCCGCACGGCCGCTTTGTCTTCCTCGCTTTTCTTCTCTGCCTGCAGCGCAGTCAACTCTTCCAGAGCCGCTTCCAAGCGTTCCGCACGTTGCCTCGCCGCACGCTCTCGCGCCGCTTGCTGGCGATCTTTCCCTGACGCTTCCGCTTGCGGATCTCCCATCTGCGTCACCACTTCCCGCGCCTGCTCCAATCGCTCTCGCAGCGTCTTCTCCCGCCGGAACGAATCCGCCCCCGCCTGCGTCCGGATCTTGGTGCCGTCGTGCATCACCTGCTCCAGGCTCACCAGCCCTTCGGTCTCCAGCAGTGCCAGCAGTTGCGTAAACAATTCATCCAACCCTGCTTTGTGCTTTACCCGGAAATCCGACAGCGTATGATGATTGACCGCTTCCAGCCCGCCCAGCCACTGCATTCCCGGCTCCCACTGCATCAGCCGTTCGATCTCTCGCGCCGAACTAATCCCCTCGCTATAGGCATATACCCACAAGCTCACCAACAGACGCGGCTCCCACGCTGGCCGGCCCGGGCAACCCTCCGCCGTCCGCAGCGGCTCGGCAAACTTGCTCAGGTCCATCCTCCCGGCTAGCGCCCAGATCGCTCTGGCTTTATGGTCGACCGGGATCAACTTCTCGACATCGATCACCGCCATGGTGGTTTGCTGGCGATTGACCAGCCTCAGTTTCGGTTGACCCTTCGGCTCTTGCTTTTGCTCGGGCCGGTTGTTCAGGGATATCCACCAATACCGGCTGACTGGTTAGATCCATGTACTGATTATGAAGCCCAGGCTTCTTAATGAAAAGAACTTTGTGGCTTCAGGAGCAGTTTTTTCACAGCTTCTGACCTGCGCGGCTCGGCTCGGGTGTTCCTCCGTATTTTTAAAACGATCGCGCCGGGGGAATGCAATCCGCCGGGTTCGGTGATCGCGGCTCGGCTTCCTCCGTATTTTGAAATGCGCGAGCGTATTTTTGAAACGTGGCTGGGGAATTGGTCAACCGTTCATCAATTTCCTTGTCTAACGATTCTGCTGTTATAGTCTGGTTTCAGGGCTGCGGTGAAGAATAGCCAGTTGACAAACACGAGCTTCGACATTCTGGCAGGCCTCCAGGCAGGTATCCTGGGCGGCCTCCTGATGGCTCTCTGGCTGGCGTTGATCGCACCAGTTCTCGGGCGTCCGTGGTGGTTCGTCCTGAACCTGTTCGCTTCCTACACATATGACATTCGCGCGGTTCGTGGCGGCGCCGGCATGGCGACGGTTACGGGTGTTGCGATTCAAGTCCTCGCCGGAGGCATGCTCGGTGTCCTCATGGGCGTGCTCGGCTCGGCAAACCGGATTGCGGGATTGGCGATCGCGATGACAGCTTATATGGTCTGCTACGTATACGTTTGGAAGCGCTACACGCCATTCGTGCTCTACTCCGTTCCGCAGCCGCTATTTGTGGTGGGATTCTTTCTGTTTGGTTCGGTTTTGAGCTTTTCCTCGCGCATTGCCTGGGGCTTGCGGGGGTCCTGGCTCAAAGATACGTTGGTTACCGAAGATGTCGCCGGCGATAGGTAACACATGTTACAGAAGAAAGCAGTATACTGTTGCCAGGGAGTTCACAAATGAGAAGCGTGCGGTATGCTTTTACCCTCGTCCTCGGAGCTGGTTTGGTTTCCATGCCCTTGGCCGCGCAGATGGTGGTTTCCGCGAAGTCCGGTCTCGTTCACTACGTTGAAGGCGACGTTGTGCTGGGCGACGACCTGATCAATCCCAAGATCGGTCATTTCCCTGATATGAAAGAAGGCCAGGTCCTACACACGGAAGCGGGACGCGCCGAGGTTCTGTTGAACCCCGGCGTTTTCATGCGCCTTGCCGAGAACACTTCGGTGAAGATGCTGTCCAATCGCTTGGTGGATACACGGCTCGATGTTCTTTCAGGCACGGTGATGGTGGAAGTCGCCGAGATGACGAAAGAGCAGGGACTGACGCTTGCGTATAAGGATGCAGCAGTGGAAATCCGCAAGAAGGGCCTCTATCGGATCAACGGTGACGCCGGGACGCTGCAGGTTTACGAGGGCGAAGCGGTTGCTTCTCTTAACGGCCAATCCGCGACGGTGAAGGAAAGCAAGGAAACGACGCTCACCGGCGTGCTGGCTCCCGAGAAGTTTAGCAAAGACACCACTGACGCGTTTTACCGTTGGGCTGCGCGCCGTTCGAATTCTCTGTCTGTTGCCAATCTGTCTGCGGCGAAGAGTCTTCGCGATTCCGGATCGAGCTGGACGACGGGTGGGTGGAACTACAATCCGATGTTCGGATTGTTCACTTTCATCCCTGGGAGCGGCTACTATAACAGTCCTTTCGGGTATTCTTTCTACTCGCCGTTCACGGTTTACAACGGGCTTTATTACTATGGCCGCTCGGGTTACTTTGGCGGTTCTCGTCCGGTTTACAACGGCGGCAATACTGTTTACGCGGGCAATAACGGTGGTATCCCGAACTCGGGCCGCGCACTGACCTCAGCCGGACCAGTAGCTTCTTCCGTGTCCGGGATGAGGTCTTCGGCGCCAAGTGGCGCGTCGTCTGGGGCGATTTCCAATGGTGGTGGTGGTGCGGCGGCCGGTGGTGCGATATCGGCCGGTGGTGGTGGCAGAAGCGGAGCGGGACGCGGCCGCTAAGCCATCTGACTAACTGTTTCTCCAAACCCGGCGATCTCGTTGTTTAACGAGAATGCCGGGTTTTGTTTTTAGTCTCTGAGGTTATTCACTTACTGTTTGCCAAGTGCGGCATAGCGTATTATCTGGAGAGTGAAACTCACGTTCTGGGGCGCCGCACAGACGGTCACGGGCTCAATGCATCATCTCACCGTGCGCGATCAACAATACTTGCTCGATTGCGGAACGTACCAAGGCCACAGAAGCGAGGCTAAGGAGCGAAATTCCCACCTGCCTTTTGCGGCCAGCTCGATTCGCGCGGTAATGCTGTCCCACGCGCATATGGATCACAGCGGGAACCTTCCTACGTTGTCCAGTAACGGGTTTACCGGGCCGATTTATACTTCTCCTGCGACCGCAGGTCTGTGCGAGCCCATGCTTCTTGACTCGGCTCACATCCAGATGAGAGATGCCGAGTATTTGAACAAGCGCACCGCGCGCCGAAGATCGCTTGTAGGAAAAGGCCGCGACGAAGAAGTAGAGCCGCTTTACAGCGAGCGCGACGTCGAGAAGGTGATTGGATCCATTCAATCGACGCCTTTGCATACTCCAACGGAAGTAGGCCCTGGGGTCCTTTATCAGACGTTCGATGCCGGGCATCTTCTGGGGTCGACTTCGATTCTTCTGCGGCTGCGCGAAGGGGAAAGAACGGTAAGGCTCCTGTTCTCCGGCGATGCCGGCAGACCGGACCTCCCGGTGATACCCGATCCGGAGTCCGCTCCGGCCGCGGATTATGCGATCCTCGAGAGCACGTATGGAGACCGCCTTCACAAGGGTCTGAATCTGGCGGCCGACAAACTGGCTGACGCGATCAATCGTGCCTGTGCGCGCGGAGGACGGGTGATCGTTCCAGCATTCGCCGTCGGACGGACGCAGCAACTTGTTCTGGTGCTGCACGAACTCATCGGCAAGGGGCGTATTCCCGCGATTCCGATGTTTGTGGACAGTCCGTTGGCGGGAAAAATCACGGCGGTCTACCGCAAACACACCGAGGCGCTCGATTGCGAAGCGAAACGATTTCTGAAGGACGGAGAAGATCCGTTCGGGTTCCGGTTGCTGCGTTACGTAGAAGACGTGAATGAATCGAAGGGACTCAACGACCTGAAGGGGCCGTTTGTGATAATATCCGCATCCGGTATGTGTGAGGCGGGGCGGATTCTGCATCATTTAAAAAATAACATCGGAGATCCTCGAAACCTCATCCTAATTACGGGGTTTCAAGCGGAAAACACTCTCGGACGGAAGATCGTGGATGGGTTGCCGGAAGTGCCGATCTTCGGCGATATGTACCCCCTTCGCGCCGAGGTGGTGAAGCTGAATGAATTGAGTGGGCATGCCGATCAGAAGGGATTGTTGGAATGGCTGAAGCCCGTGGCCCCGGATCTGAAGAAAGTGTTTCTGGTGCATGGTGAACTACCGGCCCAAAAGGCGTTGGCCGATGCGATAAAAAATCAGTACGGGTTGAGTGTGGAAATTCCGGCGCGGGGTAATTCCTACGAACTCGACTGAAGACCATTCATGAATTTGCTTCGGAAGTGGCAATTCGCGCTGGCGGCGGTATTTTTCGCGGTAATCGGATCGCTGGTGCTGCTTGCGTATGCCGGCCTTGAGATCGTCTCCGCCACTAGGGCGTACGTGAACGGCGAGGCGATTTGGTCGAAGGCTCAAAAGGATGCGATCGAAGAGCTTTCGCTTTACGCGCTCACCGGCGACGAGAAGGAATATCTTCAGTTCCTTCAGTCCGTTTCTATTCCCTCCGCCTCGTTGCGCGCATTAGCCGAGCTTAAGAAGCCGTCTCCGGATATGGAGGTGGTCCGGGCGTCGCTCATCGAAGCCGGAAATCATCCGGATGACGTGGATCGGATCGCGACGTTCTTCAGATGGTTTCATAACTCCGATCGATTCGCGCTCGCAGTCCGGCTGTGGGGCGAGGGAGATGCCACAGTTCAAGAACTGCTGGACCTGGGGAAAAAAGTTCACGGTGCAGGCAAAATGAATGCGGATGCTACGAAAGCGTTTCTGGCTGATGCCCATCGGCTAAACCAGGACTTCACCGAGAGCGAGATCAAGTTCTCGAGAATTCTTGGCGAAGGCGCCAGGTATTACGAGATGCGCGTGATGGAAATCATCGGCGGCGTGGCCATTCTGCTGCTTTTGGCCGCGGGCTTGGCGTCGGCCTACGTTGTGCGGCGGATCGAAGAATCCGAGGAACGCTACCGCAGTCTGATTGAGTCCGAGCGCGATGTAATCGTTATCGCGGATCAGAAATCCGGGCGGATCATCGATGTGAATCGCAAGGCAGCGGAAGTAACGGGACGGTCGATCGTCGAACTGATTGGCACGCAGCCCAACGAGATTTTTCAAACGTCGCAGATTCTGGCTGCGAATGACGTGGTGGTGCCCGTGGAGAGGAATACGATTACTACGCGCATGGGCGGGCGTACGCTTCAGATGGACGTCTATCGGGATGTGACGGAGCAGCGGCGGAGCGAGGCGGCGCTCCGTGAGAGCGAGGAGCGGTATCGCTACCTGTATGAGAATGCCAACGACATTCTATACACTCACGATTTTTCCGGCAGAATCACATCGATCAATAGGGTGGCGGAAGAAGAGCTGGGGTTTTCTGACAGCGAAGCAAACGGGATGCATATTCTCGAGCTGGTGCGGCCTGAAGATCGCGAGGGAGTGAAACAGGCTTTTCGGGAAGGGCGATGCGAACAGGAGAAACAGGCAAGCTATGAAGCCGGTGTCCATGCCAAGGACGGACGAAACCTTTGGCTGGAAGTTCGAACGAGTGTGTTGCGGCAAGGCGGCAAGCCCGTTGGGGTATTGGGCATAGCGCGGGATGTGACAGAGCGGCACGTGACGCAAGAGCAACTGCATGCGCAAAACCGCGAACTGGCGAATGCGCTACGGCTATCGGAGGAAGCGGCGGAACTTAAGAGCCGGTTCCTTGCCAACGTAAGCCACGAAATTCGGACGCCGATGAATGGCATCATTGGCATGAACAACCTGTTGCTGGACACGCACCTGGTCGACGAGCAGCGGGAATACGCCGAACTGGTCCGCCTTTCGGCGGAGGGGCTGCTGAGCATTATCGACGACATCCTCGATTTTTCGACAATTGAAGCTGGGAAGATGGCCCTCGAGCGTCGGGAGTTCAGCGCGCGCCGAATCGTGGAAGATGTGAGCCGCATGTTGCGCTATCAAGCCGTAGCCAAGGGCCTGGCATTCGGTTTCACTGTTGCCCCCGACGTCCCTGAGAGTGTAATCGGAGATCCGGCACGTTTGCGGCAGATATTAATCAATCTGGTGGTAAACGCGCTGAAGTTCACGGAAGAAGGGCAGGTGCTGATGGAAGCGAGCCTGTTAGAGGAATCGGAGGCGGGTTGCCGTATCCAGTTCAGGGTGTCCGATACCGGAATGGGCATTCCCAAGGACGATCAAGCGCGCATTTTTGATTCGTTTGTGCAGGCGGATCTATCGAGTACCCGGCGGCACGGGGGTGCGGGACTGGGGTTGACTATCTCCAAAGAACTTGTCGCGATGATGGGGGGCGAGATCGAAGTGGCGAGCGAGGTCGGCAAAGGATCTACGTTCACTTTTACTGTTCTGTTGGGAAGCGTGCGCAAAGAAGCTCTCAAGGCATAGCGCGCACTGCCCTGGCCGTGTACGCTAACGTGTTTCGCAACGATTCGGCGGGAAACTTCTTTATGAACGGACCCGCCAGCGCGCTGAAGAACGGCGGGACGTCGCGCGACAGTGAAATCGCTTCGCACTCGGCGTAGACGCCGCCGTCGGCCTCTTCGAAACGCCAATAGGAATTAAGACGCCAGAGCAGACCGCCGTTTGCGGTGAGAGAGTACTCGCCACGGTCCGGATTGTCGGGATCCTTTACCTCGGCGATCCGCGTAGACCGCGAATAGATAGTGAGGCGCCGCGAGTCGGGAGATTCATAGCGAACGTGATACTCGGAATTAAACATCGTCGTGAAGAGCTGCTTCTTGTACAACCGCAGGAAGACATCGTAATCGTCCCCATCATGGTGGATCGCTTTAGATTCGATCACGTCGGGGTGGTAGATGTTCTTGTAGTTGTCGTAGTCCCGCATGGTCGAGCGCACCTTCTGAATGGTCGCTCCTTTCAGAAAGACCCCGCCCGTCCAATGATGAATCTGGCCGTCGGGCACGTGAATAGGCTTTCCATTCTCCAACGTACGCATCTCAACCGGCACCTTATCTTCCACCGAACGTCCCAGCGCCAGAAAACGCCCGTTGCGGAAATTCTGCTCCATTTGTTGCTCAGTGAGCTGGATATAGTGGTCGAACGCAGCGGTCGTCTCGGGCCTCATGGCCACGGTAGGAAAGCCAACCGGATGAAAGAACAGCAGGGCAGGTAGAAAAAGGGAAAACCGCATCAACTGACTTAGACGTTCGTGACATTGCCAAGGGTGCAAGCAAAAATCCGCATGTCTGCAATCAGATGCGAGCCAACGGTATCATAAAAGAGAATGGTCCATCGCGACGCAGTGGACGACCCCCCGGTTTCCCTGACGAAACTTGAACAACTGGAAGCCTCTTTGGGCCGGGTCATCCGAGGTAAAGCCGAAGTGATCCGGTTGTCCCTGGTGTGCTTGCTCGCCAAGGGCCATCTGCTGATCGAAGATGTGCCGGGTGTCGGGAAGACGACCCTGGCGCACGCGCTGGCGCGTTCCGTCGACTGCATCTTTCACCGGCTGCAATTCACCAGTGACATGCTGCCGAGCGACGTTCTCGGCGTCACTGTTTACAATGCCCACACGGAAGCATTTGAGTTCAAGCAAGGGCCGATTTTCACCAATATTCTACTGGCCGACGAAATTAACAGGGCAACGCCGAAGACCCAATCCGCTTTGCTGGAAGCGATGAACGAGATGCAGGTGACCGTCGACGGCCGCTCGTTCGCGCTTTCCGAGCCGTTTCTGGTTGTGGCGACGCAGAATCCGGCCGAGCATCATGGAACGTATCCGCTTCCGGAATCGCAACTCGACCGGTTCCTGATGCGGCTGCGAATCGGCTATCCGGATCTGGCCAGTGAGAAACAGATTCTGCGGAACTCCGATCATGCCGCTGAGAACGCGATGCAAGCGGTGCTCAGCGGCTCCGACGTAACCCGGTTACAGCAGCGCGCGCAGCAGGTTTCCGTCGACGAAGCCCTGGTAGAGTACATGCTCGCCATCGTCGAGAAGACGCGGAATCACGAATCGCTCGCTTTGGGAGTAAGCCCGCGCGGCGCACAAGCGCTCTACAGAGCAGCACAAGCATTGGCGTTGATGGAAGGCCGGAATTATGTACTTCCCGACGACGTCAAGCGCCTCGTGATTCCCGTTTTCGCGCATCGTATCGCGGTGAATTCCCGCGTTGCGCTGGCGCAGCGAGGCTCCGACCTGGCCGAACGGATCATACGGGAAATCCTCACGCTAGTCGACGTTCCCTTGTAAGACATTCTATATGAAAACAGCCATTATCGGCCTACCGATGGTAGGTAAGACCTCCCTTTTCACCATTCTCACGGGTAAACACGAAGCCTCGCGCGTTGGATCCATGGAAGTGCGCATCGGCATGACGAAGGTGCCGGACCCCCGGCTGGAGGCGCTGGCGAAGATCTTTAATCCGCCGAAGGTGACATACGCGACCGTCGAGTATACCGATTTTCCGGCAATCTCAAAGGAGTCTCTGCGGGACCCGAGCTACCTGGCCAGCTTGCGCACGGTGGACGCTTTCGCGCAGGTGCTGAGAGTTTTTGAGGATCAGAGCGTGCCGCACGAGCATGGCACCGTTGACCCGCTGCGCGACAAGAACGATCTTGAGACCGAACTGATTCTCAGCGATCTGGTAGTGGTTGAGAAGCGGCTGGAGCGGCTGGAGAAAGACCGGAAGAAGCTGAAGAATCCGGAGCTGGACCGCGAATTCGAGTTGCTCGAGCGGTGCAAGGCGAGACTCGAAGCCAATCAGCCGTTGTATGGGATCGAGCTAACAGCCGATGAGGAGAAGCGCATCCGCGGATTTCAGTTTCTCTCCCAAAAGCCAGTGCTGTATGTGATCAATCTGGGTGAAGAGGACGCGGAGAAGCTGCGCGACCGGGAAGAGGAATTCCGTGAAAAGCTCGGCAGCAAGCATGTCGCCGCGATTTGCGGAAAGGTGGAGGCGGAGCTCGCCGAACTTTCCGGCGAGGAGGCGAAGGAACTGCTGTCCAGTTATGGTCTCCAGGAATCAGGGCTTGAACGGTTGATCACCGCGACTTATTCTGCGCTGGGGCTCATGTCGTTTCTGACCGCGGGTGACACCGAAGTGCGAGCGTGGACGATTCCTATGAATTCCACGGCGCCCAAAGCAGGTGGCGCTATCCATACGGATCTGGAAACTAAGTTCATTCGCGCGGAAGTCGTGAACTGGAAGGATCTGGTGGACAACGACGGTTATCCGGGTGTTCGCGAGAAGGGTCTGCTTCGGTTAGAGGGGAAACAGTATATTGTGAAGGACGGCGATGTGCTGGTGATCCGGCACTCTTAGCGTTTAAGAAATTGCCGCGCAATTAACGCGAATTAACGCGAATGAACGCTAATGCGGAAGTAGTGATCCGGGAGCAGCCAGTACACCAAAAACGCCGATAGCGGGTGCATGAGACCGGCCATTAGAAACACCGGCGCGTAGGAATAATGCGCCACGATGTAGCCGGTTCCGAGGTTGGCGATCATCCCGCCGACTGCTCCTCCCATTCCTGAAAAACCCATTGCGGTTCCGACTTCCGATCCGACAAAAAGATCTGTCGGCAGTGTTTGCAGATTTGCGACCCAAAACCCGTGACCGAAAGTGGCGAACGACGTTGCGGCGATGGCGAGCGCGGCGTTCGGGACGAGAGGTGCGAAGATCGAAACCGGGAGGCAAGCTGCTCCGATTCCCATAATCATTTTGCGGGAACGGGGAAGTGTCCAGCCGCGTTCCATCAGGTGCCCGGAAAGCCAGCCCCCTAATGTATACCCGATTCCGCCTACAACGAATGGCACCCACGCGTACTTCCCGACATCGGCCAGGTTGAACGCGCGTTCCTTGCGCAGGTATTCAGGCAGCCAGAAGATGATGAAGTAGATCACCGGATCGGTGAAGAATCGGGCGATGATCAGCGTGTAGCATTCCCGAGTGGCGATTACTTTGCGCCAATCCGGCTTTGCTTTCGGGGCTGCCGGCGCGAGTTCCTCGAGCTTGGGCGCGTCTTGCGGCCGCAGCCAGCGATTCCGCGCGGGCGGCTCGTAGATAATCAACCAAAAGACCATCCAGACGAGCCCCATTGCGCCGGTAAAGATAAACGCGGCACGCCAGCCGTAACTCACCGCGATGTAGGCGACCATGGGCGGCGCGATGGCCGACCCTAGCGACGATCCGGCGTTGAAGATCCCTACCATCAGCGCTCGTTGGGAGGCTGGGTACCATTCCGAAACCGCCTTGGCTGCCGCGGGCCAGTTGGCCGGCTCACACAGCCCCAGCAAGAATCGGCATCCGGCCAAGCTCCACTTTCCGAACGCGAAGGCGTGAAGTAATTGCGCCAGCGACCAGCCGAAGATAAATACCGCGAAGCCGCGGCGCGTGCCCAGGCGGTCCACTATATAGCCCGAGACTGCATACATCACCGCATAAGCAAGAAGGAAGAGCGTGAGTATGTACGAGTAGTCTTGCTCGCTTAGTCCGAATTCGCGGCGAATGTCGACGGACACCATGGAAAGCGTGAGCCGGTCGGCGTAGTTGATCATGGTGGCCAGGCAGAGCAATGCTGCGATGACCCACTGGATTTTCGGGATCTTAATCATTGGATAAATCCGAAGCTTCCGAAGGCGGCGCCCAGCGTTCGTGGATCGGCGTCGGGATGAAAGCCCGGTGAGATGCGGAACTCGATGCGGACAACTCCTTCAGGTTTCGGTTTCAGCGGAAAGACCAGCTTTTGCCAACCGGTGGCGCTCACGGTGTGTGCGCCAGAGACCTCGCCGTCGATCAGCAGTTCAATCTGAAACTGATGTATGGCGTCCATCTGAGGTGGTGGCGCGTTGATGTCCGTTTCAAATTCGCGCGCCGCGGCGGGACGTGTGAGCGTGGCTGTGGCTGAAGTCTTTGACCAGCGCAGAAGATTTTCGCGCGGAAACCAGCCCTCGCCGAATTGCCACAAAGGCAGATCGCGGTTGATCCGGACGTAGGAGGCGAGCGGCGCCGAGGGGTCGCGGCGATTGATGTGAAGCTTCCGGAAAATGCCGTCCCAACTCAGAATCGCCAGACTTGGGCTCTTGAGGATGGCCTGCGCTTCCGGTGAATCGATCATCGCAATCTCGACGTCAGTACGATTCTCGAGGCACTCGATCGCGCCGCTTGCGCCCCAGATGTTCATGGCGGCGGGGTGGCCGTCCTGGATGAATTCCGTCATTCCGGGATTGGTTTTTAGAAACTCACCAATCGTCTGAACGTAGCCGCGATTCTCTTCGGCAAGGGTGAGCGCGGATTTTCGGTAGTCGCGCATGGCGAGATAAGTGCCCGGTATCCAGATGGCGAGAAACAAGAGGCAGGCTATCACAGGCTTGCGATCAACCGCAGTTGCCAGCGCGACAGCTACGCCGATGAGCGGAACATAGAGGTAGACGCTGAACATGCGGTCGGGCAATATCAGCATGGGCAGCAAGAAGAGACAGGCGGCGAGCAGGCCGAAATAGAAACGTTTGTCGCGGACGATGAAGGCCAACAAAAGGAACAACGGCGTGAACCAGGCCCAGAAGAATACATGCGAGCCGTAGTATTCAAGGAGCCGGAAGACGACGAAACGGTCTAACTTTAGGGTATAGGCATCGTCGCTCGTCCGGTTTTCAATCAGAGCCTGAGTGCCGAACGACAGCGACACGAGAAAGAACGGGATTAGCGGCTTCCAGCGGCGCTGGCCTAGCCAATACTCATAGATGGCAAGCACTACGGGCAGCATCACCGCGACTTCCTTGGCCTTGTAGGCGAGCCAGAAACAAATGAAACTCAGAACCCATCGGCGGTCGATCCAACACACCAACGAGAGCAGGCAGAACGTCGCGCAGAGAGCATCGAAAACATACATGGGCTGCCAGTATGCGGCGAAGGTGGCGGGATGAAATAGAAAGAACACAATCGAAGCCAACGCCGCTAGCGGATGGAATCGCAAGCGTTTCAGCAGCAACCACAGCAGGAAGGCATTCAGGAGATGGATAATCTGGAGGCCAGCGACATACGGTGTGAAGTTGAGATGAGCAAACCGCTCCGTGGCGTGATAGAAAAGGTGCCCCACAGGCCGGAAATTGCTGCGATGGAATTTCGGACTGACCAGTCCTTCGATGTACGTTTGCAACTCGACATGGGGCGCCCAAGCGAGATTATCGAGATCGTCGTCTTGAAAGTATCCCTTGTACGCGCCGCGATTGGCGATGAAGAATAGAACGATCAGCGCTGCGGCGGCGAGGAGCGTGCGCGTCCGGCTCATTTTTTGGCGGGCAGCGCCTGCAGGAAATCGAAATCGCAGCCTTCGTGAGCCTGCGTGACGTGATCGAGGAAGAGTTTCCCGTAGCCGCGTTCGTAATGCGGCGGCGGCGGCGTGAATTTCTTCAATCGCCGCTCGATTTCGTCAGCCGGAATATTCAGGTCGATGCGGCGGTTTGCCACGTCGAGAGTAATTTCGTCGCCGGTTTCCACGATGGCCAGAGGGCCGCCAATGGCGGACTCCGGCGCGACGTGCAGCACGACTGTGCCGAAGCTTGTCCCGCTCATACGCGAATCGGAGACGCGCACGACGTCGGTGATGCCTTGTTTCAGAAGCATTTTGGGCATTGGCAACCATCCCCATTCGGGAAAACCGGGCGCGCCCTTCGGTCCACCGTTCTTCATTACGAGAATCGAATTCGCATCCACAGGCAGGTAGTCGAGATTCATCTGCTCTTCCAGTTGTTGATGATTCTCGAACACGTACGCCTTGCCGCGATGCTGCAGCAGATGCGGTGAAGCGGCGGTCGGCTTGATCACGGCGCCTTCGGGGGCAAGATTGCCTCGGAGAATGGCGAGGCCGCCTTCCGGAGAGATGGGATTGTCGAGCTTATGGATGACCTCGGTATTGTAGTTTTGTGCGCCCTTCACGTTTGCTTCAATCGTCTTCCCGGTGACGGTGAGGCAGTCGCGATGCAGCAGCGGTAGAATCTCGTTCATCAGTGCCGGAAGGCTGCCGGAGTGGAAGAAATCCTCCATCAGGAATTGGCCTGAAGGCTTGATGTTGGCGAGGTAAGGCGTCGTGCGCGAGAGCCGGTCGAAATCGTCAAGCGTGAGGCTGAAGCCGAGGCGGCGCGCGATGGCCAGCAGGTGCACAACGGCGTTGGTCGATCCACCCAACGCCATGCAGGTGATGACGGCGTTCAACATCGACTCGCGCGTCATGATCATGGAAGGCCGGAGATCCTCGTGGACCATTTCGACGATGCGCCGGCCGCTGTATTCGGCGATCTGCATCTTGCGGGAGTCTACGGCGGGAATGGCGGCACAGCCCGGCAACGTCATCCCCATGGCTTCTGCGAGGTTTGTCATTGTCGAGGCCGTGCCCATTACGGTGCAGTGCCCCAGGGTGCGGGAAACGCAGCCTTCGATTTCGTTCAGTTCTTCGTCGCCGATGGTACCCGCACGGTACATGTCGAACAGCTTGCGCCCGTCGGTGCCGGATGCGATTCGTTGGCCACGCCAGTTGCCTGCGAACATCGGTCCGCCGGGAACCATGATGGTGGGAATATCAACGCTGGCCGCGCCCATGAGCTGCGCCGGTGTAGTCTTGTCGCAGCCGCAAAGAAGGACGACGCCATCGAGCGGATTGCCGCGAATCATCTCCTCCACATCCATGGCCATTAAATTTCGGAGCAGCATGGCGGTGGGGAGGATGAACGTTTCACCCAGCGAGATGGTGGGGAATTCCAACGGGACTCCGCCGGCGGCCCAGACGCCGCGTTTGACCGCCTCCGCCACGGTGCGAAGATGCATATTGCAGGGGTTCAGTTCGCTCCACGAATTGCAAATGCCGATGACAGGTTTGCCTTCGAAGACCTCGTGCGTGTAGCCGCCTGCGCGGAGATACGTTCGGCGAGCCAGATTGTAGTAAAGAGAACCGTGAAACCATTCGCGGCTACGAAGCTCGCGCTTTCCGTCGGAGGGCATGTGGATATTATAGGTGCGCTGCGGGAAAGCAGCCGATTTAACTCGCGTTGGCCGCCAGTAACTTCCATGGGAGCCAACGCTCGAGAACCGCGGCTAACTCTTCCGGCTTTACCGGTTTGGTCAGGTAATCGTCCATGCCCGCACTCAGGCAGCGCTCGCGGTCTCCCGCCATAGCGTGAGCCGTCATGGCGACAATAGAAATCCGGCGTCCCGATTTCTGCCGCCGGCGAATTTCCGCCGTTGCTTCCAAACCGTCCATCTCCGGCATCTGGCAGTCCATTAACACCAGGTCGTAACGGCGTTTCAACACGGCGTCCACGGCCTCGGCTCCATTGCCAACGACGTCGACCTCGTGCCCGAGTTTCTCGATCATCCGTTGCGCTACGCGCTGGTTCACCAGATTGTCTTCCGCGATCAACACCAGGAAGCCCTCGGGCTGCCTGCCGGGCGTCACTTCCGGTTCCGGATCGGGCAGGGTAACCAGTTTTCCGGTACGCCGATGAATCAAGAGATCCCGCAGCGCATCAGATCGTACAGGCTTCGTAATAATTCCGACACTCTCTCGATCCCAGCAGGCAATTAGCACGCTGTGCTGGCTGAAATTGGTCATCAGGATGATCTCGAGATTGGCTAGCATCTCGTTCGAGCGGATCGCGCGGACCAGGTCCGGTGCGTTCACCCCGGGCGCCTGACAATCGATCAGCACGAAGTCGAACGGCTCACCCCATCGAGCCGATCCACTCAGTTTATCCGGCACCGCGCTTCCTTCCGCACACTCGGCCGCTATCATGCCCCATCTCTGTGCGTGGGCCACCAGGACGCCGCGCAGACGCTTGTTGTCCTCCACAATCAGGACTCTCGCATCACGAAGTGGAGAGAACTTCGAGCGGGGCAGGGAAGGCGCTTGCTCCACTTGGCCAAACGTTGCCGTAAAGCTGAAAGTGGAGCCAACTCCCGGCGCACTCCTCGCTTCCAGAGTTCCATTCATCTGCTCGACGATGCGGCGGGAAATCGGTAGTCCGAGTCCCGCGCCGCCATGTTTGCGGGTGCTCGAGCCGTCGCCCTGGATGAAGGGTTCGAACACGTGGGCCATCTGCTCTTTCGTAATTCCTATGCCGGAATCTTCCACCTCGAACTTCAACGTCACCCGGTCCGCTTGACGCTCTTTGACGGAAAGGGTAACGACAACCTGTCCGTTGTCTGTGAACTTCACCGCGTTACCTGCGAGGTTTGACAAAACCTGGCGCAGGCGGCCGGGATCGCCGAGCAACCGTTCCGGAACGTCGTCGCCAATCACACAGGCGAGATCCACGTGGGAGGACTCGGCCGGCTCAGCGAGCATTTCCAGCGCATCTTCGACACATTCCCGCGGGCAAAACTCCACTTGCTCCAGTTTGATGTTGCCTGCCTCGATCTTGGCGAAATCGAGAATATCGTCGATGATTTCCATCAAGTGAGTGGCCGATCGTTTCGCGGCAGACGCGTATTCCCGCTGCTCGAGCGTGAGGCTTGTGTCGAGCAGCATGTTGGTCATGCCGATCATTCCGTTCATGGGCGTCCGAATTTCGTGGCTCACGTTGGAGAGAAATTCCGACTTCAGTCTCGATGCTTTCACTGCCTCATCGCGAGCACTGGCCATTGCTTCTTCGAATCTCTTCCGCGCCGAAATGTCGGTGATGGTTCCTTCCAGATACGTCGACTGTCCGTCTGCGCTCTTGACGGTGCGGGCATTCTTCAATACGGTGATTTCCGAACCGTCTCTCCGCCTTAACAACAATTCCTGGTTCCGCAGCACTCCATCGCGCTCGACAATGCGAGTCAGAATCTGACGGCGGCTGGGATCGACGTAGAGTTGAGCGGCGGGGACTGTCTTGATCTCGTCTTCCGTCAAATAACCCAACATCTGAACGAATGCCGGATTGGCCGCCAGAAATCGGCCCTCAAGAGTACATTGATAGACACCTTCCAGAACGTTTTCAAACAGGCTCCGGTATTTGGATTCGGATGCCCGGAGCCCGGCCTCGGCTTTGCGGTAGGACCTCAGACTCATCCGATAGCGGCGTATCTGGAATGTTGCCAGAAGCACAACCACGCCGAGACACGCGATGACGATGAGGAGTCCCCACATCTGACCGACGAGTGTGGCGGAAAGCCGGGACATCTCCCTCTTCGAAGCTCTTTGGGCATCGAGTAGAACTCCCGCGGCATCGGAGCGTTCCTCCAATAACTCACTTTCCAGTTTGGCTGCGTCGCTGCCGGCAGACATGTGGCGCTGTTCCAGCCGGTGAAGTTGATTTTCCAGAGTTCGGATTTGCTGGAAGTGAGTCCTGGCGCCGGCGATTGCCTGGGGCAGTGCGTAAAAGAGAGCAGTTGCGTCCAGGTCGGCTTTGAGGTCGCGTTCTACGGCTTCAAACCGGCCGTCGTCACTAACCCGGATCGCGTCCTCGAGGTCGATCAGCTTTGTAACTGTCCCGGAAATAAGTTCGATATGATTTTTGGTTTGAACAAGTCCGGCAGCGGCGTAAACAGCGAGGATCACAATCGCCAGGACGAAACCTAGCGTGACGGATGCCCGGGCGGATACGCGAGGGGGCCACATGCTTGAGTAATAATAGCGGCGGGAGTCTAAGGAAAGCCAGTCTTTATTGTGTTAATGTGTATCGGCGAATCGACTTAGCCTTGCCAGTACTTTCGTCTATGTCTACTATTACCGAATGCAGCTCAACGCCACCTCGGGCCGCCTCCATTCGAACTGGAATGGCGGTGAGGAATTTTCGCAGGATAATCTCTTTGTCCACTCCTATGACGGAGTTATAAGGACCAGTCATTCCCGCGTCGGTTTGATAGGCAGTACCGCCCGGAAGTACTCGGGTGTCGGCTGTCGGAATATGTGTATGCGTCCCTACGACGGCAGAAACCCGCCCATCGAGATACCAACCCATGGCCATTTTCTCGCTGGTCAGCTCGGCATGGAAGTCCACGAAGCGCACGAGAATCTTGGGCGGGAGGCCCGCTAGGATCTCGTCTGCTTTGCGGAAAGGGTCGTCCGTGGACGGCATATGGGCTCGTCCCTGTAAGTTGATTACGCAGCAATCCACGCCGTTTCGAGCGCGCACGATGGTCCACCCACGGCCTGGAAGCTCACTCGAGTAATTGGCCGGGCGGATGAGGCGCGGCTGACCGGGAAGGTATTCCATCAGTTCGCGTTTGTCCCAGACGTGGTTGCCGGATGTAAGGACATCCAACCCCAATTTCAATAGTTCTTCCGCGATTAGAGGGGTAATACCGAATCCGCCGGCTGAGTTTTCCGCGTTGGCAATGGCCAGATCGATGTTTTCCGTCGAAAGAATGTAGTGCAGCTTGTCGGCGACGATGCCGCGCCCCGCCGAGGCAAAAATATCGCCGATAAACAGAACATTCATTTAAGAGGAATATCTAAGGAGCGGTCCACTAAGCCCGTTTCAAACCCCGCCATTTGACCCTCATAGAAAGGGTGGAGTCCTCCGGGCACCTTTAGGCGTCTCCATAGCGGCCGAAACCGCCGGAGCTGGCTCACAGATGCTGCTAACGAGTTAGACCCCAATGACTTGACTGTTGGATCAATTTAAGAGGCCATCCACGTGCCTTCGAAGACACGCTCCAGTGCGATGATAGCATGCTAACTCTTCAGGCAGTCGAGAATATCTTTCTCAGTGATCGCACCTTCTTTGATGACTCGGCAGTAGGCTTCCGTAACATCTACCGTGGTTGAGCCTTCGCCGACGCAGTGCCCGCCGTCGAGAACAAGATCGACGGCGCCGTCCATCATGAAGAAAACCTCGATACCGCTGTGTGCCGTTGGTTGTCCGGAAATATTTGCGCTGGTCGAAATGATTGGTCCGTTCAGCGCCTCGAGTAATTGGCTGGCGATGGTCGACTTCGACTGGCGCATGGCTAATCGTCCGGTATTTCCGGTGACTTTCAGCGGAACCTTCGCGGCGGCCGGTACTATCAGCGTCAACGGCCCAGGCCAGAACCGGCGGGCGAGCAGGAAGAACCGCGAGTCGATCTCAGAGGACAGATCTTCGGCCATCACCAGATCGCTGACCAGAAGCGGCAACGATCGCTGCGGCTCGCGCCCCTTTGCCTGAAACACCCGGCCGACCGCGTGCAAATTCATCGGATCGGCGACGATGGTGTACAGGGCGTCGGTAGGAATCGCGACCAAGCCGCCAGTGCGAATGACTTCCGCGGCTCGTTGAACCGCTTCTGGGCTAGGCTGTTCGGAATCGATTTCGATGAGATCGGTGGCCACTCGTCGTCCAGTGGGTATTTTCGCACGCCGGACAGCGCGGATTGTGTTGAAGCGTATAATTTTACCCAGTGGATGCGTATCGTCTGCTCGCGTTTCTGATCGCCGTTCCGGCTGCCGTGGCACAGTCCGGGCTGTCGCCGGAAGTGCTACTGCTATCTAAAGTAGAGCATCGGGTGACGTCAGACCTCGCTCACATGCCCGACTTCACTTGCATGGAGACGGTGCGCCGCTACGTTCGTCCGAATGCGCGGCGCGCCTTTCATATAGCCGATACGCTCCGGCTTGAAGTCGCGCTAGTGGACCGTAAGGAACTTTTT
Source organism: Bryobacteraceae bacterium (assembly GCA_963770345.1). Classification (GTDB taxonomy): domain Bacteria; phylum Acidobacteriota; class Terriglobia; order Bryobacterales; family Bryobacteraceae; genus CAVYPH01. Next base: position 16,749 of record CAVYPH010000003.1, on the reverse strand, counting down.
TCCTGGCCAGGGGAAGAGGCGTTTGGGCCGGACTTGGCCGCCATGGTGGGCGCCGGGACGGTCAGTGTTGGCGATTTCGCCACAACCGTGCGCGGCATCTTTGGAAACCGGGTGGCGACCATCCATTACGCCGGTCGCGAGACGCTGCATGGCCGCCCAGCCGAGCGCTTTGAATATGAGATTCCGTTGATGTTGAGCGGCTACGTAATCCGCTACGCGGACTCGGAAGGGCGGGTTGCTTCACGTGGATCGTTCTGGGTCGATCCGGCGTCAACAGATCTCCTGCGCGTCACTGTTTCCGCCACCAGTATCCCACCCAATTTGCCGATCGCAGCGGCGGAAACTCGCATTGACTACGCACGCGTGCATCTGGAGGATCAGTCACTACTGACACCCGAGAGTTCGGAGACGGTCCTCAGACTGGTGAATGGACACGAAAGCCGCAATGAGATTGAATTCAGCCACTGGCGCAAGTTTCGCGCCGAATCGCGCCTTACGTTTGGTGAGCTGTCCGCCCTGCCTGAGCAACGCAAGACTGCGGAGCGAATCTCGTTGCCCGACGGACTTGCGATCTCCATTGAACTGGAAGCGCCACTGGATTCCAGAGTCGCGCTGGTTGGTGATCCGATTCGCGCGCGGCTTATGGCCGATGCGAAGCAGAAGGGTGAAGTGTTCGCTCCCAAGGGAGCCCTGGTGACCGGGCGCGTTCGCCGGATGGAGCTTCAAACCGATTCGACGCCGCATGTCCTCGTCGGTCTTGAGTTTTCAGAAATAACTTTCGCAGACAAGCGGGGAATGTTCTTTGGGCGAATGACCGGGACGGCTTCATGGCCGGGTGTCACGGTGGGAGCATATTCCGCGTCCGCCGATCTTCCGGGTGTGGGCACCTTGTACGTCGAGGGAAAGTCGTTTGTGCTACCGAAGGGCTTCCGAATGGACTGGCGCACCGAGAACGAGCGCCGTCATCGTTGACAGCCGGGGCAGAAGTAAGTCGACCGGCCGCCTTGCACGATCCGCCGGATCTTCCTGCCGCAGGTATGACAAGGTTCGCCCTTGCGATCGTAAACGACGAAGCGGATGTCGCCGTAATCTCCCGGCTTGTTGTACGCGATGACCGCTGCCTTGATCCCTTCTCGTAAGATGTCGACGATGGCCGCGTGGAGCGCTTCCAGTTTCGGACGGCGCACGCTGGTGATCGCCTTGCGCGGATCGATTCCGGCCCGGAACAACGCTTCCGCGGCGTACATGTTGCCGATGCCGGCGATGTTGCTTTGATCCATCAGAAACAGCTTGGCCGGTTGTTTCGAAGCGCGTGCGGCAGTGAACAACCACTCGGGTGTGAACACGCTGGAGAGGGGCTCCATCCCGACGCCCGCAAGTATTTTGTCGAGATCTTCGGTGCGATGTAGATTGATGCAGCCGAGCGCGCGAGTATCTTCGAAAACGAGTCCGCGGCCGTCCTGAAGCGCGAAGCACACGCGAACCCGCTCCGAGTGCAGGCGCGCATCGGGGATGACAAACAGATTGCCCGTCATCCGCAGATGGATTCGCAGCGCGAGGCCGCCCGAAAGGCGAATGAGAATATTCTTGCCGCGCCGCTCGACACTGTCGATCCGCTTACCCGCGGCGCGTTCCAGTTCGGAAGGGTGCTGAGGATGCGTGGTACGCGCTCGATAGACGATCGCACGTTCGATGATTGCGCCTGCGGCGTCGCGGCGCAGTTTTCGGACGACGGCTTCGACCTCGGGCAGTTCCGGCATTAGAAGAATGTCAGTTCCACTGGCGCGCCGGTCTCACAGCCGAGTTGTTTGGCGGCGGAACTTTGATTGGCGGAGATTTCCAGATAACCGGAGCTTCCGATGATGGCGAAGACTTCGTCCGGTTCCGTGCCGGCGTAGGTGAGGGCAAGACGCCGGATAGTTTGGAGACCCGCCTGGATTTCTACGGGGCGGAGTTTAACGTCGGGAAACTCATCAATGTGGAAATTTGTAATGAGATTGCCGAAATGATCTATTTTTAGAATCGCGCCGTTCCAGGTTCGTTTCCCGCTGCGAATCGGTTTCATGAAAAGCGGTCGAAGGTAATCGTCAAGGAGCTTGCCGAATTGCGCCGGTCTCACACCCTGGGCAAGATGCGCTGCGCAGGACGAAAAAATGTCGCGGCCGTGGAACGTGCGGCTGACGGGCCGGCGAAAGTATTTCTCAGTGGTCAATTCCCGGACCTTCGATTTCTCGCGCTCATAGACCATGGCCAGCACGCCGTTATCCGGTCCGGTGAAGAACTGCCCCGCGGCTTCGACCAGGATCGGCCGCCGGGATGTCCCAACGCCCGGATCGACGACAACGACATGAATGGTGCGCTTGGGAAAATACGGATAGATCTGGGCGATGGTGAAGGCTCCTTCAGTGATTTCATAGGGCCTGATCTCGTGGGTGATGTCGACGATTTCGGCGGTTGGACAGATGCCGAGAATCACGCCTTTCATCACGCCGGCGTAGTGGTCCGAGGTTCCGAAGTCGGAACTCAGAGTAATGATGGGTCTGGGCATCCCGTAACTTATCAGTATCGCGCAGCTAAACTAGTACTAGACAAACATTTTTGCCGTGAACCGTTTCTATTTTGATCACAACGCGTCTACGCCGGTATCTCAGGAAGTACTCGAAGTACTGGTTCCAGTGCTACTTGAAGTACACGGCAACGCATCGAGCATCCACCAGGATGGGCAAATCGCCCGGCACAGGCTGGAGTCTGCGCGCAAGCAGGTAGGAGATTTTCTCGGGTGCCAGCCCAAGGAGGTCGTGTTCGTGAGCGGTGGCACGGAGGCGGACAATCTTGCTCTCTTTGGATCGATCGGCGAAGGATGCCATTTGATTACGACCACCATCGAGCATCCCGCGATACTGAATGTCTGCGCGCAACTAGGGATTGAAGTTACTTATGTGCAGGTTGGCTCCGGCGGAGTTGTCGATCCCGACGACGTTCGCCGGGCCATTCGGCCTACTACGCGGCTCATATCCGTGATGCACGTGAATAATGAAATCGGGACGATTCAGCCTATCGCGGAAATTGCGAAGATCGCGAAGGAAGCGGGCGTCCTGATGCATAGTGACGGTGTGCAGGCGGCAGGGCGGATTCCGGTGAATGTCGCGGCGTTGGGTGTCGATCTTTATTCTGTGAGCGGGCATAAGATGTACGCTCCAAAAGGGGTTGGGGCGCTGTACGTACGCAAGGGATTAAAACTCGACCCGCTGCTGTATGGCGGCCGTCACGAGCAGCAGCGCCGCGCCGGGACGGAAAACGTTCCGGGGGCCGTCGCCATGGGTGCGGCGGCGAGTTGGCTGGCTGAACATGGGGAGAGCGAGGCAAGCCGCCTGGCCGGTCTGCGGGACCGCTTGGAGCAGGGAATTCTCGAGCGTATTTCCGATGTTTCCGTCAACGGCGGCGCGCCCAGGGTTTCGGGCACGACAAATCTGTGCTTCGAAGGAATTGAAGGAGAATCGATGGTAATCGCACTCGACCTGCGTGGATTTGCCGTGTCCAGCGGATCGGCCTGCTCGAGCGGAGCAGTAGAGCCATCACACGTGTTGACAGCCATCGGATTGACGCGCGACCGCGCGAAATCGAGCGTGCGCTTTTCCTTGGGGCGTGCAAATACGGAGGAGCAGGTGGACGCGCTCACCGATGCCGTGGCCGCTTCGGCCGCACATTTGCGCAAGCTCTCACCGGAGTACGTGGCCCATGTCTAACGGTCTTCTGGCAGTTGCAATGAGCGGGGGCGTGGATAGCTCCGTCGTCGCGGGTATGATGCGGCGTCGAGGGCAGGGAAGTCGTCGGCTTGACGATGCAGCTTTGGAATCAGCGGCGGTTGCCGGAGATCCAGACTGACAAAGCGACGGGCCGTTGTTGTTCGCTCGATGATGTGTACGATGCCCGGCAGGTGGCGCAGCACATCGGCATCCCCTACTATGTCGTAAATTTCGAAGAGCGTTTCGAAGAGCAGGTAGTGAGACCGTTCGTCGACGAGTATTTGGCTGGGCGGACTCCGATTCCGTGTACGCTTTGCAACAATTTCATTAAGTTCGATCAGTTTCTCGAAATGGCCTCGGGCGTGGGCGCTGAGCAGATCGCCACGGGCCACTACGCGCGGATCACTCGCGATGAACAGACGGGCCGATGGCAGATGCGGCGAAGTGTGGACTCGTCAAAGGATCAGACGTATTTCCTGTTCGGTTTGCAGCAGGCACAACTGGCACGCACGTTATTTCCTCTGGGCGGCTTGACGAAACCCGTGGTGCGCCAGCTGGCCCGCGACCTTGGCCTGCCGGTGGCGGAGAAGGGCGATAGCCAGGAGATCTGCTTCGTACCGAACGGCGATTACGCCGGATTCATCGACGCGTATTTCCGTGAGCGGGGCATTCCTACCGCCGAAGTACGAGGCGAGATTGTCAACCGCGAGGGAAAAGTACTCGGCGAGCACACGGGTGTGCATCACTTCACCGTGGGCCAGCGAAAGGGTCTGGGAATCGCCGCCCGTGAGCCTCTGTACGTGATCGGCACAGAGCCGATGACGCAGCGCGTGATGGTTGGCGGCAACGACGATCTGCTTCGAACGTCGCTCGCGGCACACGATGTGAATTGGATATCAATTCCAGCCATCACCGCGCCGATCCGAGCGCAGGTAAAAATCCGCAACAAGCATGTGGCGGCGCAGGCCACGTTATCGCCCGGGTCCGATCCAACGCGTGTCCACGTCCGGTTCGACGAGCCTCAGCGCGCCGTGACGCCGGGACAGGGCGCAGTTTTCTACGATGGCGATCTCGTGCTTGGCGGCGGTTGGATTGAAAATTGATCTTTGAATATTGGGCGGCTCGATTTGTTCTTGCTACTCTGAGCGCTACTCCACGGCCGATTGCGGAACAATTGGCGCGTTTCTACGTCCGCCTTTTGGATCTGGGCATCCCGCGGTTGCGCCGCACGGGCTACCAGAACCTCAAAATGGCGCTTCCCGAAATCGATGCCAAGATTGTCATTGATGGTGTGTACAAGTCCATCGCGCGGCTGCTCGTCGCGCTCTCGCGATTCCCGAAGCTGAATAAGTCAAATATTGGTGAATGGATTCGCTACGAAGGCTTCGAGCACTTTGAAGAGGCCAAGCGGCGCGGACGCGGCGCTTTCTTTGCCACCGCTCACCTTGGCAACTGGGAACTGAGTGCATTCGCACACGCGCTGATGGCCGAGCCCATGCACGTGGTGGTGAGGCCGCTGGATAATCCCAGGATCGACGCGATTATCGAGGGATACAGGACGCTGTCGGGCAATCGTCCGATTCAGAAGAAGGACGCCGCGCGGGGCATGCTGAAAGCACTTGCGCGCAATGAAGCGGTCGGCGCGCTCATCGATCAGAACGCCAGCCTCGATGAAGGGGTGTTCGTCGATTTCTTCGGCATTCCTGCCTGTGCCAACAGCGGATTTGCCAAGCTGGCCGCGCGTAGCGGCGCCGCGGTGATTCCGGGCTTCGCTTTATGGTCGGCAGCGGAACAGAAATACGTGCTGCGTTTTTATCCGCTCATCGAGATCAGCGGCGATGTGGTTGCCGATACACAGCGGATACAAAAACAAATTGAAAATGTGATTCGAGAGTATCCCGATCAGTGGTTGTGGATACACCGGCGATGGAAGACGCGGCCGCCGGACTCGCCGCCGCTTTATTAACTCACAACAACCGGAAGTTGACATAGACCGTAGCAATGGCGGGAACTGGTCTTCCATTGCGTGTCGCCGGCCGGAAACGCCATTGTTGAACGGCTTCGACCGCTTTTTCGTCGAGCCCCAATCCGAGCGGCTGGCTGACGCGAATGATCTGTGCGTGTCCGCTTGAGTCGACTTGAATCTCGAGCACGACGACTCCTTGCAATTTCGCTTTGCGTGCTTCTTCGGAAAATTCGGGTTCCGGATGATAGACCACCTGTGGGCCGACGATCGCGCCGGTGATCGCGCCGGAGGACTCGAATCCATCGCCATCGTGATTGCCGCGGCCGTCTTTACCAGCGCTGCCAAGGCCGTTATCGCCGGGTCCTCCGCCTCCCGGTGGACTGGGCGCCGCGAAAGGATCGCCGAAATGCGGCGAGCGGACTTCGGAAATGTCGACAGGCTTCATTGTGAGTCCGGCTTCGAGAATGAGCACGGGCTTTGGATTCTCGTGGACTGGCATGGGAAGAATAAAGATTCGCCGGGCCAAGGGTGGAAGTTGTCCGCGAGTGGCAGGCGTTAACGATCGCATTCCGCCTCGGCCGCGATCGGGTTTTGCCAAGTGAGGAAGATAGAGGCGCGTTGGCGGCGACTCCGCCTTTCGAGCGTCTTCGCGCTGAACGGCCCGCCACGGGAACAATAACAACAGTGCGACGATGCCAACGTGAACGAAGAGAGAGACTAGCTTGGCTCGCATGCCTTCTACAAAGGCACGGGTAATGCCAAGGTCTAACCCGTTGGTTATGAGGCGAAGCTAAAGTGCTAAGAGGAGCGGCGTCATCACAGGTGTGATAGCGCCGCCACTTTTAGAAGAAGAAAGCGCGCATGATGAATGGCGCGATTTGTTTTCGAAGCAGGTTCCCAGGATCGCCGATCGGCGTCAAGCCATAGGTAATGCCACCGCTATACAAGCCGCTGCGTCCGTCGTTATTCGGATCCAAACTGGTTCCATTGGTGATCCGCAGTTCCCGCATCTTCTGCACGAACGGATACCAATCGTTGCCCGTCACCGGAGGATTGTCGGTGAAATAGCTTAATCCAGTAACGAACAGACCGAAATTGTCACCATTGACGATGCAATTGGTAGTCAATGCCGGCGGGAACAACGTCGAGGTCGGGAACGAGCACCCGCTCAGTACCGAGGCGAATACGTGATTTCTTCTCTCTGTCTACGATGTTGCTTTTATTTTTGCTATGCGTCCTTAACGGGTCAACCTTTTATACAAGACCGGGATTAGCTTGTCAAACTTTCGAAAATGAGTTGCTTACTTCGAAAAAAAACAACGGGCTGGCTCACCGAAGTGAGACAGCCCGTTTTCGAGAGGAACTAGAACAACTTTTTAGAAGAAGAACGCGCGCATAACAAACGACGCGATCTGCTTCCGAAGCAGATTCCCTGAATCGCCGATCGGCGGTACGCCCGTCGTTACGCCAAGGGCGTAAGTTCCGTTGCGTCCGTCGTTGTTCGGACCCAGGAAGGTTCCATTGGTGATTCGCAGTTCACGCATCTTCTGCACGAACGGATACCAATCGTTGCCAGTCACCTGCGGATTGTCTGTGAAGTAAGTCAATCCAGTCAGGAACAGGCCGAAATTGTCACCATTGACGTTGCAATTGGTGGTCAATGCCGGCGGGAACAACGTCGAGGTTGGCGAGGTCGTGCCGTTCACGAAGGTGAAGGCGCATCCGCTCAATACGGAAGCGAATACGTTGCTGAACTTCGCACGGATAATGAACGCTGCGAGATCCCGGCGAGTGGAGATGAAGTCCGGGCAGTAACGGCGCGCTACACCAGCCGCGCAACCCGAAGTGTAACCACGCCGCGCCATGACTTCGATGTACTTGAAGCCAGGATCGGTGGTCGGAACATCCGCGAACGACGTACCGGTGATGCCCGCCGAGCCGGTCAGCGCAAACGAGTTGGTGAGGTAAGCCGTGATGGCCGCTTCATCCATTTGGCCCTTCACGATCCAATACGCCATCTCGCGACGCGTAATCTGATCGTTGGGTCCGAAGCTACCGGCCGCCGGAGCCGCACCCGGAGCCGTCACACCAGCCGGAATGGTTGGATAGTCGACCGCGTTGACTCCCGCGAACGGAATGCAAGTGACGTTCGGCGGAGTGATTGGCGTCCCTGCTGCTGTGCAACCACCGCCGGTGAACGACGAAGGCGTGAAGCCCAGGTTGACGGCCATCTGGATATAGCTGAATTCCGGAATCGGCACGCCACCTACCATCACGTCGTTGAACAGCACCGTGCTGTTGTTGTAAGCGTCGGTGAGCGGGAACGAAAGCTTGTAGTTAGCGGCAAACGTTCCAAAGTGAGCCAGAGCGGCTGCGCCGCTGTCACGCTTCTGCGCATAGGCGCCGAAGTTCCAGAGGCTGCCATCGTTCGGATCCACTGCTTCTCCGCCACGGAACGCCAGGGCATATTGCGCGCCCAGGTTACCGCTGCGAGGATCGCGAAGAACCGGATTGATGTCGGAGACGTCCTGACCGCAACGCGTGTCAAACAGGCTGACCCACGAGAGCGGATTGTTGGTGGCGCCCGAGGCCGGAGCGCCGGGGCTCAGCGCATCGCTGTAGCAGTCGGCCATTTGCGGCAACTGCGTCGAAGCTACGCCCGAAGAGCCGAACGTTTCACGCGAGCGCGGATCGCCGCCCACGAAGTCGTTATGCAAGCGGCTGGCGTTCCCGCCGGAGCTGCGTTGTAGCTGGTATCCGGCAAGCCGGCCAGCGGAGGATAGGTGGTACCGACGAACAGCTTTTCCAGGAACGGCAGACCGTTGATCGGATTGCCTACGCCGAACGTGTTTACGTTGGCCGGGACATCGAACATGGGCGCAAAGGCTGTCTGATTCTGCCACTCGGTCTGATAGACCGTGCTGGCAGGAGTGGTGGCGCTGGGGCCCAACTTCTGGACGATTTCGTAAGCTACTGTCGTGGACAACGGATTACCGGCGCCACCTGCGAATTGACCTTGAGAGGGTGGCAAGACAGCTAGAGTCTTGAAGACGGGGAGCACGGTTAGAGCGGAATCCACCACACGGGCGTCGTACAGATGCCCCTCGCGGAAGATAACCGCATGTGGACGAGCGTCGCCAACGAACAGATTGGGAGCCGTTCCACTTCCGCTGCGATAGGTCTGCTGGGGCGCGGGCGTGGGGTTGGTGTAGAGGTTGACCGTGAACCAGCTCGGGCGGCCCTCACCCAGGTCGGTAGCAATGATGTTCTGGTTCTGCAACACCGGATAGAACGGAACCGGACCAAACGAGTTGGCCGGCTGCGTCGAGAATCCGTATAGCTCGCGGACGCCCTGCACATACAGGAACTGGCTGGCGATGAAATCGTAGGAGATCGCGCCTAGCAGGTAAGTCTGCGAACTCTGTGTGGGGCCAGTCGCGTTGGGTCCACCCACCGGCAAATTGGAGTAGCTGGCCATGGCCCTGCCGCGGAGATGCGCCGGTTCGTAGAAGATCGGGGCGCAACGGGTAACGTTGGCGCCGAAGCCCTGGAAAAAATCAAGGTTGCAGGGAGCGTTACTGGCCAGTGCCGTGAAAGGCATCGGCGGACCGGCATTGGTGCCAGCCGTGTTATCTACCGGTTGTCCGTCATTGGCCGGGCTGCTGAACAGATCGTAGTAGTCGCCATTTGGCCGCGTTACCGCAGTGCCAGGCTGACCACCAACGCCGGCAAACTGATTACCGGCCACTAGCGGAACAGGCGACGGCGGGAAGATCTTGATGTACAACGCGGTCTTCTTGATCACGCGGATGCGCGTTCCGGCAAAGGCCGGGAGAGTTTGCGCCCCACCCGATCCGATTGGGTTGTAGTTCAGGCTCAGATCCGCACCGTTGATGTTGGTATTCACCACTGCCGAAGCGATGGTCACGGTGTCGTTGTCCACACCAAGACGTGCGCTGGTCGGGAAGTAGCAAACCCTGGTTCCAACGGTCTGGGTGGCATACACCGCACCGGCGCTGCAATCGAACGCGTTCGAAGCGTTAATCGCACCGGTGGTGAAGGCGGGCAACGAATTGATGTTGCCGACGCCGACGTTCTCACCGTTGCCGGGCGTAGCCGGGAAGGATAAGTCGCTACCGAAACCATCGAATCCAGCGTTACCGCTGTTGGACCGTGTGTCGAGTGAATTCCCGTAGATGATGGCCCACAGGTTCGTGTTCACATTGCCGGTATTGGCGCTGGTGGACGGAGTCGGCGTGACGAATGCAGACGTGCCAACCGAGTTCGGATTCACGGGCGGGGTAGAAGCTTCCGTTCCCTGGAAAACCGCCTGATCGAGCAATACGGCGTAGCGGGAAACCAGAAGCACCCAGCTCGCTTTGCGCGGCCGGGTCAGACTGTAGGCGCCGGTATTGTTCGCCGTGAGGCCGGTGTCGACCACCGTGAACAGCACCAGGAAGCGGCCCTGCATCTGATCGTAGACCACCGTCGCGTTATCGATCTGGCAAGTGGTGGCGTTGCGGCTATTCGTCGGATCTGCAAGTACATCCGGAGATTCAGCTCTCGGAGAGCCAGTGGGGCACAAATGACCGAGGGGTTGCTCACCGATCCAGTTGTCGAGGAACACGCGTTGGGCGCCGAAGGGTTGGCCGCCAACTAACTGCGCTCCGGGATTCAAGCCGGTGGGGATAACACCCGGCGCATTGCCGTTGGGTAAGCGCCAGATCGAGGAATTGGCGACGAGAAGAATATCCTCGGGACCAACAGCGATCTGCGCACTGCCCAGGGGGCCTGCGCCAAGAGTGGAGTTGCCGTTTAAGAAATCCGTTTGCGACGGGCCTTCAAACTCAGCGCGGGGCGTCGCCCCGGTCACGAGCGGATTGCCGGAAGGATACGGTGCTGGAATTCGTGCGGGAACAGCGGCACTGACGAGATTAGCCGCCAAACCAAGCGCAACCAAACTCATCGTGACTCTGCCCGTAGTGCTCAACAGCCTGGACGAACTAATCCTGTTCATTTTAGATTTTTCCCTCTGTCTCGGTGTTGTTTTATTTTGCAATACGTCCCCAACTTACACTTTTAAGGATCAATCTCTTATACAAGAACGGAATTAGCTTGTCAAGTCTTTGGAAATGAGTGTCGCAGCAAAGTAGTAATGTCCTAATTGAGCAAAGTAGAAATGTCCTATTGACGATGCAGGAGGGTGGACGACAGAGGACAGCTACTAATGACGCAAGCCGAGCGAGACCGGCTGGGTGCATTGAAGAAGGCCAAGAAGAAGTTGATCACGCAAAAGAGGCGGCCGAAGAGATTGGGATTACGGAACGCCAAGTGCGCCGATTGCTGAGAAAGATGAAACAGAAGGGCGACAAGGTGGTGATCCATGCGCTGCGGGGGCAGCCGTCCAAGCGCAAGCTGGCCACCGAGGAGAGGGCGATTCAGATTCTGTCTCAAGCGATTTATCAAGGCTTCGGGCCGACGCTGGCGGGCGAATACCTACTGAAGAAACATCAGTTGGAGGTGAGCAAAGAGACCCTACGGAAGTGGATGGGAAAAGCCGGGCTATAGGACTCACGGCGTCGGCGGGTGAAAGCGATTCACCAGTGGAGGCAGCGGCGGAGTTGTTACGGAGAATTGGTGCAGTGGGATACCAGCGAACATGACTGGCTGGAGGGAAGAGGTGAGAAACTCTATCTGATTTCCATGATCGACGATGCCACCAGCCGGCTGTACGCGCGATTCGTGCGTCACGATTCGACCGCCGAAAACATGCGCGTATTGCAGGGCTACCTGGAGTGGTTCTGCCGGCCACAAGCTTTTTATACGGATAAGGCGGGATTGTTTCAGACGGCAATCAAGACCAAGCGCGGAGAGCAGCGTCAAGATAAAGACCATCCGGAGATGCCGCCAACCCAGATCGCGCCGGGCATTGAAAGAACTGCTCATTGTCTGGATACCGGCTCATTCCCCGCAAGCCAAGGGCCGGGTGGAACGCCAATTCGAGACCGCGCAGGACCGGCTGGTGAAAGGGCTGCGCGTGGCTGCGGCTTGCACTTTGGAGGAAGCCAACTCGTACCTGGAAAATGAATACCTGCTGTGGTGGAACGAGACTCGGACGGTGATCGCCGCCAACCCTACTACCGATGCGCACCGGCCACTGGGAAAGGACCACGATCTGGCGGCCATCCTCAGTCATGTCGAGGAGCGCCAGATCAACAATCATATGATTCGTTTCGAGAGCCGGATTTACAAGATCGACCGCGAATGCATTCGCGCAGGAATGCGGAAAGGCCTGGTCCGAGTGGAAGTTCGGCTAGACGGATCGGTTGCTGTCCGCTTTGCAGGCCGTTATGTCAGCATCACGCTCTGCGAGCCGGCGCTGCCGATGATACCGCCAAAACGCAAACGGAAGACCACCCAGTCGCGCAAAGATTTCAATCGCGATGGCAAAAGCCGTTGGATGCAGAACTTCTTTCAAGGACCTTCGATCAGCTTGAGGAAGGCCATTACGATTGCCAATGCGACCAGTTGAACGCAAAGTCGAAAAACAAACTGGAGCGCCGGGCAAGGACCGCCCGGCGATTCATCGCATTAACTTGCCCAAGGCCTCCGCTCCGAAACTCCTCCATCCTGATGCGCAAACAAAAACCCCCGAGGATCACTTCGAGGGTTCCTGTTCTGCCGATCAGTCACGGAGCCAGCCCCGTCGCCTCGGCCTTGGGCTTCCGCTTGGGCGCGACCCCTTGCGGCCTTATTTACCCTAACAGCCCCTCCGGTATCGAGCCACCAAAATAGGACATTTCTACTTTGCTCGGATTAGGACATTTCTACTTTGCCTTGACAGTCTTTGGAAATGAGTGTCGCTAGTATGTGAAATGTCCGGTCCTATTCACACATGATCTGTCCGCTTTGAAAAAAAGGTAGGTAAGGCTGGGGAGGGGAACGCCTGCCAGCAATACCCTGCCACAGAAATGGAGCGGATGATGAAAGTACAAGACGTATTACTGAAAGCGATGGCCAAGAAGATCACCTGGTGGGAAGCCACCGAGATTATCGGGGTAACTGATCGGACCATGAGGCGATGGCGGGAACGGTTTGAATCAGATGGCTATTCTGGGCTGGTGGACCGGCGGAAGGGCAAGCCGAGTGACAGGCGAGTGCCGCTGGCCACAGTCGAGTTGGTATTGGGATTGTACAAGGATACGTATTTTGATTTGAACATGCGCCACTTCCACGAGAAGCTGGGGAAAGAACACCAGATTGAGCTGAGTTACACCTGGGTGCAAAGAGCGCTGCAGGGAGCGGGCTTGGTGGCCAAGCAGCGGAAGCGCGGCAAACATCGGCGGCGGAGAGAGCGGCGTCCGATGCCAGGAATGCTGCTGCACATTGATGGCAGCAAGCACCAGTGGTTTGGCGACCAACGATGGCACGATCTGATCGTGATTCTGGATGACGCGACGACGGAGATTTACTATGCGCAACTGGTGGAGGAAGAGTCTACGCGAACAGTGATGGCGGGACTGCGGACGGTGATCGAAGCCAAGGGATTATTCTGTGCGCTGTACAGCGACCGCGGCAGCCATTTTTTTGTGACGCCAAAGGCCGGCGAAAACGTGGATAAGCATCGCCTGACGCAAGTGGGCCGGGCGATGAAAGAGCTGGGAGTGCAAATGATTCCGGCTTATTCTCCGCAGGCGCGAGGGAGAAGCGAGCGTAGCTTTGGGACCTGGCAGGGACGGCTGCCGCAAGAGTTGAGGTTGGCCGGCATTGGTACGGTGGAGAAAGCCAACGAATTCTTAAGCGGGCAATACGTGGCCACGTTCAACGAAACATTCCAAGTCGTGGCGAGAGAGAAAGGGACGGCATTCCGGCGAACGACGCGTTCCGATCTGAACTGGGTGTTTACGGTACAGACCGAACGAGTGGTGGCCAAGGACAATACGGTGGCGATTGCAGACCGCAACTGGCGGTTGGAAAAGAGCCGGTTCCGCCACTCGCTGGCGGGATGCACGGTGACGATCCATGAGCACTTGGATGGGTTGGTATCGATCCGGTTTGGTCCGCACGTAGTAGGACGCTACGCGGCTGACGGGACAGCGCTGAAGGCCAGTTCCAAACCAGGGCGGGCGGGCCGTGGAAAAGGCGGGAGGGTGGAGGCGGTGGAAAACCATAAGGCGGTTTCCCACCACCCTCACCGTCCCTCGGGAATCCCCAAAAGCCGGGATTCCCCAGCCTCTCCATCCCCACGACGACGGCGGCTGTTGTATTACCAAAGGTCAAGGCAAAGCAAACGCCAAACCCAAAACCAAAGCGAGGGCGGCCTGACGGCCTGCACTACTTTGTTTCACAAAGCGGACAGATCACTAATTAATAAAACCGGACAACTTGACTAACTACCAACAGTCTTTGGAAATGAGTTGGTTGGGACCAAAAAACAACGGGCTGGCTCACCGAAGTGAGACAGCCCGTTGTCGAGAGGAACCAGAACAACTTTTTAGAAGAAGAACGCGCGCATAACAAACGACGCGATTTGCTTCCGAAGCAGGTTCCCTGGATCGCCGATCGGCGGTACGCCCGTCGTGACGCCCAGGGCGTAAGTTCCGTTGCGTCCGTCGAGATTCGCACCCAAATTGGTTCCGTTGGTGATTCTCAGTTCGCGCATCTTCTGCACGAACGGATACCAATCGTTGCCAGTCACCGTGGATTGTCCGTGAAGTAACTCAATCCAGTCATGAACAAGCCGAAATTGTCACCATTGACGTTGCAATTGGTGGTCAATGCCGGCGGGAACAACGTCGAGGTCGGCGAGGTCGTTCCGTTCACGAAGGTGAAGGCGCATCCGCTCAATACGGAAGCGAATACGTTGCTGAACTTCGCACGGATAATGAACGCTGCGAGATCCCGGCGAGTGGAGATGAAGTCCGGGCAGTAACGGCGCGCTACACCAGCCGCGCAACCCGAAGTGTAACCACGCCGCGCCATGACTTCGATGTACTTGAAGCCAGGGTCGGTGGTCGGAACATCCGCGAACGAGGTACCGGTGATACCCGCCGCGCCGGTCAGCGCAAACGAGTTGGTGAGGTAAGCCGTGATGGCCGCTTCATCCATTTGGCCCTTCACGATCCAATACGCCATCTCGCGACGCGTAATCTGATCGTTTGGTCCGAAGCTACCGGCCGCCGGAGCCGCACCCGGAGCCGTCACACCAGCCGGAATGGTTGGATAGTCGACCGCGTTGACACCCGGGAACGGGATGCAAGTGACGTTCGGCGGAGTGATTGGCGTACCCGCTGCTGTGCAACCACCGCCGGTGAACGACGAAGGCGTGAAGCCCAGGTTGACGGCCATCTGGATATAGCTGAATTCCGGAATCGGCACGCCACCCGGGGCGACATCGTTGAACAACACGGTGCTGTTGTTGTATGCGTCGGTGAGCGGGAACGAAAGCTTGTAGTTGGCGGCAAACGTTCCAAAGTGAGCCAAGCTGGCTACGCCGGTGTCACGCTTCTGCGCATAGGCGCCGAAGTTCCAGAGGCTGCCATCGTTGGGATCCACCGCTTCTCCACCTCGAACTGCCAAGGCATAAGTTGCGCTCAATACTCCGCTGCGTGGATCGCGAAGAATGGGGTTGAAGTCGGATGCATCCTGGCCGCAACGAGTGTCAAACAGGCTGACCCACGAAAATGGATTGTTGGTTGCGCCCGAAGCCGGAGCGCCGGGGCTCAGCGCATCGCTATAGCAGTTGGCCGACTGCGGCAACTGTGTCGAAGCGACGCCCGAGGAGCCGAACGTTTCACGCGAGCGCGGATCGCCGCCCACGAAGTCGTTTTGAAAGCAGCCGGCGTTCCCGCCGGAGCCGCGTTGTAGCTGGTATCCGGCAAGCCGGCCAGCGGAGGATAGGTGGTACCGACGAATAGCTTTTCGAGGAACGGTAGACCGTTGATCGGATTACCCACGCCGAATGTGTCTACATTGGCCGGGACATCGAACATGGGGGCGAAGGCCGTCTGATTCTGCCACTTGGTCTGATAGACCGTGCTGCCAGCCGTGGTGGTTCCGAGCTTCTGGACGATTTCGTAAGCCACCGTAGTGGACAGCGGATTACCGGCGCCGCCCGCGAATTGACCTTGAGTGGGCGAGGAGACGGTTTCCGGTCTGGCGATAGAGGTTTCTAAAAATGGCAATGCAGCGGAGTCCACCACGCGCGCATCGTACAGATGTCCTTCGCGGAAGACGACCACGTGCGGACGAGCATCACCCACGAATAGCTGCGGAGCTGCGCCACCGGCGCGATAAGTCTGCTGCACCGCCGGCAGGGCATTGGCGTAGTAATTCACTGGACCGCAGTCGGGAAGCCGCGACCGACGTCCGTGTTGATGATGTTCTGATTTTGCAACACAGGGTAGAACGGAACCGGTCCAAGAAGTTAGGCGGTTGTGTAGCGAACCCATACAACTCGCGGATACCCTGAACGTACAGAAATTGTGTCGCTCCGGTTAGGTTGCCGTCGTAGGAAGCGGCGCCCAGAAGGTACGTTTGGGAACTCTGTGCGACGGAGCTGCCTGTGTATGGCGCTCCCACCGGTAGATTGGAGTAACTGGCCATGGCGCGGCCACGGAGATGCGCCGGTTCGTAGAAGATCGGCGTACAACGGGTCAAGCTGTTACCCGCTCCCTGATAAATGGAGTCCAGGAAGCACGGGTTGTTACTCGCCAGCGCGGTGAATGGCATGGCAGGACCGGAACTGGTTCCGACGGTGTTATCAACCGGCTCCCCGTCGTCGTTCGGACTGGTGAACAGGTCGTAGTAGTCGCCAGCTGGCCGTGTAGCCGCAGTGCCAGGCTGAGCACCGGCTCCGGCAAACTGATTGCCGGCTACCAGCGGAACGGGCGCGGGCGGGAAGATCTTGATGTACAACGCAGTCTTCTTGATCACCCGGATACGCGTTCCGGCGAAACCAGGTGTCTGGTATGGATCGAGGCCACCAATTACCGGGTTGTAGATCAGGCCCAGATCCTGAGGGTTGATATTGGTGTT
>CAVYPH010000002.1:0-35309 GCA_963770345.1 Bryobacteraceae bacterium | reverse complement strand
GAACGTGGCAGTCTCGATGTCGCGGGCAGCGCCATTCACGAGCATGGGACGTGCCGCATGGGGACCGATCCGAAGCTTCGGCACTCAACGGCTTTTCGCAGTCACATGAAGTGCCGAATCTGTTTGTTGTGGACGGCGCGGCATTTCCTACCCCAACGGAAAAGAATCCGACTCTGACGATTCTGCGCTCTCGTGCGGCGCGCGACGGATTATATGGCTCGAAGAAATAAAGGCCGGCCGCATTTAGTCCGCTTCAGAAGCTCGTTCGCTACAGCATGAGCTACTGGCATCCGCGTGGATACACCAGTGGCGCATTACTTCAAATTGTGCGAATTTAGCAAATCTTGGGCCGCGGATGAACGCAAATGAACGCGGATCAAAAACGATTAGTCGATGTTGTCGTAGGCTACAAGGGTCAGAAACTCGGTGAACTCTGGTTTCAGCATCATCTCTTCGAAGAGCTTCGCCGCGCGTTCGACATTCGGCTTATCTTTGAGCTTCGCCGCTTCCTCAGCTACGGTTTGGCGCACCAGATCCGGTGTCGCCGGCCGTCGCTCATGCTCGCTCCGTGATGCACCCACTGCCATACTTGTGAGCGTGAAATCTCGGCGGTCGCAGCGTCTTCCATCAGGTTGTAAATCGGCACGCAGCCGTTTCCGCTGAGCCACGCGGCCATATATTGAATGCCGACATCGATGTTCATCCGCAAGCCCTGCTCGCTGATCTCCCCGTCCGGAACCATCAGGAGATCCTTCGCGGTGACGAACACGTCGGTGCGTTTGTTGTCGATCTGGTTGGGTCCGGGCATGTGCGCGTCGAAGATTTCCTTGGCGATGGAAACCAGGCCGGGGTGCGCGACCCATGTCCCATCGTGGCCCGCTTTCACTTCGCGAAGCTTGTCCTGGCGCACCTTCTCGAGCGCTCGCTCGTTAGCTTCCGGATCGTTCTTTATGGGGATCTGCGCGGCCATGCCACCCATCGCGTGAATGTTCCGGCGATGGCAGGTCTGGATGAGCAGACCAACATAGGAGGCGAGAAAATGCCGGTCCATGGTGACCAGCGCGCGGTTGGGCAGCATGAAATCTTCGCGGGCGCTGAACTTCTTGATGAAACTGAAGATGTAGTCCCAGCGGCCGCAGTTCAATCCAGAGGAGTGATCGCGGAGCTCGTAGAGGATCTCGTCCATTTCAAACGCGCCGAGGATAGTTTCAATCAACACGGTCGCGCGAATCGATCCACGCGGTACGCCGAGCGCGTCCTGGGCGGCGTTGAACACGTCGTTCCAGAGGCGGGCTTCGAGATGGCTCTCTAATTTGGGCAAGTAGAAATACGGACCGCTGCCGTTGGCGAGCAAGGTCTTTGCGTTGTGGAAGAAGTAAAGGCCGAAATCGAAGATCGAACCGGAAATAGGCTTGCCGTCGACGAGGACGTGCTTCTCGACCAGGTGCCAGCCGCGCGGGCGAACGAGCAGAGTGGCGATCTTGGGATTGAGCTTGTATTGCTTACCGTCCGGGTTGTTGAAGGTGATGGTCTTGTTGACGGCATCCTGGAGATTGACCTGGCCGTCCATGTTGTTCTGCCATGTCGGCGAGTTGGAGTCCTCCAGGTCGGCCATGAATACGTTGGCGCCACAGTTCAGCGCATTGATGATCATCTTGCGATCTACCGGCCCGGTGATTTCGACGCGGCGATCGAGCAGATCTTTGGGGATGGGTGCGACGGTCCACTTAGCTTTGCGAATATGTTCCGTCTCGGGCAGAAAATCCGGAAGTTTGCCGGCTACTATATCCGCTTGCCTGGCTAAACGGCGCTGCAAAAGCTCCTGCCGCCGGCTCTCGAATTGACGAGAAAGATTGCCGATAAATTTTAGGGCATCTGCGGTGAGTACCCGCTGGCTGGCGTCCGATTCGGCGCCCAAAATGGAGATTCCTTCCAGTTGTGTTGGCATGAGATCACAGCCATTGTATCGCGCTAAGTAGTTAACATTCTTAACAATAGCGCCGGGTTGTAATGGAGTATTCGTGTAACATATTGGAGGTCGCGCATCGTCATGTGAGAGTGGCCTTTCATGTTTAAGAGTTTCCTTTCGATCCTGCTCGCTGCAGGTCTGTTGCAGGCAGTCGAATTCAGCGGCATGGTCCGCGCGGGCGGCCAACCAATACCCGGCGCGACGGTAACGGCGAAACTCACCGGAGCCACTCCGGCGACCACCACGCTAACAACTACCACCGATGAGACCGGCCGCTATCGCTTTGCCGATTTGCCCGCGGGCGCCTGGAAATTCACGGTTGAAGTGTTCGGTTTTACCCCGGCGCACGCGGACGTGACTATGGGTTCGGACGCTGGAGTGAAAGATTGGACGCTCGAACTCAAGCCAATGGCCGCCGCGCGGCGGCAGGGCGGCCCTGGTGGGCCAGGCGGGCGCGGTTTCCAAAACATGAACCTGACGCAAAGCGCCAATGCAACTGAACTTGCCACGATGATCGCCGGAGGCCAGACCGAGAGTGGGAGTCAGCAGGCTGCACCCACCGGTGATGCCAGCGATTCGTTCCTGGTGAATGGCAGTTTGAGCCGCGGTTTGCAGGATGCGCCGCAGGCTGATTTCCAGATGCAAGCGCGCATGGACGCAATGCGCCTGGGGGGCGGTGGCGATCTCGCGGGTGGACCTAATGGTCCTGGTGGTCTTGGTGCTCCCGGAGCTGGGGCTCCCGGCGGCGGTGGTCCGGGAGGCGGGGGAGGAGGTTTCGGTGGCGGCGGTGGAGGGGGTTTTGGCGGTGGTGGATTCGGCGGCGGGCGCGGTGGCGGCGGTTTTGGCGGCGGCGGACGCGGAGCAGGCGGTCCAGGAGGGCGTGGAGATCGCAGGTTCGGCAACGGACTCCCGGGTTCGGCCAGCAACTTCGGCAATCGCGCCGGACGCGGACGCCAGAACACGATTCGCGGATCGGTGTTCTTCAAGTTCGGCAACTCCGTGTTGGACGCCAAACAGTTCTCCATCAGCGGAGCAGAGGTGGCCAAGCCGTCGTTTGGTTCGGGCCAGTTCGGTCTCGTGGTCGGCGGACCGTTGATCCTCAAACACATCGTCCATGACGAAAAGACGTTTTTCTTTCTGACCTACAATGGGTTGCGGTCCCGCGCCGCGACGGACCAGTGGTCGACACTACCGACAGCGCCGGAACGGGCGGGTAACTTCTCGCAGGCGGCTACAAATGTTCCGGTGACGATTTACGATGGAGCCACGCCATTTCCCGGCAACATCGTCCCGGCCAGCCGCGTCAATCCAATCGCGCAAGCGCTGTTGAAGTACTTCCCGTTGCCCAATGTCCCGGGGGCGACCCAGAACTATCACTTCACCACGGCGGTGCCGACCGACACCGATAACGTCGGTCTGCGGATGAATCACACGCTGAACTCGAAGAACAGGCTTGATGGTTCCTTCAACATGCAGCGGCGTAATAATCTCAGTGCGAATCTGTTTGGCTTCGACGACACGGGCGACGGCCAGGGCCTCTCCGCGAACGTGGGATACACGCATAACTTCACGGCGAGAGTGATCGACAATTTGAGGTTCAGTTTCAGCCGCAACACCAACGAAACGATTCCGTTTTTCGCCAACGGAGCTAACATCGCCGCACTGCTTGGGATTCAAGGAACATCAACCGACCCGATCAACTACGGTCCGCCGAACCTGAGCTTCACGAATTTCGGCGGCCTGTCGGATGCTAGCCCGATACTCACGCGCAACCAGACGTCTTCGCTTACCGAGGGCGTCACGTGGGTCAAGGGCAAGCACACGATGCAGTTCGGCGGGGAATTCCGCCGTGTGCAACTCAACACCAAGACCGATTCCAATGCGCGTGGTTCCTACAGCTTCAGCGGCATCGACACGAGCGCCTTCGACAGTAGAGGGAATCCTCTCCCAGGCACTGGTTTCGATTTCGCCGATTACCTGCTCGGAACTCCGCAATCGGCCTCGATTCGATATGGCAGCACCAGTAACTACTTTCGCGATTCGGTTTACAACCTCTTTATGAATGACGATTTCCGGGTGAAAGCGAACCTGACGATTAACGCCGGCCTGCGCTATGAGTATTTCGCCCCGTACACGGAAAAGTACAACCGCATGGCGAACCTGGACATCGGGCCGGCCTTCTCAGCCGTGGCCGCGGTGACGCCGGGCCAGGCGGGTCCATATAGCGGCGCGTTTCCGAACGGCCTGATCAACCCGGACAAGAACAATTTCGCGCCGAGAATCGGCATCGCCTGGAAGCCTTGGGCAAAGAGGCCGCAGATGACGCTTCGCGTTGGCTATGGCATCTACTACAACGAATCGATTTGGGCGCAGTTCCCAGCCAAGCTTGCATCGCAGCCGCCTTTCGCGACCAGCAACACGATTACCACGAGCACGGCGAATCCGCTTAATCTGGCCACCGGATTTGTCAGCGCGCTGCCGGATCAGACGATTAAAAACACATTCGCGGTCGACCGTAACTACCGCACAGGTTACGCGCAGACATGGACGGCATTTCTCCAGGACAGCATCACCCGATCGGTTGTAGTCGAACTGGGTTACATCGGCACGAAAGGCACGAGGCTCGATCTGAACCGGTTGCCAAATCGCGCGCCCGCCGGCTCTCCGCTAACAGCCGAACAGAACCGCCAGATCGGCAACGCGGTAGGCTTCACGTACGATTCATCCGATGCAGACTCCATCTATCATGCCGCTCAGGTACGGGTGATGCGGCGCTTCCGGCGAGGCGTCTCCACCAACTTCACCTACACGTATTCGAAATCGATCGATGACACGTCGACTTTCGGCGGAGCTGGGAATACGATCGTCCAGGACGACACAAACTTCCGCGCCGAGCGAGGGCTTTCGAGCTTCGACCGCCGCCACGTGTTCGCCGACAATTATGTGCTGACGTCGCCTTTCGGAAATAACGGATTTGTTCCGAGCTCCCACCCCTGGGTGAACCGCGCATTCTCCGACTGGACGCTGAGCGGCAGTGTGAGTCTTGGCTCTGGAACACCATTTACGGCGCGAGTTCTGGGAAACCAGAGTAACAACGGCGGCACGGGAGCCATCGGCAGCGGGCGTGCGAACGCCACGGGCTTGCCGGTCGACGACGGTTCCGGTTACTTCAATCCGCTGGCGTTTGCGATTCCACCGTCGGGCTTTTACGGCGATGCTTCGCGAAACACAATCCCCGGACCGTGGCAATTCAGCATCAATATGTCGCTTGCGCGATCGTTCCGGCTCGGCGACGACCGGCGCAGGCTGGAGTTCCGGGTCGATTCGAGCAACACGCTCAATCACGTGAACATCAGCGGTATCGGCACTGTCATCAACGCCGTGAACTACGATCTGGCAACGGCTAGCCGGCGGTATGCGTACTGTCACCGCCACTGTGAGGCTTCGGTTCTAATATGAGACGCATCTCGATTCTCCTTTCGATCGCACTGCTGTTACCGGCGCAAGACACGCAAAAGACGTTCACCTTCAAGTCGTCGACGAATCTTGTCATCGTCAACGTAGAGGTGAAGGACAAGTCCGGCAAGGTGATTGAAGGCCTGAAGGCCAGCGACTTCACGCTCACCGAAGACGGCAAACCGCAACCCATCTCCGTATTCGAATTTCAGAAACTCACCGGAGAGGTCGCAGCCCCGGTCAATGTAGCGACCATCGCGCCGCCCACGTCGCATGTGGTGCCGGCCGGTTTCAGCGCTTCGACGCCGGGACAGATCCGCTATCAGGATCGCCGTCTGATGGTGATGTTGTTCGATTTTTCAGGAATGCCGGTTCAGGATCAGATACGCGCGCAAGATGGGGCACTGAAGTTCCTCGCCAAACAGATGACGTCGTCGGATCTGGTAGCCATCATGACCAACACCAACAAGGTCCGTGTGGAACAGGACTTCACCGACGACCGTGAGACGCTGGTCTCAACCATAAAGGGATTCCGCATCGGTGAGGCCTCCGACTTAGCGGGACTGGCCAACACCGGCGACGACAACGAGGAAGACACCGGCGCGGCGTTCGTGGCAGATGAGACCGAATACAACATCTTCAATACCGATCTGAAGCTGGCCGCGCTCGAAACGGCCGCCAAGATGCTCGGTCCGCTGCCGGAAAAGAAGGCGCTGGTCTACTTCTCGAGTGGCATTCCGAAGACAGGCATGGAGAACCAGTCGCAACTGCGCGCGACGATCAATGCCGCGATAAAGGCGAACGTCGCGTTCTACCCGATCGACGCCAGCGGATTGAGCGCCACGCCTCCAGCCGGAGATGCGACGAAGAACTCTCCGCGTGGAACTGGCATTTATAGCGGCGGCACACAAACCGCCCAAAGGGCTTCGGCTCACGACGCGCAGGAGACGCTCACCTCGCTGGCGGCAGATACGGGCGGCAAAGCATTCCTCGATAACAACGACCTCGCTCTTGGAATTCAGCAGGTGCAGAAGGACATCGGCAGTTACTACATTCTGGGTTACTACAGTACGAACGATGCGCGAGACGGCAAGTACCGGCGCCTGAAGGTTGTGTTCAACGAGAAGCTCAACGCGAAGCTCGACTATCGCGGCGGCTACTTCGCTCAAAAGCAGTTTGCGAAGTTCAACTCGAACGATAAAGAGCAGCAGCTTCAAGAGGCGCTCTTATTGGGCGATCCGTTGACCGATCTGCGGATGGCGCTCGAGATCGATTACTTCCGCATTGCCAAAGATGCGTTCTTCGTACCGGTCTCAGTGAAGATTCCCACGGCCCAAGTCGACATGAAAAAGAAAGGGGCCGACGAAGTTACCGAATTCGACTTCATCGGTCAGGTACGCGACGGGAAAGGCAAGCTGATGGGCAGCGTGCGCGACGGGATCAAAGTGAAGCTGAACGGGGCCGATGCCACACAGAAAAAACGCGGAAGTTTTCAATACAGCACGGGCTTCACGCTGCCGCCGGGCGACTTCAAGCTGAAGGTGCTGGCGCGCGAGAATGCCACCGGCAAGATGGGCACATTCGAGTCGTCGTTTACTGTTCCCAATATGGTGGACCAGAAGCAGGGCCTGAAGCTGAGCTCCGTTGTATGGAGCGGGCAACGGGAAGCGCTGACTGCCGCCGTGGGCGATGCGGGGACGAAGAAGAAACTGCTGTCCGCCGACCCGCTGGTGCAGGACGGGCAACGGCTAATCCCGAGTGTGACGCACGTGTTCCGAAAGGATCAGAACCTTTTTGTATATCTCAAGGTTTACGATCCGGCTACGCAGGCGGATACGAAGGCGACGAGCGTTCAGGCGAACCTTGCGTTCTTCCTCGGCGATAAGAAGGCGTTTGAGTCGCCGGCGGTACGGCTGGGGGAGGAACTCAAAGGTCGCCGGAGCACCGTTCCCTTACAATTCCAGGTGGCCTTAGCCAAGCTTCCTCCGGGCACTTATACATGCCAGGTGAATATTGTCGATGAGATCGGCCGGAAGTTTGCCTTTCCCCGCGGGTCGGTTGTCGTGACTCCGTGAATTCAGCCTTTCGTGCGATTACATCGGAAAGCACCGTATCAAAGCAGTTCCATGACGCTTTCCGCGTAGGCTTCCTGCTGGCGGGCAATACTTCTGTTGAACGTCTGGCTGAGAGTTGAGACGCTCACGGACAAGCGGGAAGTTATTCACCTGGACTGTGGGTGAAGGTTCCTGGTAGGTGATGCGATCGAGAGGACTTGAATCTCGCCACCCTTACGGGTACATGGTACATGCACCTCAAGCGTGCGTGTCTGCCGATTCCGCCACGACCGCGAACCCGTACGACCCTAGGAGGCCGCACACAATGTCCAATTAAGGTCCAACCGAGGCTCGGGCGGTGCAATGCCGAAGGTCCACTTCCAACAAGAAAATTCGCCGCGGTATGGAAGCTCTCAGCGTTTCCGGCACAATAGCACCGTCGTCGTGGTTGGATAACTCCTTCACCGGCAGAGCCGCGGCGTACCACCGCGCAATCGGTTCCGTTAAGGCCCGCAAGGTTCTGACGTCACTCGGATCTGATCGAGCGCAACGCCGAAGCTGCGGCCTAGACTCCGTCACTGCCAGGGATCGTATACGGGAGACCGGCCGCTTTCCACGCGTCGAACCCGCCAATCAGGTTCGCGATGTCGCGGAAGCCGGCACGCCGCAGCATGCTGGTGGCGATTGAACTTCGATAGCCGCCCTTGCAGTGCACGACCAGAAGTTTGTCGCGGTCCAGTTCCGCTGTCCGCGATTTCAGTTTTCCCAGCGGGATGCGACAGCGAGTTCTCGATCACTCCGCCGGCCGTTCGCCGAGCTCACGTACGTCCAGCACGGCGATCCGGTCCGGTTCCTGCTCCCGGAGTTCGACGAAATCCTGAACCGTGATTTGGGGAATATAGTCGAGCTCGAAGCCGTTCTTGATCCAGCCGGCCACGCCATCCGCCAGGTATCCGGCCACATTCTCCACACCGACGCGGGCCAGGCGCAGTTGCGACTCGCGTACGTGTTCCGGATCCTCTCCCGCGATGATCAGGCGCGTGTCCAGCCCAAGAATCCGCGCCGCCCACGAAGCGTACTGCCCGGTGAGGGCGATATGAACCGACCCCGGCACGTGTGCCACCGCGAACTGCATCGCGGGCCGCGTGTCCACTACCACCGCGCCCTCTTTCTGCAACCGCAGAACTTCCGGCGCGGTCAATGCGGCCAGCGGCGGCAACTCCGATAAGGGCGCCGCGCCCCGCCGGTTCAGGTCCACTTCCTGCGCGAAATACTCGGGCCGCGCGGGAAGATTGTCGGTCAGCAGGTGCACGAATTCCTCGCTGGTTCGCGCGAGCAAGGCGTAATTCGACTGCCGCTGCTTGCCGATGGTCGAGGAACTTTCCGAACTCATCTGCCGGCCGCAGAGCGAACCGGCGCCATGGGCGGGAAAGATCTCGCGTGTCGTCCGGAAGCGTCAGGAGCTTCTCATGAATGCTCCGGTACATGATCGCGGCGAGCTGCTGTGGCGTGTGGGTCGGAGAGAGATCCGGCCGGCCCACATCGCCCACGAAGAGAGTGTCTCCGGTGAAGACCGCGGCGGGCCGATCCGGTTCGCCGCGATCGTTCATCAGAATGCAAATGCTCTCGAGCGTGTGTCCAGGAGTTTGCAGGAACCGGAGGCAGCACTGTCCGAACTGAATCTCGTCTCCGTCCTTGACCGCGACGTGAGGGAACTGAGCTCCGGATCCCGCGCCGAGATAGATGTGCGCTCCGGTGCGCTCCGCCAGCTCGCGATGTCCCGAAACGAAGTCGGCATGGACGTGAGTCTCGATAATATATTCGATCTTCCACCCCTTGCGGGCTGCCGCTTCGAGATAGAGATCGACATCGCGCTGGGGATCGATGACGGCCGCGACGCCCTCCGACCCAACCATATAGGATGCGTGGGCCAGGCACCCCAGATAGAATCGTTCAACTTGTACCGGTTCCATGCTTTCTCTCCTAGAGAATCTCGTCGTCTATTGGGGCTGCGCCACGACTCGCAGATAGGGCAACACCGAATTCCAGCCCGCCGGATATTTCTGCTTCGCCTCTTCATCGGACACCGAAGGCACGATGATCACGTCGTTGCCCGGCTTCCAGTTCACCGGTGTCGCTACCTGGTGTTTGGCCGTGAGTTGCATGGAATCGAGCACACGCAGCACTTCGTCGAAGTTGCGGCCGGTGGTCATCGGATAGATCAGCATCAGTTTGATCTTCTTGTCCGGACCGATCATGAATACGGTGCGAACAGTGGCATTGGTGGCGGCAGTCCGGCCGGCGCACGTGTCGCCCGCTTCCGCCGGCAGCATCCCGTAAAGTTTGGCGACGTTCAGATCGGAATCGCCGATCATCGGATAGTTCACCTTGTGGCCCTGCGTTTTCTCGATATCGGCCGCCCATTTGCCGTGATCCGCCACGGGATCGACGCTCAGGCCGATGATCTTGCAGTTACGCTTTTCAAACTCCGGCTGAAGTCCCGCCATGTAGCCCAGTTCGGTTGTGCAGACGGGTGTGAAGTCCTTCGGATGCGAGAAAAGCACGCCCCAGGAATCGCCCAGCCACTCGTGGAAGCGGATGGGACCGTGGGTGGTTTCGGCCTCGAAGTCCGGTGCTATATCGTTGATTCGCAATGTCATAGAAATTCTCCTTATTGGAAGATTTCAGCGGCTGCCAGATGCCTGCGGTACGCTGATAGATTACTTGTACAGCAATGGCGGCGGGGCATCCATGGACGCGCCATGAGTGCGACATGAGTTTTCGATGAGTGAACCGGCGACGATCCTTCGTTTCGACACATTCGAGCTCGATACCGGCTCCGGCGAGCTCAGAAGAAACGGCGACCGCATCAAGCTGCCGCCGCAGCCGTTCCGGGTTCTGGAACTGCTGGTTCGCCGCAGCGGAGAAGTCCTGACGCGCGACGAGATCCGTGAGCGCATCTGGTGTGACGACACGTTCGTCGACTTCGAGCAGGGCCTGAATTTCTGTATCCGGCAAATCCGTGAGGCCATGGGTGACACCGCCGACGCGCCTCGGTTCATCGAGACGTTGCCTCGGCGCGGCTACCGTTTTCTTCTTCCCGTGGAAACGCCGGCCAGCGTGGAGCCGAAGGCCGTTCACACGCCTGATCGTTTTGCCGTTCCGCATGCTCCGTCCGGATCCCGAGACCGACTTTCTAGCGTTCAGCCTGCCGGATGCGTTGACCACTTCTCTGTCGGCGCTGAAATCGCTGGTCGTGCGTTCGAGCCTGGCGGCGTCACGATTTTCGGGCGGGGCGCAGGACCTCAAGACCATCGCGGCCGAGGCCGACGTTGACTTGATCGTGACCGGCACGCTGCTCTCCGCGGGAGACGAAATACGCGTTACCGCGCAACTGACGGATGCCGCGAGCGGGACGCTGGTGTGCTCCCACTCCACTCAGACCTCGATCGGCAACGTGTTTCGTCTGCAAGACGAGCTCACCGAGTGCGTGGTCGACGCGCTCTCTCTGCCGCTCACGGCTCGCGAACAGCGGATCCTCAGGCAGGACGTCCCTTCCGACGCGAAGGCGTACGAGTACTACCTGCGCGGCAATCAGTTTAGCCACGATCCGAAACAGTGGGGCGCGGCGCGCGATCTGTACCTGCGATGCGTGGAAGCCGATCCGTGCTATGCGCCGGCGTGGGCGCGCCTCGGGCGAATCCACCATGTGATGGCGAAGTACCTCACCACGGGAGCCAGAGAGGGGCTGGATCGGGCGGAAGCGGCGTTCCGGCAAGCCCTCGACCTGAACCCCGATCTTGCGATCGCGCACAAGTTTTACGCGCAGTTGGAGGTCGATCTGGGCCGCGCGAACGATGCCATGGCGCGCCTGCTCCCGCGGGCGCAGGGAGCGGCGGATCCGGAGATATTCGCCGGTCTGGTCAGCCCGTTGCGCTACAGCGGCTTGCTGGAGGCATCGGTGGCGGCGCACGTGCGTGCAGTCGCGCTGGAGCCAAAGATCCGCACCAGCGTCCCGCATACGTGGTTCCTCCAGCGAGACCATGCGCGCGTCGCGTCGACCAGGATCGAGGACAATCCCTACATCGTGGCGCTGTCGCTAGGCGGAGATGGGACGAAAGGAGCGAAGCGCTGCCGGTGTTGCGGGCTCTGGAAGAGAAGATCAAGACGCGAATGCGCGACTTCATGATGGCCGCCCGGACGATGATTGAAGGGGATGCGGCGGGGAGCATCGCCGCAGTAGGCCGCATCGCCGCCTCCGAGTTCAGCGATCCCGAAGGGCTCTTGTATCTGACGCGGCATCTGGCGCACTTGAACCAGGTCGATTCCGCACTGGAACTTTTTGAGCGCGTGGTCGGCGGGCGGATTCTTTTGTTATCCCGCCATGTTAAGTGATCCGTGGCTCGATCCCGTTCGGGGCAGGCCGGAGTTCGCGAAGCTGCTTCAGCGGGTGAAGCAACAGCATCAGGCGGCGAAACGAGAGTTCGAGCGGCTCGAAGGGGATCGGATATTAGGGATTGCGACTCGGGCCGGCAGGGAGTGATCGGAAAATCGCCGATCATACTCCTCTCGGAGTTGAGTCGGCATAACATGCCGGTTTATCCCGGCGCACTCCGGGTGCCGCGATAACGCGAGTGGCTGTTAGGTCCTGCGTAGTCTTAGAACCCGCGCACGCTGAGAAACAACATGCACGAGAACCGGGAGATCTCCTGTACGTCTTGCCCGTTGCAGCAAGACCCGTCCGTAAAGGCCATAAACCATGACGCGGATGTAGTACCGTTGAACCGCCCCGAGCGAACGAGACTCAGGACGGCCAGGGGCCCGTTGAGGACGATAGCGCGCACCAAGCCGCACGGCGCCGCTCGTTTACGCCGTGCCGCCGGGCACCTGGCCGCATCTCCCTGCCGGAACGCCGCCGCGAGCGTGCCGTCGTACCGGCGAGACACGCGGCCCAGTGCAAGTCACCTGTGATGTCGCCGGTTGTTATCACGGAGAGACAATTGGTTGCCGGGAGGTCCGCAGCAGGTATCGCGATTCCACGATTCTATTCCCCCCTGGCATACGGCGTTGAGTCCATGTTGTTCTTAACCGAAATTAATTAACAGCCGCATCGCGGTGGTAACGCAAACTTGGCTTAGCGCTTTCCTTTTCATTCAGCTCACGAAGCTTCTGAGCCTCTCGCGCAGCCTCCGCATCTTTTCCGAGCTTCCTATATGCGTTAGCGAGATACAGATGCGCCGGTCGATAATCGGGCCGAAGCTGAATGGCGTGTTCCAACTCCGCGACTGCCTCGGCCGCACGATCCCCCTGCAAAAGCAGCTTCCCTAACAAAGCGTACGAAGCCGCGAAACCCGGATTGAGAACGATCGCTTTCCGCAGCAAAGCCTCCGTCACCTGTCTCTCTTCCCCCGCGTGCTCCTGCGCGGTGGCCAGATAGTAGTAGCCGCGATAGTCCGATGGATTCGTTTGCAGATACTGCCGGGATACTCCGCCAAGCTTTTCATACTCAACCGCCTCAATATACAAACCGGCCAGTCCATCGAAGGCCACGGCCATTTGCGGATTCAGCTTGAGGCACAGGCTCAACTCCTTCTCCGCCATATCGAAACGCTGAATGCCTTTGAGCGCCAGTCCCTCGCCGAGGTGGGCGAGCAGAGAGTCCGGTGCGATCCGCAGAGCCTTGGAAAAGATCTCGACCGCCGGCTGCGGGGTATTGTATTCGAGAAAGATCTGACCGAGCTGCAGATATCCAGCCAGATTTGCAGGATTGCTCGAAATCTCACCCTGCGCTTCCGCGACTGCTTTGGCCGGGTCTCCTAATGCCTGATAGGCCTGCGATGCAAGCAAATGCGACACGCGAATACGATGATCGGTAAAAGTCAGAAACGGCGCCGTGTTCGACTTCGCCATATGACAAGTGAGGCAATTGTCGCGAGCCGAGCGGCGGCAGTTCACGGCCGGCGTCGATCCCGAGTGGCATTCGACGCACTTATTGACATAGTACGCAGCATCGCGATTCACGTCCGAGTGTGGGTCGTGACAAGTCAAGCAGGATAGTTTACCGCTCTCCCGGAAGCACCGGCTCGCCATCAGTCCGACGGGAGCGAACCGGATCGACTCGCGGTCGTCAACCTCAGGTGGCGTGAGACGATGACACTGGCCGCACGCCTCGACCAAAGCGGATGGCGAGAGGCGGCCGGGATTGTAAATCGATTTCGCGGAAGGCGCTCGCACGTGCGCCTCGCCCGGCCCGTGACATCGCTCGCACTGTATCCCCGGCCGGAGTTCCGAGACGTCCGGGCCAGTCTTTGATCCGGTACCGTGGCAATTGAAACACTGAAAGATGGTTTCCGCGGACTGCGTCATGCCAAGCGCGGAAACTA
Source organism: Bryobacteraceae bacterium (assembly GCA_963770345.1). GTDB lineage: Bacteria > Acidobacteriota > Terriglobia > Bryobacterales > Bryobacteraceae > CAVYPH01. The sequence goes on along the minus strand of CAVYPH010000002.1, from coordinate 21,447 downwards.
TATCGCTCGGGGCATCGGTCTTATGACCCATTGTCAATGCGGCCCGGTCGCCGGCCGTATACCAGGAAATCCGATGCTCGAAATAATGACCGTCGATCGAGCCTACTGGTGTGATACCACGCACCCCCGATCCGAAAGCCCATTCCAGCAATGCCGCGGATCTTTGGCCGCCACGTTCCACGGTGACTTCGATTCCGTTGGGTGCTTGCGAGTATTCGAACCGGAGTCCGTTTTTCTCCCGGACCGTATGGCCGGCAAGCTTTGCCGCGATGGGGCTTCGCGCAATCGGCGAAAGTGCTTTCGCGTGATTACTGCCCGACTGTTTCGCGAATTCGCGAGGGTGGCACTTACCGCACTGCTCCGGCCCAACGAAATCGTTAGCTCGAAGGGCGACCGTAGATAGGCAGATCAGAAGCGCGACGGCCGCCGGAAGCGAGTTCGTCTTGCGCGAATTCGTCAAAAGTAAAACTTTAATGCCAGCTGCCCTTTGCGTGGACTCACGAACGACGAATAGGCCGTGACCTTCCCAAAATTCGCGTCACCCAGATTCACATCCGGCGCAGCGAAATTCGGGTGGTTGAACACGTTGAAGAATTCCGCGCGGAATTCGATGTTCATCCCTTCACGCCACGGAAGAGCGAACCGTTTCCCCGTATTCAGGTCCGTGCTGAACAAATGCGGTCCGTAAATCAGCCCGCGGCCGGCGTTCCCAATCGTGTACTGCGCGGGGAGGGAAAATACGGATGTGTTGAACCACTGAGCCAGAGACTGTGGCCCGGTCATCGGGTCGCCACTGACGTTCGGGGCAGAGCGGCTGTTCCCGCACACGCAGCTGTTCGTTGCCAAACCGGGCGAAAGCGCAATGCCGGTCTGATACGTTGTGATGCCGTTGAATTCCCAGCCGCCGATAATGTTGCCGATGATTCCCTTCGACAGCAATCTCCGGCCAGGACCGATAGGAAGCTGGTAGTTGTAACCCGCGACGAGCCGGTTTGGCACATTGTATTGCGATATGCCGCGATCCAGATTACGATTGCCCACCGGATCGCGATAGCCGGCGTTTCCGACATCGATGAATTTGGAGTGAGTAAAATTCAGAACGAACGCGAAGCCATTCGCAAAGCGCCTCTCCGCTTTCAACTGCAGAGCATTGTAATCGGAAGATCCGATCCAGTCGTTGATCGTGACGCCGAGCGGGTACTGAGGATAGGGCACGTAGGGCGCGACGAACTGTCCATTGGCCTTCGTTGAAACCGCCACCGGTATGGCGTTGGCGTTATACGAGCCGTAAGTCAGGTGAGACCCGCGGGTGCCCACATAGCCCGCCTGGAATAGAATCGTCTTGAATTCGTACTGGACATTGATGTTGTACTGCTGAATGTAGGCCAAGGGGTTGCTAGCTGGAAACACGCTTACACTCTTCGAATTTTTTCCCGTCGGGTCGGTTGGCTGATACGGGATATTGTCGAGTGTGGCGAGCCAGTGAATCTGGTCCGTCGTGGTGTACCGGCCTTGATCGGAGTCGGCGAAAATTGGCGCGTTCAGCATGTATCCGTTGGCCCCCGCGCTGCTGACGCCAGCCAGGAAAATACCGTAGCCTCCGCGCAGAACAAGCTTTCCTCCGAGCGCGCTGTACGCGATGCCGAACCGGGGATCGAAATTATTCCAGACGTTGTTCCAGGGTGTGGTCCGGAAGCCGTTTACTCCAAATTGAACGTATTGCCCTTGAGTCAGATCGAAGACGCCGCTGCGGTTCTGTTCCTCGTGGTAATAGTTTGGAGCATCCCACCGCAGACCCAGATTGACCGTCAGATTACGGCTGATGTGAAAGTCGTCCTGAACGAATATGGCATATAAATTCGCCCGCGTACGGAAGAAATCGGGGTAGATGCTGTAAGTCAGGGCATTGGGCAATCCGAGCAGAAAGCTGGCGTAGTCGAAGCCCGTGTTGTTGTTTCCCGGCTGATTGGTGAAAACGTTACTGAACGTCCACGCGGTGTTGAGGGCTCCCGGCTGCAGGTTGTTCGTCGCTAGTTTGCGGACCCAGCCGCCAATTCGAATATTGTGGCGGCCTTTATTCCAGGAAAACGTATCGGTGAGAGTTTCCTGCGTCTGCCACTCCTGGAACGTTGTGTCCGTGGTCGCGCCAAGCGCTTCGAAGTTGGAGAAGCTGAAGTAAGGAGTGCCCAGCTTCTGACCCGCGTTGGGCATGCCGTGGATGCCGAGGTCAAGATTGCTGATGTCGCCATAGCCCGGAATCACGCGCCTGGGAAATTGATATTGCCAGGCAATGTTCAAGTCGTTTGTGGCGGTGGCGCCGAATACATGAACGTAGTTGACGACAGCTTGACGCCCAGGGGCTGCGATAGAGTTCCCGGGGCCGAGCGTTCCGGGAACCGGACCTCCACCAGCCGCGTATCCGAACGCGGACGCCTGTTGAGAAAATCCACGCTTGTCCGAAAAGCGCACCATTAGCCGATCGGAATCGGTGATCGCGTAATCAATCTTGGCGTCCCATTCGTTGTTCTGTGATAAGGCGGCCCCATTCACGCTGAAGTTGTTGAAGGGTTGGTTAACTTGCGGGTTTGGGTATAACGCTTGCACCTTCAACGCCGCCGGACTAATCAGGTTGGCGGGAATTTTGTTGCCCGGAAATGGATCGCGCACCCAGACCGTACTTCCGCCCGACGTGACCTGGCGTTGCGAAAACGGGTTGAAAATCTCGTATTTTAGATCTGCCGCTCCTAGGGCGTCGGTGCCGACGTTGGCCCCGAGAAGGCTCGAGAAGTCCCCGGTTCGAAAGGCTGCGGTCGGCACCGTAATGTTCGTGATCGGTTGCGGGTTCTTCTGCCGCGTCAACTGCGTGTCGACGAAGAAGAACAGCTTGTTTTTCTTGATGGGCCCGCCCAAGGTGCCGCCGAATTGGTTGAACCGGAGCACGGGCACGCTGTGAGTGAAGTAATTGCCGGCATTCAAATCGTCGTTCTGAAGGAATTCGAAAGCCGATCCATGGAACGAGTTGGTTCCGGATTTCGTCGTCGCGATCATCGTCACGCCGCTGGTTTCCCCGTATTCCGCCGAGTAGGCGTTCGTCATCGCCCGGAACTCGTTGATCACATCCGGATTGGGATTGACCGGCGTCCCGCTCCAGACGTGGTTGCTGCTATCGGCGCCATCAATGTAGTAGGGGTCGATACGGATGAGACCGCCGTTGGTGATGTTTCCGTCCACGGTCTGCACCACGCCTGCGCCAAGCAAGACCAAACTCTGAGGGTTCCGGCTCAAGAGCGGCAACTCGGTGACCATCTGATTCTGGACCGTGGTCCCAAGCGCGCCGTTTTCGGTATCGACTAGCGGGGCTTGCGCCGACACATCGATACGTTCCGTTACCTGTCCGGGTTCCAGACCGACGTCGATTCGCAGTTGGCGCGCCAGATCCAGCGTCGTATTCTCTCGCGAGAATGTCTTAAAGCCTGCAAAGTGGACCTCGATCCTGTACGTGCCCGGTGGGAGGAATTCAAACAAATATTCCCCCGAAGGATTGGCTTTTGTTGAGGTTTGAACCCCGGTACCCGTGTTGGTTAGCGTAACTTGCGCGCCGGCAATGACGGCGCCGCTCGGGTCTGTGACGATCCCACGAATGCTGGAGGTATTGGCTTGTCCGAGAAGCGACGGAGACATCGCAACCGCCAGAAAAATGAGGCAAAAAGCGAATCGGCGTAGATTCAGCAACATAATGCGGTGACTATATCACAGGGAAATTTCGTTTAGCAAAGGGGTAGATTTCTTATGTGTCGTTAGTATGTGAGTTGTCCGGTCCAGGCCGGGTGAGTAGGAAGCAGGGGGATGTGGAAGCACCCCGGCCTATACTCGCCCGAAGAGATGGAGCGGATGATGAAACTGCAAGAATGTAATTTTGAAAGCGATTGCAAGGAAGCTGAACTGGATCGAAGCGGTCGAAATTGCAGGGATGAGCGTGCGCCACATGCAACGCAAGCGAGAGGCTTATCAGAAGTACGGCTGCACGGGCCGCGCATGCCTATGGCGGAAAACACCGTTTCGAAGCGGATCATATCCGATATCTCTGGTTTTGCTACCAGAGGTACATCCGATAAATCCAATTAAGAGTTGGTTGCCCATAAAACATTCAGAATGTTGGAGCCACCCGCCGGGATCGAACCGGCGACCTGCCGATTATGAAACCACATACGTGTCAAGTCCCATGTGTGGTTATTTTTCTCGTTTCTGGCCCGTTTTGGACGGTTTTGAAGACTTTCTAAAACTCCTGAAAACCATGGAAAACGCATGAGACTTGGAGCTCGTGCTGACAAAACGGCTGACAACGAGCCCCAAGGATAAAAGCACCGACTACGAACCACCATCAAAGAGTCGATCGCATAAAGGCTTGCGACCCCACGTCGGGCGACGCCGTCCCACATTGGAGCAACCGTCCGTGAGCAGCAGGCCTCGCTGTTCTCGTTATCAAGTGCCACGATGGGCGGCGTCGCCGAATCCGCTTGCGCTGCTATACGATGCGTTCAGTCCGCGTTTGGAGCGTTCGAATAGACGAACTCCCATCCAGTACTCTCGCCGGGATAAAACCAGCTGTGAATCGCCTCGGGCGAACCTGAATGCCGCTCTTCAAAATGGACGATGGGCTTGTCCGGGGTCTGTTCGATATAGTCCGGAATCGCCAACAGTGTCGCGACGAGGTTTTCGTTTCCGTCCGAATCCTCCGAGAAGATCCGGACGACATTGCGGTCGGAATCGCTGTCCGCAAGCTGGAATACGTACTTGCCCGCGGCTAAGGTCTTGCCCGGAATCTGCACTGGCGCGCTGAATTGGAATTCCGTTTTCTTGTTCCACTCATCTGCCAGGACGGGCTGCGCCACAAACGACGTAAGCGCGAAGAGACCCCCGAGGTAGAGGGTTGTCAGTTTGATGTTCATTTCATTTCTCCTTATATTTCGGCGGCCGAGCTCCAAGTTTCGCCAACCGGCGCTTCGACCTGCTCTCGCCAAGAGTTAACGCACGCGATTGCCCGTGTACCGGCCATTGATTTCAAAGGGATTGCTCGGTCGTTTGCCACTCGAGATGTTGGGTGCGTGACGGAGATGCCATCCACCTGACTCCCCGGTCGCTGTCGCCGCATCTTAAAATCACATAGAGATGTGCGCGTTGTTGCGATGATCGATCAGTCCGGAATCGTTAAATCGGCTCAGCAATTCGGGCTTGGTGTTGCCGGCCTGGTGCTGATCACGTTCGTCGCGGTCCGGCTGGACCTCCAGCCCGGCGCTGTTTCGCTGCTCTATTTGATCGCTGTGGTCTTCGTGTCTCTCAGAGCCGGTCTTGTCTCCTCGATTGCTGTTTCCTTGGTCGCGGTGTTCCTGCTGCAGTATTACTTTGTTCCGCTGTTCTCGTCGCCAGGTTCTAAGAACCCTCTCGCTATCGTGGCAAGCCTTGCTTTCCTGGTCACCGCGTGGGTGATCTCCGCGATGGTCTCCCGCGTCCGAAAAATGACCGAGGCTCAGGTGACGTTGAGATTCGAAGAGCGCCTGGCCGAAAGGACGCGGATCGCCCGCGAACTCCACGACACGCTATTGCAAAGCTTTCAGGCCCTGATGCTTCATTTCCAGACGGCAAGCGATATGCTTCCACCGGGGGCTGCGAAGGAAGCCCTCGACGAGGCTCTCGATCATGCCGACCAAGCCATCCTGGAGGGCCGGAACGCGATCCAGAATTTGCGTTCGTCGACGACGATAACAAATGACCTGGCCCAGGCGATCGCGGCTCTGGGTGAGGAACTTGGCGGCCGCGATGCAAAACTCCGTCTTGCCGTAGAGGGCAAACCACATGAACTGCATCCGATCCTCAGGGACGACGTTTATCGTATCGCCCGCGAAGCTCTACGCAATGCTTTCTATCACGCCCAGGCCTCCAAAATCGAAGCAGAAATCACGTATTCCGAACGCCTTCTGCGGCTTCGGATTCGGGATAATGGAACGGGTATCGACCCGAACGTAGTGAACACGGGACGCGATGGGCACTGGGGCTTGCAGGGCATGCGTGAGCGGGCTCAACAAATCGGCGCGCAACTCGAAATTTGGAGCCAGGCCGGTGCCGGGACGGAGGTGGACTTGAGCATCCCGGGCGCTATCGCGTATGCGGTCTCCAGTAAGGAAGCGGTTGATGAGCGCTAAGCCTATTCGTGTTCTAGCGGTCGATGACCATTCGCTACTCCGCGATGGTATTGCGAAGCTCCTCGCCGCTCAACCCGACATGGAACTCGTCGCAGAGGCTTCGAATGGCCGTGAGGCGATCGAGCAATTTCGTATTCATAAACCGGATGTGACTCTGATGGATTTGCAGATGCCCGAAGTGAACGGCGTAGACGCCATCATCGCCATTTGCGGCGAATTCCCTCGGGCGCGAATTATCGTATTGACAACCTACACCGGAGACGTCCAGGTGTTGCGCGCGCTCAAGGCTGGCGCCCGAGGCTACCTGCTAAAGAATCTTCTGCGCAAGGAGCTTCTGGAGACAATTCGGCTGGTACATGACGGACAAAAGCGCATCCCACCGGATGTCGCGTCTGAACTCGCCCAGCATGCTACAGATGATAGCCTGTCCGAGCGCGAAATACAGGTCCTTCGCTTGATCTCAAGTGGAAATGCCAACAAGGAGATCGCGGGCCAACTTTCCATTACGGAAGAGACAGTGAAGGGTCACGTCAAGAATATCCTTTCGAAACTCGGCGCCAATGATCGGACACACGCCGTCACCATAGGGTTGAAGCGCGGAATCATCGATCTATAGCGTATAGATGTCTCGCTGCCCTGGTCGCCGGCGGTAAGGAGACCCCTCGAAAGAGGTGTCCACAGAATCCGCTTTTCAGGGTTTCGACTTTTTCTACGTGCGGCTAGCCTAAGAACGGGACCTCTTGTGCAAAGGCTCTTCTCAACATTCCCGGAAGGTTGGCCAGGGACCGGATTGGTGTTCTTGCGAGCGGCGACGACAATTCCGCTCGTGCAATTCATCGCCGGCTCGCCAGCCACGCCTTTGCCGGTTTCTGCCATCTTTCAGTTTCTGGCGGCAATCTGTTCGGCGCTCCTAATCATCGGGCTTTGGACCCCGGTAGCGGGCCTTTTTTTGGCGGTCTCCGAACTGTCTCTTCTTTTATTCCCCTCCAGCATCGGTTCGATGCACATCGTCTTAGCGGCATTGGGCGCTGCCCTCGCAATGATTGGCCCCGGCGCATGGTCCGTGGATGCGCGTCTGTTCGGACGAAAGCGAATCCGAATTCCCTAGCGATAGCTCAATCTTAAGCAACGACTACAGCAGGACAAAGGCACCTGGCGTGTCTCCGAAAAAGACTAGCGCCGCGGCAGCAGGGTTAGTCTCACTCCCCTCGAAAGAGGTGTTGGCTCACATTCCGATCCAGTCAGCGCGGCGAAATCCCATCGAGGGTGGGCAAAAAACAATATTCGCTCGAAAATCAGGATGTATTCGAAAGCTTCACAAGCTTTCACAAGGAGCAGCTGAATGAGTTCAAGTAGCGTAGTCCTTCTGAAGAGAACTGAAGTGGAGCCGGCGTATGACTGGTACGTTGACCTCGATCAATATCTAGAGCCGCAAAGCAATGTACCAGGAGCGCACAACCGGTTCCAAGGCATCGTGGGTTCGAGCCGCGCGCTTCGCGCAGTATTGGATCAAGTTCGGATCGTGGCTCCTACCGATTCGACGGTACTGATTGAAGGCGAAACGGGCACTGGTAAAGAAGTCGTCGCGAACGCCATCCATGCAAACAGCAATCGCCGCAGCCGCCCCTTCATTAAGCTGAACTGCGCCGCAATCCCGCTGGGCCTTCTGGAGAGCGAACTCTTCGGTCACGAAAAGGGTGCATTCACCGGTGCGGTGATGCAGAAGCTGGGCCGCTTTGAGGCCGCAAACGGAGGCACGCTGTTCCTGGATGAGATAGGCGATATTCCTCTCGAGTTGCAGGCAAAGCTGCTTCGAGTGCTACAAGAGCAGGAGTTCGAACGTTTGGGCAGCACGTACACGCATCGCGTCGATGTGCGCGTGGTGGCGGCCACGAACCAGGACCTGGCGCGGCTGGTCTCCGAGAAGCAGTTCCGAATGGATCTGTATTACCGCCTCAACGTGTTTCCAATCTCACTCCCGCCGCTGCGCCTACGCCCGGAAGACATCACGGCTCTAGTCGCGCACTTCGTCCACAAGTTCAGCGCGCGAATGTCGAAGCGGATCTCGAAGATTTCAAAAGACGCGTTGCAAGCCATGAAGCAACACCCTTGGCCTGGAAATGTTCGTGAGCTGCAGAACTTCCTAGAACGAGCGGTAATCCTGACCGGGAGCGATGTTTTGCAGGTACCTGCCCTGCCCTCGCGTCTGCCAATTCGGACTGACGAGATGACCTTAGCGGAAGCGGAGCGGGAGCACATCCTTCATGCACTCGAAGAAAGCAATTGGGTAGTCGGAGGTAGGACTGGGGCCGCGGCGCGTCTCGGCGTGAAGCGGACGACGCTAGTCGGCAAGATTCGAAGGAGCGGCCTCTCGCGTGAGATGGCACACGGAGCTATTTAGTATGCGAACAAGTCATATTTTTCTGATTGATTCCGACTCGTCCGGCCATCGGCTGACTGTTGATGGTAGTGGGACCGGGACATTTCCAACACTGGGCGCGGCTGAAGCGAAGGCGGCTCATATTGCGCGGCGCTTTCTGCCCGCAGCAACCCTGAGATTCGAACTTGATTTCAAATGGACGCTTTCGGATTCAGAGATCCGGGCCGCAACTTTAGAAGTCCCCCAACTAGAACACACGGAGAATTCGCATGTGGATCGTTAAGCTTGCGCTCGCCCGCCCATACACGTTCATCGTACTGTCGCTGGTTCTGCTGCTGATCTGCCCCGTCGTTCTGCTCCGCACGCCAGTAGACATTTTCCCGAGCATCAACATTCCCGTTGTCAGCGTCATCTGGACCTATAACGGGCTGGTGCCGTCCGAAATGGAAACTCGCATCGTGTCGATTTTCGAGCGATCGCTCACGACGCTGGTAAACAACGTTGAGCACATCGAGTCGCAATCTTATAACGGGGTGGCAGTCATCAAAGTCTTCCTGCAACCTACGGCCGATATCAACGGCGCGATTTCGGAAGTCATCGCCGAATCACAGGTCGGCCTGAAGCAGTTCCCGCCGGGCATTACGCCACCGCTGGTCATAAGCTACGACGCGTCGTCGGTTCCTATTGTGCAGCTTGGATTGAGCGGTTCTGGATTATCCGAGCAGCAATTAAACGACTTGGGAACGAACTTCATCCGTCCCCAACTGGCGACAGTTCCAGGCGCCTCACTCCCGCTCCCCTATGGAGGCAAGGTCCGCCAGGTAATGGTCGATATCGATTCTCATCAATTGTTGGCCAAGGGACTCTCCCCGATGGATGTCGTCAATGCCGTGAATGCCCAGAACGTGATTCTACCTTCCGGCACCGCGAAGATTGGCCGGACCGAGTACAACGTCGGACTCAATGGCTCGCCATCGGTCGTCGATGCGCTCAATCATATTCCGGTCAAGGTGGTGAACGGAGCCACGTTTTACATTCAGGATGTCGCGCACGTCCGGGATGGATACGCGGTTCAGCAGAATATCGTCCGGCTGGATGGACAACGGGGCGTCTTGCTTACCGTGCAAAAAACTGGCAGCGCTTCGACGCTTTCGATCGTATCGGCGATCTACAAGGTGCTTCCGAAAATCAAGGCTACACTTCCCTCGCAACTCAACATCACGCCGTTATTCGATCAATCGCTGTTCGTGCGGGCGTCGCTTCAGGGTGTGGTCCGGGAAGCGGGAATCGCCGCGCTATTGACGTCATTGATGATTCTTCTGTTCCTCGGGAGTTGGCGAAGCACGCTCATCATCGCGATCTCCATTCCTCTGTCAATCTTGACCTCTCTGCTGATTCTGAGCGCGCTCGGCCAGACGATCAACATCATGACGCTCGGGGGACTCGCGCTTGCGGTCGGCATCCTGGTTGACGATGCGACGGTCACCATCGAGAACATCGAACGGCAAATGGCGATGAAGAAGGAGCTCAATCAGGCGATTCTCGATGGCGCGGAGCAGATCGCGGTGCCGGCGCTGGTGTCCACACTGTCGATCAGCATCGTGTTCGTGCCGATGTTTTTCCTCACGGGAGTCGCGCGTTATTTGTTCGTGCCGCTGGCCGAATCGGTGGTGTTCGCGCTGCTCGCTTCGTACTTCTTCTCCCGAACGCTGGTGCCAACGCTGGTGATGTACCTGATGAAGAAAGAGGCTGCGCGGCATGCAAACCCGGAACAGGAGCATCGAGGGGGATTCTTTTCGCATATCCACAGCGTCTTCGAACGCGGTTTTGAAGCGCTTCGACGAAGCTATTCAAATCTCTTGCAAGTTTGCCTCGGCCACCGCAGGATTTTCGCGGCGGGTCTGCTTGGATTCTGCCTGGCCAGTCTGCTTCTAGTCACCCGATTGGGTCAGGATTTCTTCCCAACCGTCGACGCCGGCCAACTGCGTCTTCATCTGCGTGCAAAGACCGGAACGCGCATCGAGGAAACCGCACGCGTCACGAGCCGCGCAGAAGATGTGATCCGGCGTGTAATTCCGGCATCGGAACTGGGCGGAATTCTAGACAACATCGGCTTGCCGACCAGCGGTATCAACCTGTCATATAGCAACAGCGAAACAATCGGCAACGCCGACGCGGAGATCCTCGTATCTCTGAACCCAAACCATCATCCGACGGCCGGGTATATCGAGAAACTCCGCAACCAGCTGCCGAATCAGTTCCCGGCAACCACGTTCTTCTTTGAGCCGGCCGACATTGTGACGCAAACTCTGAATTTCGGTCTTCCCGCGCCGATCGACATTCAGCTCGTCGGCAATGACATGCCCGGGAATTTCGCGCTGGCAGCCCGGATGGCACAGCAGATCCGACCTGTCCCGGGTGCGGTCGATGTACATGTGCACCAATTGCTGAATCAGCCGCGGTTGGACTTTGCAGTCGATCGCGTGAGGACGCAGCAAGTCGGCTTAAGTGAGAGGGACGTGGCCAACAACGTCCTCACATCTTTGAGTTCAAGTTTTCAGACGGCTCCGAACTTCTGGTTGTCCCCCAATGGAGTCAGCTATCCGATCGCGATCCAGACTCCGCAATACAAGGTTGATTCGATCGATACGCTACGGACGATCCCGATCAATTCGCCGGCTTCACCTGTCCCGCAACTTTTCGAAAACCTCGCAGCCATGAGCCGGACTCAGGAACCGGCGGTGATCAGCCACTTCAACGTGCAACGGACGATTGATCTTTACGCGAGCACGCAAGGCCGCGACTTGGACGGAGTGGCTTCGGACATCGCGAAGATTACTGCTGCGGCGCAAAAGCAGTTGCCGAAAGGAAGCACCATGGTGACGCGCGGCCAGGTTGCCACGATGCGTTCTTCGTTCATCGGGCTCGGCGCCGGTCTTGCCTTCGCCATTGTCCTGGTTTACCTGCTGATCGTTATCAATTTTCAGTCGTGGAGCGAGGCGTTCATCATCATCACCGCACTGCCGGCCGCACTCGCGGGAATCGTTTGGATGCTGTACTTAACGCACACCACTCTGAGCGTACCCGCGCTTATGGGAACCATCATGAGCATGGGTGTCGCCACGGCAAACAGCGTTCTGGTTATCAGCTTCGCGAATGAGCGGTTTGCCGAAACGAAGAATGCGTTGGAGGCAGCGCTGGAGGCTGGTTCCACGCGGTTGAGGCCAGTAATCATGACGGCGCTGGCCATGATCATCGGGATGGTCCCGATGGCGATCGGGCTGGGTGAGGGCGGCGAGCAGAACGCCCCGCTCGGCCGGGCGGTAATCGGCGGCCTGCTGTTCGCGACCGTCGCCACTCTGTTCTTTGTGCCCACTGTATTCGCGATTGTTCGCCACCGAAAGAATCAAGACGCGTGAGGATCTTATGAAACAAGTTCAGAATTTATCAAAAGAGAATTCACCACGAGGCGGCAAGCGATTGCTCTGGTTCCTCGCGGTTCCGCTGGTGCTTGGCGGCTCGGCCTTCTTTGGCCTGCAGGCCCGGCAAAAGCAAACTCAACAGCTCGAGAACACGACGCAGTCGCTGGATGTCCAACCGGTTCGTGTGATTCACCCCGAACGCGGCAAATCGAGTTCGGATCTGACTCTGCCGGGAATGACACAGGCATTCTCGCAGTCCCCTGTTTATGCCCGAGTCGATGGCTACGTTCGCACTTGGTATGTCGATATCGGCGCGCACGTTACGAAAGGCCAGTTGCTTGCCGAAATCGACGCTCCGGAAGTCGACCAGCAATTGAACCAGGCCCAGGCGATGCTGAATCAGGCGCAAACCAGCCTGGGACTTGCAAAGGTCACAGCGCCGCGCTATCAGGAATTGATTAGGACCAATTCTGTCTCTCAACAGGAGGTGGACCAAAATAACCAGAACCTCGCTGCGCAGGAGGCAAATGTTCAGGCGGCGACGGCTGCTGTCAGCAGGCTGGAACAAATGCAGGGCTTCGAGAAGATCGTCGCGCCGTTTGATGGAGTGATCACGGAACGGAAGACGGATTTCGGCGATCTGGTGAATGCGGGTAACGCAGGCATTGGCCGCGAACTGTTCCGGATTTCCCAGAACAATATGGTCCGGGTATTTGTGAGCGTCCCCGAGGAATTCAGCAGCGAGGTGAAGTCAGGCACAAAGGCGTCGATGGATGTCATCTCGCTGCCGAATCGCCGCTTCGTGGCTTCGGTCACGCGAACCGCCGATGCAATCGATGCCACATCTCGCACGCTCACCGTTGAGCTCGATGTTTCGAATCCATCGGGTGAGTTGCTGCCTGGGGCCTACGCGAACGTGCACTTTCTACTGCCGCTCAATGTTGTGCCCCTGGTGCTCCCCTCGAGTACGATCCTGTTCCAGACGGATGGTCCGCAAGTGGCTGTAGTCAGCAGCCGCAATCAAGTCGAGCTTCGAAAAGTAACGCTGGGCCATGACTTCGGAGACACGATCGAAATCATGACAGGAGTCCGATCTGGCGATGCCGTGATCGCTAATCCACCGGACTCGCTAACAAGCGGGATGCGCGTTGCTGTGCAGCGCGCTTCCACGACGAAAAAAGGGAGTTGAATATGTTCCGACCCACGATATTGTGGCCGACTGCAACGCTTGTGCTGGCGGCCCTGTTCATTACCGGATGTATGGTCGGCCCGAAATATCACCAGCCGACCCCGCCCGTCCCAACGCAGTTCAAGGAAGGCGGCAAACCGGATTCAGGCACGCCGGACATCGCCTACAGCGATTGGTGGCGCGTATTCAAGGAGCCTGAGCTGGCCCGCCTGGAGACTGAAGCCGATACTGCGAACCAGGACATCAAACTGGCTGTGGCCCGTGTCGAACAAGCCGAAGCGGGCGCGAGGTACGCACGCTCTTTTCTGTTCCCTACGATCAGTATCGGCGCCGCCGCGTCCCGAACGCGTGAAGCCCAGAACCGGCCGAACACTGGCATCAACGGGAACACCAACGGAAAGCCGGCAACTTATAACGACTTCCAATTCCCCGCTTTTCTAAGCTACGAAGTCGATGCGTGGGGTCGCGTGCGGAGCTCGCTCAACGCTGCCAACGCAACAGAGCAGGCCACCGCGGCCGACCTGCGATTCGTTCGTCTAGCCGTCGAAGCCAACGTGGCGATGGACTACTACAGCCTGCGCGAGATCGACGCCGAACGGGATGTTCTCGATGCAACCGTTCGCGACATGCAAAGCGCTGTGGACTTGACGACGAACCGCTTTCGGAGCGGGTTAAGCAGCGAACTGGAAGTGAAGCAAGCAGAAACCCTGCTGAACCAGACTCAGGCCCAGGCTCAAGCGCTCGACGTGCAGCGAGCTCAACTGGAACACGCGATCGCTGTGCTGGAAGGGAAGGCTGCATCGGACTTTTCGATTCCGCGCACTCCGTTGAATGGGTTGCCGCCGGTGATTCCTTCGGGGCTGCCTTCCGAACTGTTGGCGCGCCGTCCCGACATCGCCGAGGTAGAACGCCTCGTCGCCGCGTCGAATGCTGAGATCGGTGTCGCAAAGACTGCGGCCCTGCCTCATATCTCGCTCAGTGGGCTGGCAGGCTTCGAGAGCACGAACATGACCAGTCTGTTCAGTTGGCAGAACGGCATCGCTTCGCTGGCGGCATCGGCCGTCACGCCCTTGTTCACCGGCGGCAGAACCAAAGCCGGCGTCGACGAGGCTTGGGCCGTCTATCGCCAGTCCCTCGCTCAGTATCAGAAGACAGTGCTGGTTGCGTATCAGGAAGTGGAAGATCAACTGGCCGGTCTCCGCATCCTGATGGGCGAAGCGCAGTCGACCGCGGACGCCGTGACGAACGCACAGCAGGCGGAGACGATTGCGCTGAACCGCTACCGGAATGGTTTGGTGAGCTATCTCGACGTGATCTACGCACAGACGGCACACCTCGCGAACCAGCGGACAGCGACTCAGATCAGCGGCCAACGCATGGTCGCGACGGTGGTTTTGATCAAAGCACTGGGCGGTGGATGGCTTGGCGTGCCGGCGCACCCCGGAACCAATCCGAGTTCTGGAGCGCCCACAACAGGGACCAACGCGACTGGCCAGCCGGCACTAACAGCGGGGATGGCGAAATGACCAGGCATTTTCCATTTGGAGCGGGAGTGGCGGCTGCAGCGGCGTTATTGGTTGCTGCGGCTATGTCCGCGTCCGCATCGATGGCCTCCACGGAACACGCGTGGTTCATTCTTCAGGAAGGCCTCACCAGCAAAAGAGCGGAAAAGCGTACGAACGCCGTTCACGCACTTAGAATCCTCGTTCACAACTCGAGGGCGCAGGACATGGCTGAGCAAGCACTCACCGATCCTGACCCCAAGGTGAGAGCCTCGGCCGCCCGAGCTCTTGGCCCGATGGGAGCTGTGTCGTCGCAGCCCAGGCTCAAAGCATTGCTGAATGATAAGGAGCCTTTCGTTGTCCTCGCGGCCGCTCACTCACTTTTTCTGTTGGGAGATCGTGGCGAGGTCTACGACATCGACTACGAAGTCCTCAACGCGGAACGCAAGAGTGCGGATGGGTTCGTGGCGTCGCAGATAAGCGAGCTTCGTGATCCAAAAGCTGTCGCCGCGATGGGACTCGAGACCGGCCTCGGATTTATGCCATTCGGAGGGGAAGCGTACGAGGTATACAAGAGGGTCCGCAAAGATGAGGTTACGCCCATAAGGGTGGCGGCGGCGAAGGAACTCATCGCGGACAGGGATCCGAAGGTTGATGCAGCGCTGACAAAAGCCTGCTCCGACAGGAAGTGGCCCGTTCGCGCGGCGGCAGTGTTCGCGATCGCCAAGAGGGACAATCCCGCTTTGCTGAACGTGATCCTTCCGTTGATGGAAGACAAGAACGAGATCGTACGATTTGAGGCTGCCGCGGCGGTGCTGCGGCTTAGCCAACGAACTGAGGTAAAGCAATGAATGGCCTATTTTTATTCCTGGCGACATTTCTTGCCGCCACTATTGACGGCGTAGAGATGGCGGCGATCCTGGTTGGAGTAGCAACGGCGCGCGGCTGGCGGTCGACTATTTTGGGCGCCGTTGCGGGTTTCGCTCTGCTCACTGTGCTGACCGTCGTTCTGCGGAACACTTCACTGCCCGTTCCGATCCAAGCGCTGCGCATGGTTAGCATGTCTATCGCCGCTTCCGAGGGGCCTTCGTTGACTTGCCGTTGTACTCCAGCGACAGATCGATCCAATAGTCAAAACTGCTTTGAGCTTTCAACGCGTCCGCATCCACGTACACATACCCTCGATACTCTCGCCCTTTCATAATCACCGTCCGGCAGCCCTCACGTTTGAGCGCAGCCTCATGGACGTCTGGATCAATGCGACACATGATGCGGCCTTTGCCCGCGCTGATACACATCTTTTCCCGGACCATGAATGTGACTCCGCCAAACATTCGTTTTTCCTGAAAATCGATTCTGCCGCTCAGAGCGGCCCTTACACGACCGATCAACGGATTCTCGGGAGCGGCGTGCTTCTCCTTGGCCCCATCAAGTCGATGAGACTTCTCAGGCCTCTCACCTTTCCGATCCTTCATCTCAACCCCCTTTTCTAGTTTTGATGCTCGTTTTGCACGGTCGCCTGTTAACGCCTCGTCTGAGAACTCGTATGCTTCCCGAAGCCAATCCGTGATCGGCGCCTCAACTTCGTCCCTGTGAGTGATCCGGATGAAGTGGGCGAGCTTCGATTTCGATACTCGCTCAACGCGTCGCACCGCCACAGCCTTCAATGTTCGCCCGAGAAAGATGCAGAGTTCAAGAGAGCTTCTTTTGGGGCGTACAAAGAGGTAGCAGGATTGTCTCGAAAACATGATCGACTTATGGGAGGCGTAGATTCGCTGATCTCCAAAAGACGCAGCCGTCTCGCGCAGCCGGTCCCAGGCATCGCGCAAATCATCACAGAGGTCTCGCGTCAATGCCGACTCTGTAGTCGTCCAGCAGTTGTGGGTTTCGCCGTCCACAATCCATTGCTTGCAGTGGTGGCATTGCCGGCCGGTCATAAAACAAATTGTGACGCAAGGCGGAGCAATCGCGCCACCTTACGTCACGCCGGTCGCGAAGAGACAATGCCGCGAGTGACTCGCAATTATCAGGCAACGAGTAACGCCAAACTCTTGCGAGCGTATTTCATAAAGACCTCTCTTTGACGCCCACGCATAGCGCTGGCTTAACTTGTTGCCTCTGGAGGAAAGTGATCGAACATCTTTTGCACGCCTTGTCCAGGTTCTTGATGTTTTTGTCCGATTTGTCCGAAAGAGTGTCGCTCGCCGATCCGCGCCAGATCAGGTTTTTCGTCTTTGCGTCGAATAGATCGACCACGAGCGTGCCCACCTTGTCAGTGTCGATTGTCGTCGTTGCGTCGCCGAATCCGCCTCCAAAGCGCCAGCCGCCTCCGAGCCCGTCGTAAAACGTGTTAAGGCTGCGCTGAGTTTTCGTCATCTCGACCGCGACCACGGAGACGTCACCGCCTGATGCGACCTCAGCGAACCTCTTTGCGGTGAGCTCTGCATTGACAGCGCTCTTGATTCTCTCGACCCACAGAGGATCTTGCGTTTGGACCTTCTCCCACGAATACGTCTTGTACTGGGAGAAGTCCGTGGTGCGATCGTAATCAGTCTTCACATGCTGCCCGAATACGGCTGTCGCAAACAGCAGCGCTCCGGCAGCGCCGCCAGCCCTCAGTCACCACGGCCTCTAGTAGAAGAGGATCTTCGCCATCATGCCTTTGTCCTCATGCCTCAGCAGATGACAGTGAAAGAGGGACATGCCGCGAATGACTGGATCAGTGAAGTCCATGATCAAGTCCACAGAGCCTTCAACCGGCACGTTTACCGTGTCGAGCCATTCCGATTGCGGTTCGGGCCGATCGTTTGTGGCATTGAACAGGAAATGGACCTGGTGAATGTGAAACGGATGAACCTCATGCGTCTTATTCACAATTCGCCAGTGTTGATACGCGCCCACGCGGACACGCGTCATTGGGGCGTCCTCGGGACCATATCGCTTGCCGTTAATATAGAAACCCTGTTTGTCTTCTGTGAAGGTGAGCGTAAAATCAGGCGCGGTCTTTTCCAGCGAAGCAAGGGTTGCATCCGAGACCGACGCGAATAGCGGCTTTAGCAGGCTCGCGGGAACCGAGCGAATGGAGGACGCTTCTGTTTTGACATCGACCAGGTCCGCCAGCACCATACTCGGATTGGGGTCTCCGTCGGGACCCGTATCGAAGCACCTCGTCCGCAGCTTCGCTTTGGCTTGTCCACTCTGTCCAGTGACGATGACTTCGAGCCGCCCCGCCGGAGGCACGAGTACATGGCTCGCGACGCGCGTCGCGTGATGCGGATCGTGATAAGCGAGAGGCATTCCATCCAGCGCGACTATTTCCAGTTGCTCTCCGTCGATTTGCAAATCGGCGTACAAATCGGGTGATGCATTCACGATTCTCCAGAACTGCCGTTCGCCGGCGGCGATAGGAATTTGCGGCCGCACGGTTCCGTTAACGGTAAAGACGCGCTCCAGTTGTTCGGTCGACGATCCACATCGGCCGGGCGGGACTTCTGCAACTTCCTTTAAATGCGTCGCGTCGGGGCTGTTTCCGTCGAACGCTCTGTCTCGCAGCACTAGGATGCGCTCACGCATTTTCATCACTTCTGGCACGTAGCGTTCGATCCCCTCGATCACAATCGCGCCGGACATACCGTCCAGGACCTGCTTGTTACTCTCGCCATGAGGATGAGGGTGATACCAGTACAAACCGGGCGGTTGGTTTCGAGGGATTTCGACTCTATATTGAAGCGCCTCTCCAGGCATCGCCATCATCGAAAGGACGTCGTCCTGCGGAGCGTTCGGCGACACGTGCAGCCCGTGGAAGTGTAGATTCGTCATGTTCATGCACGGTCCCGTTGCGCACTTCGAATTTGCATTTGGCGACATTTCATTTCGATACGTAATGTCGATCGAGTCGCCCGCCTTTGCGCGGATCACCGGAGGTTCCTGTCTGCCTTCAAATGAGAAAGCGGTTCGTCCAGTTTGACCATCGTTTACGGCTGAGAGTTTCACGGGCGAATGTGCTGTTGGCGGATCTGCGACCTGCTCGCCGTAGGCGATAGCGATGGGAAGCAAAACGAATGCAATGTTCGAGAACCTCATTTCTGAATCTCCTGTTGACCTCGGGCGGGCTTACGACCCCACACAAGACAGCGGATGCGCTCTATGACCCACGGCCGTGGATTCGGCGAACTGAGGTTATCGCGACGCACGCACCGCTTAGTGTCGGAATACGGTTCTGCGCGACACCTACACGACAGTGCGGCGTCCACGAATCCATGCCGAAGCCCCATCTGACCAGAGCATCAGCGTCACGAAATGAAGCACTTCCCGAGGAACGGCCCCGGGTTGACGCATTGGTGGGAGGGATGCATTTCCCGATTGCAAGCGGCGACAGACCGCATTGAAAGGAGATAGGAAATGGAACTGGACAAAATGATCACGCCGCGGGCTCACCTCGGATTCATTGGACTTGGATATCTCGGCTCGCGTATCGCCCGGCGCGTCGCCGCCGCAGGATTTCCACTGACCGTCTGGAATCGCGATCGTGCGAGAGCGGCGCAGTTTTCGAGCGTAGGCGCCCGAGTGTCGTCAAGCCCCGCCGAACTCGCTCGCGGCGTGGACGTTGTGCTGTCGTCCCTTTCCGACGATGCCGCCGTGGAAGACGTTTACTTCGGAGCAGGCAAGGTACTCGAAAATGCCGCGCGTGGGTCCGGGATTATCGAGCTCAGCACAATCGCGCCGGGAACCGCCGAGCGGTTGCACGAAGCCGGACGGGCGCATGGAATTTCCGTGCTGGATGTTGCAGTCTCAGGCAGCACGCCCGCGGCCGAGGCTGGAAAGCTGACTCTCTTCGGCGGGGGCGAGCGCAGAGATTTTGACGCGGCCGAACCGATTTTCCGGGCAATCGCGGCTCAGTGGTTCTACATAGGTCCGGGCGGTTCCGGTGTGGCGATGAAGTTGGTGGTGAACACACTGCTCGGTCTGGGCATGCAGGCCATCGCCGAATCGTTGGCTTTAGGCGCCGCATTGGGCGTGCGGCGAGACCTGTTGTTCGACACACTTGCGAAAACCGCAGTCGTCGCTCCGGCGCATGTGGGAAAACTGGAGAGCGCAAGGCGCGCCGACTACTCGCCACAATTTCCCGTCCGGCTGATGCAAAAGGATTTCGCACTGATCCTGAACGAAGCGGCGCGGCTGAAGCGTCGGATGCCGGCTACGGAAGCTGCCTCAGCGATCAACGCGGCGGAAGCCGCAAGCGGCCTCGAGGAGGACTTCTCCGCAGTCATCCGGCGGATGGAATAGCAGGCCGTAATCTACGACACCTTACCGAGGAGAACTCATTTATGAAAACACGACAACTTGGACAAAGCGATTTGGATATCACGCGGATCGGGATCGGAGCATGGGCGATCGGCGGCGGGAAATGGGAATTCGGCTGGGGCCCGCAGAATGACCAGCAGTCGATTGCCGCGATCCGCGCCGGGTTGGATCTGGGGATCAATTGGATCGATACCGCGGCCGCTTACGGCCTTGGACACTCGGAGACGATCGTGGGCCGCGCGGTTCAGGGCTCCGGACGCCGCCCGTATATTTTCACGAAATGCACCTTGGTCTGGGACGATGCCGGCAAGATCTCACACAATCTGCAAGCCGCCTCTATTCGGCGGGAGTGTGAGGCGAGTCTCAAACGGCTCGGAATCGATGCGATCGACCTTTATCAGATTCATTGGCCGGCATGGAAAGGCGCCGCCGAGAGCGCCTCGCCCGGATCAATTGAAGAAGCTGTCGGAGCACTTGCGAAGCTCAAGGATCAGGGAAAGATCCGCCGCATCGGAGTCTCGAATTTCAATGTGCAACAAATGCGGCGTGCCCAGCGCCTCGCTCCCATTACCTCGCTTCAGCCGCAATACTCACTCGTCGCGACGGATGTGGCGACTGAGATTCTTCCCTACGTACTCAGCCAGCAGATCGGCGTGATCGTCTATTCTCCGATGGGATCGGGCCTGTTGACCGGCGCTATGACGCGCGAGCGGATTGCTGCGATGCCGGAAGACGACTGGCGAAAGCGCAATTCTAACTTTCAGGAGCCGTCGCTCTCACGCAATCTGCGACTCGTCGAAAGGCTGCGCTCGGTAGGCCAACGCCACGGCGCGAGCCCGGGCGAAGTCGCGATTGCGTGGACCTTGAAGAACCCCGCCGTCACGGGTGCGATTGTTGGTGTCCGCAGCGCTCGACAGGCGCGAGGTGTCGTAGGCGCGGCGAATCTCGACTTGACGCAGGATGAGATCGCCGAAATCGAAGATCGTTTCGTGCCGGAAGCGGCCTGAAACGTATACGGGAGCCGGACCATGATTCGCATTTCGATCGACGGAAATCGAACACAGGCATGGGCGGGCGAACGCCTGCTCGATGTGATCAACCGGTCCGGCCCAAAAGTGTCGCAGGTTTGCTATCACGCAACTATGGCCGATACAAACCTGCGGTACGGCGTAAGCCGCGCTTTGCACACCGGGCCAGGCCTGCACTCGCGGGAGCGAGTAGAGACCGCAGGTCGCGGACATCTGAGCGCGATTCTCTTCGATGAGCTTTGCGTATACTCGCTTTCTCCTATTTGCGTTTGTTCCAGGTGGCCTGCAGAGTTCTAGATCTAGAGGATCTGGCCTATACGACGCAGGCCTCTAGACCCCGACGGCTTCTGGAACTCCTGAATTCTCTGAGAATGTTACCGTGCTGGTGCAGTAGGCAGGGCGGACATAGCGTCCGAAAGAGA
>CAVYPH010000001.1:0-59405 GCA_963770345.1 Bryobacteraceae bacterium | reverse complement strand
GCTGGTGGAAAACGAATTCTCGTACAACAATCCGAAGGCCGGAAAAGTAGTAATGCGCGAATTCAGTATTACGGAGGGGACCATTGCCGCATCTTTTGGATGGCTTGCCGCGAATCGTCGCAATCTTCGAACACCCCTATAGTTTCCGGAGTCCGCCGCGCTGGCACGTGCGGGACTACGGTCTGCTGGCGGCGAATCCGTTCGGCTCACAGGCGTACGACCCAGACGCCGCACCATCGGGCGTCACGTTGAAACCAGGCGAGACCGTGCACCTGCGATACCGTGTGCTGATTCACTCCGCGCTCGAACCTGGAGCGCTGGAAGAAATGTACAAGCAATACGCCACCGAACGCTAACAAAGATGCGGAACCCGTCTGCTGGACCCGCGCACCACTAACCGCGGCGGAATAATAATGTGTTCCGGCGGCGGAGGAGTTTTGGCCTCGATCAATCGAACCAGCAACTCGGCCGCTTTCTCCCCGATTAACACACTACTTTGATCAATCGTCGACAACGGAACTCTAAACACATCGGAGTAGTGAACATTAGCGGCGCCTATGATCGCCACGTCGTTCGGAACATTTAGACCAGCCTCCATAGCGGCCATAATCGCCCCGGCGGCAGTCGCATCGTTGTAGCAGAAGACCCCGTCCGGAGGAGGGTTCAATTTAAGCAACTCCCGCATAGCCAGATAACCTGTTTCCTTCCCCCACTGGCCGTTCACGACGTATCTCGCGGAAAGCTCAA
The DNA here is from genome assembly GCA_963770345.1 of Bryobacteraceae bacterium. Lineage (GTDB taxonomy): Bacteria > Acidobacteriota > Terriglobia > Bryobacterales > Bryobacteraceae > CAVYPH01. Next base: position 58,658 of record CAVYPH010000001.1, on the reverse strand, counting down.
GACCGTGGTGAGCAAGCGCCTTACGATATCCTCTGAGGCGTCCGGTCCCGGTGGAAAGCATGGGCCCTCTGATGTGCGCAATGTGGCGGCAGCCTTGCTCGATCAGATGTTCCGTCGCCAGTGCTCCGATCTCCTCATCTCTTACGCCGACGTAGTTGGATCGAAGACCGGGAAGTGATCTATCGATGAGAACGTACGGTACTTTGCGGGTTTCAAATGAGTCGAAGAGTTCTTTGTCCGGACGCCGTTGAGCCGACGCGATGATTAGCCCGTCGATTTGCCGCGCCAACAGCCGCTCGATTTCCTGTTTCTCGATCTCCGGATCCTCCTGCGAATGAGAAATCACCACGTGATAACCCAGCGGCGCCAGTCGCTCCGTGATTCCCTTCGAGATTTCGGCAAAGAACGAGATCATCAAATCAGGAACAACGAAACCAACTATGTGGCTACGCTGCGTAGCAAGAGTTCGCGCGGCCCAGTTAGGTGGATAGTTCAGCTCGCGAACACGGTCGAGGACGCGCTGCCGCGTTGCAATGCTGATGTCGTCGTGGTTCCGAAGGGCCTTTGAAACCGTGACAATCGACACCTTCAAATCGCGCGCGATGTCCTTCATGCGAATGCGTTTCGTCATTGACGTCCCCATTAAAGTAACCGGTAAAGTAAGTCGATGCCCAGAGCCGCCGCATCGCTGTCAAATGAAGATATAACCATTGTAGTTTCAGACACTTACCGTCAGACATCGTTGCCAGTAATAAGCCGCACAGATCCTCGCTTGACACTATCCAAACTGCGTGATATGTTCCTCCCAGTTTACTTTACCGATCTCTGAATGTCCCGGTTGCCCGACATTCAGCGCTACCCAAGTCGTCAACCCGCACGGTGTATTCCGAGCGGCTGCGGAGGGATCGATCATGAAGGCAAAGTTTTCTTCAGTCTGGACTGTTCTGTTCCTGACAATCGCCATCGAAAGTGTAGTCCACGCTCAGCTAACCGGTGAAATTACCGGAACCATCACGGACGCCACGCTTGCGGTTGTTCCCGGAGCGGGTGTCACCGTCGTCAATGAAAACACCGGCATCAAGTGGGAAACGAAAACGAATCAGAGCGGAATCTACACCGTACCGCTGCTTCAACCGGGCACGTACCGCATCAACGTCGTGGCGGACGGCTTTCGTACGCTCAGCCGCACTGGAATCCAGTTGCAAGTGGCGCAGACGGCCGAGCTGAATTTCAAGCTGGAGCTGGGATCCACTTCTGAATCGGTGAACGTCACCGATGCCGCGCCGCTCCTCGAATCGGGCAGCAACGCGATCGGAGGATTAGTCACGCCGCAGCAAGTAGAGGACCTTCCCATGCTCGGGCGCAACTCCAACGCGCTAGTGACTCTGGTTCCAGGCGTTCGAGCGACGAGGCAGACCACGGTGAACCCGGTCCTCGAAAGTCATTACCAGTTCTTCTCGATCAACGGCTCGCGGCCTAACCAAAGTCAATTCATGCTCGACGGCGGCAACAACACCAATCTCACGTTCAATGGCCCGGAATACAGCCCGCAGGTGGAGGAGGTTCAGGAATTCAGAATACAGACGAGCAACTTCAGCGCGGAGTATGCGAATTCCGGAGGCGGAGTCATAAACGTGGTCTCCAGAGGCGGCACGAATCAGTTTCATGGAAGCCTCTTCGAATATTTCCGCAACGACGTTCTTGCGGCGAACGACTTCTTTTCGAACGCATCCGGCAGGGCCAGACCGAGCCTCCGCTACAACCAATATGGAGGGACCGTTGGAGGGCCAATCGTAAAGAACCGGACGTTCTTTTTCTTCGCCTACGAAGGGCTAAGAGAAGGAATTCCAACAATCGTGACAACCAGCGTACCTACCGCGCTGCAAAGGATCGGCGACTTCTCGCAGACTTTCTCGAGCACCGGCCAACTCGTTACAATTTACGATCCCACCACTACGCGGGTCGATCCCAATAATCCGGCCCAATACGTGCGCACGCCATTCCCCGGCAACCGGATTCCTCAGTCGTCGCTCGATCCCGTCGCGCTGAAAATACAGTCCTACTATCCAGCCGCGAACTCGGCGGGTAATCCTCTCACCGGCCTCAACAACTTTTTCTTCAGCGGTCCCTCCAACCGGTCGACTGACGATTACTCCGGCCGTGTCGATCATCAATTGAATTCCAGTACGATTCTGATGGCAAGATTCTCCCGAGCCAACCTCGGCACCTGGCAGAATCCCGCAACGTTCGGTGAGAAAGATATCGCCAGTCCGGGCTTCGTGACGAAACCTCAGCACCACCCCTACGCGCTAGGCAAGGCGACCAAGACATTCTCCCCGACAATGTTTGGGGAATTTGTTTTTTCATGGGCGCGTTGGTTCTATCAGAGCTTCGGTTTGTCCAACGGTTTCGACCCCACCACACTGGGATTCCCCGCCTACCTGAAAGCAAACAGCATCAGCACCGGCTTTCCTGCCATCGCCCCCGGCGAGATGTCGGGTCTCGGCGGTTATTTCAACGAGTATGACGTTTCGGATCGTTACGAAGCCAAGGCCAACCTGTCGAAAGTGTCCGGGAAACATACGTTGAAGTTTGGTGGAATGTACGGCATGGGCAAGTACACCACCAGGCTGGCCGACAACAATACCGGCTCTTACGCGTCCACCGCGGCCTTCACTCAGGGCCCGAATCCGTTGGTGAGCAGCGCGACCTCGGGCTTCGGCTACGCGTCGTTCCTACTCGGGACAATGTCGAGTGGAACGCACAACGTGACCGAGCTTCACGGCAATTACACGCAGCCGTATTACGGCGTCTATTTTCAAGACGACTACAAGATCACCCCTCACCTCAGCCTGAACATGGGCCTTCGCTGGGAATACGAGAGTCCGCGTGTGGAGGCGAATAACCAGGTTGCAAATTTCAACTTCACCGGAACGGCAACGTTGTCGAACGGCACGCCCGTGCGCGGCGGACTGTTGTTCCCGGGAGTCGGCGGGATACCCCAGGGAAACTGGAACTCCAACACCAAGGACTTCGCACCCCGATTCGGGTTCGCTTACAATCTCGGCGACAAGACCGTGTTTCGCGGCGGGTACGGAATCTTCTACAGCAACAGTTGGGGCAACGGCAGGAATAACAGCGCGCTGCCGCAAACCGGATTCGTCTGCTCCACGGCTGTTGTCACCAGCCTCGACAACGGTCTCACACCCTACGCCTCACTCTCCAATCCATTCCCCACGGGTTTCTGCACGGCAACGGGAAGTAAAGCTGGATTGGCGACGAATCTCGGACAGAGCCTCGTCGTCCTCGATAGGAACGCATTGCAACCCTACGTGCAAACGTGGAATTTCGACATCCAACGGACGCTTCCCTGGAAGACGGTGTTGGAGGTTGCTTACTCCGGGTCTCGCGGCGTCCATCTAATGGGTATTCAGGAATGGGACCAGCTCGCGCCTCAATATCTGCAACTCGGAGCGCAGTTAAATAGCCAGGTGCCTAATCCCTTTTATGGCGCGATCCCCCAAGGACCGCTTGCCACTCCAACCATCACGCTCGGCCAGTCTCTGCGGCCGTATCCGCAGTTTCTCGGCGTATCGACCAGGAACGCAAACTACGGCGAATCGTCGTATAACGCGTTGCTGGCCAGGCTGGAACACCGGATGACAAACGGCATCAGTCTCATGGCGGCCTATACCTTCTCCAAGGAAATCGACAACATGATTCCCAGCGTGAATGGGTTCCCCGGCGAATCGTTCTCCGGTGCGCCTCCTCAGAACTTCTACAACCTCAGGGCCGAGCGCGCATTGACTTCATGGGACACGCCCGCAGACTCTCGTAATCACTTATGTTTATGAGTTTCCCTTCGGTCCGGGGAAGCGGTTTGTCACGCAAGGGGGCGTGCTCGGCAAGATCGTTGGCGGTTGGCAGATCAACGGCAACACGACATTCCAAAGTGGATTTCCTTTGCAGGTCAGCGGGGGTAACGGCAGCGGTAGCTTTGCAGGCACGCAACGCCCGAACTGGAACGGCACAGATCCCACGTTGAGCGGCGCTGTTACCGATCGGCTCCTTAGGTTTTTCAACACATCGGCGTTCTCGTTCAACGCGCCGTTCACTTACGGAAATGCTCCCCGCATTGTCTCGAGCCTGCGGAGTCCGGGAGTAGACAACTTCGACGTTTCGCTGTTCAAGAACACGCGGATCACTGAGAGATTCCAGTTGCAGTTCCGCGCCGAAGCTTTCAATGTGTTCAATCGTGTTCAGTTCGGCGTGCCGAATACGAGCATCAATTCAACTGCATTCGGCGTAATCAGCAGTCAGCAGAACTCGCCAAGGAACCTGCAACTGGGGCTCAGGCTGCTATTCTGATCGCCGGCCCCTATTATGAAGAATATGAAAAAGCCAAGTGTCGCCGGCCGCCGCCGTTTTCTGAAAACAGTTGCGCTCGCAGCGGGAGGCGCTTCGCAAGCCGAAGGTCTCCAAGCCCCCGTAGCGCCAGCGGCAAGCGAGACACCATCGAAGCCCGCCGCCCAGGTTCAATCGGCCATCCAATATCCGAGGACATTCGCCGGACGTCAGCTCGAGCGGATCGCGTTTCCACTAGGAGGAGTCGCGGCCGGCAGTGTTGCGCTCGGCGGACGCGGACAGTTGCTCGACTGGGAGATTTTCAATCGCCCCGACAAAGGAAAATCCATCAGCTACGCGTTCCCAAGCATCTGGGCGCAAGCCGGCAAGTCGAAGCCAATCGCGCGCGTCCTGGAGGCGAGACTCATGCCGCCGTATGAAGCGGCCAGCGGTCTGAGTCCCAATCAGGTTTCCGGTTTGACGCGTTTGGAAGACGCCACTTTCACCGGAGAATATCCGTTGGCGAAAATTGCGTTTCACGATCGTGATCTGCCTGTGAAGGTCGCGCTCGAAGCGTTCACGCCGATAATCCCACTCGATGCGGACGAGTCCGGACTGCCCATGGCCGTGTTGCGATATGTAGTCACCAATACCAGCAAGGAAGCAGCGAAGGTATCGATTGCTTTTTCAATGGAGAACGCCGCCGGAGTCGATTTGAGAGGAGCTCGCCGGACGCCGCGCGTTGATGACCAGCCGGACCACCGAATATCGCAGCGCTGCGGATCTCCACGGCCTGTTCATGACCAATCCGGAAATCGGCCGCAAAGGATCCACTGGCCGGTTCCCTAGCCATCGCGCTTCTGGGAGCCGCGGACGGCAAGGTGACTTATCTGCGTGGATGGCCGCGCGCGAAGTGGTGGGCCAGCCCTCTGCTCTTTTGGGATGATTTTTCCGACGACGGCCAACTCGGACCCGAAGCCTCCGAGCGCAACGCAGTCGGTTCCATCTGCCTGCAACGCGACATCGCCGCTGGAGCAAAAGCCGAATACACGTTTGTATTGTCCTGGCACTTCCCGAACCGGACGCCGGCCTGGTGTGGCTGGGGAAACTTCAATAACACCGCCACCAGCGTCGCCCCCGAAGCCGACGGAAATGCAATCATCGGCAACTACTATTCCAAGCGCTTTAGCGACGCCTGGAATACCGTCGAATACGTCGCAGCCAACTTGCCAACGCTCGAAAAGCGAATGCACACGTTTCTCACCGCGATGCGCGAGACCACGCTGCCCGCTCCTATAAAAGAAGCGGCCATGGCGAACCTTTCGACGCTGGCCACGCCCACCTGCTTCCGTACTGCAGACGGAAAATTCCGCGGATTCGAAGGCATCAACGACGATCGCGGATGCTGTCACGGAAACTGCACCCACGTTTGGAACTACGAAACCACCACGCAATTCCTCTTCCCCGCGATGGCTCGCTCCATGCGCGAAGCGGCTTTCGATCTGGCTGGCCGGCTCGACGGCGTCCTGCCGATTCGAATGGCGCTACCTGAAGGCACGCAGACCGGTGGAGTCACCGCAGCCGACGGAACCATGGGCCAGATCATCAAGACTTACATCGACTGGCACCTCTCCGGCGACCAGGCTTGGCTTGCACAAATCTGGCCACACGTAAAAAGGTCGCTGGAATTCGCCTGGGTCGAAGGCGGATGGGATGGCGACCGCGACGGTGTAATGGAAGGCGTGCAGCACAACACGTACGACGTGGAGTTCTACGGTCCGAATCCGATGTGCGGCGTTTACTATCTGGGTGCGCTGCGAGCGGGCGAGGAGATGGCACGCGCGGTAGGGGATTCGAAATTTGCCGACGAGTGCCGGCGATTGTTCACCAGCGGCAGCAAGTGGATCGACGCAAACCTTTTCAACGGCCAATATTACGTGCAACAGATTCGGGGCATTCCCCGCGACAAGATCGCGAAGACGCTTCGTTCCAGCGGCGGCGCGGAAGACCCGGAGCATCCCGATTTTCAACTCGGCGAAGGCTGCCTGGCGGATCAGTTGATTGGGCAGTACCTCGCGGATATTGCCGGTCTCGGACCGCTGCTGGATGCGGCAAATATTCGAAAGACACTCGCGTCCATTTACAAGTACAACTACCGCAGCAATCTGACGAAGCACGATTCGGTACAGCGGATCTACGCGCTGAACGATGAAGCCGCAGTGTTGATCTGCGACTACGGGAAAGTCCAGCGCCCCAAAATTCCGTTTCCATATTACGCGGAAGCCTGGACCGGAATCGAATACTTGTACGCAACGCAGCTCCTCTACGCTGGTATGGTGCGCGAGGGTGTTCAGTGTTTCGAAAACGTGCGCAAGCGCTTCGATGGGGAACGGCGTAATCCTTGGGACGAACCGGAATGCGGCCACCATTACGCACGCGCGATGTCCGCCTGGTCGGGAGTTGTCGCACTGAGCGGGTTCCGCTACGTGGGGCCGGACAAGAGCGTGATCGCCGCGCCCAGAATTCGTCCGGCTAATTTCACCTCCTTCTGGTCGACATCAACGGGATGGGGCACGTTCTCGCAATCGATTCAAGGCGGCCGCGTGCGCTTCTCGCTTTCCGTGCTAGCCGGAAGCCTGCCGTGCCGATCCGTGGAACTGGCGGGCGAAGTTGCGGCGGGATCCAAGTCGTCGGCTGGTTTGGGGCAAAAATCGCTGTCACACCAGTTGCGAACCGCGGAGAAACGGGTGACGTTCGTTTTCGACGACGCCATCGATCTTGTTGTAGGCGACAAACTGGTCTTGCAGGCCTGACGATGGCATCCATCAATCCTCTGCTAGTGCTGGTTGGCGGATTCCTGGGAGCAGGCAAGACGACGCTGTTGCTCCAAGCCGCAGCCCGCTTGAGTAAGGGCGGCACTCGCGTTGCGTTGATCACCAACGATCAGGGCGGCGCGCTCGTCGATACGCGCCTGGGGACGGCCTCCGGAACTGAAACGGAGGAGATCACCGGCGGCTGTTTTTGTTGCCGCTTTTCCGACTTAATCGATTCCGCCGAACGCCTGCGCAGACACAATCCGCAGGTGATATTAGCCGAGCCCGTGGGAAGCTGTATCGATATCTCGGCCACCGTTCTGCAGCCTATGAAACGCTTCTACGGCGACCGCTACCGGCTGGCTCCCTTCACCGTCTTAGTAGATCCGCGCCGAGCGAAGGAACTGCTGACCCCGGGCGCTGATCAGTATCTTGCCTACCTTTTCACCAATCAACTCGCTGAGGCGGATCTGGTCTGTTTCACCAAGGCCGATTTGTACGACGAGTTTCCAGAGTTGCCTTCCGGGCCCGCCGCGCGGCTGAGCGCTACCACGGGCGAAGGTGTTTCGGAGTGGCTGCGCGAAGTGCTGGCGGGGACGGCGGTCGGCGGAAGCCATTTGCTAAAGGACGTCGATTATCAGCACTACGCCGAAGCCGAAGCATCGTTGGGCTGGCTGAACTGGCAGGCGAAGTTGCAGCTCACAGACCCGCTAAGCCCGGCGGCGGTTGTTGGCCCTTTGCTGGACGATCTCGACGATCTGCTCTCGCGGAACAACGTTCGGATTGCGCACCTCAAGATCTTCGATCAAGCGCCCACGGGCTATCTGAAAGCAAGCCTCTGCAGAAACGGCGACGAGCCGTTCGTGAATGGCGCGCTCGATGCGTCGCCTGCTCAGCGGCACGAACTTCTGCTGAATTTGCGAGCGTCCGGGTCTCCCGAACTACTGCAAACGATCGTAAATGAAGCGGCTGGCAAACTCCCGGGCACGATAAGCATACTCCATTTCGAGTCTTTCAGGCCCGCGCCGCCGAAGCCCGAGCATCGGATCGGAACGCTATGAAGTAGCGTTGGCTTTCCGCAGCCGCTTCGCCGCAATAAACGATCTCACACACAACCCTACAAACGCCAACAACAGTATCGACATGATCGATTGCGCGATCACCGCGTTCGGGTACGGCACGTAGCCGCCGGACACAAGCACCGGCAGTTTCACCAGACCTGGCGCCGAGAAGAGAAATCCCACCAAGGCTAGCAGCGCGGCCGCATGCATGGCGTGTTTGAGGCGCGACTCCTTGCGGCCGAGAATTCCGCACAACATCAACAGCACGCCGAACGCGACGGGTATCAACGCTGTCGGACTCTTCGCCCCGGTTAACCAATATCCACCTTCGCCAAGAACGCAGAGGGCTATTCCGAAAGCGATCGTTATGTTAGGCACCGCCACCAGTATAGATGGGATAGCATGTCAGCATGACCGCTGAAGAGAAACGGCAGCTCGATCAACAGGGCTATTTTGTGCTTGATCACTTCATGAGCGCGGAATTGCTCGAGGGGCTGCGCGATCGCACGGAGGAACTATTCGAACTCGAGGGCGAGAATGCAGGCTCGGAGTTTCGCAAGGAAGAAAATTGCCGCCGTCTTGCGAACATGGTGGATAAAGGACCGTTGTTCCGCGAAATGATCGTGATGCCGCGGATCCTTGACGGCGTTGAAGCCGTGATCGGGCCTGAATACAAACTGGGCAGTCTGAACGCAAGGTCGGCTAATCCCAATTCAGCGAGCGACCAGCCTCTTCACTCGGACATGGGGCTGGTTGCGGACGACAAAGGATACGCCGTCTGCAACACCATCTGGATGCTCGACGACTTTACGCCGGAAAATGGAGCAACCCGCTGCGTTCCAGGAACGCATCATTTGCGCAAGCTATCACAAAATGTGATAGCTGACATCTTCGTGCCGCATCCGGACGAAATTCTCGTGACTGGCAAAGCTGGAACCGTAGTGGTGATGAACGCGCATATGTGGCACGGGGGCACTGCGAATCGAACCGGCGCGCCGCGCAGAGCATTGCACGCGTTCTATTGCCGCCGCGATAAACCACAGCAGCAATATCAAAAGGTGTTGTTGCGCCCCGAGACGCAGGCGGAACTGACGCCACTGATGCGGAAGGTGCTGGCGCTGGACGATCCGCTCAACGACGAACTCAGCTCATCAATGGAGCGCTTGAGCGGCTTCTTGCGGTGACTGCCGTTTGAAATAGGATTTCGACGGCGTTGCGGACATACTGCTCATCGCTGATCTGTTCCACAGCGTCTGGCGGAAACTCGACCACGGATCTGTAGTGCGCGGCAATTTCGGAGAACAGTTCCACGCGCGCGAGAGGATCGAATTCATCCCGCCGCGTGAGTGCTTCCAGTCCCACGCCCGCCGCCGCGGGTAGTGTCCTTTGGCGCAGGCGCGCGCAAAGATGAGGATAGGCCAGCATCGAATTGAATCGGCCCCGTACGAGTTGGGTGACATCGGGATCGGCGATTTTGATTGTGCGAATGACAACCGTATTCGCAGCAAGGTCCCCCAGACGTTGACCATTCCGAGTTAACATCGAAACCGCTCCACCCATCAGATATAAGACGGGTAGCGCATCCACGAACCGCAGCAAATTCCGCAGGACTACCTGGCTCCACTGGAGGTGTAAACCTTGCGCATCCATAACGCGTAATCGAAGGACGCGCTTTCCGATTGTTTGCCCGCGCCACAACCATTCCAATGCGATTCCGTAGCCCACGGAGATTAAAAAGTACAGAACGATATAGATCGCCTTTGCCGCGTCGGCATTGAACACATTCAAAAGCGACACGCCGCGCCCCACAACACTCGTGGCGCCGGCCGCGCAAGTGAAATCGATGAGCAGCGCAAGCATGCGGCTGGCAGGCCCGGCAAGGTGGTATGAGAATGTAATGCCTTCGGGCGTGCGGATGCGAAGCGAGCCGTGATCAGTCTGCACTCTGCGCTCCGGCAAGACTCAGAAAGAGTACCAGCACAATCAGTTCCGTCGCGCCGAACAGGATCTTCACGGCATACGGAATAACCGGCTGGTGATACTGCGAAAGAAACGCCTCGATGATCCCAGCCCACACCAGCATCACGGCGACCCCTCCAATGAGAGTTACCAGATCGGGCCCAACCTCGCGGAATCTGGCGCGCTGCGTGGTGCGTTTGCCCCATCCGATCAAAGCGCTTGCGAGTAACAGGCCCGCCTGTCCGGCAAGAATGATCGCTGGAATCTCGATGGCGCCGTGCGGCAATAACCATCCAAGGAGGAACTGCGCCTGTCCCGCGTGGACGTAATCGTACCCAACCGCGCCCAGAATTACTCCGTTGTAGAAAAGCATAACGACCGTTCCAACTCCCCAGGTGAGGCCAAGCGCCATTGCGCCGATGGAGACTTGGATGTTGTGCGTCATGAGCTGAGCGGAAAAGCTTGCTTTATGGCCGCTGAGACGTCCACCTCGATCCTTCTCTTCGTCTGCGACGCGGTCTCGTGGATCGCCTTCGAGTCCTGGAAACGGCATGATCGCGTGCTTGGCACCGGCGTCGACGGAAAGCACTCCTGCGCCGAATACAGTACCCGCTAACGTCAGCGCGACGGCCAGCCAAAATTTCGCCACGTGTCTGCGGAAGGCGCGTGGAAAAGTTACGAGAAACCATTGAAGTGGTCTCACAGCGCGGCGTTTTTCGCGAACCTCATGGACTTCTCCGTATGCACGCGCCACTAGAGATTGTAGATACCGGCTCACGGGTGGCTCGACCGCAACGGAAGCAAGGCGAGCCAGGTCCGCCGAGGCGCGCTGATAGAGGTAATAGAATCGTTGAGCACCATCGAGGTCGAGCTGGTATCGTGTGCGCTCCTCGAGTTTACCGAGGATTTCTTCCAACTCCACCCAGTAGGGCTGCTCTTGAGCAACGAAGCGGTCGAGATCGAGGATCACAGAAGCTGCCTCTGCTTCACTGACCGGTATTGTTCAGTGAGATCGAACGCCGGCCGTTCGGTATTCAGCAGATGAAATCGCATACCGTTGCGGCCCAGGCGCCGCGTCGTCTCTTCCAATTTCTGCCAACGCATGTGGCCGCTCAATCGTTCGTAAAGCTCGTCCGTTGATCCCGCGGGCTCGCTGAAGAGCGGTGCGGCGCCCTGGGGCTTCAGCATGTTCACCAGAACCAGATGCTGACGGGCGATCAGCCGGATGCTTCGTTCAAAGAATTCGGCAATCACCGGGTCGTCCAACTCCGTCAGAAAGATCAGCAGGGCGCGCCTGCGCAAACGCATTCGGATAAAGTTAGTCAGTTCGCCGAAATCCGGAGAAACTAACCGCGGCTTCAGCGAGTACAGCGCATCGCGGCAAGCGCCATAGTGCAGCTTGCCGTTTTTCGCCCGCACAAATCGTTGGACCTTGTCATCGAAAGCAATGACTCCAAACAAATCGCTCTGCTGCTCCGCCGCTATGCCCAGCAATAACGCGGAGGTGAGATAACGTTCCAGGATTGATTCGCCGCCGATCGGCCGCGCCGAGAGCCGCGAGCAATCGATCACGACATAGACTTCTTGCGTTCGCTCCACTTGAAACACTTTGGTGATAGGCTTGCCACGCCGCGCGGTGGCCTTCCAATGGATTTCGTCGAAGCCATCTCCGTGAACATACTCGCGCAGTTTCTCAAATTCACGTCCCTGGCCTACCTGCCGCTGCAGATGCACGCCTTCGCGCCCGTGCCGCAGAAGTAGCGATGCCGCCGTCTTCTTCTCCGCCAGCAAGTTGGGATAGACGCGGATTTCGCAGTTGGTGCTCACGGACCTGCGTACATCCCAGAGACCCAGCCGCGATGCTGTTCCGATGTAGCAGGTGTCGATCACAAAGGAGCCGCGCTGCTTTGGAGTGCAACTCCAGTCGAGGCGCGCGACCAGATTTTCGGCGGGCAGGTCGATGATGATGTCTTCGTGATCCGGTACGAGGTCCGGCGGCAGAGCAAACCCCAGGCGGATTTGTTTTAGCATCCTGCGTTCCCGCTCGAGGCGGATTTCGAGTGCGCCCCTGCGATCTTTCGACATACGGACCAATGCGGGCAACAACACAACAACTCCACGCAGCCGTCCGGGCGCTAGGATCGCGTCGATAGCGGCAATCACCGCGAGTGCGGCTATTGCGCTGGCCGCGAACACCGTGCTTCGCGGCGCAAGCGTGGCCGAGATGGCAGCCGGCAGCACCACCACCGCAGTGAACCACAGCAATCTGGAGCGCGGAGAGATCACCTCGGAACCGGAACCTCCTCCAGGATCTTGGCGATCACTTCGTGAACCGAAAGACCTTCCACTTCGTACTCGGGGCGAAAAATCAGGCGATGATCGAGCGCCGGATAAGCCATGGCTTTGATGTCGTCCGGTGAAATGAAGTCCCGTCCGGCGACGGCGGCGAAGGCGCGGCTGGCGAGCAGCAAGGCCTGTGTCGCTCGCGGGCCGCCGCCTACAAGAACCGCTTCGTGCGTGCGAGTCCGGCGGATTACATCGACCACGTATTGCATCAGTTCCTCACGCACCGTCACATCCTGCAGCGCGCGCTGGAGCGTGCTGAGCTCTTCGGGAGAAGTGATGGATTGCACCGAGTCTCCTGCCAATGTAGCTTCCGGCGCATCGTCTCCGAGCATCCGCCGCGCCAATGTGAGTTCTTCGCCGCGCTCCGGCCAGCCCATGTTGATCTTTAGCATGAAGCGGTCCTTTTGCGCCTCTGGCAGCGGGTAGGTTCCTTCGTACTCAATCGGATTCTGCGTCGCGAAGACGGTGAAACTGGATGACAGGGCATATGTGTCGCGATCGATCGTTACGGTGCGCTCCTGCATGGCTTGCAGGAGCGCCGACTGCGTCTTGGCGGGAGCACGGTTGATTTCATCCGCCAGCAGAAAGCCGGTGAAAATCGGGCCCTTGATCAGTGTGAACTCGTTCCGCTGGAGATTGAAGACGCTCGTCCCGGTGATATCGGCGGGCATAAGATCGGGGGTGAATTGGATGCGCGAGAAATCGGTCCCCAGCACACGCGCGAGCGTTCGCACGAGCAGCGTTTTGCCGACACCTGGCGTTCCTTCCACCAGCGCGTGATGGCTGGTGAAAATGGCGATCAGAGCGCTCTCGATAACGGAGTCCTGCCCAATGATCACTTTCTGCACTTCCTTCTTCACCGCATCGAGTACGGTCTTCAATCGATCGAGAGATTCGCTCATGAATCAGTGTCTTTCCTTGAGAATCTGGTGAATCACCTGGTAGGTGCGGAGTGCGTCTTTCTGTCCTGAGCCCAAGGCATTCTTGATTCGCTGCAATTTCGATGGAGAGGTCAGCCGCGAAGTCTTCATCCATTCGGCGGCGCAGATAGTTAATAGCTCCACTGCCGGCACGCTGCGTTTCAGCAGATTCGTCAACCCCGCCGTAGCGGATCGGCCTGAGACAGCGGCGAGGTTTTCAGGATCGGATTGCGGCGGAAGAAAGGTGGAGGTGCTCTTCCAGAGGAATAACGCCACGAGTAGCAGCGTTGCCAGAAAAACACCTTGCAGGTGGTAGCGCCGCGCGAGGGCGCCCACGCTGACTTCTTCTTCCGTGCCGAGATGCGTTTCATCGAAGACGATTTCCCGCTTGTCTCCGATGATGTGCGAGAGAATCGCCGACTCCCGGTCACGCAACATGGCCTCGTTGCTGAAACGGTAGGAATCGGCCGAGAGCACCAGCGACCCTCGTCCGAACGGGCGCTCCATCAGGACTGATAAGCCGTCTTGTTTTTCCAATACCGTCCAGTCTGCGCTGAGATTCTGAAAGTGCAATAGCGGTTCACCGTCTTCTTGCTTGGAGTATCCAATGCTAAAGCCCCATACGCCGCCTTTCAGTTCGCCATGCATTGGCGCGAAAGCAATGATGACTCGCGCCCCGTTGTTGAGCAACTGTTCGAACTTCGGCCGTTCGCTTAGTGAGGCGAGCGTTGCGCCGATGTAAAACACCGCGCCACCGGAATTGAAGCTCGCTAAAGGCGCGTAGTTGCGGCTCACGCGGAGCATTCCCAGGCTCTCGAGGCTCTCGTAGAAGGCTCGCGATCCAACGGGGTCCGCACGCAGCGATGAGTACGCCGGGTAGATGTCGCCGGCTTCCGTCCGAAAATAGAAAAGCATGCCGGCACCCGCCAGAAATATGGCGGCCATGATGACTAAAACGCTACGCATCGGCGCGGATCCTCTCGAGACTGGCGTCGAGTTGCTCCAGCGTCGTGGCATCCGCCGGATGATCGCCGTACCATGTCCGTTCGTAAATTCGGGCGCTCTCAGCGAAAGCCGGGATCACATGCGGAGTGCCCCGGGCGCGCCTGGCAAGCTCTCTCTCGTACTCGAGATTGGTCTTCGACTTCGCAAGACGGATGAGTTCGCGCCGGCCCAGATTCGCCAGCGCGGCCATGTAGAATGCGCGGACTCCTTTGCGATAGTCCGCCTGGGCGAAAAGATCGCGGCCCAGTTGGAGCCATTCCTCTTCCGGAAGCTGTTCCGCAGCAAGACTCTCGTCTTCGATGTTGAGAGGCGAGGCGACTGCGTGGCTCTCGACAACCGGCGATCTGGCCGCTCTTTGGCTCCAGAGACGCACCACCATCACGCCGGCAACAGCGGCCAGCAACAGACAAATCCCAATCGTGGCGAGCCGAAGAACCTGACTTGCGGGTGCGCCTCCGCCAGACGTATCCTGTTGCTGGTTCTTGCGGAACAAATCACGGATCCACTCCTCTACGTTTCGATACCAACGAGTCAGTGTTCGGAGGATTTTGGCGAACCAATCGACTTGCGGCGCGGCATTCCGGCGTGGCAACCGCCAACTGTACAACGGCCGGTGAATCACCTGATCGATCGCGTTGTCGAGTTGCTGCGTCGGAACAGCGGATTGCGCATGCGACGACAACGGCGCCAGCAAGAGCAACGCCAGAAGAGCGGGCCGTTTCAACGCCGCCCGCAGGTCTGCTCCTGAGGTCCGAGAGTCCTCGTAAAAACAACGCAGGGTATACGTGGTCTTTACCAGCGGGTCGAGAAGCACATAGGTAAATCCGCTTACGATTGTCACGTATGTTGTGTTGAAAACCGCTGCAGGACTGCGTGTAAACGTCGATTCAATACCGAAGAAACTATTCACCAACTTCGCTACTAGGAAAATGCCCACGGCGAGATTTACGAAGAGAACCAGGCCGAGAATCAAAAGCAATCCGAGTAAAATCCAACTCTGTTTCGGCGACGCGGCTGCTGCTCGCAGCGCTTTGCGGCAGGCATCGCGGACGTTGTCCTCCGGTTCCATGCAATTCAGGTTTTGATAGAACGTGTACGCTGTAGCAAGGGGCAGCGTGATTAGCGAGGCCACGGGAATTGCCAGCAAACCGGATGGCTGAACGACGCTTTGCAATACCAACAGACGGCCTAGTGGGGGCTGGCGCGTGGTTCCGTCGAGTTCCTTCCGGACTTGCGCCGCGAAGAGTGACTGCAAGACGTTCATCCAGATAAATAACAGCGCGATACCCAACGAAGCGAACCCGGCATGCTCCTGCGCGAACGCGCCCCGGCTCATGTCGTATGAGAAGAATAGCAGCCCCAGAACGAAGGGTAGCGTGCCTATAAAGTCGTATGCTATCGCGGAGGTTGGCAGCGCGCGGAGAAGATGACCGGACTCCTCAAGCAGGTCCAGCGCGGAGATCTCGCGGCGCTTCATCTTTCATATTATTGCTTGATGATGGTGCCGTCGCGCTTCCGGATTTCACCCCAGCCGCCGTTCAGCAGCTTGTGTTCGCCGTTTTCACCGTAACCAAATGGATATTTGGCCGCGGCTTTTTCGTCCACTTCAATACCCCAGCCGGGCGCCTCGTTCGCGTAAAGATAGCCGTTTTCCATCTTCGGACAGCCGTGGAAAACTTCCTGCAGCCGGTCGTTGAACGGGCTGTATTCCTGGATGCCGAAGTTGTAGCTGACCAGATCGAGCGCGACGTTGGCGGCATGGCCGATCGGGGAAACATCGCCCGGGCCGTGCCATGCGGTTTTGACTCCGAACATCTCGCCCATGATGGCGATCTTCCGGCTCGGTGTCAGCCCGCCGGCCTGTGTGACGTGCACGCGGATGTAATCGATCAACCGCTCGGAGATCAGCGGCGACCACTCATGCGGGCTGTTGAATAATTCGCCCATCGCCAGAGGAGTATTGCATTGCTGGCGGATCTGGCGGAAATAAGTGATGTCTTCCGGCGACAGCGCATCTTCCATGAAGAACATGCGGAACTGCTCGGCATCCTTGCAGAACTGGACCGCTTGGCGCGGCGACACGCGTTCGTGCACATCGTGCAGCAACTCGATCTCGTCGCCCAACTCTTTGCGAACGAATTCGAACATCTTCAACGCACGCCGGATATAAGGCGCCGGTTCGTAGACGGGACCCGAATGGAGCGCCGCAACCTTGACGTCACCGGCGCGGCGCGAACCGTAGCCAGCCATGCCTGGAACGCCAATCTGTACGCGCACGTGACGGAATCCGCGGGACATGTAGCCCCGAACGCTCTCGACGACTTGGGCATTTTCGGCGCCATCGGCGTGACCGTAGCAGTCCACCGCCTCTCGCAGTTTGCCGCCTAGTAATTGATAGACGGGCATCCCCGCCTGGCGGCCTTTGATGTCCCAAAGAGCTTGATCCACGCCGCTGATGGCGTTATTCAGCACCGGACCGTTGCGCCAGTAGGAACTGTTGTACATTGCCTGCCACGTATCGTCGATGCGATCGGCGGGCTTTCCGACCAGAAAGGGCTTCAGATACTTTTCGACCGCCATCACCACCAGGTCGGCTCGCTGCGTGAACGTGCCACAGCCGTATCCGTAGAGTCCGTCCTGGTCGGTGGTAATTTTCACCACGACGAGCCGCAGGCCGGCAGGAGACGTGGCGATTACGCTGACGTCTTTGATCTTGGGGGACGCCATCCCGCGGACGGCGCGAGTGGCTTGTTCCTGTGCCACGGCTTCGCGCTTCGAAACTAATCCAGCGAAGGCTCCGCCGGCGGCCATCTTCATTAGTGATCTACGATTCATTATTTTTTAGCGCCGCCTTCCACCATTTGCTTCAGGCGGGTCATCTCCTCTCGAATTCTTTTTTCCCGGTTAATCAGCGTGACCACATATATCACAGGAATGACCCAGGCGACAGTGAATCCGAAAAAGAGGTACTTGAAATTTGTACTATCCATTTAGATTGCGTGAGCCTCCCGGCGCAGTCCTTCCAGTTCGCGTTGTGTTTCCACTTGCCTTAGACGGATGATTGTGAGCACCGTGGCGAAGAGTAACAGAGCGAGCATGTTTAACATCAGAATTTGAAGCATCTCGGGTTCGAACCCGCCTCCGCCTCGCGCCTTGAAGACCGGGCCGGGGTGCTGCGTGCGCCACCACTCGATCGACTTCCAAGTAATGATGACGCCCGGAAAAGTGAAGATCGACATCACGGCGCAGATGCGCGCGCGTGTGGTGGGATCCTCGATAGCCGTACGCAGCATGAGGTAGCCGGTGTAGGCCAAGAGCGAGATCAGCATCGACGTCAGCCTTGCATCCCAGGCCCACCAGACACCCCATATCGGGCGCGCCCAAATCATCCCTGTGATGAGATTCACGAATCCAAATGTGACGCCTACTTCAGTGACCGAAGCCGCCAGCGCGTCGTACTTCAGGTTGCGCGTCACCAAATAAAGAACGCTGCCGGCAAGCGCGAATCCGCAGGCTACACCGGCGGTGACGGCTGCCGGAATGTGGAAGAACATGATGCGATAGACGGCGCCTTGCAGTTTCTCGTCCGGCACGGTGACGAAGATGCCATAGAGATTCCAGATGATCAGAACCCCAGCAACCAACGACAGTGTATAGAGCAGCTTTTCACGCATAGCGGTTTACCCTACTAAGATGATATCCACCAGCGCGAGAGCCAGCGCCGTATAGATCACATCAAAGCCTATCAACAATTTGAGCCACTGAAAGAGATCGCCGGCCAAGGGCTGTCCCATTACCAATACTTTGGTTAGTTCGACTGCGGCCAGCATGCTCGGCATCATCAGCGGATAAACCAGCATGGGCAGCATTAGCTCGCGAAGCCGCAAATTGACGGTCATGGCGCTGAACGCCGTACCCACTACGCAAAGACCCCAGGTGGCCAGCACAATCACCATCATGATCGGCCAAAACTGAAGCGTCCAGGGGACATCGTAGAAGATGCCGAAGACCGGAATGCATATGAACTCCACGGCGAGCAGAAGCGCGAAGTTCGCGATCGTCTTACCGAAGAAGAGTCCGGGTCCGGAGATGGGCGATGCGATGAGCGCATCGAGACAATCGTTCGGCAGGTCGCGGGCGAAACCGCGATTCAGGATAAGCACGCCGGCAAACGCGAAGACCAACCAGAGCAGTCCCCCGGAGAGTACGCGAGCGTCTTCTTCGGTGGGATCGAAGGCGAAGGCGAACAACAACAGGATCACGATGGAGAACGATATCGTGGCGTTCAGTGTCTCTTTGGTTCGAAATTCCGAACGTAAATCTTTGGCAGCTATGGTGAGGCTTTGACGAAAGAAGTTCATTCTATTTTTCTCACCACCGCGCGTGCCGGCGCGCCATCGCAACCGGCAAGCACTAGGGGAAGGCAAATCAGGTCATATCGGCCTGCCTCGACCATGGAGAGATTCAGCCCTTCAATGATCCAGATGCCTGCATCTAGCAGGATCTGGTGTGTTTCGTCGCCGATCTTACCGAAAGGTCCGATGGAGAGATAGTCGATTCCAATTGTACGGATGCCGCACTCGACCAGGTAGTGCGCGGCGCGCGGTGTGATGGATACGTAGTTCTTATTGAAAACGGGGTTGGGCCAGCACTCCTCGGAATTACGCGTCTTTAATAGAATGCGTTCCGCCGGTTGGATTTCGTGGAACCTCAGTTCGTATGGCTTGATGATGTTCACGTCGCAGATTTCGATGACGCGGGCCTCGCCGACCGTCGCGCTGAGGGGCATGGCGGCTATGCTCGTGGCTCCGGGGATGTAGTGGAGGGGCGCATCGACGTGCGTGCCCGTGTGAGGGCTCATCGTCAGGAGCGTGCTCGTGATGATCGGTTCCGGATCGCCGGGCCAATGGGGCATGCCTGTGGCGAGGGGTACCGATATATCAATCCACCCCGAATCAGCCCATGCCATCAGAAAGTCATCCTCAAGAAGGATTGTAGTTCAGGGCGCAAGAGCAGCAGTGCTTCGCGGCCTTGAGGATCGGCGATGATGTTCTTCTTTTCGTTCGGATCGTTCTCAAGATCGTAGAGTTCGTCCTTCCCTTGGAGATCGACATACCGGGTGTATTTCCAGCGGCCGGTTCGAACGCCGACCCATGTCGGAAGAGCTGGAAAGGCCGGATCGGCGAAGTATTCGATGAGAAACGCCTGGCGCGGGTTTTTGATTTTTCCCTTCATGAGCGGCACCAGCGATCGGCCGTGCAGATTGTTCGGCGGGCGGACGCCGGCGAGTTCCAGGATGGTCGGCGCAAGGTCGATGTTCAGCGCGAATGCGTCAGTGGTGCGGCCCGGCTTGATCAACTTTGGATAGCGGATGCACAGCGGCACGCGGATCGATTCGTCGTGAGAGGAACGGCTTGGGCTGCCGCAAGCGCCCGTAATAATGACGACGGTTCTGTCCACCTGTCCGCGCTGCTGTAGAGCGTTGAGCAATTGACCGTCGTTGTCGCCAATGAATAGCGAGAAGGGTTCCGCGCCCGGGATTTCGCGATTGCTTGTGGTGTAGCCCGCATCTCGCAGCAGGCGCTGGAAGGTCTTCAGTTTGGGCGTGAGGGCGGCATAATCACCATTCGTGGCAACGCGGTGCGAGTGGACGTAGCGACCGGTGAGAATGCTGATCGTGGAAGGGAGTTCCAGCGGTGTGGTGACGAACGCATTGTTGAACCGGAGGCCTTCCTCGGCGACGCTTTGGATGGCCGGCGTCATGCTGGGGACTGGCCCGGCGATGACGACGAAGTTCGGGCGTTTCGACGCGCTTGCAGCAAAGGCCGCGGCGCCGGCTAGCGCGCCGAACGCGGTTCGTCGGGATAGGTTCATCATTAGCGATCAATGATGGGGCGAAGCGGACGCCAATAGATATTACGGAAGGCGACAGGGCCGTGATCGCCTTGCAGCATGATGGGATTCGTCGCCGCTTCCGAACCGTCCATCGATGCGCGCGTGGGGCCATCGCATTCCACATCCTTCTGCACGAGAAGTCCGTTATAGAGCACGCGGACGAATTTCGCATTCTCGATTTTCTTACCGCTGGCATCGAAGCGCGGCGCCTGGAACCAGATGTGATACGACTGCCATTCCCCCGGACGGCGGCACGCGTTCACCATGGGAGCCGAGCCACCAACGCCTTTGTTGTCGATCCAGCGATGATAGATTCCTCCGCCGTCGGATGAAGTGATAGGCATGAAGGAACCATAACTGTCGAAGATCTGGACTTCATAGAGGCCGTGCAGATAGACGCCAGAATTGGATCCTTTGGCGACCATGAACTCGACGTACAACTCGATGTCGCCGAACTTCTGGTCGGTGACGAGATTCGACGTACGGCCACTCAGACTGTTCAGAATCCGGTCGCCGGGTTGCGGAATCGCGCTCAGACGCGTGGGGCCGAGCAGACGATCCCACCAGACGGCGGGTGCCGTTACCCAGTTCAGCGGTTTGCCGTCGAGCGCGTGCCAACCGGATATGTCGCGGCCGTTCAAGAGCGGCGTCCAGCCGTCTTCAACGAGGTACAAGGCATCGCCATGAGCGTCGCCGTCGTTAAGGACGGGCTTCTTTTGTGCCGTTAGGCAAAAGGAGCCGAAGATTAGACAGATCAGAGCGAGTCGCATTAGCTTTGGTATTGTCATTCTACGCGTCACGCGGACGTAAATACCAGTCGATGGCTTCGCCGGCCGACATTCGTTCCGGTTCGCTCGCAGCATCGGGATGGGTGTCGCGAAATCGCTTCAGCATGAGCGATTGCAGTTTCGCCACGATCTTCGGATTGTGCGCCGCAACGTCGGTGAACTCGCCAGGGTCGTTCTTCAGATCGTAGAGGCGGATGTAGCGTCCGGGCGTGGGGTTTGCTGTTTTGTAGCCCTCGGTTCGTTCGCGCTTGCCGCTGCAATGGATGAATTTCCACTCGGGAGTCCGAATACATGCTTCTTCGTTCTCGAGGTATTCGGAGAACGAGTGATCGCGCGGACGGGACGGGCGTTTGCCTTCCAGATAGGGCCGTAGGGACTGGCCGTGCGACACGGGCAGCGGCGGCGCTTCCAACATGTCGAGAATAGTGTGGGGGACATCGACGGATTCGGTGACCTCGTGAATTACTCGCGGCTCGATTCGTCCAGGCCAACGCATCATTAGCGGGACTCGCAAGGCAGGTTCGTAGCAGCAGTGCTTCTCGAAACGGCCGTGCTGGCCGAGCATATAACCGTGATCGGCCATATATACGACGAAGGTGTTCTCCGCGAGACCAAGCTTTTGAAGATGATCGAGTGTTGCGCCGATGTTTGAATCGAGGAATCGCGCGGAGTTGTAATACGCGGCGATAATGCCGCGCTTGTCGGCGTCGCTGAGATCGCGGAAGATCAACGGAATCTGGGGCGCGTCTTCCGGTCCGATTTTTGGAGCGGTGAAGTCGGCGGCGGAAAAACGGTAACGATTCTGGATTGGAAAGTCGAACGGCGAATGCGGTTCCTGATAGCTGACCCAGAGGGCGAACTGCTTGTCCTTATTCTCGTCGAGATACTGTTTCGCGCATTGCAGCAAATAGGTGCTGCGCATATCGGACGGGTAGCGCGGGTACGGGAGATCGTCTGAGTTTAGCCAGATGCGCGACGGGTCTTTGAACGGATGCCATGGCGGTTTGGTGGCGATTTCATTGGGAACCTTTTGCTGCGGATGCTGTTGCCAGGCTTTCGTAAGCTCGTTCTCCGTGAGCATATAGTCGAAGCCATGCAGGCCGGGGCGCGCAGGCTGATTGAAGTGCATCTTCCCGAGTACGGCGGTTTGGTAGCCCGCCTGCTTGAGCTGTTTCGCGATGGTTGGTTTATCGTCCCGGAGGGGCGTGCTGAGAACTGTGACCCCGGCGGCGTGCGGCATTTGGCCGGTGAGGAATGATTGGCGCGATGGGGTGCAGACTGGCGAGTTGCAGAAGTTGGATGCAAAGCGGACGCTCTGTGCGGCGAGACGATCGAGATTGGGCGTGTCGGCCTGGCGATTGCCGTCGGCGCCCAGGACGTAGCCGGCGTGGTCGTCGGCGATGAGGAACAGAAAATTAGCATTCTTGGCCCCTTTCACGCGCGAGGCGGCGAGAAGTCCAGCGGTGGTTTGCAAGAAAGTTCGGCGGCGGAGCATCGCAGCAATATAGTAGAACAACCAGGAGGAGGAATTGGGCAACGTGAGAATCAACGCATTCGTTCTTTTTTTGTTTCTCTGTTTCGGGCCACTGCTGAAACCGCAGTTCGTGCCCTTTTCTAAAGGCAACCCCAAACCGGTCTCACCGCACGATATCGCGCTGATGGGCTGGGGGCCTTCGTCCTCCGACCCTGCCACGCTGCGGGAGATGCGCGAGGCGGGACTGAATGTTTCCGGCTTTTGCCACGGGAGCGATCTGGCGGCGGTGGAGGCGGCCGGATTGACTTGTTTCGTCGATGACGCCCGCGTCAATGGATACGATTGGACGCATCTGCCGTCCGATGATGTCCTCAGGCAGCATATTGCCGACGTCAAAAAGGACGTAGCGGGGCATCCCGGAGCAATCGGATTCTTTTTGACCGACGAACCCTCGATGGCCATCATGCCGGCATTGGGGAAAGTATCGATCATGCTGCATGACGCAATGCCAGACCGGTTATCGTATGTCAATTTATTCCCCTACCGGGTATCACGGGAAAGAATCGGCACCGACTATGACTCGTACGTCCGCGCTCTCGTAAAGACCGTTGGGCAATCTTTTCTCAGCTACGACATCTATGCTCTGGTCAACGGGGAGCTGAACGATCAGTTCTATACGAATCTGGAAATCGTGCGGCGCCTTGGGATGGAGTTGCAAAAGCCGTTCTGGAATTGCATTCAGTCGAATGCCCACTACAGTTACATGGAGCCGACCGATGCCAATATCCATTTGCAGGCGTATGCCTCACTGGCGTATGGGAGCCGGGGCATTCAGTACTTTACTTATTTCACTCCGGGGCATGGGAATTTCCGGCTGGCTCCGCTCGACGTTCTTGGTTATCGCACGGCCACCTGGGACATGGTGCGCCGGGTGAATGGGGAAATCGCGATGCTGGCTTCCACGTTGGCGACACTCCGTAGCACGGGCGTCTATCATTACCCTCGCGTACCTGCCGAAGGGCAGCCGTTGGCCAAGAGTCCGCTAGTGGAGCGTGTGGAGATGACTGAACATTTTCTTGTCAACGCCCCTGCGGCGGGGAGAGCTCTGATTGGCGAATTTGCGGATGCGTCGGGCAAGCCGTATCTGATGGTTGTCAACAAGGATCTGCAACGCTCGTTTGTTTTGCAGATCCATCTGCGGGACAAGGCTCGGAAATTGGTCTTGATCTCGCAGTATACCGGCAAGGATGAGGAGTTCACCGGCGAGCGGCAGTGGATCCAGCCGGGTGGCGGATTTCTTTTTCGGGTGGAATAGCGGGCTTCAAAACGTTACGGGCGCGGTGTATACTGGCGGTCGAATCAAGGCAGATTTCCAGGAGGTTTGGAATGATGCGATCCCAGTTGATCGGATTCGCTTTGGGGTTTTGTTTTCTCTCCGCGGCATTCGCTCAAGTCGAGCGTGCGAGCCTTACCGGAACGGTCTCGGACAAGACGGGCGCGGTGCTTCCCGATGTCGCTGTTAAGGTCACCAACGAGAGTACTAACACGTCTGTCAATCTTTCTACCGACGCGGCGGGAGCTTTCCGGGCTGTCAATCTGACGCCGGGCAGCTATAGCGTTGAAGCCGAAAAGACGGGCTTTCAGAGGTACGTCACGAAGGGCCTGGTGCTTCAAGTGGCGCAGGAGGCGCGGCTCGATATACAACTTGCGCTTGGTGGTGTGGAGCAAACGGTTGAGGTGGGCGCGGAAGCACCTTTGATGCAGACGGAAGGGTCCACCGTGGGTCAGGTGATCGATACGAAACCGATTGAGACGCTGCCCCTGAATGGCCGCAACATTGTGCAATTGGCGGTGCTCGCTCCAGGAGTTACCGGGCTCAGCTACGCTCAGACCGGGACGATCAACGCGGGTTTGCGTCCTGACGAATTGCGGCCGGGCGGGACTACTTTGCTGGCGAATGGCGCTCGCGACAGCAGTAATCAACTGCTGCTGGATGGGATCGACAACACGGAAATGATCTCGCAAACTTTCGTGGTCCGGCCGGCTGTTGAGGGCGTGCAGGAGTTTAAGGTCATTACGAATAACGCGGGTGCCGAATATGGACGTGCGGGCGGCGCGGTGCTGGTGACCAGCACAAGATCCGGCGGCAACGCTGTGCATGGTTCGGCGTTCGAATACCTACGGAACTCAGCGCTGGATGCGAAGAACTTTTTTGATCGCGCCGACCGGCCGATTCCCGAATATCAGCTCAACCAGTTTGGCGGAAGCATCTCCGGGCCGATTTTTCGCAACAAGACGTTCTTCTTCGCCGATTACGAAGGGTATCGCGAGAAGCAAGGGCAGACCAAAGTGATCACTGTTCCGACGACAGCGGAAAAGCTGGGAGACTTTACCGGGATCGCGAAGAACGGCATATTCGATCCGTCAACTACAACGGCGGTGACGAGTGCCAGCGGGGCGACGACGTACACGCGGACTCCATTTCCGAACAACATGATTCCTGCGAACCGCTTCGATCCGCTGGCGGCGAAAATCGTGGCTCTGTATCCCAGTCCGCAGACCGGAGCGTTGGTCAACAACTTCATTGCGAACCCGGAGAAACTGAGCAACGTCGACCGCGCGGATATACGCGTCGATCACCAGATCACCTCCAATCAAAATCTGTTTGGCCGGTACTCGATTGATAACTCCGATCTGCATATTCCCGACACTTTCGACACCAGGATCGGCGGGAATGAGGATAGTTTCGCCGGGCCGGATACTGTTCGCGGTCACAATGGCGTGCTGGCCTATAACCGCGTTTTCAATTCCAATCTCATCGGTGAGTATCGATTCGGATTCACTAAGTTCCGGCAATTTCTACTGCCGGAAACACTGACTGATCCGGTTTGGTCGCAGATCCCAGGGCGCGATACTAGCGATCCGTTTCAGCCCTCCGCTCCGATCATTAGTCCGTCGGGGTATGTTGGGCTTGGGAACGCGCGGTCCGAGCCTTTGATTCGGCGCGAACATATGTTTGAGAACGTGGGGAACGTGAGTTGGCAGAAGGGGAAGCATGCCCTGAAGTTTGGCTTTGATATCAGGACGCGTTTGATTAGCGAAACTGCCAGCCCTCCTGGACAGAGCGCGTTTGGGCGTTTCACGTTTACCAGCGGGTTCACGAATAATCCTTCCAGCACTGGTGGTACGGGTGACGCGATCGCCAGTATGCTGCTGGGGCTTCCGAGCACTACTGTTCGGGACTTTTTTATTCCCGGGACTGCGCATGTGCGTACGAATGAGTTCAATTTTTATGTTCGTGACGAATGGCGCGTGAGCAGTAAACTTACGCTGAATCTGGGGATTCATTACGAGATCAACACGCCTTTCACTGAGGAGCATGACTTCTGGGTGAATTGGAATCCTGCTACGGCGAAGCTTCTGATTGCAGGCCAAAACGCTAGCGATACGGCGAACGTGAACACCGATTATCACGCCATCGCTCCGCGCGTGGGAATCGCTTATCAAGTGAACGGAAAAACTGTGATCCGGAGCGGATACGGAATTTTCTACGATCCGCAAGGGAACTACGGCACGACGATTCGCCAATTCCGGCAGCAGCCGTTCGACCTTGTATTCACTACCAGTCCGGGAGATTTGTTTTCGGCGAATACCGTGAGTCAAGGGATTCCGAAACGGTCGGATTTTCCGGCTACGGATCCGAACAATCCGACTGCGGCTGTTCCGAATGCGACGATTACCGGAATTGATCCTAATTTCCGTAACGCTGCGATTCAGCAGTTTAACTTCGGCGTGCAACGCGAATTGGCGCAATCGACGGTGCTGACGGCGACGTACGTGGGATCGCTTGGACGACGGCTTGCGTGGAATCTTGCGCTCAATACGCCGCCGCCGGGTCCGGGCGCAATCAATCCACGGCGGCCGTATTATCCGGTGCTGCCCAATATCACAGGTATCAGCTATTGGGAGTCTGCGGGCAACTCGGAGTTCGAATCCCTTCAGGTGACGTTCGAGAAGCGATATTCCAAGGGTCTGTATTTCAATGCGAACTGGGTGTGGTCGCACTCGATGGATAACGCTCCTTGGGATGGCGGTTCGGGCGGGGGCCAGGATCCATTTAACCGGCGCGCGGATTGGGGTAGTTCCAATAGCGATGTGCGGCACCGGTTGAATCTTTTTACTACCTACGAATTGCCGTTTGGCACCGGGAAACGTTGGGCGGGGGGCGATAATCTTTTCAGCCGGTATGTGGCTGGGGGATGGGAGCTGGACGGTATTCTCGTGCTGCAGAGCGGGCTTCCGTTTACTGTGGGTGCGCCGTCAGCCACCAACAATGGCGCAGGTGCGCGGGCGAATGTGGTCGCTGGGATCGATCCGTATCCGGCGGACCGTACGCTTCAGCAGTGGTTCAATCCGGCGGCTTTTTCTATTCCTCCGGCTGCTTGCTATTGTTACGGAAATTCCGGGCGCGATGTGCTGACGGGTCCGCGGTCGGCCAATTTCGATTTGACTGCGGCGAAGCGGTTTCGAATCTCGGAGAGTATGAATGTGGCGTTTCGGGCTGAGTTTTTTAACGCTTTGAATCATCCGCAGTTTCAGATTCCGTCGAATACGACGATTGGGAGCAATGGTGTGGGGTCGATCTCGGCGACGGCACGGACGTCGCGGCAAATACAGTTGGCGTTGCGGTTTATGTTCTGAGGCTTCAGGCGGGATTTAAGTGCGATAGAATCGGCGTTGATGAGGGCGATTGCGTTCGTTGCTGCGATTGTGCTCGCTACGCATGCGTCTGCTGAGGTTGACTTTACGCGTGAGATTCAACCTCTTTTGAAGGTCCGGTGCCTGGGCTGTCATGGTGCGAAGTTGCAGATGCACGGGTTGAGACTGGACCTCAAAGCGGCTGCGTTCAAGGGTGGCGAATCCGGTGTACCCGCTATCGTCCCTGGTAACAGTGCGCAGAGTCTGCTCATTAAATATATCTCGGCGAATTCCGATGTGGTGATGCCGCCTTCCGGCCCGCGGCTCACCTCCGAGCAGATCGCGCTTCTGCGTTCGTGGATCGATACGGGAGCTTCCTGGCCTGACGAAACCGTCACCACTACTGATTCGAAGCGTCCGCCGCATTGGGCGTTTCAGCCGATCTCGAAGCCTCCTGTGCCCGCCATTAACAGCGCCTGGATTCGCAACCCGATCGACGCTTTCGTCCTCGACAAATTGCAGCAGCATCGGATGAAGCCTGCACCGCCGGCCGAGTCCCGCGCGCTGATGCGCCGCATTTATCTTGACCTCACCGGACTGCCGCCAACTCTGGACGAGCAGAAGCGTCCTTTCAATGCAGATGCGCTGGTGGACGAGCTGCTGGCGCGTCCTTCTTACGGGGAACGGTGGGCGAGGCACTGGCTCGACCTGGCACGTTTCGCAGAAACCAACGGCTACGAACGCGATGCCACTAAACCCAACGCCTGGCGATATCGCGATTACGTCATCAACGCGTTCAACAACGACAAACCCTTCGACCGTTTTGTGCTTGAGCAATTAGCAGGGGATGAACTGCCCGACGCTTCCGTTGAGACCTTCACGGCGCTTGGCTATTACCGTCTCGGGCCTTGGGACGACGAGCCGGCCGATCCCCTGACCGATCGCTTCGATCAGTTGGACGACATCGTTAGCACGACGTCACAAGTTTTTCTGGGCCTCACGCTGGGTTGTGCCCGATGTCACAACCACAAGTTTGAACCGCTCAGCGCGCGGGATTACTACAGTATGGTGGCCATCTTCAATGGCCTCGAGCGCCCTCGCAAGGGACGCACGGAACTCGATCTGCCGGCCGGCACGTGGAAGGAAGTAGAAGCTGCTAGCGCGATCGACCGCAGGATTCAAGATTGCGAACGCCGGATTGATGAGATC
The DNA here is from genome assembly GCA_963770345.1 of Bryobacteraceae bacterium. GTDB lineage: Bacteria > Acidobacteriota > Terriglobia > Bryobacterales > Bryobacteraceae > CAVYPH01. The sequence goes on along the minus strand of CAVYPH010000001.1, from coordinate 30,146 downwards.
AATACTCCCATCCGCAAGAAGCTGGTCACGTCCCTCGCGCCGGAAGCGCAAAGGGAAATCGCAGCGAACCAGGCCGTCATCGATGAACTGCGCCGGGCCGGTCCCGTTGTGCAACGAGCCTATTATTTGAACGAGCCGCACCCCAACGCCCCTCCGACTTTCCTTCTGATTCGGGGCAAAGCTGGGCAACCGGGGCCGGAAGTTCGGCCTGCGGTTCCGGAGGTTCTGGGCAAGCAGCCGAACTTCCCCGTGCCAGGCCATACCAGCCTGCGCCGCCTGACACTTGCTCAATGGCTTGTCAGTCCGGAGAACACGCTCACCGCCCGGGTGATTGTGAATCGTGTATGGCAACATCATTTCGGAGAAGGACTGGTGCGCACGCCAAGCGATTTCGGTGTGATGGGCGATAAGCCGACTCATCCGGAACTCCTCGACTGGCTCACCACCTGGTTCGTCGACAACGGTTGGTCGATCAAGAAGCTCCATCGTCTGATTCTCGCCAGCAACACTTATCGCATGAGCAAACAGTGGAACCCCACCTACGGCGCTCAGGATCCGGAAGACCGTCTTCTCTGGCGCGTGCCGTATCAGCGGCTCGAAGTGGAAGCTATCCGCGATTCCGCGCTCGCCGCCAGCGGCCAACTCAACCCGAAAATGCTCGGGCCCAGCATGTATCCGCACATTCCGCCCGCAGCGATGGAAGGGAGCAGCGATCCGGATAAAATCTGGAAGGAGTCCGATGAGCGCGAGGCTTCCCGCCGCACGATCTACGCCTTTATCAAGCGCTCCATGGTGGTTCCGATGCTTGAGGTTCTCGATCTGTGCGACAGCAGCCGCACTTCCGCCAAGCGGCAGAACACCAGTGTCGCTACGCAGGCGCTCACTCTGTTCAACGGGGACTTTGTGAACCGTCAGTCTCAGCACTTCGCCGAACGCCTGCGCAAGGAAGCGGGCAGCGATCAGGCGAAACAAATCGATCTTGCTTATCGTCTCGCTCTGGCGCGCCCGCCCAAGCCTGCCGAGACTGCCGCGATGCTCGAGTTTCTAAAGCGCGAGCCGCTGGAACAGATGTGCCGTGTGATTTTCAATCTGAACGAGTTTGCTTATGCCGATTAATCGAACAAGACGTGAGTTGCTTCGCGAGGTGGGTGGCGGTTTCGGCGTCCTCGCTCTCATCGACCTTCTGTCGCGCGATGTTAAAGCTGCTTCCATCAATCCACTCGCACCGAAGGCTCCACATTTCCCCGCCAAAGCGAAGCATGTCGTGTTCCTCTTCATGAATGGCGCGCCGAGTCACATCGATACGTTCGATCCAAAGCCCGTGCTTACGAAGTTCAATGGGCAGCCATATCAAGGCAAGCTCGTGGTGGGTTCGAACAACAGGCCGATCGGCAACCTGATGCAGTCGCCGTTCCCGTTTCAAAAACACGGCCAGAGCGGGCTGGAGATCAGCAGTCTTTTTCCACACACGTCGAAGTTCGCCGATGATCTATGCGTCATTCGCTCGATGTACACCGACACCGCCGCGCATGCCTCCGGCTGCTTGCAGATGAACACCGGTAATGTGGTTATCGGCAAACCGAGCTTGGGGTCGTGGCTGAGTTACGGATTAGGGTCGGAGAACGAGAGCCTGCCCAGTTTTGTCGTTATGACCGATCCTCGAGGAGGCCCTATCAGCGGTCCCTCGAACTGGACCGCGGGCTATATGCCGGCGGCGTATCAGGGGACGCTTTTTCGCAGCACAGGAGCGCCGCTGCTCGACCTCACCACGCCCGCCGGCACATCGGATCGGACGCAACGGGACTCGCTCGATCTTCTGAAGAAGCTCAACGAAGCGCATCTGGAGGCGCGGCCAAACGAGTCGGAGATGGCCGCGCGGATTTTATCCTACGAGCTCGCGTACAAGATGCAGACCAGTGCGGCCGACGTAGTGGATCTGGGGAAAGAGAGCGAGCAGACGCGCGAGATGTACGGCATGGATGACAAGCGAACGGCCGACTTCGGACGCAAGTGTCTCATCACGCGAAGGCTGCTGGAGAAGGGTGTGCGCTTCATCCAGCTTTACTCGGGCGGCGGCCACATCGAAGACACCTGGGACGGCCATAACGATTGCATCGGCAATCACACGCTTCATGCCGGGGAGACGGATCAACCCATCGCCGCGCTAATGACGGACCTGAAGCGAACCGGTCTTTGGGACGAGACTCTCATTGTGTGGGGTGGGGAATTCGGCCGCACGCCGACCAGCGAAGGATTGGGCAAACCGGGCCGCGACCACAACTGGCACGGCTTCACCATGTGGCTTGCGGGCGCGGGCGTAAAGGGCGGCCAGGCGATCGGTTCAACCGACGAACTCGGTTTCGCTGCGGTGGAGGATATCTGTCATGTTTCCGATCTTCACGCGACCATTCTGCATTTGATGGGACTCGACCACACGAAGCTCACTTACTTTTATTCCGGTATGAATACGCGGCTCACCGGTGTTCGAGGAAATGTCGTGCGGAAAGTTCTGTCGTAAGGAGCTACTGCGGGGAGTTCAATTTAGAGAACACCTGATCGATATTGGCGATGTACTTTTTTGCCTTTTCCGCTTCCGCCATGTCGGGATTCAGTTGCACGACAGTTTCAAAATGCGTCTTCGCGGCCGCCAGCAAGCCGGCGCTTTTTGTCTGATTAAATTTTTGGGAATAGGCGATGGCCAAGTCGTAGTGCGCAACGGGATCTTTGGGATCCTGAGTCAAAGCGACCTGGCAATGGTGGATGGCGGAATCGAATTGCTGCGACATCCGGTCGCAGTCGCATAGCCCGAAGTTCGCCATGAATTGGAGCTCACGCCAAATGTCGGTTTGCGCCGCACGTTTCTTTTTCCCCATGCCCACAAGGTAGCCCAGCATGTAGTAATTGAGTTTCCCGGCGAGTTTAGAATCGAAGTCGCTTAGCTGCAAATACGTCTCGTACTCTTTCTTCGATTCGTCGCACTTCTTGCCGCCGCGCAAAGCTTCGGCCAACATGAAGTGCGCCTCGGCGTGCCCGGGGTTAATGCGAACGGCTTCGCGCCCAAACTTCTCACCTTCGCTGTAGGCCTCTTTTCGTGTGAACGCTTGTGAGAGCAGCGCGTTGGTGAGCGAATTCTCCGGCTCGTGCTGCACAGCCGCGTTCAACTGGCGGATCGCTTCGTCGAGATCGCCGATGTCGAGCAGCATGCCGCCGTAGCTTGCACGCGCCTCAGAATAGTCGGGATCAATTTCGATCGCTCGGCGAAAAGCGGCCTTCGCTTTCTCCTCTTCGAACAGCGCGTTGTAGACGCGCGCCAGAAATAGGGCCGCTTGGCTGAACTTGGGATCGATAGCGAGTGCGCTTTCGAAATGCTCCGCCGCTTTCCGGTAGTTCTTCTCGAAGCCCTTTTGGTAAAATTCCATCCCCTGATCGAATTGATCGAGCGCGGCTTTCTTGTGCCGGACAATGGTCACAATCTTCACGCTCACCGTCGTGCTTTGTCCGGGATAGACCATTTCCTCGCGGGGCCCATCCGGCTCGTAGCCCATGTGGACCGCCTTGATGGTATGAACTCCGGGGGCCAGACCAGGCAGATTCAGCGGCTTCCCTTTGTTGACGACACCTTGCGACTGCCCATCCACGAAGACCTCGACCCCGTCCATGTTGGTCTCAATCACCAACGCGCCAAACTTAGGAGCGGCGCCCGGCGTGGACACGATCCGCGTTGGATTGTAGGCCAGAACCATGTTCGGATCGAAGCTCCCCCGCTCGCTGGTTGGATTCTGATGCGCCTTCGTTTCGCGGCGTACATTCTCGCGCACATATTCGCCGAGTTCATCGGCTGTCACCACACCGTCGCCGTCCACGTCGGCTTCACCCTGAATTCCCTTGACGGCGAAATAGGTGAAGACTCCATGGCCGCCCCCCCAGATATCACTTTCGAAGGACTGCTCGCGATCGCGGCTGGCCGTCAGAGAAAACAGGGAACGGTCGAGTTGCAGCAGGCTGGTGTTGACCTGTTGCGCGTCGGCCTCGGGCGTGATGGCTCCCGAATGACAGGCGTCGGTCAACAGCACTTTCCATTTCCCTTTAATTTTTCCGCCGATCACTTTGCCCAATTGATCCATGGGATAGCTCGAGCGCGGCACATTCGCCAGATCGACGTCGTATGGAGCGAGATAAGCCTTCCCTTCGAAGACGAATCCATGTCCGGCGAAGTAAATCAGGACGCGGTCGTCATCCTTAGTGACACTCGGTAGCCATTCCTCAAGTTCATGTTTCAGATTCGCGAGCGTGGCCTGTTTGCCTAGCAGGCGATGAACGTTTTCGGCCGGAAACTGTCCACCCTCGGCGCTGATCAGAGCGGTGTAGACGTCGGCCGCGTCGCGGTGTGGAAACTTCAATTGCCCTGTAGGCGGCAGATTTTTGTATTCGGAAATACCGACGACCAGCGCATAGCTTCGCGGGATTGCCGCCTTCCCGTCTGGAGTAATCAGCGTGCCGGAGGGATCCTTGCTGAACTTCAGATCACGCTGGGTCTGCGCCGTCAGCAGGACCGAAAAAGCTACGAAGAGGATGAGTGTCCGCATGGCTATTTGTGCGCGAGGTGAAATGTATACACGAACGGCGCGTCGCTACCGGCGGGTGCCACCACCGATGTTTTCTTGTCGGATTTCATGACCACGATCCCTCGCGCGGTTGGATCCGCCAGTGGAGAAATAGTCGATGGAAGTTCTTTGGACGTTTTCACCGGCTGCGCGCCCGCCGTGACGTCGATGCAATCGCCGCGCGTTTTGAAAATGGCGTCGTCGCAACGCGGAGTGATAGCTGGGTCGAGAGGCGTCGAGTCGGCGGGCAGCTTCGGTAGGGCAAACGATCCCGCTCCCCCATCGCTCAGTTTTGCTGGACTCACGACCCAGTAAAGAACCTCATGACCCGACGGACCTTCTATGCGAAACCAGCCGCTCTCGGTCATGGGGAGAACATAAGCCCGGTTGTGCTCGATGCGGTTTTCGAGCCCTGTCTCTTCCTTGGGAAACAGCAGGACATACCGTCCGGAAGTCGAATGATCCATCACATAAAGATAGCCGTCGAAACTCGGCTTGAAGCGGAAGCGGACCATATCGCCCGGTTCGAAGACATGGTTGGGATCCATGCGCTCGATGCGGTCGCCGATCTTGCGTTCTACGCTCACCTCCATTTTTTGAAGGTCCGCGGCTATACAACAGACGGCTGCGAACGCTGCGGCGCGGATTGCCGTGTTCATATGATCTGTCTCCTGCTTACTGATGGTTCAGGGTCAGATCGACAACGACACGAGCGTTCGATCGGGCGTCCGAATTCTTGTTGACGACGTAAACGGCTTTTTCCCGCGGCTCGTCTCCGGCCGCCGGTTCCGAATCAGTGCGGGTGAAAACAAGATCGCGTTCCTGCACCGCGGCGCGCAGGCGATCGACCATCTGATCGTCGGCTCGCTTTCGAGCTTCGAGTAGCGGTGGTCTCGACGGTTCTGGCGGCTTCGGGTGACCGTCGGGCGTCAGACCTAAAATCAATGTGTCCAGATCGTCCACCGGGGTCTTGGAAAGAAGAACAAAAAGCTTCTCCGAGCCCGCCTGGTTGTCGAAGAGAAAATACTCGCCATCTCCGGACGGGACTTGATATTTTCGTCCGGCGACGATTTCGTTGTGCTGCTGGGATGAATCGGGGTGCGGGAAGAGCGGAGTCCAGACGCCGCTCGACCCTCGCGCAATCACGTAGAGGTAACCCTTCTGGTTGCCCATCACGCTGACGCGGATCTTGTCGCCGGAGCGAAAAACCGTACCGGGCTTCACTTCCGAGAGTCCGGAATCTGCCTTCCTAAGGATGCTATAACGTAGGCCCAATGCGAGGTCAGCCGTATGTGAGACTGTTTGAAAATGCGCCTCGGGATCTTTTGGTACCGGCTTATGACGCACGACCGGGGGTGGCGGGGGCTTGACCGGTTCCTTGTTGGTATTCGCCGGGGGGCGCTGTGTATTCCCGCCGACCATGTCCGCGGCGGAGTAGAACATGTCGCGGGCGTCGATGGTCTGGGCAGCGGCGAAGGCGGCCGTATACGCGGTGATTACTGCAATCCTGCCAAGCTTATTTCGCATCTTTCACGCAACGGAAGCCGATCAGTGGCGAAGCTTGATTCACCGGCCATCCTCTCCGCATGTACACACGAAAAAACCGCTCGTCTTTCAGCAGGAAACTTCCGCCTTTAATGTTATACCAATTTCGCGCGACGTCAGCCCTGCCTGGCAACCTCTTCATATCTTCGATTTCGCGATCTGTAACAGGAAACGGTGACACCGTCCATTCGAATACATTTCCCGACATATTTAAGGCCCGGAACGGGCTTTGACGTTCTGGATACTCATCGACCGGTACCAGCTTTTGAGGACTCGGAAGCGGTTGATTGCCCCAAGAATAGATGTTCCCATGCGTGCCACGGGCGGCCTTTTCCCATTCCTGCTCGGTCGGTAGCCGCCGGCCTTCCCATTCGCAGAAGTTCCTGGCACTTTCGAAGGTTATTCCAGTTACGGGCAAGGCTGGCTCCTTCTCATATGTGTCGGAGTCGGGCGGTTTGTTACCAGTTGCGCGGACAAATCGTTGGTACGCGCCGTTAGAAACCTCGGTGGCATCCACATAAAACGCCGGTAGGTCCACCACTTGGCGTTTGTTCGGTGACTCCGGATCGTCCGCGCCGAAGATGAATTCTCCGGCGCGCACCAGAAACATGCGGCCGTTCTTATCCTCCAGGGTCGGAGGCAAGGCCGGGGGCTTCCTGGTTGCAAAATACGTGCCGGCGGCGACCAGCATAATACCGCCCAGAATTAGGGGAATTAACCAACCCCGGGACTTCGGCGTCGGGGCTGGTACCACTGACATCGGTTCCGCCGTAAGGTTAGGCACTTCAATTTGCGGCTGCAATCGCACGGGAGGAATGCTCTGGCTTACGGCTCGCAAATCAGCGAGCAAATCCCGCGCCGAGGGGTAACGGTTCGCCCGATCTTTTTCCAAAAGCTTGCTTACGATCGGTTCGAACCCCGGCTGGAGGTCTGCTACGAGGCTGCTGAGCAGAGGCGGTGGTTTCATCACATGGCCGGCCTCGATGGCGCGCAGCGAATCGCCGGTAAACGGCTTCGTCCCAGAGAGCAGTTCAAAGAAGATGACTCCGAGTGAATACAAATCGCTTCGCGGATCGCAGGTTTCGCCCTTGATCTGCTCGGGCGACATGTAATAAGGAGTGCCAAGGCTTTCCCCAGTCTTGGTGAGAGCACTCGGGATGTCACCCGCCTTGGCGATTCCGAAATCGAGCACGATCGCCCGCCCGGTTCGATCAATGCGGACATTCGATGGCTTCAGATCCCGATGGACGACGTTGCGATCAGCGGCCCAAACCAGGGCATTGGCGACTTGGTCGACAATCTCCACCGCTTCGCTGTTTGAAAGACGGCCATGCCGCTTCAGGTACGAGCTAACGTCCTCGCCCTCCACGTACGGCATGATCAGGTAGTGGAGTCCGCCGCCTTCGCCGATGTCGAAAATCTCGGCGATGTTCGGATGGCCGCCCAACGTTGCCGCGGTCCGCGCTTCGGCAGTAAAACGGGCGACCACGGCCGGATCTCCAGCCAGTTGCTCGGACAGCACCTTCACGGCGAATAGCGCTCCGTGCGTGCGATGGCGCAACAGAAATACCTGCGCCATTCCGCCGCCGCCGATCCATTGGAGCACCTCGTACTTTTCTCCAATCAGTTGATGGAGAGTGCTCCGAATCACGTTGCGCGAAGCCGATAGAGCATCGGACGGCATGGAGTCTTCATTCTATAAGGAGTCAAATTCCGTGTTGCTTCGTTTTGGTAGTCTGTTACTGTTCGTCGAGTGTCCACGGAGGTTTGAGTCATGAAGAAACTGATTTTTACACCCTTCAGCACTGAAAACGCCGGTACGCTGATAGGCCGTCTTGCCTATAAACCGGACATACAAACAGGAAAGAAGGGAGACGGGGAATATCGGGGCTTCATGCCTTACGAGTATAAATTTGCCCCGCCTCTGAAATCACCTGGCGTCTATGATGCGAGCAGGCCGCAGCTAACCGAATTGATGAACGGCGACGACGAGCTCTACATCAACGCCCACTGTAGTAAGGGCCTCGATTATCTGGCCAATAACGAAAAATGCGACACCGACGGTGTCATAAAGGTTTCTATCGGCGATTTGATTCTCCAGTTGCGGGCCCATGGACTGCGGGAGAAAACAAGGGCAAAAATCAAGCTATGGATATGTGAAGGCGCGCTGGACAAAGGGGAGAACAAGAGCTTCGCCCAACGCTTTTCAATCGCAATGCACGACGAAGGCTACACCGAGTGCCGGATTTTTGGCTATACGGAAAGCGTATTCGGCCAATACCAATCCGGCTCGGACGACGGGCTCTTTCACAAGAGGATAATCAAGTCCGCCGAACAGCGGCTTGGCGTGATCATCCAGAATCTCAACGCCTACAACGGGAATCCGCCGGATGCTCGTCTGAACACGATGAAGCGGCTGTGGGTGGCTACCTTAAAAACCCACAACAACATCGAGGCCGATGCCGTTAAGGACATTTTGGCCAGCGAGCAAAAACAACGACTTCTACTTGGTGGAGACACGACCGTGGTTGGCGGCCCGGCGAACAAGCACCGTATAGAATTCAAGCGTGGCGCGATCGTCCCGCAAGCATCCGCTGTCACCACTGCCGCGGCTACCGCTGCCGCCAGCTCGATGTGATGGCGGGCTCTGCTAGCTTGGGTATTCCGGATGATCTCTTTCTCGAATATCCAAAAGCAGTACGGCAAACAGTTAATCTTCGTCGACGCCTCGTTTCAGTTGAACCCTGGCGAGAAGGTCGGCTTGGTGGGTCCGAACGGATCCGGCAAGACCACGCTCTTCCGTATGGTGGTCGGAGAGGAAGATCCAGATGAGGGTGAAGTCTCGGTTCCGAAGAAGCTGACCATCGGCTATTTCCGCCAGGATGTGGAGGAGATGAGTGGCCGGTCGGTCCTCGACGAGGCGATCGCAGGCAGCGGCCGGGTGGGCGATCTCCACCACGAACTCGAACGCTTGCAGCAAGCCATGGAAGATCCGGCGCAAGCGGACGACATGGACCGGATACTCGAGCGTTTCGGCGAGGTTCAGGAACAGTACGAGCATCTTGGCGGCTACACACTTGAGGCGCAAGCACGCGAAGTACTGCACGGTCTCGGCTTCAAGGACGACCAGATCGACGGCGACGTCGGTGCGCTGTCCGGCGGCTGGAAGATGCGCGTGGCGCTGGCTCGGGTTCTGCTCGGCAGGCCCGACGTCCTGTTGATGGACGAACCCACGAACCACCTCGACCTGGAATCGATTATCTGGCTCGAACAGTTCCTGCAATCGTATCCTGGAGCCCTTTTGATGACCTCGCACGATCGCGAATTCATGAATCGCATCGTCTCGAAGATCGCGGAGATCGACGCGGGTGAGATCGTCGGCTATTCGGGCAACTACGATTTCTATGAACGGGAGCGCGCCATCCGCGAGACGAATCAACAGGCGGCCTTCGCGCGGCAGGAATCGATGCTGGCCAAGCAGCAGCGTTTTATCGATCGCTTCAAATCGCACGCGGCGAAAGCGGCCCAGGTGCAGAGCCGCATCAAGGCGTTGGACAAGATTGAAAAGATCGAACTGCCGAAGAAACGGCAAGTGGTCAAATTCGAATTCCGCGCGCCGCCGCGTTCGGGCGATCAGGTGGCCATGATCGAGGATCTGCACAAGAGTTATGGCACGCGCGTCATCTACGCCGGATTTAATCTGACGATTCGCCGTGGAGAGCGTTGGGCAGTGATGGGGCGGAACGGCGCGGGCAAGACCACGCTGCTCAAAATGATCGCGGGCGCGAGCGCACCTGACGCCGGCGCCGTGCGGCTGGGCGCAAGCCTGAACATGGGATACTTTGCGCAGCAATCGCTCGACGTGCTCAACCCGGAGTTGACCATCATCGAACACCTCCAACAGGATTTCCCTCGCGACGGCATCGGCTCGCTTCGGTCGCTGGCCGGGGCTTTCCAGTTTTCCGGGGACGATGTGGATAAACGAATCAGATCGCTCTCCGGCGGCGAAAAATCGCGGCTGGCGATGGCGCGGATGCTTTACAATCCTCCGAATTTCCTCGTACTCGACGAGCCCACGAATCACCTCGACCTCGCCACCAAGGAGATGCTCGTAGACGCGCTGAAGGAGTTTGAAGGAACCATGATCTTCGTCTCGCACGACCGTATGTTCCTGCGCGGGCTCGGTTCCCGAGTGCTGGAACTCGGCGGTGAGAGCGGCACGGATCGCACGCCGCGTGTTTATCCAGGGTCCTATGTGGAATACGTCCACGCAATCGGACACGAAGCGCCCGGGATCTACGCCTGACACGCTTGTGTGAAACGATCACTCCTCACGCTGCACCATGCAGACGACGTCTGCTTTTTTTGACTGCATTCTTCGTGTTTTTTTTCATTTATGATTGAAGGGCAATTTTAAAGGCGCCGGCCATGTCAATTACCTGGAACAATCTTCGAATCACGTCTGCACTTGTGAGCCTGCTTCTCTTACACGCCAGCTTTGCTGCTGCTCAGGTGGCCGGGCAACCGGATGCAGGCGGCCTTTCGATCACCATCATTGATGAAGGTAAACCCATCATGAACACGCGCCAGCGAGTCAATCGCGAGGCCATTGTTCAGGTAGAAGACGAGAATCACAAACCGGTGGCCGGAGCATTGGTCTTGTTCCTGGCCCCGGATAACGGACCGAGCGCCACATTCTCGAATGGCGCGAGAAGCATCTCGCTGACGACCGACGAACAGGGCCGCGTGGCCTTGAACATGACGCAAAACAAGACTGCGGGCAATTACCAGATCAAGGTGACTGCGAGCAAGAACGGCCGCACGGCATCCAGCACTCTGAATCAGACGAATGTGCTGGCGGCTGGTTCTGTCGCCGCAGCGGGTGGGATGTCGGCCAAGCTGATTTGGGTGCTGGTCGCCGCAGGCGCTGCGGCGGCGGGGATTGGCATCGCGGTCGCGTCGGGCGGGAAGAGTTCCACTTCTACGACAACGCCGCCGGTGGTTGGGCAACCGCCGATCATTCTAACTCCGGGTACGCCGGGAGTCGGGCCGCCTCATTAAAGCGAGTTTGGGAACAGACAGGACCAGCCATGAAATTCACCTCACCCTTTGTTTTAGTAACTCTTTGCATCGCTCCCGCCGCCGGCCAGACCGTTTCTGGTCCTGTACTCGGCTGGACGATCGCGCACGACGGCCTCTCTGTGCGAACTATCTTCGGCGTCCCGGGCGCGAGCCGGTTGAGTACTGCTGCCGCGATGCCGGACGATTTGCAGAGCGTGAAACTGAACCCCGTGAGGAGCCTTGTGTTGGCGATGACTAGCGGCACAGGGACGCCTCTCATCTTGGATCTCGACACACTGGACCTTACGCGCACGCCGCTCGATCAAGCGCGGCCGCAACCAGATCAGGCCGTTTGGAGTCCTTCCGGTTCTGCGCTGGCGCTCGTTTATCGCGCCGCCCAGTGGATCCAGATTTTCACTCTGCAGTCAGGTAGTTTTCAATTGAGCAGCGAGTATTCCGCGGCGGGCGACCAAGCGGCTGTATCCGACGACGGCTCGGCTGTATTGATTTCCGCTCCGAATGGGTTGTCTCTGTATCAGAATGGCGGAGCGTCGGTGCTCGCGGGCAACGCTATTTCCAGTTTTACTTTTCTGGCCGGCAGTACGACGCCCGCGTTCTGGTCTGGCGGGCAACTCACGATCGGCAGTCAGACGTTGCCGCTTGCTCTCGATGACGGCGAGTCCTTATTTCTTGCGAGCCCGGTGAACGGGCGTCTTGTCGCCGTTCGGGCGAACGCGGGCCGCGTGACAACCTTCGATGCCTCGGGTCAGATGATCGATGACAGCAATTGTAACTGCGTGATCAGTGGACTTGAAGCGCTGGGGCGGGCCGGCGAAACCTGGTTGAGGACGAGCGGCGATGGCCCGATGTGGATTGCCGACAGCACGTCGGCGCCGCGCGTTTTCTTCGTGCCGGCGGCCGTGCAGCAATCGGTAGAGAGTGACCAGTAGGGTGAACATGACCATGCGAACCCGCTCGATCCTTCAAATTCTTCTGCCCATGCTGCTGGTCGCGGCATCTCTCCATGGTCAGACGACGGGCCCAGGCATTCTGCCGGCCAGCACCAGCTTTACTCTTTACGTCGGCGATTCTTTTTCGCAGAAGTTTACTTGCGTGAACTGCGGAACGGCCCAGATCACCTGGCAGATCGGCCCCGGCACCGGACCATTACCGTCCGGCTTGACCCTGGACAGCACAACCGGCGTGATCAGCGGTGTTCCCACGACAGTACAGTTCTCCAGCATCCGCCTCGGAGCCTTCGTCAACAATCAGGCCATCGCTTTCTCAAGCTACTCGTTCAACGTCTACAAGCATTTGGTTTTTCTGACTACGAGTCCGCTCTCCCCGGCCACATCCGGTGTCGCGGTGACACGGAGCATTCAGGTAAGCGCGGCGAGCTCATGGGATTCGTCGCAGAGCAATCTTCCAAGCACCGTCACGCTCATCTTTCCGCCAAGTGGCGGCGACACGACGACGCTCAGCGGAACTTTCCCGCCGGTGACAACTCCGACCACGTACTCTTTCAAACTATTTGCCAGTGGCATCTCCAATACGCAGGAGAGTATCAGCCAGGTCTTCTCCATCGTGGTCAATCCGCCGCCGGCAATTTCCGGAACCTTCCCGACTGGCGAAGTCACGGTTCCCTATAACAACGCCTTCACTGAAACCGGCGGTACCGCGCCGTTTACCTATTCCGTGCCCGCGGGTAATGCCGGAGGGCTGCCTCCCGGACTGACTTTGAATGCGTCAACCGGCGTCGTGACCGGAACGCCCACGCAACCAGGCAGCTATAGCTTCGGCGCGATCGTCACCGACGCCAATGGAGCCACCGGCACGGGACGTTTTTCCATCACAGTTCTTCCCGCACTCAGTATCACGACGAACCCACTACCGGCCGGTACAGTCGGCACCGCGTACACGGCGACCCTCGCGGCAACCGGCGGTGCCGCCCCCTTCTCCTGGAGCCTTTCGCAGGGCAGTCTGCCCGCGGGTCTGACGTTTAACCCCGCGACGCAAGTCATCAGCGGCACTCCCACGGTAGCGGGAACCTTCCAGTTCGTTGCGCGTGCCGGTGACGCGATCGGCGCGATAGCGACGCTGCCGCTGACATTGACGATCAATGCGCTTCCGATTACGATCACCACGACGTCGCTGCCCACCGGCAGTGTTGGGGTAGCGTACGGCGTCAACTTGGCTGCCACGGGAGGGACCACGCCCTATCGATGGTCGGTCACAACCGGCGCACTCCCAGCGGGCCTCACTCTTGCGCCCGCCGGCGTGCTCAGCGGGACACCCACGGCGGGCGGCACGACTACTTTTACAGTCACTGTGCAAGACGCCGGCAACTTGAGCGCCGCCCAGACCTATACGCTCACAATCGTCTCTGCTCTGACACTAAACGGTACTCTTAGCGATGGCGTGGTAGGAACGGCGTACTCGGGAACTCTTACTGCAACTGGCGGCACGCCTCCGTACGCATTCACTGTTTCTACCGGCGCTTTGCCGGGCGGGCTGACTCTGAGTGGCGCTGGCGCGATCTCCGGCACTCCGTCTGCCAGCGGCATGTTTGCCTTCACTATTCAGGTGTCCGACAGTACGAAGGCGACCGCCAGCAAAGCTTTTAGCGTTGTCATCGCCGCGCCACTTAGCATCGTTCCGGGCACGCTCTCCACGGCCACTCGGGGCACCGCTTATTCTGCGAAAGTGTCCGCCACTGGCGGCGTCCCACCCTATTCTTTCAGCTTGGCGAGCGGCACACTGCCCGCTGGAATCACGCTTGGTGCGGATGGCACAATCTCAGGCACGCCGGCAAATATCGGCACGTTTACTTTGGGGATTCTCGTCACCGACAAAGCGAATGCTACGGCGAACGGTTCGTTCTCATTGGTGGTGAACGCGCCGGCCGTTGCACCCGTCATCACCACGACTTCGCTGCCGGGAGGCACGGTTGGAGCGAGTTACGCGGCAACGCTTGCGGCTACCGGCGCTTCGCCGCTCGCGTGGGGTCTCGCCACCGGTGTATTGCCCGATGGACTGACGCTGAATGCCGGCACCGGCGCCATTAACGGTGTTCCCTCGAAGGTTGGGACGTTCACGTTTACTATTCGCGTCTCCGACGGCAACCAACCCGTCCTTAGCGCGACTCAGAGCTTTACCGTCAACGTCGTCGCGCCGCCGCTTCCAGGCGTAACCGTCACCCAATTGACCGACACGACGACTTCAACCAGCCAGCCCACTTTCGGTGTTTCTCTGGCCCAGGCCTTTCCGCTGGATCTGACCGGCACGGCCACTATCAGCTTCGCGACGGCTTCAGGTCCGGACCCGACGATTGTCTTCGCCAACGGCAAGACGACCCTTGATTTCACGATACCGGCCGGTGCCACTGCTGCCCAAGCTGCGAGTCCATTTGCCTTTCAGACCGGAACCACCGCCGGTACAATCACAATCAACGTCGTTCTTAGCGCCGGTGGTCAGACGCTGAGCCCGAATCCCGCCGCCACGCGGACGATTACCATTGCGAAAGCTGTGCCGGTGATCACCGCCAAGCAGGTGCAAATGGTTACGACCTCGACCGGCATCAACGTTGTGGTGGGTAATTACACGAATACGCACGAACTCTCCACCGCGACGTTCACATTCACCAGCAGCGCCGGCACAACTCTCCAGACAAGCGTATTCACCGTGCCCGTGACCGCCGCATTTCAGACTTGGTTCAGCAGTACGGCGTCGGCGACTAGCGGCGGATCGAACACCTTGACTGTGCCGTTCGCTCTGACGCAGGGAAGCGCGTCTTCGTTGACGTCGGTTCAGGTGACCCTGACGAATAGCGCCGGTATATCGCTGCCGATGTCGGGGACGTTCTAGGAAACTGCAGCCTGGGCCTTCGGAACAATATTCTGATTGCGGTGGAATCGGTTCCCGGATCGTACTTCGCTTTTATTGCGCTAAGGCGTGCGTAGTTGCTGCCATACGCCTGCGGAACGCGTGCGGCATCGTCTTGATCGAGACTGTTCACGTAGACCGAGCGCCCAAACCAGGGCTGCATGGCCGTGTGGAACCGGCGAGTCCAGTCGATGTGGCGCGCATCTTCGGCCGCCTCGCTCCACAAGCTGACCAGCACGAGATCAAAAGGCTGTTCCTGATTGGAAACGCGGTGGCATCGGTAGCGACGCGAGCGACGGCCCCGTGCGGTCATTAGACTACGTTGTGCACGGCCCACATCGAGCACGCGATCGGGACTTGGTATGCACGATCCAGCCAATAAGGTTCTTCGGTCTGTAAGAAGTGGCATCCCGCGCATTCAAAATAATCGACCTCGTATCTCTGCATTAGCAATGCTTTGAAACGAAAAGATGATGCTGTGTTGCAGAGCTGGCAGGCAATTACACTCAACTTTTGCACTCCATTTTTTTGCCCGGGACGGCAGGGCGTTTTGTAGTTAGTCTAATTTGTCTGTAACCGGCGGGCAAGCTCTGGTAAAATCGCCTAAAACGACGCCTCAGCCGATTGCGGCTTCTTTCGGCCACGATTCCATGCGCAGTGGCCCTTGCGCTCCCATGGACTACCATCGGCAAGGGTGTTTTGCGGAACAGATCAATGCCGATATGGACATGGTGCCTGCCGTGACTTCACTCCTGCGATTGAGACGAAACTCGATCAGCTCTATCCAGGACTGGTGAAAAGTCCCGGCTAGGATAGACAAGGTCCCACCTCGCTCTGTCGAAAGGCGCCAACTCCCGCAGGAAGCGCAAATTCTCCATCGCTCTTAGCGCAAGTTTTTGTCTAAGTCCGGCTAGACGTTGCAATATAACCGCGCGTTTTTCCACAGCCTGTTGAACGGAACTGGCGATTGCATTCCGGTCCAAAGTATCGCTGGCGCCGGCTATTGGAATCGACAATTCTGCTGCTAAATCCCGCATCTTTTCCCCGCGCAGGACTCCAATCGGTAGCGTTCCGGCAAGAACGGACTCCAGCAGAAAGTGGTACCGCTGCCCCAATGTCACGGTGGCAAAACGAAGCAGGGCAATCGTTTCGTCCGGGGAATAATATTCGTTGGGCGCCAGAACGGCAGGGCGC
Organism: Bryobacteraceae bacterium; assembly: GCA_963770345.1. GTDB lineage: Bacteria > Acidobacteriota > Terriglobia > Bryobacterales > Bryobacteraceae > CAVYPH01. Next base: position 13,860 of record CAVYPH010000001.1, on the reverse strand, counting down.
TTCATAGTTGCGGCCACCTCGACGGCCGCCTCAAAATCAAAGAACTTACCAGGCCGGCACTCGTTGCAGAAGAAGGCAACCTGCAGACCAAACCGCGCAGAAGCCCAATCTAAGGCGGCGGCGATGGCGCGCTTCATTTCCGGCCGGTTGCTCCACTGCATGTTAACGATGTTGACCACTAGCAGTTCGCCGTCCGGGTCGATTCCAAGCTTGCGCCAGTAGCGATGGGCCCATTCACGAAGCTCTTCGCGAGGCTTGTAAAGCCAGGCCCAGTCTGCGCCGACGCGTATACTCGATTCAGCAACCCCGAGGGAAATCAGGGCGTCCCGGCAATTGGCGGAACGTACGGTCCAGGATCGGATGGGCAAAAAGTGATCTTGAAACAAGCGCCGTCCGCCGGCTTCGAGCGTCTGATCGACACCGACGCCCAGCGCGTCGACGGGCTGGCCGAGATCATGAAAGTGCTGGAGACGCTGGGACAAGAATTGCATCGGCCAATGGAGGCCTTCGGCGTCACTCACGGGAGTGTCTCCCAACAACAAACCGGGCATGTCTCTTACACTCGCGTTCTCGTTGCCTTCCCAGTCCACAAACCGATACCGGTGGCACTCCGGATAAGGTTCATGTTGCCGGGTCGACTCCGGAAATAGAGCGACGTCGAGCGCTATGTCGTCCGGTATATGATCCCAGAAGGCCCTGGCCATTAATTCATCGCCAATATTACCCGCTCCAAGGCCGTTGCAAATCTGAAATGCGCGGATCTTTGTGCCGGCTATTGCCATAAAAAGAAGCCTGAACTCTCGACTATATTTATTTTAGTTTATCATTTGTTCTGTTCCGTGGCCCGAAATGGCAACCAATTCTGATCATCGGCCGGGTTTTGGCCGCTCATACTTTTTGGCGGATGGTTTCTCACCACCTTGTGATAGACTACTGGCCGATCGACGCGATGCACACGCCCCACATTCCTCGTAGAATGCGTTTTCCAATCTTTCTGCTGTGTTTATCGTTCTCGCTGGCCGCCGGTTCGAGATCAGTCTGGGATGGCGTCTACACGAAGGAGCAGTCGTCCCGCGGACAAACTGCGTATCGCGAGGAATGCGCGAAATGCCACGCTGAAAACCTTATGGGTGGTGAGGGGGCGCCGCCTCTGGCTGGAAACACCGGCGCGTGGGCGCCGTTGAGCGCGGATGAGGAGCTCGGATACGTCTACATTCCGGTGGAGATGCCCACTGGCGACTTCTACGGCGGAAATCGGCCGGGCAACAACTTCTTTTCCGACAGCCTGGTTTGTCTGGACGCACGGACCGGTAAGCGTATTTGGCACTTCGAACTCGTCCATCACGATGTTTGGGACATGGATATCACAGCAGCGCCGATATTGACCGACATTAACGTTAATGGGAGGAAGATTAAAGCAGTGGCGGTGGTCAGCAAGCAGGCGTTTACGTACGTGTTCGACCGCGTTACGGGCGAGCCTGTTTGGCCTATCGTAGAACGGCCCGTTCCTCAGTCGGATGTGCCGGGCGAGAAGAGTTCACCCACGCAGCCCTTTCCAACAAAGCCACCTCCTTATGACCGGCAGGGCACCTCGCTTGACGACCTGATCGATTTCACGCCAGCGGTCAAAGCTGCCGCTGTTAAGATCGCTTCCCAATATAAGTTGGGCCCGTTGTTTAGTCCGCCGATCGTTGTCGACTCAAACGGTAAGAAGGCGACGCTGCTGTTGCCCTCGCACGTAGGAGGTGCGAACTGGCAAGGCGGCGCCTTCGACCCCGAGACGGGGATGCTTTACGTGGCGTCCGTGACGAACACAGATCCGCTGTCACTTACCGCAGCGGATTCCAAACGATCGGATATGGGCTATGTCGGCGGACGTGGAGGTGCGGGCCGCGGGTCGGGGTCGGGCTTTGATTTTAATGAAACGAATACGGCCCGCGTGGCGCCGAAAGCCAACATCGGTCCGGAAGGATTGCCACTGGTCAAACCTCCCTGGGGCCGCATCGTCGCCATCGATCTGAACAAGGGTGAGCTTGAGTGGACGATCGCTAACGCCGACACGCCGGAGTATGTAAAGAACCATCCTTTGCTGAAAGGCATCGATATCGGCAGAACCGGCCGGCCCTGCCGTTCTCCTTTGATGGTTACGAAGACGCTGCTGTTTTCCGCCGACGGAAACAACCTTTTCAACTCGGTTGCGGAGGGGGCGGGAACACCTTTCGGGCAATCGACAAGGAGACCGGGACGGTTCTGCACGAGATGCAACTACCTGCAATGGCAACGGGCATTCCCATGACGTACATGGCGGATGGCAGGCAATTTATTGTGATCGCCGTGGGTGCGATTGGGATTGGGGCGGAACTGGTGGCTCTGGCTCTGCCTTGATGCTCTTGAGACCCCTTTCCGTGGTCGTTACAGGCTCAGAACGTAGGCGATCAGTTGTTTCTTTTCATCGTCGGTCAGCAATTCTTTAAAAACAGGCATGCCATCGCCACCGCTGTTCAATTGCTTCAGGATCAACTCCGGCGGTTGCTGCTTCTTCCACTTGGACAGCGTGCCGTCCTTGGCTCCCTTCAAACCAGGTCCGACCCTGGCTTCGTTGCTATCCGCGCTGTGGCAGACCGCGCATTTCGCTTCGAACAGTTTCTTCCCCTGCTGCGCGGGCAGCGCCGAGGAAAAAAGCGCCAGAATTACAAGTGTCTTCATGCCAGCAGTTTCTGAATCGGATTTCCCGACACATCCGTTAGCCGGAATGGCCTGCCTTGAAAGGTGAAGGTCAATTTCGTATGATCCAGTCCGAGCAAGTGAAGAATCGTCGCGTGGATATCGTGGACCTCGATGGGATCGCCGGTTCGCGAGAAGCCCAGTTCGTCGGTTTCGCCGATTGTCAGGCCCGGGCGAACGCCACCGCCGGCCATGAACATCGTGAACGCGTCGATGTGGTGATTCCGTCCCGCTTTGCCCCCTGCGGTCGTTCTCTCGCCCATCGGCGTTCGTCCAAACTCGCCGCCCCAGATCACTAGCGTGTGCTCTAGAAGCCCCTTGCGCTTGAGATCGCGAATCAGGGCCGAAGTGGGTTGGTCGATTTCGCGGCAAACCTGATTGAGCGGCTGATCGATATCCGCGTGATGATCCCAGTCGGTGTGGTAGAGCTGTACAAAGCGAACGCCGCGCTCGACTAAGCGGCACGCCAGCAGACAATTATTCGCGAATGACGACTTGCCCGGCTCTACGCCGTACATCTCGCGCGTCTCACGCGTTTCTTTCGAAAAATCGATCAGCTCCGGACCGCTCGTTTGCATCCGGTACGCCATTTCATAGGCGGCAATGCGCGTATTGATTTCGCTGTCGCCAGTGTCGTCCAGTTTGAGGCGGTTCATGTCGCGAACGGCCGCCAGAGTATTCGCCTGCGCTTCCGGTGTGACGCCTTGCGGACTGGAAAGATCGAGGATCGCGTCGCCGCCGGAGCGAAACGGAACGCCCTGATAGGCGGTCGGCAGAAAACCGCTCGACCACAATCCCGCTCCTCCCCGGGGCCCCCGCGGCCCTGATTGCAGCACCACGAATCCAGGAAGGTTCTGCGAGTCGCTCCCGATACCGTACGTCACCCACGAGCCCATGCTTGGACGGCCGAAACGAATCGATCCGGTATTCATGAAGCACTTGGCCGGTGCGTGATTGAAATTCTCGGTCGAGATGCCGTGAATGAACGTCAGGTCGTCGGAGACCGATGCAATATTGGGCAGAAGCTCCGATACGTAAGCGCCCGACTTCCCGTGTTGTTTGAACTCGCGATGCGTGCCGAGAAGCTTTGGCGGATTCTTGGTGAACGTGTCCATGAAAGCGAAGCGCTTGCCTTTCAGAATCGAGTCCGGAGCAACTTTACCGTCGAACTCCTGAAGCTTCGGTTTGTAGTCGAACATCTCAAGCTGGCTGGGTCCGCCGGCCATGAAAAGATAAATCACGTTCTTAATCTTGGGCGGAAAATGCGGTGGCTTGGGCGCCATCGGATTCTCGGACTTTGGCGCGGCCCCAAGCAGCGACGCCAGAGCAATCTGACCGAGACCGACGCCACAACGGCTGAAGAATTGCCGGCGTGTTTCTGCAAGAAGAATGCGGTCTTCGAATGTCATGGATTACTCCCGTGTCATAAAATCGTCCAGGTTGAACAGCACGCGGCAGAGCGACGTCCATGCGGCCAGATCGGAAACATTGGCTGCCTTGTTCGTGGATTCCGCCGATACGAGTTGAGCCGCGGCGCCCGCGTCTGCCGAGGTACAGCTTCCGCTGCCGATCGAGAAACTCTTCGAGCCTCGCGCGCTCTTTTTGATTCGGATTGCGGCCCATGGCCAGGAGGAACGCGTAATCCAGTTGTTCGCGCGTGCCGGACGCCGGCGATTCCTTCATCACTCTCTTCGCCAGCGCCTGCGCGAACTCCATAAAAGCCTCGTCGTTCAATAGCGTCAGGGCCTGCAGCGGGCTGTTGGAGCGGATTCGGCGCGTGCAGGTGGACCCGGCGTCAGGGGCGTCGAACAAAGACAGATTCGGCGCCGGCGACATGCGGAAGAAGAAGGTATACACGCCGCGGCGATAGCGGTTCGGCCCGGTTTCGGTGGGCCACGGGCGCTTCACTTGCGTACCCGCCATGGAGCCTTCGGGAATGGGCGGATATACGCCCGGTCCGCCGAGCGTCGGGGTGAGCAGTCCGCTCGATACCAGGGCGGCATCGCGGACAATTTCCGCATCGAGCCGCATTCTCACCTGCCGGGCCAGCAGACGATTGTAGGGATCGACCTCATCCAGCTCCGGCCGATTTTTTGACGACTGCCGATAGGTCGCGGAGGTCACGATCAGCCGGTGCACGGCCTTCTGACTCCAGCCCTGCGACATGAATTCCGTGGCCAGCCAGTCGAGCAGTTCCGGATGCGTGGGGCGCGCGCCCATCAAACCAAAATCGTCCTGCGATTCGACGATGCCCTTGCCGAAATATTCCTGCCACATTCGATTCACCGTCACTCGCGCGGTGAGCGGATTGCTCGGGTCGACGAGCCACTTCGCCAGATCGAGACGATTCCCGGTCACCGGTTTCGACGACAGAACGGCGGGCACTCCGGGCTCAACTTTCGCGCCGTGCCGGAGAAAATCTCCGCCGAGGTGAATGTAACTTTCGCGCGGAGCCGGAAGTTCGCGCATGATCAGCGTACGAGTGACGAACGGTCTCTTCCAATGATATTCAGGCGAACCCTCGACACCCAACGGCCTCATCAAAGTTCTGAGAGTGGCGACGCGGGCGAGAAGTCCTGGATCTTTGTGCTTCGGCGGATCACCGGGTTGAAGCGGCTTCGCTGCGAGCTTCTCAATATAGTCCACCATCTCCCGGCTCAGCGCGTTGACCTGCGCCCAATATGCGTCGGCTTGGGCCGCTTCCTCTTTCGTCGGAAGATCGAGATAAGGGCGGTAAAAATCGGGACGCTCGGAATCCTTCGTAATCTCTTGCGTGCTGTTGTAAAAGGCGTAGAGCTGATAGAACTCACGCTGCGCGATGGGATCGTATTTGTGATCGTGACAGCGTGCGCAGCCGACCGTGAGTCCAAGAAAAACGGAGCCGGTGGTTGCCGTTCGATCGGCCACGGCCTCCACACGGTACTGCTCGAAATCGATGCCGCCTTCGAAGTTGCTCGGCGTGTTGCGATGAAAGCCGGTGGCGATCAATTGATCGGCGGTGGGGTTCGGCAGCAGATCGCCGGCGATTTGCTCGATGGTGAACTGGTCGAACGGCATGTCGCGGTTCATGGCCTGGATCACCCAGTCGCGGTACTTCCAGATTGGCCGCGGTGCGTCGATGCTGTAGCCGTCGGAATCCGCGTAACGCGCCACATCGAGCCAGTGCCGGCCCCATCGCTCGCCATAGTGAGGCGAGGCGAGCAGCCGGTCGACGACCTTGTCGTAAGCGTTAGGCGAAGTGTCGGACAGAAATTCCCGGATCTCTTGCGGAGACGGTGGAAGGCCGGTGAGATCGAGGCTCACTCGCCGCAGAAGCGTGTTGCGGTCAGCTTCCGGCGATGGTTGGATGTTCTCGTGCTCAAGTCGCGCGAGGATGAAGTTATCGATCGGATTGCGAACCCAGGCAGAGTTCTTCACAGCCGGTGGAGCGGCGTGCTTGGGAGGTTGGAAGGCCCAGTGATCCCAGCCTCGCGGTTTCTTCGCCGCAGTGTTCGTAGACCACGGAACATTCTGTTCCACCCACTGCCGCAGAACCGCGATTTGCTCGTCGGTGAGGCGAGGGCGGCCAACCGGCATCTTGAGATCGCCCTTCTGTTCGACGGCTTCGATGAGCCGGCTCTCCGCGGGTGCTCCGGGTTTCACGGCAGGCCCGCGATTGCCGCCTTTCAGAAGACTTTCGCGTGAATCGAGCGACAGGCCGCTGCTTCGAACAGCGTCGCTATGGCAGCCGGCGCAGTTGGCCTTCAGAATCGGCTGGACGCGCGTTTCAAAGAAGGATTGCGGCGCCTCCTGGGCTTGCAAACACGCCGCAGCGAGGGCAGCCCATCCGAAATGCCAGAGCTTCACCGAAAGTCCTCCTTTGGCTGAATCGTATCACAGCGAGGATACGTCCCAACATTCCGTCATACGCTGCTTCCAGGTGACGAGTGAACTGTAAGCTGTCGAATAGCGCCGAGGTCAGCTTCCCTGCCCCAAGTTTCTCCCGCACTTCGTGGCAGTACTCCGGATTGCGCGCCAGGTTCAAGGCCAGCGCTTCGTAGTCGTCAAGCGAAGTAGCCACCAGTTCCGGCAGTCCCACCGCGCCCAACAAACTGCCGGCTACTCGCGAGGCGAACGTTTTTCCGGCGCATGTGACCACCGGGCAGCCTCCCCAAAGCGCGTCGCTTGCGACCGTGTGCGCATTGTAAGGGAGGGTGTCGAGAAACAAATCGGCGATCGCAAACCGCGCCAGGTGATCGGGATTGGGTAGCGTTCGGGCGAATATCAATCGGTCTGCGGCGACTCCCCGGGTTTCCGCCTCGCGTTTCAGATTCGCCGTCGCCAGAGCGTTCGATTCGAGTAGCCACAGCACGCTTCCTTCCACAGACCCGAGCAGCCGCATCCAGACGTCGAATATCTTCGGCGTGATCTTGTACGAAGCGCTGAAACAGCAGAACACGAATCCGGATGCGGGCAATCCACATTCCGCGCGGGTCGGAATATTCGATGAGATCGGCCGCGTGCGGTCGTTCACCTGGTAACAACCGGGCAGGTGAATCAGTTTTTCCGCGAAGTGCGGCTGCTGATCGGCCGGGACGACAAATGGGTCCACGATGATGTAATCCACGGCATCAGTCCCCATCGTGCCGGGGTAACCCAGATAGCTCACCTGCACCGGCGCCGGTCGAAGCGCGAGAATCTGAGGGCGCGCGTCCGCCGTGTACCCTTTCAGATCTACCAGAATGTCAACGCCATCCTCTTGAATGCGGCCGGCAGCTTCTGCATACGAAGCGGCTTCCAGATCGGCGAAGTGATCGAACGACTTCACCAGGCGCTGGCGTGCCACGCCACCATCGTCACGCCCATAGGAGTACCCAATGATCCTGAACCGCGTTCGATCGTGCAGCGAGAAGAGTTCCGAAATCAGACATGCGGTCGCGTGCTCTTGAAAATCGGCTGATAGGTAACCAATCGTGATTCGATCGCCGCGCGGGGACCTTCGCTTCGGCCGCGCCGCAGGGACGGGCAGATTCTCAGCCGCCCACTGCCTGGCGCAGAGCAATTGCTGCGCCGGAGTGGTCTCGAGACAAAGAAATACAAACGGGTTGACTGCACTGGAACCGTTCTCCACCATTTCGATCAGACGGCTCGACAGCTTCTCAAGTCCGTTCCAGGCGCAAACGTGTCTCATCTGATGTTCCATTTGCGCGAGCGCCTCGCCGAATGCCGGATTGAGCGCGACCGCTGTTTCGAATGCGTCAAGCGCGGCCGTCAGATCGCCGGTCCGCCGGAGCGCGCTTCCGAGATTTCGATGCGCCTCGGCGTAGTCCGGCCGGAGTTCGATTGCCTTTCGGTAGCAGGCAATCGCCTCTTGCGGCGAATCGTTCATTTGATAAGCATTCCCCAAGTTGTTGTGCGCCTCGGGAAAGTCAGGTGAGATTTCGATCGCGCGCCGGTACCAGGTTATGGCGTCGTCGAGTTCGCCTTGTTGGATGAGCATGTTCCCAAGATCGGAGCAGGCCATGGAGAAATCCGGATCGAGGTGGATAGCTCTGCGGACCAAATCGCAGGCCATGCGGCTGTTTCCCGTTTGGTGTGCAATGATTCCCAGCAGGTGCCAGGCGCGCGGCTGGGTGGGGTCGGCTTCGAGAATTTGTTGGCAGAGTTCGGCCGCTTCAGCCAACCGGCCGAGGCGGTGTGCCTCAATCGCCTGCGTTAAGAGTTTGTGTTGCGGGCCCTCTGCGATCATTCAAGATAGCATAAGAAGATCACAATGGCCGCAACCAGTACAAAGCCGAAAGCCCGCTCGAAAAAGAGCACTAAGAGGTCCGGGTCAGCTACTCTTCTGCTGATCGCACTGTTCAAGCTGTTCAAAGGATTCCTGCTGCTGGCCGTGGCAATCGGCGCCGTGCGGTTACTGCATAAGGACATCGCGGAATCGGTCGAACACTGGGTTCATATCCTGCGCGTGGATCCGGAGAACCGCTACATTCACCGCCTGTTGGCAAAACTTTTCGCCGTTACTCCCAAGCAGCTCAGGGAACTCAGCGCCGGTACCTTCATTTATTCCGGGCTTCTGTTGACCGAGGGCGTCGGCTTATTACTTCGAAAACGGTGGGCCGAATACTTCACGGTAATCACTACCGGACTCTTGATTCCGCTTGAGGTATACGAATTGGCGAAGCACTTCACTGCCGCGAAGGTCGCGGTGTTTGTAGTGAATGTGTTGATCGTCTGGTACCTGCTCGCGCGGCTGCGGCGTGAGCGCTGAGCTTACATCTTGGGAGCGTAATATCCCTTGCGGGCGCGTACAACCAACTCCTTGCGCCCTTTTACTTTGATGGTCACGGGGTGAAACAGGCCGTCCGTCTTACCTGGATCGGGGCGATAGAGCACGTTGTACTGATGCCGCAGTTCGTTGGCGATATTTTCGAATGACTGCGCAAGGTCCTGAACTTTGAACGGGAAGAACGTCAAGCCGCCGGTCTCGTCGGCGAAGTACTTCATGATCTTGTCGCCGTCCGTGGTGATGCCGGTGATGTTGGTCGAGATCGAGTAAATGGTCACGTCGGCTTTGTGTGCCATTTCGAGCGCCTGGTCGCGGCTGTAGCGGCTCTGATTGTCGTCGCCGTCGCTGATGATCACCATCGCCCGCCGGAATTTGTACAGCGGCTGGTCCTGCATCAGCTTGTCGCGGCAGGCGAAGAAGACGGCGTCGAACAGCGCCGTGCCGCCTCCTGGACGCAGCCCGCGAATGGCGTTGCCCAGTTTCTCGATGTTGTTGGTGAGATCGGCAACGAGTTCCGCGCCGGTATCGAAGCTCACGACAATCGCCCGGTCCTGCGGGCGGATCACGCTATTGATGAACTCGATCGCCGCCTCCTGTTGAAACTTAAAGCGGTCGCGAATGCTGTTGCTGGTGTCGATCAGTATGGCCAGGCGAAGCGGTAAGTCGGCTTCGGCTGTGAACTCCATGATCATCTGCTTCTTCTTGGCCTCGATGATTTCGAAGTCGTCCTTCGTCAGGTCCATTACGAAGCGTCCCTTCTTGTCCGAAACGGTGAACAACATGTTCACGCGGTTCACGGCCACCGAGATCGGTGTTGCTTCGTCCTGAGGCTTGGGCGGCTGTTGCGCCTCTTGCGCCGTAACGGCGAGGAAAGGCACAAGAGAGCCAATGGCAAACAGCTTTTTCATGATTGGTCCAGTTCAATTATAGTTCGCCTAGCCACCGCTCTAATTCGCCTGGCAACGGAGCCTCCACGGTCACCATCTCACCGGTGGACGGACTTTCGAAACGGATCATTCGCGCGTGTAGAAAGAACCGCCCACGGTCCGCGGCGGGCGCGCCGTACAGCCGGTCGCCTGCCACCGGGTGACCGATGCTGGCGAGATGCACCCGAATCTGATGAGTCCGCCCGGTGCCGATTTTCACTTCTAGGAGTGTGAATTTCTCGAAGCGTTGGACTACCTGGTATTCGGTGTAGGCGCTGCGGCCCATCGGCCAGCCGTGTCGTCATCCTGACACGGCGAACCGGATCGCGGGCGATCTTCGACTCGATCTTTCCGTGATTCTGTTTTAGAACGCCGTGCACCAACGCGACGTAAGTCTTCTCCACCTTGCGTGACGCGAATTGTTCGGCCAGATTCCGATGCGCGGCGTCCGTTCGGGCGACCAATAGCACCCCGCTCGTATCCTTGTCGATCCGATGCACGATGCCCGGGCGCTCTTCGCCTCCTGCGGTGGAAAGGGACTGGAAGTGATGCAGAAGCGCGTTGACCAGTGTGCCCGAATGGCGTCCCGCGCCCTGCATGAACCACCAGTCCAGCAGGCTTGTTGATGGCCAGGACGCCGGGATCTTCGTAGAGGACCTCCACCGGGATATCCTCCGGCGTTGCTTTCAACGGGGCCAGTTCGGCGGGTTCCACTGCGATGGTTTCTCCGCCGTGAAGCGTCGCAGATGGCTTGGCGGGCGCGCCGTTCACTGTCGCTCCGCCATCCTTGATCCAACTCTGCAGGCGAGCGCGGCTGAACTGCGGCAACTTCTCCTGCAGAAAATGGTCGAGCCGCTTCCCGGCGTCTTGTTGTGCGACCTTTAAATGGAAAGCCATGACCTGGACCCTGCGGGTGATACTGCCGCTTCTGATTGTCACCTTTGCGACTGCTCGATTCTGCCACATCGACATCTTGTGGGTCGAGGAAGCGTACCCCACAGCGGCCGCAATGGAGATTCTGCGGGGCAAGACACTCTATCGCGACATCTGGTTCGACAAGCCTCCGCTCTACGCCCTTGTGTACACGCTTTGGGGCGCACAAACCGGGCTCTGGCTCCGAGTCGCCGGCGCACTCTATTCGGTCCTTTGCTGCGGGTTGATTTTCCGGTTCGCGCAGCGGATGTGGGGCGCGACGGAAGCGTTCCTGGCCGCGTTTCTGCTCGGTTTCTATCTCACGTTTGGAATACCATCCGCGGTGATTGCGCTGGCTCCCGATCTGTTAATGGTCGCGCCGCACATCGCTGCCGTGTACCTGGCTTGGGTGGGCCGAGCGTTCTGGAGCGGCGTCCTGGTTGGTGTCGCGCTTCTGATCAACACGAAAGCCGTCTTCATATTGGCGGCCTGCCTTCTTTGGGTCTGGCCTGAGTGGTGGAAATTGCTCGCCGGCTTCGCTACGCCGAACCTGCTGCTCATCGGCTATCTCGCGGCGAACGGCGCTCTTGGCGATTATTATGCCCAAATCTGGAAGTGGGGTTTTCTCTATTCGAAAGCCGGATTCCCAATCAGCGTGGGCATTTCACGCACGCTAAACTGGGCGGGCTTTCCAGATCGCCGCGCTGATCGGAGCCGTCTGCTGTTTCCGCCGCGAAAGAAAGCTGCTTGGTTGGGCGCTCATCTCACTCGTCGCCGTCACCGCGGGATGGCGATTTTTTCCGCGCTATTACTTCCAACTCCTCCCCGTGATTTGTCTTGCCGGCGCACGCGGTTTGGTTGAGATGAAAAAAAGTTGGCGGATTGCAGCGCTGGCTCTTCTGCTAATTCCACTCGGCCGCTTCGGTCCGGGCTACCTGACACTGGCGAACGATCTGTTTCATCATCAGGCGCATGAGTGGTCCGATATCAGAATGAATCAGGACAGCTTCGAGACCGCCGGAATCGTCACCGAACTGGCCGGTCCACAGGACACGTTGCTCGTTTGGGGATACCGGCCGGACATTTTCGTCTATTCGCGGCTGCCCGCCGCCACGCGCTATCTCGACTCGCAGCCGCTCGACGGTGTATTGGCCGACCGCCACCTCACGGACTCCACTCCGATCGCCCCCGATTGGGCCGCTAGAAATCGCGCCTCCATCGCCAACGTGAGGCCGTCGTTTGTCGTCGACGGCCTGGGGCTGTTGAACCCGAAATTGAGTGTGGATCAATTCCTGCCGATGCAGGACTACCGTATTGTTGGACGAACCGCTTTGTGTGTGATCTACCAGTTACTTGCCGGCCCAGACGGGCGGCCGCTTCCCGAGAAACGCTGAAATGCCCTCCTGCGCGTCTTCCGCCAAAGAATTCATTGTCATCACTTGTTTCGCCTTCTCGTATGCGGTGCGTTGATCTGTTTCAATCTGATCGTAAAAGGCGCGCTTACCGATAGAGACGACGTGGCTGCTGGCCTGGGCGATCTTTCCCGCGAGCTCGCGAGTAGCGGTTGCAAGTTCAGCGGCCGGCACAGCGCGATTTACCAGACCCCACTCTGCCGCGCATCTTCGCGTCGATCATGTCCCCGGTCAGGAGCATCTCCATGGCGTGCTTGCGGCCGATGGCACGGGTGAGCGCCACCATTGGCGTCGAGCAGAACAAGCCAATGTTGACACCGGGTGTGGCAAACTTCGCTGCGTCGCTGGCGATCGCAAGGTCGCACGTGGCCACGAGTTGGCATCCAGCCGCCGTCGCCACGCCTTGCACTTCGGCAATAACAGGCTGCGGGATCGTCTGAATTTTCTGCATGAGTGCCGCGCAGGTGTCGAAAAGCCTTCGATAATAGCTTTCCTCGCGATCCACCATCTCGCTAAGATCGTGCCCGGCCGAGAAGGCCTTGCCTGCGGCGGCCAGAATCACGGCCCGAATCTTCTCATCGCGTGCGATTTCGCCCAGCACGTACATCAGCTCAAGCATCAGATCGAGCGACAACGCATTTCGCCGCTCCGGCCGATTCAAGGTGACGATTGCCGTTTCGCCTTCGAGTTCGTGACGCAAATACTGGTAATCCATTTTGCACTTCCTGCCGGGATGATAGCATCGAAGAATCTATGAAACTACTATCCGGAGCCCTACTCATGTCCGCATCGCTCTTCGCCGCCTCCAGCATCCACGACTTCACCATGAAGACCATCGACGGCAAGTCGGAACCACTGGCAGACTTCAAAGGCAAGACCGTACTCGTGGTCAATGTCGCCAGCCGCTGCGGTTTCACGCCGCAGTACAAGGGTTTGGAAGCACTCTACGAGAAGTACAAGGATCGCGGCTTTGTGATCCTCGGCTTCCCGGCCAATAACTTTGGCGCTCAGGAACCGGGCACCGACGAAGAGATCAAGACGTTCTGCAGCAGTAAATACATGGTGACTTTTCCGATGTTCTCGAAGATCTCGGTGAAGGACGAAGGCAAAGCGCCGCTCTACGACTATCTGACGGGCACCGGCGGCGGCGAAGTCAAATGGAACTTCACCAAGTTTCTGGTTGGGCGCGACGGGAAAGTGATCACGCGCTTTGAATCGAAGGTTACGCCCGATTCGCCTGAAGTGCTCGAAGCCGTTGAGAAGGCTCTCCAGTAGTGAGCCGCGTCCTGGTGACCGGTGGCGCCGGCTACATCGGCTCGCACACCGTCTATCAACTGGAACAGCGCGGGCATCAAGTCGCTATCGTCGACGATCTTTCACGCGGACACTTTCATAACGTTCAAGGGAAAGATTTCCATCAGATAACGCTCGCAGACACTCCGCGGCTGACCAGTCTTCTGGAAGGCGGCGGCTTTGATGCCGTCATTCATTTCGCCGCTTATATCGCGGTGGGCGAATCGACCAAGGATCCGGAGCTTTATTTCGCAAATAACGTCGGCGGAACACTGTCGCTTCTGACGGCGATGTCGAAGGCCGGCGTGAAGCGGCTTGTGTTCTC